>CBDDLR010000001.1:0-2891044 GCA_965230765.1 Sunxiuqinia sp.
TACCAATCGTCATGAGGGTACCTTTGGAAGCCTCCGTTACACTTTTGGAGGCGACCACCCCAGTCAAACTACCCACCACACACTGTCCGTCTTGCGACGTTAGGTCCCGGATAAGCAAAGGGACGTATTTCAAGGATGGCTCCACGGTACCTGGCGATACCGCTTCAAAGCCTCCGTCCTATCCTACACATCACTTACCCAGAATCAATGTGAAGCTGCAGTAAAGGTTCACGGGGTCTTTCCGTCCCGTTGCGGGTACCCGGCATCTTCACCGAGACTACAATTTCACCGAGCTCATGGCCGAGACAGTGCGCACATCGTTACACCATTCGTGCAGGTCGGAACTTACCCGACAAGGAATTTCGCTACCTTAGGACCGTTATAGTTACGGCCGCCGTTTACCGGGGCTTCATTTCAGTGCTTCTCCGAAGATAACACCCCCACTTAACCTTCCGGCACCGGGCAGGTGTCAGGCCTTATACATCATCTTTCGATTTAGCAAAGCCATGTGTTTTTGATAAACAGTCGCATGCGCCTTTTCACTGCGGCTCTTTCGAGCGCCCCTTCTCCCGAAGTTACGGGGCCATTTTGCCTAGTTCCTTAGCCATGAATCACTCGAGCGCCTCAGGATTCTCTCCTTGACTACCTGTGTCGGTTTGCGGTACGGGCCTTTGTTACCTGAAGCTTAGAGGTTTTTCTTGGAAGCCCTTAGGGACACTGTCCGCTTGCCCGAAGGCTCACGGTACTGTCAGGTTTCAGCTCAAGTGGCGGATTTGCCTGCCACTCTCAAAACTTACGCCCTTCAACGTGCTATTCCGTCAGCACGCGGTCCTTTCATCACTTCGTCACCCCATCGCAGTAACAAGGGTACCGGAATATTAACCGGTTGTCCATCGGGTTCGCCGCTCGGCTGCCCCTTAGGTCCCGACTGACCCTGATCCGATTAGCGTTGATCAGGAAACCTTAGTCTATCGGCGAGCAGGTTTCTCACCTGCTTTATCGTTACTTATGCCTACATTTGCTTTTCCAGCTGCTCCACAATGCCTCACGGCACTGCTTCAACGCCACTGGAATGCTCCCCTACCATAAATCCATAGCTTCGGTGGTATGTTTAATGCCCGATTATTATCCACGCCCAATCGCTCGACTAGTGAGCTGTTACGCACTCTTTAAATGAATGGCTGCTTCCAAGCCAACATCCTAGCTGTCTAAGCAATCGGACCTCGTTTGTTCAACTTAACATACACTTGGGGACCTTAGCTGATGGTCTGGGTTCTTTCCCTCTCGGACATGGACCTTAGCACCCATGCCCTCACTGCCGGTGAGCATCTTATAGCATTCGGAGTTTGTCTGGATTTGATAGGCGGTGAAGCCCTCGCATCCAATCAGTAGCTCTACCTCTATAAGACTCATGACCGACGCTGCACCTAAATGCATTTCGGGGAGTACGAGCTATTTCCCGGTTTGATTGGCCTTTCACCCCTACCCACAGGTCATCCAAAAACTTTTCAACGTTTCCTGGTTCGGTCCTCCATCCCGTGTTACCGGGACTTCAACCTGCCCATGGGTAGATCACCAAGGTTTCGCGTCTAGCGCCACTGACTGAACGCCCTGTTCAGACTCGCTTTCGCTTCGGCTCCGTCCCTTAAGGACTTAACCTCGCCAGTGACGACTAACTCGTAGGCTCATTATGCAAAAGGCACGCAGTCACCCCGAATAATCGGGGCTCCTACAGCTTGTAAGCGTACGGTTTCAGGTACTATTTCACTCCCTTGTTCAGGGTGCTTTTCACCTTTCCCTCACGGTACTGGTCCACTATCGGTCTCTCAGTAGTATTTAGCCTTACCAGATGGTCCTGGCAGATTCAGACAGGATTTCTCGTGTCCCGCCCTACTCAGGGTACCACTATCTTCCAAACAATGCACATGTAAGGGGCTGTCACCCGCTGTGGCCAGACTTTCCAGACTGTTCCATTTAATGTTTGGTCGAATGTTGTGGCCCTACAACCCCAAAACGGCCGGAACCGTTTTGGTTTGGGCTCTTCCGCGTTCGCTCGCCACTACTAACGGAATCACTATTGTTTTCTCTTCCTCCAGGTACTTAGATGTTTCAGTTCCCTGGGTTAGCCCCCGGCATGGCCGGGTCCCCAATAAATTGGGTGGGTTGTCCCATTCGGATACCGACGGATCAAAACTTATTTGCAGTTCCCCGTCGCTTTTCGCAGCTTATCACGTCCTTCATCGCCTCTGAGAGCCAAGGCATCCCCCGTACGCCCTTAATAACTTTCTCCTTGATTAACTCGATTATTGTTAATTCTGTTGTTTTAAGGTTGAATGTTCTTTACATTCTTATTTTTTCCCAACATGTCAAAGAACTTTAACTTTTCAGCTGTTAGCTTTAAGCTAATAACTTCAAGTAAGTTGATATAACCGGAATCGAACCGGATAAAATGCCGCCTGGCATACCATCTTGTTCCAATATTTCAATAAAATGAACGTTTTGCCTTTTCGAACTTTTTGTCCCCTTTCACTTATGTACGTTTGTACTTATGTACTCCGGCACTTCTTTTGGTGGAGAATAAGGGAGTCGAACCCTTGACCTCTAGAATGCAAATCTAGCGCTCTAGCCAACTGAGCTAATCCCCCAAATGTTGAGTTCCGGGTTGCATGTTCCGGGTTGCGAGTTGTAATTAACTTTTAACCCCAAATTTTAAACCCTGAACTACTTCATGGTAGTCCCGCCCATCCCGATAGCTATCGGGATTGAACTGGTGGGCCTTGTAGTCCCGCCCAGACTTGAACTGGGGACCTCTACATTATCAGTGTAGCGCTCTAACCAGCTGAGCTACGGGACTGTCTGTGAATGCCTGCAGCTTCAAGCCACAAGCCATAAGCCGACAGCTATCCGCGTTTGCCCTGATATCTTTTAAAAAAGTAGTGATAAAGAAAAAATGCCCAATCTTAACCCAAGCTCCAGAAAGGAGGTGTTCCAGCCACACCTTCCGGTACGGCTACCTTGTTACGACTTAACCCCAGTTGTCAGTTTTACCCTAGGCCGCTCCTTGCGGTCACAGACTTCAGGTACCCCCAACTTCCATGGTTTGACGGGCGGTGTGTACAAGGCCCGGGAACGTATTCACCGCGCCATGGCTGATGCGCGATTAC
Organism: Sunxiuqinia sp.; assembly: GCA_965230765.1. Lineage (GTDB taxonomy): Bacteria > Bacteroidota > Bacteroidia > Bacteroidales > Prolixibacteraceae > Sunxiuqinia. The sequence goes on from CBDDLR010000001.1 coordinate 3,165, forward strand.
TAGCGAATCCAGCTTCACGAAGTCGGGTTGCAGACTTCGATCCGAACTGAGACCGGCTTTAGGGATTGGCATCCTGTCACCAGGTAGCTGCCCTTTGTACCGGCCATTGTAACACGTGTGTAGCCCTGGACATAAGGGCCGTGCTGATTTGACGTCATCCCCACCTTCCTCTCACCTTACGGTGGCAGTCCCGCTAGAGTCCCCAGCCAAACTGATGGTAACTAACGGTAAGGGTTGCGCTCGTTATGGGACTTAACCCGACACCTCACGGCACGAGCTGACGACAACCATGCAGCACCTTGTAAGTTGTCCGAAGAAAAAACCCTTTCAGGTCCTGTCAACCTACATTTAAGCCCAGGTAAGGTTCCTCGCGTATCATCGAATTAAACCACATGTTCCTCCGCTTGTGCGGGCCCCCGTCAATTCCTTTGAGTTTCACCGTTGCCGACGTACTCCCCAGGTGGCTCACTTAATGCTTTCGCTTGGCCGCATACTGTGTATCGCATACAGCGAGTGAGCATCGTTTACGGCGTGGACTACCAGGGTATCTAATCCTGTTCGCTCCCCACGCTTTCGTACCTCAGTGTCAGTTACAGTTTAGTAAGCTGCCTTCGCAATCGGGGTTCTGTGCAATATCTAAGCATTTCACCGCTACACTGCACATTCCGCCTACCTCAACTGTACTCAAGCCCTGCAGTATCAATGGCAGTTCTACCGTTAAGCGGCAGGATTTCACCACTGACTTACAGGGCCACCTACGTACCCTTTAAACCCAATGAATCCGGATAACGCTTGCACCCTCCGTATTACCGCGGCTGCTGGCACGGAGTTAGCCGGTGCTTATTCATGTGCTACCGTCAAAACCCTACACGTAGGGAACGTTCTTGGCACATAAAAGAAGTTTACAACCCATAGGGCAGTCATCCTTCACGCGGGATGGCTGGTTCAGGCTTGCGCCCATTGACCAATATTCCTCACTGCTGCCTCCCGTAGGAGTCTGGTCCGTGTCTCAGTACCAGTGTGGGGGATCATCCTCTCAGAACCCCTAGGCATCGTAGTCTTGGTGGGCCGTTACCCCACCAACGAACTAATGCCACGCATGCCCATCTCAAACCGCCGGAACTTTAAATAGTAAACCATGCGGTAAACTATTACCATGGGGCATTAATCCAAGTTTCCCTGGGCTATTCCCCTGTTTGAGGTAGGTTGCATACGCGTTACGCACCCGTGCGCCGGTCGTCAGCTGCTGCAAGCAGCACTGTTACCCCTCGACTTGCATGTGTTAGGCCTCCCGCTAGCGTTCATCCTGAGCCAGGATCAAACTCTTCGTTGTATAAAAAATTGTCAGGTCATTTAGACCAATCTTGTCTAGCTCGTGGATTAAAACTGTTTAATAGCAATTCTTCCTTATCTTTCTACTTTTTCAATATTTTCAATGAACTTTTTACCGCAAAAAAACGCCGCCCTGAAAAAGCGCGGCATATATATGTCTTTTCCGCAATATGTACCTTCTTATTTTACTCCCCCGCATGGCTTGCAAGCCAACGGGGCGGCAAAGTTAACAAGCTTTTTGTTACCCGCAAAATTTTAAAGCCTTTTTTCAAAACTTTTTTTTTGCCCTGCCCGTGCCCGGTATCTTACGTACAAGTACGCCGCCCGGTTACACTGAACACCCAAAAAACTTAAAGAACCATGCCCTGTAAAGCGGCTGCAAAGTAAAGCGTTTATTTTTTAACTTCCAAATGTTTTTTCAAACTTTTTTCAAGCCAAAAAACAAACACCATAAAACCCCCAAAAAACCGCAATGAACAACGCTTTCTTATCTAACGGACAAAACCCGTAAAACCCAAAAGCGGGTGCAAATATAGGCAGCTTTTTTATTCCCGCAATACCCAAAACAAACTTTTTTCAAAGCTTTGCAAAAACAACAAACAAACACCACTGAACGGCAACTACTTACAACAACAAAAAAAATGCAGGAAAATTGAAATTTACATAACCCATTTCTTCAACTCAAGGATTCTTCATGTTAATTCTATGCAGTTATAATAAAAAAACACCCGCCTACGTTTTTGGATTTAGCTGTTCTTTTCCGAAATTTGGTAAAAGGTCTTTTAAAAATTTCACATATTAAATTGACAAAAATGAAAACTCCACATACTTTCAGTAAGATTATCCTATTATTATTAATAACCAGTATTCCCTTTCTTGGCTTTTCCCAGGTAAGAAAAGTTGAAAATATTTCTGACACGACCAATTTGGAAGGTCAATTTGATTATTTATTTAAAAGATCCAGCCGCTATCAGGAGTATAAAGTTATTCCAATTAGTGGGTACAATCATGTAAAACAAAACTCGCTGGACACCATTAATAAACACAAAAATGAAATTATTAAGCTAAAAAGTGAAATCAGTACACTTAATACGGACCTATCTTCCCAAAAAAGTGAAGTTGAAAAACTGAATGAGGAACTAAAAACTGCCGAAGATACACGCAATAGCATAAACTTTTTAGGAATAAGCATCAACAAGGGATCATACAACTTTATTATTTGGACGCTAATTTTCATTCTGGCTATTATTTCCGCTATTTTGTTCTTAATATATAAAAGAGGTCACCAGGTTGTTAGTGAAACCAAAGAACGCCTTGGAGAAGTTCAGGAAGAATTTGAGGCACATCGCAAGAATGCATTGGTCAGGGAGCAAAAACTGGCAAGGGAACTGATGGATGTAAAGTTGAAATCGAAATCAAGATAGAAGAGTTTGAAGATAGAAGATGGGAGATGGAAGACCTTCAGACATAAAAAAGGGCTGACCGAAGCCAACCCTTATTATATAATACTTCTAGCTCAATTATTCAGTCATTTCGTATTTGTATGCACCCAAATCCCGAAGATCAGAAGTTCTGATAAATTCAGCATGACCTTTAATTTGCGCTTTTGCAATACGAATGAAGTTTTTAGCTGACTTGGCAAACATCGGCTCACGATTGGCATCCAGTACCAACAAGTAACCCATAATAATATTACCAGCCATTTCAACCATACGACGAGCGTGGAAATCGACAAATTCAGTGTCATTTACTGAAGTAACTTTGTTTACAGCCTGCTCATATTCGTCAGTCAAGATGATTAATGTACGCTTCAAGTGTTCCAATTCAGGAGAAACTTTCTCTGCTTCATACACACGAATTTGGTTTAGGTAGGAACCTGTGGTAACACCACGAATTGCAGCAACAACCTGCAACTGGGTTGTACCTTCATAAATTGATGTAATACGAGCATCACGATAGATACGTTCAACCGGGTAATCTTTCATAAAACCAGAACCACCATGAATTTGAACAGCATCGTAAGCCAACTGGTTACTGTACTCAGAAGCCATACCTTTTACAAGTGGTGTATAAATATCAGCTAAACGCTGGTATTTTTTCATTTCAGCACGTTCTTCTTTTTCAAGCTTACGCTCTTCTGCAATATGCATGTATGTTTTATATACATCAACAAAACGCGCAGTTTCATATAATAATGTACGTGATGCATCCAGTTTTGCTTTCATGTTTGCTAGCATTTCATAAACAGCAGGGAAGCGCATGATAGCTTTTCCAAACTGAACACGCTCTTTCGCATAATCCAATGCTTCGCGGTAAGCAGCCTCAGAAACACCTACTGATTGAGCAGCGATACCCAAGCGGGCTCCGTTCATCAGTGCCATTACATATTTGATCAAGCCCATCTTGCGGTCACCACATAATACAGCAGGAGCATCTTTAAAAACAAGCTCACAAGTTGGGGAACCAATGATACCCAATTTGTGCTCGATACGACGAACAGTTATACCTCCATCATATTTATCGTGAATGAACATAGAAAGACCACGACCATCAGAAGTACCTGGCTCTGAACGGGCAAGTACCAAAGAAATATGGCCATCGCCATTGGTAATGAAACGTTTTACACCATTCAACAACCACTTACCTGATTTTTCATCGTAAGTTGCTTTCAGCTGAACAGCCTGAAGGTCTGAACCTGCATCTGGCTCAGTCAAGTCCATTGCCATTGTTTCACCTTGGCAAACACGGGTCAGGAATTTTTCTTTTTGTTCTTCGTTTGCGAATTCATTGATTGTTTCTGCACAATCCTGCAATCCCCAAATGTTTACAAAACCTGCATCGGCACGCGAAACAATATCAGCAGCCATAATGTAAGGTACAATTGGGAAGTTCAGCCCACCATATTGGCGAGGAAGCGACATACCCATCAAACCAGCTTTGTTCAATGCTTCGATGTTTTCTTCTGTACCACGTGCATAAATTACACGGCCATCAACAACCTGCGGGCCTTCTGCATCAATAGATTCAGCATTTGGGCCAACAATTTCACCACAAATTTCACCAACAACATCCAACACGCGGTCAAAGCTGTCCATGGCATCTTCGTGATCCATTGGGGCATAATCAAACTTATCTTTTTCAGAGAAATTCCTTTCCTTCAAACGAACGATTTTCTCCATTAATGGATGATCTAAGTGGAATTTCAGCTCTTTATTATCGGTATAAAAATTAGCCATTTTAAAATAATTTTTGGTTCACGAAGTGCTTACTTGGTGTTTGATTTATAAAACTTGATCATTTTAGGGATGATTTCAGCAACATCACCTGTAATCACATAGTCTGCAACAGCATTAATTGGTGCTTCAGCATCGGTATTGATTGCAATAATCTGAGCCGATTCTTCCATACCTGCACGGTGCTGGATTTGTCCTGAAATACCACAAGCGATGTACAATTTTGGACGAACAGTCACACCTGTCTGACCAATTTGACGCTCGTGATCTGCATAGCCGGCATCAACTGCAGCACGTGAAGCACCCACTTCACCGCCTAGCACATCAGCCAATTCATAAAGTAGTTCGAAGTTTTCTTTCGATCCCATTCCATATCCACCAGCAACAACGATTGGAGCAGCTTTCATATTCACTTTGCTTTTCTCCATGTGGCGTTCAATAATTTCAACCACAAAATCTTCGTCTTTCAGGTATTTATTTGGATCAAGCTTTACAACTTTTCCTTTGTATTTTGGATCAACCACTTCTTTTTTCATCACACCCTCGCGAACTGTTGCCATTTGAGGGCGGCAGTCAGGGTTGATAATGGTTGCAATAATGTTTCCACCAAATGCAGGACGAATTTGGTACAGTAGGTTTTCATACTTTTTAGCCTGCTTTTTGTCTTCATGATCACCAATGACCAAGCTGGTACAGTCAGCGGTCAATCCACTATGTAAAGCTGAAGAAACTCGAGGGCCTAAATCACGGCCAATTGAAGATGCACCCATCAGGGCAATTTGAGGTTTCAACTCTTCAAACAAACCTACAATAATTGATGTATGAGGAAGGGTTGTGTATGGATACAAACGCTTATCGTCTGCCAGGTACAACGTATCAACCCCATAAGGGAAAATTTGCTTTTCAATGCCGTCCAAATCAGCACCGATTGCAATCGCTTCCAGCTTACATTCCAATTCGTTGGCCAATGTGCGGCCTTTGGTCATTAATTCCTGGCTAACCTCAGCAACCTGACCATCTTCTATTTCGCAATAAACAAATACGCTACTCATAATTTTTCAAGTTTTAAAGGTTATCCAATCGCATGACTTTCAATCAGCTCACGCATCAATTGGTCAATATCACTATCTTTTGAAGTAATCACTTTTGCTTCTTTTGCTTGAAGAACCACGTTCTCAATTGTTTTCACTTTTGTTGGCGAACCGCTCAAGCCTAATTCAGCATGATCCACTTCAATATCATTCACTGTCAATTCAGAAATAGTCAGGTATGGACGATCATTGTACAAGTGCAGGTAATCTTCGTTTGAGTTTTGAAGCTCAGTTACCGTTTTTGCATGCTTGTATTTCATGATCAATTTCGCATTGCGGGCACGGCAGTCAGGAGCCGAACCATTTACTGTCATCACCATTGGTATTGGACAAGTAACAGTTTCCACACCACGTTCTAAACGACGTTTCATGCTTATCTTTTTGTTTTTGATATCCAGCACTTCTTCTACGTAAGTTACCTGTGGCAAACCAAGTTTTTCAGCAACCTGTGGCCCAACTTGCGCAGTGTCACCATCAATCGCCTGGCGACCAGCAATAATGATATCAAATGCATTGTCTTTTTTCAAGGCCTGTGAAATGGCGTAAGAAGTTGCCAATGTATCCGAACCAGCAAAAGCACGGTCGGTAAGCAAAATACCACCATCTGCACCACGGAACATACCTTCACGGATAATTTCAGCAGCACGGCCTGGTCCCATCGTCATAATGTGAATGGTAGAGCCTGGGAATTTGTCTTTAATACGAAGTGCCTGCTCCAAAGCATTCAAATCTTCCGGGTTAAAAATAGCCGGAAGAGCCGCACGGTTAATCGTCCCGTCGGCTTTCATAGCGTCTTTACCAACATTCCTTGTATCAGGAACTTGCTTGGCTAAAACGACAATTCTAAATTCTTTCATCGTGATATCTTTTGTTTAGATTTTCTCAGTTTTAAGGGAGGCAAATATAGTAATCCAACCCTAAGAAATCAAGAGAATCAGCGTTTTGCGGCTTATCACCCCTGCATCACAAAACCAACGATTACAACATGAAACACTTTTTAACACTTACACATGGCTGAACCTCCCAAACAACAAGCATTTAGAACAAATTCAGCGATTTTTCAAAAAATCTTATACGCAACGACTATCTCTTATTTAGAATGATTTTAAGAAAGTAGAGATATTGGATGGCTGGATACTTGTATCGCGATTTACAAATTAGGAAACAGAAAAAGGATGTCATCTTTTTGAAGAGATGACATCCCTTTCTTGTTTTGGAATTTTGATAACTTGGTGCAAAAAAAGAACCCTTTGTCCGTTTTTACGTTAAACACACAAAATAACTTAAAAAACAAGCAGGCATGTCATTTAAATCAAAATTCAAGTTTGTCTTTTTTGCTGTTAGCAGCTTTGCTATAGCGTTGATTGTTGGTTTATTCGAAGAAGGATTGGAAAACGCTAATTGGCTTACCCGTTTTAATGACTGGATTGAGATTTTTATTTACTTCATTTTCATTTTTCTTGGTGAAGTAATTTTTGCCAAGGCTATTTTTAAGAATTATCATGGAGTGTTAAAAGCTGCACTGAGTGTAATTGGTGGTGCAATAATCGGCATTTTTATGGTCATCACTTTCGTGCTGACAAAATAAAGTTTTTAAAAAAGCAAAGGGTCGACATATAGAATGTCCTAAAATAGAAGTCAAGTATTTCAACGACTTTTTACCCTTAAATACCCTAAAGGGAAATCGTTGAAAATCAATTGATACCTCAGGTCTTTTGGCACAGCTCCTTTTTACTTAGCAATATAAAAAACAGATTTACAGAACAAGCTTAGTTCCTCCACTTTTTATGCTTGGAATATTGGTAATGCGAACCAACGAAACGCCTTTTTCAATGGCGTTAAAACTGTTATCCAGCTTAGGGATCATTCCGGTATGGATAGCACCGGATTGTTGAAGTGATTTGAATTGGCTATGAGTTAATGAGTCAATCACTGAATTATCGTCTTCGGCATCTTGCAACACACCTGGCTTTTCAAAGCAGTAAACCAGCTCCACATCAAAATAACGGCTAAAAGCAATGGCCGCTTCAGCTGCAATGGTATCTGCATTTGTGTTTAGCATCTGTCCATTTTTATCATGGGTAAGTGGGGCAAGTACCGGAACCACTTGTTTTTCCACCAACAATTTTAACTCATCCACATGCACAGAAACTATATCGCCTGCAAACCCATAGTCAATATCTTTTACCGGGCGTTTTACAGCTTGCATGTAGTTCAGGTCTGCACCCGTAAGGCCAATTGCATTCATGCCTTTTGCCTGTAATGAAGCCACGATGCTTTTATTTACTAAACCGCCGTAAACCATGGTCACTACCTCAAGCATCGGCTTGTCAGTAATACGCCGCCCATCAACCATTTTGGTTTCAACCCCTAAACGTTCGGCCATAGCAGTTGCTGATCGGCCACCTCCGTGCACCAACACTTTATTTCCTTCAAGCTCAGAAAACCGGGTAAGCAAATCATTTAAGGAATCTGCTTCTTCTACTACCTTTCCGCCTACTTTGACGATGGTGAGTTTTTGTGTCATGTGTATTGCTATATAATGTAGTTTACCATCATCTTGTTCCGATAACTATCGGAATTGATTCAGTATCTCGATCTTAGTACAGATGCTGAAACAAGTTCAGCATGACATTAGCCGTGAATTATTTACTTATCTCATCCAACAACAACTTAATAACAGCCTGCGCTGAGTAAAGACGATTTTCAGCTTCAGGAACCACAATGGAGTTTGGGCTGTCGATCACTGAATCGGAAACAACCATATTCCTTCTTACAGGTAAACAGTGCATAAATTTGGCATTATCTGTCACTGCCATTTGTCGGTCAGAAACGGTCCAATTTCGGTCTTTTGAAAGAACCTTGCCATAATCATTGTATGAAGCCCAGCTTTTTGCATAAATAAAATCAGCACCTTCGAAGGCTTTCATCTGATCATATTCCGGCTTTATGTCGCCCATAAACTTCGGTGCTAACTCGTATCCTTCAGGATGGGTTACAACCAACTCATAATCCGTTTCGCGCATCCACTCCACAAATGAATTTGGAACGGCTTGAGGCAACGGACGAGGGTGAGGTGCCCAGGTTAAAACCACCTTAGGTTTTTCCTTGGTTTTATATTCTTCAATTGTTAGGTGATCTGCAAATGATTGCAGCGGATGGCGTGTAGCAGCCTCCATGCTTACCACAGGAACGCCAGCATAATCAACAAATTGCTGAATGATTTTCTCCTCATAGTCATCTTCTTTGCTTTCGTATTTGGCAAATGAACGAACCCCAATAATGTCGCAATAGCGTCCAATTACAGGGACTGCTTCACGGATGTGCTCAGGCTTGTCGCCATCCATTATTACACCAAGCTCTGTTTCAAGTTTCCAGCCACCTTCATTTATATCGAAAACGATGACGTTCATTCCTAAATTCAATCCGGCTTTTTGCGTACTTAAACGAGTTCGTAAACTTGAGTTGAAAAACACCAACAATAAGGTTTTGTTTTTCCCAAGCGATTGGTATTTATATGGGTCTTGCTTTAACTCTGTTGCTAATTTCAACGCCTCATCCAGGCTGTCTAAATCGTGTACGGAAGTGAAATGTTTCATAATATCGTGTTATGCGTTACGTGTTTCGGTTATGTGTTAGGGCGTATTGCAATACGCCCGTTACTATTTAGGACGGATTTGTCCATTGCCTTCAATGATCCATTTGTAGCTGGTTAGTTCCTCTAGTGCCATTGGCCCTCGCGCATGTAGTTTTTGGGTTGAGATGCCAATTTCTGCTCCAAGCCCAAATTGAGCACCATCAGTAAAAGCTGTTGACACGTTGCAATACACCGAAGAAGCATCGACCAATTTGCGGAAAAGTTCCAGCCGTTCTTTATTTTCAGAAATGATTGACTCACTATGCTTTGAGCTGTATTGAGCAATATGATCCAATGCGGTATCAAAATCAGAAACCGTTTTAACAGACATTTTGTATCCCAAAAATTCTGTTCCAAATGACTCTTCGGTGGCTTTTTCAAGCAGTTCAGCAGGGTAGTTTCCATTCAAGGCTGAATAGGCTTTTTCATCGGCATAAACCACCACGTCACTTTTTGGCAAATCCAGGCAAATTGCTGGCAAGTCAACCAAACGGCTTTCATGAATAACCAAACAATCAAGCGCATTACAAACGCTTGGGCGGCGTGTTTTGGCATTGTTCACAATGGCTTGCCCTTTTGTCGTATCGCCAAACTCATCAAAGTAAGTGTGACAAATTCCCGCCCCGGTTTCAATTACCGGAATAGTTGCATTCTCACGGACAAAATTGATCAGGTTTTGCGAACCTCTTGGAATAATTAAATCCACGAAACCATGGGCGTTTAGAATCTCTGCAGTTGCTGCCCGATCAGTAGGAAGTAAGGTAAGAATATTGGTATCAACACCATGTTTTTCCAACACAGAATGAATAACTTTTACGATAGCTGTATTCGAATCAATGGCATCACTTCCACCCTTAAGCACACAAGCATTTCCTGATTTCAGGCAAAGCGAAAACACATCGAAGGTAACATTTGGACGTGCTTCGTAAATAATCCCAATGACCCCAAAAGCCACAGCAACGCGTTTAATTTTCAACCCATTTGGGCGTTCAGTTTCGCTCAACACCTTGCCAATTGGCGATGGTAATGTTGCAATATTCTGAATATCAGAGGCAATATCTTTAATCCTTTCCAGAGTTAATTTCAGACGGTCAAACTTTGGATCATCAACATCCATTCGCGCCAAATCTTTTTCATTTTCAGCAAGAATAGCACTCGTATTCTGAATGGCTGCTTCAGCAACATCATTCAATATTTCATTGATTTTGTCAACCTCCAGCAAGCTCAATTTTCGGCTTGCTTTTAATGTAAGTCCAAGTTGTTTTTTTACATCCATAATTAGCTCAATCATTTTTCTTCCTTTTACGCTCAGAAAGAATACCTATAAGTTAAAAGTCCCCTTCCCTGGGGGAGGAAGGGGACAGCTCAGAATTTTAAGAAATTTGTTGATGCCAACAAATAAAGGGGATCATAAGAAAAGGGTATAATTATGAATCCTGAGCCAATATTTTAATCTTCAATTAAATACAAATAATCGTAATGAACGATTGGCTTTTGCTTTTCACTTTCGTGTTGCTTTTTTGCCTGATCAGAACTATACTGGGCCTTGCCCCACCCGACAACCAATCCGGCTTCGTCCACAATTTTTACAATGTCGCCACGTTTAAATGTTCCCAGCACAGAAATAACTCCAATGGGCAACAAACTGATTGCTTTTGGTGAATACAAGGCAGCTTTTGCTCCCTGATTAATGATGAGTTCACCTTTTGCAAAGCTCTCTGAATAAGCAATCCATTTTTTCACATTCGATGATTTTTTTTCATCTGGGATGAACACCGTATGATCCAATTGCTTTTCGCTATCCAGAATATCTATTAGCACGTTATCTTTTAAGCCGTTTGAAATGTGTACCGAGATACCTTCTTTGGCCACTTTCCGCGCAATATTACTCTTGGTGAACATGCCTCCCCGGCCAAAGTTGGATTTCTGTATGGAAATATGATCCATCCACTTTTTGTTACCAGTCTGGATTTCACTAATAATGCTGGATGTTTCTTCCTTTGGGTCACCATCGTAAATCCCATCAATGTTGCTCAATATCACCAAGGCTTCCGAGCCTTGCATGGTTGCAATTAAACCTGATAATTCATCATTATCGGTAAACATCAACTCTGTTACTGAGATGGTGTCATTCTCGTTAACGATTGGCACCACTCGGTTTTGCAGCAAAGTCGTGAAGCAATTCTTCATGTTCAGGTAATGGTTTCTTTCACCAAAATTATCTTTGGTAGTCAACACCTGTGCACATGGTATTCCATGCTCTTTGAATAAATCCGAATACCGGTTAATTAGTTTCACCTGCCCCACTGCAGACCATAACTGACGCTTTGAGACCGGGTCAAGCTTTTTGTCCAGGCTCACTTCGCTTCGTCCGGCAGCAACAGCACCAGATGAAACCAGAATAACTTCTACACCTTGCTTGTGAAGCACTGCTATCTGATCTACCAGATGCGCTATCCGCGCAACATTCAATGTACCGTCAGACTTTGTTAGAACGTTACTACCTACCTTTACGGTAATCTTATTGTAGTTTAATTTCATTTGCTTCAATCTATTGCTCAATTTTGTTGAATGAAGCAATTAATCCCTGGATCAACGAAGAACTAAACCCTTTGTGTTCCATTTCATTGATCCCGGTTATGGTTACCCCTCGCGGGGTTGTCACTTTATCAATCTCCCTTTCAGGATGATTCCCGGTGTCCATGATCAGTTTAACTGCACCCTTCACTGTTTGGGCGGTAATAAACTGAGCCACTTCAGCTCCAAATCCCATTTCCACCCCGCCCTGCATAGCTGCACGAACATAACGTAATGCATACGCCGTTCCACACGAAGCCAGTACAGTGGCCGCTGCCATCAACTCTTCCTGAATGACGACAGTTTTTCCAAGCTGATCGAACATGTGCTGCACAATATCCAACTCTTTAGAAGAATTACCGTTGGAAGAAATACAGGTCATCGATTCTTGGATGGATATCGCTGTATTGGGCATCACCCTGAATATTGGTATTTCAACTCCAACTAACTCTTTTAAGTCATTAAGGCTAACACCAGCAACAATAGATATCAATATTTTATCTGAACTTAATTCAGGTTTTATTTGATTGATTACATTTTCAACATGATAGGGTTTAACGGCAAGAATAATTAATTCTGCACCCTTAACAGCCTGTAGGTTGTCTTTAGAAGCATTCACCCCTTCTGCAAGCATTTTATCGATTGATTTCTGCTTGGGATCAGCAATTGAAATGCCTGAAGCTTCAATATAACCTGACTTAAGCAATCCCCTAACAATTGCTCCGCCCATGTTTCCTGCACCAATAATACCAACCTTTTCAAGTTTCATTTTGTCAATTTTTAAATTCAAACCGCTTTTACGGCTGTTTCACTCAATACCTTTTTAAATTTTTCAAGAAAGAAATCAGCTTGATTTTTAGTCAAACTTAGAGGAGGAAGCAAGCGGATCACATTCGTTCCAGATACTCCCGTAAAAATTTTCTCTTCAAAAAGAAGTTTGGTCCTAATTTCCTTGATAGGCTGGTCAAATTCCAGTCCTATCATCAAGCCTTTTCCTCGTATTTCTTTTATTTCTTCAAAGGCAGATAGTTTTTCAATCAAATAATTACCAACAAGTTCGGCGTTCTCAACAAGTTTTTCACTTTCCATAATTTCCAACACGGCCAAGCTTGCAGCACAAGCCAGGTAGTTTCCACCGAAAGTGGTCCCCAACATTCCATACCATGCTTCCAATCCAGGTGAAATAATTACACCTCCAACAGGAAAACCATTCCCCATTCCTTTGGCCACTGTAATTACATCGGGTTTGACATTAGTGTACTGAAAAGCAAAAAACTTTCCGCTACGTCCATAACCAGATTGGATTTCATCCAATATTAAAATGGTGCCATGTTTTTTACAAAGCAATTCAAGCTCTTCCAAAAAAGAAGCATCAGGAACATGAATTCCACCAATCCCTTGAATTCCCTCAACAATCACTGCCGCAACATCTTCAGCCTTTAAGTGTAGCTCAACTTGTACAATATCGTTGAAAGGCAGTATGATTGCATTTGGGTTTTCATTTATCGGGGCTATAATTTTAGGATTATCAGTAACAGAAACAACCGCCGACGTTCTCCCATGAAATCCTTTTTTAAAACTGATTACTTTTTTTCTTCCTGTTGTGAATGAAGACAGTTTTAATGCATTCTCATTGGCTTCTGCACCTGAATTACACAAGAACAATTTGTATTCATCAAAACCAGAAAGTTGCCCCAGTTTATTGGCCAACTCCTTTTGCTGTGGAATTTGTACTGAGTTGGAATAAAAGCCAATTTGCTGAAGCTGCTGATTTATCCTATCCACATAAACCGGGTGGCTGTGCCCAACAGAAATAACTGCATGCCCACCATATAAATCCAGGTAGCGGTTGCCCATATCATCCCAAACGTAACAGCCCTTTGCTTTTACAGGAGTGATATCAAATAGCGGATATACATTAAACAGCTCCATTAAAATGATATAGCTTTTAAGTTCAAACCAGATTTTTCTTCCAGTCCAAACATCAGGTTCATATTTTGTACAGCCTGACCAGAAGCACCTTTTAATAAATTGTCGGTCACGCTCAATATCATCAGCTTATTACCATGTTTTTCTAAATGAAGAATGGCCTTATTGCTGTTCACAACTTGTTTCACATCCGGGTTTTCACCAGTCACAAAAACAAAAGGATGCTCGGCATAATAATCTTCGTAAAGTTTTATTGCCTCTTCAATGTTTCCATCATACTTCACGTATACCGAAGCAAAAATCCCACGCGTGTGGTTTCCACGAACTGGAATGAAGTTGATGTCCTCCTCAAAAGAAGGCTGTAATTGCACCAGGCTTTGCCTGATCTCGCCCAGGTGCTGGTGCTGAAAAGCTTTATAAACAGAAACATTGCTGTTCCGCCAGCTAAAGTGAGATGTACGTGTTGGTGCTTGCCCCGCCCCGGTTGAGCCAGTTATGGCATGCACATGCAACTCATCGAGCAAACCCTCAGCGGCCAATGGCAACACAGCCAACTGAACCCCGGTTGCAAAGCAGCCTGGGTTCGCAATCCGCTCCGAAGAGCGGATCACTTCCCGATTTAACTCGGGCAAACCATAAACAAAGTTGTTTTCTTCAGCCTTCAACCTGTAGTCATGGCTCAAATCAATAATTTTTACTGATTCAGGTATATTGTTATTTTCTACGAACTCTTTCGATTTTCCATGTCCCATGCATAGGAAAATGACATCACTTTTTGAAAAATCAGCTTCAGCCACAAAAACGATATTAGTTTCCCCCAGCAAGTCGCGATGAACCACACGAAGAGGATTTCCCGCATTGCTGCTACTTTGCACAAATGCGATCTCTGCTTCAGGATGATTCAGCAAAATCCGGATCAATTCACCAGCTGTATAACCTGCCCCACCTATGATTCCAACTTGTATCATTCTCTTTTTACAATTAAAACTTCTTATTGACTGAGTTATAAACCTTAAGCGATGTGCCTAATATTTTGGTAAAGCCTTTTACATCGTCAGCTGTCCAGGCTTTATTCATCTCACCATATTCCCCAAAGTCTGACTTCATCAAATCGTATTCAGACTCAATTCCTACCAACACATATTGATATGGTTTCAATTTGACAATCACTTTACCCGTGACCGTTTCTTGTGTATTTTCCAGAAACTTTTCAATATCACGCATCACTGGATCAAGGTAAAGCGCTTCATGCAGGAACATTCCGTACCAATTGGACAATTGTTCCTTCCAGTACATTTGCCATTTGGTAAGCGTGTGTTTTTCCAACATCTGGTGCGCTTTAATGGTGATCATTGGAGCAGCTGCCTCAAATCCAACACGTCCTTTAATACCAATAATGGTGTCGCCAATGTGCATATCCCTTCCAACAGCATATTCCGAAGCAATTTCTTCTAAAGCACGTATTGCATCAACAGGGTTATAATATTTATTTCCATCTACACCTTTAAGTTCTCCCTGCACAAAGTCAAGTACAATTTCTTTTTCTTCCTTTTTACTGAGTGGTGATGGATAAGCATCTTCAGGCAATGTCTGCTCAGAAGTCAGTGTTTCTTTTCCCCCAATACTTGTTCCCCACAAGCCTTTATTAATGGAATATTCCATTTTTGACCAGTCTGCTTCAACCCCATGCTCTTTCAGGTAATTGATTTCATATTCACGGGTCAACTGAAGGTCACGTGTCGGGGTTAAAATTTCAATATCGGGAGCAAGCACATCAAAGGTAAGGTCAAAACGAACCTGATCATTTCCTGCACCAGTACTTCCATGAGCAACATATTTTGCACCTATTTTTTTGGCATATTCAATAATTGCAATGGCCTGAAAAACACGTTCCGAACTAACTGATATCGGGTATGTATTATTTCTCAGCACATTCCCAAATACCATGTACCGGATACATTTTTCGTAATAGGTATCGGTCACATCAAGGGTAACATGTTTTGATGATCCCAACTCATAAGCTTTATCCTCAATAACATCAAGTTCTTCTTTTGAAAATCCACCTGTATTGGCGATGGCGGTATAAACTTCCAATCCTTTTTCAACTGAAAGGTATTTGGCACAAAAAGATGTGTCCAAACCTCCGCTATATGCTAGTACAACTTTTTCACTCATTTTGATCTTTTTTAAAGTGATGACACTAATTCAACTTTTACTGAAAACTTACAACTTTACTAAACTTATTCCATCCCCCGGCAGTCATGCTGTTTAATAGATCAATCAACTAAGTTCTGCTCATAGCGACTAACCAGTTTTAACTTTCCGGGTTCATTTGAAGAAAATTATTCCTGAAATGATTGCCGAACAGTGCCATCACTAATATTTTGTTTTAAACGTTTTAACATGTTGAAGGCAGACTCTTTTCCATTGTTGCCATTTTTTTGCTTCAATTTTCCAATAAAGTCCTGCAACGAAATTCGTTTTGGTTTCGCTTCTTCCTTTACCTTTTTCTCTTCCCAATCCGGATCAAACAACATTCCGGTACACAAACATTTTGTCCTTAATGTTCGCTGAAGTATATCATAATTCACACAACTTTGGCAGCCTTTCCAAAACTCAAGGTCATCAGTTAATTCTGAGAATGTTACAGGCCGATAGCCCAGTTCATGGTTAATTTTCATTACAGCCAATCCCGTGGTCAATCCAAAAATTTTAGCTTTCGGAAATTTCATCCGTGAAACTTCAAAAGCCTTCTTTTTGATTTCCCTCGCTAAACCAATTCCACGATATTCGCTAACCACAATTAACCCGGAATTCGCAACAAACCGGTTGTGCCCCCATGTTTCTATGTAACAAAAACCAACAAACTCCTCACCATCCAATGCAATGATAGCCTTGCCTTCAGTTATTTTACTGGCAATGTATTCATCCGAACGCCGGGCAATACCTGTCCCCCGCTCTTTCGAAGCATTATCAATGGCATTATTAATCTTACTTACATAGGTTAAGTGACTAACATTTGCCGCCAGCACTGAAATATCTTTTATATTTTTTATCACATTCATCCTAACTATCCCAATTTATCTTCCAACTTTGGCATTACCAATATCAGGCTGTTTATCAAAT
The DNA here is from genome assembly GCA_965230765.1 of Sunxiuqinia sp. Taxonomy (GTDB): domain Bacteria; phylum Bacteroidota; class Bacteroidia; order Bacteroidales; family Prolixibacteraceae; genus Sunxiuqinia. The sequence continues at coordinate 20,090 of CBDDLR010000001.1, forward strand.
CGCTTGGTGAAACACCATCCCGCATTACTAACAAAATGGTATCATCTCCAGCTATTGAACCCAATATTTCATACGGATCGGCATTATCCAGAACAGCTGCAATACTACTTGCATATCCAGGGCGTGTTCTTAACACAGCCAAATTTCCTGAAAACTGAATATCCCTAAATCCGTCAGCCAAAAAACTCACCCTGGTATTTTCATACTGAGGCTCAACATTTACCCCTTCCGGGATAACATATACATATCCTTTATCCTGGCTGGGCACTTTGGCTACTTTCAAAATCTTCAAATCGCGCGACAAGGTAGCCTGCGTAAGATCAAATCCTTTCTCATGCAAAACACTTAAAAGTTCATCCTGACTTTTAATCTCATTTTCAGATATGATCTCCTTTATAGCCAATTGCCTTTTCGTACGATTCTTCATATTTTGTATAAATATTCAATTACTTTGCAAATTTATTCATTTTTTGCGCAAAACAAAGTTTTATTTCAGAATATTTTATATTTTTGTTGCGGATTTAAGATTTATCCAACATTAGAAAATTTATTTGTTGCTAGTAAGCAAGATATAATGACGGTCAAGAAAAAAATTTATCAACTTTATAAGCTTAATGCGTTTGCCCTACATGAGTAGCCAGACGCATTTTTTTTAATTTAAAACAGCGATCATAAAATGACAGAGGCAAAAAAAGTCAGTTTGATTTTGGAAGATGGAACCCGGTTTGAAGGGAAATCATTTGGTTACGACAAATCAGTAGCCGGAGAGGTAGTTTTTTACACTGCCATGACCGGTTACCCGGAAAGTTTAACAGATCCTTCATATACCGGACAAATCCTTGTATCTACTTACCCAATGATTGGAAACTACGGTGTACCAATTGATTTACAGAAACGTGGCATTTATGAGCATTACGAATCTCACAAAGTTCATATCAGCGGACTAATTATTTCTGATTATTCGGATGAATACAGCCATTGGAACGCCATGAAAAGCCTTGGCGATTGGTTAAAAGAATGGGGGGTTCCCGGGCTATATGATATTGATACCCGCGCATTGACAAAGATTCTTCGCGAAAAAGGATCAATGCTTGGCAAAATTGAATTTGTAGAAGAGCCTGTTGAACTTTATGATCCAAACAAAGAAAACCTGGTTGCCGTAGCAAGCACAAAAGAACGGGAAGAATATGGAGAAGGTGACTACCGTGTTGTTTTGGTAGATTGTGGTGTGAAAAACAATATTATCCGCTGTCTTTTAGATCGGAACACAACTGTGATCCGGGTTCCCTGGAACTACGACTTCTCAAAAGAAGATTACGACGGGGTATTTCTTTCAAATGGGCCTGGTGACCCTGCCATGTGCGATGAAACCGTTCAGAACATTAGCAAAGCTATTGAAGCTGAAAAACCAATTATGGGAATTTGCCTGGGCAATCAGCTGCTTGCCAGAGCTGCTGGAGCAGAAACATACAAACTGAAATATGGGCACAGAAGCCATAACCAACCCGTTTTGTTGATTGGTAGTGATCGTTGTTTCATCACCTCACAAAACCATGGATATGCCATAAAAACTGATTCACTGCCATCAGACTGGGAGCCAATGTTCGTCAATGTAAACGATGAGACCAACGAAGGTATTCGTCATAAAAGCAAACCATTTTTCTCTACTCAGTTTCACCCGGAAGCATCCAGTGGGCCTGTTGATACAGAATACCTTTTTGATGAGTTCATCGAAAACATCAAGAAAAATAAAAACTAGTAACTGATTGACGATTGACGAAATACGATTGACGATTAACGAAATGAACAAACAACAACTTGAAAATAGATTGATCGATTTTGCTGTCAGAGTAATCAAATTTTGTCAAAGAATGCCAAACACACGAGAAGGCAACTACATTGCCGGGCAAATGATCAGGTCAGGCAATTCTCCAGCATTCAATTATGGCGAAGCCGTTGATGCTGAAAGCAAGAAAGACATGATTCATAAAATGAAGATTATATTGAAAGAACTGAGAGAAACACAAATTGCCTTAAAGATTACAGAAAAAGCCAAGGTATATTCAGATATAAATGAGAACAAATATTTAATAGAAGAATCCAATGAACTAATTTCAATATTTGTAGCGTCTGTTCGCACTCTCAGAAAAAATCAACAATCGTAAATCGAATTTCGTAAATCGTAAATCGTAAGTCGTAAATAAAGAATAACAAAATAAATTATGAGATTAAATACCAACATAAAAAAAGCCATCGTTCTTGGATCGGGAGCACTGAAAATTGGTGAAGCCGGGGAGTTTGACTATTCCGGGTCACAAGCTTTGAAGGCATTAAAAGAAGAAGGTGTTGAAACTGTCCTCATCAACCCAAACATTGCCACCATCCAGACTTCCGAAGAAATTGCCGATAAAATATATTTCTTACCAGTTACCCCTTACTTTGTTGAGCAGGTAATTAAAAAAGAAAAACCTGACGGAATACTGCTGGCCTTTGGCGGGCAAACAGCACTAAACTGCGGGGTAAAACTTTACGAAAAAGGAATTCTTGAAGAACACAATATTGAAGTTGTTGGTACACCTGTTCAGGCAATTATCGACACAGAAGACCGCGAAATATTTGCCGGAAAATTAGGGGAAATCGATGTACATACCCCTAGAAGTGTTGCCTGTGTGAATATGAAAGAAGCCAAGCAGGCTGCTAAAGATCTTGGGTTCCCAATAATTATCAGAGCTGCTTATACCTTAGGTGGAATGGGTAGCGGATTCTGCAGCAACGATGAAGAGCTTGACAAGCTGGCATCGAATGCATTTTCCTACTCACCCCAGATTTTGGTTGAAGAATCGTTAAAAGGATGGAAAGAGGTTGAATACGAAGTTGTACGCGATAAATACGACAACTGCATCACCGTTTGTAACATGGAAAACTTCGACCCACTCGGTATTCACACCGGGGAGAGTATCGTGGTTGCTCCATCACAAACACTTTCTAATGCTGAATATCATAAACTGCGTGCCATTGCCATCAAAATTATTCGCCACATCGGTGTAGTTGGTGAATGTAATGTGCAGTTTACGCTTGATCCGTTTTCTGAAGATTACCGTGTAATTGAAGTGAATGCACGACTTTCACGTTCTTCTGCACTGGCATCGAAAGCTACAGGATACCCATTGGCATTTGTTGCTGCAAAGTTGGGATTAGGTTATGGCTTACATGAACTTAAAAATTCGGTAACCAAAGTAACCACCGCTTGTTTTGAGCCTGCACTTGACTACATTGTTTGTAAAATACCTCGTTGGGACTTGAATAAATTTAGCGGTGTTTCCAAAAACATTGGAAGTTCAATGAAGTCAGTCGGTGAAATCATGTCCATTGGACGTAGCTTTGAAGAAGCCATTCAGAAAGGTATTCGAATGATTGGGCTGGGCATGCACGGTTTTGTGGGAAACAAAGAGGAAATTACCATTGAGCAAATCGATGAAGAATTGATCAACCCTACTGACCGCCGGATTTTTGCTATTGCAGCTGCCTTTGACAAAGGTTACAGTATTGAAGACATTTACGACAAAACAAAAATTGATCGCTGGTTCCTTCAGAAACTACACAAAATACATAAACTGAAGAATGAGCTGGCAGAACTTAATCAATTAGACCAGCTTTCTGATGAATTATTGCTGAAAACCAAAAAGGCAGGATTCTCTGACTTCCAGATTGGCCGCCTTATTACCGATGCACCAGGAAAAGACATGTTCAAAAAACTGGTTGAAGTAAGGGAATACAGAAAAAGTAAAGGTATACTTCCTTCAGTAAAACAAATTGACACACTTGCGGGAGAATATCCAGCTCAGACCAATTACCTGTACATGACCTACAACGGTACTGAGCATGATGTTGAGTTTACCAATGACGATAAGTCTGTAGTTGTACTTGGCTCAGGAGCCTACCGTATTGGTAGTTCGGTTGAGTTTGACTGGTGTTCTGTAAATGCAGTTAGTACGATCCGAAAAGAAGGATACCGATCCATCATGATCAATTATAATCCTGAAACGGTTAGTACCGACTATGACACCTGCGATCGCCTTTTCTTCGATGAGCTTTCATTTGAGCGAGTGATGGACATCATCGATCTGGAAAACCCAAAAGGTGTGATACTTTCTGTGGGAGGACAAATTCCGAATAACCTGGCCATGAAACTGGATAGCCAGAATGTGCCAATTTTGGGAACTTCAGCCCAAATGATTGACAATGCCGAGGACCGTAAAAAATTCAGCTCATTGCTTGACGATCTTGGAGTGGACCAACCACGTTGGAGTGAGTTGACCAGCATTAATGATATTTACAAATTCGTTGAAGAAGTTGGTTTCCCGTTGCTGATCCGTCCTTCTTATGTGTTATCCGGGGCAGCGATGAATGTTGTTTCCAACAAAGACCAACTGGAACATTTCCTAAACCTTGCTGCTGATGTATCGAAAGAACATCCGGTGGTGGTTTCTGAATTTATTGAGCAGGCAAAGGAAATTGAAATTGATGCGGTAGCTGACAAGGGCGAAGTTGTGGCGTATGCAATTTCAGAACACGTAGAGTTCGCTGGTGTACACTCTGGCGATGCAACCATCGTTTTCCCACCACAAAAATTATACGTGGAAACGATCCGCAGAATTAAAAAGATTTCTCGCCAAACCGCCAAGGCATTGAATATTTCAGGGCCTTTCAATATGCAGTTCCTGGCAAAAGATAATGACATTAAGGTAATCGAATGTAACCTCCGTGCTTCAAGGAGTTTCCCATTTGTATCGAAAGTAATGAAAATCAATTTAATTGAAATTGCTACTCAAGTGATGCTGGGTACTCCATACAACAAACCAGACAAGTCCTTATTTGAACTGGATTATGTTGGCGTAAAAGCACCACAGTTTTCTTTTGCACGACTGCTAAATGCTGACCCCGTCCTTGGAGTGGACATGTCATCAACCGGGGAGGTAGCTTGTATTGGCGATGATTACTACGAAGCCATTCTAAAATCAATGCTTTCGGTTGGATACAGATTTCCAAAGAAAAACATATTGATTTCTTCAGGACCTGCCCGTTCTAAACTGGAACTGCTAACAAGTGCACGCATGTTATCGGAACGTGGTTACAACATCTTTGCAACCGAAGGTACTCATCGTTTCCTTCGCGAAAACAAGGTGAAGTCGACCATGTTACACTGGCCAGATGAAGAAGATCAGCAACCAAATACGATCGAATATTTGCGTGAGAAAAAGATTGATTTGGTCATCAACATTCCGAAAAACTACACCAAACGTGAGTTGAGTAATGGATATAAAATCCGCAGGAATTCGATTGACTTTAACATTCCGCTAATAACAAACGCCAGAGTAGCAAGTGCGTTTATTTATGCGATATGCAAATACACAGCAGATGATATAGCGATTAAAAGCTGGAACGAATATAAAAGCTAAACTGAAGAAACCGTCTCACATCGAGGCGGTTTTTTTATTTCAATTAAGGGCTATTTCACTTTTATTTGTCTTATTTTTAAGTACTGTATTTTTGAAACTGAAAAATCATGAAGCCTGCAATCATCCTCTCTTTTCTTTTATTATCGTTTGTTAACTACTCAGTCGGACAAAATTTCCAAGCTGTTTCTGATTATGTCCAAAACAACAATGACAGCGTCAGAAATCCAGCTAATGACTGGAAAAAGAATCGCGTTCGCTTGATTACCTACAACATTCGTTACGACAATCCGGAAGATGGAGAAAATGCGTGGGACAAGCGTAAAGATGAAGTAATCGCTTTGCTGAAGTTTCACAAAGCTGATGTTTTTGGTTTGCAGGAAGCACTTTACAAGCAGGTTACTTATATTGAAGATCAGATACCCAGTTTTAACCGGGTTGGTGTTGGCCGCGATAATGGAAGGGCTTCAGGTGAATACTCACCTATTTTTTACAATTCCCGCAAGTATCAGCTAAAAACCCATGGGTGGTTCTGGCTTTCACGAACCCCTGAAAACCCAAGCAAAGGTTGGGATGCTGCCCTACCCCGCATTTGCACCTACGTCCTGCTGGAAGACTACGACAGACATAAATCCTTCTGGGTATTCAACACACACTTTGATCATAAAGGGGAAAAAGCCAGGCTAAAATCTGCCCGTCTTATATTGAATAAGATTAATGAACTGAACGAAAAAGATCATCCTGTAATTTTAATGGGCGATTTTAATTTTACTCCAGACTCAAAACCATATTCGAGAATTGACAATGTTTTTTATGACAGCAAATTGGTTACTATTGAACCCGCTTATGGGCCGGAAGGAACCTACAATGGCTTTGATTTTAGTAGTCCATTGGATCAACGAATTGATTATATTTTTGTAAAAGGAAAAACTTCAGTCCTTAAATATGGTGTGCTTTCCGATTCCAAAGACCAACGCTACCCTTCAGACCATTTGCCTGTGTTTGTTGAGATTGGGGTGAGGTAATGAGTGAGGCGTTTTATAACCAGCTTCTTATCGAAATTAAAAATATCAACACCTGACATGGTGCTACCCATTCAATTTCTTTTGTAGTTCCAGTCCTTTTCTTGTAAGTCGGTATTTTTGTTTAGGATGATAAGGATTATCAGGAAATGTTCTTTCAAGATATTTCTCGCTTAAAGCTGGCTCAAGGTAATTATTTGTGAAATTTTCTCTATTTGACAAATCAAGTAGTTTCATTATCTCTGCCCGACTCATCTCATTTTCAACAACCAAAACGATCTCACCTATTGACCTTTTTACTTGTCCGGTAACTTGTCCGGTAACTTGTCCGGTTTTATTTTCAAAAGCCATTCGATAAACAATCACCCGAAAGGAATCATCCTGAATAAATTCAGGCTCGGATACATCATTTAACCTGTATTGTAGAGATTAGGCCAAGTATAATACTATAATATCATATAAGCTAAATTAAAAGATATACTTGACATTAAGTTTTCTTACGAATTTTGAGGTTTATTTTTTTTTCTGATAATTCAATTTTACCAGTTTCAATAGGAAGAAAATGTTTCCTCTTACCCTCTTCACTTTTAATTGAAAATCCTCCTATGCTTTGTTCAACTTTTCCCTTATTTTTACCTCCATGTGTTGGTTGCTGTGAATTACAATTTGGACATAGAAACCTAAGGTTTTTGGGCTTATTATTTCCATTAACCCCATCTTTGTGATCAAGAATTAAATTAAGCTTTTTCCCATTCCATTGAAGAGGTTCAGTATAATATTTACAACATTCAATATCGCATCGTTCTGGAATAGAAGGAATTTGTTCTCTTCTCCATTTGAGATAATAACGTCTCACGGTTTTAGAGGATCGACGCCCTTTTTGATATCTCAATACTTCTTCGTTTGAATATTTGTATCTCATTCTTTTATTTAGTTGAATCCATTTTTAATGTTCAATTTAATTAAAAATGAAACAAATTACACGAGGGTAACGATTTTTAATCGTCAATAAAATTTCCCTTGAACAACAATTTGAAGTTGAAAACTTCCACGCCCATTGAACTTTCCCTTTAACCTATTGTCATATTCATCAATGAAAGTGGATTATATTATTGTTGGGCAAGGACTGGCTGGTACGCTGCTTTGTTGGGAGCTTCAAAAAAAGGGGGCTGATGTGTTGGTTATTGACAACCCAAATTACACAAAAGCATCGGATGTTGCTGCGGGTTTGGTGAACCCCGTCGTTTTTCGGCGTATGAACAAAAGCTGGCTGATTGATGAACTTTACCCACAACTTTTGAAAACATACCAAGAACTTGAAAATGAGTTGGGCATCCGAGTTTTTTATCCTTTACCCATTAAAAAAGTTTTGGGTGAAGGCGAAGCTGATTTTTGGAAAAAGAAAGCAAGTGAAAATCAGCTTACTGAATTCATCAATCCAAATCCAGGTTCAAAAAATTATGCTTTCGTAAATTCACCTTTTGGGATTGGAGAAGTTGAAAAAAGCGGACGGGTGGATTTAAAAAACCTGATTTCCACATTCAGGGAAAAACTGATAACGGAGAATCGGTTAATTGAAGAAAAATTTCACTACGGTAGCATTCAGTTCAAAAAGGAAGAGCTTAATTACAAAAATATTTCAACCCAAAAGATTATCTTCTGTGAAGGGCACCAGGCATCACAAAATCCTTTTCTCAAGTTCATCCGGTATAGGCACACAAAAGGTGAAGTTCTGCGCATTAAAACAAAAAACTACCAATCCGATTTCATTCTTAACAAAGCCATGTTCCTGATGCCTGAAAAAGATCATTACTTTCGGCTTGGCGCCACATACGATTGGCATGAGCTTTCTAATCGGATCACTCAAAAAGCAAAAGAAGAATTGCAGGAAAAGCTTTCAAAAGTATTTACGGATGAATATGAAATCGTTGATCAGCAATCGGGCATTCGCCCCACCACGCATGATCGCCGACCAGTGATTGGCTTGCATCCGGATAAACCACAAATTGGTATTTTCAATGGGCTGGGTTCAAAAGGAACAATGCTGGGCCCCTATTTTGCGAAACAGTTTGTTCTTCTTCTGGAAGAAGAAATTGATGAGGTTCACCCGGAAGTAAATATAAACCGCTACCAATAAAAAAGGCCCGGAAAATTCCGAGCCTTAATCTATATCAATGATCAATCTTATTTTTTAAATAATGGATCGGCACCAATTGTTCCTGTAATGTCGGTAATAAACTGATCGGATTTGGAGTAAGCCAACATCTTTTCAGCTTCAGCCAAACGTCCTTCAATATCCATTTCCTCAACAAGGGAAGCATTCTCTTCATTTGCGATGAAATCTTTCGCATATTGAATTTGCTTGGTATAGAAAGCAACATCTTTCTCTTGCTTCAATTTCAAACGTTCTTTATACCAATCGCTTTCAAGCACCACATCCCGATCAAACATCTTCCTTAATTCAGGGTCGCTAATGTCTTTTCCTTCATATTCGCCATAGGCCATAATGTGCAGAAGTACTTTTAACGGAGGAATTGCAGACTCAACAGAACCATCTTCAAAGTATGGAAGAGCTACCCTGCGCATCGCCTCAATAATGTTATTGATACCATCTACATAGTCATCCATTCCCTGCAATTCAGGTTTTAACATACGCTCGTTGAACACCTCAAGAGGCTCATCGAATAGACGGTTCATACAACGGAAGGCGAAGTTTTTCGTGATTCGATATCCCAAACGACTTGCCAGTACTTTCTCCCCGTTGTGTTCGAAATCATCCAGCTTTTCTAAACAGCCAGTTTCAATAAGCAACTTAGGATCACGGTCTGCTGGCTCAAGCCTTGCCCAAATTTCAGGAATAAGAATACTGATATCGTGGTCGAAACGGTTTTCAGAACCAATATAACCTGCCGCAGAACTGAAGCCCTGGTATTCGGTCAGAATGTATGACAAGAGTGCATTGTTCAAGTCAGTAGTAGGAACCAGCATATTGAAAGGCCCTTTGGTCAACGCACCTTCTGAACCAGCACCAGTAGTTGAAGGGGATTTACCTGTAATACTACATACAAAGTCCATGAACAACTCAGGTAACTCCTGGTAGTGAATTGGATTGTAAACACTTAGCGGGCGAATACCAGCTTTCCTGTCAACCGGGTTATTTCTACGCCCTGGCAATACAGCATTCACTGGGAATGTCACTGCATCTGCTGGCGCAATTTTACGGTGAAGGCGAACACCAACTTCAGCCAAATAGGAATCCTGATTTTCACCTTTGAAGATATTCTTTTGCAGGTATCGAGGATTGTTTGTTGGCACACCATTAACAATTCGTGTATGCGATGGGGCAACAAAGAATGAATCCTTTTCGCTTTCAGCAACCTTGGTAATAAGTTCTTTTACCGGTTCTGTATATTTCTCAAAATCAATTGCATTGTCTATTAAATCCTGAGCATCCTGCTTACGTAAAGGTTCGTAATTGGTCAGGAATGTATTTTCGGTAACAATATCCGCCTCTGCTCCTTTATCGTAACCACGGATCACTGCTTCATCAGGTCTTTGGAAGAAATAACTTTCGCAGTTGGTGATCAGCTTAACACTTGGGTTACTGTATTCAGGATTTAGGTTTTTCAACCTGTTTGCAGGCAGTGTAATGGTAGCTGAAATATCGTCTTCAGTTTGGATTTTTACACTTGGAACAAAATCTGAACGCAGCTTGTGCACATACCAGCGTCCTTCCTGGTTAAAACCAATACGCACGTAACTGGCTGTAATCGGCTTGTGTTTGTAATTCAATACATTCCCCGGACGACCATTCACGATCTCCACATTGAAGTGATCACGCCAGTTAAAATCCTCATCCTCGTGTCCACGGAAATGCCTTTTTACGAAAAATGCAAGCGTTCTAACATTTTCAGGAAGATCCTTTAATAGTTGATTATACTCGTCGCTGTACTGATCGGACGGGGTAAGCAATTTAACCGCTGAACCCAGGGTACGGCGAGGGCTTAAGAAAGACCTTGAAGGGTCAGCATCAGGGCGAATGTTTTTCCAACGCTCTGAATAGTCATAGTTGATGATCCAATCTACTTTTTCTTCTACATCTTCAAGGTTTTCAATATAGAAATATCCATATTTAATGGCATTCTGCATCGATTTTGAAATCTCTGATTTTCCACCTCCGGAAACAGTACTTGGCTTGTGGCAGAAAATACCTTCAGGGGCAGTATCAATAATCCTCCACATTTGTTGTGTTGGATGCTTAACCAGTCTGAACTTGTGCCCGGTTGGATGAACATAAATTTTGTTTGGAGAAAGGTTCAGGCTTATTTCCTTGTCGTGATGAGTCCAGCTTACGCTATTTTTCTCAATATTGATATCAGCGTTTTCAGGAACATAGATTATTTCCTGATATTTTTTGTCAATTGCATAATTACCTTCCTGCAATTCAATACGGTCAGAAAGCAATTCTTTTACATCGTTAAACGTGTATGTTTTTTCGAACTTTTTAGCTAAACTACCACCATAAACGCGGTCGCTCATGTTTCCGCATGGGAAAGCAATAGCCCCACCAGCGTGTTCTTCTTCAACGATTCCATAAAGGTTTGCAGAATAGCTAATTTGTGTTTTGATTTCCTTTTTTGAATAACCGTAATAGTTGTCAGCAATTAGCGTGATTACAACACCACGTTCATCACGGCAAGTCAATTTAAAAGGAGTTCCCCCATTGTACAACTCATCCGCTTCTTTCCAGCACATGCCATCGTTTCTTTGACGTTCGCTGGCATCATCGTAATGAGGAAGACCAATATCTTTCTTTTTCAATTTGGTCAAGTGAGGAGCCAGAACGATGCATCCAGTTGTTCCAGTCCAGTGTTCAATATCAAGGGCTGCGTCATTCACTGCAAGGTTATGATCGCCTGCGTTGCCAAAAATTGTTTCAACAAAATCAAGGTTACTCACCAAACTTCCAGGAGCAAAAAAACGAACCTCCATACTCTTTTCACTAATCACACCTTTTACTTCCGGACAAACCACAGGGCGCAACAGCAATGAAACGATTACTTTGGCCTGATCTTCCTGCGCAGAGGTAAATGGAAGAAGTTTCAAATCATCTGTAGGATTAAATGCCTCCTTCAACATGTGTGCAAAAGCAATCTTCGGTACTTCCTTCTTATCTAAAGGTACTGGCAAGCCTCCACGAACAATATGAAAAGTTCCTTTTGTGGTACGTTTATCATGTGCCGGATTATTTAGAATACCCTGCTTCAAACGGTGCGAGCTAATCAAATCGCTTTTGAACTCATTCCCATTGGGGGGAAGGCTCAATTCCCTGGCCATACCTTTCTGATTCAGAACAAAAGTATCTGTAGGTATTTTGATCTCTTTATCGAACGCAACTTCCTTCAGGTAATCGTCAATGAAGTTTTGAATACGACTGTCAGCCGGGGAAAGATGGCCACTTAGCAATCTCGATTTTTCCCTGAAACTGCTGATTAACCCTTCAGTAAGGGCTTGAAACTTTGCGCTGGCATATTTTGATTTTGAATCAGTTATATCGTTGAACATAGGCTGCCCTAGAGAAGCCAGTTGCAAGTTTATATACTGAATCATGTCTCGCCTGTCTTTTTTAGTCTGTTTTACAGGACTTGGAGATTCAACATTTTTGCTCATAGTTTTATTTTTTTACCAATTCCATTTCAAAAATAAAAATTCTAAAACCGATTATATGATTTTCAATAAAAAGCAATCATTAATTAACCAAGGCTTCAGATTAACTTTGGATTTACCCATTTTACGAAGAAAATAATACCTATTTTAGACGTTATATGAATTCTGTTGGCGACATAATCATCCAGCTTTCCAACCTGATTTGGGGAGCACCTATTTTAATCCTTCTTCTAGGAGGTGGGTTTTACTTTTTGGTACTTTCGCGGCTTGCACCTATTAAATATATACGACATGCCGTACAAATATTGCTTGGCAAATACGATGACCCGAACGAGGAAGGCCAGCTACACCATTACCAGGCTCTTTCAACCGCACTGGCAGGAACAGTAGGTATGGGAAATGTAAGCGGTGTTGCCGTTGCCATAACCATGGGAGGGCCAGGTGCCATATTCTGGATGTGGGTGTCGGCTTTTTTGGGCGTGGCCACCAAATTTTTCACCTGCTCGCTGGCGGTGATGTACCGTGGCAGGGATAGTGCCGGACAAATTCAGGGTGGCCCCATGTATGTAATTACTGAAGGACTTGGCAAAAAATGGAAACCTTTGGCTGTCTTCTTTTCCATTGCGGCCATGCTGGGTGTGTTGCCACTTTTCCAGTCGAACCAGTTAACGCAAGTCATCCGGGATGCGGTTTTAATCCCCAACAACCTTCCGGGCAATTTCACCACCAGCCTGATCACCGGATTTATTCTTGCTGCCATTGTTGGGCTGGTAATTCTTGGTGGCATCAAACGTATCGGTAAAGTAACCGGAAGCCTTGTACCGATGATGGTCGTGGTTTACATTGTTGCTGTTTTGTTTATCATTTTTTCCAACCCTGCATCCATATTACCAAGTTTGAAACTTATTGTTACCGATGCCTTTTCAGCACAATCGGTGTTGGGCGGTTCGGTTGGTGCGATTATTATTACCGGGGTGCGGCGTGCAGCTTTTTCAAACGAAGCTGGACTGGGAACTGCACCCATGGCTCATGGCGCTGCCAAAACCAATGAACCCATCCGCGAGGGGCTGGTTGCAATGCTCGGTCCCATAATCGATACATTAATAATATGTACCATGACTGCCCTGGCCATCATCATCACCGGGGTATGGAAAACCTCCGATGCTGACGGCATCACCCTTACTGCACAAGCTTTTGAAAAATCGATGCCCGGTTTTGGACAGTATTTGCTTACCCTTTGTGTTAGTTTCTTCTCGCTTTCAACCATGTTTGCTTTTCCTTACTATGGGAGCAAATGCCTGAGTTTTGTTGCCGGGGCTCACCGCCAGCATTATTACCACTACCTGGTGGTTGTGTTGGTTGTTGTTGGGGCGGTTTCACAGCTTCGGGTGGTCATCAGCTTTTTCGACCTGGCCTTTGCGCTAATGGCATTCCCAACCATGATTAGCACCATTCTACTTTCCGGAAAAGTACGAAAAGCAGCCAAAGAGTATTTTGGTAAGATTTGAAAACGGGTTGCGGGTTATGTGTTGTCGGTTATCGGTTGTCGGTTGTCAGTTGTCTGATGTATAGTTTGCAAATTAATTTATTTCGTCATGCTCAACGCACTTTGCGCTTTTCTTTTCTTTCATTAACTTACACCTCATTAATACGAACCAATGCCCCAAAAGCAGGAAGTGAATAAGTAAATAATACATGCTGTTATATCAACAAACTTAAATTGGATTAACACCTTTTGTAAAATGTAAAAGGGAAATAACTTTAATTAATGATATAAAATAGTTGTATGCAATTGTAAAGAACAGCCAAGAAATGACAAAAGGAAATAAGAATAATATCAGGAATAGAAATAGGATTAATAAAAGAGATTTATCCAATAAGAGAAAAAAAAAGAATAACAAATGGGTTAAATTATTGATTCTATTAGGAATTTTTTTCGCAATATTCTTCTTGATTGTAAAGCCATTCCTTCCAAATAAAAATCAAATAACTAGCAGGACTGAAATAAAATTCACGAAGGAAGGTGAACTTTCTTTTTTCGATAAACAGGATAATGAAATAATTACAACTATTGATATCGAGATTGCTGAAGATGATTATGAAAGAGCATTAGGTCTTATGTATAGGTATTCCATGAGTGATAGTGTTGGGATGTTATTTATTATGGAAAATGAAGTGCCTCAATCATTTTGGATGAAGAATACTTATATTTCTCTGGACATATTGTACTTGAATAGGGATTTTGAAATTGTAAAGATTCAAAAATATGCTCAACCATTATCAGAACAATCTATTCCATCGATTGAGAAATCAAAATACGTAATTGAAGTAATTGGGGGGTTTTGTGATAAGTTAAATATTAAAGAAGGTGACATTGTAAAATATAAAAGAACAACAGCATACAACAAAGTGTAAATTTTATAGCGGGTTGGTGGCAGCTCGGGCGACGGATTCTTTTTCGACCGTCCCGTCCTACCGGACGCTGACGCTCATCGAAATCCGCTTCGACAACTTACAAATGACAGTTCAGGCACATTTAGCTAGAAACTGGCTTTCATCTTTATGCCATTTTTCAATTTTGGTTTATACTCTTGTGCTATTGAAATACAAAAAATTAAATTACTCATTCCTTTCATAACTGAAAATTTCAACAAATGAGAATAGAGTTAAGATATTTTACAGGAACCGCGAATTCATTGAAGATTATTAAAACATGCGGCAATATTTTTACTTAATTAGGTAATCCATTCAATATCTCAGCAATTTCTGAAAATGAAACGAAAATCCCGGAGTCGGATTTAGTAGGATTTTGTTTTCCGGTTTATGCATTTGGGATACCTAGAGTTTGAAAAACTATTTAAGAAGAATTGAAAAATTTAAACAGAAGCAGAAAGCTTTTGTATTGATAACTGCAGGTAGGCATGATGAATCAGGCTTTGCAATCAATCAATGTAAACGTTTGCTGAACAAATTGAACTGTGAGATTATCTATTCTGAAGTGATTGAAATGCCAATTAACTGGACAACTTCCCCAAAACCACCATTCCCTCCTCCGAAGGATGTTGCGAAGGAAATAATTCAAAAAGGTGTAATTAGAGCAAAGGAAATTGCCCACGACATTTTAAATGGGGTGCAAAAACATCATAAATTCAGTTACCCAAAAAGATATTTAATACTTAAGTTTTATTTGGATTATCTGATGTTCAAATATCTGGGGCTCCAGAATATGTGGAGGTTATTTGATGTATATTCAATCTGTAACGGATGTCAACTTTGTGCACGAATTTGCCCAACAAATAGTATCCAGCTTATTAATAAAAGACCCGTTTGGAGCAAAACCTGCGAACAATGTATGAGGTGTGTTAATTTCTGCCCACAAGAATCAATTTTTCAGGGAGGAGGAGGAAGCACTACCGGAAAGAATAAATACCATGAACCCGGTTTTAACCCAAAGCATACTATTTAACCAAAAAGCATGAACAATTTCACAACAGGGATGTACTGAAATAATATGAAGAAGAAACAAACAAAACGAATAATCAGAATCATTCTTCTGATAGGAACCCCTGTCTCCTTGTTCTTTGTTCCATGGATTTTGGTATGGGCCTGGATATTACCACTACCCGATACGGTACAGGAACAGCTAGATGAAGCCATTGGTCATGGATTTGACGGAATAATTGTTTACGTAGACAAAACTGGCGAACCACCAGCATTTTATGGAGCTGGTTGGCACGATCGAGAAAATGAAATACCTGCCATCCCAAAAGCTTTGTTCAAAATTGCCAGCATTGGCAAGCTTTATGATGCTGTAGCTGTTACCAAATTGGTGAGTGATGGACGACTTTCTTTAGATAAAACTATCGCTGACTATTTACCAGAGCTTGCAGGAAGAATCGAAAACTCAAACAAAATCACTTTGAGATTGATGATACAGCATAGAAGTGGCATTCCAAATTATACGGATGCGCCGAATTTTTGGGCAGCTCCAATTGGCTATGAAGAAAGTCTTGCATTGATTCTGGACAAGCCAGCCAATTTTGAACCCGGTGAAGACTATGAATATTGTAATACGAATTATCTTCTCATTGGTAAGATAATGGATGATGTACTTGGTTATAGTAACTTTCAATTCGTTCAGGATGAAATTTTAAGACCATTAAATCTTAACAATACCTTTAGTTCGCTAAGTGAAGTGAATATGGAAGATGTGATGAGTGGCTATCATGTAGGACATCCCTTTGATTTAAAGGCTGACGAATATGGCATGTTAGCCACAGCAGAAGATGTAGGTATATTCTTGAGGGCATTAAACGATGGATCATTGTTTGATGAAGGAGAACTGGAAATCTATTCTTCAATTTACGAGTACAAACATGGCGGTTGGGTTCCCGGATATCAAAGTACTGCGGAATACCACGAAGAAATTGATGCCGTTGTTGTTCAGTTTAATAACACAACTGACAAGAAACTATATTTATGGAATTTATCAGAAATTGTATATAGCCGAATAGTAAAAATACTGAGAAAACAAAAAAGCTCATAGCTATGCATTGTGGCTATTATCCTATCCTTTGCGCTTGGCATTATAGTAGATTAAGCTCATATAGAAATCAACTTTTCTTAAGTTAAAAGTTTATTACTACCTTCGTATCACTTTCATGAAGTAATACATTACATATCCAAATCACCCATCCTGGGTAAAGACACAACAATTTCAATAAAGAGAATTGATGTTCATTTGTTGTGTTTCCATATTTCTCATATTCATTTACATAAAAACAAATTTTCTCAATAGTGAGATATTAATACAGTTATAAAAAATGAACGTAACAGATATTATAACCAAGTCGGCCAAACCCGAAATTTACGAAAAAGGATCAGCCTTTATGTGGACAGATGAACACATATCGAAGCAACTTTTAGATGTCCATTTGAATCCAGAGATCGATCTTGCCAGCCGGAAAGAATCAACCATTGTAAAAACAGCTAATTGGATACTGGACAACCAAAAAGGGAAAGAAAAAATGAATATTCTAGACCTTGGCTGTGGTCCTGGTTTATATTCCGAACTGTTAGCTCAGAAAGGGCACCAGGTAACGGGAGTGGATATTTCCAAAACATCGATCGAATATGCCAGGAAATCGGCATTGAAAAAAAAGCTGGACATCAGCTACCTAAATGCCAGCTATTTGGATATTGACTTAGAAGCAGATCAATTCGATCTAATTATACTCATTTACACTGATCTTGGAGTTTTGACCCCAGCGGACAGGGAAAAACTGCTTCAGTTGATTTACAAGGTTCTTAAAAAAGGGGGCACATTTATTTTTGATGTCTTGAAAGACATCGACCTGGAAAATAAAATCGCCCCTAAAACATGGGAAGCAACTGAAAGTGGCTTTTGGAAAAGTACGCCCTATTTGGCACTCTCTGAATCGTTCTTGTACAAAGAACAAAAAGTCATTTTGTACCAACATGTTGTTGTCGATTCCAAAGAAGAAGTGCAAACATACCGTTTTTGGACTCACTTTTTCTCAGAAGATGATGTAGTTGGTTTTCTGAATACACATCATTTCAGTGATATCGGTTTCCGAAATGATATTCTGCCAAAAGGAAACCAGTGGAATGGAGAAAATGTACTGTTTTGCACAACTTCAAAATAACCAAAGCAAAAAACCCGTCTGCCTTATTTTTGCAGGCAGGTTCAATCTACTCTCGAAAACTAACATTTTCTTTACTGAGAGAATTGATGATTTCGTTGAGAAATAATTCTTGATCATTGATGTTCTATATGAGTTTGTGGCATTATTCCGTTAGTTTGAATAAACAAATCAGAATAAGAAACTAAAATTTTAAGCCATGAAACAGATAGATTTAATTAAACCCAAGCTAAATATTACAATAATTACGGCTTGTTTTTTTCTTGCCGGAATATTTTGCTCCTGCCAAAATGATGAAGCAGAAGATTTAATTGTTAACGATCCGATTGGGGAAGAACCTTTTGAAAATCCACAATATACCATGGAGCGAACCCTTTCAGATGGAGCCCAACTCAATACCATCGCTTTTGATGCGCTTGGTTTTATGGTGGGAGATTTTGGCGCACAAACTTTTCTTCCGCCCGGGAAAGTAGCAGACTACAGTGGTTTCCAATATTTTCGCGACAATGATCAAACAGAAATGGGACACAATACCAGTTTTGTGCCAATTATCGCCTTAAATATTATAGATATCCTTACAGAAGATCAGGTTCAGTTATTTGTTGATGCAGCTTACGAACAAGTGGAACAAATCAATGAATATGCCGACAAACGGTTTCCGCTTTGCAAAGCATTTAGAAGGTTAATTGATGGTGACCTGCCAACTGGCACAACTGAATTGGATGAGGATGCAATCAAAGCCTTCTCTGCCGATTTGTACCAAATTGATGGAGAAATCAGCTATGGACGTGCGAAGCTTTTTGGTGATGTGATAGGCTCACTTTCGGATGATCAAATAGCACAAATAGCTGCATTAAAAAACCTGAACGGCATCGGTAACTGGCCAAGCGAAACCAGCCTGACCGACCCTACCCGCAGCATGAACTTGGACAAAGATGTACATGTGGCCGTGATGACCTATGCCAGCGAAATTTACACCTGGTATGCCGGTTCGGTAACTGGCGACACTTATTTTTGCCCGGAACGCCAGGGAACCTATTTCGGGTCATTTTATTTAAAAGATTGGCCAGCAATGATTGGAGGGCCAAATTACACCATCAATGAAGCACTTACCGGAAATGCAGGGCAGGCTTTTCTTGAGATACTGGATTCAGATCAACGCCAAATAATTAGTGAAATAGTTGATCTTCAGAAAAATGCACTCCTTGAACTGACCTCTACCAGAGAACAAATATCTACCGAGTTGCGTGATTTTATGGATGGTGAAAATGCTGACAAAACACTGGTTGATAATTTATCTGCTGAATATGGCGAACTGGATGGTGAGATCATTTACCTGTATGCTACCCGTTTTGCACAGGTATATCAATCGCTCAACGATGATCAAAAGAATCAACTGGCACAAATGGCAAACGACCTGGACTATGTTGATCCTGATGGGGCTTTTAGATACTCCGAACCCATTCCAATGCCTGTGGTAGAAAATACGGATTATCTATTTAAATAATTGCCAATTCATTTACTACTGCTCCATGGGCTAAAGCCTTTGAGCAAAGTAGTTTTACTAAGCTCAGGGAAATCCCCTGAGCTTAGTAAGCACGATTCAATTACGTTAACCTTCATCAACTATCTTTTGTAAAGACAATCCCTTTTTTTATGTAGCTTTGAAAGGATGAGTAAACAAGAAAAATACATTCGGAACATCGACATTATTCTCATGTCGTTCATATTTTTACTTCTATTCATTACTCCTCTAATTTTTGTCAAGGATGGTGGTAAAATATCCTGGCAAAACGTTACCAAGATATGGCAAGACAGGGTTTTACTTGTCCCTTTATTTGCAATCAATCATTGGATTTTAATTCCCAAATTGGTTTTAAAGAAGAAATATACACAGTTCTTTCTGCTGGCAGCAACACTAATTATTCTTGTATCCGGCAGTTACTATTACATTGAAAAATCTTCCAGGAAAGGGCAAGGACAACCGCCCCCACCTCCAAGGCGTGAACAAACAGATGATCGTCAGCCCAGGCGCAAGCCTAATCCTTTTCAGAAACCAATTAATCCAATTCCACCTTATGCAGATTTACTTTTGCTGGCACTTCTAATTGTATCGGTTGATACAGGTTTGTCGTTTACAAAACACTGGCACGATACAGAAGAAGATAAAACCAAACTGGAAAAGGAAAATATTCAGGCACAACTGGGTATTTTAAGAAATCAGGTCAGCCCACATTTTTTCATGAACACCCTAAACAATATTTATTCACTGATTGAAGCTGATAAAAAACGATCGAGAGAAGCGGTAATGAAGCTTTCCAAACTTATGCGTTACCTGCTCTACGAAAACCAGGATGGCAAAGTACTTTTGAGTAAAGAGTTTGAATTCATAAAAAGTTACATCGACCTGATGAAACTGCGTTTTGTAAATGATGTGGAGATTAAGCTTACTCTACCCGAAACCTATAGTGACATTGAGATACCGGTTCTAATATTTATATCATACCTTGAAAATGCATTCAAATTTGGGACCAGCTACGAAAACAAAAGCTCCATTCATATTCATTTCAGAATAGAAGCCGGGTATTTGTATTTTACGTGCATAAATAACAAAAATGGATTTTCTCAATCAAATGGGATAGGTGGCATTGGGTTAGAGAACAGCAAAAAAAGACTCGACCTGCTCTTTCAAAACAAATATGATTTAATTATCAATGAAACTATAGAAACTTATACCGTCAACCTGAAAATCCCGATAGCATGATGCTTAATTGTGTAATAATTGATGACGAACCTTTGGCAATTGATGTAATCGCTGAACACATTGAACGTACTCCATTTCTTGTGCTTGCAGAAAAATTTACCCATTCCGTAAAGGCATTCAGCTATTTATCTGAAAACAAGATTGACATCATTTTCATAGACATAAAAATGCCTGATTTAAACGGGATTGAGCTAGTGAGAAAATTGGAGAACCAGCCTGTTGTAATTTTTACTACCGCCTATGATCAATATGCCATTGATGGTTTCAAGTTGGATGCCGTGGACTATCTTTTAAAACCAGTTGACTACCCCGATTTTTTGAAAGCTGCAGAAAAAGCAAAAAAGTGGATTCATGCCAACAGCCCAGCCATTAGTATCAAGTCGGATACGCAGTTTTTGTTTATCAAATCTGAATATAAAATTATCCGGATCGAGCTGAATGCAATCAAATACATTGAAGGTATGAATGAATACATTCGCATTCATCGTGAAAATGCAAAGCCCGTTATGTCTTTACTAAGTATGAAACTAACCGAGGAGCAATTACCGGAAGATCGCTTTATGCGGGTGCACAAATCGTACATTGTCAACCTTCAGAAAATATCAGAAATTGAAAGCAACTCCATTGTTTGTGGTGACGGTATTGTTATTCCAGTAAGCAAAATGTACCGGGAGAAGTTTCAGGAATACGTCAAACAGAACTTCATATAAACATTCATGATTCCCGGGAATCACCAACAGGGATGAAAGTGAATCAAACAAACTGGGTTTGGCGAATTCCGATTCGCCAGGTAAAGAGTATGTCCAAAAAGTAAGCATAATTGTGTATTTCATGAAATTCAGTTTTACCCTAACCCTAAAGGGAACCTGAATTTCAACGACTTCCCTATAGGGAACTTAAGGGTAAAAGTCGTTGAAGGTGCAGATAAGGTACTTTTTGGACAGCCTCATCCCGAAAGCTTAAGAAAGAGGCCCTGTAAAAATCACAGAGCCTCTTCAAAATTCAATTAATATAATCTATTTCAGACCTCTTTTCTTAAGCAAGTGTTCGGTAGATGGTTCCTGACCACGGAATGCACGATAAATATTCATTCCTTCATCAGAACCAGATTTTGCTAATAGTGTACGGAATTTAGCAGCCAACTCAGGATTGAACAGGTCACCCGATTCTTTGAACGCAGCAAAAGCATCAGTATCCAGTACACCAGCCCAAATATACACGTAATAACCAGCAGCATAACTGCTTGCAATGTGTCCAAAATAAGTGGTGCGGTAACGTGGAATAATCTCATCAATTAGTTTGATGTTGTCCATCGCCTCTTTTTCAAAAGCCAACACATCAGCATCAAATTCTTTGGTATGCCAGTCTAAATCAAGCAATGAAGCTGCCAGGTACTCAACAGTGGCAAAACCTTGGTTAAAGTGTCCGCTCTTTACGATCTTGTCAACCAATTCATTTGGAATTACTTCACCTGTTTCATAATGTTTGGCATAAACTTTTAATACTTCTGGTTCGGCAGCCCAGTTTTCCATTACTTGAGATGGAAGCTCAACAAAGTCACGTGGTACATTTCCGGCAGTACGTTGGTATGGGCCATCGGTAAACAACACATGCAATGCATGTCCAAACTCATGGAAATAAGTAGTCACCTCATCAAAGCTTAACAATGCAGGTGTATCTCCTGTTGGACGGGTGAAATTACAAACAATCGATGCAATTGGATATTGGCTCTTTTTGCCATTTTCGTAAGCCTGATCACGATAGCTGGTACACCATGCACCCACACGCTTGCTGTCACGAGGGTGGAAATCCATGTACAACACACCAATGTGCGTACCGTCAGCTTCCTGAACTTCGTATGCGACAGCTTCAGAATGGTAAACAGGAACATCGTCACGCTTTTTAAATTGAATGCCGTATAATTTATTGCATACATAAAATACGCCTTCAGTTACATTATCCAGGCTAAAGTAAGGCTTGATTGCTGATTCGTCCAGTTGATATTTTTCTTTGCGTAGTTTTTCTGCATAGTACCACCAATCCCATGATTGAAGTTTGAAGTTTCCACCTTCTCGATCAATTATGGCTTGCATTTCTTTCAACTCATCTTTTGAACGCTTCAATGCCGGCTCCCAAAGTTTATGAAGAAAATCGTAAACATTTTCAGGCGTTTTAGCCATGTTCTTATCAATAATGTAAGAAGCAAAATCTTTAAAGCCAAGAAGTTCAGCTTTCTCTTTACGAAGCTTCACAATCGTCGCCATAACTTCTTTGTTATCGAACTCATCATTGTTGTTCCCACGCATGAAATAACCACGGTAAAGTTCCTCACGCAATTCACGGTTCTCAGCATATTGCAGGAATGGGATCATACTAGGCTTTTGAAGGGTGAACACCCATTTGCCTTCCATGCTATCTTTTTTAGCTTGTGCAGCAGCAGCGGCTATTGAACCATCAGATAATCCAGCCAAATCTTTTTCATCTTCAACAACCAATTTGAAATTGGTATTTGTTTCAGCCAACAGGTTTTCGCTGAATTTCAGTTTCAACTTAGACAGTTCCTGATTTAGAGCCCTCAATTTTTCTTGTGCGGCATCATCCAGGTTCGCCCCATTACGTTCAAAATCTTTGTAGAATTTTTCAACCAAGCGTAATGACTCTGCATCCAGCCCAAGTTCATTTCTTTGTTCATAAACTGCTTTTACCCTTACGAACAATTCTTTGTTCAGCATGATGTTATCCGAATGTGCAGTTACTTTTGGTGAAATCTCACGGGCCAAAGCCTGCATGTCTGGATTAGTATTGGCACTATTCAGGTTAAAAAATACACTCGCGACCCTTGTTAATAGCTCACCTGATTTATCAAAAGCAAGAATCGTATTGTCAAAAGTAGCTTCATCTGTATTTGATGTGATTACTTCAATTTCAGCTTGCTGTTGTTTGATTGCCTCATCAAAAGCAGGAACATAGTGATCCAGCTCAATCAGGTCAAATGGAGGAACCTGAAAAGGTGTATCGTAGGTTTCAAAAAATGGATTGTTCATTGATTCTTTTTTTGTTGTTGTATTACAAGCAATAATAGCTAATAACAAAAACAAGATTACAGGAATTTTTCTTTTCATCGATGTAAGTTTTCAGTTTAAAAATATGGCCTTAAAAATAGTAAAATCAAATTGTTATCCTTATGATTTTGGTTAGGAAATATCTGCCTTTCAGCAGTGCTAACAAATTATCAGTAAGGAATAATTTAAACCTAATATTGGCTTGAGGATATCTCTCATTTTTAATTAATAAAAAATAGAGATCATAAGCTAGCTGTATATCCTATTTTATTCAACAAGCTCATAACCTAGCTCAATACCCTTTTTTACTGCAGGTATTCCGTTTTTCATCCAAACAGGCATGGGCTTTCCCTTCAGGTAATGATCGAAAAACTGAGCCATACGAATTTGAAAATCATGTTGGTCTGCAATTTTTAACGGCCAGTGATCTGCATGATTGTAATTTAACAACCAGCAAGGTTTGCCCAACCTTCGTAAACCAATAAAAAACTCAATACCCTGATACCAGGGGACATAACCATCATCATCATTATGCATTATTAGAATAGGTGTTTCAACCTTGTCCAACTTAAACAATGGTGAATTTTCAAAGTATAAATTAGGAGCCTCCCAAATGTTTTTTCCTAAACGACTTTGCGTATGTTCATACTGAAATGAACGGCTCAACCCGGTTTTCCAGCGTATTCCCCCATAAGCGCTGAACATGTTTACCACAGGTGCTCCAGATTCAATGGCTGCAAAAATGTTGGTTCGTGTTGCCAGATAAGCTACCTGATAACCGCCCCAACTGTGTCCGTTCGCCCCAATTTTTTTAGGATCAACAAATCCCCTGGATATGATTTGCTGAATACCCGGAATAATGCAATTATAGGCAGATTCCCCCGGATGTCCTTCTGTATAGTGAATATCCGGATTGAATACCACATAACCATTTGAGGTGTAGTAGTGATAATCAATCGTTGACTGATGGTTTTGCGGCATACGGTAACTTAACAAACGATCAGAACTCCTTTCGTAGAAATTTACAATCATTGGATATTTCTTTGTAGGGTCGAAGTTTTCGGGTTTGTGCAATGTGCCTTCAAGAATTTCACCACCAAGAGATTTCCATGATACCATCTCGGATGTCCCCCACCAATATTCTTCTTGTTGAGAGGCTAAATGACTAATCTGCTTTTGTTTTTTGAATTTCAGGTTACTTGCAATCAGGTCAGGATAAGTTTCAAAATCTTCCTTGGTAAATACAACAATATCTCTATTTTTCGCTTTTAATGGTACATTGTATTTAAAGTTTTTTACCAACAGTGCTTTTGGAGCCTGTGTTTTATTTATATCAAAAGAATAATAGCCATCTGATCGTGTTTTTTCATGGTGCCCTTTAATCAGAAGATCTTCATCCAACACTATTTCATCGTTCCTTTTTACATTAAACCGAACTAATCGATAGTTGATTTTATCAAGCCTTCCATTCATTGTAAGGTTTATCGGTTCTTCCCGGTTAGTGGGATCAAGTTTCCAAATATCATATCGGTCATAAACCAGCAGGGCAGCATCATTCTCCAACCATCCTGCGTAAGAATAAGAGCCTGGCAGCATGGGCCTATCGTTTAACTCATTGGCTATTTGCACCCGTTCGGGAGTTGAAATAATGTGAAATTCCCTGTTATTCAAATCGTAAGTATTCCAGGTCGTATCTGTTGCATTGTACCAAAAAATGTAATTCCCTCCTGGTGAAGTAAATGGAGTTGCCCGACAATCTTTTTTTATCAACTTAGCTTTTCCTGAAAAAACATCGACAATATAAAAATCATTGTGATATGGCCTTCCCTCCCACATTGTTTGTAAAGCGTACGGTTTGTTCGAATAAGCTACAAAATTATCTGCATCGCCTTTCTTCGCTTTAATTATTCCAGAATATTTTTCTGTCTCAAGTTGAACCGATTGTTTTGTATCGAAATGATAAACTGCCAGGTAAGATTTTTTCAAGTCTTTCTCCTTATTTACTAACTGTACAGTTTGAAGGTAGTCTTCTTTCCAGTGCCAAATATCCAAAACTGGTTTTTCCTCTTCAAGAACAGTGGTGTCTTTCTCTGCATTTTGGGGAGCAGTACCATAAAATAACCGTTTCCCATTTTCAGAAAAAGATAAACTGCCGTTTTCACTAATCATCCATCCTTGAAGGATTGATGAATCTTGATCTTTCACAATCATTTCAGCCTCTCCACTTCCATTCCAGGAATAGATGGAAAAACCAGCTTTCTTATCGTTCTTAGCTTTTGCCAGAAAAGCTACCTTATCACCGTTTTTGTGAATGCAAAGTTGCTTCACTTCTTTATGGTGTCCTGAAATTCTGGTTTCAGTGTTATTTTTTAAGTCAAGGGCATAAACACCCGGCTCAATAAGGCTATCACCTTCCGTGATATAAGTAATCACTTCATTCTCCTCAGCAAGCTTATAATCAGTTACTCCAGAAATAATCCTCACTGATTCGGCACTAAAATCTTTAATGTAGAGTGGAAGTTTTGATTTAACTTTTGTTGAAGTTTTTTTGCTTATGGTGTCTTTGGGCAATTCAGTTTGCCAGGCAATCCAACCAGACCATTCTTTGGGAACGTTTAATGATTTCAGCCTATCGAATGTTTCTGTTGTCTTACTTTCAAACTTATAAATGCAAAGTTTATCAATAGGTAAATCTTCTTTCTTAACCTTGTTCAACTTCAATCCCCTGATGCTATCAACAGGTGGAGATAAGCGATAAACCAGGTATTTTGAATCTGCAGTAATCGCAGCTTTGTTCCCATAAAGGATTGATTCAAGCTCATCACCATTCGGATTTGTCACACTCAATATAGGATCACCTTTCCAGGGGGTTTGCTGATAAACAATGTGTTTCCCGTCATTCGAAATAAGTGTATTTGTAATTCGCTTCCAGGAAAGGATATCTTCAAAAGTCAACGGCTTTTTTTGCTGTTGCCCAAACAAAATAAAGGAATAAGATAAAATTAACGTGAATAAAACAATCTTCTTCATCATTTTAAATATTCTATTTATAAAAATAAGCTTGTGTTCAGTTACATTTCTTAAAAATGTACCTAAAAAAGATTCCACATAGACATTAATTGTTAAAATATTAGGAAAAGCTGAAGATTACAACAATTATATTCAACTCTCACACCTTTATACATTAGGAGAAATGAGTCATAAATAAACTTGGATTGCTAATGGAATAACAAATCTGAATTACTCATAATATTTCCCAAAACCAATCTTTGCCTCCGCCCAAAAAATGCTTACTTTTGTCGGACTCTGAAATTCAGCAATAAAGCATTAGATTATGAACATTTCCTATAAGTGGTTGAAAGACTACATTGATACCGACCTGACCCCGAAAGAACTGGAAGACATCTTAACACAAACCGGACTTGAGGTTGGTGGAATTGAAGAAGTTGAAAGTGTAAAAGGAGGCCTACGTGGATTGGTTATTGGCGAGGTTGTTACCTGCGAAAAGCATCCAAATTCGGATCACTTGAGCAAGACAACCGTTGATGTAGGTGAACCTGAGGTTTTACCGATCGTTTGTGGTGCGCCAAATGTTGCTGCCGGACAAAAAGTGGTAGTGGCAACTGTTGGCACAACACTATACAATGGTGATGATGAGTTTGTAATCAAAAAAGCAAAAATTCGAGGCGAAGCTTCGCAGGGAATGATATGTGCCGAAGATGAAATTGGGTTGGGAACCAGCCACGAAGGGATCATGGTTTTGCCTGCTGAAGCAAAAGTAGGAACAGCTGCCAGCGAATACTTCAATATCGAGTCTGACTTTTGCATAGAAATTGATTTGACACCAAACCGTATTGACGGTGCATCGCATATTGGAGTAGCCCGCGACTTAGCTGCTTTCCTGAAGAAAGACCAGGAAATATCTTATACAAAACCTTCGGTTGATGATTTTAAAGTTGACAATCACGAGCTTGAAATTCCTGTGGAGGTAGAAAACCTTGAGGCATGCCCAAGGTATTCCGGAGTAACCATTACAGGCGTTGAAGTAAAAGAATCACCGGAATGGCTGCAAAACAGAATGAAAGCG
Organism: Sunxiuqinia sp.; assembly: GCA_965230765.1. Taxonomy (GTDB): domain Bacteria; phylum Bacteroidota; class Bacteroidia; order Bacteroidales; family Prolixibacteraceae; genus Sunxiuqinia. The sequence goes on from CBDDLR010000001.1 coordinate 47,811, forward strand.
ATTGGTTTGAGCCCAATCAACAACATTGTGGATATCACAAACTACGTTTTGTTCGAGACTGGTCAGCCATTGCATGCTTTTGATGCTGACGAAATTGCTGGGGGAAAAGTAATTGTTAAAACATTGCCAAACGGTACAAATTTCACCACGCTGGATGAGCTTGACCGCGAGTTGCACGAAAACGACCTGATGATTTGCGATGCGAATGAAAAAGGGATGTGCATTGGTGGTGTATTTGGTGGTATTAAGTCAGGGGTTAAAGAATCTACAAAAAATATTTTCCTTGAATCGGCTTGTTTTGATCCGGTTTACATTCGGAAGACTGCTCGCCGTCATGGTTTAAATACCGATGCTTCTTTTCGTTTTGAACGGGGAACAGATCCCAACGGAACGATTTATGCCTTGAAACGGGCTGCACTTCTTTTTAAAGAAATAGCAGGAGGTAAGATTTCTTCTGAAGTAATTGACATCTATCCTGAGCCAATCGAAGATTTCAAAGTAGATGTGAGCTTTTCGAACATCAAACGACTAATTGGCAAGGAAATTCCTGTTGAAACGATAAAGTTGATATTGGAAGGGTTGGAAATAAAAGTGGATAGCGAAACTGAAAACGGACTTTCATTGTCGGTTCCACCATACCGTGTTGATGTAAAACGTGAGTCAGATGTGATTGAAGAAATCCTTCGTATTTACGGGTACAACAATGTTGAAATTCCAACCAGCGTTAATGCTTCACTTCAATATTCGATAAAACCCGATCCGGTTAAAATCCGCAACCTGATGGCAGAAAGCCTGACGGCACAGGGGTTTAATGAAATCTGGTCAAATTCGCTCACCAAAGCCGGCTATTACGAAGAAGGGGAAACATACAAAAAAGAAAATACCGTTGAGTTGTTCAACCCATTAAGTATTGATTTGGGTGTAATGCGCCAAACTTTGCTTTTTGGTGGTTTGGAAACCATTGCCTACAACGCAAACCGCAGAAATGCTGATCTTCGTTTGTACGAATTTGGGAACTGCTATTTCCACAACGGTTCGGATCTTAAAGAAGCTGCATTAAAGAATTATCGGGAAGAAGAGCACCTGGCATTGTTCGTTTCAGGCAATAAAGAAAAAGAAAGCTGGACGCAAACCCAGGCTGAAAGCACGTTCTTCCAGTTAAAAAGCTTTACCGCTAACCTGATTCAACGTTTTGGCTTGGCATTAAATAAACTGAAAGCGGAAAGTTTTTCCAACGAATTGATTTCTGAAGGATTGGTTCTCAATCATCCAAATGGAAAGAAAATAGCTGAGATTGGTATCGTTCATCCAAAACTTCAAAAACAATTTGATATTGAAAATCCGGTATATTTTGCTGATCTGATGATGGACAACCTGTTCCTTGAACAGAAAAACAACCTGACTCGATTTGCTGAGTTGCCGAAATATCCGGAAGTACGCCGCGACCTGGCATTACTGATCGATAAGCAAGTAACTTTTGGGCAAATCAGACAAATTGCAGAAAAAGTTGAACGTAAACTGCTTCGATCTGTTGAACTCTTCGATGTTTATGAAGGTAAAGGTGTACCAGCAGGGAAAAAATCGTATGCAATTAGCTTTACGCTACGCGATGATGAAAAGACTTTGAAGGATAAGCAAATTGACAAAATCATGCAGCGACTGATTCTTACTTATGAAAAAGAATTGGGTGCACAGCTGAGATAAAAAACTAAATCAAGCGGTTGGCATATTAGTCAGCCGCTTTTTGTATAAAGGCATAACTATGAGCAATAACCAAAAAGGAATTTTTTATGCGTTAATCACAGCATTTCTTTGGGGATTTTTAGCTATCGCCTTAAAAGTTGCTACCAGTGAAGTAGAACCAAAAACCATTGTTTGGTTTCGGTTCGTAGTAGCATTTACAGTACTCCTCACCTATCAACTTTTCCACAAGCCCTCATCGGTGAAAATTTTATACCGACCTCCACTCTTTCTCATCTTTGCAGCGTTAGCACTTTCGTGGAACTACATGGGTTTTATGCTGGGCATTCACTACACCAGCCCGAGCAATGCACAGTTGGTCATTCAAACAGGGCCAATCACACTGGCAATTGCAGGTATTATCTTTTTCAAAGAAAAGGTGAGGAAAAAACAACTTATTGGCTTTGCACTGGCCATAGTAGGTTTCATTTTCTTTTACAGCCAACAGATTAAAGTAATGATTGGGCAAGAAAGTGAATATAATATGGGTGTTTTGTTTACCATCAGCGGAGCCCTTGCATGGACAACCTATGCTGTTTTTCAAAAAAAGCTGGTTGAAAAATACTCCGTAGGAACTTTAAACCTGTTTTTATTTGGATTACCTGCACTGATTTACCTGCCGTTTACAAACCTAATGCCTCTTCTTGAACTAAGCTGGGCATGGTGGTTACTCCTAATTTTCCTTGGATTAAATACGCTGGTTGCATACGGAAGTCTTGCCCAAGCGCTAAAATATACTGAAGCAAATAAGGTCAGCATCATCATAATCATGAACCCAATGATTACTTTCTTGGTGATGGGAATACTCTCAAATATGGAAGTCTCATGGATTGATCCCGAACGGTTTTCTGTCTACTCATTGATTGGTGCTGTCATTGTTCTTTGTGGGGCAATACTCGTGGTACATAAAAAATCTAAAAAATAGGATTGCTATTCTATTGAAAAGCAACTATTTTTAAGGACATGGACAATCAGTTTATTAATGTCTGCAATCCTGACCACTGGGTCAAAAACTATTCGGATGAGCTTTTCCGCTTTGCTTATTTTCGTACCAACAACAACGAACTTTCGCAAGACCTTGTGCAGGAAACATTTCTGTCTGCCCTCAAAAACTTAAAAAACTTCAGGCAGGAGAGTAATGAGAAAACCTGGCTCTACCAAATTCTTAAGAACAAAATAATTGACCATCATCGAAGAAACAAGAAATCTGAAGCTAGCACAAATGAAACAGGAGAAACGATAAACAGCGAATCTTTCTTGAGCCGATTCTTCAGAAACGATGGCTTATTTATTGGACACTGGAAATCAGAAAATGCCCCAAAAGAGTGGAGTGCATCAGCCGATGCTGACCTTTTGAATGAAGAATTCATGAACCTGCTGCTCGAATGCTTGTCCTATCTTCCTGAAAAACAAGCGGAAGTGTTTCGTCTGAAAAATATGGAAGAATGTACCACCATTGAAATTTGTAAGGAACTACAGGTTTCTTCGTCTAACCTATGGGTACTTATCCATCGGGCAAAGCTTCAACTACGAGAATGCCTTGAAAAGAAAGGAATAGCAAATGAGTAAGTTAATGGGCAAAATAATGAATTTTCTGATGTTGAGCTGTGAAGATGCCAGTTTGCTCATTTCTATAAAAAAGTACCGCAAGCTAAAATTAAGGGAACGCCTGCAACTACGTATGCACCTATTGGCTTGTGTGTATTGCCGACGTTTTGATGAGCATAATTCATTGATTGACCATGGAGTTAGCGAATTGCTAAATGATGGGCACAGTCATTCCAAACGCCTTCCAGAAGAAAAAAAAGAAGCAATACAACGCGCTGTCGATCAATCCATTGACAAAGACATGCTTCATTAAAAGATATTTTTATCCGTTTTTATGTAAGGATTCGTTCAGACCATCGTCTAATTATTTGAATTCAATCTAAATTAATTTAAATATTGACGTGATGGAAAAGAAAGAAAAAAGAAACATAAGCAAAAATTTGCTTAAAGGAACTTTCGTTGCAGGTGCTTTATTAAGCGTATCATCTTTGACTGCCGCAACTACTTCAAGTTTATACGACTATGATGCACTGGGTTCAGGTTCTGAAATAAGAAGCGAAATTTTAGGCAACACTTTACAAGCAACTACACCTGAAAATAACTTCGAATTGAAGTGTGGCGAAGGAAAATGCGGTGAGGGAAAGTGTGGCGAGGAAAAGAAAGAAGCAAAAAAGACAGAAGCTAAGTCTGAGACAAAATCGAAAGATGCCAAATGTGGTGAAGGGAAATGCGGCGAAGCAAAGTGTGGTGAAAAGAAAGACACAAAGAAATCTGAAGCTAAAACTGAAGGAAAATCAAAAGAAGCTAAATGTGGTGAAGGAAAATGTGGTAATTAATCCTAAAGCCCATAATGGGCGGGGAATCTCCCCTGCCCTATTTTTTTTTAAGAAACTACAATGAATGGAAATGTCGGCATAGGATTTCGAAAAGATTTTGGAGAGGAGTTTTTAAATGAAAAACTCATAAAACCAAACTTTGTAGAGCTTGCTCCCGAAAACTGGATGGGTATTGGTGGCTACTGGAAGAAAATATTGAACCAGGTAGCAGAAAAATATCCAATCACCTGTCATGGGCTATCTCTTTCCATTGGAAGCCCTGAGGAAATTGACAGGCAATTTCTGAAAGATGTGAAGCAATTTCTATCCGACTATGATGTTAAGATCTATTCAGAGCACTTAAGTTATTCGAAATGCGACAACGCACATTTGTATGACCTCCTCCCCATTCCGTTTACAGCAGATGCAGTAAAACACATTGCCCAACGAATCAGACAGGTACAGGACTTTTTAGAACGAAAAATAGCCATTGAAAACGTTTCATACTATACACCTGTCGCTGCTGAAATGAGCGAAGATGAATTTGTAAATGCAATTGTAGCAGAAGCCGATTGTGAGTTGCTTTTGGATGTAAATAATGTGTATGTAAATGCACATAACCACGGCTACAATGCCAAAGAATTCTTGAGCAAAATGCCACTTGATAAAGTTGCATACATCCACATGGCCGGTCACTACCAGATCAGCGATGATCTAATTATCGATACGCATGGCGAAGATATTATTGATCCGGTTTACGATTTATTTGAGTGGATTATTCAGAAAATGAAACCCGTTCCGGTTTTGCTTGAACGTGATTTCAACATTCCTGAAATGGAAGACCTTCAGCAAGAAATGAACCGCCTGCAAAAAATTTGTGACACAAAATGGGAAAAAACTCATGCTGCTAAAAGCTGAAACATATCAACACCAAAGTAAGCTAGCCCGATATTGCCGAGATGGCAATCTGGTTGAAATTTCTGGCACAACTCCTGGTAGGCTACCTCATTACCGGAGGTTGGTTTACAATGTGGTGAAAGATTCGCTCGAGTCTGCATTCCCCATTGTGTTCAGTTATATTACCAAAGATGAATGGGAAGAAATGGTCTATCAGTTTTTTAGTGAACACGCTTGCAAAACACCGCAAGTATGGAAACTTCCATTGGAGTTTTATGAATTTGCCATAGCTAAAAAGTATGATGAAACATACAACATACCATTTTTAAACGATCTGCTATACTTTGAATGGATGGAGATTGAAGTATACATGATGCCTGATATTGATTACCCTCATTACAAAAACGAAGGAGACTGGTTCCACGATCAAATTATTGTAAATCCTGAACATCGGCTTGTCAAATTCAATTACCCGGTTCATTTGAATCACCCTTCGAAAATTAAAAAGGAAATGAAAGGTGATTACTTTTTGTTGCTGTTTAGGGAAAAAGATAGTGGGAAAGTGCAGTTTATCAATCTTTCGATCTTGTTTACCTTCATCATTGAAAAAATAACAGATGGAAAAGATAAGCTGGAATCCATAATGGGAGACATCATTTATTTCTTTGGAATTAACGATGAAAGATTACTTCGCATAAAAATTACTGAATTCCTGACGAGTTTAAAAGAAAAAGGATTTATTGTTGGATTCAAAAGTTAATAGTCAAGGAACTAAATTTTAATTTATTGTGCAGAAAAAAATGCAAATACGCCTGACAAAATTTTATAACTGGTTAACTTTGGGAGAAAAAGAAGCAATGAACAAGCTGATTTTCCTCCCATTTTTTATTTTTATCTTTTCGTGCCAATCAACAATTGAGAATAAAATTGTCACTGTAAACGGTGAAATTGATGCTTCAGAGATGGGCATTACGCTAGAACATGAGCATGTTTTGGTAAATTTTATTGGCGCCGATAGCGTTCATTTGAAACCACACAGTCCAGAAGAAGCCTTTCAAAAAATCCTTCCCCATCTTCTGGAAATTAAAAAGCATGGGGTAAAAACATTTGTTGAATGCACACCCAATTATCTTGGTAGGGACGTCAGCTTATTGAAAAAACTTTCCGATGAAACCGGGATAAATATCCTTACCAATACCGGATTTTATGGGGCGTTTAATAATAAATTCATTCCTGAACATGTATTAAAAATGCCGGCCGAAGATATTGCCCGTTTTTGGATAGCTGAATGGGAACAAGGAATTGAAGGTACGGGCATAAAACCGGGATTTATTAAAATTGCAGTGAACCGGAAACCACTCTCTGAGTTTCATGCAACATTAGCCCGTGCTGCTGCACTAACCCACAAAGAAACCGGGTTGACAATCATGTCGCACACCGGACCAGCAACCGGGGCTTTCCAACAATTAGAAATTTTAAAAGAAGAAGGTGTTTCGCCCGAAGCATTTATCTGGACGCATGCCAGCAATGAAAAAGACTGGGCAAAATTAGTGAAGGCTGCAAAAATGGGCTGCTGGATATCACTTGACAAATATGGCTGGGATAAAAAAGAACTGGAAGGTGAAAGTTTGGTTTTTCTGAAAAACGAAAATGTTTTGGATAAAATTTTGATATCGCACGATGCAGGGTGGTACGATCCGAACAAGCCTGAAAAAAAATACAAACCATACACCAACATTTTTCAAACATTAATTCCCAACCTGAAAGCAAAAGGTTTTTCTGAAGAGGATATCGAACAGCTATTGGTAAAAAATCCGGCAAAAGCTTTTACCGTAAAAAAAAGATTACTTAATCCTTAACCATATAAATATGAAAAACTACACAAAGCTTATCCCCTTGTTGTTACTTGTTCTGCTCTTATCTGCATGTGCAACCCAGTCTGTTGGAAATATTGGCGATCCTCCAGGATTTTTGAAAGGGTTATTTCATGGGTTTATCATTTTATTCAGCTTTATTGGAAGCCTGTTTACCGATTATGAAATCTATGCTTTCCCCAATTCAGGAGGCTGGTATGACTTTGGATTTTTATTGGGTGTCATGTGTTTCTTTGGCGGCGGTGGAGCTAGCGCTAAAAAGAAATGTTAGGTATATATTCCTTGGTAATTTGTAATTGGCCATACATATTCGAATAATTAATCTAATTTTGGTATTTTTGATCTGGTAAGTGTGATTTATTTATTTGATATCAAAATCGATTCTTCTGTACTAAAACCCACAATAAATAAACATAAAATTCAATGAGAAAGCTATCACTAATCCTTGGATTAATAATAATTCTGAGCATTAATTCTAATTCACAAACTCTATTTGAAAGTGGATATTTTATCAATGAATCAGGCAAAAAAAAAATATGCCTGATAAAAAATATTGATTGGTTAAATAATCCCACCAATTTTGAATATAAGTTAAGTAATAGCTCACATATTCAAACAGCAACTATCGATTCCATAAAAGAATTTGCTATTGATGGTGTATCGAAATATGTACGAGCTACAGTTGATTTGGACAAATCTAGTGACATGCTCGATGAATTAAGCACAGAACGGAATCCAATATTTGAGAAGAAAAAGCTATTACTCAAAGTGCTCATTGAAGGAAAGGCTTCTTTATACTCCTATGTAAAAGGAAATTCGAGAATATTCTTTTTTAAAACAAACAACATGGATTTCAATCAGTTAATATATAAAAGATATCTGATTGATGGGAAAATTCGTCAAAATAATTTATTTCGACAGCAACTTTACAACCACCTAAAATGTCAAGCAATTTCGCAAAAAGAAATTAAGACTGCTAAATATCATAAAAATAGCTTACTTCAGTTATTCGAAAAATATAATGAATACTCACAGTCTGATTATCATAAATTTGAAAACCAGCATAGAAAAGATTTGTTCAATCTATCAGTAATTGCCAGCATCAACTCCAATAATCTATATATCAAAAATCTACTAACTGAGGAAAAAACAATTAATCTAGATAATAAAATCAATTTGAAATTTGGCTTTGAAACTGAGTTTATCCTACCATACAACAAGAATAAATGGGGTATTGTAATACAACCATCGTACCAACATTATTCATCAGATAAACTAACTCAAAACAACTATGGTTATGATGGCGCCATGGATTTAACAAAAATTGAATACAAGTCAATTGAACTGCCGATTGGTCTAAGACATTATTTATTTTTAAATAATGATTCTAAAATCTTCGTGAATATTTTATATGAACTTGATTTCACGAGCAATTCATCCATCCTTATTGATAGAGGTTATAGTTCTATACACAATTCATTAGAAGTCAAGTCAGGGACAAACCTAGCTTTTGGTGTTGGATTTAAATACTTGAATAAACTGAGTGTAGAATTAAGGTACAAAACAGAACGCGAGTTATTAGGTGAATATCTCTATTGGAAATCAGGCTTTGAAACTTTCTCACTTTTACTTGGATACACAATTTTTTAAATCAATGCCGATCAAACTTGGAATGTCCCAAATAAAATACACAGAACTTAATTTTATTTAATATCAAAATCGAACATTTTTTTGCCTTCAAGAAATCCTTCCAGGCGATCACCAATGGCTACCTGACCAACGCCAGCTGGTGTACCGGTAAATATTAAATCGCCAATTTTTATGGTGAAATATTTCGACACCTGTGAAATAATCTCATCAATGGGGAACAACATCATTGCGGAATCACCTTGCTGAACTGTTTCCCCGTTTTTTTGTAATTCAAACTTGATTGAACTTAAATCAGGCAGTTCGTTTTTTTGAACAAACTCTGGGCTAATTACCGCTGAACGATCAAAGCCTTTTGCTTTTTCCCAGGGCAAACCCTTGTCTTTCAATTTATTCTGAAGATCACGGGCAGTAAAATCTACCCCAAGACCGATTTCATCATAGTAGCGGTTGGCAAACCGGGGTTCAATATTTTTTCCTAGCCGGTTTATACGCACAACCAACTCGCACTCGTAATGAACATTGCTGCTAAAATCAGGAATATAAAATGGTTCATTATTCCGAAGCAAAGCCGAGTCTGGCTTCATAAACACAACAGGTTCGTCAGGAGTTTCATTCTTCAACTCACTAATGTGTTCCGAATAATTCCTGCCTATACAAATGATTTTCATTTTAGCTGTCTTTCATCCTTAATTTTATGGCTGTCAACACCTTCTTGGTGTAAAGCGGAAATTCGCTGGTCATCATCCAACCAAAATAGCCTGGCTGCTCACGTAAAACCTGCTCAACAGGTATGCCTTTATTTTTCCCAAAGTTGAAAACTTCAACCCCTTTCTCATCGTAAACAATGCGTCCCACAAAGTCCGCATTCCGGTCGTATGACGAGAAATCACTTAACTTGCTCACGTCATTTTCAATGGGTTTAATTTTCTGTTTGCCATCATCAAACTCCACGTCTTTATACATGTCCAATTGCGACTTAAGCACTTCATAAGTTGCTTTTGTGTCGGCCATTGCACTGTGGGCATCAACCAATTCCTGCTGGCAATAAAACTTATAAGCAGCTGCCAGGGTTCGTTTTTCCATTTTGTGAAAAATGGCCTGCACATCAATAAACTTTCGCTTTTTAAAATCTACATCCACATCAACACGAAGAAACTCTTCAGCTAACAAGGGAATGTCAAACCGATTGGAGTTAAATCCGGCCAAATCACAACCTTCAATAAACTTAGCCAGGGATTTTGCCACTTCTTTAAAAGTGGGTGCATCTTTTATATCCTCATCGTAAATACCATGAACCTTACTTACCTGAGGTGGAATGGGCATCTCCGGATTAATACGCATTTCTTTTTCATCCTGTGTGCCATCAGGGTTTATTTTCAACAAAGCAATCTCAACAATACGGTCGGTTACAATATTGATCCCTGTTGTTTCAAGATCCAGAAATACCAATGGGTTTCGCAAGTTTAAATTCATCGATTTTTGTGTTACAAGGTTTATTCAATAAAAAACCTAACAAGTTAAAGAGCCTGTTAGGTTTAATTTTATAGCTAATAATTCATTTTACGCGTTAATCATCATTGGCATAAGGAGCATCAGCACATCTTCCTCATCAAACTCTTTTTCTGCAGGTAACATCAATCCTGCACGTGTTGGATCAGAAAGTTCCACTTTTACTTCAGAACTGGAAATATTTGAAAGAATTTCCAACAAGAAAGTCGACTTAAAGCCAATTTCAATTTCTTCACCTTCGTACTGACATTTTAAGCGCTCAACAGCTGAGATGGAGAAATCCACATCCTGTGCTGAAACCACTAACTGGCTATCATCAATATGCAATTTTATCAGGTTGCTGGCTTGGTTTGCAAATACCGAAACACGCTTAATCGTATTGAAAAGTTCTAAACGATCAACGATCAACTTGTTAGGGTTGTTTGTTGGTATTACCGAGTTGTAGCTTGGGTAATTTCCTTCAACCAAACGGCAAATCAGTTTATAATTGCTTAGTGTGAAGAATGCATTTTTATCATCAAACTGAAGTTTCACATCAAACTCTTCTTTCGGTAGAAGGTTTTTTAACAAACCAGCTGGTTTCTTTGGCAAAATAAACGATGATTCTACCTCTGCTTTTGCATCGCTTCTTTTGTAACGAACCAGTTTATGCGCATCAGAAGCTACGAATGTTAAATCATCCTCTCCTAATTCAACGTAAATACCATTCATCACCGGACGCAGTTCATCGTCTGCAGTTGCGAACAAGGTTTTGCTAATTCCATGCATCAGCACATCATGGTTTACATCAATTGAAGAAGCTGCATCTTCATTTATTTGTGGCAATTGTGGAAAATCTTCCCCTTCTTGTCCAACAATACTGAACTTCCCATTTTCAGAATAAATATCAATGGCAGATGATTCTGCATCAATTTGGAAAGTTAACGGTTGCTCCGGAAACTCCTTTAGGGTATCGTTTAATAATTTTGCAGGAACAGCAACATCGCCAGTACCTTCTGTATTGTCCAAATCGATACTTGTTATCAAAGTGGATTCCAAATCCGAAGCAGTAATCGTTAGCCGATTCTCTTCCAGTTGAAATAAATAATTATCCAAGATGGGTAATGTATTCTTCGAACTAATCACCTTACTAATTGCATTCAGGTGGCTCAGTAATTCGGTACTGGAAACAACAAATTTCATATGATTTAATTTTTTATTTTCATCGGTATCATATGCAACTCCCTGAGTTATTAATCTTTTTCAAAAGAAACATTCTCATGGTCGTTTCATCGATATTTTCTTTAAGGTTTTTTGTTTTATTGCAATTTATCAACCAGGCTTTACGCCATGCCTGTTTCAGAATTATACGAATATACAAACTTTGATTTTTTTTACCTATTCTTCTTGTTCACTATTTATTACAAAAGAATCAACGGGCATACTTCCACTTGCGAATTAGCCTGAATATCAGACCAAAGAGCAAGATCAGCACAATTGGAAAAACAACATTTATTAGCTGCCAAACCAACCGCTGCTCACGGATTTTAACTTTATCAAGCAATCTGATTTGAAAAACCCTTGATCTAAGAGACATAATTCCTATTTCGTCACATAAATAATTAACAGCATTCAACAAAAACGCTTTGTTTCCAAATGTCTGATTAGAATATCGATCGTAGCCCAAAGCCATGGCTTGAAGTTGTCCATTCTTTCTGGTGTATTGATTGGCAATCAGGCTTCCATCCGCTAAAACAATCATTTTTGCAGGTTTAGATTCTGCCATTACCTGAATGTTGGTTTTATTTAGTTGATCAACCATCCTGTTTTTAAATGCTGACCGAAACCTTCCTTCAACCAACACCCCAACGGGTAATTTTTGCTCATTGAACAACTCACGTGAAGGAGGATTATTTATGCTCTGCAAACTCACTTGCAAAGGTGTACGAATTTGCCTCGAATACTGTGAAGTGTGCAAGATTACAGATTTTTTCAATTGATCATCTTTCCCAACAGTATCAACAAGGCTGACAAACCCGGATTTTAACCGATTCAGATTTCTGCCTAACTCGTGACCTGATGGTCGAAGAAGTGGTGAATAATACCAGGGGGCAGGTGTAAATTTAGTTGGCGAACCTGCTGGGGCAGTATTTACCGGAAGACTGATGCAATCGACATCCTGTACCAGGTTTGGGTTTAATCGAATTCCATATCGAAATAACTGATCACTTAGATTCAAGTCACGGGGAAATGCCAGTGTTGTTTCACCTCTCTGCAAACTATCCAGACTTACCTGAACGGGATCAATCAGCCACAGCAAGTTTCCTCCACGCATTAAATACTGGTCAATGTAAAACTTGTCTTCTTCCGAAAATGGTTTTTGGGGATCAGCAACAATCAACGCCTTTGGAAAATTTTCTTCTCGATTTAATTCTACAGCATACAAATTTTTCACTTGAAAGTTTTCAAGCAGCGACTGGCGAATATCAAAGGTTTCGATTCTGCTGAGTTCATCCTGTCCATTGAGAAAGGCTACAACTGGCTTTTCATCAACCATCAATTGACGCAATGCACTTATTATCTCATATTCAACAGTTTCAATAGAATTATTTAAGTTGACCTCATGATGAAATGACGGATTATTTTTCAAAAGGTTTACGCCAATTTCATAGTCCTTGTAACGAATCACTACACCCGGAAAAATAAACCTGCTCACGGTTCCTTCGTCCTTTTTTAAGCGTAAATCAGTAGGCTGAATTCCTAAATCAACCAATCGTTCAAACAACTGATTCCTATCCTTCTGATTGTTGGTCATTTCATAAGGATCATGAACCTGTAACCTTACCCTTTCACTGGAATAAGCATTAATATCTTGTATTTTTTCTTTTACCGCCTGCTGCAAATTTCTCATCCCGGTTGGCAGATCTCCAGCCAAAAACAAATCCACTTTCACCGGGGATTCCAATTCTTGTACCAACTCCTTTGATAATTCATTCAAACTATACTTTTTTTCAGAAGTCAGGTCGAGCCTAAAAAACCACGCCCCTGATATAAGTGAGACAATTAAAAGAGTGACCAGCAAAGTAGCTATTTTTTTTATCTGAGATTTAATCTTCTTTTGTTTTGACTGAATCGTCAAACTGGTTAGCACCAGAAAAAATACAATGAGTAAAATGAAGTAAACCAAATCCCTTGAATCAAGCACACCCCTGCTCATTGAAAGATAATGCTCGTTAATTCCAAGTGGAAGAAGGAAATTAGAAAGCTCAACGGAAAATGAAAGGCCTGATGCAAAATCAAATCCCAAATAAAAAAAGAAGCAAATAAACAAGGCCAGTACAAATGCAAAAACCGGATTGTCAGTTACTGAAGATGAAAACAGGCCAATGGCAACGTATGAAGCAGCCAGGAAAAACAACCCGATGAACGATCCCCAAGCTGCACCTCCATCCCAATTACCAATGGGATTTCCCAAGAAATATACCGAATAAAAATACACCAGCGTTGGCAGCAAGCAGATTACGACCAACACCACTCCAGCCAAATATTTTGCCCAAACCAACTGAAAAAGGGAAATTGGCCGGGTGACTAAAATCTCCATTGTCCCCAGTCTTTTTTCTTCGGCCAGTAAGCGCATTGTTAACGCAGGCACAAGGAACAAAAATACCCATGGAGCCAACTCAAAATAACCATTCAGGCTGGCATAACCACCATCAAGGATATTGAAACTGCCAGGGAAAACCCACAAAAAAAGGCCATTCCCAATTAAAAAAACAAGGGCAATCAAATAGCCCGTCAGAGATCCATAAAAACTGGTGATTTCTTTTCGAAATAAACTGTACATGCTTTGTTTATTGTTTTCCCGAAACGAAGATAGGAAACGATCAAGAATTATCAATACTTTTCTCAACAGGTGCAGGTACTACTTTTTTAGTTTTTCAACCATTTGTTTTGCCGCCCTCGCTGATGCCCCTGGCTCACCCAATTTTTTATGCAGCTCCTGATAGCTTTCCTCAATCTTTATCCTGTGTCCCTGATTGTTCAGGATCAAATTCAATTCATTTCGGATATTTTTTACCGAACAATGATGCTGGAGCAATTCCTTCACAGCTTCCCTGCCAAGAATTAAATTGACCAAGGAAACCCAATCAATATTTAAAACCCATTTTCCAATACGGAAAAACAACGATCCGCCAGCCATTCGGTAACAAACAATTTGAGGTGTTTTTATCACACCTGCTTCTAAAGAAACAGTGCCACTTGCCAAAACCGCCACTTCAGCATGTTGAAGAACTTCATAGGTTTTTCCTGAAATTACTTTTACAGGGTAGCCTTTCAACAATTCATTGTAAACCGCTCTCTCAATATTTGGGGCAGCAGTAACTAAAATCTGATAATCAGAAAACGAAGAAGCAGCATCGAGCATTCGTGGTAAAAGCGAACGAATTTCCTGCAAACGGCTTCCAGGCGACAGGGCAATAACAGGCTTATTTTCTATTTGGTTGGAAGAAGTAAATTCATCAAAATCCTTCGGTTTCAAACTTGATACAATTGCATCCAACACAGGATTTCCAATATAATTTACATCATAATTAAGCTGCTTATAAAATTCAGTTTCAAAAGGAAGGATAGTAAACATTTCATCAACAAATGCCCGAATCTTTTTGATGCGATGCTTTTTCCATGCCCATATTTTTGGAGAAATATAATAATAAACTTTTATGCCATGCTTTTTGGCAAACTCGGCCATTCGTAAATTAAATCCCGGATAATCTACAAGTATCAGAACATCCGGCTTAAAATCCAGGATATCTTTCTCGCAGGTTTCAAAGTTTTTCTTAATGGTTCGAAGGTTCATCAAAACTGGGATAAAACCCATAAAAGCCATTTCCCGATAGTGCTTCTTCAACTGCATTCCGGCCTGCTCCATCAGTTCACCACCAAAACCACGAAGCTCAGCCTGTTGATCAAGTTTTTTGATCTCAATTATAAGATTCGATGCGTGTAAATCACCAGATGCTTCGCCTGCAATAAAATAGTACCTCATATTAAAGGGCAGTTGAAATTAATACTATAAACGCATATAAGAAGGTAGCCATCAAAACCCCTCGTGCAGCCATATCCTTTTTCTGACGGTAATAGTGAAGAAACAAAATTAAATTGGGAACGACACAAAGTGACAATAGCTTGAAAAGCAATTGAAATTGCAGCATGCTTTTTAAGTAATCCACAAATCCAATTTCCTTATATTGAACCAGATAAATAATTAGAAAAATCACCAATGGAAATACCAGCCCAGGATAAAAACCCTGACTTATTTTGCTAATATTTTTTGAAGGGGCTTCGCTCATTAGAACTTCCAGTCTTTCATTTTTTCAAAGGTCTCAAAACAAGTCATATCAACATTTACAGGGACAATTGATGCCAGTTGATTTTCGAGTGCGAACAAATCAGTACCCTCAACTTCGGGTTCAAAGTTTTTGAAGTATCCACTCATCCAATAGTATTCGCGGGAATGTGGATCTGTTCGCTTCTCAAACTCTTCCATCCATTTTCCTTTAGTTTGCCTGCATACCTGAACCCCCTTAACGTCCCCTTTGGGAATATTCACATTTAAACAGGTGAACAAAGGCAAGCCTTGCTCAAATACAGATTGAAAAATCCGGGCAACAGTCATTTTTGCTTTCGAAAAGTCTGCATCAGCCGCATAATCACAAATGGAAAAACCAATGGATGGCACTCCATGTAAACAGCCCTCAATAGCGGCACCCATCGTACCTGAATACACAACACTAACCGATGAGTTTGCTCCGTGATTAATTCCGGAAACCACAAAATTTGGTGGACGATCTGTAAGCTGATTAAAACCAAGCTTCACACAATCTACAGGGGTTCCATTGCATTTATATGCAGTGTAACCTTCTTCCTCCGATACTTTTGTTGCCCGCAACGGCTTGTCAACTGTAATTGCACCAGACATACCCGACATGGGCAGCTCAGGGGCAACAACTATCACTTCGCCAAATAACCGCATTACCTCGGTTAACTCTTTTAAACCTTTTGCATGTATCCCATCATCGTTGGAAACTAAAATCAGAGGAGTATCGTTCATATTTTTCAAAATTGAAACACAAATATAACTTAATCCATGCTATGATTTTAAAAAACTCAAAAAACATATTTCCATTTTTCTCACATTTTATTCATCCGCTAAAACCGCTTATTTTAAACATAAGTTGACTATTTTACATCTCTTTATTGCACATCAAAACCATGCTTGCTCGCCAAATTATTTTGATTTATTCCAAATAGGTTGTAACTTGTTAATCGCTAAACCGAACTGACCCATTCCTCTCATACACCAAAAATCAACGTTAATCCTGTTTTTGCTAGTCCTTATTAATTAAATTACTAACTAAAATTATGTGTATGAAAACTTTTTCTATCCTGATTGTTCTTATGTTTCTTATAACAACTGTTGGTTCTGCTCAGGAAGAGCCCAAACCAGTAAAGCATGAAAATGTAAGCTGGCATCAAGTTGTTTTAGTTGATTACAAACCCGGCAAAGTTGACAAAGCAAAGGAGATCATTAAACTTTATCAGGCAGCAGGACAAGCGGCTGAAACCGAAGCTCCTGAAATGATTTGGTTTATGTCAGGCGAATATGATCTGATGCTTATTTGGACATTTGAGGATGGACCATCAGACCTTGAATGGAAATTTTCTCCTGATGGTGTAAAGTGGTGGAAAGAATTTATTAATCAGCAGGGATCCAAGGAAGAAGCTGAAAAAATCCAGGCTAAATACATGGATTTGATCGATAGCTACACAAGCTATCTGGCAATTAAAAACTTATAGTAAAAGGCATACTGCTTAGGAGTGTTTACAGGGATAACTATTTCCATTTCAAACGGGGGAAGGAAGGTTATCCCTTTTCTTGAACTCACTCCTTAATTTACTTGTTTATCTAATTACACTTAATTTTTATATCATGGTAACACCAAAAAATGCTATTGTTTGGGCAGAAATACCAGTATTAAATTTTGACCGTGCTAAAGAATTTTATTCCCGAATTTTTGATTTTGAAATGACCGAAATGGAAATGAACACATTCCGAATGGGCTTTTTTCCAATGGAACAAGAAGAGGACGGAGTTGGAGGTGCTATAGTGCAAGGAGAAGGCTATATTCCAAGTGCTCTTGGTTCTAAAATTTACTTAAACGGTGGAGAAGACTTAACTAATGTTTTGGATAGAATTTTTGTTGCAGGAGGTAAGGTGATTTTACCAAAAACCCAGATAACTGAAGAAATTGGATATTTTGCAATTTTTGAGGATACTGAAGGAAATCATGTTTGTCTGCATTCCAGGAAATAGAAAAATGTGTTAACTTCAAGTCAATAAGCAAAATTGACAAATGACAATACAACTTTCTGTAGCAAAATCAAGTTATCTGCTTGTCTTGATTTTCCTTTTTTTCTTTTGTTGCAAATCTGAACAAGAAGATAGCCAACCAAATATTCTATTGATTTGTGTTGATGATATGGGATGGTCCGACCTGGGATGCTATGGAAGTGAAATCAATACACCAAATATCGACAAGATCGCGGCAGAAGGAATGCGCTTTAGGAATTGTTACAATACTTCAAAGTGTTTCCCTTCCAGAGCTTGTTTATTGACAGGTGTTTATGCTCAGGATTGCGGATACGATAAAACCCATAAAAATCCAATTAGGAATGCAGTCACCTTAGGCGAAGTACTTAAGAAAGCTGGCTATAATACTTTTTGGTCAGGCAAACATCATGGCCTTGAAAATCCAACAGATCGAGGATTTGATCGTTACTTTGGACTTAAAGATGGGGCATGCAATCACTTCAATCCGGGGCTCCCCAGACCAGGTGAACCTAAACCAGCACAAAAAAGAAACGACAGGGAGTGGGCAATCGATAGTATGATATATAAACCATACACTCCCGCAGATAATGATTTCTATTCAACAGACTACTTCACCAATTATGCTATTGATTATTTGAAAGAAAACAAAAAAAGTGGCAAACCATTCTTTTTATACCTGGCTTATACCGCTCCTCATGATCCTTTAATGGCCTGGCCGGATGATATTGAAAAATATAAAGGCAAGTACAACAAAGGCTATGGCTACATCCGGGGAAATAGATATGAAAAACAATTTAAGCTGGGCATAATTGATTCTACTTATCAGTTATCAGAAGCTACTTACAAATCCTGGGACAGCCTTTCAACAGACGAAATGAAATATGAAGCGAAGGTCATGGAAGTTTATGCCGCAATGATAGACCGAATTGACCAAAATATTGGACGTGTATTGAAGCAACTGGAAAAGAGCGGATACCTTGAAAATACCATTATCTTTTTTGTATCAGATAATGGGGCGTCTGCAGAAGTTGTGGGTTTAAATAACGATAATGATCTGGCTCCAATAGGATCAATGGGAAGGTGGATTTCCCTTGGTGCTGATTGGGCAAACGTAGCCAATACCCCTTTCAGGTATTATAAAAATTACAGCTTTGAAGGAGGCATAAACACGCCTTTTATCGCTTATTGGCCTGAAAAAATCAAACCCAATTCATTTAGCGACTTCCCCGGACATTTTATTGATTTTATGCCAACACTTCTGGAAATTTCGAATGCTGAATATCCCGAAATACATAATGGTCAATTCATCACTCCTTTGCGAGGACAAAGCTTAGTGCCAGTTTTTAATGGAACGCAAAACGAACGAACTGAACCATTGTTTTGGGAATGGAAAAACGGGCAGGCCATGCGCCTTGATGATTGGAAAATCGTTCGGAACAACCAACAAGACAGATGGAGTTTGTACAATATCAAAAATGATCCTACTGAAATAAACGACCTATCAGTTAAAAATATTGATCTAGTCCAAAAACTGGACAGTATTTATCACAAGTGGAATGGCTCACTAGTAAACTAAGTTAAATGAGTGTATCTACCTTAAAACAAAGTTAATCGGTACTGTATAACTTACACATACTTTTTTACCGTCCTTTTCTCCCGGTATCCAATTCCTCAAGGTTTTTACTACTCTTAATGCCTCATTGTCTAAATCAAAATCAACGCTTTTAACAATTTTGGCATTTATGACCTCACCATTTTCATTCACATCAAAATTCACAAAAACTTTTCCCTGATCACCTCTTTTTTGAGCACTTACCGGATATATTATACGCTCAGCTATATGTCTTCGAAGTCGCATTTCTCCTCCTTGATATTCCGGCATCTTGATATCGTCGAATTCACTCTTCTTTTTAGTAGAAAAAACTAACGGAAACAGATATTCATATTCAACAGGTTTTTCAGCTTTTAAAGCAGGCTTCCAAGGCATTAGGCTCTCTTTAAATGCTGAATAAATAACTTCTTTAATTTCAGAGTTATCACCAATTGCCACCTGAACATTCTTCATCACACCAGAGGTATCAATAATCCCAGAGACGAAATAAGTACCTTGTAAATCTTTTACTTTTATATGATCTGGAAACTTAAGATTTGATGTGAGACAGCTATAAAACACCTTCTCCCCTCCTGGAAATAAAGGAATTTGATCGGCTTCATTAACAGGCAAAAATTCCTTATACATCTCCACTAATGCTGGCTGAGGAAAATGTTTAAACACAACATCTTTATACAAATGAGAAACTTGAATAATATCCTGATTGTCTAGCGAGTAACTTTTTGACACCCCATGATGAACTAAAGGAAAAACAGATAGTGCTTCCACTTCCTCAATGCATTTCTTGTTTTGGTATTTCCTTATTAAAAAACCATTTGTTGTAGTTTCAACCAATTCCAATTTAAATTTTTTAAGTACACTTTCGTACCTATCAATAATCTGAATGCTAAATCTATTCTCATCCTCCTTTTTAACAATCTGTTTATACATACCTTCAAACCACCTATTATTTCGTTTTTCAAAAAGGACTAACTCGAATCTTTTTTTACTTATATCCCGATTCACAATTTTAGATTCAGCCAATAATGAATCTTCTACATACATACCATTCTTATCAAAGTATACAACCGGTTTAATTTGAGAATATCCTTTGATGACAGCGAACAATAGGATTAGTATCAGATATTTTTTCATATGAACTGGGATGTTTTGAATTCACAACGATAATAATAAATAATATTCATTTGTTCAAAAAAAGCAACAACTACTTTAATCCACGTTGAGCTATTCGATTCGAATAATTCATGATAAGTAAAGCTGCGGCAATTAATGCCATTCCGATAAGCGAAGTAAGGTTTGGCGATTCTTCGGGCAGGATTAGCCAGCTTAATATTGCCCCGGAAACGGGGATTAAAAATTTCCAGATATTCAGGATGGAGACTTTTACTCCTGGCCTACGAAGTAAACTAAACCAGATCGAGAATGCTGCTGCCGAAAGAAAACTTAACCATCCAAGTGCTACATAATATTCAGTTGTTGGAGACTCCAGCCCGTACCCTTCAATAGGTATTGAAATGATCATTAAACCAATCCCACCAAAAAACAAGGAAGCTGAACTCATAACCACAGGTGAAATATTGGCGGGCTTTTTTGCAATAATAACATTTGAAAAACCTGAGACTACATTATTCATTAACAACAAAGCAACCCCCAGCAAGCTAACCTGCATGCCAATCGGCAATTTCCCCGGGCCAAAACTGATTACTGCAACTCCTAAAATAGCCAGTATGATACTTAAGGTTTTCAGCCAATCCATTTTGTCGTTATGAAAACTGAAATGCGAAACTACTGAAATAAAAAGCGGTGAAGAACCGATGATCATTGCGGCAACAGAAGCAGGGAGCATATTAATTCCTGCATAAAAAAGCATGTACTGAACAACGGTTTGCAAACCTGAAATGAGTGCAATAAATTTCCAGTTTTCGAAAACCTGCTTCCAGTATTTACTGAAACTTCCAAAAAACAAGTACAACATGATACCTGAAATAAAGAATCGGACACCCGCAAACTGGAATGGGGTATGGTACTGCAACCCAATTTTCACACCAACAAAAGCAGATGACCAAAGCAGGCATGCAACAATAGCCAGGAATACAGTATTTGAAAACAGGTTCTTCATTTGAGATGACAAAGGTGATCATTTAGATTATTCCCTCAAACAAACATTTTGAAAAAAAGGTCACGAAGTGCTTAGTTCTGATTGTGCTGTATGAAAACAATCAGAAAAAATCAAAACATTTTCGCTAATTTTGCAGCAAATAGTAGGAAGGACAAATCAATATATGTTTGAAAAACAAATTTTACTTGAAGGCGTTGACCCACTTGAGTTTTATGGCGTAAACAATCATAAAATTGACTTGATAAAAACGTTCTTCCCAAAGCTCAAAATTGTAAGCAGGGGAAACCAATTAATCATACATGGCGACGAAGCTGAAAGTGCTGCTTTCGAAAAGAAGTTTCAGTTACTCCTGGATCATTACCATCAATTTAACATCCTGCCCGAAGATACCATCCATCAGGTGATGAACAACGACATGGATGCACTTAATGGGAACAATGGTGGTTCTCAGGATTTATTACTACATGGCAACAGCGGTAAACCAATCAGGGCAAGAACACCAAACCAAAGGCTACTGGTAGAAGAATCTAAAAAAGCTGATTTGGTTTTTGCTATTGGCCCTGCCGGAACAGGAAAAACATATACTGCAATTGCGCTGGCCGTGCGTGCACTGAAAAACAGGGAAATCAAGCGCATCATTTTAAGCCGTCCGGCTGTTGAGGCAGGCGAACGATTGGGTTTTTTGCCGGGTGATTTGAAAGAAAAGATCGACCCCTACCTGCAACCACTTTACGACGCACTGCAGGATATGATCCCTGCCAAAAAGCTGGAGGAATTTATGAAGGATGGAACCATTCAGATTGCACCACTCGCTTTTATGCGTGGACGAACCCTCAGCAATGCATTCGTAATTCTGGACGAGGCTCAAAACACCACGCTCAACCAACTTAAAATGTTCCTGACACGAATGGGCATGAACGCAAAATTCATCATCACCGGTGATGAAACACAAATCGATTTGCCATCCATCAGCCAATCCGGACTGATACAAGCTAAACGAATCCTGAAAAACATTAAGGAGGTTTCGTTCGTTTTCTTTGACTCAAAGGATATTGTTCGTCACCGTTTGGTAAGAAAAATTGTGGACGCATATGACAAACACCATCAACAAAAATTAGCAGCGAAAGAAGAATCAAAAGATAAATAGATCAATTATCTTTGTAGAAAGATGAGAAATATTTTATCACATATTGAAATCAAAAACTTTAAATCAATCAAAGATTTAAAGATCGATAATTTAAGTGCAATTAACTTATTCATAGGCAGGCCAAATGTTGGTAAATCAAATATTCTTGAAGCTCTAAGTATATTTTGCTTACCTTACTTAAAATTAAATACCAACCAAAAGTTAGCAAATCTTATTCGCGCTGACTTTATCAATGAATTGTTTCATGATGGTGATACCGAAAAGTCAATTTCAATTACCAGTAATTTGAGTCGGTTTTATTTTTCTATGGAAACGAATGAGGTGAAAACCAATTCTTCCCCATTAGGCATTTCTGAACACATGACTGGATTTGGAATAAAAGATGTAAATCTTTCAATTGGGTTATCTGATAATATGCATATAACTGTTGAAGGATCTGAAATTGAGAAAAATCCATTCAAATCCTATCTGTTTAATCCTACAGGAAAACTTAAAAAAACTAATGTTCCATTTTTACTCCCTCCCTTTGGGAAAAACTTATTAAGTATCATTGAACGAAATCCTACATTAAAAAAAGATTTAATAAACTTATTCAAAGAATATAATCTTGATTTAGTTTTTGACCGGGCAAGTCAAGAATTAAAAATAATGAAAGAACAAAAAGGGAAAGAAATCTTTTTAATTCCTTATTCTTCAATTGCAGACACATTGCAACGAGTAATTTTCTACAAAACAGCGATTGCTTCCAACAACAGCTCCATTTTAATTTTTGAAGAACCAGAGGCAAATGCCTTCCCTCCATACATAAGTCATATTACTCATGAAATTATTGATTCAAGTAGCAATCAATTTATATTATCAACCCACAGTCCTTATGTAATAAACGATTTTTTAGAACATGCCAGAGAAGAATTATCAATCTATCTAACTGATTATAAAAATGGGGAGACTATTGTAAAAAGGTTGTCAAAAAAAGAATTAGATGAAATTTATCAATATGGTGTTGATCTACTCTTTAATCATGAACGTTTTTTATAATGGAACTTTCAATAATCCCTGAATGTTATATAGATACAAATCTTATTGAGACAATCACTTCTCCTAACAAAGGATATAACCATCAAAAAGGGTGCAATAAGGTTTCAAGCTTAATGCAAGGAAAATTTAGTGATTCGTTCGCCCTTGGAATAATCGATAAAGATAAGAGAGAGATTCCATACTTGTTAGAGTTTAATGAATTATGTCAAAAAGAATTTTTAACTCTGTTCAAACATAAGAGTAAAAGTCACTATATAATACAAATACAACCTGCAGTCGAAGCATGGATTATTGAAGCGTCGAAAAACACAGACATAAAACTTGAAGACTTTGATTTACCAACAGACATCAAAGAATTAACAAGAGTAAGCAAACGCATTACATCTAAAAATGATCCAAGATTTAGGAGACTTTTTATTACACTTCTTAGGGAACAAGCAGAACCTGTGCTTCTTCTTTCTAAATGGATAAACTACCTGAAATCTAACACATATAATTCTAGTATTGATGAAATTATTAAATTGTAAATATAATTGAGATGACAAAAGCATTAACTCGTACCGATTTCAATTTTCCAAATCAAAAAAGCGTTTACCATGGTAAGGTTCGTGATGTTTATAGCATCGATGATGAGTACCTGGTAATGATTGTAAGTGACCGCATTTCTGCTTTTGATGTGGTGCTACCAGAAGGAATTCCATTTAAAGGCCAGGTATTGAACCAGATTGCAGCAAAATTTTTAGATGCAACCAGCGACATTGTACCAAACTGGAAAATAGCTACTCCGGATCCAAACGTAACTGTTGGACATTGCTGCGAACCATTTAAGGTTGAAATGGTGATTCGTGGCTACCTAACAGGCCATGCCTGGCGTGAGTACCGCGACGGAAAAAGAACCCTTTGTGGAGTGCCAATGCCAGAAGGAATGATTGAAAACCAAAAATTTGCAGAACCAATCTTAACTCCAACAACTAAGGCTGATGAAGGCCATGACGAAGATATTTCGCGTGAAGAAATTATTGCACAAGGCCTGGTGAGCAAAGAAGAATATGAAATGCTTGAAGATTACACGCGCAAACTTTTTCAACGAGGAACTGAGATTGCTGCTGAAAAAGGATTGATTTTGGTGGACACAAAATATGAATTCGGCAAAAAAGATGGCAAGATTTACCTGATCGATGAAATCCACACACCTGATTCTAGCCGCTACTTTTACGCCGAGGGCTATGAAGAGCGCCAGGAAAAAGGTGAAAAGCAAAAGCAGCTTTCCAAGGAATTTGTACGCCAGTGGTTAATCGAGAATGGTTTCCAGGGTAAAGAAGGACAACAAATCCCGGAAATGAATGAGACTTTTGTTGGCTCAGTTTCTGATCGTTACATAGAACTTTTTGAGAACATAACTGGTGATCAGTTTGAAAAATCTGATTTAACAGACATCAACAAACGAATTGAAGAAAACATCCTTAACTGGATGAAGTAGTTCTCTGCACAATATATTCAGCAACATTTCTCTAACAAAGGGATTTGTTGCTGTTTTTTTATCTAAAACCTGCGACTTCATACTACTCCAATGCTTTTAACTCCTGATGAGTAACATCTATTGTCTTCATCAACTGCCTCTTTACTATAGATTTAGCAAAGTTTAATAAGCGATACTTTAATTTAAACGAGTTTTCAATTGTCAGTTTAGTTTTTCCATTTTTTTCTTCAAAAACAAAATAAATCATCAACGCTTTAAAAAATTTGAAATCGTTTAAGCGCTCTGCATAAATGATCTTACCATTGTCCTCTACCCGCCCAATGCTCTGAATATTAAGTTTGTTGTCACCAATTACGCATGTGTGGTAATCGCCTGACTTAAGCAAAGCCTGATCATTAGCAGTGATAATATCACTTACTCGTTTATCCCAGTTTAACCTCTTTTCAAAATCTGTGACCATTTCGTAAAGGAATGAAATATCCAGATTATACTCACGACTTAACGAAATCCGATTATTTTCGTCATGCAAGGGAAGGGATATTTTTTTCTTTTGCTCATGCAATTCCTTGCTCAAGGATATGTAATTATATTGAACTTCCCCTATGGAATCATATACTATCGATTGACTTTCAACCTTTTCCTTACCAACTGGTTCAATTGCCTGAAAAGAGTCTTTTGTCCAAAGCAAATATTCGTTTTGGCCAACATTATTTTTTAAAAGGCGATGCGCCAGTATTACCGATTTACCATGGAGCTTGTTGTGGTTTTTAATTTTAATCTGTTCTACTTCGCCCACATGAACAACAAACTTCAGGCTTAAATTCATTGCGGTACTACAAGCACCACACCGACATATTCGTTCATGTTCATACTGTTGTATAAATTGATGAAACAATGAAAATGTCTTTATAACCTGCTCGTAAATTTCATTGAAGGTGGGAACTTTTTCATACTTGTAAAACAGAATCGCGTCCCCTTCAACTTCCGAAACCTGCAAATTCAAATCGTCTGCATCAATAATCAATTCTAACAAATCAGAAATAATGTGCCGACTGTGCGTTATCTCCGTTTCATTAACAAAACTGGTAAAACCCGATATGTCCGGGATAAAAAGAAGGGAATTCTTCATTGCTGTGAGTTTGGTAATTCTCTAACAATATTGGTCTATAATGGTTGATAAATTCTATTCAGGAACATAAAAAGTAAAAACTGCCCCTTTGCCCGGCTTTGATGCCAATTCAATATCACCCCCAAGCAGGTTAATGATATTTTTGGAGATGGCAAGCCCCAGCCCAGTACCTCCATAGGTTTCCTTATCGCTATTTTTTGCCTGCATAAAGCGCTCAAAAATTACTTTTTGCTCACAGGCAGGAATTCCAATACCAGTATCAGAAACCTTGAATTGTATTTTGCTACTGATTTTTTTTACTTCCAGCTTTATGCTACCACGACTTGTAAATTTTATGGCATTTCCAATTAAATTGTCCATGATTTGTTTTACCCTAAATTCATCTGAGTTGAACATATAATTAACTGGAAGGCTAACTTCAGTGAGGAACATTACTGAGCTACCTTTTTTAGAAGCAATTAGCTCCCGATAATATAAGTCAATCGTATCAATCAGCCTGTCTAGCCTAAACTTCTTTCTGTTTATATTTAGCTGGTCTGATTCAATTTTTGAAATATCGATTATATCATTGATCAATCCCAAAAGGTGTTCCCCATTATTGAGAATGATATTGGAATATTCTATCTTTTCATTATGACCCAAGTTAGGATCATTAATCATTTCTGAAAATCCAAGAATTGCATTCATGGGTGTACGAATCTCGTGCGACATGTTTGCCAAAAACGCTGTTTTTAATCGGTCCGATTCTGTTGCGCGCTTTTTTTCCTTCACCAGCTGATCATAAAATTTTTCTCGCTGCTCGATCATCTGGTTGGCTACAATCCCCATTTGTTTAAATTCTTCAAAATGCAGTTTGTCCACATCAATTGTTTCATACTTTGCCTTTCCAGTACGAAAGAAATTGGAAAATAGAAAAAAGTCACCCTGATACCTTCTGTTAAATCGATTGATAAGCCAAAACTCCGTTGAAAGAATTACAATAAGAATAAGGATAATCTGAATCAGGTTTTTAATTAACGATTTTTTTAGTTCAGCCAGCTGAGCGTCCAAGGCCGAATCAATTTCATCAATATAAAAGCCAGCACCAAGAAACCAATTACAGGCTTCAAATTTCTTTACATATGAAATTTTGGGGACTGCTTCCCCGCCTTCCATTTTTTCCCAGTCGTAACTGAAATAACCACCATCTGGTGATGAATTAGCTGCTTCTGTTTCAAGAAGGAACACACTATGCTTTTTAGAGTCAGTGCCGTCAAAAAAGTTATAATCACCGTTGTATATTTTCCCATCCAACACAACAGGATCACCACCCTCCTCGTTCATAAAAATATAGCCCCCATGCCGAAACCTTACTGAGCTTACTTTTTGTGCTATTTCTTTCTTTAAGTCCTCATAATATTCTTCGAGGTATCCCTTGTACCCAAAATACCAGTTAAATTGTTCAAATTTTTTTACGTATGTTATTTTGTGGTGTGGTATTGAATCCATATCCCATTGATCACCATTTCCGTAATCGATAAACCCTTCATCTGTTTCTTTGAGGAGTTTAATTTCATTGCGAACAACATGATTTCCATTAACATCCTTAAAATCAATTAAATTTTTCCCATGACGAGAAGACTGCCCATGGTAAAACACACCTTTCCCTTCTAAAGAGTTTATGAATACCCTTGAGTATAAATCTGGGTTTTGTTGAGAAGAAACTGCGTTAATTATTAGCTGCTGCAGTTCCAAGCGACTCATTTTTCCCTCATACTGCTTATAAAGCTTATCAGCCATCAAATAGGCATTTTGAACATGCAGTTTAAATTTTCCTTTGATTTGCTCGTCAAACTGAAGCTTCTGGTTTTCAACGTATGCAACCTCGTTAATTATTAAATCTTTTATGAACGATTTTTGCTCTCCGAGATATGCCTCACGTTGGTCTGACCTAATTTTCTGAAAAACAAAGATTTCATGAAAAGAAATTGTAGTAGCTACCAATAGTGTGGTAACTAACGTAAATATAATAATCAACCTACGAATGTAACTGGATACATTTGTACTCCCTGATCTAAACGACCTCTTCCCTACCATTAAGCACATTTAACAATTTGACTTAAAAATAGTACTAAAATCCAATAAACATATTGTTTAAATAAAATATTAGTCAACATCTTTTTAACAAAAGAATATCATGAAACTTTTTCACATTATCTTCCTGAAAGCAAAAACAACTAATAAAAACACCATTATTTTATACCAGGATCATCCATCATCGTTTATTAATGCCCAAAAAAGGAACACTTTCTGTTAAAACTTGTTAAACATTATAAAGGAATTAAAACATGAAAAACACTGGCACTTTTTATGCGTTAGATTTGCACAATTAATTTGATTTACGTTCAAAAACGGATACTATGAAGAATTTTAGAAAAGTCAGCTTAACAATTGCAATTGCACTACTTAGTGCATTTGTTGCCCTGTGGGCTTACACTCGTTTTTTTGATGAACCTGAATATGTTACAATAGAACAGAACCAGGCTTTAAAATATGCAAACCTAC
Organism: Sunxiuqinia sp.; assembly: GCA_965230765.1. Classification (GTDB taxonomy): domain Bacteria; phylum Bacteroidota; class Bacteroidia; order Bacteroidales; family Prolixibacteraceae; genus Sunxiuqinia. The sequence goes on from CBDDLR010000001.1 coordinate 76,285, forward strand.
CTTCTGCGCCCCAAGGAGAGGCCCCGGATCTTACATATGCCGCAGAAAGCACAGTTCATGCAGTTGTTCACGTTAAAGTAAAAGCCGAAGTTGAAACTGCATACAATCCTTTTTATGAATGGTTTTATGGAGACCGCTACCAACGACAAGAACCCAGAATTCGTGAAGGTGCTGGTTCTGGTGTTATTTTGTCAGCTGATGGATACATTGTAACCAACAACCATGTTATTGATAATTCCGATGAGATTACGGTTGTATTAAACGACAAAAGGGAGTTAGATGCCAAACTTGTTGGTGCCGATCCAAACACCGATATTGCTTTATTGAAAGTTGAAGAATCAGATTTACCGCATTTAAAATTTGGTAATTCTGATGCACTTAAACTGGGCGAATGGGTGCTAGCAGTTGGAAACCCTTTCAATTTAACATCTACTGTTACTGCAGGAATTGTAAGTGCCAAAAGCCGGAATATAGGCATCAACCGGGCATCAATGAGCATTGAAGCGTTTATACAAACCGATGCTGCTGTAAATCCAGGAAATAGTGGAGGTGCTTTGGTAAATATGAACGGGGAGTTGGTGGGAATTAACACAGCCATCGCATCCAGAACAGGCTCATACTCCGGATATTCATTTGCCGTACCATCCAGCATTGTTGAAAAAATTGTTTCCGACTTAAAAGAATTTGGGCAAGTTCAACGCGCACTTTTAGGTGTAAGTATAGCTGATGTAAATGCTAAAATTGCAGAAGAATATGGCATTGATAAAATTGAGGGGGTATTCATTGCCGGAGTTAATGAAAACAGCGCAGCAAAAGAAGCTGGCATTGAAGCTGAAGATGTTGTCATCAGCATTGATGGCGTAAAACTGAACTCAACGGCCGAGCTTCAGGAACTGATTGGACAGAAGCGTCCTGGTGATAAAGTAAAAGTTTTAGTAAAAAGAGACAATAAACCGAAACAATTTGAGGTGACCCTCCGTAACATGCACGGAGATACTGAAATCATTACAGCAGATGATAATAAATATCTGGGTGCTGAGTTTAAAGAGATAACAGACAAACAGAAATACCGTCTTCAAATTAGCCATGGAATTCAAATTTCCGATTTAAATAAAGGTAAACTTGATGACGCTGGACTAAAGGAAGGCTTTATTATTGTATACGCAAATAGCGAAAAAGTTGAGAAACTTGCCGATTTTAAACAAATAATAAATAAGGCAAAAGAAAGAATTTTAGTTGAAGGAATTTATCCAAACGGAGAACCCGCTTACTATGTTTTTAGTGTCGAAAATTAATGTATGTTTTGTTTAAATTAACATTGAACAGCACAATAAAATAAAGCTGTTTATTCGTTTGAATTATTGACTTAAAAAGTCTATATTTGCACGATTTTTTTTAGAAGGGTGTATGAGACAATTAAAGATTACAAAATCTATTACTAACCGTGAGAGTGCTTCTCTTGACAAGTATTTACAAGAAATTGGCAAAGAAGAACTTATTACTGTTGAAGAAGAAGTTGAATTAGCACAACGCATCAAAAAAGGCGACCAGGCTGCTTTGGAAAAATTGACCAGGGCAAACCTTCGTTTTGTTGTTTCTGTAGCTAAGCAGTACCAAAATCAAGGATTAAGCCTTCCTGACCTGATCAACGAAGGAAACCTTGGGCTGATTAAAGCGGCAGAAAAGTTTGATGAAACACGTGGGTTCAAATTCATTTCATACGCAGTTTGGTGGATTCGCCAGTCTATCCTTCAGGCTCTGGCAGAGCAGTCGCGTATTGTTCGTTTACCTCTAAACCAGGTAGGCTCGTTGAATAAAATCAACAAAGCCTTTTCAAAATTCGAACAAGAACACGAACGCAAACCCTCACCTGAAGAATTGGCCGACTCGTTGGAATTGCCAGCAGAAAAGGTAGCCGACACCTTGCGTGTTTCCGGCCGTCATATTTCTGTTGACGCACCATTTGTTGAAGGCGAAGACAACAGTCTACTTGACGTTCTTGTAAACAATGACTCCCCAATTGCAGACCGCACATTGATTATGGAGTCGCTTGCACGTGAGATTGAACGCGCTCTTGCTACCCTCACAGAGAGAGAAAGTGACATCATCAGGATGTTCTTTGGTATTGGTTGCCAGGAAATGACCCTGGAAGAAATTGGAGAAAGATTTGGGCTGACCCGCGAAAGGGTACGGCAAATTAAAGAAAAAGCCATCCGCAGGTTGCGGCACACGTCCAGAAGTAAGTTATTAAAAACTTACCTAGGATAAGAAAGACTTTTAACCGCCCCGAGAGGCGGTTTTTTTATGCCTTATAAATTGCCTGCATTTCCTGCACCTTTTTGTGGAACTCCGGAAAAGTTGTCCAGATTTCTTTAACGCACCCTTTCAGCTCATCACATTCAATGCAACAATCGTAACCTTTCTCAATAGCACATTTTCGTATTGTGCACTTGGTTAATACAAGGCTTTTCGGGCTTTCTGTACCTTTGCATTTTTCACAAAAGACAATTTCGGGAGAATATTCAACCTTGTACTTTTCTTCAAAGCGCCATAGCTTAAACGCCTCTTTTTTTAAGCTTTCATCATCTGATTTCCCTGCAACATACATTTTACAGTCATCGGGACACTTATACCCACAATAGTTTAATTCTTTTGGACTAGGTTTTTCATCAGCGGAAAAGGCAAACGAGCTGGCACCTGCTATTACCATGCAACATGCCGAACTTTTTTTAAGAAATTCTCTGCGTTTGATTGGGTTCATGATTATTGGTTTTTGTGATTTTTTGCAAGCTGGCAAACATTTGTTTGAAAAGAAATTCAAAACCTGTTCAGGTTTTACTGCTAATCAGACAAGTGAAATTGAGCTTACCCTCAAAACCAAATTGAAAACATTTTTATCAATCCGTAATTTGTGTATTTTCAAGAAATTTTATCAATCGATATTAAATGACCATTATTCAAAGAATCCGTTCAATGGGGCCAGGGCTGCTGGTAGCAGCTGCATTTATTGGCCCGGGAACAATCACAACCTGCACACTTGCCGGTGCAAAATTTGGCTATGCCCTTCTTTGGGGACTTCTTTTTTCAGTTTTTGCCACCATCATTCTACAAGAAATGACCGCCAGGCTGGGTATCATCTCCCGAATGGGTTTGGGCGAAGCATTAAACCATCATTTTTCTGGCAAGATCAGTAAAGCCCTGGCTATTTTTCTTGTTATATCTGCCATTGTAATTGGGAATGCAGCTTACGAAACAGGGAACATTGTCGGGGCCTCGCTGGGAATGGAGCACATCAGCAAAATAAGCATGGTTCAGTTTCCTTTTGGTGAAATCAAAATTTGGGGGATAGTTATTGGCATTATTGCCTTTACCATCTTGATCACAGGAAGTTACAAAAGCCTGGAGAGAATCCTGGTGAGCCTGGTTATCCTCATGAGTATTTCGTTCCTTTCAACAGCAATTATCATTGGGCCTAAACTAATACCCATGCTTAGCGGGCTGGTCGTTCCTAAAATACCAAAAGGTTCATTGATTATGCTTGTTGGCTTAATCGGAACAACCGTTGTACCTTATAATTTGTTTTTGCATGCTTCCATTGTTCAGGAAAAATGGAAAACAAAAAACGACCTAAAAACAGCACGACTGGATCTTATCATCTCCGTTATTTTGGGCGGAATTATTTCCATGGCGGTTGTGGTAAGTGCTGCTGCAGCATTCTTCGGAACAGGGATTGAAATAAAAGGTGCTTCAGACCTAGCCGTGCAACTTGAACCACTTTTAGGCAATTGGGCTGGTATTTTCATGTCAGCTGGACTTTTTGCAGCTGGGATAACTTCGGCAATTACGGCGCCACTAGCCGCAGCATACGCAACCGCTGGAATGCTCCGATGGAAAGCTGATCTAAAATCAATGCAGTTCAGGGCAGTTTGGATTGTGATTTTAATGATCGGGGTGCTGTTTTCAACAATTGGATTTAACCCTATTCAAGCCATCATCTTCGCCCAGGTTACCAATGGAATTTTGTTGCCTGTAATAGCTGTCTATCTTTTGGTAATTATGAACAGCAATAAATTGCTGAACACAAACACCAACACCATTTTTCAAAATGTGGTAAGTATCTTTGTTATTATAATCATGATATTGCTTGGTGCAAGAAGCATTTTGCTGGCAACCGGGATCATTTAAAAATTCGAAGATGAAACAGATTGACCTTAACTGCGACCTTGGCGAAGGGATTGGAAACGATGCATTGATTATGCCTTTTATCACTTCGGCAAACATTGCTTGTGGCTTTCATGCTGGCAACCCGCTTATCATGGAAAAAACCATTCAATTGTGCCTGGTAAACAACGTCAATATTGGAGCACACCCCGGATACCCCGATCTGGAAGGATTTGGAAGGAAAAGTATTAAAATGGCTTCCGATGAAATAAAATCAATGATGGTTTACCAAATAGCCGCACTAAAAGGGATGACTGAATCGTTAGGCGGGAAGCTGAACCATGTAAAACCACATGGCGCCCTATACAATGATGCAGCCAACAGTGAGGATATCAGTAAGGCCATTATTCAATCCATTCTTCAGGTTGATACGAAAATTAAACTTGTTGCCTTAGCAGGAAGTATAACCCTTGATATGGCTAAAGAGTCCGGACTTAATACCATCAGCGAAGTGTTTGCTGACCGTGCCTACCTCCCCAATCAAAAACTGGTCCCCAGATCGGAAGCAAATGCTGTCATTCATAATGCGGAAGAATGCAACCAAAGGGTATTAAAAATGATCACGGATGGAACAGTGGATGCTGTAAACGGTGAACCCATTCAAATTATTGCAGAAACTGTTTGTCTTCATGGAGATAATCCGTCTGCAGTTAAGATGGCTCAATCGCTTTACCAATTTCTGATAAAAAACGGGATAGAAATCAAATAATTGAAAGGTAATTTGAGCAACCTGAGCTACATACCAGCTGGCGATTCTGCGTTTCTAATCAAGTTTGGGACAACAATTTCCGAAGAAACGCATAGGCAAATTATGGCGTTTATGAATGCCCTACAAGAAAATAAAGAACTCGCCGACTTAATTGTGGACATGGTTCCTTCTTACGCAGACTTAATGGTTTATTACCATTCGGAGAATTGTGCCTATCAGGATTTTTTAAGTAAACTCAAAGAAGTAGGAAGCAACACAATATCATTGCAGCAAATTAAAACCAGGTTAGTAGAAATTCCTGTTTGTTATGGCGGAATATTTGGCGAAGACCTGACATTTGTTGCCAAACACAACAAATTAAAAGAAGAGGACGTTATCCAGCGTCATTCGTCACCAACTTACCTGGTTTACATGCTTGGTTTCACGCCAGGGTTTAGTTATTTGGGTGGCATGGACGAAAAAATAGCAACTCCCAGAAAAGAAAAACCAAGAACGATCATCCCGGCTGGCTCAGTAGGAATTGCAGGAAATCAGACTGGAATTTATCCGATTGAAAGTCCTGGTGGCTGGCAGCTAATTGGGCGGACACCTGTGATGCTTTTCGACCCAGCCAGCAACAATCCCGTGCTGCTCCAGGCTGGCGACCGAATACGTTTCTCACCGGTTGATGAAACAGAATTCAATCGGATTGACCAACTGGTTAAGAATGGTAAATTTCAACCGACAATCACGACATGGGAAGATTCAAAATCATAGAAGCGGGAGCACTGACGAGCATTCAGGACAGAGGCAGATGGGGGCATCAGCACATGGGAATGCCTGTATCCGGGGCAATGGATACCGGATCGTTAAAACGCGCCAACTGGCTTGTCGGCAACAACAATTCCGAAGCTTGTATTGAATGCACATTTGCAGGCCCGAAAATACAGTTTGAATCAAATTGCCAGATAGCTGTGACTGGTGCTACGGTTCAAACCTTCGTCAATAACCATTCAGAGGAGCAGAACAAAACCCTGAATGTAAAAGCTGGTGACATCCTTCATTTTGGCCTTGCTGAAAAAGGGCTTCGATTTTACATCTCCATCAGTGGAGGAATTGATGTACCTAAAGTTATGGGGAGCAAATCAACTTACCTGCGGGGGAAAATTGGAGGTTTTCAAGGCCGGAAACTTGAAGTTGGAGATGTGATCAATTTTTCTGAAACCAATACCCAAATTAAACAAAGGGAAATCAATCCAAATGATCTTCAGGAATATAAACCGCTGCAAACCATACGCATATTACCGGGGACCGAAGTCTCACAGTTTTCAGCTGAAGGCATTAAAACCTTCCTGACCGAAACCTACACCATTTCGCCGTTGAGCGACCGAATGGGTTATCGGTTATCAGGCAAACCAATCAAGCATTTGGACAATGCAGACATATTGTCCTCCGGGATCCCGATTGGCTCTGTTCAGATTCCTGGCGACGGGCAACCCATCATTATGATGGCAGATCGGCAAACCATTGGAGGCTACACAAAAATTGCCCATGTTATTTCTGCTGACATGGATTTATTGGCACAAATGAGACCTGGAGAAAAAATCCGATTTAAGGAAATAAAACTGGAAGAAGCCCAGAAATTACCCCGATATTAACACTAAGCGAAAAGGGCTTACCAATTATATCAAACCCTTTTCTTCCAGTTCTTTTTTCAGCCGGTTGTATTGCTGAATTTTTTGCTCATCATCCAAAACCTGATTCGGTTTTTTAGTTTCAATTGGTGTTGAGTTTTGAAGAACGTCTTTAATTCTGATTGTCATCTCATCTCCTTCATTCAATTCAGATTCAAACCATTTTATTTGTTCCTGAATCTCTGGATTAGCAGTATCTAAGCCCCGAAAATCCAAGTGAATGGATTCTTCTTCATCTTTCTTCAAACTTGTTACAATTATTGTAGTAACACCTTCAGGAACACTTCCTGAAATTATTTTATCCTGAAAACTCAACTCAAGTCCTAGCATTTAAACCAATTTTAAATTTGATTTTTAAAGATAAAAAAAGCACCTACAAAAATGCAGGTGCTTCTCAATATTAATAAAATATCTCTACTTACTTTATCAGGTCAACACTACGACGTACGAATTTGTCAAGTGCTTCACCTTTCAGCATACCATTTGCCAGTAAGGCCAAGTCAACCAGTTGTTTGGCCAGCTTATTGTTTTTGCCATAATCTTCCAGCTTAGCTCGTTTATCTTGCTGTAAAGTCGCAATCTCTTTATTCAAATCTTCCAGCTTTTCTTTTTCGGCAGCTGGAACTTCTTCCTCTTTTTTTCCTTCTTTTAGTTTTTCCAACGCTTCGCGGTCAGCATTTTTAACATCCAGCGATTCTTTGAAGGATTTTAACTCTTCACCTAAAGTTGAGTCTTTATCTTCTAAGACTTGCTTTACCAATGGGTGTCCGGTATTTACCACCAGGTTCAAACTATCAGGAAGATCACCATACATGTTCATGCCACCTTGCAGTTGCCCCATATCTTTCATACGGCGCATAAATTCATTACGGGTAATAACGATTGGCTGTCCGGCTTCACCCATATTTTTGAAATCAACTACGTAATTTATCCCGTCTGCATCTGGGCAAACCGACTGGAATACCGGGCTAAGTTCATCCTTTTCGTCCCAACTGAGTTCCTCAACCTCTTCTTCTTTTTGGATTAAGTTTTCTACAATGTCTGAGTCAACACGCACGAATTGCTTGTCGGTATATTTTTGCTCAAACTTATTCAGAAGTGGGGTTGCCAATACGTCATCCATTACCAATACATCGTAACCTTTGTCTTTTGCTGTTTGAACAAAGGTGTATTGTTCATTGGCATCGTTCGTGTACAAGTAAACCAGTTTTTTGTCCTTGTTGGTTTGGTTTTCCTTAATCAGGTTTTCATATTCTTCAAAAGTGAAATATTTGCCATCGGTATTTTTAAATAAGAAGAAGTTCATGGCACGCTCTGCAAATTTTTCATCGGTCAACATTCCGTATACAATGAAAATCTTCAAGTCGTCCCACTTTTTCTCAAACTCTTCACGGCTTTCCTTGAACAACTCATTCAAACGATCAGCCACTTTTTTGGTAATGTGGTTGCTGATTTTCTTCACATTCGAGTCGCTTTGCAAATACGAACGGGAAACATTCAGTGGAATATCCGGAGAATCGATTACACCATGCAGCAAGGTCAAAAATTCCGGCACAATCCCTTCAACTGAATCGGTTACAAAAACCTGGTTACAATAAAGCTGAATTTTATTTTTCTGAACTTCAACTGTATTTTTCAGTTTTGGGAAATAAAGAATCCCTGTCAGGTTGAACGGATAATCCACGTTCAGGTGGATGTTGAACAATGGATCTTCGCCCATTGGGTATAGTTTCCGGTAGAAAGATGAATAATCTTCATCCTTTAAGTCAACAGGCTTTTTGGTCCATGCAGGGGCAACATCATTAAGCTGGTTATCCTCTTCGGTTTCAACTTCTTTACCATCTTTCCATTCTGTTTTTTTACCAAATACAACCGGTACAGGCAAAAACTTGCAGTATTTATTCAGGATTTCTGAAAGCCTTGGGTTCTCAAGAAACTCTTCAGACTCTTCGTTCACATACATAATGATGTCAGTACCAACACCTTCCCTCTCAGTTTCCTCAATGGTGTAATCAGGACTTCCGTCGCAACTCCATTTCACAGCTGTTGCACCTTCCTGATATGATTTAGTTACAATTTCAACTTTATGGGAGACCATAAATGAAGAATAAAAACCCAAGCCAAAATGACCAATTATGGCATTGGCATCGTTTTCATACTTCTCAAGAAATTCGTTGGCACCAGAAAAAGCAATCTGGTTGATATACTTTTCAATTTCATCAGCAGTCATACCAATACCATTGTCGGAAACAGTAATGGTTTTATTTTCTTTATCAAGGCTTACCCGAACTTTTGCATCTTCAACTGAAACAGAAGTATCTCCCCTGCTTGCAAGGGTACGCAGCTTTTGTGTAGCATCTACAGCATTTGAAACTATTTCACGAAGAAAAATATCGTGATCGGAATACAAGAACTTTTTAATAATTGGGAATAAATTGTCACTGGATACGCCAATTTTACCTTTTTGCATCGCTATTTGATTTTTTAGTTTAACATCAATTTTGATGTCCTGCACTAATCAAAGCCTATGCCAATGACAGAAAATGACGTTTTGTCATTTATATCTTTTATAGCTAAGGCAAAATTCAAAATAAAATTACCCTAACTTATAAAGCTAAATCGATTCCAATTAGTTTATTGTCGTTTTCCAACTGTTCAATTATTCTATAATCGTTCCGAGGATCTTCACTTTTATAAAATACTGGAGATGGGTATCCCAAGGTAATATGAACCAAATCAGGTTCAGATAATACGAAAGTAACAATATCGTCAAAACTCATTGAATAATATCCTGGAACATACCTGGTACTATAAATAATTTGATTATTTAAAACAAGATTAAACCCGAAAAGTGGATCTGGGGTAATCGGTGTTATTTTATTTTTTATTCTTTTCCAAGCTTCTTTTTCAATACGAAAAATATAATTCACAGAATCATAGCCAATTATCTCATTGTATCCAACGAGAATATCGGCAATATCTTCTTTGCTCGAAAAATTTACCCCTGCTGGTATAATTTCATTATCGTTTTTATCACAACAATTAAATAAACCTACCGAAACAAGAAGTAATAAAAGGTTTAAGATCTTCATGGTAAAGTGACAATGGTTATATTAATTTGGATGCATTTTATCGTCATAGGGTTGCTTTAGCTTCCTTTAAAATTAACTTCTCATTTATTCACCTCTTCATAAATTGCATCCAGCAAACTGTTTTCTTCCTTCGTGTCGTTGCCCAATTCCCAAAACATAATGCCACCAAGATTATTTTCAATAGCGTAACGGGTTTTCAATTTCACAGACATGGTATCATCATACGAAACAAAAATACTATCAGTTGCATTGTACAGATAAGGCGCTTTTGCCACCTCATCCCAATACCTGACAAATCCATTTTTACTTTCAAATTCAGCACGAATATCATGATATGGAGCCCAGCCAATATATACACCCCCGGTGGTTTGATACAGTCCATTATTTACAGGTGGAACACCTTTCCATGCCCTGCCATAAAATGCACCTCCAATAACCAACTGTTCAGGTTTTACCCCCATTTTTAGAAGGTAGTCAACAATGTATTCTGCCGAACGTGGGGTCCATTTTGTTCCACTTGAATCAATTTCTGCTATCCGATCTTTCAACTGTTCCCAGAACGGTGTTCCTTCAACTTGCTCTCTTTTCACCCACCCCAGATTGGTGTGATGTGCTGTAACAGGCGAATATCCACCCACCAAATCATAGGTCATGATATTCATAAAATCAGCGTACTTCATCACCTCCAATGTTTCAATATGATCGTAATACCTGGGCCAACCAGCTGAAGCAAAAGACAGCACCAGCTCTTTTCCAGTTGCATCCATCGCTTCCCTAAGCTCTTTCATAAGTGATGTGAAGTTTGGGGTATCATATGGACCATGCGGGTTTCCAGCTCCCGGAAGTGCCGGATATTCCCAATCAATATCAACACCATCAAGCCCATATTCTTCAACAAATTGAATGGTGCTGTCAACAAATTTCTTTCTGGATTCTGGTGTTTTCGCCATATCTGAAAAACCCTCGCAACCGCCCCAGCCGCCACAGGCTACCATCACTTTTAGGTTCGGGTGATTTTTCTTTTGTGCAACTAGTTGATGAAGCTTTTCAGAGCTATCTTCATGTTTAAATTTAAATTCACCATCGAGCACTTCGGTGAAAGAGAATATTATGTGAGTTAACTTATCTAGTGGTAGTTTTTCAGGTTGATAATCTTTTTCAGCAACGTAATAGGCCATTACAACGGGTTGCTCATCATCAATTGAAATTTTCACGGTACAAGCAAACAAGATTATTGGTACCGTCATCAAAGTAAAGATACTCTTGAACTTCATAATTCAATATTTAATTAGATTATGCATTAAATTTACAATTTTCCCCTATGATTCTACAGAACATGTTCTGCAAAAAAGATTTTATGACATTAATCTACAGTAAATATCGAAATAGTAAATTATTTTTGTGAAAAACAGACTTATGACTTTGCTGGAGAGACATTTCAGAACATTTAGAAAGAGAACGATAGGGATTGAAAAGAAGTTTGAAACACCCTACGGCAAGAAAAAACAGATTTATGGTGACTGGATTGCCAGCGGCAGGCTTTATCAACCTATTGAAGACCGAATTAAAAATGATATTGGCTCATACATCGGCAATACACATACCGAAACCAGCGAGACCGGAGCATTAATGACTAATGCATACCAGCTTTCCCACAAAATTATAAAACAACACTGTAATGCTGGTCCAAACGACGTGATTATTACAGCTGGATTTGGAATGACCGCTGTGATTAATAAATTTCAACGGATTTTAGGACTAAAAGGGGGAAACAGCACGAATGAGCCAGAAAAACCTGTTGTTTTCATATCCCATATGGAACACCATTCGAACCACACCAGCTGGTACGAAACCAATGCTGATGTTGTGATTATTGAACCTGGTAAAGATTTGCTGATTGACCCTGAAAACCTTCGAAAGAAGCTGAAAGAATACAAAGACCGTGCTTTTAAGATTGGCTCGTTTACAGCCTGCTCCAATGTAACCGGAATTAGGACGCCTTATTATGAACTGGCTAAAATCATGCACGAATTTGGTGGTGTCGCTTTCATCGATTTTGCAGCCTCTGCCCCATATGATAAGATTGACATGCACCCTGAAGACCCTATGATGAAACTGGATGCAGTGATGTTTTCACCCCATAAATTCCTTGGTGGCCCAGGCTCCTCTGGTGTTCTTATTTTCGACAAATCCATGTATCACAACCTGGTGCCCGACCACCCGGGTGGCGGAACGGTGGATTGGACAAACCCTTGGGGGGAATATAAATATGTTGACAATATTGAAGCACGCGAAGACGGTGGGACACCCGGTTTTTTGCAATCCATAAAAACAGCGCTTTGTTTTCAGTTAAAAGATCAAATGGGTATTGAAAATATCCAGAAAAGAGAAGACGAATTGCTTAAACTTGCATTTGCAGGTCTGGACAGCATTCCTGACGTAAACATACTTGCGAACAAACAACGTGACCGTCTAGGAGTTATTTCATTCTACATCAAAGACCTACATTATAATCTGGTGGTTCGTTTATTAAATGACAAATATGGCATTCAGGTTCGTGGTGGCTGTGCCTGTGCGGGAACCTACGGGCACTTTTTACTGGAAGTGGATGCCAAACACTCCAACGAAATTACGGACATGATCAACCATGGCGATTTATCCAGAAAACCAGGATGGATTAGATGGTCTTTACATCCAACAATGACCAATAAAGAAGTTCATATATTTATTAAAGCATTGAAAGATATTATTCAAAATATTGAAGATTATCAAAAAGATTATGAACTAGTGCCAAGAACAAATGCATTCAGGCATAAAAATGAAAAGGACTATGAACTAGAAGTAAAGCCCTGGTTTGAACTTTAGGGTTCAAAAAGTTTTATTAGCTGATCTTTATAGGTGGCACTCACAGGAAGGTGCGTATCCCCGATTTTTATTTTGTTCCCCTCAATAAATTCAATTTTCGATACAGCAACCAGGTAAGATTTGTGTATTCTGCAAAATTGACTCGCTGGCAGTTTCTCCAGAAATGTGGTCAGACGATCATAAACAGTCAACGTTTTGTCGGCAGTAATTATTCGAATATAATCGCCCATCGCCTCAACATATAAAATATCGTCCATTTCCAGTCGGTAAAGCTTTTTATCGGCTTTCACCATGATTGAAGATTCCTGGAGTTTATTATTGCCCATTTTCTCCAGAAACCTGGAGACTGCTTTTTGAAATCGTTCCTGCGAGACTGGTTTCAAAAGATAATCGATGGCCTCAAGTTCAAATCCGTCAACAGCAAATTCGGCATAGGCTGTAATGAATATTATTGCAGGAGGATTTGCCAGTGTCTTTACAAAATCGACACCCGAGAACCGAGGCATATTAATATCTAAAAATATCAGATCAATTTCAGATTCCTTTAGGAACTCACGTGCATCAATTGCATTCGAAAATTGACCTGCCAACTGCAACTCTGGATATTCTTTCACAAAATCTTCGATCACTTCTCGTGAAAGAGGCTCATCGTCGACAATTATACATGTGTAATTTTTCAATTCAACTGAATTTTAAGATCTACTTTGAATTCTTTTCCTTTTTCCTCGATTTCTAAATCGTGTTTCCCTTCGTAAATTATATTTAATCTTTTTTGAACATTTTGAATTCCCACCCCTTTGTATTTTTCATTTTCTGAAATTGATTTTACACCAGATGAATTTACTATTTTAAAAATTATTTCACTCAAAGTCAGCGAAATATCAATATTTATATACTTGTTTCCATCCAGTGATTGTGGGGCATATTTGAATGCGTTTTCAACAAAAGGAAGAAAAATCAGCGGGGCTATTTTTTGATCAAGAATGTCTCCGGTTAACTTAAAATCAATCTCAAATCCTTCGTCCAACCTGATCTGTTGAAGCTTCACGTATTTCTTCAAAAACTCAATTTCATCTTTTAATAAAATAAAATCTTCTTCTGCATCGTAAATCACGTAACGCAAGATATCAGATAGTTTTAACACTGCCTGTGGTGCCAGCTCAGATTTTTTCCTGGACAAACTATAAATACTGTTCAAACTATTAAACAGAAAATGGGGGTTAATCTGCGAACGTAAAGCTTTCAGCTCACTGGATGTCTTTTCCTGTTCGGCACGGTTTAAACGAAACCATGAACGCGCCAACCGAACCAAAGTAGTCAGCAACAAGTAGACTGCAAAATATAGCGAGATATCCCAGAAGTTGTAGTAAGCAATGAAGTAGTAACCCTCCAACAAATAATCAATCCACTTTTCAAAAAGAATTAAATAAAATCCCGATCCGGCCGAAACAAATAGTGCGAGAGACAGGCCATAGTAGAAATACTTTTCTTTTTCAAGAAAATAAGGAACCAGTACCAGCAAATTCAAATAAGTTACCAAAGCAATTGGCCCATGAAAAATTGCCGTGTAAATCAAATCAATTCGTGCAATTTCAGCCGAAACTTTTAGAATGTTCACCAGTATCAAAAACGACAAACACCAAAACAGGATGTGCTGTACCACCCTGTTTAGTGCAATTCTTTTAATGATGTCCAATATCTTGTTTACCACTTATTGTCGAATCAAGTTGACCGTATAATCATCTTCAAATGCTTCATCCGAATTTACATATTTTAAAACGAATTTTTGTAACTCTTTTGGTTTTGCTGTTAGCAGCACCCTTTCTTCTGTCTTTTCATGATGGATCCGAATCTTATTTTCTTCAATAAGCCCACCAAGCCAGGAAGGATTAAAGTATTTTATTGTGGCATTGTTTTTACCAAATTCCAGTTTTGCAAAAACATGAACCGGGAATAAATACATATCGAAGAAGTCACCGTTCCCATGATCTAAATGATCATCAATAAAAAAATCAATGAAGTAATATTCCTGTAGCTTAACAATCCTCGCAGCAATTGATTTTTCACTGAATGTAGAATCCTCCTCTGCCATTATCCTTAATGTATATACAGTACTGTCATAACTGGTTGAATTTCCAAAAAAACTTGATTTCTTTACTTCATGAGAAAATTCCCAAATAGTTGAATCCCCATCCATCCATTCACCGAGCAAGATATCATTGGCAAAAAGATCATCCTCCGTATAAAGTGGGTAAAATGAATAAACAAAACATCCTGAGATAAGAAAAAGGATGGCTAACAAAAATAAAAATGCTTTTCGTTTCATAACTTTTGGATTTAAAGTTTTGTCCAAAGCAATGAAATCAATTGGTGTGCACAAAATTTATTCGTTATGTTGGGTGGTTTTCTCGTTGAGTTGAACTTTGAAACTACTAAGGCTCTCACTTGGCGTGAGAGCCTTAGTAGCAATCATCCACAACTACATTTTTGGATGGTATGTTCTGGCTTCGGTTTCGCCCCTGGCTACCCGAAGGGCATTCATTGCCAAAGCTTCCAATTCATCTTCTCCAGGGTAAACAAAAACTTCAGAAATAAAATTTGTTTTTGATTCAATATAACCCGTTAAGTATTTATTGTAGGCCAATCCGCCTGTAAGAATGATTCCGTCAACCTGTCCATTTAGCACCACGGCCATTTCCCCAATAGCTTTTGCTACCTGGTAGCCCAGTGCATCCTGAATAATTTTTGCTTTTTCATCACCTCCCGAAGCCATTTTCTCCACATCCATAGCACTGTTTGTGCCAAGCAATGCCACAAATCCACCTTCACCAACAACCATTCTTCGAATTTCTTCCCTGGAAAGTTTTCCCTCAAAGCAAAGATCTACTACTTGCCCAACAGGTAAAGTGCCACTTCGTTCAGGACTAAATGGACCTTCTCCATCCAACGCATTATTGACATCGATAACCCTTCCTTTTTGGTGTGCCCCAACAGAAATGCCACCACCCAGGTGACTAACAATTAAATTCAGCTCTTCATATTTCTGTCCGGTTTTCCTGGCATGTACCCGTGCTGTTGCCTTTTGGTTAAGCGCATGGAATATTGAGCGGCGTTCAAATTTTGGATGCCCTGCAATCCGGGCAATATCTTCCAGCTCGTCGGTAACCACAGGATCGGCGATATAGGCATTTGCTCCCGGAATTTGGTGAGCAATATAATCGGCAATTAAAGGCCCAAGGTTACTCGCATGTTGCCCAAGAATACCTTCGCGAGCATGGGAAAGCATCAAATTGTCCACTTGATAAACTCCAGATTCCATTGGGTAGGTCAAACCACCCCTACCAATGATGTGCTTAATCGAATCAACCTGGTAACCTTCTTCAACCAATGCATCAATAATCATCCCTTTTCGGTAATCAAACTGATCGATCACCTTTTTATAACGAGACAACTCATCTATTGAATGTCTTAAGGTCTTGGAAAGTTTGCACTCATCATCAAAATACACCGCAAACTTAGTCGATGTTGATCCAGGGTTTATAGCAAGTATTCTATGTTGTGTCATTACATTATTTTGTCATCAATGCCGCCAAAGCAATTGAATTTAATTTTGTTTGTGCACTATCACCACGTGATGAAAGTACCGCAGGTACTTTTGCCCCAACAACAATTGCAGCTTGCTCTGCCTTGCAAAGTTTTGTGTTCATTTTATAGAATACATTTCCAGCGTCAATATTTGGAAACAGCAAACAATCGGCATCACCTGCAACTGGCGAATTAATTTTCTTAATTTCTGCGGATTCTTTATCAATGGCTACATCCAAGGCCATTGGGCCATCAACAACGGCACCTTTTATTTGTCCGCGTTCTGCCATCTTTGAGATTAATGCGGCTTCTGTACAAGCAGGGATTGCAGGCAATACTTGTTCAGTTGGTGCAATCAAAGCAAGTTTAGGCACTTCAATTCCAAGTGCTTGAGCAGTTTGTGTCAAATATTTTGCAAGTACTACTTTTTGGTTTAAATCAGGATATGGGATAATGGCCACATCGCTAACAATAAGTAGTTTGTGATAGTTAGGATTTTCGATTATTGTAACATGACTTAAAACGCCTTTGGGAGGCACCAACCCATATTCCTTGTTTAGCAAAGCCCTCATATACTTATCAGTATTTATCAAGCCTTTCATCAAAAAGTCGGCCTCACCATTGTTGACCATTTTTACAGCTACCAAAGCAGCTTCATCCTCGGTTTGGGTGTGGATAATTTCAAATTCCAAGGGATTAACGTTCAGTTCAGAACAAGATTTTTCAATCTGTGATTTATCGCCCGTTAAAACTGCATGAACCACTCCCATTTTTACTGCCTGGTGAGCTGCTTCAATACTGTGGTGGTCAATAGCATTGACCACAACCATTTTTTTTACTGGCTTTTGTTTAATGATTTCGAATAGCTGGGATAACTTTTCAATCTTCATTTTTTAATTTTTAAATAGATAGATTTTAGTTTTCAGCTCAAAAGTAAGTATTGGTTGTATGAAATTACATAACAAAAGTCAACCTAAAAAATGTTTTTAAACCCTTGAAAAACAAAACATCCGACACATATTCGTACCGGATGTTTCAAAGAATAAACAGTTTGCCTTTAAGGCTTATATTTTGTCACAAAATGTTTTTCAGAGATTATGATTTCACTTTATCATGCACAATTTTTTCCGTATCAAGTGCAATCATCAATTCTTCATCGGTTGGCACAACAATTACTTTTACTGTTGAATCCTCTGTGCTGATTACTTTTTCATCACCACGCATTCCTGTATTAATGCTTTCATCTATTTTAATACCGAAACATTCCAGACCTTCAGTAACACCTCTCCTTGTTGTATCAGCGTTTTCGCCAATACCACCTGTGAGGATAAGGATATCCAAACCGCCCATTGCAGCCATGTACGACCCAATGTATTTTTTCACACGGTAGTTGTAAATATCCAATGCCAGGGTAGCTCGCTCATTACCATCGGCACTTTCATCTTCAATTTCGCGCATATCAGATGACACTCCGGAAAGTCCAAGCATTCCACTATGTTTATTCAATAAGGTACTTGCAGAGCGAAGTCCAAGTTCTTCTTTCTCCATAATAAATGTAACAGCACCGATATCTAGATCACCAGCGCGGGTACCCATTACCAAACCTTCCAGCGGTGTGAAACCCATACTGGTATCGAAAGATTTTCCATTTTTAACAGCAGCAACAGATGCACCGTTACCAAGGTGACAGGATACAATCTTTTGCGATTCATATTCAACGCCTAATAGTTCACAAGCTCTTTTTGTAACGTATCGGTGGCTGGTTCCATGAAAACCATATCTTCTGATACCATACTTTTTATATAGAACGTGAGGAATACCGTACATGTAGGCTGTAGGTTCCATGGTTTGATGGAAAGCAGTATCGAACACACCAACTTGTGGGATGCCCGGGATTAACTCTTCCATTGCATAGATACCTTTCAGGTTAGGTGGGTTATGAAGTGGTGCTAAATCGATACACTTCTCCATTTCATTAATCACCTCGCTTGTGATAAACTCACTACCTTTGAAGCGTTCACCACCATGAACGACCCTGTGCCCTACGGCATCAATTTCTTCCAGGCTTTTTAAGCATCCGTATTTTTCACTGGTAAGAATACCCAAAATGTATTCTACCCCACTTTTATGATCGAGGATTTCGCCTTCAAAAACAATTTGACGTCCGTCTGAATGTTTATGCTTCAAAAACGAACCTTTCATACCTAATTTTTCAATTCCACCTTTTGCAATCACATCCTGATTTTCCATGGTGAAAAGCTGGTATTTTATGGAACTGCTACCACAGTTTAATACAAGAATTTTCATCCTCTATATATTTCTTTTGAATTTACTAATTAACATTTACTATTTGGAGTAAGGATTTTGTTTCCATCTTCATCGTATTCATAAAACCCTTTTCCACAAGAGACACCGATTTGTTTCGCGCGAACCAACCTTTTTAAATATTGATTTGGCTTGTAGCGAACATCTCCAAATTCATTGTAAATGTTCTCCATCCAACGAACAATTTTATCGAGACCCATTTTATCGGCAATCTCGAAAATGCCCAATCTCATTCCATATCCAACTTTCAATGTCAAATCTACATCTTGAATATTGGAAATACCTTCCATCAGGATTTCGCAAGCTTCATTCAGCAATACCACAAATAAACGTACGCTTACCAAGCCAGCTGATTCTTCAACAGGCACGATCTTGCGGTTAATCAGTTTCACAAACTTACATACCTTCCCGTAAGCTTCATCGCTGGTGTAAAGGCCTTTAACAACCTCCATTATCCTTGCTTCTGGTGAAGAAACAAAAAAGTGGATACTCACACAGCGATCTTTGTATTCCAACTCTGAAGAAAGTTCTGTTACAATGATTGTTGTTGAATTTGTAGCAATAATGCAATCGCGATCAACAATGCTTTCGATCTTCTTGAAAATCTCTTTGCGTTCATTGATTTTAATACCACGATCGATTTCTCGAATGGCTTCAACAACAAAATCACATCCGGCGAGGTCTTTATAGTCCATTGAACCTTTAATGCGGGCAAGAATAGCTCGCTTCTCTCCCTGGGTTAAACCCCAGTGTTCAATTCTGTGATCCAATACCTTACCGATGCTTTTGTAAGCCTCTTTAATCTTCTTTTCACTAACTTCAATAAAAACAACTTCAATTCCATAGAAACTGGCAACCCGCGCAATGTTTTGGCCAACCAAACCACAACCGATAATACCAATTTTAGAGAACAAGGTTCTTTTTACATCTTTTTTACTCAACCCAAATTCCTCAATGGGTTCGTATATTACTTCTTTGGACATAGGTTATATTTATTCAAAAAGGGCAGCAGCCTGGTTAGAGGTAATTGCTACCATGTTTACAATATCACTTACTGAACAACCTCTTGACAGGTCGTTGATTGGTGCCGCCATACCTTGCAACACCGGTCCGATTGCTTCGGCCTGAGAAAGACGCTGAACAAGCTTATAGCCAATGTTTGCAGCTTCAAGTCCAGGGAATACCAACACATTGGCATGCCCGGCCACTTCGCTATCTGGACATTTTAATTGAGCTACATCAGGAATTAATGCTGCATCAAGTTGAAGTTCACCCTCAATTTTCAATTCCGGATCAAGTTCCCTGGCAATTTCTGTTGCATTCACAACTTTATCTACCAATGGGTGCTGAGCACTTCCTTTTGTAGAAAAACTCAACATGGCTACCCGTGGTTCCATACCAACAATAGCTTTTGCAGTTTTTGCTGTGGTTACAGCAATTTCTGCCAGCTGTCGTTCATCTGGATCAGGCATCACGGCACAATCGGCAAAAACCAAAATACCATCATGACCAAAATGTGGGTCGTTTACAAACATCAAAAATGCTCCTGACACGACACTTACCCCTGGCATAGTTTTTACAAACTGAAAAGCAGGACGAAGAACATCGCCTGTAGCATTAATTGCCCCGGCAATTTCACCATCAGCATCACCACATTTAATCATTAGTGGAGCAAATACCAACGGATCATTCAACATTTCAAGTGCTTCTTCTTTTGTTAATCCTTTTTTCTTCCTGATTTCAACCATCGTGTCTGCATAAGCATCTCTTCGTTCATCAGTTTGAGGATCGACAATTACAGCGCCTTTAATGTTAACTCCTAATTCTTCAGCTGCCTGAACAATTTCAACCGGATTACCCAATAAAATAATCCTGGCAATGTGCTCATTAAGAATAATCTCTGTAGCTCGTAAGGTTCTGGGTTCACTTCCTTCTGGAAGTACAATGCGCTTTTGGTAACTCTGCGCATTTTGAATTACATCTTCTAGTAATTTCATGTGTATTATGACGAATTTTTATTTATTAGCCAGCAAAAGTCAACAAAGCGCCAAAACCGAACAGGTCAAATAGTGTTAAAAGACAATGTAAAGTATTGGGAACAAATGTGACAAGTCGTTTTTCATCTTACCATTTTAGATTTCAAACATGCTGCTTGAACATTCTGCGACAAAAGTACAGAATTTCTATTGTTGTTATACTTTAAAGGTATGAATTTATGCAGAAGTTTGATAAAAATCACATTTGATTTAGAATCATTTAAATTTAGAAAAGAAAATACCCGTTTTTCGTGTTATAATTTGATAGTTTATCTTTACCTATTGAACGAAAGAGATGTAATCTGATGAAAAACACCGATATTTTCTATTCATTAAAACAGCAACTTGATGGTGATGTTTTTACCGATAATGCACAACGGATAATTTATGCTACAGATGCGTCTTCTTATCGGGAAATCCCTCAAGCTGTTTGCAGACCAAAAAACAAAGAAGATATCATCAAAATTATTCAGTTTGCCAGAAGGAATGGTACTTCAATCATTCCAAGAGCTGCAGGAACATCGTTAGCTGGTCAGGTTGTTGGTCCAGGAATCGTTGTTGATATTTCAAAATACATGACCAACATTTTAGACTTCAATCCCAAAGAAAAATGGATTTGGGTTGAACCAGGAGTTAACCTTGCTGAATTAAACAAATTTCTTGCGCCACATGGGTTGCAATATGGTCCTGAGACTTCAACTGCTAACAGATGTTGCATTGCCGGAATGGTTGGGAACAACTCCTGCGGGTTGCATTCACTGATTTACGGTAGTGCAAGGGAACACATTCTTGAGGCTGAATGCATTTTATCAGACGGAACAGAAGCAATCTTCAAGGAATTAACCACGGAAGAATTCAACGCTAAATGTGAACAAGAAAATGAAAGTCTTGAAAACGATATCTATAAGAACCTGAAATCAATTCTTTCTGACAAAACGAACCAGATAGAAATCAGGGAAAATTACCCAAAACCAGAAGTACCACGTAGAAACAATGGTTATGCGTTGGATATAATTTTGGAAACAGATCCTTTTACAGGGAATGGTGAAAAAATAAACATTTGCAAACTTCTGGCTGGTAGCGAAGGCACGCTCGCTTTTATGACTAAGATTAAGCTTAACCTGATCCCACTTCCTCCAAAACATAAAGGGTTGGTTTGTGCGCATTTCAATACTCTTGATGAATCTTACAGAGGTAACTTAATCGCATTGAAACACAAGCCCGGAGCAATTGAGTTAATGGATGACATTATCATGAATTGCACCAAAGAAAATATTGAACAGCGAAAAAACCGCTTTTTTATTCAGGGCGATCCAAAAGCCATGCTCATGATTGAGTTTGCCCGTGACACGGAAGAAGAATTGATTGAGATTGCCCAGAACCTTGAAGCAGATTTAAATAAGGCTGGACTGGGTTATCATTTTCCATTGGTACTTGGTGAAGAAAACATCAGGAAAGTTTGGGCTCTCCGAACGGCTGGGCTTGGGCTTCTTTCTAATATTCCCGGGGATAAACGAAACACCACGGTAATAGAAGATACGGCCATTGCCCCTGAGGATTTACCAGCATACATGACAGAATTTGACGAGATACTTGAAAAGTATGGATTAAGCTGTGTGAAGTATGCACACATTGCAACTGGTGAAATTCATTTGCGCCCCTTGCTGAATTTAAAGGATGAAAAAGATGTTGAGCTATACCATACTATCGCCAAGGAAATTGCAATATTGGTGAAAGAGTACCGTGGCTCCTTAAGCGGTGAGCATGGAGATGGCAGGCTACGAGGGGAGTTTATACCGCTTATGCTCGGAGAACATGTTTATCAGCTCATAAAAGATTTAAAAAACACCTGGGACCCAAATAATATCTTAAACCCGGGCAAGATTATTGACACCCCTCCAATTACGGAGAATCTGCGTTTTTTAGTTGGTGAAACCAAAACAATTGATACAACGTTTGATTTTTCTGAACAGGAAGGATTTTTAAGGGCCATTGAAAAATGTACAGGCTCGGGCGATTGCCGCAAAAGTTCAATCATTGGAGGAACGATGTGCCCAACATTTATGGCTACAAAAGATGAAGATAAGTCAACCCGTGGCAGGGCAAATGTTTTAAGGGAACTATTGACCAGATCGAACAAACCAAACGCTTTTGACCATGAAGAGATTTATCAGGTTTTGGATTTATGCATTTCCTGCAAGGCCTGTAAATCCGAATGCCCGTCGAATGTTGATATGGCGAAATTTAAGGCGGAATTCCTGCAACACTATCATGAAATTAATGGCATTCCTTTCCGCTCCCAACTGATTGCTTACCTACCCCGAATAAATAAATTTGGCAAAGCTTTCAGGCCTTTCACCAATTTTGTAACCAACACGAACGCATTCAAAAAAGCGGTTGGTTTTGCCACTGAGCGGAAAATCCCCACATTATCTAAACTGACGTTGAGGCAATGGTATAGAAAAACCATAAAAATTTCGGAGAACCCAAAGGGAAAAATCTATCTGTTTGCTGATGAATTCACAAACTATAATGAAAGTGAAATTGGAATCAAGGCCATCATGCTTCTAAATAAACTAGGCTATGAAGTTGCTATTCCCAAACACAAGGAAAGTGGACGTACTTTCCTTTCAAAAGGATTGGTTAAAACAGCAAAAAAAGTTGCAGAAGAAAATGTGCAAATGCTTTCTCGTTTGGTTACCGAAAATACGCCACTCATAGGCATTGAACCCTCTGCAATACTTTCATTTAGAGATGAATACCCGAAACTAGTTAGCCCGGAGCTAAAAGAAAAGGCTGAAGAACTGGGCAAATATGCAATGATGTTTGATGAATTTATTGCCCGGGAGTTTGAAAATGGCCATATTGACACGTCACTATTTTCTTCTGAAGAAAAACAAATAAAACTTCATGGACATTGTCAGCAAAAAGCAATTGCCTCTACTGCCCCAACTAAAAAGATGCTGGAAATTCCTGCAAAATATTCTGTTGAAGAAATCCAAAGCGGATGCTGTGGAATGGCTGGCTCATTTGGTTATGAAAAGGAGCATTATGAATTAAGCAAAAAAATAGGCGAAATGATTTTGTTCCCCGAAGTACGCTCCACTGACCCAGACATAACCATTTCTGCACCAGGAACTTCTTGTCGCCACCATATTGAAGAAGCAACTGGAAGAAAAGTTTTACACCCGATTGACATTTTACATATGGCAATTATGAAATAATAATAAACTTAAAAACAACCAAACACTAAAGCTATGAGAACTAGAAATTTAACCTTAGCACTATTCTTCTTGTTATTTTCTAACTTTTTATTTGCACAAGGTTTTGGCAAGTCTGAACTTCTCAAAGAATGGTATTTTATTCAGGAAGATGTAAAATTGGGAAATCGCATTACCCTGGATCACAGCAATTGGGACAAAGTGATTGTCCCACACGACTGGAGCGTTGAAAGCTTTGCCAGCCCGGATCTTTCAAGTTGTACCGGTTACTTGCCTGGTGGTATTGGCTGGTACCGAACTGAATTTGAAACGAAACCGGAGCAAATTGGCAAAAAGTTGTATCTGTACTTTGAGGGTGTTTATAACCGTAGTGAAGTTTACATCAATGGCGTTTGGCTGGGTAAACGACCAAATGGCTACATTTCATTTATGTATGACATTACCCCTTATGTAAAAACAGATGCTAAAAATGTGATAGCTGTGCGTGTAGATCACAGCCTGGAAGCTGACTCCAGATGGTACACCGGGTCCGGCATATACCGAAACGTTCACCTGCTTACAGCCAGCCAACTGCATATCGATCAATGGGGCGTATATTACACTGCAACAGTCCTTTCAAATGAAAAAGCATCGTTGAACATAGAAACGACCATAAACAATCATTCTGAAAAGGGCAGTGCTTTAATTGTACAGGAATTACTTGACGAAGAAGGAAAAGTCATCGCAAAAACTAAAAAGACGTTTCAAGTATACAGGAAAGAAAAAAACACACTTACTCAACAACTCACCGTTGCCAATCCAAATTTATGGAGCATTGAAAAACCCTATCTCTATAAGCTAAACACCAAGGTCGTTCAAAATGGAAAAACAGTTGACGAAACAACTACAAATGTTGGGATCAGAAAACTGACTTTTGACCGTGATAAAGGCTTTGCATTAAACGACAAATGGATGAAGATTAAAGGTGTTTGTTTACATCATGATGCGGGCGTACTGGGAGCTGCAGTTCCAAAAGTGGTTTGGCGCGAAAGGTTATTGAAATTAAAAGAAATTGGGGTAAACGGAATCCGGATGAGCCATAACCCACAGGCAACCGATTTGTATGATTTATGCGATGAGTTGGGCTTTGTCGTGATGGATGAAGGCTTTGACGAATGGGAATTCCCAAAAAAGAAATGGTTAACAGGGTGGAACCATGGTACACCTGGGTTTCAGGGATCAGCTGACTTTTTCCACGAATGGAACAAAACCGATCTAAGGGATCTGGTTCTTCGTGACCGTAACCATCCGTGCATCATCATGTGGAGCATCGGCAACGAGGTGGACTACCCGAATGATCCATACAGCCACCCGGTATTGGACTCAGCAGGGATTGGACAAATCCATGCGCTTGGGTACAAAAAAGATCAGCCACATGCAGAACGGCTGGGTTACTTTGCCAAAGAACTAGCCGCTGAAGTTCGCAAACTGGATGCTTCCCGCCCTGTAACTGCTGCGCTGGCAGGACCTGTCATGTCTAATTTCACGGACTATCCAGGAGCGTTAGATGTTGTTGGTTACAATTACACCGAAAGCCGTTACCAGCTCGATCATGATACCTACCCGGAACGTATTTTGTACGGAAGCGAAAACCGCCATGACCTGGAAGCCTGGAAAGCAGTTACCGACAACGAATTTATTTTTGGTCAGTTTATCTGGACGGGCTACGATTATCTGGGTGAAGCAGGGCAGTACCCTTCCCGGGGGTTTGTTACCGGAATGTGCAACCAGGCAAACCAAATAAAACCTCGTGGTTATTTCAGAAAAGCACTTTGGAATGAAAAACCAAATGCGTATGTAGGAACCTACCCTGTCCCAAAAAGAAACTACATTTCCATGGATGCCCCACAAATCTGGAACTATGAAGATGGACAGGAAATCCGAGTGGTTTGCTATACCAATTGTGAGGAAGCAGAGTTGTTGCTCAATGGAAAAGTAATTGGTGAACGCAAGCCATACAACGAAGAACGTGCCATTATTCATTGGGATGTGGAATACAAACCAGGCGAACTTGAAGTAGTTTGCTACAACAATCAGGAGGTGGCCGCAAAAGACTTGATCATCACGAATTCAGCCCCGGCTAAAATTATTGCAAATTCTTCAACCAATAGCTTGAGTGGCAAATACGATGTGGCCATTGTAAATTTGGATATTGTTGATGAAAACGGAAATGTTGTCACACTTGCGGATAATAACATCACATGTAATGTTTCAGGCAATGGTGAACTTTTGGGGCTGGAAAACGCATCAAATAATGTGGCTGAAAACTATTTGGATAACAAGCACCGATGTAAAAACGGACACCTGGTCGCATATATTCGTTCTACTGACGACGAAGGTGGGATCAATGTTGAATTTACTTCCCCGTTTCTTGAAAAAGCAACAGTCAGGTTTGAAATAAAAAAATAAACTATCTTGTTCCTGTACAAGTATTCGTTTGTTATGAAAATTTTAAGCATTACAATCTTCATATTAATATCCGGTTTGGTATCCTCGGCCAAACCGGATATTAACTTAAAAGAACTCGATAAACTAATCAATCAACGACAAGTTTTTATTGAACAGAAAGAACAGGAAATTCAGTACCTGAAATCGTTGAATGAAGGTTCTGAAGACAAACAGGAAAAATATCGATATTCGAAAAAGCTTTTCCAGGAATACCTCCCTTTTCAAATTGATTCCGCCTTGTTTTTTGCGCAATCCTGTATCGATATCAGCCAAAAAATTGAAGATGTACAACTTATCACCGAATCAAAACTTCAATTAGCTGAAGCCTATTTGTTAGCGGGATTGTACCAGGAAGCAACTTCTGTTCTGGATACGATCGCTCAAAACAACCTGGATGAAAGGCTACAAAAAATGTTTTTTCGCATTCAGGTTTCCAGGTATCGGTATTTAGATGCCTACTTGACTGGCAGCAAGTTAAAACGTGGCTACAATGAACTACGGATGGCCTATCAGGATTCACTCATTGATTTGCTCGCCGTTGAAAGTCTGGACTATGCCATGAATTCTGCTGAACGCTTGAGCGAAAAAGGCGATATGGATGCAGCCAAAACAATTCTCATGCATGCCATGGAAAAGTTAACAGTATACGATCGGATTTATGCTCCGGCAACCTACACCATGGCTTCCATTTATGGGCAAGAAGGCGATGTTCAAAAACAAACCGAATTCCTTGCCCTATCGGTTGAATCAGACATTCGAGCTGCTGTTAGGGAAAATATGGCTGTGCGGGAGCTGGCGCTGTTACTCTATCAATCGGGAGATATTAAACGGGCGTACCAATACATTCAAATGGCCTTGGATGACGCACTGTCCAGCAAGGCACGTTTGAGAAGTTATGAAATACTTCAAATTATGCCCCTGATTGATTTTGCCTACCAGGATATGCGAACCCAAAAGCAACAGAATGCCGTAATCTTCGCCATCTCACTCGGACTTCTCGCACTCCTTCTTTTGATTTCACTTTATTTCAACCAGAAACAAAAACGCAAAATTCAGTGGGCAAATAACGAGGTTGAAAAAATAAACCTTCAACTTCAGAAAACCAATAAAGAACTAGACCGAAGCAATAAAAAAGTCGTTGCCAGCAACAAGCTATTGTCGGCATCAAATAGTTTGCAGGAAGAATACATAGCCCGCTTCCTGAAACTTTCATCTTCCTACATTGGCAAGCTGGATGCCTACCGAAAAAGCCTGCACAAAAAGGCGACCATGGGTTCACGGGAAGACTTGATTAAGAAACTAAAGTCGAAAGAGATCATTGACCAGGAACTCCAGGCTTTTTATGCCGATTTTGACCAGGCATTTTTAAACCTGTACCCCGGTTTTGTTGATCAATTTAATTGCCTGCTAAAAGAGGATGAGCAAATTGTATTGAAACCGGGGGAATTGCTAAACACAGAGCTCCGTATTTTTGCGTTGATCCGTCTTAGGATTACAGAAAGCAACCAGATTGCCGAATTTTTAAGGTACTCCCCCACCACCATCTATAATTACAGAACCAGGGTGCGGAACAAAACCAAAATCAACCGCGATGAATTTGAAAAAGAGGTAATGAATATTTAGTTTTTGAAAATTGAACTAAAATGCATATAAAATTAAAATATTCTAAGCAATAAATTTCTCTTTATCGCACAAACACGCTTCTCCACCTACAGCCTGTTATAAAACATAACTTTATCTTATTGTTTTTAACAATTATTAAAAAAATAATGGTAAAATTGCACATGTGAATAAAGATCAATCATCCTTGAATAAATGCTTATCTAAGTTAACCCCATATAAAAGAAATGATTAAACGATAGATGAACAATGAATTTACCCCAAACTAAAGACATCACATAAATAGCTCGATACAAATACATTACAGAATACTAACCTATTATGCCTTAGTCAACATACAAGCTAAAGATCACGTTCTTTTACAGATTTACAACCTTATATCCAAAATATATTTTAAAAAGAATTCTAATTAATTTTTGATTGCTCAAAAATATTTCAATAACAAAAACGTTAAACTACAAAACACGCCACCCTATGAAGAATAAACATAATTTAATCGCCATCGCATTATTGATCTTTTCAGTAATTATCCTTTTATACCGATTTGGCATCCTATTCCCTGATGAACAAAACTTTAGGTTGGAAATAACAGTAACAGGAGAAGAACCTAACGAAGAAAACAAGTGGTATTTTTATGGTCATGACGATCGTGGATCTTTAAAGCCTGTCTTATTTAAAAAAGATCAAGAAAACAATGGTAAAACTACCATGTTCCGGTTTAAAAACGGAAAAGCCATTATTAAAGGTTACATTAAACGACCGGGGCTTTATGTTTTAACGAATGAACACGTTGAAGGTTTTTTCCCATTTATGATCGGCACCGGGGAGCAACAAATCGAGGTAACACATCAACATCTTTTTCAACGAAAAGATATGCAAACCCCCATTCCTTTTAAATTCTCCGGGAGTAACCTAAACAAAGAATTCATTGATTTCTGGAACCAAAAAGAAGCTCAGCAACTGCTTCAGGCCAATAACGAATATTTTAGGTTACGACAGGAAATGCAAGCACAAGCAGCTACCAGCGATACAACCAGCAATTCAAAAATAGAAGAAGAAAAAAGGGAACAACTTTCTGTACAACGGAAAAACAAGCTGGTACATTTAAAAAAACTATGTGAATCCGTTGCCTTGAATTATTTAGCGGAAAACCCCAACAGCTACCTGGCGCTGGATTATTTCTTAGCCTATGCATACATGCCTAATTATACCAAACTGGACGAACCAACAATGAGCTATTACATTTCACTGATAGGTGACAACTTAAAAAAAACAGCGGTTTACCAGTCGGTTGAAAAAAAATACAGGGCAACACAAAATTTTTGCGTTGGTAAAACACCCCCGCCGATTAGTTTGCCCGACAACCGGGGCGATACGGCAAAACTTACCCATTGCCTGGGCAATGTAACCCTGGTTAATTTCTGGGCCATGGATTGCGACTATTGCAAGGCCGAACGTAGCAACATGATCGAACTCTATGCAAAATACCACGAACACGACTTTAACATGTTGAGCATAGCTTTTGAACCCGATAAAAATAGATGGGACAGTTTTCTGAAGGAAAAAGGCCTGCCCTGGCAACAGGCCATTGACACAAGCGGGTTTGAACAATCTGCAATTGTGAAAAACTATGGAGGACTGGCTATCCCAACCAGCTTTTTGATGGATGAAGAAGGCAAGGTATTGGCAAAAAACTTACGTTGCCCGGCATATGCCGAAGATGAAAAATACAATATGAACAAACAACTGGAAAAAATATATGGGTTTTAAAAATTGAAACAGCGTTTCTGTGAAGTATAATGACATGAACATATTACCCCTCCAAACCTCCCCTGAGGGGGAGGCTTTGAAAGATTTATTGCCAAAGCAAGTCCCCTTTAGGGGATTTAGGTGTGAAAAAATAATTGCTAATGAATAAATAAAAGTATAACCGAGCAACAAATCCTCCTTCGTCCTAGGGACTTCGGAGGACAAGAAAGGGCAGGAAGCGCAACAACATTCAAAACGCTTGCTTCCTGCCCAGCTCCTAACCAACGGAAAGGAGGTAAGTGACAAAAATAACGAATTAAACCATAAGGGAACACATTCCTTGCCCTTGAAAGGATACACAGGGCAAACAAAAGAAACAAACTTGAATAAAAATTAAAAAACAAATTAAAATGAAAAAGTTTAAAAAAATTAGTTTAATAGTAGTAAGTCTTGTTGTTTTTGCAATGTCTTTATTCGCAGAACCACCTTATAAACCAGCAGAAGGTTGGGTACGTGGAACATATGATTGCAATGTTGTATTTGACGAAAAATATATAGGTAAGCCAGATGCTGTTGCTGATGCAAATAGCTGGGAAGAGTGTCAAGATATAGCTCTAGAAGATGAGGGTGGTTTATCATGGGCTTATGACCAGGACACAGGACTTTGCTTAGTCTATTATTATTAATAAAGTTTGAAAATACAATTTACTACTTAAGAATATGTTTCGAGTATAAAACATATTAAGTAGACAAGAGTTTTCTTGTATTGTATTTACTCCCAAAATAAATCCTTTGCAAGGATTTATTTTGGGAACCACATTCAACTTACCTACCAATTGAGTAAACCATACTCTATTTCTCTATGCATTTTATAACATTTTTTTTTGCATTAAGACAAATCATTTAAAGTTATCTTCACAATAGCAACTTTAATAAAGTATATCGCAACTAATAATAGAATTCGCATATTTAAGCTACAAATTACATATATCAAAAAATAATATCTACATTATGAAATATAATATCTTGTTTATAATAGTATTTGGTTTATTAGCCATATCGCTTACTGCCCAGGAAAAAGAGCTTTACCTAAGCTATAAATTCAACAAAAAATATAATGGCTTATTACGTAGTGAGAGTTCTTCAAAAAGAGGAAATAATATTAAAGTTTATTCTTATGGGAATAAAATAGTTTCCAGAAAATTTAATATGATTTTAAACCCTCGTCTTGATGCTGAGCAAAAAAAAATAATATCGGGCGATACTACCTATTACTACATTGTAATGGATTACGCCGAGAATAAACTTATTTTGTCTGGTGATTTACCTAGTTTTAAAGGTATGCCCAAATCTTACTTATTAAAAGAACCGCTAAATTTATTTGAATGGAAGCCGAGTATGAATACAAAAACCATACTTGGATACACTTGCCATAAAGCCACATGCAGTTTTAGAGGGCGCGATTATGTAGCTTGGTTTACCAGGGATATTCCTTTTAAAGCAGCTCCCTGGAAATTCCATGGCTTACCAGGTGTAATATTAGAAGCCTATTCAACTGATGGGTATTGCAGTTGGATAGCTGAACAACTAGAAATAAGACCATTTAAAAAAGAAATAGAATTGCCTTTTTACGGGTGGGATGTTGTTGATTTAGATAAACACCTGGAAATACTAAAAGTCAAAAAACGATCCAGAGTAGAGTTTCATAAACGAGCGAGACGTAGCGAGGAGGAAAGCTTGAGAAGGTTAGAAACCATTGAAATTTTTGATTTGGAATAGGTTTTGAGAAGGTGGGAATTTGAGAATGGAAGAATGGAAGAAAATGAAAAGAACATGAAAAACCTTAAACACTTACTATTTGTATTCGCACTGTTCAGCTTTGTTCCGGCAATGCTTTCTGCCCAGGAAAAAGAATTATATATAAAATACAAGTATAACAGAAAAGATGCCAAAGGTTTGCTACGTAGTGAATACTCTTTTATGTGGGAAAGTGAAATTGAATTGTTTTCTTACGGAAATAAAATGGTATCCAGGAAAAAGAAAGGGCTTACTAACGTTGAACAAAATGAGAATGGTAATATAATTTCATGTGACACCTCATACAACTACATATCAATGGATTATATCAAGGGAGAACTCCTTTTATCTGAAAGTTTACCTCTTGGCAGAGGTAATCAGTTCTTGTTAAAAGAACCGCTTAATTTGTTTGAATGGAAGCCGAGTATGGATACAAAAACGATACTCGGATACACTTGCCATAAAGCCACATGTAATTTTAGAGGTCGTGATTACGAGGCGTGGTTTACCCGCGAGATTCCATTTAAAGCTGCTCCATGGAAATTTCATGGATTACCCGGTGCAATACTGGAAGTGTATCCAACCGATGGATATTGCAGTTGGGTAGCGGAAAGCATAGAAATAAGGCCGTTTAAAAAAGAAATAGAAATACCTTTATATGGAATTGATATTGTTGATTTAGATAAATACATGCACATATTAAAGAAAAAGAAACAAGTTGCAATAAAGATTGGTAAAGGCTTAGGTTTATCAGAAGAGCAAATTTCTTTGAAGCTAAGAACCATCGAAATTTTTGATTTGGAATAGGTTTTGAGAAGGTGTGAATTTGAGAAAATGAGAATGGTAGAATTATAACATTATGTGCAAAAACCAATAAAAATGAAACATTTACTAGTTGTATTCGCACTGCTGAGCTTTGTTCCGGAAATGCTTTCTGCCCAGGAAAAAGAGCTTTACCTAAGCTATAAATTCAACAAAAAATATAATGGCTTATTATCTAGTGAGAATACTTCAAAAAGAGAAGATAATATTAAAGTTTATTCTTATGGTAATAAAATAGTTTCCAGAAAATTTAATATGATTTTAAACCCTCGTCTTGATGCTGAACAAAAAAAAATAATATCGGGCGATACCACCTATTACTACATTGTAATGGATTACGCCGAGAATAAACTTATTTTGTCTTATAATTTACCTAGGCTTAAACGTTTGCCCGAATCCTACTTATTAAAAGAACCGCTTAATTTATTCGAATGGAAGCCGAGTATGAATACAAAAACCATACTCGGATACACTTGCCATAAAGCCACATGCAGTTTTAGAGGGCGCGATTATGTAGCTTGGTTTACCAGGGATATTCCTTTTAAAGCAGCTCCCTGGAAATTTCACGGCTTACCAGGTGTAATATTAGAAGCATATTCAACCGATGGGTATTGCAGTTGGATAGCTGAACAACTAGAAATAAGACCATTTAAAAAAGAAATAGAATTGCCTTTTTACGGATGGGATGTTGTTGATTTAGATAAACACCTGGAAATACTAAAAGCCAAAAAACGATCCAGAGTAGAGTTTCATAAACGAGCGAGACGTAGCGAGGAGGAAAGCTTGAGAGGGTTAGAAACCATTGAAATTTTTGATTTGGAATAGGTTTTGAGAAGGTGGGAATTTGAGAATGGAAGAATGGAAGAAAATGAAAAGAACATGAAAAACCTTAAACACTTACTATTTGTATTCGCACTGTTCAGCTTTGTTCCGGCAATGCTTTCTGCCCAAGAAAAAGAACTGTTTATAAAATACAAGTATACTCAAAGTAATAACTATGGCTTAATAATAAGCGAATGTTCTTTTAGTAATAATGGTACTATTGAAGTATTTTCTTACGGTAATAAAATAGCATCCAGAAAATTTAACGGAACATCAAATACAAAAAACGCAGATGGTAATGTGGTATCATGCGATACTACGTATTACTACACAGTAATTGATTATTCCAAGGGGTACCTTCTTATTTCTGACGACTTACCTCGAAGGGCACAGTTACTTTTAAAAGAACCGCTTAATTTATTTGAATGGAAGCCGAGTAAGGAAACAAAAACGATACTAGGATACACTTGCCATAAAGCCACATGCAATTTTAGAGGTCGTAATTATGAGGCCTGGTTTACCCGCGAGATTCCTTTTAAGGCTGCTCCCTGGAAATTTCATGGATTACCTGGAGCAATACTGGAAGTGTATTCAACCGATGAATATTGCAGTTGGGTAGCGGAAGGACTTGAAATAAGACCGTTTAAAAAAGAAATAGAACTGCCTTTTTATGGAATTGATATTGTTGATTTGAAAAAATATATAAAGGTATTAAAGGCAAGAAAACAATCTACGATAGAGTATCATAAACGAAACGGTAAATCAGAAGAGTATATTTCTAAGCAAGTGAGAACCATTGAAAAATTTGATTTGGAATAGGTTGTGGGAATTTGAGAATATAAGAAAATGAGAATGGTAGAATTATAACATTATGTGCAAAAACCAAATAAAATGAAACAATTACTAGTTGTATTCGCACTGTTAAGTTTTGTTCCGGAAAAGCTTTCTGCCCAAGAAAAACAACTGGTTATAACTTATAAATTTGAACAAAAACATTTGCGACTTGGAGGAAAAAACAACTCGGTAATATTAAAAAGTAATCGCCCCACCTACAATGTAAAAGTATATTCTTTTGGAAATGTATCTATAAGGGAAACTGAACCCAATATTTTTATAAACAATGATACAATTTATAATTACATAAAGGTTGACAATGGTAAGGCGCTCATGTTAGAACCCGTATTTTTGGTTGGCTCAGCTGAGTTTGGCATTGGTTATAAAAACCTGTTAAAAGAACCACTAAATCTATTCGGATGGAAGTTGAACAAACGATCTAAAACCATTCTAGGTTATCAATGCAATGAAGCCTCTTGTACATTTAGGGGACGTGACTATGTGGCATATTTTACCAGGGAAATACCTTTTAAAACAGCTCCATGGAAATTCCATGGTTTACCAGGTGTCGTATTGGAAGTTTATTCTACCGATGAGTTTTGCAAATGGACAGCAGAATCGCTTGAAATAAAGACTTATAAGAAAGAGATCGATTTACCTTACGATGGTTTGGAAATAGTCCATTTAGAACTATATATCAACATGTTAAAAGAAAAAAAACGGCAGCTTATTGAAATCTCAAAAAAAAACAGACTTAATCATCCCAAAGCTCAATCATATCATAACACAGTACAAGGAATCTTGACGTTGCCAAACACCATCGAAATTTTTGATTTGGAATAGGTTTTGAGAAGGTGGGAATCGGAGATGGTGAGAATTTGAGAATATAAGAAAATGAGAATGGTAGAATTATAACATTATGTGCAAAAACCATATAAAATGAAACATTTACTAGTTGTATTCGCACTGTTAAGTTTTGTTCCTGCAGTACTCAGTGCACAAGAAAAGGAGTTAGTAGTAAGCTATAAATTTGAAAGACTTTCATTAAGCCTAAGAAGCTTAGACCACAATGATATCCAAAAAGGGAAATTAGGACCATACTCTTTAAACACATACTCTTATGGCAATGTGTCCATCCGGGAAACTAGACCAAGAGTATTCGGAGGTTTTAATCACGAACCAAGGGATACGACCTTCACTTATGTGAAAATTGATTATAACGAAGCGATTATTTTACAGCCGGTTGTTCAGAAATTTGTCCCCGGTGTGGGTACTGAATTGAGTATGTTGTTAAAAGAACCTCTCAAGTTGTTTAAATGGGAACTGGGAAAAGATACTAAAACAATCCTCGGATATCAATGCAACAAAGCGACATGTAATTTTAGGGGACGCGATTATGTGGCGTACTTTACCAGGGATATTCCTTTTAAAGCAGCTCCCTGGAAGTTTCACGGTTTGCCAGGTGTGGTATTGGAAGTGTATTCCACAGATGAATTTTGTAAATGGACGGCTATTGCTTTAAAAATCAAACCACATGAAAAAGAAATTGAATTGTCACATACAGGGTTACCATTTATTAATCTGGATCAATACATTATTGAACTAAAGAACAAAAGACTTGAACTAATCGATATCTATAAAAAAAACATGCTTCGCTTTCCACAGGACATGGAAAGTCATAAAGTCGAACTGGAAGAACTTAAAATAAATCTTCCTAGATCGATAGAAATTTTTGATTTAGAATAGGATTTGAGAAATGGAAATCGGAGCGTACGAAAACGTTGTAATAGAAATAGTATTTCTCTGTTACAAATTGCCCCGATGATCGTTTATTAATATTGAGCATTTACATGTTGGTTATTGTGGCTATTAAGATCCTTAAAAAAAACATGAAAACATGAAAAACCTTAAACATTTACTAGTTGTATTCACACTGCTGAGCTTTCTACCGGTAATCCTTACTGCCCAGGAAAAAGAATTGGTTGTAACATACAAGTATGATCGAATTGACATGCGATATAAAGACTTAAACAGTCTGGAAGTAATTAAAAGAAATTGGGCTACTGAATTTCCGAAGGTTTACTCATACGGCAACCTTTGCCTAAGACAAACAAGGCGTTCAATTTCGAGTAATATTAATGACCTAACAAACGTTTTATTGTATGACACAACTTACTATCATACTTTGGTTGATTATACCAAAGGTCAAATGTGGTGTGCCACTCCTAGTCAATACTCTGGATTTACCACCTATATAAAAGAGCCTTTAAACCTATTTCAATGGAAGTTTGAGCCAGAGACTAAAACGTTATTAGGATATCATTGCTCAAAGGCTACTTGTACTTTTAGGGGCCGCAACTATGTGGCTTTCTTTACAAGAGAACTTCCTTTTAAGGCCGCCCCATGGAAGTTTCATGGCTTACCTGGTGTGGTATTGGAAGTTTATTCAACGGATAATATTGTAAAATGGGAAGCACAGTCCCTGATTGTACGGCCTAGACAGTCTCATCCTGAAATACCTACTGTTGCCGATGAAGTTTTGAATCTCGATCAATATTTGAAGATATTGCGAAAGAGGATGCAAGAAAGAGAGGATGGTCTTGAGAAAAGAATTCTGATGAATCCTAAATTTGAAGAGTTTACCAGATTGGAATTTAAAAATTATAAACTACCAAATAGAATTGAGTTATTTGATTTAGACTATCCTCGTAAGAGTAAGGAAAAAAAACAATAACCACCTCCGAAAACTATCTTTTTAGTTTGTGAACTAATTTTTTAGTTTTATATTCACCCATTAGTTCACAACATTAAAAAATATGAAAAACCTTAAACTTTTACTAGTTGTATTCGCACTGCTAAGCTTTGTTCCGGCAATGCTTTCT
Organism: Sunxiuqinia sp.; assembly: GCA_965230765.1. Taxonomy (GTDB): domain Bacteria; phylum Bacteroidota; class Bacteroidia; order Bacteroidales; family Prolixibacteraceae; genus Sunxiuqinia. Next base: position 113,025 of record CBDDLR010000001.1, read on the forward strand.
GCCCAGGAAAAAGAATTATATATAAAATACAAGTATAACAGAAAAGATTCCAAAGGTTTGTTACGTAGTGAATACTCTTTTATGTGGAATAGTGAAATTGAACTATTTTCTTACGGAAATAAAATGGTATCCAGGAAAAAGAAAGGGCTTACTAACGTTGAACAAAATGAGAATGGTAATATAATTTCATGTGACACCTCATACAACTACATATCAATGGATTATATCAAGGGAGAACTCCTTTTATCTGAAAGTTTACCTCTTGGCAGAGGTAATCAGTTCTTGTTAAAAGAACCGCTTAATTTGTTTGAATGGAAGCCGAGTATGGATACTAAAACGATACTCGGATACATTTGCCATAAAGCCACATGCAGCTTTAGAGGTCGTGATTACGAGGCGTGGTTTACCCGCGAGATTCCATTTAAAGCTGCTCCCTGGAAATTTCATGGATTACCAGGTGCAATACTAGAAGTGTATCCAACCGATGGATATTGTAGTTGGGTAGCGGAAAGGATAGAAATAAGGCCGTTTAAAAAAGAAATAGAAATGCCTTTTTATGGAATTGATATTGTTGATTTAGATAAATACATGCACATATTAAAGAAAAAGAAACAAGTTGCATTAAAGGGTGCTAAAATCTTTGGGTTCTCAGAAGAGCATACTTTTATGATGTTAAGAAGCATTGAGATATTTGATTTGGACTAACTTCTGAAGAGTTGAGCCAGTCAGGGCGTCACTTGAGTGACACCCTGACTAAAGAGAATAGGAATGGAGAACTGAATGATACACTTCGTTATGACTCTTTAAAAGGTATCTTAAGATACCTGATTAAAACTTTAACGTTTCATTAACTAAAATTAACCACGTATTAACTGATTGCAGGTATACACATGGGATATATTTGCGACCAAGGATTAAATATAAAAAAATCAAAATGAACAAAACTATTTCAAAACATGGAGTTGCATTTCTTAACTTTTCAATTTTAAACTCATTATGGTTAAGCGCCTATCTCTTCGATCTAAAAGAGAAAGTATAATGTATTTAACAGATAGTCAAGCACGGTATCGCTAAATCAAAGTCAATAAGAATTATAAACTTTTTGCCAGCAAACTATCTTTTTAGTTTTGCATCCACCTTATTAGTTCACAACATTAAAAAATAAGAAAACCATGAAACATTTACTTTTTGTATTCGCACTATTCATTTTTGTTCCAGCATTCCTTAGCGCACAAGAAAAAGAGCTAGTTGTTACGTACAAATTCGATCAAAAAGAAGCAAGTATTTCCAAAGGGGAATATTTACAGGCCGAACAAAAGGAAGTCAAATTGTTTGCCTATGAGAACCAAGTGATAAGCAGAAAATTTATTGGAATGGGTTATTCCGTAGGAGTAGGAGAAACGTTTGACCCTAAGCAGAAGACCCTCGATTCCCTGTTCAGTGGTTATACCTTGGTTGATTATCAAAAAGGAGAGATACTCTCGATGGTTCTGGGAAACAAGATGCTTTTAAAAGAGCCCCTAAACTTGTTTAATTGGGAATTAAAAAACGAAACCAAATCTATTCTCGACTATTCATGCACCAAAGCCACGTGCAGTTTTAGGGGGCGAAATTATGTAGCCTGGCTTACAAGGGAAATCCCTTTTAAAGCTGCCCCCTGGAAATTTCATGGTTTACCGGGCATAGTACTGGAAGTTTATTCCACCGATGATTTTTGCAAATGGACAGCAATATCGCTTTCAGTAAAACCAAGAAAAAAGATCATTGAGTTTCCTTCTGATGGACTGGATGAAATTAACCTGGAACAATACATAGACATACTAAAGAAAAACAGACAGAGGAGCCTTGAAACCTATGAAAAAATGAGAATTAGGTATAAGGATAATCCAGATATTGGCATTCCAGATGATCCTTTTAAGCTCCCTAATACCATTGAGATATTTGACTTGGATTAACTTCTGAAAAGATTTGCCAGTCAGGGCGTCACTTGGAGTGATACCCTGACTAAGAAAAGAATATAAACAGATAAAGTGAAGACCTAAATAAGAAAACTAAAACCATGAAACAATTACTTTTTGTATTCACGCTATTCATTTTTGTTCCAGTATTCCTTAGTGCCCAGGAAAAAGAATTATATATACGTTATGATTATTACAAAAACTATATACTGAATATTGATGAAGGTTTAACAGATAAATCCAAGCTAAACGAACTAAATAATCGCGCGAACACCAGAAAAAGAAAAAGCCGCCCAAAGAAAGTAGAAGTTTTTGCCCAAGACGGACTTACTATCTGCAGGTCACATGCTTTAAACATGGGAAGAGTTGCGAATGGGAAAGTAATACCAGGAATCTCTGATCCATTTTACACCTACGTGAAATCTGATTACAAGCATTCATATTTATTAGAAACCGTTTGAAAAATCATAAGTGCAGAAGCACAAAAAATAATATACCGTGTTTTGCATTTTAAAAAAACTAAGTATCTTCCAAAATTAAATACACCCAAGATCATGAAAATTAAACAAACCACCCTTGTTCCAATATTATTCTTATTATTGAATATTATCCCATTTGCTCTACATGCCCAGAAGAAAATAACCATCACCGGGCAGGTTACCAATACAAAAAATGAAGCACTACCCTTTTGCGATGTAATTCTTACCGCTTCAGACAGTTCAAGTAACATGCTTGCTTTTGCCATGGCCAATGCAAATGGTGTTTATAAAATAGATTGGGAAGCCGACACAACAGCCGTGCAAATAGAAGCTTCATCCATGGGTTATGCAAAAGCGATAAAAAAGTTGGCTTTACTAACCGACAAGCACCATTATGTTATCAACCTAAAGCTTGAAGAACGTACTGAGGAGATCGAAGAAGTTAGTGTGGTAGCCGCTCCTGTTGTTCAAGTAAGGGAGGATACCACCATTTTTAATTTGTCTTTAATACGCGATAGCTCCGAGGTGGTGGTGGAAGACCTGATTAAAAAACTGCCTGGGGTAACGGTTGAAGAAGGTGGGAAAATCAAATTTAAAGGCAAAGATTTAAAAACAGTGCTGCTGGATGGTGATGATTTGTTCGAGGGTAAATACACCCTGGGAACAAAAAACATACAGGCCGACCATGTGGAAGGTATTACTGCAGTTGAAAATTATACGCATAACCCCTTGCTCAGGGGCGTGGAAATAACCGATGACGTAATTCTCAACCTGGAGTTCAGGCCTGGGTTGTCCTTATCGCATAACCTTAAGGCAGGGGTGGGACCCGATAGCCGCTACAGCATAACACATAAAGGCATTGCGATAACTAAAAAAGTAAAGGCCTATACCCTGCTCGACCACAACACGCTCGGAAGCCGGGCCGGACAATACTTTTTTAATCCTGGTTTGTACATTGGCGGTATGGGTCGTACCGACGATACCAAAGCCCCTTCGTTTTTGGGCTTGTCCATGTCGGCCACACAGGGCGAGCGAAACGAGTCGTATTTTGGCAGCATCAACATTATGCCACACCTTACCGAAACGTTTACTGCCCGCCTAAACATGGATTATTTTAGCGATAAGGCCAAACGTGAAGATTACTATAAACAAATTATTACAACCGATCCGGACAACCCAATTGTAATTGAACGGTCGAACCAGCAAACCGACCTGCCCCGGTTTTTCAACAGTAAACTGTATCTGGAAAAATACCTTTCAGAATCAGACCGGATTGACAATACCATTGTTTTTTCACGAAAAAGGAACACCAGTGATAATTCAGGTATCAACAATGGCGTTGCACAGCAGTTGGATAAATCGGCCAAGGACCACTACCTCTTGAATAAAACCCAATACACCAAACGCCTGAAAAATGGTAAATCATTTTACCTGACTTTAACGGCCAGTTCAGACGAATCAACCGAAGAACTGTTGCTTATGCCAGGCATTGACCTGGAATCAAGCTCGCTGGTTGATGGACAATTGACCACCCAGGATATCAAGTCTGAAAAGCAGGGTGCAGAACTGAGTACCATGTTCCTGATTTCTTTGTTCAAAAAGCATAAAATAAATTTAGGGATCAAAAATACCTACTACAAAACCACCTTAAGTACTTTTCTTACCGGTTCCGGCCAGAATGGTGATTTTTCAAACGATATTAAATACCAGGTATTTATCCCAAATGTAGATTTTAGTTATGAATACAAGTACAAGAAATTAAGAATAACCCCAACGTTAAAGTTGAGCTTGTACAATTACGATTATGAAAATACGGTTTCGCTGTTCGATGAGAAAGCAACTGACTTGCTGCTGAATGCCAAACTAAGCATATCTTACAAATTATTCCCCCGCCATACCGTGTCTTTAGGATTGAATAATACAGAGTCTGCTCCAAGCGATGACAAAATTTATGACAACTACATCCTGACATCGAACCGATTATTGAAAAACAACAAGATAGATTTTGGTGCCCAGAAGAGCCAGAGTGCAAATATTGCATATCGGTACGAGTCATTGTTCAACGATTTTTCGTATTCCCTTGGGGCGAATTATTCAAAAAACAACCACCAATACCAAACAGACCGTATGTACAATCAGGACCTGACCATGTACACAAGCTATTTAAGTAACCTGGGTGCTTCGAGCTATGGAGCCAATGCAAGCATCAATACAAAATTCAGGAAAATACTGGACAGGCTAAGCCTGAACTACACCTACAGCAACGGCGAATACTACAATGCCGTGAACTCCGATGTGGTTCGTAAAAGCGAAAATGTACAACATAATTACACCTTCAATTTTCAGAGTAAGGTGTTTTGGAATACCTACTTCGACAACAGAACCTCTTTTTCACAGTCGGATTACAAAACAGAAGGGATAAAACAAAACACCACCGAAAGTTTGTCCAATAGTTTTTCACTGTACATGACCCTCTTTAAACGGGTATCGGCAAAAGCCAATTACAATTATTTTGTTCCAACCATTGATGATTTTGATAATGCCAATGAGACATTGAATGCATCGTTACGGTACACCAATAAGAAAAAGAACATCATTTTTACCCTGGATGCCCAAAACCTGATCAACCAACGGAACAACAACAATTTTAGCACCAATGAATATTCACAAACTATCTCATACAATTCCTTACAACGAAGGTTTTTCTTGTTTGCGGTTGAGGTAAGGTTCTAAAATATACAAACATGAAACAATACAAACTAACAGCAACAATCATTATCCTTTTTTGCCTTGCCGCCCTAAATACATACGCACAGGAAAAAGAACTGGTGGTGACCTATAGCTTTGATAGGCAAGCAATAAGCTATAAGGGAGATAATCATGATGAAATGATCATGGTTGATTTTCCAACTTATCCCGTACGGACATATGCAAGTAAAACTGGTTCAATAAGGGAAACGGAACCCAGGGTAAGCGAGAAATATACAAAAGATATGCAATTTATTTCAAGGGACACAGCATATAACCTGGTTCATGTTGACTTTACCAAAGGACAAATTTTTGAACCTGTTCAGTCTGGTGGGGATGAACATGGAATTGGGTATAAGATGTTACTTATTGAACCCCTAAATAGTTTTCAATGGAAACTGGGTGAAGATAAAAAAGTGATCCTGGGTTATTCTTGTTACAAAGCTACCTGCACCTTCAGGGGGCGTGACTATGTGGCATATTTTACAAAGGAGATCCCCTTTAAGGCAGCTCCATGGAAGTTTTACGGATTGCCCGGTGTAGTGCTGGAAGTACTTTCTACAGATGGTTTTTGCAAGTGGAAGGCAAATTCGATTAAGACCAGAACTCAGCATGGAGTAATGACACTACCTTACGAAGGTCTATCCCCTTTCACACTGGATCAATACATCGAATTTCTTAAGAAACAACGATTGGAATACATTGACATTTATGAAAAAAATGCACTTAAATTTCCTGATGTTCAACACTTCAAGAATTACCTTAAAGAGTTAAAAATGAACCTTCCGAGTTCGATTGAAATTTTTGATTCTGAATAGGTATTGGGAAAGGGTGAATTGGAGAATTAAAGAAGCTGAGTAATAGAAAAGAACGGAATCACACTAAGCTCATTATAATTTACCAGGCGCATCTACATGATGAGTTTAAAATAAGGTGTAAACTCAAGATTTGAAACTTAAACATCTACATTTCAATCTACTTTCTCCGCCACCACCATTCACAACAAAACCCTGAATAACTGATCATTAACTATTTTCACATTCAAAAACCATCTATATTTTAACTACCAGTGCTTCTTTTCGATTCTTTGGTTGAATAAATTTGTACAAGCAAAATAGCTGGAATTAAACCTTCTCTAAATGAGCTGGTTGTTCTATTTATAAACCAATAAAATTAAATGATGAAGAAAAGCACATGGTTACTCATATTCTTATTCATTGTTAATCTGCTTCATGCAGAAGAGCTTCTTTCTCCGAATGGCAATTTCAGTTTAAATTTTAAATTGATTGATGGCGTTCCAACTTATCAATTGAATTACAAAGAAAACGCAATAATTAAAGAGAGTAAGCTGGGAATAGAACTAAATGACCCTACTTCATTGCTTGCTGATTTTGTTGTAAAAAATATATCAACAACAACTTTTGATGAAACCTGGAAGCCGGTTTGGGGTGAGGTAAAAGAAATCCGCAATCATTATAACGAAATGGCAGTGGAACTCAATCAAACCGCTACAGATCGAATATTGATTATTCGTTTCCGTTTGTTTGATGATGGCTTGGGTTTTCGCTATGAATTTCCTGAACAAAAGAACCTGACTTATTTTGTGATCAAGGAAGAACGCACACAGTTTGCCATGGCCGGTGACCATACTGCTTTTTGGATTCCGGGTGACTATGATACACAAGAGTATGATTACACCACATCCAAGTTATCAGAAATCAGAGGGCTGATGGATAAGGCAGTAACTCCAAATGCATCACAAACCCCATTTTCAGAAACAGGTGTACAAACTGCTTTAATGATGAAATCAGCGGATGGACTGTACATCAATATCCACGAAGCAGCACTGGTTGAATATGCCTGCATGCACCTTGACCTGGATGATGAAAACATGATATTTGAATCGCACCTCACACCAGATGCGCAGGGAGCAAAAGGATATCTGCAAGCGCCATGCAAAAGCCCATGGAGAACGGTCATCGCCAGCGAAAAAGCAGGAGACATATTGCTTTCGCACATCACGTTGAACCTGAATGAACCATGTGCTTATGATGACACATCGTGGATTAAACCCGTGAAATACATCGGTGTTTGGTGGGAAATGATTACCGGAAAAAGCAGCTGGTCGTACACCGACCTCCCAAGCGTAAAAATTGATGAAATTAATTATACTGAAACAACCCCCAATGGCCGACATGCCGCCAATACCAAACATGTAAAAGAATACATTGACTTTGCTGCAGAACACGGTTTTGATGCTGTACTGGTAGAAGGATGGAATACCGGATGGGAAGATTGGTTTGGCAAAAGCAAAGATTATGTATTTGACTTTGTGACCCCCTACCCTGATTTTGACTTGCCTGGCTTGCGTGATTATGCAAAAAGCAAAGGGGTACGCATTATGATGCACCACGAAACGTCGGGTTCAGTTCGCAACTATGAAAGACACATGGATCAAGCCTATCAATTGATGGCAGACAATGGCTACAATTCGGTGAAAAGTGGCTATGTTGGCGACATCATTCCCAGGGGGGAAACACATTACGGACAATGGATGGTCAATCATTATTTGTACGCTGTAAAAAAAGCTGCCGATTATAAAATTATGGTGAATGCCCACGAGGCAGTTCGCCCAACTGGCTTGTGCCGTACCTACCCGAACCTGATTGGCAATGAATCTGCCCGCGGAACGGAATACGAAGCCTTTGGTGGCAACAGGCCTGACCATACAACCATCCTTCCTTTTACCCGCCTAATTGGTGGCCCCATGGATTACACGCCCGGTATTTTTGAAACTGATGTGTCGGAATACAATCCTAAAAATGATTCGTATGTAAGAACCACTATTGCACGACAGCTGGCACTTTATGTAACGATGTACAGCCCGCTGCAAATGGCAGCCGATTTTCCTGAAACCTATCAAAAATACATGGATGCTTTCCAGTTTATCAAGGATGTGCCTGTGGATTGGGACGAAACCAAAGTTTTAGAGGCAGAACCAGGGGATTTCATCACTTACGCCCGAAAAGAAAAAGGAACAAACAACTGGTTTGTTGGACGAACAAACGATGAAGAAACTCGCGTTTCAAGCATCAAGTTTGATTTCCTTACGCCAAAGAAGCTGTATATCGCTACTCTTTATTGCGATCAAAAAGATGCTCATTACAAGGACAATCCAAAAGCCTACGAGATCAAAAAATATTTTGTCACCAGTAAATCGAAACTCAAGCAACACTGTGCACCTGGTGGAGGTTATGCCATCAGCATTATTGAAACGAATGACATGATCATGAAAAAGAAGTTACCAACTTTATAACGACCTCATAAGCCATTGTTAAAGCCTTGTTAGAAATAGCAAGGCTTTTTTGTTGATAGTCTTCGAGATACGCAGTTTTTATCCGCAGGAATAAGATTCGCGACACTTGATTTTCATTCCTTTTGTGATTCTCCCAAACCAAGTATGTTTCCTGTTTTTCCTATCAATGCATTAAGGGCTAAAGCCCAAGTTCGAAAGCTATTCGTTTGAGTATGTCCAAAAAATAAGCATAATTATGTATTTCCTGATATTCAGTTTTACCCTAACCCTAAAGGGAACCTGAATTTCAACGACTTCCCTTTAGGGAATGTAAGGGTAAAAGTCGTTGAAGGTGCAGATAAGGTACTTTTTGGACAACCTCAGTGAACAACAATTACTGTTCGGGCTTTAGCCCTTAATGATCGAACTCTTCAAAAACTTAAACCTTCCAGTTCGAATTTATTTCACGCTTTTTCTACCTTTGAGATTCGAAAAAATTGACCGGATATGACAGAAACGCTATTTTGGATCATCATTGCAATCCTTGCTTTTGATTTTGTATTGGAACGTTGGTTAGACTACCTGAACACCACCCGTTGGAATCCTGAGCTTCCCGAAGAAGTGAAGGGGATTTACGATGAAGAAAAGTACCAGAAACAACAACGATACTCAAAAACAAACCACCGTTTTGGAATGCTGACCAGCTCATTCAGTTTCATTTTGATCATGTTAATGTTGTTTTTCAGAGGGTTTGCATTGGTGAATGGCTGGGCACTTTCTGTAATTGATGATCAAATTTGGACTGCCCTGCTGTTTTTTGCTATCCTCATGTTGGCTTCCGATGTACTCACTACTCCATTTTCAATTTATGGCACGTTTGTAATCGAAGAAAAATTTGGGTTCAACAAAACAACTGCAAAAACATTCATACTTGATAAATTAAAAGGATGGTTACTCGGGGCGATAATTGGTGGTGGGCTACTGGCACTTATCATTTTTATTTATTTGAAAACAGGTGAGCTTTTCTGGGTTTACGTCTGGTTGGTGATCAGTGGATTTTCCATTTTTATGGCTATGTTCTATTCCAGCCTGATTGTTCCACTGTTTAATAAACAAACCCCTTTAGAAGAAGGTGAATTAAAGGAAGCTATTAATGCGTTTGCAAAGAAAGTAGGTTTCAAACTAGACAATATTTTCGTTATTGATGGTTCCAAACGATCAACCAAAGCCAATGCGTATTTCACCGGGTTGGGGAAAAAGAAACGAATTGTTTTGTACGATACCTTAATCAACGATCTGGAAATTCCGGAACTGGTTGCTGTACTTGCACATGAAATCGGGCACTACAAAAAAAAGCACATCATTTGGAGCTTGTTCATTGGTATCCTGCAAACCGGACTTATGCTTTTCATTTTCTCTCTGGTAATTGACAGTCCCGAACTTTCAAGGGTATTAGGGGTTGACAAGCCAAGCTTTCACATTGGTCTTATCACCTTTGGGATTTTGTATTCGCCGCTTTCGTCCATCATCGGCATTTTCATGAATGTATTCTCCAGAAAAAACGAATACCAGGCCGATGCTTTTGCTGCCACGCATTACGAAGCAGATTCATTGGCTTCAGCGCTCAAAAAATTGTCAGTTAAAAACCTGAGCAATTTAAGGCCGCATCCTGCCTATGTGTTTTTTCATTACTCTCATCCTACACTGCTTCAACGCATAGCTGCATTGAGAGAAAGTGTGAAAATGAGAAAATGAGAATTATAAAACATGAGTTCTGGAACAAGGGCACAGGTGTTCTCACTCTCAGCACGCAGTTATTTAAAAATGATTCAATTAACTTTGACAAACAAAAGAGTCATTCATGAGCTTTAAAATATTGACATCTGAGTTATTGGTAGAATTCACAATGAGGGTTAATGAATCCCCATTGAGCAAGCTCAACAAGATCCCTAAATTGGATTTGCCTGTCGATTATTTCAAGTTTTACAAATCTGCCGCTTCAGTCTATTCATCAAAAATTGAAGGTGAGGATATTGACTTTGACAGTTATTTCAAACATCGCTTTATGAATGTGAAATTCAAAGCCGACTACACAAAAAAAGCTGATGACTTGTATGCGGCATACGATTTTATCGATTCCAATAAATTGAATATCGAACATGTGAAAAAGGCACATGCGATTTTAAGTTCAAACCTTTTACCTAAAGACCAGCACAGATTTATCCGAACGGGACCCATGTTTGTTCTGAACAATGATGATCAAATTGAATACGTTGCCGCAAGCCCTGATTCTGTGACGAAAGAATTGGAAAAACTATTTCATGATATTAAATTGTTGCAAAGGAAAGAACTTAACGCTTACGAGATTTTTTATTACGGATCATTCATTCATTTAGTATTTGTAAAAATCCACCCATTCCTTGATGGTAACGGGCGTGCAGCACGACTAATTGAAAAGTGGTTCCTGTTAGAAAAGCTTGGAGAAAAAGCTAATTCCATTCAATTGGAAAAGAACTATTATCAGAACCTCAACGATTATTACACCAACATCAAAAAGTTAGGATTGGAATATGAAGAACTTGATTATGCAATGAGCCTGGATTTCTTATTAATGACTGCTTGTTCGTTAAATCAATAAACTCGCATCCCGAAACTCGCAACCCGTAACACAAAATGATTGCAGAAATAATAACTATAGGAGACGAAATTTTAATTGGGCAGGTAATTGATACCAATTCGGCCTGGCTGGCCGAACAACTGAACCTGCAGGGAATTGAAGTCACAAAAATTACCTCCATCTCAGACAAACATGATCAAATTATTGAGACACTTTCTTTGGCAGAATCACATGCTGACTTGGTTTTGATCACAGGCGGCCTGGGACCAACAAAAGATGACATTACCAAAAAAGCATTATGTGATTTTTTTGATTGTAATTTTGTACAGAATGAAGAAGTCCTTCAGCATGTTATCGGTATGCTTTCAAGAAGAAATGTAGTAATCAATGAACTGAACAGAGAGCAAGCGTTGATCCCTGAAGCATGCACAGTTTTACACAACCCCAATGGCACTGCACCTGGCATGTGGTTCGAAAAGAACAACACCATCTTTGTTTCCATGCCGGGAGTACCTTTTGAAATGAAGGAAATTACTTCCGAAGAAATTCTACCACGACTGAAACAAACAGGTATCACAAAATCAATCTACCATCAAACGGTGTTAACTTACGGCTTGCCAGAATCTATGCTGGCCGAAAAAATAGAAGAATGGGAACATGCCCTTCCGAAGTTTATTAAACTCGCTTATTTACCCAGCCAGTTAATGGTTAGGCTGAGGCTCAGTGCATATGGCAACGATGAAGGATTTCTAAAAGTTGAAGTTGAAAAGCAGATTGAAAAATTGAAGCCCATTTTAAACGATGAAATATTTGGATTTAATGGCAGCAACCTTTCTGAAGCCACAGGGAACCTTCTGATTAAATACGGCAAAACCCTTTCGATTGCTGAAAGTTGCACAGGAGGTAATATTTCTCATTTCTTTACGTCTAATCCAGGGAGCTCGGCATTTTTTAAGGGTTCGGTTGTTGCCTATTCAAACGAAGTGAAAGAAAATCAGCTACATGTTTCGAACGAATCTTTGGCTAAATTTGGAGCAGTTAGCAAAGAAGTGGCTATAGAAATGGCGCAAGGGGTAAAAAAATTATTGGGAACTGATTATGCCATTTCAACAACTGGCATTGCCGGGCCTGATGGTGGCACCGATGAAAAACCAATTGGTACAGTTTGGATTGCCATTGCCGGACAACAGAATGTGCATGCCGAACGTTATAATTTTGCCCATAATCGCGAACGAAATATTTTACGTTCTACACAAACAGCAATAAACCTTTTAAGAAAAGTAATACTAAAAGAAAACACCCATGAAAGCTAAAAAAATTGTTGTCATTCTTTTCATTATCATTGCACTGTTCCTTGCAGCTGCAATTGTTATACCTGTACTTTTTAAAGGTGAATTAATTAGCAAAACCAAGGAAACAATTAACTCGCAGGTAAATGCCACTGTTGAGTTTGCCGATTTGAATATCAGTCTGTTTAAAAGTTTTCCGAAAGTTCAGTTAGAGCTTGAAGGACTGAGCATTACCGGGAAGGATCAATTCCAGGGCGACACCCTGCTGGCTGTTTCATCAATTGCTACAGACGTTTCGTTGGGCGACCTGTTCAAAATTCGAAAAGAAGGGCTTCAGGTGTCCAGCCTGTCGGTTATCGAGGCACAAATTAACCTGCTTTCAACAACTGATGGTTTTTCTAATTGGGACATTACGTTGCCAGTTGAAAAAGAAGACGATAATACGGAACCCGAATCTTCTTCAACAATGGCAGTTGCATTAAATGATATTGACATTGATGACCTTTCACTGAACTTTATTGATGAAGCCACAAAAACGGTTATTCGTTTAAAAAATGCTGATTTGGACGCTGCAGGAAAATTGGAAGGTACCGTAACAAACTTTGATTTTACAACCGAAATTGAAGAGTTTGTACTGGAATACGATTCGGTTCAATATATTGGCAACACAGTCTTAAAAGCGGAAAGTAATCTTAAAGCAGACTTTGACAAACTTAGTTTTGTTTTGGGTGAATCGAAAGTTTACCTAAACGACTTGCCTCTGGATGTAAGTGGTGAATTCGCCATGCCTTCTGACAGTATGTTTTTCGATTTGGCTTTCAAACAAGATGGCAGTGATGTAAATGCCTTACTGGCTATGATACCAAAAGACTATCAGAACTACCTGGAACAAATTTCTACTTCGGGTGAAGCTGGTTTTGAAGGCAAATATAAAGGTTGGATGTACGAAGATGAACACCCTGCCATTTCAAGCCGGATATTTTTAAAGAATGCAACACTGCAATATGAAGGACTTCCGGAGAAAATTGAGAATATAAATTTAGAAACTTCCATTAGCAAAGAGCAAGGCGAACTGGATTTACTGGAAGTATTGGTAAGCAAAGCTGAAGCCCGAATTCGCGAGAACCCGGTGAATATGAACCTTCATTTAACGAACCTGATGAGCGACCTGACATTTAATGGAAATTTCAGTGGGAAGATAAACTTTGACAACCTTTCCAACGCCATCCCAATGGATAGCCTGGAGCTAAAAGGCATTCTGGACGGAAACATGAAACTGTCCGGGACCATGTCGGCCATTGATGAACAAGACTTTGAACGGGTAAAGTCTTCCGGGGCATTTAAGTTCGCAAATGTAAGTGTGCTCACACCTCAAATAAGCAAGCCACTGGTTGTACATTCAGGAACAGTGAACATTACCACTCCAGCCATATTATTCGATTCGTTTAAGGCAAATATTGGACAAAGTGATTTTAAGCTGAATGGAAAGCTTAGTAACTACCTTGCATATGCCTTACAAAACCAGGAATTGAAAGGTGATTTCAGGTTAAATTCTAATTTGTTGAACCTAAATGAACTGGCCACACTTGCAGCAGATGAGCAAGCTGCTGAATCAGATACAACAGCTAGCGAAACATTGGCCTTTCATGTGCCTGAGAAGCTTGACTTGAGTTTCAGTTCGTTAATCTCACGAGCCATCTTTGATCGTATGGACATTCGAAATATAAATGGGCTTATTCGTGTGAAAGATGAAAAACTAGCGTTAAAACAATTGGACATGGACATGCTCCGGGGAAGTTTGACAGTTGATGGTGCCTACCAAAACAATCCTGAAAATAAACCAGAATTTGACTTCAACCTGAATGTGAAGTCGTTTGATATCCCTGCTGCATACCAATCATTAAGTATGATGCGCAGGTACATGCCCATAGCTGCTAAAAGCCAGGGTAATATTTCTTCACAGCTTAAATTTAAAGGTAGAATGGACGAAAACCTGGAAATCATTGCTTCAACACTTGATGGCAATGGATTATTTAACACTCAAAACTTGATGATCGTGGACTCTCCTACTTTCAACCAGATACGTGGTGTGATAAAAAAGGAAAAACTAAAAAATGTAAAAGTGGACGATTTCACTGCCAATTTCAATATCGATAATGGAAACCTACTTTTGAAACCGTTCAAAACAACAATTGCCGACCAACAAACGACCATTCATGGAAGCCTTTCTGCAGAAAGCATTTTAAATATGGATATGGACTTCAAACTAAACCGTGAGGACCTACATTCAGATATAAACGATGCACTGGGCTTTTTCCCGGGATCGGATAATATTAAAGTGATTGATGCCACTGTAAAACTAAAAGGTGCCCTGAAGAATCCGGATGTTTCTTTGGATTTGAGCAAAGCCAGAAAGCAAGTTCAGGATGAGTTTAAAAAGTCTGGCAAAGAGGAAATTCAAAAGAAAGTGAAAAAGCTGGGCGATGAATTAAAAAAGTTATTTAACTAACTGCTTTATTTTTAAATAATCGTTTGTATTCTCGAGGGGTCATTCTGGTAATTGATTTAAATTTCCGGTTAAAAAAAGATAAGTTATTAAAGCCTGATTTGTAACAAATATCTGTGATTTGCATATCGCTGCTTGCCAAAAGTTTACATGCATTTCCTATTCGAACTTCGTACAAAAAGTTGAGGTAACTTTTTCGTGTCCTCTTTTTAAAATATCTACAGAATGAAGTTTCCGTCATGTTAGCCATTTCTGAGACTTCTTTCAGACTAATTTCCCGATCAAAATTATTCAAAGTAAACTGGTAGATTTGATTTATCCTTTGTCCATCACCTTCAACAAAACTATTTTCACGAAGGTTTGACATTTTTACAAACCCTGCATGCTCCGACAAAATTTCCAGAATCTCCAATAAGGTGATTATCTTAGATATTCCTTTTTTATTCAATATTGAATGCAATAAATCGGAAACCTGTGAACTTGCAGGATCATTCACCTTTAATCCGTAATCGGTATCTGCAAGGAAACTTCTTAACAGTTTAAATTCTGGCAGACCAATAAATTCATTGCCAAACAACTCTTTATTAATGAAAATAGACAATGCCTTTGCTCTCAATCTTTTTTTGGAATCATAATATTCAGGTGAACACCTAAATACATGAGGCTGATTTGAACCAATAATATATACATCCCCTGGACCAAAATTGCCGATATAATCATTAACTAACAAAGTACCCCTTCCACTTTCAATAAGCATAATCTGAATTTCCGGATGCTGATGCAAAGAATCATAAAACCAGGGTTGATCATCAACCTGAACAACAAATGATACATTGTCGGTTTTTATTATTTTAAATGGTAATGGTTTCATGTTTATTCAGATCTATCAACAATTCAAATTATATCCAAAGAAATACAAAAAAGACAATATCATATTACTATATGATAATTTATGGGTATATAAATATCAATATCAGCCATATTTTTGTTTAGACAAAATTAATATTAAAACTCATAATCATTTTTTAGGATGAAACAATTAATAACATGGGATGGGATTTATCCAGCAGTTACTACCAAATTTACAGATGATGATCAACTTGATTTTGAAGCAATTGAAAAAAACTTCGATGCACAGATTGATGCAGGTGTTAGTGGTTTAATTTTAGGTGGAACTCTTGGTGAAGCAAGTACATTATCTTCTGCAGAGAAAATTGAATTACTAAAGTTTACAATTGAAAAGTATGGAAAAATAGTGCCAATTCTGGTAAATGTAGCAGAACAAAGCACAAAATTGGCAATTCAGGCTGCTCAACAAGCAGAAGAAGCTGGGGCAAGTGGTTTAATGTTGCTCCCCCCAATGCGTTATACTGCTGACGATAGGGAAACAGTAACCTTCCTGAATGCTGTTGCAAACAGTACATCGCTTCCAATAATTATATACAACAATCCGGTTGATTATAAAATACAAGTTACGGTCGACATGTTTACCAAATTACTTGAGTGCCCAAATATTCAGGCAGTAAAAGAATCAACACGAGATATTTCGAATGTTACCCGCCTGCGAAACGCATTTGGCGACCGGCTTAAAATACTTACGGGTGTAGACACACTCGGTCTGGAAAGTTTGTTAATGGGAGCTGATGGCTGGGTCGCTGGTTTAGTTTGTGCATTTCCTCGTGAAACTGTTGCCATTTATAAATTAGTTAAAGCCGGAAGAACAGCAGAAGCGCTTCAAATCTATCGATGGTTTTTACCTCTCCTTGAATTGGATGTTTCAACTAAGCTTGTTCAGAACATTAAACTTGCTGAGGTTGCTACTGAAATTGGAACAGAACATGTTAGAGCTCCACGGCTTCAACTCATTGGTGAAGAAAGAGATCGTGTGGAAACAATAATTAGTACTGCTTTGATATCAAGGCCGGAATTACCTGATTACTTAAATCTATAAATATGATCCACGGAAAAAATCAAATTGGATATGAGCTTTCAGATAGCGGCAAGGATCAGATTAAATCCATTTCCGCAATAGATAATCAAGCATTACCTGGCGAATTCTTTGTAGTTAGCGATGAAGATTTTGAGGAAGCAGTGCTGCTGGCATCAATAGCATTTGAAGAGTATAAAAACATTTCAGCCTCTGACAGGGCATTATTCCTGGAAACTATTGCTTCTGAAATGGATAATAATTCGTCAAGTATTATTGAAAGAGCTGAAGTTGAAACTGGACTACCTAAAGCACGTCTCACAGGTGAAATGGGAAGGACTACCGGGCAACTTAAACTTTTTGCAAAGTTAATAAGAGAGGGTTCATGGGTAGAAGCCGTGATTGACACAGCGCTACCAGACAGACAACCTTTACCAAGACCAGACATTCGGAAGTATAATACAGCTATTGGCCCAGTGGCTGTTTTTACAGCAAGTAATTTCCCCCTTGCTTTTTCAACAGCAGGTGGTGATACAGCAAGTGCACTTGCTGCTGGATGCCCGGTTATTATAAAAGCCCACGAGTCACACCTAGGCACAAATCAATTGGTAGCTGATGCCATAATCGCTGCTGCTAAAAAGTGCAATATGCCTGAAGGTGTATTTTCATCATTTAACGCCAGTGGTTATTCCATTGGTAAGAAGTTGGTCAGTCACCCTTTAATTAAATCAGTAGCTTTTACCGGCTCATACAACGGTGGAAAAGCGTTAGTTGATCTTGCATCGACTCGAAAAGAACCGATTCCTGTTTTTGCTGAAATGGGAAGTGTCAACCCCGTAATTCTTTGTAAGAAAAAATTGGAATCTGAAGCCGAAAAGCTTGCTGAAACCTTAAGTGGATCAATTATTTTAGGATGTGGCCAATTCTGTACAAATCCTGGTTTAATGCTTGCCATTGATGGCCCAGAGTTAGATGTATTTCAATCTAAGATCAGAGAATGTATGATGAAGGCACAAAACCAGTTAATGCTAAATCAAGGTATTATGAACAACTACAATGCCAAAAGCAAAACGTTGATATCCTCAAATAATGTAAAAATCATTGGTAAATCTTCAATTAGCGAACCTTCACAAAACACAGGACAAGCACTAATTGCGACTGTAAATGGTAAAGATTTCCTTGGAAATCCTGACTTGCAAGAAGAGGTGTTCGGTCCATTTTCTTTGTTGGTAAAATGTGCGGACATGGAAGAACTAAAAGCCGTTTGCAATTCATTAAAAGGTCAGTTAACAGGATCGTTCATGGCAACAAATCAAGATCTCCATGATTATTCGGAACTAATTTCAATTCTTCAAAACAAAGTAGGCCGATTAATTTTCAACTCAGCTCCTACAGGTGTTGAAGTTGGTTTTGCAATGCAACACGGTGGCCCCTTCCCAGCCTCATCCGATAGCCGATTTACTTCGGTAGGCGCTGATGCAATTAAACGTTTTGTCCGCCCAATTGCATTCCAGGGGATGCCTAACTCATTGCTCCCTGACGAATTAAAAAATGAAAATCCTCTGGGAATCATTCGAAAAGTAAATGGAGAATTATCAAAAGATCAAATTAGTTAATCAAAGAAGACATGACAAGGAAAAGATTTTTCTGCATCGACGCGCATACATGCGGTAATCCTGTCAGGGTTATTGCAGGTGGGGGGCCACATTTAAACGGATCAAGTATGTTTGAAAGAAGGGAGCATTTCCTTGAATCGTATGATTGGATTAGAAAAGGACTTATGTTTGAACCCCGGGGGCATGATATGATGTCGGGAAGTATAATTTATCCTCCATGTTATCCTGAAAATGACTTTGCTATCCTGTTCATTGAAACCAGCGGATGTCTTCCCATGTGTGGTCATGGTACTATTGGAACAGTTACAGTTGCTATTGAAGAAGGACTTATATCTCCAAAAATTCCAGGTAAGATAAAAATGGAAGCACCTGCAGGATTGATAGAAATTGAATACAAGATGGAAGGGAAAAAAGTCACATCAGTAAAGCTGGTGAATGTAACTTCGTATCTTGCTGGCAGCGATCTTGATATTGACTTTGAACCACTCGGCAAATTAAAGTTTGATGTCGCTTATGGTGGAAACTATTATGCCATCATTGATGAACAGGAAAATTTCAAGGGCATTCATAATTATAATTCTTTTCAAATAATTCAATGGAGTAGTGAGTTACGAAAATTAATGAATGAAAAATATTCATTTCACCATCCGGAGAATAGAAAGATACAAGGAATTAGCCACATACTTTGGACAGGTGAGCCACTTGACAGTCTATCAGATGGAAGATCTGCTGTATTTTATGGCGATAAAGCAATTGATCGTTCTCCGTGCGGAACCGGAACATCAGCAAGAATGGCTCAGTTGCATGCCCACGGAAAACTAAAAAACGGAGATCAATTCATACATGAAAGTATTATTGGCAGCAAATTCACCGGAATTATCGAAAAAGAAACTAAGGTTGGAAATTTTGAAGGCATTATCCCCAGCATTGAAGGTTGGGCAAAAATTACTGGGTACAATACCATCATTATTGATGATGAGGATGATCCATATGCTTTTGGGTTTCAGGTTTAAGTTGTAGAAAATGAAAGAAATAATTGTTATCGGAGGAGGGATTATTGGCCTGACGGCCGCTTATTATCTGAGTGAACAAGGACACAACGTTACAGTGATTGACCGTGGCGAATTTACGGATGGATGTTCATTTGGTAATGCAGGGCTTATCGTCCCCAGTCATATTACACCACTTGCAGCTCCAGGTATTCTTAAACAAGGTTTAAAATGGATGTTGAAAAAAAAGAGCCCTCTTTCTATCTCACCAACTTTAAAGCCCTCATTTTTAAATTGGTGTGTCAAATTTGCAAAAAGTTCTGCAAATAAAAATACCTTGGAAGCATCTAAAGCTTTGCGCGACATTGGACTCTACAGCAGCCATTTGTATAGTGAACTTGCCAATAATTCATTACTAAGTTTTAATCATATTCAGAGTGGTTTGATGATGCTTTTTCAATCTGAAAAAGTGGAGGAAGAAGAAATCAAACTGGCATCCGTAGCAAATGACCTTGGGATTAAGGCAGAAATACTCTCAAGATCTGACGCCAAAAGGTTACAGGGAAATATGGACATTAATGCACGTGGAGCTGTGTTTTACCCGGGAGACAGCCACCTGGAACCTTCCCTTTTCATAAACTCAATTTTGCGAAAACTACAAGAAAACAATGTTGTTCTAAAGAATAATTGTTCATGCAATGAATTAATTATTAAAGATAAAAAGATCAATGGCGTCCAAACTTCGAAAGGCTTATTCTTTGCCAATGAAATAATCATATCTGCAGGGGTTTGGTCGAATAGAATTGCAACTGACCTAAACCTAAAGCTCAGGGTTCAGGCTGGTAAAGGTTATAGTTTTAAAGCATCTCCCAATAAAATTTTGAGAATTCCTTCAATATTGCTTGAGCCAAGAGTCGCAATTACACCTTATTCATCATACACACGTTTTGCAGGCGTAATGGAACTCGGAGCCCAAAAACAGCGAATTAATCTTTCAAAAATTACAGGTATGCATCAGGCCATACAATCATTTTTACCGGAAATTGATATAAGCTTTCCAGAAGTTAATGACATATGGAGTGGATTGCGTCCATGCTCAGTTGATGGATTGCCTTATATTGGCAGAACAAAGAAATATCACAATCTTATAATCGCTACAGGACATTCAATGTTAGGTGTTGCTCTAGCTCCAGCCACTGGGAAAATAATCTCAGAACTAATCGAAGGGAAAGATACATCCATTGATATTGGAGCATTTTCGCCTGATCGGGGCTGACAAACTAAAACCAATCATTAATAACACCCTTTAAAAAAGAGCATTATCATTATTTCTTATTGGTATCGTTTTCTCAATCTTTGAAAATCCTTTTTTTTGATTTGCAAAACTAAAAAACACCTCATCCGTAAAAGCAACAAAAAAAAACTAAATTAGTAGCCTTAAAAATTATGGTTCTTGCAAAATTTTTATGGTTTTTGAAGACAAGCACATAAAAAAAATAGCAGAAGGCAATAAAAAAGTGTTTCAATACTTTTTTGAGGCTTTTTACCCTTCGCTTTGTAAATTCTGCTATGATTTTATAAACTCAACTGAAATTGCAGCTGATCTTGCCCAAGATGCCATGATTAAATTTTGGTCTTCAAGGGAATCGCACACTTCTGTGAAACAAGCAAAGGTTTATTTATATACCATTGCCAAGAATGATTGCATCAATTACATCAAACACAATCAAGTAGTTGAAAACCACAAATCCAGATATGCCGAGAATAAGGAATTTATAACTAATGCATACATTGAAGATGAAGTTTTCGATATTCTAAGGATTGCCATAACGAAACTTCCCCCTCAAACAAAAAAAATTATTTCACTAGCATTAAATGGCTATAGAAACAACCAGATCGCTGAAGAATTAGATATTTCAATAAACACGGTTAAAACGTTGAAAAAATCTGCTTACTCAACTCTTCGACAATTATTAAAAGGAAGGATATTCCTTCTTTTTCTATTGATGCATGAAGAATAAAGTTTTTCTTTTCAAAGTATTTCTCAACTCCACTCCCACGCTTTCCCTCTATTAGAAAACTCATGAAAATTCATTTTTTTTAGGGCTACTCACCCACTTTCAGTTTTAACTTGTACATGTTTTTAAAATAACGGGAATGAACAATCATTTAGATACACAACTAATTATAAGACTACTTACCAAAGAGTTAACGGATGAATTAAATGAGTCTGAGGAAAAGCAATTAAACCAATGGCTAAACGAATCTCCATTAAACAAAGAATTATACGAACGGTTACATTCAAAAAAATACAAAGAAGAACGTCAGAAAATCATTGATCAATTTGACGAACAATCAGCATGGAAAAGCATCCAAAAGAAAATTGAACCTCCAAAAGCTCGCTACATACAAAAAACATTTTGGAGGATATCAGCAGCTGCATCTATACTTATTATTGTGGGTAGCCTGTTTTTTTATAGCCAGTTCTCAAATACAACAGATCAAAAGGTTGCTTTTGAGAATATCTCTCCCGGGAGCAATCAGGCTATACTAACTATTTCTGGCGACAGGCAAATCCAGTTAAATAATTTAGATACGATTATAGAAGGACAATCATCGGGCATTAACATCAACCCTCAAATTATACGCTATTCCTCAACACCTAAAAAAATAACCAAAAATACCGAATATCACACGCTGGAAACACCCTTTGGTGGTGAATATACTTTATTGCTGGCAGATGGGACAAAAGTTTGGTTAAATGCTGGATCAAAAATCACTTATCCAGAATTTTTTATTACCGACAAACGAAAAGTTTATGCTGAAGGTGAAGTTTATTTTGAAGTTGCGCAAGACCCCAATAAGCCATTTCTTGTACAAACGGGACCGAACACCATAAGGGTACTTGGAACACATTTCAACATTCGGGACTATGCTACTGAAAACAGCACCAGCATAACTTTATGCGAAGGAAGTATTGAACTTACTACAAAAAAATCTGTACATGTTCTTACTCCTAACCAACAAGCGCAAATATTTAAAAACACTTCCGAAACCCACATAAAAGAAGTAGATGCAGATTTATACACAGCCTGGAAAGATGGATTTTTTATGTTTAAGAAAGTCCCTTTAAAAACAATCTTAGATGATTTATCCAGATGGTATAATACAACGATCTTTTTTGCGGATGAGGAAATCAAACATACTGAGTTTTCTTTATACGTGAACAGGCAAGATAAAATCATTAATGTCCTGGAAATGCTCCAGGCAACCGAAGAAATAAACTTTAGTATGGATGGTGAAGCTATTGTAGTAGAAAAAAGCAACTAAAAACAGAGGATGCTGGTAACATCCCCTGTTTGATAACAAGCTGACAAGCAGCCAACTTATTATTAACTAACGCAAAGTAAAAGTATGAAAAAAAAGCGAGATCTTCTTTTTCTGTTATACAGGAAAGAAAAAAACTGGTTAAGAACTATGAAAATTACATTTTTTTTAATGGTCATAGGGTTTACGCATATACATGCAACGGTATTAAGCCAAGGTAATAAGCTCGAAATTTCTGAAACAAATATCAGTTTGGAGGAATTATTTTGGAAAATTCAAAAGGAAACCAATTTTGTGTTTGTTTTCAGTCAGGAACATGTTAAGGAATATACAAACCTTAATGTTAAATTGACTGGCAAACTGGATGAAGTTTTAAAACAAGTTCTTTCTGATACTGATTTAACCTATGAGAAAAAGCATGATGTTTATGTGATAAAGCATAAAGAAGCTGAAGATAATGAAAAGCAACAACCAGACTCTTCCACGGTCAGGGGAACAATCAAGGATGCCGAAGGTATTCCGGTAGTCGGGGCAAATGTTTATTTAAAAGATGGGAGACAAGGTATAACTTCTGACAAAGATGGGAACTTTGCCCTAAGGGAAGTTAAACACGGAGATGTGATTGTAATTTCATTTATTGGGAAGATAACCCAGGAAATTATTTATGATGGTAATACATTTTTGGATATCGTCATGATCGAGAATATCGAAGGTGTAGGAGAAGTAGTCGTTACGGGTCTTGGGTTTTCCTGGAATAAGGAAACATTTACAGGAACAGCGACCGAAGTAACTTCTGAACAAATAAAGGAGATAAACCCCACCAATATTTTTCAGGTGCTGGAAATAATTGACCCATCTTTTCAAATTATTGAAAATGAAGAATTTGGATCAGACCCCAACCGATTACCTGAAATCCGCCTACGGGGTAACAGTTCTCTTCCAAATCTTTCCGATGTATACGAAGGTGACCCAAACACGCCTATATTCATGGTTAATGGGTTTCAAAAATCGCTACAATATGTGATCGACCTTCCACCTAATGAAATTGAGTCGATCACTTTATTAAAAGATGCTGCAGCAACCGCTATTTATGGTTCTAATTCATCCAATGGTGTTGTTGTTATTGAACTTGTTCAGCCTAAAGCTGGCAAGCTCAGGGTAAACTATGCAGTATCAACAGTTATAGAACAGCCAGACTTATCGGATTACGATATGCTAAATGCTGAGGAAAAGTTAGAAATGGAGTTGATTCGTGGATATGAAGGGCGGCATACTGATTCATATAACAGTAAGCAATTCCAAATATCTGATGGTATTGATACCGACTGGCTTCGTATTCCAACCCGAACAGGGACTAACATAAGGCACTCATTAGGTATCAGCGGTGGAGCCAATGAGTTTAATTATCGTATAAACCTAAATGCCAATCCAACAAAGGGTGTTATGAAAGGTTCTGATCGTAATAGATATTCTGGTGGGGTTACCTTGAATTACCGGACCGATAAGATACAAGTAAGCAACGACTTTAACTATGGCGAGGTTTTAGCTGACCAATCATTGCATTCTTCCTTTAGCCAATATGTTAGCATGAACCCTTATTACAGCCCTGTTGATAACGACGGTAATATTGTTTACAATATGGCCTTGGAAAACGATCAGAAGGAAACAGTTCTTAACCCACTTTGGAATACCACAATTGGTGGTTATAATAGAACTAAGACAACATCGTTTGCCGAAAACTTTAGGTTGCGTTGGCAACTAATTAAGAGTCTTGCATTAACTGGGGGAGTTTCGTATGCAAAAAATATTAACCATGCCGAGGTATTTTTACCTTCAAAACATACCGGTTTTAATTCCATTTCAAATCCAGCAGAAAGAGGGTCTTATTCTTCTAACCATAATACTACTCAATCGTTCAACACAAGAGTAGGGTTGAGCTTTTTTAAGACCTTTGGACACCATAATATAAACGCTAATACCAACATGCAATACGATGAAACGGAATCTGAGAGTGATGGCTTTAGCGCAACCGGGTTTCCTTCTCCAAAACTGGAGCACCCGCAGTTTGCCGTTCAATTTAAAACTGGAACCAGACCTAACGGAGCTAGCCAACTGGTGCGTACTTTAGGTTTTTTAGGAACACTCAGTTATAATTACAAATTCAAGTATTTTGCAGATTTTTCTTATCGTACCGATATTTCTTCTCAGTTTGGATCAAACAACCGTTGGGCTGGTTTCTGGTCTGCGGGTGTAGGCTACAACCTCGACAAAGAACCTTTTGTTAAAAACCTTGGCTTCGTTGAGAGGCTATCGATAAGAGGCTCTGTGGGTAATACAGGTTCAACTTCGTTTAATGCTTATCAGGCACTGCAAGTATACAGCTATAATACCAACGAATATTATTTAGGGCATGGAGTAGGAACTTCGTTAAGTGGTATTGGGAACCCAAACCTAAAATGGCAAAGGGTATTGCAAAAAAATATTGGATTAAATACATCCTTGTTTAACAATCTGTTTGATTTTTCAGCATCCTATTATCACAATACCACAGACGACGCTATTGTTCAACAATCCATTCATTCCTATTCCGGATTTTCTTCCTATGCCATAAATCTTGGTGGGATAATAAATGAAGGGTTTGATTTTAACTTTAGGTCATTACTTTACAATAAAAATTCGGTTCAGGTTTCCTTTAGCTTTTCAGGCAATCGAAATTGGGAAAAACTAAAAGATTTGGGTGATACCTACTTCAATTACAACCAAACCCAATTAAGTAACAAAACAAATAGGTCTCCACTAAGATTAATTTACGAAGATGAGTCTACCAGCGTAAGATATGTAGCACATTCGCTAGGCATAGACCCTGCAACAGGAAAAGAATTGTTTTTGGACGAAAATGGCAACCAAACCTTTGAATTTGCTGATGCTGAGATTATTTCTTTCGAAACAGCTCCTGATTTAAGAGGTTCTGCGAGTTTAAATTTTCGCTATAAAACTTTTCGATTAGGATGTAGTTTTCAATATGGAATTGGAGGGGAAAACTTTAATTCAACAGTGTTAGGAAAAGTAGAAAATATTGGTTTTGCTTCCTCAAATGTAGACTCAAGGGCTTTTGATGAACGGTGGAGGAATCCTGGCGACATCTCATTTTACAAAGATGTGAGTGATATTTCTCCAACTTTCGCGTCTTCACGTTTCTTGCAAGATGCATCCTTTTTAACATTGGGCTCTCTATCAGCTTCCTATGATTTAAATCAGGAAAGTTTAAAAAGCTTAGGATTTATACGACATATCACAATTTCAGCGGTTACTAATAACTTGTTCAGGCTATCTACAATAAGAGAGGAAAGAGGAACATCTTATCCCTTTGCCCGAACATATAATTTTAGTTTAAGAATGAACTTTTAATACCTAGGTCATGCAAAAACAAATTATTTACATACTTATCATATTCACATTGGTTATTCCTATTTCCTGTGAAGATCATTTTGATATTGATCCAAAAACGGAAATTCTGGAGGAGGACCTTTTTAGTGAAGAATCAGGATATTACAACGTACTTTACGGAGTTTATTTAAAACTGAACCAGCAAAATCTTTATGGGAAAACATTAACTTATGATATCCTGGAAGATTTGGCACAATCGTATAGTGGAACTCGGTACAGAATAAGTGGATATGACTATTCTGCGTTTTTGATTGGGCAATCGAGTTTGACTGCCCATGATCGCTTTACAAGTATCTGGGAAGCAATGTACAACGCAATTGCCGAATGCAATAATTTACTTGAGAACCTTGAAGCATCTCCTATTGAATTCCCGGATGGTAATCGGGAAATGGTAAAAGCAGAAGCAATGGCCATTAGGGCATTCTTGCATTTCGATTTGCTTCGGATGTTTGCCCCTTCGGTTATCTCAGGTCCGGATTCACCGGCAATTCCTTATGTTGATAACTTTACGCTTCAGAATTTTCCGCGATTAACTGTCAATCAAGTCTTGGACAAAATAATAGTTGATTTAAAGGCAGCCGAGAGCCTTCTACAGGTTCACGACCCAATTTTGGTTGATGATCCTGATGCAGAGCCTACCCTCTTGGATTTGAATAACAATAGTTTGATTAGGTTTAACCGTGAAGCCAGAATGAATTATTTTAGCGTATTGGGTATTTTATCTCGTGTTCAACTATATGCCGGTAATAAGGCCGAGGCATTTGAATATGCTAAAAAAGTTATTGAAGCTGATCGTTTTAGATTACCTACCAGTGCAAGTGAGTATAAAGACCCGATTTTATCTGGGGTATTTGCATTAAATATCTCCTATAATGGGCTAAACGCTGCATACACTACTGATTTTATAACTGAGACCAGAAGGGATATTTCGTTTTTCCAGTTAGAAAAAGTATACGAAGCCGATTTAATTCGCGGTAGGGATATTCTTCAATGGAACTATAGCAACTATGGGCTCTCTGAAGAAGAATTCAAGCTATACGCTGCTTATTTTTCTGAGGATGGTAGTAATGGTGCTAGAATATCAAGAAAGACAGGTAAAATGCTAATATGGGAAGATCTTTTAGAAATAAACGACACGCTCGATTTTGTCTCAGACAATCCAGGCGATAAAGATTATCGTTTATTTGAGAACTTCTACAAAAGTACAGAGAATTCTGGTGTTAGGTTTTTAAAATTCCCGGATCTCCTTAATGAGTATTTATCAAGTTATTTACCCTTATTGAAGCTCAGCGAACTCTATTTAATTGCCGCTGAAACTGCACCCGATCTAAACGAAGGCTTAAATTATTTAAATATGCAAAGGTCATCTGCAAATGTTTTGCCTTCATTGTCAGCTGATGATATTGTGAGTGCAGAACTGCTTCAAGACGAAATAGAAAAAGAATACAAAAAAGAACTACTTGCCGAGGGACAATTGTTTTACTATTTCAAACGACTCAATTTAGACACTTTTACGGGAACCAACGGAGTTACCATACGCGAGGTTGATGATGAAATTTATGTTTTTCCAATCCCTACCGATCAGGGATTCTAAAATCTGATACTATGAAATATTTTGCTATAATTTTAATAGCCATTTCTATATTATCTTCTTGTAACGAGGAGTTTATGAATTATAATGGCGCAAACGACTCAGTATTTTTTGAAGAAGAAAGAGATTCGGTTACAAAATCATTTGTAACCACTTCTGAGGATGAGATTACAATGGATGTCAATATCCTTTTGACAGGACTAACTGTTGAACATGACAGGAAATACAACATTACAGTAGTTGCTGATTCAACATCGGCCGTAGAGGGAGAAAATGGGGATTATGTATTTATAAATAATGACTTTACGATCCCTGGTGGTGAAATTTCAGACATGTTCAACATTAAATTCGTTAAACATGACTACTTAAAAACCGAAACACGTACCCTTTATCTCAAAATAACTGACAGCAATGATTTAAAGGCAGGCAATGTTAACCAGCAAAATTTAAAAATTAACATTACCGATCAAGCCGTAAAACCAGAATCCTGGCCATTTACGTACAAAACTTACCATGAAATTAAGCTCAGGGTATTTTTCCAAATTACCGGCCTGGAAGAGTTTCCTCCTGCAGAAGATTTTAGGTGGGGCAGTCCGAATTATCAATACCTGACAGGCACAGTTGTTAGGGCTATGAAAATCTATTTCGTTGAGAACGAATTTTATGATGAATTTGGAAATAGAATAAGCATGTAAAACTACAAAAAAAGAAAAATGAAAAATTACATTATAGTAATATTCTTATTGATTAGCATGGTTTGGATATCATGTGAAGAATACGGAATTCAAGAATTAAACCGGATTGGAATCGAAAATGATTCGATCTCAATATCCGGGATTGATGCATTCTATGAAGAAATTGTGGGTGACCAGCTTACTATAGAACCTCAGATTAATAAAAGGGGAAATAATGAGCTAAGCTATTTGTGGATTGCACGTTTAAGGGATGATGCTGGTATAACTTCTTTTACAGATACTTTATCTTATGAGAAAAATTTAAACTATCCAATTAGTTTGTTTCCTCAGTTTACGCCCTACGAGCTCGAATTTTATGCAATTGATAATGAAACTCAAGTATTTAAACGAAATGTATCTGAATTAAAGGTTACAACGGACTTTGCACATGGGGTATTGTTATTAAATGAATTGAACAATACAGCAAAATTAGATTATATCCGCTTTGATGGAAAAGTTTATGATGATGTATATGCTTCAAGCAATGGCGAAAATCTTGGAGAAAATGGTTTATCTGTAAAATTTACGCCTACCAGTGATAGATATGTCCCTACCTATATACAAATTACTTGCGCAGACAGTAGGGGTGGAGTGATGCTGAATGCATTATCCATGACCACTTTAAATGAAACGAAAGATTTATTTGGATTTCCCCCATCAAGTATAGAATCAATCAAGTCTTATTCTACTGTTCAGCAAAGTACGTTAAGTCAGTTAAGCTATTTAAACAACTTTTACTTTTCAAGATACTCCATAGGAGATGCCTGGTATACGGGCAGTTATATTTTGGTGGACAATCAGGTGTATACCATTACATATGATTCCAATTCAAACATTAATTCTAAATTCGGATATCCTCAGTCGAAAGCAGAAGGTGATACACCTGAATTTGATCTCTATCACAAAGGTTTTTCAGCAGGAACTGGATCAGTGTTATATTTTGACAAGTTAAATAAACGCTTTTTAAGTTTTGAATCGCCAAATTCAACCTATGCTCGAACAGGAGTTTTTCAAATTCCTGCTAGCAATCTCAATTTTGATGTAATTAATGCCGGTTGGGGTTATTCTGGATTTACATCTACAACCTATATTTCTTATTTGATTAAAAATGACAATGATGCATTTGAGCTTTTTGTCATGAATCAGAATGGTTATGTAGTGTTAAGGAAAGTTTTAACCAGTACATCAACAAACTTCACAGAAGATACACCAGTTGCTTTCTCAAATTACGCTCATGGCTTTTATTATGCCGACGAGGCAAATAACCTGATGTTTTATAATGCAGAAGATCATTCCAATACCAACTTAGGCAATTTGGGCAACCAAATTACAGCATTAAAAATAAGACCTCTTCCGCAACGAGATGATTTTACTAAAATGGGATCATACCGTTTGTATGCGGCCACTTACGGAGGAAGTGAGGGGACTGGTAGTGTTTATGTGTATGAAATTGACATCGAAGACAATAAAAATGTTACGCTGATTGAATCATATGAGAATGTAACCGATCGCGTCATTGATATTGATTATAAAATGTTTTAAACATTTTTAAACCTATTTCAGGAAACCCTATTTGTGATAGGGTTTCCTGAAACCTCAAAAAAAAACCAACAATCATCAAAAGAGTTCCTTGCATTAAGCAAGGGAATAATTAGTGTTTGCAGTGCATTCATGCATTTCCTGTGGATTGACTGTAGCAGAAAACATTCAGAAATAAATTATAAAACATGAAAACTAAAAGCGTACTGTTCTTTATTGTCCTACTATTCTTGGTGAATCTGGGTTATGCACAAAGCAAAATCTATTTGGTAGGAGAAAGGCATAATAACACCGATGATAATATACGAAGCAATACGATTACCCAAGAAGCCCAAAAGGGAGATTTTTTTCTGGCTCTGGAGGGGAAAGAATTTTTAAAAGAAGATTTAAGCAAAGATTCGTTAAATATAAAAACAAGCAGGGTATTTGGGGTGGAAGATCAGTTTGAACTTGACATGGTTATGGCCATGAAGTTTCGCTTGCTTTTTTACCTGTACTTAAATAATCTGGACGACGGACAGTTCAGGCTTCAAAAAGTAAATTTAATTACAAGTTTTTTGAACAGCCCGCATTTTGTTGATGCCTGGAAATTAATGGATCGGCCGTTTAAAGATAAGTATGCCGAAAAGGTAGCTTTTAATATTGACCTCATCATACTGACTAAAGCCTCAGAACTAAAACACCTCAACGGACCAACTCCTGAAAAAAGTCTTTCGATGAAGTTTGTCAATTCCGAGGCTTTCAATTACAACTATGCCTTTTCAATCGTAAGTAAAGAGCTGGCAGATGCTTTTTACCAACTAGGTCAAGAAAAGAAGGATCAATACAAATACATGCCCGACCTTACACTATACCAAAAGTTTAATCAACAGCCATTTAACAAGGATTTAGAGCTTGGATTTACTAACGATTTTGCGGTGAACTGGAGGAATGAAACCATTGCAAATAATATAGCTCAAATCTATAATCAGGCTAAAAGCGAGAAAAAAGACTTAAAAGTAGTTATAGGACAATTACATCTGGAAGGAATGGAAAGCATGCTCAGCGAACTTACTGAAGCTGAAATAATAGTAATACAAAGCAATTCGGCAAACAGCAAAAAAGTAGAAGAAAGCACTGAATAACCAAGGGAAAAAACAATCAGAGAACTTAAAAAGTATAAAATACATTATCATGAAAACAGGAAAACTTTACAATTTCATATTCATATTATTGGTTTTTTCGAGCTTTCAAATTACATCTTCTTTTGCCCAATCATCAAATTCCGTAAGGATTGAAGGTATTATAAAACCCATTGAGAGTAATTTGCAACAGGTCGATATTTATTTTAGGCTTATTGGTTCCCCGAGGGTTAAATTTGATGTAGATAGCAACTTAAGGTTTTCAGGAGACTTAAACCTTGATAAGCCAGAGTATGTAGAATTTACCTGCAGAAAGTGCGGAATTAATGCAGCAAAGTGCTATTTAAAACCAGGTATAAAGGTTAAGCTTGAAATTATTGAAAACACAAACCGTAAATGGGAAGTTCGTTTTATCGGAGATGGAATAACCGACATCAACACTTACCTTGCTAAAAAAGCACTTACCATTGAAGAAATAATAAAAAGTAAAGGCAAAGTCTACAATTTCTATAAATTGAATGGAACTGAATTTCTAAATGCAGCCAATACTATTGAAACACAGGTTGGGCGTTTGCTGAAAGAAATGAAATTAGAACGGGAATTTACAAATACTGAAAAGAAAAAACTGGAAGAAGAAAAGTTGCAAATGCTTATTAGGTTTCATTCAGAAAGCGAATTTGTAATGAATGGCGCACAATTGCCCGAAAATTTTGATGATGGTTTTTTAAGCTATGATTTAAATACCACACTTACCCCAGCAAAAAAAGCCTTTGTTAAAAAAGCCTTTGAATTGCAGGCTATACATATGCATAAAACAAAAAATGTTTCATTATTTGAGGCTCATAAAAATATTATCGAAAGTATAGATTTCAAAGAAACAAGGGATTTCATGATCCGATCTTTGGCAAGATACACACGCTATATGTTGCCCTCGCCTAAAGAATATTTAAATTATATAGTAAATAATCTCGATGATAAAGAGTTCGCCAAAGGTGTTGAGTCCACTTACAAGGAATTTTCATCAATCAAATTGGGTGACTCATATCCGCCGTTGGATAGTTTAAGAACCATTAACGACGAATATGTTAATTTATCAGATTTTAAAGGGAAATATGTATTTCTTGGTTTTTGGGCTACCTGGTGCGGCCCGTGTAAGAAGGAGATGGTTTACCTGAAGAAACTCGATAAGGAATATCACAATAAAAATATTGCCTTTGTAGGTTTATCCATTGACGCTGTAAAATCAGTTGAAAAATGGAAGAAATTGGTGGAAAAGATAAAGCCTGGAGGACTCCAATTAATAATAAATCGTGACAAAAAAGAACATACAGATTTTCTGAAATATATAAGCCTTAAAGGCATTTCTCGTTTTGTATTATTTGATCCGGAAGGCAAGCTGATACATACAGACAATCCTAAACCTTCAGAAGAATTTTTACTGAAAGAGCTATTGGATACATTGGAACTAAAATAAGCACATTTCTTATAAATAAATGCCCATAACAAGGCACTGAATAATTTTGAAAAAAACCAGGAAACTTCAAAATAAACGATCATGGCAACATGGAAAACGCTAGGAAAACCTTATAAAGGTATATTTGTATTATTGGTTATTTGGGGCTTGCAAATTACATCAGCTTTTGCTCAAACACCAAATTCTGTAAGGGTTGAAGGTATCATAAAACCCATTAAAAGCAAGGCTCAACAGCGTATTAGTTTTACAAAATCAAATTTCAAAAAAGTCAGCATTACGGCAGATAGTACCTTAAAGTTTTCAGGGGAAATACCACTTGACAAACCTGATTATGTTGAGATGGTTGGTATGTACAACATTAAAAAAAAGTTATACCTAATACCAGGGGCAACTGCTAAAATAGAAATTATTGAAATAGGTGATAGAGTTTGGGATATTCATTTAATTGGAGAAGGTGAAATTGTTGACATCAATAATTATGTCAGTAAAAAAGCACAAATCATTGAAAAAATAGAAAAAAGCAAAGGGAAAGACATCTTAAGATTAAGTGCCACTGAATTTCTGGAAACGATGGTTAAAATTAAATCGCAGCTTGAAACTTTGCTTGAAGAAATGAAATTAGCACCTGAATATATAAATGCTGAAAAAGAAAAACTGCTTGAGGAAAAATTAGACAAGCTTATTAAATTCAATGAATTTGCTACTTACATTGGAACTAATACTGGATATCCCGAAAATTTTTTCGATGATTTTTTAACCTATAATTTAAATACACCTCTCACTCGCGAAAATAGATCCGTTATTAGAGAAGCGTTTAAATTGCAGGCTTTGCATAAGGCTAAAAAAAGGAATGTTTCATTATTTCAGGTTCAAAAAAATATTATTGAGGGTGCAGATTTCAAAGAAACAAGAAACGTTATGATCAAATCTATGTCAAGGTTTGTGCTAAAAGGAATGCCTACATCAAAAGAATATTTAAATTATATTGTTAGTAATCTAGATGATGAGGATTTCACTGACTATCTTCTATCAAAGTACAATTCCATTCCACCAATTAAACCTGATGATGCATACCCATCATTAGACAATTTAAAAACTATAAATGATGAATATGTAAATCTATCTGATTTTAAAGGAAAATATGTATTTCTGGACATTTGGGCTACCTGGTGTGGCCCCTGCAAAGCACAGATGCCTTACCTGAAAAAATTGGAAAAGGAATACCACAATAAAAACATTGTGTTTGTGAGCTTGTCCATTGATAAAGCAAAGGCAGAAAACAAATGGAAGCAAATGGTGAACGACATGCAGCTTGGAGGAATACAATTAATAATGGATTATAACAATAAAAAACATACCGATTTTCTGGCACATTTTAATGCTAAAACAATTCCTCGTTTTATATTATTTGGCCCCAATGGTAATGTTATACATCCAAACACTCCAAAGCCAGTAGATCAGGCCTTGTTAAAAGAGCTATTCGACTCGCAGGAAATAAATTAAGCTCCATTTCTAATAATAAAATTGAGTTACAAATTAAACAGGAATACCATAACAAATACAAATTTTTAAGCAATTAAGATATTTCAAATTAAACAATCATGAAAATAAAAAAGATCTATACGATAACATTTATATTATTGGCTTTTCTGAGCTTACAGTTTATGACTTCTTTTGCTCAAACACCAAATTCAGTAAGGGTTGAAGGTGTTATAAAACCCATTAAAAGTGACCGCCAACAGCGTATCAGTTTTGTAAAATCAAATTTTAAAAGATTCAGTTTTAATACAGATAGCGACTTAAAGTTTTCAGGAGACATCCCGCTTGACAAACCCGAATATTTTGAAATGAGTGGAATGTACAAACTTAAAACAACCTGTTACCTGAAACCAGGTATCAAAGTTAAAGTTGTGATTGTTGAAATAGCACGTCATATGTGGGATTATCATTTTATTGGAGAAGGAATAACCAATATAAATACCTATTTAATTAAAAAAGCACAGATCACTAAAGGAATACAAAAAAGTTATGGAGAAGAAGACATCTATAAACTGAGTGGAGTTGATTACTTGAATGCAATGAATACGATTGAAAAGCAGGTTGGCGCTTTACTCGAAGAAATGAATTTAGAACCAGGTTTTACAAAAATTGAAAAAGATAAACTAGCCCAAAATAAATTAAACCAACTTGTTCAGTTTCCAATAGTATCTGGTTTTATGGGGTATAACACTCAATTACCCGATAATTTTTACGACGAATTTTTAAGCTATAATTTAAATATTCCATTCTCGGCACATAAAAAATTTAGCATTTCAAAAGCATTTGAGTTACAGTATTTGCAAATGGCTAAAGCAAAGAAAATATCAGTGTTTCAAGCTCAAAAAAATATTATTAAGGGTATAGATTATCAAGACACAAAAGACTTCTTAATTAAAATGATGTCAAGATTTGCACTTAGTAATATGCCCTCTTCTGAAAAATATTTAAAGTATGTGCTTAAGAATGTTGATGATAAAGATTTCACCAAGGATCTTCAATCAAAGTATGATTCTATTTCATCAATTAATATGGGAAATGTGTATCCACCCTTAGATAATATGAAGGATTTAAATGATGAAAATGTAAACTTGTCTGATTTTAAAGGGAAATATGTATTTCTTGACCTTTGGGCTACCTGGTGTGGTCCGTGCAAAGCGCAGGTGCCTTACCTGAAAAAACTTGAAAAAGCATATCACGGTAAAAATATTGAATTTGTGAGTTTGTCCATTGATAAACCAAATGCAATAGACAAATGGAAAGGCATGGTGAAAAAGATGGAGCTTGGAGGGGTACAATTGGTCATGGATCATTACAACAAAAATCACATCGATTTTCTGGAACATTTTAAAATTACAGGAATACCTCATTTTATATTATTCGACCCTAAAGGCAATGTGGTACATCCTGACACACCAAAGCCTTCAGACGAGGCTTTATTAAAAGAGCTTTTTGACACACTGAAACTAAACTAAGTCTCATTTAAAAGAATATAATAGAATAGCCATGATACAACATCAGCCATATATGCATATGGTAACTTCAAGGAAATTCCCAGTCTATCAAATAGGTGGGCATTTTAAACCAATGATTCAAATAATAATAAACAAGATGAAAAATATTGTCATATTAACTGTATTGATAGTGCTTAGCTTATTAAATTTTAGCTGCCAAAAAGTAAGTGAGAACGTAACAGTTTCTGGAACTGTAAAAGGACTAGAAAAACTAGATGCAAAAGTGCCAAGCCATGTTTATTTGTACCATGGTTTCATACATGAAAGTATCCCCATTCAAAAAGATGGTTCCTTCCAAAAAGAAATTCCACTTTCAGAACCTGTTTATTGTTCTATTACGATTGGCAAGATACAACAGCAAGTGATCCTACTGAAACCAGGCGAAAATTTAGAAGTATTTGTTGATTTTAATAAACCATTGGAAGAGGCATTAAGCTGCGGTGGAACATTGGGTGAATACGCTAATAAGTTAATAGAAATAGAAAAGCCTTTGAAGAAAAAATATTTGTACCAGGCTTATACCGAAGATGAATACATTGCAGAAATTGAGGCACTAAAAGCAAATGTACTTGCTATGGTTGACACGCTGATTAGTGATGCCGATTTACGCAGACAACAGATAATTAGGGTTGAAAATGATATCCGTATTAAATACCAGAACTACCACAAAGAGATTCTTTCGATATATAAGGATCGTGTTCTTTCTGACAAGTTCAAATCTAAAATTAAGGATTTGAAAATGGATGACATGGAGGCGTTTAATTATTCAATGGATTTTCGTCGTTATGTATTAAGAGACATATATGACACTTTGTATTATAAATATTACAAACACAATGGGGAGTGTTATGGAAAAGCAGGTATTTCTGCGATTAGTAAGCTGGAAAATGACTTGATAAAGGATCATGTAATTGTTTCTTCACGTCTTAGTATGTTGAGAAGCGATGTTCGTCATGAAGCCTATGAGTTCTTAATTTCTAATGCTACAGACCCAAGAGCCAAACAAATTGTTGAAGAGACCTACCTGCAAATTGCTCCTGGTAAAAAATTGGAATCGTTTACCTATAAATCATACGATGGTAAAATGGTTTCGCTCGAAGACTTTAAAGGCAAATACGTTTACATTGATATATGGGCAAGCTGGTGTGCACCTTGTATTAGACAAATGCCTTACTTAGATACCATAGAGCAGAAATATCATGGAAGAAATATTGAGTTTGTTTCCATTTCGGTTGATGATCTGAGCAACACCGACAAATGGAGAGAAAAAATTGAGAATCTTAATCTGAACGGTATCCAATTGATTTCCGACCAGCGAACAAATTCTCCTTTTCTAGAGCAATTTGGAGTTAAATCCATACCTCATTTCCTACTAATAGGCCCCGATGGTCATCTAGTCGATGGCTATGCACCCCGCCCGTCGAATCCAAAATTGATTGAAGTTTTTGATGGATTAGGATTGTAATGGAGGAGTTCTACCAACTTTATTTAGGCTAGAGTTTATGCAAGACAGAGAAAATGAACGAATCAATAAACTTCGGTAGAACGTGAATTCTTTTAAACAAAAAGGCATGATTAAATATTTCATTTTGGTTTTGTTCGGTGTTTCAAGCTTTGGGATACAACTATCAGTTATAGCTAATAGTAGCCTGGGAAAACATACCAATACCATACAAATACAAAATGAGCTTGGTATTGAAAAGGAAGTGGCCAAGCTTGAAAAAAGGATTCAAAAGAATTATACCAAAATGTTGGGTGCAACGGTAATTATAGGAAATTTTAATAATCGTGCAACTGGTGTACTTGTTTCGGAAGATGGTTTAATATTAACAGCAGCTCATGTTGCCAAAAATATTTCTAAAGCTGGAATTATCGTTGAGCTAAGCGACGGACGTACATTCAAACCTGAAATACTAGGAAGAAATGAAAAATTAGACTGTGCACTTCTTAAAATACAGGGAGCAGAAGACTTACCTTTCGCAAAAATTGGGAAAACTTCTCAGATGGTCGGAGGTGAAGCCTGTGTGATGGTTGGCCACTCAGAAATTACCAAAACAAATCGCAAACCGCATATCAGGTTAGGATTC
Organism: Sunxiuqinia sp.; assembly: GCA_965230765.1. Lineage (GTDB taxonomy): Bacteria > Bacteroidota > Bacteroidia > Bacteroidales > Prolixibacteraceae > Sunxiuqinia. The sequence goes on from CBDDLR010000001.1 coordinate 150,819, forward strand.
GTAAGTGGCAAATCCGTAAATGGATATCTAAGAACCAGTGCCAACATGAAACCGGGTGATTCTGGTGGACCACTTTTTAATATGGACGGAGAAGTAATTGGTATTTGTAGCTATAACACCTACCAGAATATTGACGATAACTATTATGTAACCACCGAAACGATAGAGAAATACTGGGAGAACATGATGAAAGGTATTGTTATTGAAGGCAAACACGATTTTAGCAAAGAATATACACCTGTCGAGTCAGCCAACAAAAAATTTGTGCTTACACATGGTAAAAAAAGCATGAACATGGCTTTTAAAAAACAGCTTGAAAAAACAAGGAAATCGGTTGTTAAAATTTATTCAGGTGCGAGTAGTGATTTTAATTCGATGGGAACAATAATTAGCCCTGATGGATATATAGTTACAAAATATTCCTTGATGCAATCCGATAAAGTAGTTGTTGAACAATACAATGGAGAGAAAAGCACTGCTGAGCTAATTGGCTTTGATCTCCCAAACGATCTGGCTATTTTAAAATTACCCGGCAACAAGTCCTACCCTTGGATCGACTTGAACAAGGCAAACGAAACAACCCTTGGGGCAATCATTGCCACTGTGGGCAATCAAAACAAAGCCCATCATTCGGGGGTATGCGGCAAAAGCAGTGAGCCAATGGACCGTGCAAAAGGATTTTTTGGGGCTTATTTTGATAAAAGCGTCGCGGTTAGTAAAGTCATTAAAAACCAGGCTGCACAAAAAGCAGGAATTATAGTCAGCGACAAAATACAATCTATTAACAACAAAGAGATATCGGATTATGACGAGCTAATAGAAATTCTTTCCAAAACGTATCCGGGACAAATTATATCCGTAAGCATTTTGCGCAACAACCAGCAAATAAACCTTAAGATACGCCTGGGCGATTATTTTGATGAATTTGACAGAGTCACTTCTTTTTTAATACCACTCCACAAGCGTAGAAGAGGTTTTCAGATGGTTTTTGGTCATGATATGCCTATTAAGTTAAACGAGGCAGGAACACCTGTAATCAATCTTGATGGAGATGTTCTAGGAATAAATATCGCCAGAAAGTCTAGAGTAATATCATACGCAATACCTTCTCAACATGTATTTAAAGCTGCCAGCAAAATAATCAACAAATCAGAAAACATAAACTAAGAAGTAAAAATTAATCAAATGAAAATTAGAAAGTTAATAGTCTGTTTTACTGTCTTGCTCATTTTTGCTTCCTGCAGCAATATTGGGAATAAAGAAAAAGCAGAATTTACATTAAGTGGCACCCTGCAAGGTATTGATAGTGGCATTATAACCATGAAGGCTTTTAAAAGCTCTGAGAATATGGATACAGCGATCATTGAAAATGGTCAGTTTACATTTAAGGGCAATTTTCCTCATTTGCAACAAGTATCACTAAGCATCCCGGATCGATTGGCTGGTTTATACTTAATCGCAGAAAATGCACACTTAACTTTATCAGGGCACGCTGACACGCTGTATAAGGCTAAAATACATAACAGCCCATACTTAGATGCCATGTCGGATTTTTTTTATTATTTAAACAATCCCGGGAAAGACCCAAGTTCGAGTATTAAGACCTCTAAAAAAATTACTTCATTAAAAGACGTACGAAGTGCTTTTCGTTATTTTTCGCACCCAAAAAATTTACCAACCGGGGATTCTTTGATTCAGGAATATATTTTAGCACACCCTTCCAGGTATGTATTTGATATGATGAAGTCTTTTTCAGAAGATAAGCAAGTAGAAAATCAGAAACAAACCTTTGCCCTATTGCCTGAGGAATTGAAGAATTCTTACGAAGGGAAAATTTTTTTTAATAAACTGAATTATGATTCAAAATCAAATGTAAGTTTGGAGACTTTTGTAAAAGATGCTTCTAACATTAATTACAAAGTGGATCCGCTTTTTAAAGGTGCAAACTTTAAAGACATTGCTTACCTGAGCAAATTTGATGACCAAACAATTTGTGCGTTAACAAAAGAGAAACAAATTCTGTTTATTAACAAGCAGGGTAAACTTATTAATTCACTTAAAGTAGATGCCGAGGGCGATGCTGCTACCATATGCGTTGATGAAGATGAACAAATACATGTGCTGACAAACGTAAAAATAGATACTAAATTTAAGCATAGAGGGAAAGTGTCAACAAGAAAAAGTAATTCACATTCAAACTATACCCTCCTGAATAGCAAAGGTGAAATACAAAAACAGTTTCGTGTTGTGGGCGTGAATAATGTTTCAGGTGCGAAAATTGCACAAGGAAAACTGTTTTTGGCATCAAGTGTAGGAAGAAAAGTAATTATACTAGATCCCAATAGTGAAAAATTAGTTTCAACCATTAATAACGTTAGGTCTTGTTGTCGTATTTTAGATATTGATATCTCAACTAACAATGAACTAATAGTGGCAAACTTAGGTGGATTTAGTGTGGATGTTTATGATTCGAAAGGAGACATCAAGTTTGGATTTGGGCAAAGAGGAAGTACCATCAATGATTTTCATGGTTGTTGCAATCCGGTAAGTGTTGCCTCTTTATCAAATGGAGGCATTGTTACGGTTGAAAAATCACCTACCAGAATTAAAGTATACAGCAAAGAAGGAGCAAGCCAGGTAGAAGGTATAGAAGAACTGGTTAAAGGTTGCAATTACATTCCAATGACAGTGGATGGAAAAGACAATTTGTATTTAGCTTCCCCTACCAAAGGTTTGATTAAATGTGTTACTAACTCATAGTTTAAAAGGTTCATGTTTTACAATCAAGAAAGAGCCGGCATTGTGTGCTGGCTCTTATCATTTAGTAGATTTTAGTTAACTCCCTAAAGAAATATAGTTAAGAAATTCTTCTTTTCGTTCTTTTTCTTTAAAAACGCCTCCATATTCTGCTGTAACAGTAGAACTGCTTTCGTCCTCAATACCCCTGGAAGATACGCACATATGCTTGGCGTCAATCAATACGGCAACATCTTCAGTTTTTAATATCTTTTTCAATTCATTAGCTATTTGAATGGTCAACCGTTCCTGAACCTGTGGTCGACGGGCAAAATAATCTACTATACGATTGATCTTCGATAAACCAATCACTTGTCCGCTTGAAACATAAGCCACATGTGCTTTCCCAACAATAGGCAAAAAATGATGCTCACAAGTAGAATTTAGATTGATATTTTTCTCTACCAGCATTTCCCCATACTGAAACTTATTTTCAAACACCGAAATCTTGGGTTTGTTAGCTGGATTCAAGCCATTGAAAATTTCCTGAACAAACATTTTGGCCACTCGATTGGGCGTACCACTCAAACTGTCATCATTCAAATCTAATCCAAGGGTATCCATTATATCACGAAACTTATCTTCGATGATCTCCATCTTTTGTTCATCACTTAAATCAAACGCATCTTTTATTAATGGTGTTTCTATTGAGGTTCCGATATGGTTATCCCCGATTAAATCATGTCCATTTGAAATATGATTAATAGTTTGATTTCCATTAATATTTATGGGTGGGTTATTTGTTTTTACAAAGCCATTTACTTTCATTTCTGTCCTCCATTTGTTTTCAATTGACTAAAACAGACAAATATGTCTTTTGTTTAAACTATACCAAGACTGATTAAACAAATCATTGTAAAGAACTGATTTTATGGCTACTAAAAAAGGCCTTCTTGCGAAGGCCTCTCTGTTTGTTAAATGGCTTATATATAGTGGTTATGCCGATTCTCAACCAAATTCAACAAATCTAACCAAGTTGAATATCGGCATTAGTTGTGTCTAAAAGTGTGCCGAAAACTGAATCCCAAATGTAGGTGCCAGCCTGTAACCATGTCTGTATCGTTCAAAAATTAAATCGCCGTGCCTGTAGTAAACGTGTCCACCATGTCGAAATCGATCACAATGTCCTGGCAGTCTTTCAAATACAATATGCCCAGGCAATTCAACCCTCACATACCCAATTCCTCGATGATGGCAATAATAATGCCCGCCGTAGTAATAATAGTCACGGTTGTAATGCCTTAACCGAACAGGTGACCTGTGAAATTTTCGATACACTACTCCATATCTTGGATGGTGGTATTTGTGTTGGTAATAACGTTTGTAATACCTGTCATAGTCATGTCCGTACCAGCCATAATACCAGTCCTTATGATATCGTTTATGGTAGTTGTGGAAATCGTAATGTCTATCCCTGTATTTTTTATGATAATGCTTGTTATACTTGTTCTTTTTGTCCCAATGCTTATCATATTTATGATGCCCATACCTTCTATCGTTGTAGCGGTATTCTCGTTCATATCTGCTTTTACGGTCACTTGAACTTCTCTCGTTTCTTTCAAAACGATCGTCCCTGTCCCTGCGATCATTTCTTTCATATCGGTCTCCCCGATTTTGACGATCATTTTTGTATTCTCTTCGTTGTGCTTCCGCATTTAATCCTGTAACGACTGCCGCAAGTGTAATCATCAATGCAATCAGTCTAATCCTAGTTGTTTTCATGGCTTCCAGTTTTAATAGTTAAACATTCATTTTCTGGTGCCTGCATTTACCGGTAATCAGTTGTCGAATTTATTGCAAAGCCTGTGCCAAAATCGTAAACCACTAATTTATTGGGCATTATTATCAAACTTTAAAAAGAAATAAAAGAATGTAATCTGAAAGAAAGTAAATGAGATTATTAATTTTGCAGGAAATTCAATTCAATGGGAAGAATACTGGCAATAGATTATGGAAAAAAAAGGGTTGGCCTTGCTGTTACCGATCCTTTGCAAATTATTGCCAACAAGCTTACAACTGTGCCTGCACATGAAATATGGGATTTTCTAAAAAATTATTTTCAAAAAGAAGAAGTTGAAAAAGTAGTTGTTGGATATCCACGGCAAATGAACAATGAGGCTTCCCAGTCCGTTTTGTATATCAATCCGTTCCTGAAACGTTTCCAAAAAGTATATCCAGACATGGAGATCGAATTAATAGATGAACGTTTCACCTCAAAAATGGCTTTCCAAACCATGATTGATGCAGGATTGAAGAAAAAGGACAGACAGAATAAAGCAACAATTGATGCAGTAAGTGCAACAATTATATTGCAATCGTACATGCAACAACAAAAGTTTAAATAATGATTTACCCTGTTACCGTATTTGGAGATCCGCTTTTGCGTAAAGTGGCAGAACCTATTGAGCAAGACTTTGAGAAGTTGGATGAATTGGTGCAAAATATGTTCGACACCATGTACCATTCTGATGGGGTTGGATTAGCTGCACCTCAAGTTGGGAAATCGATCCGGATTTTTGTTGTAGATGCCAGCAGTGCGGCTGATGAAGAACCTGAACTGGCCAATTTCAAGAAAGCATTTATAAATCCTCAAATCATTGAATTAAGCGGAGAAGAGTGGACAATGAACGAAGGTTGTCTGAGCTTACCCGAAATCCGTGAGGATGTTTCAAGGCCAGAGAAAGTTAAACTAAAATACCAGGATGAAAACTTTGAGGAACACATCGAGGAATTTAGTGGGTTTGCTTCAAGGGTTATTCAACACGAATACGACCATCTGGAAGGAAAAATGTTTATCGACCACATTAACCCACTAAGGAAGAGACTCTTAAAAAGCAAACTTGTTGCCATTTCTAAAGGTAAAGTACAACCTGCTTACCGAATTAAAGTTCCCGGGAAAAAGTAATAGGAGTTGCTTTAAAGCAATAATATTTGGTAGTTGGATTTTGTTATCTGGATTTTGCGTTGTAATTTGCAGCAAAACCCCTGGCTGTGAATATTTTAACAAACAACCCCTTCATTCGAATTCTATGCTTCTGGATTTTAGGCATTTTAATATGCAAATTTCTTCCTAACGTTTTTTTAATTTTTGTTTTTGTATTAGCATTTTTAGCTTGGCTGGCATTTCGCAACCATCAAAAGAAAAGCTACCTATTTGATTTGTATAGCTCACTGTTCCTTGCATGTCTATTAATCACACTATCATTTTTCAATGCACAAAAAAATAATGGTTCGGTTATTCCAGAATCTTATTTTGGAAGTTATCAGTTTCTAATCCTTAAGCCTCCTGTCGAAAAGCAAAACTCTATCCAACTGAGCGTTCAGGTTCAAAATGCAGACAGCACGGAAATCATAAATAAAAAGGTTGTGCTTTACACCGAAAAGTCGGATACGATATTAAATTTAAAACCTGGCTGCCAATTTTTAGGACAATGTAATTTGAAGCGAATTAGAAACCGGGGAAATCCATTTGAGTTTGATTATGCCGGATACATGTCCAGGCAAGGCTATTTTTACACAGCGTTTATTAAGCGTAGCAAAATTCTCATTATTGATGAGACAATTAACAATCCTTCGATTATTGCAGAGAACATCAGGCTTTTTTTACTTGAGAAATTGAAAGAACATATCGACGATGACGATGCGTTTCAAGTGATTTCTGCACTCACGCTAGGTTACAAAAAAGAGCTTTCACCTGAAATCAAAAGCAGTTTTGCATCAACCGGGGCCATGCACGTTTTGGCAGTTTCAGGCTTACATGTGGGAATGATCTATTTGTTTTTAAGTCAACTGCTGGGCTTCCTGAAAAGAAAGAAAACAGGAAGAATCGTTTTTGTAGGATTGATAGCCCTTTTTCTATGGGGATACGCCATGCTAACCGGATTTTCCCCGTCTGTGCAGCGGGCAACAGTCATGTTTTGTTTCATCCTGATTGGCAACAGCTTAAAAAGGCCAACATCCATTTACAATTCACTTGCAGCTTCTGCATTTATCTTGTTGCTTTTTAATCCTGAACTTCTTTTCGAAGTTGGTTTCCAATTATCATACATGGCAGTAATAGCCATTGTTTTTTTCTACCCTAGAATTGAGAAATTAATTGGCTTCAGGTACTGGGTTTTGAGAAAGCTTTGGCAATTAACCTGCGTTTCCATTTCTGCACAAATTGGAACATTCGCTGTAGGCATCTTCTATTTTCATCAATTCCCTGTATATTTTTGGTTAAGCAATATGGTCGTTATCCCTGCAGCCTACTTAATATTGGGACTTACATGTTTATTGTTTGCCTTTTCTGTAGTTAATCCAGCCGCCCAACTCATTGCCTTTTTGCTTGAAACAATTACACAAACAACCATTCAACTCCTTAAACAAATAGAATTACTGCCCTACTCTCTATTAGATAATATTACTTTTTCTACAAGTCAAACAATTATTTTAGTCGTTACCCTTTTTTCAATCATGTTTTTTATAAAGTTTAAACGTAAATTTTTTCTTTTCTCTTCATTGGTTTTATTTATTGGACTTTTATCAGTTGGCATTTATTCAAAACTCAAAGTATTTGACCAAAAGAAATTGATCATTTACAATTCGTCTTCTAAAATCATTCATCTGATCAATAACCGGGAAAACTATATCGTATTCTCAGGGGATAAGAAACCAAGTAGTTACATTATCAAAAATCCAATTTGTGAATTGAGCTTAAATCAACCACACTTTATCAATCTTTCCAAAATTGATTCAATTCATAACATTGATTTAATCATTGATCAGGGTATTATTTCTTTTCTTGATCTGAACATTCAATACAAGCTGATAGAAACAAAACAAGATGCTGATTTGTTTCTATTTACAAATGCCAGGCATGCGCATAAACGTCAAGCTTTAACAAATTCACAACAAACAGAAACCCTACCAAAACCTACCAGTTACAACATTGCACGCAATTGCGCTTTTATAATTGACCTATAGACAGATACAGGATTTTTAAAGATTATTTATTCTTGAAGTTCTCAAAAAAATAAACCATTATTCAATGAAAATCCTATTTTTATACATTACTTTGCTTGGCTAAAAATTTTTACAAAACAGACATGAAGGTTGTTATTGTAGGCGCTGGAGAAGTTGGAACCCACCTTGCAAAAATGCTTAGCAAGGAGAATCATGACATTGTATTGATGGACGATGACAATGAGAAGCTTCTTAACTTGTCGGCACAAGTAGACTTACTCACCGTTACCGGTTACGCTAACTCATTCAAGGATTTGAAAGAAACCGGCATCGCTAAAGCTGATCTTTTTATTGCAGTCACACCTTACGAGGAACGAAATATCGTTGCCTGTATATTGGCGAAAGATATGGGTGCTGGCAGAACAGTTGCCCGGATCAATAACGGAGAATACCTCTTCGAGAAAAATAAAGAAAAACTAAAAAGCCTGGGGGTTGATGAGCTGATTTATCCTGAAAGTCTTGCTGGAAAAGAAATTGCTTTGTCAATGAAACAAGTTGGGACACGACAACTGATTGAGTTCTCTAAAGGAAAACTGTTGTTGATGGGAGTAAAAATCCGCGACAATGCACCAATCTTAAACAAAACCCTTGAAGAGCTATCTTACATTGAACCTGAAATCAGGGCGGTTGCAATCAACCGGGAGCATACAACCATCATTCCTTTCGGACAAGATTATATAAAAAACGGGGATATTGTTTTCTTCATTACAACAAGGGCATATCAAAACAAAGTTTTTGAACTTTCGGGCAAAGAGCTTTTTGCAGTGCGGGACATCATGATCCTTGGAGGGAGCCGAATTGCACAAAAAACGATCGAGAGGCTTGGCGATCATTATAATTACAAAGTGATTGAAGCCAGCAGGGAAAGAAGTCAGCGTGTTGCCGATCGCTTCGAAAATGTGTTGGTTATTCATGGAGACGGACGCAACCTGGACCTGCTCAAAGAGGAACGTATTGAGCGTATGGATGCTTTTATTGCTGTTACCGGAAATTCTGAAACCAATATCCTTTCTTGCCACCTTGCAAAAACCATGGGGGTAAAAAGAACAGTTGCTGAAGTTGAAAACATTGACTTTATGGACATTGCTGAAAGCATGGATATTGGTAGTCTTGTAAATAAAAAACTGATAGCAGCTAGTTACATCTACAAATACACGCTGGCTTCGGAAGTTGCACACGCAAAATGCCTGACTGCAAGTGATGCAGAAGTATTTGAACTAGTTGCAAAAGAAGGCACACGAATAACACAAGCTGCTGTTAAAGATCTGGATTTTCCTTCCGATGCAAAAATTGGGGGCATTATTCGGGGAACAAAAGCATATATTGCCAAAGGGGATACTCAGATTGAGCCTGGCGATAAAGTCGTTGTTTTTTCTTTACCTTCAGCTATCAAAAAATTGGATCGATATTTCAAATAAATCGAACGCTCCAGCATGATTAATTTTCGGATAATCTTCAGAATACTCGGTTTTCTTCTAATTGTTGAAGGGGTTTCCATGCTATTTGCTACTGGTGTTTCGGCTATTTATGGCGGAAATGATTTGATGGGTCTCCTATACTCAACACTAATCAGCTGCACTGTTGGAACAGTGGCATTACTTTTAACACGGAAAGCAAAAAAAGACATTGGTAAACATGAAGGGTTTATTATTGTCAGCCTGGTATGGGTCGTATTTTCATTCTTTGGTTCTATACCATACCTTCTCAGCGGATCAATTCCATCATTTACAAACGCTTTCTTTGAAACTATTTCGGGATTTACCACAACAGGGTCTTCCATTTTAAATGATATTGAATCACTTCCCCATGGTATTTTGTTTTGGCGGAGCATGACCCAATGGCTTGGAGGAATGGGAATAATTGTTCTTTCACTAGCTATTCTTCCTGTATTTGGGATTGGTGGCATGCAGCTTTTTGCAGCTGAAGTTCCTGGCCCTGTGCCGGATAAACTTAATCCAAAAATTCAGCAAACGGCAAAAAACCTTTGGGGTATTTATGTATTATTTACCTTGCTTGAAACGGTACTGCTTTGGATTGGTGGTATGAACTTGTTTGATGCCATAAACCATTCTTTTACCACAATGGCTACGGGTGGATATTCAACAAAACAAGCCTCGATAGCGTATTGGTCATCGCCATTTATTCAATATGTAATCATCTTTTTCATGTTCCTTGCGGGAACAAACTTTACCATTTCTTACTTTGCTTTAAATAGAAAGTTTGACCGGGTTCGTAAAAATGAAGAGTTCAAATATTACGTTTTGTTTATTTTAGGCTTTACTGCAGTAATTTTTAGTGGATTGCTTATAACAACCAGTCTGGGATTTGAACAGGCATTTAGGGATACGCTCTTCCAGGTTGTTTCAATCATTACGACTACAGGTTATGCAACTGCCGATTATCTTCAATGGGCGCCAATTCTTACTATACTCATTTTTGCATTGTTCTTTTTTGGGGGTAGTGCCGGATCAACGGGTGGGGGCATAAAAATTATGCGTATTGTACTATTGATGAAAAATAGCTACTATGAACTTCGCCGATTGCTGCACCCAAATGCAATTATTCCGGTAAGGTTTAACAAGCGAGCCGTTAATGAAAAAACTATTACAAACGTACTGGCATTCTTCATGATCTATTTTATTATTTTCTTTTTAAGTACAATCCTGTTTACGCTGATTGAACCGAACATGGAATCAGCCATGGGTGCTGTGGCAAGTTGTTTGGGTAATATTGGCCCGGGCTTAGGAAATGTAGGGCCTGTTGAAAATTATTACCACGTTCATCCGGCAGGAAAATGGTTTCTTTCGTTTTTAATGCTACTTGGAAGGCTTGAATTATTTACAGTGCTGGTACTATTCTCACCTGCTTTTTGGAGAAAGTAAAAAAGCCTAAAGTTGGAAGAAAACCGTAAGCAAAGACTGGGCTTACAAATCAAGAATTTTACGCAACATGTAATGCCTAAGCCAGATAGTTAATCAACAAACTCTCCTTTACCTTCACGAATAACAGATGGATCGTCGCTGGTGCAATCAATAACCGTACTTGGAATATTTCCTCCATAGCCTCCATCAATTACAAGATCAACCCAATCGCCAAACTTCTCATAAATAAGTTCCGGGTCTGTGGTATATTCTATGATTTCATCCTCATCGTGTACCGACGTAGAAAGAATTGGATTGCCCAACCGTCTGACTATTTCTAAAACGATTTCATTTTCAGGAATACGAATTCCAACGGTCTTCTTTTTGCCTTTAAAGTATTTTGGCACATTGTTGCTGGCATTTAAAATAAAGGTGAAAGGCCCGGGCAAATGCCTTTTTATAAGCTTAAAAGTATGGTTTGGTATTGGGCGTGTATAATCTGACAAGTGCCCCAAATCGCTGCAGATAAACGAAAAATTTGATTTTTCAACCTGCATGTTTTTGTAGCGAGCAATCTTCTCAACCGCTTTTGGTTTGGTAATATCGCATCCAATACCGTAAACCGTATCGGTAGGATAAATGATAATTCCGCCATTTTGCAAAACCTCTACCACTTTATCAATCTCACGTGGGTTCGGATTCTCTTCGTAAATCTTCAGCAACATGCCCCTCTTTTTCAAAAATTCTGCTAAAAATAGGATAATAAACTGGATGCCTGAAATAAAATGGCGAAATTCGAAACCTGTTATAGAGACAAATGAAACGGGAAATTATAAAAACAGAAGACGGTTCGCATACGCTATACCTGCCGGAGATGGATGAACATTTTCATTCTACTCACGGAGCTATTCAGGAAAGCATGCATGTGTTTATTAAGAACGGATTGGCAAGGTGTGAAAAAAGTGAACTCGTTATTTTTGAAGTTGGGTTTGGCACAGGATTAAATGCTTTTTTGACATTCCTAAAGAATACAAACAAAAGAATTGAATATTTAAGCATTGAAAAATTTCCACTTAATGAAATTGAATACAATCAGCTAAATTACCCTGCAAGCCTTGCACCCGAACACACCGAAACTTTCCTGAAAATGCACAAATCCCTGTGGGATCAAACAATTCAAATTGAAAATGATTTTCATTTACACAAAATAAAAGGAGATTTAGCTGATTTTCAACTGCAATCATTGCCCCAATTCGACCTGGTGTATTTTGATGCCTTTGCACCAGGCAAACAACCAGAAATGTGGAATGAAGCCATTCTAAAAAAAATAGCAGATCATACCAATCCAAAAGGAGTATTTACAACCTACACGGCAAAAGGAGATGTAAGAAGAACACTGATAAAACATGGGTTTAACATGCAAAAAACACCCGGCCCTCCGGGGAAAAAAGAGATCCTATTTGGGGTAAAAGCCTGACTAGCTGATTTCTTTTAACGAACTCCATGCATATCACAAAAATTAATATATCTTCGTAGCTCTTTAAAAATCAGAATTATGTCAAAACACGAATTTAAAGGCCAATTGGAAGAATTTAGTTATGCACTGGGTTTAAGCATCTCAGGTAATCTTATCCAATCTGGCGTACAAAGTATCGATCCGGAAAACTTCACATTAGCACTGAATGATGTTTTTTCAGGACAAGAACCAAAATTAAGCGTTGACAACGCCAACAAAATATTGCAGGAATTCATGGAGAAGCAACAAAATGGGGCTTCAAAATCGAACCTTGAAGAAGGCATGGCATTCCTTGCAGAAAACAGAGATAAAGAAGGGGTTATTGAAACTGCCAGCGGGCTACAATACCAAGTCATCACAGAAGGCGATGGTGAAAAGCCAGGACCTGCCGATCAGGTAAAATGCCATTACCATGGAACATTGATTGACGGGACTGTTTTTGATAGTTCAGTACAACGTGGTGAACCTGCAACTTTTCCAGTGAATGGAGTTATCCAGGGCTGGGTTGAAGCATTGCAAATGATGGAAGTTGGCGCTAAATGGCGTTTGTTCGTTCCAAGCGACCTTGCTTACGGCGACCGTGGAGCAGGTGGTGCAATCGGACCTCACACGACCCTAATTTTTGATGTAGAACTTTTAGAAATTGTCTAACAAATAATTTTCAAAAAAATGAAAATCAGATCTTTCATTATCGCCTTAATGGCTCTTGTGGTTTTAGCTTCTTGCCAGCCTGGAACTTCAACACGTACAGAAAAAATGACTACTGCGACAGACTCGGCAAGCTATGCAATTGGTGTTTTGGTTGGAGAACAAAACAAGCAACAACTTGAATCTTCAGATCTTGGGGAACCAAACGTTGATTTACTTATTACAGCTTTTGAGAAATCGCTAAAAGGTGAAGAAACAAAAATGACTATGGAAGATGCCAGGGCTTTTGTCCAAAGCTATTTCAAGAGAATGGCTGACGAAAAAGCTGCAACTAATAAAACTGAAGGCGAAACTTTCTTAGCAGAAAACAAAGAAAAGGAAGGTGTAGTTGCACTTGAAAGTGGTTTGCAGTACGAAGTTCTTGTTGAAGGAACTGGTGTAAAACCAACTACAGAAGACCGTGTTAAATGTCACTACCATGGAACATTGATTGATGGAAAAGTATTTGACAGTTCTGTTGAACGTGGCGAGCCTGCAACTTTCCCTGTAAATGGAGTGATTAAAGGTTGGACTGAAGCACTTCAGCTAATGCCTGTTGGTTCGAAATGGAAGTTGTATATTCCTGACAGTTTAGCTTACGGACAACGTGGTGCAGGACAAGACATTGGCCCAAATTCAACATTGATCTTCGAAGTTGAACTTTTAGAAATTGTTAAAGAATAAGCATATTCTTTTTGAAAACTTTTTATATCCCCCTGTTGAACTTTCTTTCAGGGGGTATTTTTTTGCCTATTTTTGAGAAAAAGAAATATTTAAAATGAGTTTGGAAGTAAAAGGAAAAATCAAACAGATCATGCCAGTTAGTTCTGGGGTTAGCAAAGCCGGAAAAGAATGGCAAAAACAAGAATTTGTTATTGAAACAGAAGAGCAATACCCAAAAATGGTTTGCTTTACCTTGTTCAACGATAAAATCAACTTAATACAGAATTTCGAAGTAGGAACAGATGTTAATGTGGCTTTTTCAGTTGAATCACGCGAGTTTAACGGAAGGTGGTATCACAACATTAATGCATGGCGAATTGACAGCCTTGCCCCGGAAGCACCGGGCGAGTTCCCTCCGGAATTTTCTGCTGACGATATTCCTCCTGAAACGGGTGATGATAAAAACGACCTACCGTTCTAAAACTAAAGAGGCTCTCACATTGAGTGAGAGCCTCTTTAACATTAAACTGCTAATGAACGTCTGTATTTTTTTAGTATCAGAATATCCAACATCAACAACAAAGTTGCAGCAACTAATGTGAAGATGACCACAGAAGGTATTCCAACATATATTTCACCAATAGATTGGGTAAATTGGCTCAAAAAGCTCAGATCAGCTTGAGGCAGCTTTTCCAGGTAAGGAGAGATGATAGAAGGAGTTTCTTCAGAACCAGAATTACCTGTTGAAAGGATATAGATAACCAAACTAACAAATGCTGCTATCATAAAACGGACAGACCACTTTCCAAAAACAGGTTTGTATTCAGAAACTGAACTCTCAGAAGCTTGGATTTCCTCCATTACTTTCATGCTAAAACCACCCGGAGCCTTTCCTGGCTGGTAGTTTTTCATCAAATCCTTAAACTGTTTATCTTGTATATCCATGCCTGTAAATATTTTACATTAAATTATAAACTTCCTCCTGAAAAATATCCTTCAGAAGGATATGCATCTTTTTTCTTGCCCGGTGAATTTTCACCTTCACATTACTTTCACTCAAACCAGTAATTTGAGCAATCTCTTCAACACGCTGCTCTTCGTAATAAAACAGCGTAATAAGAACCTGGTCATCCCCTGGAAGTGATTCAATGGCTTTTTGTAACGCACCATTCAAGTGTTCTTTACTAAGCTCTCCCAGGTGTTGTTGAATCCTGGATTCCTCTTCATCACTTATCTGCTGTTCATCCAGCGAGTGAACCTCCATTTTTCGTTTTCTCATAAACGAAATGGTTGAATTGTAAGCAATTCGATACAACCAGGTTGAAAACTTGGAAGTACCTTTATAGGTATTCAATGAACGATATGCTTTTACAAACGAGTCCTGCGCCAACTCCTCAGCATCTTCTGCATTCCTAAGCATTTTAAGGCACAAGCCAAACACCATATCCTGGTACTTTTCAACCAAAAATGAGAAAGCATCGGTATTCCCCCCCAATACCTGCTCAACGTAAAAAATATCCGTTTGGTGACTCATGCTATGAGTTTGACGTGTATTAACACATCAGGTTACAACAAAATGCAAAAATCTTTCTCAACAATAAATGACCACTGATAGAAAAATACCAACACTAAATTCTTCCTAGCTCATCACCAATGACAAAAAAGTTTTGTTGGCTTTGTAACCAAACAAAAACTACTGCGTCAAAAGGGCGAACGAAAAATAATTAATTACTAAATATTGAAGTCATGGAAGAAGTTTTAATTCCCTTAATTGTATTTGCATTCGTTTTTGCAACCATTTATGTGTTCCTTACGATAAGGAACAAAGAGCGCATGGCCCTGATCGAAAAAGGTGCAAATGCAGAATTATTTAAAGGTAAACCTATACCAACCCAATTTCTGGCACTTAAGTTTGGCCTTTTCTTTGTTGGTATTGCATTAGGTGTATTAGTTGGAAGTTTACTGGATACCTACACAGGCTTAGATGAAGGACCTTGTTACCTATTTGGTATATTCTTCTTTGGAGGATTGGGCTTGGTAGCAGGATATTTGCTTCAATCCAAAATTCAACGAAAAAACGAAGACTAATTCTAGTGAACGAAACAAAAAAAGCTCCTAATCGGAGCTTTTTAAATATTATAAATGAATAGCTAGATTTCTCTGGTAAATATCTTTTTCTTCTTCTTGTGTTTATCACTTCTTACCCACCATTCGTCAAAATGTACCCGCAAATATACATTAGGATTTGTCCGGCTCTTAGAAAGGAAATACCCAACAAAATGCAATGAATCGTTTTGCAATTCATATTTGTATGTGTTGGCAATATTTTTTGAATATCCGTTAGTAGATTCAATGAAAGTAATCATGGTGGTATCGTTTGGCATAAAATAGTTACCAATTGTCACACTTTCATTAAGCTGGGTTGAGTTGACCATGTCAAAAGTATTATCATCGTAAAATGTTCGAAATCCAATTACATTGTTCGATGTAACATCCTTATGGTTAATTACCATTGTAACCCGCTTCCAAGTTCCTAGAATAGATTTTTTCTTCGGTTTGAAAGAAGTTAATGACACAATTAGAAATAGTGCAAAAAACAAATAATAAATCGTTCTCATTTTAGGGTGTTAATTGATTAATGCATCAAATATAACAATAAATCTGATATCGAAACATGCAGAATAATTCTTTTACTTACAATGAAGTTTAATCGTTTCTACAATCGCTTGTTGGCAGACCGGGCAGAAGCCTTTTGCTTCATTACTTTTCATACGGCAATTTCTTACTGGCCTGAAAATACCTTTGGCAACATAACCACCACCCTCAAAAAGGCCAACTTCATTTCTGTTTGGTTTTTTATTTTCCGCAGAAATGGAATCATTTGGGTTAAGCATGTTTTTCCATTTTGATTCGAAGTTTACCATAGTGGTAATGTTTGGCTCCCAGGGTTCTACTTCCAAATTATAAAATCCATCGTAAGCCACATTCGACGAATAATACTCATCGGCCAATCCCGCAAAACCATGCCCAAATTCATGGGTGAAAACAGTTGGAGTCAATTCATGGTCAACTGAAGTCACACTGAGATAATTGTAAAATCCGCCTCCCCCATAACGATCGGTATTTACCAACAAATAAATGTGATCATAGGGCACAACAGCAGCGGCATCGTGTATGGATTTCATATCGCTGGCAGTCAGGTAACGTGGGGTATCGAAAGTATAAAAGGTAGAATTGAAGGCCGTGTTCTTATATATTTTCTCGCCGGGCACATCCGTACCTGATTCTTCAGAAGGAACCATGACCGCATAAATATTAAAGTCGTTTTTATGTTTGTCGAACGGTGGTGTTTTAAATAGTTTTTTAGTCATGCGCTCAACATCATCCATAAACTTGTCCATTTCCCATTCAGCATATCCTTCAGGAAGAAAAACCACATCCACCTTATTTTTAGGGGCACCATTATCCTGAACATTTACAACTTCATAGCTGGGAAGGTTTTCATTTATAATGAAGTAATTGTTTGGATTAATGGCTACCGAGAATACCGATTCAAAATCACCTTCCCAGTTTCTTTTTTCAATCGAGAACCTGATCTTTCTCTTTGGAAAAGGAAGTATTGCAACCTGATAGAAACCCCTGTTTATTTCAGAAGCTTCTGCGGTTGTTTGCCATTCCTGAAACAATGGACAAAACCCTTTCGAGTAAATTAGCGAATCACTTTTTAGATCAAATACCTGATAGCGGTAAGTACCATAATTCCTTTTGTCAAGCAAATTAGTGTGCGAACCCGCAAAATGAGGCTCTTTTTTCATTTCTTTCAGCAGTACATATTCAGAAGTATCAGAGCCAGCAATAATGTAGTCAACTCTTAAACAATTATTTTGGAAGTAATTATTAAACTTAAGCTGGGCCTGTGAAAAAAGTCCAAAAAAAACGAAAAACAACAGCAAGGTACTTTTTCTAATCATAACAAATTCTATTACTTTTAACTGGTAAAATTAAGCACAATATAATTACAAGCCAATATGAAATATTTATTGAACCTATTTACTGATTTATTTCAGCAAATGGATCTCAGCGCATCCCTGTCTCACAATTTAGCTGTTACCATATGCATCATTGCCCTTTTAATTGTTGCATTTATTGCACAGGTTATAACCCGCTTTGTATTGCGAAAAGTGGTTCACCAGTTTGTGGAAAAAACAAAAACCCAGTGGGATGATTTTCTCATAAAAAGAAAGGTATTTGGAGCACTGGCTCATCTGGCTTCAGCTTTTATCATTTACTCTGCTTTCAGTTTTACAGAAACAGATTTTTCTTTCGAGAATTTTGAAGATGCACAACTCATAACCAAAGTTTTATACAAAATAGCCCGAATCTACTTTGTGTTGATATTGACAGTATTTGGTGTAAGGCTTGCCACTGCGGCAAATGACATGTACAGAACCACTTCTTATGCAGCCAACCGCCCCATAAAAGGCTATGTTCAATTAGTTCAGATTTTTATAATTTTCATCGGGGTCATATTCATTATTTCAATCCTCATTAACAGATCGCCTTTGGTTTTAATTGCCGGGCTAGGTGCTGTTGCAGCTGTCCTTCTATTAATTTTCCGCGATACCATTTTGGGTTTTGTTGCCAGTATTCAGCTTTCTGCCAACAAGATGTTAAAACCGGGTGATTGGATCAGCATGCCGGGACATGGTGCAGACGGTACTGTGATCGACATTACGCTGAACACGGTAAAAGTTCAAAACTGGGACAAAACCATTACAACAATCCCAACCTATGCCTTGGTTGCAGAATCGTTCAGCAACTGGGTTGGAATGGAAGAATCCGGGGGAAGGCGTATTAAGCGGCATATCAACATTGACATGAAAAGTGTGCGGTTTTGTGATGCTGAATTATTAGAAAAACTTGGCAGGTTTCATCTGCTTAGCAACTACCTGAAAAACAAACAAAAGGAAATCGAAAACTTCAATAAAAAACTAAATATTGAAGAGGGCGACACATACAATGGTCGCAGACAAACAAACCTAGGTATTTTTAGAAGATACCTGGAACTTTACCTGCACCAACACCCTATGATTCATGATGGAATGACTTTCCTGATCCGGCACCTTCAACCAACGGACAAAGGGCTGCCTGTTGAAATTTATGTATTTAGCCGTGATCAGGAGTGGGCTAACTATGAAGCAATTCAAGCCGATATTATGGATCATGTATTGGCCATTTTGCCAGAGTTTGACTTGAGGGTTTTTCAAACGCCAAGTGGAAGTGATATCAGTGAGTTTCTAGTGTCTCGAACTTAAGTCAATCGATCAAAACACACAACATATTTCCATCTGGACTAAATCATTAGAAAATTTAAAAAAATATTCTACATTTACGCCGATTTGACTAAATGGGGGTTATTCTTCAGATCAGTTACTTTCAGATTATTATTTGAAGCATGTTCTTGAACAATAATGCTTATAAATTGTAATTTTTACATACATTTATATGTCAAATTCTAAGTAGTAATTTTTAAATCATAATCACTAATGAACCAGGATTATATTGAACCTCTTCCACAAATTGATGAACTTGATGAGAAAATTCTTCGACTCATTACGAAGAACGCAAGAATTCCCTTTTTGGAAGTAGCCCGGGAGTGTGGAGTTTCAGGTGCAGCAATTCACCAACGTGTTCAGCGTTTATTGAACCTTGGCGTTGTTTCAGGAAGTGAATTTATTGTAAATCCTTCAAAGTTAGGATATAATACATGTGCCTATATGGGCATTTTTCTGGAAAAAGCAAAATACCATTCTCATGTTTCCGAAGAATTGAAGAAAATTCCTGAAGTTGTGGAATGCCATTACACAACAGGTCAGTATGCTATTTTTGTAAAGATTCAAACAAAAACGAATAAGCACCTTCAAAAAATTATTGATGAAGGCTTACAGGAGATTGAGGGTATTGCCAGGACTGAAACGTTCATTTCGCTTGAAATGAATTTCAAAAGACAAGTACCGGTAAAATAAAACGGTCAAAATATAGAAAGAAACCATCCGCCAGCTTGACGGGTGGTTTTTTATTTATGCCTCTTTTCCAATTCTTTCACCAAGTCTTCAATACGATAGCCTTTGTGGGTTAGTAATACGATAAGGTGATAAATTAAATCAGCCCCTTCATATAAGAAGTTCTCATCGTCATTGGCCATTGCTCCAATAATGGTTTCCACTGCTTCCTCCCCTACCTTCTGGGTAATTTTGCGTGTTCCTTTCTGAAACAAAGAAGTAGTGTATGAACCTTCTGGCATTTCCTCCTTGCGCTTATCAATAAAGTCCTGCAAATGTTTTAGGAAGCCCAAACCTTCCACTTCATTTTTTTCATCCCAGCAGGTATCACTACCTGTATGGCAAACCGGCCCCACCGGATTTACCTTAATTAACAAGGTGTCATTGTCACAATCGGATGCGATAGAAACTACATTCAAAAAGTTGCCACTTTCTTCGCCTTTTGTCCACAAACGGTTTTTAGTTCTACTAAAAAAAGTCACTTGCCCAGATTCATTTGTTTTAGCCAATGCTTCCTCGTTCATGAAACCGAGCATTAATACTTTATTGGTTGAATTGTCTTGAATAATTGCAGGAACCAATCCACCTGCTTTTTCAAAATTTAGATCAATATTCATTGTTCAATATCTTTTTTTTAGCTTCAAGTATTTAATTTTATGGTTTATAGCTCTAGTATTAAGTTTCGGACAAAGATTGCTTCATCCTCCGTTGTCGTCTTCGCAATGACGTCATTCCGAGGAGACCCGATAACTATCGGGAGACTAATGAATCTTTACCGTCAATGTTTGTTCCATATAATACTAGTAGCTTTACCGTATTGGTATATTTTTCGTTTTTAAATATTTTTTTAAATCAGGGATTGCAATTTCTTTGTAATGAAAGATACTTGCTGCGAGTCCGGCATCAGCTTTTCCTTCGGTAAATACATCCACAAAATGATCCATATTGCCGGCACCACCTGAAGCAATAATCGGGATCTTCAACATATCGGCCAACTTTGCAAGCTCCTTATTGGCAAATCCAGCTTTTGTCCCATCATGATCCATTGAAGTAAACAGGATTTCACCGGCTCCTCGATCCTCGGCTTCTTTTGCCCATGAGAACAACTCCTTTTCTGTCGGAATCCTGCCCCCATTCACAGTTACAGTCCATCTGTCATCGTAATTCTTGGCATCAATGGCAACCACCACAAACTGCGTCCCAAAATTCAAAGCCAAATCATCAATCAATTTTGGATTTCGAACAGCAGATGAATTAATACTTATTTTATCTGCACCAGCGCTTAGTAAAGCTTCGGCATCTTTCAACTCACTAATTCCGCCACCCACGGTGAATGGAATATTCAGTTCCCTTGCTATTCGTTTCACTAACTCAACAAACGTTTTTCTTCCTTCGTGAGTAGCTGTAATATCAAGAAAAACCAGTTCATCAGCCCCCTGTTCTGCATACAGCGCACCCAGTTCAACCGGATCGCCAACCGCCTGGATATTTACAAAATTAACTCCTTTTACTGTCTGCCCATCTTTTATATCAAGGCATGGTATAATTCGTTTTGCTAACATATTCTAAAGTTCAAAGTTCATTAGTCCGACGTTCATTAGTACATTTGCTTATGAACTTAGAAATCTCGTCCAGACTTATTCTATTTTCATAAATCGCCTTTCCGGTTATTACGCCCGGAACGCCCATTTCGTTTAATTCATGAATGTCTTTCATCGAAGCGATTCCTCCACTGGCAATCAATTCCAGTTCATCAAATTTGTCCATGATTTCCTGATACAATTCAATGCTGGGGCCTGTAAGCATTCCATCACGTGCTATGTCGGTTGAAATGACTTTTCGAATCCCTTTGTCAGTATAACTCTCTATAAAATCCAGAATGGGCAGTTCCGACACTTCTTGCCAACCGCTAACAGCAATCATTTTATCTTTTGCATCTGCACCTAGAATGATCTTCTCCGATCCGTATTTTTCGATCCAGCTCAGAAAAGTATCCCTGTCTTTTACAGCGATGCTTCCACCTGTTACCATTTGAGCACCGCTTTCAAAGGCAATGCGCAAATCTTCATCGCTTTTTAAACCGCCTCCAAAATCAATTGTCAAATTGGTTTTAGTTGCTATGGTTTCAAGCACCTTATAATTAACGATATGCTTTGCTTTAGCACCATCCAGATCAACCAGATGCAATCGCTCAATTCCAGCATCTTCAAACATTTTGGCCACTTCCAAAGGATTCTCGTTATAAACCGTTTTTTGATTATAATCACCTTGTGAAAGTCTAACGCATTTTGCATCAATCAAATCGATCGCCGGTATAATTGTTATATTAGTTCCTGAGTTCATAATTTTTTTAGTTCCTGAGTACTGTCTTGCACTTATGTACCTTGCACCCATGCACTTTCTATATTTTCAAAAAGTTTTCCAATATCCTTGAGCCAATAGTTCCACTTTTTTCAGGGTGAAACTGGGTTGCATAAAAATTATTGCTATGAAGTGCTGCACTGAACGGATTGATATAATTTCCAACCGCAGCGGTATCATTGCCCACCGTAGCATAGTATGAATGCACGAAATAAACGAACTGCTGATCAAGGGATGGATCAAACAAATTACTCTTTAAATTGGTAATCGTATTCCAGCCCATGTGTGGAACTTTAGTAATAAATTCCTTCCCTTTTTCAGGAATAAACAGTTTTACTTTCTCATCAAATATTCCGAGGCATGGAGTATCCCCTTCTTCGGAATGGCTACACATGAGCTGTAACCCCAGACAAATACCTAAAACTGGTTGGGTAAGTGATGGAATTAACTGATCCAGGCCTTCTTTTTTAAGGAAAGCCATGGTTGTACTAGCTTCGCCAACTCCAGGGAAAATTACTTTATCAGCAGCTTTAATTTTTTCGTGATCCCCTGTAATTTCTGCTGTTACACCTAAACGCATCAATGCATTACTGACTGACTCAATATTACCAGCGTTGTATTTAATTATTACGATTTTCATTTCTTTAATAGTACATAAGTTAATGAGTACATTAGTTCGAAGTTTATGACTGTACCAGCTTTTTTTCTAAACCTCGAAACATAGCTTCAACTTCTCTATCATCTTAAATGCTGATCAATCACACGCTTCATCTCCTCAAATTCATCTTTCTTGAACAAGCGGGTCATGTAAACAATTTTTCCACTTTTATCGATGATGACATTTCGGGTTACTCCTGCCCCTTCTTCAGCATAGGAATAAAATATTTTTCCTTCCGGATCTAAAACCATTGGATAAGTAACCGGTATTTGCTCAGCAAACGTTTTTACTTTATCGGCAGGCTCATCCAAGTCGACACCCAGCAATGCAAAGTCATTACGATTTTTGTATTTTTGCCAAATATCATTTTCAATATGGGGCATCTCCCTTCGGCAAACGGAGCACCAGCTTGCTGTAAACTGCAGCATAACAACCTTTCCTTTTAATTCAGAAAGTTTTACTTCATTTCCATCAAAGGTTTGCGATTTAAAATCGGGAGCGTCTTGCCCAATTTTTACAATATAACCATACTCAGCTGGAACATCTTTTGCCCCAGTTTGTGCGAAAACCATTGAACTCATCAACATTAGAATAATTAGTAGACATCTCATTTTGTTAAATAATCAAGTTAACTAAAAACAACTGTCCGGTTTTTAAAAACCAATACTTTCCGTTGAAGGTGCTTAAACACAGCATTCGACAATACAATTTTTTCCAAATCACGCCCTTTACGAACCAGGCTTTTAACGGTATCCACATGACTACAGCGTGTAACACCCTGTTCAATAATTGGCCCGGCATCCAACTCACTGGTCACATAATGACTTGTCGCACCAATAATTTTCACACCTCGATCATGGGCAGCATGATACGGTTTTGCACCGGCAAATGCCGGCAGGAATGAATGGTGAATATTGATGACTTTATTGGGGTAGTTTGTAACAAAATCGCAAGACAAAATTTGCATGTAGCGAGCCAATACGATAAAATCAACATTATGCTTTTTCAATAACTCGAGTTCAGCAGCCTCTTGCTCATCTTTATTTTCTTTGGTGATTGGTAAATAGTGAAAATCAATACCAAAACGTTCAGCTACCGGCTTCAGAGTTTCATGATTACTTATGATCAGAGGGATTTCAACATCCCATTCGCCAGCTGTATATCGAGACAAAATATCAAACAAACAATGAGACATTTTTGAAACGAATATGGCCATCCTGGGAATATCCTCCGAAAAATACAATTTAAAATTCATGTTCAACTTGGAAGCAATCAGTGTGTCGAAGTACTCACCAAACTTTTCGGCAGGAATGGCGAATTCATCCAAATCCCATTCAACCCGCATGTAAAAAATCTTCTCCAGTCGATCAACATGTTGATCCAGATAAATGATGTTCCCATTGTTTCTGTTCAGAAATTCGGTTACAGTAGCTAAAATACCTTGCTGATCAGGACAGTGGATCAATAAAACTGCCGTATTTTTTTTCTCTCGTAACTGCTTAATACTTTTCATAGGTTTCTAATTAAAGAGCCCCCTTTGTTGAGGGAAGTTCAAAGTTAAACACATCTTTTTTGATTGCCATTTTTAATGCCCTGGCTAATGCCTTAAATATTCCTTCGATCTTGTGATGCTCATTATCACCTTCAGCTTTGATGTTCAAATTAGAAAGCGAGGCATCTGAAAAAGATTTAAAAAAGTGGAAGAACATTTCGGTTGGCATATCACCTACTTTTTCCCGTTTAAAGCTGGCATCCCAAACAATCCAGGGACGTCCACCAAAATCAAGTGCAACCTGAGCCAGGCAATCATCCATTGGCAAACAATAGCCGTATCGTTCAATTCCACGTTTATCTCCCAGCGCCAATTTAAATGCCTCACCCAAAGCAAGGCCTGTATCTTCAATCGTGTGATGTTCATCAACCTCCAAATCCCCATTTACCTGAATTTTTAAGTCGACACCGGAGTGTCTTGCAATTTGATCCAGCATGTGGTCAAAAAAACCGAGGCCTGTGGAAATTTCACCTTTGCCACTTCCATCCAGATCCAGTTCAATACGTATTTGAGTTTCTTTGGTATTACGCTGAACTACAGCCGTCCGTTCAGGAGCAGCTACCATCGCATAAATTTCATCCCACCTGGTTGTGACCAGTGCACAAACACTATTTAAGCCTTTACTTTCGAGCTCCTCAACAAGCGATCCATCATTTATCAGAATTCCCTTCGCACCAAGGTTCTTGGCCAGTTCGATATCGGTTAAACGATCGCCAATCACAAAACAATTTGCCAAATCGTAGGAACCATCCATGTATTTTCCCATCATGCCTATTCTGGGTTTCCGGGTTGGCGCATTGTCTTCCGGAAAGCTACGGTCAATTAAAATATCGTCAAAAACGACACCTTCATTTTCAAAGGCCTTTAACATTTTATTATGTGCAGGCCAAAAAGTATCTTCAGGGAATGAGTCCGTTCCCAAACCATCCTGATTGGTTACCATGACCAACTCATAATCCAGATTTTTTGCAATAAAATGCATATTCTTAAAAACGCCTGGGACAAATTCCAGTTTCTCTAAAGAGTCCAACTGATAATCAACTGGTGGCTCAACCACCAATGTTCCGTCCCGGTCAATAAATAAGGCCTTTTTCTTCTTCATATAATTTCCAATAATAAATATCCAATATCGAACTATTTTGCAAGTTTAGATTTAGCAGTTTTTACACTTTTAGCAAAAATTGCTATTAGCTCTTCATTTTCTTGCAAAACAGGTAAAATTTCATTTTCCCCAACTAGGGGTTTCCGAATTATAATCTTTAAACAAACTTTCGTTTCTCTTAATTCTTTAAGAATAATCTGAACTTTATGAATAAAGTCCTTTTGAGATTCTGCCGACTGAGCTTCACCATAATTTAATGCTGGTGAACTACTGCACCTTATTAACTGCCCCCCAATGTGATTGGCTAGTTTAGAATTTGGAAGAATTTCTTCGATTTCACTTACTCTAATAACAAAGTCAATTAATCGGTCTTCAAGATCAAACTTCTTATTTGGTTTTATTTCATTATTCATTATTGAGTATTGAATATTGGTTATTTCTTAAACTAGTTCCTGCAATTTATCCAACAATAGTTGATTTTCTTCCGAAGAACCGATCGTGATCCTCAAACTATCTTCACACAATGCCACTTTAGATCGATCACGAACGATAATCCCTCCTTCAACCAAATAGTTATATATTCCACGTGCATCATGCATTTTTACCAGAATAAAGTTTGCATCAGATGGAAATACCTGAATAACAAATGGGAAACCAGAGAACAACTCAACCATCTTTTCTCGCTCTGCAACTAGGAGTTTCACCCAACTGTTTTTCTCTTTTTCCTGCTCAATCAATTCCAGCGCCTTTTGCTGAGTGAGCATATTAATATTGTACGGGTACTTAATTTTATTCAGAACAGAAATAAGCTGCTCTGAAGCAAAAGCCATCCCCAAGCGAATTCCAGCCATTCCCCAGGCTTTTGAGAATGTTTGCAAGATCACCAAATTATCATGGCGATCAATCTCGGGCAACAAACTCCCTTCAGGAGCAAAATCGATATATGCTTCATCCACAACCACTAAGCCATTAAAGTTCTGCACAACTTTCAACATTTCTTCTTTATTCAACAGGTTTCCGGTAGGATTATTCGGAGAACAAAGAAAAATCAGCTTGGTATTGTTATTCGATTCCTTCAACAATTTATCTGCATCAAAACCGTAATCTTCGTTTAACAGAACCCTTCGAACTTCAACATGATTTATATCCGCAGAAACCTGATACATTCCGTAAGTAGGGTTGATGGTCACCACATTATCAACTCCCGGCTCACAAAAAGCCCTAAAAAGTAAATCGATTGGTTCATCACTTCCATTGCCAAGAAAGATTTGTTCAGGCTTGCAATTTCTCATTGCTGAAATTTTGCTTTTCACTTCCCATTGTAGCGGATCCGGATAGCGATTGTAGGGCTCGTTAAACGGATTTTCGTTGGCATCCAGAAACACCATCGCTTCTCCTGTGTATTCATCCCGTGCTGAAGAATAAGGTTTTAGGTTTTTTATATTTTTTCTTAATAGCTTATCTAATTCCATGTTGTAATATTTATAGAAGACGATTGAAAAAAAAGAATACTGTTAAAGACTTTGTTTTGAATTCTTTTTTCTCAACTGTCCCCAATTGCCTTCAACCGAATAGTAACTGCATTTTTGTGTGCATCCAGTTCTTCTGCAGCTGCCATGGTCTCAATTACAGGACCAATATTTTTCAAACCTTTGGCAAATATTTCCTGGAAAGTAATTTTCTTCAAAAAACTGTCCGTATTCACTCCGCTGTATGAACGTGCCCATCCATTTGTCGGCAAGGTATGATTGGTGCCAGAAGCGTAGTCCCCTGCACTCTCCGGTGTGTAATCCCCAAGGAAAACCGATCCGGCATTGATAATTTTTTCAGCAATGGTAAAATAACTTTCCATTGCAATAATCAAGTGCTCAGGTGCATATTCGTTAATCAGATCGATCATATCTTCTTCTTTATCAAACACAATGGCCTGGCTGTTCTCAAGTGCCTTCAGTGCCACTTCTTTTCGTTTAAGATTTTGCAACTGATCAGCTACTGCTTTTTCAACTTCATCAACAAATTTATTGCTTTTACAAACCAATACTACCTGACTATCAGCACCGTGTTCTGCCTGTGATAGTAAGTCGGCAGCAACAAATTCCGGATTTGCTGATTCATCGGCCATCACAGCAACTTCCGACGGTCCTGCAGGCATATCAATAGCAACCCCATCAATACTCACCAACTGCTTGGCAGTCATAACATACTGGTTACCTGGGCCAAATATCTTGTCCACCTTTGGAACTACATCTGCACCGTAAGCCATAGCTCCTATTGCCTGAACGCCACCCAGCTTAAAAACTTTTGTAACTCCAACAAGATTGGCTGCATATAAAATAGCAGGGTGAATCTGCCCCTCTTTATCGGGAGGGGAACACAACACAATCTCCTTGCAACCAACTAGCTTCGCTGGTATAGCCAGCATTAACACACTTGAAAACAATGGAGCTGTTCCGCCCGGGATATACAATCCCACTTTTTCCATAGCGACGGGCTTTTGCCAACAGACAACTCCCGGACTCGTTTCGATCTTTTTAACTTCAGGCAACTGAGATCTATGGAACTTTTCAATGTTGGAAGCCGCAATCTTAATCGCTTCTTTAAGCTCATTATCCACACATTTATTTGCACTGATGAATTCTTCTTCAGTCACTTCAAAGTTTCTGACAAAAGCCCCATCAAATTTTTCGGTGTATTTTCTCAATGCATGAACACCACTCGATTGAATATCCTTCAGGATTATCTTTACTTTTTCTTCCAGCTCTGTGGCATCAAAAAGTGGTCGTTTTAAAATTTCATCCCATATTTCCCTTGCAGGGTTTGTGTATTTATTCATGAATTTATTCGTTTTTTGATCAATTTATTTTTGAGTGCAACTACATTCCCGGCCATCAAAAGCAGCACACCCACAATTCCTGTTATTTCCCATTTATACCCTTCAAAAAAAGTTGAGATTAGGAGAGCGATGGCAGGGGTAATCAGTGCAATGTAGACTGAACGATCAGGACCAATTTCCCCGAGCAATTTCAAATATACCGAAAAAGCAATAATCGAACCGAATACGATCAGGTAGGCAAGCGACAACACATAGCTTGTCGACAAATCGAAGCTTATGGGCTTACCCAAGACAAGAACTGTAAAGAACATCATCAATCCACCATAAATCATAGCAAATGCATTAGCTTGAATGACAGGGATTTCTTTTTTCTGATTGTATGCAGATGTAATGTTTCCAAGAGAAGCCATTACGATTCCGGCTAAACAAAGCAGAAGTGCCGAAATGGTATTGCGACCAAAAGAAAAGCTGGTTAAGTCATCTACAAACATGAGCGCAGTTCCGGAAACCCCCAAAATGGCACCAACGATTACTTCCTTTCGCACAGGTCCTTTCAGCAAGATGGCATTGAAAAAGATATTTGTGAAAATAATTAATGAAAACAGGATGGCTACCAGACCGCTGGGTAGGAGCATCTCAGCCTCATACACAGACCAATAATTCAGACCAAACAAAGTAAGCCCCAATATTAACATGAGTCCGTGTTCTTTTGTATTAAATTTCAAATTTAGCCCTCTGATTTTACAAAAAGCCAACAAAAGAATTCCTGCGAACAAAAACCTCCAGCTTACCGACATCAACGGATCCACCTTACCAAGCTGAAACTTGATAACATACCAGGTTGAACCCCAAATCAAGGTCGGTATCAGAAACAATATGAAGGTTCTTGCTCTCATTAAAATATCATTTTCTCAATTGGAACAACTAAAATACCTTGTGCTCCTGCTTCTTTCAGTTTGCCAATAATTTCCCAAAAATCATTTTCACTAATTACCGAATGTAATGAACTCCATCCCGACTCAGCCAGTGGGGTAATTGTTGGGCTTTTCATTCCAGGTAAAATTGCTGAAATCTCTTCGATCTTTTCATTGGGGGCATTCAATAAAATATACTTTTTGCCCTTTGCACGCTCCACTGATTCCATCCTGAAAATCAGGTCATCTAATATGGATTGCTTTTCTTCGGATATTTCTGATGGAGCTACTAAAACTGCCTCTGAATGCAGGGCAATTTCAACTTCTTTTAACCGGTTTGAAACCAAGGTTGAACCGGAACTAACAATGTCGAAAATGGCATCGGCTAGACCAATTCCCGGCGCAATTTCAACTGAACCTGAAATAACATGTACTTCAGCATTCACGTTGTTTTTATCCAAAAAGTCTTGCAAAATCACCGGGTAAGAAGTGGCAATCACTTTTCCTTCGAACCATTCGATACCCGGATACTCAATTGATTTTGGGATGGCCAGGCTTAAGCGGCATTTGCTAAAACCCAATCGCTTTACAATTTTAACATCCTTCTTCTTCTCAAGCATTTCGTTTTCGCCAACAATACCGATATCGGCAACTTTGTCTGCAACAGCTTGTGGGATGTCATCATCACGAAGGAACAATGCCTCAAGCGGAAAATTCTTTGATTCTGCTAACAGTTTACGTTTCCCAACAGGTAGTTTGATCCCAGCTTCTTCAATCAGTTTCATGGAATCTTCATTTAACCTGCCTTTTGTTTGAATAGCAATTCTCAATTTTGTCATTTTATTTTTGATAATAAAAAAAGGCCTACCTTCCGGTAAGCCTTTCTTTGAGTTAATATTTTAGTTTTTAAACAATATAATCCCAGCCTACCAATAATTAGGTTTAAAATGATGATGGCCGTGATGTGTGTTGTTTAAAGTCATGTCTTATTTTTAATTCCTGTGCAAGTATAACGATAAATTGATTGTATGCAAAAAGAATGATTATTATTTTATAATTAATTCGCGAATATTTATCCAATTTGTTAGTCAAACATATCTTTCATCTTCTCAAAAAAGCTTCTATCGCCCGAACCAGGTTTGTACTGAAAGTTTTCTGATTCCTGAAGTTTTTGAAGCATTTTGCGTTCTTCGGAAGTAACTTTTTTGGGTGCCCATGCATGAATACGAACCAGCAAATCCCCTTTGCCATATCCGTTAACATCTGGCAAACCTTTTCCTCGCAAACGAAGAATTTTCTCAGGCTGGGTACCTTCTTCAATCTTCACCTTCACTTTACTTTCTACCGTTGGTATTTCAGCTGTTGTTCCCAAAACAAAATCTGGCAGGCTCAAAAATAAATTGTAGATCAGGTTGTTGCCGTCACGAATTAGCTCTGGATGGGATTCTTCATGAATAACAACCAACAGGTCGCCATTCACACCGCCCCGTCTTCCGGCATTTCCTTTTCCGGAAACATTCAATTGCATGCCTTCAGCAACACCTGCGGGAATGTTGATTGAAACAACTTCTTCCTCACGAACAACACCTTCTCCGTGACATGCAGTACATTTATTTTTAATTATTTGCCCTTCGCCATTACAGGTTGGACAAGTGGTTGTCTGCTGCATCTGTCCAAGCAATGTGTTGGTTACCCGTGTAACATGACCGCTACCGTGACAAGTTGGACAGGTTGTATAATCAGAACCACCTTCTGCTCCTGTTCCGTTACAACTTTCACAAGGTTTGTATTTTTTTAGCTTAAGTTTTTTCTCCACACCATTGGCTACTTCCTGAAGGTTAAGCGTAACTTTTACACGTAGGTCAGAGCCTCGGTGAACACGACGACCGCCACGACTTCTAGAGCCGCCCCCAAAACCACCGAAACCACCAAAACCACCTCCGAAAATATCGCCAAACATAGAAAAGATGTCGTCCATCGACATATCATGCTGACCAAAACCGCCACCAGCAGCGCCGCCAACACCAGCATGTCCAAACTGGTCGTAACGCTGACGTTTTTCAGGGTTGCTCAGTACTTCATAAGCTTCAGCTGCTTCCTTGAACTTCTCCTCAGCTTCTTTATCCCCTGGGTTTTTGTCTGGGTGATATTGAAGTGCTTTTTTACGGTAAGCTTTCTTAATTTCTTCGGCCGATGCCCCCTTACTAACTTCTAATATTTCGTAAAAATCTCTTTTGGTCATGGTTGTTTTTCCTTTCGTTTATTCGCCAATTACCACTTTTGAAAAGCGAATAACTTTATCATTCAGCGTGTATCCTTTTTGAACAACATCAACTACTTTACCTTTCAGTTCTTCTGTTGGAGCTGGAATTTTTGTAATTGCTTCATGCAAGTCCAAATCAAAATCCTGCTCTTTCGCTTCAATTTCTTTAATCCCATTCTGTGTCAGGAAGTCCTGGAATTTTGTGTAGATCAAGTTAATTCCTTGTTTCAGCGGATTATCATCTTCCATCTCCTCGAAAGCTGTCAATGCTCTTTCAAAATCATCAATAACCGGAAGAATATTTGAAAGCACACTTTCGCCGCCAGTTTTCACCAATTCCATCTTTTCTTTCAACGTACGTTTCCTGAAATTGTCAAACTCTGCCTGCAAACGAACATGCTTGTCTTTTATGTCAGCTAATTCTTCTTCCAACTTTTTAATTTTAGCTTCTGATTTATCTTTTTTCGATTTCTTTTTTTCTTCTTTATTCTCTTCAGCTTCTGCCTCTGTCCCTGCTACAGGTTGTTCTTCAAGCTCTTGATTCTCTTTTACCTCTTCCACTTCTTGTTCTTTTTTAATTTTTTCTTCTGCCATTTTAAAGCGGTTTAAATTAACGGTTTGACAGTTAACAAAAATGTTGCCATTTGACATTCAAGGACAATTTGACATTCATTTTTTATAATTGCTGCCAAAAGTAAAAAAAGAAAGGCAGCACTCATGTACTGCCTGCCTGAAATCCATCAAGTTGTATCGTTATTTTAATAATTGCTTAAGAGTTGCTTCAAGCTTCGCACCTCTAAGATTCTTGGCAACAATTACCCCATCGCCATCAATCAGGAAATTAGAAGGGATACCCCTTACACGATATACTGCGGCATGTCTTGAATTCCAGCCTTTTAAATCGCTCACGTGATATTTCCATGAAAGCCCATCGGCTTTAATTGCTCTTTCCCAGGCAGCCTTATTGTTATCCAATGAAACACCAAAAATGGTAAAGCCATTTCCGTTTTTAAAGGCTTTATCTTTATATTCTTCATAAGCTGAAACAACATGAGGGTTTTCCCTTCTACAAGGGGGACACCAGGAAGCCCAAAAGTCAATCAACACATACTTTCCTTTCAAGTCGGAAAGTTTCATTTCATCACCATCATTCGATTGCTCAATAATATTGGGAGCTTTATCTCCAATCTCAATTCCTGTTTTTGGTTCATTGCCTGCAAATACAGAAGCAGAAACTGCCAAAAACAACAACAGCGTGTTAAGCATAATTTTTCTCATTACATTCTAATTTTAAGTTCTTCCTACAATGATAACAAGGGAACAAACCAAAGATTGTCGGGTAGATGACGAATTTGAAAATATTAACAAATTCCGAGAAAAAACTTAATCAATACGGCTAATGTTTGCACCAATGGCGTTAAGTCGCTCATCGATTTTTTCATAGCCCCGGTCAATTTGTTCAATGTTGAATATTTTGCTTTTCCCTTGAGCAGATAAGGCAGCAATCAACAAAGCAACCCCGGCACGTATATCGGGAGATGACATGGTTGTTCCTCGAAGCTGATGCTTCTTATTTAAGCCAATAACCGTTGCCCGGTGCGGATCACAAAGTATAATTTGCGCACCCATGTCGATCAGTTTATCGACAAAGAATAAGCGGCTTTCAAACATTTTCTGATGAATGAGCACACTCCCGTTTGCCTGGGTGGCAACCACAAGGAAGATACTCAACAAGTCAGGTGTTAATCCAGGCCAGGGGGCATCTGCAATGGTCATAATCGAGCCATCAATGAAGGTTTCAATTTCATATTCTTCCTGAGCAGGAACAAAAATATCGTCGGCCCTTTTTTCAATTTGAATACCCAATCGCTTAAATGAATCAGGAATAATACCCAGGTGTTCAATCCCTGCATTTGGAATGGTAATCTCGGAACCTGTCATTGCTGCCAGGCCTATAAAACTGCCCACCTCAATCATATCCGGCAGCACCTGATGCTTACATCCATTTAAACTGCCAACCCCTTCAATCGTCAACAGGTTTGAGCCAATCCCCTGAATTTTAGCCCCCATGCAAGTAAGCATCCCACATAGTTGTTGGAGATAAGGTTCGCAAGCAGCATTGTAAATGGTTGTTGTTCCTTCTGCCATTACTGCGGCCATTAAAATATTTGCAGTACCGGTGACTGATGCTTCATCGAGCAACATGTAGCAGCCTTTTAACTTCGAAGTTTCAACGGAAAAGAAGTGCTTTTCAACGTCAAAATTGAATTGTGCTCCTAGCTTTTGCAAGCCTACAAAATGAGTATCTAACCTGCGGCGGCCAATTTTATCACCACCTGGCTGAGGAATGTAAGCTCTTCCAAACCGAGCCAAAAGCGGTCCAACAATCATGATTGATCCACGAAGGCGAGCAGCCTGTTTTGCAAACTGTTCGGTCTGCATGTAATCCAGGTTTATAGCATCTGCCTGGAAACGGTATGAGCCACGCTCCAGTCGTTCCGTTTTGACGCCTAACTCGCCAAGGATTTCAATCAGTTTTAATACATCCCTGATTTCAGGAATATTTGAAATGTGAACCTCCTGATCAGTAAGCAATACTGCGCAAAGAATTTGAAGGGCTTCATTTTTAGCACCTTGAGGCTGCAATTGCCCATTTAACTTTCTTCCGCCTTCAATTTGAAAAGTTGACATGACTAAGGGGATTTATTAGTCGTACTAGTGGTGTTTCTTTTTTTTATGTTGCCCGTTGCTAACCTTTTTACGATTACTCGCACGCTGTAAAATATCTCGGGCTTCAGTTAAATTCAATCCTGATCGTTTTATTCTGCCTTTCGACAAGGCTTCTAGATCCATGTAAATTTTTTCATCTTCCACTGAATCTTTATTCCAAACCAGGAAGCTTTTTTTCATGTGGTTTGCCAAAAGCCTAATCAAGAATTCTTTTTCTTCACCTTCTTCAAAATCAACTGCTTTCTCAATCAAAGCTTCAAGTGTTTTCCCGTAATGACGGAACCGGATGTGATTGCCACCATATTCAACCTTCTTTGGCTTTTCCTGAAACGTTTCTTTTACTGGCGGCTCATACGGATAATCGATATCCAACTGAAAATCAGCCATTATTGCCAGGTGATCCCATAATTTATGCTTAAAATCACTAATATCTCGTAGGTGAGGATTAAGGTTACCCATCACTTCTATCACTGTTTTTGCAGCATGATTTCTCTCTTCACGATCATCAATGGTCAAAACATGATTAACCATATTCTGCACATTGCGCCCATACTCTGGAAGGGGCAACTTCGTCCTATTTGAATTGTAATCCATCTAAATAAAAGTTAACTATAAAATTCTCGCTTCATAAAGTCCGATAAGACAGGAAATTTTAATTTGGCAATCAATACAAAGGCGATTAATACTGCAAATCTAAATGAAATTCTTGTGCTAGCAAATCTTTTTCAGAAAATCTTATCGATCAGTAATTGAAACGAATAGCTTCAAAAAATGTTTCTATCTAACAATTTTAAGTTTGGCAAATTTTAATAACAACTGTTTTTGTCCTGCTGTTTGGAAAAAAACCGTTGCTTTTAGGTTTGGGAATACCCCTTCAATCTGCTGGACCTTTCCTTTTCCAAACCGTTGATGCTCAACTGTCATTCCAGGTTGAATATCCCTTGGGTCATCCCCATCAACAGTTTTTGCATCTTTTTTTGCTTCACGAAGTTTTGTTAATTTCTGGCTCAATGCCTGTTGATTAGCAGCTGCAACGCTTCTACTTTGTGGTTTTGAAAACCCTGTTTTAGAAGACTTAGGTTTATCGCTAAATAAAGGCTCATCATAACTAATGGTATTTTTCTCTTCTGGCATATCGAGGTATTGCTGATCCAAGTCTTCCAAGAATCGGCTCGGATTGCAAAAATCCAATTTACCCCAACGGTATCGTTGCCGTGCATAACTGATGTAAGCATTTTCTTCGGCCCTTGTTATTGCGACATAAAACAACCTTCTCTCCTCTTCATATGCTTCGGGTGTAATGTTATTACCAAAATTTGCTGATGGGAATAGATTTTCTTCCAACCCAACGATAAACACATTTTTAAACTCCAGCCCTTTTGCAGAGTG
This sequence comes from Sunxiuqinia sp., assembly GCA_965230765.1. GTDB lineage: Bacteria > Bacteroidota > Bacteroidia > Bacteroidales > Prolixibacteraceae > Sunxiuqinia. Next base: position 186,210 of record CBDDLR010000001.1, read on the forward strand.
CACCGTCATTAAGGTTACTTTATCACGGTCTTCATCTTTTTCGGTATCCTGATCGGTCAAAAGAGCCACATCTTCCATATAATTCCCCAATGCATTTGGCGTTCCTTCTTCCCTGGCGTTTATGGTAAATTCCTGAATACCGTTCAACAATTCCTGAATATTTTCGAAACGGCTCAATCCTTCCGGTGTCCGGTCATTATACAAATCCTTCATGATGCCCGTTTGCGTGGCTACTTCTGTTGCTGTTTCATAGGCATCGGCTTGTAGGTTTTTTTCTGAAAACTGATTGATAAAGCTGGCAAAAAGCTGAATCTTGTTCAAAGTACCTTTATTCAATCCCGCCAGGTTTTCCTTTCCGCTTTTTGTAATCACTTCAAAAATGCTCAGGTCGTTTGAAACAGCTGCCTGCTCTAATTTCGCCAAAGTAGTAGCCCCGATCCCACGGGTTGGGTAATTGATAATTCTTTTTAGCGCCTCATTGTCCTTCGGATTAACAACCAACCTGAAATAAGACAACAGATCTTTGATCTCTTTGCGTTGATAAAACGATAGTCCCCCATAAATTTTATAGGGAATATTTCTTTTTCTGAGCGCCTCCTCAAATATCCTTGACTGTGCATTGGTCCGGTATAAAATGGCATAGTCTTCATACCGATAATGTTTGCTCATCCGGGTTTCTGAAATTTCATTGACAACCAGGTACCCTTCCTCGTTGTCGGTCAATGCCTCCATCACCCGGATCAGGTTTCCTTCTTCTTTTTCAGAAAAAACCTTTTTGGGAATTTGTCGCTTGTTTTTAGCAATTACACTGTTTGCAGCATTTACAATGGTTTGGGTTGAACGGTAATTCTGCTCCAGTTTAAAAATTTGATGCTTCGGATAATCTTTCTGAAAGTTCAGAATATTCTCAATACGCGCACCACGGAAAGAGTAAATACTTTGTGCATCATCACCAACCACACAAATATTCTGGTGTACTGCTGCCAGCTCTTTCACAATGCGATATTGAGCAAAATTGGTGTCCTGGTACTCATCTACCAACAAATAATCAAATTGTTTCTGGTATTTCTCCAGGACCTCTTTATGATCGCGGAATAAAATATTTGTCCTCAGTAAAAGGTCATCAAAATCCATTGCCCCGGCCAATCTGCAACGTTTATCGTATTCAACGTATATTTCTGCAATACGTGGCATTCTTATGCTCATATCGTATTCCCTGAGCTGGCCATTGTTCTGATATGCAGCTGGTGTAACCAGACTGTTTTTTGCAGCAGAAATCCTGTTCCCAACAACATTCGGCTTGTAAACCTTGTCGTCCAACTGAAAATCTTTCAAGATAGTTTTGATCAAGCTTTTCGAATCGGCAGTATCATAAATGGTGAAATTTGAAGGAAATCCAATCACCTCTGCTTCAGTTCTTAAAATACGGGCAAATATGGAATGGAAGGTTCCCATCCACAAATATTTAGCCATATTGTGCCCAACTATGCTGGCTATCCGGTCTTTCATTTCCCGGGCAGCTTTATTCGTAAAAGTAAGTGCAAGAATACTCCATGGTTTTGCCCCCTGCTTCAACAAATGGGCAATCCGATACGTCAACACCCGGGTTTTTCCAGAACCAGCACCCGCAATAACCAACGAAGGGCCATCAATCTCTTCTACCGCAGTACGTTGTGGCCCATTCAATTCTTCAAGGTAATTTGTCATCCGCCAATTTTCAATTTTGTTTTATATAATTTTTCAGTCTTTTCACCCCTCCCTAAGGGAGAAGACTGAAAAATCAAGATTCCCTTTAGGGAATAAGGGTAAGAATCTTGATTATTTTTCAACACAAGCTTCAAAAATATAATCTATTTTTCACTTAAACAGAAAGTGTTCCCTGCTAGTTTTCAACAAAAGTGTTCGGTAAAAAATGAATGCCTGGTAAAAGATATTTCAATTTTTAGCGTTAACATTGTATTGTATTAAATTTCAATATTTCTTTTGATGAAGCACGAAAAATTATCATACAGTTTTATCTTATCTTTTTTCTTATTGATTTCCATCTGCCTTAATGCACAAATCACAACTAATGCTGACGGCACAACAAGTACTCAATACACAGCTGGCCCGCAAGATGATATATTTATTTTTTGTACCGATGAAGGATTGAATGTATCCAGCCTGACAGCTACTTTTTCAACAGGAGCGGGTGCTAATTACGAATGGTTGAAATACAACAATTCAACTTCATCTTTTGAAGCTTTTCAAAACGACAATAATGGTGCAGCTTCTTCTACCATTAGCAATTTGAGCAATGGCGCCTACCGGGTAAATGTAACTTCCGGAGGAAACACTGAAACCTACACAGCATGGGTGTTTAACAACTGGTATTCTGTTACTGCGGAACTTTCTGATTCAAACTGTGACTATTTTCAACTTAACGGCTCTTTCAGTCAAGCCACCTTGGAATATACTGATTTAGGCACAGGAAACACATTACAGGTTTTTAAAGATATTGAAACCCGCTGGGAAGCAGATGGTAGCACAATTGCCACTGTTATTAGTCCTCGAATTTTTAGCCCTCCGCCACGAGATACAGAATACCGACTAGTTGTTTCCGATCAGTTTGATTGTGAAAGTGAAGCTTCTGTCTTTTATACTTCAATTGTAACTAAAGCAAACTTCACCGTCAATTTCAAACAAGGCATGACTAATGAAAGTGGCGAAGCCCCCCTTGAAGTTGCTTTCACCAATGAATCAGAAAATGCTGACAGCTTTGAATGGTTCTTCTTTCGGGACTTAGTTGAAATAAAACGTGAAGCTGAGGAAACCGGGACAACTGTTGACAGTATCATGTATATAGACTATGGAGAAAACCCGATCTATACCTTTGAAAAGTCTGGAACCTACCAGGTAAAATTGGTGACAACAAAAACCTCTGAATTTGGCTGCACCGATACATTCTATTTTGAAAATTATCTAATTGCCGACACTTCATTTATTGACGCACCAAATGTATTTACACCAAACGGAGATGGTGTCAACGATGAATTCATTGTGAAATATTGGTCTGTAAGAGATATTAAGATTAACATTTTCAATAGATGGGGTAAAAAAGTACACGAATGGGAAAAATCCGATGTTCGAGGATTTGAAAACACCTATATAGAATCAGCCTGGAATGGGAAAATTGGAGGACGGTATGCCAGCCCGGGTGTATATTACTATGTAGTAGAAGCCACCGGAAGGGACGACCGAAAACGATGGGCAAATGGCTTTGTGCATCTGTTCCGGGAAAAGTAGCTTGCTGGAAACTTGATGCTGGATTCTATGTTTCTCCAACCTGGTCGTTGATTATCCTAGTATTTTCTATTAATCTGAACTCATTAATACACCCACTCTCAACTAACAAAAAAAAGGCCGGAAAACAACACGTGCTTCCGGCCAATTGACAGTTATAATTGTAGGTTTTGTTATTTCTTTTTGAATACAGTTCCCTGTTCATGAACGGTGTTTACTGCCCTACCAGATGGGTCAGCATTATCCTGGAAAGCTTTATCCCACGCAAGTGCTTCAGCTGTACTACATGCAATAGAAGGCACTGAAGGCACACAAGCTGCAGCTGTATCTGAAGGGAAATGCTCAGCAAAAATTGCCCGGTATGTATATTCTTCCTTCGACATTGGCGTATTCACCGGGAAGCGGTATTTTGCATTCTCCATCATTTCGTCGGTCACCTGGTCTTCAGCAATTTGCTTCAGGGTATCAATCCAGCCATAGCCAACCCCGTCCGAAAACTGCTCTTTTTGTCTCCATGCCACACTCTCCGGAAGAATATCTTCAAAAGCCTTACGAACAACCCATTTTTCAATACGACCTTCGCCAGCCATTTTGTCTTTTGGGTTTAATCGCATGGCAACATCAATAAATTCTTTATCAAGGAAAGGCACGCGTCCTTCAACACCCCAAGAAGCCAGGGACTTGTTAGCACGCAGACAGTCATACAAATTCAACTTGCTAATCTTGCGCAATGTTTCCTTGTGGAATTCTTCAGCATTTGGTGCTTTATGGAAATAAAGGTAACCACCGAAAATTTCATCTGCACCCTCGCCAGTTAGCACCATTTTAATACCCATCGATTTAATCACGCGGGCAATCATGTACATAGGCGTTGAAGCTCGAACCGTGGTCACATCATAAGTTTCGATGTGGTAAATTACATCGCGAATGGCATCTAAACCTTCTTGAATAGTGTAATGTATTTCGTGATGAACAGAACCAATATAATCAGCTACTTTTTTGGCAGCAGCAAGGTCTGGTGAACCTTCAAGCCCAATAACAAATGAGTGCAATTGCGGCCACCAGGCATCTTTCGTATCTCCAGTTTCAACCCTTTTACTTGAAAACTTTTTGGCTAAAGCTGAAGTAATTGATGAATCCAACCCACCTGAAAGCAAGACCCCGTAAGGCACATCCGACATCAACTGACGGTGCACGGCATCTTCCATTGCCTGTTTCAGTTCTTCAATGCTGGTTTCGTTATCTTTAACGTTTTCATAGTCCATCCAGTCACGCTTCCACCATTTTTTTATTTCACCATCTTTGCTTGACATGTATGAGGCAGGTGGAAATTCCTGAATTTTTTTACAATAGCCTTCCAAGGATTTTAGCTCGGAAGCAACATAGAAGTTTCCATGCTCATCCCAGCCCATATATAGTGGAATAATTCCAATATGGTCACGTGCGATAAAATACTCATCGTTTTCCTGATCGTAAATGGCAAAAGCAAAAATCCCATTCATTTCTTCCAGAAAATCTTCACCCTTATCTTTGTACAAAGCAAGGATCACTTCACAGTCTGAACCAGTTAAAAATTCATATTTACCTTCGTAACGGGCACGGATTTCTTTATGATTGTAGATTTCACCATTCACCGCAAGAATTAGATTCCCATCTTTACTATACAATGGCTGCCCACCAGATTCGGGATCAACAATTGACAACCTTTCATGTGACATGATAGCCTTATCGCTACAATAAACACCAGACCAGTCTGGTCCGCGATGACGAATACGCTTTGACATTTTTAACACCTGGGGCCTTAGCTCCTGCGCATCTACTTTTAGATCGAATACTCCTACAAATCCACACATATTTAATTAATCTTAGTTTTCTAATTGCATTATTTAATTTCTGCCCAAAATTAATCGTTTTGTTTTGTTTTGAAAATTATTTCTGACATTTTTCTATATATTTTTGCATTAATATGACATTAGATTATCGCTACAACACTTTTGCTAACTTTTTGAAATTTGCATATTTTTATTATAACCCCAATATCAAGACGGGTCTGACCTGAATTATCTATTTATTATTAACATCACCCCATCTAAAACACAGCCATCTGAATTTCTTTTTCACATATTGACCAGGCTACCCCATTTATAAAATCCTGTTGACAATATCAGGCTTCAACGATCAAATTCACACAAAATGTGTTAAATCTATGTAACTATCTATTGAAAATATGAAATTTGGACTGACAGAATATAGTGTTTCTTCTTGGGTCCCTAGAACTCTTCTGTACAGAATGAAAGTGATGAGCGATTCATTAATGAAGGTTGTTAATCATTTCATGGTTGAATCGATTAAAGATTAAAAAGATCTTCAAAAAAAATGTTTCACTGTTTTTGATTTCGGGGAACAAACAGATTCAGAAAGAATATGACAAGCTACGCATAAAAATTTCCAAAACATTACGAGAAATTGGGACCACTGCAACTGCTGGTTCAAGGTAAGGCAACAGTGACCTGGAAAAACTTAAAGCAAAAATAATTATTGAAGATTATTATAATAGATGGCACAATTGACAAGCTGATTTCCGACAAACTGATTACACCGGAAATGGCAACTTCCCTGCTTAATAATAATAAAACAACAAGATCAGTAACCAAGCACTTGATTTATGCAGCTGAACTTATTTATGTTGAAAGTGATACCCTTTCAAGTGATTTTGAGGAATAATATCACACGTTGAAACGGAAATGCATAATATCACCATCCTGAACGATGTATTCTTTTCCTTCAATAGCCATTTTCCCAGCTTCTTTGCATGCCAACTCAGAACCTAAACCTACATAGTCATTGTATTTAATTACTTCGGCACGAATGAAACCCTTTTCAAAATCAGTATGAATAACCCCAGCAGCTTGCGGCGCTTTTGAACCCTTTCTGTAAGTCCATGCCCTCACTTCTTTTTCACCTGCAGTAAAATAAGTTTCCAGCTCAAGCAATTTGTAAGCAGATTTGATGAGTTTACTAACGCCCGACTCTTCCAGTCCCAGGTCATCCAGAAACATCTGGCGCTCTTCAAAATCTTCCAACTCAGCAATATCAGCTTCAGTTGCTGCAGCAATCATCAGCATTTGTGCATTTTCATCTTTAATTGCTTCTTTCAACGCATCAACAAATGCATTTCCGTCAACAACAGCAGGTTCATCAATGTTACAGATATAGAGAATTGGCTTGTTGGTAAGCAATTGCAAATCCTTCGCAACTTTTTGATCAGCATCATCAATTGCAACAGTCCTTGCTGATTTACCTTGCAAAAGAGCTTCTTTATACAAACTAAGTACCTTGTACATTTTCTTGGCCTCGGGATCATTGCCTGTTTTAGCCTGTTTTTCAACTTTTGCCAATCTGGCTTCAACAGTCTCAAGGTCTTTCAGCTGCAATTCAATATCAATGGTTTCCTTATCGCGAACGGGATCAATCGTTTCGTCAACATGGGTGATGTTTTCATTTTCAAAACAACGTAGCACGTGAATGATTGCATCAGTTTCACGAATATTACCAAGGAACTTGTTCCCCAATCCTTCACCTTTACTTGCACCTCTCACCAATCCGGCAATATCAACAATTTCAACCGTTGTAGGCACTACCCGCTGAGGGTTAACCAACTCCTCAAGTTTGATCAGCCGATCATCAGGAACAGTTATTACCCCAACATTGGGTTCAATGGTACAAAACGGAAAATTTGCCGATTGAGCCTTCGCATTCGACAAACAATTAAACAAAGTTGATTTTCCAACATTTGGCAAACCAACGATCCCACACTTTAAAGCCATTTCTATCTTCTTAAAATTTGCGCGGCAAAGTTAAACCTTTTTGGTTATTTTTGAACATGCTATTAACCTCAACCATTTAATTTTGCAATTTGGTTAAATAGTGTTAACGCATTAAACGATTACGTAGCAAACCGATCAATCTAAAAAGTCCAGTTAATTAATGCAGAGCGACCAGTTTTTTATTTCCAGATTGCAAGACGAAAGCACCAAAAGGAGTGCTTTCAGTGAATTGGTTGCGACATATCAAGAACGGTTATATTGGCACATTCGAAAAATTGTGATCAATCACGACGACACAGACGATATTCTTCAAAACACTTTTTTAAAAGCATGGCGCGGATTGGATAGTTTTAGGGCTGAATCCGGTTTGTTTACATGGCTGTACCGAATTGCCACCAACGAGTCGCTTACTTTTCTCGATCAGAAAAAAAGAAAATCGATGGGGCGGATTTCTGACTTGAACGACTACCTGATTGAAAACCTGGAGACTGATAGTTTTTTTGATGGCGAGGAGGCTCAGATGAAGTTACAAAAAGCCATTGCCTGTTTGCCGGAAAAACAACGTTTGGTTTTCAATATGCGCTATTACGACAACTTGAAGTACCAGGATATGGAAAAAATCCTTGATACGTCTGAAGGAGCATTGAAGGCTTCGTACCATCATGCTGTCAAGAAAATTGAAGAATACTTAAAATCTGGCACTTAGCCAGTATATTTTACTGAACGTTTAAACTTTTATACTTTTAACACGTCAAAAAGGGAAAGTGACTGAATGAAAGAAGAAAAGAACATAGAATCGCCGCTTTTAGGTATCAAAAAGGAAAATCATTTTAAAACCCCTGAAGGGTATTTTGATCATTTGCAAGATCGAATAGAAGCACAAATCGACGCAGAAACAACTCCAGTTACTACACGCACAAAAGTAATTCGTGTTTTAAAACCAGCACTCTCACTGGCTGCCAGTTTTGCCTTGGTATTTTTGCTGGTTTATTATCCGTTAAATAAATATTTACCTGAGCTTACTAAATATGAGAACGTCCAAGAACAAAGCACTTCAATTTCGGAAGAAGAGTTCCTGGTTGCATTTGTAAATGAAGATGACCTTTTTGAAACACTCAATCAAAATGAGCAAAGCCTGCACACCTCAGAGGATGTTTACACATATTTAACTTCTGAAATGACCGATTACGACTGCTTTAATGAACTAAAAAATGACTAATCATGAAAAATATAATCATCACAACCTGCATTATTCTATTATCTATTTCCACATGGGCTCAAGGTAGGGGCAAATGGCAGGGGTTTGAAGAATTTCAAACACAAAAAATTGCATTTATTACCGAAAAACTACAGCTAAGCCCTGAAGAGGCCCAGCAATTTTGGCCACATTACAATACGTTTGACAAAAAGCGAATGGAGCTTCATAAAAAAAAGAGAGAGTTGGAGAAAAAAATTTGGGAAAGTTTTGAAAACTACACCGATGAAGAATTTCAAAATGCCTATGATGAATTAACAATAATCCATGAGGAAAACTACAAACTATTAAAAGAATACCGCCAAAAATTTCTCGAAGTGCTGCCAGTAAAAAAAGCTCTTTCCCTTGAATACATTGAACATTCCTTCCGTTCAAAGATGATAAAGGAATATCGGCGTAAAAGACAGGGGCAAAATTCGAACTAACAGCATAAATTAAAATCCAGGACTAAAAAGTCCCGGGTCTTTCTGAATTGGAGACAGTAATTGGCTAGCTCCAGTTCAAAATTTTTATACGAATTTCCCTTGATCCAGAAATGCTATGGTTTTGTTTATCCCTTCATACATCAATGTATCTTCCTCAACGAAGTCCACAACACTTCTGTATTCGGCCACAAATTCTTCAATGTAGTCAGAACTTTTAAGTGGCCTTCTAAAATCAAGTGCCTGAGCTGCATTGTACAACTCTACTGACAGAACTTTTAATGTATTCTCTGCTACCTTCAAAGCTTTAGTTGCAGAATTTCCACCCATACTCACATGGTCTTCCTGCTCATTTGAAGATGGAATAGAATCAACAGAAGAAGGTGTGCAAAGTTGTTTGTTCTGGCTTACAATTGAAGCAGCAGCATATTGCGGGATCATGAAACCCGAGTTCAACCCCTGGTTAGCAACCAAAAACTCAGGCAAACCACGCTCACCCGCAATCAGACGATAAGTTCTTCTTTCAGAAATACTTGCCAACTCCGAAACAGCCATTGCCAAATAATCAAGCGAAAGAGCCAATGGTTCACCGTGAAAGTTACCACCAGAAATAATCAAGTCATCATCCGGGAAAACAGTTGGGTTATCTGTAACCGAGTTGATCTCAACTTCAATAACTGAAGATACATAGTTCACGGCATCCTTTACTGCCCCATGTACTTGGGGAATGCAACGAAACGAATAAGGATCCTGCACATGTTTTTTATTGCGTGAAATTAGTTCGCTTCCATCAAGGATATGGCGGAAGTTTCGGGCTGTCTCAATTTGCCCTGCATGAGGACGGATTTCCTGTATTTGTGCAGAAAATGGACCAAGCAATCCATCAAAACTATCCAATGAAATTGCACCAATCACATCGGCATATTTCACAATCTTAAATGATTTTAACAAAGTATAAACGCCGTGAGCACTCATAAACTGCGTACCATTCAACAATGCCAGCCCTTCTTTTGCAGCCAACTTAATCGGTTCCCAGTTTTTTTCTTTCAGTACTTCCTTTGCTTTGATTTTTGTACCGTTGTAGTTTACAGTACCCAGACCTAGCAACGGAAGAAAAAGCATCGCCAATGGAGCTAAATCACCACTGGCACCAAGCGAACCCTGTTCAAACACTTCTGGAAGTGTATCTTCATTGAACAAATCCAGGATGCGCTGCACGGTTACCAACTGAACTGCAGAATTTCCTTTCGCTAGTGCATGAGCTTTCAGCAACAACATTAGACGAACCACGTCCTGAGGAATTTCATTTCCTAAATTACATGCATGCGAAACCACCAGGTTTTCTTGCAATTTACTCAAATCTGAGTTTGATATTTCGCGATCGCACAATGCACCAAATCCGGTATTGATACCATAAATTGGATCTTCACTCTCAGCCAGTTTACGATCAAGATAGGCTTTGGATTTATTGATTAGTTGAATTGATTCTTCTGAAAGAACAAGCTTTTTATTTTCTTCCAAAATAGCTTCAATAATTTCGAAAGTAAGTTGCTCCGGACTGATATAATGAATTTTACGCTCCATTTTTATGAATTTACAATGATGAATAAGAATAATAAAGAAACTATCGAACTCGAAATGCACGATAATAAACCTACATGTTGCAAAGAAAAACGGAGGTTCAGGGAACGCGGGTATCGCTCCCAATCAATTTTACAGGACGGTCGTCCTTGCTGGCCGTGCGCCAGTCTTGTTTATATGTTGCAATGTAATGCCACATATTGGCAATAAAGGAAAAATCGTTCTATTTTGAAAGGATTTTTATCAGTTCGTCTGCCGAAACCAACTCCTGATCACCTGTTTTCATATTCTTCAGGTTCACTTTTCCCTGGTTCATTTCCTGCTCACCAACCAAAGCCACGTAAGCAACCTGTTTGCGGTCAGCCCAGGTCATTTGCTTTTTCATTTTAGCTGCTTCAGGGTAAATTTCAGCATTGACATTTGCTGCACGAAGTTTGGCTAAAATTGGTAAACAGAACTTTTCTTCTTCCTTGCCAAAGTTAATAAACAGCACCTTGGTGGATGCAACAGTTTCTTCTGGGAAAAGCTCTAATTGCAGCATAACATCGTAAATTCTGTCTGCTCCAAAAGAAATACCAACACCAGAAACATCTGGCATGCCAAAAACACCTGTCAGATCATCGTAGCGGCCACCACCACAAATACTGCCAATCTGCACATCATTTGCTTTCACCTCGAAAATTGCACCAGTGTAATAATTCAAACCACGCGCCAGTGTTAAATCCAGTTCAACATCGCAGTTTAATTCAAAAGAAGAAATATAACCAAAAAGTGTACGCATTTCTTCAACGCCCTTCGCCCCTGTTTCTGATGCAGAAATCACCTGTTTTATTTGATCCAGCTTTTCAGCATTTGTTCCACTTAATTGTAAAATTGGTTGAAGTTTTTGAACCGCCTCCTCTGAAATCCCTTTATCCAGCATCTCCTGGTTCACCTTTTCAATCCCAATTTTATCAAGCTTATCAATCGCAACCGTAATATCAATTATGCGATCCAACTCACCAATTGTTTCAGCTATACCAGCTAAAATTTTTCGGTTGTTAATTTTTACAGTTGTGCTAATCTTCAGCTTCCCAAAAACTTCACTTATAATTTGCACCAATTCCAATTCATTCAGCAATGAATTGCTTCCAATTACATCAGCATCGCATTGGTAAAACTCGCGATAACGCCCTTTTTGTGGGCGGTCTGCCCGCCAAACAGGCTGAATCTGATAGCGCTTAAACGGAAACGAAATGTCATTCCGATGCTGCACAACGTAACGGGCAAAAGGAACGGTTAAATCATAGCGAAGGCCTTTTTCCGAAATTTTATTGGTCAGGCTGATGCTGTTTCTTTTTTGAAGTTCGGCTTCATCAACTTTTGAAATATAGTCGCCTGAATTCAATACTTTAAAAAGCAACTTATCACCTTCTTCTCCATATTTCCCCATCAAAGTAGATAAGTTTTCCATGGCCGGGGTTTCAATGGGCTGGAAACCGTAGTGTTGAAAAACTTTCTTTACTGTATCGAAAATGTAATTTCTCCTGGCCATTTCAACTGGAGAAAAATCGCGTGTACCTTTAGGGATTGATGGTTTTTGAGCCATGATTACTTTCGCTTTTTATGAGCTGCAAAAATAACCAAATTCAGTTTGACATCAAGTTGTAAAGGAAACTAATCCCAAAAATCATCTGCTAAAGGTTAAAAATATAACCTACAGAAAAACTAAAAAGCGACGTTTTTGGGTAATCATAGGCGTAATCGTTTGTTCTTGGAAGGTTTCTTTTCCAGGCAAATTCAAAATCAAAATTTTTAATTGAAAGCGATAGTGGTAAAGAAATTTGCGCATTCAATAAACCAAAAACATCTTCATAATAGTATGATGGAGGTATATCAGGGAACTCATCATACAAGTAGGTTGACAAATCATACTCAACAGTTTCAGAACCAAAAAAGAACGAAATTTCAGGCTCGAACTGAAGCTTGTCGTACTTGCCAAACTTTAGCAAGGTAATTTTTGAATAGATATCCCAGTTAAACTGTGTGCCAATTTCTTTTCCCAACAAAAAAGCGGCATCAAAGCGTGTGCTGACTATTTTGCTTTTTAATGTTGTGCCCAGGTTTAAACTACTGGTGTAAATTGGATCATAATTCGGGTCATCGTTGTTATAAAAGTATAAGTCAAATGAAGATCGAAATCGAAGAAATTTCATTTTTTTCAACCCCTTCCCATACCCGAAGGAAAGCACTGTTGTTCGGTACCCCGGGTCTAAATCACTGTACCACGAACCGGCCAAACCTACATAAAATCCCTTGGAGTGTAAATAAAAAAGCTGGCTTGACAAGTTATATTGATTGCTACCAATTTCGCGGCCTGCATAGAATGTTTTACTATCGTAGTTAGCACGCCAATACAAAAACTGGTAATTTTTTGTTTCTTTTAGCAGACCTAAGATTTCATCTGAATCATCTTCTACAAAAAGGAAATCATCAATAATCGAATCGATTCTTGATTCCTGTAATTCTTCCACTACTTCCTTTTGTGCAAAGGAAACAACCGCTACAAATATGACTATGATTGTACAAGTAAGCTTTTTCATTCGAGGTATTTTTTGAAAATAATAAAAGAAAACCTGCCAGCTTCTGCTGACAGGCTGTTGACAAAGCGTGGAAGGTTAATTTCCGCCTCTTTTACCGCCTTTGCGGGCTCTTTTCTTCAATAACTCTTTTTGCTCATCAGTTAACGTTCCTCTGAACTCTTGCCTATTCTCACGACCTTCTTCACGACCTTCTTTCAACATTTCTTTTTGTTCTTCTGTAAGTGTGGATTGTAACGCTTCACGACGCTCTTCGCGGGTCAATTCTGTGTTTTCCAAAATTGCTAATTGCTCTTCTGAAAGTGTTGCCCTAAAATCTTCGCGGTTTTCTTTGCGTTCTTCACGGCCTTCGCCCAACATTGCCCTTTGCTCATCAGACAAATCCATACGCTTTCTGAACATCTTGCGTTGTTGCTCTGTAGTTAATGTTTCACGAAATGCTTCACGTTGCTCTTTCATAGCCTCACGGTTTGATTCCAACATCGCAAGCTGATCTTCTGAAAGTGTTGCTTGTAAAGCTTCGCGTCGCTCCTCACGGGTTAATTCTGCGTTTTCCAAAATTGCCAATTGATCTTCGGAAAGTGTTGCTTTAAACGCTTCACGATTTTCTTTATTTGCTTCTTTGTTGGCTTCGAGCATTGCTTTTTGCTCATCGGTTAAATTCAAACCACGATGACGGTGACGTTCCTGAGTTGTCTCATCGGTAGTTTCTGTTCCCTCTGTTCCTTCTTGTGCTAAAGCCATCCCTGTTGTTAAAGCGATTAAAATGGCCAATGACATCAATTTGTTTAATAAACTTTTCATCTTTTTTATTTTTATTGGTTAACTAAATAATCAAATTCAATTAGCAACCGCTTTAAACAAAAAAGACCCTACCTCATGAATGAAAAAAATCACAAAAACGAAACTTTTAAAAGGAATAACATCATTAAAAAGAAAAGTTGATAAACATAGTTGGGGTGAAGGGAACAGCTTCTGCGTGATAATTCACAGATACTTCCTGTTCGTATGGGACGCGGATAAAGTTGGCGTATTTTATATTTTCATGGTTAAAAACATTCAAAATGGAAACACCCACTTCCAACAACGATTTTTTTGCAATGATCTGATATACGAGCGATACATCAAAACGATTATACGGAAATTCATAAATACCTGTATCCCGCTCAAGTCGTTGATCTGGGAATCCAGAACCGTACACATAGTTGGCTGAGAAGAAAAAGGGCCTTAGATTTAAAAGGGTTGCAAGTTTTATCTCATGCCTTTGGTCATGTAGTGCCCGGTTGTATTCCTGGAATCGTCGAATTGGGAAAGTTGGGAACCGTTCCAGCGTTTCGGATAATGAATAGCTAACCCAAGCCGAGTGACCGTTCCAGTCCTTTTTTATAAAAAAATCCAAGCCCCGACTTTTGCTTTCGCCAATATACACATCCCTGTACCGTTGAGGGTTCACGTACCGTGTAATGCCTTCAGATTGTTTGTAGTACCCTTCAATACTAAAGGTAAAATCATTTTTATTGAAATGAAATCCAGCCACAGTATGATAAGATTCCTGAACCGGGATGTCATTGTTATCACTTATCGTCCAGAAATAGCGATAATTATCCAGCGAGTCCACAACTGAACTGCGAACCAGGTACTGACGGTACAAACCCCATGCTCCGGAAATCTTTGCATGATCGCTAAACTTCACCTCGGTGGCTATTCGGGGCTGAACAAAAAGCTGGCTCAAGTTCGTCACATAATCGCCTCGTAATCCCAATTTCACCTGAAAATTTTTTGCTAACGAAATGGCATCTTCCAGGTATCCACTCACCCTGGCTCCACTTAACATTTCATCGTAATGATTTACATCTGCGGAATCCTCACTTAGGTCAACCTGATCATAAATATAGTTTATCCCAAACTTCAGCTGCTGTATTTCATCTAACGCAACAAGGTTATCAACTTTGACATTGGCTTCAGCGACCCTGTTTGCGGACAACTGATCAATTCGAACCTCACTTCTAAGTTCAAACTGTCCATTCTTCGTTCGCCTCCAACGATAAACCTCCCTGAACCGATCAACAGTGGTTTCAATTCCTGAATAAGAAACTGTTAAATTGGATGTAGATCCATTTGCCCACTTCTTTCCATAAAAAATTGACCCTCCATTCTGTGTGTTCCTTTCCTTTTGTTCATCAAGCGCTATAACCCGACCAGCATTGTTTTCTAATTCAGTGGAAGATTTAAAACGATCACCTGCGCCTAAAAAGGAAACACTGTATGAATCGCCATTTTCCCCTCTACCCGAAAACTTCAGGTTGATGTCCTGGAAGTTATAATCCGGATAGGTGTAAACATCTACCCCATCAGTATTTTGAGTGTTTCGCTGCCTACCAAAGGTCAATACCCCTGTATCGTACAGCTCATAGTAAGTTTGACGAAATGCCAACGATAACGAAGCTTTCTGTTTAATTGGCAAACTAAACATCCCGTTCAGGGTCATGTTGTTCAAATTAAGGTTTACCCTTGGTTTATGATGATCCCCTTCAATTCCGACAATGTTCACCAATCCGCCAACACGTTCACCATGTTCAGCTCCATAGCCTCCTTTGTAAACCTGTATATCTTTCGCCATAAAAGGATTTACTGCGCTAATATTGTCATTGAAGTTTTTCATGCCAAACAAAGTAAAGCCGTCAAACATCAGTTTACTTTGCCCTTCGTAGCTCCCCCAAATAATAAGGTCGTTCGATTGCTCACCTGCTGCCAAAATGCCCGGTTGCAAGCGCAATAAATTAAATATTGAATTATCGCCATTCCCCGGCAAATAACTGGCTATGTTATGGTTCAGGCGCATTCCCCCGGGAGTTTTCCCAATTTGAAGATTGCGTACAATCTCATCCGCCTCCACACGAACCTCCTTCAATTTTATATTGAATGGTTTTAATAGAAATTGGCAACTCACATTGGGGGCAACAATCGTGTCAAGCAAATAATAACCCAGGTAAGAAGCCTGAAGATAAAAAACACTATCCTCAGAAACTTGTTGAAACCGACCTTTCTCATCGGTAATAATCCCCACTTCATTAACAAGAAGATGTGTGAATGGTAACGATTCTTTTGTTTTGCTATCGAGAAACTGTCCGGCCAAGATAAACTTTGATTTTTCAGATCGCTCAACAACCACCGGATAGATCAAAAAAACCTCGTTATACTTTTCAAATTTATAGGGTAATCCAGTTAGGATATAATCAAGTGCCTCATCAAACGAGGAAAATTTCTTTTGGATTGTAATTTTATAGTTCGACAGAGCCGAGTCATCAAATGAAAAACGCTGTTGATACTCATCCCTAAGCTCAACCAGCAATTCATTCAATGGTTTTTCGTTACATGAAACTTCGATTTGCTGTGCCGTTAAATAATGGGTTTGAAAAACCAGAAAGAATAAAAGTATCCATGGAAGAAAACTATTCTTGCTTTTTGATTTGGTATTCACCTTCGCGCATTTTAACATAGGTTAAACTAAACGGTTTGACCACCTTATACATTACGTCATCAATCGATTCTTCTTCTTTTGAAAAATCACCAGTATAAAGAAAATCAAATGTATCGTCAATCGCAATTTCAACCTTGTATTGTCGCTCAATTTCTTCCATCACTTTTTTAAGTGGGTATTTGGTGTAAAAGAATTTGCCGTCTTTCCAGCTTCTTGTAGAAACTTCCGTATTTTTCCCCTGACTTATTTTTAAACCACGACCATCCACCAAAATGGCCTTCTCGTTTGGATGAAGGATCACTTTACCTTTGGCAGCTTTCACCTGAACCCTTCCAGTAATACAGTTTACGCGGTAATCTTCATTGCGGGAATAAATTTTAAAACTGGTGCCCAAAACACGGGTTTTGCCATTTTCTGATTTTACTACAAACCGATTCCCTTTCTCAACATCGAAAAATGCTTCGCCAGTCATTTGCAACCTGCGTTCAATATTCCACCAAAGTGGGTAATACTTCAATGTGGTTTCAGCGTTTAGTTCAACCGTTGATCCATCGGGAAGATTTACTGCAAGCCTTTCACCTGCATTCGTTTCATAACTTTCTGAATAAAACCTTAAGACTGTCGTCAATCCCAATAACAAAATCACTGAAGCGGCAGCAACATATCGAACGATCGGTAATCGGCGCACAATGGTTTTAGCTTCTGCCTGTTCTTCAAAGCTATCTTCCATTGCAGCCCAAACGTCGTCCTTGCTCTTGCTCCAGGAGATTTTTGATTTGTTTTGAAGCTCCTCAAAATCCTCCCAACCGCCTGTAGGTTTTTTGTATGTTGCTCCTTTGTTCATTGTACCCCTAATTTCATTTTTAAGTCCCGTAATGCAAATTTCATCCTTTTCTCAACCGCTTTTACGCTAATATTTAATCGCTCCGCTATCTCGTAATATTTTAGCCCATCCATCCGGCTCATTAAAAAAACCACCCGTTGTTTTTCCGATAACTCTTCGAGTGCTTTTTCATACCTCACATTCATTTCATTGAACTGTGCCCGCTCTTCCGGGCTTACATCATCCTGCCCCATATCCAACGTGTTCCTGTAATTCAGCTCCAACTTTTTTCGCCTGTAAACACTTATAAACTGGTTCGAGGCCATCTTATACATCAATGCCAGCGTTTTCTTCCCTTCCCATTGCACCTGCTTTTCCCAAATCTTCATAAAAACATCCTGTGCAACATCGGTAGCCAGCTCCTCATCTCCCGACCGATAATATATGAACGACCTGAGGTCGTCAAAGTACTGGTCAAAAACCTGTTTGAATTCCTGCTTTGTCAATTTTTCAGCTTTAAACGGATGATTCAAAATACAAATCCTTTTTTGAATAATCTGTTCTTTTTTCAACTATTATCCGCTCGGCACAGATTTTACCCTACCTTTTCAGGAAAAATTTTTATTTTGAAGAAAAATTAAGAACGTGAAAAATCTAACATTCATAGCATTTATTTTACTTTTCTCTTTAACTCAAACCTCTGGATGCAGTCAGGCTTTAAAAGACGACCAATTAATTTTGTCGAATATTTTTAACGAATTGGCTGATAAAAACAACCGGCCTATTGGCGAACTGGTAGTTGAAACCGGAAAACTTTTACTTGAGACGCCTTACGTTGCCCACACACTGGAAAATGGACAGAAGGAAAACCTAATCGTTAATTTGCAAGAGTTTGATTGCACAACATTTGCCGAAAATTGCCTGGCAATATCAAGATGTATAAAGAAAGGCAACACCAGTTTTGAAGAATTCAAATCTGAACTTGAACAGATTCGCTATCGAAATGGTAACAGGGATGGATACTGTTCACGCCTGCATTATTTCAGTGAATGGATCAATAATAATGTAAAAAAGGAAATTGTTGAAACCCCTACTGAACTTCAAACGGATTCAGTAAAAGAGAAAATCAACTTTATGTCTGCCCACCCGGAAAGTTATGTTGTTTTAAAAGAAAACCCCGAACTGGTTAAAATCATTTCTGAGCAGGAACAAATCATTTCTTCACAATCAAAATACGTTCTCTCAAAGGCAGGGATCAAAGAAAATGAACAATTACTGGAAGATGGCGACATCATCGGAATTACTACATCCATAAAAGGCCTGGATGTGGTGCATGTAGGTATTGTGATCACTATAAATGGCAAAAAACATTTATTACACGCATCTACCCGGGAAATGAAAGTTGAAATATCGCAGCTTACGATTCATGAATTCCTTCAGCAAAAAAAATCCTACACAGGGATTATTGTTGCACGGCCAGTTTATTAATTTATCTATTCAACTGCTCTTTTAGCCAGGCTGGTCGGTTTGTGGTAATTCCTGAAACCCCCAGGTTAATCAACCGGGCTGCTTCTTTCGGATCATCGATCGTCCATGAAAGTACATCCAATTCAAGTTTTCCAGCACGTTTCATGACCTTTTCATTAATAACACTATACTTCAGGTTCACACCATCAAGTCCAAGTTCAGCCGACTGTTTCATCCGTTTGTTCAAACCAATGCCTGTTCCACTTAGCCAATAACACGCATTTTTAGGGAACATGGCTTTTGTGTCGACAATCGTCTTCCAACCAAAGCTAATGAACACGATTTGGTTAAGTTTGCCACTCGTTTCAACCGCTTTTTTCAGTGCAGGAAGAACTTCGCTACCACACTTTATTTCAATCACCAATGTTTTCCCTGAAGGAACTGTTTCAATGACTTCTTCAACGAAGGGTATCTTTTCGCCAGCATACTCGTCAGACTTCCATTTACCCACATCAAGCTTTCGCAAATCAGCAGAGCTTGTATTTTTGACAAGGAAATTTTTGCCGCCCGTTTTGTGGGTAGTTTTATCATGGTTTACCATCACCCGCTTATCTTTCGAAAGATGCACATCAATTTCCACAGCATCTGCACCTAGTTCCCAGGCAAGCTTCGCGGCAACAACCGTATTTTCCGGAGCCAGAAACGATGCTCCACGGTGAGCAATGATTGATGTTTGAGCCATTAACAATGAAACAGGCAAAATAAGCAGGAAACAAAATATCAGTTTCTTCATAACGTTATTATTTTTAAATTCCGAAGTTGCCAAAATCATTCTGATTTCAAAATATCTGTCTTTTTAAAAAAACCTTAAATTTGCATGGACTTAAAATTAGCCATGAGTAAATTACTTAAAAATGCTGTTGTTGCCTTCTTAAAGGCATTTTCCCATATTCCCTTTTGGTTTTTATATGGGCTTTCCGATTTCTTTTATGTCATTATTTTTTATGTAGTAGAATATCGAAAGAAAGTGATTTATACCAATCTGCGAAACGCCTTCCCTGAAAAAAGTGAAAAAGAAATTGATCAAATTGCCCGCAAATTTTACAGTCATTTTTGCGACATGAGCCTTGAGTCGATCAAAATGCACTCACTTAGTTCGAAACAATTAAAAAAGCGCCTTAGCTATTCTGGATTTGAAAAAATCAATCAATATTTCGAAGAAGGGAAAAGTATTATCGTACTTGGCATGCACTACAATAACTGGGAGTGGAACGCAAGCCTTCAGGAGTATGTGAAACACCAGCTAATGATGATTTACAACCCTGTTCGCAACAACCAGGAGATGGAACGGTTTATGCTGAACATGCGGGAACGATTTGGCGGGAAATCTGTACCGGTACATCTATCTGCCCGAACAGCACTTCAATTTGATCGTGCTGAACGACCAGGCGTACTTTGGCTAGCAGCAGACCAGACTTCATTTCAAACATCAAAATTCTGGACTACTTTCATGAACCAGGAAACTGCTTTTTTTGAAGGGCCAGATAAGATTGCCGTAAAAACAAATCAACCCGTATTTTTTATTCATTTCCAAAAGAAAAAAAGAGGCCATTACCATACAGAGATAACAGAATTATTCCCTGAGCCTGGAAAAGAAAAGCCAGAAACCATTTTAATGACTTATATTGAAATGTGTGAACGGATTATAAAAAAAGAACCACAGTATTGGCTTTGGTCGCACAGAAGATGGAAACATAAGCGAAATGAAGAAACCCCTTTACTTGAGCGTCCTGACGTGTTAAAATTCATTCCACAGAAATACCAATCGTATTGAAAAAGATAATCAGTCATATCGGAACTTATTTTCTAAGTATGCTGGCATTACTCCCCATGCCAATTCTATATTTAAAGTCTGATGTCTGGTCTTTGCTTATTTATCATGTCCTTGGATATCGCAAAAAAGTAGTCTTTGAGAACCTGAGAAATGCATTCCCCGAAAAAAGTGAACAAGAACGAAAAGCGATTGCCAGAAAATTTTACAAACATCTTTGCGACATCACACTGGAATCGTTAAAACTTAGATGGTTTTCAACTGACACACTGAAAAAACGAATGGTGGTGACAAACCCTGAATTTGTTGATCGTTATTTTGAAGAAGGGAAAAGTGTTATTGCACTAAGCATGCACTACAATAACTGGGAGTGGCAATCTGTCCTGCAACACTACCTGAAGCATACGGTTTTTTTGGTTTACAACCCTGCCCGGAATTTTGTTTTTGATTCTTACATTAACAAAACGCGAGAGCGATTCGGGGGAGAACTGGTATCAACAAAAAAAATTCTACGAAAAGTACTGAAGGCGCAGCAAAATAATGAGCTCACTTTTACCTGGCTTTGTGCAGATCAACGTGCAAAGTGGAACACACGTTTTTGGACAACCTTCCTCAATCAGGAAGCCGGATTTTTTCCGGGACCGGAGAACCTGGCCAGGCACACCAATCAGGTTGTCCTATACCAGCACATTGAAAAGGTATCGAGAGGAAGATATCAATGTACATTTGAATTACTGAATGAAAATCCTTCTGAACTTCCTGAAAATGGAATACTAAAACTTTATGTCAATAAAATTGAATCCATTATAAACGAAAAGCCAGAACATTATTTGTGGTCGCACAAGCGATGGAAGCACAAACGACCTGCCAACACAAAACTTGAAAACAGATAGAGGTTTCAAAACAATTTCCTGAATAAGTCAGTTCTACTATCTTTGGGATTACAAAACATGCGAATTATGAAAATTGCTGAAATTATTAACCATATTGAATCGCTTGCCCCTCCGGCCTACCAGGAATCATACGATAATGCAGGCTTGCTTGTTGGAAACGCAGCAGATGAAGTTGAGCAGGCACTAATCACGCTTGATGTGACTGAGGCAGTTGTTGATGAAGCTATTGCAACAAAATCAGGTATTATCATCGCTCACCACCCATTAATCTTCAGTGGATTAAAAAAAATAAATGGGAAAAATGAGGTAGAACGCTGTGTGATCAAAGCTATTCAAAACAAAATTGCCATTTATGCTGCTCACACCAATCTGGATAGTGTGCACGGCGGGGTTAATAGCAAAATTTGCGAAAAACTTGGACTTCAAAACTGTAAAATTTTAGAACCAATCTCTGGAACTTTACGCAAACTGGTAACTTTCATTCCCTCTGAACAGGTAGAAAAAGTACAACAAGCTGTATTTACAGCTGGAGCAGGGCACATCGGAAACTATGATTCGTGTGGTTACACTATAACTGGCAAAGGTAGTTTCCGCGGAAACGAAGAAAGCAATCCATTTGTTGGCGAAAAGGGTGAAATTCATTACGAAGAAGAAATACGGTTTGAAACGATATTCCCCCAACACCTGCAAGGAAAAGTTGTTTCAGCACTATTGCAGGCACATCCTTACGAAGAAGTTGCCTACGACATTTATCCGTTAGAAAACAAACTGACAACTGTTGGCATGGGCATGATTGGTGAACTCCCAAAAGAAAAAGATGAAACAGAATTCTTAAAATTGGTAAAAGATACATTTCATGCAGGAGTTGTCAGGCACAGCCCTTTGTTATCAAAAAAAATTAACAAAGTGGCTATTTGTGGTGGCTCAGGAAGCTTCCTTATCAGGCAGGCTATCCGGTCAAAGGCTGATGTTTTAATAACTGGAGACATAAAATATCATCAGTTTTTTGAAGCCGAAGGGAAAATTGTGCTGGCCGATATCGGACACTTTGAAAGTGAGCAATTCACTAAAGAAGTTTTTTATGAACTACTTACAAAAAAAATCCCTAAATTTGCAGTCCGTTTATCGGAGGTGAACACCAACCCGGTGAATTACCTGATTTAAAACAGATAAATAGATTATTCGAAATATGACTACACAGTACCAACAAGAAGACAAAAGTGTACCAATCAGCGAGAAGCTAAAAGCACTGTTTGAATTACAAAGTGTAAATTCTGAGATTGACAAGATCAAAACACTGCGTGGCGAACTTCCTCTTGAAGTGCAGGATTTGGAAGATGATATTGCAGGTTTGAGCACCCGTGTAACAAACTATGAAGATGACATCAAAAACCTGGATACTTCAATTACAAACCGTAAGGCAGCTATTAAAGAATCTGAAGCCCTAATTACAAAGTATACCGAGCAACAAAACAATGTTCGCAACAACAGGGAATACGATTCACTAAATAAAGAAATTGAATTCCAGAAGTTGGAGATTGAACTTTCGGAGAAGCGTATCCGTGAATTCACAGCTGAACTTTTCACTAAAAAAGAATCAATCGAAGCTGCAAAAAAATCGTTGGTAGAACGAGAAGAAGACCTTGACCGCAAGCAAAAGGAACTGGAAGAAATTACCACCGAAACAAAAATCGAAGAAGAAAAGCTGAAAGGGAAAGCAGAAAAAATCGAAGGTTTTATTGAACCTCGCTTATTAACTGCATTCAAACGTATCCGTAAAAATGCACGTAACGGATTGGCTGTTGCAACTGTTCAGCGTGATGCATGTGGTGGTTGCTTTAACAAAATCCCACCTCAACGCCAGCTTGATATTGCCAACCGCAAAAAAATTATTGTTTGCGAATATTGTGGACGTATTTTGGTTGACAAAGATATTTTGGAAGCACAACCAGCAGAAGATTAAACTTCTTTTCAAAATAAGCTCAAAACCTTCAACAACTGTTGAAGGTTTTTTTGTGCCCAAAAATCAAATATTATTTAACCAATCTTTAATTCTGATGTTACATAAGTCAGCTAATTCTAATTATTTTTAACGATTCAAAATAAACATAGAAGTAATGAGATTATTTACAAGCTTAATTTGTATTCTTTTTGTCCTGGGACTAAGTGCACAGGAAAATTACAAAACCAAGAGTGAACAGGATTCAGTAAAAATTTACCCTGGTGGCGAGGCATATGAAGTTATCAAATACGAAGATAATTCAACTGCTCAAAAACCAAAAAACATCATTCTAATGATTGGTGACGGAATGGGTGTTTCTCATATTTATGCTGGACTTACGGCAAACAAAGGAAGCCTTTTCCTTGAAAACTTTAAACATGTTGGATTCTCAAAAACGTTCTCTGCGGATGATTATATAACTGACTCTGCGGCTGGCGGCACGGCTCTTTCAGCAGGGGTTAAAACATACAATGGGGCAATTGGGGTTGATGCAGATACTGTTTCAGTAAAAACCATTTTAGAAATGGCAGAAGAAAAAGGTTTGGCTACAGGTTTGGTTTCTACTTCGGCAATTACGCATGCTACTCCGGCATCATTTATCGCCCACCAGCCCAGCAGGAAAATGTACGAAGAAATTGCAGCCGATTTCCTAAAAACTGATGTGGATGTATTCATTGGTGGCGGATACAAATTTTTCACAGAACGCAAAGACAAACAAGACCTTACAGCCAAGCTAAAGGAAAATGGCTATAAAGTTCTTAGGAATCTTGATGCTATTTCGAACGTTAATTCCGGGAAATTGGCAGGTTTAATTACATCAGAACACATTGGGAAATATACTGAACGTGGGGATATGCTTCCTATCGCTACCCAAACGGCTTTGAACATTTTGAAACAAAACGAAAATGGATTCTTCCTTATGGTTGAAGGCTCTCAAATTGACTGGGCCGGGCATCAAAACAACACCATTTATATTGTTGAAGAAATGCTTGATTTTGACCGAAGCATTGGCAAAGTATTGGATTTTGCATCAAATAATCGTGAAACGCTTGTTATTGTCACTGCCGATCATGAAACAGGAGGTTTAGGGGTTAACGAAGGAAACTTTGAGACTGGATATGTTAAGGGCGGTTATACAACCGGAAGCCACACGGGGCAGATGGTTCCAATCTTTGCGTTTGGCCCTGGCTCGGAAAATTTTACCGGAATTATGGACAATACGGATATTGCTATAAAAATGATGAAGCTTCTTGGATTGAATTAACAAAACAATAAAACAGCCTGTTGCAAAACAGCGCAATTGAAAAACTCTTGAAAGTTCAGTTGATTCTTTCAGGAGTTTTTTATTTTAGTGCTCCTTAAAATTGCTGGTAATTATGAATCCGCTTGAAGTCCTTGATCATGTGCAACTGAATTTTTCTGGTTCCGGGTTGTTATTCCTGAACATTGCCCTCGCTTTTATCATGTTCGGTGTGGCGTTGGACATCAAAATGAGTGATTTCATTCAGGTTGTTCAAAAACCCAAATCAGTAATAACAGGCATAATTTCCCAATTTTTTCTGCTCCCATTCTTAACTTTTTTGTTTGTCATTTTAATTAATCCCACACCAACTGTTGCATTAGGAATGATATTAGTGGCCTCATGCCCGGGCGGGAATATTTCCAACTTCATGAGTTCAATGGCAAGGGCAAACGCAGCATTGTCTGTCAGCTTAACGGCTTTTGCAACCCTGTCGGCTATATTTATGACCCCCTTTAATTTTGCACTTTGGGGCGACTTTTACATCAAGTTCTACAATGCCAATTCAGCCCAGGAGTTGCTGCGCCCATTGGTAATTGATAAAGTTCAGATGTTTCAAACAGTATTTATTTTATTAGGTATCCCTGTTATCATCGGACTTTTTGTTGCAGCAAAATACCCGAAGCTTACCAGCCAAATAAAAAGACCGATAAAAACTGGTTCTATTCTCTTTTTCATCATTATGGTAATCGCACTTTTATCAGCAAATTTTTCTCACTTTACTGAATATGTCCACCTGGTATTCTTGATTGTCTTGGCACACAATGCCTTGGCGCTTGGAACAGGTTTTCTATTTAGCACCATTCTTAAAAGACCGACAACCGATCGACGTGCTATCACCATCGAAACGGGGATCCAGAACTCTGGGTTAGCTCTTGCACTTATTTTCAACCCGAAAATCTTCCCTCCTGAAATGGAATTGGGAGGCATGGCGGTAATTGCCGCATGGTGGGGAATATGGCATATTTTAAGTGGCTTGGGCATGGCTTCTCTATGGGCAAAAAAACCAATTCCTGCATAATATGAAGAAATGGTCGTTTGGATATGCTCTCTTGAAAAAGTATGTTCAGCTGGCTTACTGGCTAAGCCATAAAAACATTACTGTAATTGGAAAAGAGAATATTCCAAAAAACGAACCGATAATCTTTGCAGCAAACCATCAGAACGCATTAATGGATCCGATTGCCGTTAATTGCACTTCCAAGCATCAGCCAGTATGGTTGGCACGTGCAGATATCTTCAAGTCTGGCATGATCAGTTCTATCCTTAATTTCATGAAAATCATGCCCATTTTTCGTATCCGGGATGGTAAGGAAAACCTCGGCAAGAATGATGATATCTTCAATACGGCTATTCAAGTATTGGAAGCAAAAAAAGCACTAGGAATATTCCCGGAAGCTGCACATTCAGGAAAAAGACAAATGCTGCCTCACAAAAAAGCCATTCCCAGAATAGCTTTTCTGGCAGAAGAAAAAAACAATTTTAATTTAGGGTTGAAGATTGTTCCGACAGCAATATATCACAATCACTTTTGGTGTTTCAAAAGAAGTGTTTTGGTAAATTATGGCACTCCTATCGATTTAACTGACTACAAGGAAATGTTCATTAATAGTAAACACCAGGCGACAATGAAACTAAAGAACGATATTTTTTCTGCTATCGAGAAACTAAGCTTGGAAATAAAAAGCAACGATCATTACGAAGATTACGAACTCTTAAGGGAACTCTTGGGGAAAGCATTTAATCAGAACGGAAAATGGCATAAAAACAAATTCGCTAACCAATTTTACTCGGATCAAAAATTGATTGCAAAACTGGAAACTGCTGAGAAAAATTATCCTGAAGAATTCAAAAATCTTTTTGAACAATTAAAACACTATACAGACAAACTGAAAGACCATGATTTGTCTGATTCAAATATAAAAATAGGCAATCAATCATTTAGCAGCATAATTTCAAAAATAATTATCGCTCTACTATTGTCCCCTTTTCTGCTAGCTGGTTTTTGTATTTTTCTCATCCCATTTTTAATTCCTCGCTGGTACATCAAATCAAAAGTGAAAGACGAAACATTTTTAAGCACCTTCAACTTTGTTGCAGGATTGGTCACTCATTTCTTATTTTTTACAGTTCTTGCTGCTTTGACGTTTGTACTTTCAGGAAGCATTCTTATCGCTTTTGTTACTCTCGTCTCCGCTTTTTGCGTAGGATACATTGCTTTCATTGAATATAAAACATGGAAGAACATTGGCATTTTTATACACTTTCAACGGTTACAAATAAAACATCCTGAAAAAATTAACCAAATTGAAACAATTCGGCAAAACTGCATAGATAAAGCTCAACATATTATTGATCAACTCCATACATAAAACACCTTCTTCTGCCCTTACTTTGGCATGAATTATTTTTACAGATGGTATTTATTTTTAGTTAAATTAATATCGCTAGTCTGATTAGTTTATATAATTTTACATTTGCAAATGAACTATGCAATTGGATCATATTTAATAGGACCATTATCCCTGCTATTGTTTATCACGGGAATAGCAGGAATACTTATTTCTTTATACCTTTTACAGTATCGAAAATCACCAGGTGTATTCTACCTTTCCCTTATGCAGTTTTTCACTGCTCTTTGGGCTATTTTTTATGGCTTTGAATATTCTGCTATTACTATCGATCTCAAATTATTATGGTCAAAGTTTTCTTATTTAGGCATTGCATTTACACCTGTAAGTTTTTTATTGTTTGCACTTAGCTTTTCTTCCAAAGAAGATTTGGTTACCAAGCAAATTTGGAGTATTCTCATTGCAATACCTACAATCTTTATTGTGATGGTTTTCACGAATGACTACCATCATTTACATTGGCAATCTGCAAGCATCCATCCTGAATACAACACGACAGTTTACCAGTATGGCATTCTCTTTTGGATGTTATTTGTTTTCACATACACATTATTAATTATCAGTGTTGTAAACATCATGCAACTACTGCTGAGGTTTCCTGAATACTTTCAGTCACAACTTATTATCTTAGTTCTCGCTTGTTTTTTCCCAATTACCGGGAACATGATGTACCTGATGGATCTGAATCCGGTTTCCGGTTTTGACTGGACCCCAATATTCTTTCTTGTTTCCGGAATATTACTAGCGTACATCAATATTAAATACGGGATTTTTTATTTGGTGCCATTTGCCAGGAACAAGTTGATTGACATTATGCGAGATGGCATTTTGGTTGTGGATTCCATGGGTCGAATTGCAGATATAAATCCGGCATTTCTGAAGATATCCCAAAAACAAGCTCATCATGTACTGGGCAAAAATGTGTCTGATGTTTTTCCCAACCTAAAGAGCTTAGTTGACCAAATTGCCAAAAATAAGGAGCTGGAGCAATTAGAATTCTCAACGGAAATAGAGGGCAGCAAACATTCTTTCGACATGCGCATTTCACCGCTCTATGATAAACGTTTGTTTTATTCCGGTCGTTTAATTGTTCTTAGAGATGTTACAGAACGAACGGTGAGTGAAAAAAAGACAAAAGTCACCAACGACCTTCTGAAGGATGAAATTAGTGAAAAAGAAAAGCTGATTTCAGACTTGGATGCCTTTGCCCATACCGTTGCTCACGACTTGAAAAACATGCTTGGAGCAATTGTCACCTGCTCGGATATGATGGAAATGGAAATCGACCGGAAGAACGAAGACGGCATGCGTGAAGTAAATGAACTGATACAGCTATCGGCGAATAAAACCCTTCATGTTACAAAAGAACTTTTAACGCTTGCCAGTGTAAGACAACAGGATGTTGCAAGCACTGAAATTGATATGCTTCAGGTTGTAACAGATAGTTTGGACCGGATCAAAGACATGGTTGAATCGAACAGCGTAACGATTAAAGTACCGGAAAAATGGCCAACAGCTTTAGGTTATCATCCATGGATTGAAGAAGTATGGGTGAATTACTTGAGTAACGCCATTAAATACGGTGGCACCCCTCCGGTTATTGAAATGGGTGCAGACCAACTTCCGTTACAACAAAAAGTACGTTTTTGGATTAAGGATAACGGAAAAGGACTGAGCCAGAATGAGCAGGAGCAACTATTCCAAAAATTCTCAAGGCTTGACCCTACCCGTGCTGAAGGGCATGGACTTGGGCTTTCCATTGTAAAACGGATTGTCGAAAAACTAGAAGGTGATGTTGGGGTAATGAGCAGCGGCAAGGATGGCGATGGTTCAATGTTCTATTTTACACTTCCAACCAAAACTGCCGTTTGGGAAGATTGACACGAACTACACAAAAATCTCCTTCCTTTTAAGTATCTTCAGCCTAAAATCATTCCCATATGGAAAACCTGAAAGACACACTTTACAAAGTTGAACTCATTGAAAACCTATCAAATGAAATTCATTCTGTCTTTTCAGAATTTGAAAAAGATAGGTTTGTCGCCGCAATCTTATCTTCCGAATGGAACGCTCTGGAGTTAAAACAACGTATGAGGCACATCACGCAAAGACTGCGCGATTTTTTACCCGAAAGTTATTCGCATTCGATTGATATTTTAATGCTGGTTAGTCCTAAAATCAATGGGTTCATAGTATTATCGTTTTCCGATTTTATAGAGATTTATGGTAACGACAATTGGGATTTATCGATGAAAGCGCTTGCCCATTTCACAAAAAGTTGTTCCTCTGAGTTTGCCATTAGACCGTTTCTTGACACTGCCCCAGAGAAAGGGATGAAACAAATGTTGAAATGGTCAAAGGATGAAAATGAACATGTTCGTCGATTGTCAAGCGAAGGCTGCAGGCCAAAACTACCTTGGGGAATGGCCTTGAAAAAATTCATTGCTGATCCGGCGCTTATTCTTCCAATTCTTGAAAACCTAAAAGATGACCCTTCGGAATATGTACGGAAAAGCGTTGCCAATAACCTGAATGATATTTCAAAAGACCATCCGGAAACAGTGCTTGAAATTTGCGAACGCTGGCAGGGAAAATCGAAAAACACGGATTGGATCATTAAACATGCTTGCCGAACCATGTTAAAAAAAGGGAATAAACGAGCCATGGTACTTTTTGGCTTTGGCGATCCCAAAAATGTTTCTGTTTCTGGTTTTTACGCTGAAAAGTCTTCTTTAAAAATTGGAGAACAGACCCCACTTGCATTTAATCTTACTATTGATGAAAAAGAAAAGAAAAAATTGCGACTGGAATACATCGTTCATTTTGTAAAAGCAAATGGAAAAACATCTCCAAAGGTTTTTCAAATTAGCGAAAAAGAATACGAGTCAGGCTCCCATAAAATCAAATTTAAACACGATTTTCAAGAAAGAACAACACGTAAACATTATCCTGGCATGCATCGATTTGAAATTGTTGTGAATGGTGACGTTAAATCCGAATCAAACATTGAATTATTGAAATAAGATGAAAATAATTGCACTAGAAAGAGAAAATCCTGAAGCAAAAGCAGAGGACTTTACACAACTTGCCGAATCAGAAGCCAGAAAAGCCTGGGAACTTCAACAGGATGGTTTTATTCGTGAAATCTATTTTCGTGATGATGTAAACAGTGCCGTACTTGTTTTCGAAGCTAACAATGTGGAAGAGGCAAGAATTAAACTAGCAATGTTGCCTCTGGTAAAAAACAACTTAATCGAATTCGAGCTAATCCCACTGAAGGCTTATCCCGGGTTCGAAAGGCTTTTTAAATAACTATCGCCTTTTTCTTGGCTTCCGATGTTTCTTTTGTTTTCCAACAGGACGCTGTGGCGTACTTGTTTTTTTGGGGGGTTTTCTCTTTTTCTCATGAAATGCACCTTTAAAGTCTGGGTTCTCCAGTTTCTTCTGCCTGTCAATTTCCCTGTCTTGCCGTTGCTTCTCATCTTTGCTGGTTCCAGCAACATCCACTTCTTCCGGAATAAACTGCTCGGAGATTTCCATGCGAATAACTTCCTCAATTTTTTTCAGATGATATTCTTCAGAAGGATCAATTAATGAAATAGCTACGCCGTGGTTATTCGCCCGGGCTGTCCGTCCAATGCGGTGTACGTAATCATCGTATCGTTGTGGCAGATCAAAATTAAACACATGGCTCACCTTGCTCACATCAATTCCACGTGCCGAAACATCAGTAGTGATCAAAATCCGCACGTCACCATCTTTAAAAGCCTGAATCGCATTCAAGCGGGTATTTTGTCCTTTATTCGAATGCAGGATACGCTTCTCCCCTTCAGTTTTTCGCTTGATAATTTTAAAAACTGACTCCGCATTTTCTTTGGTCCGGGCAAAAATGATCACACGGCTAAAGGTCTCTTCATCTTCCAGCAGGTGTCTTATCAGATTTAACTTGGTTCGAAAATTAGGCACTTTGTAAAAAGATTGCTCTACCAACTCAGCCGGAGTTGCAGATGGCGCAATTTCAACACGTTCGGGAAAATCCAAAAACTCATGGCTCATTTCCTCCACCTTCTCATTAAAAGTGGCCGAAAAAAGTAGGTTTTGTCTTTTTACCGGAATGATCTCCAACAGTCTTCTTATCTGTGGCATAAAACCCATATCAAGCATCCGATCGGCCTCATCAATTACCAAAGTTTTTATCTTTTTCAACGACAAAACCCCGGCATTGTACAAATCGAACAAGCGACCAGGAGTGGCAACCAAAATATCAATTCCTGGTTCAAGCAACTCGGCATGTTTTGTCCAGCCAATGCCCCCAAAAACAGCAGCATGGCGAATGTTGCTGAACTGGGTCAATTCTTCAATATCTGCACCAACTTGTATGGATAGCTCTCGCGTAGGAACGATCACCAATGCACGCGGATCTTCTCCCTCAGCCTTCACCAGTTTCATAAAAATAGGCAACAGGTAAGCTGCGGTTTTTCCCGTTCCGGTTTGGGCAATGCCTAACACATCAACTCCTGAACGGACAATCGGGATGACCTTCTCCTGTATAGGGGTTGGTTGCTCAAAGCCCAAATCATCCAGGGCTTTCAATATCGATTTGTTGACTTTTAATTCTTCAAAACTAACCATAGCCCGCAAAGATACGTTCAAAAGTTGGAAGATGGAAGTTAGGAGTTGGAGAGTTACAGTTTAAACAATTCTGAGCTTTCTGATCAACTCTTTTGCATCAAGGTTTATTTTAGAAAAAGCAAACCACTTTTTTCCCAAATCTTTCAAAGATGCTCCAATGTGATAAACTATTTCCTCATCAATGATCAAAAATCTATCATGGGATTTACGAAATACTTTTATTTCAATCTCAGGATATTGCTGATTGTGTTTAATCAAATCAACCTTTAATTCTTTCGTTAGTTTTGATGTATATATGCAAATTGCAACATTTTCATCACTTTTGTCAAGCATGGAAAGTACTGTTTCATCAATATAATTATCAATCAAAACAATACTCCTTTTAGCCGACCGAATAAGCTCCGAAATAAAGACATAGGCATCATATATTTGGCCATCGTAAAATATCCCCTCATTGGGTGGAAGACTAGTTTTCACCTGCAAATCAAATTGATCAATCTTTTCATTAATCCTTTGCACCTCATTTTCTAACCTATCAATTCTGGGAGTAATTGAATATCCTTTTAGTAAGTAATCTTTTAGTATTTTATTAGCCCATCTTCTAAAATGTACTCCTCTTTCAGATTTCACTCGATATCCGATTGATATAATCACATCCAAGTTAAAATGTTCGACCTGATATATCTTTCCATCAGCAGCAGTTGTCGCAAATTTTGCGACAACTTGCAAGCCTTTTAGTTCTTCGCGTAAAGAATTTGAAATATGCTTACCAATAGTTTTGATATCCCTATCAAATAATATTGAAATTTGATGTCTGTTCAGCCAAACTGTTTCATTCTGAATCCGAACTTCCAGCCTCGCAGATAGTTCATGTGCTTTGTAAACTATTATTTCATCTCTCATAGTACATTAATCTTGTTCAATAACTTTCTAACACAACTTATACATCTTCCCGGGCAAGCTTAAAACCAGCCCTTTAAATTCAAGTTCCAGCAAGAGTGAGGATACCTTACTCATGGGCATTTGGATTAACTGGCATACTTGGTCAATATACTGCTCCCCATTTTTTAAAACTTCCACTAGTTTTTCTTCATCGGAAGTGAGTTCTACAAAAAGTTGTCGTTGTATTTTTCGTGGCTTATCGATTTCGGGTTGCCACGACATAAAATACTCCAGATCATCCAGGTTTTCAATCAGGTTGGCTTTATTTTCTTTGATCAACTTGTTGCAGCCTTTTGAGTACTGGTCATTTGCCCGCCCTGGAAAAACAAACACATCACGATTGTACGAATCGGCAATATCAGCAGTAACCAACGAACCACCTTTTTCGGCAGA
Organism: Sunxiuqinia sp.; assembly: GCA_965230765.1. GTDB lineage: Bacteria > Bacteroidota > Bacteroidia > Bacteroidales > Prolixibacteraceae > Sunxiuqinia. The sequence goes on from CBDDLR010000001.1 coordinate 219,331, forward strand.
TTCGACAACAATGGTTGCATCGCACAAACCCGCAATGATACGGTTTCGCTTTACAAAATTTTTGCGGTCAAACTCAGGATCACATAAAAAATCAGAGACCAGTCCTCCATCTTCGAGCATTCTTTCTGCAGTACTCTTGTGCAACTTCGGATAAACCTGATCCAAACCATGCCCAAGCACACCAATGGTTGGAACACCAAACTTTAAACAAGCTTTATGAGCAGTAACATCAATCCCGTAAGCCAAACCGCTAACCACACAGTAACCGCTTCTCTCTGCCATAGCCTCAATTAAATTGCTGCAACATTCTTTCCCATAACTAGTAGCGTTTCTTGTTCCCACAATGGCAACCATTTGGCGTTTGTTCAAATTCACATTCCCTCTTGAGAACAATACCAATGGTGCATCTGCACAGCGCTTTAAGCGATAGGGATAATCTTCATCCAGATAAAAATAGGTTTGAATCTGGTGCTTCTCAATGTTATTGAGTTCTTCTTCAGCCCTGGACAGGACATTTTGATTGGCAATGCTTTTGGCTGTTACTTCTCCAATGCCAGGGATTTTTTTCAGGCGGAATTCCTTTTCCTTGAAAATGCCTTCAACACTACCAACATAAGAAACCAATGTTTTGGCATTAATGCATCCAATTCCGGGAATTAACGAAAGGGCGATTTGATACTGAAGTTGATTCTTCTTTGACATTGCCAGGGGTTTCCTGTAAAAATAGGAAATTCCTGACGATTAAAGAAACTACCTATTTATTCTTTCACCAAAACCAAATCTTCTTTTATCGCGTTGATTTGTTTTTTACTTAAACCAGACAAGCTAACTTCAGGATATTCTGCAACTCCCTGCTTCGTTTTCACATAAATGTACAGGTCAGAAAATAGAAAGTTTTTTTTGACTTCAGCTTTATGCAACTGTGCTTTTTTAAACTCGATTGAATTGTATTCTTTTGAAGTCATAACGGTAATAATAGGATAATATCGAATGACTACCTGGTCGCCTTCGGATGAGTATTCAACGTAATTCATATTTGTCGCTGGCACAAGAAATATTAACAAAAAAGCACTCCCGCCAGTGATCGCTGCGTACAAATCCATTTCTTTTACCAAAAAAAACAAAGCAGAAATAATCAATGCTAAGATGACAATGCTAAACGTTCGTTTTATAATCTTCGTTCGTTTCTTGTTTGTGAATTCCATGTCGTTTAATGAATCGTAAATAATCCTTGCAAACCTACTGCGAATTGAAAGCACTTAAAAATTTCGATTAACTTTGCGTGCACCAAAACAAACAGAATGGCTGCACCAAAAATACACGCTAATATTATCTTTTCCCAACAGATTGAAACTGAACTTGAGAAAATCATTGATCAGTATCCGAAAGGGAAAGTGTTTTTATTAACGGAAGAAATACCTGCAAAAGTATGCCTGCCGCTTATTGATACACTTTTAAAAGGGAAAGGTATTCAGCAAATAACCATTGAAGGTGGCGAGCCAAACAAATCGATCCGTTCAGTTGAAAAAGCCTGGCAATACCTATCTGTTCATGGCGCAGACCGCAAATCATTGTTGATCAATATTGGAGGCGGTATGCTTACTGATCTTGGTGGCTTTGTAGCTTCAACGTTCAAACGTGGGATGGCTTTCGTGAATGTTCCAACCACATTATTGTCACAGGTTGATGCCTCTGTGGGTGGGAAAACCGGAATCAACTTCAATCGGTTAAAAAATGAAATTGGTGTATTTAACGAACCAGATGCTGTGATTATCAATACCAATTTTCTAAAGACCATCAATCAGGAAAATTTCTTGTCAGGTTTTGCAGAAATGTTGAAACACGGCCTGATAAAAAGTAAGGAGCACTGGGATGAGCTAATGGAATATGATCTGGAAAACATTGACTATGAAGCTTTACAGAAAATTATTGCGAACTCAGTTGCCATTAAAGATTGGCATGTACAAAACGACCTTACAGAAAAGAATATTCGCAAGGCGTTGAATTTTGGGCACACTGCTGGCCATGCCTTTGAAAGTTTTGCGCTATATAATGAACGTCCAGTTTTGCATGGCCATGCGGTTGTTTATGGGATGATTGTTGAATTGTACTTGTCAAATAAAGTTTGTGGATTACCCATTGAAGATTTGAAGTTCATTTCAAAGTGGTTGCTAAAAACCTATGGCAAATTTGAAATTGATGAGGCAAACTACGAGGCACTGTATGAATTAATGACCCACGATAAAAAAAATGAAGGCAAACGAATAAACTTCACCTTGATTCCTGAAATTGGACGAGTTGAAATAAATCAGGACTGCCCTAAAGAATTAATTTTTGAAGCACTGGATTTTTACAGAAATCTTAATGCTTAACTCTTGAATCTCATTATGAAATTTACACTATCAAAATCCGATAAAACCATCAAAGGAAGCATCGACCTTCCATCGTCAAAAAGTATTTGCAACCGGGCACTAATCATTAATGCCCTGAGCTATAGCCCATACGAAATAGGCAACCTATCCGATAGTGACGATACAAAAGTGATGTTGAATGTTTTGAATTCAAATACCAATAAATTCGACATTGGGCATGCTGGGACTGCTATGCGTTTCCTGACAGCCTTTTTGGCACAAATTGTTGGTGAGTGGACCATCACCGGATCGGAACGGATGAAGCAACGTCCAATCGGTATTTTGGTGGATGCGTTGAATGAACTTGGAGCAAAAATTGAATATCTGGAAAAAGAAGGATATCCTCCTTTAAAAATATTAGGCTCTAAACTTCAGGGGAAAATACTTGAACTGGATGGAAGTGTGAGTAGCCAGTACATTTCAGCTTTGCTGATGATTGCCCCTTGCATGGAAGGCGGATTAACGTTGCGTTTAAAAAACAAAATCATGTCACGCTCCTACATTGAACTGACCTTAAAGCTGATGAAGCAGTTTGGTGTTCGATATGCGTGGAAGGGCAATGAAATTCGTGTGGATGAACAAACCTACCGTCCAAAACAATACATGGTTGAAGCTGACTGGTCAGGCGCTTCGTATTGGTATCAAATGGCAGCTATGGCCAATGGAGCAGAAATTGAACTCAAAAACCTTCGACTGATGAGCCTTCAAGGCGATTGTGTAATTGCTGGTTGGTTCAAGGAATTTGGCGTGGAAAGTAAAGCCACTTCCAATTCAGTGATCATTAAAAAAACTACAGATATAAAACCAAGTCACTTAAGGCTAAATTTTATTGAAAACCCGGATGTAGCACAAACCATGGCCGTACTTTGTGTGATAAAAAACGTACCTTTTCATTTCACCGGGCTGGAAACTTTAAAAATAAAAGAAACTAATCGCATCGAGGCTTTACAGGTTGAGTTGTCAAAATTTGGAGCAGAAATTACCGAGCCAAAACATGGTGAGCTAAAATGGGATGGAACTTTTCCACTTGCAAAAGAAGAAACGCCTTGCATTGCAACCTATCATGACCACCGAATGGCCATGGCATTTGCCCCGGCAGCAATGTTTAATACTATCGAAATTGATGATCCAATGGTAGTCACCAAATCGTATCCAGGCTTTTATGAGGATTTGAAAAAGGTTGGATTCTCTGTTAAGTAGTCATCCTGTTCCAATGCTATCGGAATGATTTCATGATCTTTTTTGAATCTTACGCAACCAATTTTGATTAGTATTCATCAATAAAGAAAACTAATCATATGAAAATAATTTCACCCTATCTTTTTCTTATTCTTCTATTCGTTTGTAGTTGTGATAAAGAGGATGACATCCCTGAATGCAATGTTGAAAATCCAATGGAAGAATTGGAGTGGTTAGCAGACATAGCTAATTCTATAGAAAACTGTTCTTGCCAAGTTGCCATTTTTAAGGGCAGATATAATGGTGGAAATGTATATTTTAAGTTAATGAATGATCCACTTTGTAATTCAGTTTTTGGGACAGTACTTTGGAACTGCAAAGGTATTCCTATAAAAACATATGGAGCAGATGACTTTGAAAAGTTTTCAAGTGATGTAGATAACCTCGAAGTTTTGTATGAATGCAAAGATTCTGAATAGTATCACCTTTTCTCTTGAAAAAAGGCAGTCATTAAATCAGCACAATCTTCAGCCATAATTCCTGAAACCACTTCTGTTTTTGGGTGAAGTGATTTTGGGGCAAACTTCATAAAACCACGTTTATCATCGGCTGCCCCGTAAACCAATTTCCCAAGCTGAGACCAACCAATTGCACCTGCGCACATTACGCAGGGCTCAAGGGTCACGTAAAGTGTACATTCATTCAGGTATTTGCTCCCCAAAAGGTTTGCTGCAGCAGTAATCGCCTGCATTTCAGCATGTGCAGTAACGTCGGTCAGGGTTTCGGTTAGGTTGTGTGCCCGGGCAATAATCCGGTTTTGTGCAACCACCACAGCACCCACTGGCACCTCGCCTTTCTCATAAGCTAAACGGGCTTCCTGAAAAGCCTTTTTCATAAAATATTCATCACCAAACGGCTGCATCTCAAAATCATTTCAGATAATCTGACAAACCTACAATTTTAATCGCAAAATCTGTTTATTTTTGCAGGCAAACATAAAACAGATCGAAACTATGTACAGAACGCACACATGTGGTGAATTGCGCCTCGAACATCAGGAAACTGAAACAACTTTGGCCGGATGGGTACAACGTAAACGCGAATTGGGGGGAATGACTTTTGTTGACCTTCGCGACCGCTATGGGATTACCCAATTGGTTTTTGATGAAAATTCTTCTGCTGAAGATATGGAAACGTTGAAAACACTGGGACGCGAATTTGTGATCCAGGCTACCGGGACAGTTCGTGAGCGTAGTAGCAAAAATAAAAATATACCTACCGGGGAAGTTGAAATTGATGTAAAAGAACTAAAGGTTCTTAGCCCGGCTGATGTTCCTCCGTTTACCATTGAAGATGAAAGTGATGGTGGTGATGACATCCGCATGAAGTACCGTTATCTGGACTTACGACGCAAACCTGTGCGTGAAAATTTGGTGCTTCGCTCAAAAATGGCCCATGCTGTGCGCTCTTATTTAAACGAAAAAGAATTTATTGAAACAGAAACGCCTGTTTTAATTAAATCGACTCCGGAAGGTGCACGTGATTTTGTTGTGCCATCGCGCATGAATGCCGGTGAATTTTATGCATTGCCACAATCGCCACAGGTGTTTAAACAATTGTTGATGGTTGCAGGCTTTGACCGCTACTATCAAATTGTGAAGTGTTTCCGTGATGAAGACCTCCGTGCAGACCGCCAGCCTGAGTTTACTCAAATAGACTGCGAGATGGCCTTTGTTGAGCAAAACGATGTGCTTAACACTTTTGAAGGACTGACCAAATACCTTTTCAAAACAGTTAAGGGCGTTGATGTGGAAGACTTCCCGCACATGCCATACAGCGAAGCCATGACCAATTATGGTTCTGACAAACCTGATACACGTTTTGAAATGCTGATCAAAAACATCAGCGAAGTAGTAAAAGGAAAAGGCTTTAAAGTATTTGATGATGCCGAATTTGTAGGTGGTATTTGTGCAGAAGGCTGCGCTGAATTTACCCGAAAGCAATTAGACGAGCTTACCAACTGGGTAAAACGTCCTCAGATTGGAGCAAAAGGACTTGTTTACGTTAAATGTAACGAAGACGGCACTTTCAAATCATCAGTTGATAAGTTTTATTCTGCAGAAGATTTAAAAGAATGGGCTGAAGCATTTAATGCAAAACCAGGAGATTTACTTTTGGTTCTTTCCGGCGAAAAATCACACATGCTCAATGCCATTGGCGAACTACGTTTGGAAATGGGTAACCGTTTAGGCCTACGTGATAAAAATACATTTAAACCACTTTGGGTTGTTGACTTCCCGCTTTTGGAATGGGACGAAGAAAGCAAACGCTTTCATGCAATGCACCATCCGTTTACTTCACCAAAACCAGAAGACATTGAGTTGTTAGAAACAAAGCCTGGTGAAGTTCGTGCCAATGCCTACGACCTGGTAATTAATGGTGTTGAAATTGGTGGTGGTTCTGTACGGATTTATGATTCAGTTTTGCAAGCTAAAATGTTTGATTTGCTTGGCTTCACCAAAGAAGAAGCAGAAGCACAGTTTGGGTTCTTAATGAGTGCTTTCAAGTTTGGTGCACCTCCTCACGCCGGTATTGCATTTGGCTTTGATCGGCTTGTTTCGTTATTTGCCGGATTGGACACTATTCGCGACGTGATCGCCTTCCCTAAAAACAATTCCGGTCGAGATGTGATGATTGATTCACCATCTCCGGTTGCAGAAGCTCAGTTGGATGAGTTGAACCTGAAATTAAACATGAAAGAAGAAGAAAAATAATTCGCTATACATATTGCTGAAGAGGGGGCTTAATGCTCCCTTTTTTTGTTTCATTTACTGTGTTAAGGATGGCATCTCTTAAAGAAGATGCCATCCTTATTCTTTTTCCGATTCGCCAGATAGCATGTGGTATAGAAATCACGCAAAAAAAAGGGAAGCTCAATGAGCTTCCCTTCTATATCAAGTCGTGAAAAACTTAGTCTATTTCTGCTTTTTTACGAGATGAGTAATTGATGTGCAATGCTGCTGCTTTACGCAACTCTTGCTTAATATCGGTTACAATACCCATCTTGGTGTATTCATCTACTTTCAGCGACGTAATCATAAATGGAACCTCTGCTTCATCCCTGGCTTCCCGTTCAGCTGTAATGTAATCAGGAATATCAGATACGCTCGCAAACTGGTCATTTAACTGAATACGTGGTTCAGAACCAAATACCTTTTGGTATTGTTGATGAGGAGGCCCTACGTAAATGTAGCTTACCAGTGACTTCTTCTCCAACTTGGAAAGTTCAGTAGCCTGAGGAAGTGTTTGTTTTACCTTTAAGGTAACTTCCCTCATTGTTGTACTTACCATGAAGAAGAAAAGAAGCATAAACACGATATCAGGCAATGAAGCCGTTGAAATCGGTGGTAATTCTTTACCGTCGTTTTTTCTAAATTTAGACATATTACCTTCCTCCTACTTTTTTAGGTTCTGCTTCAGAAATCTGGTGGTGATAAATAGTCTTTATCGCCTTTTGTTGATCTTTATCCAGATCGACATAAGACTTCCCAAATTTACTTTTAGCGAGTTTTTCGCGTTCATCATTAATGGCTCCAACCAACTCGTTTTGCACAGCGATATAGGTCCCATACTGGGTTCCAACGTCATTCCTTAACGAAATAACACCTTTACAAACCTCAACTGGCCCAAAATATTCAACTTCTTTAGTTTCCTTTTCAGGCAAATTTTCATCGTTTGCAGGGTTATTCATAAACTCCTTAGCCAATTCACGGATATCTTCGATACGAGATATCTGACCTTCAACCAATAATTGGTTATTGGCATTCACCAATACAACAAAAACGTTACGCTCTTTAATTGGTGGCGTATCATCTTGTTCAAGGTCATCAGGTGGCATTTGAGGAAGTTTGCGTTCAAGACCGCTGTCAACATCCATAGTAGTTGTCACCAGGAAAAAGATAAGCAACATAAAGGCGATATCAGCCAATGATGCTGCAGGTATTTCAGGAATTTTTCTTGCCATAATTAATTCTTTTCCGGTGTTAAAACCACAATTTATTATTTAAATACACGAGAGATTGAAGAGAACACAGTTGCAACGATCACCAATAAAATCAGGATATAAGTTGCATACAAAGTTGTGTCAATCCATTTTGAGACACTGTTGGTCAAAGTTCCATCAGCAATAAACTTCTCCACTCCGTAAAATTCAGGAAGTGCATCAGTTGATAGTACCCAGGAAATAATAAAGACCACGCCGGCAAATCCTAGTGCCAACAATCCTTTTTTAGCGGCTTCTTTATCTGTAAATGTGTTGAACAATGCAAACACAACTGCAAATACAGCTCCAATCGCTAACAGGATGTAAGACCACACCAGGTTGGTGTTGATCCAGGCACCCATGGTAGGGTCAGCTTCATTATCGGTGATGTTTACCATCATCGACACCAATAGGAAAGCTGAAACTGCCAAAAGTACCCATAATATAATGGTTAATACTCTGTCAAGTTTCATAGGTTGTATTATTTTTTAAGGTTGTGTTTTACAAGGATATCGATCAATGAAATGGAAGCATCTTCCATGCTATTGATAATGCTGTCGATTTTAGCTACACAGTAGTTGTAGAAAATCTGCAGGATAATAGCTACTACAAGACCAGATACCGTTGTAATCAAAGCCACTTTAATACCACCAGCTACAAGAGACGGGCTGATATCACCAGCTACTTCAATTGCGTCGAAGGCTGCGATCATACCAATTACTGTACCCATGAACCCAAGCATAGGAGCAAGTGCAATAAATAGAGCGATCCAGCTTAAACCTTTTTCTAACAAACCAGCTTGAACACCACCGTAAGAAACGACAGTTTTTTCAACTACGTCAAGACCTTCTTCTGAACGGTCAAGACCTTGGTAGAAAATACTTGCAACAGGACCACGAGTGTTACGGCAAACTTCTTTTGCAGCTTCAATACCACCGTTATCCAAAGCTTCTTCTACTTTTTGTAGTAATTTTTTGTTATTGCTGGTAGAAAGGTTCAAGTAAATAACTCTTTCTAATGCCATAGCAAGACCTAAAATCAATGCAATTAATACGAAAGACATGAAAGCAGGATCACCTTCGATGAATTTTTGTTTTAATTGGCTGTGAAGTGATTTTCCTTCTTCGGCAGCAGCAGCCTGTTCTTCTTCAACTTCGGCAGCTACAACTTCTTCTGCTGGTTCTTCAACAGCAGTTGAATCCGCTACTTCTGTAGTTGCTTCTTCTGCTTCCTGAGCAACAACATTGTTGGATACTCCGAAGTAAAGCATCCCAAGTACTGCTATTAACGCAAATAATTTTTTCATCATTGGTTTTAATTTTAATTAGTAAATCTCCTTATTTTTAAATGTTGAATGTTATTATGTAAGTAATTTTTATTACTCTTTATCTTTTATGTCTCAAAATGTCAATAAATATATATGATTCAGCAATACAATCCAACAAAGTTGAAACCAACTATCGACCATTTAATCATTTTATAAATAAAGAACTCCCGTGCGGAGAGAGAGGGATTCGAACCCTCGGTACCCTTTAGGGGTACACACGCTTTCCAGGCGTGCCAGTTCAGCCACTCCTGCACCTCTCCAAATCATTCTGCCCCCAGAATTTTAGCGCTGCAAAATACAAAAAAATTGTGAAATAAAAATAAGCTACTCACTTATTTCCCCACTCAAGCTTTTATGCAAATGAAGCTTGATATCTTCATGTTTCAAACCTTGCCCTAATAAGAACATTAGTTTAGTAACAGCAGCCTCGGTTGTCATGTCTTTACCACTAACAACACCTGCTTCATGAAGCCCCCTGCTTGCCTGATAATGTCCCATTTTCACCGTTCCACCCTGACATTGGGAAACATTCAGGAAAATCATTTTTTGTTTTATACCCCTTTTAATTGAACGAATCAACCAAGGTGCAGTTGGTGCATTTCCTGAACCAAAGGTTTCCAGAACAATTCCTTTGAGATCTGGAATATTCACAATACTTTCAAAGACCGCCCGGCTCATTCCGGGAAATATTTTAATAATGGCAACGTGTTCATCAAAGGCTTGACTTATTTTCAATATCCCTTTATGCGTGGGATAATCGATGTGATCTGTATCAAACTTAATATCAACACCAGCTTTCCCAAGTAACGGATAATTCACCGAATCAAAAGCACTGAAATGATCCGCATGCCTTTTAGTTACCCGGTTGCCTCTATACAATTTATTGTCGAAATAAACGCTAACCTCCGGCACAATTGTCATGCCATTTTGCTTTGCTGCAGCAATTTCTATAGCAGTTATTAGATTTTCTTTGCCATCGGTACGCAAAATCCCAATAGGTAATTGCGATCCGGTCATCACAACCGGCTTGTCAAGATTCTCCAACATATAGCTTAAAGCTGATGCAGTGTAAGCCATAGTATCTGTACCGTGCAAAATCACAAAACCATCATATTTCCGATAGTTTTTGTGAATTGTTTTGGCCAACTTAATCCAAATTCGGGGGTTCATGTCCGATGAATCAACTGGCGGGTTAAAAGCAATAGAATCAAGGTGATACCCAAGCCTGTTCAGTTCTGGAACTTCTTCTAAAATTTGATTAAATTTTACAGGATTTAACGCACCAGTTGTTGGGTCTTGTGCCATGCCAATGGTTCCACCTGTATAGATAAGTAAAATGGATGCTTTCTTCAAGGTCAATTAGTTTATAACGCAAAGGTAATTAAGCTAACTTTATATACCGAATAATTGCATTGCATTTTCAGTAGTAATCTTAGCTATCTCGCCCACAGTGGTATTGTGAATTTCTGCTATTTTCCTTGCGACATGAATTAAATAAGCGCTTTCATTTCGTTTCCCTCGGTTGGGTGCCGGGGTTAAATATGGCGAATCGGTCTCAAGCACAAGGTGTTTGGGATCAACATGCTTCAGCACCTCATCCATTCCACCGTTTTTAAAGGTAACTACACCGCCCACTCCAAGTTTAAATCCTAAACCAATCACCTGATTGGCTTGTTCAACTGTTCCTGAAAAACTATGAAAGACTCCTGTCAGGTCTTCTGTCTTCTCTTCCGACAGAACCTTATATACCTGTTTAAAAGAATCCCGAACATGAATAACAACCGGCAGCTGATATTTTTTTGCCAGAAAAAGTTGGTGCCTGAACGCTTCAATCTGTTCGTTTATAAAAGTAGTTTCCCAATACAAGTCAATGCCTATTTCACCTACCCCGTAAAATTTTCTTTTTTTCAGCCAATATTCAACAACCAACAATTCTTCTTTATAATCTTCATTCACCGAAGTGGGATGTAATCCCATTAGCGGGAAACAAATATGCGGGTAGTTATCTACCAAATCCAACATCTTCTTAACCGAAGAACTATCAATATTAGGTAGAATAATTTTTCGTACATCATTTTCGAAAGAACGCTTGACAACATCATCAATATCGTCAATGTAATCTTCCGAATAAATATGGGAGTGAGTGTCTATTAACATTAGAAAAAAATTTGCACCAAAGAAAACACTTTTAGGTCAAGTGACTATAAAAGCAATATTATCTAAATGATAATTCAAGTAAAAACCCGGACATTTCAATGAAATAGCCCGGGTTTAATATGTCATTTCAATATTTTATATCTGAAACTAGACTACTCCTTGAGCAAGCATCGCATCGGCAACTTTAACAAAACCACCAACATTTGCCCCTCTTACATAGTTGATTTTATCACCATCTCGCCCGTATTTAACACAAGCATCATGGATTTCCTTCATGATAAGCTGAAGGCGATGATCAACTTCTTCGCGTGTCCAATTAAGGCGCTGACTGTTTTGGGTCATTTCCAAACCTGAAACTGCCACACCTCCAGCATTTACTGCCTTCCCTGGTGCATACGATGCATTCTCGATCAAGTATTCAACTGCCTCAGCGGTACATCCCATATTTGAAGCTTCACCCAACATAAAACAACCATTCTCAACCAGCATTTTTGCATCTTCCAGGTCGACTTCATTTTCAGTTGCACATGGAATTGCAATATCAACAGGAACTTCCCAAGGTTTTTTGTCTGGGAAGAATTCAGCACCAAATTCATCTGCATAAGGTTCTACAATGTCATTATTTGTCTCACGAAGTTCTAACAAATAATCAACTTTCTCACCTGTGATCCCTTCTGGATCATGAATATAACCATCGGGACCTGAAATAGTAACTACTTTACCTCCCAGCTCATTGATTTTAGAAATTGCGCCCCAGGCAACATTTCCAAAACCAGACACACTAAATGTATGGCCTTCGATTTTCTTCCCAATTGTTTCAAGCATGTGCTGAACAAAATACACTGCACCAAAACCAGTAGCTTCAGGACGGATCAAACTTCCACCCCAAGCCAATCCTTTACCAGTTAGCACACCGGTAAATTCATTGCGAATACGCTTGTACTGTCCAAACAAATATCCGATTTCCCTACCGCCAACACCAATATCACCAGCTGGAACATCAGTATTCGGCCCAATGTGTCGCTGCAGCTCAGTCATAAAGCTTTGACAGAAACGCATAATTTCATTGTCCGATTTTCTTTTTGGACTGAAATCAGAACCACCTTTTCCGCCACCCATCGGCAAGGTAGTCAGTGAATTCTTGAAAATTTGCTCGAAACCCAAAAACTTAAGGATAGAAAGAGTTACCGTAGGGTGAAAACGCAGCCCACCCTTATATGGGCCAAGTGCTGAATTAAATTCTACCCGGTACCCGCGGTTGACTTGAACATTGCCCAAGTCATCTACCCATGGCACACGAAACATGACAACACGTTCCGGCTCAACCATTCTTTCCAATATTTTTGCCTTCTGATATCGTGGATTACGTTGATAAACATCCCAAATGGATTCAACTACTTCCTGAACTGCCTGATGATATTCTCTTTCACCTGGAGTTCTGGCTTTTAAAGCCTCCATAAATTCATTTATATCTGCTTTCACCTTGATTTAGTTTAAGTTCAAAATAGATGAATAATTTCTGACAAAGGAAATGAGTTCAAAAAATCTAAAACCTGACTTTCTTACAGAAATTCACTCCCTTTAAAATGTTTAAAAACAGCGACATTTGCAAGCTTTTTTGCACGATATTACAAAATAAAAAAGAGGACGCACTTGGCATCCTCTTTTATAAGATATAATTGTGTTTTGCTTTTAAATTTACACAACCCCCTGAGCCATCATTGCAGTAGCAACTTTTACGAAACCGCCAATATTTGCTCCATCTACATAGTTAACCCAACCATCAGGTGTTGTACCGTGTTTTACACACATTTCATGGATATTTTTCATGATCGTATGCAGACGTCCATCAACTTCTTCACGAGACCAATTCAAGCGCATGCTGTTTTGTGCCATTTCAAGTCCTGAAACAGCAACGCCACCAGCGTTTGCAGCCTTCCCAGGAGCGTACATTATTTTAGCCTTGTGGTACTCATGAATTGCTTCAGGAGTAGAAGGCATGTTAGCCCCTTCAGAAACAACCTCACAACCATTTTTAAGCAATACAATAGCTTCATCACCATTCAATTCATTCTCCGTAGCACAAGGAAGGGCTACATCACAAGGAACAAACCAAGGACGTTTGCCTGCATGATATTCACAACCATATTTATCAGCATATTCTTTGATCCTTCCACGTTGTACATTTTTCAGCTCCATAACGTAGGCAAGCTTCTCACTATCAATCCCTTCAGGGTCGTAAATAGAGCCGCCAGAGTCTGAAAGTGTAACTACCTTACCACCTAATTCAATTACTTTTTCAGTGGCAAACTGTGCAACATTTCCTGATCCGGAAACAGTAACTATTTTGCCTTTAAATGATTCACCCTTAAGCTTCATCATTTCTTCTGCAAAGTAAACAGCTCCATAACCTGTTGCTTCAGGACGAATAAGGCTACCGCCCCACTCCAGGCCTTTACCGGTTAATACCCCTGTAAACTCATTGCGTAAGCGTTTATATTGCCCAAACATAAAACCAATTTCGCGTCCACCAACACCTATATCCCCTGCAGGAACATCCGTATTTGGCCCAATATGACGTTGCAATTCAGTCATAAAACTTTGGCAAAAACGCATCACTTCATTGTCTGACTTATTTTTTGGATCGAAATCAGAACCACCTTTACCACCACCCATAGGAAGGCTTGTAAGGCTATTTTTAAATACCTGCTCAAAAGCGAGGAATTTCAGGATACTTAAGTTTACAGTTGGGTGAAAACGCAAACCGCCTTTATATGGCCCAATGGCTGAATTCATTTCAATTCTAAAACCACGATTTACATGAACATTCCCTTTGTCATCTACCCAAGGAATACGAAATTGAAGTACCCTTTCCGGCTCAACAATTCGCTCAAGCACTTTTGCTTTCAAAAACCGTGGATTATCAATTAAAAATGGAGCCAAAGACTCAACTACTTCGTGCACAGCCTGATGAAACTCTGATTGAAATGGATCACGAGCCTTCACATAGGCCATAAATTCTTCGATAAATTGATTTGTCGTTTTAGTCATGATTATATAATTTATTGGAGTGTTAAATTCCTAAAAATGAACCATCTATCCAAGCTGTTTTTAAACAGAACGGCTTGATAATATTCACGACAAAAGTCATTTTTTGAGATGTTTCGATTTGCCTTATTGCTGACATTCAACTTTTCACCCACAACACAATTTTATTTGCCGCAATTAAGATTTATTAATGAAGTCATTTTGCAGAAATTTCTTACAAATTATAATTTTACACGTTCAATTAAAATCAATTAATTATGCAAGCAGAAATTTACACCAGTAAAGGTGTCATGAAGGTTAAGTTTTTTGAGGACGATGCCCCTAGCACAGTGGAAAACTTCGTAAAATTGTCAAAAGGCGGATTTTATGATGGATTGACATTTCACCGGGTAATTCCAAACTTTGTAATCCAGGGTGGATGCCCGGATGGAACCGGTGCTGGTGGTCCTGGTTACTCAATCAAATGTGAGCTGAATGGGGACAATCAATATCATGACCGAGGAGTATTATCAATGGCGCATGCTGGTAGAAATACAGGAGGATCGCAGTTCTTTATTTGCCATAGCCGCGAAAATACTGCTCACCTTGATCGTAATCATACCTGTTTTGGGAAAGTTTATGAAGGTGTTGAAGTAATTGACGATATTCGTCAAGGCGATGAAATTGAAAAGATCGTTATTACTGAAAACTAATACGACTAAAACAATATGGCAGAATTGGAATTTTCATCTCCAGTTCTGTCTTAAATTCTCAATTATGATTGGCGGCGGATCAATAGCAGCAATGGTACAATCGTTGCGCAGCAACAGAAATCTTTTAAAAAAAGGCAGAAAAGCATTTGGGAAAAATCCAGCCAAAGATACGCCCATCCATAAAACATTGAAATTCAGAAATGTGCCAAAAAAACAGCAAGAAAAATTTCTAATAAAATTCAAACGGCAAAAAAGAAGAGAAAACACAATGCGCATTTTTTTATGGATTATTGCTTTTATAATTACTGCCATACTATTCTACAAAATAATCAGATAAACATGAGAAAAAAGAACTGGCAAATAAAACTTGGGATATTTTTGATGATCTTCAGCGGGGTGTTTTTTGGACTAATGTTACTAGTTCCTTTCATGAACCTCGAAACCAAACAAAAGGTCTTCTGGTCTTCTGCTAGTTTCATTGCCATGGAAGTCGTGTTCTGGGCTGGTGGCCTTTTAGTTGGAAAAGAACTTTTCGTAAGGTATAAAGCTAAACTAAACCCTGTAAATTGGTTTAAGAAAAAACAACAGGAATAAAAAAACGCCACCTAAATTTTAGATGGCGTCTAATTTATACTAGTATCCTCTTAATTTCTCATAATAATTGGTGCAAGTTCTTTTTTCAGCTTGTTGTATTCCGACTCCTCTATTATCCCTAACTCCATCAATTCTTTTGTTTCCTTCAATTTTGCAATAGCTTCTTCACGGGTCATTGGGGCATTCATGCTTTTTATCTCCCCGGCGATAACAGCTTTTTCATAGTCAGTAACAGACATGTATTTGTTTATTCCAAAGGCTCTACCATTTGGTTCACCCAAAAGCATTAAAACCCTCAAAGGCTTTTTTCGGCTTCCTTTGTGGATAACCCTCATTTCTGAAATCACAACGATTTCACCCTGCATTTTCGCAGGAGCATTATTTGGCCCAAGGTTATCGCCAGCAGCAAGCAAATTACCAACACCACCAGGTCGCCCTAAAATAATATTTGTAAAGCTGTTTTGTGTTTTTGATTTTGCAGTCCCAACACCGATTTCGTTGCCGCCACCTACACCACTCGTGTTTGTGGTAGAACCGGAAGGATAACCGATAATCAGACTGTCTCCAAGGCTCAAAACAGAGCCATCGGAAGAAGTGTATTTATTTAAATGTGTATTGTTTGATATCTTCTGGAATACATCTGAGTTCTGACAATCATCAAAGGTAAGATGATCAACTTTTTTTTGTGCAGAAACTGCAAATGTTACCATTAAAAATAAAATTAGGATGGAGTACTTCATCATGTAGAATTTTAGTTGTTTTAATAAAAAATTGGTTTATAAAATTTGAGAATTAATTTCACCATCAAGAACGGAAAATGATAACAAATTGTTATTTATCACAATGCCGACTAAGATAAACAATCTGCGTGCCACAATTCAAACATTTAGGTAAAATATTCTATAAATTTACATCTTCTTTTGAATTCAGATTTTTAAAAAGATTAGGATATTGAGAAAGAAGGAGTTCCGCATCGAAAAAATCCAGATCACACTCTCTAATTATTTTTTGAACCTTTAAGTCCCCTTTTATGATTTTCTCATAAAAAAATACGGAAAGCCGTTTTTGATAAATCCCAATAAGCGGCTCAATCCCTTTTTCATGGATTGGTATAATCACATCCTGATCCGCAAATTGTTCAATTAATTTTTCAAAAAGAACTGGCTCAATAAAAGGACTATCGCAACTAACGACAAGATTCATATTATTTGATGATTTTGTCAAGGTTGCCTCCAGGCCAGCAATGGGACCACTATCTTTAAAATTGTCTGGAACAACCCTGCAACCTAGAGAATGATAATCAGGAGAGTTTGAACTAACTAATAGTTCCTGGCAAAATGGACTTAAAAGCTCTATGGAATACTCAATTAATTTTTTTCCACGATACTCCATCATTCCTTTATCCTGCCCCATCCTACTGGATTTCCCGCCAGAAAGTATTATTCCCGTAATTTGCATAAATATGAATAAAATCTTTATCAAAAATGAAAAAATTTTAGATGTCAAAAAATAAAAATGTTATATTTGCACCCGCTTTTACACAAAAAGCAAACATGGTGGTTGTAGCTCAGTTGGTTAGAGCACTGGATTGTGGTTCCAGGGGTCGTGGGTTCAAATCCCATCATCCACCCAAAACAACAGAGGCTTCGTCAAAAATGACGGAGCTTTTTTTGTTTACACAACTGGCTTAAAGAAACAGGGGTCGCCCCGATTCCGATAGCTATCGGAAGGGGTCATCCACCCAAAATAACAGAGGCTTCGTCAAAAATGACGGAGCTTTTTTGTTTACACAACTGGCTTAAAGAAACAGGGGTCGCCCCGATTCCGATAGCTATCGGAAGGGGTCATCCACCCAAAATAACAGGGGCTTCGTCAAAAATGACGGAGCTTTTTTTGTTTGTATCTGTCTGAAAAATATTCTCTATTTCTTTTAAATTTAGTCCATGGTTTTACAAACAATTATAAGCGGCGGGCAAACGGGTGTTGACCGGGCGGCACTAGATGCCTGTATCGAGCAAAGCTTCCCCTGTGGCGGTTGGTGCCCTTCGGGGAGAAAAGCTGAAGATGGAACAATTTCTGAAGAGTATCCCTTGACCGAACTCATTTATGGTAATTACGATGATCGTACTCGTAAAAATATCATTGATTCAGATGCTACCCTCATCATTTATCAGGGAACACTTACCGGCGGAACTCTGCTAACATACAACTACGCAACTGAAATGGGGAAACCACTTTTTCTTTTTAAGGCAGAATCGTTTTTCATCGAAGAACAACTGAAACAACTAATAACCTTCCTAAAATCAAACAACATAAAAACATTGAATGTAGCAGGGCCAAGAGCCAGTCAATGGAAGGAGGCTTATCATACCACATATCTGATCTGTACGAAACTCATCAAAAGCTTAAGCTGACGAAAATAGAATCAAATCAATTTCAAAAAGCCCTTCGAAACAAAAACCTACCAGACATAAGCAATGCCATTATAAATATGAACCAAACAAGAACAATCTAAGCAAGTTCGTGTTGCCTTTCTTAGGCAGTTAATCACCTGCCTTTCAGAAAGAATAAAAACATGAATGGACAAATAGTTACAAAAACCACCTCCACGCTAAAACAGACAGGGGCAGCACATGAGCCTTTACATACGCTTTTAGATCGGTTAAAAAGCAAAATGAAACAAGTTTATCAGAACCGAGGTGACATTAACCAATATGCACAACAAAGAGGTCTTCCACCCTTTGCCTTGCGTGAAATTATGTCGGTAAACCCACTAGCAATAGGAATCCCAGAAAAATACGGAGGCCGTGGAGCAAAGATGCACGAGAACATTGCCCTACTCGAAGCAGCTTCCTATGAATCACTGGCTTTATCATTAACTTTCGGGATTAATTCAGCCTTGTTTTTGCAACCAGTTGGGAAATATGCTCTTGAAGAAGTTAAATCAAACGTTTTCAAACGTTTTCTGGAACAAAAAAACATGGGTGGGCTAATGATTACCGAACCTGATTTTGGAAGTGACGCATTGAACATGCAAACGTCATTCTCAGAGGTTGAAAACCAGTTCCATTTAAAAGGGAAAAAGCATTGGGCCGGTCTTACCGGGTGGGCAGATTTTTGGCTACTAACTGCCCGGCAGAAATCAGAGAATGGTGACCTGCTGAGAGACATTGATTTTTTCATTTGTGATGTTACACAAAAAAATCAGGGAATAGAGGTTGAAGAATTTTATGATAATTTAGGGCTTTATCAAATTCCATACGGAAGAAACCGCATCGATGTAAAAATACCAAAACAACAAAAGCTACAGCCACATACTACTGGGGTGAAAATGATGCTTGACTTACTGCACCGTAGCCGCATGCAGTTTCCCGGGATGGGCATGGGATTTATACAGCGGATGTTGGATGAAGCCATATCTCATTGCACTCAACGTTTCGTAGGTGGCAAAAGCCTTTTCAACTATGACCAGGTTCAAAAAAGGTTAGCAAAACTTCAGGCTTCATTTACGGTTTGCTCTGCCATGTGCGCCAACAGTAGTAAAGTTGCCGGGATCGATAAGGACTTAACCGGGATTGGAATTGAAGCCAATGCTGTTAAATCAGTTGTAACTGACCTTATGCAAGAAGCTGCTCAGTCACTCACCCAGCTAGTTGGAGCTAAAGCCTACAGAAACAGTCATATTGCCGGTCGAGGCATTACAGATAGCCGGCCATTTCAAATTTTCGAAGGTTCAAATGATATTCTTTACGCCCAGGTTTCTGAAGGGATAATTAAACAAATGAAAAAGCTGAAAGAAAAAAACATCCTTCATTTCCTAAAAGGGAATGAGCTGACAATACGATCAGCAGACCGATTAAAAAAGCTTTTCAATTTTGAATTGGATTTTCAGCTACCGCAGCGTAAGCTGGTAGAATTAGGACAGATTATTGGTCGGGTAATTTCTATGGAAATGGTTTTAAAACTTGGCGATGACGGTTTTAGAAATGATATGATACAGGGTGGCATTGAAATGCTAGAAGAAGAAATTTCAGCACTAATGAGCGTTTTTCAATCAACCAATAAACCTGCTGTGATAACAGATTATCAACAAGGAAGCTCTTGGCTGGATTTAATAAAAAAAAGTCAGTGATTGACAAAACCTAAAAACTTCACTTTATAATTTAACTAAGAATACTGAAATCACTCATCTTTCTGTTACAATTAAAATCTTATTTTTACAGGAATTGAAAATTTACACCTATGAGTTATATTGAGAATTATATTGAAGAAAACAAAGATCGTTTTCTTGAAGAACTTTTTGAGTTAATCCGAATTCCATCAATTAGTTCTATTGCAGATCATAAGCCAGATATGTACAAAGCAGCAGAATTATGGAAAAAATTGCTGATCGAAGCTGGCGTGGACAAAGCAGAAATATTTGAAACTGATGGAAATCCGGTTACCTATGCTGAAAAGATTATAGACCCATCAAAACCAACAGTTTTGGTTTACAGTCACATGGATGTGATGCCTGTTGAACCACTTGATTTGTGGACAACACCTCCATTCGAACCAGAAATCAGGGATGGGAAAATTTGGGCACGTGGTGCTGATGATGACAAAGGA
This sequence comes from Sunxiuqinia sp., assembly GCA_965230765.1. Classification (GTDB taxonomy): domain Bacteria; phylum Bacteroidota; class Bacteroidia; order Bacteroidales; family Prolixibacteraceae; genus Sunxiuqinia. The sequence goes on from CBDDLR010000001.1 coordinate 239,389, forward strand.
CAAGGTATGATGCATGCCAAAGCCTTTGAGCTAATGGTTAAAACCAACACACTTCCCTGCAATGTGAAATTCATGATTGAAGGGGAAGAAGAAATTGGCTCACCAAACCTAGGCAAATGGTGCGAACAAAACAAAGAGATGCTGAAAGCTGACGTGATCCTTGTTTCTGACACAACCATGATCCGCCCAGACCTGCCAACAGTAACAACTGGCTTGCGTGGTCTGGCATACTGGCAAGTTGAAGTGACCGGCCCAAATCGCGACCTGCACTCCGGGCTATTTGGTGGCGCTGTTGCAAACCCAATTAATGTGCTTTCAAAAATGATTGCTGAGATGATCGATGAAAAAGGGCACATCACAATTCCTGGTTTTTACGATGACGTTATGGAAGTTTCAGATAAAGAAAGAGCACTACTAGCTGAAGCTCCATTTGATGTTGAAGAATATAAACAGGCACTGGATGTAAAAGAATTAAGTGGCGAAGAAGGATTTTCAACCACTGAACGCACAGGCATTCGTCCATCATTTGACATTTGCGGAATCTGGGGTGGTTACACCGGAGAAGGTGCCAAAACAGTATTGCCTTCAAAAGCTTATGCGAAGATTAGCAGTCGCCTGGTACCAGACCAGAACCATGAAAAAATTGCCGACTTGTTTATCAAACACTTCGAAAGCATTGCCCCAGGAACAGTGAAAGTTAAGGTTGAGTCATTGCATGGCGGACAGGCTTATGTTTGCCCTATTGATTTACCTGCATACCAAGCTGCCGAAAAAGCTTATGTTGATGTTTTTGGTCGTCGCCCTGTACCTTTCCGTAGCGGTGGTTCAATTCCAATTATCTCAACATTTGAAGAAATCTTGGGAATTAAGTCCCTGCTAATGGGCTTTGGACTAGAATCTGATGCCATCCATTCTCCCAATGAAAACTTCCCGTTAGAACAATTCTACAACGGTATTAAAACCATTCCATTGTTCTACAAGTATTTTGCTGAAATGGGAAAATAAAATAACATTTGACTAAATAGAAAAAGGATGTCATCTTCCAAATAGATGACATCCTTTTCTTTTTAAGAAAGTCTTAAAAATTTATTCATCGTTCCCGCGCTTGGTTTCAATAATTACAACTCCATTTGCCCCTCTTGACCCATAGATAGCCGCACTCCCGTCCTTCAACACATTTATACTTTTCACATCAGAAGGTGGAATTGAACCAAGTGCACTCCCATCAACTGTAACACCATCTACAACAATCAAAGCAGCACTACTTGAATTAATTGAGTTAATTCCCCGTATGATAATTTCATTATTTTGAACACTCACACCAGCAAACCTTCCTTGTATCAGATCATAAATATTCCTAAAAATAGAAAAATCTGCATCCTTGCTGGTCATTTGCGATAGCGCATTCAGCTTTTCACTATCCCTCACGTGCCCATAACCAATTGCATATTCCCTCGCTTTTTCGGTGGGTTTTAGTTTCAAATTTACGGCAACTAGTTTAGTATTCTCTACTACTTTTACATTCTGGGAATAAAAACCGTTTGCAGTAACTTTTAGCTTGTCTACAGGGTCAACATGAATGGCAAACCTTCCAAGGGAATCAGTCATAGCAACTTCTTTCGAACTTTTTACTGTAATTTCAGCATCAATAACAGCCATTGTTTCAAAAGTAGTTACCACACCTTTCACTATTTTTTTCTGGGCGGAAGCTGGAAAAACAACAATAATTAATAAGCTTAGAAGAAAGAATTGCTTGACTATTGGCCTCATAATTTCTGGTTATTTCCGATTGTATTTTAATGACACTTTCAGGACAAACAACCCTTAAAAATTCAATAAAAAAATAACAAGTGTTCCGATCTTCCAGAAAAAGATGTTCCCACTTGTTATTATATTGGCAAAGTAAACAACCCCATGAAAGGCTCATCAGCTTATACCTTTCACACATTCTCCCCTTCAACAAAGCTGATCTGTTTATCGTTTTACCTGTTGTTGGAATTCATTTACCTTACTATAAATCACTTCTATCTCGATGCAGTTCCCGTAGGATTGGTAGCAGCAGCATTGTTTGCCATGTTGTACAATGTATGGTCAGTTGCATCGGACGGTACATTGCCCACTAATGGTTTTAACAGGAATGGAGCAGCACTATTATCCGGAACTGGCTCAACGGAAATAACAACAGTCTTACCTGCTAAATCTGTTGGGAAAGTCACTCCAGATGGTGCATTCATCAACAAGTCTTCACCTGGAAAAGGAGGACCAGCTGACGAACCACTAAAGGGTGCTGCATCATCAGCCATATCAACAGCTGTAAATCGGCCTGTACTTATTGGCGTGCCATCTACAACAGCCCAACCTTCATAAGCCCAACCGGCAGGTAGCGTTGGCAAATTCAATGCTGCACCTGGACCTTTAGACGGATCCAACCACCACACACCACTGTTTTCATCCGTATCAGAACCACCGTCGGTAGGAGTTGCTAGAATGTAACCACCTGTAGAAGTAGTAAAGTCATCTCCCAAAGCCGCTGGATGCCCAACCGCTAAACTGGCGGAACCACCGGAAAAATCACCTGCCAAAATATGCACATCGCTAGGCGCAGGATCGTTGTCGGGACTTGGTTCAATAGTAAGAATGTAAGCCGTTGCAGCTTCCAAATCTTCTTCGGCTATCATGAATGACGATTTAGAAAGATTCCCTGAATTGTCAACGCTGAACAAGCCTGCAGATACAGGGCTCCCGTTTACCATAATCCATCCTTCATATTGATAATCAGCACCGAGGTTTTCAAGACCTGAAATGTTAAGGGACAAGTTCCCAAAGTTCGGGCCATCATCTTCATCTTCACAAGCTGTGAATACAACTAAACCTAATAATAAAATAAAAAATACTGAGCTTAACTTTTTCATGGTTTTTCGTTTACTTTTTACCTACTTCAATTTTAGGTCGTGTTCGGCATATTCAGACCAGGATATTCAAACCAATTCAGAATGGTTTTTATTCCTGATACAAATATCCAATAGAAGTATCACAGCAAGTTCACGAAGTATTCAACTTTCCATAAAGATTTTAAGCGATAGCAGCAACCGGAAGATCAAAGACAAAGGTAGTACCCTTACCGTATTGACTAAACACCTGAACCTTGGACTGGTGCAGCTCAATAATTTTCTTAACAATCGCCAGTCCGAGCCCGGTACTTTGCTGGTCGGTTCGCCCTTTGTAATACCGTTGAAATACATTGGGCAAATCGTCCTGCTTGATCCCTTGTCCGGAATCAATAACTTTTACCTCAACCGTTCCAGGATCCTTTGTGTCAATTTCAATATTGATGGCATCACCTTCTTTGCAAAACTTAACAGCATTGTCAATTAAATTCTGCAACACACGGTCAATCATTGAAAGATCGGCCTCAACGAGAGGTACACTTTTAGCAATTACGGTATTAAAACTAATGCCTTTCTTTTTTGAAATCATTCGATATTTATTGGAAATATCGTAAACCAGTTCGGCAATTGAAAACGGCTCGGTATTTGGTTTTACCTGATTTGCCTGAAGCTTAGAAAGTTCAAACAGTTCTTCAACCAATTTCTTCAAACGCCCACAACTTTTATAAATGATTTCCAGGTATTTATTTTGTTCTTCTTTGTCAATGTTTTCTTTCTTCAGCAAAAGCGTTTCAGCATAGCCCTGAATAGATGCTACGGGAGTCCGCAAATCATGAGAGACATTGCTAATCAACTCACGACGAAGGTTGTCAACCCCTTTTAGTTCTGTAATATTTCCTTCGATCGTTTCAGCCATTTCATTAAAAACTAAGCCTATTCGATCCAATTCGTTGTCGCTTTTTACAACAATCCGAGTACTCAAATCTCCATCACGAAATTGATTAATCCCGGCAATTATAGGATTCAACTTTCTGGTAATAAACCAAATAGCAAACAACCCAACAAGTGCAGAAACAAATAAAATAAAAACAATAGACCGAATGGAAAGCCCCAGGATATAACTGCCCATCAATGTGTCAGCAACAGAAACATACTCACGACTGGCCAAAACAATGTAAATATATCCAATCAGTTCTCCTTCATAATTAATGGGTGCCGCTGAGAATGTTTTATATTCGCCCGGATTTCTGGGGTCATCGCCAAGAATAATACTGTTTTCTTCGTCTGCCAGGAAAATATCTATCGGTTCAAGATCAACTTCTTTTAACTTGACATCCTTTTTAGGAACCACATAATTCATAATCTTCCCATCCGGATCAAGAAGGTACACTTCAACAATCGGGTTAATAACCATCATCGAGTGCATAATATCCTGAATTACAGCCTCTCCAATAACACCATCCGCTTCTTTAATAAGCGAATTAAGTCCTTCCACCGAACTGGCTGCCAAACCGCGGTTCAATTTCTGATTCACTTCAACTGAATATTTGCGTGATGACTCAACAGAAATGCGCAAGGATATTGCCGTAAACAGAATCAATACCAGCAAGAAAATTGCGGATATCTGTAAATATAAGTTATTGAATATTTTAGGTTTTTTGATTTTCATAGTCACTTCCCTTTCTTTTAATTTTCCCTGAATTTATAACCAACCCCCCATGTTGTTAGAATGTATTCAGGCTGTCCCATATCTTTTTCAATTTTCGAACGAAGCCTGTTTATGTGCGAGTTCACAGTATGCTCAAAGCCTTCAAATTCGTAGCCCCAAACCTGGCTCAACAACTGCATTCTTGTATAGGTTTTCCCCGGATTTGAGGCAAGGTAAACCAACAGATCAAACTCTTTGGGGGACAATTCAATGCGCTGTCCATCCATCTCAACAATTCGCATCCCAACGTTAATGAACAGATTCTCACATCGAAGTTTTACATCTTCTCCTTCAGTAGGTTGACTATTCATATCGGTACGGCGCAGAACCGCCTTCACACGAGCCAGCAACTCCCTAATTCCAAAAGGTTTAGAAATATAGTCGTCCGCTCCAATTTCCAATCCCAAAACTTTGTCAATTTCTTCTGATTTGGATGTGATCATCAAAATTGGTGTGTTGTTTTTTTCCATCCGAATGCGCTTGCAAACCTCAAAACCATCCATCAAGGGTAAGCGAATGTCAAGCAATATGAAACGATAGTCGTTATTCATGGCTTTCATCAGGCCATCTTTACCATCAAAAGCTTGGTCAACTTCCATGTTCATATCAGAGAGGTGGATCGATATCAATTCGGAGATATCCTTATCGTCTTCAATTATCAGGGCTTTTTCCATAATTTTTTTTCCTTTGTAACATCCGAAAGGTAGCTTCTGTTTATCACAGAATTATCACAAAGGGTTAAAATTACCTGATCAAGTCTGGAGTTGTAAGTTTTAAGTACTTAAAGTTAAAAGAGAAGATGAGTGAATTTTTGAATAAAAACCGGGAGATTCAATCCCAAATATTTTTCAAAGATTAACAAAAGCAAGTCGCTTCACTTTAAACTAATAACTTTTGAACTTTCTTTTAATGATATAAGAACCGCTTAATTTTTTGGGTTGGTGTTTTTTCAAAAGGCACTGGATGAAGTACAATTTGTTGAATACGAGAAAATTTATTCACTTCTTCGTTGACCTTTTGCTGGATTTCATCCAATACCTCATCAACTTTCGAATTGATCTTATGAACAGCTTCGTCTTTCAATGATTTCATATTCTTAATGCGTTGTTCAATTTCTTCCATGTTCAAATGAACCATGGCAACCAAACGGCCTTTTTGCTGAACAACTAATGATTCCAACACGTATTCCATACGATTGATCACCGACTCAATTTCCTCAGGATAAATATTTTCTCCGCTTGCCCCAACAATCATATTCTTGATACGGCCTTTTATATATAAAAAGCCAGATTTGTCGAATTTACCCAGATCACCAGTACGGAACCAGCCATCTTCAGTGAACACTTCTTTTGTAATTTTAGGCTCTTTGTAATAGCCCTTCATAACATTGAATCCTTTGGCCTGAATTTCGCCCTCGCCAGTTTCAGGATCGGCATTGGCTATCCGCAGTTTTACGCCTTTCATAGGAATTCCTGTAGAAAGGTAACGAACATTTTTTCCAACTGCTCCAGCCAATAATGGAGATGTTTCAGTTAAACCATAGCCAATTGCCAAGGGAAATTTGGCATCCATTAAAAAGCGTTCAACCTGGTTGTCGAGCTTTGCACCACCAATTCCAAAAAATTTCAATTCACCACCAAATGTTTCCATTAGCTTTTTACCGGCAACGCGGCTTAGCAATACCTGAAATGGCCTGATTTTGTACAAAAATTTGGTAATGGCTTTGCTGTTTATGTTTGGAAGAATTTTCCCTTTGTAGATTTTCTCAATAATCAATGGCACAACCAACATGATTGTTGGTCTAACCTCCTTTAAAGCCGGAAGCAACACCGGTGCTGTTGGTGGTTTTTTCAGGTAATGAACAGAACATCCATTCATAATTGGAAAAATAAGCCCCAATGTGTTTTCAAACGTATGGGACAATGGAAGTACCGACAAGAAACGGTCATTCGGATCAACATACTGTAAAGACAAACTCTGCTGGGCAGTCCAAACAATGTTCTTGTGCGTGAGCATCACCCCCTTTGATTTGCCTGTCGTTCCAGAAGTGTATATAATCGATAGTAAATCTTCCTCCTGAACCTCTACATAATTAAAGTTCTTTGAGTCAGAACTAAGCACATTAAAATCTTCAATAGGGATAATTTCCATTTTTGGAAAATTCTCCTTCGAGACTTTGTTTTTCAATCCCTCTGATACAAAAACTAGCTCAACTTCAGCATGCTCCAGAATATTTTGGATCTCACTCTCGTGAAAATCCGGAAGAATAGGAACAACAACAGCCCCAACAGATGCGATAGCAAAAAAAGCGATGCCCCAATTTGGCATATTTGAACTTAAAATGGCCACCTTAGCACCTTTCTTAATGCCAATCTTGTACAAGTAGCTCCCCAAAGATTCTACTTCAGACTTCAACTCCTGATAAGTCCTGGTTTCTTCACCAGCAAATACGAGGGACGTTTGATTACTATATTTTTCAAAACTTACCTGAAGTAGGTTGGGCAATGTCAATTTCTCAAGCTCTTTCATATCGCACATATAATTCCCTGTAAAACAGAGAAAAAACAATTAAAGTTCAGCAAAAATAATTATTTAGCTAATACGAACGTGTTTTTTAACTTTCTTTTTGAAACGGTTTGCTGAAACAATTTTGATTATTCATTTGTAATTTCATTCTGTTCGAAGTAATTTGCAATATACAATAGTAACCCCCTAACAGGATTTACAACGGCCATGAACCAGCAAGATCATATTATTGCAACAGAAGAATATATTCGCCTAAAGTTTACAGCTGAAGGAAGCGGACATGATTGGTGGCACATTGATCGAGTTAGAAAACTTGCTCTAAAAATTGCTGAAAATGAAAAAGCTGATCCATATTTGGTTGAAATGATTGCCTTACTGCACGATTTGGATGACTGGAAAATTAGCGAAAGTGAGGAAGAATTAAAGAACACCCGAAAATGGCTTGCAAGTCTTCAGATAGAAAAGAATCAAATTGATGGGATTTGTGAAATGATTGAGCAAATTTCCTACAAAGGTGCTGGAGTAAAAACCAAACCCGACATTCTTGAAGCTCAAATTGTGCAAGATGCTGACCGACTCGATGCCATTGGTGCGATTGGAATTGCAAGGGCATTTGCTTTTGGTGGGAACAAGAACCGCTTGCTACATGACCCTGTTTCTGAACCGGAATTCCATGCTAATTTTGAAGAATACAAATCAGCTAAAGGCACAACTATCAATCACTTCTACGAAAAATTGCTTCTGCTAAAAGATATGATGAATACCAATTCTGCAAAAGCCATCGCTGCTGGAAGGCATTTGTTCATGGAACACTATATGCAACAGTTTTTTCAGGAATGGGAAGCAATTGAATAATTTTATTACGTAATTTTAACCAACTATGAGAATTTCACATATTGCCATATGGACGACTGACCTTGAAGGTATGCGAAATTTTTACCTTCATTATTTTGACGCCAGTTCAAGCACGCCATATTTTAACCACACACGGGATTTCAAATCCTACTTTATCAAATTTGATGGGGACTGTAGCATTGAGTTGATGCAAATGCCATCAATACCAAAATCCAGGAATTCTACTGAAAAACAATATTTGGGCATCACCCATTTTGCCATAAAAGTGGGTTCAAAAATGAAAGTGGACAAGCTTACCAAACAGCTAAAAGATGATGGCTTTCGTGTTGTTGGGGAACCCAGAACCACTGGTGATGGTTTTTACGAATCGGTAATTCTCGACCCTGAAGGGAACAGGGTTGAAATAATCGCATAAATTACTTTTTCAAAGAAGGCAAATGCTCGGCGGCATAGCTTAGCTGCTCGTACCACTTCTCGCCATACTTTCGAACCAGCGGCTCCTTTAAAAACTTATACAGTGGAAGCTGCTGACCTTTGCCGCACTCACGTCCGGGTTTACATATATCGATTTGCTCGTAGTTTACAGCATCAAACCGCTTGTATTCAGTAATTCGAATGGGGTACAGATGGCATGAAACTGGTTTTCGGAATTTGATTTTACCATCGAAGTGGGCTTTTTCAATAGCGCATTTCAATATGCCCTTTTCATCAGTAAAAGTGTATGCGCATTGTTTGTTGTTGACCAGCGGGGTCACTAAATCGCCATCGCTGTCAATTATTGAAAAACCTTGTTTTTCAACCTCAAGCTTGTGTTCTTCTGGCAAATATTTTTCAAAAACCGGATAGCTTTCTTCAACTTCTTTTGCTTCTTCATCTGTTAATGGCGCACCAGAATCACCCTCAACACAGCAAGCACCTTTGCACTTGAGAAGATCACACAAAAACTTTTCTTCAAGCACATCCAAACTAACTATGGTTTTTCCAATTTCTAACATGTCAAGTAAAAAAAAGCCTCCCCGTTACGCAGGGAGGCTACAAATTTATAGTTTCAATTTATTTTTCAATCAAAATTTTCCCGGTCATTTCTTCAGGTACTTCTAATCCCATTTCTTTTAGCAAAGTTGGTGCAACATCAGCAAGAACACCATTATTCAATTTAAGCTCTTTGCTATCACTTACATAAATGCATGGAACAGGATTCAACGAGTGTGCCGTATTTGCTGAACCATCTTCGTTTACAGCATTGTCAGCATTACCGTGATCAGCAATAACCATTACGTTATAACCATTGGCACGGGCTGCCTCAACTACTTCTTTCACACAACTATCAACAGCAGCAATTGCAGTTGAAATGGCTTTGTAATCGCCAGTATGCCCAACCATATCACCGTTCGCAAAGTTCAGGCAAACAAAATCAACTTCGCCTTTATTCAACTCAGGCACAATCGCATCTTTCACTTCAGGAGCAGACATTTCCGGCTGAAGGTCGTAAGTAGCAACTTTAGGTGAAGGAATCAAAATCCGGCTTTCACCATCAAATTCCGCTTCACGTCCACCACTGAAAAAGAACGTTACGTGTGCATATTTCTCAGTTTCAGCAATACGGATTTGTTTCAAACCAGCATTCGACACTACTTCTCCCATAGTATTGCTTGGATTCTCCTTATCAAAGATTACATTGATCCCTTTGAAATCTGCTTTGTAGTTGGTCATGGTGTACCATTGCAAATCCATAGTGTGCATGCCATATTCAGCAAGGTCTTGTTGGGTAAAAGCAATCGTTGTTTGGCGAAGGCGGTCGGTACGGAAGTTGAAGCAAATAACCACATCACCCTCTTCAATTAAACCAACAGGACTATCGTCTTCGTTTACCATCACAATTGGTTTTAGAAATTCATCGGTAACGCCAGCATTGTATGAAGCTTTAACAGAAGCTAGCAGGTCTGTTGACTTTTCACCTTCCCCTTTTGTATATAAATCGTAAGCCAATTTCAAGCGATCGTAGTTGCTGTCGCGATCCATTCCGTAGTAACGGCCAATAACCGAAGCAAATTTAGCATTGGTTGATTTTAATGCCTCAAGATCATTTTCAAGAAAACCATAACCAGAACGTGGGTCTGTGTCACGGCCATCAGTCAAACCATGAACAAATACATCTTCCAAGCCCATTTCGGTTGCAATCTGGCAAAGCGCTATCATGTGCGTACTCAATGCATGAACCCCTCCAGGGCCAATCAAACCAATCAGGTGAACTTTTTTATTATTGTCCTTAGCGTAATTATATGCTTTTGTTATTTGTGGCTGCTCCCACAGGCTTTTGTCTTCGATGGCCTTGGTAATTTTAACCATATCCTGGTACAAAATTCTCCCTGCACCAATATTTAAGTGACCAACTTCAGAGTTACCCATTTGGCCTTTCGGCAAACCCACATCACGACCAGAGGTTAACAACTGTGAGTTCGGATATTCAGCCTGAAGTGAATCCATAAAAGGAGTTGGAACACTTGCGATCACATCACGTTCGGAACCATCACCAATTCCCCATCCGTCAAGGATCATTAATACCATTTTTTGAATGTCAGCCATAATTTATAATCGTTTTAAATAATTAACTATTTGCGGACACAAAAGTATTCTTTTTTAAGGTGGTTTTGAAATTAGAAATAAGGCTTTCGAAAGATTTAAACATTAATTGATGTGGGTAAATTCAGTTTGTAAAATTTATTACCTTTAACAAAAAACCACTCTAATGAAAAACATGAATTTTCGCTTGTTACATAATACTGGCGCCATCCTCACCTTAACAGGTGCAATATTTAAACTTCAACACTGGCCTAATGGATCATCAATCCTGTTCATCGGAATCGTGATTTGGTTATTAGGGTATGAATTAGAAATCAGAAGACTTAGAAAAAAGGTAAACGAACAAGAAAAAAAAGAGGCTGCCGAATAGACAACCTCTTAAATATATTATGCTTTTTATTATTCGTTATCCGGATAGAAATTTGGATACATGTAATCATGTGCAGGCACAAAGTTTTCCTTGATAGTACGAATTGAAGTCCAACGCAGGAAGTTAAAAGTTGAACCTGCTTTATCATCTGTACCAGAACCACGAGAACCACCAAATGGTTGTTGCCCTACAACTGCTCCAGTTGGTTTATCGTTGATGTAGAAGTTACCAGCAGCATTTTCCAAACGCTTGGTAATTTTCTCAATGCTGTAACGATCTTGCGAGAACACAGCACCTGTCAATGCATAAATAGAAGTATTGTCAAGGATCGTCAATGTTTCGTCCAGTTTTTCATCTTCGTAAACATAGATTGTCAATACTGGTCCGAACAGTTCTTCCTGCATAGTTACATAGTCAGGATTTTTAGCCAAAATTACTGTTGGCTCGATGAAGTAACCAACCGACTTATCGTGATTCCCACCAAAAATTACTTCTGCATCTTCATCTTCTTTTGCACGATCAATATATCCAGCCAATTTATCAAAGGTTGTCTCATCGATTACTGCATTTACGAAGTTGGTGAAATCTTCAGGAGGTCCCATTTTAACTGTTGCCAATGCTTTGCCCATTCTTTCGCGAACATCTTCCCAAATACTTTCAGGAATATAAACCCTGGAAGCCGCTGAACATTTTTGCCCTTGATATTCAAATGCTCCACGAACCATTGCAATTGCCAAACCTTGTCTGTCTGCTGTTGGATCTGCAAAGATGAAATCTTTTCCACCTGTTTCACCAACGATTCTTGGGTATGATTTATACTTGTAAATGTTCTCACCAATAGTCTTCCAAATCTCCTGGAACACTCCGGTTGATCCTGTGAAGTGAATACCTGCAAACTCTGGGTGTGAGAATACCACATCTGCAGCAACAGGACCAGAAACATGTACAATATTAATAACACCATCAGGAAGACCTGCTTCTTTAAATAGTTCCATAATTACCCCTGCTGAATAAACAGCAGTTTTTGAAGGTTTCCATACAGCTACGTTACCCATCATGGCTGGAGCTGCTGGTAAGTTTCCTGCAATTGAAGTGAAGTTGAATGGAGTTAATGCAAAAACAAAACCTTCCAACGGACGGAACTCATTGTAGTTCCAAATGCCAGGAGCTGATTCTGGTTGCATTTTATAAATATCGGTCATACATTTTACGCCGAAACGGAAAAAGTCTGCCATTTCACATGCTGCATCAATTTCAGACTGGAACGCATTTTTTGATTGCCCCAGCATGGTTGCAGCATTTATTTTATCGCGATAAGGTCCTGCCAACAGGTCTGCCGCTTTAAGGAAAATAGAAGCACGGTGTTGCCAGCCTAAATTTGCCCAGGCATCTTTGGCTTCCAGTGCAGCATCAATAGCCATCTGTACATGCGATGCATCACCTTGCGAATAATAACCCAATGTATGGTTGATTTCGTGTGGAGGTGCCATGCGTACACGACGATCAGTAGTTACTTCGCGGCCACCAATAATCATTGGAATTTCTACTTCCTTAGACCGCATTTCTTCAATTTTCTTTTTCAAGCTTGCTCTCTCAGGAGAACCTGGAGCATACGTTTTCACCGGCTCGTTCTTTGCCACCGGAACGTTAAAAAAACCTTTTGGCATAATCTTATAATTTTTACTTATTACTTGTATTCACTTCAATCACAAATCTATGCAATCGGAATAATTTTAATCCTAATAAATGTCAGCTTTCAAAAATGATTCATTAAAACAATATGATAAGCCATTACCAAGTAAATTTTACTATATTTAGTCCGTTTTTAACAGTGTCCGATTCGATTTTTCATGCTGAAACTTATATATCAATTTGTAAGCAAACCTTTTTCTATTGAAACCAACGAAGAAAAGCGAAAAATAATAGCCCTGCACTTGATTGTGCTAGCTGGAATTATTTTTTCGATTGTTGATTTCTCGATTGCCACATTGGGAAGACCTGTTAATGCATGCATCCCGGGCGATATTTCATTACTGGCTATTTTTATTTCAGCTTTTTACTGTTTAAGAAATGGACGGTTTAAATGTGTAAGCAACTTCATCTTTTTCATTCCGATAGCTATTTACTTCTTTTTTATTTCGAAGCAACATGCTGTAATGCCAATCCATTCTGCTATCCCTTACACGGTTTGGTCGATGGCTCCCGGATTTTTATTTCTTGTTCTGTTCGATAAAAAGATTAATCGTCTTTTATACTTCTTTGCACTATGTATAGCCTTATTATTCTTTCATATTTACATGGCTGGAAAATTGGCAGATGCCACTTCTCTCTACTGGCCAAATGACAATATGATCCTGAATCCGTTTGTAATCTTTATATTAATTTTTGTCACGTCATTTCTTATTTCTGGAAATTACCAACTATCGCTTGGCGAAATAAAGAAGAAAGCAGATTCAGCAGAAGAAAAAACCAATCACACATTCAAAGCATTCCAGCAAGGAGTAGCTCTTATGGAAATTGTGAGAGATGAGATGGAAAATCCGGCTGGGTTGAAGGTCAATAAAATTAACCCTGCTTTTGAAACCATGTTCAAAGTTGGCTCGCGTGAACTTAGGGATGTTGATGCCGAGATCATTTTCCCAAAAGTTTTCCGAAACTCATTCCACTGGAGCAACTTCTTTCTACAATCCAACAAGAAGAAAACTGAAATTCATGTTGAGCACCTAAATAAATGGTTTGAAGTGTTTGTCGTTAAACCTTCACAAAACCAGATTATTGCCATTTTCAACGATATCAGTCTCCGACAAAAACGAATTGAAAGCCTTCAGGAAAGTAAAAAACGTTATCAAGTTTTACTTGAAGCTATCCCGGATATCTTTTTTGTTATCGACAAAGATGGCATTTACGTTGACTTTGTAATAAAAGAACAGGAACAGATTAAAATTACCGCAGACGACATCATTGGTAATACCATATTTGAAGTGGGCTTTTCAGAAAAAATGTCCAGGAAAATTTTCCAATGCATCCAGGATGCCATTCAGTTCAATACTATTGAAACCATTGAGTATGCACTGGAAGTGGAAAAAGGAACTGCCATGTTCGAGATGCGGATTGCCAAGCTGGATGATAACTCGGTGATTTCCATTGCGCGTGATATCACCAAGCGTAAAATTGCTGAGATCAGGCTTGAAGAGGCAAAAATTAAAGCTGAAGAAGCGGACAATCTCAAGTCAGCGTTCCTGGCCAACATATCGCATGAGATACGCACACCAATGAATGCCATTATCGGTTTCTCAAAAATGGTTGGTTCTCCGGAATTTGACATGGAAGAGAAAAACCGCTTCGTTGAAATCATCTTAAGTAATGGTAAGCTTCTCATGGAAATGATCAACGACATGATCAGCCTTTCAAAAATTGAAAGCAACCAGGTAATCCTAAGTCCTGCCTTCTGCCATATCAATGACCTGATGCTGGAGTTATATCGTGAATACAGCTACGATGTTAGCAACCGTCCTATTCGACTTAAATTGAGCAATGAAAATGCCAACCCAAAATTTGGTGTTTCTACTGACAAGACCATTCTTATAGAAATCATGCAAAAGCTGCTGGACAATGCCGTGAAATTTACCAACGAAGGCGAGGTTGAGTTTGGCTATACATTTGACACCCGCGAATCGCTAAAATTCTTTGTAAGGGATACTGGCATTGGTATTGAAGAAGAACAAATAGACCGGGTTTTTGAGCGCTTCCATCAACTGGATAATAAAACGACCCGTGAATATGAAGGTACCGGATTGGGACTCTCGATAGCACAACATTACACCAACCTTTTAGGCGGCACCCTTGAAGTTAAATCTAAAGTGGGAGAAGGTTCTGTTTTTTACTTTTCAATTCCATTTACAGGAGGAGACGGAACACTAACTGTCGTAAGATAAAAAGACCAACGGCTACAAGACTATCAACTTTCTGGGCTTTGGATTTTGAATTTTGTTTTTGGGGATTTTGAAATTCTATTACCTGGCTGAACGCAATAACTGAAACCCTACAAGCTCATCATACCTTCCTGAAATTCCTTTATGATAAACCAGCACCTGGTACACATTTTCGGTTTCAACGTGTGAACCTTCGAGTACATCTTCTTCAGCTACATTTGCTCCATCGGGGACATAAACATACTGGAAATTGTAATAACCCTGTTTTAATAAAAGAGTCAACTCGTAGGCGGCTGTCTCATAATTCCAGGTCATTTCGTTACTCTTGTTGGCGTTCCAATCAGTCAAAGCACCAAAAACATTTACGGTGCCCCCAACCAACTGTGCTTCCATCTCCAGTGTAAAATGAACAAAAACATATTCGCATTCGGTGTCAAAATCCTCAACCCTTTCCTGGCTTTCAACCACAAAATTCCCATTCATTTCTTTGTAGCTAAAAAACTTCTTATTTGAACGGATTTCATCCTTCATTAATGTTATGTGAAAATATGGCCGATGAAATGTTGTGGCAAATACATTTTCACCATTATAGCGCGTAGTGCGAATATCGAAATAGCGATACTCGTTACCACCTTTAAAAACATTCTCTTTACTGTAATCATAAACCAATTCGTTTCCCCGAATGAAACGAGGCTTTAAATCCCGGATAGCATTATCCCATCTACGATTCTTCATCACCACTACTTTTATATCATCCTGTGGATTATCTATTGCAAGATTTGGGTGAGAGATCGTGAAATCTACCTCTTGGTTGTCGCCTTTAAACGGATCAAACGTAGCTTTTTTCACCACACCACGAACATCAACTTTGCGGTCCAACACATGAAAACGACGTGTCAGCACCAGTTTTTCCTTGTCTTGATCTTCATAAACAACCAGAACATAATTCCCTGAATATTTTAGGTCAACTTGTTCATTCGGGATTCGAAGTTGATAGTTCACATAATTCATGGTCGTATTAAAACTCATGGCATAATCATCAAGCGGATTTTCGGTAAAACCATCAATGTATTCAGTCTGATCAAGGTAAGATTCATTCCAGTCGGCATCGCAATGTATAATTGTATAGTAGTAATTTTTCACCTCTCCGGAAATATCATCAAACTTCAGTATTAAATTGGCGTCCGAGCCCAATTCATAAACAGGATGGCTTTGAGCAAATCCCTCCGAGTAAAGTTGAACCGTTTTTATTTCTTCACGAAAAACGGCATTTTGATAATAAAACTCACTGTTTTGCAGGGCAAAAGAATTTAATGAAAAAATAACGCAGCAAAAAATGATCAAAATGAAATCAAAAGTTCGATTTTTTTGTTGTTTATACATTGAATTTGTGCTTTTATGGCAAAAAAAACTCATCTTAACAAAAGCTGAGCCAAATCATACAACGTCTTGATGTATGTAAATATTTCAATTAATAGAAGTTTCTCTAACAAAGATTGTAAAAAGTTTTTTAAATATGTATTTTTGGCAGCCTAAAAATTTAACTACAACAAGGGATTACAATGTCTAAGCATTTTAAATTAAAACGTGGATTAAACATCCGGTTAAAAGGAACTGCAGAAGCTGTTCTTGAAGATGCACCCGAAGCAAAAACAGTAGCCCTAAAGCCAACAGATTTTCCTGGCTTGACTCCCAAAATGAAAGTAAAAGCAGAAGCTGAAGTAAAAATTGGCGATGCCTTATTTTTCGACAAGTACAATCCTGAAGTTTTATTCACTTCACCTGTGAGTGGTACCGTTAAAGCGGTTAACCGTGGTGAACGCCGTAAAATTTTAGAAATAGTTGTTGAATCAGATGGCAAGAATGAAAGCCTTGATTATAAAAAAGCTGATCCAGGTTCACTTTCCAGGGAAGAAGTAAAGGAAGAGTTGCTTAAAAGCGGGCTTTGGCCATTTATAAAACAACGTCCTTACGGCGTATTGGCCAAACCATCTGATGTGCCTTCAAGCATCTTTATCTCCGGATTTGATACTGCTCCGTTAGCCCCGGATTTTGGGTTTTTATATGAGAAAGAAAAATCAGTAATACAAACTGGGATCAATACCTTAACCAGGCTTACCGATGGAAAAATCCAGCTAGGTCTTTCCCCCGATCAGTCAGGCAGCTTTTTTACTGATTTAAAAAATGTTGAAACAAACACGTTTTCAGGACCACATCCGGCAGGAAATGTAGGTGTTCAAATACATCACGTTTCGCCAATCAATAAAGGTGATTTAATTTGGACATTACCTGTTCAGGCATTGGTTTATATCGGACGACTATTTGAAACCGGCAAACTGGATTTTTCAAAATCAATTGCACTAACCGGATCAGAAGTTGTCAACCCTAGATATTTCAAAACTGTACATGGTGCCAATTTGGGCGAATTCCTTTCAGGAAAAACCAAAGAAGAAGAAAAAGAACGTTTTATCAGCGGTAATGTTTTAACTGGTTCAAAAATTGAAAAAGATGACTTTTTAGGATATTTTGACCAGCAAATAACGGTGATCCCTGAAGGAGATGAATACGAATTTTTAGGCTGGGCTGCACCTGGCGTTACTAAATATTCAGCAACAAAAGCTTTCTTTTCAAGCCTTCTTCCTAAAAAAGAATATGCCTTGACTGCGAACATGAATGGAGGAGAAAGAGCGTTCGTTATTTCCGGGCAGTACGAAAAATTCCTTCCAATGGACATTCTTCCTGTGTTCCTGTTGAAATCGATATTGGTTAATGATATTGACAAAATGGAGCAACTGGGAATTTACGAATTGGTTGAAGAAGACCTTGCTTTGTGCGAATATGCGTGTACATCGAAAATAAAAGTACAGGACACCTTGCGTGAAGGAATTAACTCGATGATAAAAGAATTAGGATAAGCTATTGCTTGAAACAAAATAGATGATTCAATGAAAGCGATAAAGAACTTTTTTGAAAAAACAAAACCTCACGTGCAGAAGGGCGGCAAATTTCACTGGCTGCATTCTACACATGATGCTTTCTTCACCCTTGCCTTTGTGCAAAAGGACACATCAAAAAGCGGATCACACATCCACGACCATATCGACCTGAAAAGGACAATGGCCATTGTAGTGATGTCACTTGTGCCTGCCTTACTGGTTGGAATGTACAATATAGGTTATCAGCATTTTGGCGCATTAGGTCAACTGGCCGAAGCTACTTTTATGCAGATGTTCACATTTGGTTTGTTGAAGGTACTGCCAGTAATAATTGTATCGTATGTGGTTGGTCTTGGAATTGAGTTTGTTTTTGCACAATTCCGTGGACACGAAGTAAATGAGGGCTTCCTTGTTTCCGGGATTTTAATCCCGATGGTGATGCCAATAAACACCCCCCTTTGGATGGTTGCTGTTGCAACTGCCTTTGCCGTAATTTTTGGCAAGGAGGTATTTGGAGGGACCGGGATGAATATCTGGAACCCGGCATTGGTTGCCCGTGCATTCCTTTTCTTTGCCTACCCAGCACAAATGTCTGGCGATTCAGTTTGGATTTCAGCATCTGGTGTTGAGAAAATGGCAGATGGCTTTACAGGAGCAACGCCAATGGCTGAAGCGGTAGTTGGAAAAATTGACTTTAACGTTTGGGATGCATTCGTTGGTTTAATTCCCGGATCGATTGGGGAAACTTCAACACTAGCAATTTTGCTGGGTGCTGTAATTCTTATTGTAACCGGAATCGGAAGCTGGCGAATTATGGTTTCAACAATAATTGGTGGTGCATTCATGGGAATTTTGCTAAACCTGTTTGCAGTTAATGCCTACATGGAACTTGAATTCTGGAAACACTTAATCATCGGTGGTTTTGCCTTTGGTGCTATATTCATGGCTACAGACCCTGTTTCAGCATCGCAAACGCAACGTGGAAAATGGATTTACGGATTCCTGATTGGGGTACTTGCCATTCTCATCCGTGTGCTGAACCCAGCGTTCCCCGAAGGAATGATGTTGGCCATCTTATTAATGAATACGTTTGCCCCATTGATCGACCATTACGTGGTTCAGGGAAATATTAAACGGCGTTTGAAACGTGCACAAGTGAATGCTTAATCTTTAAAAGAAAAGAAAATGAACAGTAACAGCAATGTTTACACATTTATATATGCCTCGGTCATGGTGATCCTGGTTGCTGCCATTTTATCGTTTACAGCAATCAGTCTTAAACCATTGCAAACTAAAAACATCGAGGTTGAGAAGAAGAAGAACATTCTGGCTTCGGTAAATATTGAGGCAAACGCTGATAATGCCGAAGAAATTTATGCGGACAAGATTGTCAATTCTTATGTGGTAAATTCGAAAGGGGAAACACTGGATAGCGATGCTTTTAAGGTTGATCTTAAAAAGCAACGGGCAAAAGCTATTGAAGAGCAAGAACTTCCTGTTTTTGAATGCGAAATAGACGGAACAGTAAAATACATTATCCCATTACGTGGATCGGGCCTTTGGGGACCAATCTGGGGATATATTTCTTTAGAAAACGATATGAATACAATTTATGGTGCAAACTTCGACCATGAAGGTGAAACCCCCGGGCTTGGCGCCGAGATTTCTACCGCTATGTTTGAAGATCCATTCAAAGGCAAACAACTGTTTGACGGAAGCGGAAAATTTGTATCCATCATTGTAGCTAAAGCTGGTGAAAAAGCACCTGAGGATCATAAAGTTGACGGAATTTCAGGCGGTACGATAACATCCAAAGGATTGGAAAAGATGTTGATGGATGACCTGAGTGCTTACAAAGCTTTTTTCAACTCGAAAAAATAAAAGAAGATGAGCGATAGAGAACCTTTATTTTCAAAGAAAAACTTAGGCTTACTAAGTGACCCGATGAACAACAGTAACCCGATTACTGTGCAGGTTTTGGGTATTTGTTCGGCGTTGGCAGTAACAGCGCAATTAAAGCCATCAGTTGTGATGTCAATTTCTGTAGTGGCTGTGCTTGGTTTTGCCAATGTGATTATTTCCCTTTTAAGAAATGGAATCCCTAATCGAATCCGGATTATCGTTCAGCTTGTGGTTATTGCAGCACTGGTAATTTTGGTAGACCAAATTTTGAAAGCCTACGTGTATGATGTTAGCCGTCAGCTTTCTGTTTTTGTTGGTTTGATTATCACCAACTGTATCATCATGGGGCGCCTTGAGGCTTTTGCATTAGGCAACAGACCATGGCCTGCCTTCCTTGACGGGGTTGGAAATGCTGCCGGCTACGGCGTGATTCTGATTATCGTTGGTTTTTTCCGAGAACTTCTTGGCGCAGGAAGCATTTATGGATACAAAGTAATCCCAGATAGCTGGTACATTGCCAATGGTGGTTTTTACGAAAACAACGGCCTGATGGTACTTTCTCCAATGGCTCTGGTTGCTGTGGGCATCATTATTTGGGTGCAACGCAGCAGAAACCGTCAATTAATTGAGAACTAATATTAAACGAAGAAAGAAATGGAAAATCTGATTAATATATTTATCAAATCAATCTTCATTGAAAACATGGTTTTCGCATACTTCTTCGGTATGTGTTCTTACCTGGCTGTTTCCAGAAAAGTAAGCACCTCAATGGGGCTTGGCTTAGCAGTAATTTTTGTTTTAGGAATCACGGTTCCTGTGAACTACCTTCTTGAAAAATTCATTTTAAATGAAGGGGCATTGACCTGGCTAGGTGCTGATTTTGCCAATGTGGATTTAAGCTTTCTGCGCTTCATCATGTTCATTGCCATCATTGCCTCAATGGTGCAGTTGGTTGAGATGATTGTTGAAAAATTTGCTCCGGTACTTTACACACAATTAGGGATTTTCTTACCACTGATTGCTGTAAATTGTGCCATCCTTGGTGGTTCTCTTTTCCTTCAGCAAAAAGCGTTCATCAATGTAGGTGAAGCTGCTGTTTACGGACTTGGATCAGGAGTAGGTTGGTTACTGGCTATTGTTGGTATTGCCGCCATTCGTGAAAAAATTGAATATTCTCAAATCCCTGCTCCATTGCGTGGACTTGGTATAACTTTCATCGTAACCGGATTGATGGGATTGGCATTTATGGGCTTTATGGGAATTAAACTATAATCGACAAATTATTACTACAATGATATTTTTAGCAATTGATCCAACAGTTATATTAGCCAGCATCGCAGTTTTCCTTTTTGTGATTATCCTGCTGGTTTCTGTTCTGCTGTTTGCAAAAAAGAAATTAACCCCTTCCGGTATCGTAAAAGTGGATATCAACGAAGGAGACCGTGTGTTGGAAACCAATCCGGGAGACACACTGCTAACCACACTTGGCAACAATAAAATTTTCCTCCCATCAGCTTGTGGTGGAGGTGGTACTTGTGCCATGTGCCGTTGCCAGGTTGATGACGGTGGTGGTTCAATTCTTCCTACCGAAACAGGGTTCTTCACCCGAAAAGAACAAAACAACAACTGGCGTTTAGCTTGCCAGGTGAAGGTGAAGGAAGACATGCAGATGAGAATCCCACAAGAAATTATGGGTATTAAAAAGTGGGAATGCGAAGTGGTTTCGAACAATAACGTAGCAACCTACATTAAAGAATTTGTTGTGAAGCTTCCTGAAGGTGAAACCCTTGATTTTAAATCGGGTGGTTATATTCAGATTGATGTGCCTAAAATCGATGTTGATTTTAAAGATATTGAGGTGGATGATGAATATCGTGCTGAGTGGGAAC
The DNA here is from genome assembly GCA_965230765.1 of Sunxiuqinia sp. GTDB lineage: Bacteria > Bacteroidota > Bacteroidia > Bacteroidales > Prolixibacteraceae > Sunxiuqinia. Next base: position 260,978 of record CBDDLR010000001.1, read on the forward strand.
AATATGGCATGTTCGATCTGAAAATGAAGAACCCGGAGCCAACATTTCGTGCTTATTCAATGGCCAACCATCCTGCAGAAGGAAATATTGTAATGCTGAACATTCGTATTGCAACTCCTCCTTTTGATCGTGTAAACGGCGGGTTCCAGAAAGTAAACCCAGGTATTTGTTCATCTTATATTTTCTCTCGCAAACCAGGGGATAAAGTAACCATCTCGGGTCCTTACGGGGAATTCTTCCTGAAAAACAACGACAATGAAATGATGTTTATAGGTGGTGGTGCTGGTATGGCGCCCATGCGTTCACATCTTTTCCACTTATTCCACACTGTAAAAGAAACGGATAAAAACGTAACGTTCTGGTATGGTGCACGTTCGTGGAGAGAAGTTTTCTACTTCGATCAGTTTATGGAAATTGAAAAGAATTACCCAAACTTTAAGTTTCACCTGGCATTATCAGACCCACAACCAGAAGACAAATGGGAAGGGGCAACCGGGTTTATCCATCAGGTAATTTACGATTCGTACCTGAGCAAGCATGAAGAACCAGAAGAGGTGGACTATTACCTTTGTGGGCCACCAATGATGAATGATGCTGTTCAAAAAATGCTTTATGATTTGGGAGTGCCTGATGAGAATGTGGCATTTGACGATTTTGGAAGTTAGATTCTAACTAAGATATAACTAGAGAGCTGTTCAGTATGTGAGCAGCTCTTTTTTTGTCTCAACTTCTCAAATCGCACGTTCTCATTTTCTTTCCAAATTTTGTATCTTATAGTCAACTTTTAATTGCCGACTATGGATAACTTCATCACCTACCTTCAGGAAACCACCGGTTTGAGCTACGGAAGTTTAAATAAACTGTTCCTTTCCATTGTTATCATTCTGTTCCTCTGGCTGTTCAGGGTTATTGTGTTGAGAATTGTCTGGAGAAACACGGAAAATGTAAAAATCCGTTACCAATGGAAACGCACCTTTTCCTTTCTTCTTCCAATGCTCGGGGTTGTTCTTATTGGTGCGGTATGGATTAAAGCTTTTGAGCAGTTTGGTGCTTTTTTGGGCTTATTCTCTGCGGGTTTGGCTATCGCCTTAAAAGACCCGCTAACAAACCTTGCCGGGTGGTTTTTTATTGTTTTCAGGAAACCTTTTGTGGTGGGAGATCGGGTTCAGATTGGTGAAAATGCAGGAGATATTATTGATATCCGCTTGTTTCAGTTCACGCTATTGGAGATTGGCAATTGGGTTGATGCAGACCAAAGTACAGGACGGATCATTCATTTGCCCAACGGTAAAGTTTTTTTAGAATCGCAGGCCAATTACAGTACCGGGTTTCAATACATCTGGAATGAAATACCTGTAAACATTACCTTTGAAAGCGATTGGGAAAAAGCAAAAGGCATGTTAGAAGAAATTATTCAAAAACACGCCCGTCATTTTAGCAAAGATGCTGAGAAAGAACTACTTGAAGCCAGCAAAAACTATATGGTTTTTTACAAACACCTCACCCCTATTGTCTATACTAAAGTAAACCAGCAGTGGGGTGTAACGCTCACAATACGCTTTTTATGTGACCCCCGGAAAAGGAGATCGTTGGAACACGCTGTTTGGGAAGATATTTTAAAAGCTTTTAATGCTAACAAAAATATCGATTTTGCATACCCAACTCAACGGTTTTACAACTACCAGATAGAGAAGGAATAGCTTAAATTATTTTTTTCGCTTTAATAAAAAGCCATACCCTAAACTAAACTTTATCGATTTCACATGGCTACCATTTAAGAATGCATCTCCTGAAGAAAATGGAGTTATATATTCCCCTCCAGCTTTAAGAAGTATATAGGAATCTTTTTTTAAATAGAATCTTGTGCCAATCCCTGCCATAAAACCATAATACAATCCTGGCAAACTGGAAGATTTTTCATACTCAAGATGTGATTTATTGGCTGGAACTGTAATTTTAGAATCTGAACTAATATTAAAAGCGGCCTTAATCCCAAAGTATACAAATGGTCTAATCTCTTTTGAATTAAAACTATACTCATAGGTCACTGGTACTTCAACGGAAGTATAATCCAAATCGATATTATACGTTTTCCCACTTTCTACCTGAAGTATTCGATAAAAGTTATCATCAAAAGATTTTTTCACAAGATTTACACCCAATACCAAATTAGTGGCCTCATGCTTTCTAGCTGCCTTAAATCTAAAATTTATCCCAAATGATGGATTAACATTTTCAGCATAATCATCTGATTTTTTAATTTTCATCCGATCATGCCCGAAACCAAAGCTGGGTTCAACAAAAACTTCTCCTTTCAATTTTCTTTGATAATCTATACAAGAATAATCATCACAAATACTGTGGTGGTATTCTTCAGTAATCTTTGCAAGTGACTTCCCAGTGAATCTCGTATTTTTAATTTTATCTTTTATGGTTGGACTATCATGAAACAGATAAGAAAGAACCCCCAGATACTGAGTTGAATTTCCAACATAATTGACACCCTCATGATATTTCTTGACTTCCTTATTTTTCAATTGATAAAGCTTACCTTCTTTTTCTATGAAATATAACTCTTGTTCAAAATCTTTCAAGTAATAAAGATCAACTACACCGTCCAATAGATACTCGACAAAAAGACTTTGCGTTTCTCCTTCAAGCTCAATTTCTTTTGATACATAAAACTTTGAGTCCTCAATTTTAAATCCTCGTATATCTTCTGGCGAATATTTTATCTTTTTATCTTCTTGTTTAAACTCACATATTTTTCGATTCTTGTAGTTTGATTTTAAATCAATCTCACCATAAATTGTATCATGACTTAAGGTTATGATGTATCCATCCCGATAATCTTTCTGAGAAAAAGCAGACAAAATCAAGGATAATAAAAACATGAGAACAAGAAGAGTCTTCTTCATTTCTAAACAGGGAAAAAAATTCAAAACCATCGATTTATATTTTAGGGTTGGATAAATGTATATAACTTATCATAAATGAGCAACAATCTTAATAAAAGTTTGAAAATAAATTCCAAATAACGAAACAATGGAAGAGTGAAAATTCAGGAATCTTGGTTCTTGACTCTTTTTTGTTTTCTTTTGCAATCTGAAAAATTGAATAATGAAAAAGGTATTGTCGTATTTTCTTTCCCCTTTGTATTTATTTTGGTTTGGATTTTTGCTATTACTCTTTCATCCTATTCAGGTTATTTGCCGTAGGCTTGGAGGATACCCAACCCGAAAAAAATCCGTTGATGTGATGAATTATTTGCTGCTTTATGGACTGCGGATTATGGGGGCAGGTATTCGTTTCGAAGGATTTGAGAAGCTGCCCATAGATCGCTCACTCATCATTGTTTCCAATCATCAAAGCACTTTTGATATCCCTCCTATTGTTTGGGGCTTTCGCAAACATCATCCACGATTTATTTCCAAAATTGAATTGGGGAAAGGTATTCCAAGTATTTCTTACAATTTACGACATGCAGGCTCAGCACTTATTGATCGAAAAAACAAGGGTCAGGCCATAAAAGAAATTATCCGGGTAGGTAAATTGATTGAGAAGGAACAGCATGCAATTAGTATATTTCCTGAAGGCACCCGAAGTAAAACCGGAAAGGTGAAAAAATTTCAGGAAGGTGGCATTCATACATTATTAAAAGTCGCACCAAATGCGATTGTTATTCCTTTTGTAATTGAAGGAAACAGCAAATTAATGGGAAAAGGCTACTTTCCCCTTCAGTTTGGCACAAAACTTCGATTTACAGTTCTTGACCCAATTGACCCAAAAGGTTTAACAGCACTTGAAATTGCTGAACGATGCGAATCATTAATTAAAGAAAAAATCGATAACTAAAAAGGTCTGGACTTTATTTAGCCCAGGCCCTTATATCGAGAAATATCATTCTAGTTCAGCTTACCTTCTTCCGCCTGCTGAATCATAGTTTCATTTGCGGTGATGTAAATTTCAACCCTTCGGTTTTTTGATCTTCCTTCAGCGGTTGAATTATCAGCAACTGGCTCATCATAGGCTTTTCCTTCAGTTGTCAACCTTCCTCCATTAATTCCATTTTCAATAATGAATTTAGCCACAGACTCTGCACGTTCATTTGAGAGTTTCTCGTTAACAGCCCTCGACCCTGTATTATCGGTGTGACCATAGATGGTTACATCTGTTTCTGAATTATTTTTTAAACTGTTGGAAAAGTTTACGAGGGATTCTTTTGAAGCACTGCTCAGGTTGCTTTTGCCAGTTGCAAAAAAAATACCACTATCAAAAGTTACTTTGATGGCTTGTAGGTTGTTTACATCGGTTACCTGTTCAACCTGTGCTCCTTCAATTTTCTCTAATTCGGCTTGTTGCTTATCCATCTTTTTCCCGATTAAGATTCCAGCCCCGGTGCCAACAGCTGTACCAATAACCGCACCAATAGCAGCTCCTTTTCCTTTGCCAGCCATTGCACCAATTCCAGCACCTAAAATAGCCCCTCCGGCTCCACCAAGAACACCGCCTTTGGTTTTATTGTTCTGCGTAGCCCACTGTGAACTTGAACAACCTGAAAATAATATACTAATGCATAAGAATGCGATTGAAAATTGTTTAAATCGTTTCATTTTAATCTAATTAACTGTTTATAATCTGATTTTTTTGTTTCATTTAGCTATGCAAAATTAGAACAACTTTGATAACCAAAATCTAAAGAATAGTTAAATATTCAACATTAGCTAAAAAACATTTGTGCAGAATAAAAGTTTAATTACTTCATTCAATTAATGGCTTTTGTTTTAATAGATCCTCGACTACATCCAATTCAAAAACTGTTTCTATTTTTTCACAACTGTTTTTCATTTTATCCCGAACAATTTTTGAAGGTTCTGGAAGCTTGTTTCCAGCATTTAGCCAGGTTTCTTTGTCGGGCCATTGTGCATAGGCAATGTATTTCAACTCATCTTGTTTATGCAATCTGGAGCCCAGGCTACCTTCATGTTGATAAATCAAGTTGGTTAGATCTTTCCAGGATTCAATAAAATCCAATTCGAAGCCTGGTTTCACCTGAAACGAATAAATTACACAAAACATCTTTTTAAAATTTAAATGTTAAGCTTAAAACAATTAAATACCTTAAATGATTTATCAAATCAAAAAAAATATGACTAAAAAAACCTTTCGAATTCATGACCCAAAACGGATTCATTTTGTTAATAAGGGTAATTAAGCTGAAAGCCATGAGTATCATCGACAAATACAAACGTGTTAGGCAGTATTCTGTTGACATGTGCAAGCCATTAAAAACCGAAGATTACATTCCTCAACCTGCGTTTTTTGGTAGCCCACCAAAATGGAACCTGGGACATACTACCTGGTTTTTTGAAGAAATGATTTTAAAACCCAGGCTTGCCAATTACAAAGTTTTTCATCCAAAATTTAGTTTTATTTTTAATAGCTACTACAATACTGTTGGTGAACGGGTTGCCCGCGATGGACGTGGTGATTTAAGCAGACCAACAGTTGATGAAGTTTATTCTTATCGGGAATACGTTGATCAAGAGATGCATAAATTACTCACCGAGAGGAAGTTCAGTGATGACCTTCACTTTATGGTTGAGCTTGGTTTAAACCACGAAGAACAACATCAGGAGCTATTTTTCAGTGACCTGAAATATGCTTTTAGCATCAACCCACTTTTCCCTGCCTATAATAGTCAGGCACTTTGTGAAACACCTGCAGGTGAAGAGGGTTGGATTGATATTCCTGAAGGGAGGTATCAAATTGGATACAACGAGGGTGGTTTTTGTTACGATAATGAAGTGCCTGCTCATCAAGTGTATTTACAAGCATTTCAAATAAGCAAAAGGCTGGTCAGCAATGGTGAATTTATGGACTTCATTGAATCTGGAGGATATTCAAATAGCAATTACTGGCACGATGATGCCTGGGCATGGCTACAAAAAGAAAGAATCTCAAAACCCATGTATTGGCATAAAATTGATAACGTATGGCATCAATTTACCATTGCCGGGCTTCGGAAAGTGAATCCGGATGATGCCATGTGCCACATTAGTTATTACGAAGCATTTGCTTTTGCACAATACAAAGGGCTACGCTTACCTACAGAATTTGAATGGGAGGCAGCTGCAGACCATTTTGAATGGGGAACGCGATGGGAATGGACAGAAAGTGCCTACTTGCCATACCCTGGTTTTAAGAAGGCAACAGGCGCTGTTGGCGAATACAACGGGAAATTTATGGTGAACCAGAAAGTTCTTCGAGGAGCTTCTGTTGCAACCTCTGCCGGACACAGCCGAAAAACCTACCGCAACTTTTTTCATCCTCAACTCGGATGGCAGTTTAATGGAATTCGATTAGCCAGATAAATTATGACTGAAATAAAAACAACAACTGCAATTGCTGAAGATACCCTGATTGGACTTTCATCAAAACAAAAGTTCCTTTCATCGAAATATTTTTATGATGAAAACGGCAGCCGGATTTTTCAGGATATTATGCACATGCCAGAGTACTATCTCACTGACTGTGAGTTTGAGATTTTTGATTTACAAAAGCAATCAATTTTGGAAGCATTTTCCGCAAATCATACTCGTTTTGACCTGATAGAATTGGGTGCTGGCGATGGGTACAAAACCAAAATTTTGTTGTCATGGTTTCTCCAGAAGAAAAAGGATTTTACCTACATGCCAATTGACATTTCTTCGAATACGCTTTCTGAACTGGCGACAAGTCTCAAAATAGATCTTCCAACCCTTCAAATTGATGAGCAAGCTGGGGATTATTTTGAGATGATGGAATACATCAATAGTTATGATTCTTCTCCCAAAATAATTCTTTTCCTTGGTTCGAATATTGGCAATTTCAGTTGGCAGGAAAGCGTCATTTTTTTAAGACATATTAAAGAGCAAATGAAGGCTCAGGATCAGCTTTTTATTGGATTCGATTTAAAAAAAGACCCACGTGTAATTATGAACGCTTATGATGATCCGCATGGAAACACGCGTGACTTCAACCTTAATTTACTTGAGCGGTTAAACCGTGAATTGGGGGCAAACTTTCGGGTGAAAAATTTTAGGCACCATGCAGTTTATGACCCGGTTTCAGGCGCTGCAAAAAGCTATTTGGTTAGTTTGACTGATCAACAGGTGGATATTGATGAATTGGAAACGAGTTTTCATTTTAAACCATTTGAAACAATCTATACGGAAATGTCTCAAAAATACAATCTGGAAATGATTGAAGAACTTGCCTATTCTTGTGGTTTTGAGATCAAACAAAATTTTTATGATTCAAAAAGGTATTTTGTTAACTCATTATGGAAATTAAAAACTTAAGGGATGAAAGCTGTTTGGAACGAAGTGATTATTGCTGAAAGTAACAAAACACTGGTGATTGAGGGAAATCATTATTTCCCAATGGATTCTGTTAATACGGAATACCTGAATGGTTCAATTACAAAAACGGTTTGTCACTGGAAAGGAGAAGCTTCTTATTATCACATTGATGTGAAAGGCAAAATCAATCGCGATGCAGCCTGGTATTACCCAAATCCGTTGGATGCTGCAAAACAAGTTAAAAACCATATTGCTTTTTGGAAAGGTGTTGAAATTATCGATTAACATCATTATATTCAAAACGTCAGTTTGCTGGTTGTTAACCTTTTAAAACCAACACCTATGAAGAACTGGAAACAATATCAATCATTCACCCCTGATATAGAAAAATCCATGAAGCAGCAGCATCTTGCTGCCCGCCTGGTTGGCTTGGTTGGGCAGGCTTACATTCCTGAAGAACCCGATTTTAAGCATGCAGCACATTCATACCTTCAGGAACTAAGTGCATTGACAACAAAACAAGTCCTGGGAAATTTTCCTTTTTGCATAGCAGTTGGATTAAAAGATTTAAAGCTAATGGTTCTTGATGAATCCTATAGCCCCACGGATGAGTTTCCATTAGAAGGTAAGAAATTGACAGATGGTTTGGATTGGATAAAAATGAAAGTTGCCGAGCTTGGGATGGATCAGCAATTACTGCAAACGACTTTTGAAAAAACTGATCCGATTAAATTTGAAGGTTCAGATTCTGCTTTCACCATCGATTTGGCTGCATTAAAACATACTGCACGATATCGGCATAACGCAAACCTTGTTCTTCAAAAATATGCTACCCGCTTCGAACATTCATCTGAAGTGCTTATTTGGCCTCATCACTTTGACTCAGCGACCTATATTCCGCTTCGATTTAATGAAGACAATGAAGAAGTTTACTCAATTGGCTTAGGCTTTGCCATACCAGACATCACCGTTGATGAGCCTTACTTCTATATCAATATGTGGTCTGCGAATGAACCAATTATCATTACAGCCCCAGAAAAATTAAAAGGGCAGGGCGAATGGGTAAAAGAAGGCTGGCAGGGCGCTTATTTACGTTTGTCAAACATCATTGACAAGGACAATCCCGAAAAACAGTGGAAACGAATTAACCGCTTCTTCGAAAGTGGAATTATTACGATTTTGAATAGTATCTGACCTGGGAGTGGATGTTTTCAACTTCCAAGCTATGCGTTGTTTTCTATATGTCTCATGATTTTAGAAATCTCAGAACAAATTGCCTAAGTATATTTATTACATCCTCATTCTTGAATCGGACGACCTGATATCCTAATAAACTTAATCGCTCATCCCGCAAATTATCATGTTCCTTTTGTTGAAGATGTATTTTCCCATCAACCTCAATAATTAATTTTAGTGAAAGACAAACAAAATCAGCTATGTAACAATCAACAACATGCTGTCTCCTGAATTTAGCTCCAAGCTTTTTTGCCCTTAACTCATTCCAGAGAACCTTTTCGGCCTCAGTCAATTCATTTTTTAACCTTTTCCGAATTTCAAATAAATTAGGGTAAAAATGCTGATCCGCAGTTAACCAGCCTGGTTTGACAGAATTATTATGGGGTGGTTTCTTTTTTGCCATAAACCTAAAGTTACAACAAAAATGTGAGAGCTAAGACCCCCTTTTTATTCCCCCAAATGGGGGAATCTTATCTTTCCTATATTTTCTCCCCTATGGGGAGATTAAGAGGGGTCAGAATACGATTGAAAGAAGTTAATTGGAAACTTCAATTCCCACGATTAAGCAATATTCGTAAATACATGCTGAACGTCGTCATCTTCTTCCAGCTTGTCAATCAGCTTTTCAATTTCCTCCAATTGCTCATCATTAAATTCAACCGGAGAAGTTGGGATTCTTTGCAAAGTGGCTTTCTTCAAGTCTATTTTCAGGTCTTCAAGGGCCTTTGACAAAGTACCGAAAGCTGTGTAGTCGCCTGTTAGATAAACCATTTCTTCATTTTTTTCAATTTCTTCGAGCCCGGCATCAATTAGTTCAAGCTCTAGCTCTTCAATGTCCATCTCGTCAAACTGTTCAAACTCGAATACCGATTTTCGTGAAAACATAAATTCAAGCGATCCGGTTGGAACCAATCCTCCGCCGTTCTTATTAAAATATGATTTTACGTTGGCAACTGTACGGGTGGTATTGTCTGTGGCGCATTCTACAAAAATAAGAACTCCGTGTGGGCCTTTCCCTTCATAATTTACTTCGGAATATTCGCTGGCATCTTTTCCACTAGCGCGTTTAATTGCAGCTTCAATATTATCCTTGGGCATGTTTTGCGCCTTCGCATTTTGAATGGCAGTCCGCAATTTGGCATTCATTTCAGGGTCTTGCCCACCCTCTTTTGCTGCCATTGTTATTGATCTGGCTAATTTTGGAAAAATACGGGACATGTGCCCCCAGCGTTTTTCTTTTGCTGCCCTGCGGTATTCAAAAGCTCTTCCCACAATAATTTATTTTAAATGAATAATGATATTAACGCCACAAAAATAAAAATTGTGAACGAAATTGCTCAAGCTGAAGCAAAAAAAGAAAGGCTGGGATTAAAAACAATTATCTTTGACAAAAACAATTTAAATGAAGAATCTAGTACTATTCACGCTGATTGTCACTATTTTTTCAGGCTGTCAACCAAAAGGGAAATACATATCTAATGAAGGTTTGATTTACGGTACCATTTATCACATCACTTATGAAAACCCTTCGGGTGAAAATCTGAAAGATGAGGTTGAATATGAAATGAACTTATTAAACAAGTCCCTTTCCACCTTCGATTCTACTTCAATCATTTCAAAAATAAATAACAACCAACCTGTTGAGCTTGATGAATACTTTCTTTCGGTTTTTACCAAAGCAACAGAAGTTTCTAAAAATTCTGATGGTGCTTTTGACATGACCGTTGCCCCGCTGGTTAATGCCTGGGGATTTGGTTTTAAGAACAAAAAAAACATTACTGACGAGTTAATCGATTCGCTGTTGATGATAACCGGCTATGAGAAAATTAAACTTGAAAATGGAAAAATTGTCAAAGCACATCCTTCAACAATGCTTGATGGCAGTGCTATTGCCAAGGGTTTTGCTTGTGATGTGGTTGCCGATTACTTAAAAAGCAAAGGCTGTGATAATTTCATGGTTGAAATCGGCGGAGAGGTGGTCGCTTCCGGGAAAAATAACAAAGGAAGAACCTGGTCGATTGGTATTAGCAAACCCGATGACAATGAGTTTCTTTCCAATCAGAACCTTAAAGCCATTGTTCAACTTCCGGAAAGGGCGTTGGCTACTTCCGGTAATTACAGAAACTACTACATTGAAAATGGTAAAAAATACGCTCATACAATTGATCCAAAAACCGGCTACCCAGTTGAACACAGTCTACTGAGTACCACCGTATTGGCAGACAACTGCATGACAGCAGATGCTTATGCCACGGCTTTTATGGTACTTGGTTTGGAAAAATCAATAACTCTATCAAAGCAAGTTCCTGAAATTGAAGTGTATTTTATTTATGCAGATGAAGATGGAAGTTATCAGTCTTACGTGAGCGAGGGATTTAATAAGCTGCTGAAAAAAGAATTTTAAACTTATCTCTCGTCAAAGATATAATAAAATGAAAGATTCCTTCATAGTACCCCCTCGGAATGACGTCATTGCGAAGACTACGAAGGAGGATGAAGCAATCTCTTTCCGAAGTTAACGCTTAACTTAACACTAGCAGTTACCTTTCGAACTCTCTTCAACCAATCTTAATTCTTTAATTGAAAGCTTTTTGTTGGCTTTGGCCTGTTCAACTTTGTCATAAGTCTGAGCGCAGGTAATCCCTTCTTTCTTTAGGTGTTTGTTTGCCCCTATATGAATATTGGGAAATTTCCCATCCTTCTTAAATACAATCCGGGTAGCCAACCCCAAAAGTGCCATGGAAACCAAAGCTAAAACCAATAAAAACACCTTAAACAAAGCCATTCTAAATCCCTTTCAGTTTGATGTTGCAAAAATATAAAATAATAACGTTTTGCAGTCATTTTTTCTTGTGTGACAGAATACTTTTATTGCCTTTCGATTCTTATTTGTATTTTTAAAAGAAAAACGACCATGGAAAAACATATCAACATCGTTGCCATACTGCATATTATCTATAGTGGATTTGGTTTAATCATTGCGCTTCTTATCAGCACCATATTAAGCGTCATTGGAAATTTTTCGGGCGAACCGGAGGCTGAGCTTGTACTTGACATTATCGCCAATGGTATTGCCGTTTTCTTTTTCATTATTGCATTGCCGGGCATTATTGGCGGCGTTGGCCTGATGAGAAGAAGAGAATGGGGACGCATATTGATCCTGATTATTTCGGTACTTGATTTGATCAACTTCCCGTTTGGCACAGCACTCGGTGCCTATTCAATTTGGGCCTTGGTACAACCCGAGGTTGTTGAGCAGTTTAAAAATGGCAACACCGAAGAACAAACCTTTGAATCCTAACAAGACTCTTCGCATCATTGTTTCTGGTCGTGTGCAAGGGGTTGGCTTTCGTTATTTTGTGCTAGAAAAGGCCCGTGAATACAATCTTTGCGGTTGGGTACGGAACAATCCAAACAGAACCGTGGAAATGGAAGTGGAAGGCCATCCCAATCAACTGGAAGTTTTTATCGATTTTATAAAATTAGGCAATGGTCATAGCAGTGTTGATGACATCCAAATCTCAGAAATAAAGCCAACTCGGGATTTTTCAGGGTTTCGGGTTAGGTATTGAAAATGATATTATATAACAGCTGTTCTTCCACTGAGATACTCTTTAATAGAAGATATATTTAGAAGCTTCTGTTCTTTTTCAGCTTCCAGTTTTATGTCTTTGTTCGTAATTACCATTGACTCTAAAGGAATGCCCAAATACCTATTAAGCAATGTGATCATTTTAAGTGTTAAACCTCTTTTTCCGTTAAGGACTTCAGAGACACGTGTTTTTCCTCCAAATAATGGAGCAACATCTGCTTGTTTTAATCCCATCTGATCCATCCTAAACTTTATCGCCTCAATTGGAGTTGGAGCCTCTAACTTATGATGTTCCTGCTCATACTTCTCAATAAGTAATGAAAGGAGCTCCATTTCTTCCCCCTCTGGACTATCTGGGTCAATAGCTTTATCCGTGCTGCTAATTAAGTTATAAACCCTATCGCAAGCTTCATTATACTCATTTTCAGTTTTTAATATTTTATTCTTCATAGCTTACTGTTTTTGCATCAATTTCATCATATTCTTTATGTGTACCGAACCAAACTATAAAAATAATCCTGAGTTTGTATTCAACATCAACTATCAAACGATAGTCATTCCCTTTAATATTAAACACCACCCTTTTAGAACTAATGATACTGGCATTCCTATATTTTGCCTTTAACTCACTGGCATTCTCCCAATTGGAAAACCTTGCTTCATAGAGCCACGCTTTTAATGCACTTGCAGCTCGCTTATACTTGGCAAGTTTGCAATAACCTGTGAGGGTTTTCTCTTTGATTATCCTCATACATTGCAAAGTTAACAAAAGTTACCAAATAGGGTAACTTTTCAAATAGTCTTTTAAAAGTATCCTTATTTTCTTACCTCTACTGTTCCTCAAAAAATAAGTTATGAACTCATGCTGGCTAGCACTATTGCCTATCCTCAGCAATCTTAAAACCAATTAGTTTCCTCTGCTTTGGAGTTTCCTGTTTATCAATTAGTTCGTCGAGGCAGCTAAAAATCAACTCAATGTTTTTGTCTTGATTTTCCAGTTTCTTTTTTATTTCCTCAATTTCAAGCTTCAGGCTCAGATTGTTGGTCAACATTTCACGCATTTTCACAAATACTTCGATTATCCTTATACTCATTTGTGTTGCTTTACCGCTTTTCAAAACATTTGCCAACTGAAGAATACCGTATTCTGTAAAAACATATGGAAATGAGCCTCCTAATTGTTGCTTTGAAGGTATCGCATTTTGCGATACCAGGATTTCGACTTCCTCACTATTTAGTTGAAACATAAAATGTCCAGGAAATTTTTCACTGTTTCTTTTACCTGTTCATTTAAACGACGTGTCTCAACACCATAGAGCTCGGCTAAATCATTATCAAGCATAATTTTTGTTATAAACGAGGGGAAGCTGGGGGATTATGCTTTCATTTTGGATGGTTCTTGTCTGGAATCAAAAATATCGGTGATGTAAATGTTGTCTTCAACTACCCTGTAAACTATTTTGTAGTGACCTACAATCAAACGACGATGACCAAGATTAAGATGCTCCAAGAAGGGTTCTTTTTGCCCTTGTTGTGGTTGTAAAATCAAAGAGTCCGCTGCATCTAAAATGCTGTCACGGATTTTAATAAGATTTTCTGGGCTAACTTCAGTGGCAATAAAATTTAGTGCTTCTTCTAGGGCTAGAAGGGATTGTTCTGTATAAATAAGTTTCATTAACGACTCAGATTTGAAGTTCTTTGCTCAACCTCTGCCCTTGAAAAGACTTTCCCTGACTGGATATCGTTCTCAGATTTGATTGCCCTGCTTTCCAGTTTAGCTTTCAAGATTTCTTCTTTGCGGAGTTTTTCGTAAAACTCATTGATTGTTTTTTCGTTGGCCCGGTGCAAATGACTGTGTATAAAATCTCTTTTCTCAATTACATTCATAACAACTAGTATTATATACTTTACAAATTTAACGATTATTATTCACTTTAGGTTTTCAATTAGTAAGTGATAATTGCCTGTTTTTGTATAGAATTTGTACTTCCAACACTAGCGCCAATTTTGAAACTGGCGCTGGCTAATAATTCGCAGACTGATCCCGAAAACTATTGGGATGCTTTTCTATGTTGTTGCGCACGAGACCGAAAACTCGTGCCAGGGGGGTACTTGCGTCACAGACGCTCAACTAATAACCCCTTCCCGTATTCACGGTGGAGCTGTTACAAACTAGGGGTAGTTGGGGATGGCTGAGTTCAATTTGTTTTATTCTTGTCCTGCATAGTGGTAGTCGTATTTGTTTACAATATGTCCATTGTGGTCGCGTACGTATTCAAGCCGTCCGAAATCGTCGTATTCATAGTAGGTCGTACGTCCCGATGGGTCTGTCTGGGAGGTCATACCAATAAGGGGTGCGTAGGTATAAAGGGTTACCTGGTTTTTGGTATCAGTATATTCATCGCCCAAGGCTGTTTTCAGGTTTCCTACATCAGTCAAAATATCAGCCTGATCATCACTATTTGTAAATATAATATTGCCAACCTGAGCCTGGATTGCCGAAATATCAAGAGTTGTACTCGAACTAACTATTTTCGCTACCGGATATTGCTTGTTGTATGCCCAGAGGTAGTAGGAATAGAGACCATCTTTTGAATGGGATTTGAGTAACCTGCCATTGGAATCGTAGTCAATAAACTCAACTTCAGGGATATCTCCATAAGAATCATCCATTTCATTTCCGTCAAACTCTGCAAATACTTCAATAGGACTAGTAGTTTTAACAGAATAGATTTTATCAGGAACATAATTATTGTCATCAATTTTGTATGTTGTGAGTTTGCTACCAACGATATTTCCATCAACTTTTGAGATTTGTTCAATTGGGTAATTGAGCATATTGGAGTCAACCATGGCAGAATATATTCCAGAATTAATATCTGTTGTATATTTGATCTTAGTCAAGTTGATTTTACCATTACTGTTTGTTGATTCTGTGCGTGTGAGATATAGATGCGACGAATTATCATAATAGTAGCTAGTAATTGTTTCTATCCCCCCTCCATCACTCAATAGGGTAGTATCAGATTTCACATTAATCCATCCGCCATCTATCTGATATAATGTTACACCTTGGGGATAAGAATAAACGGAGCCTTGGCTTGGATCGTTTGTTAACAGGTTAAAACCCCATTTAAGCCCATAAGAAACAGAAGGATAATAAGAACCATTGTATGCGCTTGATGTATAACCATATGACACCTTTTTTGTGAGTTGAAAATTGACGCCATCTTTTTTATAAATGGATTTACTTAAAAGATTTCCTCTTTCCAGTTCTTTACTTTGAGAAGGAGCATATGGAAAATAGGAATTAACAATATCCCTAAGGTTTGAAAACTTATAATGAATATATCCGGATTCGTTTCCTCCTTCCGTTTCTTCAAATACACTGCTATAGCCTATAAATGAACCACTATGGCTTACCTGTTGAATATTACTATACGATTTAATCCTTAAATAAAATTTCCGATCTATATGGGTAGCATGGATATTAGGGTCATTTTCAAAGCTATGGTATTCTATTATATCGGAATATTTAAAATCTGGTTCACCAAACACATTGCCAGAAGAGATAGTTGAACTTAATGATGTAGTATATTTGAATTTTTTAACTATAGGATCAGTATTTGAACCTGTAAAGCTTTTAATTTCTTTAATCCTGAGACCCCCAACAAACCTGTATTCATCATGATTACTCACATCCTCAATTTTTTTCCAACTTACATAGAAAATGAAATCTCCATATTGAGGATCTTCCTGACTGAATTCTGCACTTATCTTGTATGTCCCATTTGGAACGTAAAAATAAGTATCTTGTGTAATGTCATGGTAAACATTCTCATTGTTGATTGTAGTTCCAGTAAAAAGAAAAGTTGCACATAGACCAGAGCCCTCACTTAAATCACAACCTGGAGCTGCAATATCAAATGTAAGAAAGGCTCCACCATCTTCATTTTTATCATTTAATTCTGGATGGGGCGGATTATTAATTGTAAAAAAATCTGATTCAAAGATGGTATCAGTTGGTAAAGACGGCTGATCTCCTAATTCTTCGACTGATAGTATTACATAGTCAGAAACATAGTTTGCTGGTAAGTCTTCTGCACTTGCAACGTTGTTTTCAAATACAAATTCCTTGCTCCCTCCAGTGGGATATTCTATTTTCTCCAGTATTGCAAATTTTGAATAGATGGTATCGACATGCCTATCGGCACCGGATATTTGAATTGGCCCATTTTGACCTGAGAATGTTATTGCCGGGATAAGGTTTTCATTTCCGTCCTTACCATTGTAATAGCCCCAATAATCTTGACCTGCACTTATTCTACAGCTTGGAATGTTTGATTCATTGTAATGAAAACTATTGGGTAACCTTGTTTGACCATCAGGTGACACTTCTTCCATCTTTTCAAGAATCAACCATTTTTTAGTTCTGTTTTCATCATCATCTATACATCCATATCCTTCTAAATACTTAAAGGTGAAATCAAAATTTTTCACCAAACTACCCGAGTCAGTGTAAATGGATATATTATCCAAATTATATCCACCTTTCAGGTCTTCCCGCTCGGTTTGCTTTAAATTAAATTCTATATATCCTTTTCCAAAATCTATTTTATTAACCAGCTTGGTTTCAAAAAGGTTGGTATACATAATACTTGGAGGAGTTTCCTGCAAGCCTTCACCATTAGGGGAGCCATTAATAAACTGATATTTAATAAATTGAGAAAAGGACTTATATGTCTCTTCAATGTTTTCATGGTAGCTAAAATTAATTTCATCCGTTTTATTAGGCGATACAATTTTAGAGGCATACCAAGTAGTTGTAATTTTGTCATTTAAAGGATCCGAAATTTTTCTTGTGGTTTCAAGAACATTAAATATGTATTCAATCCCTGCTGGACTAATCACACGAAAAAAATTATCTTCAGAAATAATTTTGATATTTGATTTAGGGTAAGTAACAAAGTCTTCTTTTTCCTGACTATAAAAGAACTTTCCACTTTCTTCTGGTAAACTATAATAGAAAATATCCGGTTCTGAGTCTGCCTCTCCTGTGCTTAGTTCTTCGAGAAAAGTATTATACGATGTAGTGTTCCCTGATTCATATTCTTCCCATAGCTCTTTAACAGTTTTTCCACCTACCAAATCAAAATATCCTCCAGGTTTTTCGTCCGGAATCCCTCTAACCGTCCTTGAGATAGAAGGAATGGTGTTTATTGACCAGCCCAAACCCACCCACGAAGCTACGGTCTCCACCTTGTTTCCCCCGGCATGGTAGTTCAATGAAAGGGGGAGGTTCAAGTCTTTTAATTTAATATGATATATCGGTAAACTTATATTAGGTACCCCCGTAAAGTGGGATACCGGTATTTCACCATATTTTGCAATTGCTGCTGCCCCTGGACTCAACGGGATTATTTCCTGGGATTCCTGAGCTATTACACCTATAAAGAGGGACAGAAGTAAATTTGTAATAAATACCAGTTTCATGTTAGTTGTTTTTCAAGCTTTCAATCTCTTGTTTTAATTCATCAAAATTCTTCTCTTGTTGAAGAATGTACATGGTCTGCTCCTTCACTTTTTAAGTAGGAGCGAGATCATTTCTGAGAGGTTTAGCCCGCTTATGCCAACTTCTCTCGCAGACGGGGCAGGTCGGGCGTTAGCTAATAATGCGCAGATTACAATCTGCTTGCCTATTTGTTGCGCCAGTTGGGAAAAGACTCGCGCCAGTAGGGGGTAAATCTTGTTCATAATGATTTCATCGGGTAGCATCAAAGCTTTATTTTCGTTTTCCATAGGGTGGAACTATTTGTATGATTAGTAAAGGTAAGAAAAATGAAATAAAAATAGCGTTTGTTGGGTTGAATTTGTAACGAAACCCCTTACTGACCCTCGTTTGCAACAGCTTGTCCCATGAATAGCGGAAGGGGCTATTTGTTTTGAGTTTGAAACTCGTATTAAAATTCTGTTTGAACCTTCACCAACCCTTTTTCTCCGGAATAATCACCAGCGGAGCTAAACAAATAATCTTCAGCACGAAAAACTATCATCGAACGTACCGGGTTTTCATGTGTGTAGTATATTCGTTGCTCAATTAGACCGGTATTTTCAAGTATTACAGCATGGTTTGTTTCTTGCCAGAACTTGTAGGTTGAAATTCGTTTATCAAACTTACCTGCAAATTTAAATTGATAGAGCATCCAATCCCTCCTGCTTTCCGGTTCTGTTTCTATCTTTTTTACTATTGTCTTAGCTGTGTGTTTTTTAAAATCACGGATTATCCCACTTAATTGATATCCTTCTTTTGCCCGACACACCAAATGTAGGTGGTTGCTCATTAAACACCATGCATAAATTTCCAAACCTTTGTTTTCAACACAATAATTCAATGAATTTACAATTTCAAGTTTAAACTCTTTTCGTGTAAAAACATCAATCCATTCAACTACCGTAAATGTTAGGAAGTAGGGTGCGTTTTGGTCGGCAATGAAATAGTTGTCGGCTGGCATTTTTTATGGTAAGATAGGATTATTTGAATTTGGATTCAAGCACTACCCTTCGTTTGCAACGAAGGGTACTTCGGCTATGAATTTGTAATTCATAAACTAAAACTATTGCTGCTACCATAGATGTTCTGAATTTGCGTCACAGACGCTGAACGAACAACCCCTTCCCGTATTCACGGGACAAGCTGTTGCAAACGAGGGGCAGGTGGGGAACTATGCTTTCATTTTGGATGGTTCTTGTCTGGAATCAAAAATATCGGTGATGTAAATATTGTCTTCAACTACCCTATAAACTATTTTGTAGTGACCTACAATCAAACGGCGATGACCAAGATTAAGATGCTCCAAGAAGGGTTCTTTTTGCCCTTGTTGTGGTTGTAAAATCAAAGAGTCCGCTGCATCTAAAATGCTGTCACGGATTTTAATAAGTTTTTCTGGGCTGACTTCAGTGGCAATAAAATTTAATGCTTCTTCTAGGGTTAGAAGGGATTGTTCTGTATAAATAAGTTTCATTAACGACTCAGATTTGAAGTTCTTTGCTCAACCTCTGCCCTTGAAAAGACTTTCCCTGACTGGATATCGTTCTCAGATTTGATTGCCCTGCTTTCCAGTTTAGCTTTCAAGATTTCTTCTTTGCGGAGTTTTTCGTAAAACTCATTGATTGTTTTTTCGTTGGCCCGGTGCAAATGACTGTGTATAAAATCTCCATTCAACTACCGTAAATGTTAGGAAGTAGGGTGCGTTTTGGTCGGCAATGTAATAGTTGTCGGCTGGCATTTTTTATGGTAAGATAGGATTAATTGAAGTTGGATACAAGTACTACCCTTCGTTTGAAACGAAGGGTGATTTGTTCTGAATTTGTAATTCATAAACTAAAACTATTATTGCGACTATAGATGTTCTGAACTTGCGTCACAGACGCTGAAACTAACTACCCCTCGTTGCAAACGAGGGGTAGTTGGTTGCAAACGAGGGGCAGGTGGGACAAGCTGTTGCAAACGAGGGGCAGGTGGGGGTAGTTGGGGAAAATCATTGAAAAATATTAACTTGCGCAAAATAAGCTGAACTAAAATCTCCTTGCCGTATTTACGTAACAAGCTGTTACAAACAAGGGGCAGGTAGAATAAAATAGGATTTGTTTGTAATGAATAAAAAAGAAGATATCATAGAGAAAAGGTGTAAGTGCTGTAAAAAAATATTACACTATAAAAGAAAATTTTGTTCTAGTTCCTGTAAACTATTATACTATGCTAAGGAGATTAGAGATTTCCTGACAATATATGGTTAAATACTCTTATTCATTTACAGATACCTCTATTCCTGCTTTTTTTGCTTTGTTTAAGTATTTCTTTGCAAGTTTATCATTCTTAATATTCTTGTATGAAAGTCCCAGCCATTTGTAAGCTTCATGAAATGAATTATCGATTTCCACAGTATGTTTAAAATCTGATATTGCACTTAAAAAATCACCGAGCTCATAATATGCATAACCTCTATTTAGATAGTAGCCTGGGTCAACATCTTTTAAATCAATTGCTTTAGTAAACTCACTTATTGCAGATGAATAGTTATTAATCTCCAAATAAACAATGCCTTTATTATAATGAATATAGCTTTCATTTATACTACCAAACATCAAGGCCTTATCATAGCTAACAAGAGCTTTTTGATAAGTTTTCAAATCCTGTAAGATTACTCCATGGTTGTAATACAACTCTCCTTTATTATCAAAATTATTGTCCAGACAGTAATTCATGTCAGCCAATGCATTTTCAAAATCTTTGTTTTTATGATAAGCTAAGCCTCTGTAATAATAAGCGTCTATATATAATGAATCTAATTGAATAGCAATATTATAATCAAAGATTGCACTATCAAATTCCTGCCTAAGTGAATATATATCAGCTCTAGCCTTATAAAAATATTGATTGGTTTTATCATCTGAAATACCCTTGTTAATAGTCTGCATTAATTCATCAATGGTTTCATTTTGAGAATACAATTTCAAATTTAGACCAAATATAATTATTAAAAATAATAGTAATTTACTTTGAAATATTTTCATCTTCTTGTAACTTTTTAAATGCTTTATCAATAGAATCTTGAAGATCTTTTAATGTTGTTTCTGAAGAGAATCCTGAGATTAGAACTGCATCAACTTCCATTTTTTTGTATGGTTCCATTGAATCATCGCCCAATTCAATAGGATCTACTGTTAATTCAACAACTTTTAATGCTAATCCAACACTTTTCTTTAGGACACTTTTTGCCACTGTCTGTGCTCCATCTTTCATCAAATCATAATGATCCATAAAGTTTTCACTTTTGAACCTCTCTGCCAGTTCATTATCTTGGCTACTCTCTTTTATTGTTAGTTTAAATTCTACTTTTCTTTTATCAAGATCCACATCAATCCTGTTAACAAGTCTTTGATGTATCTCAATATATTGAAAATCACTAAACTGAGTCCCGGTTTGAGACTTATAATTCTCAAGTAAGATAATTGTAGCCATTTTCTTTATCAGAGCTTGAGCTTGAGCCTGTCTTAAAGTACTTTGGATAATTTGACTATTTAAATTTGTTGTTGTATATCCTTGCTTGATTTTTTTCTGAGGATTTTGAGCTGCTTCACCATCAATATCTACAAAAGATAATGGATTATTTAATGCATAATTGTATGGTGTCCAATCAAAAAAGTTTTCAGCCTTAGTATCTATCACATGCCATCTACCCAACTGAGCATCATACATCCTAGCACCGTAATCATACCAATCCAGTTTAGCACCGCCAATTTCTTCGTTTTGCCACTCTTTGCCATTGTACAGGTATTTGTTTTCAAATGGTGAGTGATCGCTGGTAAGTTCTTCGTAGCTGGTGTAGTTTTTCTGTGCCATAACCAGCCCAAAGGGGTAATAATCGGTACGTTGTATGTACTCTGTTTTACCACCGGTGTGCCCGCCAAATACCAGGCGCACATTTTCCAGGTGGTCTTTCAGGTTGTATTCAAACTTGTAAAGAACGTCTTTTTCGCCCCCGCTTGTTTCTTCTTCAAAAACAGCTATCCGCCCCTCGGATGTAAAGATACTCTTTAAGGCGTTATTTTCATAAACAAACGGCCCGGAATAATCAATGATACTGCTTTCCACACCAGATGTAGATACCTCTTTACGCAACTTAGTGCCTACGGCATTGTAGGCATTGTTAATTTCACCCATGACAGTTGAAACAATCTTATTGGGCATGTTCAGGTAATTGTAGTCAATGTCAAAGCTTTTTGAAATATCAAAGTCCATATTCCCATTGGGGTCGTAGCTGTAATTTCCGGTAGTGGCCTGGTAGCCATCGCTCTTGTCGCCGGTGGCATGGTCTTCAACGGATTCCAACTGATTGCTGGCATCAACGTAGGTATAGTCCAGTGCGTCAATATTGCTGCCTTCCCGGTTACGTTCAAGGTAGGTAATGTTACCGTTGTCATCGTATTTGTAGGAGGTGTTGTACCCACCAACACTTCCATTATACGATGAACCATCGGCATAATTGGCCTCACGCAAGCGGTTTAGCTTGTCGTACTTAAATCCATAGCCTTTTTGCGGGTCGTCGGGTTCTGCCTCTTCCCCTTCTTTAACAGGGGCTTGTGCGGTGTGCCAAAACATTTGGGAGATGTTCCCATTGTAAGTTGGATCGGCAGTCAATTTGTTTACCTGGTCTGGAGCATCATAGGCCAGCCCCATGGCAAACAGGTCTTTGTTCAGGTTGCCCGGCTCGTTCATGCCCAGCAACCAGCCACGTATGTTGTAGGCATAATCAACTTTTTGGTTGAAGTTGTCGCCCGTCTCTGATCCGTGCAGGTATTTGGTTAGCAGTTCGCCAATTTCGTTGTAGGTATTTGCAGCAACGGTTACCGGGGTTAGGTCATCCATTTTAACTGTTTCATGGAGCAAACGCCCCTGATGGTCGTAGGTGTAGTTGGTGGTCATTTTCACTTCCGGGCTACTACCAACCTGGTGCACAAGCACATTTTCTTCGGGCTGTCCGGCAAAGTTGTAATCGGTGTAGTTCATGTCTTTCCCGCCCAGGTGGTTATCGGCAACCGTGCGGATTACCCTGCCCAGATCATCGTAATATGAAACGCTTAGCAGCTCGGTATCGGCAATGCCCATATTGGTTTCCAGCACCCGGGTAAACACCCCGGTTACCAAACTTTTGGTTAAGCTTGAACTACTTGTAGGGTTATTTGCAAGATGTGGTGATACGTAGCTATACGCCGATTGGTTGTACTCCGTAAAATCTAAGAAGTTATAATTGTCGTAATAAGTAACTGTTTGAATCTCAATTTTCAAGAATGTTATTTCTGCATCGGAAGGGAAAACATTGTCAACATCGTACGCATAGTTTGCCGAAGATGATAAAAAACTTGCATTGCCAACAAAACCGTCAAATTTTGGCTCAATTGTTTCGTAGTTTTCGCCATCAACTAAAGCTGTCATCACCGGGCGGTTTAACTGGTCATAGATTGTTGCCAGCCATTTCCCCTGAGCCCGCATATTGGCATCCTGGGTCATGACCAGGCGGTCACGCTCATCGTAAACCATGTACACAACACCTGCACCGGGCAGGTCTTTGCTTACCATGCGTTTTCGCTCGTCGTAGGTGTAGAAGTAGCACAGTTCTACATCGCCCGGGCTTCCAGCCAATGGTGGCACCACCGTGCGCAATAGTCCAAAGTCGTCGTAAACATAAGCGGTTCGGATGGTTTTGGGCTGCCCCGCATCATCTAAAATATCGTTTTCTTTTCGTACCATCTGTCCCAGCTTGTCTTTAAACTCGCGGGAAATATTGCCGTCTTCATCGGTATATTGGGTTACATAGAGTTCATTAGCGCTATAACTGAACGGTGTTCCTGCTTCATCCCAATGGGTAACTGAAGAGTTGGTCAGGTATTCAATATCGGTTGGATTGGATTGCCAGTTTTCTCCGGGGCCATAAGTTTTATCTACCCGGTTAAGCGGCGATGGTTCATAAACGGTTTGGGTCATAGGGATATCGTCGCCGGTGCGCCCTGCAATATTATTACCCGAATAAAATGTTACGCATTTTGTTGGTGCATCAGTTACATAGGCCCCGGTATTGCTGGTTCCCTCAAAAGGCAGGTAATCAAATTCTTTTCTGCCAAAATCGTCATAGCCAACCGCCTGTACAATATCCTTCATACCGGGCGAACCCTGTACAATTACCTTTTGATCGAAACGCCCCAATCCATCGTAGTAGTCGTAGGTTTCCATGCGCTTTTTGCTGTTGATGGAGGTATCATCGCTAATGGGTTCACGCATGCTGATGGTATGCACCCAGTTGCGGTCTGAATTCCCGGAGGATGTGCCAATTGTACCTTCGCTACCGGGGGTGTGTACAATACGGTTATAGCTTGCCCCATCTTTGATATGCACCCAAACATCAGAACCTTTGTATGCCCTAAAGCCTGGGGTTAACCTAACTTCCTCTGAAGCAAAAATATCAGCCTTCCCGGTATAAATATCGTTGTCGGTTATATATTCTAAGACTTCTACTGTTTCTTGCCCTTTCGTCCAAAAGGATAAAAGGAGTGCCAGCGTAAATAGGGTTATTGTTTTTATTCGCATGGGATGATATGGATTGTAAGGTTGAATTTCATAATCTATATTTTCAATCGATGCTATGGCTTAACGCTTTGAACTATCGATTTTAACCACTTTCTCTGAGAAGTTCGCTGCCCCTAGTTTCAAGGTGAATGTATAAGTACCCGGAGGATATCCGGACATATCAACCGAGTGTTGCTCCCTGGCAGAATATCCGATAATTTCTTTACGGAATAGTTGTGTACTTTTGTTGTCGTACAGGATTACTTCCAGGCTTTCTGCATTCACTGCGGATGACCAATATAGTGTTTCAATAACCGGGTTGGGAAATAGTTTTAACCCGTACTCTGCAATCAGGCTGTTTTTTTGCCCCTCTGTGTTTCTGTACTGCACATATACTGAATCGATGATATCGCAACCATGCTCTGTTTGTGCGGTCAGCCAAATATGGTGGTCTTCGGTGTCTTCCTGGTGCTCGATATCACGTATCCGTCCTATTTGCCCATCATTCCACTGGTAGCTGGTATAACCATCAATGGCGGTGAGTGTGTAAGTGTTACCCGGAAATAACACAATCTCTTCTTCTAGTCCCAGGTCAGCTTCATCGGCCAGCTCAATGCTAACCGTATCCGATGCCGAGCAACCTTGTTTGGTATAAGCTGTTACCGTGTAAACACCGGGTTGGCTGATCTCGTAATCACGATCTCCCCATTCGTTGCCATTCCAAATATAGGTTTCAAAGCCGGCAGTTGCCATTAGCGTGCGTGGGGCTCCGTCGCACAGTGGTTCTGCATTGTCTATCTGTATCTCAAGCTGGTCGCAGTTAAAGTATTTGGCCAGGAAGATATCTTTCTTACCAAAGGATTGCATGGTTTCTGACTGAAATTTTAATTCCCCACGGAAACCACCGCCAAGCAATATGTTGCCATCGTCATCCAATGCAAAAGTATTACAGTAGTTGGCAGCATCCTGCGCAGGAAAATCGTGCCAGTCAATTTCACCGTCTTTATTGTATTGTAACAAGAAAAGGTCGCCCATGGAACTGTTGGATATGAACTCCAGCTCCCCAGCCTTGAATTTATGCCTGAACAAACCCGTTATCAAGGTCTTGCCTGTAGGGTTGGTCATCACGTCCAGCACCCTGGCGTTTACGTTGCTTTCAATGGTTTTTATCCATTCTTTTCCGCCGTTTTTATCCAGGCTGTACAAAACCCCTTTTAGCTGGGGTTTGCAGATAATGGTTGTGTCCAAGGCGCTTAGTTCCTTATTGAAGTTAACCGATATTTTTACGCTTTCATCTTTCCCAACAGCCAGACCTGCTGTTTCGCAAAAACCTTTACTGCTGAATGATTTACCCCAGAGGAAATTTCCCTGGCTGTCTTTTTTTACCATGATCACGGCAGCCTTTGACCCCCGTTTTACGGGAACGGTGTTGCCTTTGCCAAAACTCATGCTCCCATTGGTACTGTATAGCAGGTACTGGTTGTTTTGTTCATCCAAAGCAGAAGCTTTTAGCCGGTGGTTACCTGTCCCGGAGCTAAGGTTGGCAGATTGTGTTTCACCTGCCGGATTAATCACTACATGCCAGGCCAGTTTGCGTCCGGGGGTTTTTAGTTCCCCGTTACCTGTGTCCATTGTACCCTGCAACATGCCCCCAACCATTATTGAACCGTCAGGGAACAGCTGAATGGCATCTGTGGTAGCATGCCCTGAATAAGGAAAACGGCTCAACCAGTTTAGCTTTCCACTTAGGCTCCAGCTTGAAATAAAAACGGCCGTGCCTTCGCCATCAAACTCTTCTTTATCCATGGTAACGGTTCCGTTGATCGTTCCGCCAACCAAAAACTGTTCGTCGCCCAACTCAATACAAGTCGCTTCATCATTTGTAGTACCACCCAACGAATGTAGCCAATCTGGATTCCCGTTTTTGCCAAGCTTCATCACAAAAATATCGGTTCCGCCATGCGCCTCAAGCGATTTCCTTTCGCACTGAAAATCCCCTTCGAATTTACCTGTAGCAATCATGCCGTTTTTAACGGGTACAATACCCGCTACAAAATCGTTCCCCTGGCTTCCTCCCTGCACACCCCACTCAATGGTTTGTTGGGCAAAAGTTGGAGAAGCCAATAGAAGAAAAGCGATTGCTACCAATAAATGGGAGATGTTGGGAAATATCCCTTTTTTTTTCCCATTCATGAATCGGTTATTTACCCCTTCGACCTCGCAAGCTCGGTCACTCCCCCTTATTTCAGGGGGAGAAAAGATGGCTGTTGTTTTTTTATTTTGCATGATTGTAAGCTTATTCTTGTCCTGCATAGTGGTAGTCGTATTTGTTTACAATATTGCCATTGTGGTCGCGTACGTATTGCAGGCGACCAAATGCATCGTATTCATAGTAGGTCGTACGCCCAGAAGGGTCGGTCAGCGAGGTCATGCCAATGAGGGGGGCGTAGGTGTATAGGGTCACCTGGTTGTTGGTATCAGTATATTCATCACCCAAAGCTGTTTTCAGGTTTCCTACATCAGTCAAAATATCAGCCTGATCATCACTATTTGTAAAAGGAATGTTGTCAACCTGAGCCTGGATTGCCGAAATATCAAGAGTTGTACTCGAACTAACTATTTTCGCTACCGGATAAGATTTATTATAAGCCCATAGAAAGTAGGTTGAATTGTTAAAATCATCGTCAACCTGAGCTAGTCTATCGTCATAAGACAACTCAATTTTTTCATTAAACACTGTTCCGTCCAGAGCTATATTTTTAATATTTGGCCTATATAGCACAATGTCATCAAAAGGATCATTAAGACTTATTGTTTTGGAATTAAGATAGCTTATATCTTCTTCATAAACCTTTACATCATCAACTGTCTTCTTTTTGTTTATTACAGAACTATGAAAGTTTTTTACAGCCATATCCAATATAATAGGATCAGATCCTGTGTAATTGGATGGATATTTAAATGTTTCTTCTGTTTTAATTTCATCACTATTAACAACTGATGTATAGTATGGCTGGCTATAATCATTATACTTAATAAGCGTTTGTTTGGTTAATTCTCCTTCAAACGTCTCGGTTATGGTAGTACTAGGAATGTTGTAAGAAAAGATTTGATAAAATGATCCTTCACATTTTATGGTTTGAACATTTTGTGGGAGTCCTCCCATCAAACTAACCCCATGTGCTCCCCATAAATTATGTGGTTTGGGTAATGATGGACCATAATCAATTGATTTTGAATATACAACTTCATTCTGAATGTTACGTTTATAAATGTTTTTAATCTTTCCATTTAGAGGGAAATATGTTAATTGCGATCCTGGAAGGTAGTTTTGATTATAATCAAATTGATTATAAAACTCATATTCTGTAGATCCGATATCAAAATTAGAATCTTCTTCATCTATTTCTTCATGTATTATCACTTTACTGTATCCGACATTTCCCCCTCCACAAGAATATGATGAAGGAATAAAATTATTATTGCCTATCTCATAATCAGTATTTAAATCAACAATATAAGTTTGTTGACCGGTTTGCCCCTCGGTTAAGTCAAAATAAACGGCTTCTGGATAAACCTTATGAAAAATAAGAGGCGTTGATAATTTTCCATTTGATGACGGAATCTCGGTATTCATATCCTCATAATCATATTTTATTCTTTTAACAGGGTCAGAACCATAAGGAAGGTTTGATGATAATATTTCTGAGCTAACCCTTACTCCGCCTCCACGAGAATATGATTCAACACCAGTTGGGTAAATCTTTATTTCAGCATTAGCATGGATATGTTTTGAACCAAATTCACTTTGATCAGGTAGCTCAGAAGAGATGTAGGCTGTTATTGAAAAAGGATAACTTCCACGTGGTTCAATAATTTCATCAAACTCAAAACTAAATGTTGTCTCTTCGTATAAACCAGAAGGATCTCCTTCATAAATTGATTCAGGAGTCCACCTTTCTATTAACTCTGTGTAATACCTTAGTTCAATATAAGCATCCTGAATATCAGCATATTCTCCAGTTCCTCTTAATATATTTCCTGAAATTTTGACACGAGTTGGATTTTGTACATAAAATTGATGTGAGGTATTATCGCTGACTGAGTTCATGTCCGAGACATTCTCAACAACGGACTCTTCGTTTTCATATCTTTCAATTTGCTGAATTGAAGGATGATAATAATTTCCAAAAGTATTTGAGTTATAATTGATCTCCCTATCGCCACCTGTTGGATAGATAATTTTCTTTAATAGACCTGATTTTACAAGTTCTTCATCTGCTGCTCTACAATACCCTTTAGTTCCAATATACTCAGGAACTGAGTTTATGGTATTCTCTCCCAAAAAATTGGTTTTGGTTATTTCTGAATCATATTTGTATAACTCATCAAGATAAGTTAGATCGGGTACTAATGATTCATTTGTTAATTTACCATTATAATATCCCCAGTAGTCTTGAGCATAGCTATTTTTCAAAGGTAAATTACCGATATACTGGAAAGTATATTTGGGCAAATTTTTTTCTCCAAATGATGTTAATTTTAGTCTTCTTCTTAATGCTTCAAGATCAAATGTATGTATTGGGATATAATTCCCCTGTATGTTACTCAAAAAATAACTATAACTGAATTCAAAGGTTTTTTTCACATTTGTTTCTTTATCAATTACATCTATGCTTGTCAACCTTCTTTCTCCAGGTAAGTCTAATCGTTCATCTGTTGTATTAAATCTGACAATGAGGTTTGGTGTAACTATTTGGAACAAGTACTTCACCTGGTAACTAGCTGGATATAATGTTGAAGAGGGATCAGTTACTCCATTTCTTTTATTAATATAGTTTTGTGAATACGTGGTTGGTTTCTGAGCAGTCCCAAAATCATTGTACTCAAAATCTATTTTTGTAGAGTTAGGATAAATTACAGTAGTAAGGTGATAATTCTCTGTATCTTGGTAATCAGAGAAATAGCTTTCTACTTTGGATAATTCTTCAAATATATAGGACACCCCATCAGCAGATGTAGCTTTATATGCAAAATGAGGAGCTGGCGATTCAGGTGAATGGAATCTCTCAAACTTGATCCATGGTGATTCATTTTCCAATATAATCTCCTTCGTAACAGGATGTAAATAAAATTTGCCACTATATCCTAAAAAATTATAGTAGTAAACATCAGGCTGATAGTGTCCATCACAAGCGTTCTTTGTGTATTGAAAATCGTCAACGGCAACAGTGACATCAACCTCAGCTCCCTCACCAAGAGAATTAGCAAAAATGTCACCATTAAAATTTTTATACGGAGAATAATTATCATCAGGGAAAAAGTTATCATTATAAGCCTCTGAAGTATAAAAAATATCAGACGCACCTATTACCGTTCTTGTTATCATCCCTCCCACATTCAAGTTCCATCCTAAACCAACCCAAGTTGCTTCTTCATTAACTTTAATTCCACTTGTACTGTATCTCAGTGTTATTGGAATTTGAATTTCGCCATCTGTTATGGTATATACTGGCACTGACACGTCAACAGATCCATTGTAAAGATTTACGTTATTATCTATAAACTTTTTGAAAGAGTCTGCTTCAGGTGTAGAAAGTATTGGATTATCATAGTTTTCTTGTGCGTTAACGAAAATATTCAATCCCCAGATCAATACGATAATTATTTGCACCTTATGTCTCATTTTTCTCTATTTTATTTATTGACGCTTCAAGACTTTTCTATATTATATTTTCAAGTTCTATCGGTTTAATATTTGCCCATTAATAGATACTAAAATTAGAGTTAGTCTTGTATTCTTATTTGCTCCCTCAACGCCTCAATCTCTTTTTGTTGTTCGATCATATATAGTGTCAGCTCCTCCACTTTTTTAAGCAGGAGCAGGTTCATTTCCGAGAGGTTTAGGCCGCTTTTGCCAACTTCTTTTGCAGAGGGGATTTCGGGCAGGTGCTTGTTTTCTTTTATAAAAGCTTCCACTTCTTCAAGTGGTTTTAGCTTGTAGTCTTCCTCAAATACATAGTCTGGGACAGGTACACCTAAACTCAGGCTTACAATTACTTCTTTGGTATTCACCGTTCCGTATACAAACAAGTTTTTGTCCTCCGCTCCTTCTTCATTCGAACCAATAGCGACATGGCCACTATTATATGAGATGTATTCATCCGGATTTCCATCATTTTCCACGAACCAAACTCCATCGGTTGTGATATTTAAATCCAAACTGCCCCATGTAATTCCGCCACTTCCATCAGCTATTGGTATTTCATTTTCAAGGGCAGTACCACTTGATAAATTAGCAACATCAAGATTGCTGCTAACAAAATCCAGTTGCTGGTTGGTCAGTGACAATACCCCTACATCATCAGAAAATAAAGTAACGGGGTCATGAGTGTTTCCCACCGACTGGGCTTCCCAACTAATTCCACCGCTGCCATCAGCAACCGGCACATCGCCTGAGTTGGCGCCGTGACTATCCAAATCTGTTACATTTAAGTCAACTACGCCGGAATAGCCGTTTACCGAAGTAACCGCTCCTGAAATAGAGGTTGTGTAGCCAACGTTGCCATTTTCATCAACAATTAGCACTTTTACTACAACCGGGCTAATCTCCTGCAAATTATCAATCTGCAGGTAATCGGTTTTTACCTTAAAATGGTCTTCACCGCCACTTTGCCCAAAACCAGCCAGGCTAAAGAGCAGAATTAATATGGTTAGTAATTTTTTCATATGATTAAATATTTGTTTTTATTTTTTAGTTTGTATGTTAGCCCGTATTTCAAATTGGAGCTAACGGAGCTTATTTTTGTTGGACTTATTTGCTCTTATTTTATTACTATACTTAAGCAGCCATAACTCAAACTGTTTTTGGTCGAATGGCGGGTATCTCCATTCTTCCACCGTGCGGATACTTTTTGTTAAGTGTATTTTTTTTACACCAGGCTTAATCTCAACTTCACCCTTAAAAAAGTTTTCACTAACCACCGGGATGGTAACCAAAAAACTGTCCTTCTTTAATTCCTGAATGTAAATTTTCTTTAAATAAAGGTATTGTTCAGCAAACGAGATGGAA
This sequence comes from Sunxiuqinia sp., assembly GCA_965230765.1. Classification (GTDB taxonomy): domain Bacteria; phylum Bacteroidota; class Bacteroidia; order Bacteroidales; family Prolixibacteraceae; genus Sunxiuqinia. The sequence continues at coordinate 292,345 of CBDDLR010000001.1, forward strand.
TCTTTTGCTACTGTATTTTTTTGAGCAATGGCAGGTGATACCGTGATAAAAAGTAGTATTAATAAGATAATACTATACATACAATTCCTATTCATCTTCCTTAAAATTATTATATTTTTTAATATTCGTAAATGCCATAAAATGCATAACGCCCATTGCATATTTTTAGCGTATTCCAACTTAGACCATTGTATTTTCTTATGATAGTATTACCAGAAGAAGCTCCATACATTGAAGCGACAATACCTCCATTTGTATTTACAATGCCATGTACTGTGTATCCACTTGGAGTTATGTTAGTTTTTGTTAACCCTACAAGTTTATATAACTTCCCTGTATTACTTAAAATGTATGCAGCATTATCATACTCTATACCTTTAACCCATTCATCACTTCTTGATCCAGAAATGCGCATTGTAGTCCAAGAACCTGTTAAATTGCCTAACGGGGCATATTTCACTTCATCTTCTATCCCTAATGCAAACATATAAGAACCATTGTTAACTATGTCGATATACTTCAGAGAGGTATCAAATAATTCAATCCAAGAATTTGAAAAAGTTGAACCATAGCCAACCTCTCCGGCCATTGTTACTCCCCAATATTGTCCATTATAATATGTTAGCCCTTTATATCGATCATGAGTTGGCATACCAGAAATCTGAGTAAAGGAAAAGTTAGTGTAATCATCATAATTAGATAGTACTTTATAGTCAATCATTGTGAATAATTTAATTCCTACGAATAATCTTCCGTTTAAGATTTTACAAAATGTAGTTTTTGCATCTCCAGATTGGTAGTCATTTGTTTCAATATATTTATACCAAGTTTCATGAGAAAAGAATCTTTCGACATTACAATCTTGGATTACTAATTTTGGTTTGCGATGTTCGCCGGAAATCCAATCGTAATCTGGGAAAAAAATTAGTCTTCGATTGCTATCCCAATCACTCTTATATCGATTGTAAGAGTCACCTTCATTTACTGTTGGATCATTATTTCTAGAATATACTACTCCTTCAGTAGTAATCATTCTCACATCACCCCAACTTAGAACACCAATATAAGCTGGATCACCTTGAATATGAAAATGATCATATCCCATAAAATAACCCAGTATATGATCTGCCTGAAGGTTTGCTAATTTTTGATCGGGAGTACTACCGGGACATGCACTACCTAAACCATATTTATTCACATTCGGGCTATCACAACAATCTTCTAAAATTGCAGGAGAAACCCCCAGGGTACTTGCTATTTCGTTTAGGTTAACCTGACAAAATGCTTGCAAGGTCAAAAAAGTACTTACGATTATTAAAATTGTTATTCTCATTTGAAGAATCGTTTATAGATCTTGGACACTGTTTGCACTCATTGCTCCTGTACTGGTTAATGTCATTTTAGTGACACCATCATATTGGAAAAATAGATTAGTTCCACTTGCTACAATTTTCCAGTTGGCATCCAATTGTATCGATCCATATTTGGCTTCGCGAAGTACAAACTTTGAGACTTCTGTTAAATTAGTGTACCTGGTTGTCCCCACACTAACATCATATACTGGAACTCTATCTTGTCCGTCTGATTCTGCTGCACCATTGTAATAAGAAATTGAACCAACATCTAAATCAATAGTGCTTCCGTCTATATCAATTCCTTCTCCTTCGGTATATGTTGTTCCTCCTCCTAAAAAATTTGACACATCAGCTTTCTTAACAATATTTGCTGAAGTATCGTAAAAAATTGCATAATCACCTGATACTGGGACTGATAGATCAAGACCATTAATATCCAGACCCACTGTGCCCGCTTCAACAACTTCATTTAAACTAATTCTTTTTATGTCAGATTCCGAGAGATCATAAACGGCAACATGATCACCATTTTCAGCCTGAAGCATATCATCTAAATTCCAAATATCCAGACTTACAATATTATTTGTAATGTCAATGCCCATACCTTCATTGTACTCATCTACAACAAAATCAAATGTATTATCACTAGTTTGGTAAGTAACGGAAATGCCTGTTTCTGTATTTCCTGAAACCATAGAACCCACATAATCCTGAACTTCTTCCTGTGTTAATTGAGAACCTCCCCCAATTAAATCTTTTATATTTTGAAGGGAGGTTTTATGTTCATTGTGAGTTGAATTTTGAACAATTGGAATGTAGTCTGCTAGCACCGGGTTTGATAGTGTTACCAGCTCATAGATATCCAAATCAAAATCAAATTCGTTACCGTCATCATCGTAAACCACAGAAACACCATACTCCCGGTTGCCTGACACCATTGATCCCACAAAGTCCTGAACTTCTTCTTGTGTTAATTGATTATATGTAGCATCAAGTGTGATTGTATTATTTGGAATTGTATATGTTGCAGTTAAGTTATCCCCTGCAACAAGATTAAAATTATTCTGTGTGCTTATTACATTTTTAAAAATACCATCAACATATAATCGCCAATAATCATAACCATCATAATCAGAAATATCGAAATCATTATTCGTATAAACATTGGTGACATCAGCTAAATCACTTTCTAACTCGGCTTCTGTAGTTGCACTGCCTCCTGTTATGGTTGAAAGATCAACTGTATTCCCATCTGAAATTGCGAGTTCGTTTCCAGCTAAACTTAATGTTTGTAATTCATTGGTTGTACTTCCATCAACTTCTGATGTTAAATATCCTGCCGCCGCATGATCGCCCCAACCATAGGCAGTATTCCAGTTTGCGGAATTATTGGTTATCGATGTCCCCCATGCTGTTCCAGTAGAAACTGGTATCCCCGCTGCAGGGTAAACCATTTCGCTACCTCCGCCAGTTACATTAAAGTTTAATTTGCCAGCTGAATATGTTACATCTATATTGGTTTCGGAATTTCCATTAACCATTCCACCAACTATATCCTGAACCTGGCTGTCCGATAATTGAGTGTCATTATCCGAGTAATTTGATGGATCAATTGTTCCTGTGTTTGCTTGTGCCCAGTCTGAGATTGTTGGTCTATTGGTCAAGCTGTTATAATCCCCATCAAAATCGTCGGTAGCATTTTTATCCCATGCACTAAATATTGTTTCATTGCCAGTTAATGCATCTTGTTTGGTATCTAAAGCAGTTTGTAAATCGGTTTGGGATGAAAGTGTCCCGGTAATTTCACCCCAAGCAGGTGATCCCGATGCAACGGGTTTATCTTCCAGTATCCAGGATCCATCCCTAAACACCCATATTTTACCATTGACAGGTGTTGTAGCAGAAATGGCATATCCGTAAAACTGTGTTGCATTGCCAATATCATTGATCTTTTGTTTTTCGGCATCTGTAAATTCTGTTTTACTCCAATAAGAGTCCAGGTCGATTTTGGTGGCAATGGTTGATGTGTTCACTCCCAGTGGGTCTGCTTGTGTCCCCAGGCCTGTTAGCGTTTCATTGATTTGAATGTTCCCAGTTATCAATTCTGATAACTTTTTAGAACCGGTAATGGCATCCACTAATACCAAATTACCATCACCGTCTTTGTAAATTATTGTGTTTTCATCGATTACATGCAGTTCGGTAACCGTTAACTTGCCGGGCTTAATCATTATCGGATCAAGCTTGGTCTGGGCCAGTAAGCCCAAGGGAAGAATTAGCATTAAGAAAATTAGGTTTTTCATATGTTTAAAATTGTTTGTTTTTATAAGGTATCATATGGAATTCATCCGTCAGTTGACGTACTCATTTCATGAGCATTTTGTATTTTATATATTTCATTTCTAATTGTTAAAAGGGTATGCCTTCCCATTTCCTGAATTATAGAGTTCCTGGATTTCATTTACTGTAAGTGCCCGGCTCCATATTGCAACCTGATCTATTGTTCCATTTGTGTAATCACGACTATCACCAGAATCGAGAGCATTTATTGTAGCACCTATTGAAAAATTTGCATCTTTATTATCAGGTGTTACTCCATTACTATCAGAAATATCTACAGAACCGTTCAAGTATATCTTTCTCGAAGTTCCATTTAAAACACAAACAATATGATACCATGTATTTGTACTTAATGTTGTTAATCCTTCTAAAGATTGATTTTGTGCTATTTTAAAATATACCTTACCATTATTTTTAATATAAACTGCGTTACCATCCTGTCCTCTTTCATATTCTCTAACATATAACCCCTGCCAAGTATTTACAACATCAAAATTAACCCAAATAGAAATCGTAACTATAGAATCCCAGTCCAAAGAAGTATCACTTCCAACATTTACATAATCACCACTCCCGTCAAAATCATAGGCCTGATTCAATACACCTGGCTGATTAATATTCACTCCATTAATAATTCCATTATTGTTACCAACTCTGTCAGCTGCAACAGTACCACTTGTTTCTTCAAATTCCCAGCAACTGACCAGTCCATCCATCAAAGTTGAAGCAGGTGCAATGCTATCATAAACTGCAAATACCGTAGTATCCTGAGTAATTGAAAATGATGTAGCAGAATCTGTACCGTCTTCATCCCAGAAGAATCCCTTGAAATTGCTACCGTCATTAGTGAAATAATCTGCGACAGTTACGCTTGTACCTTCTTCATAGGTTTCTGAATCAGGGGATACAGAACCTGAGTTGCTTGAAGAAGCATGGTTTAAATACGATTCTGAAACCGTTAAGGTATAGTTCTGGGCAGTAGCCCCACCGGAGCTGCCATCAAATGGATAGGCATTGCCGCTTCCAGAATTATATAGTTCTGATCTTTCTTCATCGGATAAAACTTTATTCCAAAATCCTAATTCATCAACCTGTCCTTGCAAGAAATTACTCAAACCACCGTTAGCCCCTATCCTGATGGGCAAATTATTAGTATCAACGTCACCTGGATGATATTTTGAGACCATGATGGAATCATCCAGATAAATTCTCATATTATTACCCTCAAAGGTGTATATTAAATGATGCCAAACACCCGTACTCTGATTGTAGTGTGTTTTTGTCACATCTTCGCCTCCAACAGTAATCCTTGATGTTATATGAACAAACTCACCCGATGCAGGTGTGGCTTCTGTTGAATACAAAAAATACGGATCTGCATGAGTATCAGCATTTGCCAGTTTTCCAAAAATCGTCTGAGTCTGCGATACGTCTTCAACTTTGAACCAACAAGAAATGGAGAAATTTTTCATCAGGTCAAATGCACTGGCATCCGGTATTTCTATGTAGTCATCAATACCATCAAAGGCATAAGCTTTACCAGCCATCCCAGGTTGATTTATTGTTGCTCCATGAATTGTTCCATCCAGGTTGCCAGATGATTGATCATTCATTGTTGTCCCATTTTCCTCTTCCATATCATAATAGGCTATTAAATCGTTTAACAGGGCTGAATTGGGCTGATCTTCATAATCATACACTGCATAAACCGTTGTGTTTTCAGTGATGGTAATATTCAATGATTGCGATGGATTAGAGCCATCAGCGTTTAACGTATAGCCATGAAAATTATCCCCAACATTCGGGAAGTCAGTGGATAAAGAAACAGAAGTACCTTCTGCGTATTGTTCAGATTCATTCGGTACAGAACCAGAGTTGGATGCATTTGAATCAGATAAATATAGCTCTGTAACAGTCAGCGAATAATTATTTGTTGAAACAGAATCATTTCCACTGCTTTCTCCCTCTTTGTAAGAAACATCAACCAGGTCACCATCATTTGCCTCAAAAGTGAGAACGATATCATTCCCATCTATAGACCATTCCCGGTCGAACTGAAGAAGCCCATTAAACCATACAGATGCCTCTAAGGGAGTATTGTCCAAAGTAAATCGTGTTTGCCCCTGCGCTGCAGTAAATGATTGTTGGTACTTATTTAAATTTATTCCTGAAACTTGCCCTGCCTCAACCGCATAGTAAGTCAATTTGCCTCCCGGAATTTTAAGTTTCAAACTAAATCCGTTGTTCGTTTTTGAAAAGTCGTAAATAGCATTCTGCAGTTGAACTGTTTTGCCATCAATAACTTCTTCGTGCCATGCCCTTACGTACAAAAAGTAATTTTCATCATTGAATGCTTCTGTCCAAGTGTGGTTAACTTCAGTCTGGCTAGTTTCAAGTGCAATTGTCTCGGTATAAGAAATTACCCCTGTTGCAGTTCCTTGAGCCCAGGTAATTTCCAGCCCGAGTAAAAAAATCATTATGAGTATGAAAAGTTGTTTCATATTTTTCAATTATTGATTAAATGGATACGCATTACCATTTCCTGAATTGTATATTTCTTGGATTTCTTGTTCGGTTAAAGGACGATTCCAAATAGCAACTTGGGCTATTTTCCCATCAAGTTGCCTATAACCTTTCGGATCTTCACCGATAAAAAGATTCGATAAAGTAGCAATAGAATGTGCAACATTATTTACTGCAACATTAACGGAGTTATTACTTCCTAAGTACATTTTTGCTTCTGTGTCTGATACAACAAGGACTAGAAGACACCAATTATTTAATGGAATAGCTAATCCACTCTCCCAAGACCAAGTATTATAGGCATCATTCCAGTGATATCCCAGTTTTTCATTATTAATATTTATTCCGGTAGCAGATGTTTTACGATCGAAGATTATTCCATCCATACTTCCCATTGAAGTAATATTAACCCAAGCTAAAAGTGTTGCTTTGCTACTAGCAAAGTCTATTGTTGAAACATTAACATAACCATCATTTTTAAATTCATATGAATATCCAAGGTTACCAAAACCAGGCTGCCCAATACTTGCACCAACAATAGCACCATCATTTGCTCCGTGACTATCAATTGCGTTAGTTCCTGATATTTCATCAAATTCCCAGCAACTGACCAATCCATTCAGTAAGGTTGATGCAGGAGGATTTGTGTAATCATACACTGCATAAACAGTCGTGTCTTGATTGATATCAAATGAAGTTACAGGATTGGTTCCATCGCTGTTCCAAAAGAAACCCTCAAAATTATCTCCGGTATTGGTAAAATCATTTCCTACAGTTACACTTGTCCCTTCTTCATAAGTTTCTGACCCAGGAGAAACCGAACCAGAGTTGCTTGAAGTTGCATCGTTTATATATGATTCAGAAACTGTTAAGGCATAGTTTTGGGCGGTAGCTCCACCAGAGCTGCCATCGAATGGGTAAGCGTTTCCATTTCCGGAATTATAAAGTTCTTGGATTTCATCTGCTGTCAGTACCCTGTCCCAGATAGTGACATCATCAATAACAGCATTAATACATTTACTATTACTACTTGCTTTCCCAATTAGCAAAGGAGTATTGAAATTTGATCGGTAATCTGATGCTACCGATCTGTTTTGTTGAATAAAGAGTTGCCCATCCACATATAAATAAAGATCACCGGTCGAACTATCGTAGTAGGCTACCAACTGATGAGTACCCATTGTCAAGCCAGATTTTTTCACCCATTCATAACCACTTCCATTTTCAACCCGGAAATTCAATTCACTATTGTACAGGAATAAACAATATTCATCATCTTTCCATAGCAAATATTTATAAGTACCTATAACCGTAAGTAGATCAACCGTAATTGCAATTGTTAAATCCTGATTATTCCCTAAACAGGATAACGCATCGTTGTCGTCAACGGAAACATAATCATCTGTACCATCAAATAAATACGCGTTATCAATTATTCCAGATTGATTAATAGTTGCTCCGTAATTTGTTCCATTAAGGCTATTTGGACTCTCATCCTCCAATGTAGTTCCAGTATCTTCATTAAACTCCCAACGTGCAACCAATCCATTCAATAAAGTAGAAGACGGAGGATTCGTATAATCATACACTGCAAAAATCGTTGTATCCTGCGTAATATCAAATGAAGTTACAGGATTGGTTCCATCGCTGTTCCAAAAGAACCCAGAAAAATTATCACCGGTATTGGTAAAATCATTTCCTACAGTTACACTTGTACCTTCGTCATAGGTTTCTGACTCAGGAGATACCGAACCAGAGTTGCTTGAAGTTGCATCGTTTAAGTAGGATTCAGAAACCGTTAAGGTATAATTTGGGGCAGTAGTGCCACCTGTACTGCCATCAAATGGGTAAGCTATCCCATTGCCGGAATTATAAAGTTCCTGAATTTCTTGTTCGGTTAAAGCACGGTTCCAAATATGAAAACAATCCATATACCCTTTAAACCTATCTCTGTTAATAGAACTAATCGTTGAACCCAAGTCAAAGTTATCTTCAGTAATAACATCTGCTTGGCTGCCGTTACTATCACTTCCAACCAAAGCACCATTGATGTATATTTTACGATTAGTTCCATCAAGTATAGCCAAAGCATGGCACCACTGATTCAATGTTAAAGGACTGGTACTCCATAAGCCACTATTCCCTTGAGACTCTTTAAATAGAATATTAAGATTAGCATCAAAAGAAAAAGCATTAATTTGATCTCCATATTCTTTCTCTCGTTGAGTTATAGCTTGCCATCTTCCATCAGTCGTTGTTTTAACCCAAGCGGAGATGGTCAATGAGCTTCCCCACTCCAGAAGATCTGAATCTGGAAGTTCAACATGATCATCTACACCATCAAAAAGATACCCTCTTCCGAGTATTCCTTCCTGATCGATCAATGCTCCGTTAACAGTTCCATCTAAATTATTTGGAGATAAATCTTTCAATTCAGTTCCGCCGGTTTCATTAAATTCATATGCTGCTATCAGTCCATCCAATAATGATGAAGATGAAGTTTGTTCAGTATAATCATACACCGCAAAAATCTCTGTGCTTTCAGTAATGGTGACATTCAGTGACAGAGATGGATTAGATCCATCAACGTTTAAAGTATAACCTTGAAAGTTATCCCCTTCATTCGGGAAGTCAGTGGTTAACGATACAGAAGCACCTTCATCATATTGTTGTGATTCTTTTAGAACAGAACCGGAATTGGATGTATTTGCATCATTTAAATATTTCTCGGTAACCGTTAGTACATAGTTTGTTGTATCACTATTCTCCGTTTGATTGCCTGTTCCTTGAATATAATATACGCCCACTTGATCATCGGCACTTGTACCATTTGCGAATACAATATCACTGTCTTCAATAGACCATTCGCTGGGGTACTGAAGCAATCCATTTAGCCATACCCAGACCAATAACGGAGCATTATCCAATGTAAAACGCGTTTGCCCCTGGGCCGCTACAAACGATTGCGTATGAGGAACCAGGCTGGCAATTGCAGACTGTGTGGCTTCTACAGCATAATATGTCAACTTGCCCCCAGGATTTTTTAGTTTTAAACTAAACCCAGATGTTGTTTTCGTAAAGTCATAAATGCCATTCTGAACCTGAACTGTTTTACCATCAATAACTTCTTCGTGCCAGGCATTAACATATAAGAAATATCCTTCATTACTGAAAGCATCAGTCCAGGTATGGCTAACTTCTGTCTGGTCTGTTCCAAGTGTAATTGTTTCAGTGTAAGAAATTACACCTGTTGCAGTACCTTGAGCCCACATAATTTTCAGCCCAGCTAAACAAATCACTATAAGTATGAATAGTTGTTTCATTTCTTATTATTATTGATTAAATGGATAAGCATTCCCATTTCCTGAATTATAAAGTTCCTGGATTTCTTGTTCGGTTAAGGCACGGTTCCAAAAACCGATTTGATCTACTTTCCCATGAAAGTTATTAAGGCCTCCACCACGCCCAATAAAAAAGGCATCCCATTCAGGATTTGTTGGATCATAACCAAACGCATTAGTACCTGACACAACAAATTCCCCGTTAAAATATACACTAACCTTAGTTCCGTCATATACTGCCATTAAATGTGACCAACTATCTACACTCAAGTATCCCAGGCTAAGTGTTTGACTAGATGAAGTACCCGTTCCCCAGTGAAAATCAACCTTAGTCTCATAGCGACTAAATCGATATCCGTGAGTCCATCCTGTTCCTCCGGCACCAACTAAAACACCTTCCAAAGATCCTGTATAAGTGTCAGGATTTACCCATAGGGAAATACTAAAATTTACGGGAGTCAAAGAAACATCGTATCCAAAATTAATATAGTCATTTATTCCATCAAACGAGCATGCTTTTTCAATTATTCCCGGCTGTCCAACAACTACTCCGTTATTGATTGTACCATTATTTATTCCTAAACTATCTACTATAATAGTTCCAGAAGTCTCATTGAGTTCCCAGCAACTAACTAATCCATCAAGCAAGGTAGATGCAGTAGGATTTGTATAATCATAAACTGCGTAAACCTCTGTGTTTTCATTTATGGTAATATTTAGCGTTGGGGATGGGTTTGAACCGTCAATGTTTAACGTATAACCTTGAAAATTATCACCATCATTAGGGAAGTCAGTGGTTAACAATACCGAAGTACCTTCTTCGTATTGTTTCGATTCATTCTGCACATAACCTGAATTAGTTGTATTTGCATCATGCAAGTACTTCTCAGTAACAGTTAGTGTATAATTATTTGTTGAAACAGTATCATTTCCACTATTTCCCCCTTCTTTGTAATAAACACCGACTTCATCACCTGCACTAGTTGGTGTACTAAGCACAATGTCGCTGTCTTCAGTTGTCCAATCACCAGGAAACTGAAGCAGCCCGTTTAACCAGACCCATGCTTCTGAAGGAGTATTATCTAAAGTAAATCGCGTTTGCCCCTGTGTTGCAACGAACGACTGGATGTAAGGGGTAACATTGGTATTTTGTGTTTGTGCTGCTTCAACAGCATAATAAGTCAGCTTTCCACCTGATTTTTTCAGTTTCAAGCTAAAACCTGTTTCCGATTTTGAAAAATCGTATATCGCATTTTCAACCTGTATTACTTTTTCATCAGCTAAAGTTTCTTCATGCCAGGCTCTTATATAAAGGAAATATTGATCGTTGGAAAAAGCATAATTATTGGGCCATGTGTGATTGAATTCGGTTTGTCCTTCAGCCAAACTGATGGTTTCTGAAAAAGATATGATGCCTGTTACGGAAGTTTGAGCAAATACATCTATTACACTAAAATAGTAGCTTAAAAGTAGGACAAAAACTAAGCGAATTGTTACTCTCATTTTCATTTTATTAATTTTCATCAATAGGGTTCAGCTTTTTTCGAAAACCTTAGCTAAATCCAGTATATAAACGAAATCGTACAAACTAGCATTAATCATAATGCTTCTATTTCCTTGTCAAAATCGGCCCCTGAAATCAGATCCACATATTTTTAAGCAGATAGGGTGAAAAAATAAAATACATATCCTTGCTTATTAGTTGGGAGCTGGAACTCCTGATTAATTAAATTGCCAAAAAGATACTGTCGTTTGATGGTATCTTTTTTCTTTCATGACGAATTTATTGCTTAAATACATTTAGCCAGTTTTTACAAATATGTTGAAGAGCATATTTTATTTGTTGATCATGCAAGAATTTTTCGTTCGTTAGAGCTTTAGGGGGGGTATACATCAAAAAAGTAATCGTTCACGTCAACTCGTTGCAAGTAACCATAATGATACTAGGTCGTTATTTGTAATTAATCCAAATAATAATTGATGTTTTACAGTATTTTGGAACACTTATTGATGGTTACGAAAAGCTTATCTGAAGGGAAAATTTCATAATTCATAGTCTTACTACCAAAAAATATAGTATCACTTCCTCACTATCTCATAAGCCTCATCCAAATCCTGAAACTCATAAAATACCGGATGGCTATAATTCAGAAACTTCAAGATTTTAAAAGCATTGAAATATTGAAAGAATCTTTTTTGGAATGTTTCCAGGCTCGAACTGTTTGATTTGATTTCTTCCAGGGCCTGTAAGAAGTTGTCTTCAATAAGAAATGATACGATTGGTTTTGAGCAGCTGTTAGCAATGCTTAGGCATTCCTCAATGCCTTGCTCAAAAAACTGCAGAATCAATTCAAAAAATGATTTCAAATCCTGAAATGCCTGGAAAGAATAAGTTTTTTTTAGGGTTTTATCTCCATCCATCCATTTCTGCAAAGCAGGCCCAGTTCCAAACGGAACGCGATTGGAAATTCGAGCTGATGGACATACACAAGTTGAATTAATTTCAGCAATATCCCCCAGTTGACTTAACTTATGCAGAAAATAAAAATCTTCACCGGCCTGTCTCCTGTTCATCCCACCTTGTTTCACATATGCGTCAGCTTTTACTGCAAATGCAGAACCAACCGTGTAAATTGCGTGAGGATATCCTGTAAAAGCCAAGGCTTTTTTATAATAGTGCAGGTACTTTTCGTACAGTTGCATACCCTGTTTGTGAAGTACATCTTCAATCTCTTCAATTCGATGTTTAAACTGAATACATGCCCCAACATCGGTTTGAGATTGCTGAAAGTGTTTTTCTATTTCTACAAAATAATTTTTATCAACCAAGGTATCGGCATCCAGGGAAACGATTATCCCGTCAGGCCGTTCAACAGCGGCAAAACGACGAACCGCTTCATCCATACCTGTTTTTCTGGCCATGCCAGCACCTGCATGTTTCTTAGGGAATGAAGGTGCTGTAATTATGTGAGGAGAAAAAAAAGATTCCTTGTTCTCATTCTTCCACTGCTGCAATTCAGTAACCGTTTGTTGATTTTGTGAAACAACCTCTGGCGGTGAAGTTTCAGACTGATTGACAACCATTAAAACTTCAACCTGTTGGTTGGGAGGATCACATTTCGCCAAAGCGTTCAAAGTCCCCAGTACTTCAGGTTCATTAAAAACCGGAATAACCACAACAATGCCCAAGGAGTAATCTACCGGATCGGAAATAAATTCCGGATAAATTATATTTCGCTGAATATATCGCTGTGCAAAACCCATTGGCTAAAGTTAGGCATAAAAAAATCCGGGCGAAACCCGGATCTATATATCTGTCAAAAAACTAGTTATTGTTTGTTTTCGTGATAACGTGCATTCATTGCTTCCAGAACATCTTTGGTAATGTTGTGTGCATCGTCACCAACTAACACATTTCCTGCATTTAAAATGTAGTTGTATTTTTTATCTGCATTGTAAGTGTCCAAATAATTCATCAGGCTATCAATTAATTGCTGATTGTTTGCGGCCTGCATTTCACCCAATTTAGCGGACAGTTCCTGATCAAGTTTCAGAATTTCCTGCTCCTCGCCAACCAAACGATCGCGTTCCTGAATAGCTCTCTGCTCAGTTAAGAACCCACCACGTTGCACTTTTTCCTGAAAAGCTGCTGCTTGTTCTTCAAATTTTCTACGCTTATCAGTGTATTCGTTCGTATAAGCCTCCTGATTTTTTGTAAACTCATCATGCAGTTCCTGAGCCAAATCATAGTTTACAATTAACGAGTCAACTTTAACATACGCTATTTTCATATCACTCTCCACAGAACCTTCTGGGGTAGCACTTGCTTTATCACTTTTATTTCCACTAAAATGCAAAACGTAAATAACCGCAACAGCTACCAATAAAACCAAGTTTAAAATTAAAGATGTATTCTTCATAAACATTTTCTATTCATTTAACCAACGCCAAAAATAAAAATTAAAATGTACCTAAACACCTATTTCTGAAATATTTTTTTAATCCTTGATTTTCAGGAGCAAAGAATTAAAACCTGCCTTAAATCATACTGCAAGCTGATAAACGTCATTGAATCAGCACAGACCGGAATGCTATTTTTAGCTTGTTAAAACCAGACTAATTTTTTTTGATATGCTAAACAAGATGATTGCAAACATACTTCCTCACATGCCTAAAAAACTTATATGGGTTTTTTCGAAGAGGTATATTGCCGGGGAAACGATGGATGATGGAGTAAAAGCCGCAAAGAAACTTAACGAAGAAGGAATATTGGTAACGATCGATTTACTAGGAGAGTTCATTACCGATCTGAAACAGGCAGAAGAAAACAAAAATAAATACCTGGAAATTATCGAACGGTTTACCAGTGAAGAATTTGATGGGAACTTTTCGTTGAAACCAACGATGTTTGGACTGTTGATTGATGAAGATATCTGCTACCAGCACATTCGAGAAATTGTTGCCAAGGCAGCAGAAAAAAACAATTTTGTCCGAGTTGACATGGAAGATTCACAATGTGTGGATTCTGAGATTAAAATCTTCAAAAAACTAAAAGAAGAGTTTTCCGGGCATGTTGGCTTGGTGGTTCAATCTTATTTAAGGAGAACATTGGATGATATCACGAATTTAAATAACATACCAGCAAACGGTCATCCATTAAACTTTCGCCTTTGCAAAGGTATTTACATTGAACCGGAACATATTGCTTTTAAAGGATATCAGGAAGTGAGAGACCATTATATGGAAGACCTGGAATTCATGTTTAAGAACAATATCTATGCAGGAATTGCCACTCACGATAAATATTTGGTAGAAGAATCATACAAGCTAATTGAGAAGTACAATGTTCCAAAAGACATGTATGAATTCCAAATGCTTTATGGTGTGACCCCTGAGCTGCGAAAATCAATTATTGAGAAAGGCCATCGAATGCGCGTTTATGTTCCCTATGGCAAAGAATGGTTTGGGTATTCAACACGCCGTTTAAAGGAAAATCCAAAAATGGCTAACCATATTATTAAAGCTATCTTTTATAGAGGCTGATTATTTTAAAGGGTTAATAATCAGAGGGGCAGTTCATGGTGGCTGCCCCTTTCTTTTTTTATTCAAGAATTATCTCGTCCAGTGGCCTTTTAGGTACGTGATGAATTTCATGCTCATCCCGCCAATATTTGTGGTCATTGTCAGCCATTTCTTCCAACACAACTTTTTCGGATGGTTTGCCCAGAGCTAGCACATACAAAATATCAAACCGCTTGTCCAAACTTAAGACTTCCCTTAAATCTTTTCGTCTTACTGAAGCAAAAATACAACCACCATATCCAGCTTCAACTGCACCTAATAAAATGCTTTGTGCTGCAATGCCATCATCACAAAAATAATTATTGGAAATTTCGGTATCGTGCAGCATAACAATGTAGGCAGCTGGCCTTTCGCCCTCTTCCGGGCCTTCCCAATTCTTTAGGTAACCCGCCCAGCTTAATAGCGGATATACTTTTGAACAATCTTCTTCGTCTGTAATAACGATGTATTTTAATGGTTGTGCGTTTCTACCGCTTGCAGAAAAACGTGCAAGTTCAATCCACTCAATGATGTGTTGCCTGTCAATTCGTTCAGATTGATAAAACTGACGATAGCTGCGGTTTCTTTTGATCAGTTCTTTTATCATGTTTTTATTGGCAAGTTAATGAAGAATTTTATACAGGCAGGAAAAATATCTCGGGGAAATTCTTTATTTTTAAAAATCGAAAAGGATAAGGGAGAGTATACCGAATTGACCAAACTATTAAGGGTATAGAATTTTATCTCTCCGCTTATCCTTTTTCATTAAACGACAAGCTTCCTCAAATAGTATAATCTTATTGAAAAAACAATTTAGGCTTCCTGTATTTTTATTTGTATGTTTGCATAACAGAACAGGACACTTAAATTTAATTGGAGAATGAGCAAATTTCATTTTAAAGTAAACCCCGGATCAAATCAGCTTAAATTTCAACAACTTATAGATTCCATTACTGATGCCATTAGTAGAGATTTGTTGCAGGTTGGAGATATTCTTCCATCCGTGAATCAAATTTGCAAAGAAAGTTCTTTGTCAAGAGATACAGTTTTTAAAGCTTACTCTGAATTAAAAAACAGAGGAATTATCGAATCGGTCCCCAATAAAGGATATTTTGTTGCAAGGGCAACTACCAAAGTGTTTTTATTCCTCGATACATTTAAGGCATATAAAGAAGTTCTTTACGGTTCGTTTTTGGAAAACCTCCCGGAGAATTATGCAGTTGATTTGCATTTTCACCATTACAACATCAATGTTTTTGAAAATATCATTAAAGAAAGTATTGGGAAGTACACGAAGTATATCATCATGAATTTTAATCATGAGAGAGTGCCTGAAATTATTGGGAAAATTCCACCCAGTAAACTTCTTATTATCGACTGGAAGATTAATGCACTGGAAAACAATTCAATAATTTTCCAGGATTTTGGTCAATCACTTTTTGACTGTTTCGCAAAAAACATTGATTTAATCAAGAAATACAAAAGGTTTATATATCTATACCCAGAATTTACCTATCACCCAAAAGAATCAACCAAGTATTTCAAAAAATTCTGCAAGGAGTTCGATATCAACGGTGAGGTACTTTTAAAATCTAAAAACTTTGACCTGGAGAAAGGTGATTTGTATTTATTGGTCAGTGATCGGACTTTAGCTAAATTTTTAGATCAGAGCGATCAGAAAAACCTAATCCCTGGGAAAGATGTTGGAGTGATATCGTACAATGAAACCCCAATGAAAAAGTATGTAAAAGATGGAATTACAGTAATTTCTACAGACTTTGAATTAATGGGTAGAAAAGCCGCAGAATTTGTATCAGGCAATGAATCTATCAATCTTCAAATACCTACATCGCTGAGAGTTAGAAGCTCTATTTGACAAAACATGCTCTAGAACATTTTTTTAGATTTTGAAAACGGATCAAGTCACTCTATTTTTGCAATAGAACATACCAGAACAGAACAGTTGAAATATTAAATATCAAAACATGTACTTATTAGGAATAGACGTTGGTAGCTCCTCAGTTAAAACATCACTGATAAATGGTGAAACCGGAGACTGCTTGTCATCAGCTTTTTATCCAAAAAAAGAAATGGCAATTACTGCAATTCAAGCTGGCTGGGCAGAGCAAGAACCAGAACAATGGTGGAACAATTTCAAACTGGCACTTGCAGATGTATTGAAAGAAAGCCAGGTAAACCCAGCAGACATTGGATCAATAGGCATTTCCTATCAGATGCATGGATTGGTTTTGGTTGATAAAAACCTGGATGTACTTCGCCCATCAATTATTTGGTGTGATAGCCGTGCAACTGCTATTGGCGAGAAAGCACTAAAGGAAATCGGAACAGAAGAATGCCTACAGAACCTACTAAATTCGCCTGGCAACTTCACAGCATCAAAATTGAAATGGGTCAAAGACAACGAACCAGAGCTTTATAATAAAATACATAAAATCATGCTCCCTGGCGACTATATCGCCATGCGTTTAAGTGGAGAAGCTAAAACGACAGCAAGTGGACTTTCAGAAGGTATTCTATGGAACTTCAAAGAAAACAAACTGGCAGATATGCTGCTCGACTATTATGGATTTGATGAAAGTATCATTCCAGAGGTTGCTCCAACTTTTTCCATTCAGGGAGAAGTTACAGAAACAGCAGCAAAAGAATTAGGTTTAGCTAAAGGGACGAAGATTAGTTATCGTGCCGGGGACCAACCAAACAATGCACTTTCTTTAAACGTACTCAATCCTGGGGAAATAGCAACTACAGCAGGTACTTCTGGCGTGGTTTATGGCGTAAGCGATGAAATAAAATACGATCCGCAATCGCGGGTAAACACATTTGCCCATGTTAACCATTCAACTACAAAGAACCGGCTAGGTGTCCTTCTCTGCATCAATGGCACCGGTATTCTGAATTCATGGTTAAACAAAAATGTGGGGAACAGCTCAATTTCTTATGAAGGGATGAACGTAATGGCTTCACAAATCCCCGTTGGATCTGAAGGGCTAAGCTTTTTACCGTTTGGGAACGGAGCTGAACGTGTCCTGGGGAACCAAGACCCGGGAGCCATCATGAGCGGCTTGAATTTCAACATCCATAACCAGGCACATGTATTCAGGGCAGCACAAGAAGGAATCGTTTTCTCTTTCAAATATGGCATGGACATCATGAAAGAAATAGGTATTGAAGCTTCTGTAATTAGAGCTGGAAAAGCGAATATGTTCTTAAGCCCAATCTTCAGAAATACATTATCCGGAATTACAGGTGCAACCATTGAATTATACAACACAGATGGCTCTGTTGGGGCAGCACGTGGAGCTGGTATTGGTTCAGGCTACTATTCGAACGCTTCTGAAGCATTTGAAAACTTGAAGAAACTGGAAACCATTGAGCCTGACACAAGCAAAAAAGCAGAATATGAAGCAGCTTATGAAAACTGGAAAAACGAACTAGATAAAAATTTATAACAATAAAACTTCACAAAATGACTGTATTTAAAGGAAACAAAGAGTATTTCCCGGGCATAGATAAAATTAAATATGAAGGTCCGGATTCAAAAAACCCAATGGCGTTTAAATGGTACGATGAAAACCGGGTTATCGGTGGAAAATCGATGAAAGAATATTTACGTTTTGCTATTGCTTACTGGCACACATTCTGTGGCGATGGTGGCGATCCATTTGGCCCTGGCACACAAGTATTCCCATGGGTTGGTGCAGCTGATCCAATTGATGCTGCAAAGGAAAAAATGGATGCAGCTTTTGAATTCATTACAAAAATTGGTGCTCCATATTACTGCTTCCATGACACGGATGTAGTGGGTGACGGATCAGTTTTTGAAATTGAAAAACGTTTGGCAACCATGGTTGATGAAGCCAAACAACGTCAGGACGCCACTGGTGTAAAATTGCTTTGGGGTACGGCAAACGTATTCTCGAACGCACGTTACATGAATGGCGCATCAACCAATCCAGACTTTAACGTTGTTGCCAACGCTGCTGTACAGGTGAAAAACGCCATTGATGCTACTATTGCACTTGGCGGAACAGGATACGTTTTCTGGGGGGGACGCGAAGGCTACATGAGCTTGTTGAATACCAACACAAAAAGAGAACTTGATCATCTTGGACAATTTCTTACCATTGCAAGGGATTACGGTCGCAAGCAAGGGTTCAAAGGTTCTTTCTTCATTGAACCAAAACCAATGGAGCCAACAAAACACCAATATGACTTTGACACACAAACTGTACTTGGATTCCTTGCTCAACATGGTTTGTCTGACGATTTCAAAATGAATATTGAAGTAAACCACGCAACTCTAGCTGGCCATACTTTTGCTCACGAACTGCGTATGGCAGCTGATGCAGGTATGCTTGGATCAATTGATGCAAACAAAGGTGATTACCAAAACGGATGGGACACAGACGAATTTCCAACGAACATTACTGAAACTACTGAAGCAATGCTTGAGATAATCAGTGCTGGTGGTTTTATTGATGGCGGTATCAACTTCGATGCAAAAACACGTCGCAACTCAACTGATCTTGAAGATATCTTCATTGCTCATGTTTCAGGCATGGATGTATTTGCAAGAGCATTGGTAATTGCAGATGACATTTTGAAAAACTCAAATTACCTGGAACTCAGAAAAAACCGTTACGCTTCATTCGACTCTGGGGTTGGTGCTGACTTTGATGCTGGCAAATTGACATTGGAGGATGTTTATGCTGCTGCAAAGGAAATTGGCGAGCCAAAACAAATAAGTGGCAAACAAGAAATGTTTGAACAACTAATTAATTCCTATATCTAACCAACACAAAAGTATTCCCCGACAAAAAGGGGAATACTTAATACATAAACTTATGAATAAAACGCATTTATCCGGGAATTTTGCCTATGTCATGCGGCTTACCCTTGTTGCAACCCTTGGTGGGCTACTGTTCGGGTACGACACGGCAGTAATTTCAGGAACAGTGGGTTCGCTGGAGAATTTTTTCATCGAACCTTTCGGATTAGCTGAAACAGCAGCCAACAACATGCTTGGGCGTGTTGTTTCTAGCGCTTTAATTGGCTGTATCATTGGCGGATTAATTGGTGGTTTGGTTAGTTTAAAACTGGGACGAAGAAAAGGACTTATTCTCGCTGCCATATTGTTCCTTATCTCAGCAATTGGTTCTTCCATGCCCGAACTGTTTTTTGCACCTGTCGGCCAAGGCGACCACACTTTTGTCAATCATTTTGTTGTGTACCGTATTATTGGTGGTATCGGCGTTGGGTTGGCATCCATGCTTTCGCCCATGTATATTGCTGAAGTTGCCCCTGCAAATATTCGCGGGAAATTGGTTTCATGGAACCAGTTTGCCATCATCTTTGGAATGTTGATCGTTTACTTTGTCAATTATTCCATCTCCCTTCAGGGCGATGATAGTTGGCTGAATGATATTGGCTGGCGATGGATGTTTGCTTCGGAAACCATTCCTGCAATTTTATTCCTATCGCTGTTATTTTTTGTCCCTGAAAGTCCACGATATTTGGTTATTAAGAGCCAATCTGATACTGCACTAAAAGTACTAAGCAAAATTAACGGTGTTGAAAAAGCCAAAGAGGTACTGGAAGAAATAAAGTCTACTATTGTCCACAAATCCGGAAAACTATTTTCATTCGGTATGGCGATTGTTTTTATCGGCATATTGATATCCGTATTCCAGCAGTTTGTGGGCATAAATGTGGTTCTTTACTATGCTCCTGAGATTTTCAAGAACATGGGCTCCGGAACAGATACTGCCCTGCTTCAAACAATCATTGTTGGTGCCATCAATCTGTCATTTACCGTGTTGGCAATTTTTACCGTTGACAGATTTGGACGAAAACCACTTCAGATTATTGGAGCTTTGGGAATGGCATTTTTCATGATCGCATTGGGATTGGCATTCTACACAGATAATCTCGGACTTGCAGCACTCATTTTCATGCTTGGCTATGTTGCATGTTTCGCAATGAGCTGGGGCCCTGTCACCTGGGTTCTTCTGGCAGAAATTTTCCCAAATCGAATTCGCGGTCGTGCGATGGCCGTAGCTGTGGCAGCTCAATGGATTTCAAATTATTTGGTCTCATGGACATTCCCAATGATGGATAAAAGTTCCTATTTAACCGAGCAATTTAATCATGGGTTTGCCTATTGGATTTATGGAGTAATGGGAATACTTGCAGCATTTTTTATGTGGAAGTTTGTTCCTGAAACGAAAGGGAAAACACTTGAAGAAATGGAAAATATGTGGAAGAAATAAAAAATCCCAGTTTATTTTCATAAAATTAGTTTTGGTTTGAAAGCAGGTAGAAATTTTCTATCTGCTTTTTTTTATTATCGTGTAAGATTTTAAAGAAACTGACTATTTTAGTTGATCTTAAAATCAATAGTATGATTAGCCAACAGAAACTTCAGTTCATTGATGAAGAAATAAGCAAAATCCTGGATAAAATTTCTTTAATGGAACAAAGTTACCAGGAACAAATTTCCAGTGTTCACCCGGTATATGCAAGAAGCGCAAGAAACTTAATCCATTATTTGGCATTTAGGAGTTTCGATGTTGACAACCTGCAGGAAAAACTTCGCGAACTCAGCTTACCAAGTTTGTCAAATATTGAAGCACACGTAAAAGACAGCCTACTGAGTATAAAAACCATCATTAGCCATTTGCAGGGCAAAATGGTGGATGAACATCAAAGAGGCACGCTGTCAATTAAAGAAAGTAAGAAGTTGCTAAACCGGAACACCAAGCTTCTGTTTGGTTACAAATCTAAAAAGCGCCGGACAAGGATTATGGTTACACTGCCCAATACTGCAGCAGGAAACCCCGAGTTTGTATACAATCTGCTTACCCTGGGGATGAATTCAGCACGAATAAACTGTGCCCACGATGATCCGCAAGTTTGGGGGCAAATGATTGAAAACATTAATAAGGCACGAAAAATTACCAAGAAAAAGTGCCGGGTAATGATGGATCTCGGTGGTCCAAAACTTAGGACTGGGCCAATGAAACCTGGTCCAAAAGTCATTCATATTAAACCCAAAAGAAACACTTTTGGCGCCGTGATTAACCCTGCCCGAATTTGGTTAGCCCCACCAGGTATAACGCCTCCAGACGACACGGCAGATGCAATCATTCCAATTGATGAAGAATACTTTGCAAAATTGAAAAGGGGAAGTTCCATTTCATTCACTGATACAAGAGGTAAGAGACGTGAGATTGTTATTGAGGGCAAAGAAGCAGAAGGGCGCTGGGGAGTTTGTTATGACTCTGCTTATGTTGAAACCGGGTCGTTACTCAGCCTGAAAAAAGAAAAAGAAGGCGAAGAGGTGGTCATGAAAGTTGGTGAACTTCTTCCTATTGAAGAATCCATTATGCTCATGGCTGGCGACTTTTTATACTTGCACAAAGACCCGAAAGAAGGTGAGCCAACCCAGTTTGACGAAGATGGTATTGTTCTTCAGGCAGCCCATGTGTCGTGCACGCTACCTGAAATATTTGCCGATGTAAAAGTTGGTGAACCGATTTTCTTTGATGATGGAAAAATTGAAGGAGTAATTGAAGATGTTTCTCCTGAAGAACTAAAAATAAAAATCACTTACGCCAAAGATACAGGAAGCAGATTGCGCTCCGACAAAGGAATAAACTTGCCAGATTCTGAATTGACCGTTAGCGGACTAACCCCAAAAGATCGGGAGGATTTAAATTTTGTTTGTCGAAATGCCGATGCGGTGAACCTCTCTTTTGTAAATAATGAAGATGATGTTCAGGATTTGCTGGATGTTTTCGATGAATTGGAGTCGCACATTGGGATTATCCTAAAAATTGAGACACAGAAAGGTTTTAAAAATTTACCATCAATTTTGCTGCGGGCCATGCAAACTTACCCGATTGGCGTTATGATTGCCCGTGGCGATTTGGCCATTGAAACCGGCTGGAAAAACTTTGCAAGTATTCAGGAAGAAATTCTCAGGATTTGTGAAGCTGCTCACATCCCGGATGTTTGGGCAACCCAGGTTTTGGAATCTTTAGCTAAGAAAGGAGTCCCTACCCGCTCAGAGATTACGGATGCGGCAATGGCACAACGAGCAGAATGTGTGATGCTTAACAAAGGGGCGTACATTGGCAAAGCCGTAAAAATGCTTGATAAAATACTGAGAAGGATGCAACGGTTTAATAATCGCCAGCAAATCATGTTGCCTAAGCTTGACGAAGCAGACACACTAAAATTATCGCACGATAAATACAATATATAACACAAAAAGGATCGAACCTTTCAATAAGATTCGATCCTTAACTTCTTCTACAATTTTTATTAGTTGGCAGCTTCCCAAAAACAACGTTTGGGCGATACTATTTTCCCTTCGGTTTTCAGAGCCTTCATGGCTTTGTCTACATCTTTTTTGTCCAATCCTGAAGCTTCGGCAATTTCTCCTGCTTTCAATGGTTTGCCTGCTGCTTTCAAAGTTGAAAGTACTTTCTCTTCACTCATGACATATCTCCTTTATGCAGTAAAACGTTCAGAAATTACTTTCCAGTCCAGCACTTTCCAAAAGTCTTCAATGTACTTTGGCCTTGCGTTTTGTTTGTCTAAATAGTAGGCATGTTCCCACACGTCACAGGTCATCAGCGGAGTCAATCCATCACGCAATGGATTTTCAGCATTACTTGTTTGAACAATACTTAGCTTTCCTTCAGCATCTTTTACCAACCATGCCCATCCTGAACCAAATAAAGTTGCTGCTGCTTTTCCAAACGCTTCAACAAAAGCCTCAACGCTACCAAAATCTTTTTCAATGGCAGCTTTTAGCTCCTCTTTAGGTTCACTGCACCCATCAGGGGAAAATTGCATGAAATAAAAAGTATGGTTCCACACCTGCGCACCATTGTTAAAAATACCGCCTTCAGCTTCTTTTACAATTGTTTCCAGGTCCGCATTTTCAAAAAGAGTCCCAGTAACTAAGTTATTCAAGTTGTTCACATAAGCCTGGTGGTGTTTCCCATAGTGAAAATCGAATGTTTTTTCACTTATGTATGGTTCCAACGCATTTTTTGCGTAAGGCAATTCGGGTAATTCAAAAGCCATTTTTATAAAATTTAAAGGTTATACTTATTTGATTTTTGTTTTTGATTTCTGAAACATGAATCTCCAAAAAATGTTTGAATAGATGGCAGGCAGGCAATCAATTTAAAAAGATTCCAAATAAATTGAAGCCTGATTTCAATTGCTCGTTAAAAGCTTTATTTTAGTTATCCTAATTCAGATAAAAATGAATTTGAAACACAAAATATTAAACAACAAAAGAGAGTGTATTCGAATCATCCACATTACAGATACACATCTATTCAAAAACAAAAGTGGAATTCTAAAAGGTGCTGTAAATTCTTTTGAGAAACTTCAAAGGGTTGTTCTAAAAATTAAGCAAAGCCCTGAAGATTTTGATGCAGTTATTGTTACGGGTGATATTTCCGAAGATCGTTCACCTGAATCCTACCAGCACTTCAAAACAGAGCTTGACCAGTTGGGGAAGCCTTCTTTTTGGCTACCCGGAAACCACGACACTTTTGATAATATGCCAAACGAGATTTTTGAGGATCACGTATACTCAAGCATTGATTTTGGCGACTGGAAATTTATTTTTCTCGATACAACAATCCGGGGGGGTGACCATGGAAATCTCAGCAAAAATGAATTAGACAGGCTTCAGTCTTTCCTACAGAAAAACAAAGATTACAATACTATAATCTGCATGCACCACCCTCCAATTGATGTTGGCTCTGAGTTTATTGATGTGCTTGGATTGGAAAACAAGAAAGAATTTTGGGAGCTTATTCAAAACAACCCAAAACCAAAGGCTATCTTTTTTGGGCATGTGCATCAAATAATCAATGAAAACAAAGTAGGAGTCCTTTTAAGTAGCCCACCATCTGCTTGCTTGCAGTGGGTGCCAAAATCACAAGACTTTGCCTGCAATCCCAAAGGGGAAGGATACCAAGACATTACTATTTCATCCGATGGGAAAATAAAAATAGAATTGTTCGAACTACAGTAAGCAAATCCGTTATAATTGCTTAGAAATAATTGCAAAGTTTTTGCTCTATATTCATTTGCGAATTCAAACATTTGCTACATTTGCATGTATCTATTCACCCCTAATCACTGATATTATATCATTTTTTAATGGTGAAGGATAAGTAAACCTATTCGAAAATTTAAATTATTTATCATGAAAAAAATTTCTTTTACAGTAATTGCATGCCTGTTTATTTTATTTGCAAATGCACAAAGAATTGGGATTAAAGCTGGTGTTAATTTTGCTAATGCAAACTATGAAATGGAAGGAGCTAGTATGTCAACAGATAGCCGCACGGGGCTTCATATTGGACTTATGGGGGATTTCCCAATTTCAGAAAGTTGGTCATTCGAACCAAATCTTCTTTATTCTCAAAAAGGATTTAAAATGGGAATAACAGGTATTGCCTTGGCTGAAGTTGAAGCGACAGCAGCAGTTGATTACATTGATATTCCTGCAAACATTGTTTTTAAACATGACCTCGGGGGACCTAAATTAGCATTAAAAGCTGGACCTTATTTGGGTGTTGGCATATCTGCAAAAGTTAAAAGTGGCGATGAAGAGGAAGATGCCGAGTTCGGATCAGGAGATGACCAAATTAAAAGAATTGATTTTGGTGCAAACTTTGGCGCAGGAATAGAGATTGATGCAATTCAGTTTGGAATTAACTATGGCTTAGGATTTGTCAACCTTGAAAATGATTCAGATTATTCGATGAAAAATAATGTTCTTTCATTTTCCATCGGTTACTTTTTTGGCAATTAAATTTACAAAAGAAAATATGTAAGAGGCTTCCTTTGGGGAAGCCTTTTTTTGTTTTTTATAACTTGAGTCTCGAAGGCTGTAACTTTTTGCGATTTATTTATACCAACAAAAAGTAAAACAACACAACCAAAAGCGTTCAATATGAAAACCTTAAAAACAACAACCTGCTTATTTTTTGTTTTGATCTTTGTCTTTAATACGATTCAGGCACAAGAAGAACAAAATATACCCTGGAATCAATTTAGGGGAAACCTGCGTGATGGAAGCACTGAAAAGCTTGAACTCTTAAGCTGGACAGAAAAAGTACCTGATCTTTTATGGAAGCACGAATTGGGAAGTGGATTTTCTGAGATTCTTGTAACAAACGACCGAATTTATACCATGTGCAGCGAAAAGGTTGATAGTGTTACTGGATCTGAATTCATGATTGCCTTGGATGCGCCAAGCGGGAAAGAAGTATGGAAAACAAAAGTCGATTCGATTTTTATTGATTCAGGTGGTTTTGGGGATGGCCCCCGTTCTACCCCTGCAATTGATGATGAGAATGTGTATTGCCTAAGTTCGTAAGGAAAGCTTTATGCGCTCTCCCTGGACAAAGGTGAAAAAATCTGGTCAATTGATTTTATGAATGACTATGAAAGTAAACTACCCCGATGGGCATACTGTACTTCCCCGCTGCTTTTTAACAACTCGCTTATTGTTGAAGTTGGGGGGTCAAACTCGCGTGGCTTCGTTTCTATCAACAAAAAAACCGGGGAAATAAACTGGCAAAAGGGTCATGCTACTCCTTACTATTGCTCTCCTGCAATTGCAGAGATAGAAGAGGAAATCAATATAATTTTCGCCAACGATTCCATGTTAACTTCATTTGATGAAACTGGAAATGAGCTTTGGTCGTATAGAATGCCCATGCGCTTTCCAACCGCGACTCCACTATTTATTCCGCCCAACAAAGTTTTCATCTCATCTGCGGGAAAAAAAGGAGGCTGTCTGGTTGAAATCAATAATAAAACGGTGAATCAACTTTATACAACCATCAACATGAAAAACCATTTTGGAACTTCATGTTATCATGAAGGATTTATCTATGGTTTTAACAATGCCATGTTTAGGTGCATTTCTGTTGAGAATGGGGAAGTAAAATGGACTAAACGTGGTTTGGGAAAAGGAACTTTGATAAAAGTGGACAATAAATTTCTGGTTTTATCGGATAAGGGTGTCTTGAAATTGGTTGATGCCAACCCCGATATGTATACAGAACTAGGTTCGATACAGGCTATTGAGGGGAAATCATGGACTGCCCCTTCTGTTGGGAATGGCATTGTTTATTTAAGAAACCTTACTGAAATTGCTTGCTATAACCTTAACTAGACCAACATGAAACAACTACTTATTTTTTCACTGCTAGCTATAATTATTATTCCCGGGCATATGAATAGTTTTGCTCAGACAAAAGAAGAGATCATATCAAAACACATCGAAGCTATTGGCGGGCAAGCAATCATCGACAAGCTTGAATCGATAAAAATCACCGGGAAATATACTGCTTTTAGTGAGACCAAAAACTTCGTTACCGTACATAAAAAACCAAATCTATTCAGGAGTGATTACGGCTGCGGACAATTTGATGTGATTTATGCATATGATGGTGAAACTGGCTGGACAATTGATCCATGGCATGATATTACATTCCCTCGTGTTTTAACCAAAAGTGAAGAGAACAAAATTATACAAAAGGCTGATTTTATTTCACCATTCCTTGAGATCAAAAAAAATGGACATGAAATAGAATACATAGGCAAAGAACAGCTTGATGGGATCAGCGTTTTTGTTTTTGAACTTAAACGTTCTAACGAAAAAAAAGAAAAATGGTATTTAAATGCCGAAACTTATCTGCCATTTAAACATGAATCAACCTGGGATGATTTTGGTGTTCCGGTCCCTCAAGAAACTTATTTTGAAGATTACAGAACAATCGAAGGAATAACCATTCCTTTTTATACTGAACGCTCTTACCTGATCAGAAATCGTATTATTGAGATAGAAGATGTCAAACTAAATTATCCTACTGAAAATAGCTTTTTCAAAATACCTCCAAGCCCGGAAATGAAAGAATTGGAAAATTTGGCAGGGAAATGGTCGGTGATCGTAAAAGCTCAAACCAGAAGGGGCTTGCAACGAGTTGATTCTATTTCTGCACGAATCGAGTTGAAGCACAACTTGCTAGAAACCAAGCACGCATATGAAAATTACTTCCGTTTTAAAAAACGATTCAGCTGCTCTTATCACAAGGAAAAGCAGAAATATCAGATGACTATTTTTGATGAGTTCAGTTCCCAGTTGGATGTTTTTGAAGGTAATTTTTCTAACGACACACTAGTATTTGACAAGCCTGAAAAACTCAGTCAATATAAACTGATACTGAAGGATGCAGGTTCTTTCATATTGGAGTCAGTAAATTCAACTGATGAAGGAAAAACCTGGAACGTTGTTGAGAAGTTTATTTTTAACAGAATGGAGTGAAACTAAAGAGGGTATCCAAAAAGTAAGCATAATTGTGAATTTCATGAAATTCAGTTTTACCCTAACCCTAAAGGGAACCTGAATTTCAACGACTTCCCTTTAGGGAATGTAAGGGTAAAAGTCGTTGAAGGTGCAGATAAGGTACTTTTTGAACAGCCTCTTTAATTCTTATTTTTTAAACCAGTTTGGCCTTATTTTCACTGTTGCACTTATCAACTGATTGCGCGCACTCTCGTCACTTTCAGAATCATCAAAATTTGTAAGCCCAAACGTACCTCTCACACCTACACTAACCATTTTGTTTATGTTATAACCAGCACCTACGGGCAACCCAAGTTCAAAACCTTTCACATAATCATTATAATCGACAGACATACCATCATACTTATCTTTTGCACTTAGAAGAAATCCGGGCTGTAAGCCAATTTCTCCATAAAACCCACCATCAAATTGGTGATTATATAAAATAGGAACATTCAGATAAGCAAGATTAACCTCTCCAGACCCATACGACTCTGACCAGTTTGCACCTTGAAAAGAAACACCCAGCCCTGAATGGATGCCTGAGCCAGTTCCCAAATTAAAGATTCCGGTTTCAACCCCAAATTGAAGACCCAATTTACTTTCCCAACTATCTCCACCACTGACATTAGATATACCACCGCCACCGATTACACCTACGTCAGAAGATACCCGTAATCCGTTTAAAAAAAAGCAAGATTGAAAAAATAATGCCAGAAAAATAAGAAGAATAATTTTTTTCATAATGGTTAAATTTTGAGTTTATAGATAGTATCGAATTCTAGTACATCAATAAATCTCCCCAACAAATTCACCACCTCCAGCCTATTCTCTTACGCTTCTTATTTAAAATGGTTCTACATTAAAATCGGGTTAATAAAAAAGCCCTGCCGAACGACAGAGCTTTTTGCTATTATGTTGTTGCCTTACAACGGGCAATTTATAGTACTTCTTCAACTTTTACGTAAGGAAGGTCAAAAGCTTCAGCTACTCCTTCGTATACAACTTTCCCATCAACAACATTCAATCCGTAGCGCAATGGTTCATTGTCAATACAAGCTTGTTTCCAGCCTTTGTTCGCTAGCTCAATGGCGTAAGGAAGAGTAGCGTTAGTTAATGCCAATGTTGACGTTCTTGGAACGGCTCCTGGCATGTTGGCAACACAGTAATGCGTAACACCATCAATCTCGAAAATTGGATCATCGTGAGTTGTTGCCTTTGTTGTTTCAAAACAACCGCCCTGGTCTACAGCCACATCCACCATTACTGTTCCAGGACGCATGGTTGGAAGCATGTCGCGTGTAATCAATTTTGGGGCTTTTGCACCAGGAATCAATACTGCACCAATAATCAAATCGTGTGACTTAATCATTTCACGAATGTTGTATTCATTACTCATCATGGTTTTTACGTTTGCTGGCATAATATCATCCAAATAACGCAAGCGTTTTAAGCTAACATCCATAATTGTTACATCAGCACCTAAGCCAGCAGCCATTTTTGCTGCTTCAGTACCAACAATACCACCACCAATTACCAATACTTTTGCAGGGGGCACACCAGGAACACCGCCCAGAAGCACACCATATCCTCCATAAGTTTTCTCCAGGTATTTAGCACCTTCCTGTACTGACATACGTCCAGCAACTTCGGACATAGGAATCAGCAATGGTAACGAGCGATCGCTAAACTCAACAGTTTCATAAGCTAAACTTACAGAACCACTTTCAATCATAGCATCTGTCAACGCTTCAGAAGAAGCAAAATGGAAATAGGTATACAGGATTTGACCTTTACGAACAAGTTTATATTCCTGCTCTATCGGTTCTTTCACTTTAATAATCATCTCCGCCTTAGCATATACATCCTCAATTGTTGGCAATATCTGTGCCCCAGCTGCAACATAAGCTTCATCACTAAAACCACTTCCATGTCCAGCAGTAGCTTGAACGTATACTTCGTGACCTCTTTTAGCCAATTCAGCAGCACCTGCAGGGGTCAATGCAACCCTGTTTTCATTGTTTTTAATTTCCTTTGGTACACCTACTATCATGTTGTTTGAATTTAAGTTACTTTATATTTTCGGTTCAAAAATAGATTAATCAATAACTTGAAACCATGATAAAATGCAATGAAAATAATCACAAATAGTTAGACCCTTAATTGAGAAAGACTTTTAACCCAATCAATTCACTACATTTACGGTTTAACAGTTAACCATGCATTAATATTTCAATTTACTGACGTAGGCTAGATTTCGATTTAAAATTGTTAATCGTATATTTGCGCACTTAGCAACAATATTTTATACAACATGCCAAGTACATCGAAACGGGGAAATAAGATGCCAGATTCGCCCATCCGGAAATTGGTGGGATACGCAGATCAGGCAAAGAAGCGAGGAATTAAAGTTTTTCATTTAAACATTGGGCAGCCAGATTTGCCTACCCCAAAGTCGGCGATTGAAGCGATCAGAAACATTGACCGCAAAATTCTGGAATACACTCCTAGTGAAGGTATTCTTTCGTTTCGTGAAAAGCTGGCGGACTACTACCACAAATTTGATATTCAAGTTGGTGTAGAAGATATTATTGTTACCTCCGGAGGCAGTGAAGCCGTGACATTTGCATTCATGTCCTGCCTTGATCCGGGAGACGAAATTATTGTACCAGAGCCAGCCTATGCCAACTATGAAGCATTTGCAATTGTAGCCGGCGCCGAAATTAAATCACTCCCTGCAAAAATAGAAGAAGGTTTTGCCCTTCCTCCTGTTGAGGAATTTGAAAAACTGATCACGCCTAAAACAAAAGGTATAATGATCTGCAACCCTAATAATCCAACGGGTTATTTGTACACGCAGGAAGAAATGAACAAAATCCGCGACTTAGTAAAGAAGTATGATCTGTATTTGTTCTCGGATGAAGTTTATCGTGAGTTTTGTTATACAGGTGCACCTTACATTTCAGCATTTCACCTTGAAGGCATCGAGCAAAATGTAGTCCTAATTGACTCTGTTTCTAAACGATACAGTGAATGCGGGCTTCGAATTGGTGCATTGATCACGAAGAATGAAGATGTAAAAAAGAATGTCATTAAGTTCTGCCAGGCTCGGTTAAGCCCTCCATTAATTGGTCAGATTGCGGCTGAGGCATCTCTCGAAGAAAATGAAGGCTACTTGATGGATTCGTACAACGAATATGTAAATCGGCGGAAATTTTTAATTGACGGGTTAAATCGCATAAACGGAGTATATTCACCAATCCCAATGGGCGCATTTTACACGGTTGCCCAGCTACCTGTTGATGATTCAGATAAATTCTGCCAGTGGTTACTGGAAGAGTTTGATTACGAAAACCATACTATTTTTATGGCTCCAGCCTCAGGTTTCTACACCAGTCCGGGCTATGGAAGGGATGAGGTTCGGATTGCTTACGTTTTAAATAAAAACGATCTCGCTATTGCGTTAAAAGTTTTAGAAGAAGCTTTAAAGGTATATCCGGGAAGTAAAGTCAAAATTAAAAAGGAACAAAACGAAAACATTTAATATATGAAAGGCTGATCAATTGATCAGCCTTTTTATTTCAACACAATTAGCTTTTCTTCTAATTCCCCATTTCTGACATAAACTTAATGCGCATTAGGCGAATGTCTTCTTCAGTATATTCGTCCTCTCCCAGTTCGTCCAGGGCAGACTCAACAGTGTCATCTTCTGCTTCCCTGAAATAATCAAAAACTTCTTCCTGATGATCCTCATCCATCACATCATCAATGTAATAATCGATATTGATTTTAGTTCCAGAATGCACAATTGCTTCTATTTCCGAAATCAAAACTTTTAATTCTATCCCTTTCGAATCAGCAATGTCTTCAAATGGCAACTTTCGGTCAATGCTTTGTATAATGAATACTTTTAGCTTTGATTTATTGGCAACAGTTTTCACCACCAGATCCTGCGGGCGTTCAATTTCATTTTCATCAACGTATGATTTTATCAGCTCAATAAAAGCTTTGCCGTAGCGCCTGGCCTTCCCTTCTCCAACTCCCTGAATAAATTTCAACTCATCAAGTGTAGTTGGGTACTGAATAGACATATCCGACAATGAAGGATCCTGAAAAATAACAAAAGGTGGTAAGTTATGCTTCTTGGCAACGGTTTTGCGCAAATCCTTGAGCATTTTGAACAATTCAGGGTCACCGCCAGTACCTCCAGCAGGGGCACCTCCCCCATTGTTTTCTTCCTGCTCGTCGTAATTATGGTTTCGTACCAATAGAAAATCGACAGGCTTAGCCATAAATTCATGGCCCTTTTTGTTGATTTTCAGCAAGCCATAATTTTCAATATCCTTGGTAATTAAACCAGCTATCATACTTTGCCTGAAAACAGCATTCCAAAAGCGTGCACTATGGTCATCCCCAGAACCAAATGCTTCCAGTTCGTCATGTTTAAATGATTTAACAGCTGCGGTTTTTGTTCCGGTCAGTATATCTGAAATATGTTCTGCTTTATATTTTTCTTTTACCTCCTGAATAGCTTTCAGTGCACGCACAACCTCATCGCTCGCTTCAACCTGCTCTTTCGGGTTCAGGCAATTGTCGCAGTTGCCACAAGGTTCTTTAAGGGTTTCCCCAAAATAATTCAAGAGTATAATACGACGGCAAATGGCAGATTCGGCATACGATGCGGTGTCCAATAATAATTGCCTGCCAATTTCCTGTTCGGCAACAGGCTTACCCTGCATGAATTTCTCAAGCTTCTGAATATCCTTGTACGAGTAAAAGGTGATGCATTGACCTTCTCCGCCATCACGGCCAGCACGACCAGTTTCCTGGTAATATCCCTCAAGGCTTTTAGGAATATCATAATGGATCACAAAACGCACATCGGGCTTGTCAATGCCCATCCCAAATGCAATGGTTGCAACAATTACATCAACCTCTTCCATCAAAAATTTATCCTGATTGCCAGAACGAGTAGCAGAATCCATCCCTGCATGGTAGGGTAATGCTTTCACTCCGTTTACCTGAAGAAATTCTGCAAGCTCTTCCACTTTCTTGCGGCTCAGGCAATAAATGATGCCCGACTTCCCTTCATTTTCTTTAATGAACTTGATGATCTGTGTTTCGGTATTTACCTTCGGTTTTACGGCATAATACAAATTAGGCCGATTAAACGAGGCCTTAAACACTTCGGCACCAAGCATGCCCAGGTTTTTCTGAATATCGTGTTGCACCTTAGCTGTTGCAGTAGCTGTAAGTGCCATAATGGGTGCTTGTCCAATTTCATAAACAATAGGGCGAATACGCCTGTATTCCGGCCGGAAATCATGCCCCCATTCCGAAATGCAATGGGCTTCATCAATGGCATAAAATGAAATTTTAACACCTTTCAGAAAATCAATATTATCTTGTTTGGTAAGTGATTCAGGAGCAACATAAAGAAGTTTTGTCTTGCCACTCAGCACATCTCCCTTGACTTGTTGTATGGCCGCTTTGTTAAGCGACGAATTCAAAAAATGAGCAATCCCATCGTCGGTTCCGAAACTCCGTATCGAATCTACCTGATTCTTCATTAAAGCTATCAGTGGTGAAATAACAATGGCTGTCCCTTCCATTATCAAGGCTGGCAACTGGTAGCAAAGTGATTTTCCACCTCCAGTTGGCATCAGAACAAATGTATCATCTCCATCGAGAACGCTTTTTATAACGTCCTCTTGCTGACCTTTAAACCGATCAAATCCAAAGTGTTTCTGGAGTTGCTCGTTTAATGTTAGCGCTACCTTCATAAAGTCTGATTATTAATAAAATCTATTCCTCGCGTATCGCAATAAGCAAAATCTAAGATAATTAAAAAGTATTTGATTCACCAATGATTTTTTCCAAATAATAAGACTTTTACACCTGATTTAAATAATTTTAAGTCTTCATACAAAACTGGAATCATGAATATAAGCTATATTTGTCGCGATTCAGTAAACCTAAACCCAAGTTGAATCTTTGCAATAAATTATTGATAGATGAGTGAAGAAACCTATACAGAAGAACAGAGTACTAAAAAGGGAGGCAATGAACAAAAAGGCAAAGAAGCTGAAATGACCTTTCTGGAACACCTGGAAGAGTTACGTTGGCATATTATTCGTGCTTTTTTATCAATTATTGTCATCGCAATTGCTGCTTTTATTGCAAAAGACATCATTTTTGACACCGTTATTTTAAGTCCGAAAACACCTGAATTCTGGACAAACAGAATGTTCGCAAAACTAGCTGAGTTACTGGGTACAGATGCATTGAGAATAAATGATACAGAGCTTGAAATAATCAGCATAAAAATGGCAGCCCAGTTTATGACACACATCTGGACTTCCGTGATAACAGGTTTAATTGTTGCTTCACCCTATGTATTCTTTGAAATATGGCGTTTTATTAAACCGGCTCTCTACGACAAAGAAAGAAAGCACTCCACCGGGGCAGTATTTTACATGTCGGTACTTTTTGTGACTGGGGTATTATTTGGATATTTCCTGATTGTTCCACTGTCAGTGCACTTTTTGGGGTCTTACTCAATTAGTTCAGAAGTAAGCAATCAAATAAATATTTCATCGTACATCAGCACAGTCACGTCAATCAGTCTGGCCAGTGGTGTAATATTTGAATTACCAATTTTTGTTTATTTCCTTAGCAAGGTTGGGATTCTTACACCTGAGCTGATGAAACAATATCGCCGACATGCATACGTAGCGTTATTGTTACTTTCAGCAATTATAACCCCACCGGATGTTTTTAGCCAGATTATGGTTTGTTTCCCTCTTGTGTTTTTATATGAAGGTGGGATTATTATTTCAAGAAGGGTTAATAAAAAAGCAGAAGAAAAATTAGAAGCCATTTAAAATTAAACGAATGAAGTTACGGGCAGAAAATATCGTCAAAAGATACAGAAAAAGGACAGTTGTTAAAGGTGTTTCCATAGAAGTTAACCAAGGAGAAATCGTTGGGCTGCTGGGTCCAAATGGTGCCGGGAAAACTACTTCTTTTTACATGATTGTAGGTTTGATCCAGCCACTTTCTGGAAAAATTTTCATCGACAATGAAGAAATTACGAAAATGCCTGTATATAAACGTGCTAAAAAAGGAATTGGATATTTGGCACAGGAAGCTTCAGTTTTCAGGAAATTAAGTATTGAAGACAATCTTCGGGCTGTTCTTGAAATGACTGACTACACAAAAGAATACCAGCACGAAAAACTGGAGTCGCTTATTGAAGAGTTTGGACTTCAGCACATACGAAAAAGCAAAGGATATCAATTGTCTGGAGGTGAACGCCGCCGAACTGAGATTGCCCGTGCTCTGGCAATTGACCCAAAATTTATATTGCTGGACGAACCTTTTGCAGGGGTTGACCCGATTGCCGTGGAAGATATACAGGAAATTGTTCAAACCTTAAAAAATAAAAACATCGGCGTTTTGATTACTGATCACAATGTTCACGAAACACTTTCAATTACCGACAGGTCTTATTTATTATTTGAAGGATCAATACTCAAAGCGGGTACTGCCGAAGTTCTTGCAAATGACGAAGATGTAAGAAGGGTGTACCTGGGACAAAACTTCACGCTGCGATAAGCTTTTGCTGAAAGAAAAAAAAATCGCAAAATTTTTCATCCAAGGACTTGTGGAAATCAAAAAAAATCATTTATATTTGCGCCGCAATTAGCGGACGTGGCGGAATTGGTAGACGCGCTAGACTTAGGATCTAGTGTCTTTGACGTGGGGGTTCGAGTCCCTTCGTCCGCACAACAAACATCAACCGTAATGCCTTGCACGAAAAGTCCTGGCATGCGGTTTTTATTGATTTTAGGCGCTGGTTTTAACCCGGTATTTTGTGATAACTCCTTGGTTATCCGCACATTTTCCGAAATATTTTAAGAGGATTTTATGAACATTACTAAAGAGAACATCAACGAGCTTAACGCTACTGTTACCGTTAAAATTGAAAAAAACGACTACGAAGCAACGGTAAGTGAAACCCTAAAAGACTATCGCAAAAAAGCGAACATGCCTGGCTTCCGTCCTGGAAAAGTACCTGCAGGCCTTGTGAAGAAAATGTATGGGAAAGCTGTTCTTGCAGAAGAGGTAAACAAAATCTTGTCAAACAACCTATCTAAATATTTAGTAGAAGAAAAACTAAATATTCTGGGCGAACCACTTCCAAATGATGAAAAAACACCGGAAATTGACTGGGAAGCAGCTGAAGATTTTGAATTTGTTTTCGACATCGCCATTGCTCCTGAAATTGAAGTGAAACTTGATAAACGCAAAAAATACCCAATTTATAAAATTCAGGTTGAAGACGAAGCAATCGATAAACAAACGGATGCCTACGCCAGCCAGTTTGGACAAAATGTAAAAGTTGATGAGCCAGCTGCGGACAAAGATACTTTGCGAGGTGATTTCGCCCAGTTGGATGCCGAAGGAAATGAGCTTGAAGATGGAATAAAAGCTGAACAAGTGGTCATTGCTATCGACTTGATGAAAGATGAAGAGGTAAAAAATGCAGCCATCGGCAAAAAAGAAGGCGATGTGTTGGTTTTTGATCCAATGAAAGTTTACGACAATAAACACGAAGTTGGAAACCTGTTGAATATTTCACACGAGGAAGCCGAAAAACTGGAAGGCGATTTCAAATTTACAGTTGCTGAAGTGCTTCGTTTTGAAAAAGCAGAATTGAATGAAGATCTTTTCAAAAAAGCTTTTGGAGATGACACAGAAGTAAAGACGTTGGAAGACTTCCGTGCAAAATTGAAAACTGAAATGGAAAACAATTTTGTACAATCAAGCAACTACAAATTTGCCCTTGACAGCCGCGACATTTTGATTGACAAAATACAAATGGAACTTCCTGAGGAATTCCTGAAACGTTGGTTGAAAGCAACAAACAGCGAACTTACCGACGAGCAAATCGAAAAAGATTTCGACAACTTCATGAAAGATCTTCGTTGGCAGTTAATTAAAGACAAGCTGACTAAAGACAACGAGATTGAAGTTAAAGAAGAAGATATTAAGGACACAGCCAAAGAAATGGCACTTATGCAATTTCGCCAGTACGGCATGTTCACAATGCCAGACGATTACCTAAACAACTATGCGGATCAGATTCTTCAAAACGAAGAAGAGAGAAGGCGCATTGTAACAAAAGTTCAGGAAGATAAAATTCTTGAGGTAATAAAGGGCAATGTAAACCTTGATGAAAAAGAAATCTCACTGGAAGACTTTAATAAATTACTTGAAAAATAATTTCGCTGCAGCCTAGGCTAATAGCAGATTTTTTTAACTTTGTAAAAATCGGAAATAAAACGATCCTCTTTGTTAGGATTCTTCCGGATTTTACAAAGTTTTTTTATATACTAAAATTAATTATGAGCGATAAAAAGGAATTTAATAAATACGCGACCAAACATATGGGCATCAGTAGCCTGACAATGCACAGGTACGATTCAATGATCACAAACAGCCTGACTCCATATATCATCGAAGAACGTCAATTAAATGTGGCATCAATGGATGTATTTTCACGATTGATGATGGACCGTATCATTTTCCTCGGTACTCCTATCGATGATTATATTGCAAACATCATTCAGGCCCAGCTATTGTTCCTGGAGTCTACTGATCCAAGCAAAGATATCCAGATCTACTTCAATACCCCTGGAGGATCAGTACATGCAGGTTTGGGTATTTATGACACCATGCAGTACATTGCACCTGACATTGCAACAATTTGTACAGGCATGGCAGCTTCCATGGGGGCAGTGCTTTTAACTGCTGGAACTAAAGGCAAGCGTTCTGCGTTGAAGCACTCTAGGGTAATGATTCACCAGCCAATGGGCGGAGCATCCGGCCAGGCTTCTGATATTGAAATTACTGCCCGTGAAATTTTGAAATTGAAAAAAGAACTTTACGAAATAATTGCAAACCATTCTGGTAAAACTTACGAAGAAGTAGAAAACGATGCTGATCGTGATTATTGGATGACTTCTGAAGAAGCTAAAAAATACGGAATGATTGACGAGATTCTTGTACGAAATTAATTATTGTGAATAAAGACGACATCATAAGCATGGATAAGTGTTCTTTCTGCGGTAGAGAAAAGAAAGAAGTGAACCTGCTGATTGCAGGTATGGAGGGACACATTTGCGATCGCTGTATTGAACAAGCTTACACGATTGTTGAAGAGGAATTTAAGTCTGATAAGGAATTTGACCTGAATGGATTAAAACTTCTTAAGCCAAAAGAAATCAAAGAATTTCTTGACCAATATGTGATTGGACAAGATCAGGCTAAGAAAATTTTATCGGTTGCGGTTTACAATCATTACAAACGCCTAACGCAAAAGGTGCATAATGATGAAACTGAGATTGAAAAGTCAAACATCATCCTTGTGGGTGAAACCGGTACAGGAAAGACCTTGCTGGCTCGAACTATCGCTCGTATGTTGCACGTTCCTTTTACCATTGTTGATGCTACAGTGCTGACCGAAGCTGGTTATGTAGGTGAAGATATCGAGAGTTTGCTTACACGTCTTTTACAGGCAGCCGATTACAATGTTGAAGCTGCAGAACGTGGTATTGTTTTTATTGATGAAATTGATAAAATTGCCCGTAAAGGGGACAATCCTTCAATTACCCGCGATGTATCTGGTGAAGGTGTTCAACAAGGCCTTTTGAAATTGCTTGAAGGATCAATTGTAAACGTTCCTCCGCAAGGTGGGCGCAAGCATCCAGAACAAAAAATGATACCCGTGAATACCAAGAACATTCTTTTTGTATGCGGTGGAGCTTTTGATGGCATTGAAAAGAAAATATCGAAACGTTTAAATACAGCAGTTGTAGGTTATGGTGCTCAAAAAAGCGTTGACAACATTGACCGGGACAACATGCTGCAATACATTTCACCACAGGACTTAAAAACCTTTGGTCTGATCCCTGAAATTATTGGCCGTCTTCCGGTTCTAACATTTTTACAACCACTTGACAGGCAGGCGTTGAGAAATATCCTGACCGAACCCAAAAACTCAATCATTAAGCAATACGTTAAATTGTTTGAGCTTGATAGTATTGAACTTTCTTTTGCAGAAGATGCTCTTGAGTTTATAGTCGACAAGGCAGTTGAGTTCAAACTGGGTGCAAGGGGGCTTCGTTC
The DNA here is from genome assembly GCA_965230765.1 of Sunxiuqinia sp. GTDB lineage: Bacteria > Bacteroidota > Bacteroidia > Bacteroidales > Prolixibacteraceae > Sunxiuqinia. The sequence goes on from CBDDLR010000001.1 coordinate 331,572, forward strand.
AATCTGTGAAAGTATCATGATTGATGCGATGTTTGACAGTCCTTCCGATGGAATTAAACAATTATTGATTACCCGGGATTATGCTGAAAGAAAAATTGATCCTGGAAGCACACAACGATTAAAAGCAAGTTAACGATATAGCCGGATTCTGTCCGGCTTTTTTGTCTTCAAACCAAACTTATTCTTCATGATACGATTTAAAAATGTCACCCTCACATTGGGGAATAAGCAACTAATGAAAAACTTTAACCTTATTATCGCTAAAGGTGAAAAGGTTATTTTTTCAGCCCCATCTGGAAGTGGCAAATCCAGTTTACTCCGACTGGTATTGGGTTTTACAGATACCGATGAAGGAAAAATCCTGTTCAATCAGAAAGAAGTAAAAGCTGAAAACCTCCGTAAAATACGCCAACAAGTTGGGTATTTAAGTCAGGACATTGATTTCCCAAATGGCAAAGTAACTGATGTCTTTCAGGAAATATTCAGTTACGCAGCTAATAAACACCTACATTATTCCGAGGAAAAATTAATTGAAAAACTAAAAGAAGTAAACCTGGCTGAGGATATTCTCAAAAAAAACACCAGTGATATATCTGGTGGTGAGCGCCAACGACTAGGTTGGGTGTTGATTATGTTGCTGGAACGATCGGTTTGGTTGCTAGATGAACCTACTTCAGCGATGGATGACAAACAAAAGCAATTCTTCATCGACTATATCAGCAAGAGCAAAAAAACGGTAGTTTGTGTAAGCCATGACCCCGATTGGCAAAAGCCCGATTTCACATTGATAAAAAGTCTGCTTGAATGAACGCAATTGACATTTCGGTTAGTGGGCTCCTTTTTGGTATTTTATTGATTGCACCTTGCCTGGTTTTGGTTTGGCAATTGCGATTAGGATTTAACAAACAACTTTCAATTGCCGTAATTCGCATGCTGGTTCAGTTGGGTTTTGTTGCGGTTTATTTAAAGTACATTTTTCTATTAAACAATGCCCTTGTAAACATTGCCTATGTTGTTTTGATGGTATTAATAGCTGCTTTCTCAGCCATCAAGACTTCAGGACTACAAGTTAAGAAACTTTGGCTTCCAACTTTTTTGTCCATGCTGTTCCCAACGCTGTTTACATTGGCCTATTTTAACCTAACTATCGTAAAACTAGAAAACATTTTTCAGGCAGAAATTTTGATACCTGTGGCAGGACTGATGCTTGGGAACACGCTAAAATCGAATATTGTCGCTTTAAAAACTTTTTTCAATCATGCCCGGAAAGAAAAGAAAACCTATTTGTACTTACTCGCCACAGGTGCCACCCGGCTTGAAGCAGCGCGACCATTCTTGAAAGAATCCATACGAACAGCAATGGCACCAAACCTGGCAACCATGGCTACGGTTGGGCTGGTATCGCTGCCCGGTGTAATGACCGGACAAATACTGGGTGGATCTGATCCTGTGTTAGCTGTAAAGTATCAGGTAATGGTAATGATCATTATTTTCTTCAACAGCCTGTTGAGCAATCTCCTTCAGCTATATATGGCTGTTCAAAAAGGGTTTAACAATAGTGATCGTTTAAATGAAGGAATTCTTAAATAACGGGTTTTGTTCCTATTTCTCTTCAAACGATTTTCCTGGATGAAAAACAAGGTTTAACTCCTCTTCTACACTGTTGTTTGAAACAATAAGGGCTTTTTTCTGATTTGCTTTTGACTTCCATTTCCATAGTGCCAAAATCCCCAAGATCAATGGTGTACCCATCGGCAAGGGTCTTTGGAACCAACTTGAGGAATTTTTCAATGACAGCCAATACTTCAAAAACACTCAACGAAGTTTCATCGGCTATTTCTTTTGCAATAAAACATCGGTACTTGTTGCCTTTAAGCTGTCTCTCCGTTTCTTGGAAGGCAGTTGTTACATTTTTTTTCGCAACAGCCCGATAATTAATGTACTTGGGAGGTGTCCCGTGTGGATTATCCTTTGGATTTCCTTTGGGTGCAGTTTTGTAATTCGGTTTCATGGTGGAGCTGATTAATTTACACGACACAATTTACGATAATGTAAATTAAAAGTCAATCGATTAATCAATCATGTTAATAATAACATTTCCGGTTTTGTGTCCAGTTAAAACGAAATCAAAAGCATCTGCAACCTCATCGAGCGAATAACTGCTATCCATCAATGGTACAAACTTCCCTTCTGCCAATAGCTGTCTGACAAATTCAATGCTTCGCTTTATATCAGTTGGCATGGGAAACTTCACTTTTTTATTGGGCATCAATGGTTCTGCAATTGCATAAAAAACATTTTGCGCCATCCATCCAAGTTCAGATGACATATAAATTCCTTGGGGTTCAAGAATTGATTTACATTTACCAAACGAGCTTTTCCCCACGGAGTCAAAAACAAAATCATAGCGCTCATGATCTTTGGTGAAATCCTCTTTCAAATAATCGATAATACGATCTGCTCCCAAAGCCTTAATTCGTTCAAAATTGTCAGTTGCACAGGTTGCCGTTACCTGTGCTCCAATATTTTTTACTAGCTGCAAAATTGCAGAACCTATTGCTCCTGACGCTCCATTCACGAGCACTTTATTTTCAGGGGTCAACTTCACTTTATTAATGAAGTTATACGCATAATGAAACCCTTCAAGACTTGCTGCCGCCATTTCAAATGAAATTCTTTCAGGGATATTTCCTATTCCTTTTTCTGCAGAAAATGTCATGTACTCTGCATGCGACATTAATCCGGTATCATCGAAACCAAACACACGATCTCCAACCTGTAAAGTAGAAACCTGATTGCCAACTTGTACGATTTCCCCTGCAAAATCAGTCCCCGGAATTGGTTTATTTGGTTTGAAAAGCCCTTGAGAAAAACGCATAATAAAAGGTTTGGCTGTCAGGTTTGCGCAATCAGTACGATTTACGGTAGCAGCATGAACCCTGATTAAAACTTCATTATTGCCGGGGATAGGCTTTTCTATCTCCTCAATCGATATGACCTCTGGGCCTCCGTATCTTCTGTGAATTGCAGCTTTCATTTTGTTTATGAAATTATTGAAGAAGCCAGCAACCCCAAACCCAATCCTGCTAAAATGCACCCAACAAAAATGAACACAGAGGTAGTGAGGAAAAAGAATCCAACACCCAACCCAAGGAGCAATCCGCCAGCTATCGCGTAACTGCTTTTATCTTCTTTTTTATTATTCATGACAACTTATATTTATAAAATTAAGGTATTCTGCTCTAAGAAGCTTTGTATAAAACGCGGATTCTTTTTTTTTGTTTCAATCCAAACAATGGACGTAAAATACCTATTCTCTTGATGACCAGATCATACAATGCGAAACTGCCCATAGTTGTAAAAGCAACAACCAACAAAAGTTTTAAGCTGGCAGAAATCTCCAATGGTAAAATCAGGAATGCTGCAAGGAACTGGAAAAACATGTGCACAATGTAAATCGGGTATGCTCCCTGACTTAAATAACTCAAACTTTTACTTGGTTTGTTCAGGTACTTATATCCAAATCCAAAAACAGCAAGTATCCAAATAATCCCTTCAAAAGCTTTTAAATATGCAGGGCCTTCAATTTCAAACACAAGAAGCCGTACAAGAAATAAAACAAATGCGATGGCCAAAAACAACCACCTCCATTTCATAGCTGTTTCCCAAAAAAATTTCCCTTCAAGAGCCATGCTAAAACCGAAGAAAAAAGCCATCAAGCCAACCAGGAAACCATGAAAGGTCATCGCATACATTTCGTAAGGTTCAGGATTGACCAATAATGTTTCAACAACAAAAGGTACAGCAACCATTAACAAAGCGAAAGGGCTTTTAAAGATTTTATTCAGCCACTTAACTACAGTATCATTTCGTTGCATGAGATAAAAAACCGGGAAAAGAACCAACACGTATACGAAAATATTACCGAGAAACCACAAATGCGAGGGATCAGCTACGTATGAAAGATCCTGATTGTAATACTTTTGCCAAATCAAAACGTGCAATGGAACAATGGCAAATATTCCAAACAAAAAAGGAATCAAAATGCGTTTTGTTCTTTCCAAAACCAATTGTTTCCAATTTCTTTTTCGCATGGCAAAACAAACACCCATTCCTGACACAAAAAACAACAGCGGTATTCTCCAAACATTGAGCATCGACATGGGGATCCAAAGAGATTCCAGGGGTTTATCATTTTGAATAAAGCCAATAAACACTCCCCAAGGCTGAAAGGTAATGGCAATGTGATATATCAGCAACAACCCAATTGCAATTACCCTTAGCCAATCAATATCATATCTTCTTTCAATTGTTTCCATTTTCTAATTGTTCTTAAAGTTCCAATTATTTCAACATTTCAGCAATTACCGGACGTGTTTTCTCTAAATACTCATAATCCAGTTTTAAACCAAGAGGGCCTAAATCTTTGCTGATTTGATCGTAAATAGTTTTCATGTGTTCGAATGGCACTGAGGCAGATTCAAGAGCAGTTGAACCATAATTATTTCTGATGCTTTTATCCGCACCTTTTTCAATTAATGCTTTCACAATTTCGGTTCGGCAGAAAAAAGAGGCTGTGTGAAGAGGAGATGAGCCATCGCTACTTGTAGCATTAATGTCTGCACCTCCTTCAATTAATGCAAGAGCAACCTCTGTTTTCCCAAACGTAGTTGCAATAGCTAATGGGCTTGATCCATACTCATCTTTTACATTCAAATCGGAACCGGCTTGAATGTGTTGACGAACGGCTTTTAAATCACCCATAAAAGCTGCAGAAATAATATCCATTTTGGGAGGCTTAACGGATGTTTGTTCAACTTTTGTTTGGCCTTCATTCTTAGAATTAGTATTTGAAGTACAAGCAGCAAACAAAGAAATAAGAATGACGAAATAAGGAATAATAATTTTAAACGTTTTCATAATAAATTGAATTTGAGTTTTACATTTTTTTGACATTGTAAAGGTCTGCCAAACGCTGATGCAAGCCTAAATACTTATGAAGCGAAAGATGTCAAGTTTGATAAGCCGATAAAAACTATGGCGCATCCATATCAATTTTGATGCAACTGATGATGAATCCCAACGATTTTTCTACTTTTTCAGGAATTTGCTTGGTGTTCTATTTTGTCTTTTTGGTCGACAAAACTTTGTATCTTTATTCGGATTTCAGATACTCTCAAACAGACAAACAATAAAAACATGCAGGATTCTCGTCCAGTAGAAAGTGCCTTTTTAGAGCAAATCACAAAAAAAATTGAGGATAATATTTCGAACGAGCAATTTGGGGTATCTGAATTGGCTAATGAAATTGGAATGAGCCGATCGAACCTGTTACGAAAAATTAAAAAATTAACGAACCTGTCTGCCAGCCAGTTTATCCGGCAAGTGCGCTTGGAGAATGCCATGGAGATGATCCGGGAATCATCATATACGATTTCTGAGGTTTCCTACAAAGTTGGATTCAGTAGCGCTTCTTATTTTATTAAGTGCTTTCGCGAACATTATGGATTTTCGCCTGGAGAAGTGAATAAACAAAGTGAAAAACCATCGAAACAAGAAGAAGCTTTTGGGCGAAAAAGGAATCATACATTGCTGATTTCTTCACTTGTCGCATTACTAACAATCATCGTTTTATTGATCATTTTCAATCCATTTTCAAAGGAACAGGAACCGCTTGAAAAGTCGATTGCAGTGTTACCATTTAAGAATGAAAGCAACGACTCAACAAACGTGTACCTGATAAATGGTTTAATGGAGTCTGTTCTGAATAATTTGCAGCAGATTGAAGACCTGCGGGTAATTAGCAGAACATCAGTAGAAAAATACCGGGACAATCCAAAAACCATCTCAGAGCTGACTAAAGAACTCAACGTCAATTATTTCGTTGAAGGCAGCGGGCAAAAAGTTGGCGACCAGATTCTACTGAATGTTCAACTTATTGAAGCTCCTACTGATAATCATTTATGGGCAGAACAGTATAATAGAAAGGTTGAAGATATTTTTCAGCTGCAGATGGATGTAGCCAAAACAATAGCAACTGAAATTGAAGCGATAATTACACCGGAAGAAGAAGAACTAATCAGTAAGCCCCCAACAGACAACCTTGAAGCTTATGAGCAGTTTCTGAAAGGGCTGGAAGCCATGAACAAAGTAAGTTTAGAAGGTTTGGTTGAAGGAATACCATACATGGAAAAAGCCATTGAACTGGATGCAAGCTTTGCACGTCCTTATGCTGCCCTGGCTTTAGCATATTATTATCTCGATTTGTTTCAGGCCGAAAAAAAATACACTGAACAAATCAACGATTATGCAGACAAGGCACTCCTGAACGATTCAAAACTGGCACAAGCCCTTATTGCCAAGGGGTATTACTACATGACTACGGACAGGCACCGACAAGCATTACCTTATTTCGAAAAGGCGCTGGAATACAATCCAAACTCGGGCATGGCCTTAAATACACTCTCTGATTATTACACCAATTACGAACCAAACACCGAAAAATACCTGGGTTATGCGTTGAAGGGACTGAGCATTAACAAGGCTGTGAACGACTCCAGTTCAACCAGTTTTACTTACCTTCACCTGGCCAATGCTTTTGTACAAACCGGTTTTTTTGATGAAGCTGAATTTTACATCAACAGATCATTAGATTATAATCCTGCCAATTTGTTTTCTGAGTATGTGAAAGCTTATATTCTTTATACAAAAAACGGAAATTTAAACCTGACCAGGGAGCTTTTAATTGAAGCATGGAAGAAAGACACAACCCGGTTGGATATCATGCAAGAAGTTGCAAACATTAGCTATTACATGCGTGATTTTGAATCAGCCTACGTTTATTACAAGAAATTCCTGAACATAAAAGAAGCCCTGAAACTCGATATTTTTCATCATATTAATGGGCAAATTGGAATGGTATTTCAGAAAATGGGATACCCTGAAGAGGCGCAAACCTACTTTAAGTATTTTAAATATTTTGCAGAATCAGACAATTCCATTTATCGAAACCTGCATCTTGCAACTGTCTACATTCAGGAAGGTAACATGGAAAAATCCATAGAGCACTTGAGACTGTTTGCCGAAGAGGACGATTATTTTTATTGGATTCTACCATTTGTTCCGATTGATCCATTTTGGGATGACATTAAAGACCATCCGGAATTCAAAAAAGTAATGAAAAAGCTTGAAACCAAATTCTGGAAACGCCACAAACGAATAAAAAAATCGTTGGAAGAAGATGGGTTGCTGCCGGTTGTTAATTGATTCGGTATGCCAGCATAAATGAATATAACCTAATTCGTTCGTCCCCAAATTTTTCTGTAAAGTCGTATTGAAAACCAAGTCGATATTTTCGTTTTATGTCAATACCTGCCATTAACGAATGAACTTCATCTGTATTGTAATTTGTATATCCAACCCATACACTTTCAGCGTATTCAACAAACGCACCTATGTACCTATCAATATCTTCTTCTGTTATATTTATTAATGCATTCGGATCGATAACAAATTTGTCAAAATGAAAATGATAGGCAGCTTGAACAGAAAGATAATTATCAGGTTCATAGATATCTAGTTTAATGTCATCTTCGAGTTCATCAAATCTTAAATAACTTAACCCAAAATCAAATTTTTCAGAGATATAGAATGCACCTAAGTTAGTTTTTATGTATTTAGAATTTTTATTATTATCAATACTTCCGGTGTCATAATTGTAAAAATTACCTGGGTCTACATAACCATAGCCATAAGGATTATATTCGCCATAACCTCCGTAGCCTCCATAGCCATACCCTCCATAGCCATAGCCAGTTCCGACAAAAACCTCCTCATATTTATCTCGAACAATCCCTCCAGATACACCTAAATGCAAGATACCTGTTGAAGATATTTCAATTGGGTATGAATAATTTAATTGATATAACGAACGGGAATAATTTTCTACTTTCTCTCTATTTACAAAAACTCCAAACGTTCCTGCATAGTTCCCAAGTTTATAATCTGCACCAAGTTCAAATCCTGATAAAATGTTATCATGATTAGAGAAAGCATATATACCATAAAGCCAGTCTGAGTTTGTACCAATAATTGCGGGATTGTAATATGCCATATCCTGCCAATAAGCTTTCTCTTGTGCTTTACCATTAAAAAAAATACTTGTAAAAACGATTGCCAACACCAAGGTGGTCAATAGGCGGTTAAAAGAAGTTTTCATCATTAGAGGTGAATTATTTTTTGTAAAAGTAATATATTTTGAAACAAAAAAGCAATAAAAAGATGGCACCTGTCAAATGCTGGCACCACCTTAACTCCACACTTAAATACATGTATCAATTTAAAAAGGTGCGGAAAAATGAATTGAAATTGATTAACGTACTATCGTTTAATTATTTTTCGCATAATGGCTTTTCTTTTTGCCCTAATTTTTAGAATGTAGATCCCATTTGGTTTATCGGACAAATCAAGGGAAAATACTTTATCCCCACTAGGATGATACCGATCGGCCAGTGCGCCAGTTTGATCAAAAACTTCAACTAAATCAACGTTGTTGTCCCTGGAGCTAATAAAAACCTTCCCGGATGTTGGATTGGGATATGCCCGGTATTCGCTCTCCTCAAACAAATTAATGGCAGCAACAGTGCTACTCACATTTAGTTTGTCAATTCCGTACACAAAACCCTCTTGATTAATGACTACTATTTTTAAAGAAATATCCTGTTTCTTTTCTGCACTAAGCTTATCGGATAACTGCAAAAAACCATCGGGTAAAACAGACTTTTCTATCAAGAACCACCCTTCGTTTTGTTTGCCCCAAATTTCAACCGTATCGTTCGGATTCTTGCACTGCCAATTCAGTTGCCAGTTATTTTGTTTGTTGATACCCTGGATCTTTATGGCTTCTTTATCTATTTTGTATTGATTAAACAACCACTTGTGTACCATCGTATCCACAACTGTACTGTCCATGGTATTAGTATGGCTTTTCACGATATCACTACTTCTGAATGAATACTCGGAGAAAAGGTGTTTTTGCCGTTGAGCAATCAGGCTTTGTAAGTCAGCATCAGGTTTGTGTTGGGAATTATACTTTACGAAATGGACATCCGAATTATAATCCTGAAGATTATTGAAAAAGCATAGTTGGGTGCTAATTGGAGTGTCCCGATCATTTTTTGAATGAAATCCCCATATAGCAATATGATCAAAAACACCATCATTAATTTCTGTAAGTTGATTGGGAATTAATTTTCCATTCAGACGACCCCCAATTGCGCTAATGGGCATCAATGCAGCGAACCTGTTCCTATTATGCAGATAGGCCTGAAGTACACCCTCTCCTCCCATAGAATGACCAGTAACGTATATACGATTGGTATCTATCGGATTAGAAGAAATAATCTTATTTAAAATACTGTCTGTGACCTCTTTAGTCTCGTCTTTATCCCAATGCTTACCAAAGACCGCTTGTGGTGCCACAACAAAACAAGGGTATTTCTCTTGCACAAGTGGTTTGGTCCAGCCAAGGATAACACTTTGGAGCTGGTTCCTAAAAATATTGAAAGGTAATAATATACACTCCGCTCCGTGAAGGCCTAAAATTAGCGGGTACTTTTTAGCGGGATCTATATTGCCTGGACTAAATAGTACATAGTTCAAAGATGTGCTGTCAACAGTGCAGGAATCAGTTGCAAAATTCCCACTGGCCCCTGCATCCTGAGCAAAAAAATACATGGGAACAATCGACAATAAAGCTGTAAGGATGTTTATTTTTAGCACCTTAAAAATATTTCTATTTAGCAATTTGTATTTTTTGTGATAAACCCTGATCATCATTAGTGGTCACTTTTAGAACATAAATCCCCTCTTTAAGATTTTTAATACCTATCTGCTTTTTCTGACTTGATACGATCAACGTGCCTGACAAATTATAGATTTCTGCCTGTTTGTAATTAGCACAGTCTATTGTTATTTGGCTTGATGCTGGGTTGGGATAAGCCCTGAAAAGCTTATCAACTTTTCCCAAGTTCTTTGCTGATGTAGTTCCTAAAACGGTAAAGCTTTGTTCTTCGGCAAATGCCCCTCCTGCAAAGCTATTGTCAATGGCTTGTACACTCCAGTAATATGTTCCCGGTTCAAGGTTTTTTAAAATGTGGGTGGTATCTAACTGAGCATTACCCATACCAACTATTTTTCGATAGCCATTGGCATCTGCCATAGGAGAGAGTACCTCGTTTCCTCCTGCACTTGTTCCTACCCTTAAGTTGTAGCTAAGGGCTGCTGAAGGTGTTGCGTCATCGCTGGGTGCAGCCCATGAGAAGACAGTTTCATCATTGTTTGTTTCAACCTTTAAATTTGTAGGTGTTTCAGGTGCAATGTTTGCATTGGAGCTTTCGTTCCGATAAAGGCTTGTACCGCCATAAGCTCCTGTTAACAAAAGATCCAGGTCACCATCATTATCAAAATCGCAACATTTTACTGCTCCATTTTGAACATGGATAAAATCAAGGTCTGATAACAATGAGAACGAATTATTACCATTGTTCTTGTACATAAGGGTACTTCCAGTTGAAGATCCAGAGTATGCAACATCCAAATCCCCATCGTTATCAAAATCACCCCAGGCAATGGAACTATTCTGTGTATTCGTAAAAGGCATGTTGGTTAATTTTGTAAAAGAACCATTACCATCGTTTCTATACAATTTGGTTTTGTACCTTGTTTGAGATGAGTAATATCCAGTTATCATTACATCCAAATCGCCGTCATTATCAGAATCAGCCCATGCTGATTCACCGTGCTGAAGGTCTAGCATCCCTGTTTCTATCTCCGAAAACGTTTTATCACTATTATTTTTATAGAAATTAGTTACGGATCCTCCTCCAGTAGTTAATACATCCAGAAACCCATCATTATTGTAATCGCCCCAGGCCGCTTCAGTATCAGCTGAGTTTTGATTAAAGTACTTTTCTTTAATTTCAAAAAAATCATTGTTCCTATTTTCATATATGTTCAGATATTTTTGACCAGTGGAAATATCCAAATCGCCATCGTTGTCGTAATCAATCAACTTAAGTGTATTGATAGAATTTCCAGAGATTGAATCGTTGGGATGTTTACTAAATGATCCATTTTGTGTATTGGTGTAAAAAAAAGCTTTTTTACTATGATCAACACTTATTCCCGTTGCTACAAAATCTAACCACCCGTCATTATTAAAATCACCCCAACAAACTTTCCCTCGATATGAGCCTGGTAATTCAATAGATGCGTTATGAGTAAATGTTCCATCTCCGTTGTTTGTGTAAATTCTTAACATCTCATCATCATCGGATTTCGATCCACAAACTAGAATATCCATATCTCCATCATTATCGTAGTCGCCCCAGCTGGCATCGCTATACTCCAGGTATGGAATTGGAAAGTCTGTAACTTCTGTAAATGTTTGGGCGTTTGTTTTCAATATAAATATTGAAAATGCTGAAACAAGAAATACGTTAAAATGTGTAAGGTTAAAACGAATCATAAAAGTATTTTAAGTTGTTTATTATTTGATGACTAACTTTTGTGTAATGCTTGCTTTTTCCTGGATTAGCTTTGCCAGGTAAATTCCATTTTTCAAAGTTGATATATCGATCGTTTTTGGTTTGTTAGAACGTAAGACTTCAACACCGCTTGAATTGAAAATCAATACTTCACCATCAAAACCGGGGATTATATACAATCTGCCTGCTGCCGGATTTGGGTATAAAAATACTGATTCTTTCTTTTCAAAAATGCTTGCTGAAGTAGTAATATCTTTTACACAACGCACACATTTCCCTTCAGACTTATACGAAATGTCAGAGTACCCAATCGTTCTTGTATCCATTCGCATCCAAACGGAACTCACTTTTGTTTCACTGGTTTCCGTGCTACTAAACCAGCGCCCGTTGTAACCCAAATTGTCTATCCTTCCTGATACAGAATTTATCTGTCCTGATGGTAACGCAGAAAAGCCATACACATCGTTTCCGTTTCCGTTTTCGTTCCAACCACTTGTAGCTTTAATAGCAACTGCTTCCCTGCCAGAATAGCCATCACTTGAAATATATTCTTCCAGTTGTTCCCATTCTGCCCTTGAAGGCACATGCCAACCATCTGGGCAAATACCCTGAACACCACTCGGTTTGGCATCACTGCTTAATGCGTCTACTCCTTCTTTTGCTCCCATAACAGCTTGCCAGGTATAAAGTGCCCCGTATGTCTGTGCGTATTGAATACTGTCATAATCATACCAACAATAGGCAGCATCAGCCCCCAAGTTCGTATTTTGCAGTGCAGCCCAAGCTGCATTTGATTTAATTTCTTTAATGGGGGTTCCGTCAGGATATTTCGTTACCCGCAAGTTTTCAGCCATCCAGGTTTGGCTTCCAATGTCCACAGTTTTGTATTCATTTCCTTCCACATCGGTCACTGTCTGTGAATAAACCAACAGGTAGTTGAAGAAACATAGTACAAGTAATAGTCGTTTCATTTTTGAACTTTTAGGGTTTTATTCAATTATCATATTGTGAGCTAAAACTAGCCATTCATGGATTCGATGGAAACACGGTAAACCATAAAAATCACATCAGGGAAAACCCTGAATTATGGAACTGCCTAGTCGATAAAACCAAGCTCCATGGCTTTTTTAATCAATCCAACCATATTCCTTACATCAAATTTCACCAATAGGTTCTTACGATGGGTTTCAACAGTTTTAAGACTGATGAATAATTTTTTGGAAATTTCTTTTGTTGTATATTCTTGGGCAATGAGTTCAATAATGTCTTTTTCACGTGAAGTCAATTCAATTTCACCCACTGATGTTTGGGTTTGATTAACCATGTAATTTAAGATAATATCGTTGATTGAGCGGGTATAATATCGTTCGTTGTTAAGTATTGCGTTAATTGCATGCTCCAACTCCTCAATTCCATCCGATTTTAAAATCAAGCCATCCACCTTAAGGCTATACAGTTGCTTAATTATCCATATTTTTTTATGCTGGGTAATTACAATTATCCTGGTCTCAGGATGCTTGTTCTTCACCAAACGGCACAAATCCACTCCATCCATCCCATCCATAGAAATATCGGTGATTAAAAAGTCAAAACTTTGTTGGTTTAACATTTCAATTGCTTCCTCTGCCGATTTTACCTTTTCTGTTCCTGAACCTGAAAAAGAAAACAAAATAAGACTTTCAATACCCTTCAAAATTAGGTCATGGTCATCCGCTATTAAAAACGTTAATTTTTCCATCACGAAATAGCCTGTTTTATCTGATCTTCATTTAAAGGAATATCAATGCTGAACATGGTTGACTTTTCTGGAACTGAATCAACTGTCAAATCCCCATCAAGCAACTTGACCCTTTCCTGTATATTCCCTAAACCTTTTCCGCCTCTAGTAAATTCTTTCAAGAAACCTTTGCCATTGTCTTCAATGGTTAAGTTTAAAGAAGCAGAATGTTTCACCACCTGAACGGTAAGTTTGGTGGCACCTGCATGTTTAATCGTATTGATCACTATTTCCTGAACAATCCTGTAAAGTTGTTGCTGAATATCGCAGTCGATTTGATCCCAGTCTATTTTAGGATAAAACAATGTCTTTACCTCTAACCCACTATTCGCAGAAAACTGATCAATGTAATGAGATACAATTTCTTCAAAATTGCTTTCGAAAAAAACGGGAGAAGATAAATTATGGGATATTACCCTGACTTCCTGAGAAATTGAACTAAGTTGATCAACAATATCTGATGCTACTGCCCCATTGTTTTTCAGGTAAAGCTTTAATCCGGTCAGATCACTCACAATTCCATCATGCAAATCTTTCGCTATGCGGTTTCGTTCATTTTCCTGCCCCTTCAATGCCGACCGAATTGAGATCATCTCCTTTTCTTTTTCAAACAGCTTCCTTCTCTGCCTCGAATAAATGGCAATTCCAGTGGCAATCACCAATAATATCAATGCAATACATACAGCCAGCAGTATAGTTACCCGCTGTTTTGCCAATTGCTGTTCTTTCTCACTTTTCTCAATCTGCAATGCATTTATTTCTTCGATGTTTTCCTGCTGCTCGTAGTCCATCTCCAGGTATTTTATACTGTTAATGGATGCCATATTCATAATACTGTCTTTTAGCTGATTATGCAGCAAGAGGTGTTGAAATGCCTTTTCATGAAACCCTTTCCTTTCGTACACATCCGACAAATTCTTATACACATCAGGAAGTTCTTTTAACAATCCAAACTTTTTATGCAGTGCAATAGCTTCGTTTCCATATTTTATTGCTTGCGCAAACTCTCCCTTTCGCTGATAATGCGCACACCTATATTGGTTGAGTTCATACAACTTTTTATTTATCCCCAATTTGGTTAAATTTTTCTCGGCTATTTCAAAGTATGATTCGGCTTTGTTATACTCCGAAAGGTTCGAATAAATTTCACCGAGAAAAATTGCAGAGTACCCAATTTGTTCATCATTTTTCTGTTTGACCCGAATTTGGTAGCACGAATCCATATATGCTGCTGCTGCATGATAATCTTTTTTGTGCATTGCCTCAATCCCGGAATGGAGCCCATAGTAAATAGCCCTGAAATCTTCAATATCGTTTCTTATACCGAAATCATAAATGTTTCGATAAAACTTCTCAGCTTTTTCATATTCTTCTAAATCTGAATAGATAAATCCTTTTACCAGCCAAACATTGGGCATAAAACTTTTATACTCCGAATTTTCAACAACTTCTTCCAGTTTTAGGGCATAATGAAAAGCACGGTCGTATTCGCAGGTAAGGAATTTTGTGTTGGAAAGTGCAAAGTAAATCCGAATTGATTCCTTTACATTGTTTGCAATTTCTGGGATAGACAACAATTGTGCATACAAATCATGCGCTGCATAATAATTGCCCATAATCTCCAGGGTATTGGCGTACCCGTAAATGCAATTCTTTATTCCTTTCAGGTGATTTTGCCTTTGATAATTATTTAATGCATTTTGATAATAGACAATAGCAGTATCCAATTCTCCCTGAAGCTTATACTGATAGGCTAACTGTTTTAAACTTGCTGCTTCTTTTAATCTGTTTTTATCAATTCTTGAATGTTCAAGCGATTTTAATCCCCATTTGATGGCTTTATCCAGATTATTCTTTTCATACTTTTTGGAAATTTTTAATGCCAATTCGCTTTTATGAGCTATACCTGGCTGGTTGTAGACAGTGATAAGCGAGTCAAGTTTTGATGCATAGCTAAAACTAATATGACATATAATTGACAAAAGAAGAGCAAATTTCCTCATCTGTTAAATTGGTTTTTTAGTTGAAGATAAAAATAGGATTAAATCACAAAGCTTGTTTCAGGGTTTTCCATGAAAAACTACTCATCCAAAAACTTTTGTGGCAATTCCTTGCTGGCTTTTGCACCTAATTCTTTTAGCTTCTCAGCAGATCGAACTAAATTCCCCCTACCATCATTCAACTTATTCATAGCGGCATCGTAATTTTTACGGGTGGTATCCAGGTTAGCACCAATCTTTTCCAGGTCAGCAATAAAATTGACAAACTTATCATACAAAGCACCGCCTTGCCGGGCAATTTCAAATGCATTCCGTGTTTGGTTTTCCTGCTGCCAGATGGATGCAATGGTACGCAAGGTTGCAAGAAGTGTTGACGGGCTAACGATCACTACCTTGTTGTCCCAGGCAAATGAGAACAACTCTTGGTCTGCCTCAATGGCAACGCTAAACGAAGATTCAATGGGCACAAACAGTAAAACAAAATCAGGACTGTTTAATCCAATCGCCTTCTGATAGTGCTTCTCACTCAAGGTTTTTACGTGGGTTTTAATACTCAGCAAGTGATCTTTTATGTGTTTTTTCTTTTCATCTTCATCAGCTTCATTCACCCAGCGTTCGTAGGCAATCAGCGAAACCTTGGAATCCACAACAATATGCTTTTGTTCCGGTAAGTGAATAACCACATCAGGCTGTAAACGGCTACCATCTTCACCCGTTACACTTTCCTGTTTTTCAAACTCTCTTCCTTCTGTTAATCCTGAACGTTCAAGGATTCGTTCAAGGATAACTTCTCCCCAGTTACCTTGTTTTTTCACATCGCCTTTTAATGCTTTCGTCAAGTTTGTTGCTTCGTCGCTAATTTTTAAGTTCAGGTCATGAAGCTTCTTTAATTCAGCTTTCAGGTCAGTTTGGTCTTTTATTCCTTTTTCATAGGTTTCCTCCACCTTCTTTTCAAAAGTTTGTATTTTTTCCTTCAACGGGTTTAGAATCTCACCGATATTCTTTTGATTGACCTGTGTGAATTCCTGTGAATTTTGTTTTAATATTTTGTGAGCGATATTTTCAAATTCAGTAGTAAACTTCTTTTGCAACTCTTCAATTTCCTGTTTTTGAGTTGCCAGCTTTTCCTTCAAATTGGCAAATTCAACTTCTGCTCTGGCTAACCGATCAGCCTGTTGTGTCGTCAAGGCTTCTTCTTTTTCAAGTTTTTCCTGAAGATTATCTTTTTCATGCTTAATATTACTGAGTCGTTCTTCCAACTGAACCTGAATCTTTTCAGCTTCATTTTTTGAGGCTGTTAATTCTTTCTCCGAAGATTTTTTCCTGAGTTGAAAAAGTAAGAATGCGATGATCAGGCCAAGTGCCAGACCGACAAGAAGGTAGATAAATTCCATATTTAATTAAATTGAAACTTAAAAGTACGAAGAAGATGGTAGATGAGAAAGGTGAAAATTGAGAAAATAATATTTTATGAGTTTCCTATCAACAGGTGTCGATAAATCGACATTGCGAACTATGTACTTAAATAGTACATTAGCCTATCAATAAAAATCAGATCAAATGGATGTAAAGATAGAATCTGGCTGGAAAGAACAATTAAGTGCTGAGTTCGATAAACCATATTTCAATAAGTTAACTGAATTTGTTAGGGAGGAATACAGGAGCACAAAAATATTTCCACCTGCTAAGCTCATCTTCAACGCATTTGACCAATGTCCATTTGAAAATCTAAAAGTGGTAATTCTTGGACAAGATCCTTATCATGGTCCCGGACAAGCGCATGGATTATGCTTTTCGGTTAACGATGGCATTGATTTTCCTCCAAGTCTTCGCAATATTTTTAAAGAACTAAAAGAAGATGTGGGAAAAGAAATACCTACTAGCGGTGATTTAACTGAATGGGCAAAACAGGGTGTATTATTGCTGAATGCTACCCTTACCGTTCGTGCCCACCAGGCAGGATCGCACCAGCGTAAAGGTTGGGAAGACTTTACAGATGCAGTCATTCACAAAATCAACGAAGAAAAAGAGCATGTTGTTTTTATCCTCTGGGGGAATTATGCTATCCGAAAAGGTGAATTTGTTGATCGAAGCAAACACCTTGTGCTTACTTCTGTACACCCTTCACCACTTTCAGCCAGTCGTGGATTTTTTGGAAACAATCATTTTAGCAAAACCAATGAATTTTTAGTTCAGAATAACATTGAAGCAATTCGCTGGTAAAAATCAGTCATTCATTGAAGTTTTTTCATGTATTCTGAAAACAAAATTATATTTCAGACTTATTTGTCTTATTTTATACTTAAACAAATAAGATTTAAGCCATGAAAAAATTTATTGTAATCTACCATGCCCCTGCTGAGGCATTAGCACAATCAGCAAAAGCTTCACCCGAAGAAAAGAAAAAAGGAATGGATGCCTGGTACGGCTGGGCTAAAAGTTGTGGAGATCAACTTGTTGACCTTGGAAACCCTTTATGCGGAGGGCAAAAAGTCCTTCCTGGAGGAAATAGTGAGAATAGCTCTCGAGAAGTTTGTGGTTATTCAATTTTACAAGCTAAGGACATGGATTCAGCAAAAGCTCTGCTTGTGAATCATCCGCATCTGAGTTGGACGGATGGATGTGAAATCGAAGTTCATGAAACAATGCCCCTACCAGCTTAATTATTTCATTTTTGTTCAAAACAAAAAGCCCTGGGCTCAAAAAGAACCCAGGGCCTGAAAGTTCGGCAACGACCTACTCTCCCACATTTCTGCAGTACCATCGGCGCTGGCGGGCTTAACTTCTCTGTTCGGAATGGGAAGAGGTGGGGCCCCGCCGCAATAATCACCTAAAATCTTTGTTTGCACCCCGGTAGTTACCGGGACCAACACTTAAATATTTTAAACATATCGGGAATAAGAACATAAATCGAAACAACCTTAAAGAACACAAGGGAAAGCCTTCGGGCAATTAGTACTGCTCGGCTTTGCCATCACTGACTTTACACCTGCAGCCTATCAACGTTGTCGTCTCCAACGGCCCTTAAAGGAAATCTCATCTTGAGGCAGGCTTCGTGCTTAGATGCTTTCAGCACTTATCCCTTCCAAACATAGCTACCCTGCAATGCAGCTGGCGCCACAACAGGTACACTAGAGGTATGTCCACCGCGGTCCTCTCGTACTAGCAGCAGGTCCCCTCAAATTTCCAACGCCCACAACAGATAGGGACCGAACTGTCTCACGACGTTCTGAACCCAGCTCGCGTGCCACTTTAATGGGCGAACAGCCCAACCCTTGGGACCTTCTCCAGCCCCAGGATGTGACGAGCCGACATCGAGGTGCCAAACCGCTCCGTCGATATGAGCTCTTGGGAGCGATCAGCCTGTTATCCCCGGAGTACCTTTTATCCTTTGAGCGATGGCCCTTCCATACGGAACCACCGGATCACTATGCCCTGGTTTCCCACCTGGTCGACTTGTCAGTCTCACAGTCAAGCACCCTTGTATCATTACACTCTCCTGACGGTTACCAATCGTCATGAGGGTACCTTTGGAAGCCTCCGTTACACTTTTGGAGGCGACCACCCCAGTCAAACTACCCACCACACACTGTCCGTCTTGCGACGTTAGGTCCCGGATAAGCAAAGGGACGTATTTCAAGGATGGCTCCACGGTACCTGGCGATACCGCTTCAAAGCCTCCGTCCTATCCTACACATCACTTACCCAGAATCAATGTGAAGCTGCAGTAAAGGTTCACGGGGTCTTTCCGTCCCGTTGCGGGTACCCGGCATCTTCACCGAGACTACAATTTCACCGAGCTCATGGCCGAGACAGTGCGCACATCGTTACACCATTCGTGCAGGTCGGAACTTACCCGACAAGGAATTTCGCTACCTTAGGACCGTTATAGTTACGGCCGCCGTTTACCGGGGCTTCATTTCAGTGCTTCTCCGAAGATAACACCCCCACTTAACCTTCCGGCACCGGGCAGGTGTCAGGCCTTATACATCATCTTTCGATTTAGCAAAGCCATGTGTTTTTGATAAACAGTCGCATGCGCCTTTTCACTGCGGCTCTTTCGAGCGCCCCTTCTCCCGAAGTTACGGGGCCATTTTGCCTAGTTCCTTAGCCATGAATCACTCGAGCGCCTCAGGATTCTCTCCTTGACTACCTGTGTCGGTTTGCGGTACGGGCCTTTGTTACCTGAAGCTTAGAGGTTTTTCTTGGAAGCCCTTAGGGACACTGTCCGCTTGCCCGAAGGCTCACGGTACTGTCAGGTTTCAGCTCAAGTGGCGGATTTGCCTGCCACTCTCAAAACTTACGCCCTTCAACGTGCTATTCCGTCAGCACGCGGTCCTTTCATCACTTCGTCACCCCATCGCAGTAACAAGGGTACCGGAATATTAACCGGTTGTCCATCGGGTTCGCCGCTCGGCTGCCCCTTAGGTCCCGACTGACCCTGATCCGATTAGCGTTGATCAGGAAACCTTAGTCTATCGGCGAGCAGGTTTCTCACCTGCTTTATCGTTACTTATGCCTACATTTGCTTTTCCAGCTGCTCCACAATGCCTCACGGCACTGCTTCAACGCCACTGGAATGCTCCCCTACCATAAATCCATAGCTTCGGTGGTATGTTTAATGCCCGATTATTATCCACGCCCAATCGCTCGACTAGTGAGCTGTTACGCACTCTTTAAATGAATGGCTGCTTCCAAGCCAACATCCTAGCTGTCTAAGCAATCGGACCTCGTTTGTTCAACTTAACATACACTTGGGGACCTTAGCTGATGGTCTGGGTTCTTTCCCTCTCGGACATGGACCTTAGCACCCATGCCCTCACTGCCGGTGAGCATCTTATAGCATTCGGAGTTTGTCTGGATTTGATAGGCGGTGAAGCCCTCGCATCCAATCAGTAGCTCTACCTCTATAAGACTCATGACCGACGCTGCACCTAAATGCATTTCGGGGAGTACGAGCTATTTCCCGGTTTGATTGGCCTTTCACCCCTACCCACAGGTCATCCAAAAACTTTTCAACGTTTCCTGGTTCGGTCCTCCATCCCGTGTTACCGGGACTTCAACCTGCCCATGGGTAGATCACCAAGGTTTCGCGTCTAGCGCCACTGACTGAACGCCCTGTTCAGACTCGCTTTCGCTTCGGCTCCGTCCCTTAAGGACTTAACCTCGCCAGTGACGACTAACTCGTAGGCTCATTATGCAAAAGGCACGCAGTCACCCCGAATAATCGGGGCTCCTACAGCTTGTAAGCGTACGGTTTCAGGTACTATTTCACTCCCTTGTTCAGGGTGCTTTTCACCTTTCCCTCACGGTACTGGTCCACTATCGGTCTCTCAGTAGTATTTAGCCTTACCAGATGGTCCTGGCAGATTCAGACAGGATTTCTCGTGTCCCGCCCTACTCAGGGTACCACTATCTTCCAAACAATGCACATGTAAGGGGCTGTCACCCGCTGTGGCCAGACTTTCCAGACTGTTCCATTTAATGTTTGGTCGAATGTTGTGGCCCTACAACCCCAAAACGGCCGGAACCGTTTTGGTTTGGGCTCTTCCGCGTTCGCTCGCCACTACTAACGGAATCACTATTGTTTTCTCTTCCTCCAGGTACTTAGATGTTTCAGTTCCCTGGGTTAGCCCCCGGCATGGCCGGGTCCCCAATAAATTGGGTGGGTTGTCCCATTCGGATACCGACGGATCAAAACTTATTTGCAGTTCCCCGTCGCTTTTCGCAGCTTATCACGTCCTTCATCGCCTCTGAGAGCCAAGGCATCCCCCGTACGCCCTTAATAACTTTCTCCTTGATTAACTCGATTATTGTTAATTCTGTTGTTTTAAGGTTGAATGTTCTTTACATTCTTATTTTTTCCCAACATGTCAAAGAACTTTAACTTTTCAGCTGTTAGCTTTAAGCTAATAACTTCAAGTAAGTTGATATAACCGGAATCGAACCGGATAAAATGCCGCCTGGCATACCATCTTGTTCCAATATTTCAATAAAATGAACGTTTTGCCTTTTCGAACTTTTTGTCCCCTTTCACTTATGTACGTTTGTACTTATGTACTCCGGCACTTCTTTTGGTGGAGAATAAGGGAGTCGAACCCTTGACCTCTAGAATGCAAATCTAGCGCTCTAGCCAACTGAGCTAATCCCCCAAATGTTGAGTTCCGGGTTGCATGTTCCGGGTTGCGAGTTGTAATTAACTTTTAACCCCAAATTTTAAACCCTGAACTACTTCATGGTAGTCCCGCCCATCCCGATAGCTATCGGGATTGAACTGGTGGGCCTTGTAGTCCCGCCCAGACTTGAACTGGGGACCTCTACATTATCAGTGTAGCGCTCTAACCAGCTGAGCTACGGGACTGTCTGTGAATGCCTGCAGCTTCAAGCCACAAGCCATAAGCCGACAGCTATCCGCGTTTGCCCTGATATCTTTTAAAAAAGTAGTGATAAAGAAAAAATGCCCAATCTTAACCCAAGCTCCAGAAAGGAGGTGTTCCAGCCACACCTTCCGGTACGGCTACCTTGTTACGACTTAACCCCAGTTGTCAGTTTTACCCTAGGCCGCTCCTTGCGGTCACAGACTTCAGGTACCCCCAACTTCCATGGTTTGACGGGCGGTGTGTACAAGGCCCGGGAACGTATTCACCGCGCCATGGCTGATGCGCGATTACTAG
The DNA here is from genome assembly GCA_965230765.1 of Sunxiuqinia sp. Taxonomy (GTDB): domain Bacteria; phylum Bacteroidota; class Bacteroidia; order Bacteroidales; family Prolixibacteraceae; genus Sunxiuqinia. The sequence continues at coordinate 353,569 of CBDDLR010000001.1, forward strand.
CGAATCCAGCTTCACGAAGTCGGGTTGCAGACTTCGATCCGAACTGAGACCGGCTTTAGGGATTGGCATCCTGTCACCAGGTAGCTGCCCTTTGTACCGGCCATTGTAACACGTGTGTAGCCCTGGACATAAGGGCCGTGCTGATTTGACGTCATCCCCACCTTCCTCTCACCTTACGGTGGCAGTCCCGCTAGAGTCCCCAGCCAAACTGATGGTAACTAACGGTAAGGGTTGCGCTCGTTATGGGACTTAACCCGACACCTCACGGCACGAGCTGACGACAACCATGCAGCACCTTGTAAGTTGTCCGAAGAAAAAACCCTTTCAGGTCCTGTCAACCTACATTTAAGCCCAGGTAAGGTTCCTCGCGTATCATCGAATTAAACCACATGTTCCTCCGCTTGTGCGGGCCCCCGTCAATTCCTTTGAGTTTCACCGTTGCCGACGTACTCCCCAGGTGGCTCACTTAATGCTTTCGCTTGGCCGCATACTGTGTATCGCATACAGCGAGTGAGCATCGTTTACGGCGTGGACTACCAGGGTATCTAATCCTGTTCGCTCCCCACGCTTTCGTACCTCAGTGTCAGTTACAGTTTAGTAAGCTGCCTTCGCAATCGGGGTTCTGTGCAATATCTAAGCATTTCACCGCTACACTGCACATTCCGCCTACCTCAACTGTACTCAAGCCCTGCAGTATCAATGGCAGTTCTACCGTTAAGCGGCAGGATTTCACCACTGACTTACAGGGCCACCTACGTACCCTTTAAACCCAATGAATCCGGATAACGCTTGCACCCTCCGTATTACCGCGGCTGCTGGCACGGAGTTAGCCGGTGCTTATTCATGTGCTACCGTCAAAACCCTACACGTAGGGAACGTTCTTGGCACATAAAAGAAGTTTACAACCCATAGGGCAGTCATCCTTCACGCGGGATGGCTGGTTCAGGCTTGCGCCCATTGACCAATATTCCTCACTGCTGCCTCCCGTAGGAGTCTGGTCCGTGTCTCAGTACCAGTGTGGGGGATCATCCTCTCAGAACCCCTAGGCATCGTAGTCTTGGTGGGCCGTTACCCCACCAACGAACTAATGCCACGCATGCCCATCTCAAACCGCCGGAACTTTAAATAGTAAACCATGCGGTAAACTATTACCATGGGGCATTAATCCAAGTTTCCCTGGGCTATTCCCCTGTTTGAGGTAGGTTGCATACGCGTTACGCACCCGTGCGCCGGTCGTCAGCTGCTGCAAGCAGCACTGTTACCCCTCGACTTGCATGTGTTAGGCCTCCCGCTAGCGTTCATCCTGAGCCAGGATCAAACTCTTCGTTGTATAAAAAATTGTCAGGTCATTTAGACCAATCTTGTCTAGCTCGTGGATTAAAACTGTTTAATAGCAATTCTTCCTTATCTTTCTACTTTTTCAATATTTTCAATGAACTTTTTACCGCAAAAAAACGCCGCCCTGAAAAAGCGCGGCATATATATGTCTTTTCCGCAATATGTACCTTCTTATTTTACTCCCCCGCATGGCTTGCAAGCCAACGGGGCGGCAAAGTTAACAAGCTTTTTGTTACCCGCAAAATTTTAAAGCCTTTTTTCAAAACTTTTTTTTTGCCCTGCCCGTGCCCGGTATCTTACGTACAAGTACGCCCCCCGGTTACACTGAACACCCAAAAAACTTAAAGAACCATGCCCTGTAAAGCGGCTGCAAAGTAAAGCGTTTATTTTTTAACTTCCAAATGTTTTTTCAAACTTTTTTCAAGCCAAAAAACAAACACCATAAAACCCCCAAAAAACCGCAATGAACAACGCTTTCTTATCTAACGGACAAAACCCGTAAAACCCAAAAGCGGGTGCAAATATAGGTAGCTTTTTTATTCCCGCAATACCCAAAACAAACTTTTTTCAAAGCTTTGCAAAAACAACAAACAAACACCACTGAACGGCAACTACTTACAACATCAAAAAAAATACAAGAAAATTGAGATGAAACAAAAAGGCACAAAGATCATATTGATTCACTCCTTATAATGTAACCTGTAAGTATATACATTATAGTAAGAATCGATTTCCTCACAAAGAAAATTTTTATTGAGATAGTTTCTGCAAATATTACTATTCGTCAGAACTAAATCACCAACTTCGACCTGTTCTTTTTTCTTATATTCAATTTGGCTTCCTTGTTGTTCTAAAATATTAGAATAAAAAAGAATGTGGGAGCGATGAAACGGTATCCCAGCCCTCAAACCAAAATCCTCAGGTTCAATAATCTTCACTCCATTGAACAACTCTTCTTTTTCAATTTTGCTTCTCAAATAATAACTGATATAATAGAATTTATTCTCCCATGGCTTTAATTCTGGATTAAAGGTATATCCAATATTCCTTTTAATTGGGATGAAGAAAATTGAGATGATTATTAAATGTAACAACGAGATTTTTAAGAATTCGCTTTTAACGAAATTCACATTTAAAATAAGATATAGGGGACAATAGATAACCAAAGCAGCTATAACTGATAAAAATGGATATGTAGGAATATCATACCAAGCAAGCTTAGTCTTTGAGAAGCTTATTAGCAAAAGGAAAGAGCCTGAAAGAATTAAAGAAAACAAGGTCAGTTTTTTAATTCTTTCATTCTTAAATAAAAAAACAAGAGGAGAACCTAACAAAACATAGAAAAAAATGAACCTTCCGTTATATATATTACTCAAGTAAAACCATTTTGACTCATTATGCCCATCGTTTACTTTGAAATACCTACCGGCTAACTCGTTTTCCCAAACTGCATCCAAATAACCTGGCATTTGTATTTCCCTAACAATGTAATACCAAGCTGATAGAAGAATAAACAATAAGCACGAATAATATAAATGTTTTTCTGTTAGTAGCTCTCTTACTTTTTTGTAAAATAAGGCGTAAAGGAAAAAACCTGGAACCATCATAAAGATTGTAACAGATTTAGTCAATACTCCAAATGCAAAAAAAAGTACCATATAATACAAATACCTTCCTTTTCCTGAATCAACATACCTAAAGAAATTCATACTACTCATCACTATAAAAAAGGTAAGTAATACATCGGTATCCCCAGATCTACTCCCATGCCTGTCAATAAAACCATATGAGCTTAGCAAAACCAAAACGGAGAGAATTGCTCCCCAGCTATTTCTCAAATAATTCTTTAACCCAAAAAACATAGTAATGCAAATACCCAGACCTGCCAGAGCAGAAGGTAACCTAACGGCAAGCTCTCCACTGCCCAATAGTTTCATAAATAATGCCTGAAGCCATACAAGCATTGGGGGTTTTGTCCCATACAAGTCAGGTGAATTTTCAAAAGTTATGATTATCCATTCGTTATTTTCAAGAATTTCTTGCGCATTAACGGCCCTATGTGCTTCATCCCAAATATTGAGTGGGATTCGTTCAATATGGGCAAACAGAATCAAATAACATAGTATTATTAAAATGAGATAGGACAATGTATACTTTGAAAACAATGGGGTTGGCTTAATCATACTTAACAGAATTTCGTATCAACTATATATCTAAATAAACAAATTTTAACGAAGATGCCTTAAACATGCAACAAACATCGATGCCTTCTTTTAAAGACATATTTTCAAGTGACTGAGAAGTGATCTCAACAATCAAAGGAAAACCAACATCAACTTTACAGAAAGCCTTATTCCCTTCTTTATAAATGGAGGAAATCTTACCTTTCAACTGATTGCGGGAAGAAATCCCAGGTAGCTTATCGAGCGAAAGACTAATATTTCGGGGCGAAATGCTAACAACAAGCTCGTCGTCGGGGAAAGCCTGCCGGGATTCGTCGAGTAATATGTAGTTAGATGGGTAGTCTGAATCGTAATAAAAAGCAAGCATTCCATTTTGCCGATCGACACTTTGCGCTTTTAAACGAACTGCATTAATTGGGTCTTCGGCTTGCAATATATTCTTGGTGGATGGATCAAAATAAAGATCGTGGTATGAACCGATCCCTCGGATTGTTCCATTTTCTACCACCATTAGCTTGTCGGTGAGCATTAAAAGATCGTCCAAATCGTGGCTTACAACAAAAATGGGCAAATTAAATTTTACATTGATCTTTAATAAATAGGGAATAATATTTCTTCGCAACCGCTGATCCAATGCAGAGAACGGTTCGTCGAGCATCAGCATAGAAGGAGAACTTAATAATGTGCGCCCAATAGCCACGCGTTGTTTTTCACCACCCGAGCATTGTTGTGGTTTTTTATCAAGTAAAGCCCGGATCTCCAATAAATCCACGACTTCATCAAATTGGATCTCGGAAGATTCATGATATCCATACAGCAGGTTTTTTCGAACGTTCATGTGTGGAAACAGACGCCCTTCCTGGAAAACCATCCCTAAATTTCGTTTCTGTGTTGGTAAATTGATCCTACAATGCTTATTGAAAACTTCATGACCTTTGATTAATATTTGGCCATCATCTGGGTTTTCAATACCGGAAAGTAGTTTGAGCAAGCTTGATTTACCATGCCCGGATGGACCAAATAAGCCTACTATTCCACCAGGGATAAATGTTTTTGCCTGAAGATAAAAATCCCCACGTTTATATTTAATATCTATGTATGCAGAATCCCTCATGCTTTCATCGATTTTAAATACCGCCTGTTCACCAGTTCAGATGCCAGCATGGCAATAAATGAAATAACAATAGATATGATCATTAAACGGAACGCTTCATTCTCCTTCCCCGGTGTTTGCATGGCAGAGAACAAAGCCAATGGGATTGTCCGTGTTTCATTATAAATATTACCAGCAAAGGTTATGGTTGCGCCAAATTCCCCCAGGCTGCGGGTAAAGCTCAATAAAAAACCGCTGATCAAACCAGGGAAGGCCAATGGAAGTGTAATGGAAAAGAAGATTCGTAACCTTCCAGCCCCTAAAATTGCAGCTGCATCTTCCAATTGTTTGTCAACCATTTCAATGGCTTGCTTAACTGCCCGAACCGCCAAAGGGAACGACACAATAATGGAAGCTAGTACCGCAGCAGGGAAACTAAATGCGATACGTATGCCAAAGCTTTCTTCCAGAAACTTCCCTAAAAAACCATTAGCACCCAAAACGATTAATAATATATAACCTGTTGTAACGGGGGGCATGACCATGGGAACGTGCAAAAAAGCTTCAAAAACAGCTTTAAGCTTAAAGTCTTTCCTGGCCAGAATCCATCCGAAGTAAACCGTGAAAGGCAACGAAATAACGGCGCAAAGCAAAGAAACTTTAACTGATATGGCCAAAGCCGACCATTCGGTTTCTGTTAATCCAATATTTAATAAATGTATCAATTGGCAATAAATGAATAATCCGATATCAAGTTCTCACATTCCGGGGAATAAAGATAATCGTAAAATTCTTTTGCCAAATTTTTTTCTGAAATGAGTGCCATGTGATACTCAACAGGGGCATGTGTTTCTACAGGAAAAGTGAAAACCATTTTCACCTTTTCAGACTGCATGGCATCCGTTTTATACACAATACCAAAGTCAGCTTCGCCCAATTCAACCATCATTAATGCTGAACGAACATCCTGGCAGTGAAACAATTTTTCTGTCAGGTCAAGCTTGTAATGCTCAAAAACTTCGGAGGCATATTTCCCTGCAGGCACAAAGCCGGGATCGCCAATGGCTATTTTGCCACTACTATATAATAATAAGGAGTCGACTTTAGTAATTTCAACAATTGAAAGATTCGGGACAATCAGCACCAGTTCGTTTTTCGCAAAGACGACTGTTTCCATGCACTTTCCTTTTTCAATCAGATAGTTCGTCCAGCTTTTATTGGCCGAGAGGTAAATATCTGCCCGTGCACCCTGATCAATCTGCCGTGCAAGTGTTCCTGATCCTGCATAGTTCAATTTGATGGTAACACCTGTCTCTTCTTCATATTTTTTTGCTAGTTCTGAAACAAGATCAGACAAACTGGCCGCAGCAAACACCTGTAGTTCGTTACTCGTTTTTTTCTTGCTTACACATGAAAACAGCAGTAACAAGGCCATTATTTGAACAATCCGCTTCACCGCACTAAAATTAGCAGGTTTCCGCAGATAATTCCAGGTTTTCTTCAACCCATTCTTTTACATCTGTAAGAAAATTCACAATTCGCTCCATTTCTTCTTCATTGGGCTCCAACTGTGGAGCTATATCTAATCCACAAAAGTTCATGAATTTATTGTAAAACCTACTTTCAGCCATGAACGTTTCTGGCATTTCGTAGCTTTTTTTAAGCAAATGAAGCATGCTTCCAATGTTGGAATGATCGGGCAAATCACCACTTTTGGCAATCAGGGACGTTAGCAAACTTTCCACTGCCAGTCCTACCAGATTGTACAACACAGAATTACCCAGCTTATTACCCTTTTTTTTAGCACCAACCACTGTTTTGCAGTATGCCAACCCTTCATCATAATAAGATTTCCACTCTTCCATACTTTCTATTTTAAAAAGATTTCACGTTTGAAATTATCATACAAATGCATCGATTAGTTTTGTTGCTTTTCAATAAACGAATCGTACAGCAACATCGCATCTTCAAAGCCAATGGCTTTCTTAGCATCTTTAGCAGCATTTTTCATCCGCTCAACAACTTCTGAAAGCTGATCTTTGGAAATAAAAATTCCACGCTCTTTTAAATAATGGTTTAGTCCACCACTTCCTGAATGTTTTCCCATAACTAATTCTGTTTTTCTACCTATAATTTTCGGATCAAACGCCTGGTAGCTTAACTCATCTTTCACCAGACTACGGCAATGAATCCCAGACTCATGCCGACAAATCATTTCGCCAACAATTGGTTTCGACTCATGGATCCTTCTTTTTGAGGCTAATGCCACCTCATCGCTAAGTACCTGCAGTTTATCCAGTTTTATTCCACAATCCATATTGACTGAAACTTTCAAAGCGGCTGCCAGTTCTTCCAAACAGGCATTCCCTGCCCTTTCGCCCAACCCATTGACAGTTACACTAGCTGAAGCACAACCTGCAAGAGCTGCAGAGACTGTATTCGCAGTAGCCATCCCTAAATCGTTATGCCCATGAAATTCAAATTCAAGCCCAGGAAAAATTCCTATAAGCCATTGAAAGAGTTCAAAAGTTGATTGAGGATTCAATGTTCCAACCGTGTCTGCAATCCGGATGCGACTAGCACCTTCAGCCAAACATGCTGAAATAAATTCTTTTAAGAAATCACGATCAGCCCTTGATGCATCCTGAGCACCAACAGCTACAAAATCGAAACGTTGACGGGCAAAAGCCATCATGGGCTTAATCCGATCCAATACCCAGTTTTTATCTTTCCCTATTGCAGACTGCTGAATATTGGAAACAGGGAACGAAATATTCATCCTGCCTGCCCCCGTTCTCAAAGCTGCTTCCATATCCTGCTCTGTAGCCCTGCCCCAGCAAGTGGAATCAAACCGAAAGCCTGAACGAATAATCTCGCGAATAACAACCTGCTCGCTCCTGCTCATTATTGGTGTCCCAACTTCAAGCTCACGCACTCCTGCTTCATCCAATAAAGCCGCAATCCTTAGCTTGTCTTGCAAAGAGAAAACTACCCCCGGGGCTTGTTCGCCGTCCCGAAGGGTAGTATCAATTATATGGAATGGTAAATTTTGCATAGTATAATTAGATTCTGGATACTGGATACTGGATGCTGGATACTGGATACTCGATGCTGGATGCTGGATTATTCGCTGATTAGATATTCTTCTATAGCTTCACCTTCCTCCAGGGCATCTAATATTTCATCAATACGCTCTTCAGTAATGCCGCCGTACCAAAGGTTATTTGGCTGGATAACCATTACTGGTCCCTGGGAACAAACGTTCAGGCAGGCCGTTGATGAAACCGCTGCATCAATTCCGCGGTCGCCGCATTCTTCCATGATGTACTGAATAAAATCAGCAGCACCGTTTTTGTTACAAAATCCTTTTGCATCGCCAGCAACCCGGTACGAATTGCATACTAAAATGTGATATTCAGGCTTTTTCATATATATAATAATTTAAGGTTTGTTTTTTTAATTACCCACAACCGGTTCCTTTGCCAGAACATTCAGCTCCGCATTTAAAAACATCCGCTTTTTTAACCGTGCGAAGTTCCTTGCCTTTATAAACCGCATCCAATCCTTCGTCAATTAGACCAGTCATTTCAATAATCTTTATTCCAGAGCGTCCGATAATCGAAGAAGGGGATGGTCCAATGCCCCCTACCAGCAAAGCCCTGCAATCATTCAATATTTCAGCTAAGGTTTCCCAACGCTTATTCCCGCCGCCAGATGGGGGCAACTTGCGTTGTTCAACCATTCTGTAGCCATTTGGTGTTTCACGATAAACATATACTTGTTCCGCTTCACCTAAATGCTGGTTAACTAACATGCCTTCGTAGCTTGCTACTGCAACCAATTTTCGGTTTTCATCATCGCAAAGCACCATGTTGGCCACTTCAGAAAGCATTTGTTTGGCTTCAGCATCGTCTTTCCCAAGTAAACCAACAGCATCGGCACGGCAACGGCTACAGTGTGTCATTGGTGGAAGAAATTCCTCAATTTCCTTACGAATCGATTTCATAAACTCCGGTGAAGGTTCTTCAAAATCTTCAAACGGGGTTCCGGCCACCGGGTACAATGGAATGGCGTTCATCAAATTAACCCCTTTGCTTGCCATTTCTTTTGCAATAATAGGAACCTGATGGTCATTCACCCCGGGAATAACAATGGTGTTTACTTTAACCGTGATGCCATATTGTTTGAGTATATCAATGGCATCCAACTGCTTCTCGAGGAGAATTTCGGCGGCCTGCTTGCCAAAATAGCCACGCTTTTCAAAACGTGCCCACTTATATATTTTCGAAAGCACATCGGTATCCAACGCGTTTAATGTAATGGTAACATGACTGATTTCCAGCTCTGCCAATTCTTCGATATAAGGAAGAATGTTCAGCCCGTTGGATGAAAGACAGAGGATCATTTCAGGAAACTCTTTGCGAACTAAACGAAGAGTTGACATGGTGTGAATAGGATTTGCAAACGGATCACCAGGTCCGGCAATTCCCACCACAGAAAGCTGGGGCATTTTTGCTTTTAGCTTTTTCAGGTAAAGCAATGCCTGTTCAGGAGACAAAACTTCGCTGGTTATCCCGGGGCGGCTTTCGTTTACACAATCTTCGCCACGTTTGCAATAGTTACACTGAATATTACACAGTGGAGCCACAGGTAAATGTACCCGTGCATATTTTCCTTTCGCTTCTTTTTTGAAACATGGATGTTTATCGAAATCAATCATATCTTCAAAGTTTTTCGGTTTTAGTGAGAGCGTGACTCCAGGCCACACTCTCACTCTGCATCAATCTACATGTATTTATATCCCACTTGGGAATTATCCTGCTTATATTCAATCAGAGCATTAACAATTTTGTCGAATAGCTCCTGCGTTCCGGTATACAAAAGATGTTTTATGCGCTGTCCCCCAATGCGATCGTGAATCGGGAAACCGCAACGAACGATCGGTATTTTTAAACCACGTGCGATGTAATAACCTTTGCTGTTACCAATTAAAATGTCTGGTTCATTTTCTTTGCACCAGTCATTTATTTTTTCATAGTCGAAGCCATTTTTGATTTGCATTTTTTCAGCACGTTCAGGACAGTATTTTTTTATCTCTTGCTCCAGCCTTCCACTTTCGCCGCCCGAAGCAGCAAGCACAACATCAATTCCTATTTCATCCAGAAAGGTTGTCATGGCCACGACAAAATCTTCTTCACCAAAAACAACTGCTTTTTTCCCAAATACGTATTTGTGCCCGTCAGCGTAAGAGTCAATCAGACGGCCTCGCTCTTCTTTGTACCGATCCGGAAGCTTTTTACCTGTAATTTGCTCCAGTGTGTTACAAAAACCATCGGTATTTTTCACCCCTATGGGGAGGGGCATCCGATGGTTTTTCACGCCAAGTTCTTTTTCGAGATATGAAGCACCAGTGCTTGAAAGGCTACCATTCTTCACCCTTCCTGACAAGCTTCCTTCATTTAAGATGGTGCCAAACTCTATTGTTGCAGACGCATAGCCTGCCGTTTTAATTTTTGCAACCGGGGTTCCACCTTCAGGAATCCGTTTATATGATTGCCAAACCGGATTATCAAGTGTTTCCGAATAATCGGGAAGCATAACGAAATCAATACCAAAATCATTCAGTAAATATTTAATTTGCCGGAGATCTTCAGTTGAAACAAATCCGGGAAATACATTAATGTGCTTTAACTTTTCTCCGGGTTCGGCTAATGTTTTTATTGTGGCTGCAACCGCCTCATGAAAACCATCCATGTGTGAGCCTTGATAGCTAGGGGTGGATGCAGTGATAAAATGCGGCAGCTCTTCTTTATTTTTTCCTTCCAGGTAATTCTGGATATAAAGTTTCACATCATCGCCAATGGTTTCGCTCAAACAAGTGGTGCACATGGCAATAACTTCGGGCTTATACGAAGCAATCACATTGTCAATGGCTACCTGGCAATTCAGACCACCTCCGAAAATGGTTGATTCTTCTGAAAAATTAGATGAAGCTATATCTACCGGTTCTTTGTAGTGGCTGATCAAATAACGGCGAATGTATGTAGCACAACCTTGTCCGCCATGAATGATGGGGACACAACCCCGGATACCTTTAAATGCAATGGATGCACCCAGTGGGGCACAAACTTTACAGGCATTGCGGGTTGCTGTAAATTCTTTTGTTGATTTTATCTCTGGTGCGTATTCAAACATGTTCTTCAATTTTTATTTTCATAGTCATCCTGAATTTATTTCAGGATCTTTCCTTTTTTTTACAAATCCTGACACAATTCCGATAGTTATCGGGACAGGATGACGTTTTGCAGGTTTCACCCCTAAATCCCCAAAAGGGGACTTTAATATTTCTTTGCTCCGTTCCCTCTGCGCTCGACTGCTATTTTATAAACTGCCAAACCGGACTGCATACAGAAGCATGAACTTCTTTGGCGAAGTTGAGCATGCCTTCAAAGCCTGCCAGTGCTTCTTTTCGTTCGTGGTTATGATCGCAAAACCCTAAGCCCAATTTGTAGGCTATGGGGCGTTCTTTTACCCCACCGATAAATAAATCGGCACCGGTTTGCTTCACAAATTCAGAGAGTTCGTTGGGGTTTGAATCATCCACGATGATCGTTCCATCATCGCACAAATCTTTCAGCAGGTTGTAATCATCTGCATTCCCGGTTTGTGATCCAACAACCACCGTTTTCATTCCTATCAGGCGCAGTGCTTTTACCAACGAAATGGCTTTAAATGCACCGCCAACATAAATAGCTGCTTTTTTACCTTCCAGGTCTTTTCGGTATGGTTGCAATGCCGGGAGTAGCTTGTTTAATTCTTCACGAACCAATTCCTGAGCTTTCTTCATCATTTCTTCTGATTTAAAAAAGCGTGCTACTTCATACAAGGCATCGGACATATCTTCAATTCCGAAATAAGAAACTTTCATGAAGGGGATGTCGTATTTTTCTTTCATTTCCTTAGCCAGCCCAATCATAGATCCTGAACATTGTACAATATTCAGTTTTGCAGTGTGAGCTTTTCGCACATCATCAATCCTTCCGTCACCAGTCATGCAAGCAACCATGTTCACACCCATATTCTTGTAATATTCAGAAAGCATCCACAACTCCCCGGCAAGGTTAAAATCACCCAGAATATTAATACTGTGTTCAGGCGCTTCAAACGATTGGTCGGTACCAATCAATTTCGAAAGTGCACCACATGCAATTTTGTAACCGTCTTTCTTGGTTCCGCTGAATCCTTCAGCCATCACCGGTATCACATCAATACCTTTCTCTTTGCTCACTTTTTTGCAAACAGCCTGCACATCGTCGCCAATTACACCAACAATGCAGGTTGCATACACAAAAGCCCCTTTGGGTTTGTACATGTCGATCAGGCCAACCAAAGCATTGTATAATCGTTTTTCACCACCGAACACCACTTCTTTTTCTTTCAAATCAGTTGTAAAACTTAGGCGGTGAATCTGAGGCCCTGATGACAAGGCTCCGCGAATGTCCCAGGTATAAGCTGCACAGCCAACCGGGCCATGGATTAGGTGCAAAGCATCAGCAATGGGATAAAGCACCACACGCGAACCACAAAAAACGCATGCACGCTGGCTTACCGATCCAGCTAAACTCGCTTTATCGCAAGCTATTTCAGTTTGATCTTTTCCTTTTTCAAGAATTTGTGTTCTTCTATCTTTTAACCATTCACTCATATCCATATAATTTTTTAGAAAAGGGGAGACTGCGGGAACTGGTCTCCCCTCTATTTTGACATTATGAAGAACATTTGTTTCGGAGTAGGTTTCCGAAACTCCTTCCATTGGCTGACGGAAGGATTTCTTAAGTACAATTTACATCGTCAGTTCGAATGATTCTTCCGGAGAAGTTGCATCCTGATGATCCATAATAGCACCCAGGATTTTTTCCAGGATACGCATAGCACCAACATAGCCTACTGTTGGGAAATAGCTATGACCAATACGATCAAGGATTGGGAAGCCCATGCGAACAAATGGTATTCCTTCATCCCTTGAAATGTATTTTCCATAAGTGTTACCAATAATCAAATCAACAGGCTCCTGCTTAATCCACTGGTGCATCAAAAACATATCTGCCTGTGGTCCATTTTTATATTTTGCTTCATGACAACGTTCTCCGAGGATTTCGACCATGCGCTTATCGAATTTTTTACCCGGTGTGCCAGAAACCACATAAACAGGTTTCATATCCATATCCAGTAAGAATTCGATTAACGGAAGAATATTATCCGGATCGCCAAACACAGCTATGCGTTTGCCATATAAATATTGGTGCATATCAGTTATTGCATCGACTAATCTTCCACGCTCATCATTTAAGCTATCCGGGATAGAAACTTTTCCTGCTTTTGCTATTGTTTGAATAAAACGGTCTGTAGCTTTTAACCCAACAGGTATATCAATAACATCAAATGGCACTTTACATTTATTGTCAAGCATAATGGCAGCTTTGCGTGTACCCCACTCGCCCAGTCCAACTGAGCGCATGCTATCGCCCATGCTAACCATATCCGGGATAGTCGTTCCACCTTTTGGGTACATTTCATAACTTCCATTCATTGGGGTATCCAGCACATCGGATGTATCTGGAAGAAGAACTGATTCTACTTTCAAAACTTCCACCAATCGTTTCAACTCACGCATATCGGATGGTTCCACCCAACCTGCGAGTAAGTTGATTTGCCGTTTCATTTCTTCGGTTTTCTCCGGAAAGTATTTCACAATCCCTTCCAACATGTTGGCGTAACCAGTTACATGCGATCCTACATAACTAGGAGTTGCCGCCTGAATAACATGCTTCCCGAATGGTATTTTCCCATCCTCTTTTGCTTTGGTCACAATCTGCCCAAGGTCGTCACCAATGGTTTCTGATAAGCAGGTTGAATGAACAGCGATAATTTCCGGGTCATAAATCCCGAAGATATTGTCGATGGCCTGCAAAAGGTTTGCCTGTCCGCCAAACACGGAAGAACCTTCTGTAAATGAACTGGTAGCAGCCATAACTGGTTCTTTGTAATGTTTTGTTAAAGCACTACGGTGATACGAGCAACACCCTTGTGAACCATGACTGTGAGGGAGACATCCATGCACTCCCAGCGCAGCATACATTGCCCCAACAGGCTGGCATGTTTTTGCCGGGTTAACGGTCAATGCCTTACGCTCTTTTACTTGATCTGTTGTATGTCTTAATAACATGATTTATCCTCCTAACTTTAAGCTTCAATGCTGATACTACCAACGATTTCCGGTTCATTCTTCCAAGGTGCATCCACCATTTTCCAAATGTCGGTATCCAGCATTCGTTGCATTTCTTTATAAAAATTGATGGCACCACCAAATGCGGCATAAGGGCCACCGTAATCATAAGAGTGAAGCTGCTTTAAAGGCACACCGTATTTTTGAACCACGTATTTTTCCTTGATACCGGCACAAAATACATCTGGCTTATAGAACTCTATCAGCTTTTCTGTTTCCCAATGGTTTACATCATCAATAACTAATGAATTCTTTTTCATCTCAGGCATCATTCCTTCGTAGTCGCTAAACTGATAACCTGATTTTTCCAGACTTGCCTTTTTCTCTGCCAAATCTTCGCGGAAGTGTTCATCATCTTTATCCACCACCAAATCTTCAATATTCCGGGTATCGGCATCAATTTTAATGTCGCCCAGCACCTTACGTCCTTCATAGTCATCGCGGTGAGCAAACTCGTATCCGGCTGAAACCACACGAATTCCTAATTCATTGAATAAGTCCTGATAATGGTGCGCACGTGATCCACCAACAAACATCATAGCCAGCTTACCCTCTACTTTTGGTTTCACTTCTTCGGCTATTTTTTTCACTTTGTCCATTTCGCGTTTGCAGATTTTGTCAACCCGTTCGATTAACTCTTTATCTCCAAAATATTCAGCTGCTTTTTGCAATGATTTCATGCTTGATTCAGCCCCAATGAAGTTCACCTTGATCCATGGAATACCATATTTTTCTTCCATCATTTCTGCAATGTAGTTGATGGAACGGTGGCACATCACCATATTCAGGTCTGCAGTATGTGAATATGCCATACTATCAATGGTTGAGTTACCGGAGAAAGTTGAAAGCAAAGTAAATCCAGCTTCTTCAAATAAAGCTTCAATTTCAAACGCATCACCTCCAATGTTGTATTCACCCAACAGGTTCACCTGGAATTTGCCAGTACGCTCGCGGTCATCGTTTCCAACAACATGGGTAAATACACCGTTGTTTGCAATGTGGTGACCAGCAGACTGAGAAACTCCACGATACCCTTCACAGCTAAACCCAAAAATATTGATCCCCAACTCTTCTTTCATTTCGCGGGCAACGGAATGCACATCGTCACCAATCAGCCCAACCGGGCAGGTTGAGAAAATACCAATTGATTTTGGGTTGAACATTTCGTGTGCCTCACGGATTGCATCTTTCAATTTGCCTTCTCCACCAAACACGATGTTTTCGTCCTGCATATCGGTAGAAAATGCGTAAGTCATGTAGTTGTCCTCGCCTTCTAAAGGTTTGGTTTGGTTACGACGGGTAAGCCATGCATAAAAGCTACAGCCAATTGGACCATGCACCAGGTTGATAATATCGCGTGTTGGCCCAAGAACCACACCTTTACAACCTGCATAGGTGCATCCACGCTGGGTAATAATCCCAGGGATTGTGCGCACGTTGGCCAATATCTCCTGATCCTGTTCCGGATCGTTGATTACCATCGCCCGGTCACGTTTTTTAGCAACCTTTCTTGGATATCTTTTCAGGATCTCCTCCTTCAACTCGGAAGGATCGGGTAATCCATTTATCATTTCATTCTTTTTTACCATATCTTTTCTTTTAATCGAGGATTGAGTCTCCGGTCTCACCAGTACGAACACGGTAGGTTTCGGTCATTGGCATTACAAAAATCTTCCCATCGCCGGCTGCCGGGGTTTGATTAACATCAATAATGGTATTCACCACTTTTTTTACCTTATCATCTGGAACGATGACAGTTACAACACGCTGAGGCCTCAACCGTGGTTCTTTCCCCATGTGTGCCAGTGCTTCAGGAGTATCATTCTTTACCCCTTCTATTACCTTCGCATCCCACAAACCTTGTCCACGACCGAATACTTTTCCGGTTGCAGTCATTGAAGTAATTCCTTCTTCGCTCAAGGCCCGCTTGGTTACGTTCATTTTATCAATTCGAATTATTGCCATTACCATTTTCATAGTCGAAGTCTTAAAATGTTCTACAATTTGTTGGTTCCACTACTAATGGTATAAGCTTCATCTACAGGTGAAACGAATATTTTCCCATCACCAAAAGCTCCTTCTGGTTCAGTGCGGGCTGCTTCCATAATGGTTGTAATGGCAAAATCTTTATCATCATCTTTGATCACCATGATCAACATTTCTTTGGGTAGCTCATCGTAGGTTACATCGCCAATTTTGATACCGCGTTGCTTTCCACGGCCTACAACCGGGACTTTGGTTACAGCAACATAACCGGCTTCAAAAAGGGCTTTCAATACTTTACTTGATTTTTCCGGGCGGATAATGGCTCTTATCATTAACATGGTTTTTTCTCCTATTCTTTAGTTTTTTTAATAATTGCTGTTTCTTTTTTCACCCCTAAATCCCCTAATGGGGACTTACTTTTTTTCAATAAATTATAATTGTAATCTTTCATTAACCCCCCATTGGGGGTTGGGGTCAAAACAGCAATTTTTAGTTAGCGATTCCGAAATCAATTAGTAGTTCTTCCAGCTCTTCAATTTCAAGCGGAGTAGGCACAACAAACATGTCGTTTTCATCAATGGCCTTGGCCAGTGCACGGTATTCGTCTGCCTGTTGATGTTCTGGATCAAAGTCAATTACCGTTTTACGGTTGATCTCTGCACGCTGAACCATGTTGTCGCGAGGTACAAAGTGGATCATTTTTGTTCCAAGACGTTTTGCCAGCTCTTCAATCATTTCGCGTTCGTTGTCAACTTTACGAGAGTTGCAAATCAAACCACCCAGACGAACACCACCTGCTTCGGCATATTTTTTCACACCTTTACAAATGTTGTTGGCTGCATACATCGCCATCATCTCTCCTGAAACCACAATGTAAATCTCCTGTGCTTTACCTTCGCGAATTGGCATGGCAAAACCACCACAAACCACATCACCAAGTACATCGTAGAAAGTGTAATCGATTTCGAACTTATCGTCCCATGCACCTAATTGCTCCAACAAGTTGATGGAAGTGATGATACCACGACCGGCACATCCTACACCTGGTTCAGGACCACCAGACTCTACACAACGAACACCGCCATAACCAACACGTACAATATCTTCCAGCTCAACATCTTCACCTTCCGAACGAAGTGTATCCAGCACGGTTTGCTGAGCCAGTCCACCCAACAACAATCGGGTTGAGTCAGCTTTTGGGTCACACCCCACTACTTTTACATTTTTTCCGGCCTCTACCAATCCGGCTACTGTATTTTGGGTAGTCGTAGATTTTCCGATTCCACCTTTCCCGTAAATTGCGATTTTTCTCATCATTGAAATTTTAAAGGGTTTAACATTTTTGTTTGATCACCCCCTTTGCGAGAAAAGTGCCAAAAAAGAAATCCCAAATCCCAAATCCCAAACTCAAAAACCTCAAACCGCTGTATAACTGACTGTTATGGAATTTTATAAAGTTTGGCACGGTGTACTGCACTGGTAGGTTTTCCTACATTTCGGTAGGAAATAACGTTTTTGCACACAAAACATGCTGGACAGCATAAAATCAACAATCATGGGCATTTCATTGTCGTTAACACTGGCTTAACCTACATTTTTGTAAGAAAGGAGTTTCAGGATGAGAAGATGAGAATGGGTGAACGTAAGAATAGGAGAACGACACAGGGAACAAGGAGAAAAATATAGTCATTCCGCTCCGATTACTATCGGTATGAACATCGAATAAGTTTGGAATCTGTTGCGGCTTGCGGATTGGTAATTAGCTAGTGGATGTGTTGCAGTTAAAGTGATACGGGTTGTAGGTTTTTTGCCATAAGAAATATGTGCCTGATGAACTTTGTCCTTATCCTATCTTTTGTTAATTTGTGCTAGCAATTTCAAACGGATGCCCCAAAATAAAATGCAAATGACACTTTTAGTAAACATTATTATAAAATATTAGGGACAAAGGTGTTATTGCACAGAAGTTACAGGCAATATAAACGAAGCAGCATCGATAACCATGTATCAAATTGATAAAATACTTGAAAACCTTAATGAACAGCAAATAAAAGCTGTGACAACGACTGAAGGATATGTTCGGGTCATAGCAGGTGCTGGTTCTGGTAAAACAAAAGCATTAACATCGCGATATGCATATCTTGTTGAAGCAATGGGTATGGATGCGTCAAACATCCTTTGCGTAACTTTTACAAACAAAGCGGCAAGTGAAATGCGTAATCGTGTTAAACGAATTGTAGGAGAAGGAAATGATTTTGGATTTATAACGACCTATCATGGATTTTGTGTCAAAGTTCTTAGAGAAGACATAAACAAAATTCAATATCCTAGACAATTTGTGATAATGGATATCGAAGACCAAAAAACGGTATTGAAAGATGTTTATGAAGAACTTGGTATAAATTCAAAAGACTGCTCTTACAAACAAGCAATAAATCATTTAGGAAGTTTAAAGGACTGTACTAACTACATTGAATACATCGCTGAAGGTAAAGACATTTATAAAGATTACGAAGTAAAATTAAAGGAAAGCAAAAACTTACATGATATAATCTTTTTGAGATACCTTGATAAACAACAACGTAACTATTCTCTTGATTTTAATGACTTAATAAATTTTACAATTTACATTTTTGAAAACAATAAGGATGTTTTAGAAAAGTGGCAAAATAGACTGTACTACATTCAAGTTGATGAAACTCAAGATAGTTCACCAAAGCAATTTCATTTAGTAAATACACTATCTCAAATCCACAAAAACCTTTTTGTTGTTGGAGACCCAGACCAAACAATTTATGAATGGAGAGGTGCCAAACCAGAAATACTTGTTGACTTTGACAAGCAATTTCCAGAAGCGGAAACAGTTATAATGAATCAAAACTATCGTTCTACTCCTAATATTTTAAACCTAGGAAACTATATTATTAAAAATAACAAAATCCGGGTAGTCAAGGATATGTTTACCCAGAATAAGGGAGGTGTTGATGTTGTTCATTTTCACGCAAAAAATGACTTGGAAGAAGGATTATTTGTTGCGAATGAAATTCATAAAATTGCTAAAGAGAAGAATCTAAAATTCTCTGATTTTACTATACTTTATCGAGCGAACCATGTTTCAAGGATAATTGAACAGTCATTAATAAAAGAGGGAATACCCTATTCAATTTGGGGTGGAATTAGATTTTTTGAGCGAAAAGAGATTAAGGATGTATTATCTTATCTAAGACTTATAGTTCTGGGAGATGACTTGTCATTTTTACGCATAATTAATACTCCTTCTAGAAAATTAGGTAAAGTTTTTATTAAAGGGTTAAAACAAATAGCCGAGCAAGAAAATAAATCACTTTTTGAAGTTCTAGAGTCAAATTCATTAAACAGACAATCAGCAGAAGAGTTTAAATCCTTAATCGAACATTTTCGCAACTTGAAAGACAAGGTTTTAGTCTCAGATTTAATCAAAGAGATTTTGGACAAAACAGGGTTGAGTAAAATGTATAGAGCTGATGGAGATGAGGAGCGACTTGAAAATATTAAAGAATTACAAAACTCAATCATTACACTTGAGAATGATGATGTTGAAAAGCTTACTCTGGAGAATTACTTGCAGGAGATTGCTCTATTCACTGATATGGATGTTGATGACGGCAAAAATGATAGAGTTAAATTAATGACAATTCATACAGCTAAAGGATTAGAATTTCCATATGTATTTTTATGTGGCTTTACGGAAGGAGTACTTCCAAGTTTTAGGTCTGTTAAGGAAAGACGAGAAAGAGCATTAGAAGAGGAAAGAAGACTTACGTATGTTGCAATTACACGAGCAGAAAAAGCATTTTACATGACAGAATCAGAGGGATTCAATTTCCAGACTGGAATGTATAAATATCCATCTCGGTTTTTATTTGAGATCAAGGAGAGCTTATATGTAAGACAAGGCGACTTGTCTGAGCAAATAATCTCTGAAGCCAAACAGCAATTAGAACACGAGGAAAGAATGTCAAACCTTCCACCAATACCAGTCCTCGAAGTTGGAGACATCGTTACATTTAATGCATGGGGAAATGGCGAAGTACTAGAAAAAGATGAGGAAAAACGGGTCTACATGATTGATTTTGAAAAAATAAATGGAATTAGACCTATAAGATTTGACTGGCGTGGTTTGGAAAAAATTGATTCTACCAAAGAGATTTTAAATGCCGATAAATCAACAGAAAATCAATAAATATAATGACGGATAATCAAATACTGCCTGTAACAAATTAAAACGAACATGACAGCTAAACTGATAATTATACTGACGATATTTTCAACTTCGATTTTTGCACAAGTTGATTGTGAGAAATATCCTGACAAATACATTCCGACTGATTTGGATGACGCATTGAATTATCTTGATTGTAAATGGAGTGATTCAGACAAAGAGGGATTTAAAAACAAGCCTGAAAATGACGCAGTAGTTGAGTTGCATTTTGGGACAGGAATGGGAATTAGGAACAGTTGGGGATTATGGAAAGGAGATTCTGGAATTTCAAAATATTTTCGTGATTTAGGAATAAATCATCCAGATGATATGTCAGGTATCATATTGACTTCATTTCATAGACACTTAAATGGCTCTGATATCAAAATTGATGAACAAGTGAAATTCTACACAGATTATTGGGAGAAATCTAAACAAGCGGAGCTTAAAAGAAAAAGAGAGGATTTTAATGAGTTTACCGTAAATGATTCTGTAGATTTTTTGTACAATTACGATTATGTATCAAAGGAGCAGGAAGACAAAGACATGGATGATACTTGTATTGCCAGAGGATTAGTAATTGCAAAAGATACAGTAGATTTAAGGCTTCAAGTCCGACTTCTTGAAAGTTGTGATGAAAAAGGAATCATTATTTCAAAAAGGGACATTTATATCCAAGAAGGAACTGAATGGATATTAAAAGAAAAGGACAAAATCGAGATTATGAAAAATGGAGAAACTAAATGGACAAATTATGATATTTGGGAAACGATTGAATAAATAACTTTTGGCAACAAATTGTAAATTGCGTTGCGGGGTTGGTGCAGGGTTGTTCGCCGGATTCTCGTATCGCAGTCAGGTCCTACCGGACGCTGACACTCACCCAAATCCGCAACGACAACTTACAAGTGACCGTTGTAGCCAATTTGAACAACATTAAACATCAAATTTGAAATGTCCAAATATTCAATAGTCTGGAAATACAAAATAAAACCTGAATACAAAGAAAAGTTTGAGTTTGAGTATGGTGTGAATGGAACTTGGAATTCTTTATTTAATAAATCAAAGAATTATACAGGCTCATATTTGCATATTAGTGAAATTGAGTCCAACACCTATTTACTCATCGATACGTGGAGAAGCAGAGAGTTGTACGAAGGATTTATAAAGTCTTATAGTGATGAATATCAAAAATTAAGTTTAAAGTTTGAATATCTCTATGAATCAGAAGAGAAAATAGGGACGTTTAAAATTGTAGAATAAATACTAAATAAAAAAACTGGCTACAACAAAACCAAATTGAATGATACGATACATTAAAAATACAGCTTTAACTGGGCATCAAACAGGAACTGCGTTTAGCTCAGCATTATGTGTAATTCCCCACACAAACACTTCCGGAATAGATCAAAACATAATTTATCTATTTCTCCAGAGCTTATTAAATCCGGTTGCTAACGTAAAAGTAGGTAGCAAAAATGTAAAGAAAATAACAATTTTGGGCAAAACATATAACACTGATAATCAGGCACTAATTTAACGGCAATTAGAATAAAAGGGAAAATTATGAAAATAACAAAAAAAATGTACGATAAGGAATTGAGACGCTATTATCTGCCAATGAAAATAGTAGCATTCTTCTTTTCCAGAAAATGGGGGGTTAATTTATTTAATCGTATAATGAATCGACAAAAAGGAAAAGATATAGAAGGTTTACACTGTGAAGAGCGCTTTATTCCGAGCAAAAATAATGGACCTGACATAAGGATTAGAATTTTTCGCCCAATTAATTCAGATAAAAGTTTGCCGGGTTTACTTTATAATCATGGAGGTGGCTATATGCTTGATGTTCCTGAGGGGTATCTGGAATTTATAAAGCAATTTATTTCCAAACGACCTTGTGTAGTAGTTGCACCTGATTACAGGAGATCTATAAAGAATCCTTTCCCTGACGGATTTAATGATTGTTATGACACATTACTTTGGATGAAAGAAAATGCTCTAAACCTAGGGATAATTTCTTCTAAATTTATCGTAGCAGGACATAGTGCAGGTGGCGGTTTAACTGCTGCAATCACATTGAAAGCAAGGGATACAAAAGATGTTGATATTGCCTTTCAGATGCCAGTATATCCGATGATAGATCACCGACAGAATACAGAATCGGCAAAAAGCATGAACACAGTTCCTGTTTGGAATGGAACAACGAATGCGTTTGGATGGAGTATGTACTTGCAAAATACGAAAGCCCCGGTTTCTAAATATGCATCTCCTGCACTGAACAATGATTACAGTAATTTCCCACCTACAATTTCATTTGTTGGAGATCTGGAACCTTTTAGAGATGAAACCATAAACTATGTAGAAGCATTGAGAAGTGAAAACATTGAGGTAAAATTTGAATTGTTTAAAGGTGCTTTTCATGCCTTTGATATAATTGGAAAAGATACAGATATTGGTAAAAAAGCAAATCAATTTCAATTTAATGCTTTTGCTGAATATGTTGACAAGTACATTTAAGAAATTACTACACCCAACAAAAAATATAAATCATTGTGCGGTTAATGCTAAATTAAAGGGCATCACATCTAATAAAATTTTTAGCGGTTCGACAGGAAAGTTCTTCGAAATGCCCTATTCATACAAATAACCATTCAGGCACACTCAGCTATTCGATACATTTAGCACCACAATATTTTTGGGTAGAGGGACACACTGGAAAAGTTATTATCTCCATTGTAAAACCGAATGCATAGCTATTTGTTTAACTTAACTATTCAGCTCATATTATCAGGCAAACTATGATTTTTAAAGGACAGGATAACGAATACATACAGCTTCAAAACGTTCACAGCGCTGATTGCTTTCAACTAACTGAGGAACTGGAAAAACCATTAACATTTCTTTGGTTTGGAGCAGATGGAAACCCAATTGAGATTGATGGCATTCAGCATATCTTCAATAAAAACCAGGTTGTTTGTTTAACTGAATTTCACCGGGTAAACATAGCCAGTATTTGCAATGCCCGCATGTTACGTTTCAATCGTCCGTTTTATTGCATTGTTGATCATGATATTGAAGTGGGTTGCAAAGGGCTACTTTTTTTTGGTGCATCCCAATTGCCTGTTTTTACCATTCAGGATAACGAGCTTGAGAAATTCCAAACGGTTTGGAAAATGTTTGAAATGGAAATGAACCACAAGGATGAACATCAGCTTGAAATGTTGCAGACCATGCTGAAACGTTTCCTGATTTTAAGCACCAGGGTATTCAAAGCCCAAAACAATTATCAACGCATTGACGAAAAACAGACCAGCATCATCCGAGAATATAATTTTTTGGTAGAGCAACACTTTCGCACCAAACACACAGTTGCTGATTATGCAGCCATGCTAAACAAATCGGCCAAAACTTTATCGAACCTCTTTTCAAAGCTGGCAGACAAAACCCCGTTGCAGTTTATACAGGATCGGAAAATGCTTGAGGCAAGAAGGTTGCTTCGCTATACCGACAAAAGCATTAGTGAGGTTGCTTATGAAGTTGGCTTTGAAGATATCCAGTCGTTCAGCCGTTTTTTCAGGAATATTGAAGGGGTTTCACCTTCTGTTTTTAAAGAAATTTAGGTTTTGGGAAAAATTGACTAATCGCCGGGTAAATCTGCCTAACATCTGCCCTATTTTCTCTCGCATATTTGCATTGTAATAAATAATTAATCATTTAAAAATTAAAACAATGCAAAAATTTAATGTTCCAACAAAAGCAGAAGTAACTGAAAGTAACCAGGCAATTTTCGACAATTTAGAAAAAGGATTAGGATTTGTACCAAACCTGTATGCCTACCTGGCAAAAAGCGAAACAGCACTTGCCGATTACCTGGCACTACAAAATCGTAAATCAACTTTACGGGCAAAAGAACGCGAAGTAATTAACCTTGTTACCAGTCAGCTAAATGGATGCAGGTATTGCCAATCCGCACACTCTGTTATCGGTAAAATGAACGGATTTTCTGAAGATCAGATTCTGGAACTTCGTAAAGGGTACGCTTCATTTGATGCCAAGCTTGATTCCCTGGCAAAATTTACGAAAGCGGTTGTTGAAAATCGTGGTCGAGTTAGCGAACAAGACAAAGACGATTTTTTTGCAGCTGGCTACAATGAAGTCAACATGATTGATGCGGTCATCATTATTGGTGATAAAATAATCAGTAACTACATACATAATTTGGCTGAATTCGCAATTGATTTCCCAATTGCCAGTGAAATTGAGCTGGAACAAGTATCATAAATCAAACACACAAGAAACAATTATAACCATGAAAACTCAAAAAATAAATTGGATTAATGCCATCATCGCTGGTATTGTTGGCACAGTTGCTTTCGACCTTGTTGGCTATTTGTTTACCAAACAGCTCTGGGATATCGCCCACCTGCTGGGTGAAAAAACCGGACTTGGTTTTGCTTACGGGCTGTTCGGCCACTACTCTAACGGTATCTTGTTAGCCGTTTTGTATGCAGGTATTGCACCATCGTTGCCAGGGCCAAACTGGCTTCGCGCACAACTATTTGTTATTGCTGAAACCATTGCATTGGTTTGGTTCTTTATGTTCCCACTTTTAGGTGCGGGCATAGCCGGAACAAAAATGGCAGCAATTATTCCAGTTGTGTCCATGGTTCGCCATATTGCTTACGGTATTCCACTCTGGTATTTTGTACACAATTTTAAATACAACAAATCATGATACAACAATTAAACAATTCAAATTTTCAGGAAACCATCGACAATAACGAGGTAGTACTGGTTGATTTTTATGCTGACTGGTGTGGTCCTTGTAATGCTCTGCACCCAACATTAGAGTCTTTAGCAACCGATTTTGAGCAAAAGGCAGTTGTTTCAAAAATCAATATTGACAACAATCCTGAGCTAACTGCTCAATTCGGGGTACGCAGTGTACCAGCTTTATTCTATTTTAAAAATGGGAAATTGGTTGACAAACAAAGCGGTATTCAAACGCAGACAGCTTTATCTGATCGACTAAATGAGCTGCTAGTTTCATAAAACTGAGGCCAAATTCTATTGATCGGATGACTTAGAGTCATCCGATCAATAAAGCTAACTACTCCCACCAGGCTTTTGTCCCATCTTTACCACGTTTTATTGTTTTGCCATCAAGTACCCACATTCCCCGGCCATGGGTAGCTATAATGACCATGTTGTCGCGTGGGTGGATTTTTAAATCGTGCACATAGGCAAATGGCAAGTCGCCCAGTACGGTATACGATTTACCACCATCAGCAGAAATATATACACCGGCATCGGTTCCAACATACAACATGTATTTATCGTAAGGATCTTCGCGAATAACGTTTACAGGACCTACCGGAATATTGCCAGAAATATCTTCCCATGTATCGCCAAAATCAGTCGAACGCCACATGTACACCTGAAAGTCATCATCGCGTCTTCCGGTTTGCGTCATATAAACCGTGCCCATATCGTATTTTGAAGCAATCATTCGGGACACCCAGCGTTTAGGAATATCTTTACTACTAAGTTCAGTCCAGTTTTCACCACCATCTTTTGTTCTCCAGAAGCGGCCATCATCTGTTCCAGCGTATAACAACCCGTATCTCAGGGTTGATTCATCAAAAGCTGAAATGGTTTGGTGAGTAATGTCCCCCAGCTTTTCAGGATCATTAAACGTTAGGTCTGGAGAAATTTTCACCCAGGTTTGTCCTTTATCTTTCGACATCATCACAAACTGCATGCAATGGTACAAAATGTCGGGATTGTGTGAAGAAATCAAGGTTGGCGATACCCACTGTCCACGCAAGTGAGGTTCATCGGGATAGTTTTTAGGTAATAAAAAGTCAAGCTTATCCCAACCAAAATTATCCATCTCGCCTTTAGCCAGATTGCCGTAAAAAACACTCCCATAAATGGTGTTGTTGTCCCGTGGATCAATCGCATGCGTACACCCTTCTGCACCAGCAGTCTGCTTAAATTCGACAGGTTTTATTTTATCACGACCATTCGACAGGTCAACTTCACCATAAAAACTGTGGTGATCCTGAATGGAACCAACTACCCTAAATGGAGTTGAATAATCATAGGAAATGTTATAGAACTGCGCCAGAGGTAACTCTTTAATCGGGATACGCCAGTTTTCACCTTTGTCATAAGAGATTGTAATACCGCCATCCTGAGCATTCAATAAATAATCGGGATTATTGGGGTCAATCCATAATCCATGATGGTCTGCATGCATTTTCTTGATGGCTTTAAATGTTTTTCCACCGTCTTCGGATTTGTTGAGCCATAAGCCCATTGTCCATACGGTTTCCGGATCTTTTGGATCAACACGAATTTGCCCAAACACCCAACCGTACGTGCCCGAGTGCCCCATCATAAATTTTTTTGTTTCGTCATCCTTTCCGCTTACCTGATACCAGGACTCACCAGCATTATCACTCCGGTAAACCGTTGCACCTTTTATATAATCTTCACGCTGTCTTCCATAAGAATCCAGATCGCCTTCTTCTGCCTTTCTACCTACCTCATAATTATCCAGAAGAAGGTACAATACATCTGGTTGGGCTTTACACAAATCTATTCCAATGCGTCCGCGATAATGTGGCAATGGCAGGCCTTCATTTATTTGTTCCCAGCTTTCTCCGCCATCAACCGATTTCCAAACTCCGCAATGTTTTGTGTTTTTATTGGTGCGTGGGTCTTTCCATTTCAGGCGAATCCGTTCCCAGGATGTACAGTATAAAATATTGGGATCAGTGGGGTGCATCACTAAATCAAAAATACCAGCGTGCTCATTGATGTATAACGACTTCTTCCAGGTTTTACCGCCGTCAGTTGTTTTGTACAAACCACGCTCTTTGTTTGCGGTCCACTCGTGTCCGGTAGCCGCCACATAAACAATGTCCGGGTTGTTGTAATCTACAACGATTCTGCCTATCGTATGTGTATTTTCCAAACCCATATTTTTCCAGGTTTGTCCACCGTCAGTTGTCTTAAACACTCCACAGCCAGCATTTGAACTACGGAAAATATTGGCTTCTCCTGTACCTACCCAAACCACATCGGAATTGGTCGGATCAATTGCCAAATCGCCAATTGAGGCAGTTGGCATTTCATCAAAAACCGGATCAAAGGTCACCCCTTCATTTTCAGATTTCCACACACCGCCAGACGCCGAAGCAACCCAAATGGTATAATTGTTTCCACGTGGTGAAACCCCTTCAATATCGGTGCATCGACCGCTAATGTTCGTGGGTCCAATGTATTGCCAATGAAGGTTTGCATAGGTCGTATCTTCTTTCAGTGAAGCTTGTTTCTTGAACATTTTCACACGCTCTTCACCCGACAAAACAGGTTTCTTTTGAGCAAACGAGAAACTAATTGAAAAGATTAAAATGATGGAAATAAATGTAATTTTCATATAAGTGATTTAATTAGACTGTGATATAAAAATTGAAACACCTAATATACTTAAAATGGTGGGCTATCGGGCTGACATTTCTCAATTGGCCAATCAAAATTGAAGGGAATATACAGGTTCGTTTTAGATTTCTGCTTTGAAGACAATCAATTATAGCTTCTTCTCCCAAAAAAACATTGAAGGTTTACAATCTGCATAACCAGATTTTTTATAAAGCTTCTGCGCACTAATATTGTCTTCCCGGACTTCAAGATTGATTCTGCAATAGCCATTTTCATTGGCATACTCGGCCATCGAATCTAAAAACAATTTACCAATTCCTTTTCCACGATAGGCTGGATGAACCACAAAATCGTGGATATTAATTAATGCCGCAGCTTTAAAAGTTGAATAGTTTTTATTGCAATTTGCCAAGGCAACATACTCTCCATCCACCATGGCAAAAAAACCAAGGTATGCCACATGGTTTTTCAATCCTTCAATAATTTTTGGAGCCAATTCTTCTTGCATTGGTTTTCCATTGCCCATTTCATCCTGTATGTAAAAATCGAGCAGCATGATCAACTGCTCACAATGTTTTTCATCGGACAAATTAACTTCAAGAAAAGAGTATTCCATAAAATGAGTTTATCGCAAATCTAATCAAAAACAAGAAGTAAAATTATACTTTGAACCTCCAGGCGTCAATACCGTACTTTTTCACACGAGTACCCAACATGCGCTCAGTCACTTTTAAGTGTTCTGCTGCCTTGGCAATATTTCCTTTCGTGGTAGTTAGTGCCTCCCGAATCAACTGCTTTTCAACCTGTTCAACTGTATAAGTTAGCCCCCCTTTTGAACGGGTATTGGAAGAATCAGCCGTTTGTAATGATGGAGGCAAATTATAGCTGTGAATCACATTTTCCGAACTTAATATACATGCCCGCTCAATACAGTTTTCCAGCTCCCGAATGTTGCCCGGCCAGGAATAAACCATCAGCATATTAAGAGCCGAAGTTGTGATGCGTTTCACGTTTGTATTATTTCCCTTGTTGAATTTTTCAATAAAATGATCAACCAACATAGGGATGTCATTTCGTCGTTCACGAAGCGGTGGAATAAAAATTGGAAAGACATTGATCCGGTAGAACAGGTCTTCCCTAAATTCTCCATTCCCAATCAGCTCCTCAAGATTTCGGTTTGTTGCTGCGATGATGCGTACATTTACTTTTATGGTTTCCGTACCGCCCAGTCGTTCAAATTCACGCTGCTGAATAAGCCGGAGTAATTTCACCTGTGTAGAAAGTGGGATATCTCCAATTTCATCTAAAAAAATTGTCCCTCCTTCAGCCAATTCAAAACGTCCTTTCCTCCTGCTATCTGCCCCGGTAAATGCACCTTTTTCGTGCCCAAACAACTCACTTTCAATCAAGCTATCAGGAAGTGCGGAACAGTTTACTTTGATCAGGTTCTTTTTGGAACGTTTACTTAAAAAGTGGATTGCATCGGCCACCAATTCTTTACCAATTCCACTTTCGCCCCTTATAAGCACCGTTGAGTTGGTCTCAGCAACCATATTTACCAATTCATAAACATCTTTCATTTTACCCGAGTTGCCTATCATGTTCACCGGGCGTAAGTCATCCTTTACCTGGCTTTGCAATTCTATATTTTTCTGGCGAAGAAGTTCTACCTCTTCAATACGTTCCTGCCTAATACGAACAACCCTGGAAATCAACCCTCCTGCTATGGATAAAAGATTTATGTCTTCCTCGTTTGAAATATTTTCATTATACACCCGAACCAAGCTCAATGTCCCCGTCACTTTTCCCTCTTCCATAATCGGAACTGTAACAAAACTTAGTTCATCTCCTTCTTTTGTGAGCTCTTGGCGAGTGCGGTTCAGAAACAAGCTTGATTTGGATATTTTTTCGATTACAACCGGCCTTGCGAGTTCAACAACACGTCCGGTTATTCCCTCTCCGATCTTGTATTTACCTCGTGCTTGTTGTGCCGAGGTATAACCATATGCGGCTTCAATGTATATTTTTGAATTTTTCCGATTGAAAATGGTCAGCATACTGCGCTCGGCATTGAGATGCCTGACCAATAATTCAAGTATTGAGCTTAAATCATTTTTAAGCTCCTTGCTTTGGATAAGCCGCTGACTTATCTCTGAAAGTAATACCAACTCTTTAAGTCCGTAGCACTCATTGCCCACCTTCCTGCATTTAAACTCCATATTCTACTTTTTGACAATGAAATACCAGCCTTTAATTACGTCTTGCCATAAAGATGATGATTATTGGAGCAAATAGAATCGAATACATACTGCTTTATTGTCAAATTAATGCACATTTAACAAAAATGCATTTATCTTTTTTTAAGATTAATTATGAACAGATAAGACTACCAAAGCAAATATCATAAAAGAAAATAGTTTAAAAAATGTATTTTCGTAGGCTCATATAAAATCGACACCTGTGGACAACAACCTGGTAATCATACCAACGTACAACGAAAAGGAGAACATTGAACGAATGATAAGGAAGGTTTTTTCCTTGTCAATTCCTTTTGAACTACTGATAATTGAAGATGGATCTCCTGATGGAACGGCTAAAATCGTTAAGGATTTACAGAAAGAATTCCCCACCAAATTACATATGGTTGAACGAAGCGGCAAACTTGGTTTAGGAACAGCTTACCTTACCGGATTTAAGTGGGCACTTGAAAACAACTATGATTACATTTTTGAAATGGATTGCGACTTTTCTCACAATCCTGATGATTTGGAAAAACTTTACAAAGCATGTTCTGCCGATGGAGCTGACCTTGCTGTCGGATCACGGTACATCTCAGGGATCAACGTAATCAATTGGCCACTAGGCAGGGTACTGATGTCGTACTTTGCTTCGGTTTATGTGCGTTTTATAACTCGCATGAAAATAATGGACACCACTGCCGGATTTAAGTGTTTCAGCAGAATTGTATTGGAAACAATTGACCTTGAGAAAATTAAATTGAAAGGTTATGGTTTTCAAATTGAAATGAAATTCACTGCATGGAAACATGGTTTTAAGTTAGCTGAAGTCCCCATCATTTTTACAGAACGCCAGGAGGGAACGTCAAAAATGAGTGGTGGAATTTTCAATGAAGCACTTTGGGGAGTGCTAAAAATGAAAATCAGAAGTTGGTTTAGAAATTACCAAAAACCATTAACGAAATAAGAACGTTAAGATACCATGATAGATTAAGGCTGCATTTTGTAGCCTTTTTCTTTATAGATTCGTAAATTTAAGTAGCAAACAAACGATCACACTATGAAAACCATCATCACCAACGCCCATATCATCAACGAAGGAGAACATTTTTATGGAAGTGTTTTAATTGACGGTGAATTTATCCAAACGATATACAAAGATGAGATTGTTCCGGAGGATATTTTAAAAAGTGCCGAGGTAATTGATGCAAAAGGAAGGTATCTAATTCCAGGAGTAATTGACGACCAGGTACATTTTCGTGAACCAGGATTGACCCACAAAGGTGAAATTGCAACCGAATCGAAAGCTGCGGTAGCTGGCGGCGTAACTACCTATATGGAAATGCCCAATACTAAACCTCAAGCAACAACCCAAACAGAATTAGAAAAAAAATATGACCGGGCTGCTGAAGTTTCTGCTGCCAATTATTCATTTTACATGGGTGCAACCAATGACAATTTGGATGAAGTACTCGCTATTGATCCTAAAAAAGTATGTGGCATCAAAGTATTCATGGGATCATCTACCGGGAACATGCTGGTTGATGATGAAGAAACACTTTCAGAAATATTCAGGAATGCGCCCACTATAATTGCTACCCACTGCGAAGATGAGGAGATTATTAAAAGAAACACGGAAATTTACCTTCAGAAATATGGCAAAATTGTTCCTATTTCAAGACACTCGAGAATACGAAGTGCAGAAGCCTGTTTTAAATCTTCTTCGAAGGCAGTTGAACTTGCTACCAAATATGGAACCAGGCTGCATGTTCTTCATTTGTCATCAGCTGAAGAAATGCAATTGTTCCAACCAGGCCCTGTAACCGAAAAGAAAATCACAGCTGAAGTTTGTGTTCACCACCTTTGGTTTGAAGAGCGGGATTATATCGATTATGGAACAAGAATAAAATGGAACCCTGCCATAAAATCAGCGGATGACCGCAAAGCACTTTGGGAAGCATTGCTAACTGACAAAATTGATGTAATTGCAACCGACCATGCTCCACACACCTTGGATGAAAAGTCCCATCATTACTTTATGGCTCCTTCCGGAGGACCACTTGTGCAACATTCGCTCCCTGTTATGCTCGAGTTTGTTAAGCAAGGAAAACTTTCCATCGAACAAGTAGTTCGTAAAATGTGCCATGCACCAGCTGAACTATTTCAAATTGATCGCAGAGGTTTTATTCGGGAAGGATATTATGCAGACCTTGTAATTGTTGCCCCAGATAAAAACTGGAAAGTAACACCGGAAAATATTTTCTATAAATGTGGATGGTCGCCTTTCGAAGATTTCTCTTTCAACCATTTGGTTTCGCACACATTCATAAACGGACTGCTAGCATTTGACCGGGGAATATTCAATGAAAATGTGAAAGGAAAACGAGTCGAGTTCGTGCGTTAAAACACACAGTGACCTTTCTTGCACAAAAATGCTTAATTATTAATCCATTTTTATGCAATATTTACTACATTTGAAATATGGAATTTGAATTTGATCCAAACAAAAGCAAAGTCAACCTGTCAAAACATGGAATTGATTTTGATGAAGCAAGAAAGCTTTGGTTGGATGCTGAAAGAATAATAATTCCCGCAAAAAATGTTGATGAACCCAGATTTCTAATTATTGCTAAGATTATAGAAAAATACTGGTCGGGAATCTATACAATTAGGAAAAATTCTATTCGATTAATATCGGTAAGAAGATCAAGAAAAAAAGAAATTGAGATTTATGAAAGCTAATGATTTAGATAAAAAGTTCGATGAAGGAGAAGATATTCTTGAATATTTTGACATCTCTGAAGCGAAAAGGCCAGGACTGGAAACTAAAAGAGTTAGTGTGGATTTTCCTGCATGGATGATCAAAAAACTTGATAAAGAAGCCTCAAGACTGGGAATAACAAGACAGTCTGTTATCAAATTCTGGATATCTGAAATGCTAAAAAAATCATCAAATAAAGTCTGATAGTTACTAATTCACCACAACAACCAGGTACTTTGATGTTTCCCAGAACTTATCGGCATCATGAACAACAAGGGATTTTAGCGTATCACCGCTAAGTTCGTACGATCCGATTGTATGGGTAGTTATCACACTCGCTTTTTTTGCATTCAGTTCCAATCCTTCAAACTCTCGGATATCAACTTCTGTAAATAGCTCCGGATTGAAATCCCTACGGAATTTTATCGTACGCCCTACTCCAAGAACACCGCCTTTCTTTTCAACAATCTTTTTTTCAACCAAATCTTTCACGTTGCCAAGAACGTAATATGCCTGGTTCATTTCATCATTTTTTTCTTTTATTGCCTGCTCTTTTTCAGCAATCAATGCATCCTTTGCCGATGATTCTTTTTCTACTTGCCTAACCCGTGTACTTAATCCCACAATATTCTTATGCAATTTTTCTACCTCGTGAGTGAGCTGTGCAATCTGCGCATCCTTTTCGTTAATCTGCTTATTCAGGTACAAAATCGTTTTTTGCAATCCACTCACCTGGTTGTTAGATGACTTAAGATCTTCTTGCAATTGGGCAACTAATACTTTGTTCTTTGTAAGAAGTTCATGAATTAATGTGATATCGTCCAAAATATTTGATCGGGCATCGCTTGTCAATTCAGCCCCTCGGGCAGTTTCAAGTTTTACAAATTCTTCAATTTTCCTTATGGAGTCAAGGTTTTGTTGAATTTCGTTCATGGTAAAGACAAACCCAACAATAGTCGAATCTTTCGCCGCTTCTGCCTGAATAATGCTATCCTGCATTGATTGCAAACGGTTTACTTTTTTCTGCTGGCATGCAAACAAAAAAAAGAAAATCAATATCAGGGG
Organism: Sunxiuqinia sp.; assembly: GCA_965230765.1. Taxonomy (GTDB): domain Bacteria; phylum Bacteroidota; class Bacteroidia; order Bacteroidales; family Prolixibacteraceae; genus Sunxiuqinia. The sequence continues at coordinate 387,210 of CBDDLR010000001.1, forward strand.
TATTTTTTTCATAATATGAACATAGGTGAACTACAAATTTAGTGAGCTTTTATTAATTGTTCATTAATAACATACGAAGTTCAATTACTTTCGTTTTAAATATTCATAGAACTATAACAAAAAAATCCTTCGTTTTCTTGATACCAACGCAAAAAAATTATCAAATCACCTTTATACCGTTCTTTTTTAGTTCATCCAAGCCAATTTCCCTGAGTTTAAATTTCTGAATTTTTCCGCTTGCAGTCATTGGGAACTCTTCAACAAAAAAGACATATTTGGGAATTTTATATCGGGCAATTTGCCCCCTGCAGAATTCCTGAACAGCTTCTCCTGTAAGTGTTTGCTTTGGTTTTAATTTGATAAAAACCCCAATCTGCTCACTATATTTTGGACTTGGAATACCGACAACCTCAACTACTTCAATTTCTGGAATTTTATACAAATAGTTCTCTATTTCCTTTGGGTAAATATTTTCACCCCCACGTACAATCATATCCTTTATCCGGCCTGTGAACCGATAAAAACCATCTTCTTCTTTAATTGCCAAATCACCCGTATGAAACCACCCCTCTTCATCAAAAGCTTCTTTTGTTGCTTCAGGATTATTGTAATAGCCTTTCATGACGTTGTACCCGCGACAACAAATCTCACCTTGTTCTCCAAGCTCGCATTCATTCCCATTTTCCGGATTAACAATTTTCACCTCAACATTTGGCAGCCCAAAGCCAATAGTTGTTGCACGTACCTCTGGTGAATTATGAGAACGGGTGGCTGTCATTCCCGGGGAGGTTTCCGTTAAACCGTAAACAATAATAATGTCCTTGCAGTGCATTTTAGTCATCACTTCTTGCATTGCATCAATAGGGCAAGGTGCACCTGCCATAATTCCTGTTCGCAAGCTTGACAGGTCGAACATGTTAAACATGGGATGATTCAATTCTGCAATAAACATGGTCGGAACCCCGTAAATAGCAGTACAGCTTTCCTTCTCTACAGCTGCCAATACCATAAGAGGGTCAAAATCTTCAGTAATAACCATGGTAGCACCATGGCTGATGATGGAGCAAACTCCCAGAACACAGCCAAAACTATGAAACAGTGGGACGCATAAAAGCAGGCGGTCCTGATCGGTATATTTCATGCATTGCCCAACAGAGTAGCCATTGTTAATGATATTGTGGTGCGAAAGCATAACACCCTTTGGGAAGCCCGTTGTGCCGGAAGTGTATTGCATATTCACAATCTCGTGAGGTTCAATTTCCGACTTAATCACTTCAAGTTCCAAATCATCCAAATGATCTCCAAGCAACATTAGTTCGGGTGTGGTGTACATACCACGATGCTTTTGATGCCCAATAAAAACTGCATTTTTTAATTCCGGAAATTTTTCAGAATGAATATGTCCTCTCGCCTGTGATTTCAATTCAGGCACCAGCTCAAAAATCATGTTCACAAAGTCGCTGTCGCGATAGCCATTGATTAAACAAAGCGTATTGATATCGGCATCTTTCAGCAAATATTCCAATTCTGACAGCTTATAGTTTGTGTTAATCGTTACCAGTACCGCCCCAATTTTGGCAGTTGCAAACATAAACGTTGTCCAGTCTGGAACATTACTTGCCCAAACACCAACCTTGTCACCTTTGCCAATGCCAATATACATCAATCCTTTGGCGAGTTTATTTACACGATCGTTGAATTCTGCGTAGCTAAACTTTAAATCCCTGTCAGGATATACAATAAAATCTTTGTCGGGTGTTTCGAAGGCAAACTTTTCCAAAATGCCCCCCAATGTATAATCAAGTAATTGCATGAACTATGGATGGTTTGAATTGGTTGATTAGAATGGTGCGTAAAACACAGCCAACACTTTTGCTGGTTGGTTATTACCTGCGTGAACATTATGTGACACAATTGAGTCCAGGTAAATGCTGTCGCCCTGCTGAAGTTGAATCGTATCTTTCCCATAGTTGATTTCAACTACTCCATCAAGCACATAGATAAACTCTTCACCTTCATGCGAAGACAACATGTAATCCGATTGCTGACTGGGTTCAATTTCAATTACAAAAGGTTCCATATGACGTCCCGCCTTATCCGCAGCTAAAGAGAGAAAGTTCAGGTGTTCCCTTGTATTCCCCGCCTGGGAAACAAAACGAACGCCTTTTTCTTTTTCATCAGCTCTCATAACTACTGGCCCAATTTTATCGCTGTCATCCAGGAATGTTCCAAGACGAACACCCAATACCCGTGCAATTTTAATCAGCGGTGCCAGGGAAGGAACGACTTTCTCGTCTTCAATCTTCTTTATCAGTTTTACTTCAAGGTTTGTTTTTTCGGAAAGTTCCTGCAGGCTCACTTTTTTGAGTTCTCTCACCTGCCTGATCTTTTTACCTACGTTTTTTTCAGCAGCCATTGTATGTCTTTTTAAGTCTATAACAAATTTAGGGTTTATTTATGGCTATACAAGCTATTCAACAAATTGCTTTGAGCAATATTTCGAATGCATGGGAAAGTGATTGGCATAAAAAAGGCTACCATTTGGCAGCCTTCTTCTTATATCTCGTGAATCGCTTAAATCCAACGTAAGTATGTGAAATCCTGACGATGAGGCAATAACTCATTCTTTGGGTATAGACGCAACGCGTAGTTATACGCACCTGGAGTTTCAATATTTAGACTCAATGCATAGGTTGTTACCCCATTTTCGGTTTTTTCTACCTCAAACTCAATAGCATCAATCATTTCATGCTCATCAGTGCCATTTTCGGTTACAACAATTTCCAAACCTACTTCTTCGGGAGTTAATCCTTTCAAGTCAATCTCCACTTTTGCAGGATAGTCTTCGCCAATCTTCAATGTATTAGCTACACCATCTGTAAAATGAACATCTTTTACTTCGATATCTTCCCACACATCTGCAACATTAGCTTTCCATGAGGCAAGTTCCCTGGCCATTTTGAAATCATCAGCGACTACCTGACTTGTCCGTTCAGCTTGTGGCTTGTAAAAACGATCCTGGTAATCACGGATCATTCTACTTGTTGTAAAGTTAGGCGCAACTTCTGCAATGGTCTTTTTTATGTGTGAGATCCAATGTGTAGGAATTCCTTGCATATCGCGGGTATAGAAGCTTGGCAGAATATCATCTTCAATAATGTTGTAGATAGTTTCAGCATCCAGTTCGTCCTGTAAATCCTGAACTTCGTAAGCGCGTTCCAAAGGAAGCGCCCAGCCAGCGCCTTCTTTGTATCCTTCAACCCACCATCCATCAAGAACCGAGAAGTGCATTGTACCGTTCATAACGCCTTTCTCCCCACTTGTTCCAGATGCCTCAAGAGGACGTGTTGGCGTATTCAACCAAATGTCAACACCTTGAAGTAACATTTTTGCAAGGTTCATATCGTAGTTTTGTACAAACAAAATCTTCCCTAAAAATTCAGGGCGTTTTGATATTTCTACAATATGCTTGATCAAATCCTGACCAGCTTTATCAGCTGGGTGGGCTTTTCCTGCAAAAATAAATTGCACAGGTCGTTCCGGGTTATTCACAATTTTAGAAAGACGCTCCAGGTTGCGGAACAGCAAATGTGCCCTTTTGTAAGTGGCAAACCTACGCGCAAAACCGATGGTCAATGCATTTGGGTTGAGCTTACTTAAAATATCCGTGATTAGTTTCGGATTTTCATGACGCTTCATCCAGTTATCGGCAAAACGATGTTTTACATACCCGATCAACTTGAGGCGCAGGTTTTGTTTTAGGTTCCAGATTTCCTGATCAGGAACACTATAAATTTTCTCCCACGAGCTGAAATCAAGCTGATTCTCTACAAAATCGTCGCCAAAATATTTTGTATGAATTTCCTTCCATTCTTTAGCAGTCCATGTGGCATAGTGAACACCATTGGTCACATAACCGATATTCAATTCTTCAGGAAGAAAACCTTCATAAAGATGTTTTAAGATCTCTTTTGAAACGTCACCGTGCAACATACTTACCCCATTGATACCCTGAGATAAATTAGCCGCAAGATAACTCATATTGAAGTGATCTTCGTGAGGTGCCGCTTTCCCAAGCAACACAAACTCATTCCAATTCAACTGAATTTTTTCAGGGAAGAAGCCCATGTAAGCTTTAAATAAATCCTGGTGGAAGGAATCGTGACCTGCAGGTACCGGCGTATGGGTGGTAAACAGGGTTGAAGCCCTAACTACTTCTTTCGCTTCTGCGTAAGTCAAATTCGATTCACTAATGTAATTCTTGATTCGTTCAAGACCGATTAAAGCCGCATGACCTTCGTTGCAATGATAAATATCCGACTTGTAACCAAGCTGTTTAAGCGCACGGATACCACCTAACCCAAGAAGCATTTCCTGCTTTAAACGGTTTTCGTTGTCACCTCCATAAAGGTGATGGGTTACAAAACGGTCCTCATCTGAGTTTTCTTCAAAGTCAGCGTCCAACAAATATAAACTTACTGCACCAACTTTTACTTCCCAAACCCTTGCCTTAATATTTCTTCCAGGATATTCAACCTCAATGGTTACCCAATTACCATCTTCATCGTAAGCTGGTGAAACCGGGATCTTTGAGAATTGCTGTGCATCATAGTTTGCCATTTGGTCACCGTAAACAGAAATGGCCTGTTTAAAATAACCATATCGGTACAACAGACCGACAGCAACCAGGTTCACTTTAGAATCACTGGCCTCTTTCAAATAGTCACCAGCAAGGACACCCAATCCACCTGAAAAAATCTTCAGGCTATCGTGTAATCCGTATTCCATGCTAAAGTAAGCCACCTGAGCATCCTGATAGTTTTTACGGTCTTCAAGGTATTTCTGGAATCTTTTATAGGTTTCATTTAACCTGCGCATAAAAGATTCATCTTCTTCGATTTCATGCAGTCGCTGCAAGCTAACGTTATCCAGTAAAAGAACTGGATTGTGGGAAGTTTCCTCCCAAATTTCAGGATCAATACTTTGAAATAGATCCCTTGCATCGTTGTTCCAAACCCACCATAGGTTTTTACTCAATTCCTTAAGCGGGTTAAGCTTTTCAGGAATGCTTGACTCTACAACTAATTTTTTCCAAATTGGTTTATCCACAATTGGTTGTTTTATAAATCTAACACCCTCTTTACTCATCTCCATATTCGTTTTAATTGTTTGTTTTCCTTTGAAAAGTGCAATCAATGCACTGTCTCAAAATGAGATGCAAAAAAAGTCAAAAATACTTTCCCATTAAAATTTTATGAGGAAAATTGATGTTAAATTTTGGTTTATAAAATATCTATTAAGCCGATTTAGTTTTAGTGGTTGAACGTTTAGCGGTAGTTTTTTTCTTTTTGGGTTCTCTTAGTTTTTTAAGCTCGGCTTCGTATTTAAGCAATTTTGCTTCTTTTTCCTCCAAAAGCTTATTGAGCGAAGCAACTTCCTGATCCACTCTGTCTTTTGGCACAAGTGCATTTAATCTTAATTTAAAGTCGCTTAACACATTCATATAATTAATAAATGCTTCATAAGGACTTTCATATGGGTTTGAATAACTAGCAACAGCCCCATCAGAGAAGAACTTAGTGCTCATATAATAAAAGTGGTTACTTGCCTGCAAGTAACTCCAATCTTTTAGTAACGCTTCATCGGTAACCTGATGTACCCTGTCCTGAAGCTCATATAGTTTATTAAAAGCTTCCTGCTGCATTTCGTTACCCAGCCATGCTGTAAGGTCACGCTCTTCATCTGCCCAGGAAATACTATAAGGAACACTAACAACAGAAATTGGTTGATATTCATCAATCACTTCTGAAGGAGTGGCAAATTTCAAATCAGATTTTCTTCCAACAACTTTTGGTAATTCTTCAAGAAAATCAAAAATCCCTGACTCTTCCTTTTGGCGGATACCAAAGGATTCATAGTCTAAAAATAAATTGATGATTTCGTCTTTCTCATCAGCGCCCATCCAGTCAACAAACTTTTTTGCGGTAAGAGGATATTCACTCCACCCTTCGCTTGAAAACCTGAAAGCAAGGTCATCGCTTAATTTAAAATTACGCATCAATACTTTTAAACGAGGGTTTATTGCATTGCAATACACAAAGTTCGGAGACTTCCATCCCAAAATATGTTTTGGACCTTCTGTCAACATCCCTTTGTAACCCATTTCAGCCACCAAAGCTCCAATTTCATCAGAATAAATCATTTCAGTATTTCTGAATACTGAAGGTTTTTGACCAAAATACTTTTCGATCAACTCTCCATGCCTTCTAACCTGATCTTTGAAAACCTCTTGGTTCTTTAACGATACCAGTGAATGGGAATATGTTTCAGAAAGGAACTCAACCTGACCAGTTCGGGCCAATTCAATAAATGAATCGAGTACTTCCGGAGCATACATTTCGAATTGCTCAAGAGCAGTACCAGTTATAGAAAAACTAACCTTAAACTTCCCTTTGTATTTATTAATTAGCTCAAGCATTAGCTTGTTCGCTGGCAAATAACTGCGTTCGGCTAGCTTGCGCAAAACTGTTTCATTTGAATAATCATCGTAGTAATAATGATCATTGCCAATATCAAAAAAACGATATCTACGGTAGCGAAATGGTTGGTGAACCTGGAAATTAAAACATATGGCTTTCATATATTAGGAGTTTTTAAGCAGTTAGTAAAGCACTTTTATATACATCACGGACATTTTTAGCCGATTCTTTCCATTGAAGGTTGTCAACTTCGGCTTTTCCGTTTTTCATAAACATATTCCACATAGAAGGATAATTCAATAGACCGTAAATAGCATCAGCCATGGCATGAGTATCCCAATAGTCAATTTTAACAGCGTATTTAAGAATCTCTGACACACCAGATTGGTGGGAAATAATAACAGGGACATTGGTTTGCATGGCTTCAAGCGGGACAATACCAAAGGGTTCAGACACTGAAGGCATTACAAAAACGTCACTTAGTCTAAACATATCGAAAACGTCATCGCCTTTCAAAAACCCTGTAAAATGGAACTTATCAGTAATTTTGAGTTCGGAAACACGTTTGATCATGGCATTCATCATATCACCACTACCAGCCATAACAAAACGAACATTCTCCATTTTTTGCAACACCATGTTTGCAGCCTCAATAAAATATTCAGGTCCCTTCTGCATGGTAATCCGGCCAAGGAAAGTCACAATCTTTTCATCAACACCTTTTTTCAGTTCGTCTTTTTCTTTTTGCGTGACCGGTTCAACGGCATTGTAGACTGTTGTGATTTTTGATGGATCGATGCCGTATTTCTCAATGACAATTTTCCGGGTTAAATTACTTACAGTAATAATTTGGTCAGCTGCTTCCATTCCCCTTTTTTCAATTTCGTAAACCTGTGGGTTTACACTACCGCCACTTCGGTCAAAATCTGTAGCATGAACATGAATTACCAACGGTTTTCCAGACATCTCTTTTGCAGCAATTCCGGCTGGATAAGCAAGCCAGTCATGGGCATGAATTAAATCAACCTCATTATCCCTGGCTATTACTTCTGCCACCAACGAATACTTATAAATTTCATGAAGCAGGTCAACTCCATATTTCCCGGAAAAATGCAATTTTCCTTCTGTATCTGTTTCCACAAACTGAGTGCTCTCGGAATGTTTTTGAATAACCAGTTTATTGTATTCTTCCGGATCTACATAAGGAACCATTCCTGATTCTACTTCGTAATAATCAATTTTCTTTTGTGGATCGTTGAAAACCATTCTTTTCTTTGTAATGGGCACATCATTTGCTCCAATTAGCTTCATTGCCGACTGATCTTCATCGCCATAAGCTTTAGGCACTACAAAGATCACATCAACATCTTTTTGTTCAGCTAAACCTTTTGTAAGCCCATAACATGCTGTACCAAGACCGCCGGAAATGTGGGGAGGGAATTCCCAACCAAACATCAATACCTTCATACAAGAAAACTTTTAAAATTTCTATTCATCAAAATTCATTACCATTTTATAGGCCCTTATTACAGCCGCAACACTCCATGCCTGGGATGTTGCTCCCTTTGCTGTATGAGGGGGATTACCATTGTAAGTTTCAGAAATGGTGCCAATACAGTGTTCTGTCATATCCTCCTCAAAACCTTCCATGATTTTTTTCACAAAAGGCAAACCTCCCCGTTTGTGGATTTTCAAGTAACCTTCCACAAAGAACAAAATCAGCCATGGCCACACGGTTCCCTGATGAATTGCTTTTTCACGTTCCGCAATACTTCCCTCACACACACCTTCATAAATAGGGTTCCGTGGCGATAAACTTCTTAATCCTCTTGGCGTAAGAAGTTCTTTTTTAGCTATACTTAAAATGGATTTTTGTTTTTCCCGATCAAGTGGTGAATACTCCATTGCAGCAGCAATCACCATGTTTGGCCTAATCGACCAATCTTTATACGTGCCGTCAACATAATCGGCCAAATAGCCAAGCTCCTCATTCCAATATTCTTCAATGAATGATTTGGCTACCATTGATGAATAATGTTTCCAGTCCTCAACAAATTCCTTATCATTTTCGGCTTGGGCCATTTCCAAAGCAAAACAAATGGCATTATACCATAGTGCATTTACCTCCACTGGCATTCCGCCTCTTTGAACAATCGGCTTACCATCAACATATGAGTCCATCCATGTCAATGCAACATCTTCTTCATTACCAAAAACAAGCCCCTTTTCGTTGGTGCAAATCCCACACTTTGTACCTGTTCGGTAACTATAAAGGATTTCTTTCATTGCTGCACCGTACTTTTTCCAAATTTTCTTAACATCCTTTACATCATAGGTGTACTGCTGTAGTGCCCAGAATAGCCATAAGGGTGAGTCCATGCAATCGTATTCAGCACCTTGTTTGGCATCCATCCTTGGGAACAAGCCATCTTTCAACTTAAGCAACAAGGTATCAATCACAGCCTCAAACGTTTCATGATCGTCAAGGTCTAATGTTAAACCGGGTAGTGCAACAAGTGTTTGGCGTGTTCTGGTTCCATACCAAGGGAAACCTGCAATGATATTAGTTTCTCCGTTCTTTCGTAAAATGAACTGTTGCGCTGAATTTTTCAAACTTCCAAGGAATGAATCTCGTGGGATACGTTTTTTTACTTCCCTGGTAAATTTTGATTTGATGCCAGCAGCTTTAACCTCTTTTGTTGAAGCTGAAAAAACGATGCTTTCACCCTTTTTTATAGGGACTTCAAAATAACCGGGAACAAATAAGTCTTCCTGATAATCATATCCCCTGTTCTTTTCTTTTAGGTATTCTATATCGTTGTACCAATCCGGAACCGGTATAAATTCGTTATTTGTCGAAAGCTGCATGTGCAAATAAGGGTATCCATCGTACATCCTTACTTTCGCACCTTGGCTAATCTTTTTATACTTCGTATTGGCATACAAATTTGCCTTACTTAAAGAATGTACATTTCTAAATGCCAGGAAAGGTTTAAGCCGAAGAGTGGTTGGCGAATTAGCTTCCTCAAGGGTGTATTTGATCAAAACCTGTTCTTCATTTTCAACCAAAAGCCTTTCTTTGGACAAAACTACACCACCTACCCTGTATGTGGTTTTAGGAACACCTTCAACCTCAAAGTTCCTTATGTACTTGTGTCCCTTGGGCTCATAATGATCACCTGCATATTTATGAATCCCCAGGTTAAACTCTGCCCCATGCTGTATTACTGTTTCATCAAGGCTCGATAAAAGTACGTGCTTTCCTCCGTCCAGTTCTTCAATTGGACAAACTAATAACCCATGATATTTACGTGTATTACATCCGGAAAGTGTTGTGCTAATATACGATCCTGCACGGTTCGACCTTAAAACTTCACGATTGAGTGAGTAAGTAAGGTTCACTAATTGATTTTTGTCAAACTTAAGGTAACTCATAAATTCAGACTTTTTATCTTGTATGAATTTTGAAAAAATATTCAGGTAGGACTTGTTTGATCAATTAGGTGCAACAAAAATAGTCATTCTATTCAAATGTTTTCACCGCTCCTGATCGAATGCCCACTTAATAAATTTTCAAAAATCGTTTTTTCATTTTTAAAGTTAAGAAAAGGAAAAATTTTTATTATTCGCTCAATTTCCCCTAGGTTATATAACAGAAACTTTTTGTAGTCCTCTGATCCAGAATTAAATGGACGATGACCAATTGCTTTATTAATTTTCAACACATCATTGATGAGTTTTTTTGTGTCAGCAGAGAACATTTTTTCACCAAATTTTTCCCATATAAAATTTATTGCTGATTGATTTAAATGCAATAAATCCGGAGCATAGAACCGATAGTCCCTAAGTTCGTCCATGATAATCTCATAACTGGGGAAGTAAGCATGCTGATGTATATTTACTTTCTTTAAAATGCGCTCTACACTTAACAATAAAGTTGATTTACTGAGCTGATTTTCAATAGCACCATCTTTCCAGTGACGAATAGGGCTGACCGTAAATAGGACTTTTAAATTTGGGTTAAATTTCAATACACAATGAAACAGGTCGATATATTCGTGAACAATGTCATCCAAATCAAGTCGAAACCGTTCAAAATCTGCACCTGGGAATTTATGGCAATTTGATACAATACTCTTTTCCCCTTTCAAACGGTATACCCATGCAGTTCCAAAAGAGATTACCAAATAATCCGATTTTTTTAGATGTTCATGTGAAGTTTCAAGCCTTGAGTTCATCTTCTCCAACGCCTCTTCTGCTGAAGTAGCTGAAAACCGGCTATGATGATCAAAGCTTCCCCACAATTCATTTTGAAAAAATAAGTCTTCTTTGCAATACGGGCTTGGATTAATTAACCTTCTGATGCTTTTTGCTATCGACAAAGGGTTGTACAAAATACCAAAAGGATTTTGGTCAACCTGAAACTTAGATTCTTCTAATTTTTTACCAATATTTTCAGCAAAACAGGAACCAATCAACATGATCTTGTTCTGATGATTAATATCCCAACCGTAGTTGGGTATTTTTACTTCGGTAAAAAATTGATTCATTAACGTACTCGTCTAAATGGTTCTCTTTTTAATACTAAGCCCGTTCTAGCCGGCAAATAAAGATGCAACTGATGCTGGCTGGTCAACCCGGCCATCGGCCTGGTGTAATAAATCATGCTTGAATTAATCCGTCCCTGACCACCAAATTTTTCATCATCAGTATTTAATAATATTCTAAATTTTGAAGGTGAATATGCGATACCGTAATCGGTGTATGAATTTACCGGGTGAAAATTAAACACGAACATGAAGTCACCACGCTGGTAAACTAATACTTTATCGCCGTTGTTATCGTAATTTTTATATACCTCAGGAACTTCCAATAATCTATTCTGCCTTACAAAATCCATCAATGCTTTGTCAAAATCCGAAAGCCAATGATAGCGAAGTTCTTTATTTTCAGAAATAGACCAAATCCTACGCGCGTGTTTATATGACCAGTTATTCCCCTCCCGCGGGAAGTCAATCCATTCGGGGTGGCCAAACTCATTCCCCATAAAATTAAGGTATGCACCACCTGCACATGACAAAGTAGCCAGGCGAATCATTTTATGAAGTGCAATTCCCCTATCGACAATCATGTTAGGCTGATCTTTACGCATGCTGAAATACATTTCTTTATCCAGCAATCGGAAGATGATTGTTTTATCACCTACCAAGGCCTGATCATGAGATTCAGCATAACTAACCACTTTTTCATCCATCCTTTTCGAGGTGAGTTCATGGTAGATTTGCCCCATGTCCCATTCATCGTCTTTATATTCTTTGATAAGCTTGATCCAAAAATCGGGCACACCCATCGCCATTCGATAATCGAAACCATAACCACCATCTTCAATTTCGGTTGCCACGCCAGGCATACCACTCATTTCTTCAGCAATAGAAAGCGCATTGGGGTTAATTTCATGAATGAGCTTGTTTGCCAAAAAGAAATAACTCACAGCTTCTTCATCAACATTTGGAGTGTAATAGTCATCATACGAGGTAAAAGCTTTCCCTAAACCATGATCTAAATAGAGCATGCTGGTCACACCATCGAAACGGAAACCATCGAACTGATATTCCTCTAACCAATACCGAATATTCGATAACAGGAAGTGCAACACCTCATTCTTTCCATAGTTGAAGCAATAAGAATCCCAGGCAGGATGTTCGCCTCTTTCTCCGTCATGAAAAAACTGGTAACGGGTACCGTCATATCTTCCTAACCCTTCCACTTCGTTCCGAACAGCATGTGAATGTACCAGGTCAATAATAACTGCCATGTCCATTTCATGGGCTTCATCAATAAGTTGTTTTAGTTCATCGGGTGTTCCGAACCGGGAAGATGCAGCGAAAAAACTGGAAACATGATACCCAAAACTCCCATAATAAGGGTGCTCGGGTATAGCCATTATTTGAATGGTATTGTACCCGGCATTTTTAATTTTTGGTAACATTATCGTGCGAAATTCGTCATAAGTATGCACCCGGTCTTCTTCGCCAGCCATTCCAATATGGCTCTCATAAATCAAGGGTGCTTCTTCGCCCCTGTCAAAATTCTTTATTTTCCATTGATATGGTTTTTCAGGCAACCATACCTGAGCATTAAACTCATGCGTTTCTTTATTCTGAACAGCCCTGTTTGCCCAGGCTGGAATTCGTTTTCCTCCACCACCAGGCCATTTCATAGAAAACGCGTACAAATCGCCGTGATGCAACAAATCCTGTTCAAGCTCTAACTCCCATGCACCATTTCCAATGGATTTCAACAAGTACTCTTCTTTCTCTTGCCAATTGTTAAACTCACCAATTAAATAAATTTGCTCAACATTCGGGGCCCAATCCCTAATAACCCAACCATTTGCTGTTCGGTGAAGACCGTACCATAAATAGCCACTGGCAAAATCCTTTAAAGTGCCAGTCCCTGCCAGTTCCTCATATTTTTTTTCTGCTATTTGGTATCTTGAATTAATAACCCCTGCGTGTGGTTCTAACCAAGGATCATTGGAGATTAACTTGAATTGTTCCATAGAGACGTGGTTTTTTTTAAAGGTATGAAACATCTCCATAAAATCCACTTAATGAAACCAGCAATTTTCGCTTAATTCATAAGATTTTTTTATCCTTCTGACATTGAACAAGTAACGATTGCATAATACCGACATTATTCCATTTTTTGCCCGGATCGGAAGCCAAATTTGATTCGTTCAATCATATTTTCAATCCTCCGAACTCTCGTCTCATCCCGTTTTGCTTCATTAATATGATGAACTATTGCACATTTATTGTAGAATGAAAGCTTTTCGAACTTTTGTTTTAACTCATGGTCATCATCCAACAACCATTGAAAATCTTCTGGGATTTCCAACGTTCGGGGTTCGTTATTCTTCTCCAATACAATTTCTACCTCCTGCCCTTCTTTTTTCCCAATTGCTTCTTGAATTTCTTTTCGCACATAAATTGCATGTTCACCATTTCCAATAGGCATTAAACTACCTTCACGATAAAACCCGTCAATCCAGCTTTTAACCCTTATCGGCCCATTGGTGCCATATTCTTCTTTTACACTAAATGGAAAACCTGCATAAACTCCACCCCGGTCAAGTGAAAATAACGTAGTTTTATATTGATAACGCTTAGGTTTCATCATTTCTATGTTGAGTCATCAGATGAATAAAGAAAGTTTAAGTTTCGTTTGAGACCTTCATATTTGGCGCGCTTCACAGCAGAGTTGCGAAACAATTCATTGAACAAGGGTTTGTCCATTGCCAGCCACTCGTCTTTAGTCAACTCCAACAATTTTGGATTAGGTTCAAAGTCTGGCTCTTCATGAGGTGCCGATTTTAAGTTCCATGGGCAAACATCCTGGCAAATATCGCATCCGAAAACCCTGTTTTGAAATTTGCCTTTCAAGCTTTCATCTAATTCCCCCTTCAACTCAATGGTTTGATAAGAAATACACTTTATGGCATCAACTACATACGGTGCAACAATCGCCTTCGTTGGGCAAGCATCAATACACCGGGTACAGTTTCCACAGTGATTACGGACTACCTTCTCATCTGGCTCAAGTTCCAGGTCAAGAATCAACTCACCTACAAAAAAGAAACTGCCATGATCCACGGAAATAAGGTTGGTATTTTTCCCAATCCAACCCAATCCTGCTTTTGCCGCCCAGGCCTTGTCCAACACCGGAGCAGAATCAACAAAAGCCCTCCCGCTACACTCATTAATTTCTTCCTGGATGAAATGAAAAAGCTTGTGCAACTTCTCCTTCATGACAAAGTGATAGTCTATACCATAAGCGTACTTTGACAATATTGGGGCATGCGGATCTTTCTGGGATTCTTTCGGATAGTAATTCAATAAAACAGAAATAACTGACTTTGCATTTTCAACAAGTAAGCGTGGATTGAGCCTTTTCTCCTGGTTTCTCTCCATGTAGCCCAGCTCACCATGCATTCCATGTTCCAGCCAATTTTCAAGCCTGCTTTTTTCATCAACAAGAAAACCAGCACGGGAAATACCACAATCCAAAAAGCCCAGCTCAATGGCTTTCTGTTTGATCATGATCGTTTTCTTGTGACTATCCATACAAAGTAAAGTTATCCGATACTTTGTAAAGTTAAACTACCTGAGAATGTTTACAAATTGATGATCAAATATTCCTTGCAGCAGATTAAAGTTTTCTGGTCATTACACCCGTTTTGCGTTCTTTCATGACCCCGATGTAAAATATTGCCGTAAATAATACTGAACACCCAATGCCCAAGACATAGGAAATTCTGGCATCCAACTCAAATCCTTCCGGGGCAATTAAAATGTAACTCACCACAACCGCAGTCATAAAAACTGCAGGAATCAAAACGAACAAATATTTACCAGATGTTCTCTGCATATAAACAACAGCAGTCCACAGAACAAAAACTGATAATGTTTGGTTGGCCCAACCAAAATACCGCCATATGATTGCAAAATCAACTTGAGTTAACAGAAAGCCAATGGCAAACATTGGGATTGTAATATAAAGCCTCTGGATAAGTTTCCCTTGATTTATTGAAAATGAGTCTGCAATCGTTAACCGGGCGCTGCGAAACGCAGTATCCCCAGAAGTAATTGGTGCCGCCACAACTCCAATCAATGCCAAAATTCCGCCAACTTTACCGAGCAATCCATTGCAAATTTCATTTACCGCCCAGGCTGCGTTTTGCCCAGGAACAGCCAGGGTTTCCCCTAATTCGCGCACCCCGCCAAAGAATGCCATGGCCACTGCAGCCCAAATCAAAGCAACAATACCCTCAGCAATCATTGCCCCAAAAAATATACGTTTACCATCCTTTTCACTGGGCAAACAACGAGCCATTAATGGTGATTGGGTAGAGTGAAAACCAGAAATAGCCCCACAGGCAATCGTAATAAACAGCAATGGGAAAACTGGAAATTTTGAAGGTTCATCATGCATATTCACGAAGTTTGCAGGTGTTAGTTCAGGAATCTCAAAACCACCAAATACCATGGTCACCGTAATTCCTGCTGCCATGATTAACAAACTCAATCCGAATATCGGGTATATTTTCCCAATCAATTTATCAATCGGGATCATGGTTGCCAACAAATAATAAATAAATATACCTACACCAATTATGGTCACATCAACACCCGAAAATGAAGTGATGATACTTGCAGGCCCTTTCACAAAAACAACACCTACCAAAATCAACAAGACAACAGCAAAAACCCGCATGAAATTCTTAACACCAATCCCCAAGTATTTTCCTACCACCTCAGGGATACTGGCTCCATTGTGCCGAATTGATAACATTCCTGCAAAGTAATCGTGAACAGCACCAGCAAAAATACAACCCAGTACAATCCAAATAAATGCGACCGGTCCCCACAGCGCACCAGCTATTGCGCCAAAGATTGGCCCCAGCCCTGCAATATTCAGAAATTGAATGAGAAAAATCTTCCCAGGTTTGAGCGGTACGTAGTCTACGCCATCCTGCTGGGTATAAGCCGGAGTTGCCCTGCTTGGATCAGCTCCAAATTGTTTTTCAACAAAACTTCCATATATAAAATAGGCAGCTACCAGAACTCCAACACAAATCAGAAATGTTACCATAACAACTTTTTTAAACGAGCCTTAAATTAATGTTTATTCAGCAAAGTTCCACCCATATTATAATTTTGGGTTTTTGGCAGATAACCATCACCAACTCCTTTTTCCATCAACTCAACCAGCTCCTCAAAGTAAGCTTCATAAATGTCCCTGGGATAGATATTCCCTTCTTTACAAATTGAAGCTGCCATGCCCAGTACCTCCCCCATCATACCTGTAGTACGCATTAAACGGACTGTTCCTAATGCAACATGCGATACACTGATATTCCGTCCTGCCATCATTAAGTTGCTAATATTTTTTGAATACAGGCAACGGAAAGGAATTGGATATGGATAAATTTCGGTATGCTTTGCAATGGATTTGAAACTTGCCCCCGGGAATAATTTTTCATTTTTCGGATCAGGATAATGCAGGTCAATCGTCCATGAAGTTGGAACAGTTCCGTCTGGATATACATTGTGATTGATCAGGTCTTGCTCGATTAAAACATAATCGCCCAAGAGCCTGCGTGATTCGCGTTTTCCACCAACATAAGCGACCCATTTCAATTTTTCATTCAAGAATTCTTCTTTTGATTTGGAGTGGTTTTTGACGAAAGACCAGTTTGAAAACACAACCAACATTCCGTAATCACGAATCTTCTCAAATTCTTTGGTCATGTCCATTCCCATTCCTGTTTCCCAGTTCCAATCACCTTTTGTAATCGCCTCTGCTTTTTTCTTGTTCCATGTCAAGCCCCATTGAATATCAGGGAAAGGTGCTTTTTCATCAACCTCTTCAGAAAACCACTGTACGGAAACCCCCATGGTTAATTTATCTGCTTTTTTAGGAGCAGTTTTTTCTCCATAGGTTGAGCGACTTTCACGACCAATCATGTATTCAGCTCCGGCCAAAGCCCCAATTGTGCCGTCACCTGTGCAGTCAGCAAATAATGGTGCTTCAAATGAGAGTTTTTCCCCTGTTTCTATGTGCTGGGCTATTACTTTAGTTATTTTCCCATTTTTTGCCACCACTTCATTGGCGTGGCAATTCAGGAACAACGTAAGGTTTTCTTCGTTTAATACTGCCTGAAGTTTTTTGTCATCTTCATAGTTTCCTTTTGGCTCTGCATTCCCTCCTTTTGTTGGTCCAATTTCATTTACAAGATTTCCCAGAGCAGGATAAGGCTCTAAATTAATCCTGGCGCCAAGATGAACTCGAACTTCAGAACTATTATTGCCACCAAGAACGGGACGGTTCTGAACCAATGCGGTCTTTACTCCCAACCGTGCTGCAGAGATTGCAGCACATGTACCAGCCATTCCCCCACCAATCACAACAAAGTCAAACTCTCCTGCACTTGATGGCTTTGTTGATATGCCTAGCTTTTTCTTCCTGAATTTTGCCAACTCTTCCAAGCTTGATGGTGGAATAAAATCAGCATCAGATGTGATAATTATTGCATCGCACCGTCCATTAAACCCCGTCAAATCTTTAAGTTCAAGCTTATATTCTTTGGCTTCCAACTCAACCCCATCGACTTTCTCCCAGGACCATTCTCCTGATTCTGTGCCAAAAACCTTGTCGATTGGCTTTCCGCCAATTATTAGTTTGAATTTTCCGGGAGCATCTGCATCCGACCAATTGGCCACCCAATTTTTAGTGCGAACAAAAACTGAATATTTCCCGGTCTCGCCAATTCGAACTGAAGTGCTGGCATTTTCCACCACATATCCCAAGCCATGAGCCATAAGGTAGGGAGACCCCATTTCATCCATGAATTGCTGATCGACTACCCAACCACCTTTTTCTTCAAAGCTCTCTGCCTCAACAAGAAGGGTCTGATTTTCTTTTGACAAGCAACTTAAAGAGAAGAATACTGCAAAAGTTAATAGAACTAGTTGTTTTTTCATGTTTTTGTAATTGTTGTTTAAAATTATTTGTACTCTAACCAAGCCGTAGCTTTGCAATCAGCATCCGACACAAACCGAACCCAGCGGGATTGGAAGCCTTCAGAAAATTTATATTCAAATGTTTCGCCTGATTTCACAGTTACTTCCTTATAAGTCATCCAAGGTCCATGTCCAATTGGCTCAACCTGGATTTTGAAAGTCACATCCTTCGGTGCATCGTGTGATAAAACCAGGCTTTTCTGATCGTAAAATCCAATCAGGTAAGCATCAGAAGACTCTCCAGCTTTTACTTCAGTTTCTTTCCATGGACCTCCTTGCCCTGTTGGTTTTCCCATTTTCCAAAGATCATCAATCGCTCCAACCCACAATGCCATTTCACCATCATCGGATTTTATAATATGCTCACCTGCAGCCACATTCTTCTCTAAGCCGGTCATAACCAACAATCCACGATACGAAGCATAGTCATAAATTCTGAAATCATGAGAAGCAACAGGACGAATTTTGGCATAACCATCTGCATTTTCCGCAGGTAGTTCATAAAATGTCCCGGCACAATTGAACAGGTCACGCTCTGTTGCTACTTCCCTGCAAATCCTTAACAAGCCATTATCGGTAAGTTGTTTATACTTTTCATTTCCTTTCGGCAGTCTCCATCTGCGACCTTTATCATCAACAACCAAAACTGAAGCTTCATCAATGGTAACCACATCCTGAGGTATTCCCATCCTTTTGCTAATGTGTTCTGATGTTTCTGCATCTTCCTTTTTCACTAGGTTCATATTGGCATCAAGCTCATAATAGCCAAACTCTTCAAAACCTTCATCAGTTGCATTTCCTGCAACTACGCCCAATGCACGACGATTGTCTCCCAAGCCCCATAGTACACCTGCACTCGTATTTGTTTCAGAAATAGTTGAAATACCTGTAAACATAGCATCTACTTCTGTTGGTCTTGGATCGGCTGATGTATACGAGAAATGCACGGTTGCTTTTGTATCCACATCAGAAGAAACACGCACCCATTCTCCGGTCTCACTATCGCCAAAAGAAATAAATGCAGTTTTCCCGGCATTTACCCTAACCGAACGTAGTGCATCCCATCCTCCATTTCCTTTGGTATCGACTTCAAACAAAAAGGTGGCTGTTTTTCCATCATTTTTAATCCAACATGAACGTGATTCCCAACCTGCAAACAAGAATGGTTCAGAAGGTACATTAGCTTTTACATCTTCCATTAACCAAACTGCACCTTCAGCAGTACATGGCCCAAGTTGATCCGGTTTTTCTAGAGATGTAAACCATAAGTTGGAATTTGATTGCCCTGGGCCTTCTAATTTTCCTTTTGCCTTTCGTTTATTAAGAAATTCTTTATTTGCCGAATCATCACATCCAAAAACCAATCCATCATTGAAACGGGTAAAATCGCCGATTACTTTTAAATATGCTGAACGAGGGCGGATACCAGCAGAGTTTTCAGCAGTAAAGCTACCAGGAAACCTCCAAAACATACCGTGCATGGTCATCAAATAATCGGGATTTTCAAGAGTGCCGATGTCCCTAATCCGGGGCCATTCAGTGTTCCATCCATGAGCACCATCGTAACTGTGGCTGGCTTTTGGCAGGCGATAAAAATCCCATCCGGTTTCAGCATTTCGAACACCTAAAAGAATCGACTTATAGTCCCAACCTGTTGCCCAAATCGGATCAGTTCCTGGATTTTCATTTCCATAAATTCCTCCAGGACCAGTAACCTCAACAAATTGATTTCGACGAACAAGTGTCCAGTCTTTTCCATCCCATTCGTACAGAGCACCCGATTTGGCATCAAAATCACGCATGGCTTTATGGTTAGCAGCTCCATTATTGGAGTAAACCATCACTCCCTGGCTAGAATATAAACCTTTACCATGAGCACCTTCCAAAAGTGGTCCTACTTGAACCAGTTCGCCTTTTTTACGGAGTAAGTTTCCATCAGTATAAAGTGTATTTACACTCAAGTCGTTCACATCCACTTCATAAAAACCTTCCTCCATCGTTCCATAGTAAACCTTGTTCTCTGGATCGGTTAAGTGACGTGCAGTTCCTGTGTGCCTTCCATACATTACTTCGTAAGGGATCGCTCTAACATTTTTATTTTTATCAATGGCATATGGTCCAATAAAAAGCTGTTCACTTTCTTTATGGATCATCCTGTTTGCAGGTGTTCCACCAACACTTTCTTCATAAATAACCAAGTCAAGTTCTGGTGTTACTTCATACAGTTTATCATCCGATCCTTGTGGAAAGTGAGGTGAGTAAGTAATTGCCCACAAGCTTCCTTGCCATGGAACAACAGCACCCGTACCACACTCTCCCTGTCCATTGTAAAATGCCAGATGAGGATAAATCCCGCTGTACGATTTTTTTTCGCTTGTTTGTTTTATGTTGCTGCAACTAACCAGCAAAAGCGAAACTAATAGAGTAGTAAGTAGTTTCATGATTTATTATTTTGTTAATTTTTGTTTCAAGATGTTTTCTATATGATTATCTATATAGACCTGCAATTCCTTGGAAGTCTCTTCATATTTTTCATTCCCATATAGGTTATTCATTTCTTGAGGGTCATTTTCCTGATCATACAATTCATGATGAATAACTTTCTCCAGAGATTTATCTTCATAAGTTAAAATGAAACGGTATTTATTATTAACAACCGTCAGGTTTGGCTTTGCCCCACCATAGTTACCCAGTCCTTCATAAACAAATGCTTTGCGAAACTCTTGATCCTCCCCTTTTAAGAGAGGGGCAAAGCTTTCTCCATGAATATTTTCGGGCAATTCAACTCCAGCCAAGTCGAGAATAGTGGGGAATGCATCAATATTCAATACAAGCTTATCGCTTATTCCTTTTTGTAAACCCGGCCCTAATACAAACATGGGCACTTGCGTTGACGGACGATAAGGCAACACTTTGCTAGTAAATCCATGATCGCCCAACATCCAGCCATTATCACTCATAAAAAAGATGTAGGTGTAGTCCATCAATCCTTTTTCTTCAATTGCGGAAAACAACCTGCCCAAAGCATCATCCATTTCAGTAATTACGGAATAATATTCTTTTGTATGTTTCTGAATAGCAACCGAATCGGGGTAGCCGTATTTTTTAGCCTGCCTCCGGTTTCGCACCTTTTTCAGGTATTCAGGTTTTGTTGAAAGGTCATCGTAACGGTTAGAAGCTACTGGCATTTCAGCCTGATTATATTTGGCTAGGATTTCATCTTTCGCATCCCAAATCAATTTACCATTCATGTGGGGCGTTTGGGTATTATGAAACAAAAAAAACGGTTTCCCATCTTCTGCCATTTCGTTAATAAACTCAATAGAACTATTTACACAATACTCATCACAATGTATTTCCGGATAAACGGTATCTTGCATATTTATAATCTTCCTACCGTAGTAAGTACCGTTAGAATAGAAATAAGAGAAACGATCGAAACCCAATTTCTTTGGTGCCTGTTTTATATGCCATTTCCCAGAAACAGCAGTTTGGTAACCAGCCTCTTTCAAATAGCTTGCGAGTGATTTTTCTCCATCATTCAGTTTACTGTTTAAATGTAAAACGCCATTTGCACTTCCATACCTTCCGGTTAATAAAGCTGCACGGCTTGGGCTACACAATGCAAATACCACATTGGCATTTGAGAATTGCAATCCTCTTTCTGCCATCTGGTCAATTGCAGGTGTAATAATTACATCATTATTATTGAACCCTGCCGCATCCTGACGTTGGTCATCCGTATAAATGAATATAATGTTTGGGGTCTTCGTTGAACTATTTTTTCGAACATGTGAATCAACACTCTTGCAAGAGAATAATGAAACGAAAAATAAAATAGCTAATACAAAAAAAATGTTCCTCGAAGATTTTGATTTCATTTTATTGGTATTACTGAATGGTTTTTGCTTTTTTTTGAAATTGCAAGATTAAAGCTATTGAAAGTCCGGCAAAAATTCCGATATTCATTTATTCATAGCTAAAACAGAACAATGAACAACTTAGAGCAATGAGCTACTGAAACTTACAAATGAGTAATTCTATTAACATAAGAGACAAAAAGCGATTGCAAAAGGCTCGCAAGTCTATTGTTCGATCATTTGGAAGAGGAAACCCAAGAAGTTGGCGCAACAAAGATTTTGAAGATCTTAGTTTTGAAATTAAGCTTGCTTCAAAAATTTTGATTAGTGCTGCTACGCTAAAACGGATATTTGGCAAAAACAAAACTGAGACCGATTATTACCCACAAGCATCAACACTAGAAGCTTTAGAAGTATTTGGGGGGTTGAAAACCAAAGGAAAAACTCAGGCTTCATCGTTTCCAATTCAAAAAATTGTGATTTTCGCAATGCCGCTCTTTTTCGCTACTGTAATTTTGTTTATCATATATGACACTCCAGAACCGGAATTGCATGCAAAGCTTAAGCTATCAAAAATTGAAGGAGCAAGTCCAGCTACGGTTTTCTTTGAATATCAAATTCCAACATCAAAAGATTCAATTTTTATTTCGTTTGACGATGAAAATCCAAGAGAATATCTTGATCCAAACCGCCAACATATTTCACATTATTACAGGTTTCCGGGACTTTTCAGGGCAAAAATTCAAACAAAAAAGAAAACAATTTCTGAACATGCCCCCGTTTTCATTCCTACAAAAGGTTGGCAAGCGCTTGCCAACTATTTTGAGGAGGGAATCAGTGAACGATACTTTCCAATTCCCATGGAAATGGTGACTCAAGGTGATTATTTTCACCCTACAAGAAAAAGCTTATCCAGTGCAGGAATCGACACATCTCAGATTGCCGTTGTCCGTTTAGATAACTACAAAAAAACAGAGATAAATGGAGATACATTCTTTTTTAGAACCAGATTAAAGAATATCAACTACTGGCCAATAATACGTTGTTATGCTGCATTCATTTTTATAGTTGGAGAAAACAATTCAATAATGTTCAAATTTTCTAATGAAGGTTGTAGTCAGTTTAATGAATATCGTTTATCGGAAAAATATATTCATGGAAATTATCATGATTTATCTGATTTCTCAATTGACATGAAGGAATGGCATGAAATTGAAATTGAAAATAAAGACAAGGAAACAAGTATTATTATTGACGACAAGAAGATTTTCTCTGAAAGGTACCTCAAATCACTAGGTAATATTCTTGGAGTGTCACTTGTTTTTCACGGAAGTGGGTATGTGGACTATGTAGAAATGTATGATTCAAACGAACAAAAAATATTTGACAAAGACTTCTAAATAAAGAATTTAAACTTGAGACAACGCCCATTATTTCCATCTATTTTACGAGTGAAAATAAACATCCGATGGAGTATTTTTTAAAAATCCTGCCAAAATTTTTAAAATCTTTTCTTAAAACATTGCAACCCTTAATTCTTTTTGTTGTCAATTAGGATGGATTTTAACATGATTAAACAAAAAATAAGAGAATGACTAAAATTTATCGAATTCTTCTAATCATCACAATTCTACCGATACAACTTCTCGCCCAGAGTTACGGCAACTACGATAAAAAAGTAGTTGCATTTGGTTTTTTCCCTCCAATAAGTTCAAATGGCACGAATGCTGGAAATTGTATCAATCAGTTCTCCTTTAATTTGATATCGGGGTACTCTGGTGCTTTGTCAGGAATAGAGTTTGCCGGATTAACAAATTCAGAAAGGGACTTTGTGCATGGGGCACAATTCGCAGGTTTTGGAAATTATGTTGGCGGAGAATTTACAGGCTTCCAATTTGCGGGTTTTGGGAACTTTAACAAGAGTGTTTCAACGGGTTTTCAATTTGCGGGTTTTGCAAACTGGAATCATGATCAGGCCAGTGGCGTACTTGCTGCAGGGTTTGCTAACTTCACCAGAGGTAAATCTGTTGCCTGGCAATTTGCTGGATTCTTAAATTATTGTGAAGATGTAAATGGTGTGCAGGTAGTCGGGTTTTCGAATGTTGCACGTGGCAATGGAAAAGTGACCCAGATTGCAGGTTTTTCGAATACAGTGAATGGACAGGTAAGAGGGACACAAATTGCCGGGTTCGCAAATATTTCAAATGGGAACTTGAATGGTACCCAAATTGCTGGGTTCTTAAATAAAGCGAAAAATGTAAATGGTCTTCAACTTGGTTTTATAAACCTGGCTGACTCGGTAAAACGGGGGATTCCTCTGGGGTTTATCAGTATTGTCAAAGATGGGTTCAAAGAATTTGAGGTTTCTTTTAGTGAAGGTTTGAACGCTCAGGCTTCTTTTAAAATTGGGATTGATCGGTTCTACAACATTTTTGCAATTGGAAGCCAGTTTTTAGGGTCTGATTTTTCGTGGGCAGTTGGATATGGTATTGGCACACACATCTACAAAACCGATAACTTTAAAACACAGGTAGAACTTATAAGTTATCACATCAATGAAGGTGAAAGCTGGACAAATAATTACAATGACCTGCAACAAATAAAAATCAGTTTCACAAAAAAAATTAATGAAAGTTTCAGTGTTTTCGCAGGCCCTACTATCAATTTACTGATTACGGACAATGAATACAAAGGAGAACAATTCAATAGTTCATTTGCCCCATATACGATCTACTCAAATGAAGGTAAAAATACAACACTAAAGGGCTGGTTTGGAATAAGTGCCGGGGTTAAAATCAATTAAAAGAACCCCAACTCCAATCGAGCTTCTTCGCTCATCATCGATTTGTCCCAAGGCGGTTCAAACGTAAGTTCTACATGTGCGTCTTCCACACCATCAACGGCGAGGGCTGCCTGTCGGGCATCCTCAACCAACATGTCTGCAACCGGGCAGCCGGGTGCAGTAAGTGTCATGATTACATTGGCTTTGTTATCCCCATCAACATCTACATTATAAATCAGCCCCAAATCATATATATTAACCGGAATTTCCGGGTCGTAAACATCTTTCAGTTTTTCTATAATTAAATCTATTCTTGCATCCATAGCTTTACTCCTTATCCTGAAATTCTGTTATAAGCAACAGCGTATAGTTTGATTTGTTTGATCATGGCAACCAAACCATTTGAACGGGTTGGTGAAAGGTGTTGCTTTAAGCCGATATCATCAACAAAGTGCAAATCGCTGTTCATGATCTCTTCAGGCGTCCTTCCGGAAACCACTTTTAACAAAAGAGCAACCAATCCTTTTACAATAACCGCATCACTTTCACCTTCAAAATGAATTTTCCCATCTTTGAATTCAGGAACCAACCAAACCCTGGACTGACATCCTCTATTCAAATGCTGATCTGTTTTCAGACTTGGCTTTAGTTCCGGCAAGTCATTCCCCAATTCAATAAGGTAACTATATTTATCCATCCAGTCTTCATAAATCGAAAACTCTTCAATAATTTCCTGCTGTATTTGCTCGATTGTCATAATCAGATATTAAGGATGCAAATGTCGTAATTTTTCAGATTCCAACAATGATAAAAATTTCAATTCTCTATTTTTCAACGCATTCTTTATTTAAAGTTCATTTACCATTTTTAGAAAGAATATAAACTGCAAAAACCATTTCAATTGATTGAATATAATTTCGTAATTTGCTCATTCTGGAAAACCAAAATCAATGATTATGACATCGATAAAAGGCACAAGAACAGAGCAAAACTTACTAAAAGCTTTCGCTGGCGAATCGCAAGCCAAGAACCGTTATGAATTTTTTGCCAAACAGGCCCGAAAAGAGGGATTGCAACAAATAGCGGCCATTTTTGAAGAAACTGCTGAAAACGAGCGTGCCCACGCTAAAAAATTCTTCCGTTTTCTGGAAGGAGGTGTCGTTGAAATAACCGCAAGTTACCCCGCAGGAGTAATTGGTTCGACACTAGAAAACCTACAAGCCGCAGCCGATGGTGAAAATGAAGAATGGACAGACCTATACCCTGAATTTGCCAGGGTAGCTGAAGAGGAAGGCTTTAAAAACGTTGCAGTAATCTTTAAAACCATTGCCAAAATTGAAAAGCACCACGAAGAACGCTACCGCACATTATATGAAAACCTGGAGCAAGGAAAAGTTTTTGAACGGGAAGACAAAGTAATCTGGAAATGTCGGGTATGTGGTTTGATACACGAATCAAAACGTCCACCAAAAAAATGCCCTGCTTGCGACCACGAACAAGCTTATTTTGAGCTGGAAGCTACAAATTACTAATCGTTTTTCAGTTATATTTAGTTGATGAAGCAATATCTAAAGAATAAACTCAAAGAATGACTTTGCAGACAAAGAGCTTCAAGAGGTAAATATTGAATCTCTTCTTCAACATCCTTCGACCATTGATGGCTTTAAGAAATTTGTAGAGATCAAAGATTGGGAATATATTCGAAATCGGTTTGCGAACTGACCAATTCTACTTAGTCGGCAATGTATATTGTACACCAATTAATGATGTAAAGTTTTGATAAGGTCTTCGGGTCTTGAAACTTTCCAAATCACTGTTTGAATCGCGAGTATCAAGAACTGACTCAATGTACAACCTCCATTGATCATTCACGTCATATCGAAAAAGCAATTTGACATCGTAATAATCATACACCAGCTTTGGGTTTTGTTCGAGTGAAGAAAATGCTTCACGGATATCATATTCCATTTGATTGTAGGAGGCGTAAAGGGACAAATAAAAATCAGACCAATAATACCGTAACCTTATATCAGCACCATAAGACCAGTAAGAAAAATAATCTTGAAATGCATCGACCCTTCTTTTGACTTTTATCCCAGGGTTTATCCGCAAACGTTTAACTGCCGTCCAGTTATAATCTATTTTAGCTGCATAATACTTAAAATTACGAAGTGGGTATGTATCGATGTATTTCCCTGCAGAGTCGATTGAATGATATTCAAAATAATTACGATCGCGCCATGAAAGTTGAATATTCAGTTCATTGTCTTTAATAAATTCATAATTGAGATCATACTCCAACTCCAAATCAGCATGGTCAAGCGGATCAACAAACTGTTCATCGTAATAGATTTTGTAGTCATAATCAATCAATGCTGACATTTCCACCTTTTTTGAGGCTTTGTAATCCAAGAACAAGCGTCCACTGTTGGCATAATACTTAAATGACCTCATTAATAAGTCACCCGTCACCGATGTTCCAATTCGGTTTGACCAGCGGAATTTATATTGTCCCCCAATCCATATCTTCCTGGATAGTTTTTTTTGATAAATGGCAAATGCAGAAAAACGTCCCTGGCTCAAATCTGTATAGTCAAGGTAATCCCTGTACCAGAAATCACTCCCCAAGCGTATTCTATTCTTTTTATTCCTGAACTTATATTCGGCATCATAACCCATATCATAATACAAATCAGAAAAAATCAGGCTGTCTTTTGGCAGGGCATTCCCGGAGCTTTTATCTATCAGTTCATCAGGACTTTTAAAAATATTGTATTCTGATCCTCCCTGAAGATTAAACTCCATTTCAAACTCTGACTGAGCATTTATATTTTCACAAAAAAATATTACAAACACCATCATCAAAGCAGTATATTGCCATTTTCTCTTAAACGATTTTTTTACTAGTTGCATCTTCGTTTATTTATTTGTTTTTGCAATTTTCCTCACAACCTTAAAGTCAGGATCAATCTCTTTTAAACGTTCATATTGCTCTTCAGCAGTTTCTAAATCACCCAAAATATCATAGCATTGGCCAAGCCTGTACCAGGAAAACCGATGCTCTGGATCTACCTTCAATACTTCTTTGAAAAATCGCATACCTTCTTCAATTTCTTGATCATCCATATGTGCTTTTCCAATCCAATAAGTCACCCACCTGCTCGTATTGCCATTTTTAATAGCCAATTGATATGATTCAATAGCTTCATCAAATAATTTTAGTTCATGCAGGGTTTTACCAAGTACATAAAAATCGGTGTCGCCGGGCTTAATCTTGAGTTTAGCAAAGCGCATCTTCTCAAAACCAACGGTATCTCCAATAGTTTGATAATAGGTAATTAGATGATCCAACACGCTCTCGTTTTCAGGTTCTAACTCATGCAGTTTTAAAAACTGGTATGCCGCCCGATCAGCATCACCTTCGTTCTCATAAAGCATGGCAAGTTTATACCTTACTTCCAAATTTGACATATCTTGATTTAAAGCCTCATCAAAACTTGAAATGGCCAGTTCATACTGATCGGTTTCTGTATACAATTCTGCTAAAAGTATCCTGCACTGAACGTTGGCAGGTTCTAGTGCAATTAGTCTTTCAAAGGCATCAATTGCATCATTTTCTTGTTTTGCACGGCTTAATGTAAGACCCAAATTATACCACGCTTTTGTATAATTCGGAAAATATTTCAATAAGTCACGATAGGTACCTGCTGCAATATCGTAACGCTTTTCATCCAGGTAAATATTCCCAAGTGAAAGAAGTGCCCGGGAATAGTTATTCTTTATTCGAACAGCTTCTTTATAGGCCACTTTTGCCGAATCAGGCTGGTTTGTTCGCTCATAGTTTACACCAAGGTTATACCAGCTTTTATGCGAACCCGGGTCATACTCAATGGCTTTTTTATATTGATTAATTGAAAGCTGAACTGAATCCATTTCAGAATATATTCTTGCCAGGTTATAAAATGCCAGCGCATAGTTTGGTCGTTGTTGTATGGCCTGCTGGTAGTTGGAAATGGCTTGCTGGTAATCCCCTTCTTTCCTATTCAAAATAGCCATATTCACATATGCCTCTGGGTAATTACCATTTGATTTTTCTATTGCTTTCCTGTAATAATTAAATGCCTCATCAAACAATGACGAACTTGAAGCAATTTTTGCTTTGTAAAAATAAGCCAGAGCTAAGGTGTCTTTTTTAACCAAACTGTTGATCAATGTTTCTGCTTTATCCTTTTTGCCCCGACCAATGTACAAACTGGTTAACTCTTCAATAATTAATTCGTTGGAAGGATCTTGCTCCAGTGCTTTTTCTAAATGATACTCTGCTTTGCCATATTCCTGGTTTGAATGATATATTTTGCCCAAATAATAATTGGCATAAAACGATTGATTATTTAGCCGATATATTTTCTGTAATTCCTCGACCTTTTCGGTTCTTAGTTGCAAGGTCTGACTATAATAAATCCGGGCCAATTCGTAGTTGGGAACCAACAAAATCGCCTCATTCAAAAGGTTACGTGCGTTCAATGTATCTGCTCCCTCAAGCTTAACCATCCCCAACTGGCACAATGCCTTTGCTTTTTTTCTGCCAGACGAAAGCTCTGAAGCATTTCTAAAATAGGTGATTGCCTGTTCAGGCTGATAGTTTTCTTTCAGCAAAAAACCAAAATTAAAATGAGTATCCGGGTTATTGGGGTTAAGCTCAATCGACTTTAAATAATTTTCTTTTGACTGCTGAAAATTCCCCAGCTTAGCATGTGTTGATGCCAGGTTAGCGATAGCATCTTTGAAGTTTGGATCGATATCGATTGCCTGGTTAAAGTAACGATTCGCATCGGTATAGCTTTTTTGCCTGACCTGTGTTAACCCCAGGTAGTTTAGTACCGTTTTAGAATTGGGGTATTTGGCATTCAAAACTAAAAAATGCCCTTCTGCCTGGCTATATTTACGCTTTTTAAATGACTTTTTTGCCAATAAGAAAAGTGAATCCAGTTGAAGGTTTTCCTCAGACTCTTCCTCTACTTGCCAGGAAACCTGATCAATTTCCTGGTTTCCGTTGGCATCGCTTAAATAAACTATTTCGGGGCTACGGCTCAGGTTCCACGCATAGGAATCCAACAGCCATATTAAAATCAGCAAGCCAACAACCATGGCGAGATAAGGCAAAAAGCTATTTAGCAACGTTTTTCTCATCCAATCATTCTCAACTTTTTTAACAAGCCCAACCCATTTGCATTCTGAATTTGCAAACCGGGGCGGGCATTTATCTCAATAATCTGTGGCCCTTTAAGCTGGTCAATAATTACATCAATGCCCAAATATTTTAAGGGCACTATGCTTGCGCATTCTTCACAAATACCAATAATTTCGTTCCAAAAAGGGATGGTTAAACCTGTGAACTTAAAACTTGAATCAGGATGGACTCCCGTTGGTTTATTACGAAAGAAACCCTCCGTGAGTACTCCGTTTTCCATATCGACACCAATGCCAATTGCCCCCTGGTGAAGGTTAGCCTTTCCTCCAGACTCGTTGGTAGGTACCCGGAGCATGGCCATTACCGGCGCATTTTCAATCATTAGAATCCTCAAATCGGGAACCCCAATGGAATAGATTTTTTGAAAAGCGTTATGAGGGATTAGCTTTTCCTCCACAATGCATTTATCAGTCTTATCAAATGAATAAGCACCAAAAATAATTGCAGAGATATGAAACTTTAACTTTTCATTTGTATACTCCTTTCCCTTGGGCGTGTACCATGCCCCTTCCCTTCTGTCCAAAATTAAAATACCATTCCCACCACTGCCCATCGAAGGCTTGACAACAATGCTTTCATGCCGGGAAAGCTTTTCGAGATACTGATCAATTTCCCATGAATATTCAATAACGGCATAGGTTTCGGGTACTGCAATTTTATGTTCCGCCAGGATTTTTTTTGCCAGGTATTTATCATCGGCCAACTTGAAGTTTTTTCGTGGATTTAACGAATATACATAATCCAAATTTCGGCGATTAATCCCCAAAACATTATTATTGGCTGTATGAATAAACTCAAGTAGCTTTTTCATAAATGATCGATCTAAAACGATAAAACTCAAGCACTTTAATACCAACCCAACGCCCCATCAGGATATTTAAACCAATGATTGCCAGGAAAAACTCAGGGAAAGCCAGAAAAATTGCTTCCATAGACCTGGAGTTCATCACAAAAAAAGAAAAGGCAACAACAATTAAGGTCTGAATGGTTACGTTGAGCGATTCTTTTAATCCCTCTTCTTCTACTTTCCGTGCAAACCGTTCCGCACTGATTGTTAGAACAACAATTGGGAACAGTGTAACATAAGCCAAGGAAGTAATGCCTGTACCAATAGCAAAGTAAGAAATCAATAAAAACAACACCACTACAAGCACCAACATGATTACCAGCTTTGGGGTATATAAAATACCCCATCTTTGCAGTGGAAAATGCGCAAGACTGACGATCCCAATTACCAACAAGAATGCAAACATCCCCCAAAGCAAACCGGTCTCGCGACTGGCTACTGCGATCAGGGCAGGTAAAAATACCCCAAAGGTGTTCAACCCAATTACATTCCTAAAAAAAGCAACAACCATTGCCCCCAGGGGCAACAACAAAATAATTTTTAGCAAGCCAATGGGAACACCAATATTT
This sequence comes from Sunxiuqinia sp., assembly GCA_965230765.1. Classification (GTDB taxonomy): domain Bacteria; phylum Bacteroidota; class Bacteroidia; order Bacteroidales; family Prolixibacteraceae; genus Sunxiuqinia. Next base: position 418,583 of record CBDDLR010000001.1, read on the forward strand.
TCAAAGGTCAACCAAAGTTCATAGGCATTCAACGGATGTCTTTTCAGTTCTGAATAAAGTACAGGGTTGGCACTCAGCCTGGATTTGATTTGAAAAAGATAGTCAAAGTTAATGTTTGGTGAATGCGCAAACAAAAATTTGTCTCCGGTGTAAAGTTTTAAATAATTATGAGGAATATGAGCAAAATGATCATTGAGAGGATCGAAAGGGACCCAAACCCCTGCAATATAAACTTCGACCCACTGGTGTGATGTTTTCTTTGAACCATCTTCGAGAATTAAGCCCCCGACCAACCTGGAGGGGATGCCAGCCTGACGTGCAAAAGCCACAAACAACCTGCTTTTACCATTACAGGAAGCCTCTTCAAGACGAAGGGCAGTTAATGCATCGGTAAGGCCTTTAAATGGTCTTGTCTGGAGGGACAATGTATAATTATGTATTGCGTCTATCGTTTCCAGAAGGCTATTTTTGCCTTTTGTTATTTCCGCATACTTTTTCATGACCTGCGGATGGGTCACCTGAATATTTTCAGTTGCACCCAGGTATTCATCCAGAAACACAGGATAGTTTTCTTGCACCTGCATTAAACTGTCTATCTCATACTTTTTTGATTTTCCTATAAATTCAAAGCTATAGGTAACATTGTACCTTCCACTTGCCAAATCTGTTTCCCATCTCCCTAATGCGCCATGTTTATTTGGCTGTACCTGAAAACTTAACCTTTGACTGTTATTAATCTGGTTCGATATGGTCTGTCGTTCATCGGACTCAGGTAAAAAAGTGGAAGAAAATACAGGTTCGTTAAATCCCTCAAAAGAATTCACAAAAGTAACCTGGTACTTTGTAGTTGGAAGAAATTTTTCAAACGAATAATCCCAAAATAAAACCTTGGCAGTGGCAAATAGCACTGAACAAGCTATAAGTATATATGAAACTTTACGGTAAGATACCATACCCACTAATCTTCAACGAAAATAATAACGCCAAAAGATTAAAATTGTTGTATCACAAAAGGATAGGTAAAGATCAAATCGTATAACGTATTGATCAAACTTACGACAGCATCAATACCAACTTCTTCAGAGCTTCAATAAAAGCATCAATTTCTTCGAAGGTGTTGTAAACGGCAAAAGAAATCCGTACTGTTCCCGGAATATTGAAATGATCCATTACCGGATCGGCACAAAGCCGGCCAGTACGCACGGCAATACCCATTTTGTCGAGCATTGTCCCCAAATCAAAAGAATGGATACCTTCAATATTAAATGTAACTACTCCTGCTTTACAATGGTGGGTTCCGTAAATTGTCATTCCAGGGATTTGAAGTAGTTTCTCGGTGGCATATTCCAATAGCTTATTTTCATAAACAGAAACCTCCTTGACACCTAAATTTTGCAAATATTTAATGGCTTCACCAAAAGCAACAACGCTTGTAATATTAGGTGTTCCGGCCTCAAATTTATAGGGAAGCTCATTGAATGTGGTTTTCTCAAAACTTACTTCAGATATCATTTCACCACCTCCCTGATATGGTGGCATTTGATCAAGCAGTTCTTTCTTGCCATACAATACGCCAACACCATTGGGCCCATACATTTTATGGGCAGAAAACACATAAAAATCAGCATCAAGATCGAGCGCATCAACAAACATGTGCTTAATGGCCTGAGCCCCATCAATTAATACTTTGACACCCTTTTCATGTGCCTGTTTAATAATTTTTTTAATTGGGTTCACCGTCCCCAGCACATTAGAAACATGCGCCAGTGCAAGTAATTTCGTATTTTCGGTAATCAGCTCATCCAATTTCTGAATCTGTAGTTCCCCTGAATCATCGAATGGAAGAACTTTCACCTTAGCCCCTTTTCGTTCAGCCATCAATTGCCAGGGAACAATGTTAGCGTGGTGTTCCATTTCCGAAACAATGATCTCGTCCCCTTCGTTTACAAATGCTTCACCAAACGAAAATGCGACCAAATTAATGCTCTCTGTCGTTCCTTTTGTAAATATGATTTCCTCCCGTGAGTTGGCATTGATTAAATCTTTCACATGGTCGCGAACTGCCTCGTAATCCACTGTGGCTTTGTCTGCTAAAAAATGTGCCCCTCTGTGGATATTTCCATAATACTTCAAATGAAGCTCTTCTTCTTTCATTAAAACCTGAATTGGTTTCTGAGATGATGCAGCACTGTCCAAATAAATCAGTGGTTTGTTATACACATCCTGATTGAGTATTGGAAAATCTTTGCGTATTTTGGAAATATCTAAAGTCATATCATTTATTTTTTATCGAACTATTGAGAGGCTCACTCAGAGTGAGCCTCTCAATGGCATACAATTCAAACACAAAACTAATCTTTTTGGTTAAAAATATTGTTGGAGGATTGTTAAGAGTCTCACTTGAAGTGAGACTCTTAAGACAGTTTTCTAATTTTTCATAACTTTAATCGAAAAATGCACTTTGAAAAAGACCACCTCTACCATATATTTAATCGTGGAAACAATTCTCAAATAATCTTCTACCATAGGAACAATTATCTATACTTTTTACAGAAAATCAAAAAGCATATTTTACCGTATGCAGATATTCTTGCTTGGTGCTTAATGCCCAATCATTTTCACCTTATGGTGTATGTAAATCACACTGAGAGTCTTACTATCAGTGGAGAATCAAGAACCATAAACGATTCTATTGGCATCATGTTACGAACGTACACACGGGCTATAAACAAACAGGAAGATGCTTCAGGATCTCTATTTCAGGAACACACAAAAGCAATTTGTTTAACTGAAATAAATGGAGTAAGCAAAGCTTGGTTTGAACATGAATATGGAACGATGATCAATATTCCGGATGCAGAGAAAGAATATCCACAGGTTTGCTTTAATTACATCCATCAAAATCCAATAGCCCATAAATATGCCACAAATATTAATGACTGGGAATTTAGTTCAGCAAAAAACTATTATTCAAATAGAAATGGGAAACTAGTAAACAAAGAAAGAGCGAAAGAATTTGTGCTTATTTGATGAAAAAAGTAAGCTAAAAATTATGAGCCTCACTTTAAGTGAGACTCTTAACAATAAAATCTTTAGCTCATGTCGCAAGAGTGGCAGCGGGCCAACTCACCACGAAGTCTTTTATCAACCAGTTCATCAATCCGGTCACGTAGTGGGGCAACACGAATTTCCTGGATCACTTCATGGGCAAAGGCATTCATCAACATCAACCGGGCATCGGCTTCATTAATCCCTCTTGCACGCATGTAAAACAATGCATCTTCATCAATCTGACCAACCGTGGCACCATGCGAACATTTCACATCATCAGCATCAATAATCAACTGGGGTTTTGTGTTCATTTTTGCTGAATCAGTCAACAACACATTATTGTTGCGCTGGAAGGCAGCCGTTTTTTGTGCATCGCGAACAACGTGAATTCGTCCGGTAAAAGCACCTACTGAATCTTCATCCAATACATTTTTATATATCTGATTGCTTGTACAGTTTGCAGATGCATGCTCAATGTTTGTATAATTATCCACATGCTGTTTCTTATCGGTAAACGACATGCCATATACATTCGCATCAGCGTGTTCGCCGTCAAGGCTCACTTTCAAATTATTGCGAATTAAACCACCATGCAAAGTCGCCGTGCTGGTTAATAGGTTTGAGTTTGCTTCTTGCTTAAAAAATGAAGCATTAACTGAATTCGCCAGGTTATTCTGATTTTGAATCGTATATAAATCAACCACGGCATCCTGTCCGACAAAAACCTCGGTAACATTATTGCTCAAAAATTCTGTCTGGCTCAATGTATGATCACAAAAAACAACTTTCACCTGACTGTTTTTCCCAGCTACAATAAGATTCCTTTGTGTAGCAAATACAGCTTCATCAGAACGCATTAAGTTGATCACCTGTATTGGTTTCTCAACCACAACATTGTCTGGCACATACATGAAAAAACCATCTTTGGCAAAAGCGGTATTCAACGCAACCAACGGATCATCCGATAGTGCTGCCTGACGGTTCAGGTAATCCTGAACAAGCTCAGGTTTTTCATTGGCAATTTGCTGAAGACTTCCAATAACAACTCCCTCAGGAAGTTCAGAAAGTTGTTTGTTTCGTGCATAATACCAACCATTTACCAACAAAACAACATTGGTATCCAGTTGTGGCACATCACACCTAAACACTTCATTTAAGTCTACATCAACCTTTTCATAACTAAAAATGTGATCGTATTCTTTTTCAAATACAGGATGAAGGTTGGTGTATTTATAATTTTCATTTTTGAATCCGGGAATACCCGTTTTCTCAAATCGCTTGATCGCTATTTCACGCATCCGGTTTATAATTGGAGAAGAACCTTCTTCCAACGCAGACCTGTTAGCGTAAAAAAGTGAACTATATTTTTCGCTTACCTCGATATTTTTAGCAACCAACTGAGTCATTTTAAACGGTTTCTTTTTTAATCCAATCGTAGCCTTTTTCCTCCAGTTCCAGAGCCAAGTCTTTGCTTCCTGATTTTACAATTTGCCCTTTGTACAGCACATGCACAAAATCAGGAACAATGTAATCGAGCAAACGCTGGTAATGTGTAATTACAATTGCAGAATGCTCTGGGCTTTTCAACGCATTAACACCATCAGCCACAATTCTCAATGCATCAATATCCAAACCTGAATCTGTTTCATCTAAAATTGCCAGCTTTGGCTCAAGCATTGCCATTTGGAAAATCTCGTTTTTCTTCTTTTCGCCACCTGAAAAACCTTCATTCACAGAACGGTTGGTAAGCTGCGAATCCAAATGAAGCATCTCCTTTTTCTCTCGCATCAGCTTTAAAAATTCGCCTGCCGTTAGTGGCTCTAGTCCTTTGAACTTTCTGTGCTCATTAACAGAGGCCTTCAAGAAATTAACCATGGGCACACCCGGAATTTCAACAGGGTATTGAAAGCTAAGAAATAGTCCTTTTTTAGCCCTTTCCTCAGCAGCCATATCCAGCAAATCTTCTCCAAGGAAAGTCACTTCGCATTCTTCAACTTCATATCCTTCTTTTCCTGTAAGAACATTGCCCAATGTACTTTTACCCGAACCGTTTGGTCCCATAATGGCATGTATTTCACCTGGTTTAACATCCAGGTTAATTCCTTTCAGGATTTCTTGCCCCTCTACTGAAGCTTTTAAATTTTTTATTGTAAGCATGTTTATGTATTTGTGAATTGAAGAATATGAGAAAATGAGAAGATAAGAATTACATCTTCACAGCTCGGTAATAAGCATTCAACAATCTGCTCACTTCTTCTAATTGCTCATTTAACTTTAAATACTCTTTTTCTTTTATATATTTTAGATCCTTAGATAACAAAAGGTAATAATCACTCTCATTTAATGACCCTTGAGCTATATTGTAGAACCTTAATTTATCTGCATTCCCCGTTTTTCGGTACCCTTCAGCTATATTTGCAGCAATTGAAACTGCTGCTCTCCTAAATTGGGATGTTAATCCATAGTTTTCTGAAGAAGGAAACTCATTAGTGATTGAATAAACATCCAATATAAATTGATGTGCTTTCTGCCAACAAACCAATTGTTTATATGATGTTGTCTTTCCCACTTAATTTTCTTAATTCCTTCTCTTCTTAAATTCTCAACTTCTAATTATCCAACACTTCCTTCCAAACTAATTTGCAGCAGCTTTTGCGCTTCAACTGCAAACTCCATCGGAAGTTTATTCAATACCTCTTTGGCATATCCGTTTACAATCATCCCAATTGCATCTTCGGTTGAAATCCCACGTTGGTTGCAATAGAAAATCTGATCTTCCCCAATTTTTGAAGTTGTTGCCTCATGTTCAACAATTGAAGTCTTGTTTCCAACTTCAATATAAGGGAACGTATGTGCCCCACAAGTTGAACCTAACAGCAAAGAATCACATTGTGAGAAGTTCCTTGAATTTACGGCACCGGGAAGAACCTTTACCAGTCCACGGTATGAGTTTTCGCTTTTACCTGCTGAAATACCTTTTGAAATGATGGTACTTTTTGTGTTTTTACCAAGGTGAATCATTTTTGTTCCGGTATCGGCCTGCTGGTAGTTGTTGGTTACGGCAACCGAGTTAAATTCACCAACTGAGTTGTCGCCCATCAATATACAACTTGGGTATTTCCAGGTAATTGCAGAACCTGTTTCCACCTGTGTCCAGCTAATTTTTGAAGACACACCCCGGCAAACACCACGCTTGGTAACAAAGTTGTATACGCCACCTTTTCCCTGCTTATCGCCAGGATACCAATTCTGTACCGTTGAATATTTTACATCTGCCCGATCTAACGCGATAATTTCAACCACAGCAGCATGCAATTGGTTTTCATCACGCATGGGCGCCGTACAACCTTCCAGGTAACTCACATAACTGTCATCTTCTGCAACAATCAATGTGCGCTCAAACTGACCTGTTCCGGCAGCGTTAATCCTGAAGTAAGTTGAAAGCTCCATTGGGCAACGCACTCCTTTCGGAATGTAACAAAACGAGCCATCAGAAAATACGGCCGAATTTAAGGCAGCAAAGTAATTATCAGAAACAGGCACAGCCATTCCCAAATATTTCTTCACCAAATCAGGATGTTCTTTTACTGCTTCACTGAATGAACAGAAAATAATCCCTTTTTCAAGAAGCGTATCTTTAAATGTTGTTTTTACAGAAACACTGTCAATTACGGCATCAACAGCTACACCCGCCAGCACTTTCTGCTCTTCAAGCGGAATGCCCAGCTTTTCAAAAGTCTCCAGTAACTCAGGATCAACCTCATCAAGGCTTTCATACTGAGGTTTCGACTTTGGGGCTGCATAATAAATGATATCCTGAAAATCAATCGGTGGTATTTTTAAATACGCCCAATCAGGCATTTCCATCTTTAGCCACTTCTTATATGCATCCAATCGAAACTGAAGCATAAACTCAGGTTCTTCCTTTTTTGCAGAAATCATCCGAATGACATCTTCATTCAAACCCTTAGGAATGGTGTCCATCTCTAAATCAGTGGTGAACCCGTATTTATATTCTTGTGAGGTAACTTCGTGTAATATCTTATCTTGCTCTTCCATCTACCTTGTATTGCTTTAATCTAATCGCCTATATAACAAACACCGGAATAGACTGTTTAAAAATAATTGCAAAGATAATGAAGTAACGCTATTTTTGCAGCTGAGAAAAATCATTTCACACCTTTTGGTCTGATATTTAAAACATGGATAATACACAAAAACGCACAGAACTTTCCGCATTGGGGGAATTTGGTCTTATTGACCATCTGACAAAAGATTTCAAAATAAAAAACAAAAGTACCTTAAAAGGCGTTGGCGACGATGCCGCTGTTATGAATTTTGAGGACAAGCAAGTTGTGATGACTACCGATTTGCTGGTTGAGGGTATTCATTTTAACCTGATGTATGCCCCTTTAAGATACCTCGGGTATAAAGCAGTAATGGTGAATTTATCTGATGTTTTTTCGATGAATGCACAGCCCAAACAAATTACTGTTTCATTGGCAATCTCCAATAAATTCTCAGTTGAAAATATTGAAGAACTTTATGAGGGCATTAAAGAGGCTTGTGAAAAATTTGATGTTGATTTGGTAGGCGGTGACACCACCAGTTCGATGACCGGTTTGGTAATTAGCATTACTGCTCTTGGAGAAGCCTCAAAAGAAGAGATTGTTTACCGAAGCGGTGCAAACATAAATGATCTGCTTTGTGTTTCTGGCGATTTGGGCGGTGCGTACCTGGGCCTTCAGTTGCTGGAACGCGAGAATGAAGTATTCAAGGTCAACCCAAGTGAGCAACCTAAACTGGAAGGCTACGATTACATCCTTCAACGACAGTTACGTCCTGAAGCCAGAGGAGATGTGATTGCTGCCTTAAAGAAACTTGAAGTTCAACCAACTTCAATGATTGATATTTCAGATGGGCTCTCATCAGAAATTTTGCATATCTGCAAAAACTCCAAGGTTGGATGCAGTATTTATGAGGATAAAATCCCTTTAGATTTTCAAACGAAACAGTTTGGTGAGGAATTAAGCATCAACCCACTTGTTGCTGCTTTAAATGGAGGTGAAGACTACGAACTTCTATTTACTATTCCCCTGGAAGATCATGACAAAATAAAAAATGACCCGGACATTTCCATCATTGGACATATTGCAGAAGCAAGTGAAGGAGCAAACCTAATTACTGGAGCTGGTGCAGCAATTCCACTTCAGGCTCAGGGATGGAACCAGCTGAAAAAATAACCCGACAATATTGCACAAAAAAAAGCCCGGCATAAACCGGGCTTCAATATATTTTTATCTTTTCGATTAATCTGGGAAATAACCTCGGATAATACCACGTTTTGAATCTTTCACAAACAACAGGATCTCATCCCTCTCAGGAGTTGCAGACATTTCAGCTTCAATAATTTCAACTGCTTGAGCCGTATTCAATCCTTTTTGATAGATGTAACGATAAATTTCCTGTACCTCACGGATTTTCTCATTGTTGTAGTTCCGTCTTCTCAGTCCTATTGAGTTGATCCCTACATAAGAAAGAGGCTCACGACCTGCCTTAATAAACGGAGGCACATCTTTACGCACAAGTGATCCACCCGACAACATTACATGCGATCCAACCCTACAGAATTGGTGAATTGCTGACATCCCGCCAATAATTGCCCAATCGTCAACAATTACCTCACCAGCAAGCTGGGTACTGTTAACAAGGATTACGTTGTTTCCAACAATACAGTCGTGCGCAATATGGACATAAGCCATAAGCAAACAGTTATTTCCGATAACAGTTTTCCCACGCGCAGTGGTACCTCTGTTTACCGTTACGCACTCGCGTATAGTTGTGTTGTCACCAATTTCTACGGTGGTATATTCCCCTTTGAATTTAAGGTCTTGAGGAATTGCACCAATTACTGCCCCTGGAAAAATTCGGCAGTTTTTGCCAATTCTTGTACCAGGCAAAATGGTAACATTTGATCCAATTCGAGTCCCTTCACCAATTACAACATCGTTATCAATTGTAACAAATGGTTCAATCACCACATTATCTGCTACTTTTGATTCGGGATGTACATAAGCTAATGGTTGTTTCATCTTATCTTTTTTTTTCAATAATTTCTTCAGGCTTTAACAATTTGCGCCATAAATTCGCCCTCTGCAACGATTGTTTTTCCTATGTAGCAAACACCTTTCATATTGGCTATGCCTCTACGAATCGGCGAAGTAAGCTTAATTTTTAGTACCAAGGTGTCGCCCGGAACAACTTTTTTTCGAAATTTAACATTATCAATACGAACAAAATAGGTCGAATATTTTTCTTCGCGGTTGTGAAGAACATACAAACCACCACACTGAGCCATCGCTTCAACAATTAAAACGCCCGGCATAACAGGCTCTTCAGGAAAATGCCCTTGAAAGAACGGTTCGTTAGCAGTAACGTTTTTTACACCAACAATGTAATCATCTTTGATCTCAACGACTTTATCTACTAAAAGAAAAGGAAACCTGTGAGGAAGGAATGTTTTCAGTTTATTCACATCCATCAGTGGTTCCTGCGTAGGATCATAAACAGGAATATCGTTGTTCTTATTTTGCTTTTCGTATTCTTTCTTTAACAGTTTGGCAAATTCTGTATTTACTTTGTGACCAGGTTTGGTGGCAATAATTTTTCCTTTAATCCGAACCCCTGCTAAACTTAAATCACCAACCACGTCAAGTAATTTATGGCGCGCACACTCATTCTCGAATTGAAGATCCAGGTTATTCAAAATTCCTTGGTCTTTTTTTACTTCAACTCGTTCGTGATTAAAAAGGTCTGCAATCCGATCAAGCTCTTCCTGGTTTACTTTGTGATCCATAATCACAATCGCGTTATCCAAATCACCACCTTTAACCAGGTTGTTTTGAAGAAGGAATTCCAATTCCCTTAAAAACACAAAAGTACGACAGGCAGCAATCTCTTCCTTAAAATCAGATAGTTTTTCAAGTGTTGCAAACTGATTGTTAAGCACCCTTGAGTTGAATGAGATCATCACATTTAAGCTGTAATCTTCATCTGGTAATGCAATCAGTTCTGAACCAGTTTCAGGATCCTTGTATACAATTTTATCTTTTATTACCAGAAATTTCCTTTCAGCTTCCTGTTCAACTATGCCGGCATTTTCTATCGCTTCAATAAACAACTTTGAGCTACCGTCCAAAATTGGGACTTCCTCGTTGTCAATTTCAATAAGGGCATTGTCAACATCCATTCCAGTTAACGCAGCCAGTGAATGTTCAATGGTACTCAAACGTGCATTACCATTGGCAATTACTGTACCCCTTGATGTATCAATTACCAGGTTTGCATCCGCTTCAAGGATTGGTTTTCCGGGCAAATCTACCCGTTGAAATATAAAGCCGTGATTTTCTGGGGCAGGCTTGAAGGTCATATTTACCTGTACACCCGTATGAAGTCCTTTCCCGCTAATTGAAAACTCGCGGGCTAATGTTTTTTGTTTCAAAGTCATTGCATCAAATAGTTTTCGAACTACTTACTTTCGTTCATCTTTGATTGAATATCTTTTACTTCTTTCTTAAGATCATTTAGTTGATCCCGCATTTCGGGCAAGCGCCTAAATACCACATAGGTTTTTAGGGCCTTGTCAACATCCATTGCTGGAGTTCCCAATACGGTTTTGTCGGATTTAATATTGTTGGAAACACCTGCCATTGGACCGATTTTCACATTGTCGCCTATCGTTAAATGCCCTGAAATCCCTACTTGCCCGCCATACATGTTGTTTTTTCCAACTTTTGTAGAACCTGCAATTCCAACAAGCGCGGCCATAACGGTATTTTCCCCAACTTCACAGTTATGGGCAATCTGAATCAGGTTATCAAGCTTCACCCCTTTTCGAATAATTGTTGAACCCATTGTTGAACAATCGATGGTCGTGTTGGCACCAATCTCAACATTGTCTTCAATAATCACGTTTCCAAGTTGTGGTATCTTTTTATATGAACCATCTTCAGTTGGAGCAAACCCAAATCCATCCGAACCAATTACAGCACCGGCCTGAATAATGCAGTTTTCTCCAATAATAGTATTGTCGTAAATCTTAGCACCAGCATAAATGATGGAGTTCTTTCCAACTTTCACGTTGCTACCAATATATGCCTGTGGGTAAATTTTAACCTGATCAGCGATATCTGAACCTTGTCCTATGTATGCAAAAGCACCCAAATAAATGTCTTTACCAACTTTAGCTGAATCATCTACAAATGAAGGCTGTTCAATACCTGACTTTTGCTTTTGAAACTGATCCACCATCTCTAACAACGAAGCGAATGCCTGATAGGCATCATCCACTCGAATTAAAGTTGCATTGATTTTTTGTTCAGGTTTGAAATCTTTATTCACAAGAACGACGGACGCCTGAGTCTCGTAAATATACTTTTCATACTTCGGATTTGCTAAAAATGCGAGTGTCCCTGGCTTCCCATCTTCAATTTTTGAAACATTGCCAACACTCACATCTGCATCGCCTTCTATAGTACCATTCAGGAACTCAGCGATATTCTGTGCTTTAAATTCCATAATTTTCTTCTTGCCGCGCTGCAAAAATAGGTTTAAATTAATTAATGTCCAATTCTTTGGGATAACAGATAAAATATTTGCGCACTGTCTGTGAAAGATTCGACAAGTTTATGTCTGATGCCTCATTGATTTCTTTCACTTTCCCATTCTTGAAAAGGATGTTTATTTTCCCTGTTTCGCCTGCATAAGCACTATTCGTAATTGAATCACTGACAAAGAAATACTCCACCAAATCATCACTTGTATTGAACCGCTCGATAACCTTTGCCCTCATTTCATCTATTTTCTTTTTAGGGAACGCCCTATCCTTAATCTTTATTCGATATGTCCTCCTGTTGATCAAGTTTTTTGAAAGGCATGAAAGAATTTCATCATCATGGTATTGCCACTGTTTTATGGCAGAAATGATATCTGTGTCGTCAAGCTGGGCAAATAATTCGAGCAAGTTATGCTCAGCATCTACTTCCATCGAAGCAAATTGATCCAGGGTTATTTCATTTTTCAGGAATACAGTCAAAGCATACGAAGCAAACAAGTCAGCTCCTTCAAACAAAATCTGTCGGGCACGCTTAAGAATATTAACCAACAAGCTATCTGCTGCAAGAACCGTTTTGTGCAAATAAACCTGCCAATACATTAACCTTCGTGCAATCAAAAATTTCTCGATGGAATAAATGCCTTTGTATTCAATCACCAATTCGTCATTCTTTACATTCAGCATTTTTATAATCCGATCGGAACCAATCACACCTTCGGTTACACCAGTAAAAAAGCTATCTCGTCGAAGATAATCCAATCGGTCCATATCCAATTGCCCGGCAACTAGCTGGTGCAGGAATTTCTTGGTGTATTCATTTTTGAAAATCTTGATAGCCAGCTCAAGCTTACCACCGAACTCTCTGTTTAGCTCTTCCATGAACAAAATAGATATCTGTTCATGCGGAATACCTTTCACAATTGAATGTTCCAGCACATGCGAAAAAGGCCCGTGCCCAATATCATGAAGCAAAATGGCAACAGTTACTGCTTCAGCTTCTTCGTCTGTAATAACCACTCCTTTCAACCTTAACGAAGCAATCGCAGTGCGCATCAGGTAACTTGCCCCAATTGCGTGTTCAAAGCGGGTGTGGTTTGCACCAGGAAAAACAATACTGGAAAGCCCCAATTGTTTTATTCTTCGTAAACGCTGAAAATAAGGGTGTTCGATCAGATCAAATATTAGCTCCGACTGGATTGTGATAAATCCGAATACGGGGTCGTTGATGATTTTCTTCTTGTTCGTCTTCAAATCTTTTATTTTCAGATTTTTGCACTCAGCACTGGCAAAAGTAAGAAACTTTTTTGTTCTTAAAATGGCGCAAACAAAACATTCAATTCTTTCCTGAGAATCATTGACTTCCTTATTTTGAGAATTAAATGTAAATTGCTATTTTTGCGCTGGCAATTGGAAAGAATACCGTTTGTAGGGGACCAAAAGTCCCCTATTTTATTGATTAAAATATGATTAGCAAAGATAAAATCGTTGAATTAGTAGAAGAACAGCTTACCGATGAACAGTTCATTGTAAGCATCGATGTTAGTTCTACAAATCATATTTCAGTAACCTTGGATAGTTTTTCAGGATTGACCATCAAAAACTGCATGGAATTTAGCAGGCATATTGAAGGCAACCTGGATCGTGAAACGGAAGATTTTGAGTTGCAGGTTTCATCTGCCGGGCTTGGTGAACCATTTAAGATCCACAAGCAATTCCTAAAAAACAAGGGAAAAGATGTTGAGGTGGTAATGGCTGATGGAATAAAACTAGAAGGGACTCTTAAAGAAGTAGATGAAGATGGATTTGAACTTGAGACCAGAAAAAGGGAAAAAGTAGAAGGACATAAGAAAAAACAACTTATTGTCCGGGTTCATCGTATAGAGTTTGATAAAGCGAAAACAGTAAAAAACATTATAAAATTTTAAAAGCGGGGAAAGATGGATACAATTAATCTTATCGATACCTTTTCGGAATTTAAGGAACTGAAGAACATTGACCGGGTGACCATGATGAGTGTGCTCGAAGATGTATTTCGTAATGTTCTTCAGAAAAACTATGGAACTGATGAGAACTTTGATATAATCATCAATATAGATAAAGGTGACTTTGAGATTTGGAGAAACCGTGAAGTTGTTGAAGACAGTGAAATTGAAGATCCAAATACACAGATAACACTTAAAGAAGCAAAAAAAATAGACGATGATTACGAAGTGGGTGAAGAAGTAACCGACGAGGTTAAATTGGAACACTTTGGAAGAAGGGCTATCTTAAACTTACGTCAGAATTTGGCGAGCCGTATACTTGAACTTGAAAAAGACTATGTGTACGGAAAATATAAGGATAAGATTGGTGACATTGTAACGGGTGAAGTCTATCAGGTATGGAAAAAAGAAATTCTGATTTTGGATGATGAAGGCAACGAATTGATCCTACCCAAAACGGAACAAATTCCAACCGATTATTTCCGCAAAGGGGATAATCTTAGAGCGGTGGTATATAAAGTTGAACTACGTAACAATAATCCATTAATTATTCTTTCACGAACTTCACCTGTTTTCCTTGAGCGATTGTTCGAGCTGGAAGTTCCTGAAATCTTTGATGGTTTGATTACGATTAAGAAGATTGTACGTGTTCCAGGCGAAAGAGCAAAAGTTGCTGTTGAATCGTACGACGAACGTGTTGATCCGGTTGGAGCTTGTGTGGGTATGAAAGGTTCTCGTATTCACGGTATTGTTCGTGAGCTGCGCAATGAAAACATTGACGTGATCAATTTCTCTGCTAACGTTCAGTTGTTCATTCAACGTGCACTGAACCCTGCAAAAATCACTTCAACAAAAATACACGAAGAAGAGAAAAAAGCAGATGTTTACCTTAAACCAGACGAAGTATCACTGGCCATTGGTAAAGGTGGGTTGAACATTAAGCTTGCCAGTCAGCTAACTGGCTATGAAATTGATGTTTACAGAGAAATGGCAGAAGACAACGAGGACGTGAACCTGGACGAGTTTGCTGATGAAATTGAAAGCTGGGTTCTGGATGAACTAAAAGCAATTGGATGTGATACCGCAAAAAATGTGTTATCCATTCCCAGAAATGATTTGATAAAAAGAACTGATCTTGAGGAAGAAACGATTGACGATGTTCTAAAAATCCTTCGCTCAGAGTTTGAATAGTATCAAATTATTTTTTGAGCGATATTTTGGGTTTTTAATAAAATTGAATTTAAAATTGCAAAGAATTTCTTGAGCAGTATTATAAAGAAAAAAACAGACTGAATATATGACAATTGGCGGAAAAAGCGCAAGATTAAGCAAAGTAGCAAGAGAATTCAATGTGGGGATATCAACCATTGTTGATTTTCTGCATAAAAAAGGCTTCGACGTTGATACCAACCCGAACACCAAGATTACTCCGGAAGCTTATCAGTTGCTTGAACAGGAATATAAAAGTGATATCTCGCTCAAGAAAGAGTCGGAAAAAATCAACTTGCACCATCACCGGGGCAAAAAAGAAGTGGTTTCGATTGGAGAAGAACCTCAACAAGAAACAGAAGTTGTTCCAGAACCAGAAACTGCCCCAAGCGCTCCAAAAGCAGCTGAAGCTGAGCCTGTGCAAAAACCCGAACCAAAGCCAGAACCGAAACCTGAGCCTAAGGTGGAAAAAGCAAAACCTAAAGTACTTGGCAAAATCGATTTGAACGATTTAAAACCAAAGAAAAAAGCTGAGCCAATAAAAGAGAAGGTAGAAGAAAAACCTGCGGAGAAGCCTGTTGAGAAGCCAGTTGAGAAGTCAGTTGAAAAGCCTGTTAAAAAAGAAACGGCACCAAAAGAGCCAGAGGCAGCAGTTGAGAAGCCAGCTGCAAAACAGGAACAAAAGCCAGAAGAACATCAAACTGATGTTCCAAAAGTTGATGAAGTTAAGGTCGTGGGTAAAATTGATTTATCGACGATTAATCAGAAAACACGCCCTGCCAAAAAAACACGCAAACAAAAAGAAGAAGAAAGACAAGAGAGAAATAAGCAAAAACAAGCGGATAAAGCAGGCCCTAAAAAAGATTCAAAAGGAGAAGTTCAAACCAAAGTTAACAAACTATCCGGGCCAACAGTTGTTGGAAAAATTGACCTTCCAAAAAATAAACCTGTTGCCTCATCTTCAGATGATTCATCTCAAAACCAAAAGAAGAAACGCCGCCGTATCCAGACCGAGACCAAAGGCCGCGTGAATGTTGGGAACAAACAAGGAGGAAGGCCACAGGGTCAACAACATCCAGGAAAAGGCAAAAAGCGTGTCATTAAAAAAGAGGTTAGCGAGGAGGATGTACAAAAGCAAATTAAGGACACTCTTGCACGTCTAACTTCCGGGAAACAAAAATCCAAAGGAGCAAAATACCGCCGTGACAAACGTCAGGCAGCAAGTGAAAAGGCAGCAGCTGAAATCGAGAAGCAATCGGCTGAAAAGAATGTATTGAAAGTAACCGAATTTGTATCGGTTGCTGAATTAGCAACAATGATGAATGTGAGTGTAAATCAGATCATTTCATCTTGTATGACACTTGGATTATTTGTGTCCATTAATCAACGATTGGATGCCGAAACCATGTCAATCGTTGCTGAAGAATTTGGCTACGAAGTAGAATTTGTAAGTGCTGATATCCTTGAAGCAATTGAAGAGGATGATGAAGAACCGGATGAAGTACATCAACGCGCACCAATTGTAACTGTAATGGGGCACGTTGACCACGGTAAAACTTCATTGCTTGACTACATTCGCGACACCAACGTCATTGCGGGTGAGGCTGGTGGAATTACACAGCACATTGGAGCGTATCACGTAAGCCTTGAAGATGGCAGAATGATTACATTCCTTGATACTCCTGGTCACGAAGCGTTTACTGCGATGCGTGCAAGGGGAGCACAGGTAACCGATATCGCTATTATTATTGTTGCGGCTGACGATGATATCATGCCGCAGACAAAAGAGGCCATCAACCATGCCCAGGCGGCAGGTGTGCCTATTGTATTTGCAATCAACAAAATTGATAAGCCAGGTGCAAACCCTGAAAAAATCAAGGAAGGCCTTGCCAACCTGAATTATTTGGTTGAAGAATGGGGTGGGAAATACCAGAGTCAGGATATTTCTGCGAAAAACGGAACAAACATTACAGAGCTTCTGGAAAAAGTGCTTCTTGAGGCAGAACTTCTGGAACTAAAAGGAAATAAAGAGAAAAAAGCGACAGGTACAATTGTTGAATCGTCACTTGACCGTGGTCGTGGATATGTAGCAACAATGCTTGTGCAAAACGGCACGCTTCGTCAGGGGGACATTGTGCTGGCAGGTCAGTATTATGGCCACGTAAAAGCTATGTTCAACGAGCGTAACCAACGTATCGAAGAAGCAGGTCCATCTGAGCCAGTGATTATCCTGGGTCTTGATGGTGCACCACAAGCAGGTGACAAATTTATTGTCTTTGACAATGAGCGTGATGCAAGACAAATTGCCAACAAACGCGAACAGCTTGCACGTGAGCAAGGACTGCGCACTCAAAAACATATTACACTGGATGAAATTGGTCGTCGTATTGCTATTGGTAACTTCCAGGAATTGAACCTGATTGTGAAAGGTGATGTGGACGGTTCAATTGAAGCACTTTCTGATTCATTGATCAAACTTTCAACCGAAGAAATTCAAATCAATGTAATCCACAAAGCGGTAGGTGCAATTTCTGAATCTGATATCATGCTGGCAACAGCTTCCGATGCGATTGTTATCGGGTTCCAGGTTCGCCCAAGTCTTCAGGCACGTAAACTGGCTGAAAAAGAAGAAGTGGATATCCGCTTGTACTCCATTATTTACGATGCTATCAACGAGATTAAGTCGGCAATGGAAGGTATGCTTTCACCAGATATTAAGGAAGAAATTACCGGTACTGCTGAAATTTTGGAGACTTTCAAAATCACCAAAGTGGGTACGATTGCTGGTTGTATTGTTCGCGATGGAAAAATCAACAGGAACAGCAAAATACGATTGATCCGCGATGGTATTGTAATCTATACCGGAGAACTTGGCTCGCTAAAACGATTCAAGGACGATGTAAAAGAAGTTCAAAAAGGCTACGAATGCGGTTTGAACATCGAAGGCTACAACGACATTAAAGTTGGTGATATGGTGGAATCCTTCAAGGAAGTGGAGGTTGCGAAATCACTCTAATAACAATATTTCAATATATGAAAATCCGGCCTTTGAGCCGGATTTTTTCGTTTTATATAGTTGTAGAAAGGAGTTGTTTGTATCTTTAGAGTAACGACATACTATTGATATCCAGACATCTACATTTTGTCAGGATAGATAGAATTACTGAAATATTTGTTAAGGTCGATGACTTTTGTATTGAATGTGAAGCCGAATTGAAAAAGTTCCGGTTAAAAGGTGTGAACAAGCGGGACAGGAAAGCTGGGCTTTGTGAATCAGAGATCATATCGATACTTATCCTCTTTCATTTTGGCAGTTTCCGTAACTTCAAGCATTTTTATGTCCACTATGTTCAGGTCCACCTTAAAAGGGAATTCCCCGGCTTGGTTTCTTACAATCGTTTTATTGAGTTACAGTCCAGGTGTTCCATCCCTTTTGTCCTGTTTTTAAAAAACAGGTGTATGGGAAAATGTACGGGGATCAACTACATTGATTCGACCCCTCTGAGGGTCTGCCATAACAGGAGGATCCACAACCATAAGGTTTTCCGGGGGTTTGCAGAAAGGGGCCATTGTTCGATGTGGGAAAGGTACTGCTTAGGGAAAAGGCAATAATTGAAACGGTCAATGATAAACTGAAAAATATATGCAAGGGAGAGCATTCTAGCTATCGGTCGATAGTTTTATCCTCAATGTCATTAGTGCATTGGTGGCATATTCATTTTTCCCTAAGAAACCATCCATTAATGTGGAGTTTGAAGAAACTTCTACCAAACTAGGATTATTTGCTGCTTAAACCGAACTCACGTTAAATTACCATGCTCGCTTCAAAACTTATCATAGTATTCAACCCATCGTTTAAAAAAAATACTATATTGTCATCAGTCTAGAAAAGCAAAAGTCACCCTATAGATGAACAATAACCTTATACATATAAAAATAGCATTTCTTTTATATGCTTTTTCATTAATAAGTTGTAAAAACGAAACTTCATATTTATTTCCCAAAAATACAGATCAAGTTGAAATCCCATTCACATATTCTACAAATGGTCATATCATCACTAGCATGACCTTTTCAGAAGACACTCTATCATTTATTATTGATACTGGCTCAGAAATTTCATTAGTTCAACAGGGAACAGGTAGAAAATACTCAACTAGAAAGTATAATATAAGAGATGCTTCTGAAACAATAGAAAAACTTTCAGAAGTTAAAATTGAGGAAATTGGATGGGGAGAAGTATTTCTTAAAAATAAAAACTTTGCTACTCATGATTTTAGCTCAAAGCAATATGATGGCATAATTGGGAACGATATACTAAGGAATTTCTGTATTAAAGTGGATAATGCATCAAAAAAAATAATCCTTACCTTGAACAATAATATACAAAAGGCTAAAGGAATTCATCTTCCTTTTTCCTTAAGAAACAACTCTATATATATTGATGCTAATCTAGCAGGTTCTAAAAGAGAGTTTATACTTGACACAGGCTTCAATCTTGAATTATTAATTGATTCGATTAGCTACAATAACATAAATAATAAAGATCTGAGTCAAAAAGTATGGTCATTCAAGTCTAATACTGGATTTAAAGAATGGGGGAGATCAAATATTGATTCTACGTTCCTTATTTTATCTGATCTTAGGATAAAAGATAAAACCTTTTCGGATGTAATTATCACATATAAAAAATCTATTCAGAAAAACATTATTGGATCAACTTTTTTACAAAGATTTGAATCATACACTATCAACTACCTAGATTCGACTGTCTGCTTTTGCTTGGCAAGTGATGAGAGCTTTATAGATTTCATTGAAAATTACCCCCATGCCAAACCAACAGCATACCTTCGTTTATTGTATAAATGTATTAATTCTTTTGGGGTAATTTTATCAGAAAACCATCCATTCACAGTTGAGGCAGTAATTAAGGATGAATTATATTCGATTATTGAGATTGGAGACACACTACTTGGAATTGATAACACATTATTTAAAGAGATAAGCATTCCGAATGGAAATGCATTTTTATTCGAGTTTTCTATACCCCAACAGCGAAAAACAATAATTAACACTTTAAACAAAAAAAATGAAGCAATTTTTCACTTTCATAAGGATGGTAAACTAATAAAGATAAAAGATAAAAGACATAACTTATTGTTACCACCACCCACAATTGGTTATAGTTATTTAGAAAATGAACAAAATCATTTTGGAATAAAGATAGATCAAAGAGACTTTGACATATATATACCCTGGCTTAACTTGTCATTCGAAGAATTCAAAATTCAAGTTACCAGAGACAGCATCGTAAAAACCATAACAAATAATGTTTTATTTCAAAAATAATCTCATCCCGTGAAATACAAGTTCCCTTCTTACATTCAACATGACCAAATGGATTGCTTGGTTTTGAAAATGAAAAAATTCTTTTAATTCAAAAGTTTAAAAAGTTATTAAGATCTAAGATCGATATCATTAAACTAAATAATTGAAACTAAAAACCTCAGATATTGATTTTGGCAATAAACTTTTGCAAGCACTTGTTATGGATTCAGCATGTTGTAAATTACTCACAAGACATTGTCTCTCTAAGTGTGTATTTAAAAATACCGAAGAATTAGCTATTTAACTTATAGCTGTTGTACTTCCCTCGTTCATATTATCATTTAAGTACATGTTTTCTATTTCTTTTTCTAACTCATCTTTATTACTTCATGAGAGAAACGTTCATGGTCGTCATAGCTCCTCATATTTAGGGAGCATTGTAGTCGTTATTAGCATTAATAACATATAACCAATTGACAATTTTTATTCTTATGATATTAAGAAGTTGCATTTAGAAAAAAAGATGCTATCCCTGTTTTATACAAAAAAAGCCCGGTAAAACCGGGCTACTATGATAATATTGAATAATAATTCTGTTAAGCTTCGATCATTGCTTTATAAGAATCAACATCCATCAACTCATCCAATTCTGATGCATCGCTCATGTCGATTTTAATCATCCAACCATCGCCATAAGCATCTTTATTAATTAGCTCAGGACTATCTTCCAAAGCAGCATTAAATTCTACAACTTCGCCACCAATAGGCATAAACAAATCCGAAACAGTTTTTACTGCCTCAACAGTTCCAAAAGTCTCGCCTTTATCAAGGTTTTCACCTTCAGTTTCTATTTCAACAAAAACGATATCGCCAAGTTCTCCTTGAGCAAAATCTGTAATGCCAACTGTTGCTATGTTGCCTTCTACACGAATCCATTCGTGTTCTTTTGTGTACTTTAAATTTTCAGGAAGATTCATGATTCTATTATTGTTTTTATTTTTTTCAAAAGTAATACATTTTTTCAAATCAAATCTTTAATAAATATCAGGGTTTAAAAAATTTGCTGAAGTTTTTTTACTTTGCACTTTATTAGCAAATTAATTTATGGTTACAATTGAAATTAATTCAGTAGAAGAACTAAAAGGAGCAGCGGAAAAACTGTTTAAAGCTTTCGCCGATAAACGTGTGTTTGCTTTTTATGGCTCGATGGGAGCTGGTAAAACAACTTTTATAAAAGCAATTTGCCGACACTTGGGCAGTATTGATAATATCACCAGCCCAACTTTCGCATTGGTAAACGAATATGACACCCCGGAATCGGGTAAAATATTCCATTTTGATTTTTACCGGATAAAAAACATTGAAGAAGCAATGGACATTGGCTTTGAAGATTACCTTTTTAGCAATCAATATTGCTTTATGGAGTGGCCTGAAAAGATTGAAGGTTTGCTCCCGGAGAATTTTATTAAAGTATCGATTGAAGAATCAGCCAATGGCTCGCGGATAATCAAAGCAGTAGAGCTTTGATAATTGACAGATAAAGAGTAAATTAATAGCCTTAATTACTGCCCGTTATGACCGAGAAAGAAAATAGTCCGGAGATAAAAACCCTTTTTCTCCCAAAAGAAGAGATGCTTGAGCTACGACGCAAGGGGAAAAAAATCACAATTGGTATTCCATCCGATTTTTCAAAGGTTGAATATCGTGTTCCTTTAACCCCTGAAGCTGTTGAACTTCTGGTTTCTTACGGCCATGAAATTCACATTGAAAAAGATGCTGGTAAATCGGCCAGTTATTCCGATGAAGAATACCGGAACGCCGGGGCAGTTATTGTTGACAAGAAAGAGGAAGTTTTTCAATGCGATATTATTCTAAGGGTTTCACCGTTTGACAAGGATGAGATTGACATGCTTCGAGGTCATCAGACACTGATTTCGAACTTGCAGATTAATGCACACTGTCAGGAGACCATTAAAAAACTAATGGCAAAAAAAGTAACCACCATTGCTTACGAATACATGCAAAACGAGCATGGGCATTTACCTGTTGTTAGTTTAATGAGCCAGATTTCAGGTTCAACAGCAATTACCCTTGCCAGCGAATACTTAAGTAATTCGCGCGATGGGAAGGGTGTTCTTCTGGGTGGGATTACCGGAATATCGCCAACAGAACTCGTGATTTTGGGCTCTCGAACTGCGGCAGAATTTGCTGCCCGTGCGGCCCTTGGTTTGGGAGCAACGGTCAAGATTTTTGATGATGACCTGTTCAACCTTCGTAGGATGGAAGAAAAACTTGGGCAACGTGTTTTCACGTCGGTGCTTTACCCAAACGTACTCAGAAAAGCCCTCTTTTCCGCAGATGTTGTCTTGGGTGCTTTATCATTTAACTCAAATCCCAAATTCAGGGTTTCAGAAGAAATGGTTAAAAAGATGAAACCCGGCTCGGTAATTATTGACTTAAATGTAAGTCAGGGAGGTTGCTTTGAAACCAGTAAATGCACAGATTTGAACAACCCAACTTATGAAAAACATGGTGTGGTTCACTATTGCGTGCCGAACCTTCCTTCGATTGTAGCCCGAACTGCATCAATTACATTGAGTAACATACTTGCTCCAATCATCATTTCTATTGGTGAAATTGGCGGAATGCAAAATTACATAAAAGACACACCTGGATTCCGAAATGGGATCTATATTTACAATGGTATATTGACCAATCATGATGTTGGCGACCAACTAAATATCCCCTCAAAAGATATTGATTTATTACTTGCAGTATTTTAATATTCAACAACCAAAATCATCATTGAAACAGGAGGAACGGTTATTTCTTCACCTTGATGGTATCCTAATCCGGAAAGATCAATTTCACCTTCTTTGGCAATAATTTTCCATTTGGCATTTTTTGCCAGCTGGTTATTTATGGGTTGCTTGTTTGCGTTAAAAATAACCTGAATCGTTTCCCATTTTTGCTGACACGGATAGTCGAATATCTTATAAGTTACAACTCCAGGTTGGTAATTCGGAGAAAAGACAAGGTGTTTGCGAATTTCACTTGCCGATTTCATCCGGAAAGCTGAAACCTGCTTCCGAAGCTCAATCAATTTGCTGTAGTAGTAAAAAACATCCTTGTTTTTATCTTTTAAACACCAACTTAGCTGATTGATCCTATCTGGCGACTTGTAAGAATTATGGTTTCCTTTTTTACTTCGGCAAAATTCAGAGCCTGCATGAATGAAAGGAATCCCTTGCGAGCTAAGGATTAATGCCCCCGCCAGTTTTTGCATCTTCTTTAGCAATTCTTCATCGGCATCAGGACAACTTAGTTTCAACTTATCAAACAAGGTGAAATTATCGTGGCAAGACACATAATTCACACACTGCCAGGGCTCCTCGGCCCATGGGGCACCCGAACTTTCCACATAACCATAAACGATGTGCGGATGATAGCAAGCAGCAACCACTCCAAATTTCACAGATTCTTCCCTTAAGGTTTTTCCACTTACAAAGCCATTGCTATTCGCATGGAAGTTGTGCCCCTTTATGGCATCGCGCATGTCGTCATTAAAACAGGCTATTCGGTTTAACTTCGGTGTGTTTCTCTTCACAGCACGAACCTGTTCGTCCATTGGGCTGCGGTCTGCTGCCCAGCCTTCACCATAAAGTAACATGCCTGGTTTTATCTTGTCCAGTTCCTCCCGAATCTGGTTCATTGTTTCAATATCATGAATTCCCATCAAGTCAAACCTAAACCCATCAATGTGATATTCTTCCGTCCAGTATTTTAACGAATCAATAATAAACTTCCTCACCATCGATCGTTCAGAAGCTATTTCATTTCCGCAACCACTGGCATTTGAAAAATTGCCATTTCTGTTTTGCCGATAGTAATAGCCGGGAACCGTTTGGTTAAACCAGGAACGCCGTGTCAGTCCGGTATGATTGTAAACCACGTCCATCACAACGCCAATACCTGCTTTGTGCAGGCTCAACACCAATTCTTTAAATTCTTTTATTCTTGAAGTATTGTCGGGATTGCTGGCGTAGCTTCCTTCGGGCACATTGTAGTTCAACGGATCGTAACCCCAATTATACCTGGCTTCGGTATTGTTTTCGTTCACTGTGTAAAAATCAGACACTGGCAAAAGATGAACATGCGTGATCCCCAATTCTTTTAAATGCTGAATCCCGGTTGGAGTTCCCGATTTATGCTTGCTTTCTGTTTCAGTGAAAGCCAGAAACTTTCCCCGGTTTTTCATGCCAGAACTAACTGCTTTTGAGAAATCCCGAACATGAACTTCGTACAAAACAGCATCTACCGGGCTTTCCAAAAATATCGGCTTATCATGTTCCCATCCTTCCGGGTTTGTTTTTTCCGGATCGAAAACCAGTCCCCTTCTTCCATTAGCTCCAACAGCCCTGGCATCAACACCTGGATTTTCGTTAAGCCACTCTCCATCGTTCACCTTAAATGAATAATACAAACCTTCAAAATTTCCGGCAAGCTGCAACTCCCATATCCCTGATTTGGAAGGATCGAGGTATTCAGTTCGAATGGGTTTTCCCCCAGCACTTTTTTCATACAACCGGAATTCAACCATATTGGCTGTTGGTGCCCATATCTTTATATGAAGTGTATTGTTTTTCAAAAACACACCCAAATCATCTCCTCCATATGAAGGGTAAGTAGAAAAGTCGATATGATTAAATTTCCAGTTGCGCATTAGGAAACCAAGCTTTTGCGTAAGGTTATATATTTTGAAGAATATTTCTTCCCTTTGGTATCTTTCAGGATTACTTTTGCCCGATAATATTTTTTAAGCTTACGGTCGTGGTTATAAAAAATAGTTAAATCAACCTGCACTTCGTGTACCTTGTTCTTCTCCAAATACAACGGATAAATCTCTTGCTTGTTGATGCCTTTCAGTTTGAACTTTCTTACATTCCATATTTTCCGAAATACCAACAACGGTGCTTCAATGTCAACATCCTTTTTCCCGATATTACGAATATGTAGTATTAGATTCTTTGGACGATACTTTCGGTCTTTGGTCAGTTCAATTTTCAGTTTTTTCCGTTTAAAAAAGCCAGGTGGTTGTTTTTGGGGAGAGGCTTTCTTCTTTCGCATTTTTGAAAATAGAAACACTATCACCGGAATTGCAAGCAGAATAAGCAATCCAATCAGCAACTTATAGCCATCTGGCTGAACCTTGGTTTGTGAAAATGCTGCAATTGGCAGGATTATACAGATAAAAAAAATCGTTCCCTTCATTGATAGTGGTTATAGCCAACAAAAATAAAAAAGTCCTGCTATAAAAGCAGGACTATCTGTGACTATTTATACGATTCTTGTTTTGACTTAAACCTAAAAGTTGAGTACTTCTTTCAGGTTTTTATAACCCGACTTACTTACTTTCAACTTGGTTTTATCTTTTAAGATAACAATATACGACTCTTTCTCATATTGCTGTATTTCACCAATCTGCTCAACCTGAACAATATATGAGCGATGTATTCGGATAAAGTTTTTCGGGTTCAGGTTGGCTTCGAAAAACTTCATGGTTTTCTGCTTCATAAATCGTCCTTCGGCAGTATAGATGAGCACGTAATCATCCAACGATTCAAAATATTTAATTTTTTCTACCGGAATAATGTTAATCTTGTGACGATCTTTAACCACCACCCGTTCCAAATATTCTTCCACCCTGAATTCACTAATCTTTTCAATCTTTTCTTCTGAAGTATGATTGCCCCCAATTCGATCCAGTACTTTATCAATTGCCACCATCAACCGTTCTTTTGAAAAAGGTTTCAGCAAGTAGTCAGCGGCACTGTAATCAAAAGCTTTTAGGGCAAACTGGTCGTATGCCGTCGTGAAGATTATTTCTGGCTTATGATCAAGTAGTTCCAACATCTCAAACCCGGTAATTTTAGGCATCTGAATATCGAGAAAAACCAACTGGGGTTTTAGCTCGTTAATTTTCTGCACACCTTCAAATCCATTTTCACACTCGGCAATTAGTTCGATCTTTGGGTGATCCTGAATGTATGATTTGAGCAAATCCCTTGCTAATTCTTCATCCTCAATAATAATTACGTTTATTTTTTCATTCATGGCTCTATTTTTTGCGGGATGATCAATTCAACTTTAAAACTTGTTTTGTTATCGGTAATTCTCAGTAATTCAGGATTTCCATAAATTAAATCCAATCGTTGCCTGATATTTCGCAACCCAATTCCTTCGCCCCTGTTTTTTACAGAATCAGGCTCATATTCATTTTCAATGGTGATTAGAATAAATCCATTTTCTGATCGAATACATGTTGTTTTTAT
This sequence comes from Sunxiuqinia sp., assembly GCA_965230765.1. GTDB lineage: Bacteria > Bacteroidota > Bacteroidia > Bacteroidales > Prolixibacteraceae > Sunxiuqinia. Next base: position 445,099 of record CBDDLR010000001.1, read on the forward strand.
ACTCACCGGAGAAGTGGCTTCGTAAACTCCATATTTAATTGCATTTTCGTACAACGGCTGCAAAATCATATTGGGGATCAAAGCACTATGGCAGTTTTCTTCCATTTCAAAAACCGGATTAAGTTTTTTGCCAAAACGGATTTTTTCAATCCCCAGGTAAAGTTTAATATTGTCAATTTCCTGCGAAAGCGATACCGTTTCATGTTCCCCATGCTGCAGCGAGTAGCGCATAAAAGTTGAAAGGTTTATCACCATTTCCTGTGCTTTGGAAGGATTGCTAATCGTTAGCGATGAAATTGAATTCAAACTATTGAAAAGAAAATGCGGGTTAATCTGCGATTTCAAAGCACTTAGTTCTGCTTCCCTTATCAAGGCTTTCAGTTCAACTTCACGTTTTATTTTCTCTTTTAACGACATGTTGTAGTTAATGGCATAAAAGAAGGCCACAAAAATGGTGTACATGATGTAGCCAAAGAAAATCCGAGATGGAAGTTCTTCGTGCATGATATTGAGGTGAGCAGAATCAATTATCTTGATGATGATAAACCCCAAATACATCCAGATTGCAGTTAGAATTGTGGCTCCAATAAAATGATACAGGATTATCCAGTGCCATTCGTTTTCACTAACTGTATTGTATTTTACAATGAACCAAATACTTGCTCCTAACAATGGGTACAACACAAAAAATATGAGAGACTCCATTAATGAAGACTGAATACTAAGGTCGTACCAAAGTGTTAGTACAAAAGCATTTATAACGGCAACAATTAACCAAAACAGCCCATAATACATCATGAGCATTCTGTTATTGAGTAATGGATGCCTCAGCATGGATTAAACGTGCTTTATTTCAACACCTCCAAAAAGGGTCATTCCCTTAATGATAAGCGTTTTGTTTGGATCATAATTTGAGGCTTGAAAAGTATCGCCCCTTTTATCAGAAAATCCACCCACAATGGTATTGACCTCACTTCTCACGTTCCAGTCAAGGGGTACTTTAATACCGCAACCGCCAAATGCACAAAAAGTATCAATTACCGCTCCTTCGGGTGAAAGTTTGGCCTGGCGCAGGTCATATTCAATTCCGCCAAAGATTGAAGTTGCTTTTCCTCCAGTTAAATTTTGTGAGTTCACAAAAATCTCCCTTCCACCAAAAATGACAAAATCGTCAAAATTGTTTTCCGATCCGGTTTGCCTACGTTTACAGGCTTCAGGGCTTCTGTGCTTGTTCCTAAAAAGGAAAGCAGCACCAACTGCCACTAAAATCAATGGCCAGTAGAGCCTGCGCAGTTCATAGGGCACATCTACCAAATCGGGAACTAAGAAAAACGTTCCGATAACAATTAAAACAATAGCCCCTGTTCTGTTCCCATTCAACAAGGCTATTCCTCCAATTGCAATTAACAGCATTTGCCATGAAATTAAAATATCCGCAACATTCCATGGTATCAAATTCAGGCGCTCAAACATCAGGATACCACCAATAGCAATTAGGACAACCCCTAAATAAAATCGTTTATTACTTCTATGTTCCATATCAATCGTTCTATAAACTGTTTCAAAATAATTCTATTTCATTTTAAATTCAAATGAAATTTACAATAATCGTGTAATTACTATTATTCCTACAACAATGAGGATAATTGGTAAAAAGAAAACCGTTAAAATAGCAGGGATCACAAAAAATCCCGGAAGGAAAAAAAGTATAGCCAATACAATCAGAATCCCTCCAACTACACGCCTTCCTATCAGTAAGACAATTCCTGCAATCAAGAGGATTACAGGCCAGGAAAAATGAAAAGCATCAACATGAAAAATATTGAAGAAGTTGTGAAATGAATGCTGAACTTCGTGCCAACCAGGTATACCAAGAGACCACCCCATTTCTTTAATAATCCATATTATTCCAAGAATGATCAGGACTGTTCCAAGGAAACTGCCACGCCGTTCACAATTTGCGGGTCGTCTTTTACCTCTGTTAACTTCATGTTGATTTTCCATAATTCTGAATTTTAATTTCCGATTCAAAACTATGCCAATATATAATTGCATGAATCATCTGATCGGTTAACAGAAGTCATAAATCGGTAAAGGGCGGTATGAAAGAAAAAACGGAACCTCGATTGAAGCTCCGTTTGTTTTTATTGTTATTTGCCTTTTAGCTTAGCCCAGTTATCCCGAAGCTGTGCTGTACGGTTAAAAACCAACTTGTCGGATGAACTATCAGGATCAACATTGAAGTAACCCAAACGCTCAAATTGAAAAGAATCCAGTGCTTTCGAGTCTTTCACAAATGGCTCAATGTAGCAGTTATTTAATACCTTCAACGAATCAGGGTTCAAAAACTCCTTAAAATCTTTATCCTTGTGCCCGTCTGGAGATTCATCAATAAATAAACGATCGTACAAGCGAACATCAGCTTCTACATTTTCAGTAGCAGAAACCCAGTGCATAGTCGCTTTAACTTTTCGCCCATCTGGTGCGTTTCCTCCTTTGGTCGCCGGATCGTATGTACAATGCAGTTCAACAATTTCACCATTTTCATCTTTTACCACTTCATCGCATGTAATGAAATAGGCATAACGCAAACGAACTTCACGCCCAGGCGCTAAACGGAAAAACTTACGTGGAGGGTCTTCCATGAAGTCATCGCGTTCAATGTATATTTCTTTGGTGAAAGGTACTTCCCTTGTCCCTGCAGAAGGATCTTCCGGATTGTTCACAGCCTCCAATTGCTCAACCTGCCCTTCAGGGTAATTGGTAATCACAACCTTTAGTGGATTCAAAACACCCATCACGCGCTGAGCAGTTTTGTTCAAATCTTCACGAACACTGTGTTCCAGCAAGGCAACATCAATCACACCATCTACTTTGGTAACACCAATTTTTTCGGCAAAGTTGCGAACTGATTCGGGTGTGTAACCACGACGTCGCAATCCAGAAATGGTTGGCATTCGTGGATCGTCCCATCCATTTACGTAATTTTCTTTTACAAGCTCCAGCAATTTACGCTTGCTCATTACCGTGTAAGTCAGGTTCAAACGGGCAAACTCAATCTGGCGTGGACGATATTCTGTTTCCATCAACTGATCAACAAACCAATCGTACAACGGACGGTGAACTTCAAACTCCAATGTACAAATTGAATGGGTAATTCCTTCCCAGTAATCGCTTTGTCCGTGAGCAAAATCGTACATCGGGTAAATACACCATTTATCACCAGTGCGGTGGTGATGTGCCTTCATGATCCGGTAAATAATTGGGTCGCGCATGTGCATATTTGGAGAAGCCATATCAATTTTGGCACGAAGAACATGATCGCCCTCTTCGAATTCACCGGCCTTCATCCGCATAAACAAATCCAGGTTTTCTTCCGGAGTGCGGTTGCGGAATGGGCTCTCAAGCCCTGGACGGGTAGGCGTACCCTTTTGGCTACTGATCGTTTCTGCGTCCTGATCATCCACATAAGCTTTCCCTTCATTAATCAACTTTACAGCAAACTCAAAAAGTTTATCGAAATAGTCGGATGCGTAATATTCACGGTCTTCCCAATCAAAACCCAGCCAGCGAACATCTTCTTTTATCGATTCAACATATTCAGTCTCTTCTTTCGATGGGTTGGTATCATCAAACCGTAAGTTGGTCAGTCCGTTGTATTTCTGCGCAGTTCCAAAATTCAGGCAAATCGATTTTGCATGCCCAATATGCAAATACCCATTGGGCTCAGGGGGGAAACGGGTGTGCACCCTTGCATCATTCTTCCCGGCTTCTATTTCTTCCTCAATAATTTGATGAATAAAATTCTTCTTTACAGTTGCTTCGTTTCCAGAAGTGTTCTCACTCATATGTTTCTTCCTTAATTATTTTTTACAAAAGTAAAAAAATGATTCAGCACAAAAGCTTTTATCATCAGCAATTGTGACCAGCACCTAATAAAAGTTAATTTTGCAGGGAATTATTTATGAATTGAAAGATACAAACAACACGATCATGAATGGATTGATTGAAATTGAAGGCATGGAATTTCACGCTTTGCATGGGCACTTTGAAGTTGAAAAAGTGGTAGGCAACCGCTTTCTGGTTGATGTAAAAATAAAGACCGAATGTGCTGCTGCTGCTGAATCAGACGAACTGAAAGATGCTCTGGATTACCAAAAGGTTTATCAAATTACCAAAGAAGAAATGGCAATTCCTTCTGATTTGCTGGAAAACGTGTGTAAACGAATCCTTGACCGGTTTTACGAAAACTTCCCCGAAATTCATGAGGCTTCGGTAAAAGTTTCAAAAATGAACCCTCCTATGGGTGGGCAAATTGAAAGAGTAAGTTTGACCTTGACGCGATAATGAAAATTTTTGATTGGTGTTGTATCAACCATTTTTTTGTATAAATTTGCAGTCCCGAAAATAAAAGGGCTTAAGATCAGCCGAGCGGCTAGCCCCGAGGTCTCGGGGAAAACAGCGTACGGCGTAAAACGTTCTTGAAAATAAAAAACACTGACTTATAAAGTTATAACAACCTGGTTCCTTGGCCGAGCGGCTAGGCAGCGGTCTGCAAAACCGCGTACGGCGGTTCGAATCCGCCAGGAACCTCAGATAAAACCTCCTTCCTGGAGGTTTTTTTTTGTGCCCAACTTTTCTAAGTCCAATAAAAAAAAAGCTTAAGACATGCGGTCACCCTTACCTCTTTGCACTTTCCCCTTTGCTCATCTAAATTTTTCATTGCATCTTTGCGAGTAATGAAAACACAACGAATTATCGCCGCTATATTATTACTATTACCTACACTCACAATAGTAATATTCTCCTGCAATCAAAACAACAAATCTACAACCCAAGTTACTGACAATGAATACGTGGGCACAGAGAGTTGTCGTGAATGCCATGAAAATTTCTACCAACTTTGGGCTCCATCGCACCACGGGTTGGCCATGCAACCAATCACTGCTAAATTCATTACCAACAAGATACAGCTTGAGCAAGAAGATATTTTTATGGAAGAAGCCAACTACAAGGCCATTGCTGAAGACACCGTTCTTTATATCCAAGAACAAAAAGGTGATAGCATAACCAAATACCCCGTGCTTTGGGCTTTAGGTGGAAAAAATGTGTATTATTTTCTCACCCCATGGGAAGGTGGTCGGCTACAAACACTGCCACTGGCATTTAATGTCAACACGAATAAATGGTACAACAACCCGGAGTCGGCCATTCGTCATTTCCCGCACATGGTGGATGCTGAAGCGATGGAAGATGAAGCTTTAAGCTGGACAGATATTCAATATACATTTAACACTTCATGTTACAGTTGCCATGTCAGCCAATTGTCGAACAATTACGATATGGCAACCAACTCGTACCAAACACACTGGAAAGAGCCTGGCATTAACTGCGAAACTTGCCATGGCCCCAGTGCCGAGCATGTGCGTGTATGCAAAGAAGCCGGGGAAGGCAACATCCCTGATGACCTTAAAATTATTATCACCAGCACTTTTACCCCGGAGCAACACAATGCCAGTTGTGCACCCTGCCATGCAAAAATGCGACCGATTACCGCATCGTATATGCCGGGCGACCGATATTTCGATAATTATGATTTGATCACACTAGAGAATTCGGATTTTTACCCGGACGGACGTGACCTGGGTGAAAACTATACCATGACCGGATGGCACATGAACCCTTGTTTAAAAGAAAGCGAGATGCATTGTGTTACTTGCCACACTTCCTCGGGAAGGTACCGCTTTGCAAGTGACGACCTGGTTGAAGCCAACAAAGCATGTACATCATGTCATGAAGACAACGGTAAATTTTACGAAGAACATACCCACCATCCCATTAGCGAGAACAGCCCTAAATGTATTGACTGCCACATGCCTAAAACCATGTTTGGGCACATGGAGCGCTCTGATCACTCGTTCCGTCCACCCATGCCAGCGGCAACCATCGAATTTGAGTCACCCAATGCCTGCAACATCTGCCACACCGACCAGGATGCTCATTGGGCAAACAAGCATGTTACCGAATGGAAAGGAAAAGATTATCAAAAAACAACATTGCGAATTGCCGGGTTGATTAACGACGCCAGGAACAGCAAGTGGGAACGACTGGATGAAATGCTGGATGCCATTAAAACCGACAAGTACGGTGAAGTTTTCACAACATCCCTGCTTCGACTTTTGGTTAATTGCGAAAACGAAAAGAAATGGGAAACCATTCTTGGAGCTCTTGAGCTGGAATCGCCACTTTCCAGAAGTGCAGCCGCACATGCGTTATTAGGAAATACGGAGGATAAAACAAAACAAGCACTGTTCAATGCAGCAAATGATGAATACCGACTGGTTCGTTTAGCTGCTGCAGCATCCTTATCCGTTTTCAATCCGGAAGATTTTTCAAGTGAACAAGACAGCCTTTTCCAGAAAGTGAATGCAGAGTATGAAGCATCATTGATCACACGTCCCGATGACTGGAGTGCATACTACAATTTGGGCAACCATTACCAGAACATGGGGAAAAATGCAGAAGCAATAAAAGCATACGAAAATTCGATCAGGGTTTATCCCGAAGCACTGATGCCACTGATAAATAGTAGTTTTCTATACGCTGTTTCCGGTCAACAACCAAAAGCAGCAGAAAACTTAAAAGCAGCACTATATGTTGAACCAATGAATGAGGCCGCCAACCTAAACTATGGATTGTTGATGGCCGAGATGAACAACATGCCCGAAGCTGAAAAAGCATTGCGCACTGTGCTGGATGTTAATAAGGACAACACCACTGCAGCCTACAATCTTAGCATTATAGTGGCACAAAAAAGCCTGGAAGAAGCTTGTGAATTTAGCCGAAGGGCTATGCTGTCTTCACCTGATGATCCCAAATTTTCATACACTCATGCCTATTTCCTACATCAAAATAAGGGAACAACTGAGGCAATCTCAGTGCTGAATAAAGTAATTTCAAAACATCCTGCACATCTCCAATCGGTATTTCTTTTGGGAAATATCTATTTGGAAAGTGGCAACAAAGGAAAAGCAATTGATTTGTACAAAAAGACCCTGAAACAAGAAGGATTAGGACAGCAGGAAGTTAATCAACTTCAAAATGCTATAAATCAAGCAGAAAACATGTAGGTGAATTTTGTCTTTGAAATTCTTTTGAAACCTTAATTTTTATTGCTGTTTCGCTCTATTTTAGTTTAATGAAAATTTAATCAATTCTTTAACATTTTTACGGTAGGGGAATTCCTTTTGGCGGGGTATCAATCATGATGGAACTTATGATTGGTTTTTTGCTATTAATTAACAACTTAAGGTGAATAACATTTGAATGAAGAAATTGGTTTTTTCAATCCATTTCGTGTTCTTTAATCTGTTAATAAATGCATAATAGGCCTTCATTAATCGAATGATTTTAAATCAACAGGTCCAGAATAAAAGAGAAAACAGAAAAACTCTGCCAGCTTTACTGCGGATCAAGACTGTAGCAGAGTAAAAAAATTGGTCTAATATGAATAAAATAGGCAAGCAACTATCACTAATCGCACTAGGCGTTTTTTGTTTTTTTGGTATTGCAAATGCTCAGGTATCTTCCAATATGCCAGACCTGGCCATAGAAACCTGCGATAATTTTCCTTCTGGTTATTTCACGCTTAGCGATCTTATTTTTACAGAAACGCTCACCAATGATCTTCAATCCGGCACCACAACCATAAGCATTCAACTACCCGCTAATTTTGAATTTGACACATCAACCAACCCTTCGTTAAGTGAAACGGGAACAGACATTACCAGCTTAACCCTTGGCAGCCCTGCATATTCAGACCCCCAAACTTTTCAATTCAACATTACCATTTCCGGTACAGGAACGATTGACGAAATTACCATCAGCGGCTTGTTGATCCGTGGCATTACAGCTGTTACTACAACTACCAACATTACAATAAATTCATCACCCACGGTACTTTTTTCAGGCCTGACAAATGGTTCAGGTGTGGCAACCATATCTTCCGGAATACTTTCTGTAAGCAATGCTGGTACTGCCAGCAGTGATCAAACATTATGCATGGGTGCAAGCCCGGCACAGCTAACCGTTTCCGGATCAAGTACCACATCCGACCCAGCTTCAGGTGCTGTTGAATCTTACCAATGGGAAAGTTCTCCTGATAACGCATCATGGAGTTCAGTTTCAGGTGAAGTTGGTGCTAATTTTACACCACCTGCAATTAGTTCTTCAATATATTACAGAAGGCAAACCATTTTATCCCGAAACGGATTTAGCTGCTCAAATCCAAGTAATTCTGTTTTCATCGAGTTGAACTCCATTACTGCCGGGGCCATTGTTAGTGATCAAACAATTTGTAACGGTTCCACAGCAGCTGGGCTTTCCCAGAGCATTGCTGCTTCAGGAACAGGCACGCTTTCTTACCAATGGGAATCAGATGCTTCCGGCAGCTGGGCAGACATAGCAGGAGCGGATCAGGCCAATTATTCACCCGGGGCTATTTCGGCAACAACCCAATACCGAAGAAGGGACATAAGCACTCACAATTCTGTAGTTTGCAGCGACTATACCAATATTGTAACCGTTACCGTATTGCCAACTGTTGTTGGAGGTACTGCTGAAGTTAGTGCCGGGGTATCCGACCAAACGATCTGCGAAAGCGACGTGCCAGCCACTATTTCGGTAACCGGATCGTCTGGAGGCACCAGCTACGAATGGTATCAATCCACCAACAATGGATCTACTTACAGCATCATCTCCGGAGAAGTTTCCCCTACCCTAACCTTTAGTGCTGCACCTTCGCAAACAACCTATTACATCCGCAAATCAATTGCCAGCGGAACAGGATCGACCTGTGAAGATTTTTCTTCTGAAGCGATTGTCTATGTCAATATAATTACAGAAGGTTCAATACTGGGAACCCAGACAATCTGCGATGGATCAGCTGCATCAACTTTAACCCAGGATGTTGCAGCTTCAGCTACAGGGACATTGACTTATCAATGGGAGTCAGATGCCAGTGGTTCATGGACCGATATTGCAGGGGCTACTTCAGCAACCTATAACCCGGGGGCTATTTCAGCCACAACGAATTTCAGAAGAAAAGATATCAGCACATTGAATTCCCAGGAATGCTCTGCATACACCAATATCGTTACAGTTTCTGTGCTGCCAACAGTTGTTGGTGGTACTGCCGAAGTAAGCCCGGGGGTAGCTGACCAAACAGTTTGTGAGAGCGATGTGCCAGCAACCATCGATGTTACCGGAGGATCAGCTGGATTAAGCTACCAATGGCAGTCGTCAACCGACAACATTACTTTTAACAACATACCCGGAGAAGTGTCTGAAAGTTTGACTTTTAGTGCAGCCCCCACAACAACAACTTACTATCGAAGGTCATCCATCGCAGCAGGTTCAGGCTCTACATGCTCCGACCTATCAACGGTTTCTACAGTTTTTGTCAATCAGGTTGATGCGGGATCAATTTCTTCAAACCAAACTATTTGCGTTGGTTCTACTGCTGCTGTTTTAACTGAAAGCTCCGCATCAAGCGGAACTGGGGCGTTAACTTACCAGTGGGAATCAGATGCCAGTGGTTCATGGGCAGACATTGTTGGTGCCGACCAGGCAACATACAACCCGGGAACAGTTGCCACCACAACACAGTACCGCAGGGAAGTTACCAGCACACTGAATGGGCTTGCCTGTTCTGAGTACACCAATTCAATTTCGATTACTGTTTTACCAACGGTTGTAGGAGGAACAGCTGAAGTCAGCGCCGGGGTTTTCGATCAAACCATATGTCTGGGCGACATACCTTCAACCATCACTGTAAGTGGTTCATCCGGCTCAACAAGCTATCAATGGCAATCGTCAACCGACAACATTACCTATTCTGACATTGCAGGAGAAGTTGGCGCTGATTTAAGTTTCAGTGCCGCCCCACCAAGTACCACGTATTACCGTAGGGAATCCAGCTCTGGGGGAGCAGGCTCAACATGTCTGGATTACTCAAGTGTTTCAACTGTTTTCATCAATAATATTTTCTCAGGAACGATTTCGGGTGATCAAACGATTTGCAACGGAACAACTGCAGCAATCCTCAGCGAGAGTACATCTGCATCCGGTTCAGGAACGCTTTCTTACCAATGGGAGTCTGACGCTTCAGGTAGTTGGGCTGATATTGCTTCAGCAACACAACCCACTTATGCCCCTGGTGCTTTAACTGCTACTACCCAGTTCAGAAGAAGGGATATTAGCACCTTAAATGGCGTATCCTGTACAAACCTTACGAATACAGTTGTTGTAACTGTTCTGCCATTAATTAGCGGTGGAACAGCAGAAGTTAGCCCAGGTGTTCCTGACCAGACCATTTGCGCATCTGATGTGCCTGCAACCATTTCGGTTTCTGGCGGTTCAGTTGGAGATGGCTATCAATGGCAATCTTCTACAGACGATGCAACTTACAACGATATTGCCGGGGAAGTTTCCGCTGATTTGATTTTCACCACCCCTCCTGCAAGCACAACTTATTACAGAAGATTGACCTTAAATTCTTCTGGAGGAACCGATTGTTCAGAAATTTCTTCTGTTTCAACAGTGATTATCAATTCAATTACTGCGGGAGTTATTGGTAACGACCAAACCATTTGTTACAACGACATTGCATCAAATATTATTGAATTAACATCGGCAGTTGCTTCCGGTGCGCTTACCCATCAATGGGAATCGAAAGTTGGGTCTGGTGCATGGACTGCAATTGGAGGTGAAACCGATGTAACTTACGCACCCGGAAATGTTACTCAAACAACTCAATACAGACGATACGATACCAGCACCTTGAACGGCGTTGCCTGTGCTGCTTACACAAACACAATTACCGTTGAGGCTTTACCTGAAGTAGCTGGGGGAACTGCAAGTGCCGATGAAACGATTTGCGAAGCAGATATTCCTTCTGCCATTACTGTTGCAGGTGCGTTGGGTGTATCCGGGCAATGGCAACAATCGTTCGATAACGTGAGCTGGACAGATATTTCTGGTGAAACCGGAGTTAATTTGACTTTTACCGCTCCGATTACACAAACCACTTATTATCGCAGGCAAGTTTCTACAACCATCAACTCATTCACCTGTACCGATTATTCCACTACAGTTGTAAAAACACTGAATGTGATTGATGCAGGAACGATTGGCTCGGACCAAACAGTTTGTTACGGAACAATTTTACCGAATTTTAGTGAGATTGCTACGCCCACTTTTGCAGGCACATTAACATACCAATGGGAATCAAAAACAGAAAGTGGAGCCTGGACAACCATAGTCGGAGCCACTGATGCGACCTATGCTCCCGGTGTAATGACTGAGAACATGCAATACCGAAGGATCGACTACAGCACGCTAAATAGTGTTACATGTTCTGAAATAAGCAATGAAATTACCATAACTGTTTCAGGTGAATTTGAACCTGGAGTTGCTGCCCCTGCGACTCAAACAGTTTGTCAGGGAGGTGACCCTGCAATGATTACGGTTACAGGCGGCGAAACTGTTGATGTGACCTATCAATGGTATGAATCAACAGACGGAGGTGCAACCTTCAATACCCTGGTTGGAGAAACTGGGCCGGAATATAATCCACCTCCCGGAATTATGGTTTCAACTTATTTCCAGCGGGAAACTATAAGTGACACGCCTGGAATAACCTGTTCAGACATTACGGCCCCCGTATTTGTTGAGGTAAATACATTTGATGCAGGTGAAATTTTAGCTTCCCAAACCGTTTGTGGTGGTGATGCTGCATCAACAATTACAAGCATTACCAATGCCAGTGCAGCAGGAACAATTACCTATAGTTGGGAAAGTTCTACTGATTTAATTACCTGGACACCGATCGCACTTGATCAACAAACCTATACTCCTGGTATATTAACCGAAACAACTTACTTCCGACGAGTGGCTACTTCAAGTTTAAACGGACTTGATTGTGATGTAAGGTCAAATATTTCAACAGTATATGTCAATCAATTTATCAATGAAGCGGGTCATGAGGTAAGAATGTGGTATGGTTCAACGGGCCCGATAACTGTTTGCTTCAATACCGCTCCTGGCTCAATCGTTGATAATTTTGAACTGGAAGCCAACATCGGTGCAACCATTAGCTATCAATGGGAAACATCTACAGATAACGCAACCTGGAGCAATGTTGCAGGTGCAAGCGGAAGGAACTATTCACCTCCTGCTGTTACTGCTGATATTTTCTACCGGAGGGTTTCAACGACATCTCTAAACGGATTGGATTGTTCTATAAATAGCAACTCTATCAAATTTGAAGTTGGGGCCAACGTGGATGCTGGGAGTGTAGCTACCAGTAACCCAAATAGTATTGGAGGCTCTTCTCTAATTGAAGTGGTTCATTACGGCGACACTCCAAGCGAAATAAATAATGTTATTCCAGGAAGTGGGGATGGTTCTGTATTCGAATATTTATGGTTTATTTCTACTAACGGTGTTAACTTCTCCGCCGCCCCAGGTGTGAATGATGGGGAAAACTACATTCCTGTAGATCCGGTTTTGACCACCACCTGGTTTAGGAGAGTCCACTACCGAACGTATTTCTCGGTTCAATGTGGGGTGTACGATAGCGACACACAAGTTCAGATTATAGTTCCAAGTCCTGGCTTACTGAATGAGGATCAAATCATTTGTGTTGACGATGATCCGGATATTATCGAAACGGATACAGACATCAGCACGATGGATGGACTTGCCTATCTCCAATATCAATGGGAATCATCAACGGATAATATTGATTATACTCCAATTGCTGGTGAAACAAACATCGATTTTGACCCGGCTGCTGGGCAATTTTCTGTTACAACCTATATTCGAAGAATAACAAATACCATTATAGGTGGTGCAGACTATGGCGTAATTCCATACTCTGAAACCGACATTGTAGTCATTAATGTAAATACGATTACCCCGGGTGCGATCTCAGGGGATCAAAGTGTTTGCCACAGCACAGTTCCAAATGATATCACCAATGCATCATTGCCTGAAGCTCATGGTACAGCGACATATGAATGGTGGTCGTCAACCGATGGAACCAATTATTCAATTATCAATGGTGAAACAAACCCAAGTTACTCCTTTACCGATCCGTTGATCCAGTCAACCTACTACAAACGTAAAGACATTTCGACATTCAATGGCGTTGAATGTTCAGATTTTACCAATGCTGTATTCGTTGAAATTACATCGGTTCAGGGGGGAACACTGGATGCAGACCAGACTGTTTGCACCACTGATCATCCAGCAACAATCAATGTTAGCGGTGCTGTTGGTGCTTTTGCCCAATGGCAGGATTCAGTTGCAGGTGGTACTTGGACCAACATTGTGGGTGAACAAAGTACAAATTTAACGTTCACCGCTCCCATAGCAGAAACAACCCATTATCGTAGACGAACCTGGTCATCATCGGGAGGTGGTGATTGTGAAGCATATTCAACTATTTCAACCGTTTATGTAAACAACATCAGTCCGGGAACAATTGGCAACGACCAACTACTTTGCTACAACAGCCTTGCAGCGAACTTAACAGTTGTTGCAATGCCAAGTGGATCAGGAACCATAGGCTATCAGTGGGAGAAAAACGACAGTGGAGCCTGGAATGAAATAGTCGGGGCCGACCAACCAACTTATTCTCCTGGAAACCTGACCACCACAACCAGTTTCCGAAGAAAAGACATTAGTACTTTTAATGGATTAGATTGCTCTGCATATACCAATGAAATTACCATTGAGATTGTATCAGAGGTGCAAGGTGGAACAACAAACGGGGATCAATCAGTCTGCAGTACGGATAACCCAGCAACAATACTCGTTACAGGCTCGCTTGGAACAAATGCGCAATGGCAGTCATCAACTGATGGTGCTACCTGGAATGACATTGCCGGAGAAACCGGGGTATCACTAGCCTTTGCTGCACCGCTGTCGGAAACAACTTATTTCAGGCTTCGTGTATGGGAAACTGTTGGAGCATTAACTTGCGAAGAATTTTCACCTGTTGTAACAATCTACGTAAATGAAATTATTGCCGGACAAATTGGCTCAGATCAATTACTTTGCTACAATAGTCCGGTAGCAAGCTTAACAGTGGTCACTCCCGCTTCAGGATCTGGAACAATGACCTACCAATGGGAGAAAAACGATGCCGGCACCTGGGATGAAATTGTTGGTGCCACACAACCAACATATTCACCGGGAGCATTGACAACCACTACCTCATTCCGAAGAAAAGTATCCAGCACGCTATATGGCGATGACTGCCCAATGTACACCAATGAAGTGACGATTGAGATATTGCCCGAAGTGCTTGGCGGAACATCCAACGGTAATCAGGTTGTATGTAGTGATGAAATTCCTGGCACAATTACAATAACTGGTTCGCTGGGTGCGAATAAACAATGGCAGTCATCAACTGACGGTGCTACCTGGAATGATATGGCTGGTGAAACCGGAACATCTCTGGCTTTTGCTGCGCCAATTGCACAAACAACCATGTACCGCTTACATGTTTGGGAAGTAAGCGGAGGGCTCACTTGTGAAGAGTATTCAGATGAAGTGACACTTACATTAAACGAAATAACAGCAGGGGTCATAGGCTCGGATCAGGTACTTTGCCACAACAGTGTTGTTGGAAACTTTACAGCTGTAAGCCCTGCTTCCGGAACAGGTGCTTTAACTTACCAATGGGAGAAAAACGATACCGGCACCTGGGATGTGATTGCAGGAGCTGATCAACCTACTTATTCACCAGGCGCATTAACAGTTACAACTCAGTTTAGGAGGCAAGATATAAGTACGATTAGTGGTTCACCTTGTTCTGAATACACAAATATTGTTACTATTGAAATTTTTGGTGAACTAACAGGAGGAAGTGCAAGTGCCGATCAGTATGTGTGCTTGTCTGAAATTCCTACCGATATATCTACTGATGGGATTAAAGGCGCATTGGCCATTTGGCAACAATCAACCGATATGGCAAGCTGGAGTGACATTCCCGGACAAACAGGGGAAACTTTATCATTTTCAGCACCACTAAGCGAAACAACGTATTTCCGCTGGCATACCTGGACTGAAACTGTTGATCTGCTCTGTGAAGACTATTCTACAGTTAGCACGGTATATGTAAATCGAATAATCCCTGGCAAAATCACGGATGATCAGATTCTTTGTGCAGGTGATATTGCCGAAAGCTTTATTGAAACTCAAGTTCCAGAACACGAAGGACTGCTAAGTCACCAATGGGAAGTTTCGACTGACTTATTTAGCTGGACTGATATTGTTGGGGCTACCGGAGCAACTTATGGAGCTTCACCTATTGAAACCAGTTACTACAGAAGAAAGGATATCAGTACAATTGCAGGAGGGAATGTTTGTTCTGCCTACACCGATACAGTTCAGATTATTGTGGATGATTATCCGGTAATTGACTCAACAACAATTGCCGACAACGATATTACACATGTAACCTGTTTTGATGCTGCTGATGGGTCGATTATGCCACCTCCAAGCCGAATTTCAGGTGGGAACATTGCTCAGGCTCAAATTACTGAAATTGTATTGTCCGGTGCTGCTGCAGTCAATGATGTGTATTCAGTAATTATTAACGGTACAGCATTTAGCCATACTGTTCTTCTTAATGGAGCTGTTCCACAAAATAATACAGAAATTGCAACTGATCTGGGTGCTGCAATAGTCAGTAGTGCTGTAACTGTTTCAGTAAGCAACGACACCATTACGCTAACTGCACAAGTTGCAGGTACCGGCTATGAAGTATTTGCTTCTACAGGTGGCTCAGTAAATGGTAAAATGACCACGCAAATAATCCAGCAAAACCAGCTACCAAACCTCTACGAGTGGACTAAAACCGATGACGTTTCATTTTACGACACCAACCTAAGCATTAGTGGGTTAACTGCAGGATTTTATCAACTGGTAGTTACAAATAATGTTTGTACTGACACGGTAATATTTGAGGTTCAACAACCAGAAGAATTAGTTATTGAAGTAGATACAACTTGCAACAATTCCATTACGGCAAGAATTTCAGGAGGCAATGAAAACTATACGGTTACGCTCACCAAGCCTGACAATTCCACTGAAGTAAAAACTTCATCCGGGGATGTAACCTTTACCAACCTGGAAAGGGGACAGACGTACATCATTGAAGTCGTAGATGCCCCGTGCACACAAACGTTTACGCAAGTAGTTGACCTGCCTCTTGGGCTGGTGGTTGATGAAAATTTCATCACAGTATCAGATATAAAATGCGGAGGGGTTAATGATGGATATATCACCTTGGAACCGAATGCAATTATGGGTGGTATTGAACCCTATCGTTATGCATGGAGTGTATTTGATGGTGCTGTCAGGGTACAAATTTCTACAGAAAGAAGTGTTTCTGGATTAGCACCTGACACCTACTACCTGGATATTGAAGACAACCAGGGGTGTACTGCAACATATTCTGCCACTATCTTAGACAAAGAACCATTGGTTGTGACAGGCACCGTTACCAATCAGGTATTAGAATGTCCGGGTGATGCAAATGCAAGTATTGCCATTGGAATTACTTCTGATCCATCCAGTTTAATCGAAATTAATTGGTTCAAAGATGGCGCGGAGTTGCCTGCACTCCAAAACATGTTCGAAATTAGTGGCTTGGACATCGGCAAATATCATGTTGAGGTTATCGACAATAATGTAACCGAAGTGACATGCATGGTTACAGACACGTTTGAGATTACCGAACCTGAACCATTTATTGTTGCAGAAATTGAATATTCTACACCTCCGACATGTTATTCTGAAACATACCGGGGTACAGCAAAATATCAGGTAGCTGGTGGCAGCCAACCATATACTTATCAGTTGGATTATGGACCAACGATTACCTTCACCCCTGATGCTGACGGATTTATTGAAATTGCCAACCTGGATACCGGGACACACGTTATAACCTTTGCAGAAGACAAACACTGCAAACCGGACACTTCAATATTTTTCAGGATTGCCTCTGTTGAGCCAATTGAGATTACTTACGATGAAGAGACAGATATTGTTGACGTAGGTTGCGATTTGAAGGGTAGCATCACCGTTACTGTAACGGGTGGAAACTCACCATATTTCTACTCATGGACAGGCCCCAACAATTTTGCCACGAGCGGAACAGACCTGAATCAAATATCCGACTTGGAAGAAATTGGTTTTTATACATTAATTGTGACAGATGTGAATCAATGTAAGTCTGATCCGATAACTATTGAGTTGGTTGAGCTCACCACCGATTTTGAAGTAATTGAAGTGATCCGAAATGGAGAATGCGCTTCCAACAATGATGCATCGATTGAGTTAATTGTTTCTGACGATATTGTAGTGCCTTATACAGTCAACTGGGAAGAATGGGTACGAATTGATCCTGATCCAAACTGTACTTCCGGATGTTTTGCATGGCAACCAATTGCAACGGCCAGCGGACAATTATTCCTGAACAATTTAGGGCCAGGGCAATATCGCGCAACTATTCAAGATGGGAGCAACTCACTGTGCGACACCTATGTTGGCACATTCACACTAGCCAATTCCTCCATCGAATTGTTTGACAATGAAGTTCGGGATCCTGAATGTGGCGATTCCAATTATGGGTACAAATTCAGAACGAAGGCTTCGAACCCGCTGAAGTATTATCTAAACGGAACTGAAATAACATTGGCCGATGGAACCTTGATTTATAATGCAGTTGATGATGAATACATTATTGAGAATTTAGTTCCGGGAGATTACCTGTTACGAATTGTTGAAATCAACGAATCCGGCGATGAGGGCTGTGAAGTATTAGAAAACTTCGGTATTGGGGAATTTACAGTTCTTGAATACACCGGAGAAACTTCACACGAGCTGGATGTGTGTGAACCAGTTTATACATTTACACTAGATACTTCTTTGGTCGTTGGAGGTTTCCCATTTACGAATACAAGTGGAAGTTCTTATTATAATTACGAATGGACTGCACCGGACAATACCATTCAGTATGGTTTCAATGATATATTGGTAGATGAAGGTGTTTATCAACTAACTATAAGTGATAGTCACGGATGTACCCTTGGTCCAATCCTGTTTAGTTTCGATGTAATTTACAATCCGATTGAAGTATTTGAAACAATTACCAATGTGAGTTGCGGAGATGTAACCGATGATGGGACAATACAGGTAAACATTCAGGGAGGACTTGATCCGTACACCATACTTTGGGAAAAAGAAACCGTGGAACCGGTTAATGGAGAAACAACTTACAATCCGATCGCTACAGATACGGAATTTGTGGAGGACCTTTCTCCTGGAAGATATCGAATTACCGTTTATAGTAATTTCGAGGATTGTGATAGCGAAAATCCGATAGTAAAATACCAGAACATTTACACCATAACAAAAGACGAATCCGTACTGATCCTGGATGGTCCACACTTAAGTAAAGAGCTTTGTGAAGGAACGCCGGGAATCTTGACCATCCGAGTTTCTGAAAATGCCAATGGAAGTACATTATTCTACTACAACGAACAACTGGTCAATACTGAATTTATTGGCGAAGGCACCTACGAAGTGTATATTGATGCACCTGTAACCAATGCGCTGTTGAATGCAGTCAATCCTGCTGGTTGTGGTACGTTTGTTATTGTTGAAGACGGAGTTGCTACTCCGTCATTCCGGTACGAGTCTGAAGGTTACAATTCATTTGGCATTATTGCTGTTGGCGAAGAAGTGAAATTTATAAATACCACAACGGATGTTTATGACAGCCTAACCTGGGACTTTGGTGACGGAGCAGATATTCTTCCGTTGAATGTTATAGAAGAACGTTCGGTTGACATATTGCACACCTACGAAACTGAAGGCGAATTTGATGTAACGCTTACCGTTTTCAACACCGCTGGTTGTTCAAATGCAGTAGTCAATACGGTTACAGTAGGTAGAGGGTACAATGTAATGTTCCCAACAGCCTTCACACCAAATAATGACGGAATTAATGACTATTTTGAAGGCGAATATACAGGAATTGTTGCTTTCACGTTGAATATTTATGACATGTGGAACAACCTGATTTGGACGACATCACATGAAACATTAAGCCTTCCTGAACACTGGGGATGGGATGGTAAATTGTCTGATGGAACTCCTTATAACAATCAGGTGTTTAAATTTATTTTCCATGGTGTTCGGTTAAACGGTGAAACGATTTTAGTAACTGATAATGCTTTAATTGTAAAATGATCAGAATAAAACAACATATAATCCTCCTACTCGTATTATTGACTCTCGGTACCCGGGCAGTTTACAGTCAGGATGAGTTCATACAAAACCTCGATCAGATACCCTCATACATCAATCCAAGCTTTCATGCATTTAATGAAGGTACTATGATTGGTGTGGTAAATGAGTTTGCAGGTGAATCGTCTATGAACAACACCGAAAACAGGTATGCTTTTTTCAATTCATTCTTTAAAAGCAGTAAATATGGATTGGGAATGGATATTTTATCTACCCGCTTAAGAAATTCTGCTTATCAAAATACAAAAGTTAACCTTTCGTATATTTACCGGGTTCAGCTAGACCGTTTCTGGATATTTTATCCTGGAATTACAGCAGGGTACACTATTGCATCATTCAATTACGACAACATCATATTCCAGGATCAGATTGATGTCCTGACAGGAAATGTAAGTAATTACACCATTGATCCTGTGATTTTATCGGACAGAACAAGTGCAATTGATTTTGGACTTTCATTTTTGGTTCAAAACAGAAAAAACACACTTGCAGGAATTTCAATTAAGCATTTAAATAGGCCTAAAATTTCTTTTGTTGATGAAGACAAACAACGTATTGACATGCATGTGGCTGCACAGCTTGGGTATCAAATTCAATTGAACAGGTACAACCGCCGTGGACTACTACCAAGGCATAGCTACTTTTATTTCTTCGGAAATGCATCCATGCAGGGAAAGCAGTTTCGGTTTGATCTCTTTCAGCAATTATTAATCAATGAATTTTCAATAGGGCTTAGCCAACAGCTGAATAAATCGGATATTTACGATACCGGACAGCTAGGTGTGAGTACAGCACTGCATATCGAAAGCATGTTGGTAGGATTAAACTACAAAATGCCAATCAGTCCCAATGCAAAAAGGTTTATTCCCAATGTAATGGAACTATTCCTTACATTTAATCTTTCTGATTCCCGTGGAAGAAGAGATAGAAACTATAATAAATTCTACGCACATAAATACACTGTATTCTAATCTTAATTTCATTATTATTTCATATTCAAGCTTCTGAGCATACGTCTTATTTAACAACATCTTTTAACCTTTCGCAAGTAATCGAAAAATACAATCGCTTTTGTGGTAGGGAAATTACCCAATTCGGGGTTACATTTACGAATAGAGGTTTTATTAGGCAACTGATAATCTGGTGTTTTCAAGTTATAAACAGGCACTTGTTAACAACAAGCATTGGTTCATTTAATTCATAAATGGTACATTTAAGTGCGATTGTGAAAAAGATTTTTTTTTATAAAAATCTCTATAGGTTGATGGGATAGCGATTCATGGGGTTAGATGAGAATAATTAATCAGAGACTCAATGATTGAAATTAACCTGATAGGGACTTTTTTTGTGGACTGTTTTCAGCTAGAAAAACACCCTGAGTTGATTAGGCTTAAAGCCTTACCACTCAAAAAAATTCCCTTCAATTATTTTAATCTTTTGCATTAAAGCAAAAGCAATAAGAAAGAAGTAAAGCTCTAGTCCTTGCTTCCAGATATTGTTGAGCTCAAGTTGAATGATTTCTCTACTTCCAAAACAGAATGGAATTGATTGAGAATAGATAAAAGCTGGTCATCACCGAGGAAAATTAATCAAGGGCAGGTTAATTTTAAAAATCATCTTTTTTTTGACCAGTCGATATTAAAAAGTGGGGTATGGTAGACATGCCAATAAGGGGCAATGGCATGTTTTGATTTGAACTGTACAACTTTTTGGGTATGGCAAAAAGAAAAGGGAGGTCATTAAAGACACTTTTGTGCTTTATAACGGTATTGTTACAACTTTCAAGCTTATTTGGTAGCGAAAGGAATAATACAAATAGTATTGAAAAGAATTCAATAATCGAGTTCAACACTACCGTTCCGACTATTGAATTCTCTGTCTACGCATCTCAACCACCTTTACCTACTGCAACCATCACTGGTACTACAACTGTCTGTCAGAATGATGCTTCTCCTTTAGTTACTTTTACTGGTTCTGACGGAACTGCTCCTTACACCTTCACATACAATATCAACGGAGGAAGCCCACAAACTATAACAACAACTTCTGGAAATTCAGTTACCGTTGGAGCACCTACAACAACAGACGGTACTTTTATTTACAATTTAACGCTAATTGAAGACGACCTTGGAGACTCTCAAGCAGCAACTGGCTCTGCAACAATCACTGTAAACCCAACACCTTCTGTCAATGCCATATCCGATCAGGTGGTTTGTAATGGGGATCCCTCAACTGCTATCAACTTCTCCGGAACGGCTACTTCATACAACTGGACAAATGATAACACTTCAGTTGGTGTAGCTGCAAGCGGTACCGGAAATATTGCCTCATTCACTGCTACAAACAGTGGCTCTTCACCTATTACTGCAAGCATTACTGTTACCCCAATCTATTCAAATGGTGGTGTTAATTGCCCGGGGACTGCTGAATCGTTCACAATCACCGTAAACCCAACACCTTCTGTCAATGCCATATCCGATCAGGTGCTTTGCAATGGGGATGCTACAACTGCTATCAACTTCTCCGGAACGGCTACTTCATACAACTGGACAAACGATGACACTTCAATTGGGTTAGCTGCAAGCGGTACAGGGAATATTGCCTCGTTCTCTGCTACAAACAGTGGCTCTTCACCTATTACTGCAAGCATTACTGTTACCCCAATCTATTCAAATGGTGGTGTTAATTGCCCGGGGACTGCTGAATCGTTCACAATCACCGTAAACCCAACACCTTCTGTCAATGCCATATCCGATCAGGTGCTTTGCAATGGGGATGCTACAACTGCTATCAACTTCTCCGGAACGGCTACTTCATACAACTGGACAAACGATGACACTTCAATTGGGTTAGCTGCAAGCGGTACAGGGAATATTGCCTCGTTCTCTGCTTCAAACAGTAGTTCCTCTCCTGTAACTTCGACCATTACGGTTACGCCAATCTATTCAAACGGTGGAGTCGATTGCCCGGGAACTGCTGAATCGTTCACAATCACCGTAAACCCAACACCTTCTATCAATGCCATATCCAATCAGGTGCTGTGCAATGGAGATGTCTCAACTGCTATCAACTTCTCCGGAACGGCTACTTCTTATAACTGGAGTAACGATGACACTTCAATTGGTTTAGCTGCAAGCGGTACCGGAAACATTGCTTCGTTCACTGCTACAAACAGTGGCTCTTCCCCTGTTACTGCAAGCATTACTGTTACACCAATCTATTCAAATGGTGGTGTTAATTGCCCAGGTATAGCTGAATCGTTCACAATCACAGTGAACCCAACACCCACGGTTGATGCTGTTGCTGATCAGGTGCTATGTAATGGGGATCCCACAACTGCTATCAACTTCTCCGGAACAGCTACTTCATACAACTGGACAAACGATGACACTTCAATTGGGTTAGCTGCAAGCGGTACAGGGAATATTGCCTCATTCACTGCTACAAACAGTGGTTCCTCTCCTGTTACTGCTACCATTACAGTTACGCCAATTTATACAAATGGAGGTGTCGATTGCCCGGGAACTGCTGAATCGTTTACAATCACCGTAAACCCTACTCCTTCTGTCAATGCCATATCCAATCAGGTGGTTTGCAATGGGGATGCTACCACTGCGATCAACTTCACCGGAACGGCTACTTCTTATAACTGGAGTAACGATGACACTTCAATTGGTTTAGCTGCAAGCGGTACCGGAAACATTGCTTCGTTCACTGCTACAAACAGTGGCTCTTCACCTGTTACTGCAAGCATTACAGTTACGCCTATTTATACAAATGGAGGTGTGGACTGCCCGGGAACTGCTGAATCGTTCACAATTACGGTGAACCCAACACCCACAGTTGATGCTGTTGCTGACCAAGTGCTATGTAATGGGGACGCCACAACGGATATTATATTTTCGGGTACAGCCACCAGTTTTAGTTGGACAAATGACAATCCATCCATTGGAATTTCAGCTAGTGGCAGTGGTGATATTTTATCTTTTTCTGCCACAAACTTAGGCACTTCAACAGAAGTTGCCAATATTACTGTTACACCTCATTACACTACAGGAGCTACAACTTGCGATGGTGTTCCACAAACATTCAGCATCACAGTTTATCCAACACCAGTTGCTGATAATCCAGGCAATCAAACGTATTGCCAGTTAGAAACCACAAGTGCTATACCCCTTACTGGTACACCTTCAGGTGTTGTTTTTGATGTTACCGGAGGTTCATCAATCGGCATCAGTGATTTATCCGATGTCACTGAGATTCCGTCATTTCTTGCAATCACATCGGGCTCTGCCACATTAACAGTAACTCCAAAAGCTAACGGTTGTACTGGTACTCCCATCAACTTTGACTTTGTTATTACTGAAATCCCTTTACCACAATCCAATCCAAGTGCAAGAACAATCTGTTCTGGCGAAAGCACAAATGTTTTATTAGGAAGTACCACCCCAGGAACAACTTACACCTGGGAAATTACAAGTATTGACGCAGGGATAACAGGAGCAAGCAATGGTTCAGGAGATGAAATTGACCAGATATTGAGCAATACTTCAGGAATAACTGGAAGTGTTACATATCTGATTACTGCATTTGCCAATTCTTGCGAAGGAGGTAAAATATCTGTAACAATTACTGTTCACCCGGAAGTTGATGCAAGTATTTCAGGAGATGCTACTGTTTGCCAAACCGATGTCGAGCCTGTGATTACTTTTACAGCCACTGGAGGAACTGCTCCATACACGTTCATTTACAATATAAACGGAGGTGCTGATCAGCAGGTAACCACAAGTTCGGGCAATTCGGTAACTATAAATGCAGCAACCGATGTTGATGGAATCTTTAATTATAACCTAACCAGTGTTTCAGGAAGTGCAGTTTGTTACTATACGATTAATGAAACTGCTACTGTAACTGTCAGTACCCTACCTACTTTGAGTAGTACTTTGACCCCGAGCGGTATATGCAGCAATGAATCATTCAATTATACACCAACAAGCGATACTCCGGGAACAACCTTCGCATGGAGCCGTGCGGTTGTATCGGGAATAAGTAATCCAGCAGAGACTGGCACAGATGACCCGGATGAAATTTTAGTAAATACAACCAATGATCCAATTGCAGTTACATATACTTACTCACTTGAAACTCCCGCTGGTTGTACCAATACACAGGACGTTACAGTTATTATTACTCCTACCCCAATCCTGACTAGCTCTGACCCTTCCGACCCAATTTGCGCGGGTGAAACATTTTCATACACGCCTTCAAGCAATGTTACATCTGGTGTAAATTACTCATGGACAAGGCCTGCGATTGCAGGAAATCCAGCTGCTTCCGGAACAGGTTCCATCAACGAAGTTCTAATTAATAATACTGGCAGCAATGTGGGTATAACGTACACATATACATTAAGCTCAAATGATTGCAGCAATCCTGTCACATACGATGTCCCTATTGTTGTTGTCCCAGCTCCTGATGTTACAGCCTCTGCTTCTGAAACAATCATCTGTCCAGGGGAAAGTATCAATCTTTATTCTTCTACAGATATAACCAGCACACAACCTCCGACACTTCTCTCTGAAGATTTTAATTCTGCTTCAGTAGGATCAACCAGCGGGCCCAATGACTGGACCACCACAAACTCATCTTCAGGAGGAAATAATTCAGTACCTGCTTGGACAATCAGACCTGATAATTACACTACTGCAGGATCTTATTACAGAACGATAAACTCAAATGACAACTCACAATTTTATCTTTCTGACAGTGATGCTCAAGGGTCTGGAACTACAACAAATGTAACGCTTGTTAGCCCCGAGATGAACACAACCGGATATACAAGCCTTCAATTAGAATTTTACCACTATTTTAGATATTACAGTGGTTCTACTGGATATGTAGATGTCTCCACAGATGGATCAAACTGGACTACAATAGAAACCTACAACTACTCCCAGGGAAGTTCGTCATCTTTTGATCAGGAAACAATCTCTCTAAATGGTTACATAGGTAACACAACCTTTTATGTTCGATTTAGATATGTTGCGACTTGGGGCTACTATTGGGCAATTGACAATATTGAGGTTACTGGTACACCATCGGCGACAGCTGATGTTTCATGGACTTCAAGTCCTGCAGGATTTACATCAACAGATGAAGACCCAACCAATGTAAGTCCGACAGGAACAACCACCTATACAGTAACTTATACCGATCCGGATTCAGGATGTGATGGAAGTGAATCTGTAACTGTAACAGTCCGTGACACACCAGATGCTACCATCAATGCAGATTATTGTGCTGCAGCTCCAAAAATTAGATTAACGACTACTGCAGGTTACGCTTCGTATGATTGGGAACCATTGCCCCTGGGCGAAACTGATGGAAATAATTATATCGATATAGAAATTGCAGGTATTTATTCTGTTACAGTTACTGATGCCAATGGTTGTACCGGGACAGCTTCAATTAACGTATCAAATGAATACGTTACAAATGGTAGTTTTACAGATGGGAATACAGGATTCTCTACCCCAGCCACAGGAGGAAACCAATATACGTATGTAGCAGATAACCCAAGTGTTCAGGATGAGCTTTGGCCGGAAGGGTTGTATGGTATTGGCAATGACGCCAATGATTACCATACAAATTTCTGGGGCTTTGACCATACTGATGGAAGTGGAAGTTTTATGATTGTAAATGGATTCCCAGGTTCTCCACAGCCAACAATCTGGGAGCAGGAAATCACCGGACTTGAACAAAATACAACGTATTATTTTTCAGCTTGGGCTATTAGTTTAAATAGTGCCGGCAATGATGCGCAACTTCAATTCAGTATTAACGGTACACAGCTTGGAACAATCGCAGACCTTACAACAATTCCAGGAGTCAGCAACAACTCAAACTCATGGCAGCCAGAGGGTCGTTTTTATGGTACTTGGAATTCTGGAACAGCCACCTCTGCCACACTTTCGATTGTGGATTTACAAACAGCACCAGCAGGAAATGACTTTGGGTTGGATGATATTTCATTTGGGGTACTCGACCCATCACCTGCTGAAATTGATTCAATTACTGTTAATGAAGATGTTTGTAGCGGTGAGAATATTGAGCTTATTTCATACGTAAACGGAGGTAAAGAACCTATTACTTATCTTTGGACTGGTCCGAATGGTTTCTCTTCTACTGATGCAAATCCAATTATTACTCCTTCTGATCCATCATATCCGGGCACTGGAGATCATACCTACACCCTCAATATAAACGATTGGTATGGCTGTTCAATCGATCCTCAATCGATCACCCTCACAATGTATTCACAAGCGAGTGCAGATGCAGGTGCTGATCAAGCTGTCTGCTCAGTTAGCCCAGATATTACAATTAACGGAACAATAGGTGGCGCAGCTTCAAGTTCTACCTGGTCAACAAGCGGCACAGGTACTTTTGACAATGCAGCCTCTTCAACTACAACTTATAGCCCAAGTGCAGATGATATTTCAGCTGGTTCAGTATTATTAAGCCTAACCACTGATGATCCTTCAGGTCCATGCCCTCCAGCTATAAGTTCAATGACATTAACGATCAACCCATCGCCAATTGTAACAATCGATATTAATAACCCAACATGTACTGGCATTGTTGATGGTGAAGCAACAGCAAATGTTTCAAGTGGAACAGGGCCTTTTGACTTCTTATGGAGTGATGGACAAACTACGTCAACAGCAACAAATCTTGATGAAGGGACTTATTCAGTTACTGTTACTGATGCAGTAGGATGCATCACAACTGTCAACAACATAGAAATTATTGATCCGGAAATCCTTATTCTTGATAACCCATCATATACCTCAACGTCACCAAGCTGCTATGGGGGAAGTGATGGAACTGCGACCATACAGGTTACAGGTGGTACGCCGCCATATGTATTTGAATGGATTGATGTTCCTGGAATTAAAACAAATCAAACTGCAACAGGACTTTCTGATGGAATTTACTGGTTTAATGTAACTGATGCAAATGCTTGTAACAAACAGGTAGGATTTGCAGTTGTTGTTGGCCCTGAAGACACAGAGTTGATTTGCCCTCTCACACCAACGCCTGTACAGGCAGCCCCTCTGCAAACCACTGCTGATGTTTCATTAACTGATCCAATTTACGATGCATCATGCCAGACAATCAGCTGGACAATGAGTGGTGCGACTACTGTCTCTACTCCTACTGCCGGGATAGTTCCTTCTCCATACACATTCAACGTAGGAACAACCAACGTTGAATATACGGTTACAAATACGTTGAGTGAAGTACAAACCTGTACATTTGATGTCGTTGTCCTTCCGAATGACCCACCAGATATAAGTTGTACGGATCCTGCCTCATTCAGCACGGATACCGATCAGTGTACCGCAGACTTAACCATCGGATTACCAACAGTAAATGGTGGGGACAATATAAACTGGGACTGGGAAATGACAGGAGCAACAGTTGCAACAGGTACAGGCTCAATCCCTGATCCATACACTTTTAATATTGGTACAACAACAATTGAATGGACAGCAACTAATATTAGTGGAACCGATGTGTGTACACAAACCATCATTGTCAATGATGACCAGTCACCAGACTTTTCATTGCCAGCTGCCAGGGAAGAATGCGTTGAGCTGATTAACCAGGCCATTTTCCATGCACCAACAACAGATATAAACCCAGATAGGCCGGAGTACTATACGTTTGAATCCGGCAGTACAATATTTGATCTTGACCCTTCAAGCTATACCGACAACTGCAATCTGAGCTGCGGCCCTGAAATACGTTGGCGAATTGATTTTGCAGATGGTACAGCCCTGCCCGAAACCGATCCTTCGACCTACAATACAGGTCAACCTTCGACTTACGGCAGTGATATCCTCTTACCCGGTGATGGTGTTACTTTCACAAATGTAATCCATACTATTACATACTGGATCGTTGATTGTAACAACAACGTTTCAGCGCCCAGAAGTAATACCATCACCATTAAGCCCAGACCAAACATTATTAAACAAAACTAAATGAGTTGCCAATGAAATGACTCCCAATGCCCACGGGAAATGATAAAAAAAGATGGAAGTTGGAAGACCGAAGTACAACCCATCAGTAGAAACAACACTTACGAATTGATCCCAGGATATGAAACCCGATCTAATCTGCAGCACAAGCTGACTAAGTTGTCAAAATCAATAGCTAAAACTCTTGATAAGACTTATTTAAAAAAGGCGCAAGCCAATAATTGCTTCACCTTAAGAGTGAAGGAGAACAAACTGAAATTATACAAGAATAACTGAACAGATGGCCTAAATGGAATAAAAAGCCATCTACAACTTTAAATTTTATTATTATGAAAAAGCAAATTTTAATTCTGACATTTTTTGTATTGGCAATATTTGCTGCGAATACAAATTCTTTTGCGCAAGCTGTACACAATTCAGATCCTGAAGCGCTGGTAAGCTGTACTAATGATGCACTGCACCCAATAGCTGGTAAGGCTTATGATTACTCTGTAACTACTTCCCCAACCGGAGGTGATTATTTATGGTGGGCTACTACCGATACAGATTTTATTACCGGAGGAACATTGAATAACGGTACTGCATTGACTTCACCGGATGTTGTTGCAACAACTCCTGCAAATTACAATACCAGTACAACCTCAAGTACGGTACAGTTAACCTGGGGTACTGATGTTTTAGCAACAGCTGCTGCAGGAACACCAACATTTGTTGCAGTACACTATACTCCTCCTAGCGGTGGTGGTTGTGCCGATAATTTTAAGGTTTACCAAATTGAGCCAATCAACGCATTTACCGTTGACATCACCAACATTGATGATGACGGTTTGGCTTCTCTTGCATATGGAGCAGCTGAAGACCAATGTTTTGATGATGTACAAGGAGCGACATGGTCTGGTGGCGCAATGACATACGACTATGGTACAAACATTCTTTATTTTGAAATAGTTGCTGCCAACTTTACCGGAACATGGACTCCAACATTCCAATTAACCGGGCTAGATGCAGCGCAAAATGCGACTATTGAGTGGGATTATGACACTTCATTTGGATCACCTGTCACCGTAACTTCAGGAACAGCAAGTGCGACTGATGTAACTACAAATGCTGGCGACACTTCAAATGGTGTATCTATTTATGCAAGGGTAACTATAACCAATTCTACCTTCGAAGGTCTTGCAGATCAAAACATCGCTCTTGCAGTAACTGGAACAAACTCGTCTGGACAATCGGATGTATTGGCTTCAGACTGTTCTGATGCAACATTTGCAGATAACACAGCTACTCAAACATTGAATGCACGTCCTACTGTTGATGATAACACGGACGACGGAACATTTGAGTAAGATGAAATTTGATGCTTTTTCATAAAACCAGATATGCCTTCCGGTTTGCCAGTCAGTTGACGAACAAGCCGGGAGGACATTCAGGTTTGCTTTTTGAAACCAATGAATGGACAAAAGAAGTAGATGAAAAAGGATTTGAATCTAAATGTTGAATCATGAGTGAACGGATCAAAATAGCTGATCATGTCGATGTGTGGGATTTCCGACATCAAAGGACACTAGTCGCTAACCATAGAACTACTGTCCCAAAACCACTTGTGAACCAACAACGAACGAGTCATCAAAGACGACTTTCACGTTTCCGGATCATCGATGATCCTGGAAAATATACATAGTGCATAGCACATCACTGATCGAACTGATGAACAAATCAACGATCAGCTGAACATTGACATAAGAGTGCAAAATGGCTAATGCCCAATAAGCGAAACAAGCACGGACCGCCTGTCATGGTTGACAGTGGGAACAGAAAAATAATATCGGTTCGTCAACAAACAGCAATACCTGACAAATCCTGCAAGTTAACGACTTGGCACATTGTCTGGCAATCTGGCTTAACTCCCGGAACAGGGGATTTATGTCTCGGAAGCTATCAGGAGGATATTATTTTTTATAGGAAGCCTTTGGACAGAAGCATGAAACTGGAAAATAACGGATTAAGAATCCGGTATCCAGCATCTGATATGCATGCACGATACTTGGAGTTTAAAGAATGACATGGACTATGAGAATATGATCAATGCACATAACAAACATGGCCCTCCGAAGGGTAAGCGAAAGCTATTTCATACCAACCGGGGAGCACCAATGCCAAGGTTTTCGGTAAAGAGCAGAGCTCCAAACAGGAAGCAAAAATGGTGTATGATTGATTGGGCGAAACCACCCGAAACAGGAGACGTACGCCCAGAAATGAGTGGAAAATTGATACGAATAATTGGATGATAACATGAGTGTTTAAAAGCAAAATAGAAGATATGATCCAACACATGATTCCATTGGAAAATAGTATTCGGATAAAAACAATTTGGTATTCGGCAGGGGAAAGGAATGCCCTGAAGTAAATAGAAAGTGATTTGATAATATTTAGGTGAAACGTCTTACATACCATATCATTAATCGTTTGATGACAGTGATTCTACTAGTCATCCTGGGCATGACTTGTGTTATGGCGCAGAACGAGATATATGAAGGCGACACCACAATCTTAAAGGTAGAACCAATACCGGGCGACAGCTATACCTGGGAAATCTACCGAGACTCAACCGTGAACTTTGCGATAACGCCGGGAGATGCAACGAGTGAAATGATTGAATTCCCGAATGGAAATACTGGTGATTCTGTACAAGTTAAATGGCTTGATTATGGAGTATTCTTCTACAAAGTCACTGCAACCGATCCATCTGGCTGTCCTAACAACATTAAAGTTGGACGAATTGAAATATTAGAAGGCTTACCAACTGCAACACTTTCAGCAGATTCAATTTGTGTTGGTGATGTAGCTGTTATGCAGGTAAAATTCACAGGTCGTGCACCATGGGATTTCACCTATACAAATGGCACAGACAGCTGGACAATTACAGGCATTGAAACCGAAAATTATGAACTGGTAATTGATCCTGGACCAAAATCAACTTCAGAATACTGGGTAACAGAAGTTACCGACAAACGGAAAACGAATACGGAAGATTCGGAACATGTGATACTGGAAGTACATCCAAAACCAAACAGTTCAAGAATATATCAATATGACAATGAATGAGAAAAAAAGAAATGATCAATGTGCAATGAACAATTAAAAATGAAATGCTATGAATGAAAATCCTCTTAGAGATAAATCATATGAGTTCGCTTTAAAAATTATAGCCGTTTTTAAAGACTTAAAAGAGAACGAACGTGAATTTATTCTTTCAAAACAGCTATTGCGTTCCGGGATTTCTATTGGTGCTAATACCGAAGAAGCTATTGGGGCACAGTCAAAAAAAGATTTTCTATCTAAGATTTCTATTGCTTACAAAGAAGCCAGAGAAACGAGATACTGGTTGAGATTACTTCGTACAGCAATTATCTCAACTACGAAAAAGAATTTACAGGTCACTTCAAAAACTTAACATTGATCATTGACCACTGAAAATTGAACATTATTTGTGAAACGGTTTAAATACATATTAACAATGATACTGCTGGCAGTTGCGTCTATGGTGACAGCCCAGGAGAGCTATGTCATTGATGAAGTATGTGTAGGAGCCGAACGTAATTATCGTATTCAGGGAGAAGAAGGTTCAACGTATCTATGGCATTATACAGACTCGCTGGGAATTCAATATTCAGTAGAATCTACAACAGACTTTACCGAACCTGATACCATTAATGGAGGAACAATCTATGGTAGCGAAGCTACTGTTATCTGGAACCAATCAGGAATATTTGAATTGTCAGTTGTTCAAACATCGATTTATGGCTGTGATTCCATTCAGGCAGGTGAAATTATCGTCCACGAGCATCCGTATTCTGAGGCAGGAAACCCAATAACAATCTGTCAGGGGGATACCGTATTCCTTGATGAAGCTGAAGCAAACTATTATGGACAAGTAGCCTGGACAACTTCAGGCGATGGGCATTTCGTTGATTCCACATTAATAAACGCTGTTTATATTCCGGGAGCTAACGATTTCAGCAATGAAACAGTGCAATTATATATTACAGCAGAAGGCCTTGGAGATGGTAATACTTGTACCGCAGCAGTTGACTCGGTTGATGTAACAATATTTGTTCCTGAAATACCAACATTTGATGACTTTGATACCCTTTGTATTGAATGGGAAGCACCTCTTCTACCTACTGTTTCCAATGAAGGGATCTCTGGTAGCTGGACTCCGGATTCGATTGATCTCAAAGTGGTTGGAACCAGAACATATACATTTACACCAGATCCTGAATTCTGTGCAGTAGAAACGACCGTTGATATTGTTACTATAGACGAAATTAAGCCGGAATTTGATCAAATTCCACCACAGTGTAAAAATGAAATTTATACTCCTGAACTTCCTGTAATTTCAAACAACAATGTGCCAATCGTCGGTACATGGTCGCCTTCTGAAATAATTACCGATACAACCCGCTGGTATTTCTTCACCCCAGAGCCAGGACAATGCGGTATTATTGATTCAATGCTGGTAGAAATTATTCAGCCTGAAATTCCTCTGTTTGACAGTATTTACCCAGTTTGCCAATACGACACACTAGCTCCGGTATTGCCCGACACATCACTCAATAGTATTCCAGGAACCTGGACTCCTGAAATTGTTAATACTGACACCCCTGGCATTTGGGATTACACCTTTACGCCTGATACTAATTGGTGTGCTGAAACCATAACAATTCAAATTGAAATCTTAGAAAAAGTAACTCCTGTATTTGAACATATTGATCCAATATGTCAGCACGGAATTGCGCCTGAACTTCCTGACACATCGCTGAATGGAGTGAAAGGGAACTGGGATAAACCGTTAATTGATACAAGCACTCCGGGCATTCAAACTTATACGTTCATTCCATTAAATGAACAATGTGCTTTTGAAGCAGAGATATACATTACGATAATCAGACCTGCAATACCTGAGTTTGATCCAATTGAACCAATTTGTCAAAATACTCCTCCTCCAGTGTTGAAGGATACAGCAAACAACTTAATATTTGGAACCTGGTCGCCTTCAGTTATTGAAACAGATATTGTAGGTACATTCCCATTCACATTTACCCCAGACTACAGTTTCTGTGCTGAAGAGATTACAATTGATATCATCATTACTGATGAAATAGAACCAATACTTACTTATGCTGATGAACTATGTATAAACAGTAATCCGCCGCCATTGCCTTTAGTTTCTGATAATGGATTAATTGGTAGTTGGCTGCCAGATTCTGTGGCTACCGATTCCATCGGCATATTCTATTATAAGTTTATTCCTGACTCCGGACAATGTGGTGTGATTGACAGCATTCAGGTTGAAATTAAAGACCATATTGATCCTTATTTTGCCTCTGTCGATGATATATGTCAATACACTTCAGCTCCTGCATTATCAACAGTTTCAGATAATGGCATTCCTGGGTCATGGTCACCAAACAAAATAAACACAAGCGTTGCAGGATATAGTTCATACATCTTCACCCCTGCACCAGACCAATGTGGTGATCCATTTACACTAAATGTGTATATAATTCCAAGACAATCACCAACGCCAGATCCTCTCGGGCCATACTGTATTGGAAGTGAACCTGATGAATTGCCTTCAGTTGTTGATGGAATAAGTGGTAGCTGGTTACCTGGAAGTATCAACACCAATATTGAAGGAACAACTACCTACAGATTCTTCCCTCATTCAGGTCAGTGTGCAAATAGTGCCCGACTGGAAATAACCGTAAACGGGGAGATGAACATTGAATCCACTGTAAACAATATTGATTGTAAAGGTGAGAACAGTGGTCGTATTGATTTGAATATAACAGATGGCTCAGGTGATTATTCGATCCTTTGGGACCATAACGGCTCAACAAGTGAAAGTTTAACCAACTTGTATGCCGGCACATATCATGTAACTGTAACTGATAACGCTACAGGCTGTAGCAATCAGATAGATATTGTGGTAGATGAGCCCGAAATAAATGACAATGAAGCACCAGTAATCATACTACCTCCTACTCAGTTTTTCCAATGTGATACGATCATCAACCCATGGGAAAGCATTGCTGAACTTAGATATGAAGGTGGAGATGTGACTGATAATCTTTCAATCGATGAAGAAAGCTTCCAGTTAGTTGATTCAAATACAATTATTAGCGGACATCAAACACGAATTGAACATATTTACCAGGTGGCTGACTATTGTGAAAATATCGACATCGACACAATGGTTTATATCATTGAAGATACAACACCACCATTGGTTATTTGTACTGACATAACAATTGAAATTGGTCCGAATGGCAACTATAATCTGACAGATACTGACATCGACAGCATTTCTTCAAATGTCACTGATAATTGTACATCATACGAAAACCTGGATATTACTTTCTCCAATAATTCGTTTGATTGTTCACAAGTAGGAGAAACAGTTACCGGAACTCTAGTAGTGGTTGATGAAAGTGGAAACGCAGACAGTTGCCAGGCAAACATCTTCATTGAAGATAATCTTCCTCCGGTTGTTGAATGTCAGGATATTGACCTTTATCTGAATGAAGAAGGAACAGTTCAACTAGACACGAGTCAGGTTATTACTGAACTTTATGACAATTGCGAAATTGACGATATAGAAATCAGTCAAACAGAATTCTCTTGTGATGATGTAGGAGATAATTTAATTTCAATAATTGTAACTGACATACATGGATTAAATGCAAGTTGTGAGTTTACTGCGACAGTTTACGATACAATAAGTCCAAGGTTTACGTGTAACGATTACACCATTGTTCTGGATGCCTCTGAATATTTCGAACTTGAAGCAAGTATGGTTGCTGGTGATTTATGGGATAATTGTATGATAGATACAATCATGTTGAGCCAGACTGATTTTAATTGCGACGATGTAGGAAATACAACTGTAACGGTTACTACAATCGATGTAAACGGAAACCAAACAGAATGCACATCCATAGTAACTGTGTTACTAGACAATGAATATCCTATTGCAGTTGACGATGAATATTATGTGACAGTAACAGCTGCTCCAATCGCCATACCTGTATTGGACAATGATTCTGATCCTAACAACAGCATCGATCCTAGTACACTTACAATTTATAGCACCCCGGCAAATGGTACTGTTTCTATAAACACAAATAACGAAATTGTTTACACATCTAATACGAACTTTACCGGATTTGATGAATTTACTTACGTTATCTGCGATCAAGGTATTCCATGCTACCCTCTATGCGATACCGCCAAGGTGACTGTTGAGGTTCTTCCTCCAAACAATGCTCCAGTTGCAAATCCAGATTACTACGAAACCGGCTGTTACCCTATTGAAGAGAACTTGTTGATCAACGATTACGATCCGGATGGCGATGAGATTATTATCAACACCATTGCCATTGAATCAACCAAGCTTGGAAACTTAAGCATTGAAGAGAATGGAATGATTCAGTTTGACTTTGATCGTGGAGTAAGTGGCCTGGATTGGTTCATATATGAAATTTGTGATGACAATTACTTCCCTAGATGCGACACAGCAATTGTTTACATCAACATTTTCACTGACTTTGATTGTGATAATGTACCCGATTCGATTGACATTGATGATGACAATGACGGTATTGTTGACTGGGATGAAGGGGATATGGGCATCGATACGGATGGTGATGGTGTACCAAACAGCCTGGATATTGATTCTGATAATGATGGAATTATTGACAATATCGAAGCACAAACAGAAGGAAACCTCCGCAATCCAACAGGAATTGATGAAAATGGAAATGGACTTGATGACCAATATGAACAAAGCAGATTAGGAATTGATCCGACTGATACTGACGGAGATGGCATGCCTGATTACGTAGATATTGATACTGACAACGACGGTGTGCCTGATGAGATTGAGGGCTATGACGTTTCCGCCAAAGGTATTGCAGAAATTATCAGAGATGGTTATGATGATGACAATGATGGGCTGGATAATGCCTATGACTTCTTCTGGGGTGGTTATAATGAAAATGATTTAACACGACCATTCGGAACTTATCCTCATTTGCAGGACTTTGACAATGATGGAACACGCGACTGGAGGGATACCGATGATGATGGTGACAATATCCCAACCGTTTTTGAAGACTTGAACAACAATGGAATTTATTATGACGACGACCGGGACTTTGACGGACATCCGGAATACTTGGATTATATGGGTGATTGTAGTATGTTTATACCAGAAGGTTTTTCACCTGATGGGGACGGGATCAACGATTATTTCCAAGTGTATTGCATACACGACTACCCTGATGCTAAGATGATGATTTTTAATCGTGAAGGAGATTTGATATTCCAGAAAGAGCATTATGGGAATATCGAACATTGGGGCTATTTCGAAGAAGCTTGGTGGGATGGAACTTCTGGTCAATCCAAAGTTAAACCGGGTGTATATCTGTATGTAATGGATAGAGGGGACGGAAAACTTGAAAGAGGGTTTGTAATGGTTTCTTACTAGATTATATAAAATGCGATTTGATTTGAAAATATTGGAAACTTTTTTGGGGAAAAATATTATCGTCCTGATATTTTTAAACCTGGCTTTTCTTTACTCTCATTCACAGAACGATCCAATTTTCACACAATACATGAGTAGTATGCAAACAATTAATCCAGCGTACTCAGGAATGTGGGATAAAGTTGGATTTCAGGTTTTAACGAGAAGGTACTATGTTGGTCAAGACAGAGCCCCACTTTCCTCATCATTATTATTGTCTTCTCCAATAAAAAACAAAAACAATGGTATCGGTTTAAATATTGTTGATGACAGACTAGGGTATCAGCAAAGGTTGAGCGTGACATTTAATTATGCTTTCCAGGTAAAATTGGATTGGGGGGTATTTCTACGATTTGGCTTGAAAGGGGGATTTTTAAATTTTGATAACCTCTTAACCAGATACAATTTGTTCGACCCTGGGCTAGACCCTCATTTTCAGGATGAAGTAGATATCCGATTTATGCCTCAGGCAGGTGTTGGAGCTATGGTTTATTCTGAAGATTATTTTGTTAGCCTATCACTGCCACAATTAATATCAAATAATTTTCAAGAAAATAGAAATAATTTTTCGGCGCTTGCTGAGCTTAGGTATGCTTACCTGGTAGGAGGTTATATTTTTGGTAGACAAAGGCAGGTAAGGTTTAAGCCAACAGTAATGATTAAAACAGCCAGGGGTACTGGTATGGAGGCTGATATCGCTGCAAATGTTCTTTTTTATAACCGTTATTGGGTAGGTGGCATTTACAGAACAAATAACACGTTTGCATTTTATACTCAGATACAACTTACCCGTAAAATCCATTTTGGATATGCTATAGATTACCCGTTGAGCCTGGACATCCGGAAGTACCAATATGGGACTCATGAGTTCAAGCTGGTATACGAATATGATTTTTACAGAAGACCACACACAAAAACACAATTTTTCTAACGATCTAACTACCTGATTATCTTACTTAAAATCACATCAATGCTTTTTGAATATTTTCAGAAAAAAATAGCAAAAAAGGGGTTACCATTTAGTAAAAAAGAAGATAAATATATGAATGATATCCTGAAAAAAAATCAGGCACTATTGGACATAAAAAATAAAAATACGGGAAAGTTGTCGTAACTTGTATCGTGTATTGAGTTAGAAACTCTCTCTTTATCTCTAAAGGTTGATATTACAAGCGATTCATCGGATTATTGGTGAAGTAAGAATTTTAAAGTTGAATTCAATGAGTAAAGTTTACCTTTTAGGGATATTTTTTTTGTGGTTGGTTTTTAATCTGCACAATGGTGTAGCAGCAGTCCCATATACAGAACAGGGCAATCCTACAATCAATTCTGAAATTTCTAATCCTCCTCCAAATCCACAATGCGATGCTGATGTACCTTATTTATATGTAGATTTAACTGGGAATCCAGACAGTACCTGGTTATCCCCCAATTTAGGAAGAAAAGGGAATTGTTGTGGCACTTCCCATCCTGACCGGTGCATTTCGTTCACAGTTGTGTTGGATAAAAATGCAGTTGGTCTTGAGTTTAGTATTGCTGAAGGAGCAATTCCAAGTGGTAGTTTA
This sequence comes from Sunxiuqinia sp., assembly GCA_965230765.1. GTDB lineage: Bacteria > Bacteroidota > Bacteroidia > Bacteroidales > Prolixibacteraceae > Sunxiuqinia. The sequence goes on from CBDDLR010000001.1 coordinate 483,684, forward strand.
TTTTATCAGGTGGATTGCGGCTCAGAAACAGTTGTCGGGGAAGGTGTCTGCCTGCCTGGCGGCTACGCCTACGAGGTTACTTTCTGTAAACCAGGCGCAAATAAAAATATTTATCAAATTCGCTCAATTCCTGGGGTTATTGTTCCCGATACGGTTGCAACCCGTATTGATTGCCCGGTTGACATTTCAATTAGTGGGGTGGACACAGCATCTGTTACCTGGAACGATGTTACCGGAGGTGGAGTTTATAACAAGTATCTTTCATGCACGAGTAATTGCCTGGATGCAACATTCATCCCCGATGAGTTTGCCCCATCTACCATTCTTTATGAAGTTTGTGGTGATGTAATTGATGAAACTTGCGGAGGTACTTTTAATGTTTGCGATTCAGTTGTGGTTGAAGTTCATCCAAAAGTTGAAGTTTCCATTATTGGCGACCTTACATTTTGTTCCGGATTCCCATCAACATTAGTAGCAACAGCAACACCTGTTTCATCTACTTATACCTACGAATGGTACGATACATATAATGCTGGGGGAAACTTACTTGCTATCTCTGATAATTTTATCCCTCCAGGTTCTGGCAGTTTTTCAGTGGTAGCTGCAGATTATGGCAGCCCATTGGGATGTAGTTTTGATACTTTGAACTTTGATGTAGTAGCAACAGATTGTATCCCAATCTGTCCTGAAGTTACAATTTGCCCAAATGATTCAGTAATATTCAATACTATTACTGAATTTCTTGCAGCTGGAGGAATTATCAGTTTCCCTTGTTCAGTTAATGATACAGCAATACAATTAATCAGTGAAATTTCTGACGGGAACTTTTGCCCGGAGATTATTACTCAAACCTATGAAATATGGGATGACTGTGGGAATCGTGAGCGCTGTAATGCTCAAATTACCAGAACAGATACAATTGCACCAACATTAGCAGGTATACCCGGAGATATTACTGTGATTTGTTCCACTCCACCCGATCCTCCAGTAATTTACACCGATATTACAGCAACTGACAACTGTGACCCGAATGTTGAAATAACGATGGCAGAAACAAGCACACAAACATTCGACAACAGCTACACATCTGTCATTTATCAAATCATTAGAACATGGACTGCTGTCGATGATTGTGGTAATTCAACGAGCCAAAGCCAAACCATTAACGCCATTTGTGAATATTGCCATAACGGAATTGATGATGACGGTGACGGTGCAATTGACGAATCGGATCCAGACTGCCCATGTACAGCTCCAAACTACAAACTTACCTGTGACAACAAACAATACTACTATATTCCACCAGTTTGGCAAATGAATACTTCGTATGGAGGAGGTTCTACATACACCGATCCTTCCAGTCTGGTAATTTCAACGCCTTTTGGGAGTGCAAATGTTTCCATTAGAACTGCTGATGGAACAACCTTTAATCAAACACTCACTGTGACCCAAGGAACTGCAGAAGTTGTACCGCTTACCTTCGATCTGGTTCAAACACCAAATTACAATGCTGTTGAAAATGACCGAGGTTTGATTATTGAATCGGATCAACTTATACAGGTACTGTACCGAATAACGGCAGATAACAACAAAATGTTGGTAACCATTAAAGGGGAACAGGCACTCGGGACACGCTTTAGAGCTGGTAGCCAAACCAATACTTGCGGAACTCCGAACACCAGCAAAAAAGAGAATCACTTTATTTCAGTAATGGCGGTTGAAGATAACACAACTGTAAACTTTGAGTACTCAGCAAACATGAAAGGTCTTGGAGCAACCCATTCGGTAACGCTGAATGCAGGGGAAACCTACCTGATGATTGATGATGATAACAACCAAACTATTACAGGCTCGTTAATTTATTCGGATAAATCGATCGCTGTAATTACAGGTTCGCAACACTCCAGACAGTGTAATGGTCAATCAGGAAGAGATGCTGGAGCAGATCAATTAATACCTTCGTGTGGAATTGGTACTGATTATGTAGTCACCCGAGGGGAAGATGATGATGCCACGAGTCAGGCGAACTACGCAGTGATAGTGGCTGTTACTAGTAATACTGAAGTCTTTATAAATGGAAGTACTACTCCGGCAGCTACATTAAATCCTGGGGAGTTTTATACTTACAACATGCCTGGTCCTGACTTTTCCAAACACTACATTAAAACAAACAACCCAGCATATTTATATCAATTTGGAAGTGTTCAACCTAACGGAGAAATTGGGATGGCCATTGCGGCTCCTATTGATGGTTGCCGTGGTGATCGCTTTGTAGAATTTTATCGATTCCCTAACTCAACAACAAACAAAGTTGCCACGCTTGTACCCAATGCTGGTTTAAGCACTTTAACATTAAATGGGAATCCATACACCGATTATGCAAGTGCAGAGCCTATCCCAGGACTTCCAACATGGTCTTCTGTAACATTTATGGATTCAGATCTTTCAGACTACAACATCATTGAAAGTGATGAATTGTTCAATGCATCGCAGTTTGTTGGAAACTCAACGGGGGGGACATTCGGTTACCTAACCAGTTTCAAAGACAAAATATTTGTATACGATCCACATTCAGGATTACCAACTTACAACTATTTTACTGATACGATTTGTGCTGACTCACCGTACAATCATTGCATTACTTCTTCAAGTTGTTCCGGTAATCAATTCATTACTTCCATCAAAGGAAGTTCACATACCGAAAGCTATAGCTTCGATCCAAACAGTACTTGTTTTGAATATATTCCAAAAATTGGATACAATGGATTAGATACGATTACCGTACTATTGTCCGATGATTTTGGTTTTACCCAGGCAGTTTGTATTAGCTTCTACATCTGCGGCACACTTCCTCAAATTGCCGGAGTAACTGATTCAACAGGCGTTTGTGACATCAGCGAGATTCCGGTTTATGCCGATTTTAATGAATTTCTAGCAGATGGAGGAACAGCATCGGATGACTGTAGTGGGTTGGACATGTCTTCGTTCCGTTTAGCTTCTGAAGTAAGCGATGGCAACACATGTCCGGAAACCATAACAAGAACTTATGAAATATCTAATTTCTGTGGACTTTCATCTTCATTCACACAAACCATAGTTATTGATAATAATAACCTGCCAACTTTAGTTGGTGTGCCGAATGATACTACCGTAAATTGTGATGCTGTCCCAGCTTCTCCTGTAATTGGAACAGACATTATTGGTGCAAGCTATTGTGGCATTCCTCCAACAATAACATTCGATGAAGTTAGAACAGATGGGAGCTGTCCAAACGACTATTTACTTACCCGAACCTGGACAGTAACTGATGAATGTGCCAACAGCTACATGGAAAGCCAAATAATCACAGTGATTGATACGATTCCACCGACAGCAAGCAATTTACCAAGCATATCTGTACAATGCATAAGCGATGTCCCCGCTCCGAATGTTTCCGTTGTTTCAGATGCAAGTGATAATTGCTCAGCAGATCTGATTGTTGCCCACGTGAGCGATGTTTCTGATGGCAACACATGCCCGGAGACAATCTCCAGAACGTATTCAATAACCGATGAGTGTGGTAATTCAACCGATCTTATTCAATTAATTATCATTAACGATGATATTCTGCCATTGATCAGCTGTATCCCTGATTTAACAGTGGCTTCACCTTTAGCAATTCCGGCAGAAGTAAATACCTTTATGGAATTCATGGCACAGGGTGGTTCAGCTTCTGATAATTGCGAGCTGGACACTGCGTCCTTTGTTTTTGCTGGAGAATTTTCAAGTGTTATAAGCGGAAACAACCTTCTTACACGAACTTATCAGATAGCCGATATATGTGGAAATATTGCTTCATGTGACCAGCTTATAACAGTTGGGCCACCGATTACTTCCGCTGATGACCCGGATGATACCTGGGTAGAATGTATTGAAGATGTTCCAACGCCAATTAGTGGTTTCCAGGAACTATTAAATAATGGAGGGAATGCAACAAGCACTTGTGGTATTGACACAACAAGTCTGATTTTAACCAATCAGGTTTCTGATGGGAATACCTGTCCTGAGATTATCTACAGAACTTACGAAATATCCGATTCTTGTGGGAATGTAATTCAATTGAACCACCAAATCACCGTGCACGATATTACCCCTCCAAGTATAAACTGTCTTCCAGATACAACGATTTCGCCACTTGGACTTACCCCTCCTGCAGTAACAAATTTTGACCAATATATTGCTCAGGGAGGTACGGCATCCGATAACTGCGAACTGGATTCAACTTCATTTGTATTGCTGAATGAGACCACGAATGTGGTTGGCGGAAATGATGTAATTACCAGAACTTATCAAATTACAGACTTGTGTGGAAATACAGCTACTTGCGACCAACAAATCACAGTCATTAAACCAATAACTGGTTCGACTAATCCGCCCGATGAATTTGTGGAATGTATTGAAGATGTTCCAACTGTAATTTCAAGTTATCAGGAATTAATCAATGAAGGTGGCAATGTAACCAGCAGTTGTGGCGTTGATACCGCAAGTCTGATATTGGTTAGTGAAGTCTCTGACGGGAATATATGTCCTGAAGTAATTACAAGAACTTACGAAGTTGCTGACTCATGTGGTAATTCTTTCAGTTTGACGCATCAGATTACGATTGACGATATTACTTCACCGATCATCATTTGCTTGCCAGACACAACAGTTCTTTCAGCCCCTCCTGTTCCTCCGGCAGCAGCAAACATCTATGAGTTTATCCTTCAGGGTGGAACTGTAAGCGATAATTGCGGGCTGGATTCTACCTCATTCCTATTGGCGAATGAAGTTACCAACTCAGTTGGCGGAAACGATGTGATGACACGCACTTATCAAATTGCAGATTTGTGTGGTAATGTTTCTACCTGCGATCAGGAAATAACCATTGGCACCCCAACCACCATTGCTGATGATCCGAATGATGTGATTGTTGAATGTATAGACGAGGTTCCATTGGCGATTTCTTCTTTTAAAGAGCTACTTGACAACAATGGGAATGCAACCAGTACATGCGGAATAGACACAAGCACATTCATACTTGCAAATGAAACATCGGACGGGAACACGTGCCCTGAGATAATTACAAGAACCTACGAACTTATTGATTCATGCGGAAATACAATTAGCCTTCGCCAGCAGATAACTGTTGACGACATTACCCCACCAGTTATCGATTGCTTGACTGACACAAGTGTACTTGGCAATATCAATATTCCAATCCCTCCTTCAAACTTTGATGAATTTATTCAAGAAGGAGGCAACGCTTCTGACAACTGCGAATTAGATTCAACTTCATTTGTATTACTGAATGAAGTAACGAGTGTTGTTGGTGGAGATGATGTAATCACCCGAACCTTCCAGATTGCCGACTTGTGCGGAAACACCATTGCTTGCGATCAGGAAATAACCGTTGTGAAGCCAATTATTACAACTTCAGACCCAATCACGGAAAATGTTGAATGCATCGATGAAGTTCCTTTGGTTATTACTTCTTTTCAGGAATTAATTAACAAGGGTGGTAACGCAACCAGCACCTGCGGAATAGATACCACAACATGGGTATTGACCTATGAAGTTTCTGATGGCAACACATGCCCTCAAACGATCACACGAACGTATGAAATTAGTGATTCATGTGGGACAATAATTCCATTAACCCATGAAATAGTTGTTGATGACATTACTCCTCCAATCTTAGATTGCCTGGCTGATACCAGTATTTTGGGAGCAATTCATGTCCCAGCAGCACCAGCTACGCTTGATGAGTTTATCATACAGGGTGGCAATGCATTCGATAATTGCGAACTGGACACTACTTCGTTTACGTTAATTTCTGAAGTAACGAATGTGGTTAATGGGGAAGATGTTTTAACCCGGACTTTCCAGGTTGCAGATTTATGCGGGAACATAACCATTTGCGAACAAGATATTGAAGTGGTAAAACCAGTTGTTACGTTCACCCCTATCACTGAAGATGTTGAATGCATTGATGAAGTTCCGACCACAATTAATTCATTTCAGGAATTGCTTGATAACGGGGGCAATGCAACCAGCACCTGTGGAATTGATACGGCTTCGTTTACTCTCATTTCTGAAATATCGGATGGTGGACATTGCCCTGAAGTAATTACTAGGACTTATGAAATTAGCGATTTCTGTGCAACGGTGATTCAAATCACGCAAGTGATCAATGTACATGACATCACCAATCCTGAAATGATCTGCATGCCTGATACCGTTATCTACAACGAACCGACAATACCAGAACCTGTACTCACATTGAATGAATTTATACTGAACGGTGGCCTTGCTTCAGATAACTGCGAACTAGACACAGCTTCCTTTATGATGATAGACCAACTGAGTAACAAAGTTGGTAATAATGAAATTTATACCCGAACGTATCAAGTTTCTGATATGTGTGGAAATACGGTGACATGTGAACATAAGATCACACACATTGCTGAGCTGAACAAAGCACCAACAGCACAGGACGATAATTTTGAGGGAGGTTGTTATGCAATTACTGGCAACTTGCTGGATAATGATTATGACCTGGATGGACACCATCTTTTAATCAATATGGTACCGATATTTTCTCCAAATCATGGAACCTTGACCTTATTCGCTGATGGTTCGTTTACATATGATTTTACTCCGGGTACAGCTGCAATTGATAGCTTTGTTTATGAAATTTGTGATGAAGCTTATGATTCACAATGTACTCAAGCGACTGCTTACATTACCATATTTGTAGATAATGATTGCGATGGAGTGGATGATGTGATTGATATTGACGACGATGACGATGGAATTATAGACACAGTTGAAGGGGATGGTTCGATTGATTCAGATGGTGATGGAATTCCCGACAGCCTTGACATTGATTCCGACAATGATGGAATTGTTGACAATATTGAAGTTCAGAAAGAAGGGTATTTTATTCCTTCTTCGGGAATAGATGACAACAATAACGGCCTGGATGACGCTTATGAAGATGGAACATCAATTGGTGTTACACCTGTTGATACAGATAGCGATGGCACACCTGACTACCTCGACTTGGATACTGATGATGATGGAGTACCTGACATAATTGAAGGGTTTGATATCGGAGCAAAAGGAATTGCAAATAAAACACCAACTTCAGATGACTACGACAATGACGGTTATGATGATGCATTTGATTCATTTAACGGGCACTTCAATTTCGACGATTTGGATAATCCATTTGGGTCGACTGCTGAACTGGAAGATTTTGATGATGATGGCTGGAGGGACTGGCGTGATGTTGATGATGATGGTGACGGTATTCCAACAAAATTTGAAGACCTGAACAATGACGGAATACTAGCGAATGACGACTTTGACAATGATGGTCACCCAGAGTACCTTGACTTGCGTGATGAATGCGAATTATTCATTCCTGAAGGCTTCTCTCCAAACGGTGATGGGGTGCATGATTACTTCCAAATTTACTGTATTGAGAAGTACCCAAATGCTAAACTAATCATATTTGACCGTTGGGGAAATAAACTTTATGAGCATGAGAAGTATGGTAATCTCGAGTTTTGGGGTAATTATAATGAAGCGTGGTGGGACGGAACCCTTTCGAGTGATCCTGGAAGAAAAGTTCGCCCAGAAACGCACCTGTATATTTTGGAAACTACTCCAGGATCTTCTGAACGGGGATTCGTGATGGTTTCTTATTAATGGTTTAACTTTTAAATGTTGCAAAATTGGGTACATAGGTTAATAATCTCACTTCTGATGTTTCAACTTCTGCCATTGGATTTAAAGGCACAACAGGAGTGGGATCCTATGTTTACCCAATACATGAGTAGCATGCAAACGATTAACCCTGCATATGTTGGCATGTGGGACAAAGTTGGGATTCAAGCCTTGCACCGTCGCTTTTTTGCTGGTGCAGACGATGCTTCAGAATTTCAATCTTTCAACTTCTATACCCCCGTAAAAAATGAAAATAATGGGCTTGGGCTTTCTGTAACCAACGATGAAATTGGGTATGAGAAAAGGTTGAGCATTACCGGCGATTATTCCTACCAGGTAAAGTTGACATGGAAAACAAAGCTTCGGCTGGGGCTTAAAGTAGGGATTATAAACTTTGACAATCCGCTTAACAAAACTAGGCTTTACCCGGATGGGAACCCGGATGTTGAGTTTCAAAATGATGTGGATATTCGTTTAATGGTTAGATGGGGTGTTGGAGCAATTGCCTACAACGATGACTACTACGTTAGCTTTTCAATTCCACAAATTATCGACAATAAATTTCAGGCTAACAGAGACAGGTACTCTTCACTTTCAGACTTAAGGTATGCCTACCTGATTGGTGGACGGATTTACAAACTCCCTCATCAGATTATTTTCAAGCCTTCATTTATGCTGAAAGGGGCTTTTGGTGCTCCACTACAACTAGATTTGGCAGCTAACTTTTTATTTTTCGATAAAATTTGGCTTGGAGCAATGTACAGAACCAATAACATGGTAGGCCTACTTACCCAGTTTACATTTTTGAAACACCTGAAATTTAGTTACGCGACAGATTTTGCACTAAGCCGGGAGATTTCGCAGTATTCATTTGGTTCTCACGAGTTCAGGCTAAGCTACGAGTTTGACTTTTACAAACGCCCCTGGACAAGACCACGTTATTTCTAGAAAAAAAGCCCGGGATTCCGAAGAATTCCCAGGCCACCATTCCACACACTTAGTATTATTTATAAAAGATTTTTTACTACTTCCAAGGCTGCATCATAATCAGGTTCTGTAGTAACCTCTGGTACATATTCCACATATTGCACAATTCCTTCTTTGTCAATCACAACAGTTCCCCTTGCTAATAAACGAAGCTCTTTAATAAGGAAACCATACTTAGCACCAAAATCAACGTCTTTGTGGTCAGACAAAGTCACCACATTATCCAGTCCTTCTGCTGCACAAAAACGACTTTGGGCAAAAGGCAAGTCGCAAGAAATTGACAATACTACAGCATCTCCCAGGTTTGAAGCCTCAGCATTAAACCGGCGGTTCTGAGCCTGGCAAACACCTGTATCAATTGATGGATAAATAGCCAACACTTTAACTTTACCATTATAGTCTGATAGTTTTACTGGGGCCAATCCTGCACTCAACACATTAAAATCTGGGGCTTTGTCGCCTACTTTTATGGTTTCACCTTGTAAGGTTAATGGGTTTCCTTGAAATGTAATTACTCCGGTAGTTTCTTTCATTTTTTTGATTTTTTATTTGATGACATTTATAACAATGTACCCAGCCTGAAGTTTAAAGACAAAATATATTTTTATGAAAAAAATACCGTTTACCTGTAGAAATATGCATTTGGTTGAATCAATCTAAATAGTATAATCAATTAAACTATGTTTGAAATAGAAATTATCAGGCACTTATGCGATTTTTTCATAGAAATAATTAAACAGCATCAAAAAAATTATTCTTAATTGCAAACATGTGCTAATTCTAGGCTCTCCGGCCCCCACTGGTGAGCCTTTTCTTTTTTACAAGCCATATATTTGCCTGTGAAAATGAATTTTAGCAACTGGAAAAAACCAACCTTTATTCAGGAACGAATAGCTGGTTCATTACAGAATGTTTTCAAATTTTCAATATCACCCGGAAATTCATCAACGAACTACAACTAACAAAGGGCAAATTGCCGATTTTAAGCTTTTACTCATTTCGTGATGGTATTGCCCCCATTCGCCCCTAATTAATTTTCGAACGCTGATTTAGAAAATTCTATGAATGATTTTTAAATATGTTTGGTTTTGATGACAACATAATCCTGCTATGTGTCATCAATAGGGGTTTAGGGTATTTACGCAATTTTTATATGTATGATAAAGATTCATTCAAAATCTTTTCATACGGGACATCAATTCTGAAAGTCCCTACTCCCTTAATTCGGAACTATTGAGACCATACAATATGTTAACCTTAAAATTATGTCTATGAAAAAAGGATTATTACTTGTACTGGTTATCTTACTTGGTTTTTCACAAATGGCAATGAGCCAAACCAAGAGGATAACAGGTAAAGTCACTTCCGCGGAGGACGGCTTACCAATTCCGGGAGTATCAGTTGTTGTGAAGGGAACAACTATTGGTATCATCACAAACGTTGATGGTGAATATCAATTAAGTGTTCCGACTGATGCTGCGACTCTTATCTACTCTTTTGTAGGTATGGAGACACAGGAAGTAGAACTTACTTCCGAAACAGTTTACAACATTGTAATGCAACCTGAACTAGTAGGGTTAAATGAAGTTGTTGTAACTGCAATGGGTATTAAAAGGGATAAAAAAGCCCTGGGATATTCAGTAACTGAGTTTAATAGCCAAGATCTTGAAAATGTTGGAATGACCGATGCAACAAAGGCCTTACAAGGTAAAGTTGCAGGTGTATCGATTTCAGCAGGTTCTGGAGCTCCTGGTTCTTCTACCCGGGTAATTGTAAGAGGGCTTTCTTCGATTACCCAAAGTAACCAACCACTTTATGTAGTTGATGGTGTACCAATAAACAACTCATTTGCAAGTGGTAACGCAACAGAAAACTCAAAAAATGTAAGCTCAAAAGTAGATTTTGGTAATGCTGCAGCAGACATCAACCCTGACGATATTGAAACCGTTTCAATATTGAAAGGTGCAGCAGCAACAAACCTTTATGGTTCAAGGGCAGCAAATGGAGTTATTCTGATTACCACGAAGAAAGGTGCGCAAAACACCGATCTTCAGGTGAAGATTTCAAGTTCAACATCAGTGCTTGAAGTAGGTCGCTTACCACATTTTCAAGAAAGATTTGGACAAGGCTGGAGTGGGACCTATGACTCAAAAGAAAATGGTAGCTGGGGTCCAGTGATGGACGGCAGTGACCGACTTACGGGATATGTTGTTGACGGCGTTCAACAGTACGCTCCATTTACCTATAAAGAAAATGGTATTCGTCATTTCTACGAATATGGCTATACATTAAATAATTCCATTGCAGTTTCAGGTGGAAATAATTTAATGGGCTGGTATATTTCTGCTGCAAATTCAAAATCAGACGGTATCATTCCAACTGATAAAGATGTCCTTGATCGTAATTCAATTTCTTTTAAAGGGAATGGTGGAACAGAAAAAACCAAGTTCAACTTTGGTATTACTTACATGAACAGGAAACTGACAACAATACCAACAGGACAAGGTGATGACGCTGGTGTTGGTGCTGTTTTGTATGCAGATATACTTTACCAACCAATTAACCACTATTTGCCAGATTATCGCGATTATAAATATCGGTTCAATGACCTGGACAACTACTATAATGGCTATGCCCAAAACCCGTATTTTACAATGAACGAGACTGGTGCAGAAGCTAAACAAAGCAGGACATTGGGAAACCTGAATATTACCCAAAACATTTTAGAAGGATTAGATCTTGCTTTTACCGGAGGTATTGACACATACTCAAGGTTCTCGAATGTTTGGGGTGCAATTGCAAAAGTTACACCAGGTTCAAACAACGATGGTACTATTAATGATGTTGCAGGTGCAGTGAAAGAAGAAGCTCGTTATCATACTGAGCTAAATGGTGATCTAGTTGCTACCTATGCTAATGAAGTTGATCTAGGTGGAAATAATCTTCGTTACAATGTGCTCGTAGGTACTAATGTCAACCAACGGTCTTTTAAACGTCTAAATGTTGTTTCTAAAGGACTAGTTGTTCCGGAGTATTACAATGTGGGGAATATCAGTGGTTCTGCTGAAGTTTACACCAGCGAATACAAAAGAAGGTTAGTTGGTGTATTTGGCCAAATCGGACTGGAATTCAACGATATGATTTTCGTTACTCTACAAGCCCGTAATGACTGGTCTTCTACACTTCCAATTGGAGATAATTCATTCTTCTACCCAGGAGCCACAATGGGTTTCATCTTTTCAGAAATGATTCCTGAAAACAAAATTCTTTCTTATGGTAAAATGAGATTGAGTTATGCATATGCTGGTAATGATGCTGCTCCATTTATGACCAGTGATTTCTTTTCTCCAGCAATTGTTCGCTCTGGTGGTTTTGGAGCCACAATTTATCCAGTTGGTGGAATTCCGGCCTATGAAAAATCAAGAAGATTAGGCAATCCCACACTTAAGCCTGAGCTTACCAAAGAATTTGAAATTGGTACAGACTTAAGGTTTTTCAACAACCGTATAGGTATTGACTTCGCATATTACAATAAGAAAACCACCGACTTGATCATGCTTGCCAACATTGCTGCATCCTCAGGATTCCGTGAGCAAACATCTAACCTAGGACAGATTACCAATGATGGTATTGAGCTAGCAGTAAACGCAACACCAATCAAAACCAGAGATTTTTCATGGGACTTCATATACATGTTTAACAAAGCAGACATGGTTGTTGATGAATTATCTGAAGAACTAGGTGTTACAGAGTATGTCATTAACGATGCCTATGAAACAGAGTTTGTTGCTATCCCAGGAGAACAACTGGGAATGTATCGAATTCCAGATTTCAAATATTCACCAGATGGCAGCATCATAGTTGGCGACAACGGACTTCCTGTTGAAGGTGATAAAATTCTTGTTGGTTCTTCAGTCCCTGATTTCAACATGTCATTGACAAACACGTTTTCTTACAAAGGATTCCGCCTATCAGCGTTAGTTGATTTCCAAAAAGGTGGTTACATGTATTCAAACACTGCAGGAGCTACTTTCTGGTCGGGTAACAACGAACAATCAACGACAAACGACAGACGTCCTTATATTGTTCCAAACTCAGTTGTGGAATTAAAAGATGGAGAAGGCAATGTGACTGGTTACGTTGAAAATACAACACCTGTATTTGATAACTGGCATGAATATTACTCAGCTAACACCAATAAACCAATGGAAAGATCAAGAATTATAGAGAGAACTTACATCAAACTAAGGGAAGTTTCACTTTCCTATCGTTTCAATCAAAAGGTTCTTGATAAAACCTTCTTATCTGCAGCCAATGTTTCAATATATGGCCGTAACCTGTTCTTGTGGACACCAGCAAATAACAGTTATGTCGATCCCGAAACAACAACATGGGATAACGATGTAGAAGGTCTGTTTGGTGAATTTAACGGCGCCCCTGCTGTTAGAACATATGGGATCAAGTTAGATGTAACATTTTAAATTTAGTACTGTATGAAAAAAGTATCAATTATATTAGCTTTAATTGTCCTCACATTTTCATCTTGTGATGAATTTCTGGATATTAATGAAAATCCGAACTTTCCTCAAGATGTCTCTGATGAGTTGTTGCTAACTGCTTCTCTTGTGTCAACAGCAAATGTTTACGCTGCTGACTGGGGACTGATTGGATCATTCTGGTCACAGCACTGGGCTCAAAACAATACCTCTTCTCAATATAAAATTTATGAATCATATGCATTAAGTAGCAATACCAATGTCATTGAAAGATCGTATCGTGAAATGTACGAAGGGGCTCTAAGCGACAATGAAATATACCTTCGCAAGGTTGAAGCCAATGAAAATTGGGGGGCTTATCTAATGGGTGCAGTAATTAAGGCATTTGGGTTCCAATACCTAGTTGACATGTATGACAATATTCCTTATAAGGAAGCGTTCTTGGGAGCTGAAAACCTTAACCCAGCAATCAATAGTGGAAGTGAAGTATACGAAGCAATTTATGCATTGTTAAATGATGCACTTTCTAAAGATTTACATGGGTTTGTATCTGAGATTTATGAAGCAAATGACATCATTTTTGGAGGTCATATTGAAGATTGGGAAGCATTTGCCTATTCTTTAAAATTAAGAATATTACTTCGCCAATATGATGCTAACTCTTCATTTGCTAGTAGTGAAATCGCTGCTTTGCTTGCTGATTTAGAAGCTGGAAATATTCATCTGCTTGACAAAGATGTTTCGATAACTAATTTCGAAGATGCTGATAGTAAATCAAATCCATTGTATGAATCAGACCAACGTCAGTTAAATACAAGAAACAACATCAGGGCTTGCGCAACGTTCACTTCTTATTTGGAAGCAAATAACGACCCAAGGATTAGTCATCTATTTAGATCCGTTGCAGGAAATTACTATGGGATGATCCCCGGTTCGTACAACGTACCATCAACTGAATTTGAGGCCCCGAATTTAATCTCACGCCCAGTGATTGAACCAACAATGCCTGTATTCTTAATGACTTATGCCGAGTCTGAATTACTGATTGCTGAAGCATATTTAAGAATGGGTAATGTTGCAGATGCTCAGGCGTATTATGAAAGTGGAGTAACTGAATCATTTGATAGAATGGGAGCTGATGTTGGTGATTTACTTACAGGGGCTTATGCTTTTCCAACTTCAGGATTTGATGCTCAACTGGAAGCTATAATTACACAGAAATGGGTTGATGCAGCAGAGGGTGGACGTGGTTTGGAATCACACATTGAAAGAGTAAGAACAGGTTACCCTCAGGAGTCAGCAATAAGCGATCAAATAGATGAAGGTTATCTTCTTCCAGATAATTACATTCCGGGAACATTAATCTATAGTAAAAAAGGAACAACTGGAGGTATTTTCCCTAAAAGGTTTCCTTATCCAGATTCAGAGTTAAATTACAATACGAATGCAGCCGAATATAAATCATTGGCTGACATGGATGTAATGCTTTCTAATGTATGGTGGAAAAATTAATAAATACAATTATGAGAATATTAAAATATATCACATTAGTAATGTTTCTTGTGGCAATATTTTCTTCTTGCGAAGTAGATTATGAAAGCCACATTATCAAAGAAACACCTGCTCCTCATCTGGAGCTGATTGGAGGAAACCCTCTTGTACTATTCAAAGGAACTCCATATGTTGACCCAGGTATCCATGCAACAATAACTATTAATGGAGAAACAACTGAGTTACCATATACAATCCACAATGAAGTAAACGTTGATGTAACTGGAACCTACCGATTAATGTACGAGGTAAGAAACTCTGAAGATATCCCTTTCTATATTAGCAGGCGAATAAGTATCGTAAGTTTTGATGGTTATGATGTATTCGAAATCCCCTCTGGAACATATGCAGGTATTCGGGTAAACAGAGGAGCCGGTGGCGATGTACAAATCACTAAACTTGCCCCTGGAGTATATCAGATAAGCGATTTATTAGCAGGATACTATGATCAATATGTTGGATATGGCCCAGCCACTGCTGGTCCTGCAATTCTTGTAATAAATGAAGATGGAGTTATCCGTTCCGAACTAGGTAATACAGAAGCATGGGGAGGGGTATCTGGACAAAACTTTGTATTTGATGCTGCAACCAATAAGCTTTCTTACAAAGCTGTATTTGATGATGGTTTCTCATTCGATGTTGAACTAACGCTTAAATAAAATTTATTATGAAGAAATATCTAATATATATATTCGTAATGCTCGGAATTGTTCTCACTTCTTGTGACGAAAAAGAAGATTACGAGCAAATTAACTCCCAAGTTGTTGACGCAGCTGGTGAATGGTGGATAAAATTTTCAGCAGATGGAGCAGAAGGTCCGTTTGTGAAAGTACTAACCTACAATACATCTGCTGATGTAGCTACTGAAATGTGGATATCAGACGGTGGAAACTGGAAAGATGTCCTTGTTAAATGTCCTGTAGATATCAATAACCTGACGTTTAGTGGATCGAATCTTGACAATAACAACTCAGATGATGTCATAACGGTGAGCAATGGTCAAATTACCCTCAATGGGGCAACTTCAACTACTGGGGTTGTTACTGATGCCATTTCATTCCAAATTCAGTTTAGTAGCGAACCTGGAGTAACTTATCAAGCTTCAGGACACCGCAAAACTGGATTCCTCGAAGATGAACACTAATAGTTTAATCTTACGATAACTGAAAGGGTTGCCAATGGCAACCCTTTTTTTTTTATTGAAGTCTAACTTCCAAAATTTTCACTGGTTCTTTTAGCATCTGCCCTTCATCCTCTCGAATATGTATCTTTTTAACAACATCCATTCCTTTGATTACCTTCCCAAAGGCTGAAAAACCCTGCCCATCAGGATTTCGTTTCCCTGCAAAATCAAGTTCGGGTTGGTCGCCAACACAAATAAAAATCTCAGTAGATGCGGTTCCTGGTCCCATTCGAGCCATCGAGATAACACCATTTAAATGTTTAATGCCTGTCATTTCTGTACTTTCATGAACAATTGGTTCATACTTTTCAATTAAACTGTCTTTTAGAAGCCCACCTTGGATCACTTCAATTTTTACAGGGTTCACTGGTTGATTGTCCATTCGAACTACGCGATAAAAAATCGAATTTTCATAGGCTTTGCCTTTCACATTCTTTAAGAAGTTTTTTGCGGTTACTGGTGCTTTATCCTCGTAGATTTCAACTTCAATTTTACCCAAATCGGTTACAATTTCAACAACTGGGTTAGTATTGTATTGACAAGAAAAACAAACGAATAAGAGTAAAATTGGCAGAAGTAATTTTTTCATTTTTGGTTGATTTAATTAGACAATCAACAAATATAACTGAATAAATTTCAGGCAAATAGAATAAAATTCACTTTTACTTAACTGCGGCTTAACAAATAATGCTGATTTTCGCCAAATAAATGA
Source organism: Sunxiuqinia sp. (assembly GCA_965230765.1). Lineage (GTDB taxonomy): Bacteria > Bacteroidota > Bacteroidia > Bacteroidales > Prolixibacteraceae > Sunxiuqinia. The sequence continues at coordinate 500,365 of CBDDLR010000001.1, forward strand.
AGTGCGTATGAATGCGAAAGTGAGGGAATTACCAATAGCCGTTATTTCTGATCTCCATTTGGCAACTCACGCCTGCAAGGCAAAACAGCTGCTAAAATACTTAAAATCAATCAATCCCAAGAAGTTGGTATTAAATGGTGATATCATAGATTCATGGAGGTTCTCCCGGAATTATTTTCCAAAACAACACTTAAAAGTGGTTCGCCAGTTAATTAAAATGCTGGAAAAAGGTGTTGAAATTATTTACATCACCGGTAATCACGACGAATTTCTACGTAAGTTAGACCAAAGCCAGATGGGCAATTTAAAGATTGTGAATCAGTTGGTGCTAGAACTTGATGGTAAGAAAACATGGATTTTTCACGGAGACATATTTGATCACATCATCCACCGGGCCAAATGGCTGGCTAAGTTTGGTGCAGCAATCTACGGATTACTGACAATGATAAACAAGTTTCTAAACTTTTTCCTAAGAGTAATTGGACAAAACGATGTCATTATTTACAAAAGCATTAAAAAGAAACTAGTGAAAGACAAACCCAAAGTATCCAGCTTTGAAAAAGCTGTTGGGCTTGCTGCTTCACGAAAAGATTATCAGACAGTTATTTGTGGTCACACACATGTCCCAAAAGACAAAACTATTATAAACGAATACGGAACAGTCCGTTATATTAATTGTGGGGATTGGGTTGAACATTTCACCGCCGCAGAATATGAAAACGGGGAGTGGAAGTTGGTTTATTATAACAATCAGGAAGATGACACAAACCATGAAGATGATCTTTATATTCCTGACAAAAAAGAAGTTTATTCATCTCTTATTAAGGAGTTAGCATTACCAAATTGAAAAGATTAAAAGTATTATACGCCATACAAGGGACAGGTAACGGTCATCTGGCCCGATCAACAGAAATAGTTCCTCTACTTAAAGAAATTGCCGACACAGATGTTTTGGTAAGTGGTATTCAGGGTGACTTAAAAATGCCTTTCAAAATTGACTATCAATTTTACGGTTTAAGTTTCATTTTTGGGAAAAAAGGTGGAGTTAGCTTAAGCAAAACGTTCTTTAAAATGAAACTTTTTCGTTTGATCCGGGACATTTATAGCCTTCCTGTTCAGGATTATGACTTGGTAATTTCTGATTTTGAACCAGTTTCATCCTGGGCATGCAAATTACGCAAGAAAGAATGTATTGGGCTTAGTCATCAAAACGCTGTGCTGCACCCCAAAGCACCAAAACCTAAATCCACCGATTGGTTTGGGAGGTTTATCCTGAAACAATATGCACCTTCAGCCCAAAATCTGGGCTTTCATTTTCAATCGCTTGATGACAAGAACTCAACCCCGGTTATCCGTCCACTTATCCGGGAATCGATCCCAAAAACCAACGGACATTTTACGGTATATCTCCCTGCTTACAGCGATGAGGAAATATTTGCAAACCTTCATCCATTTGAAGGTGTAAAATGGGACGTATTTTCTAAGCATTGCGACAAACCTCATTCGCATGAAAATATAAACTTTCAACCCGTTTCGCTTGAAGGTTTTACCAAATCGTTTACCAGTTGTAATGGGATTCTTTGCACAGCTGGTTTTGAAACTCCCGCAGAAGCAATTTTCATGGGGAAGAAACTTTGTGTTGTTCCCATGAAGAACCAGTACGAACAAGCCTGCAACGCTGCATTTCTTGATCAAATGGGAATTACAGTACTGCCAGAATTAAAAAACAATAGTTCCAAACTTTCACAATGGATTAATGAAGATAATGTACTACACATCAATTATCCGGATGTAACGCGAGAAATACTTGAAAAGATTGTTTTTTCGGCATAGTTATTGTTTATTCGCAGCGGAGTAAATTATCTTTTTTAAAAAACTGGATACGTGCCCAAGTTACTTGCATCCTTGCTACTTTTGATAGTTACTATCGAATTATCAGCTCAGGAAGTTTTTGTTATTGATTCAAAAACCGGAGTTGGAATTGAAGGTGTGCTAATTTTAGCAAAGAACAAAAGCGTTCAAACCGATAAAAAAGGAAAAGCATCATTAAAAATATTCACTGAAAAGGATGTTATTACACTTCAACATTCATCCTATTTAAAACTGAAGACAAACCTAAAAAAGCTTTGGTCTCAAAACTATCGTGTTCGGTTGGTTGAAGATCCGGTACGTTTAGATGAGATTGTAATCTCAGCAAACCGGAGGGAACAATCAAAATTGGAAGTCCCAAACAAGATTGTGAGTATTCAATCGGAAGAAATTGCTTTTAATAATCCACAAACAGCTGCAGATTTATTGCAATCAAAAGGCGGCATATTCATTCAAAAAAGTCAGATGGGTGGTGGCAGTCCGATGATACGTGGGTTCTCAGCAAACCGACTATTGCTGGTAGTTGATGGTATCCGGATGAACAACGCCATTTACAGAAACGGAAACCTTCACAATGTAATATCGCTCGATCCGCTTTCAGTTGATCAAACAGAAGTAATTTTTGGCCCAAGTTCAGTCATGTATGGTAGCGATGCGTTGGGAGGGGTTATCCATTATCGAACGTTGTCACCAAAACTATCGACTTCAGAATTATATAAGAATTCCAGACACATCTTTACCAGGTATTCCAGCGCAAATTTTGAGAAAACGGTTCATGCAGATTTTAACCTTGGAACTGAAAAATGGGCTTTCCTGACCAGCTTAACTTATTCCGACTTTGATGACCTGTTGATGGGGAAAAATGGACCCGATGAATATCTGCGAAACAAATATGTTGCTGCTGGCAAACCTGACCAAATTAGAACCAACTCCAATCGCAGGAAGCAGGTTGAAACGGCTTATTGTCAATTCAATATTATTCAGAAATTCAGATACCGTCCGAACAATCAGTGGGATATCCAAATGGCTATTCATTATTCCAAAACTTCTGACATCCCAAGGTACGACCGTTTAATTCAAACCAAAAATGACGAACCAAAATATGCGGAATGGTACTATGGCCCGCAAACATGGAACATGAATTCGTTGCAAGTCAACCACAATTCTAAATCCAGGTTTTTCGACAAGTTAAACCTTATTGTTGGCTGGCAACAGTACAAAGAAAGCAGGAATAGCAGAAAACTATACTCTGAAAGTTTGAATGAACGAAAGGAAAACCTTGATGTTCTTACGCTCAACCTTGATCTTGATAAAAAAATTGATGAAAATAATTTCCTCTATTATGGGCTTGAAGGAAATTACAATAAAGTTCATTCAGAAGCAGAAAGCACCAATACTGAAAGCCAGGAAATTCAAAATGCCTCAACGCGGTATCCGGATGGTTCTGAAACATCAAGCATAGCTGCATACATCAGTTATAAACTGAGCCTAAACCAACGATTTACACTCCATGCAGGAGGACGGTATACCTTGAGCTGGTTAAAAGGAACGTTTGACAAAGAGTTTTACAATTTCCCAGATGATGGGTTTGACAATTTTCATTCGTCGGTAACCGGAAACCTGGGTTTAGTATATCATCCGACACGTTTTTGGCAAATAAACGCAACAGCATCTACTGGTTTTCGATCGCCCAATATTGATGATGTAGCCAAGGTTTTTGACTCATCACCGGGTCATCTAGTTGTACCAAATCCTGATTTAAAGCCGGAATATGCTACAAATTTTGAACTGGGCATCGTTCGAAGTTACACCAATAAAGCCAAGCTGGAATTAAACTTGTTTTATACTTTCCTGAATGATGTAATGGTTAGGAGGGATCATACGCTAAACGGTGCAGATTCTATTTACTACGACGGCGAGATGAGTAAAATAGAAGCATTGATAAATGCGGATTACGCACATATTTATGGTGGCAGTTTTTCTCTGGAATATCTATTCAACCAGAAGTTACGGACACGAAATTCAATTACGCTAAACCTGGGTGAAGATAATGAAGGGTTGCCCGTAAGGCATGTGGCACCATTGTTTGGTACTTCACACCTAATTTACAACGATGGGGATAAAATACTCGATTTTTATTTGCATTATAATGGCAAATTTTCATTTGATGATTTGGCCCCATCAGAACAAGACAAACCTCACATCTACGCAATCGATCAAAATGGCAATCCTTATTCACCTGGTTGGGTGACCTTAAATTTTAAGTCTTCTTTCAAAATTCAGGACAAATACAGCTTGAATATTGGAATGGAAAATATCTTAAACAACCGCTATCGCCCCTTTTCTTCTGGAGTTGTTTCAGCTGGAAGGAACTTGATTATTTCAATAAAAGCCAAAATTTAGTTTTCTTTTCAAAGGAATTTGAAACTAAAATAGACTTGAAAGGTTTATTTATTTTGAATAACTTACAACAAGTTTAATTTTAGTTTAATGAGCTGACTGAATCACTTTTACGAACCTTCCGTATCTTCATTGCATAATGCTAAACTATTTTACCAACCATAAATACATCAAAAATGAAAGCACTTAAGAGAATCTTGCTTGGCATCCTAATCGTAGTTGCCTTGTTAGTTGTTATCGCATTTTTCCTCCCCCAAAATGTACATGTTGAACGCTCTTTAGAAATGAATGCCCCTGCAAAGGTTGTGTATAACCAAGTTATTGACCTGCACAGCTGGGACAAGTGGGCAAAATGGAACCAGATTGATCCTGAAATGAAAGTTGAGTATGTCAACAAAGGTTTTGGCGAAGGCGCTGGTTACAACTGGACAAGCGAACACCCAAACGTAGGGAATGGCAAACTGTTAATCACTGAAGCTGTTCACTACGATTCTATTGCAACTTCCATGGATTTTATGGAGGAAGGTACGGCAAATGGCTATTTTCTTTTTAAAGAAGAAGCTGGGAAAACGAATGTAGTTTGGGGATTTGATACCGACCTGGGATACAATCCCGTAGCCCGTTGGTTTGGATTAATGTTCGATAGAATGATTGGTGCAGACTTTGAAGAAGGGCTTGAAAACCTGAAGGTTGTTTCGGAGACCATTCTTGCAGAAAAACAACCGATTGTTGAAATACGTGATATGCCAGCTGTAAAAGTGGTAAGCATTCGTGAAACCATTGAGTATACAGAAATTGCACAAAAAATGGGTGAAATGTATGGTAAACTTTTGAAATTTGCTAAAAAAGAACAACTGGAAATGATTGATGTCCCTATTGCCATTTATCACAAATTTGATGGGGTAACAATTGATCTTGAGTGCGCTATCCCGGTTAATGCTTTGACCGAAAATACCGGGGACACATTTGAGAGTAAAGAAATCCCTGCAAGGGATTATGTGCATGCCGATCATTTTGGGGATTACATGCAGCTTGAAAAAACCCACAGCTTTATTCAGAAATGGATGAATAAGCGCCAGATTGATATGGCAGGAAGCCCGATTGAGCGCTATTTTACTGATCCGCAAAACGAACCGGACACAGCCAAATGGCACACTTCAGTTTACTATCCAATTTAAAACAATATAAACCGGCTTCGGCCGGTTTTTTTTACTTCATCATAGTTGAGTTCAAAAAATCATCCAACCATTTTAACTTACCATATTTTTCCTCAAGTTGCCGTTTTTGCTTTTCAAATAACTTTTGATCCTCCAATTCGTAATAGCCCTTCACGATAAATACTTCAACCATAATTCTCAAATAATTACAGTTGGTGGAATCCTTATTGAATAACTGAAGTGATTTCTGATAACTTTCAATGGCTTTGGCTTTATCGCCTCCAAACATTTTGGGACGATTATATAACGAATTCCCATGCTCCAGCCAAACCATCGGTTCGTTTGGGTTCAGGGAAATGGCTTTTTCAATATTCCGTTCAATTCTGGGGCCAAGAAAAGGTGCTTTGTAAATTGCCAATGGAATTTTAAAGGCATCAAAAGCAGCGTTGAAACTGATCAAACGAGAGTCTTCCGGATGCTTTTTTAGCAATACTTTTAACCGTTTATCTGTGTTCTCAACTTGTTCTTTCGCCTTCTTGCGCTGACCAGTTCCTAAATAGTAACCAACCAAACCATATTCAGCCTGCACAACCAATAGCTGACCATCAAAATCGTTATCATATGCCTCTTTAATCTCATTCACCCAACCTGTCCACTTGCTCATATCACCTTCAATGTAAGCATAGTGCAGTTTACTTCGATATTCTTCCAATGGTGGAATTGTTGCAAAAGACACCTTCGCAAAAAGAAATAAAATAACTAAACAGGTAAAACGCGACCTTTCCATTCACTTTTCTTTTTAAACTTTAACCGAATATTACGAAATACCAACTGCGTAAAAAACAACATCTGCAACGGATGATAAAACAGATTAGCCCAAACCCCTTGCCGACTTGCTTTTGATACTGCAATACAGTTGATCATTACCAACACAAAATAGTATAACAGGTTCAACCATCCAAGGTAAAGGTAAACCAAAAATGGCCCAGAGATAAGCACTGCCCAAAAGAAAACCATCAACCATCGCTGCCCTAAAAAGAATTCATGGACATTCCTTGAAAAACCATTCAATGCCCCTTGATAGTTTTCGTACATCCTACAATACACGTCATTCCTGCCAAGCAATACACCCACATGCATTCCCTTAATCTTCAACTTTCTGGCAATGTGGATATCCTCAACATTTTTGTTTTTTACTTGCTCGTGCCATAAATTCTTGCGGTAATTTTGTGCATTAAAAAGCATAAACTGTCCATTTGCTGCTGAAAAAATCGAACTACGTGAACCTGAAACCAACAAAAGGGGAAGTAAATTCAACAATGCCCAATTCATAAATGGTACTGAAATTTGCTCTGAAAACCCCTGCATAATTTGTTGTGGAAAAATAGACAACAAGTCCAGCTTGTTTGATTGCAAATGAGCAATAGCTTTTGATAGTGCATTCTCATTCAGAACAACATCAGCATCAATAAACAGGAAATAATCTCCCATCGCTTTTTTTGACAATTGATGACAGGCAAAATTCTTCCCAGTCCATCCGGCAGGCAAATCTTCCCCACAAAAAAAGTTGATTCGATGATCCTTTTTCGACCATTCTTTTAGCAACTTATTCGTCCCATCGGTTGAGTGATCATCACACACCCATATTTCTAAATTTTCGTGATTCGATTGCACCAATGAACTGAGCAAATCAGGCAGGTTTTTTTCTTCATTTCTTGCTGGAATGAGTACCGATATTTTGGACAGATTTACATCTTTTATTTCAGGCAGATATAATTTCCCAAAATAATTGGCGAGCACGACGATTGTTCGCATTCCAATAAACAACAATATTCCCCAAGCGATAAACTCCATTTAGCTTTCCTGTTTTTTTATGCATTCGTTACGAAACAAATTATATGCTGGCTCAAGCTTACTTGCATCTATATCCCGAAACTCTTTGACATACAGTCGAATTAAAGGCTTTGGACTACTATGGTAATCTGTTAGCGCAACACAAAAGAAAACGTGTACACTGTCACCTAAATTATGAAGCAACCATTCAGCCCCTTTTTGAAAATGCACTTTCTTAGCGTGCTGAGATTCTATTTCACCTTGTGGAAAAAGGCAAACCAGATTAGCTGGATTTTTCAACACCTCCCTTGAGTACTTGAGCGAATAAACTACATCCCTGGTATTTTTCTTTACAGAATAAGCACCACAACGGCTCATAAACCAATACTTCTTAACCTGTTCTTCCTGCATCATCACGTGGAACTTTTTTTTGAAGTGCCGTTTACTTAAATACAATGCCCAGTAGCCATCCCACCAACTAAAATGGTTCTGCAAAAGAAGAACCGACTTGCTCAAATCAGGAACTTGGCCATGAACCTCGATTCCCCTAAAATGAAATTTCATCTTCATTCTAAAATAATGATCAAAAAACCACAACGTAAGCCTATGATGCTGTGCTTTAATCATGATTGAATATCCCTTCATCTTTTAGTTGGTACAACTTCCACCAGGGAGTTTGGGGTGCTTCATGATGTTCCCAATGATAGCCAAAAAAGTAGCATGACAGCATAGCCCACCAATGTGGCCCTTTTTGGCTTCTTGCACGATGGGGTTGCATGAAGTTATTATGCGGTTTGCGATGAGGCAAATAGGTTCCAACAAAAAATAACTGGAACGTAGCCAATATGGCTGGGATCATCCAGAACAGAATCAAACGATCTGTATCAACCCAAATTTTCAGAATGTTAAAGGCAATTGCCATAAACAAAAACTGCCAGATGGTAGCATATCGTTTCAAAAAAATGAACCACCAAACAAAAAAGTTTTGAGACCTGATGTAAAAATCCGGGTCTTTTGCAGTGCCCGGAAATTGATGGTGCAAATAATGGTTAGTCCGTAATTTACTGTATGAAAGACCAGCAAACATCAGGCTCGAAATCCATCCAAAAACAGTATTTACTGACCGCCGTTTAGCTATCAAACCGTGCATGGCATCGTGGCCGGTAATAAACAGTCCGGTATAAAGATAGGCTTGAATGACAATGTGAAAATAAACCCACAGGTTGCTTAAAGATAGTTCTACAAACAACAAGCAATATACCAGGTGGCACAGCCAGAATAAAACGACCAATATGGCGATCAAAACTCCCATAGCCACTATTTCAATAGAATATTTAAACCAACAAAAAACAGAATTTGTATGATGATTAGTGTTGAAGCCAACCCATTTTCTATTTTCGGTTTTATCCACCACATTAAAAAGAAAATCACCACCGAAACCAAATACCAATCGAGGTAATTTTTTAGTGGCACAACACCGCCAGCCCAATTCCACATGTCTATCTTCATGGCTACTGGCTCAAGAACAAAATCGAACCCAACCATGAGCAATGATGCGAGAAAAACAAAGTACCATTTGTTTCTAAATTTTGGGAAACTTGCGTAAAAGCAATAGCACAAAATCAACCAATTCAGACCAATTAAAAGTGGTGTTTCAAATACCTTCACCCCTAGCGATTGTCCGTATTTGTATTCCCCAAATAATATGCCTGTATTCGTTCCTAAAATTTCTACAAAAATTCCAATAGCGAAAATCAACACAAAAACAAGAATGGTTTTAGCATCAACCGATTTTTGAAAAGAAAAAAGCAAAACCGCTGAAATCAAAATGTTCAGAGGCACCAATTTTTCAAACAAGGGAAAAGTGATGGACATGCTAAAACCAATCAAACCAACCAGGTAAAAAATAATCAGAAAAGCCTTTGCATAGTCAACTCTCGAAAATTTATTTAATTGAATTGCGCTCATTTTCTTTAATCAATTTTTCAACAATTTTTGCCGATGACAAACAAAGTGGGATTCCCCCACCCGGATGCACTGACCCCCCGACAAAATACAAGCCCTTTATTTTTCGGTGAAAGTTTGGATGGCGGTTAAAAGCCGAAAAGCGGCTATTTGAACTTGGCCCATACAAAGCACCGCGAAAAGAAGATGTATTCTGTTCAATTTTCACTGGATCAAGTATTTGCTCAAACAAAATATGCGGTTCAATGTTTTCGCCAAGCAACCGATTTAGTTTGGCAACGATCTTCTTTCTAATTTTTTTTATCTGCTTACCCCATTCCTGACCAACATTTTCAGGAACATTGATCATAACAAACCAATTTTCCATTCCATAGGGTGCGTCGCTCTTATTTTCCTTACTACTTATAAATAGATAAATAGTAGGATCAGCGTACAAAATCTTTTTTTCGAACAAGCTGTCAAACTCTTTGCGGTAGTTATTGCTAAAAAAAACATTGTGCAGATCGAGCTCTGGAAACTCTTTGTCCATTCCCCAGTAGAAAATCAATGCCGAAGAAGATCGTTCCGCTTTTTTAAGTTTCTTCAGTTTTTTTGGGTCTGGCAAAATTTTTGAATAAAAGTGGTAAACATCCACATCGCTGATCACGATGTCACTTTCAACCAAATGACCATTCAGAAATAGTCCACGAGCTCGTCCATTTTCAACATCTACTGTTTTTACTTCAGCATTGAAATGAAAGTTTACGTTCAATCTTTTTGCCTGCTCAACCAAAGCATCAACAATTGCTCTCATTCCCTGCCCTGGGAAATATGCTCCAAGATTGTGTTCCAGGTGAGAAATAACCTGCAATGTCCCCGGGGTTTCATATGGGCTGGAGCCGTTATAAGTGGCGTACCTGTCAAACAATTGTATAATCCGCTCGTCTTTAAATCGTTTGGAATTTAATTGATGCAAAGTTTTAAAAGGATGAACTTTATAAAGCTGAAGAAAGCGTTTAAGGTTTGAAAATGTCAAAATATCTTTTAAGCGGTGAACCGGGTTGAATAAAAAAACAGGCGCTGTAATTTCGTAAATCTTAGCAGCCTCATTCAGGTAGTCAAGTATCCGAATTGGATCAATATCCATCTTCTTGTGCAGTACATGTGCAAACTTCCAGGGATCGGAATAGGCATTTATTCGCGTACCATCTTCGAAAAAATATCGTGTAATAACTTCCAAGCGCCGATAGTCTATTTGCAGGTCATTATCCAGTAGTTCACCTACCAGGTTAGGCAAGGTAAAAAGGGATGGCCCCATATCAAAGCGAAATCCTTCTTGAACAATCTCACCTATTTTTCCACCTGGCATCGAAGACTTTTCAAACACATCAACTTCATGCCCCAAGCGGGCCATTCGAATGGCAGCAGCCAGCCCTGCAATACCTGATCCTATAATTGATGTTTTAAGCATATGTGTATATAAATTTACGACATAAAGTCATTTATTTTCAAAAAATCTCTATTCTTAAAAAACATTTTCGAAGTAATTTGTTTAATATTTTACAGAAATAATTAAACAGATGAAAAAGAAAGCACTTATAATTGGCACAGGACTAGCGGGTTTATCAACTGCCCTGCGGCTCATAAAAAATGGCTACGAGGTTGAAATGGTTGAAAAATATCACCAACCCGGCGGTCGACTGAACCTTCTTGAAAAAGATGGTTTTAAGTTTGACCTGGCACCAACTTTCTTCAGTATGAGTTACGAATTTAATGAACTGATTAACTACTGCGGAATAGATATGCCTTTCGAATTTGTGGAACTTGACCCATTGTATTCGGTACATTTTGAAGGCGATAATCGTTCGTACTTAATCCACAAAAATATTCAGAAACTTGCTGCAGAATTTAAAGGCATTGAACCTGACTTTGAAAACAAAATAAAAAAGTTTCTTGACTCGGCCGGGGAGATTTTTCACGATACGGAAAACATTGTGATCAAGCAAAACTTTAATAATTTTCTGTCCTATTTACTCCAACTTACCCGTGTCCCGGTAAAACATGCCCCAAAAATGTTCTATTCCATGTGGCGCGAAATGGAAAAAAACTTCGACTCATTTGAAGTAAAGGTAATCTTCTCTTTGGTTGGTTTTTTCCTGGGGGCAACACCATTCGACACACCTGCAGTTTATTCCATGTTGAATTATACCGAAATGGTTCATGACGGATACTACAATGTAAAAGGTGGCATGTACAAAATCGTGGAAGGCATTGTGAAGGAGCTTGACAAGAACAATGTTAAGATGAATTATGGTGTGGAGATTGAACGATACATTGAGCAAAATGGAAGGGTGAAATCGTTCTACGACAAATTGGGGAACAAGTGGGATGCCGACTTATTCGTGGTGAATGCTGACGCAGCTTCGTTCCGGGGTAAAGTGATGCAAAGAAAAGCCTTCTCGGATGAGAAACTAGACAAGAAAAAGTGGACACTGGCACCTCTGACCATTTATCTCGGACTTGACAAGAAAGTGGAGAATATGTACCACCATAATTATTTCTTGCGCAGGAATTTTGAAGAATACGCCATCAAAATTTTCAAGAATTCAATTAAGCTTGATAAGCCTTATTACTACGTGAACATTCAGTCGATGCACAACCCAAATTACGCACCTGAAGGAAAGGAAAGTGTTTTCATCCTCTGCCCTGTTCCGGACTTACGTTTTAAACAAGATTGGGGCGATGCAGAACAGATAGCTGATGGGATTGTGAAAGATTTAAGTGAACGAACTGGTTTTGACTTTGTTAAACATACTGAAAGTCGAACAATCATTGATCCTGTTAGTTGGGAAAAAATGTTTAACTTGTATAGGGGAAGCGGATTAGGGCTTGCCCACGACCTAAACCAGGTTGGAGGCTTTAGGCCTTCGAATAAAGATGAAAAACTGGAGAACCTCTACTACACGGGCGCATCTACAGTTCCCGGGACCGGGCTGCCAATGACCGTGATAAGTTCAAGGCTTGTAACAGAACGAATAATAAAAGAACATGGATCTGTATCTTAAAAATAATATTGCTTGCAGTAAAATTACAACCCGCAATTACAGCACTTCATTCTCGCTTGGGGTCCGGGTGCTTCGGAAAGAATACCAAAATGGGGTTTATGCCATTTATGGTTTTGTTCGATACGCCGATGAAATAGTTGACACCTTTTTTGAACAAGACCAGCGAACTATTTTTGATGAGTTTAAAAAGGATACGTACATTGCCATTGAACGTGGTTTCAGCATCAATCCTATTTTAGATAGCTTTCAATACGCCGTTAACAAATATGGAATTGACCATGAATTAATTGAGGCATTCTTGGATAGTATGGAGATGGACCTGGATATGTCAACCTATCAACCAGATCTCCTTCAGAAATACATTTACGGATCAGCCGAAGTGGTTGGGTTAATGTGCCTTCGCATATTTTATCATGACGAACCTGAAAAATACGATGAATTAATTGCCCCTGCCCGAAAGCTGGGTGAAGCATTTCAAAAAGTAAACTTCCTGCGGGATGCCCAGGATGATTTTGAAAACAAAGGACGTGTTTATTTTAAGGATATCGATTTCAACAATTTCAATAAACAAGCCAAGGAAAAAATTGAGGCAGAAATTGATCAGGATTTTAGAGAAGCATTCCGTGGCATAAAGCTTTTGAAAAAGGAAGTACGCTTTGGAGTTTACCTGGCTTACATTTACTATCTACGTCTTTTGCGAAAAATAAAACGTGCCAAGCCAAAAGAAATTCTTCAGCAGCGATACCGGATTTCAAATGCCAAAAAAGTATATTTGCTTGCAAACGCATATGTGAAAAATACGTTCAATCTATTATAAATGGAATTGAAAAACTATACTTATCTGGCACTACTGATTTTTTCATTGCTGTTCCCGTTGATTTTGAGTTTCGATAAAAAAGTTGCCTACTGGAAGAACTGGCTTTATTTGTTCCCTGCCTTCATTTTGTCCGCAATCCCTTTTCTAATTTGGGATGTAAAGTTTACCGAGGTGGGCATCTGGAGTTTCAACCACGATTACACAATGGGCATTGATTTTATGGGACTTCCTGTTGAGGAATGGGCTTTTTTCTTTGTGATTCCTTATTGCTGTTTGTTTATATATGAAGTTCTGAAAGCTTATTTCCCAAATTTCAGTTTCCCAAATGTTTTTGTTGCATTTAGTTTAGGGCTAATTGTATTATTTGGCTTGCTTGCTTATTTCAATCAAGATAAAAGCTACACGTTTATTAACAATCTTTTTGCAGGAATTTTCCTTGTTTACATCATTTTCCGAAATCAATTTAAGCAAAGGTTATCTCATTTCTATTTGGCATACTTTGTATCCCTAATTCCTTTTCTGATTATAAACGGATTATTGACTTATCTCCCTGTTGTGGAATACAATTCGGATCACAACTTAAGTTTGTTTTTTATTTCAATTCCTATTGAAGACTTTACATACTTATTCTTACTCCTTTTGATGAACACTGTGTTTTACGAAGCCATAAAGAACAGAATCAGGAATATGTCAAATCGCTAAGTCAATTTTTGATATTGAAAACCGATTTCACGAATACAAAATAATCGTTAACAAACTATAAAAAAATGTTTATTTTCAGCTAGTTATGAAACATTTTCACTAGCTTCACGTTGATTATTTGTACATAATAAAGGAGGGTTTCGAGATGTTGGGTATTTTTAAAATTTTGCATGTTTTTTTATTGGCGACTGTCAAGTATTTTTTAACCTTTCCATATGCTATGCTCATCGGTTTTGAAGACGAGCAGGCCATTATCATTGTTACACTGGGTGGAATTATTGGGTTTATCTTTTTTTACCGCCTAAGTGGTGTATTAATTCGCTATTTCCCTGCTGCAAAAAGAATAACACATTGGCTAATCCCTGAATTTATTCTTGCCCCATTTAAATGGCTGTATAACAGGATTAGGGTTTGGCAAAAAAATAAATCCACCTTTAATAAAAAGAGCCGCTTTTTAGTGAAACTTCGCACCAAATATGGTTTTTGGGGCATTATAATTAGCACACCCATTATATTGAGCATTCCAATTGGTGCTTTCTTATTGAATAAATATTATTCGAGGCACAAGCATGCTTTTGCTTACATGATCGTCTCTATTATTGGCTGGGCATTGATTTTTTCAGCCATTGTAATCATCATTCCCAAACCGGTATAACTTCTTTCAATCAATCTGGCTATCTTTATTCATCTTATTAATAGAAAAGGTGAATTATGACACGTGATGAGTTTTATGACCTTCTGGATTCATGGGACAATATTTATCTTCTTATCGACTATTTGGTGGATAATCCCAAACACATTGACATGGTGTTTGAAATTGGCTTTGGAGAAAAAGAAGCCAAAAGTTGGCGGGCAATCTGGTTAGCCGACAAAATTCACGAAAAGAACCCAGAACTTATTCAACCATACATTCCCTGGATGATTGAAGATTTAAAAACCACAAAAAACGAAAGCAAAATAAGGCACCTGCTAAAGCTTATAAGTCTTAACCCAATTCCAGAACATGAGATGTCTTTTCTATTAGAATATTGCATCGCCAATTTTACCAATGCTGAAATCCCAGTTGCCATCCGTGTTCATGCCATGCAAACACTTTATGAAATTTCTGAATTAGAACCCGATTTTAAACATGAACTAATGGAAATGATTGAGCATGAGATGGATTTTCATGCAACTGCTGGGATAAATTCGAGGGGCAAAAAGCTTCTTAAAAAGCTTTACAAGCAAACTGAAAAGTAAAAACAGCATCAAAAACAGAAGAAACACAGTCGCATCACCCTGACTACCTGGACTTTAAAAACCCAGCACAACCACACTCCATTTTTTTCAAAAAAAACTATTTGTGATTTGATTTTTTTTATAATTTTGCCGCAGTCTTTAAAGAAAAGACGCTGTAATGATTGACCCATGGTGTAATTGGCAACACGTCTGATTTTGGTTCAGAAGAGTCTAGGTTCGAGCCCTAGTGGGTCAACAAAAAAAGCCTTCCAGTTTGGAAGGCTTTTTTGCGTTTATCACTACAAGTTTCCTTATAAATTGTCCCCGATACTGTCCCTTAATCAATTAAAGCCTCTGCCGAAACACCTGATAATCTCTGGGAAGTTTTTTTTCTAGCCCTATTTTTTCTGAACGGAACAGGGCGAACACTGCCGATCCGGAACCCGACATCAATGCAAATGTAGCACCTTCATCATATAAAAGCTGCTTAAGTTGGGATACCTCAGGGTAGGCTTCAAATACGTAGTTTTCAAAATGGTTAACGATATTTCCTTTCCACTTATTAACAGGAAACCTAATCAATCCATTTAATGACAGCCTGCTTTTGTGTGGACTTATATTTTTGTATGCCTCAGCCGTTGAAACATGCACATTCGGTTTTACCATTAATAGATGATATCCTGAAAGATCCAAAACTACATCTGAAAAGATTTCACCCCTACCCTTTGCCAAAACAGGTTTAGGGTCAATGAAAAACGGACAGTCACTGCCCAGGCTCAAGGCATATTCAAACAGCTTTTGCTCTGTTATTTCCAGTTCAAAAAGCTTGTTGAGCATCTTCAGCATTTCAACTGCATCGGAAGAACCACCACCCAAGCCAGCCCCGGCCGGGATATTTTTATGCAAATGAATTTTTACTGGCGGAAGATCAAATTCGTCTTTTAATAGATGATAGGCTTTAACCACAAGATTACTGTTGATATCACCCTCTATTTTTATACCACTTGAACTAAATGAAAAGCTATTGGACCTGACAACCTCAAGTGCATCCTGAAGCTGAACCGGATAAAAAATCGTTTCCAGGTTATGAAACCCGTCTGGTCTTTTTTCAGTTACATAAAGACCAAGGTTTATTTTTGAAATAGGATAATGGATCATAAAAAAAATGCTTGCCCAAATTTATGAAAAGGCAAGCACTTCTATTGTATTTTTCAACCAAAAATTCAATCGTGATGTTCGGCGTGAAATCACTGATAACTTTCAATCGGATCGCAGGTACAAACCAGGTTTCGGTCACCGAAAGCGTCATCTACCCTTCCAACTGGTGGCCAGTATTTGTTTTCTTTCAAATAGGACAGTGGGAAAGCAGCTTCCTGCCTGGTGTATTTATGTTCCCAAACGTCATCAGTAACCTTTTCACCAGTGTGCGGAGCGTTTTTCAATGGATTGTCATCGGCATCATATTTCCCGTTGATTACATCCTGGATTTCCTGATAAATTGATTTCAAAGCTGCAATAAATCGATCCAGCTCCTGAACCGACTCGCTTTCTGTTGGTTCAATCATCAATGTACCATGAACAGGGAATGAAAGTGTTGGGGCATGGAAGCCATAATCCATTAAACGCTTAGCAATATCTGCCTCAGTAATACCAGATTCAGCTTTAATTGGACGGCACTCTAAAATCATTTCATGAGCTACCCGGCCATTTTCACCCGTGTAAAGAATCCCGTATGAATCATCCAATTGAGAAGCAATATAATTAGCATTCAATATGGCTATTTCAGTTGCCTTCTTCAATCCATCAGCTCCCAGCATTTTAATGTAGCCATAAGTAATCGGAAGCACTGAAGCACTCCCCCATGGAGCCGCAGAAACTGCTGGTATACCAACATGTCCGTTGTTCATCACCGGATGCGATGGTAAAAATTCCACCAGGTGCTTTGCCACTGCAATTGGACCAACCCCAGGACCACCACCTCCATGAGGAATAGCAAACGTTTTATGCAGGTTCAGGTGACAAACATCTGCCCCAATTCGCTGAGGGTTCGTCAATCCAACCTGGGCATTCATGTTTGCACCATCCATATATACTTGTCCACCATATTGATGAATGATGTCACACATTTCAATAATTGATGCCTCAAACACACCATGTGTAGATGGGTAAGTAACCATAAAGGCTGAAAGCGTATCTTTATATTCTTCAGCTTTTGCACGTAATGCTTCAATATCAACGTTTCCTTTGTCATCGCAAGGCGTAACAACTACTTTCATGCCAGCCATAACACCACTTGCAGGGTTTGTACCGTGTGCCGATGATGGGATTAATACAACATCACGTTGCGCCTCTCCCCGACTAATGTGATATTGACGAATCACCATCAAGCCTGCATACTCACCGGCAGCACCGGAGTTCGGCTGCAAGCTAACATCAGCAAAACCGGTAATCTCAGAAAGATCCCTGCGAAGCTCCTCCATCATTTCATGATAACCACGAGCCTGATATTTTGGGACAAATGGGTGAATGCCACCAAACTCGATCCAGCTCAATGGCAACATTTCGGTTGCAGCATTCAATTTCATTGTGCATGAACCAAGCGGGATCATTGAGTGCGTTAGTGAGATATCACGGTGTTCCAGTTTCTTGATGTAACGAACCATTTCCGTTTCAGAACGATATTTGTTAAATACCTCCTGATCCATGTAAGAAGTTGTCCGAAGCAATGAAGAATCGAACGTTTTATCTTCTGGATATTCTTCAATAACAGGAATCCGTTTGTTCGCTGCCTTTGCAAACACTTCAATGATCCAGTTTATATCTTCGAGGTTAGTGGTTTCATCAATACTCAGCCCAACCTCGCCACTTTCCAGGTAACGGAAATTCATCTCCAACTCATGAGACAACCACTCAATATCTTCCAGTTTTACATGTTTAGGAAGTTCAAATCGAATGGTGTCGAAATAATTTTTGCTCAATTGCTTATAGCCAAGCTTTTCAACTTCATCAGCTATTAATGAAGCAATACAATGAACACGTTCTGCTATCTGCTTAATTCCTTCCGGGCCGTGATAAACCCCATAGAATCCAGCCATAGTAGCCAACAACGCCTGAGCAGTACAAATATTTGAAGTTGCACGTTCTCGTTTAATGTGTTGTTCGCGGGTTTGCAATGCCATGCGTAATGCTGGATCACCATGAATATCTTTAGAAACCCCGATGATACGACCGGGCATACTGCGCTTAAAATCATTTTTGGCAGCAAAGAAAGCAGCGTGTGGCCCTCCATATCCCATTGGGACACCAAATCGTTGGGAACTACCGAACACCACATCAGCACCCCATTCGCCAGGAGGTGTTAAAATTGCCAAACTCAAGATATCTGCGGCAACCGCTAATTTTGAATCGGCTGCATGAGCCTTCTCAGCAATCTTTTCATAAGAAAATATCTCGCCATTAGAGTTTGGATATTGCACGATTGCACCAAATACTTCATCCGAAAATTCAAAATCATCAGCATCCAAAATCCTCAAATCAATATTTAAAGGAAGTGCCCTGGTCTTCAAAACATCTAGAGTCTGTGGCCAAACATGCTGATCAACCAAAATTGCATTTGCACCTGCCTTTGCTTTAGCCCTTGAACGGGAATTGTACATCAAAATCATTGCTTCTGCAGCAGCAGTTGCTTCATCCAGCAATGACGCGTTTGCCAGCTCCATAGCTGTCAATTCACAAATCATCGTCTGATAATTCAACAATGCTTCTAACCTACCTTGTGATATTTCCGCCTGATAAGGAGTATATGAAGTATACCAAACAGGGTTTTCCAACACATTTCGCAGAATCACCGCCGGGGTAATTGTATCGTAATACCCCATCCCGATATAGGTATTATAAACCTTGTTTTTCGAAGCCAGGGAACGTATTTTCCTAAAATATTGGCGTTCAGTCAATCCATCTTCCAGTTTCAGGGATTCACTTAAACGAATATTGGATGGTACAGTTTGGTCGATGAGTTCCTCCATACTGGACACACCTATCGTTTCCAGCATTGAACTAATTTCTTTATTTCTAGGCCCTATGTGGCGGGCAACAAATTTATCACTTGGCATGATTTGATGTTTTGAAAATTTGCGTCAATTATATGTGAAAAATGAATGATTAACTATGATTTTTATTTGTTCTAATCCATTAAAAATGGATTGTTTTGCTTCTCGAAACCAATGGTTGTTTCCGGCCCGTGACCACAACACACTGTCGTATCTTCCGGCAAAATCAAAAGTTTATTTTTGATGTTTGAAATCAATTGGTCAAAATCCCCTTTAGGTAAATCGGTACGGCCAATACTTCCGTAAAATAACACATCTCCGGCAATGATGAATTTTTGATCGGGACTATGAAACACAATACTTCCCGGGGCATGTCCAGGCACATGGATCATTTCCAAGGTTGAATTACCAAACTCAACTTTTTCACCTTCTTCCAAATTTCCGTCAGGCTGATCGATTGGTTCTACAGGAACACCAAACATTTCCCCACTTTGAACTGCCCGATCAATCAGAAAATGGTCTTCTTCATGTGCAAAAAACGGGATATTGTATTTACTCCTGCAATGGGTTATTCCTAAAACATGGTCGAAATGACAATGTGTGTTCACCAGCTTAACAGGCTTCAATTCATTCGATGAGATGAAATCATCCAGTTCTTTTTTTTCGTTTTCAAAATAACAGCCAGCATCAATGATAATGCACTCTTTGCTTTCATCGTACAAAAGAAAAGTATTTTCCTGAACCGGATTAAAGGTAAATTTTTTGATTTGAATCATAGGTCGTGTTTATCGTTCTGTACCCTTCAACATGGGAACAAACACAAATGTTCCGTGTGTTTCTTTTTTATAATCATCTTCTGAAGTTCTTGTAATGACAGTCATCGTTTGTTTTTGGTTTGGTCCTAATGGGATCACCATTCTTCCCCCAATTTTGAGCTGGGGTATAAGATCTTCCGGGATCATTGGCGCCCCTGCTGTAACAATAATGCCATCGAAAGGGCCATAAGTTGGCAAACCTTTGTATCCATCACCGTAAAAAAACTTCGGAAAGTAACCCAACTCAGGCAGCAATTGCTGGGCTTTTAGGTAAAGTTCCCTTTGGCGTTCAATGGTGAACACTTTTATTCCCATTTCCACCAATACAGCAGCCTGGTAACCAGAGCCAGTCCCTACTTCCAACACTTTATCATTGGGCCCTACCTGCAATAAATGACTCTGAAAAGCGACAGTATAGGGCTGTGAAATAGTTTGTCCGGCCCCAATCGGGAATGCCTGATCTTTATAAGCAAATCGTATAAAACTGCTATCCATGAACAAGTGGCGTGGAACTTTCGAAATTGCACTGAGAACCTGCTCATTGCGCACTCCTTTTATCCTAATCCCATCAACCAATCGTTTACGCATTCCCTGATGCCTCAGGGTATCCCGAGAATCTGTCATAATCGATTTTTTGGTAAAAATAGCTTAAAATCTGAATTGTTAAAAATACATTCTTCAGCAGCTTATCAACATAAACGGTTGAAAAGTTCTACACGCAACCCAACCTTCAACTAATCATTTATTTTTAATTTGCAGCTATGATCAACATTGGTATTCTTTCAAATAAACAATCATGCATTGAGACAATTAAAATTATTCAGGATTTGGATGGTTTTAAGATCTCAGGTATTCAGAGTAAAGTAAAACAAGACTCAGAAGTCCAAAGTTCTGCAATAGAAGAACTGATTGACTCTTCAGAAGCTGTTTACATTGATGGTTTAGCTGATCCTGAGGTAGAAACCCTGAAAAGTATTTTGCGAAAAAGCACGCATGTTTTTTTGAAAGAACCATTTTTTTCGAGCCCATCAGGAATCAGCAAGCTCATCGACTTTCAACAAGAAGCCGGAAGTGTTATTCAAATTTTTAATCCATGCTTGTTTTTCCCAGAGATAGTGCGAATGAAAGGGAACCTGGACTTACCCCTGCTGATTGACATGGAAGTTGTCGTTCAGGAACTAAACGACCTGGAAACAGAGCTACTAAACACCTTGCTGTTTTTGATCGGGAGCGAAGGAAGTGGCTTTCGAAAAATTGAAGTTTTCGGATTGCAAGGAAAGGATCAGTTGTTAATTAATCTTCACTTACAGTTTATTTCGGGTTCGATTGCCCAACTCAAACTATTCACAAGCAAAAAACTTTCCGGGAAATGCAAGCTTGGGATTTATCAGCGGGAATCTGCACCAATTTCCCTTGAGCTGGACATATTTGACAAGAAAAATCTAATTTCCGAGCAGACAGCTTTGGCTCATTTTGCGCTTGCCATTGAACAAAACAAAGGGAACCTATTGTCTTTAAACGAACTTGCTCAGGCAGTTACAGCAGTTCAGGAAATTAAGGACAAATTAAAATTCCCTAACGTCCACATCTAGGTTATTTTCACTAATATTGCGGCAATAAATTTGTTAATGCACCGTTTGTCAAAAAAGGATAAAACCTTATGTTTTTGCGATTTTGACCAAACTAATCCGGCCTCTTATGAATAGAAGGGTTCAGACACTTAAATATTTATTTTTTGATTTTATTGCTGCATCTGGAGCATGGGCATTGTTCTTCATATATCGAAAAATTTATATTGAACCGCAACTTCTGGGTTCTTATGCCGAATTTGAACTCACTCCAAAATTTTACCTCGGCTTAATTCTTATCCCTGCATTCTGGCTCACACTTTATTACATTAGCGGTTATTACAGAAATATTTACAGAAGATCAAGGCTAATTGAACTTGGACAAACGTTGTTAACATCGTTGATCGGGGTTGTTGCTATCTTCTTCGCTTTTTTGCTTGACGATATTATTGGCTCATACAAAAACTACTACAGCCTGTTTTTCACACTATTGGGTTTACATTTTGGGCTTACGTTTTTCTTCCGGATCATCCTTACTTCCAGAACAAAATACAACATACAAAAGCGAAAAATCGGATTCAACACGCTAATTATTGGTGGTGACGATAAGGCTTTAAAAATATACTGGGAACTGGAGAGTCAGGTTAAACGCAGCGGAATGAAAGTTGTTGGTTTTGTTAGTGTTGAAGAAAGAGAATCCTATCCTCTTGAAAAGTTTATTCCAAAACTTGGGAATCTGGACAAACTATCTTCAGTTCTTAAGAATCATGAGTTGGAAGAAGTGATCATAGCTATTGAATCGTCGCAACACGATTTAATCAGCCATATCATTACCGATCTTCAAAACCGGACTTTAACAATTTGGGGCATCCCGGATTTATATGATCTGCTTTCTGGAAATGTAAAAGCAAGTGGAATATATGGCAGCCCGCTCATTAAAATTTCAAATGGACTGATGCCTGCCTGGCAGGAAAATATGAAGCGCTTGTTTGATGTCGTATTTTCATTTTTTGGTTTTATTGTGTTCTTGCCTTTTATAGTCATCATCTCAATATTAATCAAAGCAGGTTCAAAAGGGCCTATTCTTTACCGTCAAACAAGGGTGGGGCGATTTGGCAAACCATTTACCATTTATAAATTTAGAACAATGATAAATGGAGCAGAAACCAATGGCCCTGAACTGTCAAGTAGCAAGGACAGCCGAATTACCCCAATTGGTCAGTTTCTGAGACGGACACACCTCGACGAGATCCCACAATTTTACAATGTAATTATCGGCGAAATGTCCGTTGTTGGCCCCCGCCCGGAAAGGCAATTTTATATTGATCAGATTATTCAAAAAGCACCGTACTACATCCAACTTCAAAAGCTCCGGCCGGGCATAACATCATGGGGACAAGTCAAATACGGGTATGCTTCAAACCTTGAAGAGATGTTGGAGCGATTAACTTTTGACATCGTCTACCTGAAAAACATATCACTGTACATTGATTTCAAAATCCTGATTTATACAATCATCGCCTGCTTTAAAGGAAATGGGAAATAATTACCCAAGAGGGAAACGGTCAATCACCATGTAGTCTGGCCCTTCTGGCTTTAACACACTTTCATAAAAGATAAGCTCACTTACAGAAACAATCTGTTTCCCTGAACCATTAAACTTTTCAAGAATAGTATAAAAAACCTGTTTATCATTAAGGTGTTTTACCCGCCCAATTGTTAGGTGTGGCTTAAATTTTTTGCCTGCCTGAAACCCCAATTCCGCGATCCCTTTTTTCAAGGAGAAAGCTAAATCTTCCAATTCAAATGCGTTTTCTATATTGAAAAATACCGCAGAAGGGAGTGCATGTTTTTTAAAGCATGATATTCCTCGAATTACAATTGAGAATGTCTGAAACTGCTTTATTGTCTGTGCCATGAGAACTTTCACTTTCTCTACCTGTTCGGCTTTTATTTCACCAAAAAAATGAAGTGTTACATGAAGGTTTGCTTCTTTCACCCAACGAATCTTTTCGTCACATAATTCATCTTTTAGCTGATCAAAAACCTCCAACAATTCCGTTTCAAGGTTTATTTTTATCCCAATGAATGTCCTTTTTGTCATATCATTCCTGTATCAATAAAATAAATGATTTCTTCAATCATGCGATCTTCAGTACGCGGATCATATTCATCTTTCAGGTTATTCCCAAAAAGCCTGGCAATACCTTGCCAAAAAAAAGCAGATAGCCCTCCTTTTAAATCTTTAATTAATTCGTACGATGTATGACCTGTTTGCCTGTCAATCAATTTTATTAAAATCCTCCCTTCAGAAATGGTTAATTTTTTTAATTGCGGCCCATATTCACCAAACAATTCATCTTCTGCCTGTTTGATATATTTTCGCCTGACTTTTTTGTCTTTCGCAGCAAGGTATTCCTCCTCGTATTTTGCCAATAGCTCTCCCGCTGCCTGGGCATAAGGGTACACTTTCTTTACCTTTCTTGCCAACCTCCAGTACCTGCGCTCCAAGCGTTTTGACTTAAATTCCTTTTTAGGAAAAACATAAACTGGCCCCAAATCTTTATGCGGAATCGTATCGCCATCCTGCTCAATCACATCCAAAAACTGAAGAGAATCAACCTCTTGACATTCAGCCTCAAAAACAGCGAATAATAAAAATGATATGAAAAAAAGGAGTTTTCTCATGGCTTTAAATTCATTACGAAGATAACACATGTTATTAAACTGAAACGAATAAGTAGCATCCGGATTTTTCTCTACAATAGAGTTACTATCTTTGTGGAAATTTTGAAAAGGGTAAACTATGACAACTGAAAGAATGAATGTTAACGTCACTTCCGAGTTTGGGGAACTCGAAGGCGTAATCATCCATACTCCCGGGCTGGAAGTAGAAGAGATGACTCCTGAAACTGCCAAGCGTGCGCTTTACAGTGATATTCTAAACCTATCGGTAGCTAGCAACGAATACAAGCAACTGAAAGGGGTTTTGTCCAAGGTAAGCAAATGCTTCGAGGTGCAGGATTTATTATTTGAAACCATGAAAAATGAGCAGGTAAAAGAAAACTTGTTAAAGGAAGTCTGCTCTCTGGAACATGCTGAAGATATTTATCCAAACCTGATCGGCTTAGAGACCAAAGAGCTGGCCAGGCAATTGATTCAAGGTGTTTTTCTTCACCGTGACAACCTAACCCGCTATTTGAGCCAGGAACGATTTAGCCTTTGGCCACTGCACAACTTTTTATTTACCCGCGACGCCTCCATGACTGTTCGCGATGAAGTATTGATTGGGAAAATGGCCAACAAGGTTCGTGATCGTGAAGCGATGATCATGGATGCCATTTTTAGCCACCACCCAATGTTACAGGCAAAAACAATCAACCCTGAAAAGCCGGGCAGTTTAAAGACTGGTAGCAATATCTCCATCGAAGGCGGCGATGTTCAGGTTGGACGGGAAGATGTGCTGGTAATCGGCACAGGAATTCGTACCAGCACAGAAGGGATCGACTTCATCCTTGAAAGCATCAAGGAAAAGAAAGAAAAAGTTCGCCACCTGATCATTCAAGAACTACCTGACACCCCTGAGTCATTTATCCACCTTGATATGGTATTTACATTTTTAGATACGGATGCCTGCATGGTTTACGAACCACTGATCCTGGGAACGAACAGGTACCACACCATTCACATACAGGTTGATAATGGGCAAGTAACTTCCATTAAGGAAGAAAAAAACCTGCCAACAGCACTGAAAAAACTGGGCATGGATTTAAAGCCTATCCGTTGTGGCGCCAGCAAGGACCCATGGACACAGGAACGTGAACAATGGCATAGCGGAGCCAACTTTTTTGCCATTGCCCCGGGGCAGGTAATCGGCTACGAACGAAATGTAAAAACTGTTGAAGAACTGAATAAAAATGGTTTTGAGGTAATCAAAGCCGAAGAAATCATCAACAACACAAAATCAATTCCGAACAAAGGCAAATGTGTGATTACCATTGCTGGCTCTGAGCTTGCTCGTGGTGGTGGAGGCGCTCGTTGTATGACTATGCCTTTCCGCCGGAAAAATGTTAATTGGTAATTACAAATGCGCAAACTACGCACACATGAACTGGGCCGTATAAGTGCCGAAGAATATCAATCCAGTGATAAAAAACCTGTTGTTGTTGTTCTGGACAATATCCGGAGCTGCAACAACATTGGGTCTTTTTTTAGAACTGGTGACGCATTGTTAATCGAAGCCCTGCACTTGTGCGGAATTACTGCCACTCCTCCCAACAAAGAAATCCATAAAACCGCACTTGACGCCGAAAAGTCAGTTGCCTGGAAATACTTTGAACATACCGAAGACTCAATTGCCGAATTAAAAAAAGAAGGTTACAAGGTTTTCGCCATCGAGCAAGTGGAAGACAGTATTAGCCTGCCCAGTTTCAATCCCAAAAAAAATGAAAAAATAGCATTAGTTTTTGGCAATGAAGTAAAAGGTGTTCAACAAAAAGTAGTTGATCTTTGCGATGGCGCTATTGAAATCCCTCAATTTGGCACCAAACATTCGTTTAATGTTTCGGTAAGCGGCGGCATTGTATTGTGGGATATTTTCTCGAAAATGAATTTTGGACAAAAATAAGGATGTCATCCTTCCAAAAAGATGACATCCTCTAAGTATTTGGCTAGAATTTCCATAGCGGATAGGATAAGTTCACCATCAACATCCGGTTTTGCAAGATCTGGAATTTTTTGTGATGATCTTCAGGGCTGACACCATCAAGTTTATTCATTCCCTGTTTTTTTGCACCCCGGATATAGCTCACAGACCACTCTATGTCTTTAATCTTAGAGCCAAAGCCAATCAGCCAGTTATATTCTGGATTTTCGTATTTAAAATCAAAGTTCATCAACCAGTTGGCTTCTCCCCCTACCTGAATGAAAAAATTATTTTTTACCTTATACTTCAACTTTATTGGAAGTGAAATATAATGTTGGTGTAACTTTCTCCAATCGCCGCCAATAGCATAGTAAGAGTCTCCATTCCCATATCCAAAATATGGGTTTAGCTCATCAGTGTACTTTACATAGTTAAAGACATAGGTCTGATTATTTTTGTACCGGTAACCTACGCCTACGTTTACCGATAATTTCCCAACAATAGGCTGTTCGTAATACAAACCAACCCCCGATGAAATCCCATTTTTTAAAGATAAATGATACTCTTTGGGGAAAAACGAACCACCTTCAGTATAAATTCCTACATGCCCTTTTTCCTGAGCAAAAGAAAGTAAACCGCAAAAAAATAGCAGAACAACACACGTAATTGTTTTCATGACTATAAAATAAATTGTTAAACATTAATCAATTATTTCATCTGTCATTCCTTCAAAAGCACTGCCAAATGTATAACCAATTCACATACCTTCACATTTAACGTAAACTAAAGAATGTGAAAGAATATTAATCATAAAACAGCTCACCATCTATAGGTAAATGATACAGAAGGAATTATTGGGAAAACACTCACGGAACGTACCTGATCATTCTTTTTATAATAATACCATGGGTTCATTCGATTATAAAGATTATAAACAGAAAATGTCCAGGTATAGCTTTTCCCACTTGACCTTTTTAGCTTTGAGGAATACCCAATATCCAAATGATGAAAATTGGGCATTTTAAAATTATTCGGTTCATAAAAGGTTTTCCTTGTGGTAAACCATTCCGGTAAAGCAGGTGAAACAAAATTCTCCATCCCAGGGAGAACAAAACCTGGCATTTCTGAATCGGCCACACTTAAATGATTGCCCGTTTGAAAGGTGAACCCAAAAGAAAGGCTTCTATCCTTATAAGTACTTGATCCTAGTTTATATTCTCCAGTAAGTGAAATATCATGCCTACGGTCATATTTAAAAGGGAACCAGGCTCCATCGTTTACTTCATCAAATTGCCGTTCTGACCAGGATACTGTATATGACAACATTCCTGTCAATTTTCCTTTCTTTTTTTCCACAAAGAACTCATTACCATAAGCCCTTCCTTCACCAACCAGGATACTTTCTTCCCAGTTATTTTCATTGGAATTTACAAATGTTTCCCCTTCCTCAAAACGAATGACATTGTTCATTGATTTATAATACCCCTCAACTCCCAGCTTATAGCTATCATTTAACTTTTTCTCTATTCCCAGTGTCATTTGGCATCCTGTCCCTGGTTTTACTTTTCCAGTAGATGCCACCCAAAGGTCAGTCGGCAATCCCAACGAAGAGTTTGTTAGCAAATGAAGGTACTGAGACATCAGCATATAAGAAGAAGTAAAAGAAAACCCTTTGCCAGCAACAATCCCGACTGCCAGGCGTGGTTGGAAATCCATATAATGTTTCCCATCTGCAAAGTAATTTGAGAATCGGCTACCACCGTTTACATTAACCCGACCAAACGTAAATTCATTCTCAACATAAATTTCTGCTAGATCAGACTGATTGGTATATTGATCGTTAAAAGTTTGTTCATATTCATTGCCTTTTATTTGCAATATATTGGGTTTAAATACCAAGTGGCTAAATTTCCCCCCAAAACGAACAGTATAATTTGCAAATGGGAAATAATCAAAATCAATCTTTGTACTGTAATCAATAAGCTTTGAAGAAGTATGAAATGTAGTAAAAGTTTCTTCTGATTTATTCCTGGCATTTTGCTCATACTTGTACCTGCTAAAATATGCCGAGAAGTTTGCAAATAGCTTAGATGAAAAAAGTTTGTTCCATCTTAATACTCCGGTGAAATTCCCCCATTGATAATGATTTCGTGTTAAAATCCCCTCGTCTTTAGATCGATGGAATTGTTTATCCCGGCCTGCATATATACTTAAATAAAACCGATTTCTTTCATCAACAATCCAGTTTGCCTTGCCGTTAAAATCATAAAATTTAAACCCATAAGTTTGGTCGGAGCCCGTTAATTTCTGCTGCAATATCATTGGTAAATCAATAAAAGACCGCCTAAAAGAAATTAAATATGAAGCGGTATCTTTTTTTATTGGGGCTTCCAGTGCAAGCCGACCGGAAACAGGGCTAATTGAAAAAACGCCACTTTCCTTTTTTAGGTTTCCTTCTTTCATGCTGATATCCAGCACTGAGGATAAGCGCCCCCCAAAACGGGCTGGAATGCCCCCTTTATAGAATGAAGCACTCTTGATGGCATCGTTGTTAAATGTTGAGAAAAAACCAAAAACATGTGAAACATTGTAAACAGGCACACCATCCAGCAATATTAAGTTCTGATCATTGCTCCCTCCCCGAACATTAAAGCTTGTGGTATTTTCACGCCCCCCTTTTACCCCAGGCAGGAACTGGAGGGACTTAAGGATATCCCGCTCCCCAAGGAATACAGGCAGCCGGTCAACTGACGAAATATTAATACGGTTAAAATTTAAGTTAGAAAGTTCCGAATGAATTTTACTTTTATCATGTCCTTTTACCATTACTTCATTTAAATCAAGTCCCGGTTTTAGTCTGATAATAAATAAAGTATCTGCTTTCAGCTGAAGTTCAATTTCTCTGCGTTCATAGCCAACAAACCGGGCCTCAATATTCTGTTGCCCTGAAAATAAGCTAAAACTAAAAAAACCATAACTGTTTGTTGCTGCCCCCAGTCCACTCTCGGGATGAAAAACTGTAGCACCAATTAAACGTTCGCCTGTTTGTGCGTCTTCCACATATCCTGTTAGTTGCGTGGGCAATTGCCCAAAACCAAGTGCAGGAACAAATAGTAATAAAAAAAATAGTTTATTCATCTCTAAAACTCAGGTAAGTAAATGAAGCTGAACCGAATATGCCTGTCCCGTTCTCAATATTGGAATAAATTTGTACTGGTTCTTTAAATGGCAGGGTTTCATCATCAACCATCTTTTGTTGCAGCGATGATTTCATGTATTTGTCGTAATGTTCATCTGCATTAAAGAAAACATCAACACCTCGTGTGGTCATTTCCTTTGAAAATTCAAGCACCTGCCCATCAACAGCAGTATCGGTCATCCTCACATAATTTTCGTAATAAAACCCGAGTTTAGAATCAGGCTCTACAACCCGGTTAAAATCATCGATATAAGGCGACAGATAGCTTAAAGAGTTTGAGAAATTATATTTTTTCAATGGAGAATACCAGCCTAAATGGTAATTCCAATAATAATCTTTGCCCGGCTGATCATTTAACTGGTAATCAACATTTAACCAGTAGAAATGTGTTGATTCGGAATATTCACTCCAACCTTCATATTTTTCTCTTGAATTAACAATGTAGGCTATATCAGGTTTTTTCTTCACAATGGTTTCCGCTAACAATGGCGGCATTCCCTGAACATTACATTTAACAGAATAGGTTCTTCCAACCAAGGGCTTTTTATCCAACAAATAACCTCCATTAAGATTATTTGTTGCTGTTCCCCATGGTTTCCCATCTTCAAAAAACTCGACAATTGCATTTAGCACTGGCTCAAACCCTCCTGCTTCATTTAACGCCCTAGTATAATACAAGCTTATATGAACTGTAGAGTCCGGATCTAAAATACCGTTGAAACATATCTTTTGTTCTACTTCATAGTCTAAATCAACAATCTGTTCACAGGAACATAACACCAAACAAAAAAAAAATAAAAAACTTTGCTTCATCAGGGTCAAAAATCTCTTAGGAATAGCTCCTTCCTCAAGAAAAGAGCTATTCCATGTTAATTATTAATAATGAAAGTTCGCCCATGTCGAAGACCCAGGAAACCCTGAATGTTCAACATGATCAAGAGGATACATATTACTGAACCCCCTAAAGCCAGTATTACATTTTAAACAGGTTGTCAATATTGGCAAATTTTCTCTAAGATGAATTTTGGACAAAAATAAGGATGTCATCCTTCCAAAAAGATGACATCCTCTAAGTATTTGGCTAGAATTTCCATAGCGGATAGGATAAGTTTACCATCAACATCCGGTTTTGCAAGATCTGGAATTTTTTGTGGTGATCTTCAGGGCTGACACCATCAAGTTTATTCATTCCCTGTTTTTTTGCACCCCGTATATAGCTCACAGACCACTCTATGTCTTTAATCTTAGAGCCAAAGCCAACCAGCCAGTTATATTCTGGATTTTCGTATTTAAAATCAAAGTTCACAGTTATTGTTTAGCTGAAAGCCGGAACATTTGTTTTTTATAACCTGCAAAAATACCAACGGCATTGTTTATGTTGCTATAAACCAATACGGGGGAGTTACTAATGTCCCCCCTGTTGGATAGTTGAAGAGAATAATCCTTTTGGAACTTATAATATTCATCACTCAAATCTAGGAATTCAAGCCAAAACTCCCCTTCTGCGAACTGGTGATTAGTAAAAATAGTCGCAGGGATTTCTTCAGAAAAGCTTCCAAGAAGTGTAAATGTTTCATAAGGTGCCTGGTAGAACAAACCAGCCGGAGCAACACATAATTCCATTGAAAATGCGTCAGGGTCACGGTAATCAACCTGGTCTAAAAAAGTAGCCGTTTCAATTTTCCCTGAATTATCAGAAGCCTTCACTTCTCCTATTATTGGGGCAAGGATATCCCATAACGGACCAAAAACAATTTGTTCCGTTAATACTTTAAGTTTACTTACCAATTGTTGGTCAACACCGTTCTCAAGCATTTTATCAAAACTTCTTTCGCTAAAATAATACCGCTTATAGCCTTTAATTGAGTCAAATTTTAATACCCGTACTCGGCAAAGAGAATTTGTGCCACTTGGCGGCATAAGCTTAAATCTAGTGGAAATCATCTCTGTATAGATGTTATGTACAGAAACAACCGTTTGCAATGTCAGGTCTGTATTGAAGCCTTTAATGGTACTTTGGGGAGGTACAGAACTAGTAGCTGTTATCCTTTCCTGTCCTTCAATCTCAACCAAAAGAGTGTAATCAACCCCAACCTCTGGATAAGAAGTTAATGTATAAACCCCCTCTCCAGTATGTTGCAAATGGATTGTTTTGTTTTCCCTTACTATGCTTACATTGGCATCTAAAATTGGTTCCGTTGGTTTATTTTTATTAATACTAAAAGTCTTATAAACATTTACTTCCCACGGTAAAGAATCTGTAAAGAAACTGGTTACCACAATCTTTGGCGAGATGTCTGGTGTCCCCAGGTCAATCTCATTCATACACCCAGCAAGTAATATGAATGGAATCAATAGGGATATATATTTTGCTGAACTGAAAGATACTTTGTCCATAATTGATATCTTAATGTGCATTAAAACTAAACCGGTAACAAATAGAAGGCACGAAAGTAAAAACGGAGAAACTTTTATAAACAAGTTTCCCATCTTCCCCCGTTTCGGAGAAGATCATCATGGGGTTGTTCCTTGCATAAACATTATATACAGAAAAACTCCAGGTACGCTCCCCTCGGCGTTTTTGCTTAATAAAGTTAACCCCAAAATCTAAACGGTGGTAAGTAGGCAGGTGTTGCTCGTTTATACCACTATAATAAGTAACATTCTCAGGCTTGTAAATCATTTGGTCATAGAAACCCAAGTCAAACATTATCCCGTATAACGGGGAGCGTGCATACCCCATGTCGCCAGCATATGCCGACCCTGATAACGTTATTGGCATCCCAGTTGCATACACCCACGAAGCTGATAAATCAATTTTTTTGTTCGGGCTAAACATGCCAACCAGTTTAAACTGGTGTTTGCTGTTGTATTTAAACGCAAAAGGTTTTCCACTGTTCAGGGTTTTAAACTGGCGCTTAGAATCGGAAAGTGAATAAGCGCCCCAGCCGTTAAACTTACCTGATATTTTCGAAACCAAAAATTCGATCCCTTTGGAAGATCCTTTCCCCTGAGTCACCTTTTCATACCATGTTTCATCCATGGAAAAAAATGACTCTCCATTATTGAAATGGAGAACATTATTCATGTCCTTGTGGTACATTTCCGCCCTAAATTCATACATATCACTAATATTGAATTTTATTCCCAAATCGAATTGACCAGACCGGGCTGGTTTTAGGGTTTTGACCGAGGGGACCCACATGTCTACCGGGAATGTCGTCCCATTGTCGACCAAAAGGTGAAGCGGTTGCGACATTTTTGTCCAGCTCCCATACACCGAAAAATTACTGTTCGGTTTATAGTTGAACATCATACGAGGTTGAAACGAAAAAAAGTTCTTATGGTTAGCCCTGGATATCATCATTGCCAGTCCTGCATTTATAAATATCTTCGTTGAAAAGCTGAAGTGGGTTTCGATATAGCCATTGGCTTCATACAAGCTTTCTGCAGATTCATGGATATTTTTGGAAAAATTGTCGGTTGGACTATACTTTGACCCATAGTTTAAATCCAGTTTGCCCGGAATGAACCTACGCCAGCTTGCCCTTACCCCCATAAGTGTTTTTAACCAAGGGAAAGCAAAATAGTCAAAGTCGCTGGCTAGGCCAATATCTTCAATATTTGATAAGTTAAGGAAAGAGGTATGTTCGTTTAAGGTATCGTTTAACGACTCCTGAAGGTACTCATTACCAACCCTTGTTTCATACTTGTAAGTTGAATATGAAATCGTGGTATTGGAAAAAAGTTTTTCATTAAACAGATGGTTCCACCGGGAGGAAAGAGTCAGGTTACCCCATTGGTTCGTAAAATCTGAACGGTCTTCAAGCCTACCAAACTCCTCGGCCATTTGCAAAACAAGCCCTCTTTGATTATAGCTTTCTTGTTCAGATAAAAACAGTTTGTCCCTTCCTGTATAAATACTGAAATATACCCGGTCTTTTGAAGAGAGGGTAAAATTCGATTTTAAATTGATGTCATAAAAATTATAGCCAGACCATGTCTTTGTAGTTTTGAGCAAGTCTTCCTGCTTGATGGCATTTAATGGGGTGTAAAATAAGTCGGCATAGGTTCTCCTTATGGCCAACAGGTATGATGATTTCCCTTTTTTTATCGGGCTTTCATAAATTACTTTCGATGAGATTGTACCAATGGTTACGTCCAGTTTCTTTTTCTTAAGGTTGCCTTCTTTTAGCCGGATATCAATCACCGAAGACAACCTGCCTGAATACCTGGCCGGGAATCCCCCTTTGTATACATCGACACTTTTAACTACTTCAGGAGCAAAAACCGAGAAAAACCCAAAAAGGTGATTGACATTATAAACCGGCATACCATCCAACAACATCAGGTTCTGACCGCGTCCTCCCCCCCGAACATATATACCGGAGCTTCCTTCTTTCCCCATATTTATCCCAGGTGTTAGTTGCAAGGATTTTATTATATCTTTTTCACCCAATAAACCAGGCAGTTTTTCTAACTTTTCACCCGTAAACGATATTTTTCCGACAGGGGTAAAATCTTCCCCTTTTGTTTTAGGTGCCTTTATGTCAATGTTGCATAGTTCATTCCCTGGAATCAGTGTTATTATTATCGAAGTGTCTTTTTTACAGTGTACCGATTGGGTTACTTTCTGGTAACCTACGAATGAGACATTGAGTTTGAGTGTATCAGGAACAATATTAAAACTAAAGAAACCATAAGTGTTCGTTAAAACACCTTTTCGGCTAACTTCATCATATATGTGTGCATTAATTAGTGCCTCACCGGTTTCTTTATCGTAGACAAAACCACTTATGGTTTGTTGTGCCTGGGTATTAATCTGAAAAATAAAAAACAAGGACAATAGTGTGACAAAGTACTTTGGGGTAGCCATAAATATTATTGGTTAGTAAATGCTAGTGCTGTTTTAAACGAAATATTCCCGAAAATATTTGTTTAGACATTAAATAGTTATTGTTTTGTATTAAAGGTTCTTGATACACTTTTTAGAACTTAATGCTGTATTTTGCAGTTGGGATAAGTCTAATTGTTCGCTTTATAGAATTCAGGGCAGACACAAGTCTACCCTGAAAAAGTCTTATAGATCTAAAGATACTTTATAACTCTCCCCAATACCACTTGACCAAAATTCTACTTTAAAATCCCGAAGACTAAAGTCTACATTAAATGGCTCGTTGGCATAATATAGTCTATCAATATAGTGTACTCTCACTGTCTTCCTTGTCGTTCCAATATATTCATCAGAAAACGAACCTACATATCCAGGAGCTGGAGACACCCCAGTCTCACTCCAGTCAATATATTGGTTTACAATACTATAAGAAGCCTCGTTATTTCTCCATTTCTTTTTGAATGTGCCACGATACTTTTCTTGGTTCATAATCAAGGTTAGCTGGCATCCAGCTTTATATGTCATTTGTCCAGTATAGGGATCAAAATTGACAAGGGAATTAAAAACATACTTTTCTACAGACCAGACGAGCCTTCTTATCCCGTTTTGTTTTATGCCATTATCTAAAATAGTTGTCGATTTTAAGTTATTGTCATTCTTAAACGGGTCAAAAACAACAATATTGTTATCCTCGGAAATACTTAAAGACTTTAGTTTACTGTCGGTATTTAGCAAACTGGATTGGTCACCGTCCAAAGAAATATATTCTTTATCAGACGTGAATTTATAAAATGAACCTTCAATCTTGACACATCCATTTATGTTCAAAATGTTGGCTAACCCTGACGAATAGAACTTATACTTAATAAACAGGTCTTCCTCTATGTTGAACTTGTCAGAAAACTTCTCTTGGAAGGTTGCTACTTCCTCTTCACTTATAATTTTATTTGCTTCCTCTTCAGCAAAATACTTTTCTGTACTAGCAGACACAAACCCGAGTGATTCTTCCCATTCGATACAATCATTAAGGTTTAACTCCTCAATCTCGCTTCGAATACTGTCAAACACCTCGATTGATTTAAATACCAAATAACCATTCTCTACAAAAACATCCGGGGTTTCCTGTACAGATACCAATGCATCCGTTTCATCAACAACCAACTCATCTTTCTGACAAGCATTAAAAACGGTTAACACAACAGCCAATAAGGCAAATAATCTTAAAATTTTCATAAATTTACACTGTTTGTGGGGTGGGCAGTTGCTGCTACCCACCCCGGTTAAAACAAATTTGACTAACCCGGCTTTTTTTAAAAGGGCCGGGTTTTCCCTTTTGTACACAACAATTCCTTTCATAGTTTGCCAACCGACAAACATGATCTGTCTAATCATTAATTTCTCATTTCAGGGCCACTCCCCGGCCGGGGTATTCGCAAAAGCAATCGTAGCCAAAACTAATACATTTTTTGTTAACTGAAAATGAAATTTATGGGGGGGGT
This sequence comes from Sunxiuqinia sp., assembly GCA_965230765.1. Classification (GTDB taxonomy): domain Bacteria; phylum Bacteroidota; class Bacteroidia; order Bacteroidales; family Prolixibacteraceae; genus Sunxiuqinia. Next base: position 536,039 of record CBDDLR010000001.1, read on the forward strand.
AATTTAGAATTATTCAATTCTTGATTTATTCCACATCCAGCAAATCATCCCAACGGGTGGTAAACCGCTTGCTGAGTTTTTCCTGCTTCAGCTTCCACTTTCGGCTTCCTTTAGATGAAGCAATTGCTACTGTACTTCTGCCATAACTATCATTCAAATGATCAATCACTTTATAGAGCCATTGGTATTTGGGTCGGTCAATTTTATCATATATGTTTAGCTGAACCTGGTTTTCAGGAATAAGTCCGGCAACCACAACCCCGGCCTTTTTGTATTCGTATCCTTCCAGATATATCTTCCCCACAACCTGTTTGGCATATTGGATCATTTCAGAACTATTATTGGTTGGGGTTGGAAAAGTGACAGAAAAACTTGTGTTATATTGAGCTTGTTTGCGAAACCGATTGGTGTTCATAAAAATCATCATTGTAGAAGCGCATAATTTCCTCCTCCTCAATTTTGCACCATTTATCTCTGTATAATGGCAAATGGCTTCCTCAATAGGTTGCAGTTTGCTTTGCATTTCAGCAAAACTTCGGGTAGTTGCAATACTTTTCTTTGTTGATGGCTGATGCTCAAACTCAATGCACCGAATACCCTCCAATTCTTTTTTGGTACGAAGGCCAACTACCGAAAAATGTTTACGTACAAACGAATCTGACTTTTGTGTTAAATCATATGCAGTTTTAATTCCATAATAATTCATCCGTTCAGCATAAGCTGCGCCAACCCCCCAAACATCATGAACTTCCAACCATTTTAAGGCTTTAAGTCGCTTTTCTTCTGAATCAATTATGTGTGAATAATTTAGTTCCGGGAATTTTTTAGCTATTCTACCTGCTGCTTTGGCCAGGGTTTTTGTGGGTGCAACTCCAATACTTATTGGTATACCAACCCACTTATTTACTTTTTCAACCAACTCCTCTGCCAGCTTTTTAGGATTTGAAATACCATCCAAATGCAAAAAAGCCTCATCAATTGAGTACACCTCAACCTCTGGAGAAAAGCGCCCCAGAATATTCATTACCCGCTGGCTTAAATCGCCATACAAGGCATAGTTTGATGAAAAAACATGGATTTTGTTCTTTTCAATCTGGTCAATCCACTTATGAGCTGGAGCACCCATGGGAATATTGAACTTTTTGGCTTCATTGGATCTTGCAATAATGCAACCATCATTGTTTGATAAAACAACGATTGGATTGCCAATTAAATCAGGGCGAAAAACCCGTTCGCAACTGGCATAGAAATTATTGCAGTCAACCAGGGCAATCATACCTTTTTAATTACATATGCCACTATTCCCCATATTATAAAATCATTCTCTTCTGTAACTTTAATAGGCGAAAACTCTTCGTTTTCGGGAACAAGCCAACAAAAATCCTTTTCAAGCTTAATGCGCTTTACAGTAAATTCACCATCCAGGAAACAAACAGCAATCCGATCATCCTGCGGGTCAAGGCTCCTGTCAATTACCAAAACATCGCCATCATTTAAGCCAGCCTCAATCATTGAATTTCCACGAACCCTGGCGTAGAAAGTAGCTTCCGGGTTTTGCACCAGCTCTTTGTTCAAATCAATTTTTAAATCAAGGTAATCATCAGCCGGAGACGGAAACCCGGCATTTACCCCTCCAACATAGTTGATCGAAGGGGATGTGTCATTATCAGGTTTGAAGAATTGAAGATTATTATTTCGACTGTTCTCTCCCATTTCACGCAATTTTCAATTTCCTTTTAAGGAAGTTTCAAAATAATAAAAACAAACGTTTTTTGAAAGGGGTAAGCGTCAACCCATCAATTAGCAATACCCCCAAACACAAAAAGGTAAAGAGCAGAACCCTTTACCTTTTCATGATTGAAAATGTTCAATATAATTTCTTAGCGCTTGTGTCTTGGCTCGTCAGAAACCGTCAATTTCTTTCTTCCTTTAGCGCGACGGCTTTTTAAAACTTTACGCCCGCTTACTGAAGACATTCTTTCGCGAAAACCGTGCTTGTTTTTGCGCTTTCTGTTTGATGGTTGAAATGTCCTTTTCATTGGTAAATATTTTTATTTAAATATACTTTGCTTAAATCGGACTGCAAAAATAAATCTTTTTTGATTCCCTCCAAAATTATAAAAGTCTATTTTCTAATATTTTTTATCTGAAGATGGATTACTTTCTTGGTTTCAAAAAACCCTTCATCAAAAAAATCTGTCAAATCATATATTTTATGCTGATTTTTAAAGGGTTTCAACTCTTCATCAAAATCACCCCCTTTCAAATACAGAATCCCATTTGGAAGTGAATTGCGTTGTTTTCCATGTACTTTTTTCCTGACCAATGAAACAAATTTCGGGAAGGCGGTAACCGCCCGGCTAATTATAAAGTCAAATTGCCCGTCAATTTTTTCTGCCCGGTGCTGTTCAGCAACCACATTTTTAAGCCCCAAACTTTCTTTTACGCCATTTACAACACTGATTTTTTTCGCAATCGAATCAACCAGGAAAAAATTGGTTTCGGGGAACATGATTGCCAGTGGAATACCAGGAAACCCGCCACCGGTGCCGACATCCATAACAGAAGTACCCGGCGCAAACTGCATAACTTTTGCAATGCCGAGCGAATGCAGCACATGCCGCTCATACAACTGGTCAATATCTTTGCGGGAAATTACATTGATTTTTTCATTCCATTCAGCATACAATTTCCCCAATGCAGAAAATTGCTCAACTTGTTCTTCAGGTAAATTCGGAAAGTATTTTTTGATAATATCCATAAAAAGCTATTCTTCCTGGTCATCCATTTCGGTTGACTCAATCATCTTGAACAGCATTTCCCTTGCACGAAATAATTGGGCTTTTACTGTTCCAAGTGGCAAATTTAGCTCTTTTGCTATTTCTTCGTATGAAAATTCGCGGAAATATCGAAGTTCCACCAAAGTTCGGTATCGTGGTTTAAGGCGACGTACAATCCTTCGCAACAGAATGGCCTTTTGAATGCGGATCATCTTTTCCTCAGGATCAGGATCACCCGATTTTAGTTTAACCGGAGGATCATTTTCATTGCTCTCCTGATTGTTTTCGATGGGCACATGCACTCCTTTTTTCTTCCTCAGGAAATCAATGCAGTTGTTTGAAGCAATTTTAAACAACCAGGTGCTAAAAGCATAACTTGGGGAATATTGGTGGAGGTTTTTAAACGCTTTGCCAAAAGCTTCAATGGTCAAATCTTCAGCATCGCTTTTATTGTTTACCATTTTCAACAGCATGAAATAAATAGCGTCCTTGTATTTGCTCAACAATTTGGCAAATGCCTGCTCTTCCCCTCTAAGAGCTGACTCTACTAGATCAAAGTCCTGTTGAGCCTTATCCGACAAATTCGAATTTAGTTCCATTTATTTCTACGATCTTGAATATACATTGCAGAAGCATGGTATATGTTGATCAATGGTTTTACCAATGTGTATAGAAACGAAGATAAAAAGATTTTCTCTTCATTCAAACGTACAACAATTTTTTTAACGATAAAGAACATGAGTGCCCCAGGAAATAAAAACAGGAGCAAAAAGTATAGCCACATCTCAAATTTAATAACCAGTAATGTGATAAATGAAATAAGGAAAATCAACTTTGAGAGATCTTCAAACAAAAGAAGCAAGCGTTTTTTTAGATTACAAGATTTCCTGATAAGAATTTCTTTTTTAATCTGGTTCACGTAATCCTGCATCTCTGTTTTTTCGTGCAATACAACCTTACCAAAAGGGGTATAGCAAACACCAACTTTTTTTATTTGTTCATTCAAAACCAGCTCAAGATTTGCATAATATTGCTGTAACATGCCCCTAAAACCTGAACTTCGAAAGTAAACTTCTTTTTTGAATGCTACATTGTTCTCGTAGAAGAATAAGGGCATTCCTGAAACAGAATATGCAGCTGACCGAAGAAAATTGGTAAAGCGCTCAAGCCTGTTTAGCCCATTTGTAAAACCCTGATTGGGTAAATAATTGGCATAGCCCAAAACGGCCTCGTTGCCCTGTGCTGCAAAATCATTGAACGTGGTTAGCGCCTCTGGTTCAACTTCTGTCGATATTGGCAAAAAAAGCACCCAGTCAGACTTGGCAGCTTTTAGTCCTAAATTAATCGATATTTTTTCTGAGTAGCGTGTTTCCTGATTAATTGATGTAAACCTTAGCCTTGAATTTTTTTCAGAAATAGACCCTACAATTTCCAATGTTCTGTCAGAAGAATAATCATCAACTACAACAACTTCAAATGAACGGTACCTAAAACGGAAAAGTTGCTTCAACAATTTACGTATCCGCTCTTCTTCGTTCCTTACTTTTAACAGGACACTAAAAGATGTTTGTTTCGACACGTACTTGGGATCTTTCAACAGCAAAAGCCTGAAATAGATGGCAAAGAGGTAGATACATTGTACCAAAAAACTGATCGCAAATAAAATAAGCACGACTAATTCGAAAGGAGTTTCTATGCCCATTTGCGTCATTCCGGCGTTGTTTGTTTTATGACAAAATTAACAATCCGAAACAGTTTTCAATGGCATTTTTAATTTTAATTAACAGCACATGCTAAATTTATCCACAAGCTATTTTCAGTAATATATTTATCTTTGAGCACTCAAAAAATAGTGCATGGATTTTACTCTTCAACATCAAGCAGTTAACTCGGAGGCAAGAGCTGGAAGTTTACAAACGGATCATGGCAAAATTGAAACACCCATTTTCATGCCAGTTGGCACCGCTGGGTCTGTTAAGGGAATTCATGTAAAAGACTTGAAAGAAGATATTCGCGCACAAATTATATTGGGAAATACTTACCACTTGTATTTGAGGCCCGGCATGGATATTATTGAACAGGCAGGAGGATTACATAAATTCAACGGCTGGGATGGGCCAATACTCACAGACAGTGGTGGCTACCAGGTTTTTTCATTAGGGGATATTCGCAAACTCACCGAGGAAGGAGCCCGTTTTCAATCACATATTGATGGTTCAAAACATTTGTTTACACCGGAAAGTGTAATTGACATTCAGCGAAAAATTGGCGCCGACATTATTATGGCTTTTGATGAGTGCACTCCAGGTGATGCTGATTACGATTATGCAAAAAAATCGCTGGAATTGACTCAAAGATGGCTGGAACGTTGTGTAAACCAAATGGAAAAGACACAACCATTGTACGGGCACAATCAGTCTCTCTTCCCCATTGTGCAAGGAAATGTTTATCCCGACTTAAGGGAAAGGGCAGCGAAGCATGTTACTTCTATCCCCAGCGATGGTTATGCCATTGGGGGCTTGTCTGTTGGAGAGCCTGAAGCTGACATGTACGCCATGATTGAAGTGGTAAACCCGATTTTGCCAAAGGACAAACCACGCTACCTGATGGGAGTTGGAACGCCTGTAAATATATTGGAAGCCATTGATCGTGGAATTGATATGTTTGACTGCGTAATGCCAACCCGAAATGGAAGAAACGGAATGCTTTTCACCAGTCAGGGCATCATTAATATAAAAAATAAGAAATGGTCGGATGATTTTTCTCCGGTCGATCCGGAAGGAAGTTCATACGTTGACACACATTATACTAAGGCATTTTTGCGCCATCTGATTATCTCAAATGAAATGTTAGGCGCTCAAATTGCCAGCCAGCACAACCTGGCATTTTATTTATGGCTGGTTCAGGAAGCTAGAAAACAAATAATAGCTGATACATTTAAAGCCTGGAAAGAAGAGATGGTTGTAAAATTGGCAAAACGATTGTAAACATGAAAATTCCCTTTTTAAAAACAATTGATTTATACATCATTAGAAAGTTCCTGGGAACATTCTTTTACACCATTGCTTTAATTATTAGTATCGCCATGGTTTTTGATGTTTCTGAAAACCTGGATGAGTTCCTTTCAAAAGATGTGCCTCTAAATGCCATTGTTTTTGATTACTACATGAACTTCGTTCCCTACTTTGCGAACCTGTTCAGTGCCCTTTTTACGTTCATTGCCGTTATTTATTTTACATCGAAAATGACCTACAACTCGGAAATTATTGCCATTCTTAGCAGTGGTGCCTCCTTTCGCAGGTTTATTCTTCCATACATGATTTCGGCATTTATTATTGCTTTATTTTCTTATGTGCTGGGAAACTATATTATCCCCCCAGCCAACAAAGAACGAGTTGATTTTAGGAACACCTACATAAACAATAAACGCTCAAATCTTGGGAACAACATCCACCGTCAACTATCGCCTGGCGTTTATATTTACATGAAAAGCTATAACACATCAAATGATGTGGGTTATAATTTCACCATTGAAAAATTTGAAGAAAGGAAGCTGGTATCGAAGCTAACTGCAAAAAGTGTACGATGGGACAGGGAGGATAAAAAGTGGACAATTCATGACTATGTAATCCGTGATATTGATGGCTATTCTGAAACAATAACAACCGGCACAAAAATTGATTCAACCCTTAATATGCTCCCCGAGGACTACAGGGTGGTGAGGAATATTGTTGAAACCATGTCGCTGCCAAAACTGAATAAGGAGATTAAAAACCTCCGATTAAGAGGGGTTAACACAATTGAATTTGAACTGGAAAAACACAAAAGGCGTTCCCAACCTTTCGCCGCTTTTATCATGACATTAATCGGAGCATCACTGGCCTCAAGAAGAGTAAAAGGGGGACTTGGGTTCCATCTGGGACTCGGCATTTTGTTTTGTTTTTCATACATCATGTTTATGCAAGTTTCTACCGTTTTTGCTATTTCGGGGAATGTGCCTCCTTCGGTAGCTGTATGGATTCCAAACTTAATCTTTGGATTGTTGGCCGCTTATCTTTATAAATGGGCAAGCAGATAGCGAAAATTTCAAACCATTCATATAATAGTTCAAAAACAAATAATCTAATTGAGGATTGGAAATGGGCTAAAATGTTTTATAAAACATGTTGGTGTATGAAAAAATTATAATTTTGCCACGTAAATCTTTCTATAAGACATTATAAAAATGGAAGGCTCCGGGCTACCGGAGCATTTTTTTAATTTAAACTATATTCTATGTCGTTGAAACGGAATATCCTTGACCTCAGGAAAAGGAAAGAAGAAGTTATCAAAGGCGGTGGTGAAAAGGCCATTGAAAAGCAAGTTGCAATGGGAAAACTCACCGCCCGCGAACGGATATTGTACATCCTTGATGAGGGCTCATTTCACGAATATGATATGTTCGTTGAGCATGTTGCCCGCGATTTTAACATGGAGAAAAAGACGCTTCACGGTGATGGTGTTATCATCGGAACCGGAACAATTTATGGTTCTCCTGTGTGTATTTTCGCTCAAGACTTCACCGTTGCCGGTGGATCACTGGGATTGATGCACGCCCGCAAAATCACAAAAATCATGGATCACGCCCTGAAAATGAGAGTACCACTTATTGGTATTAACGACTCTGGTGGTGCACGTATCCAGGAGGGTGTAAATTCTCTTGCAGGTTATGGGGAAATCTTCTTCCGTAATACGCTTGCATCTGGTGTTATCCCTCAAATTTCAGTTATACTTGGGCCTTGTGCCGGTGGAGCAGTTTATTCTCCTGCACTAACGGACTTTGTGTTCGTGGTAAATAACATTTCAAAAATGTTTATTACCGGACCAAGCGTTATCAAAACGGTACTGGGTGAAGAAATTTCGATGGAAGATCTCGGTGGTGCTAAAGTTCATGCAGAAATTACTGGTAATGCGCACTTCTATGCCGAAACTGAGTTGGAATGTTTTGATCAGATCAAAAAACTGATCACATTTATTCCCTGGAACAACAAACAAAAAGCTCAAAAATTTGAACCTGCTGAGCCAAACAAGAAAAAGAAAGTTGAAAATATTGTTCCTGGAGACCCAAAACTTCCTTATGATATTCGCGATATTATTATGGCTATCACGGATAAATCGGAATTTTTTGAAATCATGGAGCATTTTGCACCAAACGTGGTAATTGGTTTCGGACGCATGGAAGGCGAAACTGTAGGTTTCGTTGCCAACCAGCCAAAAGTTCTGGCAGGTGTTCTTGATTGCGATAGCTCTGATAAAGCTGCAAGGTTCATTCGTTACTGTAATGCATTTAACATTCCTATTGTTACATTGGAAGACTTGCCAGGGTACTTACCAGGTGTTGACCAGGAACATGCAGGTGTTATTCGCCACGGTGCAAAAATATTGTATGCTTACAGTGAAGCTACAGTTCCAAAAATTACAGTAATTATCCGAAAAGCTTACGGTGGTGGTTACATTGCAATGAACTCACGCCACTTACGTGCTGACTTTGTATTTGCATGGCCAACTGCAGAGATTGCTGTTATGGGGCCCGAAGGAGCTGCCAACATTGTATTTCGAAAAGAAATTGCTGAAGCTGAAGATCCTGAAGCAATGCGCCAGTCTAAAATACAGGAATACAAAGAAAAATTTGCGAATCCGTATGTAGCTGCAGCAAAGGGTTATATCGATGAAGTAATTGAACCAGAGCAAACACGTACGATGTTGCTGCATGCCTTGAAAGTTTCTGCAAACAAATCTGTTTCTGGTCCTTCTAAGAAGCACGGTATTCCTCCATTTTAAACAAAAAAACTACTCATGGCAGATACAAAAGACGAAGTTATCATTGTACAAAGTGCTGTTTATCAAACTGAGTACACGAATAAATATCGTAATCGGGTAAAATGGGAAGAACCAAACAAAAACCACATTTACTCATTCATTCCAGGAACAATAATTGATATTTTTGTAAGACCTGGAGAGAAAGTAAAAGAAGGTGATAGTTTGATGATCCTTGAGGCAATGAAAATGCACAACAACGTTCAAATGCCTTTTGATGGCAAAATTGAAAAAGTGCATATTAAGGTCGGAGATAAAATTCCGAAGAAATATTTGATGATTGAGGTTAAACCAATCTAGCATAAAGGGAAAGGGGCTTAAAAGCCCCTTTTTTTCAACCATTCACTTCTGATTACTAATCAAAAGTTACCCCAAAAATTGTTATCGCCAATAACAGTCATTAATCATCCATTGCTCAATTTCAAGAGCTTCATCAGCATCAGGGGCAACAATATTCGCACTTGACGACCAGTAATCATCTTCAACCATCCAGGCCTCAATTTTCAGCTCTGGATCAGCTGCATTTGTTAAACTTAACTCAGATGCCACTTTTGCATTTATTCCAGTTACTGCAATAAATGATATGGCTAATAATAAGGAGATTTTACTAATTCGAGTTTTCATGGTTTTAAGACTTACTTGTTTGTTTCTATTATAAATTGTTTTCACTAGTATAGACCGCTAAGAGACGAAAATGTTACACGGGCATACGTTAATTAGTGTGAAAGATTTCTTAACAAAACATAACAGAACTGACTATTAGCACCTTGCAAAAAGTAAAGAGCAAATGTTAACAGCCTAAAAGCATCAATTTTTCCCTTTTGCGCATTTAAAAACAGAATCTTATCGTTTTAAAAACTGTTAAAACATTCAAAAAGCTGAAACAAATGGAGTGATTTAAACGTATTTAACATACACTTTGCATTTTAGCGTTTGTTTTATGACTAAGATGGGTTGATTGGTTGAAAATGCAAAGTTCTCAAGGTAATTTTAGTTGTTTGTTTAGAGTGAAGCGGTGGAGGGTCCACCGCTTCTTTATTTTATTTATTAGCAATCTCTATAACAACAGGGAGTGGCTCTCCTGCCAAAGTCTTTAAATTCTCAATTTCATAATACATTTTCAGCACCCCCGCATTTTGTAATTCTTCAGATGCTCCTTCCAAGGCCATAAACGTAGTTTTATGAGCCACAATTTCCAACTCGTCTGGACAAGAAAAACCCAAAGAAGGCTGGCTTCTTTTCAACTTAAAAGTCACATCGCTATTGTTTTTTATAGCAATCCTTTTAACGCTGTTGTTCTTTAAATTAACTGGCTCACCGGGCAACACAATAGAATTAAAAAACAGCGGTGAAAGAAACTTCCTGTCGCCAACAAGCTTTCCTTCAAAATAGGCAGCTGTGTTTTGTTCTTTTAGGGCTTGGTGGATTCCCTTTTCTGTTCGCTCTGTAGCAAATACCAAAGTCACAGGCCTTTTTTCATTCGCCGTATATTCCATGTTAACCGGCAAATGAATGTCGGAATTTGCAATTACAGTTAAGTTCTTTTCTTTTGCCCACTCCAATGCCTCCGGATAATAACTGTGGTGGTTATATACTTCAATCCCATGCATAATCCCTGCGTTTAGCAAACGAGTATGCTCTTCCCACCAAACAGTAGAATCAGGCTGTTGTGATTTCCAACCCGGGTGGTTCCAGAAAATAAACGCTCCCTGCTCTTTCGCTTCCACGCATGCTTCCCACCAATCCTCACGATCGATCAAATTGGCATTTTTTATAAAGATAGCGTTAAAATGCCCGGGTGGCATGTTACGGGTAATTTCAGTTCCCTGTATAACAATAAGCCCAACGTGTTTCCCAAGAGGTTTTGCAATTTCAAACGAACGGTTATGGTCGGCATCAATATCTTTCGAATGCGGCCTGTATTCGATATGATCGGTTATTGCAATCGCATCCAAGCCTTCCAACCAGGCTTCCTGAACACGAATGGTTGGCCACACATCCCCATCAGAAAAAACAGTGTGCATGTGAAAGTCACACTTAAGCGTCTGGAATCCAAGAATATTGGGAATGTTTATTTCTGTCCTGCTTTGTGCAAATACAGTAAATGATAAGAATAATAATGCCAATAGGGCAAACAATCTTAGCTTGGTCATGGTAAAATGGTTAAGTTCTGATTACAAATTAACTATTTCTATATGAATTATTTGATTAATATCAACTTAAATTATTGTGAATAAAGTATCTTACACAATGATTTGCTAAACCAATTTTAACTGATGATGAAAAACCGGAATTTCTTCCTCTCAATTTTTTTAATCATGTCAATCTCAATAATCCAGGCATTTTCAGCAGAAAAAACACTGAACATTGTACCGAAACCTCAACATATAATAATTAAAGAAGGCTCATTCCCAATCAATGAGCAAACATCCATTTTTATTTCTGAACCAGAATTAAAAAAAGAGGCAGATTTTTTATCCGAAGGAATAAAAATTAACACGAACCTTTCCGTATCGTTTAAACCACAGCAACAAAACAAGAATCAGATATCATTGATCTTATCCACTGACATTGAAGGAAATGAAGAGTACATCATTCAATCACAAAAAGAAAAGATTGAAATAAAGGCTAAAACCAAAACCGGTATTTTTTATGGAATACAAACGTTGCTGCAGATGGCAACTGAAGTTGAAAATGGGAATTACATCATTCCGTTAGCAGATATACATGATAACCCCCGTTTCGCATGGCGCGGGATGCACCTGGATGTTTGCCGACATTTTTATCCGATAGAATTCATCAAAAAAATGATTGACATGCTGTCCATGCATAAAATGAACATTTTCCATTGGCATTTAACCGAAGACCAGGGATGGCGTATCGAAATAAAAAAATACCCACTTCTGACAGAAATTGGAGCCTGGAGAAACAGCACAAAAATTGGGCATATGGCTGAATACCCACATCAGTTTGATGGTGAAAAGTACGGTGGGTTTTATACACAAGAACAAATTAAGGAAGTAGTAAATTATGCGATGCAGCGACACGTGACCATTGTTCCGGAGATTGAATTGCCAGGACATGCACAGGCAGCCATTGCGTCCTATCCATACTTGGGATGTTTTGAGCAGGATGTTGAAGTTTGGAATTTATGGGGTGTGTCAAACAATGTATTCTGTGCCGGGAAAGAGTCAACTTTTGAATTTCTGGAAGATGTAATGGATGAAGTGATCGCCCTTTTCCCCGGCAAATATATTCATGTTGGAGGAGATGAGTGCCCAAAAGAGCACTGGAAGGAATGTGAACTGTGCCAAAAACGCATTCAGGAAGAAGGGCTAAAAGATGAACATGAATTACAAAGCTATTTCATTCAACGAGTGGAACGTTACCTGAGCTCAAAAGGGAAAAAACTGATTGGTTGGGATGAGATCCTGGAAGGGGGCTTGGCCGAAGGTGCAGCAGTAATGTCGTGGAGGGGTGAAAAAGGCGGAATTGCAGCAGCTGAACTTGGACACGAAGTAGTGATGAGCCCAACGGGATGGTGCTACTTTGATTTTTACCAGTCCAACGAGCCAAACGAACCAGTCGCAATTGCAGGCTTAACCACGCTGGAGAAAGTTTATAACTATGACCCGATTCCTGAAAAACTAGCTGAAGATAAAACACGATTTATTCTGGGAACTCAGGCAAACCTCTGGACTGAGTACATCAAAACAGAAGACCATCTGGAATACATGATTTTCCCACGGCTTTGTGCCTTGTCTGAAGTTCAGTGGACAAATGTCGAAAACAAAAGATATGATGATTTCCAAACCAGGATGGACAAACACTACATCCGCCTTTCAGAAAAAGGAATAAACTATCGTATCCCCACTCCGGAAGGATTGGCTCCAATTCAAATTTATAATGATAAAGAAGTAGTCATTCAACTAAAAAATACAGTCCCATCTTCCAAAATCCGTTACACACTCGATGGTTCTGAGCCAACAGAAAATTCTGAAGTATATAAAAAACCTATTGAAATTTCGCTTGAAGATGATGTAGAAATAAAAGCTGCGACATTCCTTTCAAATGGGCTGAAGAGTAGCACGGTTTCATCCGTTCTCAAAAAAAGGAAACTTAAGGGCTATCAAATACCTCGAAAAACCCCGGGACTGAGCCTGGAATTTTACGATGGCCCGTTTTCTTCATTTAAAGAAATTAGTGACGAGCCAAAACTGAGCCAAAAAGTAAACTGGCTGGTAATCCCACATAACACCATTCAACAGCAAAAAGGATGGATATTTAAAGGCTACATGCAAATTGATTACCCAGGAACATACACCTTTGAATTGAGCAGTGACTGCGGATCAGGTTTTTATATTGATGATGAACTGGTAATTGACCACGATGGCTTTTTCTATACCAAAGGGAAACAATGTACTGTTCAGTTAAAAAAAGGCTTCTACCCTATCACGGTTAACTATTTTAATAGTGTTTATGGAAGCTTTGTAAGGCTTTATTATAAACGACCAGGTGGCAAAAAGATGGAAGTGTTTCCTGGAGGGAACTATTTTCGGGAGTAGAGAATTATCTTATTTTTTCATCGGCTTCATGGGTTTCACCACAATCTCACGACGACAATTGGGACAAATATAAATTTCACAACCGGTACAGGCAAAACAATTGCTGCAGTCGCGTTGCAGTGCCCCTTTCTGAAATGATTGACTGCAACTTTTGCAGTTTAGTATTTCATCTTGCTCAACCATTATTTAGAACAATTTTTGAACGGATGAAACTGAGGAGCTTCATCAGTCCAAAGAAAACCACCAAGGTAAATATGATTGAAGCCCCGGAAGGAATATCAACATAAAAAGAAAGTAGCAAACCGATAAACGATCCAAGAAAAGCGAATCCAACCGAAAAAAGCATCATCTTTTTAAAATCCTTGGTGAAAATGTTTGCCGTGGCTTGTGGAAGTGTGAGCAATGATAAAATAAGGATAATCCCAACTACCCGAATATTGAGAACAATCGTGATGGCTATCAGGCTGATGAGAAGATAGTTGATCAGGCCTACGGGCAAGCCCGTAGTTTTAGCAAAATCTTCATCAAATGCGACATAAAGAATCATTCGGTAAAAAACGGTGAATATGAGCAACAAAATAAATGACAACACCGCCATCAACCAAAGTTCAGCTATTGTAACTGTTAAAATGCTTCCAAAAAGGTAACTCATTAAATTTGGTGCATACCCAGGCGACAAATAAATAAAAATAATACCAACAGCCATCCCCAACGACCACCAAATTGCAATGCTGGAGTCTTCCCTAACTTTTGCTTTTTGCGTAAAAAACTGAATCCCCAAAGCTGATAACACAGCAAAAATGGCAGCTCCAATCAACGGGTTACAACCTAAAAAATAACCGATACCAATTCCCCCAAAGGAAGAATGCGTAATGCCACCGCTTACAAAAACAATTCTCCTTGATACGATGTATGTTCCGACAACCCCGCAACTTATCGCAGCAAAAAAAGATGCCCAAAAAGCATTCTGAAAAAAATCGTAAGAGAACAAATCAATGAGTGTGTCCATGATGATCGTGGGTGCTTAAAACAGTATGAGGAATATCTCCATGAGTAATAATTTGCAAGGGACAATTGTAAGAAGCCAGCTGCTCTGTAGTAATTACATTGCTGGGATGGTAATGAAGCTGCCGGTTTAAGCAAGCAATCGTTTTCACGTAAAAAGTTATTGTTCCCACATCGTGCGAAACCAACAAAATTGCCATACGCTTATTTAGTTCCTTGAGCTTTTCGTACAGTTCACTTTCAAACTGGTTATCAACAAATGTTTCAGGTTCATCAAGAATCAATAATTCAGGCTCGTTCATGAGGGAACGGCACAAAAACACACGTTGCATCTGCCCTCCTGAAAGTTCCCCAATTGCTTTTTTTCGAAGATCAGCAATTCCCATTTCTTCCAACAATGATTCTGCAAAAATCCGATCGGTTTTGGTTCTCCTAAAACCCTTCAACCGCGCTGAATCCGACTTTCCGGAAAGCACAACATCGATAACAGTTATCGGAAATCGTTTATCAATTTGGTTAATCTGAGGAAGGTAGCCAATCTTGTTTGATGGAATATGAAACATGATTTGCCCCTGTTGAGGCTCAACCAAACCCAGCAACGCTTTGATTAGTGTCGTTTTCCCTCCTCCATTGGGGCCAATCATTCCTAAAAAGTCCGACTCTGAAACTTCGAGACAAACCTTATCCAGAACCAGTTCCTGCCCAAACCTGACTGAAAGATCTTTTATTTCCAATAACTTTTTGCTCATTCGGAAACCCCTGTCAATTTATCTGCTGCTTTTAATAGTTGCTCTCGCCAATTTTCCCTAAGCGGATCAAGCTGAACCACTTTGCCCCCAATTTCTTTTGCAATCTGGGTAGCATTATCCCTGTCAAATTCTTTTTGAATGAATACCATTTTTATGCTGTCGGCCTTTGCTATATCAACTAAGCTGCTCAAGTATTGAGGGGACGGATCTTTCCCGTCAATTTGAATAGGAATTTGCTCCAGATCATAATCACGAGCCAAATAAGTAAACGCAGGATGAAATATCAGAAATTTGCGAAATTCCATCACTTCAAACCGCTTAGCCAATATCGAATCAAGTTCTTTTATTTCTTGCTGAAATGCCTGATGATTTTTGGAAAATACTTTTTCTTTCTCGGGGAAAAGTTCAACCAGCGCTTTATAAGTAAGCTTGGCAATTTTTGCCACTTCTGTAGGAGACATCCAAATATGTGGGTCAATTCCATGCAAATGAACATGGTCTCCGTGATCCACTTCTTTACCATAAACCAAATCAGCATCCAGCGATGTGTCAACTATATTTAAGCCAGGTGCAGCATCTTTAATTTTCCCATGCCATGAATGCTCAAATGGGATATGCCCAATTCGCATCCAGACTGCTGATTTTGAAATGGCTTTCATTTGAGATGGTAGAAGCTCATAGGTTGCGGGGCTAGCACCAGGTGGAATAAGCACCTCAACATCTACAAAGTCACCTGTGATTTTTTCGACAAAATACTTCTGTGGTAAAATACTTACGGTTATTACAGATTTCCCACTTTCCTTCTGCGATACGCATGAAATGGCAATAACCAGGACTAATACAATAAGTTTTCTCATGTTCGTTTTTGATTCTCTTTTCAAATTATAACTAAACTACAATAATCTGTTGAAGTAACCAACGAAGCTCGGTTTTGTTGAAGGTTTTTTGTGGAAGTATATAGTTGCTATTACAATTTTAGCTTTTTCACTTTGATTCGATCTCTTTCTGGGACAGGGTCGTAGCCATGGGTTCCCCAGGGATGGCATTTTAAAATTCGTTTAGTGGCCAACCAGAAACCTTTTAAGGGCCCATGGATTTTTACAGCTTCCAATGCATATTGCGAGCAGGTTGGCACATGACGACAGGAAGCAGGTGTAATAGGCGAAATGGCATATTTGTAAAAATAGACGGGAAGCAAAATAACCCACCCCAAAATTTTTAATATGAATTTGGCTACACACTGCATAATGCCTTTTTAAGATAAGGCAAAAGTAATGAAAAATTTAGAGTGGGATTCAATCCTGGCACATTGGGATTATTCGAACTATTTCATGAGTATCAAAAAAATCCTGAAATATATCCTGCCCCCAATCTACTTTAACACCCTCTTCATCGTAAAACTCACAATGACTGCAAGACCAGTGTCCACAGTATAAATTGTAGTATGTTTTGCCTTTATATTCAATAATTTCAACATTACAAATATCACACAAGCCTTCATTTTGCCGAAGCTCATTAATTACAGCTTGAACGGTTTCAGGAAAAACAACAGGTTCAAGATCATCGTCCTTATCGCATGCAACAAGAACAAAATTAAGTATTAACCAGAGGGCAAACAGGTATTTCATAGCTGTTCGGGTTTTTGTTTTCTTTTATAGATGAGAACTAAATGCCAATCGTTGCGTTAAGGTTTCAGAAAATATAAAATGATGCCGAAAGCAGAAGAATACAAAATAAAAAATATTGAACTAATTGAAGAAATTGTTACTGGGAATGAAGAAATCTCCCCGGGGGTTTTTCTTCTGTCTGTTAAACGAAGACATGATTTTATTCCCGGACAAGTTGTAAAGATTGGCATTGACCAAATAGAAGCTCCACGCATTTATAGCGTATGCAGTGGCAATCAGGAACAGGAACTCAGGGTACTTTTCAACATCAAAGGAGACGGTTACCTAACGCCAAAACTCGCAACGTTGATCCCAGGCGACAAAATACTAATATCGAAACCTTATGGAAGTTTTATTGATGAAAATAAACCTGCCTATTGGATTGCAACCGGAACAGGCATTGCCCCTTTTTACAGCATGTTTCAATCAGGGCAATTCGAAAATAAAACACTGATTCATGGTGTGCGGAAACTGAACCAGTTTTATTTTGAAGATGAGCTGGATTGGGCACTTGGGAAAAACTATGTGAGGTGTTGTTCTCAGGAGCAGTCATGCGATATTTTCCCTGGCAGGTTAACCGAATATTTAAAAAGCCAAAAAAATCTCCCAACTGGTCACCAATATTACCTTTGCGGCAAAGCCCTTATGGTTGTTGAGGTTCGCGACATCCTGATTGAAAAAGGAATTCCATTTGAAAACATCATTGCAGAGATTTATTTCTAATTTTGCAGAAAAATTATTTGATGGCTAAAAAAGTACTTTTTGGAAAAACACTAAACGAATTACAGGAACTGGTTTTAGAACTGGGCTTGCCTAAGTTCACAGCCAAACAAATTTGTGATTGGTTGTACAAAAAAGAAGTGTCTTCAATTGATGAAATGACCAACCTCTCTAAAAAAAACAGGGAGCTGCTTTCAGAAAAATTCACATTTGGTTTAATTGATCATCAAAAAGTACAGGAAAGTAAAGACGGGACAAAGAAATACCTCTTCCCTACAGTGCATGGGCAGTTTATTGAGACAGCCATGATCCCTGACAAAGACAGAAAAACAGTTTGCGTTTCTTCGCAGGTGGGCTGCAAAATGGGATGCCTTTTTTGCATGACTGGCAAACAGGGTTTTCAGGGACAGCTAACAGCAGGCGAGATTGTCAATCAAATTCGCAATATTCCTGAATGGCAGGATGTTTCAAACATCGTTTACATGGGGATGGGTGAGCCTTTCGACAACCTGGACGAAGTTTTGAAGAGTACAGAAATTTTGACTGCCGAATGGGGGTTTGCAATGAGCCCAAGGAGAATTACGATATCATCGATTGGCATTGTACCGGGATTGGTTCGTTTCTTAAACGAAAGCGAAACACATTTGGCCATTAGTCTTCACACACCTTTTCATGAAGAGCGCCAAAAATTAATGCCCGTTGAAATCGCCTATCCCCTTGAAGAAGTGTTGAGTGAAATTCGCATCTGGGATTTTGGCAGGCAACGAAGGGTTTCGTTTGAATACATTGTTTTTCATGGATTAAATGACAGCCCTGCACACGTGAAGGAAATGGCCAAAGTTTTAGACGGTATAAAATGCAGGATTAACCTGATCCGTTTTCACCCAATACCCAACACGCCACTAAAAGGAACTGATGAAGCCACGCTACAGGAATTTAAAGATGCCCTCAACGCAAAAGGTATTACAACCACCATTCGCGCATCAAGAGGTCAGGATATTTATGCTGCATGCGGATTACTTTCCACAAAAGAATTGGTAAAATAATCACATCAAACAGTCATATTTCAAGACTGATTGAGCCATTTGCAACAACTGCCAAAACAGGATGACTTTGGGAGTTTGAAATTTGTGTTTTGGTATTTGGATTTTAAAAGGTGAGGCATACTGGATTCGAACCAGTGACTTCTACCCTGTCATCCGTCAGCTGACGGACTAAACCAAATGAGCTATTAGTTATTTTTTAGCAGAAATAAGGTTTCTGATAAAATTTCGCCCTCGTGAACTCTTTAATTCTTTTTCTCTTTTCATGGCTTCATACTTCGAATTGAATGCTTCAGTATAAATGATTTTCCATGGTTGGTATCTCTTTGTCCATCCTGAATTCTTAATATCATTGTGAGCTTTCACCCGATTTTCTAAATCAGAAGTAAATCCAATATAAATTTTATCGTATGCCTGTGAATATAATACGTAAGTTGTAAACATGGGTGGAATATTATTTGTGAGACATACTGGATTCGAACCAGTGACTTCTACCCTGTCAAGGTAGCGCTCTAAACCAACTGAGCTAATGCCTCATGAATATCTGTGAGGGTGTTCAAAAATTGAACACATTACCCTCGGTTACCAATTGAAAACCTAACCCTGTCATCCGTCGGCTGACGGACTAAACCAACTGAGCTAATGCCTCAAACTTGTTGAACTCGAATTTACGAAAAAGTTGAATTCCCTGTAAACCCTATTCTGTCTCCGGCGCAAATGTCTCATGGAAATCAGTAGACAATACCCTAAACTCAGTTCTACGATTAATTGCTTTAGCAATTTCTTGCTCATCAGTTCCAAGCTTACTGATAAACTCCTCTGTCAGCTCATCATTACGTTTAAAGAAGTCATAGCGTTTTGCCATTGTCCGAGTAATCTTTTTAGGCCATGTTTCCCCATATCCTTTAGCAACCAAGCGATCTGGATTAATGCCTTTGGCAATCAAATAATCAACCACAGACTGGGCTCGTTTTTGCGACAGGTCGAAGTTGAAATCGTCTGAGCCGACGTGGTCGGTGTGGGACATGAGTTCAATGGTAATTGTAGGGTTCAATTCTAAAATACTGACCAGACTGTCAAGTGCATATCTTGACTCGGACAAAAGATCCCATTTGCCAAATTCATAATTAATATTTTCAACACGAATTGGGGCATCTGTTGGGGTCAGGTAAAGATCAACCCTGAAGTCTTTGCTATCCTCTAACCCAATAGTTGTTTCTCTTCTTTTGTCATTCAGGAATCCGTCTTTAAAGCCAGCAAAAATATAATCTGTTTCAGGATTTAGTTTCATCTGGAATTTACCATCTTCTGCCCTCAATTTTAAGTTTGTCCCATCTGTTCCAATAATTCTCACACGGGCACCATCAAGCCGCTGTTTCGTTTCTTTATCGTAAACTTCACCTGACACCCTGTAAATCTTTGGTGGCAGATAAAAGGAAAACAAATCATCGCTTCGTGCACCTTTCCGGTTGGATGAAAACATTCCCCTTTCTTCCTCTCCGGGGATAAATGCCATTGCAAAATCATCACCCGATGAATTTATTGGAGCTTTCATATTCACAATCTGCCACTGGTCATTCTGGTCTTTCTCGGCCTTGAAAATATCAAGCCCACCCATTCCCATATGGTAATCGGAAGAAAAATAAAACTCACCATTTTGTCTGACTGTTGGGAACATCTCATTCCCGGGTGTATTAATTTTATCACCCATATTCACAGGCTTTGAAAAAGAACCTCCGTCTTTTTTAGCCATCCAGATATCTTTTCCTCCATACCCGCCGGGCTTATCGGAAACAAAATACAGGTACTCTCCATCTGGCGATAAAGCGGGGTGTGCAGCAACAATACTATCCCCTAAAATTTCAAGTTTGATGGGTTCTGACCAGTCACCCCTTGACATTTTTGTGGTATAAAGTTCAGTGCCCAGGTTTTCGGTCTTGTCGAAGCGGGCACGGGTAAAAATCATATCATCGCCACTTTGCGATAGAGCTACTGCACCGTCTTCGTCAGAAGTATTAATAACCCCGGAATCATCAATTAAAACCGGCTCGCCCCACTTTTGCCGTTGAACCTGAAACTCCGAACGGAAAATGTCAGCATTGTACTCACCTGTAATTGAGCTTTCCCTTTTCCCAACTACGTCTTCACGGGTGGAAGTGAACAGTATTTCATTATCCTTATTTCCAACAAATACCGGGGCATAATCGCTATATTTTGAATTCAATTCACGAACAGAATTTACAACATATCGGGTTGGATTTTCTTCCCATTCCTGAATGTAACGACAAGCATCCATTCCATTTATTGCACGAATATCTTCAGGTACCGAATCTAAGTATAGCTGATAGGTTTCTACAGCCTGCTCATACTTTTTTGTTGCACGTAAACATTCTGCATAATATAAATTCAGGGTAAAATCTGGATATCCACGGCGAATTGCATTTTTATACCAGATAGCAGCCTTGGCATATTCCCCAATCTTATAATACGAATCTGCCAACTGATAAGCCATCTCTGTCTTATTTTCCAGGCCTTTTTCTTTTCGGTAGGCTTTTCTTAGTTTTTCTGTAGCACGGTAATATTCACCAATTTCATAAGAAGAACGTCCCATTTTGAAGTTCCTGCTGGCAGAGCAGCCAGACAAGATGAGGGTAATAACAAAAAAGCCAACAATGGCTATATTCTTTTGATTCATTGATACTCGCTTTATAAGGCAATAAATGTACGCAAATTTGCTTGTTCTGAAAAAACGGAAAAAGGAAATATAAAGTATGTTTTGAAGTGATGAATATGTGAAAAGAAGTATGAGATGTATTTTGAAATTGGTTCGTCCAACCTATTCCTCATCGTTCCTTCTAAAGCCAATCTTCTTGCGAGGCATGGAGTTGTCTTGTTTCTCTATCATCTCGTCAAGATAGCTAAACACAAGCTCTATATTTTTATCATGATTGACAAGTTTCTTTTTAATTTCTTCAATGTCCAATTTTAAACTAAGATTATCTGTTAGGGTTTCCCTAATTCTTGTAAAAATTCGAACAATCTGAATATTAATATTAACTGCCCTTTCACTGTTTAGAATACATGAGAGCATGGTGACTCCCTGCTCAGTAAAACAAAATGGAGCATACCTTAATCCCTTTTTATCAGAGTTGGAGGTCACAAATTGTGATCTCCAATTATCGAATTCTTCTTTCGTCATTTGGAACATAAAATCTTGCGGGAAGCGTTTACTGTTCCTTTTTACCGCTTGTTTTAGAACTCTTGTCTCAACACCATAGAGTTCAGCCAGGTCCCGATCAAGCATCACTTTTTGGTTTCGGACTACAAAAATTTTGGTCATTATCAATTCATCAGACAATGCAATTTGTTGCGTACTTTCGGCAGTCATAGGGTGATTTCTTTTGAATAACAACAAATATAAACATTCAAAGAGCGCATGTCAAACAAAATAGCAATAAGTTATTTTATAAGTAAGGGGCTTTTACTATCAAAAGCCAAGGATTCCTGCCTTTGTTAGTTACATACTCTCAAATCCAAAAAAAAGCCATCCTTCATTCGAAAGATGGCTTTGAATTATTTTTAAACGATTTTAGCTTACTTCATTTTCTCCAAGAAAAGCTTTTTCAGTTTTTGCAGGTATTCCAAATCCATTTTATTGGAATAAATCCGGACAACTTCGTGCATTTTACCTCCATAATAAAAGGAAGCCGCAGCTGCATCAAACTTGCTTTCTTCCCAATTATATTTTACCCTGTTCGAAAGTTCGTTAAATTCTTCCCACTCGTAATGTTTGGGAATTTCAATGTATGCATGGAATTCTTCCCTATTATCAATATAAATTCCTTCATCAATCGCATGTACATAGAAGAACTTAACAACTTTTATCTGGGCTTCATCTTCGTAGCTTTTCTTTTGTTTTTCAATAAATTTCAGTCCACTTTGCTCATATGATTCCTGCAGCCTGGCAACCTGATCGTAATTATTCAAGTGCCTTACACGCAAAACATTGTACAACTGCCCATGTATTCGTAAAAATCCTTTCCCTGCTTCAAACGATTCATCAAAAATCTGCTCGACCTTCTCAGTAGCACGGATTACTTCTTCCAGAGGATAATGCTCTTGCAACGCCAGGTACATATACAATGGCTTGGTGTTATTAAAAGGAGTTTCGTGATAATATCCAGGGAACGGTTTTAGCGCCTCAAAAACCAATGATCCTGGTTTGATTTTATCATTAATCGTAAACACAGGTTCTCTCTTGGTCAACGACCCAAATACTTCAATGTCGATTTTTGGTTCCATAGTCATATTTTTGTGGTATTGTTATCTTCGTACCTCAATTCGATTTATGAATAAAGAAAAAATTGTATTGGTAGAACCTGTCGGGGAAGTGAAGTTGATAAAAAACAAACGATCACGACATATTCGACTTCGGGTAAACCCAAATGGACAAGCTCAGCTTACCATGCCAATTTTAGCTTCAGAAAAGAACGCTATTCAATTTATAAAATCTAAATCGGATTGGATACAAAAACAACAAAAAAAGATTCGGACAAGTTTAACCGTATTTACCCCCAACACCTTATTTAGAACCAAATTCCACCAACTTAAGATTGTATTAACAGATCAAAACAAGCTTTCGAACCATATTGGAAATGGCATTGTGCAGATAAATGTGCCTTCTAAGTTCGACATTCAACAGCCGGAAATTCAACAATTTATCCAAAATATAATTGTCAAATTAATGACTCATGAGGCAAAGATTTATTTGCCTGAACGAACATTGGAACTTGCAAAAAAGCATGGCTTCACTTTTCAGAAAGTATTTGTAAAACATGTCAAATCCCGATGGGGAAGTTGCTCTTCTGTCAACAACATTAACCTAAATATTCACTTAATGCGACTACCTGACCATCTGATTGACTATGTTATTTTGCATGAATTGGTGCATACAAAAGTTAAAAACCATAGTAAAACCTTCTGGGACTTCCTTGAAAATATATGTCCCGGGGCAAAATCATTTAGCAAAGAATTGAAAAACTATCAGGTAGGTCTGTTTTAATGCGCTATTTTAGCTGAAGAATCTTTATTGCAAATAAGATTGTAACATAATTGAAACTGAACACGACTAAAAAACTGTCATTGATTGTCATACGTTGTCAGTTTTTGTCATTGATCAAAAATTAAATTTTCGATCGCTTGTGGATTAAGAGACAATAAATGATTATCAAATGTTTATTTAATGACAATGATTTAATTATGAACTGGAACAGCCTTATATCAACCCGAAGACTTGGTTCGCAACCAAATGGCAAGAACGACGAAAAATATAACCGGACCCAATTTCAACGTGATTATGACCGGATCATCTTTTCATCCCCTTTTCGTCGTATGCAGAATAAAACCCAGGTTTTTCCATTGCCGGGGAGCATCTTCGTTCACAACCGACTGACCCACAGCCTTGAAGTTGCCAGCGTTGGCCGTTCACTGGGAAATATTTTTTCAGAGCAACTGGTACAAATAGAAACAGGGAATACATTACTGAACGAACTTGGAGCAGTTGTTTCTGCAGCGTGCCTGGCTCACGATTTAGGGAATCCACCTTTTGGTCATGCCGGCGAAGAAGCCATTTCAAACTATTTTCAGAATGGAAATGGAATTGACCTAAAAAATGAGCTTTCTTCAGCAGAATGGAACGATTTTGAGTATTTTGATGGAAATGCCAATGCGTTTCGTGTGTTGAGCCACCAGTTTAACGGCCGCCGCGAAGGTGGATTCGCACTGACCTATACGACCCTTGCTTCCATCGTAAAATATCCATACGAGTCGGTTGGTGTAAGCAAACCTAAGTTTGGCTTTTTCCAGTCTGAAAAAGAAATCTATCAGAACATCGCCAATGAGCTGGGGATCTATCAGGTTTCTTCAGACCCCAAAAAATTCATTCGGCATCCATTGGTGTTTTTGGTTGAGGCAGCCGACGATATTTGTTACCAAATTATGGATTTGGAAGATGCACACAAGCTAAAAATTTTAAGCTATGAACAAACACGTGATTTGTACCTGAATTTCTATCATCCGGTTGAAGACAAAAAAAGCATAGAAAAAATCGAGAATACATTTAAGGTGGTAACCGATTTAAATGAACGGATTGCCTACCTGCGCGCTGGTGTAATTAACCAGTTAGTGAATGCTTGCGTTAGCATATTCATTGAAAAGCAAGAAGAAATTTTCTCTGGCTCATTTCAAAAATCATTGATTAGCCAACTTGAAGGAAAATTAAAGGACGCGATGAAGGAAATCGAGGATTTGTCCGTCAAAAAAATCTACCGGCACAAATCGGTTATTGAAGTGGAAATTTCGGGTTACCAAATAATTGGAACATTAATTGACACCTATGTGCAAGCTGTTCGTTCGCCAAAAGAAGGACTCTCAAAACGGCTGCTTTCGCTCATGCCCATGCAGTACCAGGCAGAACATCAAACAACTTACGAAAAAGTACAATCTGTAATTGATTTTGTTTCAGGAATGACTGACCTGTATGCCCTGGATTTATATCGAAAAATTAAAGGTATGAACCTGCCATCGCTGGGTTAAAGTTCTTTCAGCTGAATATTTCTCCATCTGACTTTAATCCCGCCCCCGCTATGAATTTGCAGGGCAATGCTACCTCTTCCCTCTCCAATCTTTTCATCGGTCAAATCGCACATCATTTGTCCGTTAAGCCAAGTGGTAAGGTGGTCATCATGCAAACGGATTTTCATCGTATTCCATTCGCCCATTTTTAGATGCCCTTCCATTTCATCAGGGATTTGATAAAGCCAACCCCGGCCATACGATTCATAAACACCTCCAGTATCATGATTTTGGGGTGCCACTTCAACCTGCCAGCCAGTCACTTTTGTCCCCTCAAAAGTAGATCGAAAAAATACACCTGAATTACCATCAGCTTCTTGCAGAAACTCAAGCTCTAACTCAAAATTGTAGTACGAATTTGTTGTGGAAAGATATCCATATTCTTTATCAGGGCCACTTTCGCAAATCAATTCACCATCAGAAACATACCATTTTTCAGTGCCATGAATTTGCCAGCCATCCAGATTTTTGCCGTTGAAAAGTGCCTTTGGTTTTTGCTGGGCACAGCCCGAAACAAAAAACATACAAATACAGCATATAATGAAAAGTTGCTTCATGTTGGTTCAGGTTTATTGGCTAAAAATTCAGCGATTCTATTTTGATAGCTCCCGCTTAAGCAGGCTCACATTATTTTTTAAGGCCTCAATGGTTTCGTCTTTGGTTTGCATATCAACCTTCAGTTTTTGCACTTCGCCCTTAACTTTTGCCAATTGCCCTGCCAGCTCCTCCAGTTTCTGATCTTTTAGCTTCACTTTACCTTCCAGGCTTTTTGAATCGTCTTTATTACGCTGAAGATCGAATGCTATTTCAGATATATTATCCTGGGCTTCTTTTAGTTTTGAACTCAAATCAGCCTTGTCGTTTTTCAATGATTCGATTTCCTTCTTTTTATCTGTTATATCCTGAATTAAACTTCGCTTTTCGTACTGAAACGAATAAATTTTTTCTTCCATGTTTGCATCTTTAGCCTCAACATTAGATTCCAGACCATTAATCTGTCCATTCAAATCGGCAATCATTTGATCTTTCTCTGCATTGCTGGACAGTAAATCCTGCTTCATTTGTTCAAAGTCGGCAATCATTGTTTTAATGCGCTCTGCTTTTGAGTTGTTCTCATCGGTGAGGTCACGGACACGTTGCTCAGCTCTTAATTTTGAGGACTCCATATCCAGGTATTTCTTTTTCGAAACACATGAAGTAAATGCAACAACAGCAATAACTAATAACGGAAGCAATTTATAAGTTTTCATCAGTACAATTTTTAGTTTTTTTATTTCAGCAAAAAAAGAAAGGATAATGTTTTGAACGATCTTTTTGTTACTTTTAAAAAATAACGGTGGCTCATAAAATATGTTATCTTGTTTAGTAATTTTTAACTTCATAAGCCGTTTATAAAAGTATAAAATTAGTCTTGCTTAAAAAATCTTATCATGCGAAATACATTATTGTTTTTATTTCTGATTGCTGCCATTTCTGTTTCTGCACAAACACAAGTATTAAAAGGGCGCATTGTTGATTCAAAAACACAGGAAGGCCTGACGTATACTAACATTGGTGTTGAAGGTACATTTTATGGCACAGCCAGTGATGCTGAAGGTTTTTTCGAGCTGAACATTCCCGATCAGTTCAAAGCTGAGAAATTGTATATTTCGGCTGTTGGCTATAAAAACAAAAGCATGGACTTAAATGGGCTTCTATCAAAGGATTTCAACCTGATAAAACTGGATGCCCAAACTTATGGCATTGCCGATGTTGATGTTGCAGCACAATCACGGGTACTTTTCAGGATTATAAAATCAGCATCTCAAAATATTTCAAAAAATTTCACCTCTGACCCTGTTGGGTACAAGGTATTTTATTCTGAACGAATAACTACAGGTTTAAAAACACAGATAAGGGAAGCAGTTGCCAAATTGTATGACGAAAATGGCTATGAAAATTGCTCAGTTAAAGATGCATTCGACAGCCGCAACTTTCAATTTGTTCAATCGAAAAAAAGTTTCGACACCTACTCTTTCCCAGAAGGGTCTAATGGTTTTGAGGAACTATTGGAAATGGATATCGTACGTTCTGCAAGCACAATTTTGAATGAAAAATTGTTAAATGATTTTGATCTGCAACTGGTTGGGCAAAGTGTTTTTGAGGGTGATTCCGTTTGGATTATTGCATACAAGACTGCAGAAACAGATTTAGCACACACGGGAGACTTTTACGCTGAAAAAATGAATGGAAAAATCTACATCAGCAAATCAGATTATGGTATTATTAGAAATGAATGTGCTATTGAAGCGTCTAAAAACAATAGGCAAAACCGATCGTTAGCAACAAAAGGGAACAGCCAGCAAAAAGTGAAGTACAATTTCACGTCAACCTATAAAAAGGAAAACGGGAAATATCACCTGGCATTCCTAAGCAGCCAAAAATCATTTGTAAACGGTGAAAATATTGGCGTTAAATCAATTCGAAAAGCGAGCGTGCTTGAAGTTGATAATTCACCTTCAAAAATTAATGGCAAGGACTATTTTGAAGATGTGGTTTATGAAGAAAGCTTTTGGCAGAGTTTCAAAAAACCGTTTTAGTCTTTCTTTTTACTTTTAAATAATTCTTTTTCGTCAACCTTTTTAACCGAGGTACTGTCTTTCAGCAGCCTGCTTACCACGTTGTATGGCCCGGTGATGACTTCATCTCCGGCAGAAAGGCCTTCCAGGATTTCAATATTCATTTTATCCTGAATACCAGTTTTAACACTTTGCTTGTATGCTATACCATCTTTTATCAGGAAAACAACTTCTAATTTTTCAGCATCGTCATCCCTTTTTTCTTCATCTTCCTCCTCAAATCGGGTTGTTACGGCTTCAATGGGGATTGAAATCACACTATCCCTCGTTTCGGTTTGTATATCCACAGTTGCAGACATCCCCGGGCGAAAAGGATAAAGGTTCATTGCTGAGCTATCTATCAAATCCTGGTAAGAATCAAATAATAAGAGCACCTTTACATTAAAGTTGGTAACCTGATCGGATGAAGCACCTACAGTGTTTGCAGAATTGGCTATTTCAGTCACAATACCTTTAAATTTTCGTTTTAAATAAGCATCAACCTCAACCAGGGCTGTATCCAGTTTCGACACTTTCACAATGTCATTTTCATTCACCTCAACTTTTACCTCCATTTTATTGAGGTTGGCCACCACCATCATTTCAGTACCAGCATACATATTTGTACCAACTACACGTTCGCCTTGCTCTACGTTTAGTTTTGCAACTGTTCCATTGATCGGTGCGTAAATCTTTGTTTTTATCAATTGCTCTTCTGCTTCATTTACAGAAGCTTCGGCAGATTTTACAGCAAACTCAGCCGCACGAACTTCAGCTCCGGCAACTTTGTAGGCTGCCTGTGCGGTTTCAAAATCAGATACCGGGATGGCCTGTTGCTCGTACAGTTTCTTTGAACGTTTAAATGCCAGTTCACTTTCAATCATTCTGGCTTCAGACTGGGCTTGTCGTGCTTTTGCAGAATTCAAACTAGCCTCGGCCCTGTTCAGCGCAGAGATATAAATATCAGGTTTAATGACCACCAACAACTCACCTTTTTCAACCTCATCACCTTCTTCTACATACAACTCAATGATTTCCCCGGAAACATCGGGTGATATTTTCACTTCTGTTTCAGGTTGAATCTTCCCATTTGCGGTAATCAATTCGGTAATCCGCTCACTTTCCACTGGTTCTGCAAGCACTTTTAGTTCAAGGTCGCTCCCAAACCAACCTTGTTTTTTTCCTACTATTAAAACAATGATGATGATAAAAATACCACCGATATAAAATGGCAAGTACTTGTTCTTTTTCTGTTGTTTCATCTCATGAAATTGGTGTTGATTTTTCGTTTTAAGGACAATTTTAGCTATATCTTTGATATCCTAATCTTCACTTATTTTTCTAAGAAAATCAATTTTTATGCTCTTGTTTGAAGGGCGTTGTAACTTAAAATACCATAACAAAAACCCAAACAATACAAATAGGAAACTGAAAATAATGAAGTACCCCATAAAGAGGACGATCTTGTCCTGCGCTGCATTCATTTCCTCAAGAATTTGATTTTCCAGGTTGATTTGTTCAGTACGCAAATCGATCCCTTTTTTAATTTCCTGAATTCGATAAGTTCCAGCATCTACATGAATAACTGAAGCAGAATCATTTAAACTAACTGGATTTGCATCTTCAACCAGCTTAATATCATTGACCAACGCGTCGCGCTCATGATTCAACACCAGAAGATTGCGCTTGATCTCATTGATTTTGCCTTCGTTGTCATCAAGTTTTAAATAGGGAAGCAGTACACAAGTCAGAAACAATAGCAACCCGAAAAAGGCCATGAATTTGTAAAGATTTCCGTTTGTAGTTGACATGTTTAGAAGATTGACGATGGATTATTATTAAAAAACTCAGCACAAGTTATTAAAAAAAATCCTAAAAAGAATTCAGGCACTTATTAAATAATCCGCATCTCAACTACTTCAAAATCAATCTTGCTGTTCGTCTGCTTTTCTGCTCAATCAAAACTTTTTTACCATCCTTCATTTTTTGAAGCGATTCATTGGTGTAGAAACGAATGGTTGCCAAAGTTAATCCGGTATTATAACGAACCTCAAATTCTTTTTGCAGTTCTAAAATGACCGATTCCAGCCCGATTTCAGGCTCATCAACTGAAAGGGACAAGTCAATTGCCGATTGCTGGATAAGGTTCACTTTTATCCTACGTTTCCTGAATAAATTAAATACCTCGTACAACTGGTCAATTCCAATGAATGAAAAATCAACTGGCTGAATAGTAATCAGCACCTGGCTTTTCTTCAAAATATAAACCGGGACCAAGTCAAGTTGGTAGTCAACATCACGAATAACAGTCCCTTCCTGATCTGGATAATCAAAAGGTTTTACAAAAAGTGGTATGTTTTTATTTTGAAGTGGCTTGATTGTTTTTGGGTGAATCACTTTTGCCCCTGAATAAGCCAACTCGATAGCTTCTTTGTACGAAATCTCTTCAAGTTTTTCAGTATCGGTAAAATCCTCCGGGTCACCATTCAAAACCCCAGGAACATTTTTCCAGATGGTAACACTTTCAGCATTTAGCAAATTACCCAGGATTGCTGCAGAAAAATCCGACCCTTCACGCCCGAGTGTTGTAGTTTGGTTGGTGGTTGTAGAAGCGATAAAACCCTGTGTAATATAAAGTTCTGTATCGTTAAAATCGAATGTGTTGCTAATCAGCATTTCCGACCATTTCCAATCTACGGTTGCTTCCCTGTACACGTCATCGGTTCTCAGGCACTTGCGTATATCAATCCACTTATTTGAAATTCCCCGTTTATTCAGGTAAACAGAAACTATTGTAGTTGAAATTAGCTCACCATAGCTAACCATTTGATCATATTCGTAATCAAACTGAAGCGAAGGCTCGGCTTCAAGTCTTTCCTCCAATTCGTCAAATAAGTTCTCCACAACCTCATGCTGGTTTTCATCAAACGAAAGATCAGCAATAATGCCCTGGTGATAACTTTTTATGCGATTGAAAATATCCGTTCGGTTCTCATCCCGTTTAAAATAACTTTTAACCAACTCTTCCATTGCGTTGGTTGTTTTGCCCATAGCAGAAATTACCACCGCTTTTTTCCCCGGAAACATTTCGAGAATTGAGGCTGCATTTTGAATAGCATCAGCAGAGCTTACCGATGCCCCTCCGAACTTAAATACCTTCATCCAGTTTTTTTTGACAAGTTACGATTTCCAAATTTATTGAAATCGATGGCTAAAAAAAGCCTATTTCATCATAAAACGCTGATTTTTGAAAATAATTTTTGACCAGTAAATAAATGGTGTATCAGCTGCAGCAACAACCCACTTCAACACATAAGTAGTAATAAAAATTTCCCAAAGTATGCCTGTTTCAAACACACCGTAAAAGGCAATCAAAGTAAAGATAGCACTATCAAGAAATTGTGAAACCATGGTGCTTAGATTGTTTCGCAACCAAATTTGGTTGTCTTTTGAAAAGCGTTTTCTCCAGAAATGGTAAGCCCATACATCGTGGCGTTGGGAAATCAGGTAAGCAGTTAAACTGGCAATCGCTATCCTTGGCATTAATTCAAAAATGGTACTTAATGCACCATGGGTCGTGCTTGCAAATTCATCGCCCTCAAGGGGTCTGAATTGAAGCGCCAGGTTCATGACCAAGGTCATGGCAATCAAGCTAAAGAACCCAATCCACACGGCTTTTTTTGCTTCATGCTTTCCATAGTTTTCAGATAAAATATCGGTAACCAGGAATGATGAAGCATAAACAATATTACCTAGCGTTGCAACCAAACCAAACAATTCAATGGTTTGGATTACCTGAATATTGGAAACAATAACGGATATTGGAATCCACAAGATAAGTCCAAGCTTACCAAATAATTTATAGGCAAGAATAATTAACAGGAAATTTGCCAGCAACATAGCCAGCCATAGCAATTCGTTTTGCATTTTTTTCATTTTTAGCCGCAGGGTGATGCCACCTGCGAAAAGTTAAACAATATTTTGGGCGGCAAATATAGAAAAAGAAATTGGGAATTAGTGGTTTAAAGAAACTTAGTTAAAAAAAGAAAACAGTCGAACGCAATTGCATCCAATTGTTTT
The DNA here is from genome assembly GCA_965230765.1 of Sunxiuqinia sp. Lineage (GTDB taxonomy): Bacteria > Bacteroidota > Bacteroidia > Bacteroidales > Prolixibacteraceae > Sunxiuqinia. Next base: position 567,734 of record CBDDLR010000001.1, read on the forward strand.
CAACTGTCTCCTGTAATTCTCTATCTATTAGAATGAAAAACCAATTTCCAATTCAATTTGATTCATTCCAATTTCAATAGTTTGTGAAGGATCCAGTTGGTTAGATCCCTCCACCGTATTTTCAATTGCATAATTCACAGCAAAATGAACTTGCTTCCCATCCGATTTAGACCTGTACCTGCGCCCCCTTCTTCTTTTTTCCAAATCTTTACTAAAACCAGCTGAAACTTGTGTTGTGATTACCCCGGGAGCCAAAATATTAAACAATACATCATCTTCACCAATTGGGTTATCTCCGAAAGAGCCACCAGCACGGAAAATCCAGGTGTCAAATCCTGAATAAGCAAAACCCGCTTTTACAATATTAATATCCTGCCATCCGAACCCTGGTCCAGAAGCAAGTCCTAATCTAAATCCAGCTAGCCCTTCAGGTCCTAGCATAGGATTTGATACCGATTTTACATCGGTATAATTTATACGTTTGTAATCGGCCATTACTGTAAACTCATCATTAACATCCCAGGATAAACCAACGGTCCAGCTGGAAGGAATATCAAAGTCTCCCTGCTCTGCAAAAAGTCCAGCATATTCTTCAAATTCAGTCATATAAACCTTGCTTTGATAAGTAGCCCCAATACTTAATGTTTCCGTAATTTTCCCCAAATAACCTACTTTTACTCCATAGCCAAAACTGTTTGAGGCACCATTTCCAGATAAGTTCTCTGGGTCATTTGAAAAACCATAAGTACCAAAAGCATCTAACCCATTCGCTTCAAAGTATTGATACCCTAAGGTGGCGGTTATACCTAAACTATGACCGTCTGATATTTTTATAGAATAGGTGAGGTTCGAGAATAACTGAGCCAGATCAACACCCGTTTCACCTGGAGTTGGATCAAAAAAACCATTAATCGGATAATCTGTGTTCATACCACCGTTTCCGAAAAGAGCAATCGAAAAACTTGAATTATCCGTTATCATCCAATTTGCACCAAATGATGGGATAACAAAATATTTTGAATCACTTTCTAACCCACCGGAACTTAAACTAAGGGGACCTGCAGCTCCAGAAGGTTCTCCAGTAATCAAGAAACTTCGATTTGGATTAAACAAAGCAACACCAATGTGGTATTTTTTACCCAGGTGAACAACCCCTGCAGGGTTGCCATTTATCAATGAAGCCTGGTAGTAAGCAATACCAGCACCAGCCAAACTTTTATTGATTGTACCATAACCTGTACTGAAATATCCATCGGTTGCAAGTACCGATGCATTTGTAAATCCTATTATTGCCATCAACAACAGAATTCTTTGAAAGAAACTCTTTTTCATACGTTTAAGATTTGATTTGAAACAAATTTATGAATGAGAATAATTTCATCTGATGGTTTTGAATTGATATATGTCATAACATGATGTATAACCAAATTTACATAAATCAGATTTATTATCCTTTCAATAGCTCATTCATTTTTGCTTTATCCAGTATTTTTATCGTACGTCTGTGAACTTCAATTAAGCCCTCATCATCCATGTCCCCAAGAGCACGGGCCAATGAAGGTCTGGTAACCGCAAAGAACTCGGCCAACTGTGATTGAGATAACGGTAACTCAACAATGGCAAGCCTGTCGCCAGCCAGTTCCAATAAGTAGTGAGCAATTTTTTGTCGAATGGTTTTAAAGGAAAGAAATTTAATTCGTTGTGAAAGAAACTGCGCCCTTGATGAAATTGAATTCAGGTAGTTTGTTAGAATTCGTTGGTCTTTTTGCAGCAGTTTAAGGAACTCCGAACGGTCGACACTTAATAAGCTAACTTCGTTGTTTGCGATTACCGTTACCGGAAAGCGATTGTTCTGTCCAAAAAGAAATGCTGCTGCCAGCGGACGTGGAGCTTCAATGTCTTCTATTTTAATCGTCTTGCCAGTATAGTCAGCCATTTCGCCCTTCACACTCCCTTTCAATACAATGAAAAGTCGATTGCATTCTTCTCCGGCAGAAACTACCAATTCGTTTTTACTAAAGTGTTTAACTTGAAAGAAAATACCTTCCATTAATTGCTCAACTCTTTCGGGTTTTAGCCCACGAAACAATGGGCACGGGGCAATCTGACTAAAATCAATCATAAAAAAGGTTTGTTTGTAACAAATGATACACTCCAACTAACACGACCAATCTACATTTGTTCTATCAAAAAAGCAAAAAAGATGATCAGAGAAATAGTAAAAATAGATGAAGAATTATGTGATGGTTGCGGACTTTGCATCCCAAATTGCCACGAGGGGGCTTTACAAATAATTGATGGCAAGGCAAGACTGGTTAGTGAGCTGATGTGCGACGGATTAGGTGCTTGTTTAGGCCATTGCCCTCAAGGCGCTATTGAAATTGAAAAGCGCGAAGCTGAGGAATATGACGAGGTAACCGTTATCAAACAAATGGTTTCAAAAGGTGAAAATTTGATTATTGCCCACTTGAAACATTTAAAAGATCACGGCGAACATGGTTTTATGAGGGAAGCTATTAGCTACTTAAAATCGCATGAAGCTGAACTTGATTTAGATGTAAAATCAATTATCGGGGAAGTTAATAGTAGCGAAGCTGAGCCACAAGCAGAATCTGGCGGTTGTGCTTCAGGTGGATGCCCAGGCTCTGCACCTGTAAGCTTTGAAAAACCTGCCTTTAAAATTGCTCCTGAAGCTGCAGGTGGCGCCCCAGTCCAATCAGAACTTCAGCAATGGCCGGTACAAATGCATTTGATCAATCCTTCTGCTGGATATTTTCAGGGAGCAGATTTATTAATCGCGGCCGACTGTGCTGCCTTTAGCCACGGCGATTTTCACCGCACATTCATTAAAGACAAGAAGTTGGTTATTGCTTGCCCAAAATTAGATCAGGGAAAAGAAATCTATGTAGAAAAAATACGTCGTCTAATTGACGATTCAAAAGTAAACACGATAACTGTAGTGATTATGGAAGTACCCTGCTGTGGAGGATTATCTCAATTGGTGCAAATGGCGATTCAACAAGCTAGTCGTAAGGTTCCGGTGAAGGAGGTTGTAATCGGCATCAAGGGAGATGTGTTGATGGAAGAATGGGTATAAAAAATTGCCGGGTGTAAAAGCTCCCGGCTTTTTTAAAAACAAAAAAATGACAACCTGATGTTCAGGCTAAATAATATTGAATAATTAAAACTTAAAAGCTGTAAAGAAATGAACGAAAACATGTTTTGCTATCAATGCCAGGAGGCAGCAAAAGGAATAGGATGCACCATCAAAGGTGTTTGTGGAAAATCAAGCGATGTTGCAAACTTACAAGATACCTTGTTATTTGTACTGAAAGGGGTTTCAATCCTAAATACCCAATTAAAAGAAGTTGGAAAAGCTGAAGCACAAGTAAACAAAGTCGTATTTGATGGACTGTTTAGCACTATCACCAACGCAAACTTCGATCAAACTTCATTTGTGATTCGTATTAAAAAAACATTGAAACTTCGCGATGAATTAAAAGCAAAAGTTGCTGAAGCTGGTTTGCAAATCGGTGACCACGATTCGCTTCATTGGGATGGAAAAACAGGAGAGGAATTTGAAGCAAAAGCAAAAGAAGTAGGAATTCTGAGCGAAGCAAACGAAGATGTTCGTTCACTGAAAGAACTGATCATTTATGGTTTGAAAGGGCTTGCTGCTTATGCTGAGCATGCTTACAATTTAGGACACCAGGAACAGGAAATTTACGATTTCTTACAAGATACACTTGCTGCTACTACCAAGGATTTGTCGGTTGATGAATTGGTAAACTTAACCTTGGAGACAGGTAAATTTGGTGTAAGCGTAATGGCATTGCTTGACAAAGCAAATACCTCAAGTTACGGTAACCCAGAGGTAACAAAAGTAAATATTGGTGTTCGTAACAATCCTGCAATCCTAATTTCTGGTCACGACTTGAAAGACCTGGATGATCTTTTGAAACAAACAGAAGGAACGGGTGTAGATGTTTACACACACAGCGAAATGCTTCCTGCCCACTACTATCCTGAATTCAAGAAATACGAAAATTTCGTTGGGAACTACGGTAACGCATGGTGGAAACAAAAAGAAGAATTTGAATCATTCAACGGGCCAATCTTGTTTACAACAAACTGTATTGTTCCCCCAATGAATGATGCCAGCTATAAAGACCGCATTTACACTACCGGAGCGAGTGGACTTACAGGCGCAATGCACATACCAGATCGCAAAGAAGGTGAAATGAAAGACTTCTCAGCGATTATTGAACATGCTAAAAAATGTGCTGCCCCAACAGAAATTGAAACTGGAGAAATCGTGGGTGGATTTGCTCATAATCAGGTATTCGAACTGGCAGAACCAATTGTTGAAGCAGTTAAAACAGGAGCAATCCGCAAGTTCTTTGTGATGGCTGGTTGCGATGGCCGAATGATGAGCCGTGATTACTACTCTGAATTTGCTCAAAAACTACCACAAGATACAGTTATCCTAACCGCTGGATGTGCAAAATACCGTTACAATAAATTGCCATTGGGCGACATCAACGGCATTCCACGGGTAATTGATGCAGGGCAATGTAACGACTCATACTCATTGGCTGTTGTGGCATTGAAACTGAAAGAGATTTTTGAACTGGAAGATGTGAATGATTTACCAATTGCATACAACATTGCATGGTATGAGCAAAAAGCCGTAATCGTGTTATTGGCGTTGCTTCATTTGGGTGTAAAAAACATTCACCTTGGGCCAACACTTCCTGCATTTTTGTCGCCAAATGTAGCTTCTGTTTTAGTTGAAAACTTTGGTATTGCCGGAATTACCTCAGCTGACGAAGACATTAAACTATTTTTAGAACCTACTGAAGCTTAATAAAAAACCAAAATATACTTAAGGTTGATTGGAGGAAAAGGGTGCCCGCTTGGGCATCCTTTTTTATGAAGCATAAATACCAACATAATCGGGTTTTGCGAGTAGATTGTATTTTTTTCGGTACGCACTTGGAGTTGTTCCTGTCATCCGTTTAAAAACTTTTCGAAAGGCACTTAAATCGTCATATCCCACACTCAGGCAAACCTGCTCAATCGATTCATGATTTTCAATCAACGATTTCTTGGCAGCTTCAATTCTCACTCGCTGAATGTATTCCAACGGGCTATTGCCAACTGCTTTTTTAAATCTTCGAATAAAATTCCGGACACTCATATGGGCTTCATGTGCCAAATTTTCAACAGACAAACTTTGATGAAAGTTCATCTCTATCTTCTCCTGAACATCTTTAATTGCCTGGTCTGCATGATCTTTCTGAAGCATAAATATGCTGTATGCCGTTTGAACCGAATCATGCAAATGAATCATAAAAACCTGCGATGCCACAGTTGCAATGTCTTTCGAAACATATTTTTCAATTAAATAGATAATCAGGGAAGTAAAAGAAAACGCTCCGCCGCTGGTGTAAATTCGTTCCTGATCGGTAATTATTTTATCATCGACCAACATAACTTCAGGGAACATACTCAAAAACAACTCGCGCCCAAGCCAATGCGTGGTTGCCATTTTACCATTAAGCAAACCTGTTTCGGCAAGCAAAAATGCACCAACACAAAAGCTAGCAATCTCGGCACCACTATGGTACTGTTCTTTAATCCAATCAATAAGTTGTATCTCATTCTTTAGCACATCCTGAATCCGTTGAAAATCCATTCCGGGCACAACAACCAAATCATATTGCGCTGATCGATCCGTCCATTTTTTCATTTCGGGTACAAATCCAGCAGTTTGGCTTGCACTCGTTGACAAAATTTCAACTTCAAAACAAAAATGATTTCCCGGATCGAACTGTTTTATAAACTCATTTGTTTTTACGAACATCTCATAAGGACCAAAAACACTCGTTTGAACCACACCATCGAAAGTCAAAATGGCTATTTTCATAAAAAGTCAATGTTGGTATTTGGCAAATTTAACCAACCTCATTGTCATATTAGCCATTTTTGTTTCTGTTTTTTAAAATGAAATTTGTAGAAGCGTTCAATTTATATAAACAGTTAAACAATTAATCCATGGAAAAAAATGTTGTAAACTGGTTCGAAATACCAGTAAGTGATTTTGAAAGAGCAAAGAAGTTTTACACGGCTGTAATCGGCAGGGAATTAATGGATCTTGACATGCCCGGCATGCAAATGTCTGCCTTTAAATGGGTTGATGGAGGCGAACATTCAACAGGTGCTTTAATAAAAGCTGAAGGTTACGAACCATCAGACAAAGGCACTGTTGTGTATTTTTCATGTGCTGAAGACCTAAGCAATGAGCTTGCAAAAGTTGAACCCAACGGAGGCAAGGTACTAATGCCTAAAACTTCCATTGGCGAACATGGTTTCGTTGCCCAGTTCATTGACACAGAAGGAAACCGTGTAGCACTTCACTCTGAAAAGTAATTCCAACTCAACTCATCGGTTAGCCTTTGCAAACTGATGAGTTCTTTTTCCTATTCACCCTAATACAGCTATTTCAATTTTCAATTCAGAATTCAGTGTCAGTTTCTTCATCTTGAAACAAATATATTATCTTCGCATGAATTATTTGACCATGAACAAAATTCAGCATGAAGAACTATAAATCATTGAACATATTTGTTGGCTGGGCAGTGTTTCTGATTTCAGCTATTGTTTATTTAATGACCATTGAACCTACGACCAGTTTCTGGGATTGTGGGGAGTTCATTACCACCTCGTTTAAACTGGAAGTTGGCCATCCTCCCGGTGCTCCATTCTTCATGATATTGGGTAGGTTTTTTACCATTTTTGCCAGTCCCGACAAAGCGGCCCTAATGATAAACTCGTTGTCTGCCCTGGCAAGTGCTTTTACTATTTTGTTCCTGTTTTGGACAATTACCCACCTTGCAAAAAAGTTGGTGAACACTGAAAATGGTCTAACGCTTGGACAAGGAATTGCTATTTTGGGCAGTGGTGTTGTTGGCGCACTGGCTTACACATTTTCAGATACATTTTGGTTTTCGGCTGTTGAAGGCGAGGTTTATGCTTCTTCTTCCTTAATTACGGCTATTGTGTTTTGGGCAATATTGAAATGGGAAAATGTTGCTCATCAGCCCCAAGCCAACAGATGGATTATTTTAATTGCCTATTTAATGGGTCTTTCGATTGGGATTCACCTGTTGAACCTGTTAGCAATTCCAGCAATCGTTTTTGTTTACTATTTCAAAAAATATACGGTTACACGAAATGGCATCATTGCCAGTCTGCTTATATCAATGCTCATCCTTGGTGTGATCATGTATGGGGTAATTCCAGGGGTAATTAAAATTGCCACCTGGTTTGAATTGGCGTTTGTCAATGGATTTGGACTGCCATTTAACACGGGCGTAATCATTTATTCGTTGGCTCTAATTGGCCTGATCATTTGGGGTATCCACTATACCGTGAAGAAGAAAATGGTGCTTTGGAACACTGTGCTAATTTCGTTTACTGTTATCCTGATTGGATATTCGTCGTTTGCGATGATAGTCATCCGGTCTTCAGCAAACACTCCGATGGATCAAAACAGTCCGGATGACGTATTTTCATTACTTGGGTATTTGAACCGTGAACAATACGGTGACCGCCCCCTGGTGTTTGGTCAGTACTACAACACTCCTCTGGATGAGCGTAATCCTTATGTTGACGACAAACCATATTACATTCAAAAAGATGGTAAGTATGTGGTTTCAGATATGCGCCAAAAACCAAACTACGATTCAGACTTTACAACTTTCTTCCCCAGAATGTGGAGCAGAAGCGACCAGCATATTAAAGATTATCAAACCTGGGTTGGAAAAGGGAAAAATACAGTGAGAATGACTGGTCCGAATGGTGAAGTTGAAACCGTTCAATATCCAAGTTTTGGTCAAAACCTGTCGTTCTTTATCCGATACCAGGTGGTACACATGTACTTCAGGTATTTCATGTGGAATTTCGCCGGACGACAAAATGATATCCAGGGACATGGAAGTATCATCAACGGTAACTGGATAAGCGGCATCAATTTTATTGATTCTTCAAGGCTTGGCGATCAAAAAAGCCTGCCAGACTCATTAGCCAACAACAAAGCAAGAAACACTTACTATTTCCTTCCGCTAATACTTGGTTTGATTGGAGCTTTCTTCCACTACAACAGAAATAAAAAAGATCTTTGGGTGGTAATGTTACTGTTTGTGCTAACCGGATTGGCAATAGTTGTTTACCTGAACCAATATCCGCATCAACCTCGTGAAAGGGACTACGCCTACGCTGGATCATTTTATGCATTTGCAATTTGGATCGGGATTGGTGTATTGGCTATTGCTGAAGCCCTGAAAAAATGGATGCCTGAAACGGTAAGCGCAATCGCTGTCTCTGGTATCTGCCTGTTTCTTGTTCCGGGTATTATGGCCAACGAAAACTGGGATGATCATGACCGTTCGGGAAGGTACACCGCAAGAGATTTGGGGGCTAATTACCTGAATACCTGCGAGCCAAATGCCGTAATCTTTACCAATGGCGATAACGACACATTCCCGCTTTGGTACAACCAGGAAGTGGAAGGTGTACGTACCGATGTTCGTGTGTGCAACCTGAGTTATCTTCAAACCGATTGGTACACCGACCAAATGAAACGAAAAGCTTATGAATCTGAACCACTGCCAATCAGTTTAACTCATGACCAGTACGTTCAGGGGACAAGGGATGTGATCTACCTGATGAACGATCCACGGATTAAAGGTGCCATTGAACTCAAAAGGGCTCTTAACTTCGTTAAGGATGACGATCCACGAACGAAATTATCTCAAGCCGATGATGCTGCCTATATTCCATCTAAGCAATTATACTTCAAAGTTGATAAAGAAGCAGTAATAAGAAATAAGGTTGTTCCTGAATATTTATACGATCAAATTGAAGACACCATCGTCATTGATTTTGGAAATAAGAACTACATTACCAAAGATGAACTCATGGTACTTGAGATGATTGCAAATTCAAACTGGGAAAGACCATTGTACTATGCCATTACCGTTGGTCGCGACAAGTATCTGGGTCTGCAGGATTACTTCGTCCTTGAAGGTTTTGCATATCGGTTTACCCCGGTTAGGTCAGCTCGTAGCGGCATTAATTTTGGCACCATTGACACCGACAAAATGTACACGAAGCTAATGGAAGAGTTCAAGTGGGGCAACATGAATGATCCAGAGGTATACATTGACGAAAATAACCAGCGGATGATGATGAATATTCGGAATACTTTCAATCGTCTTGCTGAATCATTGATTGAAGAAGGCAAAAAAGATTCTGCCATACAGGTACTGAATAAAAGCGTGGATCTGATACCGAACAGAGTTGTACCTTTTAATTATTTTTCCATTCAAATTGCAGGAAATTACTACGCAGCCGAGGCAATTGACAAGGGCAACGAAATAACAGAGCAGATTTTAGCTTCGTATGAGTCTCAACTGAAATATTATCTCAATCTGGATGACAAGTATCTACCTTCTGTGGACGAAGAAATCCAGCGGATTTTATATTTCATGCGTGAAATGGGAATGACAGCTTCAAAATATGATCAGAAAGAACTTTCAGAGAAAATAACTGATTTGTTCAACAAGTATATTGAAGTATATAGTTCATAATTATTTATGAAGTTCGTTGACCCCAGGATTCGATTGCCAAAATTTATGACCCGGAAATATAAGGGGGCATTTTGGAAAATTGAATCGAATGAAAAACGGGTTTATTTAACGTTTGATGATGGCCCAATTCCAGAGGTCACCCCATGGGTGCTTGAACTATTGGAAAAAGAAAATATAAAGGCATGCTTCTTCTGTGTTGGTGAGAATGTGTATAAAAATCCAGAGGTTTATCAACAAATTCTGGATGAAGGACACCAGGTTGGAAATCACACATTCAATCACATGCAGGGTATGAAAAACACAGACGAAGTTTTTTTTGAAAATATAGCGAAGGCAGCAAAATACATCGATTCAAAATTGTTCAGGCCTCCACATGGGCTGATGAAAAAATCGCAACTCAATGAGGTCGTCAAAAATTACAAAGTAATTATGTGGGACATTTTGAGCCGTGATTTCAAGAAAGAATTGAGCCCTGAACAGGTTGTGAAAAATGTAATGAGGAATGTCAGACCAGGATCGATTATGATTTTTCATGATTCGCTAAAAGCAGAAAAGAACATGAAACAGGCGCTGCCGATAGTTATTAAAAGACTAAAGGGAAAGGGTTATGATTTTTGCCTAATTCCCGAATAAGAGATAAATTGAAAGTAATATAAAGAATAGTAACATGTTGAATATCCTTATCGTTGGATCAGGTGGAAGGGAACACGCCCTGGCCTGGAAAATCAAACAATCAGAAAAACTAAATCAATTATTTATTGCTCCGGGAAATGCTGGTACAGCTGACCTTGGAGAGAACATTCCTGTTGGCGTTTCTGATTTTGAAGCGCTGAAAAACGTTATTCTTGAAAAAAATATTGACTTGGTTCTGGTTGGTCCGGAAGTACCACTTGTTGATGGATTACATGATTACTTTGCTTCTGACGAAAGCCTGAAGCATGTTAAAGTGGTTGGGCCTAAAAAAGAAGGTGCCATGCTTGAGGGATCGAAAGATTTCTCGAAAGAATTCATGCAAAGGAACAATATTCCAACAGCGAAATACAAAACCGTTACCAAAGAAAACCTTGAAGACGGACTGGTATTCCTAAAAACGATGAAAGCACCGTATGTGCTGAAAGCAGACGGGTTGGCAGCTGGCAAAGGCGTATTGATTATTGATAATTTGCTAGAAGCCGAGGCTTCATTGATTGAGATGCTCGAAGGGCAATTTGGAGATGCTAGCAGCAAAGTGGTTATTGAAGAATTTCTTTCTGGAGTTGAACTTTCAGTGTTTGTAATCACCGATGGGAAAGGCTATCAAATTCTTCCGGAAGCAAAAGATTACAAGCGAATTGGTGAAGGCGATACAGGCTTGAACACTGGTGGTATGGGCGCAATTAGCCCGGTACCATTTGCAGATAAAGATTTCATGCAAAAAATTGAAGACCGCATCATCAAACCAACAGTTGATGGGCTTCAGAAAGAAGGCATTCCTTACAACGGTTTCATCTTCTTCGGATTGATTAAAGTGGATGGTGAACCTTATGTTATTGAATACAACGTGCGCATGGGCGACCCGGAAACTGAAGCAGTAATGCTTCGAGTAAAATCAGATTTTGTTGACCTGCTTGAAGCTGCAGCTGATGGCACAATGGATCAGCAATCCATTGAGATTGATGAGCGCACAGCATGTACCGTAATGCTGGTTTCGGGTGGTTATCCGGGAAGCTACGAAAAAGGGAAAGTAATGGATGGATTTGAACAGGTTGAAAATAGCATCCTTTTTCATGCCGGCACCAAGCAACAAGGCAGCGATGTGGTAACAGCTGGCGGTCGGGTTATTGCTATTAGCTCTTATGGTTCATCAATGAAAGAAGCACTGGGTCAATCATACCATAACGCTGAAAAGATTAACTTTGAAGGAAAGTATTTTAGAAAAGACTTAGGTTTTGATTTGTAAACCATGATACTACGCTTACTAAAAAGCAACCAGGCCTATCACTTTATCCTGATCCCATTGATTGTTGCCATCTTGTGGATCAGGTCACTTATTTTACCCGAATTTTTTCATTTTTATCAGGGTGAAAACAGTATGTTGCTTTATCAGCCAATCCATGCGTTGTTGGGTCAGTCTGCATTTGCGAACAATTTTGTTGCGCTGATTTTTGTGGTGTTATTGGCATTCATTATTATTCAGTTGAACACCAACTATGCATTTATCAGGATAAGGACTTTCCTTCCTGCTAATATCTTTGTACTGATAGTAAGCGGGTTACTTGCCATGCACACCTTGCATCCGGTTTATTTTGGCTTGTTGTTTTTGCTGTTGTCTGTAAACCGTATTTTCCAATCTTCAGAAAGAAGTAAAGTATTTTCCAATGCTTTCGATGCTGGCTTTTTGCTAGGAATTGGTTCGCTATTTTATTTCAACCTGATCTTTTATTTCCCGATAATCTGGGTGGGTTTTTCGATCATCCGGAAACGAACAGAATGGAGAAATTATGTACTCCCTGTTTTAGGTATACTACTCCCTTGGTTTTTGGCCTATTCGTATTACTTCCTTTTCAGCGACACCAGCTTAATGCTTGAGTCAATTAACCAGAACTTTCTGAGTCGGAATAAGCTATTCATCGAAAATATTCCTTTGGTTATTTTCATTGGATTTCTCATCTTCAGCACCCTGCTTTCAAGTATATTCCTGCTCAGCCAGTACGATGAGAAGAAAATCAACACCCGAAAATATTTCCAAATATTCTTCCTCATATTTATCATTTCACTGGTACTGCTTGCTGCTGTACCTTCGGTATCACAGGAAATTTTGATCATCATGGCTTTCCCGCTTACTTGCCTGGTTGCCAACTATTTGATTTTCATGAAACGTCAGTTTTGGGGAAATGTATTTTTGTATGTTTTCATCGCCCTGGTTATTTATCTGCAATTTGTTTAAATGAACCCGGAAAGAGCAACCCTGGCAATTTATGGTATTCAAGACCGATTTGAGTATGAGCATCCATTTTATGTACACGATCATAATTTGTGCATCATGCGAAATGGGAAAGTTGAACAGTTTTTGCAACTGGAAAGAATTACACGAAGAAAAAGGGACAACAAGCTTTACGAAGAGCTATATTCTATTTTAAAAGAAAAGAAACTATTGGCTGAAGATTTTGATCTGATATTTGTGGACAATGTTGTTGGTCGTACTTTTCTGACAAGAAAAGGGGATGCCCGTTTTGAAGCGCCCTTAAATGAAAGCTTGCAAAATGTAGCAGAGAAAGGCAAATGTTGGTGGTTTGGGAAGGAAGCGAATGCCTGGGTTTTGAATCACGAGCTGGCTCATGTTTTTACATGCCTCCCCTTCTTCGGGAATTTTAAAGAAAATAGTCTGTTGGTTCATTTTGACGGAGGCGCAAGTCAAAGTAACTTCTCAGCATGGCACTACGCCAAAGGACAGGTAAAACTGGTTGAAGCACATTGGGATTATCAGTACCTCACGTCATTATTCAATGCGAACGCTTTGGTGTTTTCAGTAATTGGGGCAAAACTCAGCGAACAAAACTCGGTGCCAGGAAAAATGATGGGGCTCGCAGGGCATGGAACTTATCGCAAGGAATTGGAGGAATGGTTGCGGTCTAATAACTTCTTTTCGGATATTTGGGGAAACAAATCGGCTTTTTTCAAGCTGGCAAAAAAGGACTGGAAAATTGAACTGAAATCATTTGATCAAAAGCACCCGTTCATTCTTGATTGCATTGCTACCCTGCATGAACTTTTTGTTCTGGAAACAGTCAATATCCTAAAAAATCTTCAACTAAAAACACAAACCGAAAACCTCTACTATACCGGTGGTTGTGCATTAAACATTGTTGCCAACACACGGATCATCCAGGAGAATATTTATAGCCAAGTTTTCATTCCTCCATGCACCGAGGACTCAGGTCTTGCATTGGGTGCTGCGGCCTTTGCTGAATGGAAAAAACACGGGTCTGTAAAAACCCACTCGCCCTACTTAAACAGCTGGTATTTGCCAGAATCTAATTTTGAATATTCCAATTCTGACCTTGAGGAAACTGCCCAGGCTCTACTTCAAAGGAAAGTTATTGGTGTTTGCAATGGACATGGAGAGGCCGGGCCACGAGCACTTGGAAACCGTAGCCTGCTTTGCCTGGCAAACGACAAAAAACTGGCACAAAAAGTAAGCATGTACTACAAAGGCAGGGAATGGTACCGCCCGGTTGCCCCAATTATGCTGAAAAAAAATGTGCAATATTTTACCAGGCAAGAAGAAATCCATCAACTCAGCCAATACATGCTACTCGACTTTGACATTCTTACTGAAAAGCAAAACGAATTGATTGGAGCCGTTCATGTGGATGGCACTGCCCGGATCCAAACCATTTTCACTCGCAACCAAAACCCATACATTTGGGACTTGCTCACCATGCTTGATGAAAAATACAACTGCAAAGCATTGATCAACACATCTTTCAATAGTCAGGGAGAACCAATCGTTCACACAAAAAATGATGCAATAAAATCCGCACAAAAAATGGAGATTGATGGAATTGTGATTGATGGGAAATTGCATGCATAAAACAAAAACTTTTTCATCCCAATAATTTAACCGTATCTGATTTATATGTCTTTCACAGATCTGGCTTATTTTTTGCACTGAACTTGTAACGTTTATAGTATTTGTTCGTCTGACACAATACGAAAGCCGTTATAAACAAGCAGTTGCATAATCAACGAAATAAGTTCATTCACATATAAAATACGATCGTTTATCGAATAAATACTCGGATTAAGCCACCGATATTGCAATTTTACAAGTACAAAGCAGAAAACAGACACAATGATTAAACTAAACAACATTCACAAATCTTACGAGATGGGGAATAGTAAGCTTCATGTTCTCAAGGGCATTGATCTTTCTATTGACAAAGGCGAGTTTGTCTCCATCATGGGATCATCCGGATCTGGCAAGTCAACCCTGTTGAACATTCTGGGAATGCTTGACAACTATGACCAGGGAACCTACCATTTAAATGGGTTACACATTCGAAATATGAGTGAAAAAAAAGCAGCCAAACTCAGAAATGAAATGGTTGGTTTCGTTTTTCAGTCATTCAACCTGATATCGTTTAAAAATGCCATGGAAAACGTAGCACTTCCACTTTATTACAAAGGAGTGAAACGAAAAAAACGCAACTTGCTGGCCATGGAATACCTGGAAAAACTGGGATTGAAAGAGTGGGCAAACCACATGCCCAATGAACTCTCCGGAGGACAGAAGCAACGCATTGCCATTGCACGGGCTTTAATTTCAAAACCACAGGTTATTTTTGCCGACGAACCAACAGGCGCACTTGACACTTCAACCTCTTACGAAGTGATGGAAATCATGAAAGAAATTAACGGGGAAGGAATTACCGTAATCCTGGTTACACACGAACATGATATCGCCGCTATGACCCAAAAGATTATCCGTCTGAAAGATGGACAAATCAGTGAAATTATTCGTAATGGAGACCTGAACGAATTCCGTTACCGATATTCAAAAGAATTGCAATCAGCATAATCTACCGCCATGTTTGACATTGATATTTGGCAGGAAATCCTGGCCACCATCAAGAAAAATAAGATGCGCACATTCCTTACCGGATTTTCGGTAGCCTGGGGAATATTTATGCTGATGATACTGCTTGGATCGGGAAATGGACTGAGCAATGGTGTTTCAGAAAACTTTCAGAACCAGGCAGTAAATGCCATGTGGATTTGGACTGGTGAAACCAGTATCCCATACGACGGATTAAAAGAAGGAAGGCCCATTGAATTCCATAATGATGACCACACACTTTTGAAAAACATGAAGGGTGTTGGAGCAGCATCCGGAAGATATTGGATGGGAGGCTCTAATCTTTCTTACGAAGGGGAATATGGACAATATACTGTAATGTCGTGCCATCCTGATTTAATGGAAGTGGAACAATATGAAATGATTCAGGGCCGCTTTATCAATGAAGTGGACATTCGCGAAAAAAGAAAATCAGTAGTTATTGGGAAGGATATTTACGATGCCCTTTTTAAAGAAAAAGAGGCTGTTGGTGAATATTTAAAAATTAACAATATCCCTTTTCGGGTAGTTGGTGTTTACATTGAACCGGGTTCAACACGTAACCGCACAGCCAACGTTCCAACCTCAACAGCCCAAATGGTTTTTAATGGCTCAAACCGCATTCATAATTTTGCCATTACCAATGAAGGGAAAACCCTGGCTGAAACGAAAGCCATACAGGAAAACATAAAAAACACGCTTGCGCGCAAACATCGGTTCGATCCTAAAGATGACAACGCAGTGGGTATGTTTAATATGATGGAAGCCTATTTGGAAACCCAAAAAATATTTAATGCCATTGATATCTTCATATGGATTATTGGCATTTTCACCTTGATAGCCGGGATTATTGGTGTGAGCAACATCATGCTCATTGTTGTGAAAGAACGTACCAAGGAAATTGGGATACGTAAAGCGATTGGTGCCAGCCCATCATCAGTAATTGGCCTGGTATTGCTCGAATCAATTCTGATAACGACCATAGCCGGTTATATTGGACTGGTATTGGGAACTGGGATCATGGAAGTTATTAACCTCTTTGTAGAACAATCTTACGAAGCATCTGCAGCAACAAACGGTGGTCGCGGAGAAACCCTCTTTAGAAATCCAACTGTTGACATCGGTATTGCAGCCATGTCTACTCTGCTCTTGATTATCTCTGGCACATTAGCCGGTTACATACCTGCAAAACGAGCAGCAAAAATAAAGCCTATTGAAGCGCTTCGTGACGAATAATTAAAATCAAAGCAATGTTAGACTTAGATCTTTGGAAAGAAATAATTAGCGCATTAAAAAAGAACAGGCTGCGTAGTTTTATGACAGCGTTTGGGGTGTTTTGGGGAATATTCATGCTCATTATTATGTCGGGTGCTGGTAAAGCGTTGGAAAATGGAGTGATGGATGGGATCAGGGCTTTTGCCAGCAATTCAGCCTTTTTCTGGACAGAGCGAACCAGCGAACCATACAAAGGATTTCAACGGGGAAGGCGCTGGAGTTATAACAATCAAGACCTGGAATACATCAAACAACACGTAAAAGAAGTTGAATATATTTCCCCTCGCCTTTTCGGCTGGAGGGAACGTGGTGGAGACAACACCGTCAGGTATGAAAAAACAGGTTCTTTTGAAATTTATGGAGATTATCCGGAATATTTCAACATTGATCCGTGGACGCCAGTTGAAGGAAGGCTCATGAATGAAATTGACATCCGCCAAAAACGAAAAGTATGCTTCATAGGGGAACGTGTTCGCGAGATGATGTTTGATGAAGACGAAGATGCTATTGGGGAATACCTGAAAATAAGCGGGGTTTATTTTCAAGTTGCCGGAGTTATTCATCCCGAAACCAGGATCGATTTTGGTCGTCAAAAAGAAGAAACGATTATCCTGCCATTCAGCACGATGCAACAGGTATTCAATTATGGCGACCGGATCCATTTCTTCTCAATTACATCTCAAAAAGGGACACCCGTTAGCGTTTTGGAAGAAAAGCTGAAAATACTGTTTAAGGAACGTCACAAAATAGCACCTAATGACAACCAGGCTGTTGCTTCATTTAACATTGAAGTGGAATGGAAAAAATACACTGCACTGTTCAATGGGATTCAACTGCTTACCTGGATTGTGGGAATCGGAACCCTGTTCGCCGGAATTATCGGGGTGAGTAATATTATGCTGGTAATTATTAAAGAACGAACACAGGAAATAGGTATCCAACGGGCCATCGGGGCCACCCCTGCCAAGATAATTACCCACATTGTTGCAGAAAGTGTTTTCCTGACTACCATGGCTGGGTATGTGGGACTATCGTTGGGTGTTGGACTGCTCGAACTGATGAATTTTGCTTTGGAACAAGGGAATCCGGATGAAATATTTTTCCGCCGTCCTGAATTCAGTTTCGAAATGGCATTAATGGCTCTGTTCATTTTGGTTATCTCCGGCGTTTTCGCCGGATTGATCCCGGCTAAAAGGGCAATCAGTATAAAACCAATTGATGCGATAAGGGACGAATAAAATTTAAGATAGAAAACAAGAATAAACAGAAAACAAACTCAATAAAAAACAGACTCATGAAAAAGATTTTTCGAATAGTAGGAATCATAATTTTAGTAGGGGTTTTTGGGGGAACCATCTTCTTCCTTTATACGAAATCGAAGAAAAAACCCGATACTTTTGAAACGAAAGCACCCTTTGTTTCCAACGTAATCAAAAAAACTGTTGCTACAGGTTCAGTTGTTCCTCGTCAGGAAATTGAAATTAAGCCTCAGGTATCAGGAATTATCGATGAAATTTATGTTGAAGCTGGAGATTTTGTGAAAAAGAACGATGTGATTGCACGTATCAAGATTATCCCAGACATGGTCAACCTGAATGCAGCTGAATCACGTTTAAACCGAGCAAAAATCAATTTTGAAGATGCCAAGATTGATTATGACCGCCAGCAAAAGCTTTTCGACAAGAATGTTATTTCTTATGAAGAATTTAAAAATTCGAAGGTTGCCTATGATTCAGCCAAAGAAGAAGTGAACTCAGCCGAAAACAACCTTGAACTGATTAAAAACGGTGTTACCAAAAAAGCTGCAACAGCTACAAACACATTGGTTCGTTCTACGATAAACGGAATGGTACTGGATGTGCCAGTTGAAGTTGGCAACTCGGTAATTCAATCAAACACCTTTAATGATGGTACAACCATTTCAGCCGTAGCCGATATGCAAGACATGATTTTTGAAGGCAAAGTGGATGAAACCGAAGTTGGAAAAATTAGCGAAGGTATGCCCATTGAACTGGAGATCGGAGCTATTGAAAAAGAAAAGTTCGAGGCAATCCTTGAATACATTTCGCCAAAAGGAGTTGAAGAGAATGGTGCCATTCAGTTCGAAATTAAAGCGGATGTGGAATTGAAAGAAGACCAATTTATAAGAGCAGGTTATTCTGCAAACGCAAACATTGTACTCGACCGCCGCGACAGTGTGATGGTGATTCCGGAAGGCATGCTAAAGTTTGAAGATGATTCTTCATTCGTAGAAGTGCTTATCAATGAAGAGGAGCACACCTTTGAAAAACGAAAAGTTGAAACAGGGCTTTCTGATGGTATAAATATTGAAATTGTTTCAGGGCTGGATAAAGATGAGAAAGTAAAAGGCGATAAGATTGATCCTAAAAAACAAAAAGAAAAGGAAGAAAATAAAGGATAAAAAAGCTTGATTTCAAGTTGAATCGTTAAATTAGCTCAATAAATTTTAAAATTGTTAAGAAGATTCCAACATTTGATCCTTATCGATTATCTTGCTTAACATGAAACGATTAATGCCAATTCTAAACATCAATCAGAATATAAAATACAATCATATGAAATATTTAATGATCCTTGTTGCTTCAATCTTCCTATTTGGATTTGTGAAGGTTGATGCCCAGGAAACCTGGGATCTTCAAAAGTGTATTGATTATGCCTTGGAGAATAACATCCACATTAAGCAACAAACATACAACAGCGAGTACCGCCAGAATGAGCTACAACAAGCCAAAAATAACCGTTTGCCAAGTTTGAACGCCAATGTTGGCAATAGCTTCAGCTTTGGTAGATCGCTGCAATTTGACAATACCTACGCTGAAGTCAATTCAAATAGTACGAGTGGTAGTTTAAACGCAGGTGTTACATTATGGAATGGTTCCATCCTCAACAACCGGATAAAAGAGGCTGATTTCAATTTGAGAGCTAGCCTTGAGTCTTTGCAAAAAGCCAAAGACGACATCATGCTAAATATAGCAGGTGCGTATCTTGAAATTTTATTTGCAAAAGAGTTGGTTCAGGTTGCCAAAGATCAGTTAGATGTAACCAAGCAACAAATTGAACGAACAGGTAAACTGGTTGATGCAGGTAGCCTGGCTAAAGGTAGTTTGCTGGAGATTGAAGCACAGTATGCACGTGAAGAATTAAGTCTGGTAAATGAAGAAAACCGATTGCAACTGGCTTACCTCAGCCTGTACCAGTTCTTGGAATTACCTTCAACGGAAAGCTTTAAAATTAGCTTACCGGAACTGCCTGTCGTAACTGCAAACCGCACCATGATTAATTCGATGGAAGTCTTTCGCAATGCAGTGCAAATTCGTCCCGAAGTTAAAAGTGCTGTTTATCAGTTGGAAGCTTACAAAAAACAGGTGAATATTGCGAAAGGACAACTTTACCCAAACCTAACCCTTGGTGCAGATTATTACAATTCATACAACAATAAGTTTGAAAATCGAATCACAGGGGAAAAACTTTCTTTAAGCGATCAGTTAAAAAGTAATGAACGCTATGGTTTTGGGGCAAATCTAAGAATTCCGATCTTTAACAAAAATGAAGTGAGAACACAAATCAGCAATGCCAAATTGCAGGTAATTAACCAGGAACTAGAGGTTCAAAATACAAAAAACACACTTCGAAAAGATATTGAACAAGCTTACACAAATGCATTGGCAGCACTTAAACGGTACATGGCAAATGACAAAGCTGTCACCTCCATGCAGGAAGCTTTTCGGTACACCGAAGAAAAGTTTAACGTCGGAATGGTCAATTCTGTAGAATACAACCAATCAAAAAATAACCTGGCCCGTGCAAAAAGTGATCTGGCTCAAGCTAAATACGAATATATTTTCCGCACAAAAATATTGGACTTCTATAATGGGGTTTCAATTGAGTTGTAGTTTTTTTTAATATTGCTTTGTAAAAAACTGAGGCTCTCACTTGAAGTGAGAGCCTCAGTTGCTCCATATTATTACCGAATGGCATTTTTTTTTGTAGCTTTATTTCACTAAAAATATTTGTGCCATGAATCCATCCTTACTTATTATTCTATTGTGTGCGGTTACACTTTCTGGAATTGCTCAACCAAAAGCCAAAAGAAATTTTGTCATCCCAAAATATTTCATAGCTAAATCGGAGGCATACATAAAAGGGCCTTTTGATGCAGACGGGAGCAACACAGTGATTCGGTTTGAAAATAACCAGACTGAGAGCTTTGATTTGAGACCATTAATTGAAGACAAAAGCAAAATCCTTTTTAAAGTCCCAAACACCCATGGGCATTATGAATTAATAATTGCTGATGAAGGAAATGGAGAAGAGCTTTTTGTTCCGGTGAAAGTTATAGAAATAAAAACGGACTATAATTTGAGCGGAGTGGACAAAAAAGGCAAAGCTAAATATTCCATAAGCTTGCTTGGAGCTGAAGGAATCAATGAGGAATTCGATGTAAAAATAAAAAATCGATCCCCTCATGTAATTGGGCTTATTGGCGGGAATCTTCAAAATCAGAAAATAAGAAAAAGGGATAATGAAGATGAAGTCAGATGGGAAGGGGAACTGATTCAGTTAAGTGAAGGAAATTTTACCATTATATGTACAATGGAACAACCCACTCCAAGTATTGAGGTACAGTGAAAATTTTTCTTGATGAAAAAAGCTTACATTAAAAAAGGGATGACATTTTTTGAAAAGATGTCATCCCTTTTTTCTAAATATTAATACCGTAATTATATAAGATATTACATGAAAATAAATTTCAATACAAATAATATTGCCAAGATATAGGCAATGACTGAAATGTCTTTAAGCTTCCCTGTAAACAGTTTAAGAATAACATAGGACAACATACCGAATACAATACCTTCGGCAATTGAGAATGTAAAAGGCATCATCACTAATGTAAAAAACGCTGGGATTGATTCTGTAAAATCTTCAAAATTAAGGCTCAATACAGGGGTCATCATCATTACACCAACCAACACCAACGCAGAAGCAGTTGCTGCAGCAGGGATCATTAAAAATAGTGGTGATAAAAATAATGCACAGATAAATAAAATGGCTGTTGTTAATGCGGTTAAACCAGTACGTCCACCTTCAGCAACACCAGATGCAGATTCCACATAAGTTGTAACTGTAGAAGTACCCAACATAGCACCAACAGTAGTACCAACTGAGTCAGCCATAAGGGCTTGTTTTACTTTCGGGATACGACCTTCTTCATCCAGCATGTTTGCTTTTGTTGAAACCCCAATCAAAGTTCCAACTGTATCAAACATATCCACAAAAAGGAATGTAAACAAAACGGTAATCATGGTAAATATACCTTCTGCAGAATTTATCCAATCCCATTCAAATTTCCATGCAATTGAAGAAACTGAAGGAACAGAAAAGTCAAAATGTGGCATCTGAGTAACTCCAACAGGAATACCAATAATAGTTGTAACAACCATCCCAATTAAAAGAGCACCTCTAACTTTCAGGGCTAATAGGATCCCTGTAACAACAATACCACCTAAAGCTAACAATACACCCGCACTTTTCATGTCGCCCAAGTGTACTAAAGTTGCCTGATGGTCAACAATTACTCCTGCATTTTTCAAGCCGATAAAAGCAATAAAAAGACCAATACCAACAGATATTGCATTCTTAATACTTTTTGGAATGGCATTTATAATTATTTCCCTGATATTAAATATAGTCATTAATATAAACAGGATACCTTCTAAAAATACGGCTGTTAATGCAAACTGCCAGGACATGCCCATTCCAAGACAAACACCAAAAGCGAAAAAAGCATTTAATCCCATACCCGGTGCTAAAGCAAAAGGTAACTTAGCCCATAAAGCCATAACTAATGTGCCAATAGCTGCAGAGATAGCGGTTGCGGTAAAGAGTGCCCCTTTATCCATGCCTGTAGCTGATAAAATATCAGGGTTTACAGCCAGGATATAGGCCATGGTCATAAAGGTGGTAACACCAGCTAAAACTTCTGTTTTTACTGTTGTTTTGTTTTCGCTTAATTTGAAAAACTTCTCAAGCATAATAGGTTATTATAGATTATAAAGTCCATTTTGCACCAATGGTTGGCATAACTTTAAATTCGTCAGCCACAAAATTGTTACTTAGCTCAACTTCGCCACCAACAGCAAAGTTTTTGCACACATTATACCACAATTGTGGTTCAGTCAGGAAGCGGAAATCAGTTCCCCAAAACATTTCTTCTTTCCAAAAATCAGCAAAACCAGTGAACGTTAATTTACCTTCAAGCATTTGAATAGTCCAAACACCAGTTATCTGAAAAGCAGCATCTTCTTTATCTTTTATGTATTTGTAGTTAGCCTGGAGCGTGAAAATTTTTGAAAAATCAGCTGAAGCCCAAGTTCTTTCAACACCTACCAACCAACAATTTTCTACAGGAATAAATGGAGTCACATCGCCATCAAGCTTAAATACACCACCATTGTATTCCACACGTGGCATAAATTTTTGGTTTTCGTTCCACTTAAATGCCCTGGCAATTTCCCAGTAAGCAGAAGAAATACCATTGTCAACATTTCTCTCATCAGAACTATAATCCATATCTATAAAGAAAAATGTTGAACCGTATTTATCTGGCTTAAACATTTCAACAGTAGTCGTTAAATAACTTCTTCCTTCACCCAAGTCATAGTGAGCCTGAATATTCTGTGCCATAGCACTTAATCCAAATACACTCACCAAAAGAACCAGTAAAATTTTCTTCATCGTTGTTGATTTTTAAGTTTTAATAAATGCAAGCCGCAAAAATAATTAAAATTGTCACAAGCTGAAATCATCAAACATTTTGCAGTGAGCAATTTGTATGGTAATTTTCAATTTTGACGACATTTTTTGAAACCAAATTCAAGCTGTAGCAGTTAATATTTGTTAGATGTAAATATGAATTGTTTATTTGTTAAACCTTTTCAAAAGCAATTGCTTAACTGAACATTATGAATCAAACGTCAACTTCTGAAATTACACAACTATATCAAGAATCATTTCAAGCCCACTGGCAACAACCTGTTTTCTCCGACTATGAAGGAATAAGCTATACTTATGGAGAAGCAGCACAGGTGATCAACCAGGTACATTGCTTTTTCAAGGAACAAAAAATAACACCTGGCGATAAAATTGCCTTACTTGGAAGAAACTCATCAAATTGGGCAATTACCTTTATTGCCACCATGGGTTACGGGGCTATTGCGGTACCAATTTTACCAGATTTCAATTCATCCGATGTACACCAAATTATTGAGCATTCCGAATCAAAAATCCTTTTCGCGCTCGACGCATTGTATGAGAAACTGGATATTCAGAAAATGAATAATTTACAGGCCATAATTGGCTTACCCAATTTCACTGTTTTAAATGCTGCCAATGCCAGTGTTCAGGAATCGTGGGAAAAAAGTTTCAAGAAAGGTGCAGTGCCAGAAATAAAGGCCGGAGAATTGAATTTCAAAAAAATAAACAATGAGGATCTTGCTGTAATTTCATACACATCAGGCACTTCAGGATTTACAAAAGGCGTAATGATTCCAGCAAGAAGTTTGTATTCAAATGTATTGTTTGCCAGGGAAAACATGCCATTGAAAGCAGAAGATAAAATCGTTTCATTCCTTCCAATGGCCCATGTTTTTGGATTGTTGTTTGAATTTTTATTCCCGGTTACGATGGGCTGCCACATTACATTTTTAACAAAACCTCCAACACCACAAGTCATTATAAAAGCGTTTAAAGAAATTCAGCCACATTTGATCCTTTCAGTTCCTCTAGTTATTGAAAAGATTTACAAAAAACGAATTCTGCCGACACTTGAAAAACCGGTAATGAAGGTTTTAATGAGAATTCCCGGCATTTCTTCCATTCTGAAAAAGAAAGTAAAAGAAAAGCTTGTGGAAACCTTTGGTGGCCGATTTCATGAAATTGTTATTGGTGGAGCACCGCTGAGTAAAGATGTCGAAAAATTCTTCCGTAAAATAAAATTTCCATTCACTATTGGCTACGGGATGACAGAGTGCGGCCCGCTTATTTCGTATGATGCCTGGAAAACAACACAACCTTCATCTGCCGGGAAACTGGTTGATCGGATGGAGGTAAAAATTGATTCAGCAGACCCATTCAATGTTGTTGGGGAGATTATGGTAAAAGGAGAAAATGTAATGCTGGGATATTATAAAAATGATGAAGCAACCCAAGATGCGATTGATGCTGATGGCTGGCTGCACACTGGCGACCTTGGGCTGATTGACGAAAACAATTACATCTTCATAAAAGGCAGAAGTAAAAACATGTTGCTGGGGCCTTCTGGTCAAAACATCTATCCTGAAGAAATTGAAGCCAAACTATCCAACCTTCCCTATGTTCAGGAATGTGTGGTGATTGATCGTGAAGGTGTTTTGATAGCGTTGGTTTATGCAGAGCCAGAAAGCGTTGAAGCAGATCAATTGAATGACGAAACGCTTGTGAAAGCTATGGAAGAAAATCGGGTCCATGCAAACAAGGAACTACCCAAATACAGCCAGATCAGCAAAATTGAGTTGATGAACGAAGAATTTGAAAAAACACCCAAAAGAAACATCAAACGTTATTTGTACACAAACTAGGAGACATAAAAAAAGCCGGACCTTGGGAGTATCCGGCAATTTTTTATAAAATGGGTTAATTGGGAAGAAACCTATCTGTTTCTTAATCCCTACTTCTTTTAAAAAGTAACCCATACATTTATTCTTTTTTTTGAAAGTGCGTTTTTAGAGGTTAAAAGTGCATAATTCTTCGATGAACGTTCATTTTTCGCATCATTATGTTATCTCATTTATGATAACAATAAGACCATTTTGAACATTATCTCAATCTTATATAGTGACATTGCAGAAAAAGACATTTTGTGGCTTGCAAACTAATTTCATAACCGCTTTTACATCCATTTATCCAAAGCTGCATTCAAATACCGGTTGGCCTGGTGCAATTCTTTAAAGGCATCCACAGCTTTTCCAACAAAATCATCTCCGGCTACAATTTTATCGTCAAACTGATGCCCAAAAGCATACGACTTATAACGAAGCAGCTCAATATCTTCAAAATCTTTTGGAAACCCTTTTGGTGCAGTTTTCAATTGCTCCCCTTCAATTTTTTTATAGTATTTACTAAAATCTTTGTTAGAAATTACCTCTTTGAACCCGTCAGCATTGTCATAAATTTCAGAACGAATAGCTTTTAACGGCTCTGGCATTGGGCACCAAATACCTCCCCCAACAAATGATGCCCCGGGTTCAATGTGAATGTAGTAACCTGCTCGGTGACTTTTGCGACCATCGCGGGAAATAAAACTACCCATATTTGTTTTGTAAGGTGACTTGTCTTTCGCAAAACGGACATCCCTAAAAATCCTGAACAGACAATCTTTAGGGTTGATTAACAAAATTTCATCATCAAATTTTGAGATCTCCTGGATCATCAACTCAGTAAAAAAAAGCATTTTCTCTTTGCTTTCTTCATACCGTTTCCTGTTTTCATTAAACCATTCTTTGGTGTTGTTTTTCTTTAAATCTGAAAGGAAGTTTAAAATTGTTTTCATTGATTTGACTTTATCAGGTTAAGGACTAAAAATTGATTTATCTGGAAAAATAAAAATACATGCTTTAAACGAAACAGTTTACTATTTTTGTTTCAAACATTTATTCACGTGAAAAAGTTTGTAATCATAGTTGCCGGTGGTAAAGGTTCCCGAATGCAAAGCGAAACCCCAAAACAATTTCTTGAAATTTGCGGAAAACCTGTGATCATGCACACCATTGAAGCATTTCTTAAATTCGACCCGGCAATTGAAATCATTGTCGTACTTCCTTCCAGTCAATTTTCTTATTGGAAGAAAATGTGTGCTGATAAAAATTTCAGGCATGAACACAAGCTTACTGCAGGTGGTAACACAAGGGTGGATTCAGTAAAAAATGGGCTTGACCAAATCAATGAGGAAGGAATTGTTTTTATTCATGATGGTGTTCGACCTTTGGTGTCTCAACAAACGATCAAAAACTGTTATGAGGGAACAAAAACCAATGGTTCTGCCATCCCGGTTATCGAATTAACTGATTCCATTCGAGAATTGACAGATCAATCGAGTCAGGCAGTTGACAGAACTTTATTCCGACTGGTTCAAACGCCACAAACGTTTAAAGTGAGTTTAATTAAAGAAGCTTTCAAAAAAATTGATGACAACCACTACACTGATGACGCTTCCATATTTGAATCTGCTGGATTTCAAATTAATTTAGTTGAAGGAAATAAAGAAAACCTTAAAATCACCGTGCCTACTGATCTTAAAGTAGCCGCTCTGTATTTGAGGAGTTAGAAAAACTTTCGACACTCCTCGACTTATTTCTTCATTCGCCGATTCGGGGTAAAAAAAACAAACCGTATTAAATAGTTTTACCGCGGTTTTTTCGGATAACCACACTGGAAACCCAGAACACTTTTAGAGTTTCCTTGTTTTTTATTCGTAATATTGCAGTTATGGAAAACAGAAAAACACACATCGTTGAACAAGCCGGACAACTATTCCTTCGCCATGGAATTAAAACCGTTACAATGGACGATGTTGCTTCTGAACTCGGAATATCAAAAAAAACCTTGTACCTCCATTTTAAAGATAAAAAGGAGCTGGTCAATGAAGTAGTCACCAACTTTTTAATGCAGGACGAAGATTACAGCATAAAGACTGATGCTACTCTCAATGCCATTGATCGGGTTATCTGGATGCGGGAACGTATTTTTAAAATGATGAAAATTGTTCACAACAAGATTGAGTTCGACCTAAAAAAAACATACTCGGAGATTTATAAAAAAGTTTCGGATTACAAGCGCAACCGTATATTCGAAGACAACATCTCCATACTAAAACAAGGGAAAGAAGAGGGACTGTTCCGAGACGATTTTGATGAAGAGCTAATTGCTAAACTATCAGTTGGCAGGATTCTGCTTGTATTTAACCCAGAAGGAGGCATCTTCAGCGAAGAAGAAATAAAGAACATCGACTTATTCGACAAAATGCTTGACTACCATTTTCATGGGATCTGCACCAATAAAGGATTGGACTATTACAAAAAACAATTAAATAAAGTTCAGAAAGAAACAAACATATAAACAGTTAAACAATGAAAACTAAAATGACGCCTTTTTTGATTTTCCTGTTGTCCATTATCGCTAGTGGATCAGTTTCTGCTCAGGAAATTCAGAAATATTCTTTAATTGAAGCACAAGATTATGCTGTGCTCAATTCATATGTTGTCCAAAATAGTGGGCTTGATGTTGATATTGCCCGCAAACGTGTTTGGGAAACCATTACCATGGGTTTGCCTCAGGTTACCGGTGAAGCTAATTATACTAATTTCTTAAATCTACCAACCCAACTAATTCCAGGACAATTCTTCGGAGAACCCGAAGGAACCTTTGTACCCGTACAATTTGGGAATGATTATAGTTCTGATTTTGGCTTCAGTGTTAACCAGCTCATTTTTGACGGTTCTTACATCGTTGGTATTGGGTCTGCAAAAATTTACCTGCAATTGGCCACGCAAACCAAAGAGAAAACAGAAATTGAGATTAAGCATAGTGTTTCTCAAGCGTATTACATGGTTTTGGTTGCCGAAGAAAACCTTTCAGTCATGAAAGGCAACCTGGCAAATTCTGAGAAGTTATTCAATGACACCAAAGCCTTCTATGAAAATGGTTTTACAGAAGAACAAGATGCTGACCAAATGCAACTGCTTGTTAAAAGAGCAGAAAACGAAATTTCGAGAGCAAAACGGGAAATCACCATTGCCAGAATGGTTTTAAAATACACCATGGGGGTTGATGTGGATTCAAAAATTGAATTGACGGACAATCTCGATCAGTATGTTGATCCCCTGATAACTTCGGGAGACAACAATTACGGTTTTGACTATGTTTCGCACATTGATTACAGGCTTTTGGACACCCAGCTTCAGGTTTCAAAAAAACTATTAAGGCTGGAGCAATCCCAGTACCTTCCAAAAGTTAACGGATTTTACAATTGGAATAAAACGGCTTATGGGAATGCTTCAAATTTATTCAAAAGCAGTGTGCCATGGTTTAAGTCATCCATACTGGGAGTAAATATTTCTGTTCCAATATTTACAGGCGGACAGCGGATCTCCAAAGTACAACAGGCCCGAATGGAATATGAAAAAACAAGCAACGACAAGAAACAAGCGGTACAAAATTTACAAAGAGAATACCTGACAGCAGTAGTTAAACTGGAGAGTGCAGCTGACCAATTGAGAAACGACATTGACAACAAAGCACTTTCAGCAAAAATCTACGATAAAACAACCATTAAATACAATAATGGACTTGTAAGCAGTACAGAGTTATCGCAAATTGAATCGCAATACATTCAATCCCAGGGAGCCTGGGTTGCTTCAGTCCTTCAGTTACTTAATGCAAAAATCAGTCTTGAAAGAGCAATCGGAAAATAAACAGTCATGAAAACAATAATTCCTGAAAAAATGAAAAAGCAAAAACTACAACCAATTTATGCCTTGATTGCATTTGTGTTGCTTTCGGCATGTACCAGTGCACCCGGAAGTCAAGAGAATGACAAGAGAGAGCTACTGAACCAATATAAACAACAAGTTCATGAATTGAATACTAAAATTGATGAGCTTGAGAAAGAATTAAGCAATGGCGAAAGTCATGAACAAGTCGCTGTTGTTACGACCAAACTGGCACCGGAAAAATTCGAGCATTTTATTGAAGTCAGAGGAAATGTTGAAGCAGATAAAGAAATCAATGTTAGCCCGGAAGGATCCGGACAAATTCTGGAAATTCATGTTAAAGAAGGCCAATGGGTTGAAGAAGGTACAACATTAGCTACCTTAAATGCTGAACCCATTGACAGGAACATTGATCAAGTTCGCATAAACCTGGATTTGGCGAATACCACATTTGAACGCCAAAAGAAACTTTGGGATCAAAACATCGGTTCTGAAATGCAATATCTTCAGGCCAAATCTGCAAAAGAAGCACTTGAGAAACAGTTAGAGTCCTTAATTGCACAAAAGGACATGTCAATCATTAAAGCTCCAATTGCTGGGAGCATTGATGTTATTTTTCAAAAAGAAGGACAAATTGCCAGCCCTCAAATTCCTTTTGCAAAGCTGGTGAACATCAATGAAGTGAAAATTTATGCCGATGTAGCTGAATCTTACCTGACCAAAATAAAAGAAGGTGATCAGGTTTGGGTGAATTTCCCCGCATTGTCACGCAATGTGAAAACAAAAATCAGCATGATTGGTAACTACATCGATCCGGGAAACCGAACATTCAGGGTGCGCCTGGACCTGTCCAATCGCGACCGATTGATTAAACCAAACCTGGATGCGGTGGTGAAACTTCGCGACTATGTTGCTGAAGAGGCAATCGTTATCCCTTCATTATTGGTAAAGTCAGATTTTAAAGGCCAATATACTTTTGTTGCCGAAAAAAGCAAAAAGGACCATATTGCCCGAAAAGTCTACATAACTACTGGCGTGTCAGACAACAACATGTCTGAAATTACCGAAGGTCTGCAATCGGGCATGCTGGTAATTTCTGAAGGGTTCAACCAGGTTTTTGACGGTGCACATGTTAGTACCAACTAATAAGTTCATATTGAAAGCAGTTAAAAACAATTAGAATGAGTAAAGAAAAAATAAGCGATAGCGCACAAAATATACAAAGGAAATTCCAGCCTGTTTACTTTTCGCTCAAGAATAAAACCACGGTTTATATTCTGACCTTGATGCTGGTACTCTTTGGCCTGTTTTCCTACAACCAGATGCCCAGGGAGTCGTTCCCTGAAATTGTTATCCCTACAATTTTTGTACAAACCATTTATCCTGGAAACTCCCCTGTTGATATTGAAAACCTGATTACCCGTCCGATTGAAAAAGAACTAAAAGGGATGGACGGGGTAAAAAAAGTTTCATCCGCTTCGTTTCAGGACGTAAGTACTATTGTTGTAGAGTTTAACACCAATATTGAAATTGACAAGGCCTTGCAGGACACAAAAGATAATGTTGACAAAGCTAAATCTGAACTGCCTGGCGACCTGCAAGATGACCCATTGGTACTTGATCTCAATTTTTCCGAATTCCCGATCCTGAATGTGAACATTTCAGGTGATTTCAGTATGAGGGAACTGAAAGAGTATGCAGAAATCCTTCAGGATGAATTTGAAGGGTTGATGGAAATTTCCGAAGCGAAAATAAGGGGGATTGACGAACGGGAAATTCAGGTAAATGTCGATCCTCATAAAATGGAATCACGTGGAGTAAGCTATGATGACCTGGCTTTTTCCCTTCAAACTGAAAACATTACAATAGGTGCCGGCGAATTTACAGCAGACAACACACGGCGGGTTGTCCGTACAGAAGCTGATTACACCAATATGGCACAAATCAGAAATACCATCATCAAACTAAATGAAGGGAAACCAGTTTATGTTCGAGATGTTGCCGATGTAGTTGATGGCTACAAAGAACAGTCAACCATTTCAAGGCTGGACAACAAACCTGTTGTAAGTCTGGCTGTCATTAAAAAAAGTGGAGCTAACATTCTGGAAGCCACCGAAAAAATCAATCAAATCCTGGATGATGAAGTTGATAAGGGACGACTCCCACGAAACCTTGAAATTATCATCACCGATGACATGTCGGTTGATGTTCAGAATGAAATATCAACCCTTGAAAACAGTATCATCCTGGGGATGCTCCTTGTAATTTTTGTTCTCTATTTGTTCCTGGGTTTCAGGAATGCGCTGTTCTCAGGGCTTGCCATACCCATGTCCATGTTTTTATCCTTCGTCATTCTCTCTCAATCAGGGATTACGCTGAACTCCATGGTACTTTACGGGTTAATTCTTGCCTTGGGTATGCTGGTAGATAATGCCATTGTTGTGGTTGAAAATGTTTACCGATTGCATGGACTTGGCCTGCCAACTTTGAAAGCAACCAAAAAAGGGGTAAGCGAAATTGCCTACCCGATTATTGCATCAACACTGACAACTTTGGCAGCCTTCTTTCCACTAATGATGTGGGAAGGGATAATTGGCGAGTTTATGAAAATCCTGCCTCAAACATTGATCGTTGTACTTGCATCATCGCTTTTTGTGGCATTGATTTTAAACCCACCATTCCTTGCCCGGTTTATGAAAATCGATGATATCCGGGTGAAAGCAAACTGGAAGAAATCACTTAAGACGGCGGGTATTTTAGCAATCATTTCAGTAATTTTTTACTTGCCAAAAATTTATGTAATCGGTAATTTACTGGTAACTGTGGCTGCGCTCATGATCTTAAATGTTTTGTTATTCCGCCCACTGGCCAGATGGTTTCAAACCCGGTTTTTGGTTTGGTTGGAAAATCTTTATGAAAGGCAGTTACGAGGGGCACTAACAAGCTGGAGACCTTACGCCTATTTCTCAGGAACAGTTCTTTTATTGTTTTTCTCAATCGGTTTCTATATTGCCCGCCAACCAAGTGTGGTTTTGTTCCCAACCATCGACCCAAGGACTATTTTCGTTACCATGGAGCTACCATTGGGTACATCTATTGATAAAACCGATGAAGTTTCAAGAAAGGTTGAACACATCATTAATGAAACAATCGATCCATACAAACATATCATCAAGTCGGTAACTACAGCCGTTGGGAATGGGAAAGGCAATATGTTTGAAAACGAAAAAAGCCCGAACAAATCATTAACTTCCATTTCTTTTGTTGAATATAAGTTGCGGGGCGATTTGAACACAACAGAGATCATGCAGGAACTATCTGCCAACTTCGATGGTTTTGTGGGTGCAAAAATATTTGTTGAACGGGAAGATCAGGGACCTCCTGTCGGGGCGCCAATTAACATTGAGGTGTCCGGTGATGATTTTGATCAACTCATCATGATCACCGATGACTTTATGACCATGATCAACGAAGACAACATTCCGGGTATCGACGAGCTAAAACTCGATGTGAATATCCATCAACCGGAAATGTTGATCAAGGTAGATCGTGAGAAAGCCAGGCGTTACGAACTTTCTACCCAGCAAATTGCCATGACCTTGAGAAACTCACTATATGGATATGATGTAGGTGACTATAAAGATGGAGAAGATGAGTATGATATTTTTATTCGGTTGAAGGAAGAATACCGGAATGATGTTTCAACATTGATGAACCAAAAGATTTTTGTTGAAGGCAACGAAATCCCTATCTCATCGGTTGCAGACTTTAAGTATTCTTCTACATACGACAAAGTAAACAGAATTGAATTTAAACGGGTGCTTACTATTAGCTCTAATGTTTTGGAGGGCTACAATGCCAATGAAATTAATGACCGCATTAGACAAGTACTTAGCAGCTACGAGATGCCATTTGGCTATGAATACGAATTTACCGGTGAGCAGCAGGAGCAGGATGAAAGTAGTGAGTTCCTTTTCTTTGCACTGCTGGTCGCAATTGCCTTAATTGGCCTAATCATGATCACTCAGTTCAACTCGTTCATCAGACCTATGATTATCATGGTTACTGTGCTGTTTAGCACAATCGGCGTGTTCCTCGGACTGGCCACATTCAAAATGCAGTTCGTGATCATTATGACCGGAATTGGGATCATCTCATTGGCAGGTATTGTGGTAAACAATGGTATTGTACTAATTGACTATATTGACCTGATGCGCAAACGGAAACGTGAAGAACTTGGCTTAAGTGAAGGGGCTTTCCTTCCTGCAAAAGTTGAGATTGAATGTTTGGTACAAGCTGGTAAAACCAGGTTGCGGCCTGTTCTTCTAACAGCTATCACAACCATTTTGGGACTGATCCCACTAGCCGTTGGGTTGAACTTCGACTTTATTTCACTTTACACCCATTTTGAACCAGACTTTTCATTAGGTGGTGAAAGTACTGCCTGGTGGGGCCCCATGTCGTGGACGGTGATATTTGGTCTGTCATTCGCTACTTTCCTTACACTGCTTATTGCTCCGGTTATGTATTTGTTGACGATAAAAATCAACTACCGAATTAAGAAAATGTTTAACATGCTCCCAGAGGAAAACAAACCTGAAAAACAACTTTCAGCTTAAAAATCGTAATAGTCAACATATGAAAAGGGATCGCATTTTGCGATCCCTTTCTTTATTAAAATTCTTCTTCCAGTATATCACAGGCCGAAGCGACAAACTTGGGACAAAGCTCATTGAACAGGTTTTCGTTAGTAGCTTTTTCCTTGCCTTCAGGAGTGGAAATATCTACACCGATTAGTTCTTTGCAAACCAAACTGCCATGCCTGGCAATAAAGCGTTCATTAAACTTTAACACCTGGCTTTTTGTAAACGCTTTTGCATCAGGTAAATTTTCAACATGGCCGTGCTTCATTCCAATAACCATATATGCCCCTGTTACAGCACCACAAGTTTCGGCACATGCCATTCCTCCACCAAAACCACTGGCAAGTTTTAAAGAGGTAATTTCGTCAATACCCAGTTCTTGACTAAAACTTGAAAATACCGATTGGGAACAGTTGAAAGAAGGGAACTTTCCTGTAGCAATTGTTGATTTCTTCATGACTCATTTTTTAGTTGAGGGAAATAATACCCATTCAAAATTCGTTGATTTACTGCGAACATGCAATAAAAAAGGGAAAAATGACAATCTATTAAAACTTTGCCGCAACCATTTTAAAGTTTATCCATCTACTTTAAGTATCAAGAACAATAGAAAACAATTTAATCGAATGAAAATTTTAGGAAAATTAATGTTGGGAATCGTTATACTATCAATGATTGCCTGCGAGTCAGATGAACTGATAACAACCGCTTCAGGAGATGCTTACATTAGGGTAAAATCAACTGAACAGGACACTGTTTTTGGGCTTACTCTTCGAGCTATTTCAAACAAAAATTTTAAAAGTGTCTCCGTCGCACCACACGAAGTTATTGACATTGCGTATGAGCTATCTTCAAATCAAGGCTATAAAAATGATTTCTTTTACGAAACAGAAGAAGGAAGTTATGGCACAGAATTACCTCAAACCGGGAGATACACGTTTTCTGCATTTCTAGAAAATGATGAGCAAATTAGCTTCTCGGATGACCTAACCGATGACATTGTGTACCCGGCTACAATTGTTGAGTGCGCTTACGATGAAGTTGATGAAGAATTTGATATTGAGTGGGAACAAGATGAGCATGTTGATGTTTATGCAATACTAATTTATAGTGACCAGGAAGAACTTGTGTATGCAAGTGGTGGAATCAATCCCCAAAACACTTCTATAAACATAGATGCCTATACAAACGGATGGTTCAACAACTATACCCCTCTCGAAGGCACAGAATATAGAATTCAGATTGATGCTTATTTACTTGAAGCTGTTAAATCAGATACAAATATTCAATGTGTTTCATCAATCAGTCATACAGCAACCTGGGGATCGTAACAACATGAATTAAGAATTTGCAAAAGGCCAACCTTCAAAAAGGCTGGCCTTTTGTTTTGGTTCTCTTATTGAAATATCTCGGTTGTTTTGCTATTTTTGTGCACTCAAATTAAATCATAAACCATGATACAAAAGGAGCAGCTCAAAGAGCTTGCTGAGCGCCGGGATGCGCTGAGGAGGCATCTTTGACTATGATGCAAAAATTATTCAACTACAAGAAGAAGAACTAAAAACCCAGGATCCCGATTTCTGGAATAACCCTAAAGAAGCTGAAGAACAAATGAAGGCGATCCGTTCAATCAAAGTCTGGACGGAAAGTTTTAAGGAAATCGATCAGGCAATTGATGACCTGAATGTTCTTTACGAATTTTTTGAAGCTGAAGAAGCTACCGAGGAAGAAATTGAAGAGCAGTTCAAAAAATCGCTAACACATGTTGAAGAGTTGGAGGCCCGCAACATGCTTCAAAAAGAAGAGGACAGAATGGGTGCAGTTCTAAGAATCAATGCAGGAGCTGGTGGCACCGAAAGCAATGATTGGGCTGATATGCTGATGCGCATGTACCTGCGCTGGGGAGAGAAAGAAGGGTTCAAAGTGAAAATATCTGAGTCTCACCAAGGAGATGAGGTCGGTATAAAAAGTTGTACGATTGAGTTTGAAGGCGAATTTGCCTATGGGTACTTAAAAAGTGAAAACGGTGTCCACCGATTGGTAAGGTTGTCCCCGTTCAATGCCCAGAATAAACGCATGACATCGTTCACCTCAGTGTTTGTTGCACCACTCGTTGATGATTCAATTGAGATTGATGTTAACCCATCCGATATTACCTGGGACACATTTCGTTCTGGAGGTGCTGGTGGACAAAATGTAAACAAGGTTGAAACCGGGGTTCGCCTCCGCCATGAACCTTCGGGGATCATCATTGAAAACACAGAAAGCCGATCACAACTGGCAAACAAAGAGAACGCCATGCGTTTGTTAAAATCTCAATTGTATGAACTTGAACTGAGAAAGCGCAGGGAGGCAGAAATGCAAATTGAATCGCAGAAGAAAAAAATTGAATGGGGATCGCAAATCCGTTCTTATGTGCTTCAACCCTACAAAATGGTGAAAGACGTTCGAACCAGTTACGAAACTGGAAATGTTCAGGCAGTGCTTGATGGCGATCTGAATGGGTTTATCAAAGCGTACCTCATGCAATTTGGAGGCGAATAGTTTGATTAAACTTTAATCAAGATTATTAAACTTTTTGTAATTTACTGACTTACTTTAGAAAAAAATATTTCGATGAAAAATAGCAACCCATACATCAACCGCGAAATAAGTTGGCTTTCGTTCAACGAACGTGTATTACAGGAAGCAGAAGACCCGAATGTTCCTTTGTTTGAACGTTTGCGTTTTGTAGGTATTTTTTCAAATAACCTGGATGAGTATTTCAGGGTTAGGGTTGCTTCAGTACGCAGAATGGTTGACTTGGGCAGCGACGAGAACTTGATTGGTGACATAAAACCAGATGCGTTGCTGGATAAGATCATGGAAATTGTTATTGGCCATCAGCAAAAAGCGCAGGCAATTTTTAAAGAGATAAAGGAGGAAATGATCAAAGAGAACATGTACATCATCAATGAAAAAGATTTGGATGAAGAACAGGGACTCTTTGTGAGACGCTATTTTCATGATAAAGTTTTGACGAACCTTGTGCCAATCATGTTAGGGAAAAACAAGAAATTCCCATACCTGCGAGACCGCTCGGTTTATTTAGCCATAAAATTAAGCCAACAAAGCAAGCCTGAAAAGTTTGCATATGCATTGATTCGTGTCCCAAGCATTACGCTTTCACGCTTTTTGGTTCTTCCGGAAAAAGACGGGAAAAAGTTTGTAATCCTGCTGGATGATGTGATACGCTACTGTTTGGACGATGTTTTCCCATTATTCAATTACGATAAGTTTGAAGCTTATATTATAAAAGTTACTCGTGATGCTGAACTCGATTTAGATGACGATATATCGAAAAGCTTCATTGAAAAAATGGAGGACAGCCTGAAAAAACGAAAAACAGGCGTTCCGGTGCGATTAATTTACGACAAGGAAATCGATGGAGAACTTCTCAAGTTTATATTGAAGAAGATGAAGCTAACTGAAGATGATCTTGTCCCTGGGGGGAGAATTCACAATCATAAAGATTTTATGGACTTCCCTGAAATTGGGAAAGACCATCATTATTACAAACGCCTGACACCTGTTCGGCACAAAGATTTGCTACCTAATGAAAGCATCATAAAAAAACTTCGCCAGAAAGACATTATGTTGCATTACCCCTACCAGAGTTTTGTACATTACATTGATCTGCTTCGTGAAGCAGCTATCGACCCAAAAGTAACAGAGATTGGGATTACCATTTACCGTGTTGCCAGTAACTCCAGGGTTGTTAATGCACTTCTGAATGCAATACGAAATGGGAAAAAAGTAACCGTTGTTATTGAACTTCAGGCACGATTTGACGAGGAAGCAAACATTTTCTGGTCGAACAAACTACAGGAAGAAGGCGCACATGTAATTAATGGCATACCCGGATTGAAAATCCACAGCAAACTCACCTGGATTAAACGCAAAGAAAAGGGGGAATTCAAGAACTACGCGTATGTTGGCACTGGCAACTTCCACGAGGGAACTGCACGTATTTACGGCGATGACGGACTGCTTACTGCCGATCCAAGAATTGCAGATGAAGTAGCAACATTGTTCAAGTTCTTCAAACAAACGTACAAAACCAATAAATACGAGCACCTTTTGGTCAGCCCATTTTTCATCCGTGATCATTTTGTGCAACTGATGGACAATGAAATTGAAATTGCAAAATCCGGAGGAGAGGGATTGATCATTCTGAAAATGAACAGCCTGATTGATCCGGATATGATGGATAAAATATACGAGGCTGCCCGTGCTGGAGTAAAAGTGAAACTGATTGTTCGGGGAATTTTCGGAATGCTAACGGAATTGGATGATGTAAAAGACAATATTGAAGCAATCAGCATCGTAGACAAATACCTGGAGCACACCCGCATTTTCATGTTTGGGAACCGTGGTGATGAAAAGATTTATATTGGATCGGCAGACTGGATGCCCCGTAACCTGAACCGGAGAATTGAAGTTGCTACACCAATTTACAACCAGGAGATTAAGAACGAGTTGATACAGATGTTAAAAATTCAACTTAAAGACAATTGCAAGTCCCGAATTCTTGATAACAACCTGACAAATAACTACAACAAAAACGGGACAAGCGGCAAGTATCGGGCACAGGAAGATTTTTACGAGTACATAAAGAGCAAGCATCAGAATTCCATGAAAATATACCATAACCCTCGCTGTTCAAAAAGCCGTGATGGGCTGGCCTACCTTGGTGATAATGGTTTCAACGTTGAAATTATTAACTACATGAAAGAGGGCATAAGTCCAACTGAGATTAGAGAGATTGTTGAAAAAACGGGATTAGGGCCATTTGACTTGGTAAGGACCCATGAAGATATTTACAAACAGAATTACCAGCACCGATTTATTGAAAGTGATGAATGGATTACCATCTTATCCGAAAACCCAAGGTTGTTAAAGCGTCCAATTATTATCAACAATAATAAAGCTGTAATTGCCCAACCACCAGAGTTGATAGAAAAAATTTTATGAGATTAACCAACTTTTGATTGCAGGTTTTTAATTTCCTGAACAAGTTTTATCTGTCGTTTTAACAAAGCTGAAAGTGCCAAAGCATCCTTTACAGCCTGCTTGTCATATTCCTCAAGAATGATGTAATAGTACCTTTTACCAAGGAAAACAGCCTTTAGTTTTCTATCGGCATTATCGGCAATAAACTGAATTACACCATTGTCAAGGCTATCACGATAAGTCACTTTTTCCCACTTGGTTTCTAAAAAATCACTACGGTGGTTCAATACATGATCCAAAGGTACTTTCAGTGTTTTGGCTTGAATTTCTTCATCATAAACACGCATTCCGGTATGTTGAAGGTATTTGTCGCCGTAATAATTGCTGGACAAATAAACCTCCCCGGTTTCATCTAAATGAATTTGCAAAAATGATTTGTTCCAACGACGCTTAAATTGCTGACGCTTGTGAATATATTGAGTGTGTCGGTCAAATTCGGTTTTTTCAGTAACGAACTTTTTCGAAATATTGCTGATATCCCGCTTCAGACTATCCAGCTCATCTTGCTTTCTAAATAACATGTCAGCATAAATCGATTTTTCCAATTGTGCAGCCAATACTACTTGCTGAATAGCTGATTTGTAAAACGTTTTAACCGTATCGATTTTAAGCAATGCGTTTACAGTATCGCCTTTTTCAATCAATTGGTTGGCCGCTAAAATTGCATCAGCTGCTTTTTCTTTTTCCGTTTTTCCGCATGAACCCAAAATAAAAACCGCAGATAAAATGATAAAAACCTTCAATAAATTCATGGACATATATAATAAATGTTGTTCTTTCGTAAATTCAACGATCAAAATAAAGGAATAATTATCCGAATGGAAACTAATTCAGTCGCTTTTTTTCAATCTGAAGACTATC
This sequence comes from Sunxiuqinia sp., assembly GCA_965230765.1. Classification (GTDB taxonomy): domain Bacteria; phylum Bacteroidota; class Bacteroidia; order Bacteroidales; family Prolixibacteraceae; genus Sunxiuqinia. The sequence goes on from CBDDLR010000001.1 coordinate 607,362, forward strand.
CTGACCTGCCACACAAACCAATAATAGCAGCCTGGCAAATCATAAACCCTGGGAACATTGGAAGCCTGATGAGACTTGCTGATAATTTAGGTTCGGATAAAATTTATATTCTGGATAATGAGAACCCAAAGCGTGAGTCTGCCATCAAAAAAACTGCGGGACAAAGTTATCAAAACGTTCAACTTGAATTCATTTCTTTTACTGATTTTATTGCCAAACTACCAAATGGTTTTCAATTGACAGCGATTGAAACTAGTTCGAATTCAAAGAATATTTTCAAAACTCAACTCCCAGTTAATATCGCTTTTATTCTGGGGAACGAAAAACATGGCCTGCCCGATGAAATTCTTAAAAAGTGCGATCTGGCTATTCATATTCCCATGACTGGCAAGTGCAAATCCATGAATGTTTCCCATGCGTTGTCTGTTTGCTTGTTTGAATGGCAACGACAGCAATTTTTCGGTTAAATAATTTTCCAGATCATATAGATATTTTCTATATTTAGCTGATCAAAAACCGAAAATCATGATTACCATTACACAGCTTGAATACATTGTTGCTGTTGATACCTTTCGCCATTTTGGCCGGGCTGCAGAACATTGTTTTATTACCCAGCCAACACTAAGTATGCAAATCAAAAAACTGGAAGAAGATTTAGAAGTCATCATCTTCGACCGCAGCAAACAACCATTAATACCCACTGATGTTGGTGCCCGTATCATTGAGCAGGCACGTGGGGTAATTCAGGAAACCGAGAAAATAAACAATATTATTAAAGATCATAAAAACCTGATTTCGGGGGAATTAAAGATTGGCATCATCCCTACCCTTGCACCATACTTGCTTCCTTTGTTTATTGGCAACTACAAACGCAAGTACCCAAACATCATGATCAAGGTAGAAGAATTAACCACGGAAAACATTGTGGATCAATTAAACCGTGATCTTTTGGACGTAGGTGTTTTGGTGACCCCGCTAAAAGAAGAGCGTATCAATGAAAAACCTATTTTCTACGAAGAAATGATGGTTTATGCCCACAAGGAACATCCACTATACAATAAATCTACGATAAAAGTTAACGATATTGCGCTGCCAGAGATATGGCTGCTGAGCGATGGACATTGTTTCCGCCACCAGGTAATTAACCTGTGTTCTTTTAAAGGAGCTGCTAATGAAAATTTACCTTTTCACTTTGAAGCAGGCTCGCTGGAAACGCTCATGAACATTATAGACAAAGAAGGCGGCTTGACACTTATCCCGGAACTCGCCGCTGTTGAGATGTCGGAATACCGGACCAAACATGTCCGTCATTTTACCGATGTAACCCCAATCCGGGAAGTGAGTCTTGTTTATTCCCGCCATTTCGCAAAAAACAAACTGATTGAACTGCTTTGGAAAGAGATTGTTGCGTCAATGCCAAAAACCCTGCTGGACAAAGACAGGGGCACAATTGTGGAATGGAAATAATTTTTTCACATTTTATTTGAAAATATCAAAATCTTGTCTTTCTTTGCATCGCCGAAATCGAAAAGGGTTTTCTTAACGAAGAAAAATCAAGGTTTCGGAAAAAATCCTGATAAAAAATTTGGTGGCTACAAAATTTGATTTATTTTTGCAGTCCCAATTTCAGGGAATCAAATGTTGGCCCGTTCGTCTAGGGGTTAGGACGCCAGGTTTTCATCCTGGTAGCAGGGGTTCGAATCCCCTACGGGCTACTAATTTTTATTTTATCTGAAGATTTAAAAATGGCACATCATCAATCAGCAAAGAAAAGAATCAGACAAGACGAAGCAAAGCGTGTTCATAACAAATACTATGCAAAAACAATGCGTAACGCATTGAAAAACTTGCGTGAAGTTACAGACAAAGACGCTGCTGCTGCTGAATACCCAAAAGTTGCTTCGATGATTGACAGGTTAGCTAAAAGAAACATTATTCACAAGAATAAAGCTGCCAACCTAAAATCAAGACTAGCTGCTCAAATTAGCAAGTTATAATACTTGTATAAGATATTAAGAAGCCCTCGATCAAATGATCGGGGGCTTTTTTTTGCCTCAATGCCATTTGAGAATTCTTGTGTTTTCCATAACTTAGTTTTTTTAAAACTCCGCCTCTATGTATAAAAAACTAAGTATTAAAGACTGGGCAGTAGAAGATCGCCCACGGGAAAAAATGTTAAAGAAAGGAACACGTTCGCTTTCTGATGCAGAGTTATTGGCTATATTAATTGGATCTGGTAATGCCAACGAATCAGCTGTTGAGCTTTCAAGAAGAATATTGCTTTCGGTAAACAACGACCTATCCGAGTTAAGCAAGAAAGACTCAAGCTATCTGCAGAAGTTTAACGGCATTGGTGATGCAAAAGCTGTAAATATCTTGGCTGCTCTTGAACTCGGAAGACGGAGAAAAGAAAATCAAACTTCGCAAAAAACCATCATTACAGAAAGCGGGCAGGCGGCGCAATTTTTTCATCCTATGCTCGAAGATTTGAATCATGAAGAATTTTGGGTATTGCTTTTAAACCGATCAAACACGGTCATCGATAAGTTCATGATTAGCCAGGGAGGACTTACCGGGACAGTTATTGATATCAAAATCATTCTCCGTACAGCAGTGGAGAAACTGGCCAGCTCAATTATTTTGTGCCATAACCACCCGTCAGGCAATTTAAAGCCAAGCGATGCTGATCTGAAAATCACAAAAAAAATAAAAGATGCTGCCCAAATCATGGAAATTTCCGTTCTCGATCATATAATTGTCGCCCATGATGAGTATCTTAGCTTTGCGGATGAAGGATTAATATAAAAACCATGCTTTACCTTTATAGCAAAGAACTAAACAGTCGTCTTTTGTATATCTTCGATTTCATTTTCGGCGATATCCTGCATGTACCATTGTCTTATTCTACTGACCCTGAAGACTTCAAAAATCATATTGGTCCAAAAATTAATTACTCAACCGATTTCGTTGAATCATCTTTGAACCTGGCACCCCACCCACTTCTGCTTCAGCAAGGCATCAAGTATCAAAACATGGAGACCTTCGCCTTTGAAGGTGATCGCTATTTTTTTAAATCATCAAAAGATTCCTTCCTCCCTTTCGATCCTTTTGCTGCCTCTTTCTTTTTAATTACCAGGTATGAAGAATATTTAGAAACTGACTTTGGAAAGCACAGAAGATATCCTTCTAAGCACAGCATCTTGCACAAGATGAAGCAGCTTCAAATCCCTGTTGTAAATAAATGGGCATATTTAATTGCCGAAAAAATTAAATCGAAGTACCCTGAATTTGAATACCGTGAACCAACATTTGATTACCTCACCACCATTGATATTGACAATGCATGGGCGTATAAAAACAAAAGTCTTCTTCGCACATATGGTGCATGTTTGAAGGCCATTTCGGTTGGTGATATTGGACAAATAAATGAACGGCTTAGCGTATTGCGTGGAAAAAAAAGTGACCCTTACGATACCTACGATTTCATTGCAGATTCATTTAAAGAAAAACCTGACAAACTTCGTTTTTTCATCCTTGCGGGAAAACCAGGCAAATACGACCGGAATGTTTCACCCGAAAACAAGTCATTCCAGAACCTGATTAAACGATTAGCAGCTGATTTTTCGTTGGGCATTCATCCGTCGTACGGATCGGTAAGGAATAAAAAAAGACTAAAAAAAGAAATTGCGATCCTTGAAGAAATTATCCAGCAACACGTACATACCAGCAGGCAACACTTTTTGAAATTGGAATTCCCAAAAACCTACCGGCGTTTAATCAAAGCCCGTATCAGGCACGATTATACCCTTGGTTATGCTGATCAGATCGGGTTCAGGGCTGGAACTGCAAGTCCTTTTTATTTTTATGATTTGGTTCGTGAGAAAAAAACAACTCTAATGATTCATCCGTTTCAGCTTATGGATGTTACCATGAACGATTATTTGAAGCTGAACCCGAATGAAGCAATTGAAAAAATAAAGGAGCTAATGACAGAGATCAAGCGATTTGGAGGAACGTTCATTAGTATTTTTCACAATGAAAGTTTAAATGATAAAGGAAAATGGAATGGGTGGAAAACGGTTTTTGAAGAAATGAACCAACTGGCAGCAAAATACAGCGATGAAAGTTAATCAGGTAGAATTTGTACGTTTTGAAGATATTGATGCAGACAAATGGGATGCCTGCATTGCTAAAGCCCCAAACGCCTTGGTTTATGCACAATCCTGGTACTTGGATAAAGCATGTAGTAGATGGGATGCACTTGTTATGGGTGACTATGATTATGTCATGCCTCTAATTTCTCGAAAAAAAATTGGCATAGCTTATTTATACCAACCAACATACTGTCAGCAACTTGGAATTTTTCCAACGCCAACCAAGGGAATAATTGAAGAGTTTTTCCATAAAGCTCAACAGCTTTATAAATTTTCAGAGATTAATATAAACTCCATGAATCTCCCAATTCAAATTGTCAATGGTGAGTTCTTTCCTAAAAAGAACCACTTACTTTCATTGGGGAAATCATATCTTGAACTATCTAAAGAATATTCAAGCCACACCAAAAGAAAACTAAAAAAAGCGGAACAATACAAACTAAGCCTCATACTTGGTATTTCAGTCGATGATTATCTTGAATTCAAACGTCAGAACCAAAAAGTAAAGGTTGACAGGAGTGCATATTTAAGGCTTAGAAATATCCTGTCATTTGCCCTGACAAAAAGCATGGGGCAGATTTACGGTGTTTATTCCCCTCAGAATGAATTATGTGCAGCTGCATTTTTTATTCGTTTTAAAACCCGTGTTATTTATTTGAATGCTGCAACTAACAATACGGGCAGGGATTTAAATGCCATGTTTTACCTGATTGACCAATTTATAAAAGAACACTCTTCAAGCGAATTCACCCTGGATTTTGAAGGGTCAATGATCCCCGGTGTTGCCAGACTTTATGAAGGGTTTGGAGCAAACCCGGAAGTTTATCACCAGCTCAAATGGAACAAACTTCCTGTTTGGCTAAAGTGGTTTAAGAAATGAGAAGCATAACAAATAAACTACTTTCCTTTTCTGCAAGTTTTATCCCTCTTCGTGTGTTGAAATCGGGGAAAAACATTCCAATTCTTTTACCCTTTTATCATTTAGTAAGCGATAACAGGCTTCCATTCCAAAGAAATTACAACTACCCAACTGTTGACCGATTCAAAACGGATTTGGAATACCTTCTAAAATATTTTGAACCCGTTACGCTTGAAGAGCTACATCACGGAAATATCAAAACGAACTCGTTTCACCTTACGTTTGATGATGGCCTTCGTTCTTGTTATGAAATTGTTGCTACTATTTTAAAGCAAAAAGGTATTCCTGCTACATTTTTTATAAATCCAGCATTTGTCGACAACAAAGATCTTTTTCATCGTTATAAAACATCAATACTTCAGGAATTCTTTGAAAAAAACAACCTGAACGTAAACCTGGAAAATACTTATGCAGATATTGACTCGATTGATGAAACGGCTAAAGATGTTGGAATTGATTGGCAAGAATATTTAGCAAACGAAAAACCATACATGAACCTGGATGAAATGAAACAACTGGCAAAAGATGGTTTTTCTATAGGATCACATAGTTGGGATCATCCCGAATTTTGGTTGCTAGATACTGAAAGGCAATTTGAAGAAATTAACGAAAGTGTAAAATGGGTTGTTGATCATCTTTCTCCCAACGTCCGGGCATTTGCTTTTCCATTTTCTGATGTTGGTGTTTTCGATGAAGTTTTTGAAAAAATCAAAAAAGAAAATATCTGCGATATTACTTTTGGTACGGCAGGTATAAAAAAGGAACTTATTCCGGACCATTTCCAGCGACTGGCAATGGATTTACCCGGGAGAAAAAAGATTGCTCCACGAATTAAATCAGAATATCTTTCGTTCCATTTAAAAAGATTGTTGAATAAACATATTGCACAACGATGAAGCTTATTGAAGAAATATTTCAAACTCTTTCAGAAAATAAATCTTCCAATGCATTTTGCATTAATGGAAGTTACATTACTTACCAGGAGTTTATAGAATATATTAATGGAGCATTTGAAATAATTGAATCAGAGATTGGGGGCACAAACAATGCTATTGGAATAGTCTCCTATGAATCCATTGAAACTTACGCAGCTATCTTTGCAACATGGTTTAGTGGAAATTATATTGTTCCCATTAATCCTAATCATCCATTGGAAAGAAATTCAAGAGTTCTTAGAAATACTGAGGTAAAACATGTATTTTCAATTAAAGATGATATTCAGGGATTAGCTAATAATCTCAAGCTCCAACTTTTGAATAACTCAGGACTTAAGTCATCGTTACCATTTGAACCTGTACGTGTTGATGAAGATCAAAATATGTACATTTTAACAACATCTGGCAGTACTGGTATTCCTAAACACGTTCCAATATCAATTAAAAATGTGACTTCATATAGAAGAGCCTTTTTAAAAATGTTTCCTGAATTATATCATAGTGCCCATTACTTGCAAACACATGATCATACTACAGATTCAGCTTTCACAAGCTATCTTTTACCATTGTCTGTTGGTGGCTGTATTTACCTTTTGCCAGATAACCAATTCAAGTTCCTTTCGATAGCCAAATTGATGACCAATAAAAGCATTAACTGGATAAAATTAACGCCCTCTGTTTTAAGTTATCTGGATTCGTATATCGAAAAACTTGATCTTAAGCATATCCAATATTTCTGCTTTGTTGGCGAAGCATTGCAGGTATCAATGGTTAAAAAATGGTGGGGTTCATTTCCTGATGCAGAAATAATAAATTACTATGGTCCAACAGAAGCAACGATGCTATCTACTTTCTTTCGTTTTAAAAAACCAGACGAAATAAAGAGTGCAAATGGGGTTGTATCAATTGGTCTTCCATTTCCAGAAATTAGCTGCATTGTCATCGACAAAAATAACAACATTCTAACCACTGAGCCTGGTGAACTTTGTCTTGGAGGTGAGCAAATAATGAAAGGTTATTTGAAAGGAGGCATTGATCCATTTGTTTATATTGAGCAAGATGGAGTTAAAAAGAAGTATTATAGAACTGGAGACCTTGTTCAACAAGACAAAGATGGTTACTACTATTTTCTTGGAAGAATTGATGATCAGGTCAAGATACAAGGATACCGTATAAATTTGATTGAAGTGGAAAATGCTGTTAGAAATATTGTAAAAGAACATAAAATTGTAGCTGTTGCAAGTGAAAAAACAATTGGAATTAAACGATTATATATATTTATTGAAGGCTATTTAGGCGATTGTAACCAGCTAAAAAAAGAAATAAGCAAGCAATTGCCACCACAAATGGTTCCTGAAGAAATAATAAGTATTAAAAGCATTCCGTTCACCGCCAGTGGAAAAACCGACAGAAAAACACTGGAAAAGGCATACCTGACAAATGAAAGAAATTGAAGAAAACCTGTATGAATTTTATCGTTCCTTTGGAGAAGTTGGCAGTGTTGAACTTATTAAAGAGAATAATTACGAAATCGTAAAATCCCTCGGGAATAGCTGGCCACAGATGCTTTTCAATATCGACCAAACAGTTTTTCCTGAGAAACTCATCCCAATACTTATTCACAATATTGAAAGGAAGAAATACCCACCTTTTTTTATTGTCCCTGATAAATACTTAAATCGGAATCATTCTGACCTGCTAAAAAAACATCATATTATCCCGGTAAAATTTTTGCAAGGAATGTTTTTTTCTTCAAAAGCTATGGAATCTCCCATTGAAGAAGGAGTACAACTGAAAAGTATTCTTTCCCATGATCAATTCAGGCAATTTCAATACCTCGTTAATCAAGAGTTGTTATCAAATGAACTGCCTTTGAGGCAAATCAAAATCGATGAATTAGATAACAAAAAACTACAGGTTTATGGGCTATTCAAAAACCATGAACTAATTTCCGCCTCCCTTGTCCTTCGTATAAAGCAATGTGCCGGACTATACTTTATTGTTACCAAAAAAGAACATCAGCAAAAAGGTTATGCTTCAAGCCTGATCAAAAACATTATCTATAAACTATATCAGGAAGGAATTAATGATGTAATTTTACATGCTAATAATCTGGCTTCAAATTTATACCGAACGATTGGATTTGCCAACCAAAACAGATTTGTGATTTACAAAAAGATCTAACATGGAAACTGCATTAATCCTGCCCAAACTTGAAACAGTATTTGAAGATGTCTTTAAGCAAGAGATCAAACTCGACAGATCAACTTCTTCAAAAGACATCAATAATTGGGATTCCCTAAACCACATTATTCTCATCAAAAAGATTGAAGAAACCTTTAACATCGAATTTGATTTGTTTGATGTAATTGAAATGAAGAATGTAGGTGATATTATTGATTATATTCATAAACAACTTGATGGAAATAACTGAAATAAAGGTCAATGAACTTGGTTCTTTTATTGAAAGTGAGAAATACAGACAATTTCACCCAAAGCCAATTACAGAACTAAGAGCAATCTCGCAACTAAACAACCCCGATTCTGAAGGCAATGAAACAGCACTGGTTGTTGCTCACGTTGGTTCACAGGTAATCGGTTTTGCCGGATTGATTTCCCGAAAGATGAATGGTGCAAAAGAACCCATCTTCTCGAACTCTTGCTGGTGGAGCGATTATGAAAAAGGGAAAGGAACAGCACTTCCAGTTTTTTTGAAGGCTTTTAAACTAAGCCACTCAAGAATGTTTTTGAGCGACAGTACTGAACATAGTAAAAATATACTTGAAAAAACAGGACTGTTCCACTATCCTAGTCCAATAAATGGACTTAGACTTTTTTACCGTTTCTACCTGAAAGATTTGAGCTTGAGCAAATTCCCAAAATTTAAATTTTTATCAACTCTTTTTTACATTTTTGATAAAATCCTCAATACGCTTTGGACACCATTGTGCTATATCGCTCTCAAAAGAATTGATAATTCTGAACTTTCATCCCAAATTGTAAATGAAATCAGCCCAGAATTGGAAGACTTCATCAAAGAACATGCAAAAAATGAACTCATTGAAAAAACAGCTGAATATTTTAACTGGATTAAAAGATATCCCTGGGTTAAAAAATCGAAAGATAATGCATTCGAATATCCCTTTACATACCACGTTCGGAAATACCATTTTGAATACCTGAAAATTTCAAAAAACGATCAAATTGTAGGTTTCTTTGCTTTTTCTATCAGGGATAATATTGCTAAAATTCCTTTCTTTTATTATGAGCCTCAATTCAAAGAACAAATTCAACGTCTTATAAAACATTTTATCCTTAAAAAAAAGGCAGATTCCCTTGTTGTATTTCATCCCGATTTAGTGGATTATTTCAAGGATCATTCTTTTCCTGCTTTCTTCAAGAAAAATGTGCAAAAGCATGCTGGCATTAGTCAGGTTTTGCAAAATGAATCCACTTCCAAGCTTTTTTTACAAGATGGCGATGGGGATTTTGTATTTACTTGATTTCCATAAAGCGAAAAATTCATTAATTTCGCCAAAATTTTTGTTATGCAAGTTTACAACCTAAGCGACACACAATCTGTATTTAATCAGTACATTGCTGAAATACGTGATGAAAAAATCCAAAAAGACCCACTTCGTTTTAGAAGAAACCTGGAACGTTTGGGCGAAATTTTCGGGTATGAAATCAGTAAAAAAATAGATTACGATATTAAAGATGTACAAACTCCGCTTGGGGTAGCCAAAGTTCCAATGGTAAAACAGCAACCCGTTTTGGCCACGATTTTAAGGGCCGGATTGCCTGTACAACAGGGGTTGTTGAATATTTTCGATCAGGCTGAAAATGCATTTATCTCCGCTTACAGAAAATATAATGACAACGGTGAATTCCACATCGAATTCGAATACCTGGCTTCTCCTGACCTTAATGAAAAAATTGCAATTCTTTCCGATCCAATGTTGGCCTCTGGTGCTTCGATGGAAATTGGCTATAAAGCTTTACTAAAAAAAGGGGAACCTGAACATGTACATTTGGTTGCGATTATTGCCAGCCGGAAGGGTGTGGACTATGTAACTGAAAAGATTAAAGCTAAAAATGTAACACTTTGGGTAGGGGCAATTGATGAAGAAATGACCGTGAAATCATACATTGTACCCGGACTAGGTGACGCTGGTGATTTGGCTTTTGGACCAAAAATTGATTCAAAGTAATTTAGAGGTTCTCAAGCTTTTTAACTCCCAACTTATCTTTGCATTCATCCAGCATTTCAAAAATTGTTTTCTCAAAAACCGGATGGATCTTTGAAGTTGCCACTTCATTCAATGGCACTAAAACAAATCGACGGTCTTGCATTCGGGGATGTGGTATTTGCAATTGATTGGTTTCCAGAATTAAATCATCATAAAAAAGCAGGTCAATATCAATTAAGCGGGAAACATATCGATCTTCTTTTCGTATGCGTCCAATCTGGTCTTCAATCTGCTTGGTATTATTAAGAACTTCTTCCGGGAGCATCTCTGTTTCAAGAACTAAGACCTGATTCCAAAACATATCCTCCGATTCAAAACCCCATGGCTCAGTCTCGTAAACTGATGATTTTTTAACAACTCTTCCAATTGACTCGCTAATCAACTCAGATGCAATTCTGAAAATTTCTGCCTTATCCCCTAAATTTCCTCCTAACAACAAAAAAAGCTTGGGCATGAATTGGATTTTATTGTAACTAATTCAGTAAATTCGTACTTATACTTTTACAAACAACAAAACTACAAACACCATCCAATAAATTGTTATTATGAGAGATTTTTTGAAATACACCTTAGCAACTATTGTCGGGGTTGTCCTCGCTAGTTTTTTAGTTTCTGTTTTTGGGATCATCATTTTTTCAGCCATCATATCGATTTCTGATCAACCTGTTCAGGTAAAGAATAATTCAATCCTTATTATGAGGCTTGAGAATAGGGTTGTTGAAAGAACGAACAAAAGTCCGTTCAGCGATCTGGATATGCCGGGATTTCCATCTTCAAAACAAATTGGGCTGAACGATATTCTTGCCTGCATAAAAAAGGCGAAGACCGATGATAAAATAAAAGGAATATATCTAAATCCATCCATGGTAAATGCTGGCTTGGCCTCAGTTGAAGAAATTAGAAATGCCCTGATTGACTTTAAAGAATCAGGGAAATTTATTTATGCTTATGGCGAAGCACTCTCACAAAAAGCCTACTACCTGACTTCAGTTGCCGACAAAGTAGTTCTTAATCCAAAGGGAATGATTGACTTTAAAGGATTAAGCGCACAGCGGAACTTCTTTAAAAAAGCATTGGATAAGGTTGGGGTGGAAATGCAAATTATTCGCCATGGAAAATTTAAAGCTGCGGTTGAGCCTTTTATGCTTGAAAAGATGAGCCCTGAAAATCGTCTTCAAACTGAAACATATATGGGAAGCATCTGGAAACAAATGTTGATGGATATATCTGCATCACGCGAACTAGGTTTGGATGAACTAAATGATTTGGCTAATGGGGTTCCTGCCTTACAGGGTGCGGAATTTGTTCTTGAAAAAGGATTGGTTGATACCTTAAAGTATAAAGACCAGGTATTAAGCGAGTTGAAATCGATGCTTGGAGTTGACGAAAGTAAAGACATTCCTGCAATTGACATTGACAAGTACACAAAAGCCCCTGTAGTGAAAGAAGGGAAAGGTTTTGTTCGTGAAAAAATTGCTGTGATTTACGCTATGGGGGATATCGATACCGGTGGTACAGACAGCGATCAATCCATCAATTCTGACAAGCTTTCAAGAACGATTCGTTTGGCACGCCGAGACAGCTCAATTAAAGCAATTGTACTTCGTATTAACTCACCTGGAGGAAGTGCTTATGGTTCTGAAATAATTTGGAGAGAAGTGCATTTAGCTTCTGAAACAAAACCTGTTGTTGCTTCGATGGGTGATGTTGCCGCTTCGGGTGGATATTATATTGCAGCTGCAGCCGACACCATTATGGCAGATAGAACTACCATTACTGGCTCTATCGGAATATTTGGGGTTATCCCAAACTTTGGTGAACTATTAAATAAAAAAATCGGAATTACTCAGGATGTAGTAAAAACCAATGAGCATTCAGATATTTTATCGTTGACAAGACCATTGACAAGTTTTGAGCGGAAAATGCTTCAGAACTATATTGAGCGTGGTTATGATACATTTGTAGAACGGGTTACTGCAGGAAGAAATTTACCAATTGAAGGGTTTGAAAATATTGGTGAAGGCCGCGTATGGTCGGCTGAAAATGCAAAGGAAATTGGATTGGTCGATCTTTATGGAGGAGTTACTGATGCTGTAAAAGTTGCAGCTGAAATGGCTGGAATTGAAGATTATCGCATTAAGGAGTTACCTGAGCTAAAGGATCCATTCGAAGAGTTTATCAAAGAATTATCAGGGAACGCACGCATGTGGATGTTTGAAAAAGAGTTAGGTGACTATGCTCACATCTACCACCAACTCAATCAAATTAAAGACACCCGAGGTGTGTTGGCACGGATACCGTATGACATAGTTATTGAATAGCTGGGAGTGGGAAGGAAGAAGTAAAGGAATATGCTATCTGTTACGGGTTGCGAGTTTCGGGTTCTGAGAAAACAGAATTTGTTTTCTAACTTAATTTTGAAAGTCATTTGATTGTAATTGCTCGTCAATTATAGTCATTTGTTGATAAGATAAATAGTGCTTCTAGTTTGCAGAATTAATCTATTGTTCATTAACAGTCCAATTTCGAGATTTCCATTATACTTAATTTGATAGAGACATTAATCAATTATTAGGCTGGTATCTATAAATATCTGAATAGAATAAAGTAAGGGATATAGAAAAGCAACAGTCCTTTAGGATGATCTAAAGGACTGGCAATAATATTGTTAAATTATTTCAAAAATAGAAACACTTATTTAGGAATAGATTTTTTTAATTACATGTGTTTGCATAAGTATAAACTGTTAAAGTTGCCCCCAATTGAACTTCTAAAATAGACGAAAATATGACATCCTCTGCCTCAATTTGAACATCAGTATCATTTCCTGTGACAGTTACATTTGATGTAGTGATATTTGTACCATAATAATTTTGGTCTGAGTTGATTGTCAAATTAGTTAAAGTTTGACTTGAAAATGTTTGGATGGAACCATTACCTGAAACTACACCGGAAAAATCTGTCAAACACCCATCTTCAATATTTGCACCTGAAAGAAGATTAAATGTGCTATTCGAATCTTCCAATTCTATTGAAGCACCACTCATTATACATAAGTTCCCATTACATTCAACTATAACCTTTCCATTGCCTTTAATATTTACAGTTGCACCACTGTTTACTTGCAAAGAACCTCCAGTTTTTACATATACAATTGCCTCATCCTCAACTTCTAGTGTGCTTCCCGACTCAAGGATTAAAGAACTCTCGTCTTCTATCACGAGAAAAGAAGTGCTGTTTAGTTTCAGTAAAGAGTTTTCTTGACAAGACATTTGGGTAGGGTTTACAAAAGCACCGTTCAATTTTGTGTGCCTATTTGCTGTTTGACCTTTAAGTAATCTTAAAGTAGAACCCGACATAATATTTAAATCAGGATTAATTGTTTGAGTTATATCAGTTAAAACAATATCACCTGACCAGTTAATTTCTTTGTCAATATCTACGTCATCATATTCAATTTTAATTCTAACATCACCGTTCGAATACTCCTGAAGAACAGTGACAGATATTCCATTTAAATAATATGGAGATAATTGACGAGTAGAATAATTATAGATAGGCCTGTTTATTATTAATGAATTTTCTGAAATACCCATTTTATCTCCTTGATCAAAACTTATATCACCACCAATTAGGTCAAGATAATAGATTCCATTCCTTTGGGCAACCCAATGTTGCTCATTTTTTGGAGATGTTGAATTCACATTCGAATTTACATAAATTGAATTGTCAGAATTGAGGTCAAATCGGAGAAACTCTGTTCTGGTTTGCCCAGACATCGGAGCAGTCCTGTTTTCTGTAAGATTGTAAATTTGATTGCCCCAAAGGTTGCATGGTGTCGAAGCACTTCCAAATAAATAATCAAAGCTACCATTAGGATTAATTATTTTAATACCATTTGCAGTATGGGTATCACTCCAAAAGCTAAATGGTGCATTTTTATCGTCATGAATTGATTCAATATATGCAACTATACCTCGAGGAGAATTAGGTAACGGATTGCTACATCCATCATTTTGCCATCCCCTATTATCAAATATTGACATTCCTTGGTGGTTTTCAAGCCAAAGGTATTGATTGTTTCCCGTTCCATTTGGAACTTTTACTCTGATGACATCTCCAGTTGTAATAAAATCACCTAAAATATATTCTCCGTTTGAGCTAAGATCAGCTTTTTGTTTTATATCTGTACTTACGCCGTTTGAGGTTAATTCAATCCAGTCTAAATACCATCTTTCCCAACCCAATGCAGAAGAAAATGAACCCGAGCCAAGATTCATCATTCCCCAGCCCGTTTGTCCGTAGAAATACCTTCCTACGACACTATTTGCTCCACCATAATGTGGACAATCAAAAACGCTATGTGCAACTTCATGAATAAATAAACCGAACATACTACTGGTCCCGGAACAATGCGTATATCCTCCATCAGAATGAAATGTATAACCGTTATAATCAAAACCTGAAAGTCCTGACAATGCAGCGTACCCACCTTGTGAACCAGCCCAAGTATTCATACCACTAATAGGTTGATTACTCCAACCCGCATTATACCTGAACAATACAACTACAAAATCTGGTATACTATCAGGCTGACTATTCGAGTTATCACTTCCATAATTTGGATAATTAGTTCTGTTATCATATGGCGACCAATCAAAATTTGGGTCTTCAACTTTCATTTGCTCAAAAACTTTTCTGGTCAAGCTTCCCCAATTGGTGGAACCGGTTGGATCAATATTGATACGATTTGGGTAAACATCAGCTAAAAGCTCGAAATCCTGCTGTGACATCTCGTAATAGAACCGTGAAATATTGTGAGGGTTATTTAATGACGAGTATGTAGCAAAATCACTTGATTGGTTATAAAATGTTGATTTATCATTAACCCAATCAGGAGTAGTATCGATACCAGTTGCCCAATTTCCACAGCTATAATCATCATACGGAGTGCCAAAACCTGCGCAAACAATGAGAATATGGAACTCTCCTTGAGGGGTGAAAGCTATACCATTAGGGGCATATTCATTCAACAACCCTGATTTAAGGATATTTGTGGATGGGTCGTGATAATCTTCAAATGACCACTCTTCGTAAGTCTGGGCATAGGTAGTCACACAAAAAAACATCAATAGCGAATATAATATTAATTTAATCATTTTATTAATTTTAAAATCTACGATAAACTAGTTTTTTATGAACTTATAAGAACCGAATTTATTTCTGATAAAATAGATGCCTGGTGGATATTCGGATATATTAAATTCATAGTTATCTCCGAATGATATAAACCTTCCAAGCTTTGTCCCATTGATATTAATTACCTCATTTAATAAGTTATAACCAGAGTGCCTAAGGTTAATTGTTCTATTGGAAGGATTTGGGAACAGCCTAAAACCAGTTCTATAGTCCTTTTTAGAAGAAAGAATAACCCAGGGTCTAAAATTTATTAAACAAAGTTGTTGACTGTCTTCAATATGTACAATCGTATCAATATCTCCGTTGTCCATATTGCTCGGGGTAATTGTTAAACTATCATGAATACAAAAAGGAATATCATAGAGTCCTCCATAATAGCCAACTAGCTTAACAGTAATAGGGAAATTGCTACCATTGACCTTCAATACAAACTGGTTGTCAAAAAAAGGATTGGGAGCTCTAAAGTCATTCTTCATATCCAAGTTTTCTGGGAACGGCTTAACATTTCCTGTTGAGCTGCAACCCGACAACCAAAAAGTATCAATTCCATGTTCTATTTGGGTTTCGGTTCGATGAATAAATCTTAAGTCTAAGTCTTGATTAGGCTCTCCGTACAAATTTTTCTCACCAAATAAGGAATCTATACCAACCGAAGCATCATCTTTAAAACCAAACTTTACAGTATCAGTATGTCCAATTCCATCAATTGCAGCTATAACAATTGAGTCTATCGATTGTGTGAAACAAAATAAAGGGGTAAGAATAACTGTAATGGCTAACAATATTTTCATAGTTAATTTGTTAAAAGCATTTGCTTTGTATCGATAATCTTGCCATCATTTACCAAACTATAGAAATACATTCCTGCATTAAATTCATTCCCATTGATTTGTACGCTTCCACTTCCCCTTTCGTTAATTGAGATCGTCTTAAGAAGG
Organism: Sunxiuqinia sp.; assembly: GCA_965230765.1. Lineage (GTDB taxonomy): Bacteria > Bacteroidota > Bacteroidia > Bacteroidales > Prolixibacteraceae > Sunxiuqinia. The sequence continues at coordinate 623,757 of CBDDLR010000001.1, forward strand.
TTTCCAACCATATTACAAATGTGCAATTGAGCAGTATTTACGGATTTTGGTATCATAAAACTTATTGTCGTTTGACTTGAAAATGGATTCGGGGCATTTTGATATAATGACGCTGTTTCATCACTTAACTCAAATTCATTTTGACCATCGCCATCAATTGAAGCACTTTTCAAATTATCTTTATTTTTAATTTGATCTTCCATTTTATTAATATGCACTTGTTGTTCCTTTATAGCTTCAACTAAATAAGGAATTATCGCTGAGTATGCAATAGACTTTGAATCAACACTATCACTTGTAAAAACTGCTTCTGGTATAACAAGTTCAACATCTTGTGCAATAAGTCCTGCATGCTTCTTCTTAACAGGATCATCCTTCCAGTGATATTTATAGCCATTAAGAGATTTTATCTTTTCCAACGCTGTTCCTGAAATAGAGGTTAATCCATCTTTTGCCTTAAGATCTGAATATTCTGTCAATACCTTACAATGAACGTCAATATACCCACCACCACTAGGCTTATAGAAAATAATTTTACTGTCACTACAGATCCTGGGGCCTGAATTCCAGGTTTCTATACTATAAGGTTTGTTAGAAGAGTAAATAATCCTCATTCCCCCTCCATCTATATCCAATTTATGGGTTGGAGTTGATTTGTTTATTCCAACGTTTCCGTCACTTAATACTATTAGTTGGGCATTTGCTCCAAAGCAAATAATAAATATGGCAAATGAAATAAATAAGAAAAGCTTTTTCATAATTTAAAATTTTAGGGTGGTTAACCCGGTTAATAAAATAATATATTATACCGCTATAGGGGCAGCAATACTCTTTTGTGAAAAAATATTGTACATTTCTTTATCCGATAGCCTGCTTAAAAGTCCCCTCCGAGATTTCATGCTGAACAACATTTCAGAATTCAGCTTTGTCTAGATCAATTCAACACATTGTTAAAAGTCATGTTTTCTTTTAGTTATGACTGGGTTTTTAGCCAGAATGACAAAGCACAGCTTGCTGTTTTTTTTATCTAAATAAGAATTATCTATATGTAAGTTTTTTGCATAATTTGTGATATTTGTATTCATTATTGAAAATACTTGCTGGTTAAAAGTTTCGTTTTTAATTTAACCCTGTTGTTTACCCTTTCGCTCTTCTCACCTCCAATCCTGGCAAATTTTGTTGAATCATCATCTCAAATTACAGCCATTTCTCTTTTATTAATTTGCCTCCATCTTCTAGCTATAATTTAAAATTTTATAATTTTTATTAATTAACTTCGTATTCCAAAAGATTTTCATGCTCAAAATCCTCCTATATCCGGTATCAATCATTTATGGTGTAGTCGTTTACATCCGAAACATGTTTTATGATTACAACTTTTTCAAGTCCAAAGAATTTGAGATACCTGTAATTTCAATTGGGAACATTACTGTTGGTGGAACCGGGAAAACCCCACACACAGAATACCTGGTTGAGCTATTGAAGAAGCATGCAAAGGTGGCAACTTTGAGCAGAGGGTATAAAAGAAAAACGAAAGGATTTAGATATGTTGAAACCACCTCAACGGCAATTGAAATTGGTGACGAAGCATTGCAGGTTAAAAAGAAATTTCCAGATGTTACTGTTGCTGTTGATGAAAACCGGGTACACGGAATTAACGAACTGATTAGGGATAATGAAAATGCGCCTGATGCTATTTTACTGGATGATGCCTTTCAGCACCGAAGGGTTACGCCGGGGATTAACATTCTTTTAATCGACTACAACCGCCCAATCGATAAAGATCAACTTCTTCCACTAGGCAGGCTAAGGGAAAGAAAGTATCAGCGACGCAGGGCAAACATCATTATTTACACCAAATGCCCTGATGAAATAACGCCTATTACCAGAAGGATTATCATGAAGGACGTTAGTCTGATGCCTTACCAAACACTCTATTTTACCACAATGGTTTATGGTGAACCGATTGCTGTTTTCCCAGATGAAGCCATAGAAACGCCAGATTTTAATGAAAAACGTTACGCTTCAATCGTCATTTCTGGAATTGCCAATCCGAAACCATTTCGCGAATATCTTTCATCAAAAGCAAAAGTGGTTGATGAATTGATTTTTGGCGATCATCACAATTTCAACAATAAAGACTGGCAAAAAATAAATCAGACATTTGAAAACCAAAAAGATAAAAATCCATATATATTTACTACTGAAAAAGATGCCATGCGCCTGCGTGAGGGTGAAAATATTCTACCTGAAATAAAGGCCAGGCTGTTTTATATTCCATTAAAAATTAAATTCCTTCACCATGAGGGAAAAAGTTTTGACAAAATAATCGTAGGCTATGTTAAAGACAATCGAAGCAACCGCGAACTTCATAAGCGAACGAATCAACGATCAGGCTGAAGTAGGGATCATCCTTGGCTCAGGGCTAGGTGGTCTGGTAAACGAAATTGAAATAAAAGAAAAAATACCTTATGAGGAAATTCCAAACTTTCCTGTTTCTACAGTTGACGGGCACAGTGGACAACTGATTTTCGGAATCCTTGGTGGTAAAAAAATCCTGGCCATGCAGGGTCGATTTCATTATTACGAAGGGTACAACATGAAAGAAGTAACATTCCCTGTTCGCGTGATGAAAAAAATTGGGATTAATAACCTTTTCGTTTCCAACGCAACAGGTGGACTTAATCCAGACTATAACATTGGTGATTTAATGATTATTCAGGATCACATTAACATGTTCCCTGAGCATCCGCTTCATGGCAAAAATATTGATGAGCTGGGACCTCGTTTCCCGGATATGAGTGCTGTTTACACGAAAGAGTTTAGGCATAAAGCCCGTTTGATTGCTTTGAAAAACAACATCGACATTAAAGAAGGCGTGTATGTGGGCGTTTCAGGGCCAACGTTCGAAACTCCGGCAGAATACAAAATGTTTCGGATCTTAGGCGGTGATGTAGTTGGCATGTCAACCGTGCCAGAAGTAATTGTTGCCAGGCACATGGACATGAAAGTTTTTGGTATCTCCATTATTACCGACAGCGGGGTTCCCGGGGAGATTGTTGAAGTTTCTCATGAGGAAGTACAAGAAGTGGCTATGAAATCAGAGCCAAAAATGACACTCATACTAAAAAACCTGATATCAGAAATCTAAGCCATGCAAGCCAAGCTGATCATTCTTTCGCTGGCGCCGGTTGCCATTCTGTTGGCATACATTTGGGTTCGGGATAAGTACGAAAAAGAACCATTTAAAATGTTGCTGATCGCCCTGTTTCTGGGGGCAATTTCAGTAATCCCCGTTTTGATTGTTGAAAGCATCCTGATGTTGTTTATCAATTTATTTCAGGAAACAATGAAAGCTTTCTGGAATGCTTTTGTGGTAGCTGCTTTTACAGAAGAGCTGTTTAAGTTCCTGTTTTTGTATCTGCTTATCTGGAAAAGTAAAGAATTCAACGAAAAGTTTGATGGGATTGTTTATGCCGTGTATATCTCGCTTGGTTTTGCAGCGGTAGAAAATCTAATGTACGTACTCGATTATGGTGTACATGTGGGATGGATAAGGGCAATAACAGCCGTTCCTGCACATTTTTTGTTTGGTGTTACGATGGGCTTTTTCTTTGGGCAGGCTAAATTTTACCCCAATCAAAAAAACAAACTGATACGTGCAGCATTAATTTATCCAATATTATTGCATGGGGTATACGATTTTATCATCATGACCGGGCATCCCTATTACCTGCTTCTTTTCATTCCATTTATTATTTTTATGTGGATTTATGGCTTGAAAAAGATGAAACAACTTTCGTCACAATCCATTTACCGTAACGATTTCAGGAAAGAGGAAGAAATGCTTAATAACCTATAACAGTTGATTTATGAAGCTGCCAGAATACTCGGATATTGAAAAGGCACATGCCAGAATTGAAAATGTAGTTCATCGCACTCCAGTGATGAGCTCAACAGCAATTAATGAAATTACCGGATGCCGTTTATATTTCAAGTGCGAAAACCTACAAAAAGTTGGGGCATTTAAATTTCGCGGGGCAAGCAATGCCGTTCTCTCACTATCTGATGAAGAAGCTGCTAAGGGTGTTTGCACACATTCATCAGGAAACCATGCTGCAGCATTGGCGTTGGCTGCTAAAAACAGAGGGATTCCAGCTTTTATTGTAATGCCTAAAAACGCTCCTGAAATAAAAAAGAAAGCCGTTGAAGGTTATGGAGCGCAAATTACATTTTGCGAACCTACCTTACAATCGCGGGAAGCTACCCTTGTTGAAATCCAGAAACAAACCGGGGCAATTGAGGTACATCCCTACAACAATATTCAGGTTATTTGCGGACAGGGAACTGCTGCCAAAGAACTGATTGAAGATTATGGGAATTTCGATTTTATTCTATGCCCAATTGGAGGAGGTGGACTCATCAGTGGTACTTCCATTGCTTCTAAAGCTTTGAATCCACGAGCAAAAGTTATTGCCGCCGAACCCGAAGGAGCAGATGATGCTTACCGTTCATTTCATGCCAGCAAACTAATTCCTTCAGTTGACCCAAAAACCATTGCTGATGGTTTGCTTACGTCGGTCGGTGAAATTAACTTCAGGATTATACAGCGCAAAACCGATGAAATTGTTACCGTTAGTGAACGGGGAATTATCAGGGCAATGCGTATGGTATGGGAGCGTATGAAAATAATCATTGAACCTTCTTCAGCTGTTCCATTAGCTGCCATCCTTGAAAACAAGATTGATGTTGCCAACAAAAAAGTGGGTATTATTCTGAGTGGTGGGAATGTTGATCTGGAGAAGTTGCCATTCTGAACATTAAGGTGGTAAAGTTTTGTAAAACTCCATAACCGGTCCAGCAACATCTTCTGAAAGAGCCAGCAAACGTTCCCTATCTTTTTCAGACATCCCTTTGAAGGACCTGGCATATCCGGCATTTTCTGTAACCATATCGGCATCTGTCATTCCACTGGTTAAAACTGAAACCGGGAAAGACCAAACATAGTGCAAAGCCTCTTCTACTGATGCAAGAGCAGGAATTAATTCTTCAGGCTTTTCACGGCCCTTTCTTGCCCATCCGTCAATTCTCCCGAAAAACTGTCCATTCGCTAATGTTTTCATAGCGATTATGCCATAATCTTTTTCCAACAGTTTTGGTAATACCTCTAAAGTAAAACTCTTGTAATGATGATCGCATAAATTCACAGGAAGCTGACAAGTATCCAAAATGATTCCCATCTGATCCAAGCGCTCAAGCATGCGCAAATGGGTTATTGTGCGTTTGTGCCCGGTAAATCCAACATAACGAATGATACCTTTTTGTTTCGCTTCTAACAAAGCATCCAGAACCCCATTATCCAGTCGGTTATCAACATCATCCGGTGTTTCAATGGTATGAATCTGGTAAAGATCAATTACATCAACTCCCATTCGCCTGCGTGAATTATCGAGCTGTTTCCATACTCCTTCTGCATTTTTGGCTCCGGTTTTAGACATGATAAATAATTCATCACGATATTTTGGAACAAGGTATTTCCCAATTTTTGTTTCACTTCCACCTTTCTGATAAGCATGCGCCGTATCAATAAACCGAATGCCCTGCTCAATAGCCCGCTCAGCCATTTCCTCTGCACGGGCAGCAGGTTCCACCCTGCCGAAGTGCCCTGCACCTAACGACAACATGGTCACCCACTCGTTGGTACGCCCCAACCGTCGTACCGGAAGCAAATCTCCCCACTTGTCACGTTTGTATTTTACATTTTCGTCTGCGGTTGCCAATAGCTTCCCAGGTAAGTAAAAAGAAGCACTTAAAGCTGACAGGTGTTTGATAAAGTTCCGTCTTTCCAAAATTGTAGTTTTAGAAGTTAAAGCTTAAACGAAAAAACAGAGTCATTATCAATTGGTTTTGACGCCGAAAACCTTTAACATTCCATTAACAACAATAAAAAAGAGTATGTCCAAAAAGTAAGCATAATTGTGTATTTCATGAAATTCAGTTTTACCCTAACCCTAAAGGGAACCTGAATTTCAACGACTTCCCTTTAGGGAATGTAAGGGTAAAAGTCGTTGAAAGTGCAGATAAGGTACTTTTTGGACACCCTCTTAGTAAGAAAGGGATATTATTGAGTTCACTAAAAAGCTACTGAAAGCCTGACCCCAGGGTGTACATTTTTCATAAAGTCATTGAAATAAAGCTCTGGCCTAATCGAAAATGTGTTGTCTATTTTCTTGTTTACTGAAAGTTTAAATGTATTCTTTTGAAAAAAATCGTTGTTCCGCTTTACCAGGTACCCAACAGAAAATCCATACCATTTGTCCTTCCCAGGAGTATTTGAAAAATTGTGATCCCAGTTTAACGAAACAAAATGGTTCAGGTCAAAGAAGTTATTCTCATTCGACTCCGAAAAATCATACATCATCCGCCAGTCAACCGAATACAAATTCTTAAACATTCCCTTAATTCCAAATGATACCCCTACCCGAAAAGAAATATCGGAAACAAACCCATTCTTCACCCATCCTGATCCAATTCCACCTTCAAGAAAAAGCATGTCTCCGGTTTTGTATGGTTCATCCTGAAAATATCCTTTTACTTCTTCATTCCTCAAGTCAATCCAGCCATTTATTCCTTTACGGTAGGCTTGACCAAATTTTTCAACCAAATAAGACTTCGCTTCCTTTGATTTTTCGGAGAAGGCTTCTGAACGGATAATGTTCAGTGCGTCATAGCTGTTAAAGAAGAACTTGATTTCGACTGTCTGATACGAGAGGTGAAAACAATACTTCCCAAAAGTCTTTTCAAAGGTTGTCCCATCATCAAAAACAATCAACTTTTTTGAATTGGTTTTCTGAAGCATTAGATCTACTTCCTTATAATTCCAAACATACAAGTCATCACCCATTTCCCTGAATGAAACAACAACTTGTTCATTATGCGCAGGAGATGGAAGAACAAGTTCATTAAGAACCTGTTCTATTTGATCCAGTTTTTCTGTCAATTGAAACTCATCCAATCTATTCTGCAAAGCATTCCTGGAGGCAACTTCAATAAGTAATTCATCAAATTTGTACCGAATGGTATCCCCCTTATGATATCCGTTCATGGCATTTACGGATAACGAAAGAAAGAAGAGTAATAACATCAAAATAATTGTCTTCATGGCTCAATTCTTAAAAATGGTTGTGTTTAAATCGTTTTTGTTTCCTATAAAGTTTTTCTGAAATATTTTCATTTTAACATCCGAACTTTTCAGGGTGGGCTTTCTGGCAATTTCAATATCAATGTGTTCACTTTTTAACTGAAAGGGAATTTCGGAAGGAACAAGCTCTTGCTCAATATCTTCATTCTGAAAATCAGTTAGTTCTTGTTTTATTTCAGCTAATTCTTTTTGGAGCTTTTCAATTTCCTGCGCATAAAATTCATTTTTGTCAAGAATCTTATTCACCGAGTCAGCTACTTGTGTATATTTTTCTTTCCAACCAAATTCTTTACTTGTTGCTATTTTAGAAACAACTCGATCTTTGTATACGATCTTCTCAACTATTTCTATCTCTCTCTTGATTTGGACTGGAAGGTTTTGCAGCGAGTCAACTGTAGCTGACAATTCTGCATTTTCCAACTCTAGTTTGGCTAATTCAACCTGTTGGTTTGTATGAATAAACCTGGCTGCAAATACTCCGCTAGCAAGCAGGAACACCAAAATTATTGCAGCCACCCTCCATAAGGCCGCCACGCCTTTTGAGGGCCTCAACTCATTGTCCAATCGATTCCACATCGATTCTTTTCCAGAAAATGAGCTTTGAGCATCCTGTCTATCAAATGCTTCTTTTATATTACGTTCCAGATTGTCCATAATCTTTTTCAATTTTCTGTTGTAAAATTTTTCTCGCTTTAAAAAACTGCGACCGCGATGTGCTTTCTGTAATTTCCAACATCTCTGCAATTTCCTTGTGTGCATATCCCTCAACTACATACAGCATAAAAACAGTTTTATAACCTTCAGGCAAACCATTAACAAGTTCGGTTAGCTCCTCATGGTCAGTTTCTTGATAAATTAGAGTGTCATGTCGGTCTTCATCAATCGTTTCCAGCTTATACAAAGTGCTTAATTCTTTCCTTCTCCCCATCAATGCCTGATTGATCACAATCCGGTTTAACCATCCTACCAATGCAGCTTCATTAATAAATTCAAATTCAGGAAGGTTTTCAAAGATTTTCAGGAAAGCCTGAAAGAGGGCATCTTCCGCCAATTCATCAGAAACAGCATATCGTTTGGCAACAGCAAACAATGCATCAGCATATCGATCAAAAAACAGCTTTTGAGCTCTTCTATCCCCTTTTGAACTTTTGTAAATGATTTTTTGAAGTTGCACTTAAGTCAATTTTGATCTTGCATTCACCCTTTAAATGCAAGTTAAGCATAAAACGTTGCCTGAGGTACAACATTTTAGCTATTAAACTACAACCCAATTATATAACTTACTCGCAACCCCAGCACAGTCAGATTTTGATAATTTTTTTCATGATAGAATGGAACTACACCATGGATAAGTAATTCAGGAGTAATGCAAAGTATTGTTTTATTATTCAATAAAAAATCTTTCCCGATTTTCAAATTAATTCCTATTCCTGACTGTTCATCAACATCCCGGGAATCAATAATACTTGTTTCTATATCACACAGTAAACCTGCGGTTATAACAAAGTTTCTATTCAACTTGAACCTTAAATTTAGAGGTACTGTTAACAGGTCAATATGGTACAAATTGACATCTTCTATCATTTCCCCCATAGCTCCAGCATAAGATTTCTTATACCTGCTCCTTGAATAATCCAACCCGGTTTCTAACTCCAACCTCTCATTTATTTTATGGATGTAACCAATTCCTAAAAGATATCCAAGCTCAAAATCATAGCTAGGTGATCCATCAACTGAATTAAAGTAACGCACCAAATTACCTTGAGAGAGTGAGGCATTAAATTTTATCCATTTTTTTTGTGAATCTTGAGCTATCATTGGCTGCCCAAAAAGAAATAATGACATTATAACAAATAGAGACTTTTTCATTTCAAATCTTTTGGACAGTTTTCACTTGTTGTTTTTTTGCATAAAAAATCACCATGCCAATTATTATAAGCGACTGAATAATAATGCATAAGATTGAACCTTCAAACCCAAATTCACCACCATTGAATAAGTTTTTCTTGACAAGATCAATTTCAACAAAAGAGTAAGAATCCTGCCCGCTAACATTAAAACCTAAGTTTGTTTGAAAAAAATTCCAACTGAAATGAAGCATTATAGGAAACCATAAATTTTGAGTGTGTATATAAGTTATTCCTAACAAAATTCCGGCTAGAAAAATATTTACAAATGCTATATTATTGAAATTTGGATTTAAACCATGCATGAGCGAAAAAATCAAGGAAGAAAGAATTAAAGCTAGGTATTTGTTAAAAGAGATCATCAAATTCCTGAGTACATAGCCACGAATAAGACTTTCTTCAACAACTGCTACGATTAAAAACAACGCAAAAGATTGCCCGAGTTTAATCGGATCAAAAACGATTCTATTATAATCAATATTTCCAGATAATAACAAATAGAAATATCCAAATACCAGAATGAAAACACCGATTCCAAAACCCAACAAGCAATCTTTAAACCTGTTCTGTAATGAAAATCCAAGCTTAATAAGCTTTTCATTTTCAACAACCGACATGAAGCCCCAAAGCACAAGAAAAGTTCCGACCATATCGAAAATTGATATATAAAGTTTATTGCGGATGGGTATGTTCTCCATATCATCAAAACTTGTTCCTGTAATCAAAAAACCGATTCCTTGAAATATCCCAACTGTAATTACATAAGGAATAATTAGCAATAAGACTCTTTGCCAGCCAATATTTTTGTTTTCAATGCTATCCATACAATTAATTTGATTAGGGGTAAAAAATACATTTGAATTATATAAAAATAAAAAGAAAGAATTAAATAAAAAATTAATTATTGGTGTTTTTAGAAGTAAGTAAAATTTAGCTTACAGCATCGGACTAAACAACCTGGCAAATGATTCTTTGGTTTTGTGTATCCAATGGCGTTTTTGCCAATCCTTGAGATTTAGTTCACTGCTGTTTTGTAGATCATCCATAAAATGCTGTTCCATTTCACTGGCAACATGTTCATCGTAAATCAAAGCCCCCACCTCAAAATTGGTTTCCAGGCTACGGAAATCCATATTGGCTGAACCAATTGACGAAAGCACGCCATCAACCACAATGGTTTTGCTGTGAATAAAACCGGGTTGGTATTTGTAAACCCTGATGCCAGCCTCTAGCAATTCCGTAATGTATGAATCGGTACTCCACTTTGGTGTGATGGTATCCGATTTTGAGGGAAGTAAAATACGAATGTCAATTCCGCTGAGTGCAGCTGTTTTCATAGCAAAAATGATTTCTGAGGTGGGGATCAGGTATGGCGTAGTGATGTAAATTTTTTCCTGAGCCGAAACAATTGCCGAAAAATAGGCCTGTCCAATACTTTCATAGTCGGAGTCTGGTCCGCTGCTCACTACCTGAACCATTTTCCCTTCATTAGGTTCGTGGTTTTTAAAAAATTTATTGCCCTTTAGTGCTTCACCTGAGACAAAATACCAGTCGCCCATAAAAATCACTTGCATCAAGGTAGCAGCACTACCTTTTAACAGCAAATGTGTGTCGCGCCAGGCCTGAAGCTTTTTTGTCCCATGCAAGTAACGATCAGCGATATTCAGCCCGCCGGTGAATGCTACTTCACTATCAATAACTACTATTTTTCGGTGGTTTCTGTAATTAACCTTCGATGTGAATTTTGGAAAGCGAACCTCCATAAAACAACCAACTTTCACACCTGCTTCTCTTAATGTCCGTTGATATTTCCGCGACAAACTCCAACTCCCCACATCATCAAAAATTAAACGAACTTCAACCCCTTCTTTTGCTTTTCTGCACAAGATTTCATTCATTTGCCAACCAAGCTCATCATCTTCAATAATATAATATTCAACATGAATATGGTGCTTCGCTTCTTCCATTGCCTGAAAAAGTGCCGGGAATTTTTCGTTTCCGTTTTTTAAAATCGTCACTTCATTATTTTGTGTGAGCAGAGCATCTGAGCTGGAAAGCATCAGGTTGATCAAATTCTTCTTGCTGGATACGGCTTGCGAAAATTCAAGCTGATCGTTTGAAAGGCTTTTTATCTGTTCTTGCGTCAGTTTTCTAAGTCGTTTTAAATTTTTCAATCCTTTCCTCGAGTACATTTTTCTCCTGCGGTACTCCTGCCCGAAAAACAGGTAGAACACAATTCCAATAAATGGAATTAGCACCAACACCAAAATCCAGCTAACTGTTTTTAACGGATTCCGGTTCTCATGAACAATGATAATAGCAATGATTACTACTGTTGCAAGGTACAGAAGGTTAAACACCAACGGAAGATTGTTCCAGATATCGTTAAAAAGGCCAAACATACAACCAAAATTTACTTAACTAAATTTCTAAAATTTTAAACGGATAAACAAACCCGGTTAAATTGCGTAAAAGAATATGAACAAAGCACTGAAAATGAAATATCTTTTTATTTCCATATTCTTTCTGCTGATTATAGCTTGCTCTTCGCAAAAAGAGATAAGCATGTCGAATAACGAAACAAATGCTGAAGAAGATAGCGTGAGCTATGAACTCATTATCCTTGATCCGGGTTTTGATGTATGGTTTTTAACCCACAGCAAAGCTTCCTGGTATTACTCTCAGGAATACTATGAACACTGGAACAGTCAATACGTGAATGCCTGGAATTATAAAAGCCTGGGCAACAGATACTCCCAATTATTAAATGGTATCATTGATTACGACAATTTTACCGATTATGGTTTAGAGGTGAATCACAAGCTATTCTATTATTTTCAGTATGTTGAGCATGAGCTTAACATCCCTATTTTGGATAGCAGTCCAAGAGCGGCGCGCTATTGATTGCGAAAAACCTGCAGTAAGCTTTCGTCCAGATTTTCAGACAAGGTCAGCTTTCCTTCTAGTTTAGGGGCTGATACTCCTTTTGCAAAATTTACCTGCCCAGTGTAAACATAGGCTTCATCCCAAAGGTTTCGGTCAATGAAATCCTGCAACAATTGCCTGCCCCCCTCAACAATCACCGATTGAATGCCCTCGGCGTAAAGCCAGTCCAAAATTTGTTGCGGTATCGGCTGTGCAAAATCCAGTTCTACGTATTTAAGGTTTTCTGCTGAATCTTTTTCTTCCTGGCTAAAAATAACCGTCTTCACTTTGCCGTCTTTCAGGTTCAACGAATCAGGCAATCTCCCCTGGCGATCAAGCAAAAGTCTTAATGGTTGTTTGCCAGACCATTCGCGGACCGTAAGTGACGGATTATCTTTTAAGGCAGTATTTGTACCAATTAAAATAGCTCCTTCTTCCGAACGTTGGCGGTGTACCAACCTTCTTGAAAGTTCATTGCTAATCCATGTGGGTTGACCAAAATCATTGCTCGAGCGATCGATATCCAAAAAGCCATCCAGGCTTTGCGCCCATTTAAGCACTACAAAAGGCCTTTTCTCTTCATGGAACGTAAAAAACCTACGATTCAATTCCAGGCATTCCTCTTCCAATATACCTACTTCAACTTTTATCCCGGCTTTTCGCATTTTCTCAATTCCCTTTCCGGCAACCTTTGCAAAAGGATCGCCCGAACCAACAACAACTTGTGGAATTTGATGCTTAATAATCAAGTCGGAGCATGGTGGGGTTTTACCAAAGTGGGCGCAAGGTTCAAGGCTCACATACAAGATCGCTTCTTTAAGAAGTTCTTTGCTTTTTACTGAATTGATGGCATTTACTTCAGCATGTGGCCCTCCATATTCGCGATGGAAACCTTCCCCAATTATCTTTCCCTGATGAACAACCACACAGCCAACCATTGGGTTTGGGGCCACTTCACCTACTCCCAAACGAGCAAGTTCCAAACATCGGCTCATATATTTTTCAGTATTGTTCATAGGAAAAATTAACTTTGCCAAAAATACAAATAAATGCAGGCAAGCCTAACATATATCCGAAAAGAATTAGAAGGACTATTCCCAGAGAGTGAAGTTGAAAGTTTCATCCGGATCATTTTCTCCAGTTTGAAGAATTATAGTCAAACCGACCTGATTTTGAAAAAGGATGAGGTTCTTTCTGAGATTAAAAAAGATGCCATCAAAAAGATTGTAACCCGCTTGAAGAATCAGGAACCTATTCAATATATTTTGGGTGAAACTGAATTTTATGGACTGACTTTTAAAGTGAATCCATCCGTTTTAATCCCTCGCCCTGAAACCGAAGAACTCGTGGATTGGATCCTAAAAAGTGAGCTGCCCGAATCACCAGTAATTTTTGATGTGGGAACTGGTAGTGGTTGCATACCAATCAGTTTAAAAAAGAATCTCCCAAATGCACAAGTATTGGCTTGCGATATCAGTAAAGAAAGCCTAAAAATTGCCAATAAAAATGCTAAAATCAATCGGGTTGAAGTTGAGTTTATTCTTCAGGATTTCCTGAATTTACAAGCACCTGAAGGATTTCCTAAACTTGATATATTAATCAGTAATCCACCTTACGTAAGGGATTCTGAGAAAAAACTAATGGAGAAAAACGTGTTGGATTTTGAGCCGGAGACCGCACTTTTTGTTCCTGATGATGATCCTCTGAGGTTCTATAAAGCTTTAGTTGAATTCGGAAATGACCGCCTAAGGAAAGGTGGATTAATGTTTTGGGAAATTAATGAAGCTTTTGGCAAGGAATGTGTATTATTACTGAAAGAAAACGGATATTCGAACGTTGAATTAAGAAAAGACTTAAACGGGAAATACCGAATGGTAAAAGCCCAAAAGTAAATTTAAAATGAAACGCAGAAACTTTATCAAAAATACAGCACTTATTACTGCGGGTATGGCAAGCTTCCCGGCAATTGCAAAAGGCAAAAAAAACTATACACTGGTTTCAATACGGGGTGGCAGCCCACTAGGCATGTTGGATCTTGGCCTTGATCTTTTGGGAGGACTGGACAAATTTGTACTTCAAGGACAGAAGGTTCTGATTTTACCCACATTAGGCTGGGATCGGACACCAGAGCAAGCAGCAAATACAAACCCAAAGTTGCTGGGCAAACTGGTTGAAATGTGTTATGATGCTGGATCAAGAGGTGTGTACACATTTGGGCAAACTGAAGATCATTGGACAAAAGCATACAAAACCAGTGGGATTGAGCGGATGGTGAAAGATGCCGGAGCAAAAATCTTACCTGGCAACAAGGAATCGTACTATAAAGAAACCGCAATTGATGGAGAGGTTTTGAAGCACACCAAATTGCACCAATTGTTTTTTGAAACCGATATCATCATCAATGTTCCTGTATTGAAAAAGACAGATAATGGCTCATTCCTTGGGGCTATTCAGAACTTAAAAAGCCTGGTGTGGAAATTTAGCGAATTGCCTGCTGATCAAAAAAAACAGGCATTGCTTGACATTGCTCAACTAAAAAAACCAGTGCTAAACATTATTGATGCCGATCGTGTAATATCCAAAAATGCACCTGCTGGAAAAACAAAAGATGATGTCTCTTTAATGCATTCACAAATCCTTTCTTCGGACATTGTTGCAGCCGATGCAGCTGCTGCAAAACGACTGGGATTAAATCCATCTGAAGAAAAACTGTTGCAGCTGGCGCAGGAAAAAGGAATTGGAACCATCAACTTGCCCGATTTTCGCAAAAAAGAAATCATTCTAAAACGTCAAACCAGACAAACTCGCTGATATAAATTTTCAGTAAGCATTTGTTATATTTGTATAAAACCAACATTCGAAATCAGATTCCTTGAAAAAGTTTTTCCGAAATATTTTTGTACTGATCAACCTTATTCCGGTGGTCGGGATAGTACTTTCATACTTATCGGTTCAGGTAAGCCCTGCTTCGTTTTGGCCACTCGCAATTATCGGGTTAGCATATCCTTTTCTGTTGTTAGCTAACCTGTTGTTTATTTTGCTTTGGTTGTTTTTCAAACCGCGCTATGCATTGCTTTCCTTTTTTGCCATTTTTGTTGGATTCAATCACCTAAGTGATTACATCCAGCTTAAAGGAAAACAGACCGAGCAGGAGGGAATTCACTTCTTCAGTTATAATGTGAGGAACTTTTATGGCACAAATGCAAGCGAAATTGATAAAGTTGCCGATCGAATTTATCAGCATTTAACCACCAAAAAGCCAGACATCGTTTGTCTTCAGGAAGCCAGTTTAAAATGGCAAACCCGATTTCCCAAAAAGCAAAAGGGCAAAAAATCATCAGTCCCATTTTTCCGGAATATGCATTGGGTGAAAAACGGTGGCCCCATCACATATTCCAGCTTTCCAATCATTCAGAAAGATGAACTATTTTTTGAGAACTCGAACAACATGATCATCATATCTGATCTGAAAATAAATGAAGATACGGTCAGGCTTTTCAATTGCCACCTGCAAAGCTATAAGCTTAGCGATGCCGATATCAGTTCATTGGACTCACTTTCTTTCAATAACCAGGACAAAAGCCTTCGCAATATGCGCAATGTTGGCGGGAAAATGAAACGGGCCATGATCATGCGGGCCAAACAGACTGACAAGCTCAGCGAACAAATTAACCAATCGCCCTACCCGGTGATTGTTTGTGGCGATTTTAATGAAGCCCCCGTATCCTATACTTATCGGAAGGTACGGGGTAATTTAAAAGATGCCTTTATCCAGTCAGGTTCTGGTTTGGGAAATACCTATTTGGGCAATCTTCCATCATTCCGCATTGACTACATTTTGCATAGCCCTGAGTACGAAAGCTTCAACTTTCAGGTTGATAAAATTGAAGAATCGGACCATTACCCAATTAGCTGCCTATTGGTGAAAATGCAGGATCAATAACCTTTTTCTTTTGCTTGCTAAACTGATAGGTCAATTTCACACCAAACATTTGGGGAGCTCCCGGAACAAATGTTGGAATCTGAAACAAACTTCCTGCATTCCCACCTGAAATCAGGTATTCTTCATCCAGCAAATTCCTTGCCCATGCAGAAATCGTTGTGTTGTATTTTCCTAAAGTCACCCCTGCCTGTAAATTCAGTAAACCATAAGCTTTCTGTGATAAATCTTCGGAATTGAAGTCTTCAAAATATACTTTCGACTGCCA
Source organism: Sunxiuqinia sp. (assembly GCA_965230765.1). GTDB lineage: Bacteria > Bacteroidota > Bacteroidia > Bacteroidales > Prolixibacteraceae > Sunxiuqinia. Next base: position 639,998 of record CBDDLR010000001.1, read on the forward strand.
GGTGTATGACGGATTGATAAATACATTCACATTTTTACGAATATCATAATTGGCATGAAAACCAACAGAGAAACTGTGCTCTGGCGCTAGTCTGAATCGATTTCCAGCGTACGCCTGAGGTGTACCATCACTATCTTCATCAGCAAATTCGGAGAAAAGCCATCCATAATTTGCAAACAGTTTTAGCTGATCAGAGAACGCATATTGAAAATCAGTTTCTAAACCATAAGAGCTTGCTTTTCCACCATCTTTTACAATCAAAGTAAATCCATCAGTATCCCAGGCATTGGTTTGAAAATCGGAATAATCCTGATAGAAAACTGCCAAATTGAACAGCAGGTTACGATTGATGTTCGTCTTAATCCCGGCATCAAAGCTTTTTACGATTTCCTCGTCAAGTACTTCAAAAAAGTTACCAGAACGGCTTGTCTGTAGCACGTTAGGACGACGCCCGATTGAATAGGCAGCGTAAAGATGTATCTTTTCACTTGGCTGGTATTGCAATGTTACATTACCTGTTACACCAGAAAAGCTTGCTGTAGAATCAATTTTTTCTGGCCTTGGTGAAAAAAGTAAGTTTGGGTAACTACCGGAAAGCATACCCAATGTGGATGGAGCACTCCCTTCAGCATTTTCCTGCTTGTTGCTCAACTCAAATTCATCAAAAATTGCCCTCACCCCTGCAGACAACGTTAATCCGTCGATTATCTGATAAGATCCGTCAAAAAATACTTCTGTGGATTTATTTGTGGCATCGCTAAAACTGGTTTCAGTCCTGGCATTTGGCAATGGCATTCCCCCTAAAGGACCAAGTTCAGGAATTAGAGGCAACGCAGGAACAGAAACTGGCTGTCCTCCGGGTGTAATCATGCTCATTGGATTGAAGAACAAGTGAAAGAAATGTTGTTCGTTTGGCATGAGCATGTATGTTTGGTCAATCGTTTCAGAAATATAACTTCCTCCTGTTACTGCTTTGAACTTTTTCCCAAGACTGTAATTCAAGCGCAATTCCTGATAGAACTGATCGCTATTGATTTCCTCAGAGAAATCCAGTGCCCTTGCTGCTGACCCATCACCATCCCAGCGTTCAGCGGCTTCATGAATCCGATATGATGAAACCGACGAGACTGAAAGAGCATCAGAAAAATAATGTTTAACATCCAGGTTAAAACTCAGGTTATCCTTACTTGACCCTAATTGTTCACCTTGATCAAAACTGGCCAATCCTGAAAACACGTTTGCTTCACCTTCTGAATTAGGGAACAATCTGCTCATAAAAGCTACACCCGGAGCATCATTCTTTTGATAATTCGTCACAAAATCCAAGCGGGTATTTGGGCTTGGCAAAAAACGAAATGACAAACGCCCGGCCGTTGAATTTCTACCATTCAGTGTGCCACCAAAACTATTGTCAACATAACCCTCCTGATCTTCATAAAAAGCAGCAAAACGAACTGCCAACTTATCATTGACCGGAACGTTGACCATTCCTTCTCCAATTTTCTGATTGAATGATCCAGTACCAACCGAAAGCTTCCCCTCAAAATTACTATTTGCTTTGTTGGAAATATACTGAACAGAACCGTTCATAGCACCCCTGCCCAGCAACGCTCCAACGGGGCCTTTCACCACCTCAACACGATCCATGTCGAAAAGGTCGAGCGAGCTGCCACTTGACCTGCTAATTGGTATGTTGTTGAAATAGACTGAAACCCGGGGCTGACTGCTCGGATTGAAATTATCGCTTGCCATTCCACGAATAACAAAATAAGGACGTTGCGTACTTTGTTGTTGCACAAAAAAACCAGGCACATAAGATGAAAGCTGATCCATTCCCCAAATTTCATTTTGCTGGAGCATTTGATTATTAAGCACGCTAATTGCCAACGGAACATCGGTGATGTACTCCTCTTTCTTCCGGGCTGAAACCGTAACAGCATCAAGCTGAATCGACTTGTCATCAACCGTATAATTTAACGTCCTGCTTTTCGATCTTAGCATAATAACCTCATGGCTAAGACGTTGTCCCATGTAAAACATTTCTACTCCGTAAGTACCTGCTTTTAATCCCGGAAAAGTATACTTTCCATCTTCCGATGTAAATACTTCAAGAGCTGATTCTTCCAACCGGACAACAACCCCCGGAACCGGATTCCCATCCCGATCGGTTACTTTGCCTTCTAAATATAAGTTTTGTGAAAATAAAATTCCTGAATAGAGTGTAAATAACAGAACAATGCTTATTCGTTTCATGGGTAATTCTTTTGTTTAATTCTTGAAAATCAAAAATAATGAATCCTGAAAACCAAACGGCTTTTATTAAAGATTAGTCAAATAAATAATCACAAATATTTGTTAATGAATTTTACTATTTATTACAAATAAAAATAACCCATGCACAAAAATTTGTAACATGGGCTATTACTTACCTAAACTATTGCTAAACTCCAATGCCTTCCACTCAATCTGAAATAATGAAAGAGCGGTTAAGCAAATTATGAAAAATGTAGGGAGAGATTACTAATAAATTTTACCTGATCAGGGTGAAAATCTACCCCCAACCCCTGCACGAATGCAGAAAGCTGAGGAGAAGATTATTCGCAATGTCTTAATATACTCGTTTTGAGTTCCAATAGTTTCGAAACTTTTCCTGGGTAACAATTCCTACAGGGCCTTCTTCAATCCCTCCACCGCCACTTTTGTCGTAAACACGGATCTCAATCAGGTTTTCCTGCCCTGGAATTATACGACCTGAAGGTATGAAATAATTTCTAAACTCCTGATAACTTGTTGCTCCTGTTCGGGGATAATATGCTCCAGTGCCCGCAATAAATTCCCCGTTAAGATAGAACTGGTCGTTATCATCAATTCGCCCGGCCATTAACACTAACTTTTCGCTGGCCAGTTCTTCGCTAATAAATACTTTCTTGAAATATACTGCATAACCATCGTATTTATAGAACCCTTGGTTTTCCCATAAACCTGGGACCAAAATTGGTTTAGCTTCACTTTCTTCTATTCTCCTTCCACGATTGAACATCCATTCCCCGGTAAGATCAATGTCAAACCTAACTTTTTCGCCTTTTGTTTCAATGCTGAAATCCCCCGAAATAAGGCCTCCACCGACCCCAGCATCGTAAACACGCACTGCGATTAGGTTTTCTTCGCCCAAACGAATCACATCGCTTGATAAGCGATACTGCCTTTTTGCATTATAGGCTGTGTAATAATGGGGCGGGAAAGAACCCGTTTGCCCAATCTTCGTTCCATTGATATAAACCTCATCTACATCATCGATATAACCCATGTTAAGAACAACTTCCTTGCCCTCGTAACTTTCAGGTATTACAACACGAATCCGATACCATGCGTATCCATCATACCCATGAAACCCTTGATCCTCCCAATGAGAAGGAACACGAATCCTATCCCAATCGCTGTCATCATATTCATTTGTAGCCCATTCCATTCTGTCGCCAACCCGAAACATCCATTCTCCTTTTAAGTTGACCCGATCCTGATACCAGGCCAATGAGCTCTCAGCTACTGAGATAAAAATGATGAATAAAACTATGTATTTGTATGTCGATTTCATGGTTCAATAATTAATCAAATGTGTTAATGAATTCCTCTATCAGTACACCCCATCCATTGCTCCTCTTTCGGTCACGGTAATATTTACGTGATAAATACTCTGCTTCTCCTTTTTCAACCAAGCCAATGGGTCCTTCATAAATTCCCCCTTTATCGTGTGTATCTTCAACTTCGACAACAATTAAGTTCTTGGAAGACAATAAATCTCTGGGGATTCTGTATACTCTCAACAACCTCCAGGCTTCACCTTGCCTAAATCTCGAGTAACCTTTTAGTTCCTCTGTTTCCCCAATCAGTTTGCCATTTAAAAACACCCTGTCCATGTCATCGATCCTCCCTAGGACTAAATACAAGTCCTTCTCTTTCAGTTCGGTTGGCAAATTGAATCTTTTACGGTACCAGGCGAACCCATCCAAATCAGGATATCCCTGCTGCTCCCAGGTCATGGGGACATAAATTTCATCGAGTTCCCGGTCATCAAAATCAACTTTCCGGATCCCTTTTTCATAGTCAGGGCTAAATAACCAATTCCCACTCAAATCGAGCAATAAAAGCTCTGAATCACGGTCATAAAATAATCCAAATTTTGTTCCATGAACGATCCCACCCTCTCTTAACCAATCAAATACACGAACACAAATAACGTTTCCTTTTTGCTTCAAAATATCTGAACTGACTGCATATTTTCGCTCAACATTGTATGCAGTTTCAAAATTTGGAAAAAACTCTCCAGTCTGACCAACTTTATGCCCATTTACAAATACTTCATCAACATCATCAATATACCCAAGGATAAGAACAAGATCTTTCTCCAGGTCTTTATAATTCAGATCAAAAGACTTTCTGTACCATGCATAACCATTGTATCCCGGATATACTTTATCCCAATTTTTGGGAACGCGCATTTGGTCCCAACTGGAAGTGTTTACATTAGGATCAGCCCATTCGGGGTCATCTCCAATAATAAAGTCCCAGGTTCCCCTAAGATCGACGATGGGTTGCCAATCTGCAGCCTTCAGCCCCGAAGGGCTAAAAGCCAACAGAAAAAGCATAGTAACTAATAAAAGCCTCTTGGTCATGATTTAATGTTTTTTGTAATATAGCTAAAATCTTAAACAGTTCCGTTACTTATTGCGCCCTGTATCTCAGGTGCAGGTCAAATGTAAAGGCCGAGCCAACCAGCACATCATCAGCAACAACTTGGTTATTTTTAAAGAAATGTTTGACATAGTCTCTTGCATCAGGATTTTCTGTAGCAACTTTCAGTAAAACTAATCTATTGTAGTCATCTACATAAAAAGAAACTTTTACATCCTCTCTAACATTGTCGATTCCGTTTTCATAGAAGAAGTTGTTGTACTTTTTCATTTCTGCTTTAAAATTTTCAGAAATGTCTTCGCTCAAAATCTTTTTTGCTGCCTGTACGCTTGTTTCACTTGCTAATGAAAAGGTAGATACCATGGCTACCAATACGATTGTTAAAATTGTTTTCATGACTTTGTTTGTTTTTAAGTTAAAAATGTTTCTGTTTTGTTTTCATTGTCTACTGCAAAGTAAAGGCATAGATGTAACCCGCATGTCAAATTCATGTCATACGTTGTCAAAAATTGTCACAGAATTGTCACAGAAAATGTTGGAAGTAGGAAGAAGGGGAAGAAAAAATTCTCAGATTATAAGTTTGTATCCTAAGCCATGGACAGTTACGATATGTTTTTCCTGGTCGTTATCGATTTTGTTGCGAAGGCGAACAATAAAATTGTCTACTGTGCGGGCGGTTGGTTGGTAATCCATTCCCCAAACTTCATCCAGGATATCATCGCGGGTAACGAGTTTTCCTTTGTTTTGATGTAAATATTGAAGAATTTCAAATTCTTTGTGCGACATTTTTACAGGCTCATTCTGAATAAACGCTTCATAATTATCGAATGAAATACGAAGACGACCGATTTCAATCCACAATTCAGCCGTGCCACTTTCAACAGTTGTACTTCTTCGTAAAATGGTTTTAATACGTGCGAGCAATTCTCTCAGGCTAAATGGTTTGGTCACATAATCATCGGCACCAATTTCAAGTCCTAGAACTTTGTCCAGTTCGTCACCTCTTGCGGTTAAAAGTATGATTGGGGTATCGTTTCCACTGTTGCGGGCTTTTTTGCATACATCAAAACCCGACATTCCGGGAAGCATCACATCCAAAAGAACCAAATCGAATTTGCCCTCATTCAATTTTTTATAGCCATCATCACCTCGATCGGCTGTTTCCACTTCATAACCTTCAAATTCTAAGTTGTCGCGCAAGCCGGTAAGCATAGCTTCTTCGTCTTCAATCACCAAAATTTTAGGCATGGTTGTTTCGTTTTAATGGAAATTTTAAAATAAATGTACTTCCTTCTCCCAATTTACTTCTTACAGCTATACTCCCACCGTGGGCGATCATAATCTTTTTTACCATATTCAACCCCAAACCTGAACCTTTCACTTTATTGGCCAAATCGCCTTTTGTTACCCTGTAAAACTGATCGAAGATATATTTTTGGTCTTTAGCAGATATACCTATTCCATTGTCTTCCACCTCGAGCCAGGCATATTTAACTTTTCTTGAAATTCTTATTTCAACTTTCTTATCCCCCTCTTTTCCGTATTTGATTGCATTGTCAATCAGGTTCATCAACATATCGCTTACGGCTTCTTTATCCACATCAAGTTTAATTTCTTCTGCTGAAGGTTGAAAACTGCAACTAACCAGCTTTGCTTGAAAATGTGAAGAACACGATTCAACCGTATTGGCAATTAACTTATTCATGTCAATTTGCCTGAAATCGTATTTTCGTTTATTTTTCTCAATCTTCGAGAAGTTAAGAATACGGTTTACGATAGCGGTTAAACGGTTGCTTTCCTTGTGAATGGTCTCCAGGTAATTGGCTTGTTTTTCTTCAGAAGCTATCCGCTTCAACATAAGCGTTTCGGCGTACATGCTGATTAGTGCCAGCGGAGTTCTAATTTCATGAGAAACGTTGGCAACAAACTCTGACTTTAATTCAGCAAGCTTCATTTCTTTTCGAATGTTCCAGATTACAAAACCTAAGCCTACCAGAACAAACAAAACCATTCCCCATAAAATAAAGCTGCTTTGCTGGCTTCGTTCCGAAGCAAGTTCCTTAACGGTTTTCGCTTTTAACCGGATACCAGACTGATAATGCGGAATATACCATAAAGGAATGCTTTGCATTGAACCCGGATTATCGTTGATGTCCTCAATTCCTTCTGTAGAAAAAACAATCTGATTGTTAAGTGTATCTTTAATTTCGATATAAAAAATATCCTGAGAAATCTCTTGAACCTGAGGACCTAACCCTTGTCTGACATATTCATGAGGGTCAACCAATAGCTGACAAATGGTACGCTCCGATTTTGTTTTAAGAATAAAAAATAGCTCCACATACTCACCTGTTGCCACACTTTCTACTTTTTGATAGTTACTCTCCAATAGATATTCTCTCAGTTTTTTGAGTTTATCCTCTGGAGGATCGACAAACGGATATTCCACATCATTATTACGGAGGTATTGAGAAAGGACCTGGTTCTGATTAGGTGAGTAAAACCGGGCTGCCTGAATACTTGGATTGTTGTTAAACAGGTTCATGATCATGGCTGACATGACCTCTCCGTCAACTGGCACAGGATAGTCAACACTCTGGGCCCAACCCGAAACCATGCTTGTTGAATAACGGTTTAACGAGGTAAGAATGGATTCCAGTTGTGTGCCAAAAACGCGTTCAACCATTTCTTCATTTTCATTCAGCGTAGAGATTTCCTTGGTGAGAAAAAATCCCAATGGCAATGAAACGATGATCAGCAATACGATGCTTAATTTTAAAATGGTTCGGCTCATGAACAAACTTTTCTATAAAAGTAGGTATCTTTTAAGAAATGTTACAAACGAGTTATTCAATACTTTCCAAAATTCCTCTAACGGTTGCGTTTAAATCAAATTCACCTCGTTTTGAATACCCGGTTCGCACAATTACCAATTCTTTGGATGGAATGATGACAATAAACTGCCCATCATGCCCCCTGCATAAATAAGTGTCTTCAGGCGCATCGGGTAAATCTGATGAATGATTTAACCAAAAGAATGCACCATATTGACCATTGGAACCATTTGCTACGGTGGTAGTATAGTCAACCCACCCTTTGGGTAGAATTTGTTCGCCTTCCCAAACACCATTATTCAGGTACAGCATCCCAAACCGTGCAAAATCACGCATGGTGGCATACAGGTACGATGAACCAACAAATGTTCCGGAAGCATCCATTTCAAAGATGGCGCTGTGCATACCTATTTTGTTAAATAATTCCTTGTCAGGATAGTTGTAATAATCATTTTCAGTTGGGAAAGCATCCTTCAATATTTTGCTTACCAAATTGGTTGTTCCGGACGAATACACAAAAACGGAATCCGGCGGATATTTTGCTTCTTGCTTTGCCGTGTATTTAGCCATATCACCAACCTTGTGCAACATGATGGTTACATCTGAAAGGTTTCCATACATCTCATTCCACTTTAGCCCACTGTTCATTCTTAACAAATTACTTAAAGTAATTTTGCTGCGTTCGTCATTTGTCCACTCATCCAACATAAGCGGTTCATGAATATTGATCAGACTATCTTTTTCCATCAACCCGGCAATTGCATTGGTGATGCTTTTGGCCATCGACCAGCTTAAAAAGCGGTTCTCTTTATTAAAATCATCACGATAAACTTCAGCTACTGGCTGCCCTTTGTAAACAACCATCAGTGCAAATGTGCCTTTGTACGGAATAGTGTCAGCCATTGCCTGCAGTACTGCTTGTTCTAATTTTTGCAAGTCAATCCCTTCTGGAACTGTGTCTTTAATCAAATCCCCCATTGGCCATGGGATCGTATCCTGATTTTCAGTAATTACTTCTGATTTTGGATAATTGCGGTTTAGAATTTCTTCTTTTGAAAAATCTTTAACCAGCGTGCAACCATAACCATCGATATAAATGGCTGTTGACTTTCCCCATAAAAAGCGGCTTGTCACTTCTTTTTTCTCAAAATCAACCGTATTGTTGGTGTACTTGATTACTGAAAAATTGAGGTCTTCATTTTCAAGTGATTCCTGGGTACGGCCTGCAACAAAAACCCCCGATGCCATGTTTTTAGCTGCATAACCCGTTACAACAGGAAGGATTCGATGAACGTAATTTATTCCCGCAGCAAGTAAAATGGCTATTACTGCAACAATGATCTTTTTTTTCATCTTCAACTATTTTTGGTTTTTTATGCTTTATTTCCAAGGCCATTTCACACAATCCTGAATCTCCGGGAACAGCACATAATCAGCCTTCCCTTTCATGGCCATTGTTTGAATATCCGGCAGGTTTAATGCTTTTTTTGCCTGGCTCATCGTTTTGCCAGATACAGAAACATCATCAACCAACAGGACTCTTTTATCTTTCAACACAAAAGAATCGGGCAAACCATCAACTAAAATTGGGCTTTCATGCTGTGGTTTATTTGTTTCATCCCGATAGTTCATTGTTATGATGTGCAATTCACACTGCAACTCATAGGCCACCAAACTGGCAGGCACGATTCCTCCCGTTCCAATTCCAATAACCAAATCAAAAGCTGGCAAATTAATTTCCCGAAGCCTTTTGCTAATTTCCGTAAAAGAAAGTGGTACCATATTATTTTTCTTTATGAAGTGGCAGCTCAACAAAGAATGTAGAACCTTTATTGATTTCTGTTTCGAACCAAATCTGCCCTTTTGAATTTTCGATAATCTTTTTCACAATGGCCAAACCTAAGCCCATTCCACCACTTTTGGTTGTGAAATTAGGCTGGAACATCTGCGTTCGGATTTCTACAGGAATTCCGCTTCCGTTGTCGGTAACCGAAATAACGGCCTTTTTTGTTTTCTTTTTCAAACTAACCGTTATTTCACCCTTTTTGCCGGGAGGAATAGATTGAATGGCATTTTTAATCAGGTTGATAACCACCCTTGAAATTTGCTCGCGATCTGCAAAAATCAGTACTTCATCGTTCTCGTCCAAATCCAGTGAAAAGTGAACATGTACATTCTTTTCAAAAAGTCCAGTAACTTTTCTTATTTTCTCATGCAAATTGAAAACTTCATTATTGGCACGTGGTATTTTTGCAAAGTTTGAAAACTCGGTTGCAATTTCTGAAAGGGCATCAATCTGCTCAATCAAAGTTTTGGTCACGCGGTCAAAATATTCATCATACAATTCGCTTTTTTCTTCTTTGGCCCGCTGCAAATACTGAATATTTAACTTCATGGGGGTCAGCGGGTTTTTAATCTCGTGGGCAACCTGTTTTGCCATCTCCCGCCAGGCCAGCTCCCGTTCTGACCGTGCCAAAAGTTCCGCACTTTCGGCAAGCTCTTCAACTTTCCGGTTATATTCTTTCACCAGCGAACCAATTTCATCATCCCTGTGGTAATGTATCTGTTCGTTTTTTTCTGTTAACTGAATGCCCTTCAATCTTTCCCTGATTATACTTAACGGACGGGTAATTTGATTGGCAAGGAAAACGGCAACAATTACCCCGGCAAGGAACAACAAAACGTACAAGTTAATGTATGCCACAATAAAGGTTGAAATCTCCTGCTTTAGCTTATCACCCCTGGTAAAATGCGGAAGGTTCAGAAAACCCAAATAGTCACCATTTTTATTGATGATTGGTTCATAAATAGACAAATAGCGTAGCCGTCCAATGTGTTCTGGCTGAAAATAGTTGACCTGATAGTTTTCAACCAACTCGTAATAGGCATCAGAATTAATACGGTCTGAAATAATCCCTTTTCGGAAAATTTCAGGTCTGGAGGAGGCAATCAACTGACCATCAACATCGTAAATATTGATATCGGTTCGGAAGATATTCGATAATTTATGTAACTCTCTCCACAACCAAACGACTTTTTCTTCTGTAATCTCCGATTCTTCTTTCAAGCGGTTATCGATTTCTTCAGCAATCGACTTCATCTTTTCATTTAGATCGTACTGGTGTTTATGCTCATATTCCTGAATATTATAAAAAATTGTTCCGACCGCAACAATCAACAATGCCCCAAGAACAACGGCAATAATTGCAGCTTGAATTTTAAACCGAAGGTCGTAAACAATTGCATGACGTCGATAGGAAGGATTTCCCAGGAAAATCATCAGCAGGACAATGAGAAAATAAAACACAAACAAATAAGGGAATGAAATCAGGTAATCGATAAAACCAAAAGAACGGGCGCTTACGATGATAAAATTATCGTTAGCCATGCGATAGATTAAATGATCATGCCCATCCCATTTCACAAGCGAATACTCCGCACTATCCGAAGGGATATTGTATGAATCGATGTAGTAATTGTACTGATAATCCCCACTTACATGAACGAGCCCACGGTCAAAATACTTGGCATACGAGAAATGCTTGTACCTGTCAGGGCCAATCATTGAATTGTCTAGCAACAATTCCGGGAAGCCAACACCTTCAGGAAGCAAACTGCTGTTAAATTCAAGAAAAACGGAAATACCTACCGAATCCGACTCCAATGGATAAAACAGTTCCCCGAAATACGAAATCCGGCCATTCATGTTATCCAGGTAATAAAAATCGGTTCCTGGAATACTTGATCCAAACTCATCAACCATCTCCTCAAAAAACGGGAAACAGGGCACCATCTGATTATCGGGTTCTATGAGCAAACTATCGATACCCGAACAAGCTGTGATTTGTATATCGTATTTCTGAAAATACCCCCGGAAATATTTTCGCCTTAGATATTGATCCAAATCATTATATGGCGGATAGAGCAAGCCAGGAATCATTGAATCAATACTCATTTCTTCCTGCATCTCCTTGAAAAAAACCTCCGCCGCAGGGTCATGTTCCGAACTAAGCGTGGTAGCTTTCAATTCCTGCAACTCTATCGTTCGCAATTCATTATTGTGCTGAATAATGATTAATGAGAAAAAAGCATACAACGAAATGAAAAATATCAGATAGGAGAATGAGTAACGTTTTAACTGGGTTTTCTGAAGTGCAACAATGGATAAGCTTGTCAGTAGAAACAGGCAAATTACATAACCATAGGTGCTTCTGGTAATGAAAGCGAGAATACCAAATACAATCACTGCCAGTATGTGAATCCGAATAAATTTCCGGCCTGCTTTTTTAAGGTTTGACAATTCAATGACCTTCAAATTCACCAAAAAGGCCGAAAGAAAAAGTAAGGCAATAATGAACAATGCAATAACACTATTTACATCAATATCATCAATTTGATTTAGCTGTACGGAAATATTGCTGTTAACAATTAAATTGTGGGCCAGGTAATTTACCAAAAGGAAAAAAGCTGCAACAAACAGCAGGTATAACACATTTTCGATACTGAATCCCTTCGAAGTTAACTTCAGTTCTTTCAGAAAATTAACGCACCAGAAGAAAATCAGCATTGCCAAAATCAAAAAGTCACCAAGCGATGGCAACCAAAATGAGTAAGCATATATTGAAGGACTAAATAATTGAAATACATACAACGAAGACGGAAGCTTGAAGAATAAATGCAGCCAATAAAAACCCAAAAGAACCAATCCTAAAACAAGCATCCTTAACAGGAAATGTTTTTCACGATATTCTTTTACCATTCTTCTTGAAAAAAACAGAAGAGCGATAAAAGCCAGTGTAAACAAAACCACTGGAAAATAAAGCTGCGAATAATTGCATTTGATTTTCCCCCCTGAAATAACGGAAAACACTTGCTCTCCATCAAGATTAGTAACCGGTATCGAATTTTCAGATTCCCTTTTTTGAAAGAAAAAACTATCCGGCAAATCAAAAGGCTCTGCAAAACCATCCTTGATATACTGATTCTCTACCGTATAATTATTTCTAAGATGAATAAGGCCAACAATGGTAAACTCACCAATATCCCTTTTTAATGAATAATAACTTCCATTCGGCAATTCTACCAAACCGGCTCTTCTTAAGTGCCTGGGGTAAGGATGCCGAAAGGAAAAGTGATTGCTTGACCAATAAATAATTTCGCGATCATCAAGAACTAAAAAGCCCAGTCCTTCATCGCTATACAAAGCTGATAATGCTGAAAATTCAGATTGAAAATTTCCTGAAAAATCATCTTGGTTAACCTGATCTTCAAGTTTGTCAAGTTCCTGAATTAACAATGCTTCTTGCTCATGAAAAGTTTCCTGGAATTTCTGAATCAGTTTTGCATCGGGGTGCTTGTTAAGTAATTGCCCTTCGAAAACAAAAGCTACGGAGAACAATACAACCGAAGCAATTAAAAAATAATATTTGTGAAGTTTGCGTATACCCATAATTATTCATGATGATAGGGCTCACCTTTCAGGATAGTGAGTGCCCTGTATAATTGTTCAACAAAGATTAAACGAACCATTTGGTGAGAGAACGTCATTTTTGATAAACTCAGTTTTCCTGTTGCCTTGGCATAAACATCTGAAGAAAAACCGTAAGGGCCACCAATTACAAAAACCAACCCTTTTGGTCCGCTGGTCATTTTCTTCTCCAAAAACCGTGCAAATTCCACCGATCGGTATTCTTTCCCCTTTTCATCAAGCAAAAACAACTCTTCGCCTGGTTTTAGCTGCGATAAAATCAATTCGCCCTCTTTTTGTTTTTGTTGTTCCTCTGAAAGCTTTCGGGTATTCTTTAAATCAGGAATCACCTGAAAATCAAATGGTATATAATGAGAAATCCGCTTGAAAAAGATTTCAGTGCCTTTCTTCAAATAATCGAGATCGGTCTTTCCGATCACCATTAATTTTATTTTCATAAATAAACTATCTGTGTTTGTTAAAATTCGACAAAATATCTGTGTTTTCCAATCTTCACATCGAGTATCGTGGTATGCGCAAGTTTTTACCAGCAAGAAAACCTATCTTCAGATTTCTTTTTAACTTTACAAAAGTATGTTTCAGTTGTTCATGAATGCCATTAGTGGCACAATTTATGCAAACTGTTATTGAAAAAATAGGAAATATGACTTTAAGAAACTATAAATCAGCGCTTTTTGTTGTCGCATTTATTTTGTACAGCATGATCTCTTTTGCTCAAATTCCTGATGATATTATCGTGAGTTTGAAAACCGGAAATGCCTCTTCACTTTCTAAGTTTTTCAATAAAAACATAGAGCTGGTAGTGATAGAAAAAGATGATGTTTACAGCAAGGCGCAGGCACAACAAATTGTGTCTAACTTCTTTAAAACCCATGAAGCAAAACGATTCGATATTATTCATGAAGGTGGGAAAGAAGGGTCACGTTATGGAATTGGCAAACTAACTACCGAAGAAGGTAAGTTCAGGGTTTATTTTTTACTGAAAAACAATGGTGGAAAGCTTTATATCCATCAATTAAGGATTGAAGAAGAAAAACAATAAATGCCTTGGTATCAATCCCATAAAACCAAACGTTTTTTTTTGGGCATATTAATCCGGGCCCGGAGGGTAAGCTTGCCCGGATTTGATGGAATTCCACTTTACGATGTGCTTATTTTCTTTTGGAAAAGTATTGTTGAAGGTTCGATTACAACCCGTGCTTCAGCCATCGCATTTAGTTTTTTCCTGGCACTTTTTCCCGCACTAATTTTCATGCTTACACTTATTCCATACATAAACATACCAAATTTTCAGGATGAACTTTTTTTACTTATTCAAAATGTATTGCCAGAAAATGCCTTTGACTTGTTAGATGAAACCATTCAGTATATACTTAATGAGAAAAAAGGCAACTTGCTTTCATTGGGGTTTTTTATGGCCCTGATCTTTTCTACCAATGGCCTGGCCAGTATGATGAGTGCCTTTGATGCTTCGTTGCATAGTTTTAAACGCCGTTCCTGGGTTGGACAACGATTGGTTGCCATTATGTTGCTCCTTATCATTTCTGTATTACTTACTGTTACCATTGCCATGATTGCTGGCGGACAGTATGCAATCAATTACCTGGCAGAAAATGAATTACTTCGCGACAACTTTTCTTATTACCTGCTAACCTTCGGTAAATGGATTGTAATTGTTGCCCTTATGTTTTTCACCTACTCATTCTTTTATTATTTCGCACCTGCTAAAAAAACCAAATGGAGGTTTATCTCTGCAGGAGGCACGCTGGCTACTGGGTTGAGCATTCCTGCCATAATTGGATTTGGATACTACATTGCCAACTTTAATCAATATAACGAATTGTATGGATCAATTGGAACAATCCTGGTTGTACTGTTTTTGTTTTACCTGATGTCGTTAATCCTGCTAATTGGTTTTGAATTGAATGCCAGTATTAATGAGGCACATCATCGGGCTACAGAAGACTTGTAGTAAAGTGCTGATAGCATGGGGCAAGGGGAAAATACCAAATCCCAGCTTCGATCTTCTGACTTCCAGCTGAAATTACTTCCCCATTTTAAACAGGATTTCTTTTTCTTCTTTGGTGAGTGAATCGTAACCTGACTTGCTGATTTTTTCAAGAATGCGGTTAATTTCTTCCTGGTTCAGGTTCTTTTTTCGGTTGTATTCCATATCTCCGGCTTTACCACCTCCTTTATAGGAAACTTTAATTTTTTGCTTAGGCTTGAAAAATTTGACAATCCCGTCAATCAGCGAATTTATACCTTTGGAAAGGTCTTTCCCTTTTCGGTACTGCATGACGTAAATAAAGCCCCAAAATGCACCGCCAATATGAGCAAGATTCCCTCCAGCATTTGATGAAGCAATCCCTATCACATAAAGGCCTACTGAAATCAGTCCGATGTATTTCATTTTCACCGGGCCAATAAACATCAGGTTTATGGCGTGATTAGGTGCATACACAGCAACAGCTACAACAATGGCAATAACCGATGCCGATGCCCCTAGTAACTGTGAGAAAGTCAATACTTCAGTAAAAGCAGGAAATAAATTGTAGCCAATCAGGAAAAACAATCCTCCAACTATTCCTCCAAGCAGGTAAACACCCAACAGTTTTCGTTCATCAAAGTAGAAAAGGAATATTTTGCCAAGCCAGTAGAGCCAGAGCAGGTTGAAAAGAATGTGCAAAAAACCAAAATGCAGGAACATATAGGTAATGATTGTCCACGGACGGGCAAGTAATTGGTTAAAATCAGCGGGCAACGATAACCAATTCAGCAAGGTGAATTCCTGCCCCATTAAAAAGAAAAACACGTTGATAATACGAATAAACAGAAATACCGCCAGGTTCACATAAATCAACCGGGTCAATACCGAACCTTTCCGAAAAGACTCTTTTATTTCGTCAACAATGCTCATGCTTAATAAAAATTACGGCTGTTTTTATTCCAGTATTTAATCATGAAATACCCAAAAAGCATACCTCCCAGGTGGGCAAAATGGGCAATATTACTGGCTGATTGAGTTAAACCTAAGTACAACTCAATCGCTCCGTAACCAATTACAAAATACTTGGCTTTTATCGGAATCGGTGGAAAAATCAGCATCAGCCGGGTGTTTGGGAAAAGCATACCAAAACCAAGCAAAACACCAAAGACAGCACCCGAAGCACCAACCGTTGGTACATTTAAAAGTGCATTCAGTTTACCCATCTGTGGATCAATATAATTTTTTCCTTGATTGTATATTTCTACCCCTTGATTCATGACAATATCAACTTGCTGAGGATCCATATTGGATATTAACGACTTGTACTCAATAAAATTCACAAACGTGTGAAGAACAGCAGCACCAAGTCCAGTAACAAAATAGTATATAAAAAAACGTTTGGGACCCCAAACACTTTCCAATACCCGCCCAAACATCCAAAGCGCAAACATATTGAAAAGCAAGTGCATAAAACCACCATGCATAAAAATATGTGTAACCAGTTGATATGGTTCAAACTTTGGAGAACTAATATAATGAAGCCCTAAAACCCTAGCCAGGTCAATACCACGCATGCTAAGAACATAGGTCGCTAAAAGCATGATTGCATTGATGATAATCAGGTTTTTTACCACCGGAGGGATTGCGCCAAAATTGGGTCTAATTTGCTGCATAACTGAAACTTTATTTTTTGCTTCAAATGAAGCTTACATCTTCAATTTAGTCATTCATTGCCATTTATTGGAAACAAGAGCCATTCAATAATTATAAACTACCAATGGCTAAAAATGACTACCAATGACAAATAAATGACTTTTTAAGATACAAGAGCCATTCCAAAATTGTTTTCACTACAAAGTAAACAAATATGAAGACAATTTGTCACTTTAAAAGTTTTTCAAATTGTTCAATCGGCATGATTGTCAACACTTCTTTTCCCGAAGGTGAAATGCCCGGGCTGGAACAGGCAAAAAGCTGATCGATAAGCTGATTAACTTCTTCGGATTTTAAGGTATAACCATAAGGAATAGCTGAAGCGCGAGCAAGTGAAGCAGCTACTTTTTCACGGGCTTTTTCTTTTAAGTCGGCCGCTGTACTTTTCATATCCTCCAAAAGGCCTTCAATAATTTCCAGGGGAGAAGATGTGTCAAGCGCCCCAGGTGTTCCATTGATCACGAAGCTATTGTTGCCAAAGTCGCTGATATCAAAACCCAATGCTTTCAAATCATCGAGTACGGATTTTAAAAGTTCAGCATCATCGGCGGATAATTCAAAAGTCTGCGGAAATAGTTGCTGCTGACTGGCAATTTCGTTGCTGGCCAAAACAGCCATAAAATTCTCAAAAAGAATCCGTTCGTGAGCCCGTTTTTGATCGATTACCATCAAGCCTGATTTTACCGGGGTAAGTATGTACTTGTTTTTAAACTGAATGAATGACTTCCCTGAATATGATTCTTCTTGGTGCTTGATCTCCAGGTTTTCCTCCGATTCTGGTTCAAGCTTTATTTCTTCTGCCCCTTTGTCAAAATCGGAATAAAGCTTCTCCCAATGCTGCGTGTCGTCTTTCTTTTGTGATTGAAAAGAAGCTCCTCCACCAGAATATTTTTTCTCTTCTTCAAACGGATTATAAGTCGGGTCAATTTGAATCGTCGGCTGTTTTATTTCTGAAGGGTCTTTGGTCGCAACTGGAATTTCAATGCTGCCAGCCTGGTCAAAATCGATGGAAGGAACGACATTGAACTTACCTAACGCCTCCCGAACAGAAGCCTGAATGATTTGCCAGATGGCTGATTCACTTTCGAACTTGATTTCAGTTTTGGTGGGGTGAATATTGATATCGATATGCGTTGGGTCAACTTCGAAATACAAAAAATAAGAAGGAATGGTTTCAGGAGCCAAAATTTTCTCGTAAGCCTGCATAACCGCACGGTGAAAAAATGGATGTTTCATGTACCGGTTATTCACAAAAAAGAACTGTTCTCCAAAGGTTTTGCGGGCATGTTTCGGTTGACCAACATAACCTTTTATTTTCACCATGCTGGTATCTGTCTCAACCGGAATCAGGTTTTGGTTGATACCTTTACCAAACAAAGCCACAATGCGTTTGCGGATGTTATCTTCGCCCAACTCATAAATTGGTTGCTGGTTGTGTACCAGTGAGAAACTAATTTCAGGATTAGCCAAGGCCACACGCTGAATTTCGTTGATGATATGCTTTAATTCTGTTGAATTCGATTTAAGAAATTTCCTTCTTGCAGGTACATTAAAAAACAGATTCTTTACCAGAAAATTAGTACCGTTTGCGCAACTGGTTGCTTCTTGTTTTACGACATTTGAACCACTAATGTGAAGGAAAGTCCCCAATTCCAGATCGTGTTGTTTGGTGTGTAGTTCCACATCGGCAATGGCAGCAATTGAAGCGAGCGCTTCGCCTCGAAACCCCATAGTGCGAATGGCAAATAAATCGTTTGCTGATTTTATTTTTGAAGTTGCATGACGCTCAAAAGCCATTCGGGCGTCGGTATCAGACATGCCACAACCGTTGTCGCTAATCTGGATCAACGTTCTTCCGGCATCTTTCAAATTGATTTTAATTTGGGTTGCCCCTGCGTCAATGGCATTTTCTACAAGCTCTTTGACAACCGAAGCAGGGCGTTGAATAACCTCACCCGCAGCAATTTGATTGGCAACCGAATCGGGAAGTAATTGAATGATGTCTGGCACTGAAAGAAATTAAAATTTGAGGAACAGGTAAACAGCAAGGCTTAAAACAATGATCAGTATGATCAGTCGGTTATTTGATTTTTTACGGGCTTCCTGAGCCGTTTTACTGGTATCTCCCATTACACGGCGAAACTGTCCGCGAATATTCGGACGGTAATTCTCATCAAACTCTTTCTTCTCGTGAATACCCAATTCTTTCTTAATCCTTTCCTCACGCTCTTGCATTTCTTCCTTCTCTGGATCATAATACCTGAATGGTATATGAAACCGTTTGCGGTTGGGTGTATGAAAAAACTTCCCGATCATAATCCTTAATTGTTTAATTGACCCACAAAATTACAAAAATCAAGCCACTTGATGAAATGTAGGTGAGTAAGTTTAAAACTTTATAGCAAACGTATTTTGTCCGTTTCAGCGTCAACTATTCATAATGATAATTTTAAGAATTGTTGATACGGCCAGATTTTCATATGTTTTGAATATGGCAATTCTTCACCTTGATAGAGCAGGTATCCATTATCATTGTTTTGAAAAATAGTCTCTATTGGTTTTATCATTTTAGGCTTGAATGAACTTGAACTTTTAATCTCAATTAAATCTCTTGATAATCCATGATCAATGATCAGATCAACTTCAAGCATATCATTTGCACGAAAAAAATATAAATCTGAAAACTTGCCGGAATGGCTCAGCTTCTTCTTTATCTCGGAAATAACATAATTCTCAAAAATTGATCCAGCCATTGGTCCATCCTGATACATAGATTGGTTTTGTATTCCCGTAAGGAAAGAAACTAAGCCAGTGTCATAAAAATAAATCTTGCTCGATTTAGTTATTCGCTTATTATGGTTTTCAAAATATGGAGGTAGCAGAAAAATAATATATGATGCCTCCAGAATTGAAATCCATCGTTTAATTGTTGGCACAGAAACACCTATGGCATTTGAATAATGGCTAAAGTTTAGAATCTGTGAACAATTTGCAGCTAACATTCGTATTAATCGTCGAAAATCACTCAAATCACCAATATTAGAAAAAGTTCTGACATCTTTTACAAGATAAGTTTCAAGGTATGAATCATACCAGTTCCTGCTTCCCAAATAGTCATTCAAAACAATACTTGGATAGCAACCTTTAAACTGTGAAGGCTGAATATTTGATTGCATAATTTCTTGATATTGAAATGGAAGCAAAGTTAAAAGACCAATTCTCCCCGCTAGGCTTTCTGTAACAAATGACAACATTGAAAACTGTGCAGACCCTGTAAGTATAAATCGTCCATTCCTTCTGTCTTTGTCAACTTCCCTTTTTAAATAATTAAACAATTTGGGAACTTTCTGAACTTCATCAAATATAACATTGCTGTTGTATGTTGAAATAAATCTTTCAGGATCATCTTCGAATTGACTGATCAACCTAAAATCATCAAATGTCAAATATTTATAATCCCGAAAAGTATTCTTCAACATGGTAGATTTTCCAGATTGCCGAGGACCTGTAATACCTACAACTGGAAATAGTTTTATGTATTCGTGTACTTTTTCTTCCAATTTGCGTGGAATATATGTACTCATGTGTTCCATTTTAATATTTGATATCAAATATACGATATTTTTAGGTTAAATAGAAGAATGCAATTTGAAAAAGGATATAATCCGCTTCACACTTAGACATTCAATTTTTCACCACATTTTTTACAGAAAGCAGCATCGTCCTCATGATCAGCATTCATACAATTATCGCAAATTTGCGTATTCGTTTTATTCGATTTACGAATGATCCCTGCTGTTACAATCCCTGTAGGTACAGCAATAATTGCATAACCCGAAATCATTACAATACTGGCAAGAAACTGTCCAAGAGGTGTTTCCGGGGAAATATCGCCATAACCAACAGTGGTCATGGTAACAATTGCCCAGTAAATACTGTGCGGAATACTGCTAAAACCATGTTCAGGCCCTTCAATCAGGTACATTAAGGTTCCCACGATCACGACAATATTCAGTATAAAAAAAAGAAAGACAAATATTTTCTCCCGGCTAATCCACAAAGCCCTCCCCAGGTTTTGCCCGGCAGAAATATAGCGATTCAACTTCAAAATTCGGAAAATACGCAATAAGCGAATCGCACGGATTACCACTAAGCTTTGGCTTCCAATAATTATCAGGCTTAAATAAGTTGGTAAAACGGCAAGCAAGTCGATAATCCCGTAGAAACTAAAAACATAACGCCAGGGCTTTTTAACTACTACAATACGCAAAATGTATTCGACAGTAAAAATGATTGTAATTATCCATTCTGATATCCGTAGAAAGTTGTGATGTTCCTGGTCAATCGCCGGAACACTTTCGAGCACAACCAATAAAATACTAATTAAAATGGTAGTAAGCAGAATGATATCAAAAACTTTGCCTTCATCAGTATCGGCTTCAAAAATGATTTCGTAAAGGCGTTCTTTTGGGATCTTCTCCATAGTAGCTGTTTTTGTAAAGATACGGAATTTACATGCAGATAAACACCTGATTTACACGTCTGGTTTTTTATTTAGCCAACAATTCCTAAATTTATGTTTTACTTTCAAACTTTCGCCCCATGATGATAAAAACATACGCCTCTGCAGTTCATGGAATTGATGCCACAACCATCACCATTGAAACCGATGTTTCTCAAGGAATTCGATTCTTTTTGGTTGGCCTGCCCGATAATGCTGTGAAAGAAAGTCAGCAACGCATGGAATCTGCCCTGCGCTTAAATGGTTTTAAATGGCCAAAAAAGAAAATCATCATCAACATGGCACCAGCGGATATCCGAAAAGAAGGTTCAGCCTACGACCTCCCCCTAGCAGTTGCAGTTCTTGCCGCTTCAGAGCAAATTGCTTCTGAAAAGTTAGACAAATATTTGCTAATGGGGGAACTTTCGCTTGATGGTTCTCTTCAACCCATAAAAGGAGCATTGCCTATTGCCATAAAAGCACGCGAGGAAGGTTTTGAAGGAATGATCCTGCCAAAGCAAAATGCTAGAGAGGCGGCTGTAGTTGACAAGCTGAAAATCTATGGAGCTGAAACATTGACTGAAGTTGTCGGGTTTCTGAATGGGGACGAAGAATTGGAAGAAACTACCGTAAATACCAGGGAAGAGTTTTTCAATCATCTGTGCCTTTCTGACCTGGATTTTTCAGATGTAAAAGGACAGGAAAATGTAAAACGTGCATTGGAGATTGCCGCCGCCGGAGGCCACAACCTGATTATGATTGGGCCACCCGGGGCCGGAAAAACCATGTTGGCAAAACGAATACCTACTATTTTGCCTCCATTTACTTTGCACGAAGCGCTGGAAACAACCAAAATCCATTCGGTAGTCGGTAAAATCGACAAAGAAACATCGTTGATGACCACCCGTCCTTTTCGGTCGCCACACCACACTATTTCAGATGTGGCACTGGTTGGTGGTGGAACTTATCCGCAACCCGGTGAAATTTCGTTGGCGCACAATGGTGTCCTCTTTTTAGATGAACTGCCTGAATTTAAACGTACTGTTTTGGAAGTGATGAGGCAGCCGTTGGAAGATCGAAGAATAACCATTTCTCGTGCCAAGTTTTCGGTTGAATATCCTGCGAGCTTAATGTTAGTTGCTTCGATGAATCCATGCCCCTGCGGATATTACAACCACCCAACCAAAGACTGTGTATGTGCTCCCGGAATGGTTCCCAAATACCTGAACAAAATTTCAGGGCCACTGCTTGATCGAATTGACATTCATTTGGAAGTTGTACCTGTACCTTTTAAAAAACTATCGGAACTGGAAGAAACCGAAGACAGCCAAAGCATCCGTGACCGGGTAATCAAAGCCCGGGAAATCCAGTCTGAACGCTACAAAGAAATGAATGGTATTTTTTGCAATGCACAAATGTCATCCCGTCAAATCCGGGATTTTGTGCAACTGGACAAAACTGGCAGCACTTTGCTAAAAAACGCCATGGAAAAACTAGGACTCTCAGCCCGGGCATACGATCGGATTTTAAGAGTTTCCAGAACCATTGCAGATTTGGAAAATTCAGAAAACGTAGAAAGTCAACATCTTTCTGAAGCTATTCAATACCGTAGTTTGGATCGGGATAGTTGGGGTGGGTAGCTAGTTTGCAGCCTCGGTAGTCAGAATTTTATTGAAGCAGACCAATTTCACACTATTTGCAAAAATAGAAATAGCATGACCTATATTTATAAATTCTAAAAATCAGCTGGATTGGATTTGCAATCCAATCCTTAATAATAGTGGATTTATAATTCACATAAACCAAATAACTTAACCTTCTTTCATCATGGGAATCCGCAATAAGATATCAAAAGGCTATGTTTACTACCTGACATTGACAGTGGTAGAGTGGGCTGATTTATTTACACGCCCAGCGTACAAACACATGATTATTGATTCTTTGAATTACTGCATTGCCAATAAAGGCCTAAAAGTATATTGCTGGTGCCTGATGTCGAACCATTTGCACCTGATTGCAGAAGCGTCTGATGAAAGTAACTTGTCGGATATCCTTCGGGATTTCAAAAAATTTACAAGCAAAGCCCTTATCGATACCATTAAGAAAATCCCTGAAAGCAGACGGGACTGGTTGCTAAATTTGTTCTGGTATGCCGGGAAAAACAATAAAAAAATCAAGTTCTATAAAGTCTGGCAAGATGGAAATGATGCAAAGGAAATCCATATGACTGCTTTTCTGGAAGAGAAAATAGATTATATCCACAATAACCCGGTAAAAGCTGAACTGGTGGCGAATCCTGAAGAATATTTATACAGCTCAGCCCGGGATTATGCAGGAGAGAAGGGCTTAGTTAAAATTGAATTTGTTTAACAGTGACTATTGGTTTTACCAAGATTGCAAATCCTGACTTAAAACGGATCAGATTATAAATCCGATCCAGCTGGGGGTAGCTAGTTTGCAGCCTTCGCAATCAGAATTTTATTGAAGCAGACCAATTTCACACTATTTGCAAAAATAGAAATAGCATGACCTATTTTTATAAATTCTAAAAAACTTATATCCAAGTATTAGTTCATATTTTTATTTACATTTGGCATAGTTTTCCAAGTTTAAAAACCAAATTACCCCATGATGAAAACTCCATTTCGATTTCTAATCCTCTTTCTTATTCTTATTTCTTGTGAGAAAAACACACCTCAGTATACACTAACAACATCAGTAACCCCTGTTGGTAGTGGTACAATATCACCACCTTCTGGAACTTATGATGAGGGAACTGACTTACAATTAACAGCAACTCCCTCTGCTGAATATGAATTCATTAATTGGAGTAGTGGTGAAGGCGACACTTCAAATCCACTTTCAATAACAGTGAATTCCGATATGAACATAGTTGGTTTTTTTGAAAAAATTGATATGGATAATGATGGAGTTCCTAATGATATCGATTTATGTCCAAACACTCCAGCTGGAGAGACTGTAAATGCCAATGGCTGTTCTGATTCTCAAAAAGATGATGATGGTGATGGGGTGATGAATGATGCTGACTCTTGTCCAAACACCCCCGATGGAGAACCGGTTGATTCCAACGGATGTTCCGACTCCCAGAAAGACGATGATGGTGACGGGGTAATGAACGATGTGGACTCTTGTCCAAACACACCTGATGGAGAAGCGGTTGATTCCAATGGATGTTCCGACTCCCAGAAAGACGATGATGGTGACGGGGTAATGAACGATGTGGACTATTGTCCAAACACACCCGATGGAGAAGTAGTAGATACTAATGGCTGTTCTGATTCTCAAGAAGATGGTGATGGTGATGGGGTGATGAATGATGCTGACTCTTGTCCAAACACCCCCGATGGAGAAGCGGTTGATTCCAACGGATGTTCCGACTCCCAGAAAGACGATGATGGTGACGGGGTAATGAATGATGCTGACTCCTGTCCAAACACACCTGATGGAGAAGCGGTTGATTCCAACGGATGTTCCGACTCCCAGAAAGATGATGATGGTGATGGGGTAATGAATGATATAGACTCCTGTCCTGACACACTTGATGGAGAAGCGGTTGATTCCAATGGATGTTCCGACTCCCAGAAAGACGATGATGGTGACGGGGTGATGAATGATGCTGACTCTTGTCCAAACACCCCCGATGGAGAAGCGGTTGATTCCAATGGATGTTCCGACTCCCAGAAAGACGATGATGGTGACGGGGTAATGAACGATGTGGACTATTGTCCAAACACACCCGATGGAGAACCAGTTGATTCCAACGGATGTTCTAATTCTCAAAAAGATGACGATGGTGATGGGGTGATGAATGATGCTGATTATTGTCCAAACACACCGGATGGAGAAGTAGTAGATACTAATGGCTGTTCTGATTCTCAAGAAGATGGTGATGGTGATGGGGTGATGAATGATGCTGACTCTTGTCCAAACACCCCCGATGGAGAAGCGGTTGATTCCAACGGATGTTCCGACTCCCAGAAAGACGATGATGGTGACGGGGTAATGAATGATGCTGACTCCTGTCCAAACACACCTGATGGAGAAGCGGTTGATTCCAACGGATGTTCCGACTCCCAGAAAGATGATGATGGTGATGGGGTAATGAATGATATAGACTCCTGTCCTGACACACTTGATGGAGAAGCGGTTGATTCCAATGGATGTTCCGACTCCCAGAAAGACGATGATGGTGACGGGGTGATGAATGATGCTGACTCTTGTCCAAACACCCCCGATGGAGAAGCGGTTGATTCCAATGGATGTTCCGACTCCCAGAAAGACGATGATGGTGACGGGGTAATGAACGATGTGGACTATTGTCCAAACACACCTGATGGAGAAGCGGTGATTCCAACGGATGTTCCGACTCCCAGAAAGATGATGATGGTGATGGGGTAATGAATGATATAGACTCCTGTCCTGACACACTTGATGGAGAAGCGGTTGATTCCAATGGATGTTCCGACTCCCAGAAAGACGATGATGGTGACGGGGTGATGAATGATGCTGACTATTGTCCTGACACACCTGATGGAGAACCAGTTGATTCCAACGGATGTTCTAATTCTCAAAAGGATGACGATGGTGATGGGGTGATGAATGATTTGGACTCTTGTCCTGACACATCTGATGGAGAAGCGGTTGATTCCAATGGATGTTCCGACTCCCAGAAAGACGATGATGGTGACGGGGTTATGAATGATGCTGACTCCTGTCCAAACACACCCGATGGAGAAGCGGTTGATTCCAATGGATGTTCCGACTCCCAGAAAGACGATGATGGTGACGGGGTGATGAATGATGCTGACTCCTGTCCAAACACACCTGATGGAGAAGCGGTTGATTCCAACGGATGTTCCGATTCTCAAAAGGATGACGATGGTGATGGGGTAATGAATAATATCGATCAATGTTCAGATACTCGAATTGGAGCTCCGGTAGATGAGTTTGGATGTATGTTAAATCCAATTTATTTAGATGATAATGGTGTAACAATTAAATGTCATGATTGGGCTGAGGTTGGTGACACTGGTGAAATAAATGGTCTTACATATACAATTGTAGATTTCTCTCAACTACGTTCTTTTATTAGTTCTAACAGTAACGGGATTTTAGTTTGTACATCAAAAATTACTAGTATGGTTAATTTATTTACTGGTTCACAGTTCAATCAAGATATTATTAGTTCTTGGGATGTAAGTAATGTTACCAATATGGCAAGAATGTTCTATAATTCAATATTCAATAAAGATATTAGTTTTTGGGATGTAAGCAATGTTACAGATATGAGCAAAATGTTCAAATCTTCATCATTTAATCAAGACATTAGCTCTTGGGATGTAAGTAAGGTCACCAATATGGAAGAAATGTTTTCTAGTTCAATATTCAATCAAGACATTAGTTCATGGGATGTGAGTAAAGTATCTGATATGAGTGCAATGTTTTCTAGTTCACAGTTCAATCAAGATATTAGTTCTTGGGATGTGAGTAAGGTTGATGATATGAGGTCAATGTTTTCTGGTTCACAATTCAATAAAGATATTAGTTCTTGGGATGTGAGTAAGGTTGATGATATGAGGTCAATGTTTTCTGGTTCACAGTTCAATCAAGATATTAGTTCCTGGAATGTGGGGAATGTTGAGAGTATGAGGGGAATGTTCAAGGGTAATAGATCATTTAATCAAGATATTGATTCCTGGGATGTGAGTAAGGTTACTGATATGTACGAAATGTTTTCTCAATCACTATTTAATAGAAACATTGGTTCATGGGATGTAGGTAATGTTACAAATATGAATTATATGTTCTTCCGCGCATATGATTTCAATCAAGACATTGGTGCCTGGGATGTGAGTAATGTTACGAATATGGGATGGATGTTTGATGGTTCAGAATTTAATCAAGATATTGGTGACTGGGATGTAAGTAATGCTACGAATATGGAAAGAATGTTCTACGATTCACCATTTGATGGAGACATTGGCTCTTGGGATGTGAGCAATGTTACGAATATGGGAAGAATGTTTTCAAGTTCAGAATTTAATCAAGACATTGGTTCATGGAATGTGAGTAATGTTACGAATATGGAATGGATGTTTTCTAGCACACATTTTAATCAAGATATCAGTTCCTGGAATGTGGGTAATGTTACGAGTATGGAGTATATGTTTATTCGTAATAAACGATTTAATCAGGATCTAAGTTCCTGGGATGTGAGTAATGTCACAAATTGTTCTAGTTTTAGTTCAGGAACAGATTCATGGACCTTGCCTAAACCAGATTTTACCAATTGTAGTCAGTAGCATTAAACAAAGTGTCATGTAATCCAAATTGAATTTTACTTTAAATGATTATTCTTATAAGTATACCAGCTTGATCGGGATAGTTGGGGAGGGTGAAACCATACAACATGAAATTATCTTTAAGCCCTAAAAGCTTGTTTAAAAGTCATGTTTCAGGTATATTGCCTCAATTAATTTTGTGTGAAATTTCGGTGACAGCAAAACAATTTACCCAACAGTTGGTTTATGTCACTTAACCTTTAACAAAAAACTATGGTTGACAAACTTTCTGACCCAATTGGTCGTTTAATGGGTCTTCGATACAAATCACATCCTTGGCATGGCGTACATATTGGCAAAGATGCACCTCAAAAGTTAACAGCATTTATTGAAGTAGTTCCAACTGACACCGTAAAGTACGAAATAGACAAAGACAGTGGCTACCTTCGCCTGGACAGACCTCAGAAATACTCAAATGTTGTTCCTGCACTTTACGGCTTTATTCCACAAACTTTTTGTGGCGATACCGTTGGACAGTATTGCATGGATAAAACAGGCAAGAAAAACATTAAAGGCGATGGTGACCCGATTGATATTTGTGTGCTTACCGAAAAAGATATTACTCACGGTGATATTTTAGTTGATGCCCGTCCGATTGGTGGTTTTAGGATGATTGATGGTGATGAAGCTGATGACAAAATTATTGCTGTTCTTCGTAACGATGTTGTTTATGAAGGTTATAAAGATGTAACAGACCTTCCCCCATTTGTGGTTGAGCGCCTGAAACATTATTTCCTGACTTACAAGGACATGCCAGGAAAAGATAAAGACACCGAAATTACCCACACCTATGGATATGATGAGGCCATAGAAGTTATCCAGCATTCTATTAGCGATTATCAAAAACGATTTGACAATTTAGGAAAGTTACTTTATTAGTGCCAATCCTTCTTTTAACTATAAAAAAGCAAAAAGCTGGTTCACAATGGATCAGCTGTTTTTGTTTGGGTTTAGCACATCAATTCATTTCTTTTGCTTACCAACATTCATTATATTCGCCTTTAAATAAACGCAACTGCAACAATCAACTAACTATTTTGAATTAGCAGTGAATACATTAAGGCTATATGAAACGAACGATTTTCACTGGAGTACTTTTATTACTTTTTACCCTATCTACAATTGCTCAACAAAATCTGCTAATAGAAGCGGAAAGTTTCTCAAACAAAGGAGGCTGGGTTGTCGATCAGCAGTTTGTACACATAATGGGAAGCCCTTATTTGTTGGCTCACGGAATGGGAGAACCTGTTGACAATGCCGAAACAACGGTTAGCCTGCCAGAAGCTGGAACATACAAATTATGGGTACGCACAAAAGACTGGGTGCCTGATCATGCAGACACTCCTGGAACGTTCAAAGTAAAACTCAACGATACCGAAATTGAAACAACATTCGGGACAAACGAAGGGTGGAATTGGGTTGAAGGCGGATCTCATCAACTTAGTGGAGAGAACTTATCGATAACACTCATCGACCAGACTGGTTTTGAAGGACGTTGTGACGCCATTTTCCTTACAACTGACCAATCATTCACTCCTCCAAACGATACCATAACATTGGCAAGCTGGAGAAGAACCCTGAGCGGGCTTTCAGCTACCCCGCCTACTGCGGGTACTTTTGACCTGGTAGTTGTTGGTGGCGGAATTGCTGGTTGTGCTGCCGCAATCTCTGCAGCAAGACTGGGGAACACCGTTGCAATTATACAGGATCGTCCTGTTTTTGGAGGTAATGCCAGTGAAGAGGTCAGGGTTCATACCCTGGGATTAAAAGGATATAAAATTGTTGATGAAATTGACGCCGGATACAATCCTTCTGGAGACGACATCGCCATTCATTTTTCTGATCGAAGGCAGGAAGTGATGGACAATGAAACCAACATCTCTCAGTTTGTTTCAACACGCGCATACGGAGTAAACCTTGAAGGAAATAAAATAAGCTCGATAGATGCAAAAAATATAGAATCGGGAGAAGAATTAAGGTTTTTTGCAGACGTATTTATCGATTGTACTGGCGATGGATGGATTGGATATTGGGCAGGAAACCGCTTTATGATTGGCAGGGAGTCAACTGAAAAGTTTGAAGAATCAATTGCGCCTGAAAATGCTGACAGTATGATGATGGGAAGTTCTGTTTTATTTACCAGCAAAGATACAACTGAAGAAATTTCTTTCCCGGAAGTACCTTGGGCAATGGATGTTGCCAAAGAAAAATCGGCAACTTACAATGAATGGTTTTGGGAGTACGGTATTGGACTGGATCCATTTGCAGATGCTGAGCACATTAGAGATCATTTGTTCAGAGCCATATATGGTGCATTTTACAATGCCAAGCAAAAATCAGAAAATGCAAATAAAACAATACACTGGATGGGCTACATTATGGGGAAAAGGGAATCTCGCCGTTTGGTGGGGCATCACATTCTAGTAGAAAATGATATCCGTGAGGCTTTTGACTTCCCCGATGGGGTTGCTATCGAAAAAAGGGCCATTGATTTACACTTACCCAAAAACAATGGCTTTGATTTCATAAGCCGCGCACTATTCACAGACGTTCCCAAATACACCATCCCATACCGCTCATTGGTTGCTGCCGATATCTCAAACCTAATGATGGCAGGTCGTTGTTTAAGTGCCTCTCACGTAGCCCTGGGAAGTCCAAGGGTAATGAACACCTGTGGACAGATGGGGGTTGCCACAGGTGCAGCAGCCCATCTATGCAGTAAATACGACATTGAACCCTTAGCCGTTTATACCGATCATATTTCTGAATTAAGACAACTGGTCGGTTTTGAAGAAGAAATAACTCTTCCTGAAGGTTCACTATACCTTGACAATCTTGACTCGAATGTTGACATCGTCGGGGAATGGACAAACAGCAGCTACACTGAAGGCTATTACAGCGACGATTACCTTCACGACAATAATGAACTGAAAGGAGACAAATCAGTTAAATTCAATTTCAATATTCAGACTTCAGGAAATTATAAAATTTATACCAGGCATACTTCAGGAAATAATAGAGCTTCAAATACACCAATGAAATTGTCATATGGAAGCGAATCAAAAGATTTTTCTGTAAACCAACAAGAAAAGAATGGACAGTGGGTTGAACTTGGTGAATTTGAGTTAAGTGCCAATGATGAATCATCCTTGACCATTACAACCACCGATACCGACGGATATGTCATTGCGGATGCTGTTGCACTATCGTTAAATAATGCCACGAACATTGATGCCATACTAGTAGGAAATCCTTCTATTCATAAAATTGAACTGCACAATAATGTTGCGGTGATTAAATGTCATTTGCCAAAAAAGGAGAATATTCGACTTGAAATTTTTGATATAATGGGAAGAAAAATATCAACAGTTGCCCATGGAACATTCTCGCAAGGCATGCATGGATTTCCTGTAGCTATTGAAAAAGCCCAGTTCCATAAAATGCTGGTTGTAAGCTTTTCAACTAGCAAACACAGGGAGAGTAGAAAGTTTTTCATACAAAACTAGAGAAATCTACGCATCAGGTCATTGTTGATTTCCTGTTAACAACCTTGCTGTATCGTGTTGATATCACGTTGATTAATATCTTCAGACTAAAACGTCCTAAAACGACGTTTTTTTTAATTTTATTAACCTGAACTTTACAATTTATTAACCAAAAATTTTTCTATGAAACAAGCAAAAACTGTCCTTTTGCTTTGTGTCTTTATGTTTGCGAGCATAGCGGGTATTTTGGCACAAGGTGTTACTACCTCTTCAATCCGGGGTAAAGTTGTTGGATCAGATGGAAATCCATTGTCTCCTGCAAATATTATTGCAATTCACACCCCCTCAGGTACACAATATGGCACGATTACCCGCGATGATGGTAATTTTAACATCCAAAACATGCGGATTGGTGGTCCTTACAAAGTAATTATCTCGTTTGTTGGCTATCAAACACAAGAATTTACTGACATTCAGCTGGCCCTGGGGATTACCCTCGACCTTGATGTAACACTTGAAACTGAAGCCACTGCATTGGAAGAAGTAAAAGTTTTGGGAGCTGAACGTGGTGCAATTATAAGCAAAGAACGCACCGGGCCAACAACCAGCATCCAATCCAGGGACTTGCAGCGCCTGCCTACAATCTCCAGGTCAGCTGCGGATTTTTATCGCCTCGATCCCCGTGCAAGCTCAAACGGTTCTTTTGGTGGAAGGAACGACCAATTCAACAACTTCTCTCTGGATGGATCGATTTTCAATAACCCATTTGGACTGGATGCTGCACAGCCAGGAGGACAAACAGATGCCCAGCCTATTTCACTTGATGCCATTGAACAAATACAGGTAGCTATTGCCCCGTATGATGTAACACAGGCTGGCTTTACCGGAGCATCGGTTAATGCAGTAACAAAAAGTGGTACAAACGAATTTCATGGAACTGCCTATGGATTTTTCAGAAATGAAGATTTAACTGGTGGAAAAGTTTCCGGCGACGATGTATTTAAAGCAGACCTTTCCCAATCACAATATGGATTTAGCATTGGTGGCCCCATCATCAAAAACAAACTGTTCTTTTTTGCCAATTTTGAAAAAGATGACCGTTCAGACCTGGGTTCTGAATATTTTGCTGCAGGTGGCGGAAATACAGGGAGTAATGTTTCCCGCGTATCAGCTTCAGACCTAAATAATGTGTCGCAACTTCTTGGTGGCCTTGGCTACGAGACCGGAGCTTATGAAGGATTTACACACGACACAAAATCAACCAAAGGTATTTTCAAACTAGACTGGAACATCAATGAGAACCACCGGGCAACTGCAATTTACAATTTCCTGGATGCCTCGAAAGATAAACCTGCACACCCGTTGGCACTTGGGCGCAGGGGGCCAGACCTAACAACCCTTCAGTTTGAAAATTCGGGATATCAAATCAACAATAAAATTCAATCGTATTTGATTGAATTGAACTCGACCTTTGGCGATGCTGTTAGTAACAAATTTCAGGCAGGATTTACTCATTTTGATGATTTCCGTAACCCATTCTCATCACCAGCTCCTGCTATCACCATTCAGAATGAAGGTGTAAACTACATCATTGCTGGTCACGAACCATTTTCTATTCACAATCGTCTGGATCAACGTGTTTTCCAATTCTCTGACAACCTGACCATTTTCTCAGGAGCTCACACATTCACAATTGGTACTTCGTTTGAAAAATTCATGTTCGATAATTCATTTAACCTTGGAGCTTATGGATATGACAGGGAAGGCGACTTTGTTACAGATGTTGGTGTTTTTGCAGCTCCTTTTAGCTTGGCAGGTTTTGAAGCCGCTGTTGCAGATGGATTAATCAGCGAGGCAATTAACAATGCCCAAAATGTTTACAATTCCAGGAATGCTAGCAGTTCGTGGGCACTTGCCGAAACGAATGTTGGACAAATGGCTTTCTACGCACAAGACGAGTGGGCCGTGAATGATGATTTCAAATTAACAATTGGCTTACGTGCGGATGTTCCTCTGTATTTTAATACCGATGAAAAACTTCAGGAAAATATTGATCGCGCAGGATTTGATTACGCTCCAGACATTCAGTATTATGACGAAAACCAAAACCCAATCAAATTTGACCATACTAAACTGCCAGACCAAAAAATAATGTGGTCGCCACGTTTAGGTTTTAACTGGGATGTTAATGGAGAAGGCGAACTACAGGTTCGTGGAGGGACAGGATTGTTCACTGGCCGTTTCCCATTTGTTTGGGTAGGAAACCAGGTTGCTAATCCTAACTGGTGGTTCTACTGTGTTACACATCCTGATTTTGAATTTCCTCAGGTTTGGAGAAACAGCCTGGGTGCAGATAAGCGCTTTGACAATGGTTTGGTTGCGTCAATCGATTTGTCCTACACCAAAGATATTAATGGAATGATGGTTCGCAACTACGGATTAAAAGCACCAACGGCAACATTGCAGGGTGTTGATAATCGGAAAATTTATTCGGCAGCTACCGACAGGGCAATGAATCCTTTTGGTGGGCCAACAAATGCTTATGTATTTACCAATACCGACAAAGGTTATCAGTTCAACTCAACCTTCAAAGTTCAAAAATATTGGGAGAACGGTTGGTTTGCATCCTTAGCATATAACTTCCTGGTATCAAAAGATGCTAGTTCTATTGAGGCTGAAATATCCAGTGATGCTTATGAGCGCAACCCTGCTATTGGAGATGTTAACCAAGCGGTTGAATCACATTCACTTTATGGCGACAGACACCGCATTATTGGTTCTGCTAACCGCAAATTTACTTATGGAACTGCCAATAAATGGGGAACAACAATTGGTGTTTTCTGTGAGTATGCCCAGGGAGGACGCTTCTCTTACACTTATTCAGGGGACATCAATGGTGATGGTTCTGGCTTGAATGATTTGATTTACATTCCAACTACTTCGGAAGTGAACCAGATGAACTTCACACAAGGGAATATGGCTGCTGCCTTTGAAGCATTCATTCAACAAGATGATTATTTAAGTGAGCACCGTGGAGAATACATGGAGAAATACGCAATCCTTAGTCCATGGAGAAGCCGTTGGGATGTTCGCATTTTACAGGACTTCAACTTTGAGGTTTCGAATGGAAAAACAAACACCATCCAGTTTAGTGTTGACATCCTGAACTTTGGGAACCTGATTAGCTCAGACTGGGGAGTAGTTGAAATACCATTGAACAGGCAACCAGTAGGTGTAACTGTTGACGGCAATGTGCCAACGTACAGTTTCGATACTACTCAAAAATCAACCTTTGTAGATGACTTTAGCCTGGCTTCACGCTGGCAAATTCAACTTGGATTGAGATATATTTTCTAAAAAAGCAGAATGAAGTTGTCCACAAGTATTTCATCGACTTTTCACCCTTACCTGCCTGTCGGTAGACTGGAAATCCCTAAAGGGAAGTCGCTGAAAATCAAGCTTCCTTTAGGGATGGGGTAAACTTGATTTTCAAATCAACTGATACGTTTTGGCTTTTTGGACATTTTCTAATATCTCGCATTCTTAGCGGTTGACTAACAACAAAGCCGGAGTCGTTCTGCTCCGGCTTTCTTCTTGACTGAAATCTGATTTATTTCACTTTTTACCTCCAACTAAATCATTTATTTTGTGAACGATAAATTCATGAAACTAATCATCTAATTTTCAAGATATGTACGGAAAAATCAAACAAGACCTTCAACAAACTCTTGAGGAGTTAAAAGAACAAGGACTGTATAAAAATGAACGTATCATTACATCATCGCAAAGTTCAGAGATAGAAGTTGGTGATGGAAACGCAGTACTTAATTTCTGTGCGAACAATTACCTCGGTCTGGCCAATCATCCGGAAGTAATAAAAGCTGCACAAAATGTTATGGGCGAATGGGGCTTTGGTCTTTCATCCGTACGTTTTATTTGTGGAACCCAAGAAATCCACAAAGAGCTGGAGCGTAAAACTTCTGAATTCCTAGGTACAGAAGACACAATTTTATACTGTGCTGCTTTTGATGCCAATGGCGGTGTTTTTGAACCACTTCTAGGGCCAGACTCTGCTATTATCTCCGATGAGCTGAACCATGCTTCAATTATCGATGGCGTACGCCTTTGCAAAGCACAACGCTTCCGCTACAAGCACTCGAACATGGAAGAACTGGAACAATGCCTGAAAGATGCACAATCAGCTAAATACCGCATTGTAGTTACTGATGGTGTTTTCTCTATGGACGGAGATCTGGCTAAACTTCCTGAAATTGTTGAACTGTGCGAAAAATACGATGCTCTGGTTATGGTTGATGACTCGCACGGAAGCGGCTACATTGGGAAAACCGGACGCGGCGTAGCCGAACATTTTGGATTGCTTGGTAAGATTGACATCATCACCACTACTTTCGGAAAAGCACTGGGTGGTGGAAACGGTGGCTGTACTTCAGGACGCAAAGAAATTATCGACATGCTTCGCCAACGCTCAAGACCATATTTATTCTCAAACACCTTGGCGCCAGCAACAGTTGGGGCTACTTTGAAAGTTTTAGAGATGCTTTCTTCTTCTTCAGAATTGCAAAACCGCACCATGGGAAATGCCAATAATTTCCGCAGTAAAATGGAAGCTGCCGGATTTGATTTGGTAAAAGGGGAAACTGCCATTGTTCCGGTTATGCTTTACGATGAGCCATTGGCTATCAAATTCGCCGATGAATTACTGAAAGAAGGCATTTACGTAATTGGGTTCTGCTTCCCTGTTGTACCACGCGGCAAGGCCAGAATCCGCGTTCAGCTTTCTGCAGCGCATACTCCAGAACAGATTGACAAAGCTGTGGAAGCGTTTATCAAAGTTGGGAAAAACTTGAAAGTGATCTAATCATTATTGACTAAAATATTCTAGGGATGCCATTTGTCAGTTGACGGATGGCATCCTTTTTTAGTACTGGCTTTTTTCATTTGAAGGATGCCATTTTTTGTACTGCAAAAAATCCTTTAAAAGTATTAACTTTGTGCCTCGAAATTACAGACTGATTTTATGAGCGATAGCAGGTATATGGCACGTGGCGTTTCAGCCTCGAAAGAAGATGTTCACAATGCCATCAAAAATATTGACAAGGGATTGTTCCCAAAAGCATTTTGCAAGATAATCCCTGACATCTTGGGTGGCGATCCGGATTGGTGCAACATTATGCATGCCGACGGAGCCGGAACAAAATCTTCACTGGCCTACATGTACTGGAAAGAAACCGGTGATGTATCGGTATGGAAAGGTATTGCACAAGATGCATTGATCATGAATATTGACGACCTGCTTTGTGTTGGGGCTACCGATAATATTTTGCTTTCATCAACCATTGGGCGCAATAAGAACAAAATACCTGGAGAGGTAATTGCCGCCATCATTAATGGCACAGATGTACTTTGCAATGAGTTACAGGAAATGGGTGTAGGTGTCTTCCCAACTGGTGGAGAAACTGCTGATGTAGGTGACTTGGTTCGAACCATTATTGTGGATTCAACGGTTACTTGCCGCATGAAACGCTCAGAAGTGATTTCTGCTGATAATATTCAGCCCGGAGATGTAATTGTAGGATTGGCATCATTTGGTCAAGCTTCCTACGAAAAAGAATACAACGGAGGGATGGGCAGCAACGGTTTAACTTCTGCGCGCCATGATGTGTTTGCCAACTATTTGGCAGCTAAATTCCCGGAGAGCTTTGATCCTGAAGTGCCTGCCAATTTGGTTTATTCAGGAAGTAAAAAACTTACTGATGCCATTGAAGGCCTGGGCATTGATGCTGGCAAACTGGTTCTTTCACCTACTCGCACTTATGCTCCGGTTATTAAAGCAATTCTTGACGATTACAGAAGCGAAGTTCATGGCATGATCCACTGTTCTGGCGGAGCACAAACCAAGGTACTACACTTTGTTGACCATGTTCATATTGTAAAAGACAACATGTTTGAAATTCCCCCACTCTATAGGATGATCCAGGAGGAATCGAAAACAGAGTGGGCAGAAATGTACAAAGTGTTCAACATGGGACATCGCATGGAAATTTATTTGAAACCGGAACACGCACAAGCAATTATCGATATCTCAAAATCATTTAACATTGAAGCACAGATTATTGGTCGTGTGGAAAGCCATAAAGGCAAAAAACTCACCATTAAATCTGAATACGGAACTTTTGAATATTAAAAACTTGATACTCGATCTTTGATTCTTGATAACTCGATCCAGAATCCAACATCCGGTATCCAGCATCTAGAAATATGGCACACGCATTATTAGAAAAATACGAAGCAATTCAACACCGTTTTGACGAGGTTGGGCAGCAGATTACTGACCCTGAAGTTATAGCGGACATGAAACGTTACATTAAGCTGAACCAGGAATATAAACGATTAGAATCGCTGGTGAATGCTTTCAAGGAATTTAAAGCTATTGTTGAAAACATTGAATCTGGCAAAGAAATGCTGGCTGAAGAGTCTGATCCTGAAATAAGGGAAATGGCCAAGGAAGAAATCGAAACCAGTGAAGCGTTGATTCCTGAAAAAGAAAAAGAAATTAAACTTCTTCTGGTTCCGGCCGATCCTGAAGATAGCAAGAACGCTGTTTTGGAAATCCGGGCAGGTACTGGAGGTGACGAAGCCAGCATTTTTGCAGGCGACCTTTTCCGCATGTACTCCAAGTATTGCGAGAAAAAAGGATGGCGAATGGAAGTATCCAATGTAAATGAAGGAACATCAGGCGGCTATAAAGAAATTGTTGCTACTGTATCCGGACAAGGTGTTTACGGCATCTTGAAATATGAGTCTGGCGTGCACCGTGTACAGCGAGTTCCACAAACCGAAACACAAGGGCGTGTTCATACTTCTGCGGCATCAGTTGCCGTACTTCCCGAAGCCGAAGAATTCGACATTGAGCTAAAGAACGAAGATATCCGTCGTGATGAATTCTGTTCATCGGGACCCGGTGGACAGTCGGTGAACACCACTTATTCAGCAATTCGTTTAACGCACATTCCTACAGGAATCGTAGTTCAATGTCAGGATCAGAAATCGAAATTGAAAAACCTGGATAAGGCCATGGCCGAATTGCGGACACGTATTTACAATATGGAACACCAAAAATACCTGGATGAAATCGCATCGAAGCGTAAAACCATGGTTTCTACAGGTGACCGTTCGGCTAAAATCCGCACCTACAACTGGCCGCAAGGTCGTGTTACTGATCACCGCATAAACCTGACCCTGTATAACCTTCAGGCAATTATTAATGGTGACATTGACGAAGTAATTGAGAAACTACAGGTTGAGGAAAATGCTGAGAAACTAAAAGAAGCTGAAATTTAGCAATCGACAGATAGTAAGAGGGTGACTTCGAGTCACCCTCTTACTTATACTTTCACAAACAAACACAATGAACAAACAACAACTTTTCGAACAGATCAAGAAAAAAAGAAGTTTCCTGTGTGTAGGGCTGGATACCGACATCCTGAAAATCCCAACTCACCTAAAAGAAACTTCCGATCCAATATTTGCATTCAATAAAGAAATTATTGATGCGACCCAAGACCTGTGCGTAGCCTACAAACCCAACCTGGCGTTTTATGAAAGCCGCGGGGTTGCCGGCTGGGAAAGCCTGGAAAAAACAGTGCATTACATTCGTGAAAAATATCCGGAGCAATTCATCATTGCCGATGCCAAACGTGGCGATATTGGCAATACATCAAATCTGTATGCCCGGGCATTTTTCGATCACATGGACTTTGATGCAGTAACTGTTGCCCCCTACATGGGTGAAGATTCTGTAAAACCGTTTATGACCTACCTGGACAAATGGGTTATTCTGTTGGCACTTACCTCAAACAAAGGGGCTGCCGATTTTCAATATTTAAAAGATGAAGCGTCTGGTGACCAGTTGTTCGAGTCGGTTTTAAAAACCTCACAAAATTGGGGTGGAAGTGACCAGATGATGTATGTTGTTGGTGCTACAAAAGCCGAAAAGCTGAAAGAAATTCGTGAGATTGTTCCTGACCACTTCTTACTTGTACCTGGTGTTGGCGCACAAGGTGGAAGTCTGGAAGAAGTTGCACGCAATGGGATGAACGACACGTGCGGATTACTAGTGAATTCTTCCCGTGGTATTATTTATGCCTCTAACGAAACAGACTTTGCAGACAAAGCCCGCCAGGCAGCTACCGAAGTGCAAGTTGACATGGAAGAACTGCTTCTTGAAGCAAACTTGCTATAAAACTTTTTAGACCTCCAGACAGTTTGACATTTTCATAAA
The DNA here is from genome assembly GCA_965230765.1 of Sunxiuqinia sp. GTDB lineage: Bacteria > Bacteroidota > Bacteroidia > Bacteroidales > Prolixibacteraceae > Sunxiuqinia. The sequence continues at coordinate 679,365 of CBDDLR010000001.1, forward strand.
TCAGAATGTCCAAAATATCCCCGGCTCAAAAGGCCGGGTTTTTTGTTTCTCTATTATTTTTATTTAGATCATTTCCAAATAGGGAATATTTTTCATATATTGCATCCTACTCAAAATTGCTTTTCGGACATACTCTTAAATTCCTCGGCATGAAGGAATACTACCATCAATGAAACTAATATCTACTTCTAAAAATTCATTATGGCCGTATTTAGAGCAGTTCTGGCAGTCGTACCTAAAGTGAGAAATGCCATTAAGAAGACTGCTGATTTTATTAAAAAAGTTTACAAGCGAATTGGAAAGGTAATTTGGATTATTCGAGCCATCTTACTCTGGAACTCAGTTCTCAAACGTCTGGATAGTTTTTTGAAGACCATCCGAAGTTTCTTACGAAAGCTACGCTTAATCCCCATTCCTCAACTCAGGCCAGTCCTTACTGCCCTTGGCCGGTTAATCGTTGCCATTCGTAGGGCTATTGCCCCAATGCGACGTTTTCTTCAGCAAAACAAACGAAAGCTGAGTCGGCTCAAAAGGCTGTTGAAAGAAATCAAGTCGGAACTAAAAGAAACAAGGGGCAAACTGAAATCCATAAACCGAAGGTTGTTACTGATGCAGGTTCTGGCAGCGATACTGGAAAAACAGCAGGATTTCATTGAGTCGATCATGGGCGAAAAGCTAAAAGCATTACTGTATCGCCTGGTGGGTCGGTTGGATGCTCTTGCACAGGCCCTGGAAACAATTGTCACTGCGGCTCTGCTTATTGAAGCGGCTCTCGGAGCAATAATCCAAGCCATTGAGCCACTAATCAGGCAAATCCAAAGTTTTGTTGACGGACTAAAAAAAGTGTTGGACTTCCTGGCTCCATTAAAAAATGCATTGCAAAAACTGTTGAATGGATTGAATAAGTTAATGCAAAACAAAATTGTCAAATGGATCATGGATGGCATTACCTGGCTTATGGATAAGCTGGATGCTTTGTTCAACGCACTCATGGAGAGAATTGGGTTGAATGCACTAATTGACAGGATTGTTCAAAGTATACCAGGGGTGCAGCAGTTGGTAAATGCCTTAAATCAGCTGAATGATAAACTTAATGAAATGGTTGGCAAGCTAAACGAAATTCGTACAGAAATTCGAAGGATACGTCAGAAACTTGATGACATTCTTTCTGTTATTGAAAACATCATACAGTTGCTTAAAGGGCTACTGGCATATAAAGCACTCATCGAATTGCAAATCCCTGAATTTGTAAGTCTTACAAAAGATCTTAAACCTGAAATCAGCGTGAATGATTTTCTGGAACAGCAAAACGAATTATTAAACAAAATGGAACAAAATGATGAGTTTTCACAAGAAATGGCTGTGCTGAATACCGAGCTTGATGAGATGGATTATGTACTCAACACCATTGATGAAGATGCCACTGAAGGACAAATAAGCCGAGCAGTTGCACAGTTAAAGAAACTAATGCCTGAAGAAAACTACAGTTATCAATTACAAGAAGGCGAAACCAACATGAGCAAACTCATCAACCAGGCCATTCGTGAAGAAGTCGCAACACTCAACGATTTTTTGAAACACAACCCTGATATTTCACAGGCTGACAAAAAAGAACTTGCAGAAGCGGTTTCATACATTACAGAAGAATAAATCAACAGATGCCCCAAGTTGAGCCCGGTCATTTGACCGGGTTTTTTATTACCAACGGGCTATCCGTCCCGGATAATTATCGGAATCTGTTTCTTTTAAATTCCAACACACCTATTCACCCTCTACTTTTCATTAAGCATAAAAATGCTTAACTTGGGATAGATATTTCAAACAAATGCCCCGAAATCTAAAAGGTATGAACACATATAAAAAAATTGGGTTAATTTTTCATATTATGAAAAATGTAATAACTTTGTAATTACATCATATTGATCAGTTATGGAAGTTTCAGTAATAAAAATAGGAAATTCAAAGGGTATAAGATTGAGTAAAGCCCTTATTGAAAAATACAACATTAAAGATACGGTTGAGTTGATTCTAGAAAAGGGGCATATCGTATTAAAACCATTGTCAACACCTCGAAAAGGCTGGGAAAAAGCATTTAAAGAAATGTCAGAAAATGGAGATGACAGACTACTTTTTGATGATGTTTTTGAAGATGAAAATCTGGAAGAATGGAAATAAAACAATATCAGATTGTTTTGGTCAATCTTGATCCAACTATTGGAAGTGAGATCAAAAAAACCAGACCTTGCGTTGTCATCTCGCCTGATGAAATGAATAAATACCTCAACACAATAGTTATTGCCCCAATGACAACAAGCTCAAAAAAATACCCAACAAGAGTAAAGGTAAAACATGACAACAAAATTGGCTGGGTAGTTCTTGATCAAATCAGAACTGTAGATAAACGACGAATAATTAAAACCCTTGGAAGATTAAGCAGACCTGAAATTAAAGAAACAAAATCGGTATTGAAAGAAACATTTATTGACTAACAAACTCAATCTCACCACCCCATGAACGAACACTTTATACAATTTATCTGGAAGCACCGCTTGTTTGATTCGCAAGAACTGAGGACGAGCGATGGAACAAGCATCACAGTTCTTCACCCCGGACAGCAAAACACCGATGCCGGGCCTGATTTTTTTAACGCACGGATAAAAATTGAGGGAACAATTTGGGCTGGGAATGTTGAAATCCATCAAAAATCTTCGGATTGGAACCGACACAAACATGATAAGGATGCAGCTTACGACAATGTAATTTTACAGGTAGTTTTAGACGACGACCAAACGGCAAAAAATACCAAAGGGGAAACAGTTTCAACAGCGGTCATCAACTACCCTGTACATTTGGAAACGAATTACCTTGAACTGCTGAAATCCAAAAGCTGGATTTCATGTGCAGACAGGTTTAGTGAGGCTGACTTGATGGAGATGCGCCTTTGGTTTCATTCGCTGATGATCGAGCGGCTTCAGCAAAAAACAGGGGAAATAGTTGAACGGCTGGAGCTAAACCAAAACGACTGGAACGAAACGTTCTATCAGTTTCTTGCCCGTAATTTTGGATTTAAAACCAACGCCCTCTCTTTTGAAATGCTCACCAGGGCTGTGCCTTTATCCATTTTAGCAAAACATAAAAACAATCTTTTTCAACTGGAAGCTTTGTTATTCGGAACTGCTGGATTACTCAATGAAGAATTGCTGGGCGACGACTACTTCCTGGAGTTGCGAAAAGAATATTCGTTTCTGTACAAAAAATACAAGCTTAAACCCATTGAGAGCCACTTGTGGAAATTCCTGCGCTTACGGCCTGTCAATTTCCCAAGTTTGCGGATCGCACAGTTTGCCCAGTTGATTCATCAATCTACTGCTCTGTTTTCGCACCTGGTGGAATTAGAAAAGCCAAAGCAAATCAAGGAACTATTTACACTGAATGCCTCAGCTTATTGGGACACCCACTATCGTTTTAACAAACTTTCCCCCGAACAAAAGAAACAACTTGGAAGTTCTTCCATCGAAAATATTCTGATCAACACGGTAGTTCCATTTCTATTTGTGTATGGTGACCGTCACAACCAACACCACCTAAAAGACCGGGCACTCGATTTATTGGAAAACCTGAAGCCGGAGAACAATTCAATCATTAACAGATGGAAGGAAATGGGTGTAAGCGTGCGATCGGCATTTGAAAGCCAGGCACTGATTCAGCTAAAAAATTGTTACTGCAAACCCAAAAAATGCTTAAATTGCCACTTAGGAACCAAATTGATCAAAAAAAACGAAGCAAGTGGCCATGACCCAACCCATTAATAAGCTGCAGCAGGTATCCAGAAACACAATCCGGTTATCAGTTCTTTTGTTAGTTATTTTAATGCTTTGTGGCACTCTGGGATATATGTACCTGGAAGGCCATAAACCCATTGATGCATTTTTTATGACGGTGATTACGATCTCAACCGTTGGATTCAGGGAAGTGCAGCCATTGTCGGACATGGGGAAAATCTTCACCTCTTTATTGATTTTTTTCAGCTTAGGAAGTTTAGCCTGGGTGGGATCAACTTTTGCGCGTTTTGTTTTTGATGGTGAACTGAAAGAATATTTAAAAACATACAGAGTGGATAAAAAAATTGTCAAACTTAAAGATCATGCCATCATTATTGGCTATGGGCGAAATGGGGAGCAAGCGGCATTGGAACTGCGGGATCACGGGATTGATTTTGTGGTGATTGACAAACGCGAAAATGTCATCAGCCGGGTACGCGATGATGCCAGTTTACTCTACATCCGAGGTGATGCCACCCATGAAGAAATTCTTAAGCAAGCGGGAGTTGACAAAGCACGGGCATTAATTGCAACAACACCAAACGATGCCGACAACGTTTTTGTGACCTTAACCGCCAGGAGCATGAACCCCAGCCTTCGTATTGTTAGCCGTGCTTCGGAAATGGAGTCCATCATGAAACTGAAACGGGCCGGGGCCACAAATGTGATCATGCCTGAACGCATTGGTGGGCAACGCATGGCCAAACTGATTACACAACCTGATGTAGTTGAATTCCTTGAATACATTCTTTTGCAAACCAGTAAAGATGTAAGCCTGGAGGAAATCAGTTGTAACAACATGGCCGATCAGTTTGTGAACATGCCGATTGAAAAGCTTAAAGAATCGGATACTTCCGGGGTAAATATTATTGGTATTAAAATTAGTGGAGCCAAATATGTTTTCAACCCAGATCCACAGCTAACGCTTAGCCGTAGCGACCAGTTGTTCGTACTTGGCAACCCTGAACAGATTAAAGAGTTTAGGCACTCGCTGGAAAGCTGAGAAAAGAGGGAAACGAGTTACGGGTTGCATGTTACGGATTTTTAGGGCACTCGCTCGACTGACAATCAAATAAAGAATTTGCTAAATTCATTGGATATTCAATTCGGTCTTTAGCTGAAGTTGTAAACTGCTTGCACAAAGCGAAAGAAAGACTATATATTGATTCTGAAGAGTTTCAAAAGAACTATAAAAAAGGCATTTGACTTAATGAATATGCTAATCGCCTTTCAAAAGAGAATCAAATAAAATTACTTTCAACTCCCATCTTCCTGCTTCCATCTGTCAAAAAAACAACCTTGTTTTTTGATGATTTTATTTCTCTAATCTTTTGTTTTCAAGAATTTTAATTACTTTTGCGCTGGTTTTAAAAATTAATTTTAAACCGTTGTTATTGAAAGCGATGCTGCGGTTTAAACATTGTATCACAATTAAGAAAGAAAAGAATGTATTTAACTACAGAGAAAAAACAAGAGTTTTTTGAAAAGTTTGGAAAAGATGCGAAAGACACTGGCTCAACAGAAGGGCAAATCGCATTGTTCTCATTTCGCATTGCTCACTTAACAGAGCATTTGAAGAAAAACAAAAAAGACTACAGCACACAGCGTGCTTTGATTAAGTTGGTAGGTAAACGACGCAGCCTGCTCGACTACCTGAAAAGAAAAGACATCGAACGCTACCGTGCAATTATTAAAGAATTGAAATTACGTCGATAAAAAATTTAAGGGAAAGGGCAATGGTTTCATTGCCTTTTCTTATTTTTGAAAATCCTCACCACCAAACGATTAAGTTCAAATTGTTAAATTTTATTTGAAAAATTGATTATGATTCAAGCAATTACTAAAACAATTGACCTTGGTGACGGCCGTACAATCTCTATTGAGACCGGTCGTTTGGCAAAGCAAGCCGACGGGGCAGTTGTTGTAAAAAGTGGCAATACCATGTTGCTTGCAACAGTGGTTTCTGCCAAAGAAGCAAGAGAAGATGTTGATTTTATGCCGGTATCTGTTGATTACCGCGAAAAATTTTCTGCTGCGGGTCGTTTCCCTGGTGGATTTTTGAAGCGCGAAGCTCGCCCTTCAGATGAGGAAATTCTTGTAGCCCGATTAGTAGACAGGGCTATTCGTCCACTTTTCCCAGATGATTATCATGCAGAAACTGCCGTGATGATCAGCCTTATTTCTTATGATGAAGAAGTTATGGCCGACTCGTTGGCCGGTTTGGCAGCATCTGCAGCAATTGCTGTTTCCGATGTCCCATTTGTAGCTCCAATTTCAGAAGTTCGTGTTGCACGATTGGATGGCAAATTCATTGTTAACCCAAGCAGTGCTCAATTAGCCGATTCTGATATTGATATTATGGTGGCTGCATCATACGAAAACATCATGATGGTTGAAGGTGAAATGGACGAGGTTTCTGAAGAAGAAATGTTAGAAGCCATTAAAGTTGCTCACGAAGCCATTAAAGTTCACTGTAAAGCTCAGGAAGAAATGGCTGCAGAGGTTGGCGTTGTAAAACGTGAATACTGCCATGAAGTGAACAACGAAGAGTTGAAAGAAAAAGTAACATCTGAAACGTATCAGGCATGTTACGATATTGCCAAGCAGCAAATTACGGACAAACAGCTTCGCCTGGATTCTTTTGCAAAGATTGTTGATGACTTTGTAGAGAAGTACCTGGAAGAGAATGCTGACAATGAAGAAATCGATCTGGCACAGGATGAAATGCTGATCCGCCGCTACTACCACAAAGTAGAAGGTGAAGCCATGCGCCGCATGATCCTTGACGAAGGCATTCGTTTAGATGGTCGTAAAACCGATGAAATTCGTCCAATTTGGGGCGAAGTAGACTACTTGCCAGGATCACATGGTTCTGCAATTTTCACCCGTGGTGAAACTCAATCACTTTCATCGATTACACTTGGCACAAAACTGGACATTAAAAAAATTGATAATGTTACTTACCAGGGAACCGAAAGCTTCCTGTTACATTATAATTTTCCTCCATTTTGTGTAGGCGATCCAAAAACACCTCGTGGTTTAGGACGTCGTGAAATTGGACATGGGAACCTTGCTTTCCGTGCACTGAAAAAAATGATCCCGGAAGATTTCCCTTATGTAGTTCGTGTTGTATCTGACATATTGGAATCAAACGGATCGTCATCGATGGCTACCGTTTGTGCAGGTACCATGTGTATGCTAGATGCAGGGATGAATATGAAGCGTCCTGTTTCCGGTATTGCCATGGGGTTAATTACCGATAAAGACTCAGATAAATTTGCAGTTCTTTCAGACATTTTGGGCGATGAAGACCACCTTGGAGATATGGACTTCAAAGTAACAGGTACTGAAAAAGGTATCACTGCTACTCAAATGGATATTAAGGTTGATGGACTTTCTTATGAAGTGTTGACTCAAGCATTGATGCAGGCAAAAGAAGGCCGTGAGCACATTCTAGGTAAAATCCTTGAGGTTATTCCAGAGCCACGCGAGGATTACAAACCAAATGTTCCACGTGTTGAAACCATGCAGATCCCAAAAGATATGATTGGACCTATTATTGGGCCTGGTGGTAAAAACATTCAACAGATGCAGGAAGAAACCAATACCGTTATTGTTATTGAAGAAATTGATGACTATGGCGTTGTTGAAATTTCCGGAATTAATAAAGATGCACTTGAAGCAGCAAAAGAACGCATCAAGCGCATTACTGCCCTTCCTGAAAAAGGTGAAACTTATACTGGCAAAGTTAAGAACATCACTACTTTTGGTGCATTTATTGAAATCCTTCCTGGCAAAGAAGGTCTGCTTCACATCTCTGAAATTACCTGGGAACGTCTTGTAAATGTTGAAGATGTTCTTAAAGTTGGTGACGATATAGAAGTTAAACTATTGGACATTGACCGTGATGGTAAACTGAAACTTTCACGCAAAGTTTTATTGGAGAAGCCAGAAGGTTATGTAGAACGTGAGCGTACTGATCGTCGTCCTCCACGCCGCGATAACAATCGTGATGGCAGAGACCGCCGTGACAACAACCGTCCTCGCCCACCAAGGGAAAAAAGAGACTAACATATATAATTAAATGCCCGCTCAGTCGGGCATTTTTTCATTTCAATAAATAGATAACATGGGTGATTGGTCTGAAAAAATAACTCAAAACATTGAAGAACAACTTAAAGGGATCCGGGATAAGGATTTGCGCTTTTTTCGTATTGAAGAATTTTTCAGAATGACCAGGCGTGTAGACGAATACGCTTCAAGCTGCCGGGATTGCAATTCATTCAAATATGAGATTGAAAAAATCTCGGATGATGTTTCAAAAGCTGTGAAATATCCGGGCAGAAACAGGATCCGGTTCGATCGACTGCAAGGGAAACTGGCAAAACACATGCGCAAAGCTCATGGATTTTACCCCCCTTTTTATTTTACTTACCTGCTGTCAGCCAGTTATGCTTTTTCAGCATCAGCAGCTGCCATCTTGCTAAGCCTTATTTTGCCTGCGTCCTATCGCTGGTTTATAATTATCCCCGCGTTTATCCTGGGATTGATTACTGGCAACCTAATTGGGGCAAAAAAAGATGCCAAGGTCAGAAATAACCAAAAACTTTTGTAATTCAAACATTTCTCACCATACAGATAGTTTGACTTTATTATATTTGAAACACTTACAACAAATCAAATTATCTAAAATGAAAAATTTTATTTTCCTTTTTGCAATTCTGTTTATGATTTCTTGTGCTGATCAATCGATTAAGTATCCGGTTACTCAAAAAGAAGATGTGAAAGACACATACTTTGAAACCGAAGTTGAAGACCCATATCGCTGGTTGGAAGATGATAATTCTGAAGAAACAGCTGAATGGGTGAAGGCCCAAAATGAAGTTACTTTTGGCTATTTGGAGACCTTGCCCAATCGTGATAAAATCAAGCAACGCCTCACGGAGTTGATGGACTACCCAAAGTATGGAATCCCGTTCAAAAAAGCCGGGAAATACTTTTTCTTTAAGAATGACGGCCTACAAAACCAAAGCGTACTTTACATGACCGAGACGCTTGATGGAGAACCTAAAGTAGTGCTTGATCCAAACACGTTATCAGAAGACGGAACAGTAGCTTACTCTGGTGGAAAAATTTCAGAGGATGGGAAATACCTGGTATATAAAATCTCCCGCTCAGGATCTGACTGGAATGAAATATTTGTGAAAAATATTGAAACCGGGGAGATGCTTGAAGACCATATTATGTGGGTGAAATTTTCAGCAGTAAGCTGGTACGAAGATGGGTTTTATTACTGTGGCTACGATAAACCTGAGGAAGGAAGCGAACTCTCAAAAGCCAATGAATTCCATAAAGTTTACTACCACAAACTGGGAACCTCTCAGGCAGAAGATCAATTGATCCACCATGACAAGGAACACCCAAAGCGCAATCATGGTGCAGGCGTTACCGATGATCAACGGTTCATGACCTTATATGCAAGCGAGGGAACATCAGGCAATTCTATGAAAATTAAAGATCTCTCTAAAAAAGGAGCTGATTATTTAACCATCATGGAAAGTTTTGAATACGATTTCAGCCTAATGGAGAACATCAAAGACGACCTGTATATTTTAACCAACTATAAAGCCCCAAAATACCGTTTAATCAAAATCGACATTAATAAACCGAATGAGAAAGACTGGGTCGATATCATTCCTGAAAAAGAAAATGTACTGGAATCGGTATCATTTGTTGGTGGAAAAATTGTGGCACAATACATGAAAGATGCCTGGAGCAAGGTTGAAGTATTTGAATACGACGGCACTTTTTCACATGCCATTGAATTGCCAGGAATTGGAACAGCCGGATCTTTCTCAGGGAAAAAGGAAGACCCAGTTGCATTTTACAGCTATACCTCATTCAACACCCCTGGAGAGATTTATAAATACGATTTTGAAACTGGGAAATCAAGCCTTCATTATCGCCCAGAAGTAAAATTCAACCCGGATGATTTCGTTGTAAAACAAGAGTTCTACGAATCAAAAGATGGTACGAAAGTCCCCATGTTTATTGTACACAAAAAAGGTGTTGAGTTAAACGGGGAAAACCCAACCTTGCTGTATGCTTATGGTGGTTTTAACATCAGTTTAACCCCAAGTTTCTCAACCACTCGTGTGGTTTTCATTGAGAATGGTGGCGTATTTGCCATGCCAAACCTTAGGGGTGGAGGTGAATACGGAGAAAAATGGCACAAAGCCGGGACCAAGCTTCAAAAACAAAATGTATTTGACGACTTCATAGCTGCTGCTGAATACCTAATCGATAAAAAGTATACAAATAATGATAAGCTGGCAATTTTCGGAGGTTCAAATGGTGGCTTGTTAGTTGGCGCAGTTACCAACCAGCGTCCTGATCTTTACAAAGTTGCATTGCCCGCAGTGGGAGTTATGGACATGCTTCGTTTCCATAAATTCACTATTGGCTGGGCCTGGGCTGGCGACTATGGCACGAGTGAAGACAGCAAAGAAATGTTTGAATACTTGTATGGATATTCCCCATACCACAATATCAAAGCTGGAACTGAATACCCTGCTGTTATGGTAACTACTGCCGATCATGACGACCGTGTTGTGCCGGCACACTCCTTTAAATACATTGCACGTCTTCAGGAAATGCAGGCAGGGAAAGCGCCAGTTCTTATTCGCATTGGGGTTAAAGCCGGACACGGAGCTGGAAAACCAACTTCAAAAGTGATTGAAGAATATGCAGACAAATGGACATTTATGTTTCACCACTTGGGTGTAAAAATGTAAAAGCCGAACAAACAAATCATAATTAAATATTGTATTTTTAATCCCGGAGAAAACCAATCTCCGGGATTTTCTTTTTTAGATGGATATCAATTATTTAGTCATTGAGGGAAACATTGGTTCAGGAAAAACAAGCCTGGCAAACATGCTTGCTGAAGAATTTCAGGCAAAAGCGGTACTGGAAGGATTTGGTGAAAACCCCTTTCTTCCAAAATTCTATGAAAACCAGGATAAATATGCTTTTCCCCTGGAAATGTCGTTCTTAGCCGACCGTTACAATCAGTTAAACAGGAACATTCGTGATTTTGAGCTGTTTAGTTCATTCGTGGTTTCTGACTATTATTTTATGAAATCGCTCATTTTTGCGCAAAACACCCTGCCCGATGCTGAATATCAATTGTACCAGCGATTTTTTAACATTGTTTACGAAAAATTGCCACGCCCTGATTTGTATGTTTACCTTCATCAGGATGTATACAACTTGTTAAAAAACATAGAAAAAAGAGGACGCTCTTATGAGCAAAAAATGGATCCGGCTTACCTTGAAAAGATTTGCGATGGATACTTCCGTTTTTTTAATCAACAAAAAGATTTTCCAATCTTGGTAATCGACACCAATCATATAGATTTTATAGCCAACAAAAATGATTATAACCGTCTGAAAGAATTGATCTTTAAACACGAGTATCAGATGGGGATTAACAGGGTTTTGATGGATTAAAAAAGTAGGTTTAATACTTTTATTTCACTAAAACATTCTTAATTTTGTTGCATGATGTGGAAATTAAATAAAAATCAATATTCAAATACTTTCGACATGAAAAAATTTAACTTAAAACCTCTAGCCTTAGTTGCAATGGCTGCTATGCTATTTGCCAGCTGCTCGAGCCTTCAAAAAATGAAGAAGAATGCTGACCAAATTAGCTTCAAAGTAACTCCTGAAATTCTTGAAACACATGCCGGAACTGTTGATGTTGCAATCAACGGACGTTTCCCTGCATCGTACTTCAACAAAAAAGCAGTTGTAGTTGCAACTCCTGTATTGAAATACGAGGGTGGTGAGAAAGCTTTTGAGCCTGTAACTGTTCAAGGTGAAAAAGTTGATGCAAATAACAAAGTAATCAGCTATGATGCTGGTGGAAGCTTTGCGTACAAAGATGCAGTTGAATACGACGAAGCAATGCGTGTTTCTGATTTGGAAATCAGGATTACTGCATCAAAAGGTGCTTCTAGCCTTGACTTTGATCCAATTAAAGTTGCTGACGGTGTAGTTGCTACTTCAACTTTGGTAATGAATTACCCTGCACCTATTATTGGTGTGCAACGCGAAGCAAACACAACTGGCATCTACGATCCAAATATCGACAAATTCCAACGTATCGTTCCTGATGAATACGTTGCTGACATCCATTACTTAATCAACAGCTCTTATGTTCGCGGAGCAGAATTGAAATCAGAAGATGTTGAAGCTTTCTACGCATACACAAAAGATGCTTTTGATGCTGAACGTAAAGATTTAAAAGGTCTGGAAATTTCTGCTTATGCTTCTCCTGATGGTGAATTGGACTGGAACACAAAATTGGCTGAAAAACGTGAAAGTTCTTCTTCAAAAGCTATCGGTAAAAAATTAAAGAAAGCTGAAGTTGAAGCTGAATTGAAAACTAAATTCACTCCGGAAGACTGGGAAGGATTTAAAGAAATGATGGAAAAATCAGACATCCAGGATAAAGAATTGATCTTGCGTGTTCTTTCTATGTATTCTGACCCTGAAGTTCGCGAGCGTGAAATCAAAAACCTTTCTGAAGCTTTCACTGCAGTAGCTGATGATATTCTTCCAAAATTACGTCGTGCGAAATTAATTGCAAGCGTTGACCTAATTGGTAAAACGGATGAAGAAATTGCTGAATTGGCTGATTCTGATCCTGCTTCATTAAACCCTGCAGAATTGCTTTACGCCGGAACGCTAACTGACGATTTAAACAAACAACTGGCTATTTATAATTCCATGACTAAAGTTTATTCAAAAGACTGGAGAGGTTATAACAACGCTGGTCTTGTATTGGCTAAACAAAAAGAATATGGAAAAGCAGGCAACATGTTCGCAAAAGCTGAAAAGCTTAATAACGACGAGCCTATCATTAAAAATAACCTAGGTGCTGTTGCATTATTTGAAGGTGATGTTGCAAAAGCTGCTACCTTATTTGGTGCTGCTTCAGGTGCTGGCAAAGAAGTTGATTACAACATGGGTATCGTTTCTATGAAAAACGGAAACTACGACCAGGCTGTTAAATACTTTGGCGATTCAGGATCAATGAATGCTGCATTGGCTAAAATGCTAGCTGGTGATAACAACGGTGCTCTTAAGATTTTAGAAGCTTGCGAATGTCCAAAATGCTTCATGAAACAATATTTAAAAGCAGTTATTGGTGCACGTACGGCAAAAGAAAACATGATGTACGAAAGCCTTGAAAAAGCTGTTGAAATGAAGCCTGAATTGAAAGACACAGCAAAAACTGACATGGAGTTTGCTAAGTACTTCGCTGATGCTAAATTTCAATCAATTGTTGAATAAGACCAAATAACCAGATACTAAAAAAGCGGCTCTTGAGCCGCTTTTTTAGTATCTCATCGAAAATATACTTAAATCCTCTCAACTTCAATATTTAATTGAATTAATCTGTCACAAAGAGAATTATAATTAAGCTTATAGTTAGTTAAGTCAATTTTAAAACCTTTATCATTAATCGTATTTATCAATGATATTTCCTCAAGGACATTTCTCAATAAATTGAAATTCTCTTTGATTCTATATGATTTCAATTTTCTAGTTCTTTCTTGACTAAAAATTAGAATTTTAATTCTTGAGAGATCCCCAAAAATTTTATTGAGCTGAGACAAAGCTTCTCCGCAATAAAATAAAGATTCAGAAGTATAATATTTCTTTATTGCCTCTTCCTCAACATCTTCTTTATTTGTTATTAATGTATATGCTAAAGATATTTGACCAGAAATTTCATATTCAAATTTATCTATAAATGTTTCTATTTTTTCCTTTTGACTTATTTCATCAAAATCAAGGCCATTGAAATTTCTCATCCACCATTTATATATTCCCAATAAAAAAGGCACAAAAATATATTCAATTGAGAAATATAATAATGGATAAATAACTATAACCAATAAAACACCCAAAAAGACAGCAAGATCCCCTGAAGAATTAGCGTAATACCATGTTAAAAGTGTGATGATAGCTGAAAATGTAGGTATAACAAAGTCATTAATCTTTGAAGTTTCTTGTTCCCTCTTAATCTCTCTATGCCGACTAAGCTCGTTTGAAAGATTGTACTTTGAGAGCGAATTTTTTTTGTAATAGGAATAATCACTAATTTTCATTATCACAGCTTTTATGATAATTCATCAAATTTACATAAACAGTTTTTGCTCTTAGGTTTAAGAATTCCTCTTTTCTCCTGAGCAAATCAAAGTGAGCAGGAATTAGGTTTTCTCTACAATGACAACTATTATTCAAAATAATAGTACGTATTTTCTCATTACATTCTTTAAGAAGTTTATCATCAGACAAGACAATTTCATTAATTTTAAAAAAAATTGAATGAAATTTGTATGGTATTTTCAGTGACCCATTTTTATTTGATCTTAAAGTCAATTTTACCTGTTTTTTTGTTACTCTAACTCCTTCATCATGTTTCAATGAATCGACTATAGTTTTAATCCCTTTTTTTATACATTTTTCTTTACTATAGCTATAAGTAACAGAGTTTCTACCTATAATTTCAACAAGAAAAATAAGATTAACATTAATAATTTGTTCTTCTTGATGAAGTTTAAAATAAGAAAACATAGAGGTTTTTTTGCAAATTACAACTAAAATATCCTAATACAATTCTTTCTTAAAAAAAGTTATAAACATTAGAGTGTTGATTATGAGGGCACTTACAAGAACACAAATTTATGATAATTTCTTATAATCGCAAATTATGACAATTGCATTTTTAATCCTTCTGATTGTTTCTTCTTTTCCAATAAATTCACAAATATCAAATAAATCAACTCCCTGGCTACTACCAACTAGAGCTAAACGAATAGGCACCATTACAACTCCAAATCCCCATTCTTTTTCATTCATAAATGCTGAAAAGCTTTCTTTAATTGCCGATGCTTCCCAGGTTTCAACTGAACTAAATAGTTCAACAATTGCCTTAAGCTTGTCCGGGGTATCTTCCTTCCACTTTTTCTTCACCGTTTTTTCATCGTAAGAAGTAGGTGCTTCAAAGAAATATTGCGCCTGCCCCCAAATGTCGTTCACAAACTCGCAGCGTTCTTTTACCAGGGCCACTATCTTCAGTAGTTTTACATCTTCAATAGAGATTTCCTTTTCCTTCAGAAACGGTTTAAACAGTTCTGCCAACTCCTCTTCAGACTTCGCCTGTAAATAGTGGCGGTTGAACCATTTAGCTTTTTCTGGATCAAAGCGAGCTCCCGACTTAACAACCCGATCAAGGCTGAATTGCTCAATCATCTCTTCCATGCTAAAGAATTCCTGCTCCGTTCCGGCATTCCATCCTAATAGAGCAAGCAGGTTGTCAAAAGCTTCGGGAAAGTATCCATCTTCTCGGTAGCCTCGGGATTCATCCCCGGTTGTTGGATCAGTCCATTTTAATGGGAATACGGGAAATCCCATTTTATCGCCATCACGTTTACTAAGTTTACCTTTACCTGTTGGCTTAAGGATTAATGGAAGGTGGGCAAACTGAGGACGGTTTTCACCCCACCCTAAGGCTTCATAAAGCAAGATATGCAATGGCATGGATGGCAACCACTCTTCACCACGAATAACGTGAGATATTTGCATTAAATGATCATCAACAACATTTGCCAAGTGGTAAGTTGGCATCCCATCGGCTTTAAACAAAACCTTATCATCAAGCTGAGCTGTATTGAACTTCACTTCCCCACGAATCAAATCCTTTTCAACAACATCAACGTTTTCCGGCATTTTAAAGCGGATAATATATGGTTCTCCGGAAGTTATCTTCGATGCTACTTCTTCTTCTGATAAACTTATAGAGTTGTTAAGCTTATCCCGGGTATGCATATCGTATGAAAAAACTTCCTTTTTTGCTTCTGCTTCAGTACGAAGTTTATCTAATTCTTCCGGTGTGTCAAAGGCATAATACGCATTTCCGGTTTTAATCAGTTGATCTGCATATTGTTTATACATTTCTTTTCGTTCGCTTTGCCTGTACGGACCAAATTCACCGCCAAAACCTGGTCCTTCATCTGGATTTAAACCGCACCATTTTAATGCCTCAGCAATGTATTCTTCAGCGCCTGGGACATAGCGCGTCTGATCGGTATCTTCAATACGTAACAGGAAATCACCACCATGTTTTTTGGCGAACAAATAATTAAACAATGCAGTCCTTACCCCTCCCATGTGCAAAGGTCCTGTTGGGCTGGGTGCAAATCGTACTCGTACTTTTCCAGTTTTCATTTTATTGTCTTAAAATTTTCTGCAAAGATAGGATTATTCTCATGCTGGGTAAAGTGTTAAAAATCCCAAATGGAAGTTTTTGACCTGAACCAAAGTGTTTAAATGACATTATTCATATAAGCAAGTTGTAATGATTGGACAACTTTGTCAACCTATTTTGAAATTGTTTTTAAATCAAGATGTTTCAGAAACAATTTGCCAGATAGCAGATATAGCTATCTTTGTGCTTTTTTACGATACTAATCTTAAAATTATCAATAAAAGAATGAAGAAGTTTTTACTATTATTTTGTGCGCTTACCATTATTATGTCGGCAAAAGCTGATGAAGGTATGTGGCTGCCATCGTTGGTTCACAAATTAAACATCAACGAGATGCAGCAAATGGGATGTGAATTATCTGCCGATGATATTTACAATATTAATAATTCCAGTTTGAAAGATGCTGTGGTTGCACTAGACCGTGGTTCTTGTACTGGCGAATTGATTTCAGCAAAAGGATTGATGTTGACAAACCACCACTGTGGTTTTGGTGAAATCCAGGCTCACAGTTCAGTTGAGCATGACTACCTGAAAGATGGTTTTTGGGCTAAATCTTATGACGAAGAGTTGCCAAATCCTGGAAAAACAGCCTCATTTCTTATTCGTGTTGAAGATGTTACTGAAAAAGTACTCGGTGGTTTGGAAGATGATTTAAGCTTTGACGAACGAAAAGCGAAAATTCAAAAAAGATCATTTGAGATACAACGAGATGCCATCAAAGGCACGCATTACGATGCAAAAGTTCAGGCTTTATTAAAAGGAAACAGGTATTTTTTGTTTGTGTATGAAACTTTCCGTGACATCCGCCTGGTAGGAGCCCCTCCTGCTTCTATTGGAAAATTTGGTGGCGACACCGACAACTGGATGTGGCCAAGACACACAGGTGACTTTTCATTGTTCCGTGTATATTGTGGCCCTGACGGGAAACCAGCTGATTATTCAGAAGAAAACGTACCGTACGAACCTAAACACCACCTGCCTATTTCATTAAAAGGATATGAAGAAGGTGATTTTGCCATGGTGATGGGATATCCTGGATCAACAAACCGTTATAAGTCGTCAATCGGTATTAATTATACCATGACTGTTACAAACCCTGTACGGGTTGAAGTTCGCAAAAAGAAATTGGAGATTTTGAAAAAATATATGGGCAGCAGTCAGAAAGCCCGTATTCAGTACGCATCAAAATATGCTCGCAGTTCAAATTATTACAAATACAGCATTGGTCAAAACAAAGGGCTGAAAGCACTTGATGTAATTAATAAAAAAGAAGGCATTGAAGATGAATTTACCAAATGGGTAAATAAGAACGAGGATAGAAAAGAGAAATACGGTGAAGCACTTGAATTAATTAAGTATGCCTACGAGGATCTTGAAGATGAAAAAGCTTATGAGTACATGTCAGAATCGATGGTTCGTGGTCCTGAGATTTTTTACTTTGCCCAAACAGGGAAAGGTATAGCTGCCGCTCTTGAATCTGACACCAATGGATCCAGGCTTCAGATGGTGACTGAAAAAATGAAAATGAAGCTGGAAGAATTTTTTAAAGATTACAATGCAGCTACTGACGAAAAAGTTACTGCTGCCCTTTTAAAAATCTTCTATAAGAATGTTGAGCCTATTTACCATCCTGATTTTTTCAGTATTGTTAAAACCAAATACAAGGGTGACTTTGATGCTTATGTTGCTGATATGTTTAAGAAGACCATCTTTAGCAGCAAAGAAACCATGGTTGAATTTCTGGATAACCCAAAACTAAAAACACTTAAAAAAGATCCTGCGTACATCGCTTCTTCAAGCATCTTTAAAACATTGGATATGATCGGTGAAAAAATGAGTTCAACAACTAACGAGCTTCTTACTGGTCGTCGACTTTTTGTAGCAGGACTAATGGAAATGCACAAGGACAAAAGTTTTTACCCAGATGCGAATTCTACCATGAGGTTGACTTATGGGACAGTTGGAGACTACATCCCTCGCGATGCAGTGCACTATGACTACTTCACTACCTTAAAAGGGTACATCGAGAAAGAAAAACCAGGTGATGCTGAGTTCCACGTTCCGGAAAAACTGAAAGAACTATACTATGCTGGCGACTATGGTCAGTATGCTGATAAAGACGGAACGCTGCACACTTGCTTCATAACCAACAACGACATTACCGGAGGGAACTCTGGAAGCCCTGTTATTAATGGAAAAGGTGAGTTGATTGGTTGTGCGTTCGATGGGAACTGGGAAGCCATGAGTGGCGACATTGCCTTTGAACCAGAACTACAAAAATGTATCAATGCAGATATCCGATTTATTCTTTGGACAATAGACAAATTTGCTGGTGCTACTCATTTAATCGATGAAATGACGATCGTAAAATAATTGAACTAAATAGTTTGAAAGAGGGTGGGCAAATTAAGTTCACCCTTTTTTATTTTTATATTTGGCAAAAAGAAATTACATGACCAATCCTCCTAGAATAACCATTTACACAGATGGAGCTGCTCGTGGCAATCCAGGTCCTGGTGGCTACGGCGTTGTTTTATTGTCCGGACAACATCGCAAAGAACTTTCAGAAGGATACGAGTTAACTACCAATAACCGGATGGAATTACTGGCCGTCATTATTGGGTTGGAAGCTCTAAAAGTCCCCAATAGCCAAGTCACCATTTATTCAGACTCCAAGTATGTAGTTGATTCAGTGGAGAAAAAATGGGTTTGGGCATGGGTGAAGAAACGTTTTAAAGGGAAAAAGAATGCTGACCTTTGGATCCGCTTTCTGAATATCTACGAAAAACACCAGGTGAAATTTGTCTGGGTGAAAGGGCACGCCAACATTCCCGGAAATGAACGCTGTGACCAACTGGCTGTTGAAGCCTCAGAAATGCCCGGACTTAAAAAAGACTTAGGTTATCTGGAAGCACAAGAATGATTTATGCATTTTGACAGAAATAGCTTCTCAACATTTCACTACATTTACGCCATTATTTGAAGAGCACACATGAATCTAGTCTACCAAATCGGGATTTTGTTCTATAAATTTGCGGCCTTGTTTGCATCGATGTTTTCAGAAAAAGCAAGGCAATGGTCTGCCGGACAAAGAAACTCGTTTGCTTACCTTGAAAAAGAAATAAAATCAGACAAGCCAATTATCTGGGTTCATGCAGCATCGCTTGGCGAGTTTGAACAAGGACGACCGCTTATTGAACAAATAAAGGACAAGCATCCCAACTATCAGATTTTACTTACCTTTTTTTCACCATCAGGATATGAAATAAGAAAAAATTATGAAGGTGCTGATTACATTTGCTACCTCCCTGCTGACACAAAAAAAAATGCACGGAAGTTTATTGAACTGGTAAATCCTGAGAAAGTATTCTTTGTGAAATATGAGTACTGGAAGAATTACATATCGATCCTTAATAAAAAAAATATTCCGTTATACCTGGTTTCAGCAATTTTCAGAAAAGATCAACTATTTTTTAAAAACGATTTTAGGGGAAGGTGGTACAGAAAAATACTGGAAAAGGTGACTTTCTTTTTTGTGCAAAACCAAATGTCTGCTGACTTGCTTGAAAATCTCGGTCTGAAAAATTATGCGATTACCGGTGATACTCGATTCGACCGCGTTGCCGAAATTGCATCAAACAGGAAGAAACTGCCAATTATTGAACAATTCAAAGGGGAGAGTCCGTTGATAATTGCAGGAAGCTCGTGGGAACCTGATGAAAAACTGTTGGCTTCTTTTGCAAATGAAAATCCGAACGTAAAGTTTGTTTTCGCACCTCATGAAGTAAAGGAATCAAATATCAAAAGGCTTACAGGTTTATTCAATGACCAAGCTATTCGTTATTCACAAGCACAAAATATTGACCTAAGCTCTTTTCAAATCTTAATTGTTGATTCCATTGGGTTGCTCTCGAGTATTTATCGGTATGCTGATATTTCATATATCGGTGGCGGTTTTGGAGTAGGCATTCACAACACCCTTGAGGCTGCTATTTATAATACTCCGGTCCTTTTTGGCCCAAATCACCTAAAATTCCAGGAAGCTGTCAGCCTAATTGAAAATAAAATTGCGTTCCCAATAAACAACCAGGATGAATTAAACAATACCTTGAACGATCTTTTGAGTAATCCACAAAAACGAAATGAAATTACAATCACTTGCGAGAAGTTTATGAATCAAAACATTGGCGCTACCGAATACATCATAAAAAAAGTTTTTAACAATTGACATTTTTTGCAACCATTTTTTTGCATTAACGTATTAGTCTGATCCTGAAACCGCTTAGGTTAACTTCTTGTAAACATTTCTTCCACCACCTAACATTAAATTTCATTTTTGGTAAACTTTTCTTAATTATCAAAAACCTATCGCCCTGATAATCTTCCAACTAACACATTTTAGTTGATAACTTTTGATGCTAACTCCGAAAATAGTGTTCCATTTTTTTCATTCGCTTCTTATATTGCATGTAGCAAATTCGAGGAAAAAGGAACCCGTTTAAATTCAAGTTTACAATCAGTTAACACAAACTCTTTTTATTATTTTTTGTATATGGCTTTCAAAAATGTGGCAGTTGAGCCCAAAGTGGGCAGGAAAATTTTTTCTCAAGACGAAGCAATCAATGCTTCCCTTGAATACTTTAAAGGAGACGATCTGGCAGCACGGGTCTGGGTAAATAAATACGCGTTGAAAGATTCTTTCGGAAACATTTACGAATGTACTCCGGATGACATGCATAAACGCTTGGCTAAGGAAATAGCCCGCATAGAGAAGAACTATGAAAACCCGATGCAGGAAGAGCACATTTACCAACTACTCAAGGATTTTAAATACATTGTCCCTCAGGGTGGCCCGATGACCGGTATTGGTAATAATTTTCAAATTGCCTCTCTTTCCAATTGTTTTGTAGTTGGAAACGAAGGTGATTCTGATTCATATGGTGGTATCCTGAAGATTGATCAGGAACAGGTACAATTAATGAAACGCAGGGGCGGTGTTGGTCACGACCTTTCACATATCCGACCTAAAGGTTCACCTGTGAAAAATTCAGCATTAACCTCAACAGGAATTGTTCCTTTTATGGAGCGATATTCCAATTCAACACGTGAGGTTGCGCAGGATGGCAGACGCGGTGCATTGATGCTTTCCGTTTCGGTAAAACACCCGGACTCTGAATCCTTCATTGATGCCAAGCTGGAGCAAGGCAAAGTAACTGGTGCAAATGTTTCGGTGAAGATCCACGACGATTTTATGAAAGCTGTTGAAAGCGGGGAGCTCTATTCACAGCAATACCCAATTGAATCTAAAAAGCCAACTTTTGTCCGCGAAACAAATGCAGATAACCTTTGGAAAAAGATTGTTCATAATGCATGGAAGTCAGCAGAACCAGGAATCCTTTTCTGGGACACAATCACCAAAGAATCTGTACCCGATTGTTACGCTGACCTTGGGTATAAAACGGTTTCAACAAACCCTTGTGGCGAAATTCCATTGTGCCCTTACGACAGCTGCCGTTTATTAGCTGTTAACTTATTTTCTTACGTTGAAAATGCGTATACCAAAGAAGCAAAATTCAATTTTGGTCAATTCAAAGAACATGTTGGATACGCACAACGAATCATGGATGACATCATTGATCTTGAGCTGGAAAAGATTGATGCCATTATTGAAAAGATTGACGATGACCCAGAAAGCGAGGAAATCAAATACATTGAACGCAAACTTTGGGAAAAAATAAAAACGAAAGCCAAAGAAGGAAGACGTACAGGAGTTGGCATTACCGCTGAAGGCGACATGCTTGCGGCTCTTGGACTTTGCTATGGAACTGATGCTGCCACTGATTTTAGCGAAGAAATTCACAAAACCCTTGCTGTTGAAGCTTACCGCTCTTCTGTAAACATGGCCAAAGAAAGAGGTGCATTTAGCATTTTCGATGCTGAACGTGAAAAGAACAATCCATTGATCAACCGAATACGCAAGGAAGATGAAGGTTTGTACGAGGATATGGTGAAATATGGGCGCCGTAACATTGCCCTTTTAACGATTGCCCCAACTGGTACAACAAGCTTGATGACCCAAACGACTTCAGGTATCGAACCCGTATTTATGCCTGTTTACAAACGCCGCCGCAAAGTAAACCCGAACGACAAGGACGTGCGTGTTGATTTTGTGGATGAAGTAGGTGACAGCTGGGAAGAATACATCGTTTTCCACCACAAGTTTGTTACCTGGATGGAAGCCAACGGACACGATACAACAAAAAACTACAGCCAGGAAGAACTTGACAAATTAATTGCAGAGTCACCATATTACAAAGCAACTTCAAACGATGTTGACTGGTTGAACAAAGTACGCATGCAGGGACGTATTCAAAAATGGGTCGATCACTCCATTAGTGTAACAATTAACCTCCCAGCAGATGTAGAAGAAGAATTGGTTGGAAAACTTTATTTTGAAGCCTGGAAAAGTGGCTGTAAAGGGGTAACCGTTTACCGCGATGGGTCTCGTTCCGGTGTTTTAATCTCGAATAAAAAAGAAGAGAAAGAAGAAGATGAGGCATATTTCCCAACTAATCGCCCTGATGTTCTGGAAGCTGATGTTGTTCGTTTCCAAAATAACAAAGACAAGTGGGTTGCTTTTATTGGCGTAGTTGGTGATCAACCTTACGAAATCTTCACCGGGCTTCAGGATGATGAAGATGGAATTTTGTTGCCACGTTCAGTAACCAAAGGAAACATTATTAAAAGTCGTGACGAAGAAGGAAACTCACGCTATGATTTCCAATACACCAACAAACGTGGATATAAAACAACCATTGAAGGACTGTCATATAAATTCAATCCGGTATTCTGGAACTATGCGAAACTAATATCCGGGATTCTACGTCATGGAATGCCAATTCATAAAGTAGTTGACACGGTAACCAGTCTTCAATTGGATAACGAAACAATAAATAGCTGGAAAGCGGGTGTTGCCCGTGCTTTGAAAAAATATATTCCGAACGGAACCGTGGCAGAAGGAGCAGTATGCGGGGAATGTGGATCTGATAACGTTATTTATCAGGAAGGTTGCTTGACCTGCCCAGACTGTGGTTCTTCAAAATGCGGATAATCAATCAATTTGGATAAAGATAAGGCTTTCACAAATGTGGAAGCCTTTTTTATTGGAAATAAAAAGAGGCCTCTAGTGGAGGCCTCGGTTAAAACTATGCGGCAATAGTTGAAAAAACTTCGTTTAAAATTTCGGGGTACATCTCCCCAAAATTGTCTTCACACCAGTCGCGAAATTCATGTTGGTTCTCAACTTCTACCCAGTTCACACATTTAATCAGTTCTTTTTTGAACAGATCCCTGCTGAAACTTACTTTGGGCAAAATCACTTTTGCGTACTCAATCATAATTCTCTTGAACGTTTAGATTAATTGACACTATTAAGATAACACTTAGTAAGAACATTTTGGTATGCTGAAAAATAGATCTTAACAAGTTTTAACAAGTCACTAAACAAATGTACCACCAACCTTCTGAACATCAAATAGGTAATTTACACACTGAGAAGCTTGTTTTAAAACATTTATTCCTGCAAACCGATCGTGAAATTACCTATACCACCTTAAGTCTATCTTAGAATAGTTTTAACAAAATTTGAAATAAATAAGTCTGATGTTATTTCTTAAAGAACAAGCAAAATTGAATGACCTGCATTTGAAAAATAGTATAAAAAAGCCCCTTTTCACCAAAGAACCAACCAGCAAAACCCACCAGGGGGTACTAAAGCCCCCAATTTGCATTCGGACTATCAGTCAAATCAAATTCAAGTGTTCCACCAGCAACAATATCCTGATGCCGGACATAGGGTTTTTCCCATTGCTTTCCATTCAGTTTGGCAGACTTGATATAAAAACAATCGTCTTCTAAACCATTTGTTTTTATCACAAACTCTTTCCCGTTTTCAAGATGAAAAGTTATTTTTTGAAAGATCGGGGCACTTAACTGAAAGACAGGGTCGCCAACAAGAACCGGATAGAGCCCCATGGATGCGAGCACATACCAACCAGACATAGTTCCATCATCGTCATCCATTTCCGGGATATACCCCTCAGGGTCGTTTTTGTAGATCCGTCCATGATAAGGAACATCCCATTTTGTATGTGTCCCATAATATTGGAACATGTCTTTGGTCAGAATTTGGTTCACCCATTTTTGGGTCAGCCATGGCTTTGTGCCAAAATTGAAAAGAAAAGGAACATGTATGTCTGGCTGGTTCCCATGATTGTACAAATGATTATTGAAAAAATACTCTAAATCATTGGTGTAATTTTCCTTTCCCCCCATCATTTCAATCATACCATCCAAATCATAATGAGCATGCCAACGGTATTGCCAGAGTGTACCTTCATACAAACCCTCGCCGTGCATGATGTCAGACTCTTCGTTCATATGCAGGAAATACTTCATCCAAATAGTCTTGTAGTCCATCGATTTTTCCATGTACAAGAGGTAATCGTCTTCTTTGTCAAGTATTTTTGCAAATTGGGCCAAAGCCCAGTAGTCGTAACATTTCTCCAGTTTTGTATCAGGCGTATTCTCATAAATATTGGTTATTTCAACGCTCATTTTCTCATACATGGGTTCGATATCAAAATCAGTCACACCTCGCTGGTACAAATCGAGCAAGCTTACAACGGTGTGTTCGGTACGGACGGTAGGAACAGGTTCGTGATACCCACTCCAATATGGCTTCCCATATAGGTATAAATCAACAAGGGAGTTTGCAATGTCTGAAGCAACTTCAGGAGCTATAATGGGATAAAGGGAAAATTTATTACGAAAATTATCCCACATAGACCAACAGTCGTAGTGCACATAATCCTCTGATCGGTATACTTTTCCATTGGTCGCTTTAAACTCATTATTTCGATTTTCAGATTTTACTGGGTTCAAAAAGATATGGTACAAGTGGGTATAGAATAGCGTTTTATATTCTTCTTTCCCTTCAACGGTAATTTTAGAGAGTAGCCTTTCCCATTTCTGCGCTCCTCGTTCTTTTACCTCATCAAAATCCAATGTTTTTATTTCTGACTCCCATTCTTTTCTTGCATCTTCCATGCTAAGCGTGGAAGTGGTTACATTCAATAAGACCTCTTCTCCAGCCTGAGTTGAAAATCTGGCAAAAAGCTTTCCACCTTCAACAACCATATCGGAAAGGTTTTTACTGCACCAGATGTGATAATTTGCAATGTACCTTCCAACCCCACATACGTTTTTTGCTGCCACCTGAACCAAAAATTCATGTTCGTTCAGGATTTCTTTTTTAGTAGAGATAGTACCCCCAAATGAACTTTCGAGGTCAAAAACGATATAAGATTGATCGGATGAAGGGTAAGTGTACCTGTGAAAACCACACTGGTTCGTTGTGGTCAACTGCGCCTTTATCCCATTTTCAAACTGTACTGCATAATAAGCGGGTGAAGCTGTTTCACTTGCCTTAATGAAAGGTTCACTAACCAGTTCTAGCTCTCCAACCGAAGGCAATATCCGAAGGTTACCACCAGCACCGGTACATCCTACACCTCCAATCCGGTTGTGCGAAAACCCATTAATTTCATTGGCCTCAAAGTTATAGCCACTATGGTTTCCAGGTTCTGTATCCGGGCCTAATTTAATCATCCCAAAAGGTACAGTCGCCGAGGGATCTAACTGTCCATGATCTCCCGAGGTACAAATAAAAAGATCCACATAATCCAACACCTTTGATTGGGCTACTGCTCCCAATGCCACACATACTAAGCAAAAAAATATCATTATTTTTCTAAACATACCATATCATTTTTTCATTATAATAAAAAAGTATTTCCGTGATTTCTTATATAAGCTGTGAAACCTAACGTAAACAATTAAAACAAAACAAGCTTCCCCATCGAAATGGAAGAAGCCTGTTTCGTTTAGATAAGAGGGCTACACTACAAGCCCATTCTGTTCAGTTCAATGACTGGAACATCATAGGTTGCAGGCACCCCTCCAAGTTCATTTGTCCTTACCTGATCCCACCAACGCTGTCCTTCCCAGACAAATTCACTTCTTCTTTCATTCAGGATATCCTGCTTAGAAACGTTCGATAAAGCAGAAAGTCCTGCACGATCCCTTGTCATATTTACAATACTTAACGCTGTCCATCCATTGATTCCCTGTGTGTTTCCCAATGTTTCAGCATAATAAAGAAATAGATCCGTATATCTTAAGAAAATAAGGTCTCCAGTACCTGTATTGTCGCCTTTATTCCCATTTTCCAACTTAATGTTACGTACCTCATTTTGTGCGGCAGTAAATGACACTCCAGAAATCGGGCTTGTCCAGTCTCCTGTTTCCAGTGTTGACGCCATCCTCAAGTCACCGGCTTCAAAATGTGCCAGTAAATCATTGGTATAAGTTGCATAGCCATCCACCAGTTGCCCATCGGTTGTAACCGCCCACTGTGTATAACTTGTTGCAATGTCATTCCCTGTTGAAAAAGTAGCTGCAAAAATAACTTCCTGATTCTGATCTGCTGCATGAATATTGGCAAACACTGGTTCCCAGGAAGCTCCTGAGTTCAGAAGCACACTTTCAAGAAGGGGTTTTGCTTTTGCTGGCTGGTTTGTGAACATGTAAAAATCGGCCAAAAACCCTTCCGATGTATATTTTGATGCCCTTCCATAATTGACAGAAGCAGGCAATAAGTCGGATGCGTTTGAAAAATCAGCTTCTGCTCTGTCAAACAAATCACTTTGTTGATCCAACGAGCCAATATTTTGGGCTTCAGCTAAACCTATTTGGCTAGTCAAAACTACTCCATCTCCAAAAAATTTACCTACATAATAATGTCCAAGTCCTCTAAAAAAGAGAGCCTCCCCTTTCGCCTGGTTCTTCATATCTACATTGGTGAATTCAACATCGTCTATCCGGTCCAATATAGCATTCGACAAATTGATGATTTGGTATAGATCACTCCAAAGGTTATCGGTCAAACCCGTACTTAAGGTTGATCCATCATTGCTAATGTCTTCAAAATCTGCTTGTTTGAACCCATCAACATTATCGCTTCTTAACTCCGAGAAACGGAGGTAATTTCGATCTGCAAAAGTTTGAAAAGCATCATAAATACCAATCGCAGCCTCTTCAAAGTCACTAGGCTTGTTGTAAAATGTAGTTGTTGAAATGGAAGAAACCGGATCAACATTCAACAGTTCATCCTCGCAGCTAGTTGCAAATATGATTGTTAATGATGCAAGTATTATAAATAAAATATTCTTCATCGTTTTTTCATTTTTAGGTTAGAAATTGACATTGACACCTACTGAGAAAGTCTTTGCATTCGGGAATGATGCGTAATCT
The DNA here is from genome assembly GCA_965230765.1 of Sunxiuqinia sp. Lineage (GTDB taxonomy): Bacteria > Bacteroidota > Bacteroidia > Bacteroidales > Prolixibacteraceae > Sunxiuqinia. The sequence continues at coordinate 706,905 of CBDDLR010000001.1, forward strand.
ACCCCAGCACCTTTCGTAGCGGTAGTCTGATCATTGGCATTGAATGCTTCAGGGTTAAACCCAACTTCATAGTTATCTTTAAGGAATAAGTTTTCTGCTGAGAAATAGACCCTAGCATTGTTGAAGGTGTTACCAAAAACTTTGCCGTCAATATTATACCCTAAGGTAACATTTTTCACCCTCCAGAAATCCCCATCAAACAGGTTCAAGGTTGTGCGCCTTGCATTTCCATCGGAAAAGGCAAAAGCCCCTCCTGAAACCCTTGGGTATTTAGCATCCGTATTGTCCGGGGTCCAGCGGTCATTAAAGTAAGCATACTTATTTTGTCGTCTCCCGAGTGCATTTGCATTCCCGGGTTCCCTCCCGGCAGCATTGAAAATTTTGTTCCCACCTGATCCGCTGATCAGTACGCGTAAATCAAAATTTTTGTAGGTAAACGTATTTGTCAACCCGAAATTGTATTTTGCCATGGGCTGACCAACCACGGTTTGATCATTTTCATCAATTATACCATCACCGTTTACATCTACGATTTTCAATTCTCCAACCCGGGGCGTCTGGCCTACATAAATCACATTATGCGCATCCAGTTCTGCTTGATCGTTATATATACCATCTGCAACATAGAGGTAAAAAGAACCTATTGCTTCCCCAACCCCGGTAATGCTGTTATTGGCTGCTTGATAATTGAAACCATCCAGGATCACCGCATCTGGGGCATTCATTTTGGTTACTTCGTTGTCATTGATGTTCAGAACGAACGAACTGCTCCATTTGAAATCCTTCTTTTGTATGTTTTTAGTCGTTAGTTCAAAATCAAAGCCCTTGTTTACAACCTCTCCAACGTTTTGTCTTCCCTGGTTAAACCCGGTAATGGTTGGCAATGGAACATTTAACAGTAGGTCCGATGTTGTGTTTTTATAATAGTCAACACTAAACTGAATACGATTGCTCAACAAACCCAGATCAAACCCAACATCAATCGAATTGTTTTTCTCCCATCTCAAACTTGGGTTTTCAACCTGGTTTGGCACAATGGAAAAACCACCTACAGACTGTCCATCAAAAACAGCGGTAGTAGATGTCAGCAAACCAAACTGGTCATAGTCACCAATCTGGTCATTACCTGTTTGCCCCCACGACATCCTAATTTTAAGTTTATTGATTGCTTCTACGTTGAAAAACTCCTCATTACTTATATTCCAACCAAAGGAAGCGGCCGAGAACGTACCCCACTTATTATCCGAGCCAAACCTGGAACTACCGTCCCTCCTGACACTTAGTGTAAAAAGATAGCGGTCATCATACGAGTAAAGAGCCCGTGCCAGGTAAGATACTAATCCCCATTCATTGATGTTGTTACTTACATTGCTATAATCGGCGGCAGCATTCAGTGTTGGAACCAAGTCATTCGGAAACCCCCTACCTCGAATAGTAGATGCCTCCGCAGATTCTTTTTGGGATGTATAACCTACTAATAACGAAAGGTTATGGTCTCCAAAATCTTTTTTGTAATCCAAGGTAGTTTCGCTTAACCAGTTCAAGGAAGATAGTGTAAAACGATCCACCTGAGCAGCATCCCAACGGTTTCCGGGGTTAAATTTCCTCCGGTCTTCACTCACATAGACCAATCCGAAGCTTGTCTTGAAGTTTAAGCCGGGAAGTACATTTACTTTTAGGTAAGTGTTGCTTAGGACTTGCCCACGCTTTCGGTGATCATCAATCAACTGTGCTCTGTCTAACGATCTTGACCCTTCTACACTAAGTCCATACAAAGGGTTCTCATAAGGAGCTGCCCTTACTGGGTCGTAAGTATTCACCCGGTAAAGATCAAGTGGTACAAAAGCAGCATGGGCCAATACATGGTTCAATGCATTCCCTTTTCCATGCGTTTGTGACTCCTGCTTATCACTGTAACCAAACTCGAGGCTTGTACCCAATTCAATTTGATCAGTCAGCTTAAAAGAAGCATTCATTCTGGTAGAAATTCTCTCGAATCCAGTACCTTCAACAATACCGTCTTGATTGAAATAGTTAACACTTCCAAAAAAGGAAGATTTTTCAGAGCCACTACTTAATGATATCTCGTGTGACTGCACATATCCTGTTTTAAAAAAATCTCCGATGTGATCATAGCTTTCGTTTGCAGGGATATTCCAATCAACAAAAGAGCCAACTCCATGTACATCTTCGTAAGCATCCTTGATCATAGCCCTTTGTTCAGGACCAGTCAACATGTTGATCATTTTCTCGGCTACCTGGAAACCAGCGTTCCCATTGTAACTAATATTTACTTTCCCTTCTTCTCCTTTTTTTGTGGTAACAATCACTACACCACCTGCACCTCTGGATCCGTAGATGGCCGCAGCTGCTGCATCTTTCAATACTTCAACGGACTCAACAGCAGCCATATTCAGATTCCCAATAATATTCTGATCAGACACAGGCAAACCGTCAATTACATACAAAGGTCCACTTCCGGCACTGATGGAGTTAACCCCTCTTACAGTAAATGTAGGGGCCTCTCCCGGAGAACCATTGGGTTGCCTGATCGTTACACCTGCCAGTTGCCCTTCCAAAGCATTATCAAGACGGGCAACAGGCCTACTCGTCAATGCTTCAGCTTTCACTTTTGCAACTGAGTAAGTCAAGTTTGAACTCTTTTGTGTACCATACCCGATTGCCACAACCTCTTCGATGCCTACAGCATCTTCAAGCAAAACAACATTGATAATTGTTTGTTCGGCTACCACGATCTCTTGAGCAATCATTCCCACAAAAGAGAACACAAGCGTTGCATCGCTAGGCACTTCGGTAATTTCAAAATCTCCTTCAGCATTACTTACAGTCCCTTGAGTAGTTCCTTTGATTACAATGGAAACCCCCGGCAATGGGGCACCAGAAGAATCTGTTACCTTGCCCGATACGTTATTAGCTTGCTGTTGTTGCAAGTAATCTTTAGATGAAAGAATAACCACCTGGTTTTCCATGATGCGGTATTGAACACCTGATCCATCAAACAACTCACCAAGAATTTTAAGGATAGGTGCATTATCCATCGTTAAGCTTACCGAACGTTCAATGTCAACTAAATCAACATTGTACAAGAAAGCATAATCACTTTCCTTTTCAATGTGGCTCAACACATCTATGACTTTTGCTCCCTGAAAGTCCAGTGATAATTTTTGTTGCTGAGCACTACCGCTGCCAGCTATTAACTGAAATGCCGAAAGGATAACAATAAAAACAGATAGTTTCATCGTGATAATAATCTTACGTAATAACCCCCAAGCATGAGGATCATACAATTCATTTTTTTTCATAACTTTGTTTTGTTAATTACTTGATTTGATAGTAGTAAACACATTTTGATGGCGGGAAGTGTTGCAGCACTTTTCGCCATTTGTTTTTTACATAGGCTCTCGTTTTTTAATTCATATATTTATTAGTTTAGTTTTTTCGCTTTATAGTAACCTTGACATTACCCGCATCATTTGTTTTATCTTCCTCAATAACATAGTTGATCGGTGCAATCAAGCTTAAATAATTTAGAAGCTGATCAAGCCCTAAATCCTTTATTTTAGCATTATATCTTTCGTTTACCAATTCTGGATTTTCAATTAAAAAATCACAATCATACCTGTATTTCATTTTCGACAAAATGTATTTAAGGGTTTTTCCCCTGAAAATGTAATAGCCATTGCGCCAACTGGTGTACTCATCAAGATCGGTTGTTTCAATATTGAGATGTTCAGAATGTTCATTGTATTCAACTAACTGCCCGGGTTTTACAAAATGTTCCTTTTTCTTGTGCATAACTGAAACCTTACCGGTTACCAAAGCCAAAGTAATTCGTTCAGGACTGTATGTGTCAAGGTTAAACTCTGTGCCATATACTTTAACAGTTGGACCAGGGTTTTTCACATAAAAAGGTGTTGTAGACTTTTTGATTTCAAAATACCCTTCGCCTTGTATCTCAACCTCACGTTTATCATCCATGAAGCTGGCAGGATATTTCAAAACAGAACCTGAATTTAACCAAACTTTAGAATGGTCCGGCAAATCAACAAGCACCCTTGAACCAGCTAAGGCTTCTACGGTATGGTAAAAGCCAGTTTGAGCTTCGGCAATTACCTGCTTTGAGTTTGTCATCTGATGATTTTGGTAGAAAAAATAAAAAGAAAGAATACATAGAGGCAAGAACAGTATGGCTGCCACAGACTGTATTTTTGAAAAAATTTGTCGTACTTTATGTTGACCTGATCTTCTTTTAAGTTCTGTTTGAACCTGCCCCCATCGCTCGTAAATTAAGGATGGCTCAACTTGAGTACCTTTAAATTGAAGAAGCTTTACTGTTCGAATTGCAGTCTTTAGGGGTTCCATTGCCTCTGGATGATCTTTTATCCAGTTGATCCAATAATCCCGGTGAAGCTGTTTATCACTTTTCACCCAACTGATAAAACGATTATCTTCAATTAATTCCTGAACAATCTTTTCGTTTTTATTTTCCATTTACTCTAGGCGTTTATAACCATAGAGCTAATCTTAAATAAATATACTCAGTTAGAATGGATTATTTTTTAAGGTTGGAAAAGACTGAAAGCAAAAATAGTTCTAAGTTACCCCATTCAGTAATTGATTCAGCCAGAATAAGCTTGCGTAACTTACTTAGTGCCCTAAAAAGAAGATTCCTGGCTGATTGAATATTCATGTTAAGTACATTCGCAATTTCACTTAAAGGAAGCTCATGGTAAAAACGTAAAAAAACCACTTCCCGTTGCCTAGGTGTAAGTTGACTGAAGCAATGATTCAATTGCCTTGAAAAGGTCTTTGCTTGTTCCTGATGAACCATAAAATCTTCAGGAGAAAAAGCAAACTCTTTTTCTAAACCAGTGGAATCTGTGAAGATTAAAAATTGCCTCTTCGGATTTTTCAACAATTTTCGGCGTAGTGAACTTAACAGATATGCTTTAATATTTTCAACTTCACCTAATTTTGCCCCTCGCTCACCAATGACCACAAACAAATCCTGGATTGCATCTTTTACTTTCTCCTCATCAGGAATAATCTTTATCCCGTAATAATAAAGCTCATTGTAATAATTGTGAAATACTTTCCCAAGTGCTTCCTGGTCTCCTTTTTTGATTCTCCACCAAACATCAGAATGATCTGAAGATTTATCTTGCTCCAAGGATTTCATTGCAGTAAAGATATGGATAATTCCACAATATCTTTATCTGTCAATTAATTGATCCTATCCCAACGCCAACGGGGAAAGGGGTTTTAAGCCTCTTTAAATATTACTTGTGTAAAACCTAAAATTTTATCATGCAATGGCTTTTCCTGTTCCAAAGCCTTCACAAATGCACTGCCAATAATGGCCCCATGTGCATAAGCGCACGCATTTTGAAAAGTCTCGGCGTTGGAAATCCCAAATCCAATTAAGCGCGGATTTTTCAAATTCATCTTCTGTACCCGCTCAAAATAATCAATATGGAAATCACCCACACTATTTTTAATGCCTGTAGTGGAAGAACTTGACACCATATAAATAAATCCACTTGAAACATCATCAATTTCCATGATCCTACTCTCTGAAGTTTGAGGTGTAATCAGCAGGATATTGTGCAATCCATATTTTTCAAAAACCTCTTTATATTCTTCCTGGTAGACAGACAATGGCATGTCAGGCAAAATCAATCCATCAATTCCAGTTTCCTGGCATTTTTGGCAAAAAGCTTCAACACCGAATTGAATGACTGGGTTCAAATAGCCCATCAATATCAATGGGATGGAAACCTTTTCCCGGATACCTTTCAACTGATCAAAAAGCTTCTTAATGCTCATACCGTTTTCAAGTGCAATGTTGCTGCTTTTTTGAATGATAGGCCCATCGGCAACAGGATCGGAGAATGGCATGCCTATTTCAATTAGTTCCACGCCATTTTTTGCTAACTCGGTTATTACTGGGACAGTGTCTTCAAGCTCGGGGTAACCAGCTGTAAAGTAAACCGATAAAATGTTTTCCTTTTTATGTTGAAATAATTGGTTGATTCTGTTTTGCATGATTATTAGTTTAATATCCGAAATGATCCAAGTAAGTTTCCATGTCCTTATCACCTCTACCTGATAGATTTACAACTGTCACTTCTTCAGGTTTCATGTCTATCTTTTTAAGGGCAGCAAGGGCATGAGCAGACTCCAGTGCTGGGATAATTCCTTCCAACTGGGTGAGTTCAAGTGCAGCATCCAGTACCTCTGCATCAGTTGCCCACAGGTATTTAGCCCGTTTAGTGGCAAACAAGTGAGCATGCATCGGCCCAATTCCAGGGTAATCTAATCCCGCAGAAATAGAATAAGGTTCTACGATTTGTCCATCTTCAGTTTGCATGACATAGGATTTTGCGCTGTGAAGAACACCAGGATTCCCAAGAGTTAATGTAGCTGCACTTTCATCCGTATCAACACCTTTTCCTGCTGCCTCAACACCAATCAGCTCCACACTCCCCTGCTCCAGAAAATGATAAAAAGCCCCGGCAGCATTGCTTCCTCCTCCAACACAGGCAATCACCCGGTCTGGAAGTTCGCGGCCAATATGTTCGTCCAACTGCATTTTAATTTCCTCACTGATAACTGATTGAAAGCGGGCAACCATATCCGGATATGGATGGGGACCAACTACCGAACCAATAATGTAGTGCGTATCCACCGGGTTGTTGATCCAGTCACGCATGGCCTCGTTAGTTGCATCTTTCAACGTTTGATTTCCTGAAACTGCTGGGATGACCTCAGCACCAAGCATGCGCATTTTCTTCACATTTGGTGCCTGGCGTTTCACATCCAACGCACCCATATAAACGATGCATTCTACGCCCATTAACGCACAGACTGTTGCTGTTGCCAAACCATGTTGCCCAGCTCCAGTTTCAGCAATAATACGCTTTTTGCCCAGTGCCTTTGCAAGCAGGATCTGCCCAATTGTGTTGTTGATCTTGTGAGATCCAGTGTGGTTCAAATCTTCTCGTTTCAGATACAAGTTGGTTTGGTATTTCTCTGAAAGCCTTTTTGCAAAATATAAAGGAGAAGGCCTTCCAACATAGTGCTTCAGCAAATGAATGAAATCTTGTTTGAAGTTATAAGACCCTATAATTTCCATATATTTTTGCTGCAATTCTTCAATATTGGGATGCATCATTTCCGGGATAAATGCTCCTCCAAATTCCCCGTAATACCCTTTTTTATTTACTTGATAGTCCATATTTTTCTTGATACTGGTTACTAGATTTTAGATTCTTGATAATTTCTCATTTCTTGCACAAAGCTTTTAACTTTTGCAACATCTTTCATAGCTGGTTCTATTTCAAAACCACTGTTTAAATCTATTCCGTAAAGAGCAGAATGCTTAAATTCTTTAATTGAATTCAGGTCATCAGGTGCTATTCCACCGCTTAAAAAGAATGGAACGTCCAGCTCATATTCACTCAATATTCCCCAATCAAATTTTTGACCAGTTCCACCGGGCAGTTTCCCTTTTGTATCGAAAAGGAAATAATCAACCACATTGGTGTACGGTTTGACAGTTTCAAAATCAAAACTATCATCAACTGAAAACGCTTTGAAAACAATTATTCCAGCTTGTTGAACCTGCTTACAATATTCTGGTGCTTCCTGTCCATGCAATTGAGCAATTTCCAAACCAAACGTTTTACATGTATCTATTACATTTTCCTGATTTTCATTAACAAAAACACCTGCTTTTAATATTGAATTTGGTATCTGATCAAACGTTGCAAGTGCTGGATTTTCACCGACATATCGCTTTGACTTTGGATAAAAAATAAAGCCTAAAAAATCTGGTGCTGTTTCCACAATCCCGGTAATATTTTCAGGATCGCGCATGCCACAAACTTTTATTTTTAGATTGCTAGTCATAGCTGATTAATAAATTCTTTACAGGCTTGCCCGGGGTTTTCTTCCTTCATGAAATTTTCTCCCATCAGAAAACCTTTGAACCCAAATTCTTTCAAATAATTTATATTTTCAATAGTAGAAATTCCGCTTTCTGAAATTTTCACAAAGTTATCTGGCAACACCTTACTCAACTTTACCGAAGTTTCAATATCAACTTCAAATGTCTTCAGGTTTCGGTTATTTACGCCTACCAAATCAACCATGGGATTAAGCTTTTCGATTTCTTCTTCTGAATGCACCTCAACCAACACCTCCATGCCAAGAGATTTTGCAACTTCAGTTAAGTTTTGCATTTCTACTTTTGACAAGCTTGCTGCAATCAATAAAATCAAATCGGCACCGTGTGCTTTCGCTTCGTAAACCTGGTATTCATCCAGCATAAAATCTTTACGGAGAATGGGCGTTTGGGGATTCGCAAAACGTGCTTTAGCCAGATTTTCAAATGATCCGCCAAAATAATCACTGTCAGTTAAAACCGATAATCCTGAAGCTCCTGCGGCTGAGTAAGCACTTGTTACCTCTACCACCTCGGCCTGATCGTTGATGATTCCTTTTGAAGGTGAACTGGTTTTAAATTCAGCAATAATACCATTTGAGCCTTCTTCCGTTAATGCAGCCTTCAGTGAGTTACATTCGCGTTTAAAAAAAGGTGACATTTTTAAATCTTCAATGCTAATCTTCTGCTTAGCTTCTTCAATTTCTTTACGCTTATTCTGATTTATTTCGTCGAGTATCGTCATTTTTTAACCAATAAATTTTTTAAATGATTTCAATGCGTTTCCACTTTTCAATGAGTCAGTTGCCAGCTCAACACATTTACCCAATTCCTTTTCCGGATAAACTGTTTTTATAGCCAAAGCTGCGTTGGACAATACTGCTTCATTTTGTGCTGTAGCTCCACTGCCATTTAAAATATCCGAAAATATCTTCGCAGCTTCTTTAATGGTTTCTCCACCAAAAAGTTCTTCTTCTGAAACGCTTTCAAAGCCAAAGTCTGCAATTTTTAGTTTACCCCTCCCTTTATTGGAAATATAATTTACATCAGAAGTAAGTGAAACCTCATCAAAACCATCGTCGCTATGAATGATGGTATAATTGCTATCTGTTTCCTTATAAACACCATGAAACAGCTCCATTACTTCGGTACTGTAAACCCCAACCAACTGATTTTGTGGCCGTGAAGGATTGACCATTGGCCCCAACATATTAAAAAAAGTTTTCATTCTTAACGCCTTTCTTACAGGAGCAACATATTTCATGGCCGGGTGAAATAACGGAGCATGCAGATAACAAATGTTTGAGTTTTCCAAGTCCTTTTTCAATTTCGAAGAATCGTTGCTGAAAGTGTACCCAAAATGCTCCAGTACATTGGATGATCCACAAGGCGAAGAAACACCATAATTGCCATGTTTAACCACTTTGATTCCTGCACCAGCCACCACAAACGCTGCAAGTGTTGAAATATTGAAGGTGTTTTTCCCATCACCTCCAGTTCCGCAAACATCCACTGTGTTGAATTCAGAAAAATCAACCGGGGCACAGAGATCAAGCAAAGCTTCCCTAAAGCCTCCCAGCTCCTCTGGTTGAATTGGCCTCATTATGAAAGCCATCAAGAAAGCTGCAATTTCAGCTTCAGAGAATTTTCCGGTTCCGATACCTGTAAGTGTTTCATAAGCCTGCTCTTTGCTTAGCTCATTTTTATCTGCCAGATAAGTTAGAATTTCTTTCATCATTGAAATTTTAATTGTTCAACCAATTTTCGATGATTTTTTCTCCTAACGGAGTCAGTACAGATTCGGGGTGAAACTGCACACCATGAACATCATATTCAAAATGTTTCATCGACATGATCATTCCTTCTGCATCCTCACAAGTAATGTTCAAACATTCTGGAAAACCATCCTTATCAACTATCCAGGAATGATACCTCCCGGCATCGAATTCCTGTGGCATACTATCATATAATGAATTGTCTTCTGCAATACGTTTAACAGGGGTAGAAATACCATGCAACACACGATTCATATTGGTTAATTTGGCACCAAACACTTCACCAATAGCCTGATGCCCTAAACATACTCCCAGCATGCTTTTCTTTGGTGCATATTTCTTAATTATATCCAGTAACAAACCAGCTTTTTCAGGTATTCCTGGCCCTGGAGAAAGCACAATTTTATCGTATTTCTCCAAATCACTTACTTCCAACTCATCATTCCGGATCACATCAACAGGCTCACCTGAAATCTTTTTAATGGCATGGACCAGATTGTAGGTAAATGAATCGTAATTATCAACAACAACTATCTTCATGATGATATCTTTTAAATTTCTTTTGCTAGTTCAATGGCCTTTTTCAAAGCACCTAATTTATTATTTACTTCCTGAAGTTCGCTCTCTTCTTTTGAATCAGCAACCACTCCGGCACCTGCCTGATAATACAAACAATCTCCTTTACTCAAAAATGATCGGATCATGATTGCATGGTTAAGCGTGCCGTCAAATCCGAGGTAACCAATACATCCACCATAATATCCTCTGCGCTGGTTTTCGTAGGTATCGATTAACTGCATGGCTCGGTGCTTTGGTGCTCCGGAAAGCGTTCCTGCCGGAAACGAATCCCCCAATACTCTAACCATGTTGGTATTATCTGGCAATAATCCTGAAACTTCAGAAACCAAATGAATAACGTGTGAATAATATTGTACTTCCCTATAAATATCCACTTTTACATCGCTTGCATTACGGCTTAAGTCATTTCTGGCCAAATCAACCAACATCACATGCTCCGCATTTTCTTTCGGATCTTCACAAAGTTTTTCGGCAGCCAAACGATCTTCTTCATCGTTACCAGTACGTTTAAAAGTTCCGGCAATCGGATTAATGATTGCCCGTCCATCCTGAATGCGAAGTTCTGCTTCAGGACTCGAACCCATAATTCTAAAGTCGCCATAGTCAAAGAAGAACAGGTAAGGAGATGGATTAATCTGACGCAATGCCCTATAGACGTTGAACTCATCTCCTTCAAAATTTTGAGAAAACTGTCGGCTCAACACAATCTGGAAAACATCGCCACGATAACAGTGCTCTTTACCACGTGTTACCATTTCCATGTATTCTTCGTTCGTAATGTTTGACTTTTCATCCCCTTCAACCTTAAATCTTGAAGTCATAAAATTCAAATTAACCAGCAGATGCTCAATGTAATCCAGTTGCGATTTTTCACCATCCTGAAGGTTCTCAATTAAATATAATTGATTGGTGTGATGATCAATAGCTATGGTGTACTGATAAAATGAATAGTGAATTTCGGGTATTTGATACTCTTCCTTTTGTGTTGCGTTAATTTCAATCTTCTCAAAATATTTGATGGCATCATAGCTGATATATCCAAAAATACCGTTAACAGGAACCTGATCATTGGCATCTACCTGAAATGACTTCATAAACTGATCCAGTTGCTTTTCGACATTATCCTCTTTCGTAACAGATTTTGTCGTTTTTCCCCCATCGGGCATTTTAACAGCAACCTCGTTGTCGTTCACTTTAAAATGAGCAATTGGATTGAAGCAAATCAATGACAAGGCATTTTCTTTCCCTCGGTAATCAGAACTTTCAAGCAAGATTGACTTGGGATAGAGCGTCCTGATACGAAGATATACACTCACCGGAGTCACCATGTCAGCAAGTACTTTTCTAACTGAAGTTTTAAATGTAAAGGCGTTCATTTATTTAGTTTTTTGTAACATTTCTAACGAAAAAAGCGGCTTACCGTGTCCGATAAGCCGCTTTTATTGAATCATGATGCACATGACAGCTAACTCCCTCCACGGTATTGTGAAAAGTGTCTGCGCCACCACCAAGATGTATTCATGATTCGATTCATAATAAATATCTTAAAAATACCAATATGGCTATTAACTTCTTAAACAAGAAGACCCCACCACGGAAGCCATATTGTATTTATGTCATAATCTTTTTGAACTTCAAGCTGTAAAAGAATACATTTTTTAAATGAATAGCAAGCGTTTATCCCGGAAATCCACTTTAAAAAATTGTTACCTCCATCAGAACAAGCTAGTTGTCAAACAGAAAGACACTTAACGCTTGCTGCTGTAAAAAATCGACCCAGAATCTTGAATCAAGTATCTATCAACCATTTTATTTATCCAAATGCACATCCATTTGTGGGAATGGAATAGTAATACCAGCTTTATCCAATGCTTCTTTACCCGATTCGTAAACGTCGAAATATACTGTCCAGTAATCTTCTGGCTTGGCGTATGGGCGAACGGCCAGGTTCACTGAACTATCTGCCAATTCACTCACGCCAACAAACGGAGCAGGATCCTTCAACACTTTTGGATGTTTCGTGATAACTTTCATTAATACGTCCTTGGCATCTTTGATGTTTGCTTCATAAGCGATCCCAAATGTCATGTCAACTCGAATATTCCCCTCGGTAGTGTAGTTGGTAATGTCGCCATTGGAAATTGCACCATTAGGAATAATGATGGTTTTATTCTGTGGTGATAGAAGAATGGTTACAAAAATGTGGATTTCCTTAACCACACCTAAATGACCTTGTGCTTCAATAAGGTCACCAACTTTGTAAGGCTTGAAAATCAAAACCATAACACCTCCGGCAAAATTGCCCAATGTTCCTTGCAAGGCCAGTCCAATTGCCAAACCAGCAGCACCCAGAATAGCGATGAACGAGGTTGTTTCTATACCAATCATTCCGGCAACACTTACTAACAGCAATGCTTTTAAGCCAATGCTGGTCAGGCTGCTCACGAAACCAATTAAAGAAACATTTACATTTCTTGCTGTCATTAATTTACGTGTTACCCTCGCAAATCGGTTGATAATCCAGATACCTATAATTAGGACGATAATGGCCAGCAGAATTTTGGGTCCATAAGTCATAAGCAAATCAATTGCTTTGTCGATAATAGGTTGATAGTCTTCCATATGAAATAATTTTAAGGTTATGAATAGAATTTCGTGATTATAAACAAAGTTTCATATGAAAAGTTAGAGATTTTTTGCTGGTAAATCAATGGCAAAAACAAAAGCTCCCACATTTTGTGAGAGCTCCCATGACACTGTTTAATTGTTTCTATGCTTGTTTTCGGGTTTTATTCTTCTATTTCTTCTACCTCTACCTCAACTTCTATCTCCACTTCTTCATCTTTGTTTTTCTTTCGGATGATCTCAATTTTTTCCCGGCCATCGCTTAACTCTTTTTTCTTGTAAGAAATTATATCCGGATCGTCCAGGAAGATGATATTCTTGTTATCCAAGTGTTTCTGAATAATTTTATGCCGGATTGGCGGGTGAGGAATATCTGGTACTTTAACCACCATATGATGAGGGTGTTTTAGATGGACGATCTCTTCTTTGTGTAGTTTATCACCATGTTTCATAATGAAGATTTTTCTAATGGAGTCACCCTCAGCAATAACTTTGGTATCAATATCGAAATCAAAGTCCATGTCAAAATCACTGTCAAAATCAAATTGAAAAACTTTAACTTTCTCTTTGCCGTTTTCGGAATCAACAATCACCTGTATTTTTTTCAGTTTTTCTTTTACAACTGAGTCAATTTCAGATACAATACCTTGCTCATCAAACCACACCAATGCATCATCACTGCTTGTAATTACAGTATCGATAACTGTTTTTTTGCCGTCTTCAACTTTTACCATTTTCAGCTTTTTCTTTTTCTCACCACGTGGAGGATCTTCGGGATTCTCCCTGAGAGAAAAACTACTTAATATGAAAATGGCTGATACTGCAAAAACGAGTGTTCGTAAGAATGTTTTCATAACCTTTTTTTTATTGTTTATAATCTGTTTGCAAAATTGTTTTGTGATTTTTCAGTCTTTTTACCCCACCCCCTTAAGGGGAAAGACTGAAAATCAAGATTCCCTTTAGAGATATAGGGTAAAAATCTTGATTTTCGTTTTAACGAATTTTATAGAACGTAAATTAAAATCCTGAAACAAAGGTAAGTTGCCTTGCCTCCAAAACTGAGTTAATGCCTGGTTAAAATCTGTTAAGGAAAAGTTAAAACCCAAATGACTGTTTACTAATTGCTTATCTTTGATCTGAATTGATGATAATTCTTTATGTTAATGGGAGACATTTCAATGAAATTTATTGTCACAAGTAGTCATTGTTCGTCATTCTGTTGTTCCGATTTATGCACAAGAAATGACAATAATTGACAATTAATGACAGTTGCTCATTTTGTTCTCCGCATTCTTTATGATCTATTTTTATTATGAATAAACGCTTTTTTACATTTCTGATCATATTAATGGGGTTTTCCATACTTGGTGTAATTGCCGTGCAGTTGGTTTGGATGAATAATGCCCTGAAGGTAAAGAATGAACTTTTCGACAGAAGTGTGAATGAAGCCTTGAGCAATACAGCCAATCGACTTGAAACAGAAAGGGATGTTAAGTATATTGCCCGTTTCCCTTTTGAAAAAGAAATTCAGAAGCATGTGCAATGGATCACTTCCTCCAAAGTGCCACCTGCCCCTCCTGCAAATCCTGTCAAAATAATTCGTCACATGAATACCCCAGGCAATGTTGAATTCGAATTTGAAATGGATGCTGATGAAGATGTTCAGGTGATTGCTTTTACTTCGGAAGATTCTTTGCAAGTTGAGAGCAAAGTATTTGTAGAGCTTCAAGACACGATTTACACCAATACCGATGTGTTACTAACATCCACCCATACTCATTTAAATTCGATTGAAAAGATATTCGATTCCATTGTTGAAGTTTCTCCTGTAGTCATTTCACCTACCATTCAGGAAAAAGTAAAAATTAGGACAAAGAAATTGAAGAGTCTTTCAGAAAAGATTGTTGAGGAGATTTCTACCGAAAAGATTGATGTTGATTTGAATGAGATTGATGAAATTTTAGGTGCTGAACTTGCAAATAAAAAAATTGAACTGGATTATGAATTAGCAATATTGGAGAATGATTCAATCCAGTCGATCACAAACGAAACCGACAGCCTTAAACTAGCTGATAGCAATTACCATGTCATACTTTTCCCAAATGCTATTTTTGACCGGAATAAAAAACTGGCAGTATTTTTCCCTGGGCAAAACCAGTTTATTTATCGCTCAGTTTCTTGGTTGCTTTTTGCATCATTCATATTCTCGTTAATTATTTTGTTGACCTTTGCGTTGAGCATCTTCTTTATTTTGAAGCAAAAGAAAATTTCAGAAATGAAATCGGACTTCATCAATAACATGACCCATGAGTTTAAAACACCAATTGCAACCATTTCAGTAGCTGCTGATTCTATTTCAAACGAAAAAGTAATTGGCAACCCAAAGCAAATTGACTATTTCGTGGGTATGATTAAAAAAGAAAATACCCGAATGAACCGGCAGGTTGAAGATATTTTAACCATTGCAAGACTAGACAAAGAGGATTTTGAGTTTCATTGGGAAACAGTAAATATTCATCAGATCATTGAAGAGGCGATCAATAGCATCATTCTTCAGGTTGAGAAACGTGGAGGTGTGGTAAAACTCGCACTCGATGCAACAAACCCAATGATCACAACCGACAAAAACCACTGCACTAATCTTATTTACAATCTATTGGACAATGCCAACAAATATTCGACCGACAAACCACAAATACAAGTGGGAACTAAAAACACAGACAAAGGGGTTGTTGTTTCTATCTCAGACAAAGGAATTGGAATGAGCAAGCAGGTTCAGTCAAAGATATTTGAACGTTTTTACCGACAGAGTAGCGGCAATATTCATAATGTAAAAGGTTTTGGATTGGGACTAAGCTATGTCAAAGCTGTTCTTGAGGCAAACGAAGGAACAATTAATCTTCAAAGTGAAGTAGGAAAAGGCAGTCGTTTTGATGTGTTTTTGCCGTTTTTAAGAGAATAAGAATATGAGAATTGAAGAAGATGTGAATAATCCAGAATCATCATGTCTACTAAGAATGTAATTGCAATTCTTTGAGTTCTTTGCGCAAACTTTGCGTTCTTAGCGGTTAAAAAATAAACAATGAAAAAAAATCCACACATATTTTTAGTTGAAGATGACCTGAGTTTTGGGGCAGTTTTGAAATCATACCTGGAGCTGAATGATTTCAGTGTCACGTGGATTGATGATGGAAAATTGGCCGTTGATCGGTTTCGAACGGGCGAATTTGACATTTGCCTACTGGATGTGATGCTCCCCAATGTGGATGGATTTACAATAGGAACTGAAATTCGGAAACTAAACCAAAAAATCCCTTTTATTTTTCTCACCGCCAAAACATTGAAAGAAGATATCATTAAAGGTTTTAATATTGGGGCTGACGACTATGTGACCAAACCATTTGATACCGAAGTCCTCCTGTGCAAGATAAAGGCCATCCTAAAAAGAGATGGAAAGAAACCTCAAAATCAAAGCACATTCTACCAGTTGGGGCAATATTCATTCGATGCAAAACTGAGGTTAATCAAGAAAGAGGATAGTCAACAAAAACTTTCACCGAAAGAAGCCGAGTTGTTACAAATGTTGTGTGAAAATAAAAATGAACTTCTACCTCGCGAAGCTGCCTTGAAAAAAATATGGGGCGATGATGGATATTTCACTGCAAGAAGCATGGATGTTTATGTAACCAAACTTCGCAAGTACCTGGCGGATGATCCTTCCATTGAAATCAAAAACATTCATGGCAGTGGTTTTCTTTTGAAAATTAGTTAGCTGTTTTCAAAACTTGACATTTATATATTCCTCATAATAAAGGCTAAATTCGCCATTAGCAAGATAAACAAAATTGTCATCGTTACTATTTTCATCTTTTAATCTAACTTCAAAAGTGCCTATGATCTGTTTGGCAGCAGTGTCAAATTTATTGATGATAATGTAACTTTCCTCTAAACTCTCAGTTTTCACATATCTCCATGTTGCAACATCTCCACCTATTACAAAGTAATGTGTGGCTTCAAAATTTCTTAGTTTTTTACCTAAAAGAATTAAATCCGGATTGAAAGATATATGAACCACTTCCTCTTGAAAATAGTTTGGATCTTCTACTCTCCCTGACAAGTTCAAAATATTGTCCTCTTTATCATAAAACACCCCTGCTTTTGTAGCATTCCACAATTCACCTCCTTTTTCTGCTTGAAAAATAAACTGATTCGATATGTCGTCATCATCATTTTTATTACAAGAAACCAGAATAAAACAAAATATAAATAGTTTTAATATCGCTTTTATTATATGCATAGAATGTCGCTTAGGGTTTGTTATTGAAAATTGTCTTATGTAAGATGTTTCCAAATGGTTAAAGGTTGCGTTTTTATTTTTGCTAACTTTAGAAGAAATCAAAAAAGCGTATTGAAATGAATTCAGAAAAGAAAACTGCTATTGTAACAGGTGCCAGCCGTGGCATTGGAAAAGCCTGCGCATTTGGACTAGCTAAACTCGGTTATCATTGCATTCTTATTTCCAGAAGCCTAGAGCTATTGGAAGAAGTTGCCCAACAAATACACGATAATGAAGGCGACTCCTCTTTATTTGCTGTTGATCTAACAAAGGAATCTGAATTGTTGGAATGCATGCAGAAAATAAAGCAACATTATCATAAAATTGATATTTTGGTGAACAATGCTGGAATGTATATCGGTGGGAACCTTCAGATGGAAGTAGATGATTTTCGGCTTCAAATGGAACTAAACCTAATGGCCAATTTCAATTTATTAAAAGAAGTTGTTCCATTGATGAAAACACAAAAATCCGGATATATCTTCAACATTGCATCGCGTGCTGGCAAAGTTGGTTTTTCAAACAGCGGAGCATATTCTGCTTCAAAATTCGGGTTGGTTGGGCTAAGCGAATCATTATACAGGGAATTGGCTGAATCAGGAATTTCTGTAACAGCTATTTGTCCGGGATGGGTAGCAACAGAGATGGCTGATGCTGCTGGAACACCACTAACAGCAGATGAAATGATACAGCCTGAAGACATCTACCTGACGATGGAATATTTACTGAAGCTTGCACCAAACACACGCATTAAAGAAATTATGCTTGAAGCAAAACAAAGTATTTCATAAACTAGTCCGGCTGATATCCTGAATTATTCAGTATACCTAAATAATCGTCATTTTCCATCAGTTCTTTCAAACTGGTTTCCGGGTTTGTATTCATGTAGGCTTGAACAATCTGCCAGCCAATCCATACACCTGTTCGCCCAGGAGAGTCCGCTGTAAAACTTGAGGTATATGGTGCGTCATCAATGTATCGTTTGATATCCATTCGTCGGTTTGAAAATAGCATGTTTTGCTCTGCAAGATAGGTCCACATACCTTGTTCACTCTTCTCACAAAAATCAAGCTGAGCCTTCGAATAACCCATGATAATGGTATCATTCACTGCTGGCATCATGGCATCTAAAAAATACAAGAGTTTTCCCCGGTAAACCATGTGTTCAATCAACTTGTCAGCCTTGGCTTTAATCGGATAATCAGTCAAGGCCCAGGCATACATGGCATCTGGAACAATTTTACCCGGATGCATATTCTTAATCTTGTAGTTGGACATTCCCAACATAGGATAGTAATTGCAATCTTCACCCAAATATTTATCCAGGCTAACACCAATTAAATTTTCAGTAACAACAATAGATTGGTTAAATCCACTAATGCAAGTATATACTCCCGGCACATTTTTTTCGGGGAAATAGTATTTATAATGTTTGAGAGCGTTAAAAAAATCTTTCTCCAATTGCTTTTTATCAATTGTTTCATCTACCATTTTTTTTGCCTCCAGCACAACGGTATCCTGCAAAAAGGAACTCAACTGTGGCAAGAAATCAACACTGTCGATCCCTCCTATTCTAATCATCTGATTGGTGAAAATCGACCAGAACTCTCCATATTCACTGTTCAACTCCGGCAATTTTTGTTCAAGCTCTCCTTCTGCTAAAAACAACGATTCATCTAAATTTCCATACTTCACATCCAGATCAATTTTGGAAACGTTTATTTTTAAGGGATCACGCTGGCAAGAAGTAAAAACGATGATGAATAAAAAAACAACTAAGCGATTCATAATATAGCTTTTCCGAATGACGTTCATATCTCAAAAATATTGTATGATTAAAATATAATTTCGAGATTTGTGATACAAAACTACTAGAAACATTCGTTCTAAAAACAGAATTATAAGCTATGAGAAAATTATTTTGTTTGACCGCCCTTTTATTTTTATCGATTTCGGTTTTTGCACAAACAGCTATACAAATGTCGTTTACAGCCAGCCCATCTATTAACTGGATGTCATCTGATCAAAAAACAGTTGATAATGACGGTTCGGTTGCCGGTTTTGATTTTGGTGTAAATGCCGACATATTTTTTGACATAGAGGGCAAGTATGCTTTTGCAACCGGGCTGCTTATTACCAATACCGGTGGAAAAGTCAATTACTTTACCAACGAGCCATTCTCCTTTGCAGGGGAATCACTTGATCCTAACACACAGGTACATTATCGCTTGCAATATGTTGAAATTCCAATGGCTATCAAGTTAAAAACAAGTCCATTTGAACGCTGGACCTATTGGGGACAGTTTGGGTTATCAGGTTTTGTAAATGTACGCGCACGTGGTGATAGCGATGACGGCAGCCTGGACAAATCGAATATTAACGATGAAGTAAACCTATTCAATATTGCCATGAATGTTGGTGTAGGTTCTGAATTCGACCTTGGTGGCAACAATGCCATTTCAATGGGTATCATTTACAAAAATGGTTTCCTGGACGTTACCGACAACAATGCATTTGATGAGCGATCTACGCTTAATTCAATTGTATTTAAATTAGGTCTCGTTTTCTAATAATAATCTGTTGATTTATTTCTTTTTCAACTATTTTTGCTCCTTTAATTGTCCCATATTTAAAATAGAGCTGAATGAAGGTTGCATTGGCACAATTGAATTACCACATTGGTAATTTTGAAGCAAACACCAAAAAGATAACTGACACCATTCAACGGTCGGAGAAAGAAGGAGCAGAATTAGTTGTTTTTTCTGAACTGGCTGTTACCGGGTACTATCCTCACGATTTGCTCGAACGGAAAGAATTCATTGAAAAAGCTGAGAATGCTGTCGAACAAATTGCCAGTCATTGTGTGAATATTGCTGCCCTTGTTGGTGGCCCCAGCATCAATACAAGCAGTAAAGGGAAAAAGCTATTTAACTCTGCCTATTTCCTGAACAACGGGAAGGTGGAAACCATTCGCCACAAATCACTTTTACCAACCTACGATATTTTTGATGAGTATCGCCATTTTGAACCTAACCGACAATTTGAAATCATTGAATTTAAAGGTAGAAAGTTGGCGGTAACAATCTGCGAAGATTTATGGGACGAACAACCCACGCAAAACGAATTCGGAAAGGATAAACTTTATACCCGTTCCCCACTGGATGAGTTAAGCAAACTAAATCCTGATTTGGTCATCAACTTATCAGCTTCTCCCTTTTCCTACAACCAGGAAAGCTGGAGAAAAGACATTCTGATTAAAAAAGCCAAAACATACCAACTACCAATCATATATGTGAACCAGACTGGAGCACAAACTGAAATTGTATTTGATGGCGGTTCGTTCTTCCTTCAAAAAGATGGAAGTATTCCTGTTGAATTAAACTACTTTGAAGAAGATTTTCAGGTAGTTGACATTGAGAATCCCGTTGGTGAAAGACAAGAGCAAAAAGACTATATCGCAAAAATCTATCAAGCACTGATCCTTGGCATCCGTGATTACTTTCAGAAAATGGGCTTCACTGATGCTGTCCTTGGACTATCAGGTGGGATTGATTCAGCCTTAGTATGTGCCTTGGCGGTTGAAGCACTTGGCAGCAAACATGTCAGAGGCCTGTTAATGCCCTCCCGATATTCATCCGACCACAGTGTGGCAGATGCGATCCAGCTTGCAGAGAATCTGGGTATTCAGCACGAAACCATACACATTCAGAACATGGTTGATGAATTTGAAAACCAACTGAGCCCATTGTTTGAGAACCTACCTGCAGGAGTAACCGAAGAAAATATCCAGGCACGAACTCGTGGAATTTTGGTGATGGCAATTTCAAACAAGTTTGGAAATATCCTGCTAAACACAACCAATAAAAGTGAATGCGCAGTTGGATACGGAACACTTTATGGCGACATGAACGGAGGCCTGTCGGTACTGGGTGATGTTTACAAAACGGATGTGTTTAAATTATCAAGATACATGAATCGAAATGGGGAAGTAATTCCCGAGAACAGCATTGTCAAACCACCCTCTGCCGAATTGCGACCTGATCAAAAGGATACTGATTCATTACCAGACTATGATATTTTGGATAAGGTTCTGTTTAAATACATTGAATTGAACCAGTCACCAGAAGAAATAATTGAAGAAGGATTTGAACGGGAGATGGTTTTTAAGGTGACCAGGATGGTGAACCAAAACGAATATAAACGATTTCAAGCCCCCCCAATTATAAGGGTAAGCTCAAAAGCTTTTGGCTTTGGTCGCATCATGCCCCTCGTTGCACGATACAAATAACGAAATAATGATCAATTTACGGAACTAGCCCTTAAAATAATCATTCCCAATAATTGAGTGAGTTTCTGCAAAATAAGTTTCGAAAACGTTTTTTATTTGTTAAAATTATATAACTTTGATGCTGCATAACATATAAATCTAAATTGTATGCTGAGTCACGAAATGGGGGTTAAAGAATTGCTGGAGAATCCTAAATCAGTCTTCAATTTGCTTACTCCTGAAGAAAAAGAAGAGCTTCTTAACCATATTACACTCACCAATTACAAAAAAAACGAATTCATCTACAAAGAAGGAGATGCACCTTCCGGATTTATTTTTTTAATTGACGGGAAAGTAAAAATTTTCAAGGAAGGCGTAGGTGGTAGGGAGCAAATCATTCGTATGACGAAGCCAATGGGCTATATAAGTTACCGTGCAATCCTGGCAGAGGAAATACACAATGCTTCTGCTGTTACTCTCGAAGACTCATTAGTTTGTCACGTTACCCCAGATTTCTTTTTCGGGACACTTTTACGAAATCCGGAATGCACTGGCCGCTTACTACGGAAGTTAGCCCGTGAATTAGGGTTTTCAAATTCCAGAACAGTTACACTTACCCAAAAGCATATTCGTGGTCGTCTGGCAGAATCATTGCTTCTTTTGAAAGAAAAATATGGTTTCGAAAATGATGGTGCGACACTGAAGGCTTTCCTTTCAAGGGAAGATATCGCCAACTTATCAAACATGACAACCTCAAATGCAATCCGTACTCTTTCAACTTTTGCAGGCGAAAAAGTAATTGCAATTGATGGTCGGAAAATAAAAATTCTTGATTTAAACAAACTGGAACGCATCAGCAAACTTGGGTAATTATTCCAGATAATTTTGCCTTTCTATTTGGTTGATCCTAGATACTTGATTTTTGATCCTGGATCTCAAAATGCTTCCCAATTCATCTTGTGCCAAAAAGCAATGATCATTCATCTTTCTATTAAAAGAAAAGATAAGGTTCATTCTTTATTCCTGGACATATATCCTCTTCACCCTTTGTGAAATGCCTGTTAAGATTTCATACGGTATTGTCTGTGCACAGTTCGCCAATTCCATCAGTTTAATATGCTCACCCATCAACTCCACAGAATCTCCAGGTTTTATATTTAAACCGGTCACGTCAATCATGCTCATATCCATACAAATGTTGCCAATGGTTGGCACTTTTTTGCCCTTCACCCACACATATGCATTTCCGTTTCCAAACCTTCGGTCATACCCGTCAGCGTATCCAACTGGTATTACAGCTATTTCTTTGTCGTTATCAACCTTCCCCATTCGGCCATAACCAATGGTTTCGCCCTTAGAAACTTTAACAACCTGGGACACACTGGTCTTCCAATACGCGATAGGCCTGCATTTGACTTTTAAGGCTACCGAAACACCGTACAAACCTATGCCTAACCTCACCATATCGTGTCGATATTCCGGAAAGCGTTCGATCCCTGCCGAATTTAATAGGTGCTTGTCAATTTTATAGGAAATAATCTCATCAGCAAGTGCAGCCATCTTTTCAAACCGCTGGTATTGCTCGTTGGTGAACTCATCATGGAATTCCTCATCACTAGCAGCTAGATGCGAAAAAATGGATTTTAATCTCAGGACATTCTGAGAGGAAATGCTTTTCAGTACCGTTTGAAATTCCTTCGCATCTGAAAAACCTAAACGGTGCATTCCCGAATCAACCTTCAAATGAACTGGATAATTATGAATCGCCATTTTGCGGGCAAAACGTTCAAATCTTTCAAACAATTCGGATGAATAAATATTCGGCTCCAGCTTAAACTCAACCAGGCTCTCAAAACTATGGGCTTCAGGATTCATGACCACAATTGGAACTGAAATCCCAGCCTTACGCAAATCTATTCCTTCATCGGCAACGGCAACAGCCAGGTAATCTACCTTTTGGTATTGAAGCATTTGCGCAACCTCTACTGTCCCGCTTCCATACGAAAAGGCTTTCACCATAACCATAACCTTAGTTTCTGGTTTGAGCAACGCCTTAAAGGAATTCAGATTTTCAATCATTTCGTGCAACCTGATTTCAAGCGTTGTTTGATGAAACTTCTTTTGAAGAATAGAAGATATTCTTTCAAAATGGAAGTCCCTTGCCCCTTTAATTAAAATGCTTTCATCCTGAAAATCTGAACCCTTAAATTTTGCTAAGAATTCATCCGTATTTTTATAAAAGGCAGAATTTTCACCGAAACTATTCTGATTGGTATAAAAACCCTCACCAATCCCAATAAAGCGATCCACCTGATTTAACTGGACCAATCTGGATACTTCTTTAACCAATTTTGATTGGCTTACTCCAGTCTGCTTTATATCTGAAAGAATGATTGTCTTTTTCTTTAGAGCAGAAGTAGTTTGCTGATTTAAAAACTGCAACGCTATCCCAAGCGAATGGATGTCTGAGTTATAATAGTCATTGATCAAGGAGCAATTGTTGATCCCATCTTTCAATTCGAGCCGCATGGCCACCGGCTGCAAGGTTTCGAAAGCCGATAGAACCTGATCATTCAATTCAAATTTTTCTGCTATAAAAACCAGACAGTGAGCAGCATTTTCGACAGAAGCTTCATCTGAAAAAGGAATTGGTACATCCAACGACCTATCTTCAGAAGTCAGGGTAAACGTAATTTTTCCAGGCTCTCCTTTCCTTTCTATATAATATTTTGAGTTTTTATCTTTAAATGACCAGCCAACTAGTTCTGTAGAAGAATTTGAAAACTTATCTCGAACCTTCTTCTCAACCAATTCATCATCGCAACAATAAACCAGCAACTCGCAATTTTCAAAAAGCTTTAGTTTTTCTTCAACTTTCTGCTCAAGAGTTTGGAAATTTTCTTGATGAGCATCCCCAATGTTTGTGAAAATCCCAAGGCTTGGTGATAAAATTGAAGCAAGTTTTTGCATCTCACCCGGTTTGGAAATGCCTGCCTCGAAAATGGCCAAATCAAAGTGGCAATCCATATTAAAAACCGACAACGGCACACCAACTTGCGAATTAAAACTTTTTGGGCTCCTCACGATCTTTTTGGGTTGCAATAATTCAAACAACCATTCCTTCACAATCGTCTTTCCATTACTTCCAGTAATTGCCAGTACCGGATAAGTATGCTTTTGCCTGATCCAAGTTGCAATCTGCTGAAGAGCTTTTAGTGTTTCTGGAACATAGATAACCTGGGCTCCGAAAAATTCTTCAATTTTTAATTTCTTATCAGAAACAATAAATGACCGCACACCCTTTTTATATAATTCGGTGAGATAATTATGTCCATCATGTCGTTCTCCAGCCAAGGCAACAAAAAGTGTCGATGCAGGCTCAACAACTGTTCTACTGTCAATGGAAATTGAAGAAATTTGATCGGCATTTGCTATGCCAGGTGATAATATTTCTCCATCAATGATTTTTAGTATTTCTTGCAGACTGAATTCAGTCATACTTACTTGGTTTTATTATAACAAACACGGCAAAGAGGTTCATACTCATCTTTTTCGCCTAGCAAAACACGTTTTTCATTGGAGACCAAACGGTGCGAAAACTGTGCAATATTTCCACAACGCATGCATATTGCATGAACTTTGGTTACATAATCTGCAATGGCCATCAATTCCGGCATAGGCCCGAACGGCTGACCTTTAAAATCCATATCTAGTCCTGCAACAATAACACGAACCCCCATGTTTGCCAACTTTGAACATACCTCAACAAGCCCTTGATCGAAAAACTGAGCCTCATCAACACCAATGACTTCAACATCGGCAGATAACAATAAAATATTGGACGAATTTTCAACGGCTGTGCTTTGAATGGTATTTTCATCATGCGAAACCACGTTTTCCAACGAATAACGAGTATCAATTATGGGTTTAAATATTTCAACCTTCTGACGAGCAAACTTTGCCCGTTTCATGCGCCTGATCAACTCTTCAGTCTTTCCAGAAAACATGGATCCTGCAATAATTTCAATACTTCCACCAGATTTTCGGTGGCTGACATCTCTTTCAAGAAACATTTACCGTTATAGTATTTAGATTTTGTACTTTTACAAAAGTAACGAATTTGTCGAGTTAAATAGTTTATTACCAAAATATGGATCAAAGCAAATTATTACAGTTAGTTAAAAAGGATTTGGAAGAACTGAAGGATTTGACCAATGAACTTACTGTTTCGAAAAGCATTTCAAAAATTGAAATTGAAATCGCACTTAGCAAGTCAAAGCTGATTTATCAGGAACTTGAGCTGCTGAAAGAAATGAACCTATCAGATGTTGAGACAGAAAAACCCATCATTAAAGAAGCAAAAAAAGAGGAAAAACCCGTAAATATTTCCGAAGCTAAAGTTGTAGTAGAGGTTGAGCCAGAAGTAACTGAGCAACCCGATGAAACACCGACCGAAATTTTGGTCGAAAATGAACCCAAGTTGAATGGTGAAGTAAAACATGAGCCTAACGAGGTTATTAATGAATCGAACTTGGAAGTAGAAGAAGAAATCAAGGTAGAAAAGAAGATTGAAGACATTGCAGAAGATTCATCACAAAATAATGAAATCCAGGAAGAGGAAGAACCTTCAATTGTTTTAGGAGAAACTTTTGCAGCAGGAAAGTCTATTAATGAGACCGCAAGTGAGAATCAAACACTCGATCAGAAAATAGCTAGTTCACCAATAAATCGACTTGAGCCTGCAATAGGACTTAACGATCGTTTTCTATTCATGCGGGAACTGTTTGAAGGCAATTCAGATAACTACAACCATGCCATTAAAGAAATTGATCAAATGAGCAACCTGAAAGAAGCAGTTGATTATTTGAGCATCAATTACAAGTGGAAAAAAACAGAGGCCAGCTTGAAATTTGTTGAACTTGTGAAAAGAAGGTTTCAATCATGAGCGGTAAATTGTTTGTAGTGCCAACACCAATTGGTAACCTGGACGACATGACCATCAGAGCTGTAAAAGTGCTTCAGGAAGTGGACTTGATTCTTGCAGAAGATACACGAACATCATCCAAACTGCTCAATCATCTCAACATTCAAAAGAAACTTATTGCCCACCATAAATTCAACGAACACAAAACTGTTGATTCTGTTTCCAGCAGAATTGAGGCAGGTGAAAATATTGCCTTGATTTCTGATGCCGGCACTCCTGGCATTAGCGATCCTGGGTTTTTATTAACCCGGAAGTGTGTTGAATTGGGACTGGAAATTGAATGCCTGCCAGGAGCAACAGCCTTGATCCCTGCACTCGTAAATTCTGGGCTCCCTTCAGATCGGTTTTGTTTTGAAGGATTTCTCCCGCAGAAAAAAGGGAGGCAAAAGAAAATACAAAGCCTGGTTGAAGAAGAACGCACCATGATTTTTTATGAATCCCCTTATCGTGTTCTAAAAACCCTGGAACAATTCTGCGAGTTTTTGGGGGAAGATCGAAAAGCTTCTGTATCGCGTGAACTATCCAAAATACATGAAGAGACGAAGCAGGGGACTCTAAAAGAACTGCTTGACTATTATAAAACCGCTACAGTAAAAGGGGAATTTGTAATCGTTGTTGCTGGCATCAATAGTAAATAAAACCATGCGAAAGTACGAACATATATTCTTTGATCTCGACAATACCCTTTGGGATTTTACTGCAAACTCAAAACTCGCCTTAAAACAAACTGCGCTGGATTTTGGCATTCTAAATGACTCATTTTCATTCGAAGACTTCTTTTCATTTTACATTGAATTGAATGAAAAACTATGGAAAGAATACAGGAACAAGAACTTCACAAAAGCGGAGTTAGTAAAAATACGGTTTCAAAAGACCCTTGATAATTTTAATGTCAATGATGTTGACCCCCTATTGATGAATGAGCGTTACTTAGAAAATATGCCCAAACAAAATCAGCTAGTTGAGGGAGCTATTGAAACGCTTGACTACCTAAAATCGAGAGGCTATCAGATGCACATCATTACTAACGGATTTAAGGAAGTACAACATCAAAAATTACAGAACTCAGGATTGGACAAATACTTTGACAAGGTCTTCATATCAGAAGAAATTCAAGCACCTAAACCTGATAAACGCATATTTCAACACGCCCTTAAAAGCTGCAATGCCCGCAAAAGCAAAAGCATCATGATTGGTGATTCCTGGGACGTGGATATTATTGGTGCCCGTAATTTAGGAATGGATCAGGTGTATTATTCCAAAAACGAAAGTAATATTCATATGGATTCTCGATCTGCAAACTTTGAAGAAAACAACGAAGAGACTACATATAGAAACTCTCACACACACCTAATTTCAAAAATGAAAGAATTGATTAATATTTTGTGATAAACTAAAATCGAAAATGAAATTTATGTAAAAAGGGAAAGTCAATATTTCTCAAAAAATAACTTTTTGTCAGCAATTATTTAGAAACGATGAAAAAAATGCACCCAATGAGATCATATTTGTATGTCAAAAAAAAGAATTGCTGTAGAACATCGTAATTTAAAATTTATCTAAGTAAATAATAGAACATATTATTTACTTATTCGAAATCTCCTCACAGACAGCGACATATATAAATTCATAGATATTAACTGCAATTATCTATACTACAGCAGCATGATGCATATCATATCTCATTACAAATTAATTATTAGTAGATATTTCACTAATTCGAATCTTTTATTATTTTTGTATTTGTTAAGGTTTTTTAACAAATCCATAACACTAGATATTTAAATGAAATTGAAGGAATCAGACTAAAATATCTTTATTTGGATCAGCACTTTTATTTGGGGGAATAGAGGTACTGTGTTGATTTACATTGGGGGATGAAAATCAATTAAAATTACTGTCCTATATAATCATGTAAAAGAATTGATGCTGTTTAATTATTTAATTTAAAATTATTTCTATGAAAAAAATCGCATTATTACTTGCAATTTTTGCTATTGGCTTGCAATCATTATTTGCGCAAACCAAAGAAATTACAGGAATGGTGACCTCTGCTGATGACGGAAGTACCATTCCGGGAGTTTCAGTAGCAGTGAAAGGTACCACTCTTGGTACGATTACGGATCTTGATGGTAAATATTCATTAAAAGTTCCACAAGATGCCGAAACTCTAATCTTCTCTTTTGTGGGAATGGAAGCTCAAGAAGTTCCAATTACCGGTGACGTTATAAACGTTGCAATGGAAGAAGAAACTGTCGGGTTAAGTGAAGTAGTTGTTACTGCACTTAGCACCGGAAGGAATACCAGGGAGGTTGTTTATGCTAACCAAACTGTTAAATCGGAGGATTTATTATCCACCCCAAACAAAAATGCCCTCGAAGCATTAAGGGGTAAAGCTGCTGGTGTTAGGTTATCAACTGGCTCAGGATCTGTTGGTGCTTCAACAAGAATTGTATTAAGGGGTGAAGGTACTCTTACTGGTAATAACAATGCCTTGATTGTTGTTGATGGTATAGCTATTGACAACTCAGCTACTGCTGCTGGAGATGGAGGATTTGAAACTGGGTATGCTGACCATGGTAACCGTTTTAATGATATCAATCCAGATGACATTGAGTCCGTTACAATCCTTAAAGGTCCTTCAGCAACGTCTTTATATGGTTCGCGAGGTGCTTCCGGTGTTGTTTTAATTACGACTAAAAGTGGCGCTTCTGGTGCAAAATCAAAAATGAAGATTAATTACAATGGTTCTGTTTCTATGGAAAAAGCCATAATTAATTTAAAGCGCCAAAATAAGTTTGGACAAGGTTATGACAATTTACACTTTGATACTGGGGAGAACTGGTCATGGGGGCCAGAGGTAGATGGTGTTGTTAGACCTTGGACAAGTGCAATTGATTCAGACGGAGATGGTGCCCTTGAGTCATTAAGTCGCCCATATAGTGCAGTACCAAACCAAATACAGGAATTCTTTAATATTGGACAAACGATTAATAATAGTATCAATATTTCTGGCTCAACTGATGGATTCACTTATTATGCTTCTTTTGGTAATACTGACCAAACAGGTATTCTAGATAATACTTATTATAAAAGGAATAACCTTTCTTTCAATTCTTCTGCTAAGCTGAGCGATAAGCTTACTTCAAGCTTCAAAATCACTTACGCTAACATCAGACAGAATACCGCACAAGAGGGTTCTCGTGCCTTTGAAGGAAACAATGCCTATGCAATGGCTATTCAGTCACCAATAACAATACCTTTTGGAGAACTGCGTGACTACCAAAGTCCATTCCATGATATAAATGGTTATTGGGGTTCTTATTCATCTGTAAATCCATATTACATTCTGAATGAATATGGTAACGAAGCAACCATTGATAACTTCTTAGGAAATGCATCTTTGAAATACGAATTCTTTGAAGGTTTTGATATCACTGCACGATTTGGTGGTAACATTGTTAATACCCAGGTTGATACTTGGACACCTGTTTATACTCCTGCTCAACAGTTAATCTGGGGAGATGATTTAGCTCTAGTTACTCGTGATACGAAACACAGTTCTTTAGGTGAGTATGAAAATTATATGAGAAAAGTTCTTAATCTTGATGCTACTATCTTAGCCAACTATTCTAAAGAGATTAACGATGACTTCTCAATAAATGCTTCCGGAGGTTATAACTTCTTCCAAAGAGAAACAGAAAGTTTAACAGGTAGGACCGTTGGTGGTTTGGTTGTTGACGGTGTATACAACCTTGCGAATAGTGTACAGTCACCAACATCAGAAATGTCTAGGTCTAAATACAGAATTTATGGTTTGCTTGCTAATGCCAGCATCGGCTATAAAAATGCAGCATTTTTAGAACTTTCAGCTAGAAATGACTGGTCATCAACATTGCCAGAAGAAAACAATACTTTCTTTTATGGTGCAGTTGGTACTTCTATCATCGTAACCGATTTATTTGATATTGAGAGTGATATATTGAACTTTGCAAAATTACGTGGTAGTTATGGTACTTCAGGTAAGGATGCAGGTTTGTACTTATTGAATTCTTATTACGTTGGGAATCCTACCATGGTTAATTTGGGTGATTACGCTCTTTTCTTCCCTAAAGATGGAACTCCAGCATTTACTGTGGGAAATAGAATTGGAAATCCGGGATTGAAACCTGAATTAACAACTACAATAGAGTTTGGTGCAGACCTTGGTTTATTCGGTGACAGGTTATCAGTTGAGTACACTTATTATAAATCATCGCATGCTGATCAGATTGTTACAATCAGCTTGCCAAGATCGACTGGTTACACACAAACTGTAAGTAATATTGGTGAGATGGAAAATATAGGTCATGAACTATCATTAACCTTACGTCCACTTATTGATGTTGTTAACGGTTTAGATTTTGAATTATTTGGAACCTATTCTACTAATGATAATGAGGTAATTAAAATTACTGATGATATTGATGAATTAGCTGTAGGTGGACCTTATCGTGGTGTATCGGTTGTTGCAAAGGAAGGAATGCCATTTGGTACGTATAAAGCTCTTGCCCCTAGAACCAATAATCAAGGTCAAACAATTGTAGATCCAGAAACCGGATTCCCATTATATACGGAAGAAGAGGAATATTTCGATTCTTATCAACCCGACTTCCTGGCAAGTTTCGGATTAAATGCCAACTACAAAGGATTTGGCTTAAGAGTTTTATTTGACATGAAATCAGGTGGTCAGTTCGTATCTCAAACTAAATTTGGTACTGATTTTAATGGTACTGCTATTGGTACTGCTGAGTATAACAGAGAACCATTTGTATTTCCAAACTCTGTTATTGATAATGGGGATGGTTCATTTACTGCAAATACAATTGAGATTACAGAGCAGGACTATTATACAAACTATGACTACGCTGCTTCTAACTTGTTGATTGATGCAGACTATTTAAAATTACGTGAATTAGAGTTAAGTTATAAAATACCAAAAAAATTATTGTCTGGTACTTTTGTTTCAAGTGCAACTGTTGCTTTATTCGGAAAGAATCTAAAGATGTGGTTGGCTGATAATAATAAATTTGCCGATCCCGAAGTAGGAGGTCCTGGACTAACAGGTAACGCTCAGGGAATTGAAACTACACAAGTTCCATCTTCACGAAGTATGGGTGTAAGTGTAAAAGTATCATTTTAGTAACTGATTAAATTAAAATAATATGAAGAATATAATAAAAATGTTATTGATATTTACATTAGTTTTCAATTTTTCCTGCGATGAAAAATTAGAAGATATAAATGTCAATCCAGACACTTTCTCATCAGCAAGCGATGCTACGGTATTAAGTGCTGCAATTGGATATCTTGGCTATGTTGTTGATGTGGACTTAAATTATGGAACATCATTCTTATGGGCTCAATATTATACTTGGGGTATAGGTGTATCAATTGGAAATGATGAACGTTTTGTTGCGGAACCTGCTGATTTTAATGGATATTGGCAACGTTCTTATGCAAATTGTCTTGCAGATTTAAAAGTTGTTTCAAATAGTAGCACTACCGCATATAGTGGTATCGCAAAGGTATTACAGGCATATATATTCCAAGGACTGGCAGACCACTTTGGAGATATACCTTACACTCAAGCCGTTTCAGGTGCAATTGAAGATGGTTCTATCTTAACTCCGGAATATGATAATGCAGAAACAGTCGTTTATCCTGCATTAGTAACACTTCTGGACGATGCCCTTGAGGATTTGAATGTTGCAAGCTCAGACGTTGTTAGTGATGAAGACTTCATCTATAGTGGAAATATTTCTAGCTGGATTAAGTTTGCTAATTCACTGAAATTAAGAATTTTGATGAGAACTTCAGAAGTAGCTCCTAACTCAGCTGCAATTGTAGACCTTATTCAGAATGGTAGTTTTATTGAAACAGCCGATGACATGCCAACTATTCCTTTTTCCGGACAATCAGGAGATCAAAACCCAATGTTTGCACGTGCTGAATGGGGAGTTGGAATGTTCTACTTTGCAAGTAACGCTACATTGAATGTACTTGAATCACTAAATGATCCTAGAAGTACCAGTTTTTATACTTTGGCAACAACTGGAGATTTTGAAGGCGAACTAAATGGCATCGATCAGGGTACTATTGATGATGAACCATTTACAAATCCTGATACACATTATAGCATGGCTTCTGACTATGCTTATGGAGAGGATAAAGATGTTGTATTAATGAGCCCATGGGAAGTTTGGTTCTTAAGAGCTGAAGCAGCTGCACGCTATGGTACTGCTGATAACGATGCAACTGCCCTCTCAAATGCTATTCAGTCTAATTTTACTTATATTGGTGTAGGTGATGCAACAGACTATATCGCTGATCTTGATTATGCGAGTAAAACTTCTTTAGATGCCAAACTGGATGTTATTGGAATTCAAAAATGGATTTCTTTGAACGGAACGCAAGAAGATGAAGGGTGGATTGAGGCTCGTCGTTTTGACAGACCTTCAAGTCGTATCTTTACTGACGCTGCTAACGGAATATGGCAAGATCCACCATTGTCAGTTTTACCTGCTGGCACTTACCCATCAGCATGGCTATATCCTGCATCTGAGAGAAGCTTGAACCCTAATGCTCCCTCTCAGAGGACTTTAACAGATGCAATTTTTTGGGATAACTAATTAAATTTGAGAAAATGAAACAGTTTAAATTATTATACTTAATACTCTTTGTAAGCCTGGCTTTTGTAGGCTGCGATGAATACGAAAATAGTGCGGAACCTTCAACTATTATATATCTACCTAAAATAACTCTTACGGGCGAAAGCACGGTATACTTAGAATGTGATGCTACATCATTCGTAGATGAAGGAGCCGTAGCTGAAGAAGGAGGTACTGAAATTTCTGTGGAAAAAGAGGTACATGGTGTTTATTTTGGAGGCACTTCAGTTGATAGTCCGGATGTATATAGCATTACATATTTGGCATACAGTTCGGATAGCATCCCAACTTCTACTTTTAGAACAGTTGTTTGGCCAGTTTGTAATGGTGATATGATTAACAGTATTGCAGGAACTTATACTGCAGCTGTGACACGCGATCCGGCAAGCGTTAGTTTTGCTGATGCTTCATTTGGTCCATATTTAATTAAAGATTTAGGTGGTGGTAAGTATCAATTATCTGATGCGATTGGTGGCTGGTATGAGTATGGCTATGGTTATGGGTCAGATTATGCTTCTCCGGGAATGACTATAACAGCAAATGATATAACAGCAAATGATTTTACATTTGATGGATCTTCAACTTTACCTTGGGGTGGAGAAATTTTAGTTACATCATTTACTGTAGACCCAGTTGCTAAGACCATAACTTTCACAACAGATTGGGAACTTGGTTATGTATTTAGTGTAACTCTAACTCAAGTAGAATAATCTTATGAAAAAGGACAGGGGGCAATGCTCAACCTTCTCCTTCAATTTCATAGATTATTTTCTATATAAGGTGGCGCCTCCTGCCCTTACCTTATAAAAAGAAACCTGTACAACTAAATTGTACAGGTTTCTTTTTTATTTTATCAATTTGTCATTCTGAACTCGTTTCAGAATCTGTTTAGGGATTAGCTTTCCCATTTTTCGTAGACCCTGAAACAAGTTCAGGGTGACGATTAATTTTGTAAAATGGTGAAGTTTATGTCTTCTGCTTTTTCTTTTTGGCTGCTGGGAAAAGAATATTATTCAAAATAAGGCGGTAGCCAGGTGAGTTTGGATATAGGTTTAAATCTGTTGGTTGATCGCCAACCAAATGACGATAATCTTCAGGATCATGTCCTCCGTAAAACGTCCAGAAGCCTTTGCCGAGTTCGCCATGGATGTAGCGGGCTTCCCCTGCTGATTTATTCTCCCCCATCACCAGCACATTCGACTTCAAGGTTTCATTATTGTAGGCAGTTGTTTGTCCCATAAAACCTTTTATCAGCTTTTGATGGTTTTGGGTGAGCATGGTTGGTATAGGGTCCCATTTTGCAGAAAAATCAAATAAGGTAAAGTAATCCTGGTTTTGCTGGACTTTGCGTGTATTGGTAGCATCAATTGTCGAGAATTCATATTCAAACGGATCTCGCTCAATCTTGAAATTATGAAACGCCAGCGTGTGGTCAAAATCCAGTTTTTCGTTCATATGTGGGTCAGCTGGGTCGCCATCATACATGGATTCGCAAATATCCACTCCATGAGTACACAAGGCAATATCATACGTGTCGGTAGCAGCACACATGGCAAACAAAAAACCGCCTTTACTTATGTAGTTTCGTATTTCCCGGGTAACTACCTGTTTCATTTCTGAAACTTTCAGAAAGCCTAGCTTTTGAGCCAATTGCTTATTGGTACTTACTTCCTGCTGATACCAGGCCATGTGTTGATACGAACGGAAAAACTTTCCGAACTGCCCGGTAAAATCCTCATGGTGAAGGTGCAACCAATCGTAATCGTTCAATTTTCCTTCAAGGATTTCTTCATCGTAAATGACATCGTATGCAATTTCAGCATAGCTTAGCACAAGTGTTACAGCATCGTCCCAGGGCTGTTTATTGGGCGGTGAATAAACGGCTATTTTTGGGGCTTTTTGCATACTAATTGCATCTTGGTTCACTTCAGCCCTGGCAATTTCTGCCAACAGCGAAGATGCCTGAACATCAGCCAACTTTTCAATGCCAACACCCCTTATCAGGCATTCATTTTCAATTTCGGCATTGTAAGCAATTAAAAAACTACCTCCCCGGTAGTTCAGCAGCCATTTTACTTCAACGGCCTGTTCCAGTGCCCAATAAGCGATTCCATACGCTTTAAGATGATTCTTTTGCTGATCATCCATTGGTATCAACAGATGAACAGCCTGACTATGAAGAAAACAGACCAATAAGGTTATAATGAAAAAAAGCTTTTTTATTCTCCTAGAATGGTGCATCATCCGTGTTCGGCCTTTTGAAGGTTTCTTGTTCACTTTCAAAACCCGTGTTCGCTGGCATTGGAGGAGGATCATCTTGATTCATTTTAGAGCTAAATGTTTGCCCAAAACCAACTCCGGCGATTTCATCAGGAATTGAGGTTTCCAAATCGCAAAATTTAACTTGCTGTTTCTTGAATGCCAATTGAACATCACCAACTGAACCATTCCTGTGTTTTGCTACGATTATCTCAGCAACACCCAACAACGAGTTTCCATTTTCATCTTCAGTAATTCCATAGTATTCAGGACGGTGAATAAACAATACCAAGTCAGCATCCTGTTCAATTGCACCCGATTCACGAAGGTCTGAAAGCTGTGGCCTTTTGCCTTCCCTGGATTCAACCGATCGGTTCAACTGAGAGAGAGCTAAAATTGGTATATCCAATTCTTTAGCGATTGCCTTCAACGAACGGGAAATCATACTCACCTCCTGCTCACGGTTGCCACGTATATCAACTCCGGCTGTCATCAACTGCAAATAATCGACAACTACACAGCCAATGTCATACTGCATTTTTAGTCGGCGACATTTTGCGCGGAATTCAAAAATAGAAAGAGCGGGTGTATCGTCTATAAAAAGTGGTGCATCTTCAAGAACGTTCAGTTTTCGGTTAAAATGCTCCCACTCCCAGTCAGCTAATCGTCCGTTTTTAATTTTTTCAGAACCTAATTCCGTTTCTGCAGAAATTAAACGATTCACCAATTGTACCGAAGACATTTCCAAAGAAAACACGCCAACAGGTACTTTATGCTCAACCGCCATATTGCGTGCCATGGAAAGCACAAAGGCTGTTTTACCCATTGCAGGGCGGGCAGCAATAATTACTAAATCTGTTTTTTGCCATCCTGATGTCATCCTGTCCAGAGCAGTAAATCCACTTGGAGCACCACTCAAACCGTCTTCGCGTTGCGAGGCTTGCTCGATTAGCATGGCAGCTTCTTTCAGGATAGGTTTAATGGGTAGTGTTTCCTTTTTGATGTTTCCTTCTGCCACTTTAAAAAGTGCCGTTTCAGAAAAATCAATCAGGTCGTCCACATCCATGTTAGCATCGTAAGCCTTCACCTGAATTTCAGATGAAACACGTATCAACTCACGTTGAATATATTTCTGTGCAATAATCCGGGCATGAAACTCAAGGTGGGCAGCCGAAGCAACACGACTTGTCAATTGTGTTACGTAAAGCGGGCCGCCTATCTCATCCAGTTCATTCCGGTTTTTCAATTCCTGGGTAACCATCAACAAGTCAACAGGTTTCTCATGAGTAGAAAGATACTTGATGGCTTCAAAAATTTTGCGGTGCTCGTCTTTATAAAAACTATCTGTATCAATAATATCTGCAATAGTCACGTAGGCATCCCGCTCAAGCATTAAGGCACCCAAAACAGCTTCTTCTACATCAACGGCTTGAGGTGGAAGTTTCCCATATTGTGCATTGATTTGTTCAATAGTTGACGTGTTGCCTTTGGTGTTTTTTCTCTCTGCTGCCATCAGTAATTATAACGAATTGAATTTAAGTTGGTTTGTAAACCATCGATTTTTTTAATCGAATTAAAGATATAAAAAAGGAGACCTTAATTGCCTCACGCATTAAAGTATATTTTTTAACAACATTATGATAATCCGCCATTGATGATCATGGATAGCATCTCTTCAAGGTTCATTCCCATTGCTTGAATTTGTTGAGGAATAAAGCTTGTAGCTGTCATTCCAGGAGTGGTGTTTGCTTCAAGAAAGTAGAACTCTCCATTTTTCAGTATAAAATCAACCCGCACTATTCCTTTGCAGTTACAAAGATCATAGACTTTTGAAGCCAGTTGTTGACATTTTTTGGTTAGTTCAGGAGAAATTCGGGCAGGGGTAATCTCATCGGTCATGCCTTTGGTGTACTTCGCTTCAAAATCAAAAAACTCTTTCTTGGGCAAAACCTCTGTCACCGGAAAAATAAACTCCTGGTTTTTCAGCTTCACCAAACCACAGGTAAATTCAACCCCTTCTATAAATTCTTCAACCAACGCTTCTTCACTTTCTTCCCAGGCTTTCTCAACAGCTGCTTTAAGCTCTGCTTCTTCTTTCACTTTCGTAATACCAAAACTTGAACCACCTGCATTCGGTTTTACAAAAACGGGGAGCCCAAGTTCACCAACCAATCTCTTAGAATCAATCTCTTCTCCAATTGATAATCGCACAGATTTAGCCATTGGAATATCAAAATTCCGAAGGAAATTGCTGCAATAGTATTTGTTGAAAGTCAAAGCAGATGAATGAACACCACAGGTTGAATATGGAACTTTAAGCAAATCAAAATATCCTTGCAGGATTCCATCCTCTCCAGGTGTCCCATGGATGATGATGTAGGCGAAATCAAATTTGATTTTTTCACCATTCAATGTGAAGCTGAAATCTTGCTTGTCTACCTCAGCAACTTCATTGTCGCTTTCAAAA
The DNA here is from genome assembly GCA_965230765.1 of Sunxiuqinia sp. Taxonomy (GTDB): domain Bacteria; phylum Bacteroidota; class Bacteroidia; order Bacteroidales; family Prolixibacteraceae; genus Sunxiuqinia. Next base: position 744,873 of record CBDDLR010000001.1, read on the forward strand.
ACTTTCCAATCCAACCCTTTCATTTCAACCATCCACGGTTTAAACTGATCCGTATCAATGGACTGAAAAACATTTTTCCCGCTTTGAACGGAAACAACATATTCGGAGGAATCACCCCCATAAACAACAGCTATATTTGGTTTCATTCGTTTTCCTGGTTTCTGTTTGAAATATAATCACGCCATTTCTCAACTGCTGCTTTAAAGTCTTCTGGCAATTCTGAATTAAAAAGCATTTCTTCACCAGTTGTTGGATGCACAAAGCCCAACGTTTTTGCATGCAATGCCTGCCGTGGCAATATTTTGAAACAATTATTTACGAACTGTTTGTATTTACTAAAAGTGGTTCCACGTAAAATCTGGTCGCCTCCGTAGGTATCGTCATTAAACAGCGGGTGACCTATGTATTTCATGTGTACACGAATCTGATGGGTCCTTCCGGTCTCCAATCGACAGGAAACCAACCCGACGTATCCCAGGTCTTCAAGCAATTTGTAATGTGTTACTGCAGGCTTCCCATATTCGCCATCGTCAAAAACAGTAAACACCTGACGATTTTTCAAACTACGCCCAATATGCCCTTCAATTGTACCTTCCGGTTCTTTTGGTACTCCCCAAACTAATGCCACATATTCGCGTTTGGTTGTTTTCTCGAAGAACTGCATGGAAAGCTTATTCTTCGCCAGCTCAGTTTTAGCAATTACCAGCAAGCCACTCGTATTTTTGTCAATACGGTGAACCAGCCCCGGACGAGGATCGCTACTTTTGAAAAGTGGTAAATCCTGATAATAATGAGCCAATCCGTTTACCAACGTGCCTGTATAGTTGCCATGTCCTGGATGAACAACCAAACCTGGTTGTTTATTGATGACCATTAAATCATCATCTTCATAAATAATATCTAAAGGTATTTCTTCAGGAATAATTTTTAGTTCACGACGAGGATAATCCATCACAATGGCCACTTCGTCTCCCGGCTTCACTTTATAGTTTGATTTGACCGACTTGTTGTTTACCAAAATATTCCCTGCATCGGCAGCAGCCTGAATTCGGCTTCTTGAAGCGTTTTCAATTCTATTGACCAGGTATTTATCAACACGCAATAACATTTGTCCGGGATCGACGACCAGCTTGTAATGCTCGTACATCTCCCCTTCTTCCTGCTCTTCCTTTTCGTTAAGTATATCGTTATTTTCGTCTATCATTCAAATATTAATTTCCTTTTTCCAATCGATCTTCATCTACAGTCAGCCAAATGTCAATTGAACTTCCCAGGTCAATTTCTTCATCACTTCCTGATTCAGGACGTTGCGACCATACTTGTGCGTTTAGGCTGTCTTCTTCATTGGTAAATGAATCATCATAAATGATTGCCCCGGTATTTAGTTTGTACTCGGCAATGATTAACTTGGCTTGCTCAAGGTTTAATCGTATTAAATCAGGAACGAGCGTTTTTTCACCGGAACTAACCTCGCCAACTGTTAAATCAATATACGAACCTTTATTGACGAGTGTTCCTTCCTCAATATCAACGCTGTCCATTTGCTGGGCCAATACCAGGTTTGGATATTCGGATGGAACGTAATTAACCTGTCCCGCATTCAATCCCATACTTTGCATGATATTGAGTGCTTGCCGATACGAAATATCGGTGAGTTTTGGCATGGCAACCTGCTCAGGGTTAATCGCACATATCGTCAGAAAAATCCGTCGGTTCTTTTTCACCAACGAACCAGCTTCAGGTACCTGATCAACAATACTACCCGGTTCAACATTGTTTAAATACAAAGAATCGATGATTTCTGCACGAAGATTTTTCAATTCGGACATTTCTTCTACTTGTTCCATGTTCATGCCATTAAAATCTGGCACTGCAAATGATTTTCCATGGTGGGTATAAATTCGTAGAATGAAAAGAGTAATCAACAATACGACAAATGTACCAAGTACGGCGATTAATACATTTTTCAAAAAATCCCGACTGATCAGGTATGATTTAAGACTCATAGTGAAGCAAATTGGTTCTATTTTAGAACAAAAATAGCTTAAAATTTAGTATGTGAAAATTGGAAAGTTTTTATTTCACAAATACTTATAATGAAGTTTGTTTCTAATTGCAGAAATAGAATTTAATCCTCAATTTTTCAATCTGCTTTTAGGCAAATCAACCTTTTAACCTGGGATTAACAACATTATTAAATAAAGACCCAAATGTGAAAGAAACCCCCACATTCAATTGGTAACGGTAAGCGGTTGACTGCTGTCTTTGCCTAAGCAGTATTTCTTCAATAGTGGCATCCCCTTTAAGAATAGAAAGCCGATCATTTATTATGGAGTAATCCCCAGACACATTCATTGACAATCCTTTCCATATTCTAAAATTTACTCCTGATCGAACATCAAGACTGTTTTTAGAAAAGTTGTGAAAATAGCTTTTTGCCGAAACAGATGTATAAGCAGATCCCCATTTTTCTTTAATTTTATACGCGATAGAAAGTGTTTGCCGGAATAAATCTTCTTCGATTTTATTGTAAATGGTGGTGTCGTTATAAATACGACTGTTGTATCCAATATAGTAAGAAAAACGAAGTTGTTTCCTGCTCGAAAGTTCATATGGATATAAATTGTATTCAACTGCTGGGAAAATCCAGTAATTTGTTTTCGTATTGTTATAGCTACTTGATGAATAGCCTGAATTAATTCCAATTGCCATATGATCTCCAATACTTTTTACGATTAAACTCTCGTAACTTCTTCTGTTTCTTGTAGCAATTATCTCTTCATCTTCTCTTTTGTACCAATCTTCATCGTAATTATTATCAAAGTCAAATTCAAAACGCCACTCAGGCGTAATTCTCTCAACATCCAGAGAAACATCAAAATCAAGCTCACGTTCAGCCTCTTCTCCATTAATATTTGTCTTTGCCCTGATATTAAAAATCCAATTGTCCCATTTATCTTCATGAGCAACTGACCTATTATTATTATCCCCATTAAATTTTACATCAATAACATGTGAACCACGTGCTAAAAAACGAGTGAGCCCCATACGAATAACATTGGTATAGTCATCTCTTACTTCAGTGGTTGATTTATCTGGAGAAGAAAAGTAATGTAACGTATCTTTCAATCCTTCAAATTCTTTCATTCCCAAAAAATAAAAGCTATAATGAAACCCTTTGCCACCTGTACGATCAACTGTACTCATTAAGTAGACATTAGCAGACTCGTTTGTTCTTGCAAAATTGATATGCTTAACTTCCTGCCTTATGTGGTTGATATCTATACTTCTGCCAGTATCAAAGAAAACATTCACTTCAACTATATCTCCATCAGGAATAATTGAAAAAGCAAAAAATGTAAAGAGATTAAAAATCAGGCATAACGATATTGAATGAATCTTCATAGGACGTTTCGGTTCAATTTGTTTAAATAGCTAAAATAATAGAAATATAGATTCAACAAAGCCACTTATGCCCTATTTTACTAACAGAGGCAAGGTCAAGTTATTTTTCATTTTAAATATCAAACTGAAGCTGATTATCCAATAGCTGAAAGCTCATTCGATGAACAGGTGTGGTGCCAAATTCACGAATCCCCTCACGATGAGCTTTGGTCGGATAGCCTTTGTTTTTGTTCCACTGATAATTGGGGAATTGCTGATGTAATTCGCTCATTAAATCATCGCGGTAGGTTTTTGCCAATACGGAAGCCGCTGCGATAGGCAAAAATTTGCCATCGCCTTTTATAACACAAGTGTGTCCAATTTCAGGGTATGGTTTAAAACGGTTTCCATCAATCAGAAGATGTTCAGGAATCGTTCCCAGCTTTTCAATGGCCCGATGCATGGCCAGGAAAGAAGCGTTCAAAATGTTTATTTTATCAATCTCCTCGTTGTTTACTATTCCAATTGCAAAAGCCAGTGCCTGTTCTTCGATGATAGGTCTCAATAATTCTCGCTGTTTCTCGGAAAGTTTTTTGGAATCGTTCAGCAATGCGTTTTCAAAATCAGATGGCAAAATCACAGCTGCGGCAACAACTGGTCCGGCCAGGCAACCACGTCCAGCTTCATCGCAACCAGCTTCAAGCCGCCCTTCTTCTAAAAATAATTGTAACGATGTTTTCTTGTTCATTTCATTCTCCCATAACTCGCAACCCGCAACACGTAACGCCTATGTATTGCAACAAATCTGAATACTGCCCCAAAGCAGCTCAGCTGTTTTATCCCAACTGAATTTTTTTTGCTGCTCGTGTCCCTTTTTAATTAAATCCTTCCTCAACTCTTCATCGTTTGCAAGCCGGATCATTGCATCCCGTATTTGGCTCACCTCATACGGATCGGAATATACCACAGCATTCCCGCCAACTTCCGGCAATGAGGTTGTGTTTGAGCAAATCACCGGAATACCGGCGCTCATTCCTTCAATAACAGGAATGCCAAATCCTTCAAAATAGGGTACAAAAGTTAACGCTAGTGCAGCTCCTAAAACCTGGTGCAAATCTTCAGTTGAAAGACGGCCGGTAAATACCACATCATCCTTAAATCGCATGCCTTCATAGGTTTTGGTAATTTCCCCGGTTTTAAACATAGCACCACCAGTAACCAAAAGCTTCACTGGTTTGTCATGAGTTGTACGGAAAGCATCAAAAGCCCTTAGCAAACCACAGATGTTTTTCCGGGGGTGCAAAGATCCAATGAAAAGAAAATACGGATGGCCTTCAGCATATTTTGCACGGGTTGCTTCCTGTTCATTCAAATTGGTTGGCGTGTAAAGTGAATTAACCCCGTTATAAACCACATCAATTTTGTCTGCGTTCACATTGTATGTTCGCACCAGGTCTTCCTTTGAATAAAAAGACACCGTTGCCAACCGATCAGCCTTGCGAGCATAGCGCGGGAAAAAATGGTTGTAATAATGCGAAGTCAGCCAGGGCAAATCTTTCGGGCGGTGTGCAAAATTTATGTCGTGCATCACGGCCAATTGCTTCACATTGGTATGCAGCGATAAATACCCATCCGGCGAAAGAAACAAATCCACCTTGTATTTCTTCAGTATTCTGGGCACCTGGTATTCAAACCACAAGTACCACAACGATGGATGACGCGTTGGTGGACCAATAACCACTGGGGTAATGTTATCTGAAAAAATAAACTCTTCGTCGTAAGGCCGATCAAACAAAAATATAAACTGATGAGTTGGGTGGTTGCGAGTGATCCGATACAAGGTTTCACGGGTAAACCAACCAATTCCTTCCAGCTTTTCTTTTTGCAATAAACGGGTATTTACGGCTATGATCATTTGGCTTTTGATTACGCAGTTTTCATCTCAAATGTACGAAGTCTGCCCAAAAAATGCTTACTTTTATCAGAATTAATCAGCAAAAAAGACGGGCTTTGAAACGAAAGTTTGTTACAAATTTACTACTGATACTTTTTCTGAATCTTTTAATCAAGCCATTTTGGATATTTGGGATTGACCGGACTGTACAAAACCTGGTGGGTGCTGAAAGCTACGGATTGTATTTCTCATTGCTGAATTTTTCGATGATCCTGAATATTTTCCTTGATCTGGGAATTACGAGCTACAACAACCGTAACATAGCCCAAAACCATAAACTTTTAAATAAACACCTCAGTAATATTGTTGGATTGAAGTTTCTTTTAGCCATTTTCTATGCTGTTGTTTGTTTAATTGTTGCAGCAATCATTGGATATAATAAGATTCAGTTTCACCTACTCTTTTTCCTGATCCTGAACCAGTTTTTAATTTCTTTTACGCTGTACCTTCGATCGAATATCAGTGGGCTCCACCTGTTCAGAACTGACAGTCTGATGTCCGTACTCGACCGCAGCATGATGATTATTTTTTGCGGTATATTGCTTTTCACCAATTGGTTTGGTGGCTATTTCTCCATCGAATGGTTCGTTTACGCCCAAACTGCCGGATATGCAGCATCAAGTCTAATTGCATTTGTCACTGTTCTTTTTTATTCGGAAAAAATAAAACTTCGGTTTGACTATCATTTTTTTCTGGTTTTTCTTCGGAAAAGTTATCCATATGCCCTGCTGATTTTATTAATGTCGTTTTACAACCGGATCGATTCTGTTTTGCTGGAGCGACTATTACCAAATCCAATTGGGAAAGAGCAGGCTGGAATTTACGCCCAAGCTTTTCGCCTGCTGGACGCGTTTGCTATGTTTGGGGTTCTATTTGCAGGATTGCTTCTCCCCATCTTTGCGAGAATGATCAAGCAAAAGCAAGAACTTTCACAAATGATCCATTTCTCCTACATGCTCATTTTAGTTCCTGCTATCATTATTTGCATTTCGGCTTTCTTCTATGATGTTGAAATTATGCAACTGCTTTACAAGGAACACATCGATGCTTCTGCACCAATATTTGGAGTGCTGATGATTGGCTTTCTGGGTATTGCCACTACCTATATTTTTGGCACCTTGCTAACCGCCAACGGAAGTCTGAGACAACTGAACATCATGGCATCTGCGGGAATGATCATCAACATCTGCCTCAACTTAATTTTAATTCCCAGATTTTACGCTATGGGATCAGCCTATGCCAGCTTGGTCACACAAATTATAACTGCCCTTTCGCAGGTTATCATCGCATTTGTAATCTTTAAACTGAAAATCCACTTTGCACTTATCTTCAGACTTGTTCTGTTCGTAATAGCTTGTGTTCTTGTAGCTAAACTTTCGTTGCAATTTTCGAACTGGCTCTGGGGAATTGCGGTCCTTGTTACAGGGTCGATGATCATCGCTTTTATCTTCCAGCTGATAAGCCTGAAAGCGCTGTATTTCATTATTAAAGGCGATGAACAATGAAGAAACTCAAACCGGGAGACTTAGAAAACAATGAAGAGTTTCAACTGCTAGCAGAATTAAGCCATAAGGAAATCAAAAAGTTTGTCATTGAACAGGTCATGACAAACAGCAAGCTGGTTCGTAACTACGGCATTTATCAAATCTCCATGATGCTGGTTTTGGCATTTCTGCTGATAAAGGCAATCATTCAATACACCCGCGCATTTAGCGAACCAATTATTGCTCTTGGTGTTGCGGTTTTGTTTTCGGTTACACTGCTGGTCATTTTGCATGAATTAATTCATGCACTGGCCTATCTATCAACTGGTGCAAGAAAGATACGTGCTGGTGCCATTTGGCGAAAATTTATCTTTTACATTGCAGCCGACAGGCAGGTAGTTAATTTCCAAACATTCCGGATAGTTGCATTGGCTCCATTTGTAGTTGTAAAGATTGCATGCATCGCATTGACACTTTTGTTTTGGTCATCACCTCAAGCCTATTTTTTCTTAAGTGTCATGTGTATTCACTCGCTGTTTTGTGGGGGCGACTTTGCCATGCTGGCATTTTACCTCATCCACCGCGATAAAGAAATATACAACTTTGATGATCTAAAAACCGGAAAGACGTTTTTTTATGTGAGGAATCTTAAAGATGAAATGTCATCCTGAACTTGTTTCAGAATCTGTCAGCCAGCTGTTTCGAATCTCCCAAACTCCATCCTTTTTCACATACCAATCCTTCGCTAAATCAATCATCTGTGGATTGTCCGATTTTATTAGATTGATCTTCCAATCCCGATGCCATCGCTTCAATTGCTTTTCCCTTTCAATGCATTCATGCATACCCTCAATTATTTCATAATAAACCAGATCGGTAAGATTGTATTTTGAAGTAAATTCTGAACCCTTACCATTCTTGTGCTCCAGAATGCGGCGTTTTAATTGTCTGGTAACCCCAATATAAAATGTAGTCCGGTTCTTATTAGAAACAATGTAAACAAATCCTTTTTTCATGTTTAGGGTGGTTTTGTATAGAAGTAAAAATATAAGAATAAATAGTCATTCCGAACTTGTTTCGGAATCTATTTCAATTTTTTGCCTTCCTTGTACTACAAAGATCCTGATCCCGAATACTCGGGACAGGATGACGTGCTGCTTTTCTTATTATCATATTTTGTATTTTTAAAAGAAAAATGACCGATCAAACCCTATCCATCCCTATTGATTCTATCGAAAAGGATTTCAAAGATTTTATTCAACCAGATTCTAACAAACGAATTATCTTTTCTGGTCCATTTGGTATTGGAAAGACATATTTCCTCAACAAATTCTTCAAAAAGAGAACAGAAGAATATTTACCAATATTTCTAAGACCTGTTAACTACTCTCTTCTTTCCAATGAAGATGTGTTCAGGCTAATCAAGTATGATATTTTACTTCAGCTAATTCACTTTGAAGAATTCGATTTTGATGAAACCGAAGACTTCTCAAAGATTGAATACTCTGAGTTCTTTCTGAAAGAAAATGGATTATTGATTTTGAGAAACCTTTTAAAACTGATTCCTAAAATTCAAACAGCTGTTGATGGAATTGAGAAACTAGAAGATATTCTTTCTGCATATAAGAATGGGGTTGAACAAGTTAATCAATCAACTGATCTTAAACTATTGCTCGACTTTCAGAACGAGTCTGAACACAATTTTCTTCTCGAATTTGACAATGTTTCTCAATACATCTCACAAAAATTAGATGAAATTATAGAGATTAAATCAAATGGTGATAAACCAGAGAAAGTATTGGTAATTGATGATCTTGACCGTCTTGATCCAGAACATATTTTTAGGTTGTTTAATGTTTTCAGTGCTCATTTTGATCAGGTTCAATATCAAGAAAACGGTAATGAGCAACATGACAACAAGTTTGGCTTTGATAAAATTATTTTCGTTTGTGACATTGAAAATATCCGTAAGATTTTTGCCCATAAATATGGTGAGGGTGTCGATTTTAGTGGGTACATCGATAAGTTTTATTCGACAAGAATTTATAATCTTTTTCATCAAAATGTTTTTGAAGAAAGTATAAATCCCTTTATTGAAAATCAATTGAATTATATCAATCCGGAACCTCGAAGTAGTTATTTTAAAGATGCATTTCGTCTTATATTGAATATTTTATTCGAGTCAAAACAATTAAGTATTAGGGATATAATTAGATTTAGACAATTACAATCAACAATTGTCAAAGAAAAAAACAAATATGTGGAGTATATTATACCTTTAACTAAAATGGGAGGAAATGAGAATAGCTATATATCTTACTACAATTTTTTAATCACTCTAAAACTACTTATTGACTTAATAGGAAATCATGAGATATTAAATCAGAAGCTACAGAAGGCTAATGAGAATTTAAAAATAGAAAGGTATTTTAATCAGCATAATTATCGCCTTTTTATTGAAGAGATGATTCTATATGCAGATATTGATAATCACAAATTTCATGACTATACCATATTAAATAGTCACATTCAAGATGAAAATAATACAAGTCTCTCTTTTTCAAGCCCTGTCCTCAATAAAGCTATATTATATACAATTAGTGCCGAATATTTAAATCGAAGAGAAGGATCATTAGGATTCATTCTGAGAACAGATGAAAACCTACCAGAAATAAGCATTTTACAGTTCTTTGGTTTATTCATAGAAGCTTCACATAAAGTCTTCATAGGAAATATTCTTAACTAAAAAGTAACTCTCACAATTTGTAGTCATCCTGAACTTGTTTCAGGATATCTATCCATCAAGGGAAAGCTATGCTAGATAAAGATTCCGAAACAAGTTCGGAATGACGTAATAGTCTTTTTTGTTAATTTAAAAAAGCCACTCCCTTGCGGAAATGGCTTCTCACTTATATTATAAGTCCCACCTTCGCGGGAATGATTCTTAACTAAGTACTCTACTCAATATTATTCATGTGCAGCAATAAGTACCTCAAGGATTTTTTTGCCGGCGGCTGATACGCTTGTACCTGGACCAAAGATGGCAACAACACCTGCATCGTAAAGGTATTGGTAATCTTGTGCAGGGATAACTCCACCAGCAATTACCATAATGTCTTCACGGCCAAGCTTCTTCAACTCAGCAATAACGGCAGGCACCAATGTTTTGTGACCTGCAGCCAGCGATGAAACTCCCATTACGTGCACATCGTTTTCAACAGCCTGCTTGGCAGCTTCTTCCGGAGTCTGGAACAATGGCCCCATGTCCACATCGAAACCAAGGTCGGCATAACCTGTTGCTACTACTTTAGCACCACGGTCGTGTCCATCCTGCCCCATTTTGGCAATCATGATACGTGGCTGGCGACCTTCCAGCTCGGCAAACTTCTTCGCCAAATCCTGAGCTTCGTTAAAGGTCTCGTCTTGTTTACTTTCTGATGAATACACGCCTGATATCGTTCTAATTACAGCTTTATAACGTCCCACGATTTTTTCGCAGGCATCTGAAATTTCACCCAATGAAGCACGTTTCTGCGCCGCTTTAATCGACAGGTCAAGCAAGTTGCCTTCACCTGTTTCGGCACACTTGGTAATGGCTGCCAACGCTTGTTGTACTTCTTCTTCGTTACGTTCTGCACGTAGCTTGTTCAACCGCTCAATTTGCGACTGGCGTACAGCCGTATTGTCAATCTCCAAGATATCAATTGGATCTTCTTTTTCCAAACGGTATTTGTTCACACCAACAATTGTTTGTGAACCTGAATCGATACGGCCTTGTGCACGTGCAGCAGCCTCTTCGATACGCATTTTTGGAACACCGGTTTCAATTGCTTTAGACATACCTCCAAGGTTCTCAACCTCTTCAATCAGTGCCCATGCTTTTTCGTAAAGCTCTTTCGTTAGTGTTTCAACATAGTATGAACCTGCCCATGGATCTGCGCCACGACAAATTTCAGTTTCTTGTTGAATGTATAACTGCGTGTTACGTGCAATACGAGCTGAGAAATCGGTTGGAAGAGCAATTGCCTCATCCAACGCATTGGTGTGCAACGATTGTGTATGACCTAATGCAGCACCCATCGCTTCAATGGCCGTACGACCAACATTGTTGAACGGATCTTGCTCGGTTAAAGACCAGCCTGAAGTTTGCGAGTGTGTACGCAATGCCATTGATTTTGGGTTCTTTGGATTGAATTGCTTCACCAATTGAGCCCAAATCATACGAGCAGCACGCATTTTTGCAATCTCCATAAAGTGGTTCATCCCAATGGCCCAGAAAAACGATAAACGTGGAGCAAATGCATCCACATTCAATCCGGCCTTGATACCTGTACGAAGATATTCCAAACCATCAGCCAGCGTGTAAGCCATCTCAATATCTGCAGTTGCACCAGCTTCCTGCATGTGGTAACCTGAAATTGAAATCGAGTTAAACTTAGGCATCTTCTGTGAAGTAAATTCAAAGATGTCAGCAATGGCTTTCATGGAGAACTCAGGCGGGTAAATGTACGTGTTACGCACCATAAATTCTTTCAGAATATCGTTTTGGATAGTCCCTGCCAGCTGATCCATGCTCGCGCCTTGCTCCAATGCCGTTACAATGTAGAACGCCATTACCGGAAGTACTGCACCGTTCATAGTCATTGAAACAGACATTTTATCCAGCGGAATTTGGTCAAACAGGATTTTCATATCCAGGATGGAGTCGATAGCCACACCAGCCTTACCTACATCACCAACCACGCGTGGGTGGTCTGAGTCGTATCCACGGTGAGTTGCCAGGTCAAATGCAACAGACAAACCCTTCTGACCTGCAGCCAGGTTACGCCGGTAAAATGCGTTTGATTCTTCAGCAGTAGAAAAACCTGCATACTGACGGATCGTCCATGGACGCATGGCATACATGGCCGAATAAGGGCCGCGAAGGAATGGTGGCAAACCTGCAGCATAATCCAAATGCTCCATGCCCTCCAAATCTTCTTTGGTGTAAACTGGCTTCACCGGAATTTGCTCCGGTGTCATCCAGTCTTTCTCAATTTTCTTTTCAGCAGCCCAATCAGCAACTTTTGGCTGTGAGCTTACTGTTTTGATGTTTATATTTTTAAAATCTGGTTTCATAATTGTAAGATGTTAGATTCTGGATTCTTGATTCTTGATACTCGATTCTGGATATCCAGCGACAAGTATCTTGCATCCAGTATCTGTTGATTTAGATACCCAACTTTGATTGATAGTTCTTCAGTTCTTCCAGCACATTGCTTTTCACATGGATGAAGTTTTCGATGCCTTTTGCTTTCAGGTCATCAGTACATGCTGGGGCACCAGCTACAACAAATATTGCATCATCCTTAATCAGGTCAAAAGTAGCTGGAGCTAGTTCTACGTATTCATCATCAGAGCTACAAATAACTACAATGTCAGCACCAGCTTCTTTTGCAGCAGCAACACCTTCCTCAACAGTTTTGAAACCATTATTATCAACTACCTCATATCCGGCAACAGCAAAAAAGTTGCACGAGAACTGTGCACGGGCTTTTCTGAATGCCAGATTACCAATTGTTAGCATAAACGCCATTGGACGCTTGTTGTCTTTTGCATACACGTCGGTTGCAGCACGAAGACTTTCAAAAGCCATTGCTCCACGGTATGGTTTGAGTGTTTCAATATCAGCATCTTCAGCAGTTAAATCCTGAACTTCGAACAGAGATGCATCCATTTCATTTTCAAGACTTTCAGTGAAGTTAGGGAATTGGTTTGTTCCCAAAATATTCTCACGACGAGTAGCAACTTTCAAGTCACGCTTAGTTGCCATTTCTTTTACAGTAGCTTGAATAAAGCCTTCTTTAGCCGCTGCAAGGAATCCACCTTTTTCCTGAACTTCAAGGAATAACTTCCAGGCTTCGTCAGCTATAGAAGCAGTTAGTTCTTCTATATAATACGAACCAGCAGAGGGATCAACAATCTTATCAAAGCTTGATTCTTCTTTTAGAAGCAATTGCTGGTTACGGGCAATACGATCAGAAAACTCGGTTGTGTCTTCATAAATCTCATTGAATGGACTTACTGTGATTGAATCAACAGCACCTAAAGCAGCACTCATGGCTTCAGTTTGGGTACGGAGCATATTTGCGTATGGATCGTAAACTGTTTTGTTCCAAGCACCTGTTTCGGCGTGAACAAACATTTTGCAACCACACTCACATTTTGGCTCGTAAGCTTTTACAATTTGCGCCCACAACAAACGACCAGCACGAAATTTTGCAATCTCCATGAAGTAATTTGCGCTAACACTCAGGTTGAATTTGATGTTTCTGGCAACATCTTCAACGGCCATTCCGGCATCTGTCAACGAAGAAAGGTACTCTGCACCCTGGGCCAATGAAAAAGCCAACTCCTGAACAACTGAAGCACCAGCGTTGCCAAAGTTTTTACCGTTTACAGCAAGTACCCGGTATTTTTTTAGGTCCGAAGTTTTTTCAATCAGGTTTTTCGCCTGAGATAGCACATGATCCAAACCGTTTTTGAAACGGCCATATAGCAGGTAATTCCCAAATGGGTCATAAGCAACAGAAGCAGCCACATTTTCAGGGTTCCATGGGCCAGCACTTACATAGTCAGTAAATGCGTCTACAATTTTACACGTGTTGCATCTGCAAACAAAGTTCACTTCAACAGATTCAAGACAAATGTCTTTTAACAAAATGTCCAATCCCCCTACTGCCAAACCGTTGCACTCTTTGAAAACAAATCCCAAAGAAGTAACACCTTTCATTAAAATGTCCAATGCTTTTTTATTCGCTTCTTCCAAATCCTTAACAACAATGTTTTGGCGAACATACCAATCGTTGTTGTTAGTTTTTGTTCCACGCACATAAGGAAACTCACCCGGAAGCGTATCCAGGTAATCCAGCTTCTGAAGATCGTCCTGTCTGTAAAATGGTTGAACAGTAAAACCTTCATTAGTCCTCCAAACCAGCTTGCGGTCGAAATCGGCACCTTTTAAATCAGTTACCACTTTTTCTTTCCACTGCTCGTTGCTGATTGGCGGAAATTCTTCAAATAGTTTGATATATTTTTCTGCCATAAAATGTAATTGTTAAGAAAATCAGGCATCAAAATTAGTTGTTTTTAAATAGGACTGTCCTAAAAACCCAAAGTTTTTAACCTTTATGTAACAAATATCATGTTTTGATTTTCAGTCATTTAAATATGAAACAATTTAGATGTTTCGATTTGCAGATTTTAAAGAAGATTGTATTCAACACTTAAACACAACTTTATATGTTTTTGGACTAAGAAAGCATAAATATTCTATCTTGAAAGTTAAATAATTTTATATATTAACATTTTTTAACACTTAAATATATTTCTTTATTAAAAAGCCTTTCAGACACATTTTTTAATTTTTTGTTCAACCTTTTTTATTTTTTCTTAAACATTTTAATCTTTTCAATCCTTTTAGTTGATGTTGAAACAAAATTTATAAGTCATGAAAACAATTAAACAAACTTTTTTAGCAATTTTATTAATGGGATTCATTTTTGTATCCTGTAATGATGACGATGATCAAATGATGATGGAGCCTACTGAAAGCAACATCGTTGAAACAGCTCAGGAAGCTGGTAGTTTTAATATTTTAATTCAGGCTGCCTCAAGAGCTGGACTGGCTAATTTTTTAAGTTCTGAGCAAGAAATTACTGTTTTTGCACCAACTGATCAAGCATTCGCAACCCTTTTAAACGAACTTGAGCTTAGTAGCTTAGATGATATTGATAACACCACCCTAGCTTCAATATTAAAATACCATGTTATTGATGGTGAAGTTTATTCAAACAGTTTATCCAATGGAACTGCCAACACGATAAACAACGATGGCCCAGGATCAAAAAATCTTTCTGTTTTAGTGGATATAACAGATGGAGTATCCATTAACAGTTCTAAGGTAACGGCAGCTGATGTTTCTGCCAGCAACGGGGTAATCCATGTGATTGATCGCGTACTTATGCCGCCGACAGTTGTTGATATTGCAGTTACCGCTGATTTTAGTTCATTAGTTGCGGCAGTAGCCAAAGCCGAACTTGTAGAAACACTTAGCGGAGATGGACCATTCACGGTATTCGCACCAACGAATGAAGCGTTCGATATGCTATTCCAACAATTAGGTGTAAGCGGACTTGATGAAGTAAGCGTTGAAGATTTGACTTCAATTTTAACCTACCACGTTGTAGCTGCCAATGTACAATCTGGAGATATTTCTCCTGGTGAGGTAGAAACTGTTAACGGGAAATCAATTGACATCAGCACTGATGGTGGTGTGATGATAAATGGGATGTCAAATGTTGTAAGTGTTGACATACAAGGAGTAAATGGTGTAGTACATGTTATTGACAAAGTGCTTGTGCCAGAAAGTATGACCATTGCCGATATTGCTGTAGGAAATCCAGATTTTTCAATACTTGTTGATGCATTGACTAAAGCTGAGCTTGTTGATGCTGTTGCTAACCCAGATGCGATGCTGACTGTATTTGCACCAACTAATGATGCTTTCACTCAACTATTATCCGATATTGGGGCAACATCTCTTGACGATATTAGCAAAGAAGCATTGACCGACATTCTTCTTTATCATGTGATGGGTACCAAAGTAATGTCTGGTGACATTTCGGATGGCTATTTCCCAACGCTTTCAACCTATAGCGACAATAATGTTTCGGTTTACATTACTACTGAAGGTGGTGTTAAACTAAATGGAGGAGCAATGGTAACAACTGCAGATGTTGAAGCTGACAACGGCGTAATTCATATTATTGACAAAGTAATTACCCCACCAACAGTTGTTGATATTGCCATAGCAAACCCAACTTTCTCTATTTTGGTAGAAGCAGTTGTAAAAGCTGAATTGGTTGAAGCATTAAGTGGCGACGGTCCATTCACCGTTTTTGCACCTACAAATACCGCATTTGAAGAATTGTTTGAAGCACTTGATGTTACAGGAATTGCCGATCTGACAAAAGAACAATTAGTACCGATACTTACCTACCATGTTGTTAATGGGAATGTACTTGCAGCAAATGTTACTACAGGTTCCGTTGAAACTTTAAACGAAGGAAATTCAATTGACATTGTTGTAGGAGACGACGGAGTGACCATTGATGACGATTCTAATGTAACTATTACGGACGTACAAGGTAGCAACGGTGTTATCCATGTGATCGACAAAGTTTTACTGCCATAGTTTAGTTCACTATATATATTTCAGCCATGAAACAAGTAAAAGGATCCGGTCTTAATTGATCGGATCCTTATTTGATTGAAAAATATTCCACCCTGTTAAAAAACACACTATCCGTTACAAAGCTGTTTTTGTCAATCAAGTAATATTCCAATGTATATTCCCCTGGTTCAAGCACTCCCAAAGAAATGGTATCATACCTTAAAATACATGGTCGCTTCATCATACTATTGAAGGTTTTAACAACTTCTATTTCGTTACCCTTTTTAGTAACTGATTTTAGTTGATTATACTCGCAATCATAAACAATCATGCTGGTTTCATTGCCCGTTTTGAACACCACAAACTCATTTTCGCTTAAAACTGAAAGATCAACCTTTTCATCAATCAAGTTTTCTTCATCCTGGCAAGCAAGCAAAACCAATGCAGTAAATAAAATGTATTCGAAATTCTGTTTCAAAATTTTCATGGATATCCTGATTGTTAACATGAGCAAGATGAATAATCAAAGGTGAACGTTGCGTCAGAACTCAATCTTATAACTCAAATTAGGCACCATGATCCGGTCAAATTGTTTTTCTGGCTTTCCTGTTTTTAGGTTGAATTCATAGTCTCGATATTCTTCATTACCCAAAACATTTAATAAATGCAGCGACCAAACAGTAGCATGTTTCGGTTTGTTCTTCCGATAAGAAAAGCTCAATGACAAAACTGCCGCCGGATCTTCTTGCTCTTCGAACGCACGGGAATAGTCATAAACCAACTCTTCCGCAGCAATAGATTCCTGCTCCAATAATGGCGAATAGCGATCGCCCCCCATAAAGCTAAAGCGCCCATTGACCCCAAGCGTATTCATTTTATCATTGCCAACCTGCCACTCTTTCCCAGCGAGAAAATTTACAATGTAATTCCTGTCAAACATGCTATTCCGGGAAACACCATCACCACCCTCATAGTTCGAATCGAAAAAAGAAGCCGTTGCGAGATAATAAAATCCCTTCGTTAAAAAGCGCTCGAGCGTAAAATCAATCCCAATATTCGTTCCGGTGCCATCATTCACCAAGGCTTCATTAAAGAACCAATCCAAATCCAGGTTCTGTAGCGAGAAATAGCTGTCTTTAATAACTGGCACATCAAACATATATTGATAATATGGTTCAATTTTAAACCTTGTATTTTCATTTAGCTGAATGCTGTATTCAACCCCAAAATGATGAGATTTAGTCATCTTCATGTCTTTGTTTGGCTGAATAATTTCATTCCCCACTTGCTGTCTTGCCAGGTAAAACCCGATCATTTCAATACGGCTGTTCAAACCATAAGCTGCACCAAAAGAATGATACGGGTTGATCAGCCATTTTAACCCGACCCGAGGTTCAATCGTCACTTCGTCATTCAACCCAAAATAATGCATGTGCAATCCCAAGTTCAGGTTCACTGTATTTAGTTTTATGGAAGATTGCGTAAAAGCCTGTGCAGAAAAAGCATCGCCTTCTTCATTGACATATACAAACAAAGGGTCTCCCAAATTTGGCGCTTCACGATTAAACACATTGTAATTATGCTGGTTCAACACCAAGCCAGTCCTGTTACTATGAGTGCTTCCAAACTTGTGGTTTAGGTTACTCGACAAGGTGTATTTCCAGGTATTGTTTTTTACTCTTTCCCTCACCTGTAGCTCCTGGTTCCCGTCAAGTTCATCGTATTTTGTGTTTATGCTGTTACCTGAAAATGCAAGCGTGGTATGCAAATACGTTTTTGTATTGAAAAGAATTTTGTGGCTAAGACCGATTGCTCCGTTTTTCAAATCCAATTCATAACCTTCAATGTCCTGAACTGTCTCCCAATCTTCCGGATCTTTTAATGGATCGCGTTCCTGATCATCGATTGCTCCAATTCCCCACAACGAAAAGTTTCCTAAGTTTTTTGTTGGGAAATTTAGCTTAAATGATAAATCCTGATAGCCAATATCGCCTGCTTCTTCAGGAATTAAACCACCAAGTAAAGTATAAGTTGAATACCGGTAATTGAACAGGTACGATGCCCCACCTTCTTTTTGGAAAGGCCCTTCCGAAGAAAAATCAATACCGATAATACCAGCCTGAAAGGTGTGTTCATGTTTGTCCTTGTTCCCATTTCTTAGCCTCACATCGAATACCCCCGATAATGCATTCCCATATTCAGCGGGGAATGCCCCGGTGTAGAAATCGGAATTGGCCAACATGTGACTGGAAAGGGCCGTAATTCCACCAGCACCAAAAGCGATCACATTGGCAAAGTGTGTTGGATTGGATATTTCAATGCCTTCCATTCGCCATAAAAGATTTCGAGGCGAATTCCCGCGGATCACGATCCCGTTGTTGCCAATTTCAGAAGCAACACCAGCAAACGAACCAGCCAAGCGTGCCGGATCATCAAATCCTCCGGCATAACGGCTAGCTTCTTCTACACTCAATTGACGGGCGTTAATTGATGCCATTCGGTTAATGGGCTGTTCTTTGGATGTTCGGGCAACGATTTTTACCTCGTCCAATTTTGTCTGTAATTCAGATAATCCTGCATTTAATACGACTTCTTTACCCGTACCAACCAACACCTCGCGGAACAAATAATTTTCGTAGCCCACAAAACTGACCATTAAATTGTACCTCCCTGGTTTTACATTCCATAGGCGAAATTCTCCATTTTCATTGGTAATTGTCCCCAGTTGCGGATCGCTTTCAAGGATTACCACCGTTGCCCCGGGCAGTGGAGCCTGCGACTGAGAATCAATTATCCGACCTTTAATAACCTGACCTTTTGATTGCGAAATGCAGAAAAGGAACATAGCCATAATGCCAAGTAGTAAAATTAGTTTTCTATTCATTGTTCAATTGTTTTTTATTTCTTAAGTACTGCTTTGGCAAAGTTTGTTTTATCCCCTATTTTTGACAATACTGAAAAATCAGTAATATGAGCAAAAAGCAGGAACAAATTCCTTGGTATCGGCAAAATTTTGATTACGAAAACCTTGATTATTCAATACTTGACAAACACATTGAATTTCTGGAATCAATCAAGTCCGTTCACCAAAGTGCCATATCCATTTTTGATATGGCTAAAATGCAGCATGTTTATATTTCTTCAACCTTTAACGACTTGCTTGGCTGGGATGTGGAAGAAGCACAAAAACCTGGACATGAATATGTTGACAACCAAATGCATCCCGAAGACCTGGAGCATCTTAATAAAGTCTCACATCGCTTCATTGAATTAATCCTGAAAGTGAAAAAGGAAGATCGGCAAAACATGGAACATTATAAAATGCTCATGGATTACCGCACCAAAGGGAAATATGGTAACTATGTTCGGGTAATTGAACAACACCGTTTGCTGGAACTAGACAAAGATGACAATGTTTGGCTCGCGGTCAGCCTCATGGATATTTCCCCCGATCAGGATATTGAAAGCCTTTGCAGGTATCGTTTGGTTAATACAAAAACCGGGAAGCTTTATCATTTACCGAATGAGAACCTGGAAACAAATTTAAGCCTTCGCGAACAGGAAATATTGAAACTCCTCGCTAAAGGTCTGATTAGCAAACAAATTGCAGACAAACTTTTTATTTCGGTGAATACCGTAAACACCCACCGCCAACGAATACTTGAAAAGCTGAATGTTGGCAACACCACTGAAGCTGTTCAGAACGCAGCGAGGTTGGGGCTGGTGTAAACATCACTAACTCAAAAACTCCAAAAAGTTTTCCTTAGAAATGATGTTGAATTCTGATTCCTGATACGCATTCTGGAAAGCTTTTGGTGCTTTTAGCTTCTTTGGGTTCAGTTTAAACTCATAGCCATATAGCTTTCCCTCCCGCTCTTCAACCAAATCTATTTCCTGTTTGTCGTATGTCCGCCAAAAATAGTCGTTTGAAAAAATTCGTTTATATGACTTGGTTTTCAAACGCTCAATAAACAAAAAATTCTCCCACAGCATGCCCATGTCATTGCGCTGACCAGATGGATTAAAATTATTGATCAGGGCATTTCTTATTCCGTTGTCCCAGAAATAATAGCGTGCTGTTTTAGTTACTTCTTTTCGAAGGTTCCTTGAAAAACCGCCTACTTTTTTCAGTATAAAGGTTTTCTCCAGCAAATCAAGATAACGCTCTACACTTTGTTTGGATATGCCCAAACCATTACTCAACTCATTCAATGACACTTCATGACCAAGCTGAAAAGCCAGTAATTTGAGCAAGTCGGTCAATTTAGCTGGGTTTTTCACGTTCTCAAGTTCAAGAATATCTTTTAGCAGATAAGAGTCCCTTATGGCAAATAAATATTCTTTTTTGTCTTCATTGGTTTCAGCATTCATCACATCTGGGTATCCTCCATAAATCATCAATTCTTCCAATTTTTCTATAACATACATTCCCCCATGCTGTACTGTAAGCTCATGTACAGAAATTGGGAACAATGAACGGATAATATTTCGCCCTGTAAGTGGTTCACCAATTTTGTTGGATAGATCAAAGGATGACGAACCAGTAACAATGATTATTTTCTCAGGATATTGGTCTACCAACAATTTTAATCCATATCCAACTTCGGGAATCCGTTG
Source organism: Sunxiuqinia sp. (assembly GCA_965230765.1). Taxonomy (GTDB): domain Bacteria; phylum Bacteroidota; class Bacteroidia; order Bacteroidales; family Prolixibacteraceae; genus Sunxiuqinia. The sequence goes on from CBDDLR010000001.1 coordinate 765,526, forward strand.
TGCTTCATCAATGAAAATTAACTGATAGCTACCTAAAGCGGCCTTTAATTGGGTTAGATTCTGCGAGGACAACAGTTCTCTTAATTCCTGATTATCCCCAGTCCCTGAGTATATACTTCCTGAAAAATCAGAAATAATCTTTTTGATGAGTTCAGTTTTCCCAACTCTTCTGGGGCCATAAAGAACAAAAACTTTTCCTTGCTTAATTAATTGTTTTTGTTCTTCCAAATATCTTTTATACCAAATATTGGACATTGATTCTATTGATTTGAGTAAATCAAAGGTATGTCAAAAAGAAGAAAAAACCTAAATTTGGCAAGTCAACCGTCTAAATTTAGCTAAATTTGGCAAGTAAGGCGTCTGTTTTTACAGAAACGGAAAGTGATGATTTACAAAACATCCCGATCTTTTACCTTGAAACCTCTTTCTCCAAGCTCTACAGTTACGCTTTCAGTATAAAAATCATGCTCAAAAAACAGGATGAATTTGTTTTCAGTAGCTTCCTTTAAAAATGCTTCTTTTTCCTCCATGGTGGTCACGGGAAATAGATCGTAAGAGGCAATCCACAAAATAGGAACATTTGCCGCAGTAGGAATAAAATCAGACATGTAAACGATCGTTTTCCCATTGTTTTCAATAAACGGGATCATCTGCCCAGGCGTGTGCCCATCAAACATTCGAACTTTTATTCCTGGAAACAATTCACATGCTTCGTCAACCAATTGCATATTCCCATTTTCTTTCAGGAAATTTAATATCTCAGGATAAAATGCCGCACGCTCGCGAAGGTTCGAAACTTTTGAATGCTCCCATTGCTTTTTGCTGCACCAATGGGTTGCGTTTGGAAACAGCAGTTTTAACTTGCCATTTTCATTCAACACAGCTCCGTTACAATGATCCCAATGCAAATGGGTAAACAAAACATCTGTAATTTCGTCAGCTGAATACCCATGTTTTGCAAGCGATCTGGGGAGTGCATCAGTATTCCAATGGCCATTATTCTTTTGAATCTTTTCTGAATAATGGTTACCAACACCCGCCTCAATAAGTATCTTTTTCTCGCCCATATCAACCAACAAGCAACGCATGGTCAACTGGGTAATATTCTTTTCATCAGCCGGGTAAACTTTGTTCCATAGCGGTTTAGGAATAACTCCAAAAAGGGCTCCTCCATCGCACGAAAAATGTCCGGCACTAACTGGTATCAACTTCATAAATCTTGAACTTTAATGCACAAAAATAGAATTAATTCACGGTTGAATAAAATGAATATTGAAAGGCACATCCATGAAAAAATGTATTTTTAAACAAAAAAGTAGATGCGAAAGATTTACTTCCTAATCTCATTTTTTGTAGTTGCACTCTCGTCAATAGCACAAACCCGTGATTATTCTGATTGGTTTGATTTTGGCAGTGCGCATGTAAACCAATGGCTTTGGATTGCCCCCGCCAAGCTAGGCCCAAATGCATTACCTGTTCCCAGAATGAACTACGGAATAATACAGGGCTCGAGCTCAATTGAAATTGGTGCTGATGCCCATTTCATGAAAAGTGAGCAATCCGTAAACAGCTACCTCAATTTAAAATGGAATGTTGCACCCGGCAAAGTTCAGCTTGAAATCTGGGGGTTTCCTACAGAAACATTCAACATGTCGAACGATGTTCGGGATGAGCGGCAAATTTTTTACGATGACAATGGTTGGGAAACAAACCAGGGTGATCTTTGGATAAGTACTTACATTCAATTGCTACAAGACAGAGATAACTTGCCGGATTTGCTTGCCAATTATAGTCACAGCTTTTCAACCGGAGTATCAACAAGGGGTAGATTCGTCGATGCTTCCACCCATTATTTTTATTTGGCAATCGGTAAAGATTTCACGCCTGAGAGCAAATTGTTTGATGAATTCAGGATTGGCGGATTGTTTGGCTGGTACATTTGGCAAACCAACAAAGTGGAAATGGCACAAGATGAAGGCCCTCTAGCTGAAATTGGCATTCAATTCAAGAAGAAAAACTGGCTGTATTCATTGGAAGCTGGTGGATATTCAGGATACGATGCCTATAAGTTTATGGATAAACGAGGGTATAACGATCCACTCATTTACCGGGCACGGATTGAACATCAGCTAACGAAATTGATCCTGAAGTTTGAATACCAGGGAGGTTTTCAGGACTACAATTATCAAACATTCCGCATGAGTTCCACCTTCAATTTTTAAAAAATCGATTATCTTCAAACTTTCATGTAATCCAAAAGCAAAATGCACATTCACTTTATAGCAATTGGGGGCAGTGCCATGCACAACCTCGCCATTGCACTTCATAAAAAAGGTTATCTGGTTACTGGTAGCGATGATGAAATTTTTGAGCCATCACGAAGCCGACTTGACCAACATGGTTTGTTACCAAAACAAGAAGGCTGGCTGCCGCAATTAATCACCAGCGAAATTGATGTTATCATTCTTGGTATGCATGCCCGAAAAGATAACCCAGAGTTGTTAAAAGCACAGGAACTTGGGTTGAAGATTTACTCTTACCCGGAATACCTATACGAACAAACAAAAGATAAAAAGCGAGTAGTTATTGGAGGCAGCCATGGCAAAACAACCATTACTTCTATGGTAATGCACGTTATGAAATTTAACAAGTTTGATTTCGATTACATGGTTGGAGCAAATTTGGATGGATTTGACACCATGGTCTCATTGTCACATAAAACTGAAATTGCCATTTTTGAAGGAGACGAATACCTTTCATCACCCATCGACATGCGCCCCAAGTTCCATTTGTATTATCCTCATGTTGCCATTGTAACAGGAATTGCCTGGGACCACATCAATGTATTCCCGACTTTTGATGGGTATGTAGAACAATTCAAAATATTTACAGACAAAATTGAACCCAATGGTAGCTTGATTTATTTCTCCGGAGACAAATATCTGGATGAAATTGCCAAGAATGTCAGGGAAGATATTCAAACCATCCCCTACACGGAACATCTTTCTGTAATAGAAAACGGCATTACCTGTTTAGAAAGAAATGACAGGAAGCTCCCATTAAAGATCTTCGGGAAACACAACCTTGAAAATATTTCAGGTGCTAAATTAATTTGTAATGAAATTGGTATTTCGGATGATCAATTTTATGAAGCCATTGCCAATTTTGAGGGAGCTGCAAGACGATTAGAAAAATTATCTGAAAACAAAAGCTGTACCGTGTTTCACGATTTTGCCCATTCCCCTTCTAAATTGAAAGCTACAACAGAAGCTGTTAAGTCGCAGTTTGCAGACAGGGAGTTAGTGGCCGTAATGGAGCTTCACACGTTCAGCTCATTAAAAAAGGATTTTCTTCCTCAATACAATGGCTGTATGGACAAAGCAGATCGTGCCTTTGTATATTTCGACCCGCATACCATTGAACACAAAAAGCTGGATCCAATTACGGTGGAGGACGTAAAAAGTGGTTTTAATAATAACCAGCTTGAAGTGTACACCGACACAAATCTTTTATTTGAACAACTTAAAAACATCGACTGGAAAAACAAAAACTTATTGATTATGAGTTCCGGGAATTTCTCTGGTCAAAACTTGAAAGAAATTGCTGAAAATATTACACGATAACCCAATATTGAAATGAAAAAATTATTCCTGTTATTTGCTGCAGCCCTAATTGTATTCAATGTTCAATCAGAAGAAAAAGACAAAAAATTGTGGCGTAAAGCTCAAAAGATACATGACAATGCGCTGACTATTGACACACATAACGACACCCCATTTTTACTTCTTGAAGAAGGGTTCAATATAACAGAAACACACAAGGCTCCTCACAGCAGAGTCGATTTTCCCAGAATGAAACGGGGTGGCCTGGATGCCATGTTCATGGGAGTATTTACTGCACAAAAAATTCGAAATGAAAAAAATTACAAAGAATCATATGATACAGCTAACCAGATGCTGGATTCAATTCATTCAATGCTAAACGAATATCCTCAGTGGGCAACACTTGCTCTGGTAGCAGACGATGCCTCCAAAATTTCAAAAACTGGGAAACGGGCGGTTTATATTGGAATGGAGAACGGGTTTCCCCTGGGCAAACAACTAAGCAGAGTTGAAGAATTCTACAACAAGGGTGTCAGGTACATAACACTTTGCCATTCGTTCCACAATGATATTTGCGATTCTTCGAGCGATGGAGAAGCAACTGAACATAATGGTGTAAGTGGGTTTGGAAAAGAAGTGATTAGTGAGATGAACAGACTGGGAATGTTAATTGATGTTTCGCACATGAGTGACCAATCGTTTTTTCAAGTTCTTGAATTAAGTGAAGCTCCAGTTTTTGCTTCACATTCAAGCGTTCGGGCAGTATGTAATTCCGATCGGAACATGAGTGATGAAATGTTAAAAGCACTTGCAGAAAAAGGCGGTGTTATTCAAGTTTGCCCACTGGATGATTATGTGAAAATGCCAGACACAACAACGCTTCGGTATAAGGAAGAAAGCAGGTTGATGCATCTTTATCGAACCCGTTATAAAAACATGAACGAAGAAGAAAGAGCTGTGATGAGAAAAGACTGGATAGCTATGAAAAAGCTACCCAAGGAACTGCCAACCATAAGCGACTTTGTCGATCATATTGACTATGTTGTCGACCTGGTTGGTGTTGATTTTGTCGGCATAGGTAGTGATTTTGACGGCGGTGGCGGACTCGCCGACTGTGTGGATGTGAGCGAATTTCCAAACATTACCTATGAACTCCTAAGACGAGGCTATACGGAAGAAGACATCAATAAAATATGGGGGAGGAATTTTCTTCGGGTTTTTAGAGAAGTTGAAAAAGTAGCTGGGAAATAGAAAGAGGGAAACATTTTTCAATCTTCCCCTCTTTTAATTTGTGGGGCCACCTGCCCCGATTCAATCGGGGTGAACCAGGGACTAATCAGCAAATACTTCTATAAATTTTCAGAATCTAATTGAATTTCATAGTAGTTTCACAAACCGTCAATAGTATTTGAGCAATCTTCAAAAAATCCTTCTTCAAAATCTGATATTAACAATATCTCTCCTTCTTTATATTGTATTTGGCTCTGCTCTTTTGGTTTAAAAATTTCAGTAATTCGGAATTCAGTTCTTCTATTTATCTGATGCTCTTCTTCCGTACAATCTTCTATTTTATTACAATCAAAAATTGGTTGAGTTTCTCCGTAGCCTTTTGCCTTTAATCTGTGTTCTTCAATTCCATTTTCAATAAGATATTTTAAGACAGACTCAGCCCGTTTCTTTGAAAGCATTTCATTATATGTATTACTTGCTCGTGAATCCGTATGTGAACCAATCTCAATACTAATTGGGTTCTCCTTTAATATTTCAACCAATTCATCAATAACAACTAATGCATCTGGCCTCAAGTTCCATTTATTTAAATCATAATAAATATTGGGCAATTCAATGAGTTGATCTTTTTCATATCTCTCAAGTAATAAATCCCGATAAATATTGATGTTATTCTCTTCTTCATCAGCCTTAATTTCCATGCTCAAACAATCATCAAAATAAGACTCCTGAACAGCTTTAATATGGTATGAACCACCTTTTTTAAGCTCAGCTGAAAATGAGCCATTTTGAGATGTTTCTTTAACCAAAACCCTCTTATCAGCCTCTTGACAGATGAAAACCACAGCATTTTGTAATGGTTGCATGGAAGACTTATCCTTAACTACCCCAACAATTTCAATTGTCTCCTGAAAGTATTTGTCTGGAATATCTACATAGCTTTGAAATAAATAAATATCGTCAGAGCCTTTGCCATTAGGCCTGTTAGAACTAAAGAAGCCTTCATTCTTTGCAGGATGAAAGACAATGCTAAAGTCATCGTAGGAAGAATTAATGGGACTTTTTAAATTACGTGGAACAGTCCAGGTATTAGCATTACGTATTGTTTCAAATAGATCCAAACCTCCATAACCAACATGTCCATCGGATGCAAAAAACAAGGTTGAGTCATTTCGCCAGAAAGGGAATACTTCATTTCCAAAACTATTAACTACATTACCTAAATTGACTGGTTTCGACCAATGTTCATCAATCAATTCGGTCAAAAACAGATCACTTTCACCAAAGCCCCCTGACATATCTGACGAAAAGATCATCTTTTTTCCATCTGGCGAAATAGCAGGATGTCCAACAGAAAAATCATCACTATTATATTCAAATGCTGTAAATTCAGGTTTCTTTTTATTTAGTTTAGCATGAAATATTTTCAGTTTGTTTGTGTAAATATCTTCTTCACTAGTTACTGTCTTTCTTTTCAAAGTACGAGTTAAGTAGCATTCTTTATATTCTTTTGTGAAACATATCGGTCCATCATGGTATGGTGTATTAAATATCGATGGCATTTTTGTACTTTCTCTTAATCCTCCCCAAAAATCACCTTCAGTTTTTGGTGTTGAGTAATACAAATCCAAATAAGAATTTCCCGTCCAATGATACTTATTATTATCAATCATATCTAGATCCCGATCAGAGGTAAAAACTAATCCTTCTTTATAAAAAACCGGAGCAAAATCAGAAAAAACTGTGTTCAACTCTTCGGCATTTTTAATGTCCGCTGATTTCTGAGAGTCTGACCAGTCTTCAATTTCACGACAATATGCTGCATATACTTTAGCCCTTTTATCATCAGGTTTTAATTTAGCGTATTTCAGAAAAAACTTCTCAGCTTCAGCATAGTTTGATTGTGTCCGTAGCGCTTCAGCTAAGTAGTAATAATTAACCGGATCAATATCTGAAAACTCGCTTGCCTTTTGATACCAATAACTTGCATTTTCTAACCTATTCATTAGCCTGTAACAATCTGCTGTGCGAACTGTCGCATGTTTACGAATACTATCATCCTTTGAGCTTAACGCTTTTTTATAAAGAGATGCTGCTTTGCTGTAGTTGAATTTTTCAAACAATTTATCCGCAACCTTAACCTGAGACGATACTTTTAATGATATGCTTAGAATAATGAATACCAATATGATTTTACTAAATTTCATTTTTTACAACGTTAGATTCTGAAAATTGACTAAAAGTAACGAGGGGTCATCATCCTCGATTTAAATAAATTCAGGTCAAACTCAATCCTGATTTCACTTGACCCATAATTATGTAAACGTAAGTCGCTGAAATAGTAGTCATATGAGTAACCCAGACGAATACTATTTGTAAGTGTAAATTCAGTCATCAGTGTAATTGCCTTTGCTGTTCGATATGATAAGCCTGCCATAAACACCCTGCCAAACAAAACGCTTGCATTTAAATCTAGCTGGACTGGAGCATTTTTAACAAACTTTACCAAAGCTGATGGACGAAACATTATTTTGTCAACCATTGGAAAGACAGCTCCGGACATAAAATAAAAGTGACGTGTTAACTTGCTGAAAGAAGTTTTTCCATCCTTCTCTACAAAACCAATTTCATTCTCCAATAATTGTTTTGATGATAATCCTACAAAAAACCGGTTAGATTGATAATAAAGGCCGAGATTGACATCGGGAGTAATTTTTTGAACATCCTGAGGATCAAAAAGGTAATCAACATCCCGAAGATTCATTTTAGTCCAATCATAATCAAAGTACTTTATACCAGCCTGTAGACCAAGCGAGAATGTCCCACTTCCCATGAATATTCTATAAGAATAAGTTCCCATAAAACCATTATTCATGGTAGGTCCAATTTCGTCTCGAAATATATAAAATCCAAGCCCTACTTTTCGTTCTTGAAAAGAAGAATGAGCACTTAATGTTAACGTGTTTGGTGCCCCTTCCAAATTCATCCACTGTGCACGATTTAAAACTGTTACATTAAGTCCTTCTCTACTCCCTGCATAAGCAGGATTCACTAGTAATTTATTAAATGTGTATTGTGTAAACAATGCATCTTGTTGCGCAAAGACAACAACATTACAGAATAGAAAGAATAAGAGTAAAACCTTTTTCATATGTCTTGTTATTTCGATCGATCTACTTTTTAGTATTCATTTTTATTTAAACAGGATATGCTAACTAACAACAGCACAACCTGTTTACATTTCTTTAAAATCCATTACGAACCTGAATCCAACCAGAAAAGGATTTAATCCCTTTAATGTCAATAATGTAATAATAGGTTCCATCTGGAACATGGTTACCTTTGCTGTTAAGACCATCCCAGTAAACATTGGTATTATCGTAATTCTTCAATTTGACAATCACATCTCCCCAACGATTAAATATTACTACATCATTATCAGTAAACTTCTCAATACCCTCGATATACCAGATATCATTGTTGCCATCTCCATTTGGTGATATACCATTTCTGATATTAATAACCTTGTCAACTGTTTTCTCAATAATAATAAATATCGTATCAACAGCTGTACACCCGGTCTCCAAGTCAGTTGCCAAAACTTCAAACTCTGTATCTTCTGTCAAGTCAACAGTTTCAATAGTACTCAGATTATCACCTGTTACCAAATTAACTGGAGACCATTGATATGAATAAGTTCCAACACCCGGATATACTTTCGCAGATAAACTTACTGAAGTATTGTATGGTACAACCCCTGAAACATTTTCGATTTCAACCTCCAGACTATGGAACTCAATGACTACCTGATCTGTAACAGTCTCATTCGCACAGCCATTTATTCCATCAGCAGTAAGGCTTAATTTAACTTGACCATTCTCATCTTCTGCAGGAACATAAGTTGGTGTTAATGAATTTACACCAAGAATTGTTCCCTGCCCATTCGATGTCCAGTTAATTGCTGTGTAGTTTTCAGCAGTTGCATCACTGATTAAAACTTCATCACCAACACATGCAATACGATCTGCTCCTGCATCAATATTGGATTTCTGAGTAATTGTCAGTACCATTTCATCCTGAGCTGCTCCACATATTTCTCCAAGTTCAGCAGTAATAGTCAAAACAATCTGACCTGCCTGAATATCTCCTTCACTTGGTGTGTAAACCGGATTCGCTACTGTTGAATCATCAAATATTCCTGATCCACTAGTTGCCCAGCTAATAATTCCAGCATTAGTAGTAGAAGCATTGCTCAAAGTATATGTTTCTCCCTGACAAATTACATCATCATCCCCGGCATATGCATTGGATTTCTGAGTAATTGTCAGTACCATTTCATCCTGAGCTGCTCCACATATTTCTCCAAGTTCAGCAGTAACAGTCAAAACAACTTGACCTGCCTGAATATCTCCTTCACTTGGTGTGTAAACCGGATTCGCTACTGTTGAATCATCAAATATTCCTGATCCACTAGTTGCCCAGCTAATAATTCCAGCATTAGTAGTAGAAGCATTGCTCAAAGTATATGTTTCTCCCTGACAAATTACATCATCATCCCCGGCATATGCATAAACCGCATTAGCAACATTGATTGTCAGTGTATCATTTGAGCATGCTGAAGGTAAAGGAATTCCATTATCACAAACAGCTAAAATAATCACATCGATTCCACTATAACCTTCATTTGGAGTATAAGTAAAATCTCCGCTTGAATTAATCTCAAACGTACCATTGTCAGGTAGTTTAACGGGAATTAAATCAACAGCCAACTGAGTTCCATCCGGATCATAATCACCATTCTCAAGTATATTCCCAGTTAGAATATCGCTATTACATAGATTGAATACCTCGCTTTTAACAATCGGTTCATCATTTTCGTTATTTACTGAAATCTCAAGAATTGCTGTATCAGTTCCACCATGCCCATCACTAATTGTATAGGTAACTGAAGGAACGTTTCCATTGAAATCCGATTCTGGAATAAACTCAAACGAACCATTACTTTCGATCACCAAACTACCAATGTCACTTATTTCTACCAGATTACCTGCATTGTATGTTGTTCCATCAATTACATAACGAACAACTGTTAATCGATCTCCATCAATATCACTATCATTAGTGATTACTGATCCACTTACAGGAGTATCTTCTTCTGTTACAACTTTATCATCTATCGCCTCAGGTGAATCATTAATCGGATTAATTCGAACTGTGATCGATGCATCAGCTTGTGCCCAGTTTATTCCGTCTGTGGCATTGTATAAGAATGATGTTGTTCCATTCCAATTACTTGACGGGATGAATGTGATATTTCCAAGTTCACTCAAATCAATTTCTTGCCCAATTGAAATTGGAGAACCATTTAATCTTAGTGTACCATTTAATGGTAAACTGACAACTTCAACTTTAACCAATGCGTCATCATCATCATCTGAAAATGAATTGGTAAAGTCATTAGGAGAAAATATTACTGGAATATCTTCATTACCCGTTTTTTCAATTAATGATGCAACAGGATGATGATCATCATTTAGAATTGTTATTGTTGCCTGGTCTGTTATATCAACTGGTAATGTAGTTGCCGCAAGATCTGATAAAATAATGTTAAAGGTTTCATCTTCCTCATATTTACGATCAATTACTGGATCGATAGTTAAGCTATATGATTCATCTTTATTTCCAACAAAGGTTATCAGATATTCAGTTACAGCGATGTAATCATTATCTGCAACAGTTGCAGAAGCATCCTGCGTATTTAGAGTTACTGTAAATCCTCCCTCCACAAAATTAGTTAATACTGCACTAATAGTAATTGAACCATCATCCTCAAATCTACTTACATCTTCAATTAACACAAGTGCTTCATCATCATTGGTGATGGTGACCTCGGCGCCATCGCTGATGTCAACACCAAGGGTAGTGGAAGAAAGGTTGGACATTGAGACCGTCAGTGTTTCATTGCCCTCTAGTTTCGTGTCAGCGGTTGGGCTTAGCGTGAAGGCCTGTGTTTCGCCTTCCGTGCCGCTAAAGCTAAGCGTTTGAAGGCTGACCGCTGTGTAGTCACTGTCGGCGGTGGTGGCCGTGCCATCCGATGTGCCTACCTGCACGGTGAAGCCGCCCTGCACTGCACGGCTTAAGGTGGCCGTTAGCGTGATCGCCCCGTCATCTTCAGCACCGCTCACATCTTCAATCGTGACTGCTGCAGCATCGTCATTGGTAATGGTAACTTCGGCGCCATCGCTGATGTCAACACCAAGGGTAGTGGAAGAAAGGTTGGACATTGAGACCGTCAGCGTTTCATTGCCCTCTAGTTTCGTGTCAGCGGTTGGTGTTACAGTGAAGGCCTGCGTTTCGCCTTCCGTGCCGCTAAAGCTAAGCGTTTGAAGGCTGACCGCTGTGTAGTCACTGTCGGCGGTGGTGGCCGTGCCATCCGATGTGCCTACCTGCACGGTGAAGCCGCCCTGCACTGCACGGTTTAAGGTGGCCGTTAGCGTGATCGCCCCGTTATCTTCAGCACCGTTCACATCTTCAATCGTGACTGCTGCAGCATCGTCATTGGTGATGGTGACCTCGGCGCCATCGCTGATGTCAACACCAAGGGTAGTGGAAGAAAGGTTGGACATTGAGACCGTCAGCGTTTCATTGCCCTCTAGTTTCGTGTCAGCGGTTGGTGTTACAGTGAAGGCCTGCGTTTCGCCTTCCGTGCCGCTGAAGCTAAGCGTTTGAAGGCTGACCGCTGTGTAGTCACTGTCGGCGGTGGTGGCCGTGCCATCCGATGTACTTACCTGCACGGTGAAGCCGCCCTGCACTGCACGGCAGCGTGATCGCCCCATCGTTTCACTAAGGTGGCCGTTATCGCTGATGTCAACACCAAGGGTAGTGGAAGAAAGGTTGGACATTGAGACCGCAGTGTTTCATTGCCCTCATCGTCAGCGGTTGGGCTTACAGTGAAGGCCTGCGTTCACTACCGCTCACATCTTCAATCGTGACTGCTGCAGCATCGTCATTGGTAATCGTAACTTCGGCGCCATCGCTGATGTCAACACCAAGGGTAGTGGAAGAAAGGTTGGACATTGAGACCGTCAGCGTTTCATTGCCCTCTAGTTTCGTGTCAGCGGTTGGACATTGTAGCTGTGTAGTCACTGTCGGCGGTGGTGGCCGTGCCATCCGATGTGCCTACCTGCACGGTGAAGCCGCCCTGCACTGCACGGACCGTCAGTGTTTCATTGCCCTCTAGTTTCGTGTCAGCGGTTGGACATTGAGACCGTCAGCGTTTCATTGCTTACAGTGAAGGCCTGCGTTTCGCCTTCCTGCCGCTAAAGCTAAGCGTTTGAAGGCTGACCGCTGTGTAGTCACTGTCGGCGGTAGCCGTGCCATCCGATGTCACCTGCACGGTGAAGCCGCCCTGCACTGCACGGCTTAAGGTGGCGGTGGTGGCCGTGCCATCCGATGTACTTACCTGCACGGTGAAGCCGCCCTGCACTGCCCTCTAGTTTCGTGTCAGCGGTTTGTTACAGTGAAGGCCTGGTGGCCGTGCCGCTAAAGCTAAGCGCTGTGTAGACTGTCGGCGGTGGTGGCCGTGCCATCCGCCCTACCTGCACGGTGAAGCCGCCCTGCACTGCACGGCTTAAGGTGGCCGTTAGCGTGATTGCCCCATCGTCTTCACTACCGCTCACATCTTCAATCGTGACTGCTGCAGCATCGTCATTGGTAATCGTAACTTCGGCGCCATCGCTGATGTCAACACCAAGGGTAGTGGAAGAAAGGTTGGACATTGAGACCGTCAGTGTTTCATTGCCCTCTAGTTTCGTGTCAGCGGTTGGTGTTACAGTGAAGGCCTGCGTTTCGCCTTCCGTGCCGCTAAAGCTAAGCGTTTGAAGGCTGACCGCTGTGTAGTCACTGTCGGCGGTGGTGGCCGTGCCATCCGATGTGCCTACCTGCACGGTGAAGCCGCCCTGCACTGCACGGTTTAAGGTGGCCGTTAGCGTGATCGCCCCATCGTCTTCACTACCGCTCACATCTTCAATCGTGACTGCTGCAGCATCGTCATTGGTGATGGTGACCTCGGCGCCATCGCTGATGTCAACACCAAGGGTAGTGGAAGAAAGGTTGGACATTGAGACCGTCAGTGTTTCATTGCCCTCTAGTTTCGTGTCAGCGGTTGGTGTTACAGTGAAGGCCTGCGTTTCGCCTTCCGTGCCGCTAAAGCTAAGCGTTTGAAGGCTGACCGCTGTGTAGTCACTGTCGGCGGTGGTGGCCGTGCCATCCGATGTGCCTACCTGCACGGTGAAGCCGCCCTGCACTGCACGGCTTAAGGTGGCCGTTAGCGTGATCGCCCCATCGTCTTCACTACCGCTCACATCTTCAATCGTGACTGCTGCAGCATCGTCATTGGTGATGGTGACCTCGGCGCCATCGCTGATGTCAACACCAAGGGTAGTGGAAGAAAGGTTGGACATTGAGACCGTCAGCGTTTCATTGCCCTCTAGTTTCGTGTCAGCGGTTGGTGTTACAGTGAAGGCCTGCGTTTCGCCTTCCGTGCCGCTAAAGCTAAGCGTTTGAAGGCTGACCGCTGTGTAGTCACTGTCGGCGGTGGTGGCCGTGCCATCCGATGTGCCTACCTGCACGGTGAAGCCGCCCTGCACTGCACGGTTTAAGGTGGCCGTTAGCGTGATCGCCCCATCGTCTTCACTACCGTTCACATCTTCAATCGTGACTGCTGCAGCATCGTCATTGGTGATGGTGACCTCGGCGCCATCGCTGATGTCAACACCAAGGGTAGTGGAAGAAAGGTTGGACATTGAGACCGTCAGTGTTTCATTGCCCTCTAGTTTCGTGTCAGCGGTTGGTGTTACAGTGAAGGCCTGCGTTTCGCCTTCCGTGCCGCTAAAGCTAAGCGTTTGAAGGCTGACCGCTGTGTAGTCACTGTCGGCGGTGGTGGCCGTGCCATCCGATGTGCCTACCTGCACGGTGAAGCCGCCCTGCACTGCACGGTTTAAGGTGGCCGTTAGCGTGATCGCCCCATCGTCTTCACTACCGCTCACATCTTCAATCGTGACTGCTGCAGCATCGTCATTGGTGATGGTGACCTCGGCGCCATCGCTGATGTCAACACCAAGGGTAGTGGAAGAAAGGTTGGACATTGAGACCGTCAGCGTTTCATTGCCCTCTAGTTTCGTGTCAGCGGTTGGTGTTACAGTGAAGGCCTGCGTTTCGCCTTCCGTGCCGCTAAAGCTAAGCGTTTGAAGGCTGACCGCTGTGTAGTCACTGTCGGCAGTGGTGGCCGTGCCATCCGATGTGCCTACCTGCACGGTGAAGCCGCCCTGCACTGCACGGTTTAAGGTGGCCGTTAGCGTGATCGCCCCATCGTCTTCACTACCGCTCACATCTTCAATCGTGACTGCTGCAGCATCGTCATTGGTGATGGTGACCTCGGCGCCATCGCTGATGTCAACACCAAGGGTAGTGGAAGAAAGGTTGGACATTGAGACCGTCAGTGTTTCATTGCCCTCTAGTTTCGTGTCAGCGGTTGGGCTTACAGTGAAGGCCTGCGTTTCGCCTTCCGTGCCGCTAAAGCTAAGCGTTTGAAGGCTGATAGCTGTGTAGTCACTGTCGGCGGTGGTGGCCGTGCCATCCGATGTGCCTACCTGCACGGTGAAGCCGCCCTGCACTGCACGGCTTAAGGTGGCCGTCAAGGTAATTGCCCCGTCATCTTCAGCACCGCTCACATCTTCAATCGTGACTGCTGCAGCATCGTCATTGGTGATGGTGACCTCGGCGCCATCGCTGATGTCAACACCAAGGGAAGTGGAAGAAAGGTTGGACATTGAGACCGTCAGCGTTTCATTGCCCTCTAGTTTCGTGTCAGCGGTTGGGCTTAGCGTGAAGGCCTGCGTTTCGCCTTCCGTGCCGCTAAAGCTAAGCGTTTGAAGGCTGACCGCTGTGTAGTCACTGTCGGCGGTGGTGGCCGTGCCATCCGATGTACTTACCTGCACGGTGAAGCCGCCCTGCACTGCACGGTTTAAGGTGGCCGTCAAGGTAATTGCCCCGTCATCTTCAGCACCGCTCACATCTTCAATCGTGACTGCTGCAGCATCGTCATTGGTGATGGTTCCTAATCCTGAATCATCCGAGAAGCTTATATTGCGACCACCAAAATCTCCTTCAGATAAATCAACTGTAAATTGTTCATCCGGTTCAAAGATATTATCCCCATTTACAGTAATCGAAATGGTTTGCGTTTCGCCTGTAGCACCTGAGAATGTAATAGTACCGGTCTTATCGATATAATCAGCACCTGAAATTGGATTAATACCATTAGTTTCATATGCAACACTAAATGATCCATCGGTACTTTTTCCATCATGAGTAACAGTAAATACATATTCTTCAGTTTCACCTTCATCAAGTTCAACCCTTGTTACATCATCAATTGACAGGGTAACTGCATCATTATCAGTTATGATTATTTCAGATTGAGTGGATACTCCTTCACCCAAAAGAACCACATTCTGACTATTCTCACTTAAATTATTTAACAAACCAATCAGAGACTCAGTAGGTTCTACCCAGTCATCATCATTAATTGTTACGGCAATTGTCTGTGATTCCTCATTTGTTCCTCCAAAAATAAATTGTGTCGTAGTAATTGCGATATAATCATCTGTAACACCAGATGTCGCTGTATTATCCTGTGTCCTAAAATCAAGTGTTACTTCCTCTTCAATTTCTCGACTTGTCGCAATTGTAAACTGAGCCGTTCCTACAGACTCATCCACAGTAAGTCCTGTAATTGAAATAATAGCCTTATCATCATCGTTAATATCAGAATTTGCTGTACTTGTTCCAATAGCAACATTCTGTCCCATTGCATCTACCAAGGAAATTGTTCCTGAAAAGTTCTCTTGCTGTTCAACAACTAAATCACCGATTACTTCCACAGGAATATTTACACTTTTATTTCCTGGAAGAATCGTGTATTGAACGCCTGATTGAGCTGTAAAGTCAGTTCCTGAAATTGCGGATCCTGAGCTTGTGGAGAAGGAAATCACAATTGACTCCTGAGCTTCAATATCCATGCTTGCAATAAAATTATAACTGATATTCACATCCCCTTCTGTTTCTGCAAAACCAGTTAAGTTAATTGCTGTAATCGGATCATTATCTAAAATTGTACCAACCCCTTGTGATTTGGAGATACTAGCATTACCTGAGTTAATAATATTATCCAGGTCTACAGTAAAAGTTTCTGTTGGCTCCGAGATTGTGTTGCCATCAATTAAATCAATTGAAATGGATTGAGTCGTACCACTTAATGATCCTGCAGGGAAAGTTACTGTTCCTGAAATATCGGTGTAATCACTGCCAGCTTCTGCCTCAACATCATTCACTGTAAAGTCAACAGTCAATTCATCCTGGATATTACCAGTTAAGGTTACTGTAAATATAATTGGACCTGCATCTTCTTCAACTGCTGCTGGATCATTTATTGAAATACTGGCCGATTCATTATCAGTAATTGTACTAATTGCAGTTGGAGTTGAAATTGTTACATCCTGATTATTTGTAATGAGATTACTGATGGTACCAAGTAATGATTCTGTTGGTTCTACCCATGTATCTTCATTAATTGTTACAGTAACTGTTTGCACCAAATCATTGGTTGCCCCAAAGGTAAAGGTTTTTGTAGCAGCATCGTAGTCATTGCCAGCTACTGCCTGATCAGCAATATCAGATGTTGCAAAATCTACTTTAAATTCATTTTGGACATTTCTGCTTAAGGTAACTGTGAAATCAGCAGTACCCGCATCTTCATCTACATCAAAACCTGTCAGAACCAGAGTCGCAGGGTCATTGTCATCGATGGTATAAGTAGCATTATCCTTTGCAAGGATTACTTGTTGCCCATTATCATTTGTCAATGTAATTGCCCCAGAGAATGCTTCTTGTGGTTCCGTGATCATATCACCCAAAACATCAACAGGAATATCAACATTTGTACTTCCTGCCGGTATAGTAATTACAGTATTTGACTGAGCAGTAAAATCATTCCCATCAACAGCTGTACCATTTGAAGTACTATAGCTTAGTATTACATCATGTTGTGCTGCAATATTGGTACCTACTACATAGTCTATTGATTGCGTTTCATCAGTCTCAGTCACTGTCTTATCTTCCAAACTTATCTGGATAATATCATTATCATCAATTGTAGCTACTGCTGATGGAGTGACTATATTAACCTGTTGGTTGCTATATTCATCCTCAATAATCATCCCTGAAAATTGTTCTTGTGGTTCCGCAATAAGATCTCCAGCAATAGTTACAGGTATATTTACTTCAGCAGTTGAATTAGCAGGTAAAGTAACCAGTGTATTGCTTTGTACAATATAATCTCCGGAAGCTTTTGCTGTTCCATCTGAAGTACTAAAAAGTAAGGTAAGTAAAGACTGTGATGCGATGTTTCTACTAACCCTGAAATTCTGTATTTGAGAACCATCTGTTTCAATTATAGTAAATGCAGTCAATTCTAAATCAACCTGGTCATTATCGTTGATTGTTCCCAAACCCTGGTTATCTGATATTGATACGCCTACCTGATCATTTTTGTTAAGATCTGTCAGGTTTATATAGTAGGCCTCTGTTGCTTCTGCAATTGAATTCTCGATAATAGTCACATCAAAAGTTTGCGTGTTATTATTGAGACCTCCAAAAGTTAGTTCAGTATTAGCAATAGCAGTATAGTCAGATGGATTAACTGCAGTATTATCCTGAGTTGAATAATTCAAAGTAAAATCATTCTGAACGGTACCTGAAAGTGTTACGGTGAAGGTTGCTATGCCAGCATCTTCATCAACGGTCACGTCATCTATAGCAATACTTGCATTATCATTATCATTGATCGTTCCTGTTGCTTGTGTCGTAACACCACCTCCCTCTAGGACAATGTTTTGATTTAATGCATCCACCAAATTACTAACTGTTCCGTAAAGGGTTTCCGTTGGCTCCACAATGTCACCATCCAAAATAGTTACCGTTACATTTTGAACCATTGGATTAGAATCTCCAAAGCTTAAAGGTGTTGATGCTATTTCACTATAATCAGAAGTAGCAAAAGCAGTATTATCTGATGTTTCAAAATCAACAGTGAATTCTCCCTGAACTGCCTTATCCAGCCATATCCTGAAATTAGCAGTTCCAGCACTTTCATCTACTTCAAAGTCATCAATTGATAAAACTGCTGCATCATCATTCAGAATAGTTCCTACTCCTGTTCCATCCAAAATAGAGATTGTTCCATCAGGGGCACTTACCGGAACGATATTGCTTAGTTCAATCGAAAAGTTTTCATCCAATTCAATGGTTTCATCCCCATTTATCACTACAGAAATGGTTTCAACCTCGTTCTGAGTTCCTTCAAAAGTCAGAGAGCCACTATTTGTAATATAGTCCGAGGAAGAAACCGCAGTCCCTTCAACCGTTGTATAATCAACGGTTAATCCATCTTCTACAGCCATATCCAAGGTCACATTAAAGGTCAAAAGTTTGGTCCCACTATCTCCTTCAGAAATAGAAACATCATTAATTGAAAGGGTTGCATTATCATCATTTGTAATTGTTCCGACTGCGGTCTTGCCTCCAGACGCTATTGTAATATCCCTTCCACTACTATTAACTGAGTTCAATACAACGCTAAAGGTTTCATTTGCTTCAACAGCATCATCCCCATTAACAACAATGGTAATTGTTTGTGTTTCATTAGCAGAACCTGTAAAGGTTACCAGTCCACCATTTGCTGAATAATCTGTTGGTGTTTTAGCTGTTCCATTCTGAGTGTAAAATGAAACTGTGTATGAACCAATAACTTCAATATTAGATTGCGTAACATTAAACACAAAATTGGTTGTTCCTGAATTTGTTTCTAACTGCGTAACATCGCTAATTGATACTGTTGCTGCATCATTATCTTCATTTGTAACAGATACATTATCCGGATCATCAACCTGTCCACTGTCAGCATAAACCGGATCTGTAGTATTTCCACGATCAACTGTTAGCTGAATTTCATAGGTAATGCCTCCATCAACCACGGCATCATCAACACCTGTTACTGTCACTGTTTGTGGCTGATCCCAGTTCGAAGAATTAAAGGTAAGCTGAGACAAATCAACCGTTCCTTCTGTAAGATCACCACTGACAACATCAACAATAACTAAATTGTCATTATCACCATCAGCTGCTGGCTGACTTGTGAGCACTACAGTAAATGTTGCAGTTGTTAGGTCTTCAGACGTATTTATAACAAGTGGAGTAACAACAAAGCCTGCACTATCATTGTCGTTATTAACAACTGTAACATCATCAGCAACCTTTCCTGAATATTTTGGATCAGAAGAAGTAGCATTACTTGTAACAATTGTATAGCTAACATTTCCGTCAACAAACAGGTCATCGGCTCCTGTTACAGTTATTGTTTGGGGAATATCCCAATTACCGGTAGTGAATGTTACTGTTTTTGATGCTGGATCAGTTACATCCCCCTCAGTATCATCGGAAGAAGAAAGAGTAAGACTTACATCCGCAATAGGTTCAGTGTCCAAGACAATTGTAAAGGTAGCAGTTCCACCAGCTTCGGTTGTTGGATTGCTTATTTCAGAAACTCTAATATCGGCAGTATCATCATCTACATTAACTGCAGATATAGCTATCGGTGATGCAGACTCATATCCAGAAAGATCGTCAGTACCGGATGTATTAATATCCAAATCAATTTGATAATTGATATCATCATCATCTACATCATCATTCACACCTGTTACGGTTACGGTTTGTGGATCATTCCAATTTGATTCATCGAATGTAAGTTGATTTACTGAAACAGTTCCCTCAGTTGTATTATCACTGCTCACATCAATAACAACAGTTCCTGTAGGAGCTGATCCTAGCTGAACAGTGAAAGATTCTGGCACATCTGGTTCCCCAGTTTGAATTGAACTTTTATCAACGATGATTGCTCCGTCCTGCACATTCACAGTAATACTAAATACACAAGTTTCACTATTATTTGCATCATCATAAGCTGTGTAAGTGACAGTTGTAGTACCTACATTAAAATCATCTTCAGATAGTGTATTAATTTCTGAAACCTGTGGAGCTAAGACAGTAGCACCAGAATATTCGTAAGTCAGTTTCGTAACATCACAATTATCAGTATAAGTTGGCGCTGCAATACCAGAAACCGTTGCTGAAGTAGCACCGGCTGAAGCTACAAACTGTGATATATCAGATGGACAACTTGTAAATTCTGGTATTTGATCATCTGAAACAACAACATCAAATACAGTCACTCTTGAGTTACCACTTGCATCTGCTGCAGCCCAACGAACAGATGTTGTTCCTTTTTCAAAAACCTGTCCGTTCAATGTTGTATTGGGCGATGTAACCATGCTTGTTGCACCGCTTAATGTATAAGAGGCTGTAGGAGTATTGTCACAATTATCAGTAATATCCCAGTTCGAATTCCCGTGCGTGTATGTGCAAACGCCTGCATCTGTTAAAACATCTCTATCTGCAGTATCCACAGTAGGAGCAATTGTATCGGCAACGGTAATTGCTACCGAACAAACATCGGTAAGCCCTGCAGCATCCGATACTCTTAAGTAAACTGTTGGTGTTCCTAAATCAATACACGTAAAGGAAACAGAAGAACCATAATTTGTACCGTCTTTAGAAATCTCGTAAGAAGTAATTGCACAATTATCTGTTGAACCATTATCAATATCAGCAGGATTCACAGAAACATTTCCATCTGAATCCAGTGCAGCAGTGTATGTAATGCATATCGCATTTGGGTTCTGGTCATCTGTTACAACCATATCAAAGGAGCAAGTCTCCGAATTATTTGATCCATCTTTTGCTGTCCAGGTAACTGTTGTTGTACCTTTATTGAAAACCTGACCATTCAAGGTAGTGTTCGAGCCGGTAATTGTTTCAGTGGCTCCAGATAATTCATATGTCATTGAATTTATCGAACAATTATCTGTGGCAGTTGCATTTAAGTCATTATCGGAATGTGTATATGTACAAACATCGGGATCAGTTGTCTTTGCTTGATTTATCGGACATAAACTAAATACTGGCTTCGAATCATCAACTATAGTTACTACAGCTGTATTTGAAGCACTATTCCCATTTACATCTGTAACGGTAAGCATAACAGTGTTTGCACCTAAATCGGCACAAGTAAAGTTTGTTATATCTATGCTTCTTGTTTGAATTCCACAAGCATCCGTAGAACCGCCATCAAGCTGTAACGCAGAAATAGTAGCTTCTCCTGAAGCATCGAGACTAACCGAAATATTCTGAGTAACAACTTGCGGATTGACATTATCTTCAACAGTAACAGTTGATGTGCAGGTACTAACATTATCGTCATTATCTGTTACCGTTAAAGTCACGGATACCGGAGAACCAACATCATCGCACGTAAATGTACTTGGCGAAGGCACCAGGCTCTTAATTCCACATATATCTGATGATCCATTGTCAATATCGGGTCCTGTGATTGTAGCACTTCCACTTGCATCAAGTTGCACAGTAATGTCTTTGCAACTAGCAACTGGATTGATCACATCTTCAACAGTAACAACTGCATCGCAAGTTGATTCGTTTCCACTTTCATCAGTTACTGTTAGTGTAACCGTATTTGCTCCTAAATCTGAACAAGAAAATGCAGTTTTGCTTGCAGCAAGATTAACAGTTCCACATGCATCGTTCGAACCAAGATCAATATCATTAGCTGTAATTGATACATTTCCAGAAGCATCTAATTGAATCGTAATATCATTACAAAGAGCATTTGGAATTTGGTTATCCTGTACATTGACAGTATACGAACAAGTTTGTTCATTGCCCGATCCGTCTACAGCCTTCCATTCAACAGTTGTAATTCCCTTTTGGAAAACTACCCCATTAAGGCTTGTCCCTGTCCCTGAAGTTTCACCTGACAAGGTGTATGTTAATGATTGAATGGTAGCACAAGCATCAGAAGCAGTAGCATCCCAGGATGTTGTACCATGTGTATATGTACATTGATCATTATCCGTATTTACTAGTTGTTCGCCAGCAACCAGGCATGTGATATCCGGTTGTGAAACATCCTCAACTGTGACTATTGCTGAACACGTTCTTGAATTACCATTTATATCTGTAACAGTTAGCCTTACTGTATTCGTAAGCGGATCATTTCCAATATTCGAACAATTGAATGTTGTTTTGTCCAAAACTTTTGTTGCAATTGCACAATTATCTGTTGAACCATTGTCAATATCATCAGCTGAAATAGTTGCCTTACCTGTTTCATCAAGCTGGATAGTAATATCTTGACAATTGACAACTGGAGAAATACTATCCACAACAGTAACCGTTGTATTGCACTCATCATAGTTTCCTTGTGGGTCTGTAACCCTAAGTTTTACTGAATTACTCCCAACTTCCGTGCAGTTAAATGTATTTGGTGTAACCGCTTTTATCAAATCACAATTATCATCAGATCCGGCTGAAATATTATCGACATCTGTTAGAGTTAAACTGTAATTTCCTGTTCCATCCAAATAAACATTAATTGGATTACATACGGCAAAAGGATCAACATTATCCTCTACTGTTACAGTACTTGTACAAGTTGCAACATTATCATTTACATCCGTTACGGAAAGGGTAACTGTATTTGCTCCAACATTTGTGCAGTTAAAGGAAGTTTGGCTTGCAACTACACTCTTAATTCCACAAGCATCTGTTGAACCATTGTCTAACTGTGAAGCCTGTATTACTGCTTGTCCCAAAACATCAAGCTGAATAGTCAGATCCGAACAAAGAACGACAGGAGGTGTAATATCAATAACTGTAACCGTAGCATCACAGGTAGCAATATTCCCATTATTATCGGTTATGGTTACGGTTACGGTATTATCTCCAACATTGGAACAACTAAATGTACCTGGATTTACTGAAATATTGGCTATACCTCCAGGATCATTCGTTCCAAATGTCAAAGCATCAATATCATCCTGATCAAGAGAATAATTTCCGGTTGCATCCAAATCAATCGAAATGTCATTACATGTTACAGAAGGATATTCATTATCTATAACTGTTACCAGATAACTCCCTGACCGTGTATTGCCTGAAGGGTCTTTAGCTTCCCAATTTATACTATGCGTTCCTATTGGAACTTGAGCTCCAACAATAGAAGTTGTATTATCAGTACCTACAACTTCTCCGCTACCAATTTGATAAGTTAATGTTTCAACCAGGCAATTATCCATTGCAATTGGATCCCAGCCATCTGCTCCAACAATGGTATAATAGCCCATTCCCGGATCAACATTTCGCTGTTGATTTGAGATCGTTATTATTACTGGGTTTTCATCATCAACTATATTAAATGTTGTTTCACAAGTAGCACTTACATTGCCACTTAAGTCATACAAACGCCAGGTAACAATTGTTGCATCATCTCCATCCCCAACTGGAATTTGGGCACCAGCTAAACTTGTATTAACATCAGTACCAACTTCAGGGTCAGAACCTACCTGATATGTTATTTTTAGAACATCATGGTTATCATCCAATCCAAATGGGTCATATTCAGCTCCTGCAACTTCATAATAACACTCTGAAAGATCTGTCGTCTCATTCACTGTTGCATCCGGGCAAGTACGAATTATTGGATCTTCTTTATCTTCAACTGTAACTGTAATCTGACATGTTTGCTCATTCCCACTAACATCCGTAGCTGTCCATGTAACTATAGTTGTTCCAATTGGGAAATTTGCTCCTTTTAATGTATTGCTATTGGTAAAATCGTTCAACAAGGTAACTGAACAGTTATCAGAATAAGTTGGATTAAATGAATTATCGGTTACAGTATAATATCCCTTTCCTGCATCTGCATCCCTTGTAAACAAACTTGGATCAGGACAAGTAATTGTTGGACTTTCATTGTCAATAACAGTAACATTAAAAGTATATGGAAATGAATTTCCACTAACATCTGTAGCAAAATAAGTAACCTCCGTATCACCAATCGGGTATGTTTCCCCTGGAGTTGCCCAATCCGGACTAATACTTACTGTAACTGGAGAAACACCGTCTGTTGCATAGTCAATAAATTCTGGAGGAGTATAGTTTACAATAGCATTACATGCTCCTGAAGTATATACAACATTGCCCTGCTCTGGCGTCTTTAATTTAGGGGCTTGATCATCTGTAACAAAAACATAGAAACGCTCTTCGCTTCTGTTTCCTTTATCGTCTACAGCATACCAGGTTATTGAATTTTCACCTATTGGTAACTCAATGCCACTGAGCGTACCCACACTATGTTCATTTACTAGCTTTGTTACTACACCACAGTTATCGAATGCACTAACATCGTCAAACTCAGTTCCCTGAATTGTATAGTAGTTTTTATCGGTATCGACAGATCGTACCTGATTCCCTGGAACTACGATGATTGGTGCTTCTTCATCTAATATGGTAAGATTGAAGGTGCAATCATAAGCGTTGTCATTGTTGTCAGTTGCAGTCCATGTAATCTGAACGATTCCCGGATCATCACCTCTAGGGATTTCTACACCTGATAAAGAATTGGTCCCTGTTCTGGTCAAACCTGTATCTCCATCAACAAAACTCCATGTAACAGATGAAATCTGGCAGTTATCACTAAAAACAAGAGGATCAAGTTCATTTCCAAGAACTAAATACGAACATTTTCCGGCATTAGCCACTCTTTCCTGATTATTAACACAGGTTATTTCCGGATCTTCATCAGTAACAATAACATCAAAAGAACATGTTGAAACATTGTCATTATTGTCTGTAGCAGTATAAGTTACTGTTGTAGTTCCAACATCAAAGAAGCTTCCAGGTAAATGAGTTGAGGTAAAGCTTTTAACCCCACTGCAATCATCAGTTGCAACAAGTGGTGGCCAGGATACAATCGCCTGGCAATTTGAGCCAGATGATTCTGCAGATAAAACTTCAGATGGACAGTTTGAAATAACAGGAGCTTCGTCATCGACAACAGTAACATTCTGTATATATGTTGATTTATTTCCACTTTCATCTGTAACTACCCAGATAACTTTATTAATTCCAAGCAAGAAAGGATCAGGAGCATTATTTGTTATAGTAACAGTTCCACAGTTATCTGTTACTATCGGATCGTCCAATGTCATTGTTGCAGTGCATGTTCCATCATCAACAAACACTGATATATCATCTGGTGGTGTTATCACCGGGTTTACATTATCAGTTACGATAACCTGATGACTACATGTACTGATATATTCAACACCACCAATTGTTTGTGCCGCAGTCCATGTAATTGTATTAGTCCCCTTTGGAATTTCAGCACCTGCAAGAGTTGTGCTAGAGGGAGTTCCAGCCAGGTCATGAGTCAATGTTCTTCCGTCAATTATTGTTTCAGAAGTAAACTGAGCATCAAGTTCTGATCCAACAACAGTATAGGTACAACTACTTGAACCGGTATTTTTATATGCTATTCCCGGACAAGCAATTTCTGGATGGAAAGACTCAACAACGGTAACATTCACGATACATTGATCAGTATTTGAACTAGCATCAGTAGCAGTCCATATTATCGCATGATCTCCCAATCCTAACTGAAAACCATTCAGATAGCGGGAATTGTTCTTATCATTAGTATAAGAAGACAAAATACAGTTTTCAGTTACGTCAGGTGTAAATTCACTGCCCACAACAGTGTAATAATCTACATATTCATGATCATACTCACGATAGTAATGCTGGGAAGGGCAATCAATTACAGGGCTAATATTATCAACTACTGTTACTTTTTGTGTGTGCGTAACCAGATTTCCTCGTTCATCTTCTGCGGTCCAGTAAATATTGGTCTCCCCAATTGAGAATGTGTTACCAGATGGTGTTCGATCATAATCAATTTCGGCAGGATCTTCACAGTTATCAGTTGCAGTTGGATTACCCAAATCAGCATCAAGAACTGTTTTTGTACATGCTCCATCTACGTAAAAAGATACATCTGACGGCCATGTTACCTGTGGAACTTCATAGTCTCTGACATATACAATAAAACTGCAACATTCATTTGTATTACCACCTCCAGCATCAGCAACCCAAGTAATGGTATTTGTACCTTTATTTAACTGTTCACCCGCAAGAGATAAACCACTGAGTGTAGTTGCACCTGTGACTGAATATGTTAATGTTGGATCAGGATTTGTTGAAGAGATTACATCAAACTCATCTCCCTGAACTGTGTAATAGCAAACACCCTCATCAGTAGATTTTGTTGCATTTCCACGACAAGTAACAGATGGTGGGTCATCACTATTTATTGTAATAATACTCGTACAGGTTCTAATATTTTGTGTTGGCGTGGCATTATCAGTAATGGTCCAAATAACAGTGTGGGTTCCAACTGGAAACTGCACATCATTTAAAGTAGATGAATTATTAAAATCATTAATAACACTAGAAATGCCGGAACAGTCCCAGGCTCCATAGGCATCAAACTCATGTCCGTTAACAGTGTAATATCCGAGCCCATCATCCTCTTGCCGGCAAAAATCACCTGGACACACAATACTCGGGAGTGTTTTATCAATTACTGTAACTTGCTGTATTGATGTGCTTATATTATCATGAACATCTTCAATCCTCCAGGTTACATCTGTTGTACCAATCGGATAACGAGATGGTGCATTACTCCAATAACTTAACACTCCGCAATTATCCGTTCGGGTTGGAGTTCCCAAATCTACAGAATACGCATAACAACCTGAAGTAATTTCAATTGTCAAGTTTGGTTGCGGGGTAATAACAGGGTCTTCATTATCATTCACAAAAACGTAAAAACTACATGAATTCTGATACGTTTGTCCTCCAACTTCAATCGAAGCTGTCCACTTAACCAGTGTTGTTCCTTCATCAAATACAGCACCATCTAATGTTGATGAGTTGTTGTAATCATTTATTAAGGTAACTCCGGTGCCGAAAGAGCTTGCATCAAACTCAGTACCACTGACAGTGTATGTACATACCCCGCTATCTGTAGGTCGAGATTGATTACTTACACAAGTGATTACCGGATAAAGATCCGTAACCACCAGTACCGGTATTGTACAGGTTTGTACATTTGATGATGGATCGGTCGCGGTCCAGACAATATCATGATTCCCAGGGATCAGCTGCTCTCCGACAATAGAGCTTGTTCCAGTAATATTGTTGGTATAAGAAGAAACACTGCAATTATCACTTACTATAGGCTTAAACTCACTAGCGCCTACTGTGTAATAGTTTTGTCCCTCATCAACTACCCGAACATATGATTCTGAAGGACAAACAATCGACGGAGCAGAATCATCCGAAACAATTATTTGAATCGTTTCTTTTTTCTCGTTTCCATAATTGTCCTTAACACTCCATTCCACAGTAGTCGTCCCAATTGGGAACTGTACCCCATCCAGTGATTTATAATCATTGTGATCATTCAGTACAATATAATTTGAGGAAGTGCAATTATCTGTTATCGACTGAGGGTCAAACTCATTACCCTGAGCTGTATAATAACACCTGTTTGCATCGGTACTTTTATTATTTAGTGTTGAAATGGAATAATCTGGTGCAGTAACATCCTCAACATCAACCTGAAACTGCATGATGGTTTTATTTCCAGCAGCATCTGTAGCAGTCCATACTACAACTGTAATACCAACAGGAAATTGGTAATCTGCAAGTGTTGCTGTTCCATTTAGATTATTTACCAAACTAACACCTGGACAGTTATCTGAGATAGTTGGATCGAACTCAGTTGTTATTGCCTGATAAAAACAATCATCAGTTGGAGCATTTCTTGTTTGATCGGTTATTGTTGAAATGGTTGGAAAAACATCATCTAATACATGAATATTAAACGTACAAGTATCTGCGTTATCACTCAAGTCTTTAACAATCCACTCAATTTGATATTGTCCTCCAGAAAGTACTATTCCATCTAGAGATGTAGCCGCACCTCCAGAAACCCCATCAATTTGGTAGGAAATTGTTAGTTCTCCATTTGAATCGCAATTATCAAGCAGATTTACCGGATCAAATTCAGCACCGTCAATTGTATAATCACATGAACCTGGTGGTATTGAACGAATCTCATTACCATAACATTCGAATGAAGGTGCTTGATCGTCTCCAACAGTTATTTGAAAAGGTGTGGCAATTACTGTATTCCCGCTAATATCAGCCAAAGTCCAGGTAACAATGTAAGGAACCTCACTTTTAGGCAACTGCAAATTCGCCAAGCTGTTAGAATCTGAGTATACTGTGCTTCCTCCCTGGGTAATCACATAGGTTGGTGTATCATAGTCACAATTGTCAACAATATTGCTCAAGTCGAATTCCGTCCCAGGAATTGTAAAGTAACATTGTCCGGGATCTGTTGATCGTTCATATTCATATGTGTCTGCAATATCTCCGGTTGGTTGATTATAGGTTGGGAATTGCTCATCAGCTATTCTAACATAAATCGTACAAGTTGAAACATTATCATCATTGTCCGTTGCTGTCCAAACAAGCGTGTGATCACCAACTGGTAATTGTTTCCCATTTAGCGTTGAAGAATTATCAAATGAGTTCATCAACAAAAATGAACAGCCATCACTAACAGTTACGTCAAATTCAGTTGACTCAACCGTATAAAAACATGTACCGTCATCTGAATATCGAACTAATGGGTTTGAAGGACTTCCAACTTCAGCAGGGCAACTTAATTCTGGTGCAGTTTCATCTACTACAGTTATATTAAAGCCCATAAATGTAATGTTATCAGCAGCGTCTACAGCTTTATATCTAATTGCTGTAGTTCCTACAGGGAATTCGCTTCCGCTAACCGGTCCTAAAATCTGACTAAAACTAACCAATGTACAGTTATCCGACGCTGCAGGAGTACTCCAAGATATTTCAGCAGTACATTTCCCTGCATCAACATTTGATGTAATATCAGTTATTAATGGAATTACAGGACTATCGTCATCTTTTACTTCAACTTTAAATGTTCTCGTACTGGTTTGACCACCACTTTCAGCCGTCCACTTTACTGTGTTAGTTCCCAGTTCCAAAACTACCCCATCCAGAGAAGCTGCTGCAACAGAAGCTCCTCCATTTATTGAATATGATAAAGATGGTGTTCCGCAATTATCAGTAACAGTTACATCAAACTCTCCATTTTTTGCAGTATAGCCGCAATCAGTATCTGTACCACGGGTTTGATTCGATTTAGCTGAAATTGATGGTGCCTGACTATCAACAACAGTTTTGGTGAACACCATTGGTTCAGCCACATTATTCCCACTTATATCAACTGCAGTCCATGTAATAATATTTGCTCCAGAGTTTAACTGCTCTCCGGACAATGTTCCTGTGCCAGAAAGTGTGGTCGCACCAGTCACGGTAAAACTAGCGGTTACACTTCCACAATTATCTGTTACAATTGGATCAAATTCTGATCCATTAACTGTATAGAAACAATCTCCTGAATTTGTGTTTACCTCTGAAGTTTGTGTACCTGTAGTTGTACTAAGAACAGGGGGCGTAAAATCAGCAACTGTTACAGTTACGACCTCTGAACTAACATTCCCTGTTAAATCTTTGACGGTAACCGTAATAGAATGTTCACCCTTGTCTGCACATGTAAAACTAGTTTTGCTAAATGTAAAAATTAAATTTCCCGCAGAAGTACAGTTATCAGTAGATCCATCATCAATATCTGCTGAACTTAGCGTAGCAATTCCCTGATCATTCAAATAGATTGTAGTATTCTTTAACGATGCAGAAGGGCTTACATCATCTTCAACAGTTACTTTAAATGTACACGGTAAGCTTTCATTACCATATTCATCAGCGACAGTATAACTTACAGTTGTTGTTCCTACCGGGAAATCATCACCTGGAGATTTGGATTTAGACCATACAAAACTTTCAGGAATTGAGGTACAATTATCCGTCACAGTTGGTTCCGTCCAACTTACTATGGCTGAACACGATCCGATATCGGTTGATACTAAAATATCCTCAGGGCAATTATTAAGTACTGGTTTTTGATTATCAGTAACAGTAACAGTAAAACTGCAGACATCGCTTAAATTGCCAGCCTCATCCCTGGCTGTATAGGTTACAGTTGTAGTGCCAACATCGAAATTACTACCAGGGTTGTGTGACTTAGTCCAAATAATATTTGAAGCCGAAGTACAGTTGTCAGTTGCTGTAGGTTCTGTCCACGAAACATTAGCAGTACATTCATTCTCGTCACTGGTTCTAACAATATTTGTGACACATCCACTAATAATGGGCTTTTCAGAATCAGTTACTTCAACTACAAAACTAGTTTGCGTAGTATTTGCCGGTGTAGACGAATCTGTAACGGTATAAGTTATACTAGTTGAACCAACGGGGAACTCATAGGTGCCAATATCTCCATTGCCACTATCCAAAACAGCACCGGACATTGTCCAGCTAAGCGTTGACCCAGAGCAATTATCATCATAAATTGCAGCTGGAATATCTATACTGGCAGTACATTCACCTACATCAGTATTTGCTGAAATTGGAGAAGGTGTAGTCAATGTTGGGTTCTGTTCATCTTTAACGACCACAACAAAATCTGCCTGAACAGTATTTGCAGGAGTCGCTCCATCAGCAACAGTATAAGTAATAGTCGTCTCACCTACCGGGAATGAAAAAGTTCCTATCTGCCCCGATCCACTTTGGCTTATCGCCCCGGTCATTTCCCAACTAATTGTTTCTGTACCACAGTTATCATCAGTCGACAATTCTGGAACACCAATACTAGCCTCACATGAATTAATATCTGAAGATACGGTGATATCGGATGGTTCAATGAAAGTAGGTGCCTTGATATCATTTATTGTTACTGTAAAACTTTCTGTATGTGTATTGCCTTCTGCATCAGTAGCGGTATATGTAACTGTGCTTTGCCCAACAGGAAATACAGCTCCATTTGACAAACCAGAAGTTTGGGAAATTGTTGCACCCAAGCAATTATCTGAAACGGATGGTTCTGTCCAATTGACAATCTTCCCACATGAACTATCTTCATTATTTTCTTCAATATCCGAAGGAAGATTAACAATTACAGGATCTTCTGAATCATTTACTGTTACAGTATACGAACACTCAGCTGTATTTGCAGGACTTGCTGCATCAGTAACAGTATATGTGATTGTTGTTGTTCCAACCGGGAAAGTGTAACTTCCAATCTGTCCAGAACCTGCATCACTAACAGCCCCAATCATTATCCAGGAAATATTCGCTCCTGGACAGTTGTCGGAGTAGGAAATATCTGTTAAACTAATTGTTTTATCACATGATCCCAGTTCATTCGCAACCTCTATTGAAGTAGGACAAGTAATCTTAGGAAGTTCATTATCAATTATTGTAATTGTAAATTTACTTTCAGTGCTTACATTCCCTGCTTGGTCTGTCGCTGTGTAAACTACTTCCGTTGAACCTTTGGGAAATGTTCCTCCAGGTGTGTGAGATTTTGACCAGATTATGTTTTCCTCAGATGTACAATTATCTGTGGCTGTTGGTTCTGTCCATGAAACAACGCTCCCACATGTTCCTGTTGTTACTGATTGGCTTATATCTTCCGGAGTTCCACTAATTACAGGAACTTCATTATCTATAACCGTAACGGTAAATTCACAATAAGAAGTATTTGTTGCCTCATCTGTAGCAGTTATTCTAACTACCTGGCTTGTGTTATGCCCAGTAAGTATTGTTCCAGAAGTAGGGGTTTGCATCAATGAAATTGAACCTGTTGAAGTACAATTATCCGTAACTGTTACCAATCCAGTGTAATCAGGGAGACTTGCATCACAATTACCAGCTGCTGGATTAATAGTTTGATCTTCCGGGCAGGTAATTTCAGGAGAAATATTTTCTAATGGAACAGATAACGATTGCCATGATTCACAATTATTTTCGCTAATTGCTTTTACAAAATAGTTTGTAGATGCGATGATAGATGTTGTTGTCGGCAGATCAGCAAGTTTGTTGCTTTTTGTTTCATCCCATAACTCAAATACATTTCCATTTGTCGCTGTTGCAGAAATCGTAAAATCTACTCCCGGGCATACGGGTGCAGCTGGACTTAAGACAATGGCTATGTCAGATGGAAGCGGATTTACATTTATGATAACCGTCTCTGAACCAACGGGCAAATCGCTACCGAATGAATCTACAACTTTCACCAATGAATAGATAGTTGTAGAAGTTGGTGAAATAGCAATTGGATCACCACCATATTCTGGACTCTCAGGATCACCATTACTACTATAGCCATTTACTACAAAATCTGTAGTGCCATCATTGTATGTAATTGAATATGGTCCAATACTGGCTGAAATTATAACCTGAATAGTAGTTTCTTCACCTACACAAATTGAAGTAGGTCCATCACTCATTAATTCAGATTGTGCATTAGCAAATTTTACTATACACAAAATGAAAAACGAACAAACAAAAATGCTTCTTTTGAATACTTGATATCCACTTTTGAATAAAGCAGAATATAGGTTTCGATTTTTTTTCATAAAAAACGATTGCAATTTTATATTGGAGAACCGAATATCAATCATGTTTAACGCTGTTTTTTTTACCTTTTACCACAAAGGGTAACCTATTTTTATTAGCAAAAATCTTTACGGTTCTATCAATTTATGTATTATTATATTTATTGAAGAATAATAAAGTTATGAATCAACTTTCAGATTAAACGATCTTTTTATTCATGAACAAGATAGAACTTACGTTTAAAATTAGAGAAAAGCCCAATCTCATAAAACAACTTTTCTTTAAGAGAATATTTAATTATCCACAAATTCTTGTTGATAAGTTAAAATGTATCAGCTCCCTTTCTTAAAGGCTTATCTATCAGATAGATTAACGGTATATTAATTTGAATAAACGTTTGAGTGAATGTTCAGAATAAAAAAAAAGATTTTCAACCTACCCTCTTCAATTTGTGGGCCCACCTGCCCTAGCCTAATCGTGATATATTTCAAACATAGCAGATAAAACCTTCCATAATCTTTTAACCAATGTTAAAGGTATTTCTTTAAAATTATCTTTTTCACAAGTCGTGTTTTGTCTTTTTTCAATACGATAAAATACAATCCGTCAGCATACTCAGATAGGTCAACTTCTAAAGGTTCAGGAGGAAAGTCATAATCTCTACGATATAATTCCTGACCGTTTATATTTTGAATACTTATTTCCGCATTTGAATGCAAGTAGCCTTTGAAGTCAATGTAAATGATTCCCTGACTTGGATTTGGATAAACATCGAAACTATAAGAATTTTTAATTTCAGATACTCCGGTTGGAATCTGTACAACAATATTTAAGTCAATAGCCGCTGATTTACCCAAATTATCTGTTGCCTTGAATGAAAATCTATGTTCACCTATCTCACTATCAGTTGGAGAAATGGTCATTTTTAAACTATCTTCTTCAAAACTAACCCAATCAGGAAGTGTGTCTGTTTCTGCAATTGAAAGCAAATATTTTAGTACTTGTCCACCGTCTTTTTCATTAAATAATTCTGAGGACAGCTTTTTTGATATAGTGGTATTCTTAACCACGTATATCGTATCAATTGTTCCAATTACTTCAGGAGCATGGTTTTCAAGAATCTGAACTGTCGTTTCACAGAATGATATATTCCCAGAACTATCAGTAACATTAATTTGTACAGGGACCTGCTGACCAATATCATCACCAGAAAATGAAACTTTGGAGACTGTTATACCCAACTCTTCATATGGTGTTATGTCATCATGTGTATAACCAACCTGCTCATCTCCTTTGGCTAAATAATCTATATCTGCTTCTGTTAATATATAGGTGTCAGGATCGTTCAAATAAAAAGCTAATGCACGGCAATTTACCACTGGTGCTGTGTTGTCTGAATGTTTAGTTGGATCATCAGGATAGACATCCTTATTATCACCAACTCCATCTCCATCTGAATCTTTATCTTCAGTTGAATCATATGGAAAATCATCATTTACGTCAGGTGTACCATCACCATCATCATCAGTGTCTTTATTGTCACCAATACCATCTCCGTCGGTATCTTTATCTTCAGTTGAATCATATGGAAAGTCATCCTGGCTATCTGGTACTCCATCACCATCGCTATCGCCTGCAACTTCAGAGGAAGAGATTGTGCCATCGCCATCGGTGTCACCTGCGATTTCCGGGGAAGTGATCGCTCCATCACCATCGGTGTCGCCTGCGATTTCTGGGGAAGTGATCGCTCCATCACCATCGGTGTCGCCCGCTATTTCTGGGGTCGTGATCGTGCCATCGCCATCCGTGTCACCTGAGATTTCTGGGGAAGTGATCGCTCCATCACCATCGGTGTCGCCTGCGATTTCAGTAGAGGTAATTGTTCCATCACCATCCGTGTCGCCTGCAATTTCAGTAGAGGTAATTGTTCCATCACCATCCGTGTCGCCTGCAATTTCAGGGTAAGTGATTGTACCATCGCCATCCGTGTCACCCGCAATTTCCGGGGAAGTAATCGCTCCATCGCTATCCGTGTCACCTGCAATTTCCGGGGAAGTGATCGTTCCATCGCCATCCGTGTCACCTGCTATTTCTGGGGTCGTGATTGTACCATCGCCATCCGTGTCGCCTGCAATTTCTGGGGAATTAATTGTTCCATCACCATCCGTGTCGCCTGCGATTTCCGGGGAATTAATTGTGCCATCTCCATCCGTATCGCCTGCAATTTCAGTGGAAGTTATCGCTCCATCTCCATCAGTATCACCTGCAATTTCAGGGGAAGTGATCGTGCCATCGCCATCCGCGTCACCTGCAATTTCAGGGGAAGTGATCGTGCCATCTCCATCAGTGTCGCCTGCGATTTCTGGTGAAGTGATCGCTCCATCTCCATCGGTGTCACCTACGATTTCTGGGGAAGTGATCGTTCCATCACCATCCGTGTCGCCTGCGATTTCTGTAGAGGTAATTGTTCCATTACCATCAGTGTCACCTGCTATTTCTGAGGAAGTGATCGTGCCATCGCCATCCGTGTCACCTGCGATTTCTGGGGAAGTGATCGTTCCATCGCCATCCGTGTCACCTGCGATTTCTGGGGAAGTAATTGTACCATCTCCATCCGTGTCGCCCGCAATTTCTGGGGAAGTAATTGTACCATCTCCATCCGTGTCGCCCGCAATTTCTGGGGAAGTGATCGCTCCATCTCCATCCGTGTCACCTGCTATTTCTGGGGAAGTGATCGCTCCATCGCCATCGGTGTCACCTGCTATTTCGGTAGAGGTAATTGTTCCATTACCATCAGTGTCACCTGCGATTTCTGGGGAATTAATCGTACCATCGCCATCGGTGTCGCCTGCTATGTATTTATTAATCTTCAATATCTGACTAACCTGATTCGCCACATTATAATTGCTATTGCCAGCCTGATTCGCATAAATATTACATATTCCAATTCCAACTATTTTAACTATTTCTCCATTAGTCCCAGTGCATATAGCCACATTCTCATCTGAACTTGAAAATATTATCGGATTACCTGAATCTCCCCCTGTAGCTGATAAGATAAAATCAGGATCACCAACTACTTTAGAATCCAATTCATCAAAAATGACAAGTTGATCGGTTAAACCCACAGTAAGTATTGCAGTAGCTGTTGCTGATGTATAATTAGCATCAAAGCTCTGACTGGCTGTAAGTTCTGCTGTACCTGAACCTACAATCTTAACCAGATTACCAACAATAGTTGCTACTCCAGAGTTACTACTACTATAGGAGAATAAGCCTGAACTAGCAGAATTTGCATCTAAAGTAAATGGAGCATCACTATATTGTTTTGTTAAATCTTCAAAATTAGTTATAACGGGATTCGCTTTGTTGATGACAAGTTGCCGTGTAACATCTGGAGCAGGATTATAGGTTTCATTCCCTTTCTGGGAAGCAGAAATCTGGATGATGCCCGCACCGGTTACAGTTAACACTGTCCCTGAAATTGTTCCTGATCCATCAATTACGCTATATATTACTTCAAGTCCTGAAGTGGCAGTTGCCACAGAAGATAAGTCTATTGTTAATCCAGGGAAGTACGTTTGTGAATCAAATTCGGGGAAGGCAATTGACTGGTTTGATTTTACTACATTAAAAGTATAACTTGCATTGGCAGAATTGTAATTTGTATTACCTGCCTGGTCAATATTAATAATCACATTGCCAGTCAAACCAATACTTTCCAGTTGGTCACTGCCATTCAACGTTGCAACACTTCCGGCACCTAATGAAATTGTTACCGGCAAGCCAGAAGAAGATGATGCCGATACCTGTATTGGATCTGTAAAGTCTTTAAGAGCTAAATTGTCTACTGGAAGGGATCCTAGTGTTAAAATCTGGTCTGCTTTTGAAACAGTCAGTTGATTTACAACATCTGTAGCAGCACTAAAATTGGCATTTCCAGATTGACTAGCTGTAATATTTGTTGTACCTACTCCCATAATTGTTATCGTATTACCGGATACCACAGCAACATCAGTGTTACTACTGGTATATGAAACAGGTAAACCAGAACTGGATGTTCCATTCAGGTTAAAAGGTGGATCGCCATAAACCTTTGCAGCCAATGCATCAAAGTCAATCGTTTGTCCTACCGCTGTAATATCCAGATAACCATTCACAAAAGAGATATCATAATTTGAAGACGTCAACCCTGAAGGGCTAATCACATAGTTTGTACCAACTTCGGTCGCAGTCACAGCTGTACCACTAAAAGACAATGTGCCTCCAAGATCTGAATCATTTTCATCAGAAATAAAACCTGAATAATTTACCGTAAAGGGGTCATAAATCGACCCATCGTATTCTTTTGTTTTATCTTCGGCTGTTACTGTCAATGTTTTCTTCGTTATATCTAACGAACCGTTAATAAAAGTGATATCGTAGTTTGAAGATGTAAGTCCCTCCGGTGTGACGACATATCCCGTGCCCACATTGGTTGCCGTGGTGGCTGAACCACTGAAGGCGAGAGCCCCGCTCAGCGCTGTTTCATTTTCTCCGTTTTCAAAGCCCAAATAACTCACGGTGAATGGGCTAAAAACCGCCCCATCATAGACTTTTGTTTTGTCATCGGCGGTAACGATCAGTTCCTTTTTTGTGATTCCCAACGTACCGTTTACAAAAGTAATGTCATAATTTGGAGATGTAAGCCCCCCCGGAGTGACGACATACCCCGTACCCACATTGGTTGCTGTTGTTGCCGTACCGCTGAAGGCTAGTGTGCCTTCTAAATCTGTTTCATCATCACCTGCTACAAATCCTGAATAATTTACCGTAAATGAACTGTAAACCAATCCATCATATTCCTTTGTTTTATTTTCTGCTGAAATAATTAAAGTTTTAGGTGCAACTGTTAGTGTTTGGGAAGCCTGTGGGGCAACATGATAAGTCGCATCTCCATCCTGGTCGGCATAAATGGTACAGGAGCCTGAACCTACAATATGTATTTGTCCCCCAACTATAGTTGCAACAGAAGCATCAGAAGTACTGTAGACAATTGATAAACCACTACTAGCTGTTGCTCCAGAGGCAAAATCAACATCACCATATATTTTATCAGGAAGTGGATTAAAAGTAATGGTTTGAGATTGCTTGGTTGTAAAACTCTCAATTCCACCATAACCGATACCAGCTATATTTTGTGCATAGGCCTGAAAGTAATAGGTTGTATTGGGAGATAATGAACCAATGGCTTCGCTGAAAGCCCCAGCACCATCTCCATTTGCTTCCAGAATGACATCTGCCCCTCCAATTTCTGGTGTGCTATTTGTTGTTGAATAAACCACTCCCCTTTCAGTTACAGTAGTCCCTCCATTATCAACTACATCACCTCCCAAGGTAGCCAAAGTGCTGGTTACTGATGCTGCAGCGGTTGTGGTAACCAATGGTGAAGAATCATCATCAGTAATGGTTGCTGTATGTATAGTTGTTGTCCCACGTGTTGCATTGATTGGAGTACCCATATCGACAATAACTGTTTCATCATCCTCGTCAATAACATCGTCTGAAATAGTAATGGTAATTTCTCCCGTGGTACTGCCAGCATTGATCAAAATCGGACTTTCAGAAATGCTATAATCAGTTCCGTTTCCCATGGCAGTAGAAGAAACGCCTACAGTAAATGGAATAGTTATATTTTTGCCGCTTACGGTTGATAGCTCTGCTGTAATTATCATTGTTCCGCTTTCATTCGTACTCGTTTGCGAAACCGAATCAAAATTTACTGTTGGGGCTTCGTCATCATCGGCAATAGTGGCAGTATGAACGATTGTTGATCCCTGCGTTGCATTGATTGGAGTACCCATATCGACAATTATTGTTTCATTATCTTCATCAAGTGCATCCTCAGCAATGGTAATTGTTATTTCACCTGTGGTACTACCCGCATTAATTGTAATTGGGCTTGTAGTTATACTATAATCCGTTCCACTTCCAGAGGCAGTACTTGAACCATTTATCGTGAAAGGCACATTTATATTTTGTCCACTCACTTCAGAAAGTTCAGCAACTAGTATCATTGTACCCATTTCATCTGTACTTGACTGAAAAGATGATGTGAAACTCACAGTTGGACCAAGAGTTGTAATGGTTTGAGAAGATGTCCAGTCACCATTTCCAGCTTCATTATCTCCCCGGATCCTGATATAATAGGTTGTACCAGCAGTCAATCCACTTGTAACATTGGTGGAAAGAGGAACCAATTCAGTAGAGCTGGCTACAATTGTTGAAAAAGATGCATCGCTACTAACCTGATAGTCCCAATCGGTAATTCGATATTGTTTTTTGTCTGTCAGCTCAATTGTTAAAGATGAAGTGGTGATATTGGTAATGGAAAACCCAGGATCTACAGGTTTAGACCAATCCCACCAAACATCAAACTCAACTTTATAATTGCTATTGTTTGTTCCAGCCCCTGCTTCAACTTCAAAACGAAACCATTTATCTCTAGTAATATTTCCATTTATATTATTTTTTGTGAAAATGGTTTCACTATAGTCATTATCGCCATCTCCGTATTGATGGTTCCAGTTTGAATCTTTGTTTTCCCAACCTTCTAGCTTTATGTAAATGTTATCAGCATTGTCAAGGCAAGTACCGGACCATATCTCCTTCGTTCCAGGTCTGTGCCACCCACCATTCCCATAAACGTCCTGGTTATGCCGGAAAGTGTATTCCCAACTGTAATTTTCTGAATTGGATGAACCGATATTGAACCCGTAATGCCATGTAGGATCAGCTAAGCTTAAAAAATCAGTACTTGTATTTGCATAAAACCCATCAGTCCTGACTTTATAGTCAATATACTCTTGAGAAAAAGATATATCAAATAACAGAACAGCAATAAAAATAATAATTATTCGCCTCATATACAGTTGTTTAGATAATAGCATTGTAAAAATCAACAAACATCTTAAAAGTGATATTTATGTTAGTATTATCCTATTGACTTTGGTTAAGAAATATGCTTGTAATTGCTATATTTGCAGGTAAACGATGTAGCATTTTAAAATAACTCTTTATAAGAATTAATAATGGATAATTATAGAAAATTCTTGGAAAATAAGGGATTTGATGTGTCATTACAATGGCCGGAACTAACTAAGAGAGTTGAATATAAGTTCTGCAAAAAAGGTGAATTAATTGTGACCAAAGGCGATATCGATACGAACATCTACTTTTTAGAGAATGGTTTTATACGTTATTTCTTTTATAAAGACGATTTAGAGTACACCCACAACATTCAACAAGGACCCAGCGCTTTTGGAGTCGCGTTTAATTTAAGCCCAAAGGCTAATGGAAAATCAGAAGTAAACATCGAAGCTGTAACTGATTCAGATTTATTTGTACTTTGTTTACAAGATCATCAATATATGAGTGAAACTTATCCAGGTTATCGTGAAATAGCAGAGTGGAGTTTGGAAGAAGTAATGAAACAGAGGACTGAATTAAGTCGCAAAATTACAAGTATGAGCCCCGAAGAGCGATATTTGGATTTTATTGAAAACAATTCTAATCTAATAAAAATCGTGCCGCAACAAATAATTGCTTCTTATCTCGGTATAAGGCCAGAATCATTAAGCCGAATTCGAAAAAGAATTTATTCAAAAAGACGTTGAAAGACACTTTTTCACAAAGATTGTAAAAAAACGAAAGGCACCTCCATCGCTGAAAGTGCCTTGTTTATTGGGTGGGCCCACCTGGGCTTGAACCAGGGACCCCCTGATTATGAGTCAGGTGCTCTAACCAACTGAGCTATAGGCCCTAAATATATTTGAATCTTTCGACCCTATTTTAAACTATGAACGATTGGGCTTGAACAAGTGTCCCTCCCGGTTATGACCGGGATGCTCTAAACTCCCGATAACTATCGGGATGAGCTATAGGCCCTAAATATGCTTGAATCTTTCGACTCTATTTTAAAACTATGAACGATTGGGCTTGAACAAGTGTCCCTCCCGGTTATGACCGGGATGCTCTAAACTCCCGATAACTATCAGAAAAAGCTAGCCCTACAATCTATACGTATTCCCTTACAAAAAGTCATATTTTCTTAACAGGGATGCCGTTTTTTTCGGTTTGCAAGTTTACAACTTTGCAATTAATTTATCAAGCAAAAAATGATAATTCAATCGAAGGTTCAATCGTACAACTAAATATTCACTTCTTGATCAGCTTCAGGCTCCTTTTCTTTGTCTAACTGACTGAACAGCTTCCAATAAAAAATGATGATTGCAAAAATACCAATGGTAATAGCTGAATCAGCTACATTAAATACTGGCCTGAAGAATAAGAATGGATCTCCACCTTTAAAGGGAAACCATTCTGGGTACCTGCCTGAGAATAGTGGGAAATAGAACATATCCACTACCTTTCCGTGAAGAAATGAAGAATAACCTCCACCTTCAGGGAACAAGGTGGCAACCTGCCCAAAGCTTTCTGAAAAAATTACGCCATAAAAAGCACTGTCAATAATATTACCGATAGCTCCTGCCAGAATAAGCGATACACATGCAATAAATCCCATTGGCACAAAATCCTTTTTAACCAACTTTGTGATATACCAGGTAATTCCAACTACAGCAACTATTCGAAACAGACTTAGAAATATTTTTCCATATTCTCCTGCAAACTCAATTCCAAAAGCCATTCCGTTATTTTCAACGAAATGAATAAAAAACCAGTTGCCAAACACAGAAAACTCTTCTCCGAGGTACATATTGGTTTTAATCAGAAATTTGACAACCTGATCAATCAATAAGACGATAAAAACGATCAACAGTGATTTTTGTAATCTCGACATGATATAATGTGTTCATAAAAAAATGATTGGAAGACTTCCCTCCAATCATTCCTTATTATTTATTGGTAACTTTTATTGTTGCTTTTTAGCCTCGATACTTAAGGTCGCATGAGGGACTGCACGTAATCTTTCTTTCGAAATTAGCTTGCCAGTTTCACGACAAATACCGTAAGTTTTGTTCTCAATCCGCACTAATGCAGCTTGAAGGTGCTGAATGAATTTCAACTGCCTTTGA
Organism: Sunxiuqinia sp.; assembly: GCA_965230765.1. Classification (GTDB taxonomy): domain Bacteria; phylum Bacteroidota; class Bacteroidia; order Bacteroidales; family Prolixibacteraceae; genus Sunxiuqinia. The sequence continues at coordinate 807,086 of CBDDLR010000001.1, forward strand.
GCAAGTTTGCCAGCTTCTTCTTTTGAAAGGGTAGCTGCTCCTTCTTCCAACACTTTAAATGTTGGTGATGTATCCTGAGTATCGTTCCCATCACCATGGGTAATGGAATTTTTATACATCTCGTAATCTTTTTGCGCTTTCTCAAGCTTCTTTAAGATTAGTTCTTTAAATTCCGCCAACTCATCATCTGAATATCTCTTTTTTTCTGTCATAGCCCAAAGTTTTAATTAATAAAGCGGATATACTGTAGTGGTTACTATTCCCGTGTCTAAATTAACAAATAATTTTGAATTGAAATAGCATAAAAAACATACCCTTAACACTTTATTCAGTTATTTTTTCAACTAGTATCAATGCATCAACATCCTGATCGATTTCAACTTTGTTTACTTTGTCAACATTAACATTTTCAACCAACGTTAAATTCTTTGCAAGTGTTTGATTGCTTATATAATCTTTAAAGTTTTCAACAGCAAGGTTAAAGAAATCGTGCTTTTGAATTTTCAGGTTAATCCGGTCTGTCACTTCAAAATTGCTTTCTTTCCTAATGTTTTGAATTTTGTTAATGAATTCCCTTGCGATTCCTTCCTGCTTCAACTCTTCAGTAACATGAATATCCAACGCAATTGTCAAGGCTCCTTCAGTGGCAACCAGCCAGCCCGGAATATCTTCAGTCATGATTTCCACATCATCAGTTCCCAATTCAACCGTTTGCTCCCCAACCTGAAGTTGATAACTACCGGTTTTTTCTAGCTCACCAATGTTCTCCTGGCTAAATTGACTTACAGCCGATGCAATTTGTTTCATAATCTTACCATACTTAGGCCCTAAAGCTTTAAAGTTTGGTTTGATTTTTTTCTTGATGATACCCGTTGCATCCGTGATATATTCAACTTCTTTAACGTTAACTTCCGACAATATAATACTTTCAACTGCCTCAAATTGTTCTTTGAAATGGTTATTTAGAATAGGTACCATTACTTTGCCCAGTGGTTGACGTACTTTTAGCTTTTCTTTTCTGCGAAGCCCCAAAATCATGGAAGAAGCTTTTTGTGCAATCGCCATTTTTTCTTCCAGGTCTTTGTCAATAACGCTTTCATCAGCAACTGGGAATTCAGACAAATGAACGCTTTGGTCAGCTTCTTTGCCAGTTATTTTGTTCAGGTCTGAGAAAAGCAGATCAGCATAAAATGGAGCAATAGGAGCTGACAGTTTTGCTACTGTTTCCAAACAAGTATATAACGTTTGATAGGCTGAAATTTTATCCTGATCGTATTCTCCACCCCAGAAACGTTTGCGGCTAAGACGAACGAACCAATTACTCAGGTTCTCAGTAACAAATTCTGAAATTGCCCTGCCTGCACGGGTTGGTTCATAAGACTCCAGACTTTCGCCAACTTCTTTTACCAAGGTATTTAGCAATGAAATAATCCAACGATCCAACTCTGGACGATCAGCGACAGGAATTTCATCTTCGCTGTAAGTAAATCCATCTACATTGGCATAAAGCGCAAAGAACCCGTAAGTATTGTATAGTGTTCCGAAGAATTTACGGCGAACTTCATCTACACCACTTATGTCAAATTTCAAGTTATCCCATGGTTGTGCATTGGTCAACATGTACCAGCGCAAAGGATCAGATCCGTATTTTTCAATGGTCTCGAATGGATCAACAGCATTGCCCAATCGCTTCGACATTTTATTGCCACTTTTATCGAGCACCAAGCCGTTTGAAATAATATTTTTGAACGAAACCGATTCATCAATCATGGTTGCAATGGCATGCAGCGTAAAGAACCAACCACGGGTCTGGTCAACTCCTTCAGCAATAAAATCGGCCGGAAAAACACCACGCCCTTCTTCCGGATTATACTTCTCCTTATTCTCAAACGGATAGTGGTTTTGTGCGTAAGGCATTGCACCAGAATCAAACCAAACGTCAATCAGGTCAGGCTCACGGTACATTTTTTCACCTTTTTCACTCACCAGGAAAATATCATCAACATAAGGTCTGTGCAAGTCTATTTTCTCGTAGTTTTCTGTTGAGTAGTCGCCATTTTCAAAGCCTTCAAAAATGTTCTTCTCCATCACCCCTGCTTCAACAGCCTTTTCTATTTCGGCCATCAAATCTGCAACCGAACCAATACATTTCGTTTCGGAACCATCTTCCGTTCTCCAAATTGGCAACGGCGTTCCCCAAAAACGAGAACGGCTCAGGTTCCAGTCAACCAGGTTTTCCAACCAGTTTCCAAATCGACCAGTTCCTGTAGATTTTGGTTTCCAGTTGATTGTATCGTTCAGGGCAATCAATTTATCTTTTACGGCTGTGGTTTTAATAAACCAACTATCCAACGGATAATAAAGTACGGGTTTATCGGTACGCCAGCAGTGCGGGTAACTGTGCACATGCTTTTCAACTTTGAAGGCTTTATTTTCCTTCTTCAGCATTACAGCAATGTCAACATCTACTGTTGGAGCATCTTCCTCCAGTTTATCGTCGTATTCATTTTTTACCGATCTGCCTGCAAAATCGTGATAGCTTTCCTTATTCACATATTTTGCCACAAATTCATTGTCCAGATCAATCGTCGGGTAAAAACGACCCCTTTTATCAACCAAAGCCTGTGTTTTCCCTTCTGCATCCTCAACCACGAGAGGGGAGATACCATTTTGCTTGGCCACCCGATCATCGTCAGCACCAAAGGTAGGAGCAATATGCACGATACCGGTACCATCCTCAATGGTCACAAAATCACCCGTAATCACCTCAAAAGCTTTCCCTTTTGGCTTTACCCAGTCAATTAGCTGCTCATATTGAACACCTTTTAATTCATTCCCAGAATATTCACCCAGAACTTTAAATGGTATTTTTTTATCTCCCGGCTTGTAATCATCAAACGATAATTCAGCATTCTTCGAATTAAAATAAACCGGGAACAAATCTTTTGCAAGAATTAAGGTTACAGGAATGCCTGTGTATGGGTTAAAGGAATGAACCTTCACATATCTGATATTCGGGCCAACACAAAGTGCCGTGTTTGAAGGGAGTGTCCAGGGTGTGGTCGTCCAAGCCAGGAAATATAAATCCGTTTCAACTCCTTCGTACAAAAACTCTGATTGCTCATTTCTCACAGCTTTAAACTGGGCAATTGCCGTAGTATCCTTTACATCACGGTAACATCCGGGCTGGTTCAACTCATGTGAACTCAAACCGGTACCAGCTGCAGGTGAATAAGGCTGAATGGTATAGCCTTTGTAAAGTAAATCTTTATCAAATAGTTCTTTCAGCAACCACCAAACCGTTTCAATGTATCGGTTATCAAACGTGATGTACGGATCGTCCATATTCACCCAATAACCCATTTGGCGGGTCAGTTCTTCCCACTCTTTGGTGTATTTCATCACCTCGCGGCGGCAAGCAGCATTGTATTCTTCAACCGTAATTTTTGTACCAATATCTTCTTTGGTAATCCCAAGCGATTTTTCCACACTTAACTCAACCGGCAAACCATGCGTGTCCCAACCTGCTTTGCGGTGAACACGAAAACCTTTCATGGTTTTATAGCGGCAAAACGTATCTTTTATCGCACGTGCCATCACGTGGTGGATGCCAGGCATTCCGTTTGCCGAAGGTGGCCCTTCATAAAAAACAAATGTAGGATTACCTTCACGCGTGGTGATACTTTTGTGAAACGTATCATCATCCTGCCATCTTTTCAACACATCCTTGTTGATCTGCGATAAATCTAATTGCTTGTATTCTTGAAATTTAGCACTCATTCAAAAAGCTCTTTTGACGTATTTTCTAAAAAGCTACAAATATAGAAATTTTTTGGGTTGAAAGAGTCTGGATTCATGAAATGGATTTTATGCAATAAAAAGTTCAGGAAAAGCCTACAAAGAAAAAAGGCTGCCGTCCGACAACCTTCTGGGAATAAAATCATTACAGGGAAAGGGAAGTGCGTTTATAATCTAAATCGTTTGTGCAAGTGCGCCGCAAACAATGTGATTACCACGCAATAATTTTATGAACTTATCACTCAATTATTTATGGTTTAAAGATACCGGGCTTTTATTAACTATGAATTACCCTCTGATTACAAGTGTGTTAATTGTTGGTTAAAGAAATATTGCAATGGATTTTCTATTAATTATAAACCCACAAGCTGATATACTTATCTGAACTGGTTATAACATTTTTAATTTTCATATAATCAACACTCCCACTACTAACTAGGGAATCAACCAAAGTACTAGCAATATGTTTTTCTTTTGAACCTTTGCAACGAATTTGATTACTTTTAATCCTATAAGAGATCTTTTTATTTGTCATTATAGAAATCATCCGTAATCTTGAATTAATCCTATTTCTTTGCAAATAATCAAATACTATTTTTGCTTTTGCCCTCGAATTCTCAAAATTTTCTTCGAAGTAAAAAACATCAAATAAATAATCTGGATACAATTCTTGAATATCTGAATTAGCCCATGAGAACTTTTTTTCATCTGGTCTAACTATTAAATCACTCTCAAGATCATCAATTAAAGAAAACTCATGTAATATTGAATCTTTAAGGTACTTATCAATAGATGTCGACTTGGCTAATGTCGATAGTAATTTTTTTGAATATTCATAATCAGAAATAATATGTTTTATCATATGGTATGTTGCCCATTGTTTTTGAGGATTGCTTTGTTTCTCAAGAACTGACATAACACCTCTATAGGCTTGAATTGAAAGTGCAGTTTGCAACTCGTTCTCTTCATGGATTATATTCAATTTTTTCAATTCCTCATCAATTCGACGTGATCGCTCTTCAGTTTTCCAGGACAAGGCTCCAATTGTTACAGTGCAAATTGTACAAATAGTAACAATGATATTTGTATAGTTAAACTTCGCCATTTTAGATTGATTATGATTAATTCAAATGCTAAATCTTAGACTTATTCCCATTCAATACACTTATAACATCATCAACCACTTCGCTCGATGAATAGTAGTACCAATGATTTAATGCATCTTCCCTAAACCCATAACCTTCATCGTCATTTGTGTCAGAAACATCCACATCAACTGTATTTATGACACCATGTTCGATTTTCCTTCTGCCAATTCTTCCCAACCTGTTGCTAAAATTTTTGGTGTATTTTGAAATATCCAGCACCCGATCTCTTTTGTGATAATATATGTGAATACGATCCCCAAAATCAATAAGTGACTCGAAAGCATTTTGTGACTCAAAAATATCATACTCAATATCGGCAGCCATCAACAATATTTCCGTAAAGAGTTCAGGAATAAAGACATCTCTTCTTTTTAACTCTATCATCATATGTTTTAAAACCCGATGAGCCATTGAATGAATCATCATATTAATTTTCCGGTTACATGGTTGATTTTTGTCTTGATAAAGAAACTTCTTAAAGAATTCTTTCAACTTTTCAATTCCTCGAGCCAAAGCTTCCCCCGAACGAATTGCATCTTTCTTGTCATCAAAGTAATGATAAGGGATAAGTGGGCTACGACCTGGCCATGTAAATATGACGATGTGCTTAATTGGGGAGTTTTCATTATCAACATATTTTTCATTCAAGGTTTTGAAATTGTCCCGCACACCATTCAAGTCAGTATTAAATCCATGAATAAAGAACAAAACATCATTGTCGGTATCTTCATCCTTGATTAGTTGTTCATAGAGTTCGTTAAAGAAACGTACAGATCCTGCCAAATTTGAATTTCTCTTTTCACGTGTTTTAGAAAAAATCAAATCAACATCTTTTTTTGGTTCAGGAAATAAATCAAACTTTTTCGTTTCAAGGTCGTAGGTCCCAAACCGAAGATTATCTCCAGCGTGTTCCCTACCATCTTCACGAATGAATTCCTTATTCCCTTTTTTAATTATTTCCCTGTTTGTAATAAAAAAATTCATAATTGGTTTATTTTAATAATCTAAGATTCTGACATAATACATTTAGCAGCATAAGCAGTTACTCTTAATTACCTATTATCATCACTTTTTCCTTGCCATTCTCTTTATAATTGATGGTCATATTTCGTACAAGAGAATTCATTAGTTCAGGATTTTTCTCAAGAACTGCTGCAATAATTAATTGCCCGAACCAACGTTGGTTAAAACCATGTTTATCCTTAGAAATTTCCTTAAGAGCATTGAAGAAAAGGATTAATGCAGTTTTGTTTTTCCTATTTTGATGACTCTCAAGTGGTTTATCTGTTTGGATGTAATTATCAAGAACATTAACAGCAGAAACCAACTTCTTAGCGACATCTAATCCTTTCATTATGTTTTCACCACCAATAAATTCATCATTCTCTTCACGGCTTGAATCCATTTCTCTCCAAGCCCATTTCTTAAAATTATCAGAGTAATAATCATCCTCAAGCGTTTTGTCAACACTAACTCCTTTAAAACGATTAAGTATTATTTTAGAATAAAACTTCAAGCGATTTTCGGCAATCGAGCTTTCCTTATGCTTCCGATGAGGCAATATTGCAATCGACATTGCATCTGCTATTGTATCAAAAGAAATATGTTTACTCAATGCATTTAATACACTTTCAAATGCGCTAATTGGTATTGATAGTTTACACTCGTATTTAACGTCTTTATCTTTATAAACTTTATCCCAAATATCAGCAGAATAGCTTTGTATTTGTTCAGAGTCAACAGCTCCCCAAGCAACACATGTTGTCAACAGCAGGTTCATATCCTGCATATCCCTCCTTCCCTTTTTGCCTTTAACTTCATTATCATATTTGGATGCTGTTAAAGTGAGAGCATAATCTAGTTCATCATAGCTAATATCAATATCAGCTTCTCTACTTTCACTGCTCATTGATACTTCATAAGCCATTAATTCCTTCCCTCTCGTTTTCTCCTTGCTGAACTTGTAAGCAATCGAAATTGTTCTTTTATCCTCTAAATCAAAATACTTCTCATCTATACTATATATTTCCTCTTTTGACGATTTAAGAGCCCAGTTGCCTATTGACAAACCAATGGAGAAACTACGTTCAAAGGTTATCGACTTCTCATTAAAATATTCATTAACCTTAACATCAACAGTATTTGTCCTTGCAATTTGCAACAGTTCCCTAATATCCAAAGTAAGAATCTGCTTTAGATGTTCTTTTAATACCCCCTTGGTTATAACTGCATCAAGGAACACACCTTTTTTCACCACCTTTTTGTATTCGTAACCCAGTCCTAGTTCTACTGACTTACTAGTAAGTTCTATCACTTCTTCTTTTGCATCGATCACCTTCTTTTTATAACCTTCATAGTGTTTCTTAAGCTTATCAATATTGTCTCCTACAAAATCTATTTTTTCAATTAACTGTAGCATAAACTCATCCTCTACGTAGCTATCATATTTCTCGATTTGATTATCAATCTTTGTAATGGTATCTCCAAGATACTCTTCAAAGTACTTATCTATAATACTTTTAATTTTATCCTGATCTGCCTTAAGAAGGCTAACCGAAAGTGCACCACTCAAACTTACTCCTTTAACATTAACCTTCTTCTTCAGCAGTTTTAAACTAAATTCGTTATCTGACTCTTTACAAATCAGACATTCAAACACATCACTTTTAGCAATGTTAAATCCAATTGTCAATGACGGATCTAATTCTAATGGAATTTTAACTCCTGAATTGGTTAAAGCAAATACAGGGTTAAAAGCCATGCCCAAATTTTTTGCCAAATTAACATTCACATTAAAATCAAGCTCACCATAATAAGAATAAGAGTACGCTTCGTTAATATTCATCAAATCCCAAAAATCTGCATTCCCAGAGTGGGTTAATAATGACTTATAATCCTTTAAGTCATCTATTATTACCTCTCCTGCTGTTAGATTATTATCGTAAGGTTTAAACCACTTTAAAGAAACTGATTTGTTTAATCCAAGTTCAAAATTCAGTATATCCTTAATTGGCAAACCTGCCTTACCGCTTAATCGACCGTTAATAGCATGCATAACAACCACCTTCTTCTTCAGTATTTCAGATAGCTTGCTTTCATCAAGGCATCCACCCTTTAGCTGATCGTTATCTAAATCATCAATACTATTAACCACATATGTATTAATGGTTGCTGTGGGTTCGATGCTAATAGTTAGGTTACTATCTATAACCGAAACGTCCTTTTTAATATTATCGGTAAACTTCACCTCATTATATAGCCGCAATGGAGCTTCTTTAAGAGGTTTATCTCCAAATGGGAGAGAAGGTAACTTGTCTTTTAAATTCATTTGAACTAAGATTAAATTAATGATGTGTGTAAAAGTTTATTTAAATTATAGTTTTAGTGGTGCACATTCATAAATGTGAATATCTGAGTTGTAACCTCCAAACTTCTTAGGCTTACTCAAAAGATAATTAACAGATATTCCTGTGCTAAGAACATTTAACGTGCGCTTCTTCAATTCTTGAAAAAGCACCGCCCTAGTAATAGTCGCCATTGTTGCCGATACACCATGTCAATCGAATCCCTAACTACTGATTTCATTCACTTTAAGCTCAAAGCCAGGGTATAAAATCCCTTTTTTATTGTTACTGTGCTAAAAGTCTGTTGAGTCCTAAAATTCTTCTTTAATGACTTTTACTGTCATAGTTATCCTGATATGTTTTTAGCATTCGTATTATCTTTATTTGAACTCTCATTGTCTTCTCTTGTTCCAGAAGTGCGGAGTTTTACAAGTCTGTTAAGTAAATCGAACCAAAAAGGAGCCCCAAGAGAAAGGGCAACACCTGTTATTAAGCAACCAAAAATATAACTCCACCAGGTTGGTTTATCTGGTTCATTATTGCAAAACGGATAGTTTATTTCAAAAATTGAGGCCGTTTGACTTGATTCTTTAACTATTTTTTCTACATCACTTAGCAATTCATTAACCTCTCTTTTTTTAACTTTAACACTATCTATCAAGATCGAATTTGATGCTGCTTCGACCATTGCAAGTCGAATATTCTCATCTGTTCCTAATCTTTTACTAATCTCAATGGTATTAATGTTTAATCCGAAAGAAAGTACCAAGCCCACAATGAAAGTGATCATATATGCTTTACGCTTATACCATCCTTCAACTCTGTCCATTGTTTCATTAAACCATTCCTCTACTAAAACTTTAAACTTTTCTACACTATTATTTGCTTCTTCTATTAAATTAATAAGCAATTGGTGGGTTTCATTTCCAGGATTCAGTTTTTCCTTCAGTTGACTGAGATTAGCATCAGAAGAGTATACAAAACCTAATATATTAAGTAATGTTCTACTAAACGTTTTTGGTTTTATATACGACGGTAAGCGATTCTTATTCTTACCATACTTATTTCCTAGATATTTTATTTCAGGACGATTAAAAAAGGCTTCACTAAAGTTCTCTTTTACATCACTGATCTCATCAGAATCTAACATTCGAATAATACCTTGTCGTAAGGTTCTTCCTCTTTGCTGAAGGATTGATGAAACAAGTTCAGTTAATGTGGTTACCAAAAGACCATATAAACCGTAAATAAAGACTAGCCCAATGGCAATATCTAATGCTGGATTGTTTAACATGATTTTGAAATTTATAGTTCAATGTACTTTTAAGCCTTAACGTAAGTATACCTTTAATTAAACCTCTTACAGCACAATCATCCCAAACACATCAACAAATAAGAGGTGGTTTTACAATAAATAGATCTTTGATTTTGTTACACAAGTTAGAGCAAATTACTACTCTATCAATACTTTATATGTTAATTTTATATTATTAGAATATTAATAGCTTTATGTCCTTTATTTCTAAAGGGCTTTAGGCCAGTATGTTTTAGAGCATCATAATTATTCCCGAATAATCTTCCCGTTTTTTGTACGGTTAAGTTGCTGCTGAAAATCAACGTAACGAGGAATCTCATGTTTTGTTAAACATTCCTCAAATATCTCTTGTAAATGATTAATAAAAACAACGTTTTCATCTCCTTCAATGTACAGTACAATTTGCTCACCAAGTTTATCATCAGGTAAAGATGAAATGTAAAATGGGACATGGATGTGAGGTTCAAGTTTGCGCTCAATTTCTTCCGGATGATATTTAATCCCACCTGAAATAATTACATGATCAGCGCGCCCAAGAACACGAAATGATTTTTCATCTTTTAACTCAACAATGTCCGTTGTTTGTAAAGGTGAATTCTCCAATCCATCCATATGAACCTTCAAACATCCATCTTCAGTTTTTTCAATGGAAATGCCATTCAAACAATGGTAGAAATGCTGGGCATCTTTTCCATTGAGCTTTCGAAGGGCTATGTGGGTTGCTGTTTCGGTCATGCCGTAGCTGGAGTAGCAAGCCGTAGGAACATTTTGTAGTTTTTGTTCTAGAGATGTAGGAATGGCAGAACCCCCAAGCAGAATGAGTTGCGGGTTGTGAGTTGCGGGTTGCGAATCCAGCAACTTCATCATTTGGTTGGGCACCATGGCAGTGAACCTGAATGGCTGGTCTTTCAAAAAAGAAAAACCGGATGAGGGGTCGACTAAATGTAAATCGAGCTTTCCAATAATTGCACGAACTGTCATTAGCTTCCCAGCGATAAATCGTGAAGGAAGGCAATGTAAAATCCGGTCATCTTCTTCAAGCTTGAAAAAATCCAAGGTACGCTTTGCACTGGCCGCAACAAATGCTTTTTTTAAGCAGATGGTTTTTGGAGTCCCTGTGCTTCCTGACGTTTTAGTTTTTATGAAATCTTTGATGTTGTACCATTCCTTCAGGAAATCAACCCATTCTTTTTCCCATTCAGCCTGAAAATCATTTTTTAAAAGCAACTTTTCAACTTCAACCAATTGCCCATTTAGCCTGATATGTTTGGGAAACAACTCCATGCTACAAATTGAATAGGTTAAAATTCCTTGTCGGATTAAACCACAACTTTTCCCCTTTTATTTTCAGTGGAGAGTCAATATTGTTGGTAAAAAGCTTTCCAGTTCCCAGACCTTGATGCGCTTTTACTTTTTTTGCAAAAACCCATTGAGCAATAGCGTTCAGCCCAATGTTAGATTCCAAATAAGAGGTTATCCACCAAGCAATATTTCGTTCTTCGGCTAAACTAATCCATTCATCACAACCAGAAAAACCACCATGCAAACTGGGTTTCAAAACCAGGTATTGGGGGTGAACCTTATCGAGCAACCCTGCTTTATCTTCTGGTTTGTTCACTCCAATTAGCTCTTCATCCAATGCTATGGGAACAGGTGATTTTTTACAAAGTGCGGCCAGCTCTTTTAATTGGTTTTGCCTGATTGGTTGCTCGATAGAATGAATATCTAATTTTGCCAGAGTCTCCAATTTTGCCAGAGCTTCTTCCGGATGAAAAGCACCATTTGCATCCACACGCAGAATCAACTCTTCTTTTGAATATTGATCCCGGATTGATTGCAACAAGCTCAACTCCTTTTCAAAATCGAGGGCCCCAATTTTCAGTTTGACACAACGAAATCCGGCATTCAATTTTTCTTCAATCTGCTGTTGCATAAATTTCAGATCACCCATCCAGATTAATCCATTGATAGGTATTCCAGCCAATCCACCCGTAAAATTTGAAGGGAAAAGAATTTGCTTTCCTCCATTCTTCAGGTCAAGCAATGCTGCTTCTAAGGCAAATCGGACAGCAGGTAATCCAGCTAGCAAATCATGATTTTCAATGAACATCGTTGGATCGAGTTCAATCCTATTCAGAACCGATTCAACCTGTTCGGTTGTTTCCATGCTTAATCCGGGTAAGGGGGCACACTCTCCAATTCCGGTTTTTCCATTATCTTCCAAAAACAAAAACCAAACCGCACGGCTAGTTAGTGTTCCCCTTGATGTACCAGCAGGACGTTTAAAAATCAATTCATATTTGTGAACCCGTATTTTCATAAATCGGATAATACCAGACCGATGCAAAACAGCAATGTAAAAAGCAAAGTCGAAAGTGCCAGTCTTTTTAGAAAAGGATCAAGCTTTGATGCTTCTTCAATTCGAAATATTCGCAATAAATCAAGTAGAAAAATTGGTAGTGTTACAAGGAATATCCACTGCCAAAATGATTCCAGTTGCTTAATGGTAAAAATAACCGTAGCTATCCAACCCCAAAGGATAATTGAAGCATGAAAAATTCGGCTGTTCCTTGAACCCATCCGGACAGCCAAGGTGATTTTCCCTGACTGCTGATCATTTTCAATATCGCGCATATTATTCAAATTCAACACCCCGGCGCTGAAAAAACCCATGGTGATGGACGGAAGGACTACCGCAGTTTCGAGATATCCGGTGTTTAAATAAAATACACCAATAACCGGGAGCAATCCGAAAAACAAGAAAACCGACAAATCACCTAACCCAATGTAACCATATGACTTTTTACCGGCAGTGTAAAAATAGGCAGCAACAAGCGCCAAAATACCCAGACCAATGAAAACAAAAAATGCAGTTCTTGAAACATGCCATGTTCCTGCATAAACCAGCCATACCCCAAAAAATAAACTTAAAAAACCGACTACAAACATCCCGGCTTTCATTTCCTTCTTGGAAATCTCGCCGCTTTGCATGGTGCGTGTCGGACCCAAACGAAACTCATTATCCGTTCCCTTCTGACTATCACCATAATCGTTAGCAAAGTTTGAAAATACCTGGATCAAAACAGCTGTCACAACGGCCAATGTACAAACTGTCCAGTTAATTGCACCAAAAAACCATGCCAAACCACACCCCATAACAATGCCAGCCAAAGCCAACGGCAAGGTGCGTAAACGGGCTGCTTTTATCCAACTTTTGGGTGTTGCCATAATCTTACAAAAAGGTAAGTTACTATTTGATAAACCGTATCTATTTAAGGAAACTTAGGATACTTGCCAAAATCAGGTTTGCGCTTTTCAAGAAACGCATGTTTCCCTTCCTGTGCTTCTTCTGTCAGGTAATAAAGCAGTGTTGCATTGCCTGCGAACTCCTGAATTCCAATTTGTCCATCCAACTCAGCATTTAAGCCAAGTTTTAGCATACGAAGGGCAAGCGGACTATGCTCCTGCATTTTTTCAGCCCAAGCAACTACCTCATCTTCCAACTGATTGAAAGGAACTACTTTATTTACCAATCCCATTTCCAAGGCTTCAGCAGCTGAATACTGACGGCACATAAACCAAATCTCACGGGCTTTTTTCTGCCCAACAATACTCGCCAAATACGATGACCCAAGCCCTGCATCGAAGCTACCGACCTTTGGCCCTGTTTGTCCAAAAATGGCATTTTCGCTGGCTATGGAAATATCACAAACTACATGCAACACATGTCCGCCACCAATGGCATAACCGTTCACCATAGCAACAACAGGCTTGGGCATGCTGCGAATCTGCTTCTGCACTTCCAGGATATTCAAACGTGGAATCCCGTCCTTGTCCACATAGCCACCGATCCCTTTTACGTTTTGATCGCCACCAGAGCAAAATGCTTTATCACCAGCACCCGTAAGCACCACCACATTAATGCGGTTATCTTCGCGACAAATTTTAAGCGCTTCGCTCATTTCATTCACCGTTGTTGGACGAAAGGCATTTCTGTAACGCGCGCGGTTGATGGTAATTTTTCCAATCCCTTCGAAATACTCGAAGAAAATATCTTCATATTCTTTAATGGTTTCCCATTGTCTTTTTGTTGTCATTTTATACTATCTTTTATGTAACTAAACAAATCCCGAAATTTCCTGCTATTCATTTCAGCATCAGTAAAAACCTCTAAAAGTGCAGCTTTCTTTCGATCGGGAGAATAAAACCCGGTTAACCCTTTTTCTAATTCTTTTTCATTCTCGGCCTTGAAATAATCCAACTGAAACGTATTGGCTATTCCTTCAGCTTTAAAATTGTTTTCAGCAAAAAAATGTTCGTGAAAGGCTGGCGAATCAGCTGGCCCTTTTATCATGCCGAAAATGTTCCCACCACGATTATTGATGACGATAACCCTGAGGTTGTTCCCAATATACTTGTTCCAAAGGGCATTGGAATCGTAAAAAAATGACAGGTCGCCAAGGATGATCGTATTGATTTTTTCAGACCCAGAAGCATAACCAACTGCCGTAGACAGACAACCATCAATTCCACTGGTTCCACGGTTACCCAAATACAGCGTATTTTCAATTCGGCTCACTAAAAGGGCATAGCGCACCGGAGAGCTATTTCCAAAATGTACGATCGACTTTTTAGGAATTGCTTGCTGAATTTGATTGAAAACGGATAGGTCACAAAATCCTGTATTTTGAATGAATTCGTTTCTTAATTGTGAAACCTCTTGTTCTTTCTCTTTCCACTTCCCCTGATAGGATGATTCTTTTATTTCAAGTTGATCGAATAGTTGAGCAAAGAAATCCGTGGCTTCTGCCTGGATCACTTTTGTCAATGACTGATACGTGTCAAAATGTTCATTGGAAATGCTCAAATGCCAATGGTTAATTGGCTTGTTTTTTCGTAAAAACTGTTTGAGTGATTTTGAAACAAACTGCCCTCCAAAACTGATTAGCAAATCGGGTTGGAACACTTCAATTTTTTCATTCAAAAGTGCTGGCATCAATAAATCGACAGAATCACAAAAAGAGGGATGGTGCAAATTTGAAAGATATTCACCTAAAACAACAGCCCCTGTTTTTGAAGCAAATTCAACAAGCTGATTTTCCAATTCCAAATCCGGGCTCTGCTGCCCAGCCAGAATCAGTATTTTTTCTGATTGATTGATTGTATCTGCAAGCTTTTCTAATTCAGCACCTGATCGTTTAAAATCAGCTTCAGCCTGATTAATCAGCTTTACACTTGGAAGTTTTTCATCTACCAAATTATGAAGCGGTTCTTCCAACGGAATATTTATATGAACAGGACCAGGAGTTCCAGAAATTGAAATATTCAGGCATTCATTAATCAATCGTTCGGCATAGCAAAGTTCTTTTGTAGATTCTCCCAACGGAAGACCAACTTCCTTTTTTGTAAAATCCTGGTAGATTCTCCCTTGCCGAATGCACTGGCTTTCGCCTTGGTCAATCCAATATTCCGGACGATCTGCAGTGATCACAATCAAAGGAATATTCAGATAAAAAGCTTCAGCTACTGCAGGGGCATAATTCAAGGTTGCCGTTCCGGAACTGCACACAAGCACAATCGGTTTTTGCTTAACTTGTGAAAGCCCAATGGCAAAATAAGCCGCACTTCGCTCATCAACTATGTTTCGGCAACTAAAAAGCCCCGCTCCCACCAATGTGTGAATTAGTGGCCCATTTCTTGACCCGGGTGAAATGATAATGTCATTAACCCCTTTTGCATGCAATAGTGCTGCAAGCTGCTGAATATGTTTTTTATTGGATATCATTTATTCTGAACGGCTTCAATCGCCGACAACAATGTTTTCGCTTTGGTATTTGTTTCTTCCCACTCCTCCTGCGGAACCGACCGGGAAGTGATCCCTCCTCCTGAATACAAAATATATTGATCGGGTGTTACCTCCATGCACCGCAAATTTACAAATAATCTGACTGATTTATTTAAACGCCATGGCCCCAAGTATCCGGTGTAATACCTTCGGTCATGTTTTTCTATTTTAGAAATGAAGCGATCAGCCTTCGATTTTGGTAACCCGCAAACGGCAGGGGTAGGATGTAAATCTGCAATAAAATCGCCCAATTGATGAGCTATGGTTTTTGCAGGGAACATAAAACTCGTTTTCAGGTGAGCAACTTTTCCACTCTCCATAGAATCAGGACCCTGAGTGGTGTATGGGTGAACATTGAAGCGGTAAAACACATCGAGCATGTACCTCGACACAAATGCTTGCTCTTCTATTTCTTTGGTGTGCCATGAGTAATCGGAATCTCCCCTTCGTGGCTGTGTGCCAGCGAGAGAAACCGTCTCCATACTTTTCCCATTGGATTTTAAAAGTACTTCAGGGGTTGCGCCCATCCAAATTCCAGCCTCCGGAAGGTTCACCATATAAACAAAGGCATTTGGAGTTTGGTCACGAAGTTCCAAAAACAACTGCCCAATAGATTCGTCACCTCGTTCTTTTGGAATTAAACGGGAAACAATCACTTTTGCCAGCTTGGTTGATTTTATTTCTTCAATCGTTTCCTCAACATCTTTCAGGTAATCTTTTTGCTGAATAACAAATAGGTTGCGCTTGATCAAGCAAGCTGAATCTTCCTCTAAATCATCTGTGTTAAATGAAAGGATTTCTTCATAACCTTTTAAATGCACACCTGGCTTTAATAAAACGATGGGGACTTTTTTGCTGTTTTTGTAAGGTGCAAAAACAAAACCTTCCTCGCCATTAAGTTTATTGAAATCAGAAAGAAAAGACAAATCATCCTTTTCCCCGATCAGCAATTCCGGGGTGTTATCATTTGGGAAAAACCATGCTGCAAAGGGTTTATTCTTCGATAAAAGTTTTTCTAACAAACCACTAAATTCTTCCTTACTATCCATTCCGCTTCACAATCATATTCGTAACTCTGGCCGTTGAAATCAGTTTGCCACCTTCATTGCTTACATCAACATTCCAAACATGTGTCTGGTTTCCCTTATGTATGATTTTTGCAACGGCATTTACCTGTCCTTCTTTTGCCACACCGGTATGGTTTCCATTTACCTGAATGCCCAACACATCAAACGCGTTCATATCTACCAGCAACATACTACCCAGGCCTGCCAATGTTTCTGCCAGTGCCAGGTTAGCTCCTCCGTGCAACATGCCGTCGGGACGGCTTGTTTTTTCATTCACCAGCATGTATGCTTCTACTTCACCATCAGCAATTTTTTTAATTCTGATGCCCAGGTTTCCAACCAAGCTGTTCCCAATAGCAAGATTTATTATTTCAACAGGAGTATCTATGTTCAAGGCACTCAAATCCATCATTAAAAATTGAAAATTAAAGCTCTAAAATAATGCTAAGTTTCTACAAACAAAAAAGACTTCCGCTCTTTTAAAGAACAGAAGTCAGTAAATGTTCAGTGCATGTATGCTTTTTAATCTTCTTTTGAAAGTCTTTTGTTGAACTTATCCAAAGAAATACCACTAATCGTAAAGTCTTCAGGAGGATTAGTTTTCCCATTTGTAAGAAACATCAGCCTTGATTCTTTGGGTCTTAAGGTCACCGTAATTTCACTCAGGTCACCTAAACCACTACTTTTACCTGCTTCCCATAAATAGACCCAGGAGTGCTTTTGCCCAGTCAGGTCATTGATACTGTATGTTTCCTGCACAGTTTCATTTGAATTATTAATAACCAATATTCCCCAACTACGTGGATCTTTGTAGCGACGAATGGCCATTTTGCATTTACTAGAGCTGCCCCAAAGTGGCATTGATGCGCTTTGAGGGCGCTCCTTAGGCTGTAAAAACCTCCATTCTTTTATTTGCTCTTCAGTCCATTCCGAAAACTTCTCAGAAGTTGAAACTACTCCACCAAGCATGCCTGCCCAGTGTGATAAACTACTTTCAAAATTCTTTAAATCTTCATCTTTGAACTGAACCAAATTCAGGTCGTTTTGCCAGAAAACATTGTTGAAGTATTGTGTGTGGTAACTTTCATCCATTACGTTGCTAATCCAATTTTCCTTATGCGGATTGCAGCAATCGCCACCAATGCTCATTGCATCAACATAACCAATCATCGGGCCATATGGAGAATTTCCGGATAGCCAAATACTTCCAGCACCAATTTCTTCACGTATAATTTTCAAAACGTCAGTATATATTTGCACAGAGGTCTTTAGCTTGTCGTAGCGTTTTATCCCGCTATTTGCTTTCAGTCCACAATCCATATAATCGGTCTTATAAAAGGTATATCCCATCTTACGGTAGGTTCTGAAAACACGCTGGATATATCTTTTTACGTCAGGATGAGAACCATCTAACGCATACAGTTTGCCTGCCTCTGTTTGCTTTTCAACAATCGGCTCCCCATTCAAATCCTGAATCAACCAGTTTTTATGTCGCCGAAATACTTTGCTTTCTTCATGAACCACAAATGGGGCAATCCAGATACCGGCACGATAACCTCGTCTAAAAACTTCCCTTGCTGCAACCTCCATTCCCTTGGGCCATTTTTCATTGGGCTCGAGCCAGTCTCCATATATGCAATAACCCTTGTCAATCTGTATGGTATGAAACGGAATCTTCGGATTAATCTCATCCAGTGCCTGCAACTGATTGATCAGATCATCATAGTTAAAGCCCGGGATTGTTGCTTCGTTCGAACTCCAGTGATAACTGGTAATGGAATCTTTTCGTGCACCAATACTTTCTGAAATGTTCCAAGCCAGGTGCCTAAGCGTTTCAAATGGCTGGTTGCCATTGTAAATAAATATATCTGGCAACTTAATAAGATCTGTTAATGGAATGTTTTCCATAACAAACCCGGTTTCAAAAAAAAGGTTTTCCTTGTCAGGAAGGCTGTCGTTAAGTCCTTTTCGGTGTGGCTTATTATATATCGTACTCCGCTGAATAAAGTTCTGCTGCTCATAACAGCCGAACGCAATAGTTTCATCCGTATCGGAAATCAGTGCGGAAGTCACATATGAATCGTACGACCATGCCTGTTCCCCAAGTGAGTGTTCATATTTTTGTTTTGTTGCTTTCGGAAATTCGAAAACCCCACTGCCTCCACCTGTTCCATATGCCTGTTTAAAAAACCGTGTTGCACCCTCAATTTTTGCTTCACCCAGCGGACAAAACCAATAAGGCGCTCTGCTCATTCCACTAATCTCCGCACCAATTGAAACCGAACCTGAATTCACTTTCAAGTCAAGCATTACAAATCCTTCTTTCAACTGGTAAATCAGACGCTTACCTTTTGGGGAGTCACCTAAATAGGCATTTCTAACGAAGATGCTTTGCCCATCAATCATGGGACGGCATTTTCTAAGTCGTATATCACCAGCCACCAGATCAAAAGTTCCATCTTCGTGCAGAATCCATTCC
The DNA here is from genome assembly GCA_965230765.1 of Sunxiuqinia sp. Lineage (GTDB taxonomy): Bacteria > Bacteroidota > Bacteroidia > Bacteroidales > Prolixibacteraceae > Sunxiuqinia. The sequence goes on from CBDDLR010000001.1 coordinate 826,082, forward strand.
GGTTTTCCCAGCCTAAATTTCAAAAGGCTTAGAGTGGATTCTACATCAATTGCCTGAGAATAAAATGGAATAGCTGCACAGCTTGCTCCAATACCCATAGCCATCATCTTTATGAAACTCCTCCGTTCTATCGGCTTTGAAGTCATAATAGCATGTTAGTTTAGTTTGTCAGAAAACAAATTTAACGATTTTTAACAATTTTGAATGATTCTAAGCAAAACTTATTCCATTCCATAAAACACTGAAAAATAAATCATTAACATAAATCATGCTATAAAAAAGGTTTGGCATACCTTATCGGACATAAAAAAACTAACATATTTTTGGAGTTCTACTACCAAAAATCCAAGTTTTCTTGACATGAATCCATATTGCTTCCAACAATCTTTCTGTTCAACATTAATCGTTTCTTACCGATTCAACATCTTTAAGTGTTTTTGGTTTTGGTTTACCCAATAATTTGTATCCGGTTTCTGTAACCACAAAATCTTCTTCATTCCTTATCCCGCCAAAATTTCGGTACTCATTCACCTTATCCCAATTAATAAATTCAGTGAACTTACCTTGTGATTGCCACAGGTCAATTAATTCAGGAATAAAATAGATTCCTGGTTCAATGGTAAATACGTGGCCTGGTTTCAATTTTTTACCCAAACGCAACGATTTTAAACCGAACTGCTTGCTCTTTGGTTCACCATCGTAACCAACCCAAACTTCACCTAAATCTTCCATGTCATGAACATCCAAGCCCATCATGTGCCCAGTGCCGCAAGGAAAAAACAAAGCATGTGCACCTTCTGTCACGGCTGCTTCTGAATCACCTTTCATAAAGCCCATTTCTTTCATCGAGTTCACAATAGAACGACAAGCGGCAAAATGAACTTCTTTAAATGTTACGCCTGGCGCAATGGCAGATACTGCCGCCTCATGAGCCAATAAACTGACCTCGTAAATTTCTTTTTGCTGATTGGTAAACCTGTTATCAACCGGGAATGTACTCGACAAATCACCGGCATAACACATTTTGTTCGAAGCCCCAGCATCAAGCAAAAACAAATCACCCTTTTGGATTTTGTTGCCGTGGTAGTGGTTGTGCAGCGTCTGTCCATTTATGGTCGCAATAATCGGGAATGACACATCACCATCTGAAGCATGGGCAATTTCATGAACTTTGGCTGCCACCTCAGCTTCTAACATTCCAGGCCTTGCATACTTCATCGCCGCCACATGCATGTCAACAGATAGGTTAACTGCATCTTCAATTTGCACTATTTCCTCTTCCGATTTAATTTCACGTTGACTAACAACAGCCTTAATTAGCTCCAAAGACACCTCAGATTTAATTGTGTCAATTGGAATATTTAACAGCGTTGAAAGCTTCATCTTATTTTCGGGACGATATGGTGGTAGAAAATGAATTTTCCGGCTTGACTTAATTCCAGAAGCAATAAAGCTTTGAAGCTTTGAAGATGGCTCTGCAATCGACACCCCTGCCTGAGCAGCCCGATCAGCAATGGTTGGCTGAGGTCCCATCCACACAATGTGATCAATGGTATAATCATCACCAAAAATGATTTCCTGCTGGTTGTCGACATCAATTACAGCAGCTAGTCCAGGAAAGTTAATTCCAAAATAGTACAGGAATGTACTATCCTGACGATAAGGAAAAGTATTGTCTTTATAGTTCATGGAAGATTCTTCATTTCCCAGAAGAAGGATAATACCCGAACCAACTTTTTGACATAACTCTTTACGACGGTTTTTATATGTTTCAGCTTTAAACATGTTATTAAAATTTATTGATATGAATCGATTTGATATTCCTTTGGAGCTTCTTCATTTAGAAGGTTTTCTACAAAATAATCCCAGCGCTTTCTGATAAAATAAGGGTGGTCGCTCAAACCATGGTTCCTGTTTGGTATCAGTAACAGCTCAAAGTCCTTATTGTGCTTAACTAATTCAGCAGCAAGACGCATACTTGAAGCCGGATTCACATTGTTGTCCATATCCCCGTGCACCAGCAACAAATGTCCCTCAAGGTTTTTCGCCAAAGTCAGGTTTGATTGCTTTTTGTAGTGTTCTCCGGGCATACCCATGTATTGCTCAGGCCACCAGGCCTTAGCCATTCCATGATCATGGTTCCCGGCAGAAGAAACAGCTACCGAATAAAATTCTGGATGAATAAGTAAGGCATGGGCGGCATCGTAACCTCCGGCTGAATGCCCATAAATCCCAACTCTTTCAGCATCAATATAAGGATATTTTTCAGCCATCTGTTTAATTGCAGCAATGTGGTCTTTAGCTCCAATATCACCTAAGTTTTCATACGAATAATCATGGAATTCTTTTGATCGCCAGGCAGATCCAAGCCCATCAACGGTTATCACAATGAAACCCAACTCAGCTAAAGATACGTCTGATGCACGATAAGCCCGATCAAATGATTTTGCTGTCCGAACGGCTTGCGGGCCAGAATAAGTACCATCAATTACCGGGTACTTTTTGGTAGGATCAAAATGTGATGGGTAAAAGATTGCACCGTAAATATCCGTTTCACCATTACGGGCTTTCGCTTTAAACGCTTTTGGGAATCGCCAGCCTGTTGCCAGCAATTCATCTATTCCCGACTCCACAATTTTTGCAATAACCCGCCCATCTTTCAACCTACGGAATACTGAAACAGGTTTGCTTTCTATGGTCGAATAGTTGTCCACAAGGTATTTCCCATCCGGAGAGATTTTAACGTTATGGTCTGCTATTTCCGGGGTAAGCACTTTAAACTTACTACCATCAGCCTGAACACTGCACAAGTAGGTAAAATAGGGATCATGCCCTGTTTGTACACCTTTTGCTGTAAAGTAAATTGTGCCTGATTTTTCATCAATGTAATCAACCGATTTTACTACAAACTCACCTTTAGTCAACTGACGGATCTGTTCTCCATTTTTGTTGTACAAATACAATTGATTCCAACCATCTTGTTCGGATGCCCAGGTAAATTTTGTCTGATCATCAAACCACTCGCAGTCAGTCAGTTGGTACTCAACCATGGTTTCGGACTTATTATTAGCAAGCTGTTTTACTTTCCCGGAATTCGCATCAGCCAGGTAAAGTGAAATTTCTTTATAGCCCCTGCTGAAATTGGCGAAGTAAAATTCTTCATTGTTTTCCAACCATTGTGGCCAGATACTACTCAGAAATGTTGAGAATGGAGGAAGATCCACTTTCGTTTTTGTCCCCTTCTCTACATCAAAAATGTAATATTCATAGATATGTGCATCTTCGCCTGGCAGTGCACGTTCATACGACCACACCTTGGCACGCATGCCACTATCAGGAAGGCTCTGGTACAAGTACAACTCACCAATTTTTCTTCGGTCAATTTTAAAAGTCACAAACTTTTTAGAATCCGGCGACCAAACAACGCTAATGCTTGGATCGTATTTTTCCCCTTTTGAAATATCAACCATGCGGTACCATGAAACCGGAGTTGCATATTCATACTTTTGAATGCCATCATCGGTCAATGCTTTTTCTTGCCCGGTCTCCAAATTGGTCAGGTAAAGGTTGTAGTTTTTCACCTCAACCATCCATTTCCCATCAGCAGATTTTGACTGGCTTTTTTCGAGTTCCTCCTTATCCGTTTTTTCAAACGAATAATTATCAAGCTTCACAGTGACAGTTTGTTTTTTATAAGAAAAAGAAATGCTTTTTTGATTATCAACATATTTTAAATCCCTCAAAGCAAGCGAATCAGCTGATACTTTTTTCTCTTTCAATTCTGAAAGAATACCAGCAATTTTCTGGTGGTCAAAAGCCAGGCTGGAATTTCCTTTTTTCGAATTGAATAGCCGATACTCATATCCCTTATCTGTTTCTTTTATAAACCAAAAATCAGAAGTTTCATCAACCCAGTTTGGGGTTACATGAATGTTTTTTACCAGTTTACGAATATTCTTCGGCAAAAATTGCTCAGCTTGTTCATATCTTTCCTGAATGGTTTGAGCAGAAGAAAGAAATGTACTTGCAATAAAAAGTAAAAGTAGTAGTGTTTTTCTAGAAGCTTTCATGTTCAGTTCTGTTAATTATTTCGTTTTGTAAATCTTCCCCAAGGTCATTAAAGTAATCGCTGTAACCAGCCACTCGAACAATCAAATCCTTGTAATTTTCAGGATTTTTTTGAGCATCACGCAAGGTATCCGCATTCACCACGTTAAACTGAATGTGGTGTCCATCCATTTTGAAATAACTTCTTACCAGACTCGATACTTTTTGAATGGCCGTGTCATCTTCAAAAAAGTCGGGCGAAAATTTTTGGTTCAACAAAGTTCCTCCGGTGCGTAAATGATCTATTTTTGCTGCTGACTTTACCACGGAAGTTGGCCCTTGCCTATCAGCTCCCTGAACAGGTGAAATACCTTCCGAGACGGGTGTGCATGCAAGTCGCCCATCTGCACTTGCCTGCATCACACTTCCAAAATACACATGGCAGGTTGTTGGCAAAAGGTTAATTCGGTAGTCAGCACCACGAGGGCTTTTTCGACCATCCACAGCCTTAAAATATATTTCAAACACATCTTTCAAATGCACATCGGCTTCATCATCGTCGTTACCATATTTAGGTGTTCTGTAAATCAGCTCATAGCGTAGCTGCTCATCCATTTCAAAGTTATTCTGAAGGGCATCCATGAACTGTTCCATCGACCGGGTTTTATTTTCAAATACATGCTTTTTGAAAGCGGTCAAGCTATCGGTAATTGTTCCCATTCCAACGCCTTGAATATAGCTGGTGTTGTACCTTGCTCCTCCATTTATATAGTCAACGCCACGTGCCACACAATCGTCAATAATCAATGAAAGAAACGGGGTTGGCACATTATTGATAAAGGTTTTTTCAATGACGTTACTGCCATGGATTTTAATATCTGCAAAATGTTTAACCTGCTTTTCAAAAGCTAAAAGCAAATCATCCATTGAATTAAACTCGCGAGGGTCGCCCGTTTGCAAGCCTATCATTTTTTGTGTTCTTGGATCAAAACCATTGTGCATGGTAATTTCCAAAATCTTGGGGAGGTTGAAATAGCCACATAAAATATAGCTTTCTGTCCCAAAAGCGCCTGTTTCCACACAGCCGCTTGCTCCACCATTTCGTGCATCAACAATATCTTTCCCCATTCGGGTCATTTCCTGAATGATGGCATCGGTATTAAAAATGGAAGGCTGCCCAAATCCCGTTTTTGTAATTTTAACCGCACGATTTATAAAGCTTTCCGGGTTTTTCTTACTAAGCTGAACCATTGAACTTGGTTGCAACAAACGCATTTCTTCAATCACATCTAACAAAATGAAAGACATTTCATTCACAGCATCAGAGCCATCTGGTTTCACACCGCCCAAGTTGATCAAAGCAAAATCTGTGTATGTGTTACTTTCCAGAGCTGTCACCCCTACTTTAGGTGGTGCTGGGTGATTGTTGAATTTAATCCAAAATGAATGAAGGATTTCAGTAGCTTGTTCTTTGGTTAAAGTTCCTTCTGCCACTTCTTTTTTATAAAAAGGATAAAGGTGCTGATCCAGCCGACCAGGGTTAAATGAATCCCATGGATTCAGCTCAGTAACAACACCAAGGTGTACAAACCAATAATATTGCAAAGCTTCGTGAAAAGTCTTTGGAGCATTGGCAGGTACATTCAAACAAATTTGAGCCATTTCTTCCAGCTCTGCCTTTCGGTCCGCATCTTCTTCCTGCTGCACCAGTTGGTTCAGTTTATCTGCATGGCGGTTTGAAAATACGATCAGGGTTTCAGCAGCAATTTTCATTGCCTTCAGTTCCTCCCGCTTGTCGTACGCTTCGGGATCATTATAAAAATCAAGCTTTGCAATGCTTTCTTCCACATCATCAATAATATCAAGCATCCCTTTCTGATAAATCTTATTCCCGGCAACAGTATGTCCAGGTGCACGTTGCTCCATAAATTCGGTAAAAATTCCGGCTGCATAAGCATCCTTCCATTCTTCACTCACGCTGTTCATCACCCGGTCACGGTTTGATTTCCCTTTCCAGAAAGGAATGATGGTATTTTCAAACGCATCCCGTGTTTCGTCATCAACCCTAAACCACACTTTTTCCCTTGTATTCAAAATATCTAAATCCTGAAGTGAGTGAACGGTAACCTCCGGATAGGTTGGCGTTGATTTTGGTGCAGGACCACGTTCACCTACAATCAATTCATCATCGTTGATGCAGACAAACTTGTTCTCCATGATATAGCGAAAAGCTTTTGCCCGCTGAACAGGTATGGAATCACCAAAGGCAAGGTGGTTCTTGTAAAATTCGGTAATCAGCAAACCTCTTTCTGCTGAAATTTTATTGATCGCATTTAAGCTTTGTTCTCTTAATTTTTTTATTCTTGGTGTCATAATTTTTGATTTTTAGTACGGAGAAAATTACCCTCCAATCTTAACGATAAATCCAGCGTCTTCAAACTTTGTTTTAAAATCGAAAACATCTCGCTTATCCATTGAAGGCAGCGAAACAAAATGATTGTCCATATGAAAACGCTTGTATTTTTCATTGGCCGTATTGTGAAACGGCAACAAGTCAACAGCCTCAACCGGGCTTTTTTGTTCGTTCAAGAATGCAATAGCCTGCTCAATATTCTCTGTTGTATTCGTTACTTCAGGAATCATTGGTATTCTAATTCTTATTCGTTTTCCTGATTCGGAAAGTTCCTGAATGTTCGACAAAATTAGATGGTTGCTCACACCCGTATATTTTTGGTGCAGTTCATCATCAATTAGTTTCAGGTCAACTAAAAACAAGTCGGTAAAGCTTGCAATCTTTTCAATTGTTTGCCAGCTTGAAACCAGCGCAGTATCAACAGCAGTATGTAAACCATAATCTTTACATGCTTTCAACGCAGAATATAAAAACTCTGGCTGCAGCATGGGTTCCCCTCCGGAAAATGTAACACCTCCACCAGATTCTTCCATAAATACTTGTTCTTTTAGAAGCTCCTGCATAAGTTCATCAACCGTAATTTCATAGCCAATCTGAACTTCTTCAGTAAATGCTTTTCCGCCCAGTCTTACTGTTTTTTCAACACAAACAGGATTTTTCTCAATGCTCTCTGGATTGTGGCACCAAAGGCATTTTAGCGGACAACCTTTAAAAAACACCGTTGTGCGAACCCCTGGGCCATCGTGGACAGCAAAACGTTTGATATCGAATATGATACCCTTCATTAGAAAATATGATTGATAAATGTTTATTGATGATTGATGAGAAATAGTGTCAGAAGACAATCAGGAAGGAAAAGAAATCAATTGATCCAGCATTCGTACAAACCCTTGCCGAAATTGTGGTACAAATTGGAATAATATTTCATTTTAAACCTCATCTGCTGCAAATTAGGTTTTTTTCTGAATATGAAGAAACCATTAAGGATGATAAAATGTTATTTAGAATGCGTCCAAATAATTTAAATCAAAAGATATATTTGTCTTTTAATTGACATATGAAAGTTCATATAGGTTTAATTTTGTGATAATAATATTAAAAGAGAATTGTGATGAAGAATATTTTATGCCCCATATCAGATAAACGGATTAACGAACAAGTTACCCGATTGAATGCACTGTTTGCTATTATTACTGTTGTTTTGGCTTTTTCCATTAACTCAACACTATTCCTGGTTTTTTTAGCTGCTGATTTTTATATCCGTGCTTTTACAAAACTCAAACATAGCCCGATAAGCTACATGAGCTCAAGCCTAAGCAATGCGTTAAACCTACCTGTAAAGCAGATTGACAAAGCACCGAAAATTTTTGCTGCACGACTGGGATTTTTAATGACTGCACTAATAACCGTTTTGTTTGCATTAAATTTTTCGTTGGCATCAACCATCATTGCTGGCATCCTGGTTTTCTTTGCAGCGCTGGAATTTGCGTTTGCAATATGTGTGGGTTGTACGATTTACACCTATTTGGTGTTACCCTTCTTTAAAAATTAATGAATACCTCTTATATTTTCCCGACCGGACTTGTTCCGGTTTTTTTGTGCCAGAAAATAACTTCTTACATGTACTATATTTATTATTTTTATGGAATTGAACAGATTCCATATGGAGAACTTTTCACGTTTTGACATATTTGCCTTATTAATTTTGCTGGGTGTTTTCCAAGGCTTTTTTATTGCCTGGTTTTTGCTGAAAAAGAAACACAGGCAACAAAAGAAAAACCTCTTCCTCGGATTATTCTCACTTGCACTTTCAGGTTTAATACTCGAAGTATTATTAAGCTACACAGGTGTAATGACCAAAGTAATCTACATCAACGATTTTTCAGAACCACTGAATTTCGCGATTGGTCCACTTTTCTTTTTCACGTTTTTTTACTCCATTCACCCCAATAAAAAACTGTTACACTGGCCTCATTTTATTTGGTTTGTTTTTTACGCCCTCTACCTGATTTTCTATTTCATTCAACCCAACGAACTGAAATACAACTCATTCCTTGAGTGTTATCACCCCGATGCACAAATGCTGCCTGTGACAATGAAAATAAGCGATGATCCCATGGGGATTCGGGATGTTGTTAACCAGCTAACGCTGTTCCATTTTCTTGGATATCTGTTTGCCTCAGCACACTATTTATTAAAAGAATACAAAGCCCAAGGAGTAGTATTTTGGTCGTTGAAAAGAGGGAAACTGAATACTTACCGTTGGTTGGTTTTTCATTTTTCAATTATTATCCTGGTTTTCGTATTTGTGAAAATTTATTTTGGACGCGACTTAGGTGATTATTTTATTGCTTCATATACGGCGTTCATTTTATACCTGATTAGCTTCTCGATTGCAAACCGCTCGGGACTTTTTAAGGAATCAACCGATGCTGAAAAAATCAAGTATGAAAAATCAGGTCTGGATAATGATTTGAAAAACGACATTTTGTATCGACTGGAAACAGTTATGCAAGAAGAAAGATATTACAAAACCAATCTTGCTTCCCTGGTTGATATTTCTTCAAAAATAAATGAAACCACCCACAATGTTTCTCAGGTTATTAATGAAAAAACCGGAATGAACTTCTTCAACTGGCTGGCCAGCTATAGAATTGAGGAAGCCAAAAAAATACTTTCGGGTAATGATTCCATGAAATTCAAGATTGAAGAAATTGCTGAAATGGTTGGCTACAATTCGAAAGCCAGTTTTAACAAAGCTTTTAAAAATATTACCGGGCAAACCCCTTCTGAATACCGGAAATTGATGCAAACAAACTAACAGTTCCCCTCCAAAAACAACTATTCAAGCACTCAGTTATTCAGTCATTCAATCAAATATGGATGTACGCGTTTATCGGGAAATACTGCGCGACGATAAAAACATTCGCCTCTGCCTGGGTTACCCTGTTCCTTTGTTTCAAAATTTTTAAGCAATGGAAAAACAATTAAACAAGTTCAGCAGACAGTACGACATTGATTGGATCCGCATCTTTTTAATCTTTAGTGTGTTTCTTTTTCATATTGGAATGGTTTTTAACGGCTGGGGATGGCATATAAAAAATGACCAGCCACAGGAATGGCTTCATCCGATTATGGGTTTTCTGCACCAATGGAGAATGCCATTACTTTTCCTGGTGTCGGGAGTAGGTACAAGATATGCACTCGGTAAAAGAACCATCGGTGGTTTTATCATAGAACGCCATAAAAGGTTATTCATTCCTTTAATCATTGGCATGTTCATTCTTGTGCCTGTGCAGGTGTATATTGAAAAAATTGACCAATATCCTACCCTCTTAAACTTCTACTTGCATCTGTTTGAAGGAACTTATCCTGAAGGTAATATGAGCTGGCATCATTTGTGGTTTATCCTCTACTTGTTTTTAATATCAATCTTTTTTGTTCCTTTTATCGCTTTCTATCGTTCAAAATATTATGCAAAATTTGAAAATGCATTGGTGAAATTCTGCAACATGCCCGGGTCAATTATTTGGTTTGTAATTCCAATCATTCTTTCTCAATATTGGCTCATTCCTTATTTCCCGGAAGAAACGCATGCTCTGGTTGATGACTGGGCTTACATTGCTCTTGACTTTCTTTATTTCTTTTATGGATTCATGCTGGTTGGAAGTGCAAAAATTATGGAGTCCATTGTGAGGGACAGGTACACAACACTTGGTATTGCTATTCTCTCAACCTATATGATGTACAACGGAAGCTTGCTTTTCCCCAATATAAACGGTGGAACGATATATTACTATTCTTCCCTGGTTATGAGTTGGTCTCTTGGCCTTTCAATTTTAGGTTTTTCAAGAAAATACTTTAACCGTGAGCATAGGTGGCGAAAACCATTAAACCAGGCGATATATCCAATTTACCTTTTACACCAGCCAATTATTATCGTCATTGCCTATTTTGTTGTTAGTATTTCAATCCCAATTTGGACAAAAGCGTTGATAATTCTATTCGGCTCGGTATTTTGTGTTTGGTTTATCTACCAATTCTTTATACTCCCTTTCAATGTTGCGAGAGTAGTTTTTGGAATGAAACCTTTGCCAAAATCTGAGCAACCAAAAATCCGGTTAGCTTATCTTTTCTCGAAAAAGCAGGACCAAGTTTAGATAGTAGCTGGCAGCAGTCTGTTTGTGGAAATACTAGTTGGTTTCACCTAAATATTTGTACAACGATTGCTGCCATTGCGGTTCTGATATCTTTTTCAAAAGAATCTGATTGATTTGCTCCCTTAATTCGCTGTCTTCAGAAAGAGCAATCCCCATATTATTTTTCAGAAGCAGTTTTGATGAAACCAATAGCTGGTTGTGATATTTGTGTTTATTCAGGTAAAGTAAAACCGGCACATTGGACACAATGGCATCAATTTCATGATTTAACATTGCATCAATTGCTTGCTCCAAATCATCATACGGAATATGTTTTACATGTTCCCTTATTAAAAACTCTTGCCCGGAAGACTTTTCGGCTGCACCCACTCTGATATTTCTTAAATCATCAACGGTTTGTACATGTGAGTCTAGTTTTATGGTGGTGAAGATTGAACTTGCATCTGCAGTAAACAACGAAACCATAATTATCCCAATGAACATCCAGGCTATTGCAATGCTTCTACCAATGCGGGTTTTGGGTACTTTGTCGCCGTACCCAACGGTAGTCATTGTAACCGCAGCCCACCACAATCCATCACCAAGGCCTTTTATTTTCCGGTGAAAAACGGCATCATTCTTCCTCCTTTCAAAATACCAAACCAAAGTGCCGGAAATAACTAACAATAGCAGCAAACTAATAACTAAGCGCAACAAACTAAAAACTATGGGTTTGGCATAAGCAAAGAAATTACTCTTGATTGTACCTGATTTGACGGCAATACCAGTCCCCGATGGATTCACTGCATGGGAAAAGTCGACTAAAATTTCTCGTGAGGGTGTTATTGAAATTGCGCCCAAGCCAACCTGGTAGGTTTCATCATTTAATCCCAGCATTAACTCATCCATGTCAGTTAGCTCGTATTCGTATTGAATATCAATTTCAGATGCAATTTCTTCCCATAACTCAACCATCAAACCTCCATAGGTTCCATCTTCGTATTGCAAACCAAAAGGCGGAGAATCATATACTGCAACCTTTAAGCTGCTATTAGATTGCGCAAAAGAAATGGTACATATTAATACGAGCAGAGATGTTTGACAGAAACTTACCAGCCTCATTTTCAATTAGTTTTTTGCTAAAATTAAATGAAGATTGAATCAAATCAGTTAAAAAAATGTTACGATATAAATAAATTGCAGAAGACTTTTCCTGGAAGTCAAATAAAGTTCATACACATAAATCGGCATAGGGTAAAATAAACAAAGGAGAACTGATAATTCAATTCTCCTTTGTTTTTGTAGCGGGGGAAGTCCCGATAGTTATCGGGATTGAACCTACGATCATCATCGAATTAATTCCCCAGAAAATTGCATTAAAAAAGCCGACTCTTTAAGAATCGGCTTCCTGTGTAGCGGGGGCAGGACTTGAACCTACGACCTTTGGGTTATGAGCCCAACGAGCTACCAACTGCTCCACCCCGCAATATATCTTTTAATATTACTATTTTCAGAACGAAAGCATTTTTGACATCCCTGTCTCAAATGCGGATGCAAATATAATGCTTGTTTTTCGATACGCAAAAGTTTTTCTCAGATTTTTCAAAATACTTTCATCCGTTAAAAAGTATTAATTTAACGGCGTTTCATAGGCGATTGCCTATTTCTTGTTAATTTTGTTGCTTCCTAAAATCAAACGATGGGGAAAAAAGAGAAAAAGAAAAAAATCATTCAAAAACTACAAAACCGCTATCGGTTAATTATCTACAATGATTCTACCTTTCAAACTGTTTGGAGTACAAAGCTTAGCCGCTTAAAAGTATTTTCAATCGGGGGATTTGGTGGTTTGTTATTGATTTTTCTAACTGCGCTGATCATCATTTATACACCTATTCGTGAACTCATCCCTGGGTATCCAACAGGGGAAGTTCGAAATATGATTGTTCGAAACGTGATACTAGTTGATTCACTAGAAGAGCAGATACATATTCGGGACAACTATCTTGGAAAAATAAAGGCACTGATTCATGGAGAAGTGCCCGTGGAGCCTGAGGCTAATGCGGACTCAAACATCCGGACTGGTAACATTGAATTTGAACACTACGATCACGACTCCATTTTCAAACAAAAACTATTGGCCGAACAACTTGACATCTCGAATAAAAATGGGGAACAAACAAGCAACAATATTGCCAGTATTCATTTTTTCACACCACTTAAAGGAATGATTTCCCAAAAGTTTGATGAATCAACTGATCATTTTGCCATTGATATTGTTGGCTTGCCCAACTCACGAATTTCTTCTGTTTTAGAAGGAACAGTTATATTTTCGGGCTGGACAGTTGAAACCGGACATGTGATTTATTTGCAGCATCCTAACGATTTGATTTCAGTTTACAAACACAATGCCGAGTTGCTGAAAAAACAGCACGACCATGTAAAGGCAGGGGAGGCAATTGCGATTATGGGAAACACAGGGGAATTAAGTAGTGGTCCGCATCTTCATTTTGAACTCTGGCACAAGGGAATTGCTCTTGATCCGGAACAATACATTGACTTTTAAACCGCCTCTATGAAAAAACGAATTGCCATTCTGGGTTCAACCGGATCAATAGGGACACAAGCACTTGAAGTGATATCGGAACACCCGGAACATTTTGAGGTGGAGGTACTGACTGCCAACAACAATATTCAGCTACTCGCAGAGCAAGCCATAAAATATGAACCCAACATGGTTGTTGTTGCCAATGAATGTCGTGCTAAAGAATTGGAAGAATTGCTAAAAAATGAACCCATTAAAATCTTTGCAGGGAAAGAAGCACTTAGCCAGGTTGTTGAGTTGGACTCAGTTGACACTGTTTTAACTGCAATGGTTGGGTATTCAGGACTGATCCCGACAATAAATGCTGTAAAGGCTGGGAAAAATATAGCACTGGCAAACAAGGAAACACTGGTTGTTGCCGGGGAAATTATCACCAGAGAGGCCATTAAAAACAATGTCAATATTTACCCTGTTGATTCGGAACACTCAGCAATTTTTCAGTGCCTGGCTGGCGAGCACATGAATGAGATTGAAAAGATTTACCTCACAGCCTCAGGTGGCCCTTTCCGTGGGTATTCGTTGGAACAACTTGAGAAAGTGACCAAAGACGATGCCTTGAAACACCCCAATTGGGATATGGGTGCAAAAATCACGATCGATTCAGCATCCATGATGAACAAAGGATTTGAGGTGATTGAAGCCAAATGGCTATTCGATTTAAAAACCGATCAGATTGACGTAATCGTTCATCCTCAAAGCATTATCCACTCCATTGTGCAATTTAGGGATAGTTCGATGAAAGCTCAGATGGGCCTGCCTGACATGAAATTACCCATTCAATATGCGTTGAATTTCCCACAGAGATTGCCTTCTTCGTTTGAAAGGTTCAACTTTTTAGACTATCCAAACCTTACATTTGAGCAGCCGAATACAAAAATTTTTCGTAACCTTGCACTCGCATTCGAAGCTTTAAATCAAGCTGGTAACATGCCATGTATTTTAAATGCAGCCAACGAAGTAGTTGTACACGCGTTTCTGCACAATAAAATAGGATTTACCGAAATGCCTGATTTGATTGAGAATAGTATGCAGAAGGTAAGCTTCATAAAAAATCCGGATTTGAACGATTACATTCAAACCGACAAGGAGACAAGATTGTTAACTAATTCGTTGATCAAACAACGTAGTAAAAAAGTTTAAACAGAAACATGGAACAAGTACTTATAAAAGCTGCCCAGCTTATTCTAAGTTTATCAATTTTAGTAGTGCTTCACGAGTTTGGGCACTTTGCCTTTGCCCGTTTATTTAAGACCCGGGTAGAAAAATTTTACCTCTTTTTCGATCCCTGGTTCGCACTTTTCAAAACAAAACGTGGTGAAACGGAATACGGGATTGGCTGGCTACCTCTTGGTGGTTATGTAAAAATCTCAGGAATGATTGACGAGTCGATGGACAAGGAGGCGATGAGCCTTCCTCCACAACCTCATGAATTTCGTTCTAAAAAAACCTATCAGCGTTTGTTGATTATGATTGGTGGTGTGATGATGAACTTTTTATTTGCCTTCATCATTTATATTGGAATCTTATACGCCTGGGGAACACAATATTTACCTACTGAAAATGCAATTCATGGTATTGAAGTCAGTGAGGTTGGGAAAGAGATTGGCCTGGAGAATGGAGACAAAATCCTTTCCGTTGACAATCAGCACATCAAGGAGTTTTACAAAATTATTCCAACTGTAATTTTGGATGCTGCAGAAACTATTCAGGTAGAAAGAAACGGACAAGTCATTGATGTAGAAGTATCTGATGATGACCTGGCTTTGCTAATCAAAAGCAAAGGAGCAATTAACCCCCGGACATTCTTTAAGGTAAAAGCTGGAAAAGTGTTAAAAGAATCGCCAGCTGCATTAGCCGGGCTTCAAAAAAATGATGTTCTTGTAAATGTTGATGGACAAAGTTTTGAGTTTTATGATGAGTTCCGGGATTATTTGATTTCTCAGAAAAATAAAGAGATTTCACTTAACGTTCTCCGGAATGAAGTCCCAGTTACTTTGACCCCAACAGTTTCCGAAGAAGGATTATTAGGGTTTAACATTACGAGACTTCCTGGCGCAACTGATTTTCTTGTATTTAACACGATTAAATATAGTTTTATGGAATCTATTCCGGCCGGTATTAATAAAGGTGTTGGAACAATTAAAGATTACCTGAAACAGTTTAAACTAATTTTTTCACCTAAAACCAAAGCGTACGAATCGCTTGGTGGATTTATTGCCATTGGAAATATTTTCCCCGGTGCGTGGGATTGGTACTCATTCTGGACAATGACAGCATTGCTTTCAATCATTTTGGCAGTAATGAACCTGCTTCCCATTCCAGCATTGGATGGAGGGCACGTAACATTCTTGCTTTATGAAATGGTAACAGGGCGCAAACCTGGTGATAAATTCCTGGAGTATGCTCAAATTACCGGAATGATTATTTTGCTGACACTCGTGCTGTATGCCAATGGGAATGATATTTTCAAGCTCATTAGCCAATCTTTCTAATCCGTTCATAATAATGTAATTATTTTTCTATTTTTGTAGAAACCATATAAACTTGAGACTATGTACTTATCGATAATCGCCGGAATGTTTGGCCCTCAGGAAATCATCATCATACTAATCATTGTACTATTACTTTTTGGTGGACGTAAAATCCCTGAGTTAATGAAAGGGCTTGGGAAAGGCATGAAAGAATTTAAAAAAGCCACCAACGAAGATGACGATGCAGGTGCTGGCAAAGAATCTGAAAAGATTGACAAGTAGTTTTTCAAAATATTTATAGAATCCCGCCAAAAGGTGGGATTTTTTATACCAGAAAAATGGTAAGATTTTTGCATACTTGCGGTAAACCATTAAAAACCCACAAAATGAAACGAATAAAGATAATTAGCTTTCTCGCATTAATCGTGCTAATCTTCACTTCATCTTGTTCAAACGACCCAACCGTAATGCGTAAAAAAATCACTGGCAAAGCAGGTGAGATTGTCGTTGTAATTCCGGAAACTCTCTGGAAAAACTCTCTGGGTAGCAAACTAAGACAAGTACTGGCGCAACCTCAACTTGGGCTTCCACAAGACGAGCCAATTTTTGAACTAATAAATGTACCACCACAAGCCTTTAAAGAAATTTTTAAAACCACACGGAACATTATTCATGTAAGTGTCAATTCAGAAATTAAAACAGCAAAGATTGAATTTAAGAAAGACATTTGGGCATGGCCACAGGCTGTAATCAACATTAAGGCAAAATCGCAGGAAGAAGGCATAAAAGCTTTTACTGAAAACTCAGACAAGATTGTTGCTTACTTGTTGAAAGCAGAACGCGACCGTTTGCTGATGAACTACAAAAACTACCATGACAAGGCCGCAAAAAATATCATTGCAGAAAAGTTTGATTTAGAGTTGAACTTTGCCCCAGGATTCAAGGTTGTTGACCAAAGCAAAGATTTTGCGTGGATAAAATATGAAACTCCTGAAATCAGCCAGGGGGTTATTATTCACACTTTCCCTTACCGGTCAGACAGTACTTTTACAACCGATTACTTGCTGGCTAAAAGAGACTCTATTCTTAAAAAATATGTAGACGGACCGTTGGAAGGAAGTTACATGACAACTGAACATCAACTAAGTCCGGTGTTCAACGTTTTCGATTTTAAAAACAATTATTCAGCTGAAATGCGCGGTTTGTGGAAAGTTGAAAAAGATTTTATGGGAGGACCATTTGTAAACCTTTCCGTGCTGGATGCTTCTAACAACCGAATTGTTATGCTGGATGGTTATGTTTATGCTCCCCGCTACGACAAGCGAAATTACCTGCGCCAGGTGGAAGCGATGATTTATTCATTGAATTTTCCGCACCAACCCAAGAATGACAAAATACGCAGTGAAGTAAATATGGGGAACTAAAACCCAACATACATAAAGCTTTATAAAGAAATCCAATTCAATATTGGATTTTCTTTATTTTTGGGGCATGGTAAACAAGCAATCATTTTTCCCAGCTGAATGGCATGAACAAAGCGGGGTTCAGCTTTGCTGGCCCGATGACCAAACTGATTGGGCTGACAATCTGCATGAGGTATTGCCAGTTTATGAGCGAATAGCAAAAGAAATTTTAACTCATGAAAAACTATTGGTTGTATGCAGAAACAAAAAGAACCTGCCCCCTTTTTTGCAAACCGAAAGCAACAGCCTGATTGTAAAGGAAATCCCAATTAACGATACATGGTCACGGGATCATGGTACAATTACCATTTTTGAAAAAGGCCAGCCAGTACTTTTAAATTTCCGATTTAATGGCTGGGGAATGAAGTTCCCGGCTAATCTGGACAATCAAATAACACCGACTCTTTTCCAACAGAATGCTTTTGAGCCAGGCATTGAATTTCGTGATTATTCATACTTTACACTTGAAGGAGGTGCTGTTGAAAGCAATGGGAATGGTTGCATTTTAACAACCAGCCAGTGTTTACTTTCAAAAAATAGGAACGAACATCTTAGTAAAAACGAAATTGAGTTCTTCTTAAAATCAAGCTTTCATGCCAAAAAAATTCTTTGGCTAAACCACGGATATCTGGAAGGGGATGATACCGACAGCCACATCGACACACTGGCACGTTTTTGCTCAGAAAATACAATTGTTTATACGAAATGCTTGAACCAATCGGATGTTCATTTCGAAGAATTGCAGAAAATGGAAACGGAACTGCAACAATTTAACGATCAAAACAACCAGCCTTTCAATTTGATTCCCCTGCCATTTCCTGATGCAGTTTATGACGAAAATGACAATCGGCTACCTGCAACATATGCCAATTTTCTAATTTTAAATAAAGCTGTGTTACTACCTGTTTACAATGTCCCACAAGACAAGGAAGCTATTGATGTTTTATCCAATGTTTTCCCGGACCGCAAAATCATTCCCATTAACAGCGTTCCATTGATCAAACAACATGGCTCAATTCATTGTATCAGTATGCAATTTCCAAAAGGAGTTCTTTAATTCAAAAAAGAAAAATTATGAGCAAAAAAGAAATTAAAGTAGGCCTGGTTCAACAACAAAATTCGGAGAGTGTTGAGAGCAATCTTCAACTGCTTGAAAATAACATTGCTGATTGTGCCAACAATGGAGCTGAACTAGTGGTTTTGCAAGAACTTCACAATAGCCTCTATTTTTGTCAAACAGAAGATGTGAGCCAATTCGACCTGGCAGAACCAATTCCCGGACCTTCGACTGAACTGTTTGGGGGCATTGCAAAAAAGCATGAAATTGTGCTGGTCACTTCGTTATTTGAAAAACGCACAACCGGAATCTATCACAACACAGCCGTTGTGTTTGAAAAGGATGGCAGTATTGCTGGGAAATATCGAAAGATGCACATTCCCGATGATCCGGGTTTTTACGAAAAGTTTTACTTCACCCCGGGTGATTTAGGATTTCAGCCTATTGAAACTTCAGTTGGCAAACTTGGAGTATTGATTTGCTGGGATCAATGGTATCCGGAAGCAGCCCGATTAATGGCAATGGCTGGTGCTGAAATGCTCATTTACCCAACGGCTATTGGCTGGGACAATCGTGACGATGACGATGAAAAACAACGCCAGCTCAACGCCTGGATCACGATTCAGCAATCACATGCTGTTGCTAATGGAATACCTGTTGTTTCCGTGAACCGAGCTGGACATGAAGCTGATCCCTCAGGCTCGACCTCTGGTATCCAGTTTTGGGGAAACAGTTTTGTTGCTGGGGCACAAGGCGAACTAGTTCATCAGGCATCAACCGATCAACCAGAAAATGCAATCGTGAAGGTTGACATGGAACGATCTGAAGATGTTCGACGGATATGGCCTTTTCTCCGGGACCGAAGAATTGAAAACTATGGTGATTTAACCAAACGGTTTATCGACGACTAAAAGAAATCATCGAACTGGTTTGGTTGCTCAATCACCTCTTCAGGCTGCTCATCACAATCCAGGTTCATGTAAAAATTAGCTGGCTTCTCGAATTCCTGATCGGGTGTGTATTCAAGGGTTTCATCGGCATACACTTTTTTCATAAATCGCCCCCAAATGGGCAGTGCCATGTTTGCCCCCTGCCCTGTTGTGATATCATCAAAATGGATGCTTCGCAAATCAGCACCGGTCCAGGCTCCTGCCACCAATTGAGGCGTAACTCCCATAAACCAGCCATCGGAATGGTTTTGCGTTGTTCCTGTCTTTCCAGCTATTGGACCAGGAATTTCACCATAAACCGGATGCCAACGCAAACGTCCCCCT
Source organism: Sunxiuqinia sp. (assembly GCA_965230765.1). Classification (GTDB taxonomy): domain Bacteria; phylum Bacteroidota; class Bacteroidia; order Bacteroidales; family Prolixibacteraceae; genus Sunxiuqinia. Next base: position 845,548 of record CBDDLR010000001.1, read on the forward strand.
GATCCACCATTAATCACATTCTGCAATAAACTCAACATCAGGTAGGCCGTTTTTTCATCAACAGCATCGTGTCGCTCAGGCTTAAACCGGGCAATCACATTTCCATGGCGGTCTTCAATATGGGTAACAAATATGGGCTGGGTATAAACACCTTTATTCACAAACGAGCCATAAGCTCCAATCAATTCATACAAAGTAATATCAGAAGTGCCAAGGAACATGGAAACCACAGGATCAATGCGACTATAAACACCCATTTTTTCCATCACATTTACGACTGATTGTGGATTGTACTGCTTCATAATCCATCCTGAAATATTATTGACTGAATGCGCCAGTCCCCATTTTAAGGTGACCATTCTTCCATCCATTTCACTTGCGCCAGAGTTTTTAGGCTCCCACACACTTCCATCACCCAAAATAAATTGTTGCCTTACATTTGGAACTTCCGTACAGGGAGATAACCCATTCTGCATAGCCAGCGTGTAAAGGAAAGGTTTTACCGTTGAACCAACCTGACGTTTTCCACCCTTCACCATATCGTACATAAAATGCTTATAATTTGGACCACCAACGTATGCCCGTACATGCCCGGTTTCTGTATCCATAGCCATAAATGAGGATCGGAAGTGACTCAGATAATGGCGGATAGAATCAATCGGGGCCATGATTGTGTCCCTTTCCCCCTGCCAGGTGAAAATGGTCATGTCTGTTGGCTTTTCAAAGTTCTTCCTGATTTGCTCAAACGCCAGTCCTTTCAAACGAAGCACCCGGTGCCTTTCGCTTTGACGAATTGCCCGGTTTAACAAATCATCCACATCCTCTTCGCTCATATCCGGCGAGAATGGGGGATACTCAAGCGTCTCTAAATGGGCTTCAAAATCAGGCTGTAAATCCAGCTTCAAATGCTCCACCACAGATTCCTCAGCATAAGCCTGCATTCTTGAATCAACTGTAGTATAAATCTTTAACCCATCACGATACAAATCAAAATTTGTGCCATCCGGTTTGAAATTCTTTTTACACCAGCCAAACAATGGGTTTGTTTCCCACTCAACAGAATCTTCTTCAAATTTTATTTGTTGCCACGAAGCATAATTTTTACGTTCTGGCTTATTCGCCCCAAGCGTAATTCTTAAATATTCCCTAAAATAAGGAGCAAGTCCCCTTTTAAAATCTTCTTTTTGATAGTCCAGCCCAAGTGGTAAAACTTTTATTGAATCATAAGCAGCTTCATCGATGTACCCATATTTTTTCATTTGTGATAAAACCACATTTCGCCGTTGCTTTGTCATTTCAGGTCGTCGAAGCGGGTTAAACAACGATGAATTTTTTGCCATCCCAACCAGCATAGCAACCTCATGTAACTGGAGAGAATCCGGTTCAGTATTAAAATATATTCTTGATGCAGATTTAATCCCAACAGCCAAATTCAGGAAATCGTATTTATTTAAATACATGGTTAGGATTTCCTCCTTGGTATAACTTTTCTCCAGCTTAACTGCAATTACCCATTCCTTAAATTTCCTGAGTATGAGATGAATTTTATTTGTAAAAGTCTGCCTTGGAAAAAGCATTTTAGCCAACTGCTGACTGATGGTACTCCCGCCACCGGAACTACTATCTCCGGTAGCAAGCCCTTTAACCACCCTGGCCAGCCCTCTCATATCAATTCCGGAATGTTTATAAAAACGAACGTCTTCTGTTGCGATCAATGCATTGATCAACTCTGGAGTAAGTTCTTCATATTCAACATAGCTCCTGTTTTCCCGAAAGTACCTTCCAAGTATTTTGCCATCTCTTGAAATAACATCCGATGCTAAAAGGTGCCTGGGGTTTTCCAGTTCTTCAAAGGTTGGCATCTCCCCAAGCTTGCCAAGGGAAATGAAAAAGAACAGGCTAAAAACCACAATAAAACCGAATGAAAATATACCCCAGAAAATCAGGTTGTGTTTCTTGAATTTATTTGTTTTACCTACCATGGATACATCTGTTTGTTGATCTGCGACAAATATAACGATTCGAAAAGGAATATTATTTTTTCAAACCAAAACGAAGAAGAAATCACAAGCCAATTTTCAATAAAAATTAGCTAAAGATTTATGCTTATTTGAGTAGTAACTTAAGCAAAAATCTCACATGCAATTGTTATTCAACAAGAAACGGATTTCAATAAAATAATCATTATCAAACAAATAAGAAACTGAAAATATTCAATTAAAAATTTGAAGATGGTGTTTCATTTTCTTTTATTTGCAAAAATTTTTAGAAAACAGGAGGTTATATGAGCGAGAATCTGGTAATTGTTGAGTCCCCCGCGAAAGCGAAAACCATTGAGCGTTTCTTAGGAAAAGATTTTTTGGTGACTTCAAGCATGGGACACATCAGAGACCTTGAGAAGAAAGACTTTGGAATTGATATTCAGAATAATTTTCAACCCAAATACATTGTTTCTCCGGACAAGAAAAAAATAGTAACCGAGTTAAAAAAACTGGCTAAAACAGCGGGGACGGTATGGATCGCTTCCGATGAGGACCGTGAAGGGGAAGCCATTGCCTGGCACCTTCAGGAGGTTTTGAAATTGGATCCGGAAAGAACGAAACGGATTGTATTTCACGAGATTACCAAAGATGCTATTTTAAGGGCTATTGATAACCCTAGACCTATTGACACGAACCTGGTAAACGCACAACAAGCACGCCGGGTATTGGATCGTATTGTGGGTTTTGAAGTGTCTCCTGTTCTTTGGAAAAAAGTAAAACCAGCATTGTCTGCCGGACGTGTTCAGTCGGTTGCTGTTCGTTTAATTGTGGAACGCGAACGTGAGATCATGAACTTTAAAAGCCAGTCTAGTTTCCGGGTTTCGGCCATTTTTCTGGTACCGAATGAAAATGGAAAGGTAACTGAACTCAAAGCAGAGCTGAACAAACGATTTGCCACAAAAGAAGAAGCGCAAGCTTTTCTTGAAAAATGCAAAACAGCCGAATTCAGTATCGCAGACATTGTTAAGAAACCATCGAAAAGAACTCCGGCTGCACCATTTATTACTTCTACTTTGCAGCAAGAGGCCAGTAGAAAGTTAGGTTTTTCGGTTTCTCAAACCATGGCCGTAGCACAGCGCTTGTACGAAGCTGGTAAAATTACCTACATGCGTACCGACTCGGTGAACCTTTCGTCGTTGGCAATCAACACAGCCAAGTCGAAAATTATTTCAATGCATGGTGAAGAATACCTGAAAACACGCCAATACAAAACAAAAGCAAAAGGTGCGCAGGAAGCTCACGAAGCCATTCGCCCAACCTATATTGACCAGGAAGAAGTTGGCGGAACTGCCCAGGAGAAAAAATTATACGACCTGATTTGGAAACGTACCATTGCGTCACAAATGAGCGATGCTGAATTGGAACGTACAACCGTGTCAATTAAAATTTCCAATTCAAGTGAGAAATTCCAGGCAACTGGGGAAATCATCAAATTTGATGGTTTTCTGAAAGTGTACATGGAATCCACCGATAATGAAGAAGAAAATGGCAATGGCAAGACCTTACTTCCTCCGGTAAAAGTAAACCAGCAACTTCGTTCAAACCTGATTGAAGCAACACAGCGTTTTACATTAAAACCACCGCGATTCACAGAAGCCAGCCTGGTTAAAAAATTGGAAGAACAAGGGATTGGACGCCCGTCTACGTATGCACCAATTATTACCACCGTGCAAAACAGGGGCTATGTTGTAAAAGAAGACCGCCCGGGCGTTGAACGGGAATTCGTGCAATTAACCCTCTCGAACAACACCATTCAGGATAAAACCAAATCGGAAACAACAGGGGCTGAAAAATCAAAACTTTTCCCAACCGATATCGGCATGGTTGTTAATGATTTTCTGATGAAGCATTTCGACAAAATCATGGACTACAGTTTTACCGCAAAAGTTGAGGTGGAATTTGATGAGATTGCAATTGGTGACCGTGCATGGAATGAAATGATTGGGCAGTTTTACAATCCATTCCATAAGAATGTTGAAAATGCCCTTGAAACATCAGAACGTGCAAAAGGAGAAAGACTTTTAGGTACTGACCCAAATACAAATTTGCCAGTCTCAGTAAAAATTGGACGTTACGGGCCACTTGCTCAAATTGGTGAAGCAACCGAGGATGGAGATAAACCAAGGTTTGCCAGCTTGCGAAGCGGACAACATCTGGAAACCATTACCTTGGAAGAAGCACTTGATCTATTCAAACTACCCAGGGACCTGGGAGAATACGAAGACAAAAAAGTATCCGTTGCTATTGGGCGCTTTGGCCCCTATGTTCGTCACGATAATAAATTTGTTTCCCTTGAAAAAGGAGTTGACGATCCTTATTCTGTAGAATTGGATCGTGCAATTGAATTGATAGAAGCCAAAAGGGAAAAAGACCGCAAAGCACTTATCAAAACTTTTGATGAAGAACCTGATTTAAGGATTCTGAATGGTCGCTGGGGACCATATATTTCTTATAAGAAGAAAAATTACAAAATCCCAAAAGGTACAGAGGCAGAAAAAATGGAGTTGGCAGACTGTATGAAAATCATTGAAGAAGGGCCAAAGCCTAAAAAAGGCAAAAAGAAATAATATTGAAGGGCAAACAGTACTTGTTTGCCTTTTTTGTTTCATGATTGCTATCAACAACGGATTATTGATAAAAAAACAAAAGCCTTATAACTCCCTTTAAAATTTAATGATATTTTTAGATAATCTTTCAAACGAAAGAAGTTGCTCGTTGATAAGCTTTTAAAAACATTACATGGATCTGGACTTTTACTTTGAACCTGTTGATTTCCAAAAGATAAACCTTGCCCCCTGGGCTCAAAAGAAGTTTTCTTTGGCTTCAGTGCTTGAAAAAAACCATGCTAAGCTGAAATTGGATAAAGCTAAAATTGTCATCGTTGGTATTGAAGAAGACAGGAATTCAGTAGTTTCAGGCAGTGCTGCAGCCCCAAATAAAATAAGGGAACAGCTTTATAGCCTTAATCGGATATCGGCCAGGTTGAAAATTCTTGATTTAGGAAATATTCGTGTTGGGAAAAAAGCAAACGACAGTTATTTCGCCTTAAAAGATATCTGCGACAGTTTTATAAAAAGCGGAAAAGTGGTGATTGTTTTGGGTGGCAGCCAGGACTTGACATTTGGATTAACAAAAGCATTTGAAGATACCACATACAGCCTTGTAAATATTGATCCAAGAATTGATTTTTCAAAAGGATCAAAAAGCATCAACTCTGAAAATTACCTGAACTTTATTTTCGAAAAGCAAGAAAACCTGTTTTCTCATACTACTTTGGGATACCAGAACTATTTTACTGACGGGCTGGAGATTGACCAGGTTGGCACTCATTTATCTGAAGCCAGAAGACTGGGACACGTTCGCTTTGGAATGGTAGAAATTGAACCGTTTCTTCGTCAGTCTGACATTTTCAGTTTCGATATTAATTCCATTAGACAGATGGAAGCCCCAGGACAATATTTTGCTTCACCAAATGGACTATATGCAGAGGAAGCCTGCCAGATTGCACGCTACGCCGGACTTGCTGATAAGATGAAGGTTGCGGGGTTCTTTAACATGATCCCAAAATTAGACCAGCAAGATGTTAGCGCAAAACTAATGGCCCAGATAGTCTGGCATTTTATTGATGGTGTAAACTCACGAATTGTTGAAACACCACCAGGGAAGGACGATGAATTTAACCATTACCTTGTAGATATCGAGGACATTGATCTTCCAATAACTTTTTATGAAAGCAGAAAAACAGGGCGTTGGTGGATGCAAATTTCCAATGATACACTGACCGCTGAGAAAATAATCCCCTGCACCCAGGAAGACTATGAACTGACATCAAGAAATGAAATTCCGGATCGCTGGTGGAGAAATATCAGAAAATTAAACCGGATGGTAAAATAAATACTAAAAGCCTTGCGTTGAGAAACTTTAAAAACGTGTAAAAATTAAGAAAAACAAACAAAAAGAAGATTGCTGAAAACAGCCCTGAAAGAGGCAGGAAAGGCCTATTTATGAAAAATTTATTTTGCTTTTTATTTTTGTTAATATTATCTAACTTAGCGGCAATTGCTCAGGAAGACCCGCAATTTGGCTTCAGTAAATTTGCCCATTTATCGGTGAATCCGGCCTATGCAGGTAGCAACGATGCAATTACTGGTCTGATACTGAACAGGTATCAGTGGAGTGGTGTTGAAGGTGCCCCACAAACCTTAGTGTTTAGTGTTGAGGCAGCCACTGATAAATTAGGAGGGAACAACGGTGTTGGCTTGAATATTATCAGTGATGAATATGGATTAGAAAGCAACGTTCTGGTTAATCTTAGTTTTGCGCATCATGTTACCACAGGGATTGGTGAATTAGGGATGGGACTTTCGTTCGGTATGTACAACAGGTCATACAGTCAGGACTGGGTTTTCCCCGGAAATGAAGGATTGACAGATGTTTCATACGATTCAAACGATCCTTTCCTTGAAGGTTTGGATGGTAGCCAGGTTACCTTTGATGCAGGATTGGGATTCTTTTTAAGGGCGAAAGATTACTTTGCTGGTTTTTCAATCACTCACTTAAATCAGGGTTCTTTTTCATACCTAGCCGGAGAGCCTACGTTCTTAACTCGCCACTACTATTTGTATGGCGGGTACAATATTAGCTTGGCCGACCCGTTATTTCAGTTGCAACCATCTGCCGTAATTAAGTCGGACATGGCAAGCACTCAGGTAGATATAAACCTGGACGTAGTTTATAACGATCGCTTTTGGGGTGGTTTAACATACCGAAATCAAGATGCGATCGCCGTTCTGTTAGGAGTTGAATTATTAAATGGCCTCAAGGTAGGCTTTGGATATGAAATTACAACCTCTGCTTTGGGCAGGTATAGTTACGGGTCGCAGGAATTATTCCTGAATTACTCGATTAACCTTGGCCGAAGTGGACAAAAGAAATATAAAAGTATACGGTTTTTGTAACCAAATTCACTTGTAAGCAACATACAGCGTAGCTATGAAAAAAATACTTTCTTTAGGTTTTGTTATTGCAACTTTATTTTCAATAAGTAGTTGTAATCGATCAAACAGCGGTGAACTTACCGGAGTTCAAGGGAGAGGGAAATGGTTTGAGCCAGCACCTTACGGAATGACTTTCGTTCATCGCGGAAGTGTTAACATCGGGCCAAACGATCAGGATCCTGCCTGGTCTTCAACCCCAAAGAAAACCATCTCGATTGATGCTTTTTGGATGGATGACACAGAAATTACCAACAATGAATACAGGCAGTTTGTAAATTGGGTAAGAGACTCAATTGCCCGCACACTGGTAGGGGAACAATATCCTGAGTTCATGATCAGCGAAGACAGGGATGGAAATCCGATTGACCCACCAAGAATCAATTGGGACGAACGTTTGGAGTGGGACAACCTAGATTACATGGATGCATTGGAGGAAATGTACATCCCCGAAAATGAGCGTTTCTTCAATAAAAAAGAAATTGACGCCCGTAAGCTTTTCTACAGTTACTATTGGATTGACCTACAACAAGCTGCTAAGCGCCATAACATGTACAACTATGAAACTCAAAGTTACGATGGCGTAGTTTACGATGAGTCAGGAACAGAAAGCCCAATCGAAAACCGTTCATCGTTCATCTTCGGAGATAATGTAAATGTTTATCCAGACACACTTTGCTGGATTCGTGACTACACGTATTCATACAATGAGCCATGGGCAACACGTTATTTCTGGCATCCAGGATTTGATGACTATCCGGTTGTTGGTGTGACATGGCAACAAGCTAAAGCATTCTGCCACTGGCGTACAAAACTTCATAACGAATATCTTCTTGCACAACGCGAAGCAACCCTTCAGGATTACAGGTTACCTACTGAAGCTGAATGGGAATATGCTGCACTTGGTGAAAAGAATTTGTCCATGTATCCCTGGGGTGGTTATTACACTCGCTCAGAAGAAGGTGATTTTCTTGCCAACTTTAAACCAAGCAGGGGTAATTATGTAGAAGATGGAGGTATGGCCACATTGCAAGTTGGTACTTACGAACCAAACGGTTTTGGATTATATGACATGGCTGGTAACGTTGCCGAGTGGACAATTACTGCTTTTGATGAGTCGGCTTACATGTATGTAAATGACTTCAATCCGAACTTTGAATACAATGCAAAACCGGATGATCCGCCTGCAATGAAACGGAAAGTAATCCGTGGTGGTTCATGGAAAGATATTGCTTCATTTTTACAAGTTTCTACACGCAGTTATGAATATCAGGACACAGCTAAATCATACATTGGTTTCCGATGCGTCCGTGCGTCATTTGGTAATGAATTTTAAAAATCTTTAAGCAGAATCATATGAACATTGGAGAAATAATAGTAAGTAAACGCTGGAAAGTCTTTACAGGCTATGTTTACAATCTCGGAGCTTCGATTGTATTGATTGGGGCACTGTTCAAACTTCAACACTGGGCGTACTCTGGCCCGATACTAATTGTCGGGTTGTGTACTGAAGCATTTATTTTCTTCATCTCAGCTTTTGAACCACCTTTGGAGTTACCACAATGGTCTAAAGTTTACCCACAGTTAAGTGAAGAATATGATTTGGTAGACGAAGAAGAAGACTCAAGCAGCAAGTTCAACGAACTGTTTGAAAAAGCTGAAATATCACCCGAATTACTTACGAAAGTATCAAAAGGGCTTACAGACTTGAGCAATACAGCTTCTAGTATTAGCGATATTTCAACGGCAACTTTGGCAACTGACATGTATGTAAAAAACCTGAACTCTGCTGCCGAATCGATGAATTCGCTGGCTGAAATTAATAATCAGGCTAACGAAAACATTCATGAATCGGTTGGGGTTTTAGTTGATTCCTATTCAAATACTGCTGCCAAGCTTGCTTCAAGAGGCGACGAGATGTTAAACCAGCTTGCAGATTCTGGTGAAGAATTTACGACTAAGTTAAGTGAAACTGGCACCAAACTGGTTGATTCGTACAACCGCATTGCAAGTTCCGTTGATGGAAGCTTCAATGTAATTGACACGCATTCAAAAAACTATGGCGACAACTTGACCAAGCTGAACAAGAACCTGGAAGATTTAAATTCTTCTTATCAAAACCAGCTGAAAGAAACGAGCAGCCAGCTTCAGGAATCACAAAAATTCTTTGCTGAGATGACCCAAATGAATAAAGCTATTTCATCTTCAGTGGAAGAAATTAAAAAGTACCAGCAGAATGCCGAGGAGTTGAACAAACACCTTGAAGCATTGAATTCCATTTATGGAAACATGCTTGGTGCTATGAATTATAAAAAGAAGTAAAAATCAACTGATCATTAAGATATGGGTGTAAAAAATTGTCCGGAAACACCTCGGCAGAAAATGATTAACATGATGTATTTGGTGCTATTGGCAATGATGGCGCTAAATGTTGCATCTGAGGTTTTGGATGCATTTCGTGTTGTTGATTCGAGCTTGATCCAGACCTTTAAAAGTGTGGACCTAAAGAATGAGCAGATTTATGCTGAATTCTCCAATGCTTATCAGGAAAACCCGGCTAAAGTTCAAGAGTGGAAGAACAAGTCTGATTCTGTACGAATGATGACCGACACGCTTTTAAATAAAATTACAAGGCTAAAAACAGAGCTGGTTTTAAAAGCTGGTGGAAAAAACATTAATAAAGAAGGAGAGGAATTATCGCCCGAGAAATCGTATGTAGTTGATGTCAATGGCGACACCATTGTTATCAAAAAAGATGATGAACTGAACGTGACATCAGAACTAATGATTAGGCTGAAGCGAGCTGAAGAACTAAAAGCCAGCATTGGCGAACATAAAAACTTCTTACTGAATTTACTCCCAGACGGTTCTCCGATTGAAGAAACCGTAATGCAGGAATTGGATACACCTGACCCACAGAAAAGACTTAAAGAAGGTGGCGACAACAAAACCTGGGAAATACAATATTTTGAAAACAAACCGATTATTGCTGTAATAACCCTGTTGTCAAAGCTTCAAATTGATATTCAAAACGCTGAGACCAATGTGCTTTCCTATTTGTATGGACAAATTGATGCGAGTTCGTTTAAGTTTAACAGGTTAGGAGCTACGGTTATTGCTAAAACCTCCTATGTTTTAGAAGGGGATGTTTATCGGGCTGAAGTTTTTCTTACTGCAGAAGATACAACCCGTCAGCCTGAGATATTAGTTAATAATCGAGCATTGCCATTTGTTGATGGAAAAGGAATCTACGAAGTCCCTGCCAACAATTCCGGGACATTTAAATGGGGTGGTTTAATTAGGTACCAAACACCTGAGGGTGGATTTAAAGATTATCCTTTTGAAGCCGAATACCAGGTTAGTAAACCAAGTGTTACCATTTCGCCTACCAAAATGAACGTGTTTTATTTAGGTGTCCCCAACCCGGTAAGTATATCAGTGCCAGGCGTACCTTCAGAAAACCTGCAGGTATCGATGACCAATGGTAGAATTGAAGAAAATGGCAACGCATATATCGTTCATCCGCAACGGGCAGATATTAACGGCCGCAACACAAAGGTTGTTGTTAAAGCTGATTTTAACGGTGTAATTCGTGATATGGGTTCTATGGTCTTTAGGGTAAAAGAAGTTCCTGACCCAATTGCAACCATTGCGCAAAAAAATGGTGGTGTCATTCGTAAGGAAGATTTATTGGCCGAGCAAGCCATTTTTGCTGACATGGTTGATTTCGACTTTGAGCTGGGTTTTAAAGTAACTTCATTTGACCTTTCTGTTACAGGGGCCGGTGGTTACGTGAACACCTTTAGCTCAACCTCCAATTTATTCACGAATGAGCAAAAGGCACAGTTTAGAAGATTGCCAACGGGTAGCATTATTTATATCGATAAGATTTTTGTACATGGCGATGATGGTTCAGATCGTGAATTATCGCCTATTAGTTTCAGAGTAAGATAACAAAAAACGTCACTGACGGAATAATTAATAAATTATGAAAAAGGTTTTAGTTTTTATCGGAATTTTGGTTTTTGCGCTTGCAACACCTAAAGAGGAAGCGAAGGCACAAATTATGGACGGCGCATTTAACCGTACGGATATTAAAAACCGTCAACCCATGCCACTGCCCCATATTCGTGAAGCAGATGTGATGTGGTCACGTAAAATCTGGCGAATAATTGATTTGCGTGAGAAAATGAACCAGACATTGTATTTCCCTACCATACCTATGGAAGACCGTTACAACCTGATTGGCCTTTTTCTAAAAGGAATTGAAGATGGTTTATTAACGGCTTACGATGCCCGTAATGATGATGAGTTTAAAGTGCCTATGACTTATGAACAGGTTAAAGAAGCATTTGGGGCAACTACACGTACTAGAAAAGTAAGGAATGCACTTACTGGTGAGTTTGAGGATAAAACAGTTACAGGTGAAATCCGTCCTGAAGAAGTCAAACAAATTATGATCAAAGAAGAATGGGTTTTCGATCGCCAAACTTCTACCATGAATGTCCGCATTATTGGTGTTTGCCCAATTCGTGAATTTTATCGGGAAGAAGATATTGATCAGCAAAATGTCCAACGCCAACAGGTATTTTGGATTTACTATCCTGAAGCACGTGGGTTGCTTGCCACGAATGCTGTTTTTAATGAAAATAATACAGCACAAAACCTTTCGTTCGATGACCTTTTCATTAAGCGCAGGTTTAACAGCTACATTGTTAAAGAGTCAAACGTATATAACAATCGTTCCATTAGCCAATACCTGGTAGGTCGTGAAGCGATGCTTGAATCGCAACGGGTTGAGCAGGAAATCTTTGATTTCGAACAAGATCTTTGGGAATATTAAAAAACACATAGATATTCACCAAGCCTTATGAGGTTTCTCGTAAGGCTTTTTTTAATTAAAATAGCAATATCAAAATTTTCAAAACGTTTGAATAGAGGAAGTTTCTAAAAGGGCATGCTAAAAAAAACGATCATATTTATATTCTCCATCCTGATACTTGCTTCATGCAGGAATGAGGATATGATGGTTCAATACCTTGGCATGGATCCCACTGAACCTTTTTACGAACCTGTCCCGTTTGGGATGTCCTACCTGGAACGAGGAAGCTACCTCATTGGCCCGGAAGATAACGAGCTTCAAGGCGAACAAAATAAAACACGACGGGTATCGGTAGAAGCCTTTTGGATGGATGATACCGAAATTACCAATAATGAATACCGCCAGTTTGTGTATTGGGTTAGGGATTCTATCGCACGGCAGATTCTTTCTGAAAGCTTTCCGGAATACATGATTACCGATGATGGGAAAGGCACATTTTACGAAGTTCCCCGCCTAAACTGGGTCGATCCGATCGAATGGAAGAATAAGGAATTCCAGAACGCCATGGAAGAATTGTACATCCCTGAAACGGAGCGTTTCAATTACGAAAGGGTTGTTGACACCCGGAAACTTTATTACAACTACCATTGGGTTGACTATAAGCAAGCCGCAAAACGTGCAAACAGTTATAACTACGAAACCCAGTCGTATGAAGGTGTTGTTATTAATCAGGAAGGTGATGAGGAAGTAATTGCCAATCGGTCTTCTTTCATCATGCAGGAAAACACGCCAATTTACCCGGACACGCTTTGTTGGATGCGTGACTATACCTATTCATACAACGAACCACTAACAAAAAAATATTTTTGGCATGTTGCTTTTGATGATTATCCGGTTGTTGGAGTTACCTGGAAACAAGCCAAGGCTTTTTGTAACTGGCGTACACAGCAAATGAACCAGTACCAACAAAGGCTTCAGGTTCCGGAAGTACATGATTACCGATTGCCAACTGAAGCAGAATGGGAATACGCGGCACGTGGAGGGAATGAACGCACACTGTATCCATGGGGAAGCTACTATTCAACCAATAATTACGGATGTTACATGGCGAATTTTAAACCTCGCCGTGGAAATTACGTTGCCGATAACAACATGGGCTGCACAACCATAAAAGTTGGTTCTTTTGACCCCAATGATGTACAATTATATGACATGGCAGGTAATGTTTCCGAATGGACAAGCAGCGCATTTTTTGAGGGTGCTTACGATGGTATTCACGACTTCAACCCGGAAATAGAATATGAAGCAAAACCGGATGACCCGCCAGTTATGAAGCGAAAAGTAGTTCGAGGTGGTTCCTGGAAAGATGTGGCCTATTTCCTTAGGAATGGGACACGAACCTACGAATATCAGGATTCAGCAAAGTCATACATTGGTTTCCGTTGTGTTCGTACTTCGTTTAAAGACGAGTACAACAACTAAAAAAGCCTTCCATCAACCGACAGAAGGCTCAAGCTTATATTGAAAATCTTGCTATACGTATTTATCGCCTTTGTGTATTTTCACATCGCTCACAAATTGTCGGATCAGTTGCTCGTCGGTTTTTTTGCATACCAGCAGAGTATTATCCGATTCAACTACAATGTAGTCTTCGAGGCCTTGCAAAACAACTAATTTGTCATTAGGCATATTCACAATACAACCCTTGGAATTGTAGGTCAGCACATTTTCACCATTAATTGAATTTTTTTCTTCGTCTTTCTCACGGTTCTCGTACAACGATCCCCAGGTTCCCAAATCGCTCCAGCCAAAATCGGCACATAAAACATATACATTTTCAGCCTTTTCCATAATGCCGTAGTCAATGGAAATATTTTGGCACTCCGAATATGTTTTGTTAATAAAATGGGTTTCATCACTTGTTCCATAAAGCCCATCTCCTTTTTGGAAGAGTTTATCCACATCTTCAAGATGTGTTTCAAAGGCATGGAGTATGCTTTTTAGCGACCAGATGAAAATCCCTGAATTCCAGAAAAACTCGCCACTCTCCAGGAATATTTTGGCCATTTCCAAATCAGGTTTTTCGGTAAAGGTTTTTACCTTATAAAGGTTATCCAGTTTATTGAAATCCATTTTATTATCAACCTGGATATACCCATAACCAGTTTCCGGGCGGCTTGGTGTAATTCCTAAAGTAAGCAGAACATCATTCTCGCTAACGAATTTAATACCATTCTCAAGCTGTCTGATGAACTCATCTTCCATCGTAATCAAATGGTCCGATGGTGCCACAATGATATTTGCTTCGGGATTGCGCTGCTTAATCACGTAATTAGCATAAGCCACGCAAGGAGCAGTATTTCGCCTTAAAGGTTCACAAAGCACCTGATGTTCTTCCAACTCAGGAAGTTGCTGAAGAACAAGTTCTTTGTAATCGATGCTGGTTACCACGTAAAAGTTTTCTTCCGGGCAAATACGCTTCAAGCGGTCAAAGGTCATTTGAATAAAAGTACGGCCTGTTCCAACAATGTCTAGAAACTGTTTGGGCATAGAACTTTTACTAAGCGGCCAAAAACGACTTCCAATTCCACCCGCCATTATAACACAGAAATTATTTTTCATACATGAATTTTTTGTCGGTATCTATGTAACCAAATATACTTGATAAATGTGAAATTATAAACAAATTCATACGATCATTATCTGAAAAATCACCATAAAAATGAACATTTAATAGTTAGTATACTCTGGCTTGAACTTTACTTCTTCATATAAATTTGCAGTGCTGTCCACTTAAAATAAGCTGAGGGACAGCTGGTTATAATTTAGTTCTTTGACATTTTTGTAATCTATATTTGTAAGCAATTCATTTATAGGCGTTTTGTCCAGTAGGGATATTCCTAAAATCTGTAATATTTCGTAGGTTGAACGTTCAATTTTTAACTCTTTACCTACAATGGCAACTAAACAGTAGGCTATTATTGCGGAATAAATTTGTATTCTGACCGCGTTTTCAGACGTACCCCAGAATGCTTTTATTTTTAGGTGTTGTTTTATCCATTTAAAGAATAATTCAACCTGCCACCTGTTTTTGTACAAAAGCACAATCTCTTCGGCTGTCAAGTCCATGTTATTAGTCAAGTAAACGAAGTAGCGGTTACTTTCAGCGTCATAGAATTTGATTCTCCGAAGTTTTTCAGGATAATCTTGAGAGGCATAAAAACCTGATAGTTTTCCAATCTGGTCACAAACCAGACCTGACTGTCTATCAACTTTATTTGAGTACATCCTGTTGAACTTCAGGTTTGCTTTTGCCCTTACTACAAAAAATGCAGAAAGTGTTGTTATTCGGTAAAGGCGCTCAAAGTCAACATATCCACGGTCAAAAATGTAATAGGAACCAGTTTCGTAAGGAATAACATCCATTGCGTTGACATCGTGAACCGAAGCTGCCGTAATGTGGATAAATGCTGGTATCTGTGTGGTTATATCGTAAAGCGTGTGGAGTTTTATCCCTCCCTTCGTTTTACGAAAACTTGCCCACCAAAAGACACTTAAACATAAATCGATGGTTGAAGAATCAAATGCATAAACTTTCCCTTGGATTTCAAAATCATTGTTGGCAAGCTTTTTTCTGGCTAAATCAATCATATAATACGCAAAATCTTCAAAGATTCTGTAATTGCGCTTTTCGTTAGCTTTGGCCAAGTTGCTTCTTGTTACTGTTTTTCCAAAACCAAGATGGTAAGCTTTGCTTCGATGAGCGTCAATAATGACAATCAAATCGCGCAAACTATCACGATTGGTCAATTGACCAAAAATCATACAAAGCAATTGATTCCAGCAGGTAAAGTGTCGAACATACTTGTTGCCCGAATATTTGGCAACATATTTATCGAATACCCTTTGTGGCAAAAAACTTATGAGTTGAGCGAAAACGTATTTCCCGTTGTTCATGTGATTCTAAAAATCCACGAACTTAATCGATTCAAATCGTCACGCTCAAAAAAGTCGCATAAAGTATAGATTTACAATTGTTTCAAAGAACGTTATTTAATTTTTAGTGGACACTAATGATAAATTTGTAATTTTATAAAAATTGCTGATATGAAGTTTTTTTATCATACAGGCCGATATTTTGCATTGCTTTACCAGGTATTTTCCAGACCTGAAAAGCATAAGGTTTATGTTCGAAGATTGTTCAAAGAAATTGAAAGCCTTGGATTAAATTCAGTTGGGATTGTAGTTATCATCTCAATTTTCATGGGTGGTATTATTACACTTCAGGTTGCTTACAACCTAACCAATCCTCTATTTCCAAGCTACCTGATTGGACTGGGGAACAGGGACACACTGATCCTTGAATTTTCTTCAACCATTATGGGCTTGATTATGGCAGGTAAAATTGGCTCAAACATTACTTCTGAAATTGGAAGTATGCGCGTAACAGAGCAAATTGACTCTTTGGAAATTATGGGAGTAAACCCTGCGAGTTATTTGATATTGCCTAAAATTGTCGCAGTAGTTTTTGTCTTTCCATTTCTGTTTATTCTAAGTGTTTTCTTCGGATTAATAGGTGGTTTGATTGTTGGCCCTGCTGTTGGGGCTGTAACACCACCTGATTACCTTAACGGTATTCAATACTTGTTTACTCCATATTACGTTACTTTCTCCATGATCAAGACCTTGTTTTTTGGATTTCTTGTTGCGAGTATTCCAGCATATTTTGGCTATTATGTGCAAGGCGGTGCTTTTGAAGTTGGAACCGCCAGTACCCGTGCTGTTGTAAACACAAACATCATGATCCTGGTTTTTGACCTGATATTAACCCAATTACTTTTTACATGATCTCAGTCAGCAACATATCAAAGTCGTTCGACAATAAAAAAGTCCTGAGCAATATCACCACCGAATTTGTGAAAGGACAAACAAACCTGATCATTGGCAGAAGTGGGTCAGGGAAAACCGTTCTTCTGAAATCAATTGTTGGCCTGCACGACGTTGATGAGGGCCAGATTTTGTACGACGATCGTGATTTCACGAAGATGAAAATCAAAGAACGAAAACAATTGCGCCAGGAAATGGGTATGGTTTTCCAGGGAGGTGCTTTGTTTGATTCCCTCAATGTAGAAGAAAACGTTCGTTTTTCTTTAGATATGTTCACTGAACAGTCATTTGAAGAAAAGCAGGAACGGGTAAATTTTTGCCTGAACAGGGTGAATATCGTGAATGCGAATCATCTCTACCCTTCTGAAATTTCAGGTGGTATGCGAAAAAGAGTGGCCATTGCCCGCGCCATTGCATTAAATCCCAAGTACCTTTTCTGTGATGAACCAAATTCTGGCCTTGATCCGGAAACAGCACTTGTAATTGATGATTTGATTCATGAAATCACCGTTGATTTTGATATTACTACCATAGTTAATACTCACGACATGAATTCAGTAATGGAAATAGGCGATAAAATCCTTTTCATCAGTGAAGGTGAAATGTGCTGGGAAGGAACAAAGCATGAAATTCTTCAAGCTGATAATAAAAAGCTGAATGAATTTGTTTTTGCCAACAAACAGTACCGCCAAACCAGGGACGACAAAATTGGCAAAAAGTAAGGTTATCGTTTAGGCGTCATTACCACAAACGGAATAATCATTTCTTCCAGCGAAATTCCCCCGTGCTGGAACGTATCTCGATAATACTGCACATAGTGGTTATAATTGTTTGGATAAGCAAAGAAGTCATCATTCATGGCAAAGATAAAACTTGAACTCACGTTTCTTCCTGGCAAGTGTGCTTGAGACGGATTGGTTATCTCAAATACCTGTTTGGCTTTGTAATTTAAGTTCCGTCCAATTTTATACCGAAGGTTTGTATTTGTTTCCCTGTCACCAATTACTTTCACGGCATTGTCAACACGAATGGCGCCATGGTCGGTGGTTAAAACTACTTTTACATTGTTCTCTGCCAACGATTTAAGAAGTTCAAGCAAGGTGGAATTATTAAACCAACTCAGGGTTAGTGACCGATAAGCTTTCTCGTCCCCAGCCAGTTCTTTAATCATGTCCATTTCAGTTCGTGCGTGCGACATCATATCTACAAAATTGAACACCATCACCGAAAGGTCGTTGTTCAGGATATTTCCCAAGTTATCGTGCAATCTTTTGCCGGCTTTTAAATTCGCAATCTTCTCGAAAAACAGTTTTTCTTTTCGCCCGTAGCGGTTTAACTGGTTCTGCATCAATTCCCGCTCGTGCCTGTTTTTGTTACCTTCATTATCGTCATCCTCCCAATGATGCGGTAAAAGTTTTGCTATTTCTCCCGGCATGAGACCAGAAAAGATGGCATTGCGGGCATACATGGTTGCTGTGGGAAGAATGCTGTAGTACAAATCCTCTTCACTGGTAAAATACTGGCTCATTACCTTATTCAAAACACGAAACTGATCGAGGCGAAGATTATCGATAACCAATACAAATACCTTGTCGCCTTTGTCGAGCAGTGGAAAAATCCGCTTTCGAAATAAATCCGGAGAAAGCATGGGCCGATCTTCAGCATCTTTATCGAACCATGATAGGTAGTTGTTTTTTATAAATCGTGCAAAGGTTGAGTTTGCTTCATTTTTTTGCATTTTCAACACATCATCCATCGCAGAATCTTCAGACTCACTTAGCTCCAATTCCCAGAAAACCAGCTGTCGGTAAATTTCTTTCCAGTCGTTAAAATCAAGTCGTTCGTTTAGGCGCATCCCAATTTTTGTGAACTCACTTTGGTATGCTGATGTCGTTTTTTTTGTTACCAGTTCACGCTGGTCAACATTCTTTTTTATCGATAAAAGAATTTGTTTCGGATTGACTGGTTTAATCAGGTAGTCGGCCATTTTTGCACCAATTGCCTGATCCATGATGTCCTCCTCTTCACTTTTGGTAATCATGATTACCGGAACATTGGGCTTTATGGATTTGATTTCATCCAGCGTTTCCAAACCCGTTTTGCCAGGCATGTTTTCATCCATGAAAATAATGTCGAAATGGTTATTTTTCACCATCTCAACCGCATCGGTTCCGTTTGTGGCAGTAGATACTTCGTAACCTTTTTCTTCAAGGAATATAATGTGTGCCCTGAGTAAATCTATTTCGTCGTCTGTCCAGAGTATTCGTATTGTCTTCATGCTATTTGAGTATAAAAAACCAGTGTATTAAGCTAACAAAAATAATACCCATTCAGTATGCACTTAACAAACTTTAACGGGTCGAGTTTACAGGTTCAGGTAAAGAGCCTTGAAAAGATTAATATAGTCGCCAACATCCTTTTTGTCAAGAAGGATAGTGAAATTTTCTTCAGTGATCACGAAGTTTCTATAATTCAACTCAGCTAGTTGTCCATAAATTTGCTGGTTTTGAATGATGGAACTCAGGTAATTCATCCCCTGATCTTTGTTGCTTAGGCCACTCACTGACAAGAGCAAATCTTCGCCAAATTGTTGTTCATCAACCGAAAGGCCAGTGAAGTTTTGATTATTGAAGTTTTGTATTGCAGACTTAAGCGATTCTTTATTGATTCCCTGATTAGGGACAATCAATACAAAGCGCTGATTTCCTTCAACATTGGCCTTGTAAATTCCTTCATACTTCGGTTTCTCAGGTTCGGTTTGAACTGGAATTTCAATACTAGTTTGTTCAACCTGTTTTTCTTCCTTCGTAGTTGGCTGAACCACTTCTGATGTTGGTTTGGAATAATTGCCTCTAATGTGATATTTCCTGAAGAATTTAATGTATTCATCCAACGAATTGTCGGCAATCATATCGTTCAGGTTCTTATCAGAGATCACAAAGTTACGGTAGCTTCTGGTTTCCAATTCTTCGTACAACTTACGGTTAGCCACCACTTTGCTGAAATAATCCATGGCTTCGCTTGTGTTTGGCAAATGCTTAATTACCAATAACTGGTAATCGCCAAAGGCACGTTGTTGCATGGTCAAATTGTAACCAGCAAAACGGTCGCGGTTGTAATTGGCAAAACTACCCATGATCGTCCGTAGGTCAAAACTACGGTCTTTAACAGCAATAACCAGGTTTTGAGGCTTGTCAAAGTCCTTTTCAAATACTTCCTGATTGGCATCTGCTTTCACCACAACAAAAGTTCCTCGTTCTTCCAGCTGTTCCTCTTCTTCCCTGGCTTTGGCCATTAATTCCTCTGGATCTTCTAGCTCATCTTCTGGGAAATCGCTGCTAATAAACTTGCTATAGTTTTTGATAAAGAATTTCAGGTACTCGGTATAGTTTCTGTCAGATGTAATTTCCCGATAGTTGTATGACGACGCCATAAAGTTGATGTATTCAACATCAGCTAGTGTTTCAAAAACTTCACGCTGCCTGATTATCGACCTGAAGTAAATCAGGGATTGCTGCTTGTCTTCCAAAGCCCTAACAGTCAACAACGATTGATCACTGCTTAGGTTCTGTATTTCAATGTCAAAATCAATCTTGGTGTAATGGTCAATGTTGTAGTTTGCAATGTCAAACTTCAGCCTGTTAATATCAACGCCTGACCTTCGTGGATAAGCAATTACAAAGTAATGCAATAAATCTTCATCGTATGAAAACTTACCTCCGAATTCATCATTTTCTGCCAGGTTTTCATCCATCAACTCTTCATTCTGAATGGTCTCGTTCAAGTATCCAATCTCGATAAGTTTTTGGTAATCGGCCAACGTGCTGTCTGAAATAAGCTCTAAAATATCTTCAGCCAGTGGTTTCGTCGCACTGGTTGGATATTTCTTTGTGTGATCTATCAGCAGTCTTCCAAATTGTGTCCAGTCGGTTTGAGTTCCATCTGCAATCACACCAAGGAAGTCAATCTTTGGCTCGATCAGGCTATCCGGCTTCATGGTGAGCATCTGATCAACAAGACGACCAGTCTCTTGGTAATTTCCACGACTATAATTATAAAATGCCTGTTGGTAAAGGTTATTCAGACTGTCTTTCCTGGCTTCAAGTTCAATAAAATAATTTGGGTTGATCAGGTATTTTGCATACTTACTCTCCGGGTAACTATTAATAACCAGGTTTTTATAATAGTTTGATCGTTCCGGGTTTTCAATTTTACCATACAAATCCCAGAGTTCAAACAAAGCTGTAAGCTGGTAAATATTTTCCGGGTAACGTTCAATCAAATCTTCATACGAATCGATTGAGCGCTGGTAATTGCTATAGTCTTGTTTGAAAATCCGTCCTGCATTGAAAAGCGCATCCCTGATCCGTTCGTGAGAGGCTTCCATTAATTCATCGGTAAGCGGAACATCTTGCAAATAGTACTCCCTGTTCTTCGGATCTTCAACACGAACCTCCTTAACTTCTTCCCCATTTTCACCTTCTCCTTCCAGCTCGGCGAAGTCCTCATCTGAGCTGGTTGATTTATTACCACGACGCCAGTCATCTTCCAAGCTTCTTTTTCCCCAAAGACGCTCAAACTCAGACTTCCCGTAGGCAACAGTTGTTGGATTATAAAAATACCATCCTGAACCTTGTTGTTGTCTGTTCAATCCAAAACGATTTTGGTTCATTCTGAAGAAACTACGGTCTAGCATTTGGGCATTTTCCAACTGTCTTAAACGCTCTTCCTCTTCTTGCGCTTCTTTAATCCACTGGGTAACCAACTGGGTCCGTTCAGAATCCGATAAAAGCGCAATTCGTTGCAGGCTGTCTTCAACAACCACTGTGCTCAGGTTTTCAACCAATCTGCTCAAACTTTGATACCTGCTTTGAATGGTCTTGTAATCGGGGTAATTCTCATCGATAACCACCATGGCACTATCATAGTAGCTTTGCGCCCCTTCGTAATTTTGTTCTTCGAAATAAATATCAGCCAAAGTCAAACAACTCAGGGCTCTTTGGTACATATTTACACTGCTTGAAGCTGCAGATTTTTTGTACATATCAACAGCAGTGGCTTTGTTATTTTCTGCTAAAAAAATATCAGCAAGTGCATAATATATTTGATCCCTGAACTCTAAATTCTTTACATCCTTGAGCATCTTCCGAAGGTCTTTTTTCAGCTTGTCAATATCACCTTCCCCGGTAAAAGTTCCAGCCGCATTTATGCGGGCATTGAATGCCATGATGTAAGGTGGGTTCATTCGTGCGACCTCACGAAATGTTTCAGAAGCCATCATTTCGTTTCCTGTCTCCTGGTACAACTGAGCCAATATGTATTTATACCTTGCTTTATTCTTATCAAGGAATGAAGATTTAACAGCCAACCTCATATGCGGGATGGCCTCTTCATACTCATTCTGCTTAATATGAAAATGGGCAACTGCCAAGGCGAATTCGTCATTCAAACGTTTAGGAAAATCTTCGTCTCCATCAATATTCTGAATGGTTTCCAGTGCCTCATTGTAGCGCTCCATTTCTGTGTAGGCGCGAACCAGCCACACCAACGCATCGTATTTGGTGTCTTCTTCACTGAATTTCCGAAGAACAAAAGAAAAATTTTCGATTGCCGAAATATAGTTCTTCATGTAGAAGTAGGACTGCCCCATCAGTAAATAACTGTCATCAACCCATTTATTATATTCTTCTTTGCTTAAGAATTTTCTTCTTGCAATTTGTTTCTGGCTACTTCTTCCTAAGAATGCTCTTTTTGAGCTACTTGATCTTCTTTTATGAGGCTTTTTAGTGATTGAGTGAAGCTTGATTAATTTCGAGGCTTTCATAATGGCCGTTTCCATTTCTGATGTAGCCGTCTGCCCGGTACCCGGATCGCTTGATTTATAAACAAGAAGCATCTTGGTATAATCGTCCTCAACCGTTTCATTAATCCTGCTGACCCCGGATTTTAAACTTTCTTTGCCATTAAAAAGGATGTTGTAATGTGCGGTAAGATTGTGGTATGCACGGTTAACCCGTGTGTTCTTTTCAACAGAACAACCAGCAATAACAATCAGCAAAAATGCCAGAAGAATGGGATATAATGATTTTTTACTCAATCCGATTTATTTTAACACTGTAGGATAAACAGAATAATCCAATTTATATTGTTTGCAAAGCCATGAAAAAGCTTCAATAAAAGCAGGTTTTTGCACGGATGGGAACTTTCCGTGAAAGTACTTTCAATATTGACTTATGCAAGACTTTTAAAAGTTTACAATATTACAAAAAAACAGGTTAAAAAAATGAGCCATCCGGCTTTTAAATAACTGAATGGCTCACTTTAAATTTTGTATTTCAAATAATCTTATTTGCGACTTACTTTCACCTTTTTGGTTGGATCCATGTCTTTGTTCCTGATTTCGGTGTATTTGATGGTATTTGCAGCCAACTCCATAAACGCTTTTCCGGTAATGGAGCTTTCATCCAGGGCAGCAGGCTGTCCGTTGTCGCCACCTTCGCGAATTCCCTGCACAATTGGAATCTGTCCCAATAGCGGCAATCCGGTTTCTTCAGCCATTTTTTTAGCACCTTCTTTCCCAAAAATGTAGTATTTATTGTCTGGCAATTCTTCTGGTGTAAACCAGGCCATGTTCTCTACCAAACCAATTACCGGAACATCAACCGATTTACTCTGGAACATGTTTACCCCTTTTACCACATCTGCCAAAGCAACATCTTGTGGGGTTGAAACGATAACTGCCCCTGTCACCGGAACGGTCTGAACCAGGGTCAGGTGAATATCGCTTGTGCCTGGTGGCAGGTCAATTAGCAGATAATCCAACTCGCCCCAGCTGCCATCAGTAATGAGTTGTTTCAATGCATTGGATGCCATTGGCCCACGCCAGATTAGCGCATCTTCAACAGCCACAAAAAAGCCAATGGAGAGAATCTTCACCCCGTGCTGTTCTACGGGAACGATTAGCTCACGTTCATCTACTTTTTCGCCGGTTGGGCGGATACCTTCTGCCCCAAACATTTTTGGAATAGACGGCCCATAAATGTCCGCATCAATCACACCAACTTTTGCGCCGGTTTTTGCCAATGCAACGGCCAGGTTGACCGCAACTGTAGATTTACCAACACCACCTTTCCCGGACGCTACTGCAAGTATGTTTTTCACTCCTGGCAAGATCGGACGCTCCATTTGGTGGATGGCCTTAGCGGTAATATTTCCTTTTATCTCAACATCTTCTCCCAGTTCTTTCAGAATGGTTTCCTCGCAAGCCTTAATCACAGTGCCCATATTTGGATCATCGGAACGTTGAAAAACCAGTGAGAACGTTATTTTCTTTCCTGCAATTCGCACTTCCTGAACCATGTCCAGGTCAACAATATTTTCATTTCCTCCGGGGAATGTAATTCCTCGCAAAACATCAGTAACATGTTTTGGTACAATTAATTTTCGGGGATTTTCTGACATTTTATTTTCGTTTTATTCAATATTTAATTCTGCAACCGGATCCCAAAACACCGACTTAAAATCAATGATTTGATCATCCTCTATTTTTATTCCTTCGTTTTCCAGCAACTCCTGCATAACAGTTGGGCTTCCAAAATGATGTTTGCCAGTAAGCAAGCCTTTTGAATTGACCACCCTGTGTGCAGGAACGTATTCTTTGCAACTGTGTGCCTGGTTCATTGCCCAACCCACCATTCTTGCTGAACGTGCCGCACCCAAAAAACGGGCGATAGCTCCGTAGCTGGTCACTTTACCAGATGGCACCAGCCTGACAACTTGATATACACGTTCAAAAAAATCATCCATGATTTATTCACGGGCAGTACGCCCAAAACTACGGTACAAATCTTTTTCAATCTCAACATCAGGTTCACGGAAGGGTTCATTATGGCTGAGCTGAAATGACAAATATTTAATATTGATGCCCCGTTCCCTCCACTGTTTTTCGTAGAAAGTCTGAATAGAAAGAACATCGTCAAGCAATTCTGAATTATATAAATCATCGGTATTGGCAAGAATATTCAACCCATTTTCCTTTACCATTTCCAGCGTGTATTGATACTGAAAATTGCTGTCGGTTTTCAGGTGAATGATTCCATCTTTTAGCAAAAGTTTTCGGTACATCTCCATGAAATTGGCTGCAGTGAGGCGCTTCCGTGTTTTCTTCATCTGCGGATCAGGAAAGGTCAGCCAGACTTCTGAAACTTCTTCTTCTGCAAAAAAACGGTTGATGATTTCAATATTGGTCCTCAAAAAACCTACATTTTTCATTCCTTTTTCAAATGCCAACTTTGAGCCTTTCCACATGCGTGCCCCTTTAATATCGACACCCACGAAGTTTTTATCCGGAAAACGTTCCGCCAGTGCCACCGTATATTCTCCTTTACCACAGCCCAACTCCAAAATCAAGGGGTTGTTGTTTTTGAAGAAAGTGCTTGCCCACTTTCCTTTTAGCTCATGGTCATTATTTTCAATTTGGTGGTAAGGTGCCTGAACGACATGCTCGTATTCAGCCATTTCGGCAAACTTGGCTAACTTATTCTTGCTCACCTCGTTTATTTTTGTTTTTCAATTCGAATACCCACATCGTGGATGCCTTTTAAAACATCAGCCCGCATACCATGCTGGATGCTAAATGTATATTCCCCTTCTTCAGAGAAAAAGACTTGTTGCCGATATAAAAAACGACTATCGTAAAGATCGCCAATCCCACTTCCCTTCCATCTTCCTGATTTTTCAGCTAAAGTAAATTCAACTGTATCAACCAGTTTTTCCCCGGAAGGAGAATTGATAGTTAGAAACAACCAAAGGTTACTGTTTGGGTAGTTGCCCTTGTTGCGAATATTCATGTAAATATTATGATGCTGAGCCGTATCCGCAGGGTTGACCGAGAATACAAGTACGGAATCTTTATTCCAACCGTCCTTCCCAATGGTTTTGTAATCATCAAACACCCGATTACTGTCGCATGCAAACAATGCCAATCCCAAAACAAAAACACTGATCAACTTCTTCATCTTCTTATTTCTTATTGGTGTTTTGTTTTTGCCGTTGTTGGTTTCCCTGATTATTTTGGTTGCCACCCCTTCCCTGCCTTTTCTTTGAATACCTTTTTTTATTTCTGGAACGTCGGGGTTCATCAAAGCGGGTAAGGCTTTCCTGCGACAAGACCACTTCAAACTCTTTCTTTTGTGCAGAATGGCGAGAACTGCCATTTTCATGCCGGATCAGTTTCTCTACTTTCTTGCCACGCTTGTTCAAACGAATGATTTCTTTTGCACGATCAACCGAGATTGCAACCGGAGCTGAAGGGTGGTCACCTTTTAAGGTGTACCATAAAGTTCGGTTAAACACATCTGCTTTGAAGAAACCATAATTCCCGTCTTCAGTTTCAAGCTGAACATTATGCGATGGAAAATCTTTTTGGGCATCTATGTATGAGTCCACTTCAAAATTCAAACAACATTTCAGCTTACCACACTGTCCGGCAAGCTTTTGCGGGTTGAGTGAAATCTCCTGGTAACGGGCTGCATTGGTGGTTACCGAAACAAAGTTACCAACCCAGGTAGCACAACAAAGTTCCCTGCCACAAGGGCCAATTCCGCCAATACGCCCAGCTTCCTGACGAGCACCAATCTGTTTCATCTCGATGCGGATGCGGAAGGTTTCAGCCAGCACTTTTATGAGCTGTCGGAAATCAACCCGACCATCGGCTATGTAGTAAAAAATGGCTTTTGTGCGGTCTCCCTGGTACTCCACATCACCAATTTTCATATCCAGCTCCAGTTCGGTAGCAATTTGTCGCGACTTGATCATGGTACTGTGTTCCAAGCCCATAGCCTCTTCCCATTTGTCGATATCAACTTGTTTGGCTTTGCGGTACACTTTGCGAAGTTCGCCATTTACCAAAGTCACTTTGTGCTTTTTCATCTGCGATTGTACCAAATCGCCAACCAAAGTCACAATACCAATATCATGCCCGGGATTTGCTTCAACAGCAACGATGTCACCAGTTTTTAATTTTAAATTATTTACGTTTCGAAAATAATCTTTACGTGTATTTTTGAACCGGACCTCAACAACATCCTCACGATTTGACATGTTGATAACATCTTCCAGCCAATCGTGAACCTCAAGTTTAGAACATGTTCCTGCCTGCTGCTTGCAACATCCCCGGTTAATTAATAAGCTTTCATCCATATTTTTGTCTCGTTTACTGTCTCAGTTTTAATTAGAAAACAGTAAGAAATGTGTACAAAAATAGTTATTAATGCTGAGATACAAAGCCAAGCACTTGTGTAACATCAAAAACCGGGAAAATTAAGAGATTGTCCAAAAAGTAATTAGACGTGACTTTTTGCTTGCAATTTGAAGATTTTGAAGTTTATTACCCCACCAAACCTCCCCTAAAGCGGAAGGCTTAAAAAAGTCCCCCTTAGGGGTAAACTACAAGTGGTTATTTACAAATTGAGAGTTCACATCTTTTAAAATCCAACTTGAGATTCTAACTTTACCTACTTCCTTATCAGCTTTACAATTTTTAGTGACAGGTCTGTAAAAATGATGCGTGGGTTTCCATTCATCGCAATATGTTTGAAGGCTTCCTCCAACTCATTAGTAATGGAGAGAATATTTCGTTCGTTAATGAATGGCGAAAAACGACTGGAGAAAGCTTGCTCTTCATCATCCATAAAAACCAGCTCTTTGGTTTTCAGGTTATTCACAAAATTTTCGCGAACAAGTGATAATGAATACTGAAGAAATGTTTTTTGGCGCTCCCGCCCAATGGTTGAAACTTCATTCACCCACTGAAATAATTCCAGAAACTTACGGCCATACGAAAATCGCATCAGTTCTTTAAAACATTCCAGGTTATACTGGCTGTGTTCATCTGGCTCCAGCAACAGGTTGGCTTTACGAAAATTGCCCCTGCTCAGGTGAACCAGGTTTTGCAAATCACGTCCTTCCGCCTCAGGAACTTCACTCAATGCCTGCTCCATTTCGTTGGCAGAAATGGATGGTATTTTGATTAGCTGACAACGTGACCGAATGGTTGAAATGATGCCTTCTTCATTTTCAGTCACCAGCAAAAACAAGGTTTTTTCGGGTGGTTCTTCAATCATCTTAAGCAGCTTGTTAGCACAGGCAATGTGCATCTTTTCTGGCATCCAGATGATCATGACCTTAAACTCCGACTCGAACGATTTCAAACTCAACTTTCGGATGATCTCTTCACTTTGGTGGGCATAAATCAGACCTTGTGCATTTTCAACACCAATATAATCAAACCAGTCTTCCAGGTTTTGATAGGCACTTTTCTGAATGAATTTGCGCCATTCTTCGATGAAATTATCGCTAACCG
Organism: Sunxiuqinia sp.; assembly: GCA_965230765.1. Lineage (GTDB taxonomy): Bacteria > Bacteroidota > Bacteroidia > Bacteroidales > Prolixibacteraceae > Sunxiuqinia. The sequence continues at coordinate 873,655 of CBDDLR010000001.1, forward strand.
GTTCTTTAAATTTCGGTGTTTTAACCACCGGAAAAACAAAGTGCAAATCGGGATGGATCAGCTTCTGGTATTTTTTGCAGGAAGAACAATTCCCACACGAGTCACCTCCCTGCTTGTCAAGACAAGAAACGTATTGTGCATAAGCCAGTGCCAATGCCAGGTTACCGGAACCTTCCGGTCCTGAAAATAACTGCGCATGACTAATCCGCTGCTCATCAACCGAGCGGGTTAAACGTTCTTTGGTGGCTTGTTGCCCAATCACATCCTTAAAAAACATAGGCGATTTTTGAGTTTAGCAAAAATAATAAAACCAATATGAAATCCAGATTTTGGTGGGGAAAGTTATTAGCTGAAAGCAGAAATCCCAGAATTAAAAGCAAAACCCGAGCACGTATCAATCACCCAAGAACAGATTCCGAATCAATTCCGATAGTTATCGGAACGGAATGACTCGACAATAGAGTATGGACAACAAATGTCATCTATTGGCTACAAATGACAATGAATAGCAAATATCCAATGTAGAATAATCAATTATGAATATCCTAAAAACCCGAAACTCGTAACACGCAACCCGCAACCCGTAACCCGAAACCTGAAACCCGAAACCCGAAACCCGAAACCCGAAACCCGAAACCCGAAACCCGAAAACCCAACTTTACGCCAACATTAATTAATTGCTGAAAGGTTTTTGGTGCAGATAGCGAACTGATCTTTTTCGTATCTTTGGACACGATTTTTAAGAACCAAAAACATACCATTATGCAAACAATTGATACATTCAATTTTTCTGGTAAAAAGGCCATTATCCGTGTTGATTTTAACGTGCCTTTAAATGATCAATTTGAAATTACAGACGATACCCGTATCCGCGCAGCTTTACCAACCATTCAAAAAATATTGAAAGACGGTGGTGCTGTTGTTTTGATGTCGCACCTGGGACGTCCAAAAGCCGGTCCGGAAGATAAATTTTCTTTGAAACATGTTGTTGCCCGCCTTTCTGAACTTCTTGAACAAGATGTAAAATTCGTTGACGACTGTATTGGCAAGAAAGTTATTGAAGCCAAAGCAGCTCTGCAAATGGGAGAAGTTCTGTTGCTTGAAAACCTTCGTTTTTACCAGGCAGAACACAAAGACAAAGAGGCAATGCCTGGATTCGCACAACAACTTGCTGAAGGTTGCGATGTATATGTAAACGATGCATTTGGTACTGCTCACCGTAGCCACGCTTCAACAGCGGTTATTGCTCAATATTTTGATATAAAAATGCCTGGCTACCTGCTTGACAAAGAAATTAAATTCCTGGGCGATTCAGTTGCTAACCCTACAAAACCATTTGTTGCAATCGTTGGTGGTGCAAAAGTTTCTGGCAAACTGGAAGTATTGAAGTCATTGCTTGAAAAAGTTGATACGATCTTGATTGGTGGCGGTATGGCTTATACGTTCCTAAAAGCACAAGGACACGAAATTGGCAACTCATTGGTTGAAGAAGAACTGATTGACACTGCAAAACAAATTTTGGTTGACGCTGAAGCTAAGGGTGTAAACTTCATGCTTCCTGTTGATAACCTTGCTGCTGACAAATTCGATAACGATGCGGACATCCAGGTGGTAGGTGTTGAAATTCCTGTAGGCAGAATGGCATTAGATGTAGGCCCTAAAACAATTGAGGCATATGCTGCTGAAATAGCAGGTGCTAAAACTGTTGTTTGGAATGGCCCAATGGGATGTTTCGAAATGCCTAATTTCGCAAAAGGTACATTCGGAGTTTGCGAAGCGGTTGCTGCTTCTGATTCCATCTCAATTATTGGTGGTGGCGATTCAGTTTCTGCAGTAAACAAAAGTGGTTTGGCTGACAAAATGAGCCACATCTCAACTGGAGGTGGTGCTTCATTGGAATTCCTTGAAGGAAAAGTTCTTCCTGGAGTAGCAGCTGTAAGTGGAAACTAAAAACCATTCACTCACAATATTTTCCAAAGAGCCTGGTAATTTTTGCCAGGCTTTTTTATCATTTCACGAAACTTTTTACTCCCTTAAATCCTTCCCCTTACAGCCCTTCAATCTTTTTACTTTTTCTTCTTGTTTTCAGAAAGAAAAGATTATCTTTGCGCCACATTTTTAATAACTAAATTAAAATTCAATGCCAGCAAAAATCAGATTGCAGCGACAAGGTCGCAAAAGATTCGCTTACTATCACATTGTGATAGCTGATAGCAGGGCACCACGAGATGGTCGTTACATTGAAAGGATTGGGTCTTACAACCCTAACACAAATCCTGCTACGATCGATCTTGAATTTGATAAAGCTTTAGACTGGCTGAACAAAGGTGCCCAACCAACTGACACTGTAAGAGCTATTTTATCTTACAAAGGTGTCATGTACAAAAAACACCTTCAGGGTGGAGTTGCTAAAGGTGCATTTGATGAAGAAGAAGCTGAACGCCGTTTCCAGGCTTGGATGACTGAAAAAGAAGCTAAAATCCAGGCTAAAGTTGACCGCCTAGCTAATGAAAGCGATGCAGACAAAAAGAAACGTTTGGAAGCTGAAGCAAAAATCAATGCTGAAAGAGCTGAAGCACTTGCCAAGAAGAATGCAGAACTAGCTGCTGAAGCAGAAGCTGAAGTTGCCGCCGAGGCTGCTGAAGAAGCTGTGGAAGAAACAGTAGAAGCAACTGAAGAAGTTGTTGAAGCTGAAGCACCAACTGCTGAAGAAGCACCAGCTGAAGAGGCTGCTCCTGTTGTAGAAGAAGCGCCAGCTGCTGAAGAAACTCCTGAAGCAAAAGAAGAACCAGCTGCTGAACCAGTTGCTGAGGAAAAACCTGCTGAAGAAGTTAAAGAAGAAAAGAAGGCTGAATAAGCCAGGGTCGGCACTGATACTTAAGAAAATCTCTTAATACAGATACGATCAGAAAGCGGTAGATTAAATTCTATCGCTTTTTTTATTTTTGTACTTATGGAAACAATCCCAAAAACTGACTGCCAGAAAATTGGCTACCTTCAAAAGCCACACGGCATAAAAGGAGAAGTTGTACTTCAACTTGAAAGTGATTACACCGAAAGCCTGGAAGAATTCCCAACGGTTTTCCTGAAAATTGATGGGTTGCTGGTTCCTTTCTTTATGGCAGATGGAGGCCTGCGCATTCGATCAGCAGATTCGGTACTAGTACGATTCGATTGGATTGAAAATGAATTGGATGCTAAAAGAATCACCGGCTGCCAGGTTTATCTGAAAAATGAGGATGTGATCATTGACGAAGATGAAGTTCATCTTCATAAGCTGGTAGGCTACACACTTTTCGATGAAACCAAAGGGGAAATTGGCAAAATAGAACGGGTAGATGATTATTCAGGCAACCTGATTTTCCAGGTAAATTACAAAAATGAAGAAATTCTAATTCCTTTTAACCAGGATTTTCTGGTTCGTTTTGACGAAGAAAAAAAAGAAATCGAGTTGGAATGTCCGGATGGAATTTTGGACCTGGATTAAATTTTGTGCAACTATTTATACTAAACGCTGTCTTTACATGTTAGAAATAAGACCATAATTAAAAGTCATAAAAACAACAATAAAATTTCTGTACGATGAAAACTAGAACAACTGCATTTATTGCACTTATAGCCATGCTTTTTATGGCTATTCCAACGAAAGCCGAAAACGAAGAACGTAATGTTTCTGCTTTCACCGAAATTGCCCTTCGTATTCCCGCTAAACTTCATTTGGAACAAGGCAAAAAACAAAGTTTAGAGATTGTGGCCAAAACTTCAACACTTGAAGAAATTATCACCGAAGTAAAAGGTGATGAGCTTGTAATCCGTTTCCCAAACAAAAATTATATCTGGAAGAATTTCAACCCTGGCGAAATTGATATTTTCATTACCGTTCCCGAAATTGATGCTTTATCGCTTTCAGGAAGTGGCGACATTATTGCCGACGATGATATTACCAGCCATATCCTTGACCTTTCAGTTAGCGGAAGTGGCGATATTTCACTTCCCTATTTAAAAGCTGAACGATTGAAAGCTTCCATCTCCGGAAGTGGGGATATTGAAGTTGGCGGGAAAGGTTCAGCAGATGATCTAAGCGTAACCATTTCTGGCTCGGGCGACTTTAAAGGTTCAGGCTTTGAAGCCAGTGATGCAATGATTCGTATTGCAGGTTCAGGAAATGTTTCGTGCCATGTTATCGACAATCTTAAAGTCCGTGTGGCCGGATCGGGTGATGTTCGCTATAAAGGCAACCCTCGAATAGACCAGTCTGTGGCTGGTTCGGGTACGGTGAAACGATATTAATTGAACACAAATACAGCATTGGGCTGTCCGTCGGTTGACGGATGGCCTTTTTATTTTCGAAGAATCTGAATTTCACCGCCAACACCTAGCTTCACAATACTGGATGGGGATGCTGGCTCCATTTCGTCCTGACGATACCCAACAATGTAATCGGCAGCTGCCTTAATTTCATCAGAAATTTCGGAGAAGTTGGCAGGTGATGGTTGTCCGCTAATGTTTGCCGATGTGGAAACGATGGGTTTTTTAAAGCGCTGAATCAGTCGCTGGGTGAAGGATTCAGAAGTAATTCGAATGCCAATACTACCGTCCTCTGCAATCAAATTAGAAGCCAGGTTTTTTGCACCTGGGTAAATAACGGTCATGGGTTTTTCAGAAAGCTCAATCAAGTCATAAGCAATTTCAGGAACCTCATCCATGTATCGTTCCAACAGGTTGATATTCTCCATTAGCACCAGCATACTTTTACTGTCTTCTCGTTGCTTAATTTCGTATATCTTTTTCACAGCCTCTGCATTCGTTGCATCACAACCCAATCCCCAAATGGTATCGGTTGGGTACAAAATTACTCCTCCATTTTGAAGGATTTCCAGTGCTTTTAAAATATCATCGTTCATCATAAACTTTTTGGTAAATCGTCATCAACTGCTCAGCGTAATTATCTGGAGAAAACCGCTTTGAATTTTCAAAACCATTTTCAATCATTTCAACCCGGTAGTTGTCATCATCTACGATTTTTTTAATGCCTTTAGAAATATCTGAAATGCTGTTTGGTGAAATGTAATGTGCAGCTTTGCCACCAGCCTCAGGCATACTGCTCACTTTTGAAGTAATTACCGGACAACCAGCAGCCTGCGCTTCGGCAATAGGTAACCCGAAACCTTCAAAAACGGATGCGTAAATCATTAAGCATGCCATGCGATAAATATGATTCAAATCGTCATCTTTCACCTGATGAAGAAGAATCAACCGATCTCCTAATTTGTGAATTAATGGTTTGATGGTATCCATGTATTTGGTGGGTTTGCCAACTATTACCAAGGGGCAATCCAGCTCCATTTCATTCAAAGCCTGTAAAACCAACTTCAGGTTTTTTCTGGCTTCTATTGTTCCAACCGACAAAATAAATTTTGAAGGCAATTGATATTTCTTCCTCGTCTTTTCAATTTCTGCATGATCATTTTCTTCAAAAAATATTGGATTTACGGATTGATATATTACGCTTATCTTTTTCTGATCAATCCCAAAATAATCCATGATATCATGCTTGCTTTGATCACTGATTGCGATTATATGATCTGCCACCTTACATGCATGCAAATATTTTTTAAAGTAGATTTTTCGGTCAGTCCGTTTATACAATTCCGGGTAACGGATAAAAATCAAATCATGAATGGTCACAATACTTTTCGTGCTGGTTTTTTCGATGCCAATCGGAAGTTCATGACTCAATCCATGGTAAAGATCAAGCTTAGCTTTCTGTGCAAGACCTGATATTTTGTACCTTCTCCAAAACGGTTTTAAAGCCCTCCACCAAAAACTGTTGGGCATGATTACAGTAGAACCCTGTGGCAACGAGAACCTGTTGTTGACAATTTTTGGAGTAAACAAAAAGTAATGATTGTTAGGAAAAACGTTGCCAAGCGCACGCAAGGTATTTCGGCTATAGTTTCCTAAACCAGCTGCATTTACAAAGGCTCTTTTTGCGTCAAAACCAATGGATAGGGCTTTTGTCATAAATGCAAATTTACAAAAACGACATCAGCCAAAACGAATTTTACTTCACAAAAAAACCGGAAATACATAATTCCCGGTCTTAATATTCTTGAAGAATTAATTATTCAAAAACTTTAGCGGCATCAAAATCAACCGTTCCAAATAAATCATCGTAAGTTTCGGCACGTCTAATTTCAATAACATCTCCATTCTCGCGCAGTAATAATTCTGCTGAACGAAGTTTACCGTTGTAGTTAAAGCCCATTGAATGACCGTGCGCACCAGTGTCATGAATGACAATCAAATCGTCTGGTTCAATTTCTGGCAACAAACGGTTAATGGCAAATTTATCGTTGTTTTCACATAGCGAACCCGTTACATCATACAAGTGACTGTGCGGTTGATCTTCTTTACCGATAACTGTTATGTGGTGATGTGCTCCATATAAAGCCGGGCGCATCAGGTTTGCCATGCAGGAATCGAGCCCCGCATACTTTTTATACGTTTCTTTTATGTGCAGGACTTTGGAAACCAGGTACCCGTAAGGGCCGGTGATGGCACGCCCGGATTCAAAATAAACTTTTAAGGGAGCAAGGCCATTCGCAACAATCAACTTCTCATATAAATCCCGGATGCCATTGCTCACAATGTTTAAATCCACAGGTTTGTGCTCATTTTTGTATGGTATTCCTATTCCACCACCCAGGTTGGCAAATTCAAAACGGATGTCCAGTTCTTTGGAAATTTCAATAATCACATCAAAAATGATTTCAGCAGTTTCCACAAAATATTCCGGATCTAGTTCGTTTGAAGCTACCATGGTATGCAGCCCAAAACGTTTTACCCCTTTTTCTTTGGCCATTTTAAACCCTTCAAAAAGTTGCTCACGGGTGAAACCGTATTTAGAATCTTCAGGATTTCCAATAATGATGTTTCCACCTTTCAAAGCACCTGGATTGTACCGGAAACTTAACAGTTCAGGTAGTCCAACATGTTTTTCCAGGAATTCGATGTGCTTAATATCATCTAAGTTGATGATTGCCCCAAGCTCCATGGCTTTTTTATACTCTTCAACTGGCGTATCGTTGGAAGTAAACATGATTTCCTCACCACGCATACCAACTTTTTCAGCCAACAGCAATTCGGCCATTGAGCTGGCATCAATCCCAAAACCCTGGTCGTGCAAAAGTTTCATCAGGAAAGGGTTTGGAGCAGCCTTAATCGCATAAAACTCCTTGAAGCCTTCATTCCATGAAAATGCTTTATTAAAATTCTGCGCATTATCAATCATTGCCTTTTCATCGTAAATATGAAATGGTGTTGGATGGTTTGCACAAATATCTTCCAGTTTTTCCTTATCAAAAGGTAATTTCTTCGCCCGCATAATTATTTCTTAAAAATGAACTGTAAAAATAAGCATTATGCGAATTTTATTTAGAACAAATCTTCATAAGAAAACAGCCTCTTAACAAATTGTTATAAATCAGCAGTGAATCGTTTTAAATTGAAAGCACCGCTAAGTTGCTTCTTCAATTCACAACCACTTTATAAACTGGCAATTCTCTATTTTCAATTGAAGAAGGAGAATTGTAAAGAAATTGAGCACCAATTTTTTCATAAAAAGGTATTGCAAATGGATCAACGAATATGTGATACTCATTTCCAAGATTTTGTTGAAGGATATTTTTTGAATGGCTGATTAACATACTTCCAATTCCTCTACCATGAAATTCAGGCAGTATAAAAATATGATCAAGCCACCAACCTCTTGGTATTTTAATTTTTCCGGAACTGTTATCTTGCTTAACATGAACAAGCGAATAAAAGCCGACTATTTTAGAATCTAAAATAGCTTTGTAAACAAAGTTTTGCTCAATGTACTTGTCGGTAATCGTAAGTTCTGATCTCCAGATATCAAAGTACTCATTGGGGTATCTCCAGTGTTTCTTAGCCGAAAACGCAATCTCAGTTAATGCATCAGAATCTTCTTTATTTGCTTTTTCGATCTTAGCCATTAACTCAGATCAGCTAACAACTCCTGGCTTAAATAACCTGAAGCGATTTCCCTAACTTCGCCAGTCATGTGTATTTGCCAATCTTCATCAATTTGAAGTTTCAGCTCACCCCCTGGCATTTTCATGGTAACATTCCGGTCTGTTAGCCCTTTTTTTACCATCATGGCAGCCACGGCACTTGATGAGCTGCCTGAAGCTAGCGTATATCCTGCACCGCGTTCCCAAATAAGGATTTCGACTTTACTTGGTGAAATTACTTTAGCAAATTGGACATTGATTCGGTTTGGGAATTTAGGGTGGTTTTCAATTTCGCTGCCGTATTGCATGATTTCATCAATCGACAATTTATCTTTTATTACGATACAGTGAGGATTACCAACTGATACACAATTAATCAGGTAAGAAGTATCTTCTAAACGCAAAACCTCATCAATACACTCAGCCATTTCGCTGTTCACTGGAACTTTTTCAGCTTCAAAAATGGCAGCTCCCATGTCTACTTTGATCATTCTGGCTTTGTCATTTACAGTCTCAATTACTTCGGCCTGAACGACACCCCCAAGTGTATCAATACTAAATGATCTTTCTTTTGTGTATTCGTGATCAAACAAAAACTTAGCAAAAATACGAAGACCATTACCGCTCTTTTCTGCTTCTGATCCATCCGGATTCAGGATACGAAGACCAAAGTCAGCTTTTTCTGAATCAACTAATAACAGAATACCATCGGAGCCAATTCCATAATGCACATCACAAATGGTTTTGATATTTTCAACATTCATTTCAAAGCTGATGTCCCTGCTGTCCATCACGATGTAATCGTTGCCCAGCCCATGCGATTTCACGAAAAAGTTCTTCATTGTTGCTTTTTAATTTTTTTGTTTTAGCAAATGTAATAAGATTTTTTAGGCTTAAACGTGACTGATGAATGTGATCACAAAAAACCGATTCGATTTATTAAGCAACAGTAGATTATAACTTTTTAAATTTTATATACTTTTGGGAATTATTGTCACCTCAAAGTATAAAATCTATCGATGAAAAAAATCCAACTCTTCTATATCCTTTTTTTTATCTTTTTATTAAGTGATCTAACCTACTCTTTTCTACAATATTACAATACTCCTTTGTTTGGAGACATGGAAGGGGGCATACTTCCAGATAATGATGTTAGAAGAGTTATTGAAGATCCATTTGGGATTAACGCAATTGTTACAGGTGAAAAACATGTTAATCCCAATCGGTTTTTCTCTCATTATTCATTTATGAAGTACTTTCAGGTAGTTCCTATCTTTTTGCAGAATTTTGTAGATCCGATCCCTTCGATTTACCTCTCGTGTGCTATAATGAAAATCCTTGTCCAAATTGTTACCATCTATCTATTATCAATATTTATAACTAATCAAAGAAACATCTTTGGTAAAGAATTTCTCAAGGGAGCAATAATTATAATGCCCCTCTTTCAAGCATATGGCTATTTCAGTACCATCGGGATAAATGACAAGTCTGCTGCCTATACTTTTTTTTATGCCATCCCAACTATTACTTTTTTCATTTTCATAATACCTCTCATCAAACTCATTGCTTCAGGAAAAAGTAAAATCCCAATTCTTCAATTAATACCTCTAGTAGCATTTGGAATTATATTACCATTTAGCGGGCCATTAGTTCCAGGTTTACTATTAATTTTTTCGCTATTGCTATTTGTTCACTTTTTAAGACTCACCAAGCCTTCCGGGAAATTAAGTGTTCAGTCAATATTTCTTGTTTTCAGACACATTCCGAGACATATATTGTTAGTACTTATTCCAACCTGCATCCTTAGTATTTATTCCCTATACCTTGGAAATTATGATTCAAATTATTCATCTGATGCAATACCGATAGCTGAGCGTTATCTTAAATTACTACCTGGTTTCTTTTCTCAACTATTTCATGCTTTTGGATTACCTGCCATTTACTTTGTAATTGGAATTAACACCCGAATAATCTACAAAAACTTCAACAATAAAGAAGGCCAAAGAATTATACAATCCCTGAAGTGGATTGGATTTTTTATTTTGATTTATATACTGCTATTGCCTCTAGGAGGATATCGTCCGTACAGACCTTTAATCCTAAGGTATGATACAACAATCCCAATTTCGTTGTGTTTGTTTTATGCTTTTGGCCTTACATCTTTATTTGTTTTACGGAGTTTTAGTTCAAAAAAAAGAATCTGGTATGGGGTTATTCTTACTATAATCCTTTTGGTTTTTACTATTGAAGATCAATCAACTCTTAAAGAAAACCATTGTGAAAAGCTTGCTTTGAAAATTATTTCAGAATCGCCTAATGACACCGTTTGTTTGGATTTAAACTGCAAGATTATGTCGTGGAGTAAAATTCAGGACTATAATCAAACAAAAAATAAAGGTCAACTTCTATACTATTGGAATATTACTGACAGACCTAAGTTATACTACCAAAAAAATGAATAAGCTCAATTGATTCGAAGAATCCAGCCTTCATAAAAACTTAACCATGGTATACATTTCTCTAAACGGGGGTAATTTTTACGGTTAAAGAACAAAGAGTTACAAATATACTCTGATTTGACACAGTCCGGTTTTGAATTCCAATGGGGTTATTTGCATCGAACGAAACCCAAAACCTACACCAATATCAAAATGAAAGCGAAGTTGCACATTTAGAATGAAAGCCGCATAACTTTTACCAATTTATAAACAATCCTTCACATCCCCTTTTAATTCAAAAGTGAATTATGCGAATGCGGTACAAATTTTTAACTTTGTCGTCCGCCAAAAATGGCAGGCATTAAGAACGATTCAACTATAAAACACAAAATAACATGGCATTAATTAACGAACATTACCTGAAGCTGCAAGCAGGGTATTTATTCCCGGAAATTGGGCGTAGAGTAAGCGAGTTTATCGCTGCAAACCCCGACAAAAAAGTGATTAAAATGGGTATTGGCGATGTGACCAAGCCCTTAGTTCCTTCTGTTTTGAAAGCATTTCACGATGGTGTTGATGAACAAGGGAGTGCAGAAAGCTTTAGAGGATATGGGCCAGAACAAGGTTACGAGTTCCTACGTAAAGCTATTGCTGAAAATTCTTACCAGGCAAAGGGAATTAATATCCCAGCTGATGATATTATTGTTTCTGATGGTTCGAAATGCGATGCCGGGAACATTCAGGAGGTGTTTGGAGCAGATAATAAAATTGCCATTTGCGATCCGGTTTACCCGGTATATTCAGACACCACTGTGATGTCGGGGAAAACCGGCACTTGCCAGGAAAATGGTTACTACGAAGGCATTATTTACATGCCTTGCACAGAAGAAAATGGTTTTACCCCTGATCTTCCAACAGAGCGCCCTGACCTGATTTTCTTGTGCTACCCAAACAACCCAACAGGAACAGTGGCCACAAAAGAAGAACTAAAAAAATGGGTAGATTATGCCCATGAAAACAAAAGCATCATTTTGTTTGATGCTGCATACGAGGCATTCATTACTGAAGATGGCATCCCTCGTTCTATTTACGAAATTGAAGGAGCAAAAGAAGTTGCAATAGAATTCAGAAGCTTCTCAAAAACTGCAGGATTTACCGGAACCCGTTGTGCCTTTACAGTAATTCCTGAAGAGTTGAAAGCTTACGATAGCAAAGGCAATGCTCACTCTGTGAAAAAGTTATGGATGCGTCGCCATTCGACAAAATTTAATGGTGTTTCATACCCGGTTCAAAAAGCTGCTGCTGCTGTTTTCTCACCTGAAGGAAAAAAGGAAACGGAAGAAGTAATTGCATACTATTTGGAAAATGCACGTATCATGCGGGAAAGCCTGGCTGAAATTGGCTACACGGTTTATGGTGGAGTGAATGCCCCATATGTTTGGGTGAAAACAAAAGGTGGAATGAGTTCATGGGACTTCTTCGATAAAGTTTTGAATGAAGCCAACATTGTTGGAACCCCAGGTTCAGGATTTGGCCCTGCTGGTGAAGGCTACTTCCGTTTTTCAGCATTTGCCGATCGTGAAAACGTGCTGGAAGCAATGGGCAGAATCAACGATTTAAGCTAGAAAGTCTTTAAGAAATGATATAACCTAAGGATGGTATCTACTGAATAGATTCCATCCTTTTTCTTTTCCCTTCACCATTGTCCTCTCTACCTTCCCCTGCCCCGTGATACTTTTGTGATAAAAATATTATTCATTCTTTACCTTTCTTTTTGAACCCAAGCCTGCAAATTTCGTTTATCTAAATACCACATTTCCTTTTACCACTTATTTTATAATTCAAAAACTAAAAAGTTAACAATATGAAAATATGGTTAGTAATTGTCATTTTGTTCGCAGGTTTCAATTTATCTGCTCAAACCCTAAATCTTCATTTAAAAGATCTGGATGGGAATAACGTAAGCATTGAAGATTTCCAAGGAGAGAAACTCACAGTGATTGACTTTTGGGCTACCTGGTGCAAACCGTGCATTGCAGCAATCCCTAAAATCAACAAACTCTCCAATGAATTTGAAGGTTCAGATGTTGTGTTTTGGGGCATCAATGTTGACAGCCCACGAAACCAGGCAAAAGTGAAACCTTTTAGCAAATCGTTGGGAATTGACTACCCTGTATTTCTCGATTCCGACCAGGAACTAATGAATGATTTGAATGTTAGCGTGTTGCCAACCCTGTTGATTGTTGACAGAAAAGGGAAAATCAAGTATTTCCATGAAGGTTTTCAAGCTGGAGACGAAGAAATGATAAAAGAAAAAATACAAACCCTACTAACAAAAATCAAATGAAACGAATATCTATCATATTGCTACTTGTAGGTTTAAGTTTTAGTGGAAAAGCTCAACTTTCAGGCTATAACTTGCTGGAAACACAAGTTGGGAATATCCCCGGTCAGGAACCGGATGATCTGAAAACCCTGTATGATCAATTCAATATTCAGTATCGGTACAAAGGTGTTAAGGCTTTTGTGAGGCTTGAACAGTTTTACAGCTCCAGAACAGATGGGGATGAATACACCAAATTCACCCAGTATGGGATTAATTATCGTACCAAAGGTTTTGAAGCTAAGCTTGGTAATTTTTATGAAACACTTGGAAGAGGAATGCTACTTCGGGGCTATGAAATAAAAAACTCCATTTTTGAAGATCGTATTTCACGTGTTAAACAAGGTTTTTATAAAGATATTCGGGGTGGATTTCTTCGCTATTCAAACGATTGGATAGAAGTAAAAGCATTGAGGGGCAAAAACCTGACGGCACAACTTCCCCCAGATCATCCAGACAACAGGGACGATCTTGTAACTGCAGGTGAATTGGTTCTTTCAGGATTTAATCAACACGTTGGTGGAATTTATTTGGAGAACGAAAACAGAGGAATGACCTCCAAATACCTAAGCTTTCACTTGAGTGGTTCGGTTGTTGAAAACGTAGATTATTACGGAGAAGTTGCACACCAAACAAATGGTGAATCAAACTATCTCAGTTTCGATGACAATGCATCGTATGGTGCCTATTTCAATTTAAACTACTCAGCAAGCAATTTTGGCGTTAGTCTTGAGTGGAAAGATTATCATAATTTTTTAATTGGAAACGGACTTGCTGATCCTCCAACCCTAATTAAAGAGCACAGCTACCGGACATTGAACCGAAGCACCCATGTTGGGGAATTGCTGGATGAAACAGGCATTCAGTTAGAAATTTTTTACAGTATTAATGATAATCAAAGACTAACTTTTAATCATTCAAGAGGCGAAAACGAATTTGTGAATACATTTAAGTTTTATGAATACTTTTTGGAATGGTATGCAGATTTTGAAACGCTTCAGCTAAAAACATTTCTTGACTACTCAAAAGATGATTTTAAACTTGAAGATAACCGGATTGCAGGAGGTGTATACATTACAAAACCATTGGAAAACCGCTGGTCAGTTAGCCTTGAAACAGAAGCACAGCAAATAGAGAAAACATTTGGCAACAAGGACAAAGTAGAGAACTATTATGCTGGTTTGATTTTTAGCAAGTCAACAAAATTCAGTGGGGCACTAATCTGGGAATTCACCAACGATGAACTGGTTGCCGATCTGGCTTCAACCCCTGAGGTTGAAACCAGGCAACATTATATAGGCACTTCAATAAGTTATAAGCCCAACCACAACAACACCATACAACTGTTTGCAGGCGAACGACGAGGAGGTCCAGCCTGCACATCAGGAATATGCTATGAAGTTCTTGACTTTGAAGGGGTTGAAATACGATGGACGAAAAGATTTTAACTTAAAAATAGAAAACTATGAAAACAATTTTTACTTTAATTTTTGCTTTATTCTTGCTGGGATCGTTTACAAGTTCAGCACAAACACAGGGAGAAGATGCCCCAGAATTTACATTAAATAAGCTCGGAGGCGGAGAGTTTAAACTTTCAGACCAGAAAGGCAAGGTGGTATTCATTTTTTGGCTTGGATATAATTGCACATTTTGCAAATCGGTTGCCCCAAGCGTTCAATCAGATATAATTAGCAAATATACGAGCGAAGAAAACTTAATTACCATTGGAATTGATACATGGAATGGAACTTCTGCACAAGTAATAAACTTTAAAAACCAAACAGGTTTGAATGTTACGTATTTGCTTAGTGGCTCATCAACAGCAAGTACTTACAGCACCTCTCATGACCGCCTTGCTGTTATTGATAAAAATGGAGTATTGAGCTACAAAGGAACACAGAATGCTAGTTCGACGATTCAAAGTGCTAAGACCGCTATTGACGAAGCGCTTAAGCAAATTGTAACCGATGTAGTTGAACTAAAGGGAAACTCAACGACCTTTGAGAACTATCCAAACCCGTTTAATTATCAAACAACCATTAAGTTTAAGGTCGAAAATAAATCAATGGTCAATCTTGACTTGTATGATCTTTCCGGGAAAAAAGTAAGGGAAATCACAAACAGGGAATATTCTCCGGGTGAGCACCAAATTCAGTTTCAAAAGGCAGACTTGAGAAACGGACTGTATTTTCTGCGATATAAAAACGACCAACAGGTATATTCACGCAAAATGGTTATTCAATAATATGCATCGAAATGCAAAAGTTCAGCACTTTAATAACTTAAAGCAACTCAACAACAAAATTGCTCAGACCCCCATCTTTTTCTTCCCCTGTAGGAGGAAGATGTCCGTTTACTTACGGACTGAAGGGGGTTAAAATCCAATGAAATATAATAACTGGTTAAACATTGTTAAAAGCAGTTAAGTATTTTAAGCCCGTGATCAATCATGGGCTTAATTCGTTATTTTTGTAGGATTGCTATGGGAAAAATTATAACAATATCACTTTTCATCATTCTGGCAGGTTTTATTTTTGAAGCTAAATCGCAAGACCTGGAAGAAATCGATCCAATTCTGATTTCTTTAAAAGGACGGGTTGTAAACATTGATGATGGGATACCAATCCCCTATGCGCATGTGGTAAATATGCGAACTCATGGTGGAACTACAACAGATGCCCGTGGGTATTTTACCATGGAAATGCTCAATGTAGACAGCCTGGGTATTTCGGCTATGGGCTTTAAAAAGGAGTATCATAAAATTCCGCCCTATCACCCTGAAGGAACTGTTTACACCATTAATGTGAAGCCAATTCGGTTCGCCATTAGCGAAGTTGAAGTAAAAGGGGAAGCCAACAAAGTGGACATGGAAGGAGTTGGAACCGGTAAACCTGTAGATATTGATCCGGAGCTTAGAGGGGATGCGTTCAACACAAAACCACCTTGGTATGCTGCCATTTTTACTCCGGCTTCTTTCTTGCAATACCATTTAAGTAAACGTGAAAAACAAAAGCGGGAAGCACGAAAAGCGATTGTATCTGAAGCACGCTGGCAATATTTGTCTCAGTTCTACAATAAAGACCTGGTGATGGAATTAACGGGCCTGGATGAAGCTGAGGCTGACTCGTTCATGATTTACTTTAACTCAAAAGGAATATTAAACCAGGTTAATAATGACTACCAGGTGCGGGAAGCAATCCTTGAAGAATTCGATAATTATAAAAACGAATAATACACGTTTTATCTTCCAACAAGTTTCACGTTGTTTTCCTATGAACCTGTTTTGTTAAATGTTTTCAGGACATGTTATTCGTTGTCATTTTATCGTTATTACGTTTCCATTTATATTTCTTTTTACAAAGAATGACCATCATTGACAACTTAATGACTACACTTCAAAAACTTTTAGCAAAACGGGAATTACATCATCAATATAAGATAACAATACATCATATTATTTTATTCTGGTTTATTTGCTTAAAATTCCGACCTTTGCAGGGATTTTATTTTAAGTATGAAGAAAAATTTCAAGCCCGATAACAAAGATGATTTTGAGCAGAAACCTCAAAATCCAGATCATTCAACTTCTCCAAAAAGAAAAATTTCAGTTTTAAAAAAATCAGATCGTGAAATACGTCTGAACAAGTTTATTGCCAATGCAGGAATTTGCTCACGACGTGAAGCGGACAAATTAATTGAAGATGGCGAAATTAAGGTAAACGGGGAAGTGGTCACCAGCCTTGGCTATAAAGTAACATCGAAGGATGAGGTAATCTATAAAAAGCAGGTGTTAAGTGCTGAAAAAAAAGTATATGTTCTTCTAAATAAACCGAAAGGTTTTGTCACTACCGTTGATGATCCGCATGCTGAAAAAACAGTAATGCAATTGGTTGATAGTGCCTGTGAAGAACGAATTTATCCTGTGGGCAGATTGGACAAAGAAACCACCGGATTACTTCTTTTCACAAATGATGGAGAACTGTCCAAAAAGTTGACTCACCCCAGCTATGAAAAGAAAAAAATATACCATGTTTTTTTAGATAAGGATTTTCTGAAAGACGATCTTGAGCAGGTAAAGAAAGGAATTGAGCTGGAAGATGGATTTATTGCTGCTGATGCCATCAGTTTTGTGGAAGAAGCAGATAAAAAACAAGTTGGCATTGAAATTCATTCAGGAAAAAACCGAATAGTTCGAAGGATTTTTGCACATTTAGGTTACCGTGTAATAAGGCTGGACCGTGTATTTTTTGCCGGGCTGACCAAGAAAAAACTTCCTCGCGGGAAATGGCGTTTTCTGACAGATGCAGAGATTGGATTCTTGAAAATGAGTTAATGTAATGCAAAAGCAAAAGCAAGACTAATAGCATACAGTTTTGGAAAAGGAGTTTGTTCAGATCATATCACAAAATCAGGGAATCATACACAAGGTATGCTCCATTTACTGTGATTCGGAGGAAGATCGCCGCGATCTGTTCCAGGAAATCCTGGCTCAGCTCTGGAAATCTTTCCCTTCATTTCGGAACGAATCCAAATTTTCAACCTGGATGTACCGTGTTGCCTTAAATACAGCCATTACAACATTTAAGCGAAGTAAAAGACAACCCGACCAAACAGGTTTGGATATTGGAACTTTTCAACTGGCTGAAGAGGAGTATGATCATGAAACCGAAGAACAACTGAAACTTTTGCACAAGGCAATTTCTCATCTTAGCGGCATTGAGAAATCAATTATTTTGTTGTTCCTCGAAAATAAGAAGTACGAAGAAATTGCGGAGATCACGGGGATTACACAGAATTATGTTCGTGTAAAAATGAACCGGATCAAGAATAAGTTGAAGAAACACATGAACCTTGAAGAATAGATGGAACTGAAAGATTTAAAATCGGCATGGGACAAGTTTTCCTCAACTGATGCAAACAGGCGTCAGCTCGGGGAAGATGCGATTATGGACATGCTGAAAAAACGCACCAAGAACATGATTGAGCGGATTGACCGCAACATCAAAATTGGACTGGGCATTATCATCTTCATAACCTTGTTCTTTGTATTTGACAATGCTGTTCTTACCCCTTATCTCACAAAAGGGAAACAGGTGGAAGTCCCTGTATGGATTATTATTACTGACGCTATAAATTCAATATTTATACTTGGAACATTCTTGTATTTCAATTATAGATATAAACAAGTGAAACGAGGCTATTCTCAAAGCCACGATCTAAGGAGGGTGCTCGAAGGAATCATCAATATTTTAAAAACTTACCGGAAACTATTCAATGTTGCTATTGCAATTCTCTTACTGGTTCTGGGAGTGAGCTTTGTTACCGGAATGTTTTATGGTTTTGAAGTTGCCGCCAGAAACCAAGGAGGTAACGTTCAGGATTTGGTTGTTTCTGAAGTTGCTTCAACAATTGCAATTGGACTGATAATCTTAATTGCATTCACCAGCCTGCTTATTATCCTCTTCCGATGGGGTTTCAGGCGTCTTTATGGGAACTACATTCAAAAGCTAAAAGACACCTTGAACGAACTGGACGAGATTGAGTAAGTTCACAGGTTTATGCTTTGACAGCTCGCTCTGATATTTAGAAAAACTTCCCAGAATTACATCGGCTTAATTTATACTAGCATTACTTTATTTACATCTCATAAGAGTATTGCAATTTTAATTGCTTGTAAAAGTGAGAAACTTAGCCCATACGATATAAATACCAATAGGAATGACTTACCATAGCTCAACACATATTTGATTGCAATAAGCCATGATATAAACAATATCAACCCGAAATGATAAAGATTAATCTGTGAAATTATCTTTATCACTTTTGAATTAAACTCATCAATATCCAGCAAAGAGACTAGCGAAAACGGATAAAAGATTTTAATCTCATCAGGAGAATAACTTCCTTTTATAAGTATAAACCATACAGACTTAACCCAAAAAGAAAGCGAAATTACCATCATACCCAAAAATGAAATCTTAAGTAGTAATTTATTATCAAACTTAAGTTTTGCCAAAAAACTACCGGTCTTTATAGTTAACCAAATTGCCGAGGACAGAAATAAAATCCAAATAGGAGAAAGGAGATATCTTACAAGGTCTATTTTTCTTACCCCTTTAATAAATTTCTCAAAATTGTCTCCGTCGTAACTTAACATGTATGTTTCTGTATCCCAAACAAACTGCGAAAACAAAAACAAACCAACTAGATAAAAAATCCAACTTATTAAAAATGTACACCAAATTGGTTTTTTTAATAGTTCATCAAAATATAATTTTATCATATTATTACAACTTTGCTTACTTCGATCCTGTTTCCTCAAATTGTTTTTTAAGTAGAACATCATGCTCTAAATCTAATTTCACCTTTTTATCAAGCGGTTTGTCAATAATGATGTTATAGTTTTCCCAAAACTCAGGATGGTAAGTATATTCCATATCCCAAAGGGAAATGTCCTTCCTTAAAAGATTTCGCCTTTTGATCCGATCGAACTCTTTTTTATCGGAGATTATGTTATTAATTAAGAGTTGAGTTTCGTTAAGGTAAATATTTTGTGAACTTTCCTTACTTGGCTGGTCATGGATTTTTCCGTAATACCCGGCATATCTCAAATAGTAGTGGTTTTTTATGTTAATGTATTGTTTTATTGAATGCCGATGAATTGTATCCTGCTTCAAATAAACTTCGGCTGGAGGTTTTACTTTGTTTATTTTAAAATATTCTGATTTTACAATGGCATAGCTCTTAATATTTACATAGATTTTTATCAAATCATATAGTTTTTGTGTAGAATATTTTACTCCAAAAAGATCTCGGTAGTCTTCTTTAATATTGATGACAACTATTGGTTCCCCTTCATATGTCGAATAGTCTGAAATCGAAAAACTGTAGTAGTCATCTTTTAATAAATCCTTCAAAATTTTGACACTTGTATAATCTGCATATTGTAGTGATAAATAGATAGGATTACTATCATCCCAACCAAAAAACGCTTTCTTAATTTTATAAATAAGTTTTCCTTGAAGTTTTGAATAATTTAGACTATTCCTTATTTCAACAACTTTTACTCGATCTCTATATTTCTTTTTGGAAAGCTCATCTTTCTCAACATTAATTGCTGCTTCTGTTAAGCGTGTATTTTCATTGTTCCAAATATTATATACTCGATCTCTGATAAAACCCTCCATAAAATAAGGTTTCTTATTGTAATTTCTTCTCAGATTCTTAATAACAAGTTTCAACAGTTCTTCTGCATCTTTTGGCTTTGGAGTAATAACAACCTCAGCTATCGAATATGTTAAAGGTTCCAGATGTACTATAAAACTATCCCGAATATGTGATAGAAGTATTGAATCGTTTTTATATCCCAAGCAAGATATAACAAGCTCATTATCTTTAAGACTATCTGGATAATTCAAAATAAACTCTCCCGCTATGTTCGAGCATGTACCTAAATATGATCCTTTAATCGAAATATTTGCAAACTGAACATTATCTCTTGTATTACTATCTAACACTCGCCCGTATAATCTCTCATATTGTGCTGAAGAACTTAGTGCCAAAAATTCAATAAAAACGATTACTAAAATTATTAGTCTTAACATGATAATGTTTTTGAGAAGGTGGATCTACATGAACAAACTTAATATATTTGATTTCATAAAGACAGGCGATAACTTCTGCTCTTGAGCATAACAATGACTTTTGATGTTTTCAAAATCATTTGACAGTTAACTATTTACTAATCCGAAAACTCAATTAATTGTTTATCTTTGCACCGCTTTTTTAAAGAGGAATTTTATACAGCATGGCACACAAATCAGGTTTTGTAAATATTATTGGGAATCCAAATGTCGGTAAATCAACCATTATGAATGCGTTGGTGGGTGAGCGTTTATCAATTATTACACAAAAAATGCAAACGACACGCCACCGGATCAAAGGTATTGTGAGTGGTGAAGATTTTCAAATTGTGTATTCTGACACACCGGGGATTCTAAAACCAAATTACAAACTTCAGGAATCCATGATGAAGTATGTAAACACAGCGCTGATCGATGCCGATGTGATTTTGTATGTAACCGACGTTGTTGAAAAGCCTGACAAAAACGAAGAGTACCTGGAGAAAATCCGCAAGTCGAATGCCCCAGTTATTGTACTGATTAACAAAATCGATTTATCGTCTCAGGGAGAGGTTATGGAGATGTATGAATACTGGAAGAATCTTCTTCCAGCAGCCGATGTTTTTGCTATTTCAGCAACTGAACGTTTTAACATTGCACCTATTTTTGATCGGATTCTGGAATTGCTCCCGGAAGCTCCGCCATATTTTGGGAAAGATGAGCTTACAGATCGAAACGAACGGTTTTTTGTGTCAGAAATCATTCGTGAAAAAATTCTCCTTCATTACCAAAAAGAAGTTCCATATTCAATAGAAGTTGAAGTAGAAGAATTCAAGGAAGAAGAAAAGATCATTAACCTGCGTGCTATTATTCATGTCGCCAGGGATAGTCAAAAAGGAATTATTATTGGGCATCAGGGTGCAGCATTAAAGAAAGTGGGGACCCAGGCGAGAAAGGATATGGAAGAGTTTTTTCAAAAGAAAATATTTTTACAACTGTATGTAAAAGTTGCCAAAGATTGGCGGGACAAAGACAAATCGCTGGATAACTTTGGATACGAAATGCAGTAACAATTGGGAAAAAGGAACAAGAAAAAAGGAGAAAAGAATGAGTAATATAGTCGCCATAGTAGGAAGGCCAAATGTAGGTAAATCAACATTGTTTAATCGATTGACTGAAAGCCGTAAGGCCATAGTTGATGAAACAGCAGGTGTGACCCGTGACCGCAATTACGGCAAGTCGGTTTGGAACGGAGTGGATTTTTCGGTGATTGACACAGGTGGTTATGTGGTTAATTCTGATGATGTGTTTGAAGGAGAAATCCGCAAGCAGGTTCACCTGGCCATTGATGAAGCTGATGTAATTGTGTTTGCTGTTGATGTTGAAGGAGGAATCACCGATTTAGATCAGGAGGTTGCTCAAATTCTGAGAAAACAGAAAAAGCCTGTTTTTCTGGCAGTGAATAAAGTGGACAATAACGCTCGTATTTTGGATGCTCAGGAATTTTATGGGTTGGGATTAGGCGAACTATTCTGCATATCAGCAATGAACGGTAGCGGAACAGGTGAATTACTTGATGCTGTTGTTGACAGTTTCCCGAAAGATAAAAAAGTTGAAGAAGAGGAAGGTATTCCAAAATTCGCAGTAGTGGGACGTCCAAATGTGGGGAAATCATCATTCATTAATGCATTGATTGGAGAAGAACGAAACATAGTTACTGATGTAGCAGGCACTACCCGCGACGCAATAAATACACGATACAATAAATACGGCCACGACTTCTACCTGGTTGACACAGCCGGACTCCGTAAAAAAGGAAAAGTTAACGAAGACCTTGAATTTTACTCTGTGCTTCGTTCGGTTCGTACCATTGAAGAATCGGATGTAATCATGTTGCTGATTGACGCCACCCGTGGTGTTGAAGCACAAGATCTGAACATCTTCAACCTGGCCATCCGGAATAAAAAAGGGGTGGTTATTTTGGTCAACAAATGGGATTTGATTGAAAAAGACAATGCTTCTGTCAATAAATTCACTGAGCAAATCAAAGAACGCATTGCCCCATTTACCGATGTGCCTGTTGTTTTCATGTCTGCTTTATCGAAACAACGTATTTTTAAAGCACTTGAAGAAGCTGTTGTGGTATTTGAAAACCGTAAACAAAAACTAAAAACTTCGGCATTGAATGAAGTTCTTTTGGAAGCCATTGAAAAATACCCACCTCCTTCCATCAAAGGGAAATATATAAAAATCAAGTACGTAACGCAGTTGCCAAGTCCAACGCCTTCGTTTGCTTTATTTGCCAACCTGCCACAGTACATCAAAGATCCATACCGCCGCTACATTGAAAACCAAATTCGAGAGAATTTTGAATTTTGCGGGGTTCCAATTCAAATATTTTTCAGGAAGAAGTAAAAACTATTTTTGGTGTTTTTGAATAATTTCTTCAAAAACATTTAGGAGATAGTTTCCTAAATATGAAACTATCGTAGTAATCTCATCCTCATCAAAATAATCATCATATCTTTTTGATATATGTTTTTTGATGCCATTTCCTTGAATTTCATATACAAATTCATCAAATGAAAGGGAGAATCTAAATCCTTTAAAATTTAATGATTTAGTTACATTCACAACTCCTTGATAAACACAATCAAAAATGATTGATGAAAATGTTTTATCAAATTTAAGCTCCATGCCTTCAATTGTAGAAATTGTTTTTGTAAAATCATTACTGTGTACATGATGATTTTTTATATAGATATGTACTTCTCTTGCTTTTGATAAAGCATCAAATTCTTTCAGTTTTTTTTCAAGTGCTATTAATAACGGTTTAATACTTTTTTCAAGAACATCTTTAACTGCTTCAGGTGTTTTCTTTACTTTTACTTTTGAATTAACATCCTCCCCTAATCTCTTTTTGAGCAATTGCAGTTTTTTATCTAAATCATCAGGGTCTTCAATATCTTCACCTTTTGCACCTTTTATCATTATATTCAAAGAATTAAGCACTTGCTCGGAAACATACTCAAAAAAGAAGTCAAGGTTGCCTGCATCTGCTTGTTCCAGTGCACTATAATAATTCTCTTTTTCTTCGGTTTTAATGATTGCTGGCGGATATCCTTTTTGCATCAATATGAAATTCATAAGCAATCTTGCCAAACGGCCATTCCCATCATCAAACGGATGAATGCGTACAAAACGATAATGAAACTCGGTTGCAAAAACTATTGGATGGTCTTTCCCTGATTTAAGTTTCTCAGAATACCAGCTAATTAAATCATTCATTTTTGCAGGAGTCTCTTCTGGCTCTGAAAACCGGAAAATTTCACCAGTTTTTGTTTTTACATGGTTCGGAGATGTTTTATACTGACCTATTTTAACCCACTTTTTAACCTTTTCGCCATCTTCAGTAATCCCATCAACTTGGTAAGGTTCTTTTAATATTAGTTTATGTAGTTCACGAACAAAATTCTCATTCAACGGTCTTTCTTGCTTTACAACTTCTTCAATATACTTAATAGCTTCATCATGTCCCGTCATTTCCAAGTGGTCACGCAAAGGTTTTGCCTGTGCGGTATGTCCAAAAAGTAGGAGTGCCTTTGTTTCCCCATAGGTAAGCGTATTCCCCTCAATATTTGTTGAATTATAATTCCAATCCAGCCTGAATTTCTGCATAATCTTTTGTTCTATTTCTGTAGAAAGCGGCCTTATTTCATCAAGTTGCAATTTGAGACCTGTAGCTATTTCTAAATTTTCGAGAAGTGCCATTAAACAAGTTTTTTGATTCGATTTAAGTAAAATTACAAATATTTTATTTCACATTGATATGCCAAGGCAAACCAACATTAAGCGATCATTATTATAGATTTAATTAATATGCTCCGCAGCATATTTTTTGAATTTAAACGTACTTTTGCGCTCTGAAAAAATAAAAGCACATGAAGTTTGAATTTAAGTTTATTGACCGAAAGCAGGGAAGTGTAAAAGATGACGTTTTATCGGGCTTAACTGTTTCATTGGCACTGGTGCCCGAAGCGGTTGCGTTTGCCTTTGTTGCTGGTGTTTCCCCAATTGTTGGCTTGTACGGAGCGTTTATGATGGGGATCATCACCTCCATTTTAGGTGGTCGTCCCGGCATGATCTCCGGAGCAACTGGCGCAATGGCAGTAGTAATGGTAAGTCTTGTAAAACAAGGGAATGAAATGGCCGGAGGTGAAATGATGGGGCTTCAATACTTGTTTGCTACACTTGTATTGGTCGGAATTATTCAGATGAGTGCAGGTTTTTTAAGGCTTGGGAAATTCATTCGTCTCGTACCCCACTCAGTAATGATGGGTTTTGTAAACGGACTGGCCATTGTTATTTTCCTTTCTCAATTAAACATGTTTAAATCAGGAGGTGAGTGGTTAAGCGGAACACCTCTTTACACCATGCTGGCTTTGGTTGCCGGAACCATGCTGATCATGATCGTTTTACCCAAAATCAGCAAAGCTATTCCTGCCGCATTAGTGGGGATCCTAATAACTTCAGCAGTGGTTATTTTTGGTGGAATTGAAACAGAAACCGTTAAAAGTTTCATTCAGGCTGGCGGTGGAAGTGGCATCAAAGCAGGACTGCCCAGCTTCAATATGCCTATCATTCCCTTCAACTTTGAAACCATTCAGTTCATCTTTCCTTATGCCCTGATTTTGTCTGCCGTTGGGTTGATTGAATCACTAATGACCATGAACCTGGTTGATGAGCTTACCGAAACCCGTGGTAGTGGTAATCGGGAGTGCGTGGCACAGGGAGCTGCTAACTTTGTTAATGGATTTTTTGGCGGAATGGGCGGATGTGCGATGATTGGACAAAGTATCATCAACATCAAATCTGGCGGACGTAACAGGTTGTCAGGTATTGTTGCAGCTGTTTCATTGCTTGCGTTCATTCTGTTTGCTTCTTCATATATTGAAATGGTCCCCATTGCTGCGTTGGTTGCGGTAATGTTTATGGTGGTTATCGGAACTTTTGCCTGGAGTACATTCAAAATCATCAATAAAATACCAATCCCCGATGTAATCGTAATTGCGTTAGTAACCATTCTTACCGTGATATTCGACCTGGCTATAGCTGTAATTGCCGGTGTGATTGTGTCTGCACTGGTTTTTGCCTGGGAAAATGCCATCCGGATTCGTGCTAAAAAACGAGTTGATGAACACGGGATCAAACACTACGAAATTTATGGCCCCCTCTTCTTTGGATCAACAGCCATGTTCAACTCTAAATTTGAAGTTCAGGACGACCCAAATGAAGTTATTATTGACTTCAAAGATTCACGGATTATGGACCAATCAGCAATTGAAGCGATTAATAAGTTGGCCGAGCGTTACCAAAAAGCGGGTAAAACTATTCACCTACGCCATTTGAGCAAAGACTGCATTAAATTAATTAGACGTGCTGAAAAGATTTGTGATGTGAATGTTGTGGAAGATCCAAACTATTTTGTTTCAATCGACAACTACAAAAAATTATTGGGTGAAACGCCCTAAACCAAATTTACGATATTGATTTTAAGCCCGGTTCTCCCCGGGCTTTTTTATGCGTTTAATCTTGTAAAAACTGATTGAGTAATCCGCCTGATTCTTTACGTTGATTACCTCCGCCTGGTGACAATTCTGCAATTAACTTACGAATTGGCATGGATTGTAACCAAACTTTCCCTGTGCCACGCAGAGTTGCCAGGAAAATTCCTTCTCCCCCAAAAATCATAGAACGTAAACCTCCGGCCTGCTCAACACTAAAGTCAACCGATGGCTCATAAGCCACAATACATCCGGTATCAACACGTAGTACTTCATTGTTTAGCTGGCGTTCAATTACGGTTCCCCCGGCATGTACAAATGCTTTACCATCGCCAAGCAGTTGTTGCATAATAAAACCTTCACCACCAAAGAAGCCGGCACCCAGTCGTTTGTTAAATGTTATAGAAATTTTTGTGCCCAGTGCTGCACACAAAAAAGCATCTTTTTGTACGATGATTTTCCCGCCCATCGAAGCTAAATCCATTGGAATAATGGTGCCCGGATAAGGAGCAGAAAATGCCACATGCTTTTTTCCCCAACCCTGGTTTGCAAAATGGGTAAGAAAAAGTGATTCACCAGTAATCACCCTTGAACCAGCAGAAAGTAGTTTGTCGAAAAAACCAGCCCGCGGGTTGGAGCCATCGCCCAGCTTGGTTTCAAAGCTGATACCGTCTTCCATGTAAAGCATCGCCCCAGCTTCAGCAATTACGGTTTCTCCAGGGTCTAGTTCTACTTCTACCAATTGTACATCGTGCCCTATAATTTTGTAGTCAATTTCGTGTGATTGCATGTCTTTTGAGTTTTTAGATTAGAACTTAAAAATACAAAACAAGAGGCAGCATTCATCTGGTTTTCGATAAACAATAGAAGTTGGGAGGTGAAAAGAGAAATGAATCACCTCAAATAAAATAACTTTGTATTGAATGAAGACAAAATTTCAACATATACCTGACCTAATCGGTGAACTGATTTTTAAAACTTCGCGAAGCAGTGGCCCCGGCGGACAACATGTAAACAAGGTGAATACACGTGTTGAACTTCGTTTTAAGATTGCTGAATCCAAGCTAATAAATGAAGAACAGAAACAAATTCTGTTGAAAAAACTTCAATCGAAATTAAGCCAGCAGGGGGAGTTGATTGTTGTCAGTCAGAAGGGGCGTTCACAATTACAAAATAAAGAAGAAGCTATTCGTAAATTTTATGAAATAATTGAAAAAGCGTTGAAACCTGTGAAAAAAAGAACAGCAACCAAACCAACAAAGACTTCAAAGGAAAAGCGCATTCAGGAGAAAAAACAATTGAGTGAAAAGAAATCGAGACGTGGTAAAATTGATTTGTAAACGAATGAAAAAATTATCCCAAGCACTATTTATGATTGGATTACTTACGATAACATCCTGCAAATCCATGGACGAAAACATTCAGCTTCAAAATGGTGACATCCTTTTTCGGGAAGCTGTTTCAACAAAACTATCAGAAGCAATTGATGAAGTAACGCAAATCGGTTCGGCCACACATTTCAGCCATATGGGGTTAGTGGAAATGATTGAAAACCAGCCAGCCATTTTGCATGCCAGCCCGAATGGTGGAACTTGTCGCATATCATTGCAGGAATTTGCCAATCCCAATGGAGACAGCACAAGAGTGGTCATTTACAGATTAAAAAATGAATACAAAAACTGCATCCCTGCTGCAATTAAAAAAGCAAAAAGCATGTTGGGAAAACCTTATAATTTCAGTTACATTTTGTCGGACACATCGCACTACTGCTCTGAGTTTATTTTTAAGGCTTTTGAAAACGACTCTATTTTTGAATTGAACCCAATGACCTTTAAAAATCCAGAAAGCGGGGAATTTCTGGAAACATGGATAAACTACTACAAAGATTTAGGAGTGGAAATTCCGGAAGGACAACCGGGTTGCAACCCAAACGGGATGGCTGTCTCTGAAAAATTAGAAAAAATTGGCAAGCTGGTTCAGTAAACAAAAAAAGCTACCCGCAATTTAACGGACAGCTTCTCATATCTATTTGGAAAATTTATTATATAATCAACATTGCATCACCATATGTGCCAAAGCGATAACCTTCTTTAATCGCTTTCTTGTAGGCATCCATCACGAAATCATAACCACCAAAAGCAGCAACCATCATCATCAAGGTTGAAAGTGGCAAGTGGAAATTCGAAATCATTCGGTTTGCTACGCTAAACTCGTAAGGAGGAAAAATGAATTTGTTTGTCCAGCCTTCATAGGGCTTAACATGTCCCATGGTAGAAACTGAACTTTCCAATGTCCGCATGACCGTTGTTCCAACAGCACAAACATTTTTCTTCAGGTCTTTGGCATGGTTGATGACATTGCAAGCTTCATCTTTTATCCAAATCTGCTCCGAATCCATTTTGTGTTTGGTCAAATCCTCCACATCCACACTACGGAAGTTACCCAAGCCAACATGCAAGGTTACATAACTGAAATTAACCCCAACAATTTCCAGGCGCTTCAACAATTCACGGCTAAAGTGCAATCCGGCAGTTGGAGCAGCTACAGCTCCTTCATGTTTTGCGAAAATCGTTTGGTAACGATCTTTATCATCCGGTTCAACTGGTCGCTGGATGAATTTTGGCAGTGGGGTTTCGCCCAATCCGTAAAGTGTTTTCTTAAATTCATCGTAAGGCCCGTCAAACAAGAAACGTAATGTACGGCCTCTTGATGTTGTATTATCGATTACCTCGGCAACCAACAAATCGTCTTCGCCAAAGTACAATTTATTTCCAATACGAATTTTCCTCGCAGGATCAACCAATACATCCCAAAGACGTTGTTCACGGTTTAATTCCCTGAGCAGGAAAACTTCAATTTCAGCACCGGTTTTTTCCTTGTTACCATACAAACGAGCTGGGAAAACTTTCGTGTCATTAAAAACCATCACATCTTTATCGTCGAAATATTCAACGATATCCTTGAACATCCTGTGTTCAATTTCTTTCGTCTCACGATTTAGAACCATCATTCGTGACTCATCACGATTATCAGAGGGGTGAAGCGCAATCAACTCCTCCGGTAATTTGTACCTAAACTTCGATAACTTCATATAGTAGAAAAATTTATACGGTGTGTTATTACAAAGTCACCTTTTACGTGACAATATTCAATTTGTTACAAACTGTGCGATATTTTTTAGAAATAATTCAGTCGAGTAAGCGTCTTCCACCCTGAACTCCCCTATTCTCGTGCGTCTCAGGCCGATAAGATAAGCACCACTTTTTAGTTCTTTTCCAATATCACGGGCTAACGACCGGATATAAGTACCCTTGCTACAAACTACCCGGATGATAATTTCTTCCTGCGAAAACTGGATCAATTCAATTTCTGAAATATTGATTAGCCTCGGCCTCATTTTCACTTCTTCGCCTTTTCTCGCATGCTGATAAGCCCGTTTCCCATCAATTTTTACTGCACTAAAAACAGGTGGGATTTGCTCTACATCCCCTTTGAATTTATCCAGCACTTCAAGAACAAGCTCCCTGGTAATATGATCAATTTCAAAACGTTGGTCAACTTCGGTCTCCAAATCAAATGAAGGGGTTGTTTCCCCCAGTTTCAAGGTCGCAATGTATTCTTTCTCCCCCGCCTGATAGCTTTCAATCAACTTCGTGGATTTCCCGGTACACAAAATCATTAATCCAGTAGCTTTAGGATCTAGCGTTCCAGCATGCCCAACTTTCAATTTTTTAATGCCCATAGCCCGGCACAAGTTGTTCCTGATCTTTTGAACAAGGTCAAAGGAAGTCCAGTCAAGCTCCTTATCAAAGAGCAAAACTTCCCCTTTTTGAAAGTCATACTTTTTGGGCGTTTCTCCCATTAAAATGATTTTGAATTATTTAACCGTAAAACCCTGTTGAATTTTTCAGGCGGCAAAGATAGCAATTAAGCCAATAACACAACAATATGCAGCAAAATAAATTAGCTTTCCTTTTTTTACAATGTTGATCATCCACTGACAAGCTAGAAGACCAGATACAAATGCAGCAATAAAACCAACAATTAAAGGAACAATACCAATACT
Source organism: Sunxiuqinia sp. (assembly GCA_965230765.1). GTDB lineage: Bacteria > Bacteroidota > Bacteroidia > Bacteroidales > Prolixibacteraceae > Sunxiuqinia. The sequence continues at coordinate 903,764 of CBDDLR010000001.1, forward strand.
TCCTTCAGCACTTAGATCTCCGCCGATAACATCGAGGAAATTTGCACCAATAATAGGTAAAAGAACCATTAAGAAAGAAAACCTCGCCATTTCTGATTTTTTCTTCCCAAGCAAAAGCCCAATTGCAATGGTTGATCCGCTTCGTGATATACCGGGCATTACAGCCAATGCCTGAGCCACACCAATGATCAGTGCATCTTTTAGTTTAATTTCCTTTTTACCCGACTTGGCAAAAAAGGTAAATGAAAGTAGAAGAGCTGTGACAATTAGCATTATACCCACCATAAAAAGGTTGCCAGTATAAAGGCCTTCAATTTCTTCTTTAAAAAACAAACCAAAAATCACTACCGGAACAGCCGACACCAGCAAATAAACAACATACTTGGTTTCAAAATTCCAGCGGAATTCCAACAAACCTTTAATTAATTGCAGAATATCTTTTCGAAAAACTACCAGCGTACTCAATACTGTAGCACCGTGTACGACAATTGCAAAGAGCAAGTTGTTGGTGCTTTTCACGCCAAGCAAAGCGTGCCCAATTTCTAAATGTCCGCTGGAAGATACAGGCAAAAACTCAGTCAGTCCCTGAATAATGCCGAGAATAAGGGCTTGGATTGCGCTCATCTATTTTTCGCTGGATTTTGGTTTTTTCATAATCGCATAAATCTCAAAAAGGAAGCCAAACAAAACAACCATTGGGGCTAATGTTATGCGACGGAAGCTAAAAATTTCAGGATTAAAAACAGCAGGGTCTTCACTTTTTCCACCAACCATCAGGATAAAACCGATTACAATAATGACAAATCCAATGAGTAATAACTTATAGTTTTCTCTGTTTAGGGCAAATCCCTGATTATCTGTTTCTAAATTCTTTTTCACCATAATTCTTGAAAATTTGCGTAAAGTTAGCAATTTGATGGAATTCAGAAAGAACGTATTGTTAATGCATTTTTAAGTCTTTGAAAAATCTCGATTTTAAGTATCTGTGTTTTATCATACAAAAATGCTCTGTCCTGAAATTCAACCTTTTTCCCTAACCCTGAAGGCTATGATTGATTTTCTTCTCTCCATTTAGGCATGGGGTAAATGAAGAAAATCATTTGTCAAATAATATCACAAAACAGACAACCACCTCTCCAATTCAATAGAACAAATCATCAAATCGTAACCTCAAAAACTTGTTCACTGAAAGATGTGTTGATATCCAGGTAATAGCCAAACCAAAAGCAATCACAATCAAAAAAGTCAAGCCCACTGTTTCCAACTGATTCAAATCTACCACCCCCTGAAATTCTTTCTGATAAGACAGAAAAGTAATCATTAGTGCCGAGTTAGCTAATAGTGCTGCCAAAAGGCCAAACACAGTGCTTCGAAACACAAATGGCCTGCGAATAAACGAACGTGTTGCACCCACCAGCTTCATGGTGTTGATGATAAATCGCTGAGAATAAATAGAAATGCGGATGGTGTTGTTTATTAAAGTAGAAAAAATGAACAACAACAAGGCTGAAAAAACAAGTAACAAAAAGCTGATTTTTTTAACATTCTCACTAATAACCTGAACTAAATCACGCTGATAATAAACTTCTTTCACTTCCGGGTACTGCAAGAAATCCTGCTCTAAAATCGCTATGCTATCCGGGTGCATGTACACAGCATGTAATCTTACTTCAACCGAAGAAAGTAATGGGTTAAATCCGAGGAAACCCACAAAATCTTCACCTAAATCTTTGGTAAGCTGAACGGCAGCTTCTTCCTTATCGACATAATTGGTTGATTTTACATACTCGCTGGCATTCAAGGTTTTTTGCAAGCGAAGGATATCCACATCACGGGCATTGTCCTGCAACATTAGGGTAAACCCAACATTTTCGCGAATGTAATCTGAAAGCCTTCCTGCATTCAGCAACAATAAAGACATTAAACCAACCAGAAATAAAACCAACGTAATGCTGATAGTTGTTGTCAGGTATGATCGAACCAGCCTCCGTTTAAGCCTCCCCTGTTTCTTCTTCATTTTTTTTAATTGATTTTCGAATTTCAATAAAACCAACGGCTAATGCTGCAAGCAATAAGAATAACGAACTTGCCAATGAAACCTTGTTCCCCAGAAAATACGATTGGGGTTCAAATTTAAACTCAATGGTGTGTTCACCTGAAGGAATCGTCATTGCCCGAAGCAAATAGTTCACCCAAAAATGCTCAACCTCATGTCCGTCAATAAACGCTTTCCATCCTTTTGGGTAATAAATTTCAGAAAAAACCGCCAACTGTTCACCATCCAAACTCGCCTGGTATTTTAAATAATTCGGCTTGTATTCCTTTAACTCAATTGCAGAGCCGGAAACATCATAGTTAGAACTGGAGATCAATTCTTCGAAACGCTTATCAACAATTACCTCAGCTCTGGAATCGAAATCAGATAATGCTGCGAATTCTTCGTCTGCACCCTCAACCATTTTAACTGACTCCACAAACCAGGCATTTCCCAAAGCTGCACTATTTGCTATGGGCGGGTTCTTTTCATTATATATGAAATATTTTGTGTTCAGCATGTTGATTACTGAAAGCGACTGGAGCACCGAATCAATTTTTTCAGGTGTTTGGAATGCAGACACCAAAAGTTGCATTTCTGAAACAATCTTCTGAGTAGCTACTTCATTGTACCGTCTCATTTTGGCACCATGATAACCACCCAACGATTTATGGAAGTAACAAGTTCTTGAATCTGCAAATGGATTCCGCAGATTCAGCACACGGTAGTATAAGTCATCATCCTGTAAAATCGCATTATCCACCACATCTTTTTGATAAGGCACACTTACTTTTCGTTGTGAAGTGAAATTGTCGTTGTTAAAGTATTTCTTATTAACAGGCCACATGTCAAAAACAATAAGGGCAATCCAGATTGGAAGTGCATATTTTGCTTTCAGTTTCCCACTTACATATGCCCACAAGGTTGCCGCTGCCAATGCCACAAAAACGAAAGTCCGAAAAGCATCAGCCCGCAAAACAGTTTTTCTGTCAGCTATCAGCGCATTGATCAATTCTTGTGGCCAACCCATTTGCAAATACTGAGCATCGGTTTTGCCTGTAAAATTGCCAGCTAACCCAGGAAGTAGAACAAATAAAAATGCGCCACCACCCACAACTATAAATGAATATTTTAAGGCTTTCAATACCTCAGCTTTTTCAAGTTTCACTTGGGAAATGTCCCGAATGGCAAAAACACCTATCAGTGCCATAGCAAACTGCTGAATAACAATCAGGTTTTTAACGTCCCGGAACTTGTTATAGCCGGGGAAATAGTCGATCATTAAATCGGTTAGCAATGAGAAGTTTTTACCCAGAGTCAGCAAAAATGAAACGATAAAAACAGCCAGTAGCCACCATTTATCCTTTCCTTTAACCACAAACAACCCAAACACAAACAGGAAACACAAGACCGCGCCAAAATAAAATGGAGCTACGGATATTGGTTGGCTTCCCCAATAAAGTGGAGCCCGCTTTGCAATATCACCTGCTCTTTTTTTGCCCTGCGATTGTTCCAGTATCTTAAAGAAATTAGAATTTTCACCCAATGGTTCACCCATCCCTCCACCTTTAAAACGAGGAATGAAAGCAGTCATGGCTTCGCCCAAATCATAGCTGTACTCGAGAATGTAGCTTTTGTCCAACCCGCTGGTTTTGTTTTCATCCTGGCTGGTTAGTTCCGACTTACTCCTAATTGAGTACTGCCCGTATTCATATGTTGTATAAAGCCTTGAAAAGTTAGCACCAACAGCAATCACTGCCGCAACAATTAGCAAAGAGGCTGTTTTCATAAACGAAGCCAATTGTTTCTCTATGATGGCAAAAACCAAATAAGTAATCCCTAAAATCAGAATCAGGATAGCCGCATAATAAGTCATTTGTAAATGATTGGCACTAAGCATCCATGCCAGGCCAATTGCTGCAATAATACTTCCGGCAATCCGGTTTTTCTTAAAGGCCAGCAAAATACCTGCTACAACCAACGACATATAAACCAAGGTATGCGCCTTTGTTAAATGCCCGGTTACCATCACCACAAAATTGAAAGTCATAAAACCATATGCCAAACTTGCAGCAAAAGCCACCCATAGTTGAATATTAAGAATCAGGCACAGGATAAAGAAAAACGCAAAACTAAGTGTAAGGGTAATTACAGGGCGGGGTATTTTCATGAACGCTTTTTGGATTTGTGTAAGCACTTCCCCTGGGTATTTTACTGAAGTAAGGTAGGCCGGCATACCACTGAACATGTTATTGGACCAAAGGGCTTCCTCGCCAGTTGCTTCCCGATAATCAACAATTTCTTTCGACATCCCCTTAAAATGAATCCCATCAGAACTCTGTAGTTTTTTCCCTTCAAGTACGGGATTAAAATAAACCAGGCTAATCAGAAAGAACAGAAGAATGGCAGCTAAAACCGACCAGGTTTTGCTTAGGATGGCTTTTGTATCCATAGTATGTTACAGTATGATTTAAATTCGTAATTTCGTCTCAAGCAAAAATAATTCTTTTTAGTTCAATTACTAACAATTCATGGGCATCATCCAAAGGCAAACCATAAAAGGTTCAGTTTATTCCTATCTGGGAATAATTGTAGGCTTCTTCAATACCGCCCTGATCATGCCCCTCTTGCTGAGCACAGAAGAAATTGGACTGGTAAGTATTTTGGTTGCTATTTCGGCTATTTATGCCCAGTTTTCAACTTTAGGTTTTAGTACGGTTACCACCCGGCTTTTCCCCTATTTCAGAAATATTGATAAAAACCACAATGGATTTGCATTTTTAACTGTATCCGTTGGGTTTGTTGGGTTCATATTGGCTTTGGCTTGTTTCTTTATTTTGAAACCTTATTTAATCGAGAACAATGTTGATAAGTCGCCTCTTCTGGTTCAGTACATCTTGTTCCTGGTTCCGCTTATCTTTTTCAGGAGTTTCTTTCTGCTTCTTGATAATTACAACAAAGTACTTTACGATGCTACGACCGGAACATTTTTAAGTGATTTTGTGTATCGGTTTTTTAACCTGTTGCTGCTTGGGGCATATTTTATGAACTGGATCAACTTTCCATTTTACATACTTGGTTATACTTTTGCACTTTGTTTCCCAGCAATGTATTTGGCAGGATTGCTACTCTATCGAAAACAACTTAAGCTGAGACCACAATTAAATTTTATAGGCAAATCATTGCGAAATGAAATGACCTCTGTTGCCATTTATGGTATCATTGGTGGACTAAGCGGAGTTGCCCTGCAGGCTATTGACAAGATTATGGTTAACGGGTTCCTGGATTTGAGTTATACCGGAATTTATTCGGTTAGTTTCTTTTTTGGTACCATTATTCTTATTCCTAACCGGGCATTGGCAAAAATATCCTCACCCATTATTGCTGATTCATGGAAAGAGAATGACCTGAAAACCATCAACACTATTTACTATCAAAGCAGCATAAATCAGTTGGTTGCCGGATGTTTTCTTTTTATTTTACTGATAGCCAACTTGCACAATGTGTTTCGAATACTTCCGGAAGATTATGCCAATGGCGAAATGGTGATTTTTTATATTTCACTGGGAAACCTAATTGCCGTTTCTTCGGGTGTTAGTCTTCAAATTTTGGGCACATCGGCAAAATACAAAATGCTGACCATGCAACTGGGTTTCCTGATCTTACTAACCATTGCCTCGAACCGGATTCTTATTCCAATTATGGGAATTGACGGGGCTGCATTGGCCTCTTTAATTTCAATGGGCATTTATACTTTTATCCGGGTCGCTTACCTAAAAGTTCGGATGAACTTATTCCCCTATCGAATGAAGCATGTTATTTTGATACTTATATCAGCAACTGCATTTTCTGTACACTTCTTTATCCCGGTTTTGTCGAATTGGATTTTGGATTTGATTGCAAGGAGTGCCGCTATTGGAATTGTTTTTGCCCTTGGGATTCTGGTTTTTAAGATATCGGAGCAGTTGAATTCTACAGTTCAAACTTTTTACGGCTTGATCAATAAAAAATTCCAAAAAAAATAAGCTTCTCCCCAAAAACACTAATCACTAATAATTGATTTGATTTCTTGTAGGTTTGACTTTGTAACTTTATATAGTTTATCCTGTTCTAAGATTAATCTTTCGAAAGCCTGATCATGATTATCGATCAAATAGTTGAATTTTTCAATGATTTCGGAAGTTATATCTTTTGAACCGTCAATATCCACAAACAAGTCAGTCATATTTATATCCTCCAAAAACCACCTCATCTTTTTATGGGTACCTAATGTAATGATCTTCGTATTAAGCCCGAATGGAATCATTTGCGCATGTCCACGCATTCCGATAACAACTTCCATTTTGTTATAAAATTCGTAAACTTCATTGGGAAACATATGTTGCAATCGAACGGTTTTGTACTTAATATCCAAATTATCAAAAATCAATTCAGCTTTTTCGTCAATCGTCAAATGACAAGCGTTGTATATCGTAAAAGAATCACCTTCAATCTTTTTTATTGCTTTTGCTATTTGATAAAGCTTTTCATAAATACCTTCACCGAATCTTCTTTCATACCTGTCAAATGCAATATTAATAGCTACATTTCTTGTCCTTTTTTTAGGTGAAATATTTTCAAAATCTTTTCGTATTACTGTAGTTGGGCAAGGTTGATATTTTATTTTCCCAACAAGTGATTTATCAAAAAGTAAATCACCTATTGCCTTGATACTTCCCTTATTTCGAATCCCAACAAAATCAGCCTTCTGAACAATGTGATTTAAACTTTCAACAAACAAATCATTGGGTTTTTGACCAGGAAAATAGTTGTAGCCAACAGCATAAAGTAAAACTTTGGTTTCTATTTTCTCCAGTTGTTCTTTACTCACCGCCCATTGCCATCCTGAAATCGAATTCTTGTTTGTATCGGGAAGAAACAATCCCCCTCCTCCAATCAACAAGGCATTTGATTTATTGATGTTTTGTATTAAGTCTTCACCAACATTACCCGAGACACTATGAATATCAAAACTGGAATTGATATCGCTTCTAACAGTTGTCCGTACACAATTCGACAAGACAATATCGCCTGCATTATTACCCCATCCTTTATAATTAGTGATATGAGTAATTTGCTTCCCATTTTTACCCTTTTCTTTCTTTAGATATTTTTTCTCCTTTATCTTGTAAATGATAATTGCAAAACCTCTTCGAATTCGAAAGCCTAGAAGTTTTCGCTCAAGGATAAACTGAATCACCAAATTCCTAACACTATTGATTTTAGAATTCTTTTTGAGCTTTGGGATTAGCTTTACAAAACCAGAAACTATTCTCTGTCTTAATTTGTAGTGTGCAAATTTGGTGTTGCTACAACCTCCGTTTTTTACTCCTTCAGCAATAACAGATAATCCTGAACCTCTATAAGAAATCTTAATTGTTTTAAAATAGGGAGAAAGTAATTTATAGATTGAAGATGAATTGAAATAATGAATATGAGGTTCCCACACCATTTGCTTCGTATCCCCAAATTCATGAATTTCCAAAGAAGGACATTCTAAAATCAATTTTCCATCTTCATTTAGTAATGAAATGATTTTTCGAATAAATAACTTTGGATCCTCAACATGCTCAATTACATGAAAGGAATAAATATGATCGAATTTGCAATCTGCTTCATAATCTTCTAACAGACAATTGTTTTGTGTAAATCCATATTGTTGTTTGGAATATGCATGATAAATACTATCTGGCTCAAGTCCTTCTGCGTCCACCCCAAATAGTCTCAACAGATGTACAAATGATCCAATAGAACTCCCAATTTCAATTGCCTTGGAACCCTTTTTTATGAATGGCTTATAATAGCTGAACCGCTTAAAGGCTGCTGAATCCAGCCCGTTTACTTTTTCGGCTGAAAGCTCATTGTTCCTTGCGATTTCAGTAAATTCTCCCGAAGAATAAATATCTCTATACTTTTCAATATCTTGAAATAAATGCCCGCAGTTAATGCACTTATTTAAATGCAATATTTGATTGTTTCTTGATACGTAATCCTTTTTTATGGTTTTAGCTCCGCAGATTATACAATCACTCATGACTCAAAATATTTGTCCACAAACTCCCGAAGTACTCCATTCCCTCCAGAGGTCTCAAGTTGAATGATTCCAGGGATTGCTTTAATCTTTTTATTTGCATTTGATGGACAAGCTGCAATCCCAACATGCTGTAATACTTCTAAATCATTTATGTCATCTCCAACATACGCAACTTCTGACAGAGAGATTCCCATTTCTGCAACTAGTTCATTAAGTACTGAAAGTTTATCAGTCACTCCATGAAATTGATAGTCCAAAATTAATTTTTGTACTCTTCTTCGATTCAATTCACGATCTTCAGAAGTTATGATCCCGACTTTAATTCCTTTATTTTTCAAGAGTTTAAAAGCCATTCCGTCATAGGTATTAAACTTTTTCAGCTCATCTCCATTTTCCGAATAATACATTCCTGCATCTGTAAGAACACCATCAACATCGGATAAAACCAATTTTATTTTGTCAATATCAAAGCTTTGCTGATCCTTTTTGAATTTACTCATCAGAACTTTAGCATACAACCAATCTTCTTCCTCGTCAAGTTCCAATCCAGTATAATCATCCATTTCATAGACTGCTATTTTCCCATTTAACCGATTTTGAGACTCAACAATATCACCAACTGTTGAAATATAAAATGCCCCATTTTCCATCAAAGTTCCATCAAAATCCTGCCTTCGGGGTCTGTTCTTATAATCGTAATTTACCGGTTCTCCATTGGTATTCCAATAAAATCTTTTCTGACGAACAACTGATAGCAAGCTGTCAGCACCAGTTGAATGATACTTTGCTAACGCTTCTTGAAAATCGTTGGATGTTGTAAAAGGTGAAGTTGCCTGAGCTAAAACAAAAATGTCATCTGAATTCGGTTTCTGTTCCTGAATAAACTCTAGCATAACTGACTCAGTTGAAGCATGGTCGGTCGCATTCTCTGAGTTTCGATGGAAGATTTGAAGTTTGTCAAACTTAAACCCGATAGCAATGGTTACTATTTCTTCACTATCAGTTGCAAGAACAATTTCATCAATTGAACTACATGCTTGAAGTGCTTCTAAAACCCAAAATATCAATGGTTTTGAGTTTAGATACTTAATATTTTTATTCTGAATTGATTTACTTCCTGCACGGGCAGGAACAAAAGCAATATTCGCCATTATGCCTTATATTTAAGTTTTTCTCTTTGAGGCTTTTCTATCTCCAAAATCTCAGTATTCTTAAATTGAAGAGCTTTGTAAGTTGCATTTAAATCACGTACAAGTTTTTGTAAACCACCTGGCTCAAGAGATGCAGCATGGTCTGTTCCTTTCCATGTTCGATCTTTTGTAAAATGCCTCTCAATCCAGCTTGCGCCTAAAGTATATGCAGCAATATCTACAGCAATTCCAAGATGATGCCCGGAAAACCCACTTTCTGAAATACGCTTGTCATATTCTTTATTCAATCTTTCAATTTCACGTAGATAAATGGATTCAAAATCTACAGGGTAGCCAGATGTACAAGAGTATAATACCAACCTGTCTTTCGCTGCATCTTTGCTTTCAAATAATTGGATGACTTGTTTCTCTTCTTCAGATGTAGTCATCCCTAATGAAATGTGAATCATCCCACTGAAATTATCAATCAGCCAATTCAGAAGATTAGTATTATTATTACATGCTGACGGGATTTTAACAAAGTCAGGAGATAATGAGACAATCTCTTTTGCGGAAGTCAAATCCCATACAGAAGTTGAATAACCAATACCTATCGACTCACAGAATCTCTTAAGTTCATCATGTTGATCTATTGAAAACTCTAGAAATTCACGATGTTCACCATATGTTTTTCCATACGAATGCATTTCATTTGGGTGTGGTGCTTCATATTGCTCTTTTGAGAGCAGCTCAACTGGATTTCTTTTTTGAAATTTTGTATAGTCAGCACCACATTGCTTTGCAATTAGAATTAGCTCTTTTGCAATTTCAACATCTCCCTTATGATTGCATCCAATTTCAGCGATAACATTAGGTTTTTTGTATTCTCTATTTATCATGATCTTCAATATTTATCCTTTTAAATGCATCTATGAATGAGCCTTTAGTACAATTTAAAACTTCAACTCCTCTTGATCTAGCGTATTCCCCAACATCAAAATACCCTTTAAAAGCCGTCATAAATTTATACAATATCTCGTGCAGCTTCCTTCTTTCATTCTTTTTCCAAACCATTGGAAGGGACTTTGAAGCATTTTCATCGTAAAAATGCCGTTGATTGATCAATGCCTCATTATTTTCATTCACTGAAATATCTTTCAACCAGGAATGATCTGCCCCCCATAAATATATTTTTTTGTAACCCAGCCAGATAGACATAAAAATGGAAGGTATCATTATATTATGAGGCCTCACCATTCCAAGTTTCAAGTTGTAAAAAGAGTTTCGAATCAAAGCTAAACCCTCAATTGGAGTTTTATTGTAATAAACAATCTTAATATGTTTATTCTCAATAATCTGTTTCTGCCAACGTTTATATTTTCTAGCTTCAAATGGAAAAAACAATACTAATGGCCAATTGGTTTTTTCATTAATTGCATCAAATAATTTTTTGCTTTGCTCAATAAATCGCTCCTCAATATCTTCATAATACAAATCCTCAGCAGATGCGATGAAATATTTTGGTTGTAACTTTTGATACTCCTCTGTAGATGGAAAGTGATTAACACATATTAAATCTTTCCCTTCAAGAAAATCAGGATAATCTGATAGCATTTTTTTAAATGACGGCCCATTGCCAAGTATAACTACTTCTTTGAAGTCAGCCTTAACTTCTGACAAATCTGTTCGTTTAGACCATAACAAAATCTTTAAAACGGACTCAGCAATCTTCAACAACCGAACAATAAAATATTGAATTTTTATCAAAAGTTCAACCATGGTTCAAGAATAATCCCTGTGATACCCATCCTCGGAATTTAATAATTATCCGGGATGCAGCAGGTTTAATAGTTATCAAATAATAAAATGCAATAATAAGACTTGCAATCCACTTCATAAACTCTATGGCAATACTAAACATGTATTTAATATTACCTTGCGACAAACTTCTTATTTGCTCACTCTTTCCAATTCCTAAAGCCTGTTTTTTAACAAAATCATCATAGGTTCTTTCAATAGGAACAAGGTGATAAACAATTGCTTCAGGAACATACCACATTGTTTCTCCGTTATCCTTGAATCGATAAAATAACTCCTTCTCTTCGCTCCCATAAAGATTTTGTCCTGATCTTCCTAAACGAACATCAAAATCCCCGAGTCGTTCAAAAACTTCTTTTCTAAAAGACATGTTTGACCCACGAAAATAATTCCCCCTGAAAATTTGTGTTTTATCGCCTGGGTTAAAATAACCAAGAATCGGTGCAATGAATGGGTTATACCAATCTGGCCTTTTCTGCATGTATTGAAGCAATATCTTCCCGCCAATAGCATTAACACTTGGATGTGCTTCGAAAAATTCGATTGTTTTTTTAAAGAAATCAGGTGCAATAACTGCATCATCATCCAAGAAAGTCACAAATTCTCCTTTAGACTCATGAATGCCTCGATTTCTTCCGTAAGAAAGACCTTGCTTCGTTTCAACACAATAATAGCAGTTTATCTTCTTATGTTCCAAGATAAACTCTTTGCAAATTGCTTCTGTATTATCAGTTGAGTTATTATTTACAATAACAATTTCATAATCATCAAATGAAACTGTCTGATTCAAAATTGATTCGAAAAGTCCTTCCAGAAATTGTTCACGATTATATGTGGAAATAATTGCTGAAATCATTGATTAAAATTGTTACACAAAAGTAATACTCCAAATGCATTAAGAAACACCTTTCAATAAATATTTCTCTTTAGGAATTCTGCTAACTAAAATATATTGCTCATGTATACCGAAAAACCAATTCCATCGTTAATTACAGTGCTTATAGAACACCAGATAGTAAAATGGTTTTTTTACATTTGTAGTATTACATACCAACTATGAAGTTTTGTGACCTCAACAAACAGTACCGTGCTTACCAACAAGAGATTGATGCAGCTATTCAGTCTGTGATTAATTCTGCTTCATTTATCAACGGAAAGGAAATTGAACTTCTGGAAGATGAGCTTGCGGAATATGTTGGGGTGAAAAATGTACTTTGCTGTAGTTCGGGCACCGATGCGCTACTTCTTCCCTTGATGGCTATGGATATTCAACCTGGCGATGAAATTATTTGCCCTGCATTTAGTTATATCGCATCAGGATCAATGATCAGCTTTTACAAAGCAAAACCAGTTTTTGTGGATGTTTCTCCCGCTGATTTTAATATCGATGTTTCAAAGATTGAAGAAAAAATCACTTCAAAAACAAAAGGCATCATCGCCGTATCGTTATTTGGGCAATGTGCTGAATACAATCAAATTAATGCCCTGGCAAAAAAATACAATTTATGGGTAATCGAAGACGGGGCACAATCGTTTGGAGCAAGTTATTCTGGTAAAAAGTCGTGTGCACTTACCGATGTCGCCACTACGAGTTTTTTCCCGGCAAAACCATTGGGATGTTATGGCGATGGCGGTGCAATCTTCAGCAACGATGATACGCTAACAGAAACCATGAAAATGATGCGTGGACATGGGCAAGAGAAAAGATACATTCATAAGTACATTGGGATTAACGGAAGAATAGATACGCTGCAAGCTGCCATTTTAAGGGTGAAACTGAAATACTTTGATGAAGAATTGAAGGTCAGGAATTGGGCAGCAGAACTATATTCCGAACTCCTAAAAGAATTGGTATGTGTTCCAACGATAAAAAAAGGTTGTACCAGCAGTTGGGCGCAATTCACTATTCGTTTAAAAGATCGTGCTGGATTAAAAAATGCACTGCAAGAAGTTGGTATTCCTTCCACCATTCATTATCCTCTGCCACTTCCAAAACAAGAAGCTTTTAAAAACGATATAAATCCTGCTGAAAGTTTCCCGGTCTCTGAAGAACTTTCGCAAACTGTTTTATCACTGCCAATGCATGGAATGATTACTGAAGAAGAAATTCGAAAAGTTGCTGATGCAATCAAAAAATATGTTGATCATGGATAAATACTTTGTTCACGAAACCGCCTGTGTTGATGACCCTGTTTCAATTGGAAACGGAACGAAGATCTGGCATTTTTGCCATGTGATGAATGGTGCTCAAATCGGTGAAAAATGCATTCTTGGACAAAATACCTATGTTGGTGGAAAGTCAATTATTGGCAACCGTGTGAAAATTCAAAACAACGTAAGCATTTATGATTCTGTGATCCTGGAAGATGATGTTTTTTGTGGCCCGAGCTGTGTTTTTACCAATGTCAACAACCCGCGTTCGTTTGTTGAGCGCAAAACCGAGTATGAAGAAACCCGGATTAAAAAAGGTGTTTCAATCGGTGCCAATGCAACCATTGTTTGTGGTGTTACTATTGGCGAATATGCATTTATAGGAGCAGGTGCCGTGGTTACAAAGAACGTTAAACCGTTTGCACTGATGCTAGGTGTACCGGCTGTTCAAAAAGGTTGGGTGAGCAAATCAGGTGTTGTTTTGGGCAATGATCTTATTTGTCCTGAAACCGGTGAAAAATATCAAATTAAAAACGATCAACTAGAAATAATTACTTCATGAATTTGAAAGAAACCATACTTCAAAAAATAAAAAACTCAGAAGAGCTTGTTGGTGTAATTGGGCTGGGTTATGTTGGTCTTCCGCTAGCTGTTAGCTTTGCCGTTGAAGGGGTGCAGGTTGTCGGGTTTGAAAAATCCGCAGAAAAAGCCGACAAAGTAAACGCTGCCGAAAATTACATAGGTGATGTAAAGAATGATGAGTTAAAACAAGTTATTAAAAAAGGAAAACTTTCTGCAACTACCGATTTTTCCCTGCTAAAAGATTGTGATGCAATCCTTATTTGTGTTCCTACTCCCTTGGATATTTTCAAAAAGCCCGACATGAACTACATTCAGGAATCATGCGAGGTTATTGGGGAGTTCATGAAAAAAGGAACTTTTGTTTGCCTCGAAAGCACAACATACCCAACCACGACAGAAAGTTTCATTTTACCCATTCTTGAAGAAAAATCAGAGTTGAAAGAAGGCGAAGATTTCTGGTTGGCTTTTTCACCTGAGCGGGTTGACCCCGGGAATAAACAATTCGATACCCGGAACACCCCAAAAGTGTTGGGTGCAATGAATGATGATGGCCTGGAGATTGGGAAGGCCATTTACCAGAAAGCGATCGAGTTTATACATACCGTAAGTTCTCCGCGGATTGCAGAAATGGTGAAAATCCTGGAAAACACGTACCGTTTAGTAAATATCAGCCTGATCAATGAACTGGCATTACTTTGCGGGAAAATGAATATCAATATTTGGGAGGTAATCGATGCCGCCAAAACAAAGCCTTACGGTTTCCAGGCTTTTTATCCCGGTCCAGGCATTGGTGGTCACTGCATTCCGCTCGACCCGTTTTATCTGGAGCACATTGCTAAAAAGTTTGGTTTTGACTTAAGCATGATCCATACTGCCGGGCACATCAACAACATGATGGCGCACCGCATGACTATCAAAATAAACTCGGCTTTAAACCGACACAAGAAATCAGTTAACGGAAGTAAAATCCTTTTCCTGGGTGTTGCTTACAAACCAAACATTGATGACCCAAGGGAATCCCCTGCATTGAAAATCATTGATGAAACGGCAAAAAAAGGTGGGGATATTTTCGTACACGATCCACACATTCCTGAAATTGTAACCGATGAATACCGTAAATATTCTTCTTCAGAATTAACGAAAGAAACGTTGAAAGAAATGGACTGTGTGGTTATTAGCACAAACCATGAGGTATTTGATTATGACTTTATTTTGGAGCATTCCAAGTTAATCGTTGATTTAAGAAACACCATTCAAGAACCTTCCGAAAAAGTTTATAAATTATAGAATCTCGCTGTCTATTATCCTTGATTAATGAAATACAACAGCTAACAAAATCCAGATAACTGACTCCGCCCTTCAGGGCGGGGAAACAAGAAATATAAACAACACGGGCTTTAGCCCATAATAAAATATAAAATGCATGGCTTACGTAAGAGTTTGGATCCATTGTGTTTGGGGAACAAAAAAGAGGACTCCTTTCCTACTCGGTGAAAGAAAAAATGAAATCCTAAACCACATAAAAACCAATGCAAAAACCAAAAATATTTATATCGATTTTATTAACGGACATCGAGAACATATTCACTGTTTAATTTCACTGAATGCTGATCAATCAATTGCAAACGTCATACAGTTAATTAAAGGAGAATCTTCATTCTGGATTAATCAAAATTCAATCACCACTCATAAATTTGAATGGGCAGATGAATATTTTGCCGCCTCTGTTAGCGAATCACAACTACGAAAAGTTAGGAATTACATTACAAACCAGGAAGAACACCATAAAACAAAAACATGGCAGGAAGAATATGATGAGTTTATTAACAAATTTGGATTCACAAAACTTAAGGGCTAAAGCCCAGAACTGAGGCGAACCAGATTCCCCGGTCTAAAGCCCGGGGTTAATGAAATGTAACAGCTGGGAAACCCAAATAATGAACCCCACCATAAAAAAGAGTAAAGACACAAAATATATGGACAATACAGATTTTTTGCTATAATTTGCAAAGGAAATATGACTATGAAGAATTTTGCCCTGATTGGAGCTGCTGGATACATTGCTGAGAGGCACATGCGTGCAGTAAAAGAAACCAATAACCAAATTATTGCTGCTACTGATTTATTTGATGTAATGGGAAGAATGGACAGCTATTTTCCACAAGCTGAATTTTTTCTTGATTATAATAATTTCGAGAAGTTTGTTGCTGAACAGAGGGACACAAATCCGATTGAGTACATGAGCATTTGTACCCCAAACCACATACATGCCCAACATATTAGATTTGCGTTGAATAATCATGCAGATGCAATTTGTGAAAAGCCATTGTTGCTTCACCCAGATGAATTGGATGACATTGAAAAAGCACAAGAAAAAACAGGGAAAAAGGTGTTCAACATTCTTCAATTGCGCTTGCACCCATCAATTATTGCATTAAAAGAAAAAATACAAAATGGCCCCGCTGGAAAAATTTATGATATTGATCTTTCATACATTACTTCCAGGGGAAAATGGTACTACAAAAGCTGGAAGGGGGACATTAACAAATCGGGAGGTGTAGCCAATAATATCGGCATCCATTTTTTTGATATGCTCCGTTGGATTTTTGGGGAAGTTACCAAAAGTGTTGTGCACAAGTATGAATACAACAAAGCAGCTGGTTTCCTTGAACTGGAAAATGCACGTGTTCGCTGGTATTTAAGCCTCGATTACGAAGATATTCCGGAAAAAGCAAAGGTAGAAGGGATGCGTACCTACCGTTCAATAACCATTGAAGGGGATGAGACAGAATTCAGTGAAGGTTTTACCAACCTGCACACCAAATCATACCAGGAAATCCTTGCTGGAAATGGCTTCGGACTGGAAGAAGCAAAACCATGTATCCTATTAACCCATGAAATTGCTCATGTGAAACCAGTAGGATTGGTTGGTGATTATCATCCGATCATGAAGTAGATTATTCAATTATGTATAGGTCTTGAATTTCTTTTTCAGAAATCACTCGATCGTATATTATTAATTCATCTAAAGATCCTTTAAAGAATCTTTCATTCTTGCTGTGAGCTCCATGATTCATGCCAATTCTAATTGATGAAAGATTCCCATTTTCAGGATTATTATCATATAGATATATCCCGCTACTAACTACATCAACGTAAAGTGAAACTGATTTATTAGACGCATTTCTAGTCACTACGACATGATGCCAGTAGTCGAAACTAATAGAACCTCCAGTCAAAGGAGTGTCATGGTCTGTTCCGCTATCACTTTCGTGTGTATATTCGAGGTAATTTGCATCTCTAAAAATTAATCGATACAAAGCATTTGTCTGGTATTCATCCGTGTAACCTCCCTGACAAGTAATAATTCCCCTTACTCCACTATTTGATTCAGTTTTTATCCAAAATGAGATTGACATATCTCCGGTGATCTTAAGTTCATCAACGTTACCAATGTCGATATAATCATTATAACCGTCAAAATGGTAGGCTGTTTCAGATTCTCCAAGATGCCCCTGGACTAAAAATGATCCATAAACGCTACCGTGATAATCATTTCCACTCTCATCATTGGCATTACCATCAAATGGATAATACGCTACCATTCCATCAGTTGGTATTTCAGGGACATTTTCAATATAGATCGTAATTGTAGAAACCGATGAAAGGCTCTCCACTGCATCATCCTCGATTTTTACAACCAGTTCATATTGATCCTCTGATTCATAATCCAATTCCCCGGAGACTGATATCTCACCACTAAATTCATCCACTATAAATGGTGATTCCCCTCCACTGGTTATTAGGTAACTGATTTGCTGCCCGTTATCTGTGTCTTCTGCCTGGATTGTCCCTACCAGTGTTCCAAGTTCGCTGTTCTCCAGCACCTGGAATGATTGATCTGAAACTAAAGGGGCTTCATTTATATCTTGGATTTCAACAATTATCGTTGCAGATGATGACTTGCTTTGGGGAGCATTATCAGTAACCTCAACAATCAGTTCATATTGATCCTCGGATTCAAAATTCAAGTCTCCGGAAACGGTAAGCGCTCCTGTTTTAGCATCAATAATAAATGGAACTGTTCCTGCATTTGTTATTTGGTAGCTTAATTCCTGATCTGTATCAGGATCATTTGCCTCAATTTTTCCAACCTCAGAACCAAAATCTGAGTTCTCTACTATCTGAAACGATTGTGCTGATATAACCGGAGCATTATTTGGCTCTCCTACCTGTATGGTAATAGTTGCACTAGCTGATAAAACTTCATCACCATTATCATGCACGTTTACCTGAAGTTCGTAAATGTTCTGGGACTCATAGTCCAACAAGTTAGAAACCCTAATTAACCCTGTAGACTGATGGATTTCAAAAGGCAAATCGCCTGCCTCAACAAACTCATATGTTAGTTGTTGATTCTGGTCAGGATCACTAGCTATGACAGTTCCAACAACATCGTCAATTGAACTATCACCTGAAACTTCAAAAGACTGATCGGAAATCTCTGGGGATTCGTTCACATCATTGACAATTATTGTTATGACAGAAGATGATGATTGACTCTCAGGTCCATTATCTGTTACCTCAACCGTCAGCTCATATTTGTTTTTCTGCTCATAGTCCAATGCTTTGGAAAGGGACAATATCCCTGTTGCTGAATTTAACACAAAGGGGGCATCGCCTGCATAAATAAATGTGAGCTCCTGACCCTGGTCCTGGTCCTTTGCAAGAATTTCTCCTATTTCAATTCCTACTTCGCTATCTTCATCAACCTGAAATGTTTGTTGGGAAATATCGGGTTGATCATTTGTATCTTCAATCACAATAGTGATTTTTGCCGATGAACTTAGCATTTCAGCACCATTATCTTTTACCAACACATCAAACTCATAGCGATTTTTCGTTTCAAAATCTATTGATCCGGTCAACACAATAACACCTGTACTTGGATCAATGGAAAAAGGCACCCCATCATCAACAGGAATAAGATAGGACAAAACCTGCCCCTCATCACTATCGGTAGCAATCACAATTCCAACCTCTGTGCCGGGAAGGCTATTTTCAACAACTAGAAAGGATTGGTCTTCAATCTCCGGGGCATCATTCGAATCTTCAATTATAATGGTAATTGTAGAAGAAGCGGAAAGGCTATCTATGCCATTGTCCTTTACTTCCACGTCAAAAACATACTTATTTATGGATTCATAATTCAAGGTGTCTGAAACCGTTATGACCCCGGTGCCCGCTCCTATTGAAAACGGTAAGTCCTCTTCGGGATCCACAGCGCAGAAAGCTAGTTGCTGTCCCTGATCCGGATCTGTTGCCGTAATTGTGCCTACTTCTTCTGAAACATTTACTTTTTCGGAAACACGAAAAGTTTGTTCTTGAATTTCAGGGGCCTCATTGATATCTTCAATATTTATTACAACCAGCGATGTGGAAAATATGGTTGAATCGGATTCATACTCAGCTTTTACACCAATAATAAATTGCTCCTGTTCTTCATAATTTAAGTAAGAAGCATCTTCAATATAGATGTTGCCTGACTGATCCATTCTGAACACACTATTATCATTGCCATTTTTTATCTCAAAAAGAACTGTATGACCATCATCAGCTCCAGTGTACTCTAGTTTACCTACAAAAGTCCCTTCTTCTGCAGTCTCAGGAACTGAAAACTCCTGTTCGTCCAAAAGTGGCATATCCAACACATTTTCTATAATAATGGTAATTGTTGCCTGTGCCGACAAAGCATCAGAAGAGCTCTCCCTTACCTCAACAGTAAATGTATATTTTTGCGTTGTCTCAAAATCAAGTTCAACCCCTTCTTTCAATGTTATTGTTCCAGTAAGCAGGTCAATTTTAAATGGAAAATCATCACCAACCCCTATGAAGCGAAATGTTAAAGACTGGTCTGAATCAGGATCTATTGCCTCAATTATTGCAATGTCAACATCCACAGAACAGTTCTCAGGTACTGTAAATGTCTGATCATTTATTGAAGGCGGGCTATTATGCTCTTCAAGACAGGATAAACAGAAAATAAGAAAAAAGGAAACCAACAGGGGCAGATAAAAACGGTTCATTTTAATAAACTTATGGTTAGTTCTTCAAATTTCATAAAAAATAGAAGATTAACAAAATTTTGTGAGAATAATTATTGTGAACTTTTAGATTGAATATGGGGATGTTTCACAAACTATACTTAAAATTATTCAAGCTGAAGTTATTTTCCTAAATTTAGTAGGTTCAAACAATCTACTAATCATAACTTTTGGCTTATGGAAAAAACCAATACAGAACCAAAACTATCCAATAAAATATACGAACAAGAACTGGGCAAGCTCCAGATAGAGTTAGTAAAACTTCAGGAATGGATTAAGTTGAAAGGATTAAAAGTAGTTGTACTTTTTGAAGGCCGTGATGCCGCAGGCAAAGGAGGAACTATAAAGCGAATCACTCAATCTTTGAACCCACGGATATGCAATGTGGTCGCACTGGGCACCCCAACCGAAAAGGAAAAAACACAATGGTATTTTCAACGGTATGCGGCACATCTCCCGGCAGCAGGGCAAATGGTTTTGTTTGACCGGAGCTGGTACAACCGTGCCGGGGTTGAACGCGTGATGGGCTTTTGCACCAATGATGAATACTGGGAATTTTTACGCTCCTGCCCCAACTTTGAGCGCATGTTGATCCGTTCCGGGATTGTTCTTATTAAATATTGGTTCTCGGTAAGTGAAGAAGAACAGGAAAAAAGATTTAAAGCTCGAATAGCTGACCCAACCAAACGTTGGAAACTGAGCGATATGGATTTAAAATCGAGGGAATACTTCATCGAATATTCCAAGGCAAAAGATGAAATGTTTGCATACACCGACACCAAGCTCAGCCCTTGGTATGTGGTGGAAGCTGACGACAAAAAACGGGCACGTTTAAATTGTATTAGTCACCTGCTATCGATGATTCCTTATCAAGATTTGACCCCCGAACCGATACAATTGCCAGAGCGGGTTGAGAACAAAGGCTATGTGCGTCCGCCGCTCGAAGAAATGACTTACGTTCCAAAAGTATTCTAACAAAAAAGGAGCTCCCTGCGGAACTCCTTTTCATTTTGCGTTATCTGATTATTTCAACTTTTCGAAAAGCTTTTTAATACTGATTTGCTCTGTAACTATTCCTTTTAATTTATCAATAGCTACCCTTTCCTGTTCCATGGTATCGCGAAAACGAATGGTAACTGTTCCATCTTCCAACGTTTGGTGGTCAACAGTTACACAGAAAGGTGTACCAATGGCATCCTGGCGACGGTAACGTTTACCAATTGAATCTTTTTCATCGTATTGGCAATTAAAGTCAAACTTCAGCTCATCAATAATCTCACGGGCTTTTTCGGGAAGGCCATCTTTTTTTACCAATGGCATCACAGCCAATTTAATTGGAGCAAGTGCAACTGGTAATTTTAATACCACACGTGTATCTTTTTTGCCATTCGCAGATTCTACTTCTTCTTCGCAATACGATGCAGAAATTACCTGAAGGAACATGCGGTCAACACCAATAGATGTTTCAACTACATAAGGCACATACGATTCACCCAATTCAGGGTCGTAATATTGAATCTTCTTTCCTGAATACTCCTGATGCTGCGATAAATCGAAATCAGTACGTGAATGAATTCCCTCAACTTCTTTAAAGCCGAATGGAAATTTATATTCTACATCTACAGCTGCATTGGCATAGTGTGCTAATTTCTCATGCTCGTGGAAACGGTAATTTTCATCGCCAAAACCTAATGCTTTGTGCCATTTCATGCGGGTTTCTTTCCATTGGGCAAACCAATCAAGTTCTGAACCAGGACGAACGAAAAATTGCATTTCCATCTGTTCGAACTCACGCATTCGGAAAATAAACTGGCGAGCTACAATCTCATTACGGAAGGCTTTCCCAATTTGTGCAATCCCGAATGGGATTTTCATCCTTCCGGTTTTTTGCACATTCAGGTAATTCACGAAAATACCTTGAGCTGTCTCAGGACGAAGGTAAACTTTCATGGCACCATCGGAAGTTGAACCCATTTCAGTTGCAAACATCAGGTTGAACTGGCGTACATCTGTCCAGTTGCGGCTACCACTGATCGGGCAAACAATCTCCTGGTCAATAATAATTTGCTTCAGCTCTTCAAGGTCGTTATCATTAAGGGCTTTTGAAAAACGTTCATGAAGCTCATTCCATTTTTGCTGATTTGCTAATACCCTTGGGTTGGTATCACGGAATTGTTTTTCATCAAAAGCGTCACCAAAACGTTTTTGTGCTTTGGCAACTTCCTTGTTCATTTTTTCTTCGAACTTAGCCAATTGATCTTCAATCAATACGTCGGCACGGTATCTCTTTTTCGAATCCTTATTGTCAATCAACGGATCATTAAACGCATCAACGTGGCCGGAAGCTTTCCAAATTGTTGGGTGCATAAAAATAGCTGAGTCAATCCCAACCACATTTTCATGCAACAGTACCATACTATCCCACCAATATTTTTTAATATTATTTTTTAGTTCTACACCGTTTTGCCCGTAATCGTAAACTGCACCCAATCCATCATAAACTTCACTCGACTGGAACACATATCCGTATTCCTTGCAGTGGGCTATCAGTTTCTTAAAAACATCTTCCTGCGCCATAATTTTTGATTTTATTTCTTCTTTTTCTGAATTATTCTACTTCTTCAAAGTCAACATAATCGCCATCATCTTTTGAATAGCGGTTGTTTTTTCCCTGATTTCTTTCAATCGTCACATCTCCTTCTTTTCTACGGTTCTCCTTTTGGAAGTTTCTCTTTTGCTGTTGCGAACCCATAAACATGGGAACAAGTACTTTACCAACAAACCTGATGATGTAATAAATTGCAACAATCACCAGCAATGTTCTAAGAAAACCAGCTATAAAAAGAATAATAGTTAATTGCATCATAACGGTTGAAAATCAGCGGCTGTAAAATTAGTAATTAATTGCTAAATGAAAATTAAACATTACTGAGAGTTTCAGTTGAAGTGAAACTCTCAATTTGATTTGTTGAATAAGAAATTTTCTACCTTTGCACAAAACCTCAAAAGAATGACAAAATACAACCGGATTTTACTCAAACTTAGTGGCGAATCGCTCATGGGAAACCAAGAATATGGAATTGACCAAAACCGACTGAAAGAATATGCAAATCAAATCAAAGACATTGTTGATTTAGGCGTGCAGGTAGGCATCGTTATTGGCGGTGGCAATATTTTCAGGGGATTAAGTGGCGCAGCCAATGGTTTCGATAGAGTTAAAGGTGACCAAATGGGTATGCTGGCAACTGTTATAAATAGCCTCGCCCTAAATTCAGGCCTACAATCAGTCGGCTTAAAATCACGCGTATTAACAGCTATCCGCATGGAGCCTGTTGGTGAATTTTATTCGAAAGATAAAGCCATTGAAACACTCGAAAAAGGTGAAGTTGCTATTTTTTCAGCTGGAACGGGAAACCCATATTTTACCACTGACACAGGCTCTTCACTGAGGGGAATTGAAATAGAAGCCGATGTAATGCTAAAAGGCACCCGGGTGGATGGTGTTTACACAGCCGACCCTGAAAAAGATCCTTCAGCAAGCAAGTTTGATGAAATCTCGTTCGATGAAATTTACAGTCGCGGATTAAAAGTGATGGATTTGACTGCTACAACCATGTGCAAGGAAAATAATTTGCCAATTGTTGTATTTAATATGGACAAGGTAGGCAACCTGAAAAAGGTAGTTTCAGGCGAGAATATTGGAACTTTAGTGCATGTCTAAAATGTTTTTTTAAGCATTTTTATTTAAAATCATTAAGAAATTTTAAGGATTATTTAATTTTTTCTATATTTGCTCACAGTGAAATACTGATTCGATTGCTATTATTTTATGGAAGAAGAAATTCAATTTATACTAGATGTTTGTAAGGAAAAGATGGAATCTGCCGTCAAGCATTTAGAAAATGAATTGGTTCATATACGTGCTGGAAAAGCTTCACCAAGAATGCTTGATGGTGTAATGGTTGATTACTACGGAAGTATGACACCTCTTAACCAGGTTTCGAACCTGAGTACACCTGACGCAAGGACAATTGCTGTTCAGCCTTGGGAAAAAGCAATGATTGCCCCTATAGAAAAGGCAATTATGACAGCGAACCTGGGTTTCAACCCTGAGAATAATGGTGAAATCATACGAATCAACGTTCCGCCACTTACTGAAGAACGCCGTAGAGACCTTACTAAACAAGTAGGTCAGGAAGGCGAAAATGCAAAAGTAAGTATTCGGAACGCGCGTAAAGACGCTAATGATTCGTTGAAAAAATTATTGAAGGACGGTTTGTCAGAAGATCTTGAAAAAGATGCCGAACACGAGGTTCAGGAATTGACCAATGGTTTCGGCAAAGAAGTTGACAAACATCTTGAGGATAAGAACAAAGAGATTTTAACGATATAATTGTTTCTAGTTTTCTGTTTTCTGAACATTGTTTAATTGTTTTCATGGCTTTGAGGCAGCTTGTTGAAGCTGCCTTTTTTTTGTCTTAATTTTTCCCCTTTCGCTTATCAAAAAGTATGTTTCATTTTTAATTTCATTAGGATTAGCTTAATTTTAATCACCCATTACTTACCATTAATATCAAAAGAATGATCGGACTGGTAGATTATCATATGCATAGCTTGTTATCTGACGGAGCAAATTCTTACGAGGAAATGATCATGCAAGCTATTTCTTTAGGATTAGATGAAATTGGATTTAGCGACCACGTGTGTATCAAGCCCGTAAACTGGGCAATTTCGATGGTTGATCTCCCGGTAATGACCCAGCAAATAATGGAACTGAAAGAACGGTACGCTAATCAAATTACCATCCGGTATGGTATTGAAATGGACTACTTCCCCGGCAAGGAAGAAGAAATCAGATACGTAATCAATAGTCTTCCTCTCGACTATGTAATTGGCTCAGTTCATTTTATTGGCGACTGGAACTTTGACACTGACAAATCCTTGTATGGCAAATGGACAAACGACGAAGTATATAGAATGTATTATGAAATCGTTCAGCAACTGGCCAAATCCAGGTTATTTGACATAGTTGGCCATCTTGATATCATCAAAAAGTTCCGAATTTATCCTGAAACCGACCAGACTCAACTTGTAGAAGAGACGTTAAAAATCATTAAAGAAAACGATTTGGTTGTTGAGCTGAACACTGCGGGAATAGATCGGCCATGTGCTGAATTTACGCCTAGCCCAGCGATAATTGAACAATGTTACCACCAGCATATCCCACTTACGATTTCGTCCGATGCTCATAAAGCAAACCAAATTGCACGTCATTATATTTCTGCCATTGAACTTTTCAAAACTATTGGTGTAGAAGAAATTGTTAGGTTTGAAAACAGGGAACGAAAAATGATGAGATTTTAGACCTTATGAATCTTCAAAATTGAATTACCCGGAGACTTTTAACTGACATTTATTACTCCTGTGATTGAACAGAAGTTGTATCTTTGAAAATTAATTTCTGAATGAATGGCTGATCCCAACAAGAATATACTGCATTCCATAAACGACCCTTCTGATTTAAGAGAATTAGATATCGATGCACTTCCAACTGTATGCGAAGAGCTTCGACACTTCATCATTGATCAAGTATCAAGTAACCCTGGCCACCTGGGAGCAAGTCTTGGAGTGGTTGAACTAACAGTGGCCTTACACTATGCATACGAAACCCCAAACGATTTATTGATATGGGACGTTGGTCACCAGGCTTATGGGCACAAAATTCTCACAGGCAGAAGAGACCAGTTTCATACCAACCGGAAATACAAAGGCATTAGCGGGTTCCCAAAACCTTCTGAAAGCGAATATGATGCATTTGTTGCCGGACATTCCAGCACTTCAATTTCAGCTGCTTTAGGAATGGCAGTAGCAAGCAAACAGCAAAAGGAAAATCGAAAGGTTGTTGCTGTTATTGGTGATGGAGCTATGACCGGGGGCATGGCTTTTGAGGCATTAAACAATGCAGCGGTAAATAATTCCGATGTGCTGATCATCCTGAATGATAACAACATGGCCATTGACCCCAATGTAGGTGGTGTGAGCAATTATTTATTGAATATCTCAAAATCAAAATCCTATAACCAGCTAAAAAAAGACGTATGGAATGCGCTTGGAAAAATATATAAGCTGGGAAGAAAAGCCCGGAAGGTTGTACAAAAAACAGAAGGGGCAATTAAGGCTGCATTGCTAAAAGAATCAAACTTATTTGAAAGCCTGGGCATTCGCTATTTCGGCCCTGTTGATGGTCATGATGTTGTTTACCTGACCAAAGTACTTGCCGACTTGAAAGATATACCCGGACCTAAATTGCTGCACATCATCACAAAAAAAGGGAAAGGATTTAAGCAAGCAGAAATAAATCAGACCGTTTATCATGCTCCTGGAAAATTTGATAAAAATACCGGAGAAATCCTGGATTGTGAGTGCGCAATGAATAAACCTCCAAAATTTCAAAATGTATTCGGGAACACAATAGTTGAGCTGGCCGAAAAGAACGAAAAAATTGTAGGTGTTACCCCTGCTATGCCAACGGGGAGCTCGCTCAATATTATGATGGAGAAAATGCCAGGCCGGGCATTTGATGTGGGTATCGCCGAACAACATGCTGTTACTTTTTCTGCTGGAATGGCAAAACAAGGATTGCTCCCTTTCTGCAATATTTACTCAACGTTTATGCAACGTTCCTACGATCAGGTTATCCACGATGTAGCCATTCAAAATTTAAACATTGTTTTTTGTCTCGATCGTGGCGGACTGGTTGGCGAAGATGGTTCTACCCATCATGGTGTATTTGACCTGGCTTATTTGCGAAGCATACCAAACCTTACCGTCTCTGCGCCTATGGACGAAATTGAGCTACGAAATTTAATGTACACAGCCCAGCAGGAGAACATGGGTCCATTTTCAATCCGTTACCCAAGAGGCTGCGGTTGCAAAGTTGATTGGAGAAAAGACTTTGAAGCCATTGAAGTAGGAACAGGTAGGATGCTAACTGAAGGAAACGATTTGGTCATTCTCACCATCGGGACTTCAGGCATTCAAACTTGTCGTGCAGTAAAAGCACTCAATAAAGAAGGTTATCGTGTTGCCCATTACGATATGCGTTTTGTAAAACCACTTGACGAAAACATGCTTCATTCGATTTTCAAAAACTTCAAAAAAATAATGACTGTTGAAGACGGTGTGATCCAGGGTGGATTTGGCTCAGCAATCCTAGAGTTCATGGCAACTAACAATTATCAGGCGCAAGTTGTTAGGCTCGGAGTACCCGATCAATTTATCGAGCATGGTACAATTGACGAACTACAACGTGATTGCGGATACGATCAAAAAGGAATTTATCAGTCTGCTATTGATTTACTTAAGGCTTAATTGTATTTTGGCAATACTTTTTCAGTAAAGAATACGTTTTGCTTGCGAGACTAAATTATTAGCCATTGGAACTCTACTTTAAAAAACGTCGTTGGAAAATCCTGTTACTGCTTGGAGCCGTTATCATCGGCGCAGCCAGCCTGGGATATACAAATTGGCTGGTCAAACGCATGGCAGCAGAGGAGCACAAGAATGTTAAAATATGGAAGGAAGCCATGAACTTAATTCTTAACTCTGATGAAGACTTATTCCTTCCGTCCATAATTATTGATAATAACAATAATATTCCCATCATAGTCACTGATAGCCTCGATAATATTTTAATTGACAAAAATATTGGAAATAGGGAAAACGAAATGATCCAGATTACTGAATACGACAGCCTTAATAACACAATAGTAACCACACTAAATATTCCTGTTAGTGATAATAACAGAATCCGGGTTCTTGAAAAAGAACTTGAGAAAATGAAAGATTATGCTCCTGCCATTTTATTAAATTCTGAATTCCCTGGTACTGAAACCCAGCTGCTCTATTACAGGGAATCATGGCTATTACGAAATCTCCGTCTTTTCCCAATTGTTCAGCTTGCTGTAATTGTACTCTTTATCCTGGTTTCATACTTTGCCTTTAGTTCATCTCGAAAAGCTGAACAGAACCAGGTATGGGTGGGTATGTCAAAAGAAACAGCCCACCAGCTTGGAACCCCAATTTCATCGCTACTGGCCTGGATTGAACTGCTAAAAATGCAGGATGTAAAAGAAGAAATCATTTCTGAATTTGAAAAAGATATTCAACGATTGGAGAAAATCACTGAACGCTTTTCTAAAATTGGGTCTGCACCAGAGTTGCTTCGTGATGATTTACGTGATGTAATTATATCTACCATCAATTATCTCGAAAGCCGCTCTTCAAAAAAAGTACAATTTTCCCTGGATTTTGATCAGGATCAATATTTCTTTGTCCCCCACAATACTGCTTTATTCAGCTGGGTAATTGAAAACCTGTGCAAGAATGCAATTGACGCAATTGACAGCAAGGGAATGATCAACCTACATCTTTTTGAAAAGGGTGATCTAATTGTCCTGGATGTAACCGACACAGGAAAAGGGATTCCAAAAGGTCAGCATAAAACCATTTTCGAACCTGGCTTTACCACTAAAAAAAGAGGCTGGGGACTTGGGTTATCGTTGGCAAAACGTATTATTGAAAGCTATCACAAAGGGAAAATATTTATAAAAAACTCAGAACCTGGGAACGGTACAACATTCAGGATTACCCTCCCAAAAGCTTGACATTTTTCAACAAAAAAGTTTTTTGTAATTATTTGAATACAAGAATCTTGAAAGTCTCACGAAAAAAGAGCAAGAATCATTGTTAAAAAAATCAGGAAATTTTCGGTGTTTATTATTTTTTTATACTTTTGCAAAACTTTTTTGAGGGGCAATGACACTACCGGCAAAATATAACATTGCATTTAAAGGACTTGCTGAGGGAAAGCATGAGTTTGAGTATTTGATTGATAAAAAGTTCTTTAACTATTTTGCCGGCGGAATTGCCGACAATGGCAAAGTGAATGTAAAAGTCACACTCGAAAAGCAAAGTTCATTGATGATCCTGAGGTTTCATGTAAATGGGATAGTTGAAATCCAATGCGACAGATGCCTTGATTTATTTGATCAGGCCATTGCAAGTGAAAACAAAATTTTTATCAAATATGGCGAAGAAAATTTTGACGAAGGTGATGATGTTCTTTGGGTTGGACAAAGCGACAATGTTTTGAACGTTGCTAAATTGATTTATGATTTTATCATTTTATCAATTCCTATTAAACATGTACACCCGGAAGAAGAAGACTGTAATCCTGAAATGATCAGTAAACTTTCAGGAATGAATACACCAACAGATCAGCCAGAGGAAACTGACTCGAGGTGGGACGAATTGAAAAAATTATTAGATAACAAATAAAGATTTTAAAATGGCACATCCAAAACACAAAACATCTAAATCCAGAAGGGATAAGAGAAGAACGCATTATAAGACTACGCCAGCCACATTGGCTTCGTGCTCTAATTGTGGTGCTACTGTAAAATACCATACTGTTTGTCCAGAATGTGGTTATTACAGGGGCAAACAGGCAATCGAAAAAGACGTTACTGTTTAATATCCGATAAGACGATCAGAAGACCAAAACTTCTGATCTTTTTTTGCTCCCAACCTGAAATTTTCGAACGTTTTAATTGATTGTTTTAAAACGACTTACAGCAATTCTTTTGCCCAAATTTTCTTTGTTCTTCTAATTTTTCATCCTATCTTTCGCCCTGATTTTTTCAAAAATTTTTAGTTGATTTTTTAGCAATAAGTTCTTCTTTCAAGAAGCTTATTTACAATTTGATAAAGGATAGGAGCTATGCATAAAATTCATGCTGCAATAACAGGCATTGGAGCATTTTTACCCGAGTACCGACTTACCAATGATGAATTAAGCACCATGGTTGACACTTCCAACGAGTGGATTATGCAACGAATAGGCATAAAAGAGCGGCGGATTTACAAGGAAGAAAACAAAGCAACTTCAGACATGGCTGTGGAAGCAGTCAACCAACTTCTTGAAAAAACAAATACATCACCAGACGATATTGACCTGGTAATTTGTGCAACCATAACACCAGACAGGCCATTCCCTGCTACTGCCAATGTTATTAGCAGGAAAGCGAGATTGGTAAACGCATGGAGTTTTGACATCAGTGCAGCTTGTTCAGGATTTATTTTTGCACTAACCACTGCTGCTAGTTTTGTTGAAGGTGGAAGATACAAAAAAGTAATTGTTGTTGGTGCAGATATGATGTCATCGATCACAGATTACACAGACAGAACCACCTGCCCACTTTTTGGGGACGGAGCATCGGCGGTTTTACTTGAGCCAACAACAGAAGAAATTGGTGTGATTGACCACATCAACAACACAGATGGAAAAGGTAGGCACTACCTGCACATGAAAGCAGGAGGTTCAAAAAACCCGGCATCAATTGAAACCATTGAAAACCGTGAGCACTATGTTCACCAGGATGGGAAAACAGTTTTTAAATATGCCGTATCACGAATGGCAGATGTAGCCGTCGAGATCATGAAAAAAAATAATGTCACCCCGGAGAACCTTGCCTGGCTGGTACCACATCAGGCCAACATGCGAATTATTGAAGCTGTTGCCCGAAGGATGGAAATTGATCCCAAACAGGTTATGATCAACATTGAGAAATACGGAAATACGACAGCAGCAACGATCCCTCTTTGCTTATACGATTATGAAAATCAACTTAAGAAAGGGGATAATATTGTTCTGGCTGCTTTTGGGGCAGGCTTTACATGGGGGGCAGTTTATTTAAAATGGGCCTATAATTCATAAACAATAACAGAATACTTAATTATGAGTCGTCTTCTTATTAAAAGTCATCAGGATTTTGAAAAATACGTCGGAGAAAAACTGGGAGTGTCCCCTTACCACACTGTTACCCAGGAACAAATAAATAAATTTGCAGAAGCAACCCTGGATTACCAATGGATACACACAGACCCGGAGCGTGCAAAAACTGAAACCCCATTTGGTAAAACAATTGCTCACGGTTACTTAACCCTTTCGCTTTTACCAATGATGTGGGATCAGGTAGTTCAGGTTGAAAACTTTAAAATGCTGGTAAACTACGGGGTTGATAAATTCAAGTTTGGCCAGCCTGTTCTCGTTGACAGCAACGTTAGAACGCATGTCTGGTTAAAAGAAATTACCAACCTGAGAGGCATTAGCAAAGTTCAGTTGAAGGTTTCGATGGAAATTGAGGGCAACAGAAAACCTGCCTTTGATGGGGAAATGATTTTCCTTTACCATTTCAACAGTTAAGATAGCTGCTATTATCTTTTTTTAACACTTCAGAAACTAAAATAGAATGGCTTTCGTTCCTTAAAACAACGAAAGCTTATTATATTTGATGGGTTTGAAAAAAAAGATCATGGCAAAGACTTACACAGAAGTTGACTCTCAGGCTATTAACCTGATTGGAAAAGGAACTAAAATTACCGGCGACATCGTTTCTGATGGCGATATTCGTATTGACGGGGAGTTAAAAGGGAACTTAAAATGCGGTGGCAGAACAGTCATTGGCGTTTCAGGGAAAGTTGAAGGCGAAGTGAGTTGTAAAAATGCAGATGTTTCCGGGTACATGAAAGGTAAAATGCTCGTTGAACAACTCATCAGTCTAAAATCATCCAGCAAAGTTTACGGTGAGGTACAAACAGGTAAAATTAGCATTGAGCCTGGAGCAGTTTTTACCGGTGCTTGTCAAATGGGTGATCAATCCAAAAATGAAGGACAAAAAGGATCTGCGAAAATCTAAAAAAAAGCTCGACGATTTTATCCGCTACTCAAGCCTGGCATTCGAAATGGTCGTGATCATGGCGTTGGGCGTTTTTGCGGGTTATAAAATTGATGGTTGGCTCGATCTATCCTTCCCCATATTCACATTAGTATTAATGATTTTAGCTGTGCTTGCAGCAATTTATCATGCCATAAAAAATTTCTTATGAGTAACCCGTTAATGAAACGATTTCTGATTAAAACAACGATTTTAACGATTGCCCTAATGGCCATTGGCTATGTGCTTTATACAGAAGTCATCCCGGAACACTATCAAATAGCTTTGCCCGTAGCATTATTTTTCTTTTACATTGTTACAAACATTGTGCACGTTTATTTGTTAGGAATTGCCGACAAGAACATGTCCAAGTTTACAGCGCGGTTCATGGGATCAAGTTTTTTAAAAATGTTTGCATATCTAATATTCGGGATAATTTTTGCTCTTCTGAATAGAGAAATGGCAAAAGTATTTTTAGCCAATTTTTTAGTTATGTACCTCTGTTTTTCTGTACTTGAAGTTTATGAAATTACTCGGGTTGTAAAACGAAAAAATTAGAATAAAAACGAATATTTTTTATTAATTTGGAGCACTTATTTGTACTAGAACAATATTCTGACAGCTAAAGCTTTTATGAGACCTGCTATATCAACAAAAATCTATTCAATACTGCTTGTTTTATTGATGTTTGGAACTTTTACCGAATATGCCTGGGCAGATGAAAAATCACATGAAGAACATACAGAGAGCTCACATGATACCCATCATGATGAGAAATTTAATCCCGGTGAATTTGTAATTCATCACGTATCTGATGCTTTTGAATGGCACATTTTTACCTACAAGGATTTTCATGCATCCATTCCGCTACCAATAATTCTTTACAGTAAAAATACTGGTTGGCATGTCTTTATGTCCTCAAAGTTTCATCATGGGCATAGCACTTACAAAAACTTTCGCATTTCCCATCATGGTGAAAATGCAGGTAAAATTGAAGAAGTTGATGAGCATGGCCATGTTGTAGATTTACCGATAGACTTGTCAATTACAAAAGTAGTAGCCGGTGCCATGTTCAGCGTAATCATTATATTTTGGCTGTTTATTGGCATGGCTAGATCTGCCAGAAAAAATAAAGGCAAAGCGCCATCAGGGCTTCAAAATGCTTTTGAGCCTTTGATCCTTTTTATTCGGGACGAAATTGCAAAGCCTGCAATTGGTGATAAGAAATACGAAAAGTTTATGCCTTTCCTGCTTACGCTTTTCTTCTTTATACTGATTAACAACTTCATGGGGCTGATACCTATTTTCCCATTTGGGGCAAATGTTACTGGCAACATAGCAGTAACGCTTGTGCTGGCTTTATTCACATTTGCCATAACTACAATAAATGGGAACAAACATTACTGGAAAGAAATATACAACCCCGATGTTCCATGGTGGTTGAAGTTTCCAATTCCTCTTATGCCTATTGTTGAACTTTCAGGGGTTTTTACAAAGCCTTTTGTATTAATGGTTCGTTTGTTTGCAAACATGATGGCAGGGCACATGATTGTGACCGTTTTTGTTAGTTTGATATTTATTTTTGCCGGTTTATTCGGCCCTGGGGTTGGATATGCAGCAAGTCCAATCTCTATCGCTTTTTCAGTATTTATTCTATTGCTTGATGTCTTGGTTTCATTCATTCAGGCATATGTATTTACATTGTTATCAGCCTTGTATTTTGGCATGGCAACATCAGAACATCACTAGTTTTAACACAATAAATTCAATCGTATGTTATCAGCAATTTTAACAGTGATTTTACAAGCAGCAGCCGGGGCAACCCTTGGTAAATTAGGAGCTGCTCTTGGTGCAGGTTTAGCAGCAATTGGTGCAGGTATGGGTATTGGCCGTATCGGTGCCAGTGCTATGGAAGCTATTGCACGCCAACCAGAAGCAAGTGGAGACATTCGTTCAAACATGATCGTTTCTGCTGCGCTTATTGAAGGTGTTGCTTTCTTTGCTGTAATTATCTGTGCTTTGGTAATTTTCGTTTAAGGAAATTTAATCATTGGCCATCCGCTCCCGGGATTGCCGGGAGGCTGGATGGTTTCACTAAAAAAAGAAACTATGGGATTTGTTACTCCGGATTACGGAACCATATTTTGGATGGTAATTATTTTTGGGATTGTTCTTTACATCCTTGGAAAATTTGCCTGGAAACCAATTTTGAATGCTTTAAAAGATCGTGAAGAATCTATTTCTGAAGCCCTTTCTTCGGCCGATAAGGCACGCAGAGAAGTTGAAGGCTTGAAAGCTGACAATGAAAAAGTAATTGCAGAAGCCCGCAAGGAAAAAGATGTGATCTTAAAAGAAGCCAAAGAAGTAAAAGATAAAATGCTTGCCGAAGCGAAGGAGCAAGCTGCTAAGGAAGGTCAAAAAATAATTGAAGCTGCCCGTCAGCAGATTGAAGCCGAAAAGAAAGCCGCAATTAGTGAAATGAAATTGCAGGTTACAGAGCTTTCAGTATTGGTGGCTGAAAAGGTTATCAAAAACGAATTGAAGGATAAAAAGGCTCAGGAAGAAATAGTGAACGATCTTCTTAAAGACGTAAAATTGAAGTAATTTATGGATGAAAGTAAAATAACAGTCCGTTACGCAAAAGCATTCTTTAGCTTAGCCAAGGAGAAGAATATACTTGATGAGCTAAAAAAAGACATTGAGCTTATCGCCCAGCTAGCTGAAGAAAGTTCAGATTTTGTGTTATTGCTTGAAAGCCCCGTCATTAAAACTTCGCAAAAGATTAAAATAATGCAATCCCTTTTTGAAGGAAAGGTGAATGAAAATACCTTGAACTTCCTGAAATTGATTGCCGATAATAAACGTGAAGTCCATATTCCAGGCATTTGCCGAAATTTTCTTGCTCTCTACAGGCAGGAACTTGGTGTAAAATCGGCTGTTATTACAAGCGCAATTCCTTTAAATAAAGATATTTTGGCACAAGTCAAGTCTCAATTAGAAGCTTCTTTTAAAACCGATGTTGAATTGGATGAAAAAGTTAAAAAAGAGCTAATTGGTGGATTTGTGCTACGGGTTGACGACCGGCAGGTGGATGCAAGCATTGCTACCCAGCTGCGAAAAGTCAAAGAAAAATTATTACAAACTGAAATCAATAAGTAAAATAGAATACAATGGCTGATATTAAACCTGCTGAAGTATCCGCGATACTGAAACAACAACTGGAAAGCTTCAAATCGGAAGCTGAATTGGAAGAAGTTGGAACAGTGCTCCAGGTGGGCGACGGCATTGCACGTATATACGGACTTTCCAACGTTGAAGCAAACGAGATGATCGAATTTGAGGACGGCATGAAAGGGATCGTACTAAACCTTGAAGAAGACAATGTTGGGGCAGTACTACTTGGTCCTTCCGAACACATTAAAGAAGGAGACACTGTAAAACGTCTGCAACGTATTGCTTCTATCGAAGTGGGAGAAGGAGTTCTTGGCAGGGTAATTAACACGATTGGTGAAGCAATTGATGGGAAAGGTGCTATTCAGGGCGAACGCTATGAGATGCCTTTCGAACGCAAAGCTCCGGGTGTAATTTATCGTCAACCAGTAAACCAGCCATTGCAAACCGGTATTAAAGCGATTGATGCGATGATCCCAATTGGTCGTGGACAGCGTGAGCTGATCATTGGTGACCGCCAAACAGGGAAAACTGCTGTCGCTATCGATACCATCATCAATCAACGTGAAAATTTCGAAAAAGGCACACCAGTATATTGTATCTATGTTGCAGTTGGACAAAAAGGATCTACTGTTGCAAACATTGCACACACCCTTGAACGCTATGGCGCCATGGAATACACAACTATTGTGTCGGCAACTGCTTCAGATCCAGCAGCACTTCAATATTACGCTCCTTATGCCGGTGCTTCTATTGGTGAGTATTTCCGCGACACGGGCCGTGATGCCCTAATCATCTACGATGATCTTTCAAAGCAGGCTGTTTCATATCGTGAGGTGTCGCTCTTGCTTCGTCGTCCACCAGGCCGTGAAGCTTATCCGGGTGATGTATTTTATCTTCACTCACGCCTGCTTGAGCGTGCAGCAAAAATTATCGACTCTGACGAAATTGCAGCTCAAATGAACGACCTTCCAGAATGTTTGAAAGACAAAGTAAAAGGTGGTGGTTCATTAACTGCTCTTCCAATTATTGAAACACAAGCAAGTGATGTTTCTGCATATATTCCGACCAACGTAATTTCGATTACCGACGGTCAGATTTTCCTTGAATCGAACTTGTTCAACTCGGGTGTACGCCCGGCAATTAATGTGGGTATTTCAGTATCGCGTGTGGGTGGTAATGCCCAGGTAAAAGCGATGAAGAAAATTGCAGGTACCTTGAAGCTTGACCAGGCGCAATTCCGTGAACTGGAGGCATTCTCAAAGTTCGGTTCTGATTTGGATGCAGCTACCATGCGTGTACTTGACAAAGGGCGCAAGAATGTTGAAATCCTGAAGCAAGGACAATATGCCCCCATGAAGGTTGAACATCAAATTGCGATCATCTATTGCGGTACAAAAGAATTGTTGCGTGAAATTGCAGTTGAGAAAGTTCGGGATTTTGAAAAAGATTTTATTGAACTGATGGAAATGCAATACAGAAATATACTGGATGAATTAAGAGAAGGTAAGTTGACTGATGAAGGAATCCAAACAATTGAAAAAGTTGCGGCCGAAGTCGCAGAACGTTTCAAATAAGGGTTCAGTCAGTATTCAGTCCTTCTGCAATTCAATCAATCACTAATAAAGAAAAATGGCAAGTTTAAAAGAAATCAGAACACGAATTAGTTCGGTTAAAACAACCAGGCAGGTTACCAGTGCTATGAAAATGGTATCCGCTGCCAAGTTGAAAAAAGCACAGGATGCCATATTGCAAATACGACCATATGCCGATAAACTTCAGGAAATTTTAAGTTCACTTAGTGCAAGTCTTGAAAGTTCTGAAGATTCTATATTTACTCAGGATCGTAGCCCTGAAAAAATCTTGATCGTCCTTATTAGTTCCAATAGAGGTTTGTGCGGTGCATTTAATTCAAGTATTGCTAAAAAGGCGATGGATGTAGCTATCAATAAATACGAAAGACAAGTTAGGCAAGGCGACATTGATTTTCTGGTGATTGGTAAGCAAGGTGAAAAATATATAAAAGGGAACAAGCTCCCTATTGCTGGTGAAGCTAATGAAGTATTTGAGAACCTTACCTTCGATACCGTTGCCGAAGTTGCTGAAAGTGTCATGCAAGACTTCGTTGATTATAAATATGACAGGGTTGAACTGGTATACAATCAGTTTAAAAATGCTGCTGTTCAAATAGCTTCAAGTGAGCAATTTCTACCCGTCGAAATAAAAGAAGAAACTGAAGGGAAAAAGAAGAGTTTGTTGAACTACAACTTTATTTACGAACCTTCGAAAGAATACATTGTAAAAGAACTTATACCTAAGTCATTGAAGATTCAGTTTTACAAAGCACTTTTAGATTCTAATGCTGCTGAGCACGGTGCCCGAATGACCGCCATGCACAAAGCAACTGACAATGCTTCTGAATTAATCAAAGACTTAACGCTTACCTTTAACAAAGCCCGCCAGGCAGCCATTACCAACGAAATACTCGAGGTTACCAATGGTGCTGAAGCTTTGAACGGATAATAAAAACCAAGCACAATCACATAAAAAAAGGAGCCCAAATGGGCTCCTTTTAATTTTCCAAATAGACATTTTAGAAAACGCGCTCGCTAACAACATTGCCATGAGCATCGTATTTCTTCCATGTACCGGCTTTTTCACCGTTCACATAATTCATCTCGTATAGTAGGTTACCCTTATCATCCCAAATCATCCATTCTCCATGTTTCAAACCGTTTTTGTAATTGGCTAAACCAACTTTAACTTTTTGATCATTATAAGTAACCCAACTTCCGTGCATCATATCATCTTTATAACCACGGATTTCATTCAGTGCTCCATCTTCAAAATAAACTCGCGTTACACCGTTTTTTAATCCATTTAGGAAAGCAACTTCCATTTTAGCATTACCATTGTTAAAATAACTGGTATGTGTGCCAGTAAACGGCTCCGATGTAGACTCTGCGTAGTAAACTCCATCAAATTCACTAAT
Organism: Sunxiuqinia sp.; assembly: GCA_965230765.1. Classification (GTDB taxonomy): domain Bacteria; phylum Bacteroidota; class Bacteroidia; order Bacteroidales; family Prolixibacteraceae; genus Sunxiuqinia. The sequence goes on from CBDDLR010000001.1 coordinate 941,597, forward strand.
GTTTTGCGAAATTGTATTTATTGAAAATATTAAAATTAGACTTAAAAATAAACTTAACTTTTTCATGACGCCCTCCTTTTCTAAAATGTGTATATCAATGTCTTTTGTTAAGACAAAGTTAACATTTAATTTCCTTAATTAATAATTATTTAACGTTTATTTTTACTTATATTGTTTTTAATTTAACATTGAGGGTGTGTAAAGAAACCTGAAAACGCTAGTAATATAAGTAGTTGCAGGGAGAAAAGGAATTCATTGGAAATATTCTGGAATAGGGGAAATTACTACTAAGAATGAAAGTCAGGATTAATGAATTTTTTACTAATTTTCTCGTGCTAATACCTCAAACTTTTCTGAGTAATATCACAAGGATTACCAAAAAAAGAGCCACTTCAAACGAAGCGGCCCATTTAAAATATTCTTTCAACAAGAAACTAGTTAATCATTTTTAGATCGAGGTTACACTGATTTTCCTTTCCATTCAATTTTACAATCTTTCCGGAAACATGTTGATAAGAAACATAGTTTGCTGAAACCTTATAATCACCTGGTATAAGATTTTCAAAACTATAATTTCCATCAAAATCAGTATAGACAACTTTATCGGTTCCTTCCAATGCTACTTTTACGCCAACTAAAGGTTCATTAGTAATCTTATCAACAATTACCCCATTCAAACTTACCTCAGCCAATTCTGCTTTGGATTCTTTTTTGGTTTCTTTTTCAGTAGCTAGTACAACAAAAGAGCATGCTGTAAACAATACAATTAATAATAGATTTTTCATAAAATTATTCCCATGTAAATTGGATGCAAATTTAGCACTCAACTATTTCTTGGTGATTACATTTTTATTACATTTTTATTACATATGCAAAAATGAGTCCCGGTTAAAAAACCAGGACTCAAATTTATTTACGGGAATTGAAGCTATATAACTTCAATATTTATAATCTATTCTTTAATCAATAACTAAAGAACCATCACTTGCAGTGTTCAAGGCATCTGACATCCAGTCTGGCTTTCCAATACCGTTACCAGCACCAACAGCTTCAGCACTTTCACCAATAGTAAGCCCTGTAACAGCTTTTGTTTGTCCAGTTTCTAGAGTAAGAATTTTTGCGTTGTTAACAACAATGTCTCCTGCTGCAATACGAGCATGAACAGCAGCATCTTTTGAAGCATCATCTGCATAGAATATAGGTTGCTGTTTGCTTTCTACCAAACCACCAATTACGATATTATCAAGGTTTACTTTACCACCTCCTTCTTTAAAGTAGAAGGGTTTTTCACCCATTTTGTATACAGTTAGGTTTTTCAATGTTGCATTGGTCATTGGCGTAGCAGCACCATCATCACCATTGTTTGATCCTTCGATACCAGACTTAGTAGATTCTGCAGCATACCAATATTCACCTGTTCCAGACCATCCATCTGCATAGTCTATACCATCATCATTACTTAATACAGATACAAGGTGAGAAGCGTTTACTGTTCCACCGAAGAATTCGATACCATCATCTTTACCTTTGTAGGAAACAACATAGTCAACTTCTGTTCCTGATCCAACCCCGAAGAATGATACACCATTAAATTGTTTAGTATCACTATAGTTGTATCCTGTATATTCTACACGCAGGTATTTAATAACTCCTGAATTGTCATCGGCTACATTACCACCGTAAGGAAGACCTGAAACTTCAGCACCTGCAGATGAATCTGATTTGTTTGTTGGTGCTTTACCACAAATAACTAAACCACCCCATGAGCCAGCAGTTGGGTCATCTGAGGTCATTACTACAGGAGAGTCTGCAGTACCGTTTATAAAAATTTGTGCATCTTGTGCAACAGCAATGTAAGAAATCTGTCCACCAATTGCTTCAATAGTTGTTCCTGCTGGAATAGTTAATGAACCACCAGCTTCAACAATAAGTGCACCGTGCAATTTATAATCATTAACAGCACTCAATACTACATCAGTTGTAATGCTACCACTTAATGCAACTTCACCACCATTTACAGGAGCATCACCAAATACAGTATTTGTACCATCAACATTGTTCAATGCATCTGGCATCCAGTCTGGTTTTGCGATACCATTACCAGCACCTGTAGCACCTGGGTCTTCACCAATAGTCAATCCACCAACAGCTTTAGTTTGGCCTGTTAAAATATCAACAAATTTAGCTCCGTTTACAACGATTTCACCTGCTGCAATTCGAGCATGTACATCTGCATCTTTTGAAGCATCATCTGCATAGAAAATTGGTTGTTGTTTGCTTTCTACCAAACCACCAACTACGATGTTTTCTAGATTAACCATACCACCACCCTCTTTGAAATAGAATGGTTTTTCACCCATACCATAAACAGTAAGGTTTCTCAATGTTGCATTGGTCATTGGTGTAGCAGCACCATCATCACCATTATTTGATCCTTCGATACCAGACTTTGTTGAATTCAAAGCAACCCAGTACTCACCAGTACCTGACCATCCGTCTGCATAGTCAATACCGTCGTCATCACTATATACTGATACCAGGTGAGATGCATTTACTGTTCCACCGAAGAACTCGATACCATCATCTTTACCTTTATAGGAAACAACATAGTCAACTTCTGTTCCTGATCCAACCCCAAAGAATGATACACCATTAAATTGTTTCTCATCATTATAGTTGAACCCTGTATATTCTACACGTAGGTATTTAATAACACCTGAATTATCATCTGCTACATTACCGCCATAAGGAAGGCCTGAGACTTCAGCTCCTGCAGAAGCATCGGATTTGTTTGTTGGTGCTTTACCACAAATAACCAAACCACCCCATGAACCAGGGGTTTTGTCATCTGAAGTCATAATCACAGGATCAGTTGCAGTACCGTTGATGAAAATTTGTGCATCTTGTGCAACGGCAATGTAAGAAATCTGTCCACCAATTGCTTCAATTGTTGTTCCAGCTGGAATAGTTAAAGAACCCCCTGCTTTAACAACCAAAGCACCATGTAATTTGTAATCAGTAGTTGCATCAAGAGTTACATCTGTCGTAATTTCACCACTTAAAGCAACTTCTCCTCCTGAAGGAGCATCCCCAAATACCGTATTTGTTCCATCAACATTGTTCAATGCATCTGGCATCCAGCTTGGTTTTGCAATACCGTTACCAGCACCTGTAGCACCTGGGTTTTCGCCAATAGTCAATCCATCAACAGCTTTTGTCTGTCCAGCTAGCACATCAACAAAACGAGCATTGTTTACAACAATGTCTCCTGCAGTAATACGAGCATGAACATCTGCATCTTTTGAAGCATCATCTGCATAGAAAATTGGTTGTTGTTTGCTTTCTACCAAACCACCAATTACTATATTATCAAGGTTTACTTTACCACCACCTTCTTTGAAGTAGAAGGGTTTTTCACCTGCACCGTAAACAGTAAGGTTTTTCAAAGTAGCCATAGTCATAGGAGTGGCAGCACCGTCATCACCATTGTTTGAACCTTCTATACCAGACTTGGTTGAATTCAAAGCAATCCAGTACTCACCTGTTCCTGACCATCCGTCTGCATAGTCAATACCGTCATCATCACTATCTACAGACACAAGGTGAGAAGCGTTTACTGTTCCACCGAAGAATTCGATACCATCATCTTTACCTTTGTAGGAAACAACATAATCAACAGTAGTTCCAGAACCAACTCCGAAGAAAGATACTCCGTTAAATTGTTTCTTATCATTATAGTTGAAACCTGTATATTCTACACGCAGGTATTTAATAACACCTGAATTGTCATTTGCAACGTCACCACCATAAGGAAGGCCTGAAACTTCAGCACCTGCGGAAGCATCGGATTTGTTTGTTGGTGCTTTACCGCAAACAACCAAACCACCCCATGAACCAGGGGTTTTGTCATTTGAAGTCATAATTACTGGAGCACCTTCAGTACCATTGATATAAATCTTAGCATCTTGGGCAACAGCAATGTAAGAAATCTGTCCGCCAACTGCTTCAATTGTTGTTCCTGCAGGAATAGTTAAGCTCCCTCCAGCCTTTACAACCAGAGCGCCAGTTAAAGTGTATTTTACTGAAGCATCTAGAACAACATCTGTGGTGATTTCACCTTGTAAATCTTCAGGATCATCACCAACAATAAATGGATCATCATCTTTACAGCTTGAAAATATAAGCGTAACAATAGCCAATAAAACAAGAAATAGATTTTTCATTTTCTAAAATTTAATAATTGAAAAAGGATTATTTTAAAATTTATATGATATGCCTAAGCTAACACCAATTCCTCTTTTGTATGATCTTACGGTCCAATCCATTTCTTCATTTTCCTGAACTCGATCAATATCATTATTAAGAAGATTTTTGGCAGAAATACTAATACCAAGATTATTAAATGAAGATTTTAGTACATAGTCTAAAGTATGCAAGCCTTTGTCTACTTGGTTGCCAAATGAAGAGAAGCCGATCAGATAAAGACGATCAGAAACGTAGCCATATACAATTGACGAAGTCAAAGAGTTTTTCCCATCAGCCCAATTTACCTTATATCCAAGCGTTGCATTGGCTATAATAGGTGCAGCTCCTTGCAATACATCTTCTTCTTTATTGAAATTGATGTTAATCAAAGAGTTTCCATTTTCATCTTTTGTTTCTTCCCTAACCTTTAATCCATCAAGTTCCTGATTAGTTTCCATCAAAGTAAGGTTCGCAGATGCAAAAAGTTTTCTATATCCACTTGCAGTCTCAATATTGAAGATATCTTTCTTAATTTCAATTTCTGCACCATAGATATATGCCCAATCTCCTGTATTTGCATAAGTAAAGTCATTAGAGGCAGAAGCCATTACAACACGGTTCATCGGGTCTGTAACGTATTTTCCAAATGCTGCTACTGAGATTAATTGTCCGGAACTAGGAAATAACTCCCATTTCAAATCGGCATTATATACATTAGATGGGCTTAAAAACGGGTTACCTACTGTAGTTTCTGTAATACCTTCAAAAAGGAATAAAGCCATCTCTGTAAATTGAGGTAAAACATAAGTACTACTTCCCGCAAACCTTAAATTGCTTTTATCGGTTAATGAGTATTTTAATGAAAGACTTGGCAATACCTTAAATTCTGTAAAGTCTCCTTTCCCTCCTTCAGGCTCTAAAGCAGTTTCATATTCAACCTCTTGGAATACATTTTCTAACCTTACACCTAAAACTCCTAAAAGTTTTGGGCTAATCGAATATTCAAATTCAGCAAAACCTGCATTTATAAATTGAGTTCCCTTATAAGTTGAAGGCCTGATTGAATTACCAAAGAATGTTTTAAGATAAAAACCATAGCCATCTGCACGTTCCAAATTTGCATCATTCAGAAATGCATCAATGTCCAGAATATCAACTGTTACCAAATATCCCCCAGGTGGTGGGTCAAAGATATTCCTGTTACGGTAAATGTCATAGTTAAACTGTGTTGATTCAAAATCTCTTACTTTATATTTTCCAGAATAGCCAATAGTTACTTTTGATCGGTAATCACTGTCACTAATGGGTTCACCAAACGTTTTACTTGCACTAATATTGGCAGCAAATTCATCTTCAATGAATTCGTGGAAATAACGATTGTTATCAGACTCATTGTCGTCTGTAAAGTAAGCATTTCCATCATTAAGCCCGTTTAATGAAAGATGCTTCCTGTCTGGAATAATATTTTTTACATTGTTGTAAGATAACGCCCAATCAAATTGAGTCCTTTCATCAAATTTGTGTTTCCCTAATAACTGGTTTACAATAACTGTTGTACGTTCGTATTCAGATCTCCTTATTAAAGCATTGTCTTCTGCTAAATCTTTAATAAAACCTCTTAAATTTTTTAGGCTCTGGTCTGAAGAGTTTAACATCATGGAGTTAAGGTAATAATCCGCTTTTTTCCTTTCAAAATTCAAATTTAACATTGCTGTTGTTTGAGTCTCGAATGAATATTGTTCTCCTTCCAGTTCTTTTCGAATATCATCACTACCATTAACCCGAATTTGCATCAAATCACTATATGTGTATTCATTGTCATAAGATGCTGTGAAAAATGCATTGAGCTTTGAATCAAAAAAATCAAAAGTTTTCCCTCCGGATAATGACAAACCAAAATTTGGGTAAATTGTTTCTTCTACTGGATTCCAAGTAGTCTCAAAACCATAAGAATTTAGAGATTGAGTAGGCTCAAAGTTATCAAAGCCCAATATTGAAGGGCCATCTTGTAAATAAAATTGATCTACATCGAGTACACTTGAATTAAATCCAGACTTAACACCCAATTCAAAAAATGCTTCCCCTATAAATTTTTTGGAAGTAATATCAACATTTGCCCCGGCAAAGTCTCCATTCAGACTCGGACTTGCAGTTTTTTCAACTCCGATCGAACCGATAATATCTGTTGCAAATAGCTGTAAATCAATATTCTTAGTTTCAGCATTGTTTGAAGGCAAGGGCAATCCATTAAGGGTTGTTGAGTTGTATCGATCACCTAAACCACGAACATTAAGGGTTGTTGAACCTTCTTGCTTAGTAATACCGGTAATTTTAGTTGCTGCAGAAGCAGCATCTGATACCCCCTGAGTTGAAAGTTGCTGAGCACCAATCGACTCTTTCATAATTGCTGCTTTTTTCTGATCGATCAAAAGCATCGACTCACTTTCGCGGTTAGCTTTAGCGACAACGTTTACACCTTCGATCTCTACTGTAGATTCGCCAAGCTTGAAATCAATGTTGATTTCCTGCCCTGCGGTAATAGTAATGTTTTCTTTCAACTGAGCCTCGTAACTAATGAACGAACAGCGAACATTGTAGGTTCCTGGCTCAATTTTTTCAATGATGTAGTTACCATCAAAATCCGTAATGGTTCCAACGGTAGTCCCATCTAAGATAATCGTAGCACCAATGAGTGCTTCATTGGTCTTCGCATCATAAACTGTTCCTTTGATTGTTCCTTTTTGAGCGGTTGCTATGAATGAAGCAATAGCAAAAAAATGAAGCAGAAATAATCTTTTAATTCCCATAAATAAATAATTATAAAACTTCTTTTTTTCGATAAATTGTTTGTTTAGAACGTGGACTTCTTTTTTCATAAAATCCGCCGCTAAGAACGACCTATAATGTTACATATTGATTAAAGTTCGGTCACTCTTGTGTTACTTTTTTGCAATATTCACAGAAAGGCAGCGGTGACAAGCAATAGGGCTTATCTGACTGATATAATGACAGTTAACAATGAATTAACAAACAGCAATATCTGTTATTCAAACATTAAGGATAGATTAAATTAATATTAATCTTTGGCGAGTGAAAAGAGGAATTCAAGTCCGCCATTGTTTCGGTTTCGGACAGAAATTTCGCCTTTGTGTAGTTGAACGGCGTTTTTGACAATAGCCAACCCCAATCCTGTTCCGCCAGTAGCTCTGGCCCTGCCAGGATCAACACGATAGAACCGCTCGAAAATCCGGGCTAGATGCTCTTCCGGAACACCAATGCCGGTATCGCTATAGCTGAAGTAGTAAAACTTATCGTCTTCAAGGTATTGACGGATTCGTATTTCAATATTTTCACCTGCATACTTTATGCTGTTCTCAACCAGGTTTTGGAATATGGAGGAAAGCAAGCTGTCATTCCCATAGATCGCTACATCTTCGCTTATGCTGATTTTAGCTTTTATTTTTTGATCTTTGAGCCTTGACTCGAGGTTCTCGATTACCTCATCTACTAGTTCCTTCAGGTAAACTATTTTTGTTTCAAACAAATCTCCGGCATCCTCTATGTTATTCAACAAGGACACATCGTTGAGCAAGCCCGTTAAACGCTCGCTTTGAGCAAAAGCCCTTTCAACAAAATAAATTTGCTTGTCTTTAGGAATTTCATCAGCATTTTCCATGATTGTCTCCAAGTAGCCCCTAATCGAGGACAATGGGGTTTTAAGCTCGTGGGCTATATTTGACGTTAATTGCTGCTTGATCAACCTTCGTTTCTCAGGGCGGGTAATATCATTGATGATGATCTCGAAACTCTTGTCTTTAAAAACTATCGACTCAATCCTGTAATACATTTCATTTTTCTGAATTGTTTTCGAATAGTGAGGAAGGTTATTCGGATCGATTGGATCACCTGAAGAAATGGCACGCTCTATTTTCTTCACCAGGGGTTTAAGATCTTTTATTTCAAAAACATCTTCAATGGCTATTTTAGATTTGTCTGAAATCAAATTAATATACTGTACAAAATGACTGTTTGCCAGGAGTTTGTTCTTCTGCGGGGTGAAAAATGCAATACCCTCGTTAATTGCTTCCAGATGGTTAAAAAGCCTTTCCTTTTCCAGCGACAAATCATCCTTGGTGTGTTTTAACCGGCTATAGATCTCAACAATCTGTCTCCGTATTTCTCCAAAATCGGTCTCCTCAAAATTTTGATCCACATCAATGTCTTCTTCTCTCCCCGCCTGAATAGCAAACTCACGTAGTTTCCTGACAAACTCGCCCAGTTGTCTGGTAACAATCAAAAGAATGCCCCACATGACAAGGGAAACAAAAATTACGAAGAATAAAAAATACCGTTCAGTTCTTAAAAACCGAATTATTTCAAGATCGTAAATAACTGCACATCGAATCAAATATTGCCCATAATTACATGCATAATAATAGAATTCCTGCCCGGTTGTTTCTGATATTCTCACATCATTCCCATGCCCGCTTGCAATGGCCTCAACAACTTCAGGCCTGGAAGAATGATCCTCCATTGTTTTGAAACCTTCAACAAAGCTGTCATACTTAACAGTGCCATTGCGATCAATTACAGTAATCCGAATGTTTTCATCAGGAATTAAATACTTAAAAGAATCCAGAAGCGCAAAGTTCTCTTTTTCAACCAAATTACGCTCTTTAATGAATTGATCAGCAAACCCAGAGATATTGTCAAGCTTTATTTCGAGAAGGGTTTCCCTAAAGTCCCTTTCCCTTTTGTATTGAAAGGCAAGTACAAAAAAGATGAATACGAGAAAGGCAATAAAAAAATAAACGAATATTCGCTGCTCAAATGTGCGTCTAAGTACTTTCACTGAAATTCAATTCTTAAAACTGAACAGCTAAAATAATAGAATTTATTGAAAAGATTAATTAAAGCAGTACCCGTAGCCAGAGCGGCCTTTTATTTCCGCACCATATTCCCCTATTTTTTTCCTCAGGCGGGCAATATTTACATCCACATTCCTTTCGGTCACAATCACATCATTGCTCCAAATTAAATTCAGGATTTCCTGTCGGCTGATGAATTTTCCCATGTTCTTCATTAACAGCACCAAAATCTCAAATTCCTTCCTGGTGAGGTTAATATTCTCATCGGAAATTGTAATTGTTTTCTTCTTTAAATCAACTGTAAGGTCTTTAAAAGTAACTACATTTTTGTCTTCCTCAACTGCCGTACCTCGTTTTAAAATGGCTTTAATTCGTGCAATTACTTCTTTGATTGAAAAGGGTTTTGGAATATAATCATCCCCCCCAACATTAAATCCTGTAAGGATATCATTTTCTTCGCCTTTGGCTGTTAGGAATATAATTGGCACAGATAGATTTTTCTCTTTTCGGACAATGTTGGCCATTTTAAAACCCGACATGCCACCCATCATCACATCAAGCAAAATCAAGTGATAATTTTTTAAATTCTTCTTTAATGCATCCTCTCCCGAATGTGCAATATCGATATCAAACCCTTCACTTTCGAGATTAAACTGCAAAATTTCACACAAATCTTTTTCATCATCAACTATAAGTACCTTATAATTTCCATCCATAGCAAAAGCAAATAATAGATTCGGCTACAAAGTTAAATTCCTACACGAAACTTTATCGACGATTAATAATCTGTTAACATTATTAAAGAATAAGAAACCTATTGTAATATTTTAGAAACATTCGATTAATATTTACTTAACACGAAACCCACATTTGCTTAAATCAGCTCAGCTTACTTGATTCATTTTCAATTACTCCAAGAAATTATTGAAAAATTAACAAATAAAAAACCCGGCTAAAAAAATTGCCGGGCTGGTATTGCTAGTTGCAAAATGATTACAAATCAAAGCTTTCTTTTATGGTCTCTACAAAGTCGAGCTTTTCCCAGGTAAACAACTCCACTTCTTTTTCTACTTCTCCAAAATATGGGGATTCAAACTTTTTGGTTTTAACAAAAGGTGTTCTTCCCATATGTCCATATGCAGCAGTTTCACGATAAATTGGATTACGTAATTTTAAACGTTCTTCAATCGCTGCAGGGCGAAGATCAAATAGCTCCTTTACTTTTTCAGCAATTTGTCCATCATCCAATCCAATTTTTGCAGTTCCATAGGTATTAATAAAAATTCCTACAGGCTGTGCAACACCAATAGCATAAGCCAACTGAACCAACACTTCACTAGCTATTCCTGCTGCCACCAGGTTTTTGGCAATATGGCGAGCTGCATAGGCGGCCGATCTATCAACTTTTGAAGGGTCTTTCCCTGAAAAAGCTCCACCACCGTGTGCCCCTTTCCCTCCATAAGTGTCAACAATAATTTTTCTTCCTGTCAAGCCAGAATCCCCATGGGGTCCTCCGATTACAAACTTCCCGGTAGGATTTACATGGTAAACAATTTCATCGCCAAACAACGGTTTTACACGTTCAGGCAATTGTGCTATTACCCGTGGCAATAGGATGTTGATCACATCATCTTTAATTTTTGCCAACATGGGTTCATCCTCATCGAACTCATCATGCTGGGTTGAAACAACAATGGTATCAACCTTTTTAGGCGAGTGGTCATCGTTGTACTCAATGGTAACCTGTGATTTTGAGTCGGGCCGCAGATAAGTCATTACTTTTCCTTCGCGACGAATATCTGCTAGTTCCATCAAAATGCGGTGTGATAATTCCAAAGGCAGGGGCATGTAATCATCGGTTTCCATGTTGGCATATCCGAACATCATCCCCTGGTCGCCAGCACCCTGATCCATCTTGTCGGCTTTATCTACGCCCCGGTTGATATCCGGGCTTTGCTCATGAATTGCAGTCAAAACACCACACGAATCACCGTCAAAACGATATTCAGTTTTGGTATAACCAATCTGGTTAATAACATCACGTGCAACCTCCTGCACATCAACATACGTTTTTGATTTTACTTCCCCGGCAAGAACAACCTGTCCGGTGGTTACCATGGTTTCAATGGCCACTTTTGATTCTGGATCAAAGGCCAGGAATTCGTCCAATAAAGCATCAGAGATTTGATCGGAAACTTTGTCCGGATGTCCTTCCGATACCGATTCACTTGTAAATAAATAACTCATAAACTTTTGCATTTGCGAATCCAGCACAACTTACATCTTTGGCTGTATTCAGATTTGTTTTACAAAAGGAAGGGGTTGAGATTTAACTGGAGACCAGCGATCGCTTTAGCATTTTTTTCTGTGGTTGCAATCAATCTCAAATCCGTCCACATTAACAATGCAAATGTACGTTTTTTTAATAAATCAAAATAACTATCGAATAATTCTTTTTAATTAAGCAGGCAACACAATACCAACAACTACATAAGTTTTATATCTTTACTCATTGAAAAAAGTAGGTGAAGATATTACATGCAAAATGATTCTTTTCAAGTTAATAAGCTTAAAATAGGAGATATTGACTCATTCGATAGCTTGTTCCTAAAATACTCTCCGCGGATATACAAATTCTCATTAAAATATTTAAAATCTGAAGAACTTGCAGAAGAATTAACCCAAGAAGTTTTTTTAAATATTTGGGAAAAAAGAGGAAACTTAGATCCTAGTCAGTCGTTTAATTCTTATATTTTCACAATTAGCTACAATCTTATCCGGAAACATTTTATAAAGAAGGCCCGAGAAAATACTTATAAAAATGAACTAATCCACAACTTTCTAGATAGTGAAAATAATCTTGATCGTGTGATCGATTATAAGCTGATACTAAAAAAAGTAGAAAATATTATCGAATCTTTACCTCCACGAAGGAAAGAAATCTATCTAAAAAAGAAATATGAGGGTTTGACAATAAGACAAATTTCCGAAGACCTGGGTATTTCACCAAACACTGTTGAAAACCAACTAACAGCAGCGCAGAGGTATTTAATCGAACAGCTTAGCAAAAATGATCTTGACAACAAAATCTTTCTGGATTTTCTTTTGATATTTGTCGCTGAATATCAACACCTTAAACCGCAATAAAATATCAATTTAAAATTTCTTTGAGTTTTGAATAGTGGAAAATTCTTACATTGAGATATAACAAGTGTATGTCAAGAAAAAAAGAACGATTTGAAAGGTATATTTCAAACAAATTTTCGTGGAACGATTATTTATATATTTCTTCTTCATTTGAAGAAGAAAAGAGTAGTTTCAAAAAACTCATGGAACAAGACTGGGAAGAAACTAAATCCTCAAATACTACAAATCCAAAATTTAAGCTTTTACTGAAGAAACTTCACTCCCAGATTAGTCCAGATCATCGAAATCGCCAAAAAGACTACATTCAATTTATCAACTTTTTCTCAAAGATTGCTTCAGTTTTGATTCTCCCTGCGCTCATTACTATTGCTTTCCTTTACTATCAGAATAATAAACAAATTGACCAACTTGGTTCTTGGGCTGAAATTCATTCTCCTGCTGGGGCAAGAACAAAATTTCAACTCCCTGATGGAACAACAGGTTGGCTGAACAGTGGATCATCAATTAAATATCCAATACAATTTGTGCAAAACAGAGGTGTACAACTAATTGGTGAAGCATATTTTGATGTTGCTCACTCTAAAAACTCAAAATTTACAGTAAATACCAAATACATTTTAGTTGAAGTGCTAGGAACCAAGTTCAATGTATCTGCTTTTCCAGAAGATAAAAAAGTGGAGGTTGCTCTTGAACAAGGACAAATAAAACTGAAGAACAAACGACTAAAGATTGAAGAAACCTTAAAGCCAAACGAGAAATTTACATATTACAGAGAAAAAAAGAAAGGTAAAATAAAAGCAATTGAGGCAAGTGATTATACATGCTGGAAAGATGGCTACCTAAAGTTTCGCAGCGAAAAACTTTCAAATGTCCTTAAAAAAATGGAACGATGGTACAACGTTGAATTTGTAGTTTCTGACAAAGAACTATTAGAATACAGGTACAGAGCCACATTTCATGACGAATCGATTGACGAGATATTAAGATTGATCTCGTTAACTACGCCTATCAAATATCAAATCCAAACCAGAAATGCAAATGATAAAAACATATATACAAAGAGAAAAATAATTATCGATAAGCAGTAACTATAAAAAAAATCAGGAAAGTACTGGTAATACTTCCCTGATCATAATGTAAGTAACAATACTAGCTCTATTATTAACATTACAAGGTAAATTTATGGAAAAAATTAGGAAATTCTGTATGACTGACAGCCATACAATTAAAAAAGTTCTCAAAATTATGAGGTCGACTTTATTTATTTTACTAATAGGAATAAGTCAGGTTATTGCGACCAACTCCTATTCTCAGCAAACGCGAATATCACTGAATCTTACAAGTTCAAAACTAGTTGAAGTTTTTAATGAAATTGAAAATCAAACAAGCTTCTTCTTTCTTTATAATCAAGATTTAGTTGATGTAAACCAGGAAGTAAACGCTAATTTTTCAAATGAAAAAGTTGATAACGTCTTAAATGATCTCCTTAATGACTGCAAAATTGATTATATGATCAAGGGGCGACAAATTATTCTCACATCAACAAAAAACAAATCATTGCAACAAGAGAAATCTGTAAAAGGAACCGTTAAAGACGAATCTGGCGAACCAATTCCAGGAGCGACTGTGTTCTTGAAAGGATCAACGACTGGAACTATAACAAATACCGATGGGGTATATTCTCTTTCCAACATTTCTTCAGAAGGTATATTAGTTTTTTCATTTGTAGGCATGCAAACCTCCGAGGTAAATATTGCAGGACAAGATGTTATCAACGTAATTATGAAAATCGATGCGATTGGTATTGAAGAAGTGATTGCCGTCGGTTATGGCGTTCAAAAAAAGGCAACACTAACAGGCTCTGTCGGTAATGTGAAGGCTGAAGAACTTCTACAACGCCCAGTCGCAAATACGACAGAACTTTTGCAAGGACAAGTGTCTGGTTTGTATACGCGTCAATCTAGCGGACTGCCAGGAGCTGACGCTACAAAACTTAATATTAGGGGATTTAGCGATAATCCATTGGTGCTGATAGATGGAATCGAAGGTCGCTTGGGACAGATTGACCCAAACGATATTGAATCGGTTAGCGTATTAAAAGATGCGTCTGCAGCTATTTACGGTGCACGAGCTGGCAACGGGGTAATTTTAGTAACTACAAAACGGGGTAAAGATGAACCTTCAAAAATTACCTACCACGGAAGTGTTTCTTTTTCTCAACCCACATTTACACCTGACTTAGTTGATGCGCTAAAGTGGGCAGAGTTACTTCATGAATCAGGTTTAAATCCTGATGATTTCAGCCCAAATCACGTCCAATTTGATCCCGATACCAAACGATTAATAAATACCACCGATGGTAGTGATTATCAAGGCAATAACTGGGATGATGCACTCTACAGGGACTGGGCACCACAACAACAACATAATATAAGTGCAAGTGGAGGAACCAAGAAAATAAGGTACTTTCTATCTGGTGGCTATACGGATCAGACAAGTAACTTTAATTCAGGCGACTATGACTTTGAAAGGTATAATGTACGTTCAAATATTGATGCGGAAATTAATGATAATCTTGGTATCTCAGTAGATTTTTCTTACAGAAGGACAAAACTTGACAAAGCGAATTTCTCGGTTGGAAGTATGTATAACTCGTTGCAAGTTGCTAAACCTGTTTATCCAATCATTCATGAAGCTGACCCAACAAGAGCTACTTATTCTGGATTCTTGCAACGTTCACCATATTACCAGACTTTTAAGGATTACTCAGGATTTGTTGATAACAGGTCAAACGTACTTCAAGGTGCACTGGAACTGAGATATAAAGTTCCATTTGTGAAAGGCCTCGTTGCAAAAGCACGTTTAAATGTTGAAGAAATAAATAGCTGGAATAAATCAGTTTCAAAACCTTTTGATGTATGGGACTACGACCTGACAGCTGCAAATGAGGGAAATGATCCCTGGATTAGAACTGGAACAGAAAACAACAATGAAATAAAAGTTTATTCCAATCGGTCAAGTGAGTTGTTGCCCTTGATTAGTTTAACGTACGATCGAGACTTTGGGGATCACCACTTGAAAGGCATGTTGGTCAGCGAGACACGAACATACAAATGGACAAGTTTACAAGGCACCCGTAAAGACATCCTTTCATTTGAATCTCCTTACTTGATTTATGCCTCGGAAGAAGGAAAAGACAATGCAGAAAACTTAAAAACTGACGGCAAAAGGGGAACTACCGAAAGAGCTCGTCAAAGTTTTATTGGCCGTTTGAACTATGACTATCAAGGTAAGTATATGCTCGAAGTTGCCATGCGTGCTGATGCCTCGGGCGAATATGCCAAAAGCGGAAGATGGGGATACTTCCCTAGCTTCAGTGCAGGATGGAGGATTTCAGAAGAAGCATTCATTAAAGATAATTTTAGTGCAGTTGACAATCTGAAACTAAGAGCCTCATACGGTGTATTAGGTAATGATGCTGTATCTTCATTCGATTATCTATCTGGCTATACCATTTCAACAGATTTTTACGTTTTTGGAACGAGTACCTATCCTATAATCTCATCTGCAGGATTGCCCAATCCTGATATTACCTGGGAAACAATGAAAATCAGCAATATTGGATTGGATGTTGACCTTTGGAATGGATTGCTAGGTTTTGAAATTGATGCTTTTTATCGTTTACGAGAAGATATTTTGGCCCAACCAACCGAACAGATTCCAAATACTTTCGGAGCAAGCCTGCCAAAAACTAACCTGAATAAAAGGGACAATAGAGGTATTGAAATTGCAATTACACACAGAAATAAACTTGGGGATTTTTCGTATGATATTTCTCCCATTTTTGCATGGGCTAGAGGGAAATACGTTGAAATTAATGAAGATGTACTCCCAACTACCAGTGATCTTGACGAAGAAACCCTCGTATTTAACAGGTTGTGGAACAACAGAAATGTAAAAGAAGGCAACTGGGATGACCGTGCGTGGGGCTACCTTTCCTATGGGTTCTTTTTAACTCAAGAACAAATAGATAACCACACGATTAACCAAGATCAAGCGGACAACCAAACCATTAGAGTAGGTGATATTATTTATAAAGACTTAAATGGAGACAATTATATTGATTGGAGGGATGAAGCAGTTATCGGAAAATCTGGCCTCCCGAAAAAAATGTACAGCCTGGACATGGGAATGCAATATAAAGGGTTTAGCCTAAGGATGCTTTGGCAGGGTGGCTCTGATTATTTAGTAACCATTGGAGGTTCTGCGTCTGCTGCTTTTGGCAATGAATCAATTCCTCTCTCACAGCATTACGAGTACAGGGCAATTGTTGAACAAGATGAAAACGGACAGGATTATATTGCCAACCAGGGAGACTTCAAGCTACCTCCTGTAACACAAACTGGAAGAACAGCGAACAATGGGAAATCATCTGACTTTTGGAAATATGATGCCCGGTATCTAAGGCTAAAGAACATAAACGTATCCTACTCTGTCCCAAAATCATTGTTAAATGAATTGGGACTAAGCAAATGTATATTGTACTTCAGTGGTTCAAATCTATTCACAATAAGTAACCTTGATATCTGGAAAGACTCATTTGACCCTGAAGTCACCGATAATAATAACAAAAAATACCCACCTGTAAAGACAGCAACATTTGGGATAAGGCTAACTTTATAAACTTAAAGAAATTAAACGATGAAAAAGCTATTATATATACTCTCAATACTCTTTTTGAATACAGCGTGTAATGATATACTTGAAATTGAACCAACCAATATCATTTCGGAAGAAGCTGTAAAAAATGATCCGATCTTAGTTGATGCTTATTTGAACAAAATTTATAAAGATACACGTTTCAAATCTGAAGGTAACTCTGCAGGTCAAGCTCTACTTGCTGTTATGGCGGATGAGTCAAATGTTTATGCAGTTTGGCAAAACCCATTTAAGGCAGCAACAAAAATCATTGATGAAAACGGAGCACATAGTGATTTGGAATATTGGCCCTATGGTAACATCCGTTCAGCCAATGAAATCATGAAAATTCTTGAGGAGGCAACCTTTGACCCTGAAATGGTTACTCAAAAAGTGGCTGAAGCAAGATGGCTTCGTGCGTTCATGTATTTCGAATTAGTGAAAAGATACGGAGGTGTACCTATTATTACTGAAGCACAAAGTATCGATCAACCTGTTGAAGAACTCTTTGTTTCTCGAAACACAGAAAAAGAAGTATATGATTTTATTGCTTCGGAAATGGACGAAATCGTAGACATCCTACCAAATAGTTACAGCTCTGAAGGTTTTGGCCGCCCAACAAAATGGGCTGCTTATGCTCTCAAAAGCCGTGCAATGCTTTATGCTGGAAGTATAGCAAAATACGGAACTGTTCAAATTAATGGACTGGTTGGTATTCCTTCTTCAGAAGCAGACCAATATTACCAAAAAGCTTATGATGCATCGATGGCAGTTATAAACAGTGAAACTCATCCATTGTATCAAGAAAATTCGGACCCGGTTGCAAACTACAACGAAATATTTATTACGGATGGAAACCCGGAAGTCATCTTTGCGGAAGTGTTCGATTTGGGACTCTTAAAAACGCATTCGTGGAACTTTTTATGTATGCCTGACGGATTTCAAACAGGCTGGGGATCCAATAACTGGATGTACCTCGAAGCATGGGAAAAATATGAATACAATGACGGTTCTTCTGCAATTTGGGACAGAAGTAAGTTGAACGGGAAGGTGAAGTTTTCTTTGGATGAAATTATTCGTAATAAAGATCCTCGTTTTTTGGCAACTGCATTTTATCCTGAGATCGCCTGGCAAGGTGGTACTGTCTATCTTCATAATACGACTAAGGGCACCATTCCTACGGGTTCAGATTGGCCAAAAGCTGCTCCAAAACGTAATCGTATAAAATCAGGAATGTTAATCCGTAAAAGAGTACCTGAAAGCATCAGGTTACCTATCGAAAACGAAGATGATACCGACTGGATTGTATTTAGAACTGGTGAGATGTACCTAAATGCTGCCGAAGCAAAATATGAAATGGATGAAACTGAAGAAGCAAGAACTCTTGTCAATATAATTAGAAACCGTGCAGGAATGCCCGATAAAGAAACGCTTTCATTAGATGAATTAAGAAATGAACGTTTTGTGGAACTTTATGCAGAAGAACATAGATATTGGGATTTAAGAAGATGGAGAATCGCTACTGAAGTTCTTAATGGTAAAGGATTTAAAGGTGTTACCTGGGATTATCATATCGCTGAGGACAAATATACTCTTGAAATAAAAGATGCCGACTTTAAAAAGGTTCGGACTTTTACCGAGAGGAATTACTATTTGCCTATCAACCTGAAAAGGATAGCCGACAATCCCAACTTGGTTGAGAATCCTGGATATAATTAATATCTATAATTTATTGGGGCTGCTGTGAATTGCAACAGTCCCAATAACATAAACACTTCAACTTTTAAAAAGGGTCAGTCCTACTCTCTTTTGCATCCATCCCAAAAACATTAAATATTGAAAATCCTCACCCCGCTGACTTACACCTTTTAACCTTACTTTAAATCCCTCAATCAGGGTATTTATTCAATTTTTCCTAGATGAAAAAAACTCAACTTTTCCACATTTGGGACAAAGATAAATATCGAAGGATTCACGGTTCACAAAAGCTTCAAAAATATTTCCCCAGATACCTATTTTGGGACCTTCATGGAATTTGTATTCCCCCGAAAAACGCATCGGTACATGGCATCTCAAGCAATTTATTTTTCGGGAATCTGAGGTTTCTTCCTCAAATACAAGCACCTTGTTTTCAGTAAAACTATAATTACAATTCCAGCAAACCTGAAAACCCGGTTCAACATCCGAGTTACAATTGGGGCAGTTTTTCATATCAGTAGTAATAAAATTAGATGTTAAAAATAACAATTGTAAGAAACTGCACAAAAGATTATTTGCTTTTTAAGGCATAATCCGTTAAATGCTTCAAATAATCGAATAATTGCTGGTCAAGCTCATTGTTATTACTAATATCAGTCATATAAGGAAGATGGTCGGAAAAGAACCTCAGACTTAAGGCCATTTCAATGATTGTTGTAGCGAGTGAATTGGGAAACTTGTATGCCGGATTTACAAGGAGTATAATTCTTGAAAGTTCTGATTTTAACGATTTAAGTGTTTGGAAAAACCCTTCTTTGTTTTCTTTATCCACGTGTTTTGTGTGGTATGCTTTTTCGGATTCCTCAACAACCAAAGCGTATAATTTGTCTTCATCTACGTACTCAACCAAGGGGTTCCTCCTGTTACTTTCAATTATAGTGCAAATAGCTATTTCAAGCTTTTTCTGGTTATCATCAATATTTTGAACATTTAACGAAATGGAATATTTTACCCATTCCCAATACCAACTTAATAAATACAGGAGCAGTTTATGCTTGTTTTCAAAATATCGGTACATGCTTATTTCACTCGCTCCAATTTCATATGCAAGTTTTCGAAACGTAAATTTCTCAAAACCCAGTTCCAACATTAAAGGAACAGCATATTTGAGAATATTCCTGCCTGTCTTAGTTTCCTGTGGATCTTTAACATACAGGTTTTCATTCGGGGATATTTGAATTGCTACTGACATGATTAATACAAAAATAGTAAATAATCTTCACATTTTATGAACTTTCACTAATCCATAATGTTTGTAATACTAACTTTATCAAAAGTCACTATAAATTTTTTAAATTATGAAAACACTTAAATTGTATTCTTTTGTTGTAGCAATGCTACTTGTTTCAGTAATCGGTTATGCAAATACCGGAACTTTTATGACTATGGGATCAAAAATTACAGATGCAGAAGTTGAAAAAGCCCAAAAAACTTGGGGAGATGGAATTGTAAAAATTGGAAAGGCTTACACGAAAAGCGGAGACTACGTGAAGGCAGCCAAAGATCACATCAACAGCTTGTATGGTTATGGCATGACAGACGTTCTGTTTAAACCTACCAAAGCTGCTGAAAAACAATTCAGAATGGACTTTGAAGGGGCACTTTCTTACTTTGTAGGAGATAACAAAAAGTATAGCGAAGACAAAGGTTTTGCAATTAACCCCTGGACTAAAGTAAGATTTGAAAACAAAGGCACTTTTATCAATGGAAATACAGCATTGGCTATGGGGAACTATTTCTTCACTACACCTGAGGGGGATGAGGTAAAGGTTGAGTACAGTTTTGGTTATGTGAAGGATAAAAATGGGGATCTAAGGATTGTTCTCCACCATTCTTCGGTGCCATTTAAATAATAAGGTTAGCTCGACCCATTTCAGTTAATCTCTTTTTAGTGGCAAGGGTATATCTCTTGCCACTTTTTTTATGTGCAAAAATTTCCAACTGTATTATATTCTTGCCTTTAAGACATCAATAGAAAATCAATTCCAGCCTGATATTTCTTTATCCCAAGAAAAGTAGAAATTTTCTCACGAGCCCCATGATTTCCGACCATTGACAAAATAAAAGTATCGCCAGGGAAAGGAATTTCTTCGTATGATTTGCAAACAATATCAGAGTCGGGTTTTGACTGCAAATCAAAATACCCAGCAATTTTTAATCCCGCTTCAGTCAATAACTGAGCCCGTTGTCGTGTTTTGCGTCCTGCTCCCCAAATCCAAAGTTCTTTTTTCAAATCTGAGCGTTGATACCATTTTGCAAAATAATGTGCTTTTGTTTTATAAAAAGCTTCTGAGCTATATCGGGTATCGGTTCGTGTGAGACGGGTGGTTGAATCATGCCATTCCAGCAATGTTTCATCCAGTTTTTGCATCTGGACACCTGCATCCAGCCACCGTAAAAAAAGCTCATAATCTTCTGGGAAATCCCCTTCCCGATAGTTCCCATGTACTTTCCACAAATGGCTTCGGAACATGACCGAAGGCTGAACAAGAGGGATTTCAACAAAACGATTTTGCCAAATTTCCAAGGATGAGTGAAATGAATTTACCCAATCAACAAAACGCCCCATACCCTCAGAAGGTAAATCGGACATATGCCTGACACAAGAGCCCACCACGCCTATTTCCGGATTCCCTGCAAGAAAATCAACTTGCTTTTCCAGTCTTTTGGGAAGTGACACATCATCTGCATCCATTCGAGCCAAATATCTTCCCCGGGCAAGCTCCATGCCTTTATTCATAGCAAAAACAACACCTTGCTCCTGCTCTTTTGTTAACTTTATCCGATTATCCTTTGTCGCGAAACTTCTTGCAATCTCTACCCCTGAATCGGTTGAATTATTGTCAACCAGAATCAATTCAAAATCAGGAAAAGTTTGATCGAGTATCGAAGAAATCGCTCGGGTTAATGTTTTCTCAGCATTATAAAAGGGCAAGATGACGGAAACCTCCGGTATCATTTTTCGTTCTGGGTTAACTGTTGAAAAACGTCTTCCAGGCTTGACTGTAATTCTTTCAGGGTTAAAATTTTCAATCCCCGGGCAACTGCAAAATCAAAAATAGAAGGCCGCATGTCTTTAGAATCGGACGAACTTAACACACAAGTGTTCTCCGTTTTTTGGTCAATCATTTCGCGATCAAATCCCTTCTCAAGAAGGTCGGGACTAACTGGCTTATCAAATTCCACAAATACAAACTGTGATGATTTCAACTTTCCTGATTTAATTTCATCCACAGCCCCATCAGCTACCAATTTCCCTCTATTGATGATCACGACCCTTGAACAAACAGCTTCAACTTCCTGCATAATGTGTGTAGAAAACAGAACTGTTTTATCCTGACTAATGGAGCGGATCAATGACCTGATTTCCTCCAGTTGGTTTGGATCAAGTCCGGTTGTTGGCTCGTCAAGAACTAAAATTTGTGGATCATGAATTAGTGCCTGGGCCAGTCCAACGCGCTGCCGGTAACCCTTCGACAAAGCACCAATTTTTTTCTTCTGCTCCAATCCAAGACCTGTCATTTCAATCACGTTCCCAATTCGATCCTTAACCCGGTCGAGCTTATAAAAACCTGCAACCATTTGAAGATATTCCCTGACAAAAAGATCGGTATACAACGGATTGTGCTCAGGCAGGTATCCAATATTTTTCCGAATTTGATAGTTATCGGGTGAAACAAGCTCATTATTCAAAAAAACCTTGCCGGAATCAGCCGCC
The DNA here is from genome assembly GCA_965230765.1 of Sunxiuqinia sp. Lineage (GTDB taxonomy): Bacteria > Bacteroidota > Bacteroidia > Bacteroidales > Prolixibacteraceae > Sunxiuqinia. Next base: position 964,031 of record CBDDLR010000001.1, read on the forward strand.
AGGTACCCGGTAATAATTTTCATCAATGTAGATTTCCCTGCTCCGTTTGGACCAAGAAAACCAACTAGCTCGCCAGTCCTTAATTCGAAATTAACTGAATCCAGAGCTTTTTGACTTCCATAATACTTTGTTACATCTTCAATGCGAATAGACATGTTTCTATTTTGTGTTGACCAAAAATACAGAAATCACAGAAACGTGAAAGAACCAGACTAAGCTATCTTAAAGTTTTTTTCGATCAAAAAGCGCATTTGGAAACATTTTCGAAAGAATTTAATAACTCAATCTTAGGTCAGGAACTGTTTATTTTATTGCTTGTCATTTTATTTTTGTCTACTTTAAATTAACTTTGTGGCTCTCAAAAAACTACAGGCTGAATGAAAGATCGGAACTTTAATTATATCGCTGACTTAACCAAGTATCTACGCCAAACCACTTCTTCAACTGAAATAGGGCAAGTTCCCATGGGTAGTGACTATCCGATCCGCATCCAGTCCATGACAGATACTGACACCCGAAAAACAGACGAAACTGTAGAGCAAATAATCCGGATCATTAAAGCTGGCGCCGATTATGTTCGTGTGACCGTAAAAGGGATAAATGATGCAGAAAATTTAAAAAACATCAAGAAGGAACTGCTTGCAAGAGGCTTCGAAACACCACTGATTGCAGACATTCATTTCAACCCAAACCTGGCAGAAGTTGCGGCAAAACATGTTTCCAAAATACGAATCAACCCTGGAAACTTTTACGACAAAAGGGCGAAATTTGAACAGCATATTTATACCGATCAGGAGTACAAAGACGAATTGCAGCACATTGAAGAGCAATTTATCCCATTCCTTGAAGTCCTGAAGAAAACCAATACTGCTCTGAGAATTGGAGCCAATCAGGGTTCTTTATCTGACCGAATCATGAGCCGATATGGGGACACCCCTTCAGGAATCTCAGAATCAGTAATGGAATATCTTCGTATTTGCAAGAAGGTTGAGTTTAACAACGTGGTTATCTCCATCAAATCAAGCAATACCAGAATGATGGTTTATACCGTTCGTATGCTAAACAAGAAGATGCGATTGGAAGATATGGAATTTCCGCTTCATTTAGGTGTGACTGAGGCTGGAGAAGGTGAAGATGGGCGCATTAAATCAGCAGTTGGAATTGGTGCATTGCTTGCTGATGGAATTGGTGATACTATCCGGGTTTCTTTAACTGAAGATCCAGAGAACGAAATACCGGTTGCAAAGAAATTGATCGACCACGTTCGTACATATAGGAACCACGAAACCATTACGGCTTCACTTTTTGCTCAAACCAATCCGTTTGAATACGAAAGAAGATCGGTTCGTCCTGTTATGAACATGGGAGGGAAGCAAGTTCCTATTGTTGTAGCCGACTTACGCGAACGAACCTTGTCTGAAATATTGCCATTACGTGGCAAACAAATACCCGAATACTTCCTGAAAAATGATCATATTCTGGACATTGAAGGAAATAGCTACCCCATTTTAAGTATTGATGAGTACTTATTTGGAGGGACACATTGGGGACAAATGAAATTCATCAGAACGAATAAACCAGAGTTTGACAAATTCATGGCTGCCAACCCGGAGATCATCATGAAGTTGAAACAAACCCGGAAAACGGTTTTGATCCTGGAAAGCTTTAATAAAAACCCCTATGCCGAGCTACGCGCTTTCTTTATGAACCTGGAAACCCATATTTGGAAAGTACCGGTAATCATTCATAGAAAATATAAAGAATCCCGGCTTGAAAACCTTCAGATAAAAGCATCGATTGATCTTGGAGGATTGTTGTTGGATGGATATGGAGATGGAATATGTATCACCAATGAAAGTGACAATATTACTTTTACTGACTTGAAGGATTTGAGCTTCTCCGTTCTTCAGGCTAGCCGCATGCGGGTTACTAAAACAGAATTTATTTCCTGCCCTGGTTGTGGTCGGACATTATTCGACTTACATGAAACAACCAAAAAGATAAAAGCACATTTTAACCACCTGAACCACCTTAAAATTGGGGTTATGGGCTGTGTGGTAAATGGTCCTGGCGAAATGGGTGATAGCGACTATGGTTTTGTTGGTGCTGGCCCTGGCAATGTTAACTTGTACAAAGGGCAAACACTGAAGAAGCGCCACATCCCCTATGAAATGGCTGTTTATGAACTGGAAAACCTGATCAGGGAAAATGGTGATTGGCACGACCCGGAGGAAGCTTAGTTACTGAGATTTTTCATATCTTGAACCTCAAAAAATTATGATCTTTCAAAACGAGCAGCTTGAATTGTCCTCACTGCCACAATCTGAAAAAGTTGAATACACCAGGCTGCTTTCAAAATATAAAACACTGCAATTCATTCAGCTTAGTATCTTTTTAATCGTGTCACTTATCGCAGGAACACTTTTTTACCTTGTTAAGGAAATCCCAACCTGGTTGTTTGTTTCATTTATTGCAGCATTGTTTTTATTTGGCATTTTAAGGTTTATAATTATACACATTGGCTTCCCTTACAAAGGTTATGCTGTGCGAGAGCATGATGTTCACTACAAGTCAGGTTATCTGAGCCGGAATATTGTTTCTATACCGATCAATCGAATTCAGCACATGGAAATAAGGCAGGGAGTAATTTCAAGAATGCTAAAGCTGTCAAAGCTAAAAATATATACCGCAGGGAATTCTTCATCAGATTTGTCGCTAAAGGGAATTTCTCCGGAAACAGCCGGACAAATCAAGCAACTGCTGTCTGAAAAAATTAATGAATATGAGCGTCATTAATTTTGAAAAGCCACAACGGCAATCAGTATTTGGAATCCTTTTTTTCCTGCTGCTTTCTATTCGTAAGTCAATTGCAGCCTTTTGGCCTATACTGGTACTCTATGTTTTTAAGGGGAACAGTGCAGAATTTTTCAGTGTCTATGGTTACCTAATTTTATCCATTTTAGGTGTGATCTGGTTGGTTCACTCCTACCTTTCTTACAGGCATTTTTTCTTTTATATTGAAAACAATGAATTCATTTTAAAGAAGGGTTATCTAAAAAAGGTAATCGTTGCCATTCCATTTGACAAAATTATATCCATCAACCTAAATCAGAACCTCTTACAGCAGCTGATAGGTGTTGTAGAATTGGAAATTGACTCAGCCGGATCGAAGACCAAAGAAGTTAAAATTTCTGCACTAAAAAAAGCAGTAGCGAATGAATTGGAGAAGCTTCTTTCAGCCAGAAAGATGGAGTATTCTGAAAAAGAAGATCGGGAGGAACTCGCTTTAAAAGACGAGCCATCAACTGTATTTCAATACGATATATCCGATTTGATAAAAGTTGGGCTTACCCGCAACCATTTGAGAGGTCTTGCTATCGTTGCAGCTTTCGGCTTTAACATCTTCCAGCAAATTGATGAAGTGTTTGATCAGGAAATTGAAAATGCGGCCAGGCAAACTGAAGCATTTTTTGTAAACTCCGATATTGCTGTTTTTGTTTCACTGGGTATTTTACTTGTGCTGATAAGCTTCGTCATTTCAATGATCGAGACGATTTTGTTTTATTTTAACCTTCATCTTAAAAAAACCGACAAAGCATTTTCACTTTCTTCGGGTTTGCTTAAGCGAAAAAATGTGACTATCCCTTTTAGCCGGGTACAAGCGTTTAGGCGAAGTATCAATCCTCTTCAAAAGTTAGCTGGAATTTCAACCATCACACTTTCGCAGGCAAACAGTTCCGAAACCAATCAAAAAACAGGAAGGGTGAATATCCCCGGTTGCAATGCCGAAATTTTCGGAAAAACACATTCTGCTGTTTTCAGGAACAACAATTCCGAGCAGTTTGAAGAACTGTTTCCCCATAAGGCATTTCTTCGTCGCAGGGTTATTTTTGGCGCAGTATTTCCAGCACTACTAAGTTTACCTTTGTTGTTTTTAAGCGTTTGGTTCACTGTTCTTTCTGGTTGTATCTTCCTGTTTGGAATTTGGGTGTCGTGGCTAAGCTGGAGAAAAAGATCATACGAAATCAACGATCGGTTTTTGAAGGTAAATTCCGGGACATTTGCAAGGAAACTAACGATCATTGAACTGTTTAAACCACAAAGTATTTCATTGAACCAATCTTTTTTCCAACGTCACAGAAACACAGGTACCATCAATCTGGTTTTAGCAGGAACTTCAGTATCTGTCAATGAAATTCCGATGGAAAAAGCATATAGCATAAAAAACTACCTGCTTTATAAAATTGAAAGCTCCGAACGAAATTGGATGTAGGGACAGCTTATAATTGACAGGAGAAAAATGTAGTCAGTTCATTGCCATTCTTCAACCAGTACGTTTGAATACCTAATCCTTTGGCTGCTTCAATATTCATTTTTGAATCATCAATAAAAAGACTTTCGTGGGCAACCATCCCTCCTTTTTGGATGACATCAAGAAATGCCTCCAGATCTGGTTTTCGCCTTTTTAACTCGTGAGAATAAAACGCTTTCGAAAACAGATCATCCAATTCGGTTCCAAAAGTATCCCGATACAACTTCCGAAAATATTCCAGATGAATGCTGTTTGTATTTGAAAAAAGAAAAATCCTGTAGTCATGTTGCAGGTATTTCAGTAGTTCAATTTTTGGGGTTTGAAACCCGATTAACATGGCGCACCAGGCATCATCAATTTCCTGATCTGTTGCTGGGTTAGGAAGTAAATCCCTGATTTGATCACGAAATTCATTCTCCGTGATTAAGCCTTTCTCCATATCCGTGAAGAGCTTATTTCGATAACCCCAGCCTCCGGGTTTTATTACATCTTTCAAACCCAAATCCTGGAAAGCCCGAACCGTTTTTTCAATGTCCAAATCAAGCAAAACACCCCCCAGATCGAAAATGATGTTTTTAATACCGTTTAGTTGCTGCTCCATATCAACAAAGCTAAACAATCAGTCGGAAACTATCGTAAGCCAGGATTAACTAATCATGAAAAAACCCCAGCAAGTGCTGAGGTTCAGATTAACCCACCTTGAATCAAGGCTTCCCCATTTATTATAAAGTTGGACAGCAGTAATGATTAATTATTGGATCAATACTTTCTTCGTTTTATTCTGATTAATCTTCAAAAAATACAGTCCTTTTTTGAGTTCATTAACCGAAACACTCATTTGCTTTTTTTTGTCCACTGGCATTGAAAAAACCAGTTGCCCAGTAGCAGAATATAGTTCTAAAAAAGAAATGGATTCATCAGAATGAACAGTCATCAATTCAGTTGCCGGGTTGGGAAATATCCTGAGTCCACTTGTCAATTCCCTTTCATATGAACTGGTTGCGTTTGGGTCTTGAGCGCGCATATTTTTAATTCGGAACTTACCACTTCCATTTTTACCAAAAACCCCATAATTGACATAGATTCGAACTTGACTGATTTGATCCAGAAGGTATGTTCCATCATTTACTGTTGAAAACTGATGGGAATAAAAATGAAAATCGCTATCCGATTCAAAGTCATCAATTTTAAACAAGTCTGTTATTTTAACATTCCCATTTACATCAATCAAATCAATTCGCATATTTGAAGGTGCATTATCCGGGTCAATCTTTAACTCAAATGCCAGCTCATTGTGATCTGTTAAATCAATAATTCCATCGAAGTCATAATGAATATAGGGATTGCCGGAAGGATTTGAAACATCAAAATCAACAACCAGCTCTTGGTTTTCTTCGCTTATTGTGAAGCTGTTGTTTTCTCCCGGAACCTTGCTCCACATGATAGTTCCCGTTGAATTTTTAGCATCGATATCAAATCGGTCTGACTCAGGTTTAAGTATATAGTCAACATGAAAAACATCTGATACCGCAGTGTCACATTGGTTCCTCATCTCAAGCTGAATATCTCCTGATTGATCATGCCATTGCACATTAACAGAGTTTGTTCCTTCTCCTGAAAGCACAAAAACACCCTCAGGAAATTGCCACAGGTACTGAACACCCTCAACCGGATTTACCTGAAAATTCAATTGCTCATCTTTAGAACTTGATGTAGGTCCTGAAATTCTTGGCTTTGGTATTTTATCTTTGTAAACCCGTACATATTCCACTTCCATGGTAGCCTCAGTCAGGTCAGGGTCAATACCTTCTGCTCCACCCCAGGTTCCACCAATTGCAATATTCAACAGTAAATGAAATTGTTTATCAAAGGGCCATTCTTCGTAGGTTTTGTTTTCATTACTGAAGGTAAAATACCACTCATCATTGATGTACCATTCTATTTTATCTTCATTCCATTCAATCGTGTAAACATTGAAATCAGTCGTTGCATTTGTAATCGTTTTTTTTCCACCTTTTTGCGTGCCAATTGAATGGTGGTAAGCTTGTGTATGAACGGTTCCGTGAATAACATTCAGGTCATAACCAACGTGTTCCATGATGTCAATCTCACCACTGGCTGGCCAGTCCCCATATTCCCAATCGGTTGGTAGCATCCAAATTGCTGGCCATGTACCTTTCCCCGTTGGCAGCTTGGCTTTCACTTCAATCCGGCCATAAAGCCAATCACCTTTCTCTTTTGTAATTAACCTGGCCGATGTCCAATTCCCGCCAGCTTTCACTGCTTTTATATATAACTTCCCATTTTCAACCCATGAGTTTGTTCGGTTGTTTGTATAGTTTTGCAGCTCTTCATTTCCCCAGCCTCCTCCGCCAGTATCGTAATCCCATTTGTCATCTGCAGGAGCTCCATCATAATCAAACTCATCAGACCAAACCAATCCTTCGCACGCTGTACCTTGAGACTGACCATTAAATCCTACAAGACACAAGCTAAATCCTAACACAAACGAAAAAAGTATCTTCTTTAAATTATTCATTTTGAATTTGTAATACAGTTAAATCTTATTTCCTTCAGCAAATCAAATCCTTTAGATTTGAACATTAAGAGCTTCTATTAATTAAACATATACTCATATAAAAAGTTATTCTGATTCTTCCTTTTCCCTTCTTTCTTCCAAATCCTTCTGCATGATTAAACATGTTTTGTGATCAATTGCATAGAAAAACAACAGAATCGCACACGACATGTATAAAACACCGGGGAAAACTGATATCATCAATTTGATACCCGTTATCGCAGTTTCAGTTTGGTCAGCATTAGGAACAAAGTTGAATATGGCAAGCAGCCATCCTGCCAGTGCACCACCAATTCCCCAACCTGCTTTTTGCGCAAAAGTTGCAGCGGAAAAAACCAAGCCAGTTGCCCTTCTCCCTGATTTCCATTCCGAATAGTCTGCTGTATCAGCCAACATAGTCCACAACAACGGAACAGCTGGAGCATAAGCCATTTTTGCCAAAATATTGATAATATAAAACAGTGTAAGATCCTTTATTCCTGGCAAGTACAGCATCATAAAAAACAATCCAGATAAAATGGAACTTGCCAAAAAGACGTTTCTTTTGCCAAATCGTTTAGCCAAGGGTTTCGAAAATGGAATGGCCACAATTAACGCAACCGTCCCGACCACATTAAATAGCTGCACGTTCTCTTCTCTTCCAATATAATATTTGAAATAGTATGCGATGGAAAGATTCTGCATGGCAAACATGACAAAGGAAATGATGCCCACAAAGAAAAGGATTACCCAAGGCCGGTTCTTGAAAAGATTTTTCACGTCTTCTTTCAACGATTCCTTTTGTTCTTTTGGTGGATGAACACGCTCCTTAGTTGTTTTGAATGTTACCATGAAAAGGATGAAGCTGATCACAGAAAAAAGGATTAGCGTATATTGATAACCTTTTGCGGTATCTCCTTTCCCAAAATAAAGGGCTAAAGAAAGAGCTGTGCCTGATACGATAAATTGCCCCACGAAGGCAAAGATAAACCTGTAGGAATTAAGCCCAGCCCTTTCATAAGAATCTGATGTCATCACGGCTCCCAAAGAGGAATAAGGAAGATTAATCGCTGTAAATACTGTCATCAGTAGAAAATAGGTCACCCCGGCATAAATTACTTTTCCGCTTTCGCCAAAATTCGGGGTTGTAAAAGTAAGCACAGCCAATATGCTGTAAGGGAAAGCCATCCATAGTATGTATGGCCTGAATTTTCCCCAGCGGGTTTTTGTGCGGTCAGCTATGATACCCATTAACGGATCGCTCACCATATCCCAGGCACGTGCAATCAACATGATGGTACCAGCCGCTGCTGCAGAAATACCGAATGTGTCGGTATAAAAAATGAGGATCCAAAATCCAACCATGTCCCAGACAAAGTGGGATGCGGTATCACCCAAACTATACCCGACTTTTTCTTTAAGCGATAGCTTTGTTACCTTCTCTTTCATGTTGATATATTTTATGATTTAATTGATTGATTTAGTCTCTCTTCTATTGAAAAAGATCTTGCATTACTTTCTTCGGTTTGCGATCCACAGTAAATAGTCCCCAATGCTTTTCAGCTCCCATTGGGTTGTTCGGATTGCCTTTCCAGTCTTCATCAAATGCTTCAAAAAAGAATGTTGTGATGTTCATCTCTTCCGACCACTTCATGAGTTCTTCGTAGTATTGCTTTTGTTTTTCTTCGTTGGCTCGTTCGCCAAACTCAGTAGCAATAGTTGCCCAGCCCGCCTCGCTGATCACAATTTTTGCTTCGGGAAGCGAATCCTTTATTTTTTGAATATTTGCAATGGTGTATGACATTCCTTCATCAATATCTTTTCCTTCCCAAATCGGGTACACGTGAACTGCGATAAAGTCGATTGCTTTTGCCAGTTTTTTCCCTTTTGCTGCCCACCATTCATAATTCTCAGCCACGGTAACAGGCTGATCAATGGCTTTCTTCACTTTCAAACAATAGGCTATAATTGAGTCTGTGTCCACTTTGTGGTCGTTCCAATCTACCAATGCTTCATTTCCAACATTTACAGCAGCTACAATTTCCGGATACTTGTTAGCCAAACTAATACCTCGTTGAATCTCCTCCTGGTTTTTTATTCGGTTTTTATCCAGTATTTCCTGCGGAATGGGTTCTGTAAGCCAGGTACAAGTTTCATGGGCACTTAATTCTGCTTTTAGCCAAATTCCAAGCAGAACTTTAACATCAAGCTTGTTTTCTTTAATGATGCGTAGAACAGCCTCTGAATTTTCCCCACTGTCGTACAAGCGAATTAATTTGAAAAGTGAATTTGTGGATATGATTTCAAGGTCTTCCTTAATCTGATCATCCGTTGGATTTTTAGCTCCTTCCCCTCTGTCCGGGTGTTGGCCTGTGCGAAATCCGGAGTAACATATTGCATTATGAACCCCACATAGCAAATCTTCAGGGCTTTGTTTAATCGCGTTCTTCATTTCCATCTCTTGTTTTGAACTATCCCTCACTGTTTTTCTCAACTGGCTACAACCTGCAAAAAACAAGCAGGAGGCAAATAGCACTGTTGCAACTAAAGCAATTGATTTTTGATTTTTATTTTTTACCATGGTGCTGGTTTTTAGATTATAATGCTACTGTTGAATCCGTAAATTTCAATTTCCCATATTGATCCCATATTCCCCAAAAAGCACCAACATCACCTTCATCAGATATTTTCCACAGCTCATCAAAAGCAGCGAAATAGAACATCTCAATATCTTCTTCCATGCTCCACAATTGCGCATTTATAAAGTATTTAATGGCATTCATTTCAGATGGTTCTGCTTCTTCGAATGATGTTCCCTGGTTTGGCCAACCTGTTTCAGAAATAATTACCCGTTTTCCTTTAGATGCGTTTACAACCCGATGGTACATGTCTTTCATATAGAGTAGGGAATAGTCGATGTGGCATCCCTCCCAAAATGGATAGCAATTGGTAAAAAGCACATCGCAGGCATCCACAATTGAAGGTCTGTTACAGAACTCATAGTAGGCATCTACGTATCCAACCGGCACATCCGGTAACTCTTTTTTCACTTTGCGAATATTCTCAAGCAGCTCATCTTCGGTTAAATCTTCCCGATAAAGAACTTCGTTCCCTACTGCCACCAGGTCTGCATTTCCTGCCTTAGCAATTTCAATTAGTTTATGAATTTCTTTTTTGTTTTTCTTCAGGTTATCACCTAGCCATGCCCCGACCATTGTTTGAATGCCATATTCTTTTGCAATGGCTGGGATTAATTCATTCCCATCCGTACAAGAAAAAGTCCGAATCCATTTGGTGTAGGGTTTTATAATCTCCAACCTCTCACGTATTTGAGATTCAGAAATAATCGATCCGGGTTTTTGATCTTGAAGATAAGCTCCAAAACATAGCCCGTGTAAGCCCCTGCTTAATAACTTCAGAAACAAATCTTTCATTTCATCAATATCTTTATTGTTGAAGTTTGCTCCTGCCAGGGACATGATATATTCATTTCTAAATGACATGTTGATCTCCTTTCGAATTATAATTTCTACTAAGTATTTATAAATACTTCTATTCGCTCAATTTCTCCATTGCGTTTGAAGATTTTGTTGCTAATTTCTGAACTAAGCGTTTTACCATCCAGCTCGATTTGTGTTCCATCGTTCATGGTCACTTTAAATTTGCTCGCCTTTGAGAGGGTGAAAACAACAGGCACCTGACAAATTGTGAATGCCAATTGTCCTTGTTGTAGTTTTATCGTTTGTGCGTTCTCTTCCAGATCATAATAACTGAAAGTTGATTCCTGCTTTAGGAACTCATCCAGGTTCATTAATGCGGTATCAATTTCAATGGCTCCATCTTTTACGTGCACCCCCAATTCGCCCATTCGTGAGATATAATCTTCTTTAACCTGCCCGGTCATACCAGGCTGTTTTGCACCTGCTGTTGAAGGCGTGTGTGAGTACGCATCTGTTGGGAAAGCCCCATGCAACTCAGGGGATTTTGACAAACCAATACCGGCCTTTATTTCAAAGTAGTGGTCTTTGATTTTTCCAATAAGCTCAGGACTTGCATCTTCTTTTATTGCCCTAAAGAAAGTCTCTTGTGCCGCCAGCAATAGTTTTGAGACCATGTGCCAGTATATACAGCCCAATCCCTCGTATCCATAAAATGTCCCCGACCGCCCGGTAAACGACTGGTGATCAAACATCTCTTCATAAATATCCAGGATTTTCTGTTTCTCCTCTGCAACCAGGTCGCCATAAATTCGCTCATCCAAACGATCAATAGCTTCATTCAGAACGTCAGCATTTCTTATGGAGCCATTAAAATGAAATCTGCCGATTTTATCGTTGATTACCACACTGCTGTTACTGTCTTCAATCAACTTGCTTAAGAGATTCGAGTTCAGAACCTGGTCAACTGGAATGTTGTTTTTTTCCTGAAAACGCGGAAGCAATCTGTCGGGATAAAGAATGTAACTATACTGATCCTCCCTGAATAGTTTACTGCTTTTTAGTGCATCTAAAACGTCCAAGCCTTCCTGTGCCGACAAGTATCCAGAACTAAGTACTGCAACTTGCCCTTCCAACATTTCATATAAATACCTAATCGTAATTCCTTCTGAAGAGAAAGCAATCAGGTTGTAAGCATGGTACAGTCCATCTTCACGTTTATTTGCTCGGATGGACTGATCCATGTAATCAATAGCTAACTCTATAAACCCCTTAAGTTGACTATTATGAAGTTCTTTTTTCTTTCCTGAAAAAGAATGTTTATAAACTGAATTTCGATAGTTTGTACCTGCAGCTCCCAATTGATTAGCGAACTCGAGCCTTAGTTGATCCGAAAAACCAGTCTCCAACACGTCCTGATTCTGTACAAATACGTTGTGAATTTCTTCAAAAAGGATGGTCACTTCTTCAGAAATACCATACGTCCCTTCCAGGTCATTTTCCAACAAATCAGCCCAAAATTTCAGGAATCTTCGAATGTAATACAAGGTTACCATAGATACCCCATTACCAACCAACGCATTGTTGGCATCGTTCCATTCTGGGCGCTGTGTATTTAGCCAAATGCCAGCCTCAGGGATGAAATTGCTCAGTTTTGAAAGTAGGGTAACCAGGATTTTCTCCATGAAGTTGACCCGATAAACATTGTTGGAAGTATCCATCAAAAGTCTGGCATCCGATCCAATTTTGCCAACATTCTTTCTGATCTGCAAGTTCAAAATGTCATCAAACTCGATGGTATCTTGTGGGTTCTTCACCATATCCTCATACGATTTGATACGATAAGGAACATTGGCATATGCAAAAATCTCTTTTGTGAGTAGTTCTTTCAGCCTCCCAGGATGATAATTATTGGAAAGTTCGAGTAGCTTCTGCAGGTAGATTATCTGATGATCTCCCCAATAACCGATGTAAGCCCATGGATCATCCGGATCGGGACATTCCCAATCAATGCCATTTCTGCTTATTCGGTATGGATTGTATCCATCAGATGTAGAGGCATTCACAAATTTGCTGATTATGCCTTCTACATATTCGGGAAATGAAAGGCTCAATGCTTCCCAATTCTGAAAAATATCCCGCCAATTGCCCTGGTAATTAAATAAAGTGGAACCATCCGCACTTTTTGTTTCTATTGAAAACAGGTTCCATGGGCGGCTTGGATCGCCATGGCGTCGGCTAAAGGTTAATGGTAAATATTCATAACAAATCCGAATAATATCCGGGTTTTCACTCCCATTGGCAACATCAATCAGTTCCAAATAAGAAATGCTTTTTGGTAGTGCCTTAAGTAAAACATCCAGTTCTTTAAACGTTGATCGATTTGCTGTTTTTGCAAAAAGTTTGAAATCTTCAACATCGATCTGATACCCATTTATGAAAATACCCCCGCGCATTACATTGAAAAGCGTGTTCGAAAAATGACGGGCAAATCCGAGTTCATCATTGCTCATTTGAATTCCATCAGCCAATGAGACAATCTTCGATAAATTTGAAGTTCCATGAACAATATCTTCTTCAACTTTTTGGGTCAATTTTTTTTCATCCAAAATGAATTGATTCAAATTGGCCACATCGGAAGCGTTCTGGTTAATTTCAGCTACAAAATACCAGGTCTTTTTATCTCCCTCCTTCAGTTCAATCTCAGCATTTATAAGGTATGCACCTCTTGTTGCGCGAACATCTGTTTCAGTTTCAAGTGGCTGCCCGTTTTTAAATTTTTGCAGCTGATTAATGGATAAAAGGTTCTTTACTTCCTCGTTCAATCCGGTTGACCAAACAGTGGTTGCCATCAGTGATTCGCTTGGCTCTGCCCTGTCGACAGGAATTGAGCTAAGCATGAAAAGCCCAAGTCCGCTTTCTTTTACCAACTCGTTCTTTTTGTAGGCATCCAGCAGGTTGCTGTATTCATTCTGAAACTGGTAATCAAAGCCATAAGGAATGATGTTGGTAATTCCATCAATTATTTCAACTGCAACATCTGAATTTTGAAGATTGGAAATAGTCGATTTTTTTACAAACCCAAACTCTTCGCTGTTATACCAGCCATATTGAAAAGCTATTCCTAAATCATGGTTGATCTCTTCAAAAATGATTTTGTTCCCGTAAATGCTTTTATAAAGATTTCGTTGTGTATTGTAAATCTTATTGAGTTCATCAGAGAAAGGTTCCCATAAAAAAGTCTTTTCATCTTTTTGTACAAGCAGAATAGTCTTATTCCCGGTTATTCCTTTATAGTCGTGAATTTTATCTACTGTGTAGTATGGAAATAAAGCATTGTCCCGGTTCTTTCTCCCGGCTGACAATGACCCATTGCTTGAAATGAACATCCAGTGGTCGGAGTCGCTAACGATGCTCATAAAAAAGTCTGGCATCTGGTCGCTGTTGCTGATCTTGTAAAATCTTTCATTGTCAATTTCTACAAAACCTCCGTCAACATCTGGCTTCTTCGTGTTCAAATCGGTATTCCCAACATATATTTTTTTCGCATTCATCTTTTCTAAATTGATTCTTGAATCCGTTTATTCTTTATAGTAAAAACTTTTAGTTTTCAACGCCTTAGGGCTTCCTCCAATAAATATTTTAAATTCACCGGGTTCGGTGATCCATTCGTTTTCAATCCCCACAAAGGCGAGGTCTTTTGAATTAATCGAAAAGTTTATGGTCTCTTCCTGCCCCGGCTCAAGATGCACTTTTGTGAATCGAACCAGTTTTTTGACATCGGGAGAAACAGAAGCCACCATATCCCTGGTATAAAGCTGAACAACTTCTTTACCTGCCATTTTACCTGTGTTTGTGAGCTTAATTTTTACTTCAAGCACATCATCTTTCTGAATGGTGTCAGCACTCAATTCTGGTTCAGAATATTCAAACGTAGTGTAGCTAAGCCCTTCTCCGAATTCCCATTGCGGGGTGAAGGCTTCAAAACCAAACTCCGCATCAATTTCATCGCTTCCTTTATGGTTGTATTTCCATACTGAACCGGAATATCGTGGATAGGTATAAGGCAATCTTCCGCAAGGATTATAATCGCCAAACAAAACGTCAGCAATGGCATTTCCTCCTTCTTGCCCGGGAACATAGGCCATGATTACCCCATTGGACAATCCTTCGATTTCGCGAATAACTCTTGGCCTACCTTGCAGCAAAACAACAATGATTGGCTTCCCGCTTTTTGACAGCTTTTTAATAAAATCGGTTTGCACCCTGGAAATATCAAGCTCATTGGTATCACTTGGTTTTTCAGTCGCAGGTAGTTCGCCCAAACAAGCAACAATAACGTCTGATTGCTGTGCTAGTTGATATGCTCGATCTGAGTTGATATCATCGGTGAAGTTGACCCCTTCGACAGATGAAACGTTGGATTCACCAATTTTCTCTACGATCGCTTCCAGAATAGTAGCTTTATGCTCATCGTTGTAGTCGGTTTCTACCCCGCTCCAGGTCCTTGACCAGGCACCATTCAAATAATTAATTGAATTACAAGCAGGGCCTGTAACCAGAACGTTGGCTTTCTTATTAAGTGGAAGAATGTTGTTTTCATTTTTAAGCAATGTCAGGCATTCGCGAGCAGCCTCGTAACTCAAATCAGCAAATTCTTGCGACCCAAACTTCTCATAGTTGGATAGATCAGCCATTGGCTTTTCGAAAATCCCCAGCATAAATTTAACTCTCAATATCCGGCGAACTGCGTCATCAATGCGTTCCATCGGTACACTTCCTTCTTTTACAAGCTCAGTCAAGTGCACAGCAAAACTTTCATCATAAGGCACCATGCACATGTCCATTCCTGCCATTACCGCCATTTTAACTGCTTCTTTTTCATTGTGTGCCACGTAGTGCGCATTTACTAGTTTGGAAATGTCATCCCAGTCTGATATTGTAAAACCCTGAAAACCCATTTCTTCTTTCAGGAGTTTAGTAATCAAAGCATGATTGGCATGACCAGGAATTCCGTTAACTGAACCGGAATTAAGCATGATGGACATTGCCCCAGCTTCAATGGCAGCCTGGAAGGGTGGAAGGTAATATTGTTTTAATTCCCTGAATGGGATAATTGAAGGTGAGCGATCTTTCCCATTGTAGGGATTTCCGTAGCCAATAAAGTGTTTAAGGCACACAGCCGTTTTTTCCGGATCTGAAATATCGTCCCCCTGCGATCCACGAATAAAGGCTTCCCCCATTTCGGATGTGAGGTAAGTATCTTCACCAAAGCTTTCGAAGATTCGCCCCCATAGAGGTTGCCAAGAAACATCCAAAACAGGTGCATAATTCCATGGTGTTGAAGAAGCCCTCATTTCGTAAGAAGTCACAGCCCCCATTGTTTCGGCGTGCTTTGGGTTCCAGGTAGCTGCACATGCAATTTGATGTGGAAACAGCGTTGAAGCCGCAGTATAGTTAGCACCATGAACAGCGTCAATTCCCATTAGCACAGGAATCCCCAGCCTGGATTTGTTCATTGCGACATCCTGTATTTCTGCAATCATCCGATTCCATTCTTCGACTGAAGGTGGATAAATACCTTTGTTTTGTATCGATCCGATGTGATACTCCAAAAGCATTTTTTTAATTTTCTCAGGATCAATTTCCAAACTGTCAATATCATTCCAAAATGGTCCTTTAGTTATTGCGGTTAAGCCGATGTTGGTCATCTGACCTACTTTTTCTTCAATCGTCATTTTAGAAAGCAATGCTTCAACCCTGTCTTTCATATCGTTTGATTGATTCGTGTTTTTATCATCATTTGAGATGCATGATCCCAATAAAACAAAAGCTAATAAGCAACTGACAATTATGTATTTATGCATCTTTATTATTTTGATGATTAACACCTGCTTATTTTTTACTTGATCGTGAATGTTGTTTTTAGTTCAGCTTCTGAGTTCCCCCCAATCCACAAATCAAATTTTCCTGGCTCAGTCACTTTTTTCATTTCCTGGTTGTAAAACCCCAATTCATCCGTTTGCAATTCGAATTGAATGGTCTTTGATTCTCCCGGGTTAAGTGTCACCCTTTTGAAATCTTTTAGTTCTTTAATAGGCCTGGTTACATCACCAACCAAATCGTGCACATAGAGTTGAACCACCTCGTCAGCTGTGTATTTTCCAGTGTTCTTTAGAGTAACCGTTGCAATGATCTCTTCGCCCAACTCAACTTCAGGAGTTTTCATGGTCAATTCTGAATACTCAAATGAAGAGTAGGACAGTCCATACCCAAATGGATAAAGTGGAGCATATCCCAGATCGATATAGTGACTGGTGTTCCCCAAAGAGGTTTGAACAGCTTTGACCGGAATGTCGTCCATACTCACCCATTCTTCAGGAATTACAGGCCTGCCTGAGTTTTTCCGATTGTAGTAAAATGGAATTTGCCCGGACGATTTGGGAAATGTAACTGGCAGTTTTCCGGATGGAGACACATCTCCAAATACCAACTCTGCCAGAGCTTCACCACCCATGCTTCCAAAATGCCAGGCATATAAAACAGCATCTGCATATTCTGAAATTTCACCAATGGCAAGTGGTCTTCCTGCCAAAACTACCATAATGATCGGCTTTCCAGTTTCAGCTAATTCTTTTACCAGTTCATCCTGAACACCGGGCAATCCGATATCAGCCCTGCTATGAGCTTCCCCGGTAATGATGGCTTCTTCGCCCAAACAAAGAATAACTGCATCTGATTGCTTTGCTACTTCAACGGCAGCTTCGAAACCATCGTGTTCTTTTGTTCGGCTGATTTTCATACCTGGTGCATACAAAACCTTCGATTCACCCAAGGCATTTTTTAAGCCTTTTAAAGGAGTAATTGACAAGGTAGAATCGCCATCAAAATTCCAGGTTCCCAGTTGCTCATAGGCCTGGTTCGCCATGGGGCCAATAACTGCTACTTTTTTAATGTCTTTCGATAATGGAAGGGTGCTGTTTTCATTTTTTAGCAGGACCATACTTTGCAAAGCAGCTTTTTTAGCCGATTCCAGGTATTCAGGTTTTGCAAACTGATATTGTTTTTCCCTTTCTACATAAGGATTTTCAAACAAGCCCAATTCAAATTTTAATTTCAGAATGTTTCGTACAGCCTGATCCACCATTTCAATATTGATGGTGTTTTCTTCCAGAAGTTTTTGCCCATACTTCATGTATGAGGTTGAGGCCATTTCCATATCAACGCCAGCGAGAATTGCTTTTTTGGCGGCTTCTTTGTCGTTGGCTACAAATCCATGTTCAATCATTTCATGAATTGAAGCCCAATCGCTAACAACCATCCCGTTAAAATTCCACTCATCCCTTAAAACCTGGCGAAACAAAAATCGATTTCCTGAAGCAGGTACACCGTTCAAATCGTTAAATCCGGTCATGAACGTTTTTACGCCAGCATCTACCGCTGCTTTAAAGGGAGGAAAATAAATATCCCGAAGCTCTCTTTCTGGTATCAGCGTTGTGTTATAATCACGACCACCTTCAGCAGCACCATAGCCACAAAAGTGTTTTGCGCAGGCAGCTATTCCACCATCTTTAAATTTACCGTTGTGCTGAAACCCTTTAACCATTGCTTCTCCATATTTCGAAATCAACAATGGATCTTCGCCAAAGCTTTCGGCAATTCTTCCCCATCGGGCATCACGACTAACATCGATCATTGGGGCGAATGTCCAGTTAATGCCAGATGATGCAGCTTCGAGTGCTGCAATCCGTGCACCTTCTTCAATCAATTCAGGGTTCCACGTGGCAGCAAGCCCAAGAGGAATTGGAAAAACGGTTTTGAACCCGTGGATTACATCTCTTCCAATTAGAAGTGGAATGCCCAGTCGACTTTCTTCAATAGCAATTCGTTGTAGTTCGTTAAGTGTTTCAACATCAACTTCATTCAGGATAGAACCTATTCTACCATATTTAATACCATCTTTTAAAAACACTGGTATCTGTCCATAAGCACCATTCACTTGCGACATCTGTCCAAATTTTTCTTCCAGCGTCATTTGAGCAATCAGCTTTTCAACCTTCTCGTTTATGTTGTCTCCACTGTTTGTAGCATTTATTGTACCTCCAAAAAACATGATGGCTGATATAAGAATTAGATTAAATAGTCGGTTCATATCCTTGATTTTAAATCGAACAGATTTCTGTTATTTCTTCTGATAAATTCGTACAAAATCTATTTCCATGGTTTGAGGAAATGCTTCTTCATCAATTCCTTTTACATTGCCCCAGGCTCCACCAACAGCAACATTTAGAATCAAGTAAAATGGTTTATCGTATGGCCATTTTGCTTCTCCCAGTCCTTCGTTCACGTATTCGAAGTACATGCTATCATCTACAAAAGCCTGCATCACTTCGGGGGTCCAATTCAGTTTGTAGGTATGGAATGCATCTGATAAATCATCGACAGATATAGTGGCTGTTTTTTGAGTTCCTTTTTGCCACTGATAATCTTTTGAATGTGCCGAAGCATGGATTACACCCGGATCATGACCGACATGTTCCATGATATCAATCTCTCCAATGTCTGGCCAGTTTCCATCATTAAAAGTCCAGTCGCCCGGCATCATCCATATCGCAGGCCAGGTGCCACGTGCCATTGGTAGTTTTGCCCTCACCTCAATTTTCCCGTAAAGCCAATCAGCCTTTGAGACCAATCTTGCTGAAGAGAACGGTTTCCCTTCGTAATCTTCTTTGTGAGCAGTGATGAAGAGTTTCCCGTCTTTTACCTCAGCATTTTCAATTCGCTCACTCGTATAATATTGTGATTCTTTATTTCCCCAGCCAGCTTCATTCCCTTCGGTATCGTAAATCCATTTTGAAGAATCCGGAAGCCCGGAATAGTCAAACTCATCACTCCATACCAGCTGATATTCAGAAGTTGGCTTTTTCACCTCTTTCTTCCCAGATTTGGAAACACAAGAAATTGCGCCAAGAACTATTAAAATGAAAAGTATGCCAATAGTTGATTTCATATTGTGTTTATTAAGTGTTTGTTTATTAGCCATCAAAAATTTATCGTTGGAAAATATTTTGCTCTTCATAAAAATTCCAGTCCGCTCTAATCAACCATGTACTTCGCATCCTGGGTTACATATTATGTATGAACATGGTTAGCAAACTGATTAAAAATTAAAAGGGTAGCTATCGGCAAAAAAGCCAAACATCATCACTTTAAGATGAAACTTACCCGCCAGAAAACCCGACGGGCAAGTAACTATGATTTGTTTAGGTTAGTTCCCAATTTTAGCAGACTTAATTCCTTCAACGTGAGGACCAGACAACTCATCGAAATGAAATTCGTGAGTACCTTCACCAACACCAGGATTAAGCATGATGCGTACGATGTTATAGAAGTCGTGACTGAAATTATCATCCGTTGTTACATCAGATGTGAAAATATCTCCAGTCCAGTCAAAACCTGCAGAAACACCAGAGAAATCATATTCTGCAACTTCCCAAGTATTATCCTTCTGAATGGTATAGATTACATCAGCAGTTCCTGTTTGCCATGCATTTCCTCCTCGATCGGTATTCTCCAACTTCAGCAACACCTGGTCTCCAGCTTTTCCGTAAACCATGATTTTAAACGTTGAGATGCTTCGTAAATCGAAACGGAAACCGGAAGGTAGTTTTAGGTTAGCATTCGCCCATGGCTGATCCGTTTTGGAATAGAATGCCACATTTGCACTTCTGTTAGGATAAACACGATCAGGGTTTGCAACAGTACTTACTGAGCAATCCTCACCATTTACAGTGGCCAATAACACTTCACTGAAATCAGCATAAACTACCATTTGATCAAGCAGGAATTCTACATAATCTGGATGATTATTGTCAAGAGTAACTGTTTGCGATAAATTAATATCACCCACACTTGAATTTACTGTAACTGCAATGGTATAAGTTCCTTTACGCATGTAAGTATGCGATGTAACTGCCATGTAATCATCAAGCTGAACAGGATCGCCATCACCAAAATCAATGGTCATACCATCAATTGATTGCCCTATAGGAATATTTACATTGGTCAGAGAAACATCAAATGTATTGTCTCCTGTTCCGGTAGCAACCAGTAACTCAACTTCAACTGAAGGTTTCACATATCCTTCAGGAATTAAACGATGGTGCCAGGCGTTTCCATCTCCACCAATTGAAACAAGATCAAGTAAGTTTTCCTCAATGGTTAACACTTCATATCTACCACCTTCAGCCCCGGTGTCAAATCCAGGAAATATTGGTGTAGGTCCACCAAGGGTCAGGTATGTTTTACCTTCCACTTCTTCCATAAACCAAGTTCCTGGCTGGGGGGTGTAGTCAGCAATCAAATCATCTCCCGGATCAACTATGTTACTGTAGTTCGGATCATCTGCACGGTAATCTTTGATATAACTTTTACCGTTATTCTGATAAACTACCTCAAAGCCAACAATTTTGAATGTAAGCTTGTCGTCATACAATTCAACACCAGCTTTAGCCAATGGCCCGGCAGACCACCACGCAAGACCATCTCCTCCTGGAGGGCCTACACCAAGGTGTCCCTGCGAAAGGCTATCGACAACCCATGTTTTACCATCCAAATCATCAACACCGCCACTTAAAAGGATAAATTTTGGATCCTGAAAAATCGCATAGTCCGTTTCAGTTTGCGTAAATGTTTTGGTAATCGAATTACTCCCTCCATTTGTACTTATGGTTAGCGTAATCGTATAGTTATCCGGAGTTGGATAGTAAGCAATTGCATCATCTCCCTTTGCAGAACCACCATTGCCAAAGTCCCAGTTCACCAACCCATCAACAGATGATGTGTTATTTAGTACAACATGGAATTCATCATCGCCCTGAGATATTGTGAAATCTAATTGTTCCACAGTAGGAGCAGCTACAAACCCAGCATCTGGTTTGTCTTCCTCGTAAGGATCACAGGCAATAACAGCGGTAATAGCCAGTAGCAGTATTGCCAGCTTCTTTAAATATTTTGTTTTTTTCATCGTCTTCATTTTTAGTATGAAATTTAAAACCATCTGTTAATATCCTGCGTTTTGAGACAGGTTCGAATTCAAGTCAATTTCTTTCTGTGGAATTGGGAGAAATCCTTTTTTCGCACTATCGAAATTCACTTCAAAATCACTTGTTTCACCAATATCTGCAGTAAGGTTCTGACCTTTATCGTTTACATAAATATCATCGGTTGCCATAGGTTCAGAAAGTGTGTAGCCTGTATTATCCAATTCTTGTTTAGCATAGCTAACACCCCTGCGAAGTACGTCCCAATAACGTTGACCTTCAAGAGCTAATTCCAGCCTTCTTTCATGATAAATATCGTCCAGGGTAACTCCAGCTAAAGCAGGCATTCCAACCCTTGCTCTAACCATATTTACATATTCATCGGCTTTACCTGTATTGCTGTTTGCCAGGTGCAATTCTGCAGCCATTAACAACACGTCGGCAAAACGAATAAAGTGGTAATTGATTGGCCAGTTCAAAGCTGGTTCACCAATACTACTTTTACGATCGGCATGTGTTGTGTACTTGAATGTAAACAAACCAGTATGTGTATAACCTGCTGTAAGTGAACCATTGATATCAAGAAGTTCTTTTGCTGTCACAAAAGTTGCGGCTTTTCTGGGATCAGCATCATCAAACTGATTATAAGCTTCATGGGTAGGAATACAGAAACCCCATCCTTGTGCAAGCAGTGAGCTTTCGTGTCCACGAGGACCGCTCATTTGGCAACCAATATTTCCAAGTGGAGAATCGCTTCCCCAGTCTCCGGTACCTGTTGTGGTAAATGGAATTTCAAATACCATTTCTTCGCTGAACTGACCTTCAACCTTAAATATTGAAGCATAGTCAGCCATCAAAGCATGGCCTGAATTATTGATGATGTCTTCAGCCATATCAATCGCATCAGTCAGGGTAAATGAGCCGCCCCCAGCTACTGGGAGTGAGCTTTGTCCATAATAACCCGTATAGAACATAAACACTTTTACCAATTCTGCTTTAGCTGCCCAGTTCGTAATTCTTCCCCGGTCTGAAGCGTCATACGAGCCTGCAAGAACAGGAATCGCATCCAACATATCTTTTGTAAGTTGGGCATAAACTTCATCCGGAGTTGCCTGAACGACATCACGCCATACTTCACCTTCAAGAGGTTCAAGAATGAGTGGAACATTTTCGAAGAACCTGACCAATTCAAAATAGAAGTGCCCTCTTAAGAAAGTTGCTTCTGCCTGGTATGAGGCCTTGATATCATCTTCTGAAGCTTTAAACTCAATAATTTCGTAATTGGCTAAAAGTGTGTTTACACGTTGAATAGCTGTGTAGCACTTTCTCCAAATACCTACACTTACGCTACCGTTTGTTTCCTCATCAAATCTTGCAATTTTTTGGAACGATAACATGTCTGACGGGCTACCGCCACCAGCATAAGCATCATCTGAAAGAATATCAGCAACAAGGCTCATCGGTTCATAAACATTGGGGCGGTCAGACCTTAATTTTTCATAAACTCCAATTAGTGAAGAATAAGCGTCTTTAGACGTTGAAAAGAAAGTCTCGGAGGTCTGTGCAGTACGCGGCTTTAATTCCAGGAAATCCTCTGAGCAAGAATACAGGAAAAGCACTAAAACGATTAAAGTTGATATTAAATATTTTGCTTTCATAGTTTCCAATTTTTAAAAAGTAATGTTGGTTCCGATTAAGAAAGTCCTTGCCTGAGGATATGCTCCCCGGTCGTAACCTGAATATGCACCACCGAATCCAATCTCCGGATCCATACCAGTATAATCAGTAATTGTGAATACATTTTGACCAGACACATAAAGGCGAAGTTTAGCAAGTCCAATCGCTCTTGCCATATCTGTAGGTAGGGTATACCCAAGCTGAATATTCTTAAGTCTCATATAGGAACCATCTTCAATGTGAATCATATCGTTCATCTTCGACATGTTTTCATTTGGATCGGCATGAGAAAAGCGTGGGAACGAGTTTGTCGATCCTTCGCCTGTCCAACGATCCAGGTACCTTGCCAAATAATTTTGATCAGAACGCAGCTCAAGCCTGTGAATCACATTGATCAACTTGTTTCCTGTTTGCCCTTGCCAGAACATACTAAAATCGAAGTCTTTGTAATAGGCATTAAACGTTAAACCAAAAGTCAAATTAGGATGTGGTGACCCAATAAACTGACGGTCAGCAGGATCAATTGTCATATCACCGTTTTTATCAACAAACCGGATATCTCCAGGTAGTGCGTTTGGCTGAGCTCCATGAGCTGCCACTTCTGCTGCATTCTGGAAAATACCATCTGTTTTATATCCGAAGAAATAAGGAAGCTGAAAACCTTCCTCCATCCTTAAGATACCATCTAGCTGGAAAGCACCAGGACCATTAATGTATTTATCCGGGTTATTTACTTCAGTAACTTCGTTTTTATTGTATGCTAAGTTTGCGCTTACATCAAAAGTAAAATCGCCACTTAGTTTACTGTACTTGATTAAGGCCTCAAGCCCCTTGTTACTTACTGTCCCAAGGTTATAGGTTGGGGCACCAACACCTGTGTAATCAGGAATTGGACGGTAGCTCAACAAGTCAACACGTTGACGGTCATAAGCATCAAATGTTAGGTAAATATGCCCATCAAACATGGTAGCATCAACACCAATGTTAACCTCTTTGGCTGCCTCCCATTTCAAGTCTGGGTTAGGGGCACTACCGATAGCTGCACCAGGTATTGGGGTTTCGTCTGCTCCCAATGGATAAGAAAAGGTTGAGCGGAAAGTTTCCAGATAACCGAAATCTCCAATGTTCTCATTACCGGTTTCACCATAAGATGCACGCAGTTTTAAGAATGTAATGATGTTGTTGTCCATCAAGAAAGGTTCTTCTGTCATAACCCAACCTGCCTGTACTGATGGGAACCAACCAAACTGGTAATTCGATCCAAAACGTGATGAACCATCCCGTCGAAGAATACCACTAAACATGTATTTATCGCGGAAGTTATAAGTAACCCTTCCAAAATAGGAAAGTAAGGTGTGCTCAAATGGAGACCCATACGATTTTTGTGAATCATCATCAGCACCATTACTAAGCCAGGCAAAATCCCAACCTTCGATGGCCAAAGTAGTACGGCTACCTCCAAAGTTTGAGCCTTCATCTTTTTTGGATGAAATACCCAATAAAGCTGTTACCGTGTGATCATCCAAAAACTTCTTTGTATAGTTAAGGGTGTTTTCCCATTGCCAGTTTGTCCAGTTTTGTTGGCTTTGGCTTACAGAATTGTTTGTGCTTTGATTTACCACATTGAAGTAAACTCTTGGGCCATAACCCCTACCAATGCTTTGACCAAGGTCAACACCTAAGTCAGTTCTAAATCTTAGGTCTTTAATTGGTTCGATTTCAACGAATACATTCGCCAGAATCTGAGTTGTTTGACCTTCACCCCAGGTATTGGCTATGTTTGCTAATGGGTTTTTTATTTCCCTCAAACTCTTTTGAGAAACGCCATAATATCTGTCTCCATCCCTTACCGGAGGTGGGTCCAGGTTTTGCAAAAATGCGATACGGTCAGGATCTGTTTCATAAACAGGTGTAAGCGGATCATGCAGAATAGCTTCCTGTAGAATACTACCGAATTCGTTTTGTTCATTAATACTATTTGAGTTCCTACGTACAATGGTCAAATTATTCCCAGCTTTCACATAGTCAGAAAGATCATGGTTTGAATTTAGGCGTAACGTAATTCTTTCAAATTCAGACTTATCTCCACCCACAATACCTTCCTGGTTAAAATAGGCCAAACTGGTCATGTAGGTTGAATAATCATTACCCCCAGATACCTGAACCGAATGGTTTGTAATTGGGGAAGTGTTGAATATTTCTTCCTGCCAATCTGTATCGACAGAATTGTTTCGGATATCGTCCTGGCTATAAACAGGCAAGAATCCATCATTTAACTGACCTTCATTATGAAGCATCATGTATTCCTCGGCATTAAGTACCGATGCTTTTTTCCATGCTGACTGCAGGCCATAATAACCATTATAACGTACTGTTAATTCGCCAGCTGCACCCTTTTTGGTAGTTACGAGTACAACACCGTTCGCACCCCGTGATCCATAAATCGCAGCGGAAGCAGCATCTTTCAGTACCTCAATGGACTCGATATCCTCAGGTGTAATGAAATCAATATCAAAAACCTGAATACCATCTACAATATAAAGTGGTGTATTGTTACCATTGGTACCAACACCACGAACTTGTATGTTAATCCCAGCACCTGGCTGCCCACTATTGTTCGTAATAGTTACACCCGCCGTTTTACCTTGCAGTGCTTGTGTTGCAGAAGCAACAGGTGTTTTTACAATTTCATCTGCCTTAATGGAAGCAATTGCACCGGTAACCACACTCTTCTTCTGTACGCCATAACCTACAACAATTACCTCGTCAACCCCAAATGTTTCTTCTTCCATTGCTACATTAATGGACGTTTGTCCATTTACGGGTATGTCAATGGTTTTCATACCAATAAAAGTAAATTGCAAAATCGCATCGGATGAAGCTGTGATAGAGTAGTTTCCATCCAGGTCTGTAATAGTACCTGTTGTCGTTCCCTTAACAACTACTGTCACTCCCGGAATAGGTTGTTTATCTTGTGAAGAAGTAACAACCCCTTTTACATTGAGCCCCTGTCCCATTGAAACAAGTACACCCAAGAAAAGCATTAAAAAAATCGAAATTTTTTTCATGAGTTCATTTTAGTTTAATTAGAATTTTCTGTAAAATTATCGGGTCAGATACCAGGAAGTCAATAAAATTGCTACATCAATATTTCATCAATGTTACAAAAACATTACATCAATATTACATCATTCTAAAATTTCAATCCTTGATTATCAGTCACTTAAAATGTTAAATTTGATGAAAATAATTTCATCTTGCAGAAGAAGTAAATACATCAAAAAGCTATTATAGAACATATTGTTTTTATAGCTCCATAATATATTTTGTTAAATTTATCTCTCTACTTATGCCCATTTTTTTGCGTAATCGATACCGACTTATTTCAACTCCACGAACAGATATGTTCATTAACGATGCAATTTCTTTAGTTGAAATGTTCATTCTCAAATAGGCACTTAGCCTTATTTCATTAGGGGTTAAATTTGGAAAGTTTTGTTTTAATCGATTCAAAAAGTCTTCGTGCACTTCATCAAAAGCAGTTTCAAACAGTTCCCATTGCTTTTTATTATCAAACTCTTTATCAATGCTTCGAATTAGTTTTGCAATACGGTTTTTAACATCCTGACTTTTCACTTCCCTCGAAAAATCCATGATTTCCTCTTTCAGATCAAGCAAATACCGATTTTTCTGAATCAGGTTGAGTGTCTGGTTCGCTAATTCTTTATCGCGGTGTTTCATCTTGCTCCTCAACCGTTCATTTCGCAGCCTGATAATTTCCTTTTCCTGTATAAGGGACTCGGTTTTAAATTGTTGTTCTTTCCTTCTATAGGATCTTAAATGCTTCAATCGTTCTTTTCTTTTTGAAACATTTATCCGCAACATAATCAATCGGATTAATAAAGCAATAGTAACGACAAAAAGCAGCACATATGCAATGTAGGCATAAACCGATCGGTACCAGGGTGGTAGAATCTCAAAAGTAAATTCATCGATCAGGCTTTCTTTCCCAAATACGTTAATTGCTTTTGCACGGAAGGTATAAACACCTTCTCTTAAATTAGTAAATTCACAATGGTTGGACTCAGACCAATTTATCCATTTAGTGCTAAAGTTTTCCAGAAAATAGCTATACTTTATATCGCTTCCACTATCATACTCCGGGCAACTGTAGCTAAAATGAAGGGCATTTGAGCGATAAGCTAATTCTGGGATATCCATACCTCTGTTTCCTGAAAAGCTCATTACAGAATCCTTATTCAAATTGAATACTTGCCTGATAAAGCATTTGTAATCGTTTACTCCTTCAAATCGATATAACGGGGAATAATGCTCTAGGCCGTCTTCAAGGCATAAAAATACATTTTCATTATCTGGAATATAAATGTATTCAAATCCTCCAATTACCCTGCCTCTTAATCTTTTAAATGGATTTGAAATATTCAGATAGGTTCCGTTTTCCTGAAAACGTAACACTCCTGGGGAAGAATTTGCTACATACCAAATGTTATCATTGTCGTCTTGACTGATAAAAGAAATGTTTTGGCTCTCACCAAATAAATCAGAAAAGTACTTTGATTTTTCAAACCTTTTAGAATTAGGATCAAACGTATATATTCCATCCCCGGTTGAAAATACAGTCTGGTTTTCAACTTCATAAACACCTACACCTTCGTTTCTAGGCAAGCCATCTTCAACCGTATAGTAGGTGTATTGAACTACACTATCCATTTTGTCGTTAAGGCGAATATCATATATTCCTTTGTATCCGTGTGCCATCCAAATTGAACCATCATTTTTTTGCACCATCGTTCTGCAGGATTCTATAAAACCTTCAATTTTGTGCGAATATTTCCAACGACCTGTTTGATCCTTCTTAAACAATGTCAATCCGTTGTAATTGCCAGCAATTAAACAATCATCATCTTGATTTGATATAAAATAAGACCAGCCGCCCAATTCAGTTGAAATTTGCCTGGCTGTCGATCCCTCAATTTGAAAAGTTCCATCAGTATGCCCACATAGTAAAATATCGTCATAAACACCTAAATGCCAGACTTGTCCATCAGTATTGGGGATTAGTTTAAAACCTTCTGTCGACAAAATGTTTTGCTCCGGCCAGTTTTTAACATACAATCCTCTGTTAGTGCCGATATACAATTTCCCTTGATAAATAATTGTGGTATAAACCGAACCCAGTCCATCTGGTTGATGTAAAAATGTAAATGGGGAATTGATATGTACATAATCAATGCCATTATCAAGACCCAGCCACAAATTTCCTTTTTTGTCGGTGTTTAAACTTAAAATCGTGTTGTTTTGCAGCCCCTTCTTTTTGTCTACATGCTGCAATACATCTCCTGAACTATTTGCTATCAACAGCCCATCGAGAATGGTGCCAAATGCATAATTTCCTCCTTCTAGTGCAGCCGAAGAATAAATCTTATTCTTTTTTAACAGTTCGTTCGTTTCGTTTTCCCAGGGGGTAAGTTCCTTCCCATCAAAAATAAACGATCCTTTATCACGTGTGCCTATTAATATGCGTTTTGCTTCAAAAGGCAAGATAAACCAAACTTCTGTATCATTCAGGATTCTGGTTCCGGTCAGTTTTTGCAACTTCCCATTTATTAACTCCATCAATCCTTCTTTTCTGTCCTGAATAAAAAATCGACTATTTAAATAAAAAGAAAAATGAAATTGAAAAGGTGCGTGGATTGTTTTCACCGATTCATTGTTATAAATATGTATGTATTCAAAAGATTGGAATACAATGCCCCATTTCGTTTTATGAATTTTCCAGATATCCGAAAAATCCTTAATTGATTTTTCTACCAAGTGCCTAAATGAATGATATTCAAGATTTCCAATTTTATTTCTTCTGAAAACCCCAAAATCGTTAAAACCCAATCCAACATAGATATCATCATTATCATCGATAAAGAGTGAACGAACCAAAATATTTGCTGGTAGCTGGTAAGTTTTCCAATTATTCCCATCGTATTCCAACAGGCCATCATTGTTGGCAAAGTACATAAAACCACGACTATCTTTTGCAACAGCCCAACTTTGTGTAGCTCCCCCGTACTCGCGCTTCAGGAAGTTCTGGATTTTTGGAACACCAACACTCTTAATTTTTCCATAGGTAAATGAGGAAAGTAAGAAAGCAAGAATGTATGTTAGGATAAGTTTAGGTTTCATGTAAAACAAATATAACCAATTTGAAAACTACTTATATATGTTAATAAATACTTTAATTAATTTTGAGGTCTCAAAACAACAGATCAAAAAATATGAAGATAGGACTTGTCGGTGCCATGCACGAAGAAATTCTCATGCTGAAAGATGAGATGAAAAATGTAAGCTCGAGCAAAATTGGGCCAAGGGAGTATTTTGAAGGGCAGCTCAATGGATGCGAAGTTGTCATGTGTTTATCGGGCTGGGGAAAAGTAGCAGCTTCTTCAACCGCAACAACCATGATTAATCATTTTAAGGTAAATCAACTTATTTTTGTTGGCCTGGCCGGAGCTTTGAATAACAAATTGGAAATTGGGGATATTGTTATTGGAAATAAACTAATCCAGCACGATGTTGACTTGAGCCTTCTTAACGGATTTCAGCAAGTACAAAGTCCTTTCTGGAAAGACTTCTCATTCACCGTTAACCACAATTTAATTGAAAAGGCGCAACGTGCATGCTATCAATTTATTCAAAACATTAACTCTGGCCATTACAAAAACTTAAACGACAATTATAAACCAAAGGTCAGCGTTGGAAGCATCGGTACCGGGGACCAGTTTGTAGCTTCAAACAAGGGAAAGCAACAAATTCTAAGAAAATATCCAGCGATTTTATGTACTGAAATGGAGGGGGCAGCCATTGCACAGGTTGCAGCTGATTATGAGATCGATTATTTAATTGTTCGGATAATTTCTGACAAAGCAGATGAACACGCAAATACTTCTTTTTCAGATTTCCTTTTTGAAAATATTAGTGAAATATCTGTT
This sequence comes from Sunxiuqinia sp., assembly GCA_965230765.1. Taxonomy (GTDB): domain Bacteria; phylum Bacteroidota; class Bacteroidia; order Bacteroidales; family Prolixibacteraceae; genus Sunxiuqinia. The sequence goes on from CBDDLR010000001.1 coordinate 994,060, forward strand.
GAAATTGTTAAACTTTTAGTAAAATAAATTGAATTTTATTTCGTTTAGTAGATAAAATGGCACAACATTTGATAAGAGATTAGTACCATAGAAAACATCCACACCCGTGGAAACAATTAGACAGTTTAGAGATAGTTAGTTAAAGATCAGAAAAAAAGGGAGCTTCTCAAGCTCCCTTTCATTTTGTGCGATATTTTTCGATTACAATAATGCTTCAAGTTTTGCTTCAATTGCCGCTTTTTGTGCTGCACCTACGTGCTTATCAACAACTTCACCACCTTTAATAAATAAAATTGTTGGGATATTGCGGATGCCAAATTTAACAGCTGTTTGTGGGCTGCTATCAACATCAACTTTAGCCACAACAGCTTTCCCATCATATTCTTTCGATAATTCTTCAACGATAGGGGCAATCATGCGACATGGGCCACACCATTCTGCCCAAAAATCAACCAAAACAGGTTTGTCAGATTTCAATACAATTTCTTCAAAATTCGTGTCATTAACTTCTAATGCCATAACTCAATATTTTATATTATTAATTCTAATTTATTTTAAATGACAGATAATCACGTGTTTCAATAAACTCTTCAACTTCTTGGTTTAGGTCAATTCGGGTATTTCTTGAGAACAGTTTCACCATTGTTTTTGTTTCCGAATCCCAAACATTGAAGCGAATTAATGTTTTCCCCTTGTTTTTATTTGTCAAGTGTTCAAAATCGTTGACAAACTCAGGAGTAACAGACTGCAAATTTACGTTAATATCAATACTTTTTACCCTGACATCCCTCACCTCTTGCAATAAATCGATATGTTTAACCTTAAATTCCAATTGTTCAGATCCATAACGGTTTTGAACCAGTCCCCTTACCATTAAGAAAAGCCCATCTTTGCAATACTTCGAAAATTCCACATAGTCCTTTCCAAAAAAGAACATTTTATACGAATCGGTATAATCAGTTAGCGTCATATTGCAATAGGGTTTGCCTGTCTTTCCAATAGCTTCACGGCTTTCACTCACCATTCCTGCAAAAGTTAATTCTCTTCCTTTCAGGTTTTCAATATTGTTGTTCAAGTCCTTTAAAGAAAACTCCCTACTGGTAAAGTTCTTAATTTCCAACTTAAAGTCATCAAGTGGATGTGACGATAAATAAATGCCGATAAGCGATTTTTCCTTCTCTAAAAGAACAATTTTGGGCCATTCTTCAACCATCGGCACTTCAGGGGTTTTAACGACCTGCGTTCCTGTAGATTCACCAAAAAGAGATTGTTGCGCATTGTTGCTTTCTAGTTGAATTTGGTTACCGTACCTAATAAGCTTCTCGATAAAAGTGATATCGTTCTGATCGTTCCCGGCAAAAAATTGGCTTCGCTTAAATTCCCCGAAACTATCAAAAGCACCAGCCATTGCCAGGGCTTCAATATTCTTTTTATTGACCGATTGAAGGTTCACACGTTCAACAAAATCATAAACTGTTTTAAATTCACCTTCGTTCCGTGCTTTTACAATATCACGTACAGCACCTTCACCTACATTTTTAATGGCTGCCATTCCAAAACGAACATCACCAGCCTTATTCACCGTGAATTTCAAAAAGCTTTCGTTAACATCCGGCCCCAGTACATTCATTCCCATTCGCTTACATTCTTCCATCAACTTGGTGATCTCTGTAATGTTGCTCAAGTTTCGGCTCATGTTGGCAGCCATAAACTCTGCCGGGAAATGGGCTTTTAAATATCCTGTTTGATAAGCAATGTGTGCATAACAAACCGAGTGGGATTTATTAAATGCGTAACTGGCAAACGCTTCCCAGTCTTTCCATATTTTTTGGATCAGCTCATCAGCATCTTTTTTTACCTGTTTGCAGCCTTCAATAAAATCAGGATTTGCCTTACAACCATCAATAAACTTGACTTTTAACTTGTCCATCATGGCCTTGATTTTCTTACCCATCGCTTTCCGAAGCGAATCCGAATCACCACGGGTGAAATTGGCCAAATGCCGTGAAAGCAACATCACCTGTTCCTGGAAAACAGTAATCCCGTAGGTGTCACTTAGGTATTTCTCCATCATTGGGTGGTCGTACTCAACCTTCTTCCTGCCATGCTTCCGGTCAATAAAATCAGGGATGTATTCCATTGGTCCCGGGCGGTACAAGGCATTCATCGAAACCAAATCCTCAAAACGGTTAGGTTTTAAGTTGCGCAAGTGCTTTTTCATGCCCGGCGATTCAAACTGGAAAATAGCTGTGGTGTCGCCCCGGCTAAACAGTTCGAAGGTTTTTTCATCGTCTCCGGGAATTTTGTCAATATCAACTTCCAGCCCTTTCGAGAGCCGGATATTCTCCAATGTTTCTTTAATAATGGAAAGGGTTTTCAGGCCCAGAAAATCCATTTTCAACAAGCCAATGTCTTCAACAAAACGCCCGTCATACTGCGTGGTGTGAAGCGCTTCATCTTTGGTTGGCATAATGGGGATGTGATCTGTCAACGGATCACGGCTAATCAAAATCCCACAAGCATGCACCCCGGTTTGCCTTACCGAACCCTCAAGCGTTTCAGCAAATTTTAGTGTGCTAGACACCAACGGGTTGACAGAATCTTTTTCTTTTTTTAGTTCGGGGCTTTCTTTGTACGCCTTTACAAAGCTCATTTTTGGAGCTTCCGGAACCAGCTTTGCCAATCGGTCTGCCTCAGGAAGTGGGAGTTTCAATACCCGGGCAACATCACGAATGGCCAGCTTGGTTGCCATTGTGCCAAACGTACAGATGTGTGCAACTTTATCCTGCCCATATTTTTCGGTTACCCAATCCAATACCAATTGTCGTCCATCATCATCAAAGTCAATGTCCACATCGGGCATCGAGATTCGATCGGGATTCAGGAAACGTTCAAACAGCAAATCATGTTTGATCGGGTCAATATTCGTAATCCCAACGCAATAAGAAACTGCCGCCCCAGCTGCCGAGCCACGTCCAGGACCTACAAGTACGCCCATATCCCTGGCTGCATTAATAAAATCCTGTGTGATCAGGAAGTAACCGGGAAAACCCATCGTTTTGATGGTGTCCAATTCAAAATCAATTCGTTCTTTTACTTCTTCTGAAAATGGATCACCATAACGTTCTTTCGCCCCCTCGTAGGCAAGGTGTTGCAGATAGTCAGCTTCCAACTTTATTCGAAGAACTTTTTCAAATCCACCAAGCCGTTCAAACGCTTTTTCTGTAAATTCTTCTTTTAAAACCTCCTCTGAAAATTTGGTTTGATATTGCTCTTCAGTACCAAACTCTTCAGGGATTGGGAAAGGCGGCATAATCGGTGAAGAATCCAATTCAAATTCTTCTATTTTCTCCACAATTTCAGCCGTATTTTCAATGGCTTGTGGGACATCCGAAAAAAGCTGGTTCATTTCCTCTGTGGTCTTGAACCATTCCTGCTTGGTATAGCGCATCCGGGTCGGATCATCAACATCTTTTCCCGTGTTCAAACAAATCAGCAAGTCATGGGCATCAGCATCTTCAGCATTGATAAAATGCACATCGTTTGTGGCGATAACCTTCACCTGATGTTGATCTGCCAGCTTTAAAATTTCAGCATTAACATTGACCTGGTTCTTGTATACATCCTCATTTAATTCGGGTATTTCCGATTCATGTCGTTGAAGCTCCAGGTAATAGTCTTCCCCAAAAACAGATTTAAACCACTCAATAGTTTGCCCAGCTTCTTCAAGCGTGCTTTTCATGATTTTCTGAGGAACCTCACCCCCCAGACAAGCTGAAGAAACAACAAGCCCTTCACTGTATTGTTCCAGCAACTTCTTATCGATTCGTGGTTTGTAATAGAAACCTGCGGTATTTGCTTCAGAAATTAATTTAATCAAATTCCGGTAACCTGTTTTATTTTTTGCCAGCAAAATAAGGTGGTCACCCGAGCGATCTTCTTTTCCTGTTTTGTCATGAATGGTACGTTTTGCCACGTAAGTTTCACAGCCCAAAATGGGCTTGATCCCTTCCTTTTTACACGTATCGAAAAACTCTTTCACGCCAAACATCATTCCGTGGTCTGTAAGTGCAAGTGCGGTCATGCCATCATTTTTGGCTTTACCAACAAGTCCTTTTATACTGGCAGCACCATCTAAAATGGAATATTGTGAGTGAACATGTAAATGGGTAAACGGAATCATTATCAAACAGTTTTATCAATCATCAGCAAATCATTCAGCCGTTTTTCAGGCAAGTATAAAATTAAGCTTTTCCATTTGTCCTTGAAATGGATGTTGATAAAAGATGAAAAATGGACTTCGATCAAAAAATATCAACCTATGAAACTATTATATTCGAAATATTCACGCTAATTATTAAGATATATTCGAAATATTCACGCTAATTATTAAGATATATTCGAAATATTTATGTTTTTAAATATGGATAGATTATATTTATAGGTGCAAAAAGCTAATTATGAGAATTAAACGAGTACTTGAACGTGTTATTCAAAATGAGATTTTAAATAACGATAAAATTGTGTTGCTTTTTGGAGCCAGGCAAACTGGCAAAACAACACTATCAATGGATGTTCTTGAAAAGCTAAAAGGTAAAATATTAATGATCAACGCTGATGAAATCAGGTATCATGACGTACTCTCATCACGTGACTATAATAAGATGAAACTACTGCTTGAAGGTTACGACATTCTTTTTATTGATGAAGCTCAGCGAATTCAAGATATCGGGATTAACCTTAAAATTATAAAAGAGAATAATCCCAGAATCAAAATGCTTATCACTGGTTCTTCATCTTTTGAAATTGCCAAACATGTCAAAGAACCGCTTACCGGAAGAACTACTACGCATTGCCTTCATCCAATTTCACTGCCAGAGTTAAGAGCTACAACAAATGCTTTTGAAATACAACACCGGATTGAAGAATATTTATTATTCGGATCTTACCCTGAAACTACACAATACCAGAACCGTGTTGAGAAAGAAAAATACCTAAGGGAACTAGCAAGCTCATATCTTTATAAAGACGTTCTTGAATTAGCAAACATAAGAAACCCTTCAAAAATCACATCCTTACTTAAACTTCTTGCTTTTCAGGTTGGCTCTGAAGTTTCACTGCTTGAATTATCAAAAAATCTTGCATTGAGCCAAGAAACAGTAAATTCTTATATTGATATCCTTGAAAAAGCATTTATCATTTTTAGACTTAGCGGTTTTAGCAAGAACCTTCGAAAAGAAGTTTCAAAAAGAGATAAAATATATTTTTGGGACCTGGGGGTTAGAAACACACTTATCAATAATTTTTCAGAAATAAATTACCGGAATGACCTTGGGGGAATGTGGGAAAACCTGCTGATCTCCGAAAGGCTTAAGCACCTGAATTACAATGGAAAATATCATTCTAGTTATTTTTGGAGAACATATACTGGTGCTGAGATTGACTACATTGAAGAAGCTCATGGGCAATTATTCGCCTATGAATTAAAATACAAAAAAGCACGAAAAAAAGCACCCAAGACTTGGCATGATAATTATGGACATAATTTTCAAAGTATTACAATTGATAACTTCTGGGATTTTATTTCTTAAGCGGTAATTATCTTTTCAATAGTTTTAAAAATCAAGTCATTCTCAAACCCCCGGCTTTGTGCAAAACGAAGGAGCTTAGCTTTTTTATCGTATTGGTTAGCCGCCTTTATTTTTTTTGATTTCTCAAGAAGAATTTCCGCCAAAACGCCTGCATACTCTTCTTCATCTATTTCCTCCAGGGCAGAATCAATGATTGGGGCTTGGATTCGTTCAGCCCTTAACTGATAGGCAATTTTTATTCGTCCCCACTTGTTAAACCTAAACTTATCCCTGACAAAACTTCGAGAATAACGTTCATCATCAATGTATTTTTCAGCTACAAGTTTGTCCAAAACAGCTTGCGCTTCATCAACATCCAACTCCCAATCCAACAACTTTTGCCTGATTTTATTCGAACATTTCTCTGCCCTGCTGCACACAAATGCTGCCTTCTGGTAAGCATCTTTTTGTTTTTGGTTGAAAGACATATTTAAAAATAATGAAAAACTAAGGTGTAAGATACAGACACACCATGAATTACCAAAAAGAAATATTAGGCAATTTAATAACTTAAAACACAGTCTTTCTGCACCTAATTTCACATAGCAAATAATTTGCTTGTTATGAATCTTTTAAATCTGAAAATGCTATTTCTTTTAAATTATTTATATCGTAACTTGAATAGACATTTCCTAAAACAGATGCTATGCGTTTCCAAAATTTCAATCTCTCAAAAGGGAGAAAACTAGTAACCTCTGTCAAATTTGAAACAAAACAATCTTCTGGAAGAAGGAAGTTTGTGAAAGCAATGGGTATTGGCGCATTAACATGGAGTCCGATTGTTGATGCAGCAAAATTGTTCGTAACAGACGAGTTCCAAATAAAGCAAAAGAACAATACTATTTTCTTTTTAAAAGGAAACAGAATTTGTTGGGAGCTAAGCGACAAGCTTTTTGAGCCAGGGTTTCAGGTTCATTATGAACAACATGGGAAAGAGTATTTTATTGAAGGGAGTGGTTTTAAGTATCGGCATACTTCACTGGAGTTTTCGATCAAACTGCACATTTTCCTAAAAAAAGGCACATGGTTGCTGGATGCAGAAATACCTGAGTTAGGAATCGATCAATCAATTGATTTGATAAGCTGGCTGGACGGGAAAACACTATTGAAAGGGCAAAAAACATTTGCAAAAAACATTACTCGCCTGGGCAATTCAGACAAATTAAGTGTACATGGAAATTTTCAAACTGTTCTAAACAAAAACTGGGAGTTAAGCCTGAAATCCAAAAGCGGAGTTGAACTGATCCATAACAATAAAACTTATCAGAGCAACCAGCTTAGTCTTCTGCCTGGTAATGATTTAAATAACAGACTTCCTATTTTCAACAATAAGTTGAAAAATGAAACCGTAATTTCTATCCCAGAATTCAACGATTGGCCTGTTTTTGTGCAAGACATTAATCTTAGCAGGGGTTCACTAAAAAACAATGAAGATTGGCGACCAACCATAGAGGTTATTCTTGCTGAAACGAATGCTTTGCTGGTCCACGAATCAAATGGATGCATTTCCTATCTGAACAATCATTTATCGTTTGATATCCCGTTTCAGAAATATATTTACTATTCCGAATACCAGAACGGAGGAGACCCAACAGCATACTTCTCAGCCTGCATTGAAAAAAATGGTCATTGGATTTCAAATGAGTTGGGTGCTTTTAAGCTGATCGGCTCTGATCAATACCCCGACTTTGAAGCTTTTGGCCACGGAAATCTGTTGGATTCAGAAATAATTGAACCACGGATTAGGGCTTTTAGGGCAAATGTACAAAACGGCATTGCACTCGGTTCGGTCTATCACGATTCACCGTCCATTCGAATCAATCCACAGGAACCTGTACGAAAAATAAAAAAACAAACTACACTTAAAAAGGTTATTATTCCTTCCAAAACAAACACTGATGAAACGGAACGTTCTCCTGAAAGACAGGTTCCAGTCACTAAAAAATCATCAAAACCTTATACACAACAACCAGTTCGAAAACCAACACGTACTCAACCACAACTTGATATACAGATAGATAAAATTAAGTTCCGCCCCAAGCGGGCGTTGAACATTCGGGTACTCCGCCCCGAAGATATGATTCTGCTCGAATTTGAATTTCACAATTTCAACTATACCAACAGAGGTCAATCCCCATTTTTAGAACTGGACAACAGCAAAAAGAACGGAATAGTCATTATATATTTCTCTTCCCAACACACGCTGGAAGAAGCTTTCTTCGAATCAAATCAGATTCCTGGAACCGGAACAAACACAGAAGTCAAACTCCCTGCGAAACACCTACGTGCCCGTCGTAGCCGGTTAGTTTATGAACTTCCTGCCGGAAGCGACGGTTTCCCCTTAACGATGGAAGAACTGCTTGACTGGTCAAAATTTAAGCTGAATGTGCACCCAAGGGCTTGGATCAAAATTCCACAGATATCCAAACTAAAAACCCCAATATTCTTATCGAGTAAAAACCAAATAACACCAAAGCCTTCGAGTAGTCGCTTTTTAGACACCAGCACCAAAGATTATGCAATTAAGATGGTGCAGTCTTCAAAAGTTAAAGCCAGCCACCGTACAGTTTATGAAGAAGCTCAGCTGGCGAAAGTCCTGCAGCCCCAGCAAATGCAAACCGTTCGTCCAACCTTCAGTGTCTCAAAACTTAAAAACGTAAGTCTGAAAATGGGGCCGGTTCCAAAATTCAACACATCCATTGAAGCTCCAACTTTAATGTACATCTCCCCAAACCAGACAAACGATTTCTTTCACCAAAAAGAAGTTCGTTTTAGGGATACCAAGGAGACCACGAAAGCTGTCAAGCAAGTTACCTCAACTGAGTTTCGGGTCCTTGATCCTTTATATTCAAAAGAAGGACAAGTTACCGAGCTTTGGCATACTTCGTTAGGAGTGCGGTTAAAAGATGGCAAGACAACACGTTCACTTTCAAACTTTAAAACCATTCGTGCTTTGTGGGCGGATGAAGCGAACGAAAACTACAAAAACCCTGCAAAGCTGGGTGAACCTTTTATGGCTTCATTGGATGCTAGCGACCGACATATATTGGTTCATACAACTTCTAACTATGGAATTCCCGGTTATTCCCCAAAGGCTGTGCCAGTTAAAAACCTTATGCTGACAAGCCTTGGTGCTTATTTAGACTGGCACGCTTTCTTCGATGTACCATCACCTGCTGACAATGACTTGAATATTATTGAGTGGGAACATTTGGCTACCCTTGGACGCGATCACTATGTAAAAGTTGTCCGTGAAGGTTATCTTTTCCCGTTTGGGCATCGCGCTGCATTGGTAAAAGTAACTGAAAGGAAGTTTCACAAACCCACAAAATCTGCTGTTAACCGCCAACGCATGTACATTGTCGTTCTTGAAAAAGAAGTACTTTATGACAGATCTGACCCGGACAACAAATTCATCGAGTTCCCATTTCAGGCGGTTCGCATAAATACCAATACAACACCCGATATTGACAACCCGGTTGATTCAACCATCATCAATGTGCCTCCATCGGGCGGAGGTTTTAGAACAATCAAAAAAATTAGCCGATTTGGTGGAGGCGGAAATACGACCTATAACTTTTACATCAATGTTGGGAATAAAGGCTTTCCGTTTGACATTGTTGTTACCGACAAGGAAGGCTTTGAGCACGTGATCCGAATGCCATTGGCTTTTATGGAAAACCGAATTGCCCGCAATATTAACCTGATGGAACAGGTAATTAACAAGTACAATACCAATACAAACTATACAGAAACTGATTTTCTAGGACAGGACATTGCTTATGCCGAAAGTCTTGTAGATGGTGATACTTCATTTGAGACCGAATGGCTGAACTTTGGTGCGCAAACTTATCCTGCAAATGGACAGGCCGATATCAAGTTTCATCCATCTATGCAGGAGGCAAACGTTTTTATCAAGCAGTTGGATGAAATGACAGGTATTCGTAAACCTGCACGAATTACCCTAGAGGATGATAAAAATGACGGCATGGTATTCGCCCGGGTTGCCGATGCTGTAGTCGATTTTAGCGGGGGTTCCGATAAAGCCGGAGGTTTTCTTTCACCAAACATGGCCATTACCGCACTCAGCAAACTGCAAGGGCCCGTTGGTGGTGAAGTTGATGATATCAAAGACCTGGTGTTCAACCCCGATAAATTCTTTGAAGCCTTAGAAGATTTCCCTGTCGCCAAAATTTTCGGGGTAATTAAAATTTTTGATCTGTTGCTGGACGGACTCGACTTGGGAGGAGCATTTGATGATTTGATTGACACCATCAATAAGGTCAAAAAAGCCCTGGAAGACATTAAAGATGAAATTCTTTACCTGGAAAACCTGGCAAAAGAAGCACAGGAAAATGTTGAAGATCAGATAAACGACCTGAAACAGGAACTTAAAAACAAAGTTCAGGAGATGCTTGATGCATTGAATGACAATATCCCAAAAATTCCAAACTTCAAAACCTATGTGACTACCGATTCATTTTATGCAGAATATAAATGGCAGCCTGAGTTCAAAAGTAATCCGATCAAGGTTATTGAGGATATCCTGCATGTAAATGTTGATAATCCGAATGAAGCATTAACGATTACCACAAAATTTGAAAAACCATTTGACGCTTCAAAAGCTGCCAAACTAAATGGTTCAGCACGTTTTGAGAAATTTGGGATTGACCTTGTCCCCTTGCTGGCAGTAAACTTCAATTATTTAGAATTCAAAACCGGATCTTCAGAAAAAACTGATGTAAAAGTTGACATTGATAAGGACAAACCGATCGAATTTAAAGGTGCTCTGAGTTTTGTAAACAACCTTCAAAGTGTCATCCCAAATACTGGGTTCTCAGATGATGGCCCATACATTAAACTTGAGCCAACCAAGGTGGTTGCCGGTTTCGACATTAGCATTCCGAATTTGGAAGTGGGTATTTGCATGATTTCGAACATGAGCCTCGGAGCTAATGTTACACTTCCATTTACAGGTGCCCCACTCACCATGGGTTTTAATTTCTGCAAACGTGAAAATCCATTCCTGCTAACTATCTCATGCTTTGGAGGTGGAGGTTTCTTCATGATGGTTACCACCCTGAAAGGATTGCAATCCATTGAAGCAGCCTTCGAATTTGGGGCTGCCATGTCGCTCAATGTTGGGGTGGCATCCGGAGGGGTTTCTGCCATGGGTGGTTTCTACTACAAAATGGAATTGGTAGAAAAAACCATCAATGGTGAAACAGAAGAAATTGCCGAATCAACACTGACAGGCTACTTAAGGATCAACGGCCATCTTTCAATTCTTGGATTGATCACGATCTCCCTTGAATTCTACCTGGCATTTACCGCAGTGTTTAACGGAGATAAGGTTGAAAAGCTTGAAGGTATTGCAACCGTGAAAGTAAAAGTTGAAGTACTATTCTTCAGCAAAACAGTAAAAGTGACCGTTCGTCGTGAACTGAAAGGCGCAGATGCCGATCCGAAATTTATCGAAATGATTGATCAGGATGACTGGCAAGAATACTGCCTTGCCTTTGCAGGATAATTATAAAACGTTGAATTCAGAAAAAACTAAAATATGCCACAAGAAATAATATTTACCACGCTACCACACCAGAGAGCCGAAGTTGAGGGCAAGGATGTTTTAAAGCTTTCCGTTTTTGTATCAATGAAACTAAGTACTCCGGTTGATACCACATTAAACGAATTTGAAGATATACTGGCCTGGCATGAGAAAGTGCTCGATGCCGATTTTCAATTCCGCTTACAGAACGGAACTGTGCTTGATGCCACGCTGATGAAGGATAAAATTGATGCTGATTTGTATCAAAAGATTTTTCATAAAGACATAAAAGTTGACGATTTTAAAGAGGAAGAAGATCTTTCTGTAAAGAAAATTCATTCGTTCCCGATAAAACACATCCAGGACTTTATTATCCAATCTTACAAACGGGAAGCCATCGTTGATCCAAAACTCAAGGTGACACCTGAAAAGTTTGTGGATGAAGATAACCTGGGTGCGATCTCTCGGATCAAGCTCGATGCCAGAACCGTTCAACAGGCCACACAATCAAATCGCAGAGTGAAAATGCAGGCCTCAAAAATGATGGCTAAAAAAATAGATGATGACCAGAACCTGCGAAGAACATTGCAACAACGAAAATTCAAACGTTTTGAAAAGCGAATGAGCCCAAAGGATGATTTTACCCAACTGAGGCAATTTCATCAGGTGGATAAGCTTAAGCCAAAACTGCACATAAAGCCTGAAAAACCTGCATTTGAGTTTCATGATATTATGGCAGTGGTAAACAGCTATCCGCAGATAATGCGAAAACTCGGGATCGTTTTGGACTTCATCATTCCTTATGATTCTTCGTTCCCCGATAAAGGAACCATTCAACTTGTCCCAAAATCATTGGTTTTTGAAGAAGAAGGAACAACCGTGTCCACACCTGCCACAGCCTATGAAATTACCAATAAAGGCTTTTACATTGGCGACAAAACCAATTCGATTTTCAAGCAGGGTTTTGTAAAAATCAATACCAATGAGTTTTCAGTTGTACAGGTTGATGCAGATGGTGCTGCATTAAAAACTTCCAATATGGCCGAAAACAAGGTTCAGCAAATTGCCCGTTTTTATGAAGTAAGATCGGAATTGTCGGTTAGCCGAAACCTAAAAGTAAAGGAACTCGAAGAAGCTGAACCTCCCGAAGACGAAGGCTTACCATTTATGCGTTCTGCAGGCATTGCTGTTACCAAAAACGGAATGGCAGAACATCTGTTTAAACGAATTGAAAACAACCTTCAAATCAAACAGAATTTTGTTACTGCATCTCCACAGCTGATGCAAATTCAACCTAAACCGAAAATACAGGGAGTTGTACCACAAATGGTTCAGCTAAAGGTTAAAACCCCTGTGCAAGTTTTGTATTCCGATGATGTTATCCAAGGCTACCAGATGGACATTGCTTACGAAGACCAGCCTGAAAAATGGCATTCATTGCATCAACGAAAGGATGAATATACCTGGATTGATGAGCAAAACAACCCACATGCGATCAATGACATTGAAGCAGATGAAGGGTTTATTCAGCTTGGTATTGCCGAAGACCCAGATGATCCGGAAGACGTATTTGTTTCAGAAACACTCGCTCGATGGGAAGGCTGGAGCTTATCAGTCCGCAAACCCGGTTATGCCATCAACGAATCTGATGACTATGAACTAGAGCCCGGTGAAACCATTAAAAAGGATTTTGTCCACACTGACAAAACCCTCGAAGCCAGAAAATATCAATTCGACCCGGATTTGGAATTCAGAATAAATGCCCAATCGAAGATAGTTCCAGGCACTTTGCCAAAATTACGCTTTGGTAAAGATTATCGGGTACGGATCCGTGCCGTCGACCTAGCAGGGAACAGTGTTCCTCTTCAAAATCAGCCAGAATCTCCAACGCAGTCCATTCGCAGCAATATTCGCTACATGAGGTACGAGCCGCTGGCCAGCCCCATTGTGTTGGTTGGCAACAAGCTGAAAGATGGGGAATTTCTCGAAAGCATGGTTATCCGTTCAAACTATGACCAAACGGTGTCCGAATATGAAAACAGCCATCCGGTCAATGGGGAAACATTGGATGATCACTCATTGCGTTATCTGTTGCCACCCAAGAACAGTCAGCAGATGGCTGAAAACCATAACATGTTTGAAAAAGCTTTTGGAAACCCGCAGCAAGCTAAAGAAATATACAGCATCATTACCAACCATGAGGGTTTGTATCAACAAGACGAAAAGAACCAGGAAAAGATATACAAACCCAACGAGGTTGAAATCATTTACCTCCCTGACCCAATGGCTGCCGGTGTGGCATTATTTGTAGCCGATGGTTTTGAAAATACACATTCGCAGGAATTTGCGCCAAGGCTTTTCAGCTTCTTCACCAATGAAGAAATTCAGCCAGGCAAAACAAATAATATTCCCCAGCCTGAAGATTGGTATAATGCCGGACACATTCGAATCAGATTGGAAGAAGGCGATCAAGATGCCAAATGGAGTGCAACAAGCCGCCAGCTAACGGTTTACATGCCTAAGGGTTTGAGAACACGCATTCGTTTTAGCACATTCTGGAGAGAAAATGATTTGAAAGAGCTCTCAGCCATTTGGCAAATGGTTAAAGAAGAATCACCTGGAAATATTTCCGAATTGAAGGATTTAGCCTTTTCTGGTCAACATTGGATGGTCAGCCCTTCGCGTGAAATGGAATTGGTTCATGCCGTGCAACAACCACTCGAAGAGCCCGTTATTCAGGAGCTTCTACCCAACAGGGATTTTAAACAAACCTATGCAGACATTAACATTCAATTTAAAGTACACGGTGAGAGTACAGAAAAAGTTGAGCTACAATCGCGTTGGACCGAACCTTTTGACGATGGGATTTCTGTTACGATTAAAGAAAAACAGGGTAGGAACAGCATTCCGGATGTGTATGTAAACTACCAGGATGATGTAATTACCAAAGGAACAATTCCAAAGCCGGAAGTATTGGTAAAAACACAGGTGCAGAATTTGAAAGTAATGCCGATCAAAAAGTTTCAGCTCCGAAACCAGCAAGAGTTTGAAAAAGATCCGCAGCCCGCTTCAAGAAAGATGAATGCTATTTATAAAACGCAGGCCGTTTCATTTCAGAAATTTGAACAAGAGAAAAAAAGTGCCCCAAAAACCTTGGTTAACCAGGTGAAATTTGATGTACAGGAGTTTAAGTTCACGATGATGAAAGCCGTAAAGTTTCGAATAAAACCTTTATTGCACCAGTTTGGGGATACCAAGCACCGCTGGCTCGATTTTAAATTGATTGCTGCATCCAGGTACCGTGAATATTTTGATAAGATTTTGGCAAGCAATACCGAACTAAACACAACCCGTGAAAGCGAGTGGCTGGAACGGATTAATATTCCCAGTTCAGCTAGGCCCAAAGCACCTGAAATCGATTATATCATCCCAACTTTTGAATGGCGAAAAACCCAATCGGGGGATGCTATCCGTCATCAACGTGTTGGAGGTGGAATACGGATCTTCTTGAAGCGTCCATGGTTTTCATCAGGTGAAGACGAAATGCTCGCGGTAATTTTGCCTGACACTAAAGCAAAAGCCACACTAAACAGGCTAACCATGGTTTCTCCCTGCTATTCAGATTATTATACCAACTGGGGGATTGACCCATTGCTTTATTCAACACAGCCTTCAGGATTTTCACCAAATCCTTCCGATTTCAGGATGAACCCTGTGATTGATGAAGATTTGCAATATCCAGAACACCAATCTGCCAAAGCCAAAGCTGTTGCCTATCCGGTACATTTTGATGAAGAGCGTCAAACCTGGTTTTGCGACCTGAATATCAACCCCGGGAACATGTATTTCCCATTTGTTAAATTGATTTTGGCCCGATACCAACCCTATTCCGTTCGAAATGAGCAGGAAGATGTTTGCTTATCTTCCGTTGTTTCTGCAAATTTCACGCAACTAATGCCAGACCGTCAATCCACTGTTCGATTTAAAAAGGATGACAGTAATTCAAAATTTACATTAACTGTTGAAGGCACGATTTACAACGACCGCCTGGCAAAATACGGGAATTACAATTTGCTGCGAATTAACTTTCAGGACAATGAAGTTGCACAACCTATTTTCGGAACAATAAGCGATGGCTCGAATGAGAAAGATTTGAATGATGAGGGTGCTGAAATACGGATCACTTCACGGAACATTGTAAATAACCGATATTCCATTAGCAGGGAATTCAAACTTCCCCGGAGCTATAAAACTGCTCCGTTCCAAATTATTATTGAAGAATATGAAAGAGGACCAAACAAAATTGGAGGCCTGCCTAATTCTTACAAAGATCGCTTAGAACAGTCTGAAGAAACAGACCGATTGATCTATGCGGATGTGTTTAATGTAAATGCAACAGAAAAATAAGTGACAATAATTTAGTTGGTTTTGGTGAAACTCAGAGGAGTCAATTTGGCTCCTCCATTTTTGTATCCTTAAACTACTGCACCTTGTAATTAAAGAAGCTGTTATCTTCATTTCCAACTACCAGGTTGAAGAATGAATTTCCCTTGGTTAAGAAGCCAATACTGAAATCGGTGTTCCCATGCAGCGGAAATCCATCATAAATATCTCCCGTGGAGTTGATGAGATAGACCCGGTTTTCATCGCTGCAAACCACACCAATCTTTCGGTCGGAGCTTGAGAACGTATAAATATTTGGGCAATTTGAAATGTTCCTTTTTAAGCTTCTACTCAGAATTCGTTTACCAGAATTGGAAAATACCTGCAGCTCTTTTCCATCGGCAAAAACATAATCGCTTTTCCCGTCTGCATTCAAATCGACCACTGTAAAATGATGATCGGCTCCAAAACTACCAAGCTTTACTGTTTTACTTTCCCCATTAAAATACTGAAGATGAAGCTCACCTTTAATATCAGTTGTTGCTAAGGCCGGAGTTCCGCCTTTTATCAGGTAAACATCGTTTTTTGAATGCTCAAAGCTTTCGTTTGTTTTCACACGAATATTTCCACGTCGATCCAGAATGTAGGTTTTGTACTGGTCAGCACAAACAATGTAGTCTTTATTGTTTACCCGAAAGTGTTTTACAGGATAAGCTACATTTCTGTCCGTGCCCTTGAATTTCCATCCTGTTACCAGCTTGCCTTCTTTCGAATAGGCATAAACCTTTTTGTTTTCGCAAGCAATGAAAAAGCGGTAATTGCGATTGTTGTCGTAGTCAAAAACTGACACCCCGTTGGTAGCAGGTGAGCGCAATGAAATAGGGAAACGGGCAACGTTATTACCATTCCTATCGATTAAATGAAGCTGATTTTTTGTGTTGAAGAAATATTGCAGCTTGCCATTTTTGTAATAATCTACCTGATAGATTTCACTCATAATCTTTCCAGGAAGCTTCACCTTCCAAACTGTCACACCCTCTTTATTAATCAGGTATAAATTATTATGGTCGTCCTGAATAATCACTTCCTTGTTTTTTGGGTCGCGATGGTTGTCAACCATCTGAGGTTTAATGGCCACATTGCCCTCCAGCTTACTTTGCCATACCGTTTGGGGCTCTTCCTTTAATACCGGATCAAACTGAAGGTACAGGTTATTCAAAAACTGCCCAGAATTAGACGAAAACTGCCAGCCCAGTGCATAAAATTTCCGGAAGCTCTCTTCATGTGTATCTATCATTCCAGAGACTTCTTCATTTAAATAATGATCCTTCAAATAAAAACCTTTTGAGAAATTGAGGAAAAAACTAAAGCTTGATTTGGATGCCATCTGCTGGCTGAACTTCTGGTAGCTGACATCTTTTTTCAAGTTTTCGTTCAACACCAAATCATGAATGTAGCTTTTCATCGATTCCTGGCTGTCAGAAAACAAGAGGTAATTGTCGTAAAAACAAAGCTTGTTACAACTTGCCCCAGAGAATATTTGGCCGAAAAGAAGCTCTGCAAAATTAGAAAATGGAAAATCGTAAATTTCAAACTTCCGATCGTTTTGAATTTGATATGTACTTATTAAATCGCCCAGGTTTTTATCCTTGGCTTTCGCGTAATTCGTTAGTATTTTTAATATTTTGTCCTTGGCTTCAGACTGGCTTTTAACAGCAGCAATAAAAATACGATTGCTCGTGGGGTTATTTTTAGTAACATTCCCAAAAACCATCGCAAAATTCGGATCAGCAATTCCTGAAAATAGTTTTATAAAATTCGATTTACCGTATTTTTCTATCGACTTAAGATTCGTTTCCCTGGTGTAAAAACCTCCCTGTTTTTTTAGAAACTCTTCATAGTCTTCAAAAAACTTATCAAGATTACTGAGGCTCAAGTTTATGAACAGGCTCGAATTGGCAGAAACCATTTCCTCCATATCTGATCGGCCTGCTTCTTGCCCACGAAAAACATTCAGGTAGTTAATGTTTGAATCGTTTGAAAAACTAAATCCGCCCATCAACAACGAGTTTTCATCAAAGGTCACATCCAATTCAGTCCAGTCGGCAAAATCACTAAACATGTTTACCAGTTTGCGGTAATCTCTTGGAACGGTTCGTGAAATCAACCTGGGGAAATGATCGTGATTAATGTAAATATTAAAATTTGAATTGCCCCCCACTGTTTCATAGAGTTTTTTAAACTGCCCTTGATCCAACAAATTTTCAGTGGCTATCTGACGAATTCCCTCTTCAACAAAAAGGGCAAAACGACTAAAAAGAACAATTCCATTTTTTATGGCCAAATGGTATTCTTCTTGATTGTTGTTCCATTTATAAACATCCACTCCATCATAAACACGCTTGGTCAATTTCACTCCAGAATGGGTGTTTACAAGATTTATAATCTGCGATTTTTCTGATCGGTCGTTTAAACGAATGGCAACCAAAGCTCCGACTTCTTCTTTCCCAGCAAAATTGTAAGCAATAAGTGCCGATTTGTTTTGAAATATTTTTCGGGCTACATCATTTTCCAAGAAAAGATCTTCAACTGATTTTATTTCTGAAAAGAGATCAGAAAAGACAGGTACCGATTTCATTTCTTTTACCAGTGCAGATTCACCATCCAACTTTGTAGCAAAGTTTTTAATCGACGGGATTTCAACTACCAACGGAGAATGCAGAGGAACAGCCTTAAACGCTGAGTTCTCGGTATAACTTTTGGTTTGTTGGGTCAGATAATAACCAATCCCGGCAAAAGCCAGAATTAACAATAGGATAGCTGGTAAAACAAATCGGCGCATAAAAAATATTTTGATCCAAAAATACGAAGAATAATAGCGTGAACAGGTTAAAAAAGACCTGAATTTAAAACCTATTTCGATGCTTGGTATTATAACTTGTTCTCTCTAAATGAAGATACACCCCCATCTCTTTCTTCCCCCAATGGGGGGAAGATGTTCGAAGAACAGAAGGGGGTATGTGTCTGACAAATAATCCTTGTATTCAACTTCTTTGGTCTTAAATTTTATTCAATTCTTCAGATTGATTTTATAATCAATTAATACTGATGATAATACGTGGATTTTTTCATTTTATTACGTGGAAAATATATGGCTAACCATTTCGAGATAGTGAGCCAGCTTATTCTTTTTCTTTATCAATTTTAGGACTTTGCGTTGGTTTTGAAAATTGAACGAAAAATAAATCCAAAATTCTTTCAGTTTATTCAAAACATGCCCTTCATCTGTAAACGTTTTCTGATAGCCTTCAAAAACGGATAGATGGAACTGTTTCAGTTTATCAAGTTTTGTTTCCTCGTCTATTTGCTCACCTTTAATTTGGTGAGGCAAAAAAGGGTTCATCAAAACACCGCGGCCAATCATCCATTCGTTTTGTTCGGGCAATTCATTTTTTATTCTTTCGATATCTTCTGAAGATTCAATGTCGCCATTGTAAATCAAAGGTTTCGTAGATACCTTTGATAGCCTGATAAAATCCTCGAGCAATGCTTCTCCTTTATAAAGCTGCCTGGCTATTCTAGGATGATAAATCATTTTCTCAAAAGGGAAATTATTCAGGATTTCAATTCGATTGAAAATGGTATCTGGTTTTTCAAGGCCCGAACGAAACTTCACAGAAACCAAAAAATCAAATTCATTAAAAATAGCATCCAGGACACTGATCAATTCCTGCTCATTTTCCAGCAATGCGGTTCCTCTTCCCCGTTTTGTCGCCATGGGGTAAGGACAACCCAAGTTTAGGTTAATGCGCTGATAACCAAAATCCTTTAAAATCCATGCCAGTTTTTTCAGTTCCTCTGCACTTGAACAAAGTACCTGTGGAACCGCATTTGTTGTTTGATTATTTTCAGGAAGAATATCCCTCTTTTGACTGTTTCTTATTTTCCCTCCAGGGCCAATGGAAATGTAGGGGATATAAAATTCATCAATCAAGCCAAATACCTGCTGATAGGAGTTTCGGTAAACAAAATCTGTAAACCCTTGCAATGGCGCTAAATAAATTTTGGGATTTGTTTCCATCAATACATTGAAAAATATCCAGACAAAATTAACAATCTGTGAGATTAAGCATGGAAATAACTATTTTTGTTTGGAAAGCAAAAGCCGAATGATCCAAACTGCCTTACAGAATGATACTATTCTTAGACAACTCGACTCAAAAGTTGAGTTAAATTCGGCACCTGCCATTAAAATTCAGCGACAGCTTATACAGCCGGAAAATATTAGACTGGTTGATTCAATTTCAAAAGCTGATTCTGCAAGGGCGCAAAAGAAAAAAGCTCCCTTAAAAATTCAGTCTTTTCAAGAACCGGTACAAGAAATTGCAACAGATTCGGTCATTGTTGAAGAAACAGTTGAAGATTCAATAACAATTGCTCCGGAAATAAAAACGGTTGTTGAAAAACCAGAGGTTATTTTACCTGAAAAAAAGATTGACAGGCAATATGCTGACTGGTCAATTGGTATTTTTGTGCTTGCTTTGATACTTTTTGCCAGTGTAAGGATATTCTTTAACAAATACTTAAACCAGATTTTTACATCAGCAATTAATTACCCATCTGCCTCAAGAATGTTTCGTGAACGATCAGTAAGTTTGCTACACGGTTCCTTCAGACTTGAAGTATTATTTTATGTTGTTGTAAGCTATTTTTTGTACCAGGCCGGACTCGAATTTGAACTCAGTTTATTCACCAATTCATTTACCACTTATCTTTCCATTTTTGGTGGTGTAATCCTTTATTTTACTGGTAAAAGAGTTATTTACTATCTTATCGGTTTTTTCACTGAATCCATGCCTTCAACCCAAGAATATTTCTTCAACATAAATCAGTATAACCGCATTATCGGAATATTAATTATTCCTGTATCAATTATTATCAATTTTGCTTCTTTGTCAAACCCAAAATCACTTATATATTTTGGACTCAGCATGTTAATAATTACCTACATATTATCGCTTTTAAGGGGCACTCGAATATTATTATCAAAACATTTTTCTATTTTTTATTTGATTTTATACCTTTGTACCCTTGAAATTTTACCATTAGTTTATCTTTTTAAGTTACTATTGGCTTAGAAGAGGTTCAATAATTATAAAGGAATAATATCTTGAAAATCAAGAAGATACTGGTCTCGCAACCAAAGCCCGCGTCGGCTAAATCACCCTATTTTGATTTGGCTGATAAAACAAATGTACAAGTTGATTTTAGGCCTTTTATTCAGGTAGAAGGCGTCTCAGCTAAAGAATTTAGACAAACTCGTATTCAAATTTTAGATCATTCAGCAGTAATTCTTACCAGTAGAACTGCTATTGATCATTTCTTCAGAATCTGTCAGGAAATGAGGATCACAGTTCCTGATTCGATGAAATATTTCTGTATTTCTGAAGCAGCTGCTTTTTATTTACAGAAATATATTGTGTACCGTAAAAGAAAGATTTTTTATGGAAATGGCATGTTCTCAGATTTAACCGAGCTCATGAAAAAACACAAGGACGAAAAATTCCTTGTCCCTCTTTCTCACATTCACAAACAAGAAATCCCACAGTTATTGGAAGCTGGTGGTTACAAGTTTACCAAAGCCATTTTATACAAAACGGTAAGTAGTGATTTATCTGATCTTAAAGATGTAAACTACGATATTTTGGTTTTCTTCAGCCCATCTGGAATCAAATCGCTTGTTCAGAATTTCCCTGAGTTTGAGCAAAACCACACTAAAATTGCTTCGTTTGGACCATCAACTGCCAAAGCGGTAAAAGATGCTGGGTTAAGATTGGACATTGAAGCTCCAACAGTTCAGGCACCATCCATGACAATGGCCCTTGAGCAATTCATTAAGAAGCACAACAAAGCAAGATAAATTTTCATTCGAAATATCAATTTTTAAAAGGGGATTTATTCCCCTTTTTTATTGTACTTTAGTAAACATCATGCGTGAATTCAGCTTGAAAAAAAGTGAACGTTTGTCGAGGAAAAAGATTATTGATAGTCTTTTTGCCGAAGGTGAATCCTTTTATTCTTTTCCCTTAAAAGTTGTTTTTATGCAAACCGATCTTCCAGCTGATCACCTTGCACAAGCGGGTTTCACTGTATCGAAAAGAAACTTTAAAAAAGCGGTAAAGCGTAACCTCTTAAAACGAAAGATGCGCGAGGCTTATCGTTTAAACAAGTCCATCATTTACAATCTTGATCCAATTAAACAAGTTGCTGTAATGTTTATTTATTCCAGCAAGGAAATTGAAGATTATCAGACAATTGAAAGTGGTATGGTAAAAGCCTTGAAAAAACTTTCGAGAAAAATTAAACCGTAATAAAAAAATGCCAACAGGTTAAACCCGTTGACATTTTATTCCCTTTTCTTAGTAAAATTGTAAGTTCCCAACTTAAAGGTTAGGCAATGTTTCTGATTAAATTGAAAGAATCTTTTACCTGGTTCAAGCGATAAACCTCATCATCATTTACAGATATCTTGAAGGTATTTTCAAAGTAATAGATAAATAATGTCCAATCAAGTTGATCAAAATTCAGGTCATCGTTAAAAGAGGCATCCAATTCAATTTCTTTTCTTGGTACTCCTGTTTTTCTTAAGACACGATAAAGTGTCCTGCGCATTGTTTTGTTTTCCATGACATTCTCAAGTTTTCAGATTTCTTACTAGTTGCCATAATAAAACCAAGGGCAAAAATAAAAAAATCGAACATTCCAATTAACAATTCAAAGATTAATTTGTTCCAAGCCCGTGTTTATCAGTCAAGATTTAATTAATCGACATAATTACAGAGCGAACTTTTTAAGAATAGTTGCAAAAGAGGCTTATTTCATCCAATCTTTTTTTAGCATGGAGTATATTTCCAGGTCTACAAATTTCTGCTGATGCTTTTCCCCGGAGCGTTCAATCCCTTCAAATACAAATCCATGCCTTTTGGGAATTGCAACACTTTTCGTGTTGCCAATCGCACATTTTATCTGGATCCTGTTCATATCCATTTGAGCAAAAGCAAATGAAACAAGCTCTTTCACCGATTGTGAAATAATTCCCTTTCCACTCATCGATTCAATTAACCAGTATCCAATTTCGGTTTTCATGTTCACCCGATCGGTATCCTTGTATCCTATTAATCCGGCAAACTTATCTTGAAGCCAAATTACAAATACCTCATCCCTATCATTGGTCGATTTGTTTGTGACCGAATCAATAAAAGCTTCAGTGTCTTCCTGCGATTGGGTGTCCTGAACAAATGGCAGCCAGGGTGAAAGGTATTCACGGTTTTTATCGATGGCCTGAAATACCATGAACGCATGGGTAATATTCAACCGTTCCAATCGGATATTTGCCGAAACTGTAAGCATAATCTAATCAAGATGCTTTTTATATTCCTTCAGGTTAATTGTGAACACGCGCTGGTCGTATGTTTTTGTCTTTTCGGCAGAAAATACAATTTCGTTTTCGTTAATGAAGCAAATGCCTTCTGTTTGCGCATCATAGATGGAGCCCAAATCAAAAAAGACAGCTTTCTCACTAAAAACCTGAGTAGTGTCAAACTTAAACAAATAGATAAATGGAAGCTTAAAGGCGTATCCAACAAGCGTGAAATATTCTTCATCATGGCTTAAATCGGCTCCGGTTACCAACCCGTTCACCTCAAAACTATTCAAAGCAGTAAGCTCATACTCACCCGGCTCTTTGGGAAGTTTATAAACTGTTGTTATGAAATTATCCCAATCTTTTGAGAACAAGTACAGATGATCCTGATACGAAAACATGGCCTCACAATCAAACTCATGTGCATGATTACGAGGTTCAAAATTATCCTGGGAAGCATATGAAAACTTAATTTTTTCAGCTGTAACCTTCAAATTTGAGTTGTCTCCATAAAGTTCATCCTTGGGGATTCTGTAAACTTTCAAATCATCTCTATCGCCTTTGTTATTCCCAAAATCTCCCACATAAATGTATTCTGAATCCTGCGTCATCGCTTCCCAATCCTCGTTTTTTGCTTCATCCAGCTCAACTGTTACCACAATTTCTCCACTCTGATCCATTGCATAAATCTCATCCTCACCGCCACTGTCATTAAATGTCCACAAACGGCTATCGAACCAAATAAGCCCGGATGTCTCATCCAGTTTATTGTCAATTTTTGAAATTAAAACTTCCGGTTCTAACCTTACTTTTTTTATTCTCTTCCCTTCTGAGCCATCAGAAGATGAGTCGCAACCAACTAACAAAACCAATAAAAAAAGTACCCATTTTGAATAATTCATGTCAATTATTTTTCTGCAAAATACATTTTTTATCCGAGACCTATTTAAACCAAACATGATGAATTTCTTTCGATTTACAGAATAACTATATTTGTGCAAACACAAATAATTTATGAAAAATATTCAAGCCTTTATTCTTATTGCAATCGTGCTTTTTAGCTTCTCGTGCAACCAAACTGTAAAAAAACCAGAAAATTCACACGTCAAAATTAAAACAGAATTTGGGGATATTGTTATCAAATTGTATGATGAAGCCCCCTTGCACCGCGATAACTTTTTAAAGCTCGCCGGGGAAGGCTATTTTGATGACCAACTATTTCACCGGGTAATTGAAGGTTTTATGGTTCAGGGTGGTGACCCGGATTCAAAAAATGCGGAGCCTGGCAAAAGGCTTGGAAATGGAGGACCTGGTTACACCATTCCTGCTGAATTTGATAGTACACTTTTTCACAAAAAAGGCGTGTTAGCAGCTGCCAGACAAGGCGACCAGGTTAATCCTGAGAAACGATCTTCAGGTTCTCAGTTTTATATTGTCCAGGGGGAAGTATATGATGAGGCTAAATTTGAGAAAGTCATTCTGAAAATGAACAATTACAGAACAAAGCCTATTTTTCAGAAACATTACCAAAATGCCCAGGAAGAGCTGAACAAACTTCAAAAAGAAGGGAAACACGCCGAGCTGGAAGAAAAGATGATTGCTATACGTGAAGCTGCTGAAGCTGAGGTAGCCCAACTACCTGCAATCGAAATCAGTGAAGAAAAAAGGGCGGTTTATTCCACCATTGGTGGTACTCCACATTTGGATAACAACTACACGGTTTTTGGTGAAGTAGTTGAAGGACTTGCGTTTATCGATTCGATCGCTGCGGTTAAAACCGATGAATACGATCGTCCCATTGTTGATGTGAAAATGAAAATTGAAGTATTGGATTAATGAGGAAAGTTGTTCTCATAGTATTTGCAATAATTGCGTTCGGATTTTCTGGTTTTAGTCAGGAACACATTGTTGAAATAAAAACCAACCTGGGAACGATGAAATTCCGGTTGTTCAATGATACTCCAAAACACCGGAACGCATTCATCAGACTGGCCAATGAAGGATATTACGATGGTACGCTTTTTTACCGGGTCATTCAGGATTTCCTGATTCAGGGCGGGTCCAAATCTTCAAGGAACGCCCCTAAGGGAAAACGCATTGGATATGGCGATCCCGAACACACGGTTGATGATGAAATCCTTTCACACTATCACCATAAAAAAGGGGCATTGTGCGCACCCAGGCAACCCGATGAAGTGAACCCTTTTAAACAATCGGATATTTCACAATTTTACATCGTTAAAGGGCAGGTTTTTACCAACGGGGCACTTGACACACTTGAAATGGCTGTCAACCGTCCAATTAAGAAGGAAATCACGAAACAGGTTTTCACACCCGATATCCGCCAACAACTCAAGCAGCTCAAAGAAGAAAAAAAGGTAGATGAATTCCGCAAAATTGCTGATCGTGTTAAGCGGGACATCCAAACACAATACAAACTTCATCCTGATGTGCTGGAATTTTCCGATGCCCAGAGAGAATCATACACTACAGTAGGCGGCTACCCAGATTTGGACGGAAAATATACCATTTTTGGTGAATGCATTTCCGGATTTTCAGTGATTGATAAAATTGCAGCTTTAAAAACCGATTCCAATAATCGCCCAATTACTGATGTAAAAATAACAGTCAATGTAATTCAATGATTATCAACAATTCAAATACGTGGTTTTACATTTTCCTATTCGTTTTTGCTACAGCATGCTCTAGCAAGGAAGCCAAAAAAGAATCGACCCAAACAAAAGCGAAACAAGAAACCACTGTTGAAGAGAAATCATCAACCTTTGCGGATTTACTCCCTTCAATTGCCAAAATTGAAAGTTATGACAGCGGCAGATATTTAAATTCTGAAACTGCTTTTTTTGTTGAAAAGGACGTTGTTGTTTGCCGGTTATCTATGCTGAAAAATGCCAACGAAGCATTGATAACACCGTACGATGAAAAGAAAAAATACAGGGTTTCCGGATACCTGGGTGTTGACCGGATCAACAACATCGTTATCTTAAAAGTTGAAGGAATTGAACGAAACCCCATTCAGTTATATAAAGGAATTGCGCCCAAATTAGCCAAGACCATTTACCTGACCAAACCTCAAAACAACACGCTGCCCCTGCACGCTGGGAAACTTTTAGACCACTCTTCGGTGAAAGGAACCAAGCGTTATAAGCTATCCAACAAATTCAGATCGATAACATTCGGCACACCAATTTTTGTTTCAACCCAAAAAGCCATTGGCATAGCATTCTCTGAGGTGGTGGATTATGAGATGCAATATTATGCTACTCCATCCAGGTACATTCAGGATTTACTGGCAAAAAAATCAAATACACCTAAGGATTTGGAGAACTTGAAAACCAAAGCCAATAAAGCCACTGCAGAAGCCAATAGCAAAATAAAAGGCTTGCTGATAAAAACCGACATGGGTGATATCAAAATCCGCCTGTTCAATGAAACACCTGAATACAGGGACAATTTTATCCGGCTGGTTCGTGAAAATTATTACGACAGCCTTTTAATCCACCGGGTAATTGACGGTTTTTGCATTCAGAGTGGAGCTGCTGATACCCGTTATGCCGAACCAAATGATATGGTTGGTTGGAAAGGTCCCGGATATAGTTTGCCCGCCCACTTTGTACCTAAGTATTATCATAAACGGGGGATGATTGGTTCGCCCCGAAAGCCCGACCGTGGCAACAGCAAAAAAAGATCAGATGGCTCACAGTTTTACATTGTAACCGGACGAGTTTATACCAATTCCGAACTAAATGAAATTGAAGAAGAAATAGGTTACAAATTTTCAACTTCTCAACGCCAGATTTACAAAACAGTTGGTGGTGCCCCACATATCGATGGTTCTTACACCATATTTGGTGAAGTACTTGCAGGAATGCCAGTTGCCGACCTGATTTCTAAGTTGCCCATAGACAGCTACTACCGCCCTTTAAAAGACATTCGTGTTCAAAAAATCATCATTCTTGAATAAAGTATTCCGATGTTTAGGTTTTTCAAGTGAATGATTATCTTTGTGCTTCCATTTAACAGCGTGTAAAGATGTTAGAAAAAATAGAACAGCTTAAAAGAGAGATTGAAGCGTTAACTGCTTCTACAAAAGAGGAAGTGGAAGAGCTTCGCATTAAATATATCAGCAAAAAAGGATTGGTTAGCCAGTTGTTTGCTGACTTTAAAAATGTACCTGCCGAACAGAAAAAAGATGTTGGACAATCGATCAACGTATTGAAAAATTTTGCCCTTGATAAAATCAATGGTTTAAAAGATAGCTTTGACAATGGAGTGCAAAAAGAATCCGGACAGGATTTGACCATGCCCGGTGAGCCAATGCGCATGGGAACACGTCACCCGCTTTCAATTGTTCGCAATGAAATTATTGACATTTTTGCACGCCTTGGATTTACAGTTGCTGAAGGGCCTGAAATTGAAGATGACTGGCATGTATTCTCAGCCTTGAATTTTCCACCAGAGCACCCTGCACGTGATATGCAGGATACGTTTTTCATCCAGAAAGACCCAGATGTTTTATTGCGTACACACACTTCAAGTGTTCAGGCAAGGGTGATGGAAAAAACACAGCCACCAATTCGAGCTATTTTCCCGGGAAGGGTTTTCCGCAACGAGGCAATCTCCGCTCGTTCTCACTGTATCTTCCATCAAATTGAAGGATTGTATGTGGATGAAAATGTTTCATTCGCCGACCTGAAACAAACCTTGTTGTATTTCTCTCGCGAACTTTTTGGCGAAAAAACTGAGATACGTCTTCGTCCGTCATATTTCCCGTTTACCGAACCTTCTGCAGAAATGGATGTCAGCTGTTCAATTTGTGGCGGAAAAGGATGTAACGTTTGTAAATACACCGGTTGGTTGGAGATTTTAGGCTGCGGAATGGTTGACCCGAATGTGCTTGAGTCTTGCAACATCGATTCGAAAAAATACACTGGCTTTGCCTTTGGTATGGGAATTGAACGGATTACCATGCTGAAATTTGGCATTAAGGACATTCGCCATTTCTTTGAAAATGACGTTCGCTTCCTCAGACAATTTGATTCTGCCTATTAATGTCAATAGAAAAAATGTTTACTCCTGAAAACTTAAGCATTTTCATTTTTGTAATTGCTGCAATCGTATTTAGCATTTTTGCAGCCTTCAAATCTGCTTTTAGGGGAGCTACACAATATTGGGGAGTTCAGCTGGCCACAAAAGTTGATCAACCAGATCAATCAAAACTGAATAACCGATTCATTGGAAAATCTTACCAGGCCATTTCCATTCATGGCTTAAGAGATGCTTTGACCACAAACGATGAGCGAGTTAAACGTATTGTATCTGCTTTTATGAATCTTGTGTTTTTTGTTGCCGGGATACAACTTTTAGACCTTCGCTTTGCCATTTTAGCATTAGTTGGCATTCTACTGATCAAAACAATTGTAAGGCATCAATTGCCCGAACCTCATTCGGAAAAATACCGCCAAAAAATTATTGGTAAACTTGAAAAAGAATCCAGGTTTTATGGTTTTCTTCGGATGGAAAAAAAAAGGGAAAAGACTGATTTCTTTGCTGAATTACTGAAAAGCTTTTCTTAAGCTAAAAGCTCGCACAGTTCATCCACATCTTCCACAAAATAATTGGGCTGAAGGGCTTGAATTTTATCTGAATTTCCAAAACCATAACCCACACCTATCGTGCTAATTTCATTCGCCTGCCCACCAACAATGTCGTAAATAGTGTCGCCAATCATCACCACTTCTTCAGAAGAAGTAATCTGGTTTCTTTCCATCAGCTTTGTGATGAGCTCCGCCTTGGTATGTTTGCCACCATCTCCTGATCCCTGAAAATCTTCCAGATAGCGATCCAGCTCAAAATGCTTGAGCACAGTTCCTGCAAACAAATCCTTTTTTGAAGTGGCAACATAAAGCCTTTTGCCTTGTGAATTTAACTCTTCAAAAAGTTGCAAAACTCCGGGGTACAGCTCACCTTCGTAAAGACCTTTGCTGTTGTAATATTCCCTAAAATAATGAATACCCAAATCCACTTGTTTTTCATCAAAACCCAGTACTTCTTTCAGTCCATTTTGAATGGGTGGCCCGATAAGCTGATCAATAACTGCTGAGCCATTGATGTCCAATCCCATTTGCCTGAGCATGTAGTTTAATGAGTTCTCCAATCCTAGTTTAGAGTTAATCAGCGTGCCATCCAAATCGAATATCAAGTGCAAGTAGTTGCTCATCTTTTTTCTTATAAAGAAAAGAAATTTGGGGCAAAAAGAGGCTGTATTAAAATAAAACCATTTGCGTCATTACGAGGATTTCTGATAATAATCAAAGGACGATGTAATCCTCTGATAAAATGAGATTGCTTCTCCCGATACCCGGGATCGCAATGACGAATTCGGGACTTTTAACACAGCCTCTTCAGATTTATTCTACTCCAAACTTCTCAAGGAAGTATTCCAGCGGACAGAATTTAGTCAAGGATGATTGCAATAAATTCAGTCCTACAAAAACCGCCAGTGCCAACCAATTTATGTGTACAAAGATTGCCAATACCACACTGGTAGTTATAAACAATCCTGCTACTGCACGTACAATTCTTTCTTTCATTTCTATCTATTTTTCCTGATTAAACAAATTTTTCAATTCCAACTATGTATGCATTAATCGGGCTAATCCCTTCAATGCTTTGATTAAACTGATCAATTCGATTCAATAGTTCATCAGCTTTTTCTTCTTCTAAAAAGGCAAATGAAACCATATAATCGTAAGGTTTTCTATTTGAACCAAACCAGTTTGACAGGTTTATTTTTCCGTCGGTTTGTTTCATAAAGCCTTCTACATCCATTTCGCTATACGCATCTATTTGAATGGATTCAAATATATTAGCCAATTCAGCATGATAGGCATTTACACATTGTATGATGACGAACTTTTTCATTACTCTTCAGCTTTTGGATTTGACTCCGATTGATATTTTTTCTTTTCGGTCATGTAATAAATGAGTGGGACAATTACCAGCGTCAAGAAGGTTGAAGCGATGGTTCCACCCATTAAGGAAATTGCGAGCCCCTGGAAAATTGGATCGAACAAAATAACAACCGCCCCGATTACTACTGTCCCGGCAGTTAACAGGATTGGCGTTGTTCGCACTGCTCCAGCTTCAATTACAGCTTCTTTTAAGGGTGCTCCATCCTTTAGCCGGAGATTAATGAAGTCGATGAGCAAGATGGAATTTCGAACCATTATACCGGCCAGGGCAATCATACCAATCATTGATGTTGCTGTGAAGAATGCACCGAGCAGCCAGTGCCCAATTAAAATACCAACCAAAGAGAGTGGTATGGCAACCATCATTACAAATGGTACTTTGAAGTTTTGGAACCAACCAATAATCAGCATGTAAATTACCAACAGCACTACAGCAAAAGCTGCACCCAAGTCTCGAAATACTTCATAGGTAATCTGCCACTCGCCATCCCATTTCAAGCTGTAGTTATCCTGGATGAAAGGCTGTTGAGTAAACTCCTCAGTTAACTCATAGCCTGCAGGAAGCTCAATGGTATGTAGGTTTTCAGACATGTCCAAAATGCCATAAACCGGGCTTTCCAGGTTTCCTGCAATATCAGCAGTAACATACACCACTCTTTTTTGATTTTTGCGGTAGATGCTTTTATCCTGAATACTTTCTTCAATTTCAACCACATCGCCCAACGCTACAGTCTGGCCTGTTTGGCTTAAAATGTTTACCTTTTTCAAGTCATTCAATCCGGAACGTTCTTCTTCACTAAATCGTAAGGATATTCCAACCTGCTCGTGTTCTTTTTCCTGATAAAGCTGAGCCACTTCATGCCCGCCCAAAGCCATTTGTAAGCTATGCACAACCTGTTGCGTAGATAAACCAAGTAATGCAGCTTTTTCTTTCATTACATTGAACTTGTATTCCACCTGATCATCTTCCATGTGCCAGTCGATATCTACCACATCTGCTGTTTGTGCAAACAAGCCTTTCACCTGCTTCGCAATATCCATCTGTGTTTCATAGTCAGGCCCATATATTTCAGCAACCAAAGTTGATAGAACAGGTGGTCCGGGAGGTACTTCAACCACTTTTACATTTGCACCAAATTTCTCAGCTAGCACTTGCAGTCCTGGACGTATGGTTTTGGCAATGTCGTGACTTTGCAATTTACGATCACCTTTATCTTTTAGGTTGACCTGAATGTCGGCAACACTTGAACCCCGGCGCAAATCATAGTGGCGAACCAACCCATTAAAGTTCATTGGAGAAGCTGTACCCACATAAGTTTGATAGTCCACAACATTTTCTTGTTGAGCAATGTATGCTGCTAGTTCTTTGGCAACAACCGCAGTGCGTTCAAGCGTAGTTCCTTCAGGCATATCAATAATTACCTGGAATTCATTCTTGTTATCAAAAGGAAGCATTTTTACAGCCACCATTTTGAAGTAAATCAAGGTCATTGAAGCAAGTAGCAACACAGATACCCCAATTATAAAACCCCAACGTTTGAAACTTGATTCCAACATGGGTTTCATGGTTCTGTTGTATAATTTATAGATCAACGAATCTTCCAACGTAAAAGCCTTTTTTACTTTATCGTCTTTCTCAATTACGCTTAGCAGTCTAAAGGCCAAATAAGGTGTAATAGTTAATGCTACCAGCAAAGAAAAGATCATCGCTATAGATGCTCCAATAGGCATTGGGCTCATATATGGTCCCATTAAACCGGAAACGAAAACCATGGGCAATACAGCAGCAATTACTGTAAAAGTTGCCAGAATTGTTGGGTTTCCAACTTCATCAATTGAACGGATTGCCGCCTGAATGAAAGGCAATTTTTTCATTTTGAAATGGCGGTGCATATTTTCGGCAATAATGATGGAATCATCAACCACGATACCGGTTACAAAAACCAAAGCAAAAAGCGTAATCCTGTTTAGTGTGTAATCCAGGAAATAGTAGCTGAACATGGTCAGTGCAAAAGTGATTGGGACTGATAGGAACACGACCAAACCACCCCGCCAGCCCATGGCCAGCATTACCACAAATGTAACTGCCACAATGGCTCCAAGTAAGTGCATCAACAACTCAGAAACTTTATGAGAAGCAGTTTCGCCATAATTCCGGGTTACGTCAACATGCACATCAGCAGGGATCAAATCTTTTTCCAAATGATGAATTTTCTCCAGAATAGCATCAGCCACTTTCATGGCATCCGCACCACGGCGTTTGGCTATCGAAATGGTTACCGCAGGGTATTCTCCCTGGTAAGTTTCTTTCTTTTCATTGATTTTACCATATCCAAAATTCACATATTGAATAGGCTCTTCAGGACCATCCAAAACTGTTGCAACCTGCTTCAGATATACCGGGCTTCCGTTATGAACACCCACCACCAGGTTTGCAACATCTTCCGAAGTTCTCAGAAATTCCCCGGCTTCTACCAAGTATTCTGTATCATTTTTATTGAAGGCACCCGCACTAAATTGCTCATTGGCCAACTTGATTTTCTGTGAAATGCTTAAAGCATCCACATGATATCCGGCCATTTGTTCATTGTTTAGAACTACTCTGATTTGGCGCGACCGCCCACCAATTACTTTGGTTTCAGAAACATCAGTTACCTGTTCTATTTCATTGTTAACTTCCTGGGCAATTCGCTTCAGATCGTAATCGTCGTAGTTTTCACTCCAGAATGTCAATCCAAGCACAGGAACATCGTCAATTGATCGAGTCTTAACCAGCGGAAGACTTGTCCCAACTGGCATCTCGTCCATGTGCTTCATAATTTCGTTGTACATTTTTACCAACGAACGCTCAATGTCTTCTCCTACGTAAAACTGAACAATCAGCATTGCCTGTCCCGGCATAGAGGTTGAATACACATACTCAACTCCCGGAATATTGGCCACCACTTTCTCCAGCGGCTGCATCACGCGCGATTCAATTTCTTTTGGGCTGGCTCCTGGGTAACGGAAGAAAATATCTGCGATTGGTACGTCAATCTGTGGTTCTTCCTCACGAGGGGTCAGGTACGAGCTGTAAATACCAATTGCCAAAAAAGCAATCATTAACAGCGGTGTCAACTTTGAGTTGATAAACTGTTTGGCTATTCCTCCTGCAAATCCTGTTTTCATGGTTCTATTATTTTGCAGCGACTAACGCTCCGTCAAACAATTTACTTTCACTGGACACAATGTATTTTTCACCATCTGCCAATCCGGAAAGTATTTCAATTTTTTCGCCATAAGTATTGCCTGTTTTCACCCATCGGAGCAAACTGTTTCCGGTCTGGCTTACTGCATAAAGTCCCACCAATTGACCACGATGAACCAGTGATTCCTGAGGAACAAGGATCATCTTCTGAATACCTTTCTCATAAAACACTGTGGCGTACATTCCACTGTATAGTTTTGAAGTATTTTCATCCTCAGAGTCGAGTAGGATTTTAGCCTCGTATTGGTTTCCTGAATTGGTTGATGATGGGTTGACTTCCACAATTTGTCCACTCAATTCAACATCCAATGCATTCAGCTTAACCTTTACTGACTCGTTAATCTGAACCTGTGCAATTTCAGCTTCGGGAACTCTGGCCACAACGTTCCACTCTGATGGACTTTCCAGGCTTAGCAAAGGCATTCCCGGATTTGCCATGTCCCCTTCGTGAACAAACTTGCTGGTAACAATACCCGAATACGGTGCGCGGATAGAAGCATATCGCATGGTTTCTTCTACCTCTTTTTCCATTTCGGCCACTGCCGCCAAGCGGGCTCTTGCCATTTTATAGTGAGTTCGTATGTCATCCATTTCTTTATCGGAAGCACTATTCGATGCATGTAGGGCTTCAAATCGTTTCAGGTCTTTTTCTGCGTTTTCAAAAGCTGACTGAGCCTCAAGTTTACTGGCCTCAACCTGGGCTTTTTTAGCCAGAATGTCCTGATTGCGAATTTGAATAAGCAAATCACCTTTTTTTACTTTCTGCCCAGGCTTCACGTAAATTCGATCAATTTGCCCCATCACCCGGGTACTCAAATTCGATTGTTTATCCGCTTCCAATTTCCCGGAAAAACTAATAACAGCCGGGTAATCTTTCAATTGGGCAACAGCCATTTCAACCTGAACTTTTGGTTCAGTGCTTGCGTCACTCTCATTTCTATTTCCACAAGAAACTGCGAATAGACCTGTAAAAGCTATCAGCACAAATGTTTTTAAGTTAAAAATCGTTGATTTCATTGGTATATTTTTATTCGTTAATATCTTCTTCCAGAAGCAATTCCATTTCAAAAACAGATTGCTTATAATTATAAATTGACTGTATGTATTCTAATTTCTTTTGTGATGAAAGAGCTTCGGCAAAAAGCAAGTCTGCTGCTTTCTCAAGTCCTTGTTTAAATCGATCAGTTCTTATTCTTAATGATTCAGTTGCTTGGTCTTTTGCCAACTTGCTCAATTCAATTTTGTTGAAGTTTAGCTCTAGTTTTCTTTTTGCCTGATTAATTTGCAACTCGCTTTGTGATAAATAATCCTGATAATTAATTTTTGCCTCCTCTAGTTGGGCATTTGCTTGTTGAACTGCTCCTGCATTTCGGTATCCACTGAACAAGTCCCAACTAAGTGAAGCACCAATCATGAAATTATTTGCTGAAGTCCCCAGAAGTTTTGAATCATTCCATTCGTAGCTTCCAAAGGCATTTAAACGTGGAACGAACTTCATTTTGTTGGAACGGACCAGGTTTTCAGTTGCTTCAATTTGCTTTTGGTAGGCCTTCAAATCCGATCTGTTTTCAAGATTGACAATATCATTATCTACAAATAACTGGACTGGATGCGTTAACGAATCTGAGGTTTGAAACTGTTGGTTTTGATCCATCCCTAAAAGATGGGCCAAATAATTGTTGGCGGTTTGTTGTTGGTTTTTTGCTTCCAGCAACTGGTTTTTTCGTTCTTCCAGGCGAACAGCAGCTTCCAATACATCAGCTTTTTTGGCAAATCCCTGTTCTTCGTTGTTTTCTGTTAACCGAAGTGCTTCTTCAGCAACTTTTACCGATTCACTCAAAACGTTTACTGAAGACTCTGCCAGCTCAAGCATGTAATATGCCTTCTTCACCTCAAAACGAATTGTCAGTTTTACTCTGTCGCCTTGTAAATCAATTGCTTCAAATTGGTTTTTTGCAGCTTTTCGAGCAAAAATACCATCCAAGTTTAACAAGGGTTGCTGGATTTTTAGCTGTGTTTGGAAATTATTTATATTGTCTGGGTCATTTAATAATGACGGATTAAAATCAGCTTGTGTGGTTATTTCCTGCTTTAGCTTGAACCCAAAAGAGGAAAGGGGATCGTTGGTTCGAACAGCTGTGTGATTTACCGACAAATTGGGTAAAAAAACCGCACTCGACATCCGGTACGATGCCTTCGCCATTTCTATTCTGGCTTCAGCACTTTGCGAACTGTAATTGTTTTTGTCGGCTATACTTAAAGCTTCCTTCAAGCTCAATGTTCTTGTCTGCGCACTTGTTAGAAAAGGCAAAACAAGAAATACAATTGCGTAGATTAATTGATTTTTTAGCATATTTTTAAATTCATTTGGTTTTTCTGACAGCAAATATATGTCTTTGTTTTTATATATCTACATATTTAGATATGAATAATTTTTATGGGCTCATTCTTTTTATCTATATCGTACAACAAACACTATTTAGCATATTCATTTTCAATCGTTTAAACTAATTTATAAAAAAATGGCCATTGATTTTCAATTTGTCGGTACATTATCCAAATTTGTTCAAAGGCATAAGTAGCAATCGGTTAGTACTGTAAAATAAAATGACAGCAAGTGTACAATTTTTTTACACTGAAAAGTACAACCTTATTCTATATTATTATTTATCAGTGCAATAGATAAAAGGCATTGTTATTGAAATACCATTCTGAAAAAATAAAAACCATGATTAAACTGCAAGACATCGACAAATACTACGATTCAAAATTTCAACGGACATTTGTATTAAAAGGAATTGACCTTGAGGTAAATGAGAAGGAATTTATCTCAGTTATGGGTCCAAGTGGTTCTGGAAAATCAACTTTGCTAAATATTGTCGGGCTTTTGGACGAACCTTCTGCAGGTGGATATTCACTTTATGATGAGCCAGTCCTGGACTTAAAAGAAAAGAAGAAAGTTGACTATCACCGCAATTTCATGGGTTTTATTTTTCAGGCGTACCACCTTATTGAAGAGATGACCGTTTATGAAAACATCGAGACTCC
This sequence comes from Sunxiuqinia sp., assembly GCA_965230765.1. Taxonomy (GTDB): domain Bacteria; phylum Bacteroidota; class Bacteroidia; order Bacteroidales; family Prolixibacteraceae; genus Sunxiuqinia. The sequence continues at coordinate 1,030,331 of CBDDLR010000001.1, forward strand.
TTTAATCTATAAAGGCGTAAAAAGCAAAGAACGAAAAGCAATGGTAGCCGATTTGCTTGATCGTTTTAACATGGTTGCAAAAAAAGACCTCTTCCCTCAACAACTATCAGGGGGGCAGCAACAGTTAGTTGGAGTAGCAAGGGCCATTGTTGGAAAACCCAAACTTCTGCTCGCCGATGAACCAACCGGGAACCTTCACTCTTCACAAGGTGAAATGATCATGGACATTCTGAAAAGCTTAAACGAGGAAGGGATGACCATTATTCAGGTTACACACAACGAAAAATTTGCCAACTATGGCAAACGAATTATTCGCCTGGAAGATGGAATAATTAGGGGGGACAATTTGGTTTAATAAATCATTCTTAAAATAACCTACCTGAACGACATCAAAACCTGGTGTCGTTTTTTACGCAAAATAATATATACTCATTCTAAGCAATCATATGTGCTTTTTTTCGTTGAATTCATTACTTTTGAATTAATCCCTGGCTGCAAATAAGTTCATTTCAGTTAGGGATCAAAGAAACCCATAAATTATTCGTTATGCACCCTAACTTTCACAAATCATTCAAATTTCTGGTCCTTTTTTTACTTCTATCAATTAACTACGCCATTGCAGGAAAAGCTCCGATTAAATATGGAAAACCTGACATTGAAGATCTCAAAATGAGTGTTTATGAGCCTGATTCAACTTGTGAAGCTGTAATTCTATGTAATTATGGACATTTTAACGCCAATGATTTTGAATTTACTCAAACTCTGCGCGTGAAAATCCTTAAACAAAGTGGAACTCACTGGGCCAATAAATCTTTCCCTTCAGTGGGAAAAAACACATTTGTAAGAGGAAAAACCTTCAATCTTGAAAATGGTAAAATTGTAGAAAACAAACTTAAAGGAGAATCAATTTTTAAAGAACGCGTTTTCGGTGATTATTATAACATCAATATTGCGATGCCAAATGTAAAGGTTGGTTCTGTTATTGACATTCAGGTAACAAGTCCCGGATTACCCCGAAAATGGCGATTTCAGGAATTAATCCCTGTAAAATGGTCAGAGCTTGTGATTGAAGAAAGTGAATATGTCAATTATCAAAAAAACTTCTTTGGCTATATCTCACTGAATTATCCTTCGACCAATCATTGGACAGTTGCCAATGTCCCTGCATTCAAAGTAGAACCATACATGGATTCTTACAAAAACTATATCTCTAAATTAGAGTTCGACATTAAAAGTATTTCCTTCCCTGGTTTTTATCAGGAATTTGCAACAACTTGGGAACAAGTTAGCGGAACACTATATGAGAGCGACTACTTTGGAAGTATTTTACGATCTGGATGTGTATTCTTAAAAGATATTGCCCAAGAAATCGAATCAAATTGTTCCACTGATAAAGAAAAGTTGCAACAGGCTTTTGAGAAAATAAAGATTGTAAAATGGAACGAAAAAAATAGTGAAACAACCTCTTCTGTTAACCTAAACAGTGTCTACAAAGACAAAATTGGAAATTCAGCGGACATCAACTTCATGCTGATTAAACTTTTAAAAAGACTCGATCTTAATGCCTATCCAGTTATTATGAGTACCAGAAGTAATGGACAGCTATCAATGATTTCGCCCAGCCTGAATAAATTAAACTATGTGATTTGTTGTGTTGAAATTGATGGTGAAAGAATTTTGGCCGACCCAACCGAGGAAAACCTCCCTTTAGGGTTAATTCCTGAACGTGCCATAAACAGCCAGGGCAGGCTGGTATTGTCAAAACACAAAACTGAATGGATCAAACTCAGCACAGACCGAAAAGACCGTCAACAAGCAATGTATAACCTAAAGCTTGAAGATGACAATACAATTACTGGAAAAAGAACAGCTATTTACACGGAATATGCTGCTTATTCGAAAAGAGAAGAACTTAAATCATACAACAGCGAAGAAGATTATTTGGCAGAATATGAATCGGATCATTCTGGCTTGACAATTCTGTCGTATGATCTTAAAAATAAAGAAAACATTTACGAAAGGTTTGTAGAGGAGTGGTCAATAAAACTCAAACGACACGTTGAGGTGGTAGGAGACCTCACCATGATCAATTTACATATGTTTGAGCAAGAGAAAGAAAATATTTTTAAAACAGATAAACGGATTTATCCTGTAAACTATCCCTACTCTTCGTCAAAAGTAAGTACTGTTAAACTTGAGCTTCCTGATTCATATACTGTTTCTGAGCTTCCTAAACCAGTCAGGCTTGTGCTCCCAAATAAAGGCGGTAGTTTCACCGTTAGCTATTCGGTTCAAGAAAATTATATCATGATGAGCTGCATGGTTAACATTAAGCAAAAACTGTTTTTGCCGGATGAATATCCTTACCTAAAAGAATTTTTCGCACAAATTGTAAAAAAACATGCTGAGCCAATAATCCTGAAAAAAATATAATAGTCAAATTAAACAAGTTTCCCAAATTATGAAAAAAGGTTTTGTAATAGTTATATTATTCTCTTTGTTTGGACCTTACAGTCTACTGGCAAAAAAGGATATAAAATATTCGGTTCATGATTTAACGGATGATTTAAAGAAAAACGCGAAAGCTGTTGTAAGGCTGGAAAAGCATGAATTCGAACTAAAATCGGATGCCAGAGCAATTGAGAAAGTAAAATATGCCATTACTATTCTCAATGAGAATGGGTATGCTCTTTCAAGCATCGAAGAATACTACAACAACTTTATAAAAATTAGGGATATTAGTGCGACGGTGTATTCTGCCACAGGAGAAAAAATTCACCGAATTAAAACCGAAGATATTTATGATGTTAGTGCTACTTCAAGTATATCAATCTATGATGACAACAGGATGAAAACTTTTGAACCAAACACAAAAGATTATCCTTTTACCATAGAATATTCATTTGAAAGGGAGTATAACGGTATTTTTTCTTTCCCAACCTGGAGCTTATTTAAAGATTATAATGTTTCTGTTGAAAAGGCTATTTTCAAGATTAAAGGTTCAAACCTGGATAAAATTCGTATAAAGCAAGTTAATCTTAACGATAAACCTGTTGTTACAGAAGAAAAAGGCATTCAGACTAAAACATGGGAGCTAAAAAACTTCTATGCCAAAAAAAGAGAACCATTTTCTAAATCGGTTTACGAATATATGCCAATCATTCGGCTTGCTCCTATGAATATAGACATCAAGGGAAATAAAGGAAGTTATGAATCATGGCAGTCATATGGAAACTTTATCAATAATCTTTCTGAGGGTTTAGACATGATCCCTGAAAAGACACAACAGGAAGTGTTGGAACTCACAAAGGACGCCTCAACAGATTTTGAAAAAATAAAACTTGTGTACGAATACATGCAAAATAAAACCAGGTATGTAAGTATACAAGTTGGAATGGGAGGATGGCAGCCATTTGAAGCTGAAGTAGTTGATCGTTTGGGTTATGGAGATTGCAAAGCACTAAGCAACTATATGAGATCTTTACTGAAGGTTGTTGGAATAAATTCAATATACACCTTAGTTTATGCAGGGAACAACAAAATTGCTATTGACAACGATTTTCCTTTAAACCAATTCAACCATGCAATTTTGTGCGTGCCTTTAAGTAGCGATACGTTATGGCTTGAGTGCACCAGTCAGCAGCTTCCTTGTGGTTACATAAGCGATTTTACCGATGACCGTGAAGTGCTGTTAATTAAGAAAGATCATAGCCAAATTGCTCGCACAAAATCATATAAAATGGAGGAGAACCATCAGGAAAGATCGATATCTGTGGACTTGTATGATAGCGGAGATGCCATTGCAAAAACCGTCACGAACTATAAAGGACTGCAATATGATAATGTCTCCAGGGTGTTTCAATTGGATGAAACCGATAAGAGAAAATTTCTCCAGAAAAAAATTGACATCCCAAATTTTTATTTGACAAGTTATGAGCATGACAACAAAAAATCGAAACTCCCCGTGATTAACGAAACACTTGAGTTGGAGCTTAGAGGATATGCAAGCCTTATGGGAACAAAAATAATTCTTCCGTTGAACCTCATGAACAAGCAAACCTATGTGCCTCCCCACTTGCGCAATAGAAAATCTGAAATAGTTATAAATAAAGCCTTTATAGACACCGATTCTATTACTTATAACTTACCTGAAGGATATTATCTTGAGAGTGCACCTGAGCCGATTACCATAAATACACCTTACGGGAAATATTATGCGAAGGTTGACACCGAAGAAAACAGAATTGTTTATACAAGAACGTTTTGTATGAAACAGGGCTGTTTCCCTCCAGGCGAATATTATGACTTTCGAGAGTTTTTTGAAAAAGTTTGCGATGCAGACGAGATGAAATGCATACTAAGTAAGCGATAATCACAAATTGCATTGTCCATTGTTTTGTTTTTATAATTTTGTTCGAAATAAAAACAAAGCTATGAAGTTGGTATTTGCAACAAACAATCGGCACAAACTAAATGAAATTCAAAATATAGTAGGTGATTCAATTGAATTATTAAGTTTAACTGACATCAATTGTACTGAAGAGATTCCTGAGACAGAGCCTACGCTTGAAGGAAACGCCTCTCAAAAAGCATTTTATGTGTTTGATAAATACGGTTATAACTGTTTTGCAGACGATACCGGATTGGAGATTGAAGCCTTAAATGGAGAGCCAGGGGTATATTCTGCGAGATATGCCGGAAAAGAAAAAAATGCAGAAGCGAACATGAAAAAGGTTCTGGATAAACTTGGTGAAATAAAAAATAGAAAAGCCCGTTTTAGAACTGTTATTTCCCTGGTAATTGATGGGCATGAGGAATTATTCGAAGGTAAGGTAGATGGACAAATTCTTGAAGAAAAGTGTGGCGAAGAAGGGTTCGGATATGATCCAATATTTCAACCAGATGGTTATGAACAATCATTTGCCGAAATGGATTTAACCAACAAAAACAAGATTAGCCACCGCGCCAGGGCAGTGCAAAAACTAGTTGAATTTCTGGCTACATTGAAGTAGATTTTAAATCATTAACTCATGCTAATGAGAACATTTTACACGCTTATTCTTTTTATCTTCAGTACATTAATCGTTAATGCACAATGGACTGATTATCTGTCTTATTCATCAGCAACTAAAGTTGTTGAAGCGGAAAACAAAATTTATTGCGTCACAACAGGAGGGTTATTTTCATTCAATAAAAGTGATAATAGCATTGAAAAACTTACCAGTATAAATGGCCTTTCGGACGTTGGGGTTAGAACCATTGCCTATGGAGAAGAATCCGGAATATTGTTGATCGCCTATGAGAATAGCAATGTCGACCTCATAAATGTTGAGGAGCAAACCGTTTCAAACATTTCAGACATTAAGCGCAAACAGATATCAGGAGATAAAAGGATTTACAATGCTTTATTTGTTGGGCAAACAGCTTATCTCTCTTGTGGTTTCGGTATTGTAGCATTGAACCTTGACAAGAATGAAGTAATGGACACCTATTATATTGGTAAAAACGGTTCTTCAATAGTTGTTAATGATATGGTATTCAGCGGTCAACACCTATATGCTGCTACCGAAGAAGGTATTTACCATGCCGATATTAACGAGCCGAACCTACAGGATTTTTCAAATTGGTACCATGTTGATGATATTCCTAACCCCAACGGTACATTTAATCTAATCGAAATTTTCAATGGCGATATTATTGTAAACTACTATAGACCGGGATTCGACAATGATGACAAGCTTTATAGGTTTTATAGAAATAACTGGGAGCATTATCTCCCGTCTGTGACATACGCTTTCGATCTTCAGGTTCAAGGAAATACATTGGTAATTGCCAGAATGGGGCAAGTAGACCTATTCAATGAAAATGGTGATCGGATTGAAAAAATTGACAAGTTAGAGTTCTCGGATTATTTATTGACAGACCTGCATGTTGAAAGTGCAGCCATTGATTCGGAAGGCAATCTTTGGGCTGCAGATTCCGAGCATGGTTTAATACAACGGTTCGGAGAAACAGCTCAACTTATACTCCCTCAAGGCCCCATCGACAATACTATTTTTTCCATTTTTACAGCAAATGAAAATTTATGGATAGCATCTGGGGGGAGAAATGCTGCCTGGAATAATTTAAATAATGATGCACAATTCCAACGTTTTAGTGATGGTGGCTGGACGGTTTTCAATAAGAATACACACCCTGAGATGGAAGGCTTCAAAGACATCGTTTGTGTTGCCGTAAATCCTAACGATCCAAACCATATTTTTGCTGGATCATGGGGCGGTGGCGTTGTCGAATTTCAAGATGATCAATTTATTGAACGATACAATCAATTTAATAGCTCATTACAAACTTCTTTGCCAAACGATCCGAGTCCCAATTATGTACGTATTGGTGGGATGGATTTTGATTCGGAAGGAAATCTATGGATTACCAATTCGGGGGTTGGAAATCAGCTTTCAGTTTTTAGGGCAAGTGGTGAGTGGGAAGCCTTCAAATTTGAAGGTGTTTCTGAATCACAGTTTATTGGGCAAATTGTGATTACTGAAAACGATGACAAATGGATTGTCTTGCGAAAAAATGATTTGTATATAGTAAAAGGAGATGGATCAGAAGCTCGCCTATTAAGATCAACAGCCCGTTTTTCAAATGGTGTAGATGAAGTATTTACCCCATTGAAAGATATTCGTTCCATCGCCATTGACAGGGAAGGGGAAATTTGGCTGGGTACTACAAAAGGTGTTGCAGTTTATCAAAACCCAGCAGACATCTGGGATCAAAACCCTTTTTATTCTGCACAGCCAGGCTTGGATTTAAACGATGGCATTTATCACCCACTTCTTGAAACTGAAACAGTCACTGCAATCGCTGTTGACGGTGCAAACCAAAAATGGTTTGGGACAGAAAACTCAGGCGTTTTTCTGATTTCAGAAGATGGTGAAAAAGAAATGGAACACTTTACCGAAAACAATAGCCCTCTTTTATCAAATACCATTACAAGTCTGGCAATAAACCAAAAAACCGGTGAAGTTTTTATTGGGACAGATAAAGGGCTAATTTCTTATATGGGACTAGCTACTGAAGGGAATTCCAGTTATGCCGATGTATATGCTTACCCAAACCCGGTAAGGGAAAACTACGAAGGGGATATAATCATTACCGGGTTAAAGGAAGACACAAACCTGAAAATCACCGATATAAGTGGAAACCTGGTTTATGAAACTGACTCTCAGGGTGGGCAAGCCTCTTGGAATGGCAAGAACCTTTACGGAAACCGGGTTAGCACCGGTGTTTATCTGGTTATGGGGAACGACCGACTTGGAGAAGAAACCTTTGTAACCAAAATTCTTTTTATCCATTAAAAGCAGATAGTCTGTGCTCGAAAAAACCCGTGGTATTTTTTTACACCATTTCAATTATTCTGAAAACAGTATAATTGCCCGTGTGTACACCGAACAGTTTGGAAGGCAATCCTACATTGTTAATGGAACCAGAGGGAAAAAATCAAGTGCAAAGGTGAACCTGTTTCAACCGCTTTTTTTGTTGGATCTGGAGGTCTACCATAAGCCAGGAAGAGATTTGCAACGGCTAAAAGAAGCAAGGCTTTCCACGCCATTTGAAAACATTCCATACGACATAAAAAAAAGCTCCCAGGCCATCTTTCTTGCAGAAGTGCTTATGCGCTGCTTAAAAGAAGAAGAACCCAATGTGGAATTATTCAATTTCATTTACCACGCTGTTTGTTTGCTTGATACAAAAGTGGATGGTATTTCAAACTTTCACCTGCTTTTTCTTCTGAAACTATCACATTTTCTGGGGGTAGTACCCACATATTCTGAAGATGTAAGACTGGTTTATTTTGATCTTTTATCGTCTTCATTCAAAAGAAATGAACCGGTTCATCAACAATTTATGGATGTGGATACCACCAAAAATTTTAGAAAACTATTTCAAGCGGAAATGGCTGAGAGTGAGAAAATTGCCATAAATAGCAAACAACGAACCGTTTTACTCGTAAAATTGTTGGAGTATTACAAGATTCATCTGGACTTAAAAGAGGAAATAAAATCCTTGAGCGTGTTGAAAGAAGTAATGGAATAAGTTTTGTAACTTGAGTATTACTTATGAATTAGGGATCACTGAAAACATTTTATTTTCAGTATAATTTAAACAATGATACAATCGAAATTACCCAATACAAACCAAAGCGTATTTGCATCAACCCAGCAACTTATAAAAGAAACAGGTGCAATTGATTTCGCCATTGGCAAAACCGACTTTCCTTGCCCAAAACCATTAATTGAGTTAGCATCAAAATATTTGGGTCAAGGATGCAACAATTACGGATCGTTGGAAGGCGAAATTAAACTGAGGGAAAGGATTGCAGAGCATGTTGCTTCAAAATATGGTTACAATTATCATCCGGAATCTGAAATCACGATTACTGCCGGGGTAATCCAGGCTGTTCATACTGCAATTAGTGCCATTATCAAGGAAGAAGATGAAGTGATTATCTTTGAGCCAGCCTTTGAATCTTACGCCCCTTCTATCATTTTAAACGGCGGGAAACCTGTTTACGTAAAATTAAAAGAGCCAACCTTTAGGATCGACTGGGACGAGCTAAGAAAAAGGATTAGTTCTAAAACCAGGATGATCCTGATTAATACACCACACAACCCAACAGGCTCTGTTTTTTCTGAAGAAGATATGAAACAACTTGAACGCCTTACGAATGGCACAAATATCATTTTGTTGGGTGATGAATCTTTTGAATCGATCATTTTTGACAACCAGGTACACCAAAGTTTGTGCCTATCCGAAAAATTGGTAAACAGAAGCTTTATCGTATCTTCTTTTGGCATTCCTTTGAATATAAATGGGTGGAGTATTGCTCATTGTCTTGCTCCTGAATACTTAATGACAGAATTCAGGAAGATGCAACAATTCCAAATCTATAATGTTAATACCCCACTACAGTTAGCCTTGGCCGATTACCTGGAAACCCCCATTCAGTATGAAGAAATCTCAGAGTTTTACCACGGCAAAAGAAAATACTTCACCAGGTTACTAGAAGACAGCCTTTATGAATTCATTCCGGCAAGGGGCGGATATTTCCAATTATTGAACTATTCCAGAATTGTGGACGAAGCAGACACCCTCTTTGTAGAGCGTTTGGCAAAAGACTTTGGAATTGCGGTTTTACCCGTTTCCCCTTTTCACCATCAAAAAAACAAGTCTAAATCAAGATATATACGGGTTTGTTTTGCCAAAGAAAACGAAAACCTGGAACAAGCTGCTGAGCGCCTACTCCAGGTTCCATCAATGATTGTAGAAGATTTATAAACTAAAATTATTTCTTTATCAGCAACCAGGTATCTGCATACTGAGGAAAATCTTTGCGGATTTGGTACACCCGTTGGCGAGCTTCCATTTCTTCGGTAAATGAGTTAACACAAACCCTGTAGTAACCGGTTTCACTATGCAAAACAAAAGGAATAAATCCCTGAGGGGTTAGCTCTTTTTTGTACTTGTTGGCATTTTCATTGCTGCTGAAACTTCCAATAATTACAAAGTAGGTGTTGTTCTCATTATCGGCTTTATCCTCTTGCTTGTCGAAGGTAAACTTTTCAGATTGCACCCGTACAGGTTTTTCTTTGGCTTCGGCTTTCTCATACATCGTATCAGATGTTGGGTTCTCGCGAACCTCTGGCTTGTGTGGAACAGAAAATACTTTTGTTCGGGGTTCTTCGGCAACTACTACTTCATCATCAGAATTTCTTTGAAGGTTTTCAAATACCTTACATCCGGAAAGGACAATTGAGACAATAAATCCTGCAAATAATATCTTTTTCATACTCTGCTTTTTAATTGTTTTCTAAAATCAAAAGTACAAAAAAGGGAGTCTTATATCTGATTAATACGGAACAGGTTATCAACGAAGGGTTGTTAAAATCTACATATTCAATACTTTCCGCAGATGCCTTTGCCCTGCTTCGGTTTTGTAAAATTTACTTCTCCAAATCGCCTTTTTTTTGGTTTCAAAGCCTTCATGATAAAGAAGAATCCATGGCGACATGTCTTTCGTAAATTCAATTAATCCTTTGTTGTGTGCAATTTCCGCTTTTTTTGGATCTTCTGTAAACCCATAAAAAAACCGGTGATGCTCTTTATTATAGATAACGTACGAGTAGAAATTCATACTGCAAAAATAGCTAAAATCAATCGTTTCCCGTTTATCGAAAAAAAAATACCAGTAATCGGGGCGAAATTACCATTCGGCTAAAATTCCCAAATCGAGCTTCCTTTCACGCTAAGTTTGAATCGAAAACATAAAAATTCAATCATTTAAATTTTAATAAAATGGAAGCACTTAAATTAAATCAACAAAAATTAGAAACGTTAAAGGTTTCATATAAAGCTGAAAACCTTTTCGTAGATTTATTGAAAAAGAACAGTAAAATTGCAGTTGTTGGACTGGGCTATGTTGGCTTACCAATTGCACTTGAGTTTGCGTCAAAATTCTCCGTTTTGGGATTTGACATCCAAAAAAGCAAAATTAAAGACCTGAAGGATGGGGTTGATCCGAACAATGAAGTGAAACCAGAGGAATTTAAAAACAAGGAAATTCGATTTCTGAATGATTCTTCAATGCTTCAAGATGCAAAATTTTACATCGTGGCCGTTCCAACCCCGGTTGACAAAATGAACGAACCCAATTTGACACCACTGAAAAAAGCAACTGAATCAGTAGCCAGGGTTTTGAAGAAGGGCGACTTTGTAGTTTTTGAATCGACCGTTTATCCTGGTTGTACCGAAGAGGAATGTGTGCCAATTTTGGAACGTATTTCCGGATTAAAACTGAACGAAGACTTTAAGGTGGGTTATTCACCAGAGCGAATCAATCCGGGCGATAAGGTAAACACCTTAACAACCATTAAGAAAATTGTTTCGGGAAGTGATGAAGAAGCCCTTGAGATAATTGCCCAGGTTTATGGTTCAATTATTCAAGCTGGTATTCATAAAGCACCAACAATGAAAGTTGCCGAAGCAGCAAAAATCGTTGAGAACACACAGCGTGATGTAAACATTGCTTTGATGAACGAACTTTCAAACATCTTCTCAAAAATGAACATCAATACCCATGATGTTTTGGATGCTGCAGGAACAAAATGGAATTTCCTGAGGTTCTTTCCCGGACTTGTTGGTGGCCACTGCATAGGAGTTGATCCTTACTACCTGATCCACAAATCAAAAGCAAAAGGATATGAACCACAAGTAATTTCTAAAAGCCGTGCTTTAAATGACAATATGCCTTTTGAGATTGCTAAAAAAATCGCTTTGAGATTATTGGAAATGGGTAAAAAATGGGATTTAACCAATGTGCGTGTAAAAGGGATCACCTTTAAAGAAAATGTTTCTGATATACGTAATTCAAAGGTTGCTGATTTAGTAACACAACTGGAAAACTTCGGAATGAAAGTATGTGTTGAAGACCCTTACGCCGATGCCAAAGAGGTTAACGATGAATACGGAATTACGCTGTGCGAACCGATCAAAGATGAAACCTATGATGTGGTAGTTTTTGCGGTAAACCACGAAGAATATGCCAATACAAAACCAGAAGAACTGGAGGCAATCATTAATGACAATGCCATTGTATTTGATATCCGTGGAAACATGCAGGCAATTGTTCGCGAAGCAAACTACATGAGCTTATAAATTTGTTTTTGTTTAATCGTTTTAAGTTAACGTGATGTTGAAATTAGTTAAAAATCAAGCAGAAGGAAGAAAGGTTCAATATGCGAACCTTTCCATCCTGCTTGTTTCAGGAAAATCTGAACTGGAACAAGTGCAGCAGGAGCAACCAGACGCCATCCTGATTGACGCAGTTCGCCCTGAAGCTGCCGATGAACTAATTGCCAGCATACGTTTGGATGATCAATTTCATCTTTACCTTAAACCTGTTTTCGCATTAAGCAGCCATCAAAACAACTTAAACAACCACATTCACCTGGATGGTTTTAGCAGCATTGAAAACCTATCTGAATTAGCTGTGAAAAGTATTCAGATCAACGAAAAAGTACAACAAATAAAAAACCATTCCGAACCGAACGAATTTAAGCAACGACTTCAGATTCGTATGTTAAGATATATTTTTAGCCGTGGCGGGGAATTGAAACCAAGTACAAACAGAATGTCAAAGATTGGCTATGACTATCCTTTCATTCAAAGCCATCTGCAGATGAGCCATGACAACCAACTGGTTGATTTTTTGGGGCGGGCTGAAAAAGATGGCCTGCTCCATTCAACCTTGGTCGATCATGTTCATAGTTGTCATTCGTGCGACAGCACTTACCTGCATTACAGGGAATGTTGCCCGGAATGCCACTCAATTGATATTCGTTCAGAAGACATTATCCATCATTTTGTTTGTGCCCATGTAGCGCCAGAATCTGATTTCAAAAAAGATGAACACCTGGAATGCCCAAAATGTGATAAAGAACTCCGGCATATTGGAATTGACTACGACAAACCATCGAGCATGTATTTTTGCAATCAATGTGGAAACAAATTTCAAAACCCGGTGATGGACGCTTTTTGTGTTGATTGCCACACCCACAGTAGACTGGATGAATTAATTTCGAGAAAGATTAACAGTTTTACCCTGAGTTCGACTGGTGAGCGGATTGCCATTTGGGGACTGGAATCTGAAGTGTCCGAAAAGACCAAATCGTTTCCATCATTTTGCGACCAATCATTTTTCAACTTTTTGTTTGAAAGGGAGAAGAAAATATCCGGCCATTCCGATAAGTTCGTTGTGAAAATATCGATTGAAGCTTCAAAAATCCCGGCTTTTTCCTACGATCGTTTCAATCAGCTGCAAAACGACATCAAACATATTATCCCCAACTACCTCGATGTTTCGGATGTTTTTTCATTGATTAACCAGGAATTTTATTTGCTGTATCCTGGAAATACCAAGGAAGATGAACTCATGAAGAAACTGGAAGACCTTCACTTCAACCTGATCAAACTGGTAAACCATAACCTGAATGCGAAGGAGGATGCTATTTCGGTTGTGTACAAAAAAATTGATTCATCGAGTAAGCTAACCGAGTTATTTTAACACCAATGGAAAATCTATTGCCTGAATATATTCAATACTGGTCGATCGTTGGAATTGAAAAGTTCATCCGGGTGTTTTGGTATTTTGTGATTTTTGAATTCACCCGATACATCATCATCGACTACATCATTGCACTGAAGTTTTGGCTAACACGAAAAAAAAGGGCTTCGAGGGAACAACATGCCCGAGCACAACTTTTCGCTGAAAACCCATTGATTTCGATCATCATTCCCGGTAAAAATGAAGGGAAACATTTATACAAACTTACCAAGTCTCTTGCAGAACAAACCTATCAAAACTTTGAGCTGATTATTGTTGATGACGGCTCTGATGACGATACTCCGATTATTGGGCGCAACCTGGAAAAATTGGGTTTGATTGACAAGTTTATCCGAAATGAAATGCGTGGGGGAAAAGCTTCTGCTGCCAACCTGGCCCTGCGTTTTACCAACGGAAAGTACATTGTGCATTTGGATGCAGACTGCTCGTTTGACCGGGATGCCATTGAAAAAGTAGTCATTCCATTTTACATGAATGATAAAATAGGCGCAGTGGGTGGTAATGTAAAAGTTCGTAATTATGATGAAAGCCTTTGTGCCAAATTTCAGGCTATTGAATATTTAAAAACTGTTTCCGTGGGAAGGATTATCACATCGCAGTTGGGTATTTACAAAATTGTAAGTGGGGCTTTTGGGGCTTTTAAACCCGAAATCCTCGATTCGATTGGCGGCTGGGACATTGGTCCCGGTCTTGACGGGGATATCACGGTTAAAATCCGAAAATCGGGCTATCAAATCTATTTTGAGCCCAAAGCCATCTGCCTGACAAACGCCCCGGCTAAATTCAAGGTTTTAACCAAGCAGCGACTAAGGTGGGATAAATCAATTATTCGCTTTCGGGTTAGAAAACACAAAGACGTCTATTTCCCCAATAAAAACTTCAACCTCTTAAACTTTCTGTCACTTTTTGAGAATGTATTCTACAATGTGGTACTCGACATATTCTGGATTATTTACCTGATTGATATCATCTTCTTTTACACCACATCACTAAAATTCATTATTCCCATGAACATCACACTTTATGTAGTAATGAATTTTGTACAAATGTTTTCAACTTACTTGTTTTCAGAACGAAAAAAAGAGGAGCTCAAACTATGGAGCATTTTGCCACTAATGACCATCTATACAGGAATTTACCTGCGGTTAATACGAACAGTAGCCTACTACAAAGAATTCTTTTTTAAACGTTCTTTTGAAGACCCCTGGAATCCGTATAAATCATCCATTCAAGCAAAACGACATGGATTATAATCCATTTTTAAAATAAAACGTTGTAACTTACATAATCAAAACCTCATCAAAAAAAATACAAGTATGAAAGGTGTTGTTTTTACCGAATTTCTTGAAATGGTGGAGAATGAATTTGGCTACGAAACCGTTGACCAAATAATCACTGCCGGAAAACTTCCATCCGAAGGAGTGTACACAGCTGTTGGCACATACGACCATCAGGAAATGTTTACACTGGTTGGCGAACTAAGCAAAAAAACCAATATTAAACCCGAGTTATTGGTTGAATCATTCGGCAAATATTTGTTTCAAACATTTACCAAAGCATATCCTCAAATGTTTGCTGGTACTCCGGGCCTGTTTAGTTTTCTTTCAAAAATTGAAGATACTATTCATGTTGAAGTGCAAAAATTATATCCCGATGCACAACTCCCAACGTTTGACACCAGGCGAATTGGAACCGATAAACTTGAAATGATTTATCACTCCGAACGCAGGTTGGCAATGCTAGCCATTGGCTTAATAAAAGGTGCAATTAAGTATTTCCCTGAAAACGCCAACGTGAAGATTGAAGAGCTAAGTGAAACCCACGATCATGCCAAAATAATTATTTCCCTGAATAGTAAATGAATGAACTGGAACTGATAAAACGCAGGCTTGAAAGAGAAAAAAAAGCTCGTCAACAAGCTGAATCGATTCTTGAACAGAAATCGATGGAGCTTTATTTGGCCAACCAGGAACTAAAATTGCTTAACCAAAACCTTGAGCTCATTGTTAAAGAACGCACCAATGAACTTCAGGCAAAAGATAAAGTTTATCGTTCCATTGTCGAATCAGCCAGCGATATCATTTACCGAACCAATCCATATGGAAAAATAACCTTTGCAAATCCTGCCGCAATCAAGCTTATTGGCTATTCCGAGAAAGAACTCACCCGTGGTTCCTACATCGATTTTGTAAAACCGGAATACCGGGACATTCTTTTAAATTTTTATAAGAAACAAGAAGAAGAACTAAAACCAAATACCTACCTGGAGTTTCCGATTGTTTCGAAAGATGGCAAAACTATCTGGTTGGGACAAAGCCTGCAAATGTTTTTCAGGATGGGGAAAATGACAGAAGCCATTGCTGTGGCACGTGACATTACCGAACGGCGGGAGGCAGAGCAGGCTCTCATCTCAGCAACTTCACGTCTTTCAGCACTTATTGAAAACCTGCAATCCGGTGTTTTGGTTGAAGATGAAAACCGGAGAATTGTACTCATCAACCAACATTTTTGCGATCTGTTTTCAATTCCAGCACCGCCCCCAGCCATGATCGGAATGGATTGCTCAGATTCAGCGGAACAAAGCAAGGCAATGTTTCAAAATCCTGAAGAATTCGTTTCCAGGATAATCCAAATATTAAATAAACAAGAAATCGTTGTTGAAGAAGAATTACTACTGGTTGATGGAAGGACTTTTAAACGCGACTACATTCCTATTTTTTCTGAAGGGAAGTATTTAGGGCACCTTTGGCAATACAAAGATGTTACAAAGGCTAAAAATGATGAGCAAGAACTGATAAAAGCCAAACACGATGCAGAGAAAGCCCAGCAAGCAGAAAAACAGTTTTTGGCACACATCAGCCATGAAATACGAACGCCACTGAATGCAGTAATCGGAATGAACTACCTGATGATGGACACCAAGCTTTCTGATGAGCAGCTGGAGTACCTGATGACCATCAAGCATTCATCCGATTTGCTACTCAACCTGGTAAATGATGTGCTGGACTTTTCAAAAATTGAAGCTGGGGAAATCATCTTTGAAGAAAACGAATTTGATGTTGAAGAACTGATCCATGCTGCACAGAAAAGCCTGGAAACACAATTGGCTCAAAAACCTGTTCAGATCAGCCATCTGGTCACCAATAAAACGAACAGGAAAATCATTTCAGACCGGACTTCCCTGAACCAAATTTTATTTAACCTGATTGGAAACGCTACAAAATTTACGAACAAAGGGGAAATAAGCATTCATTGCCTGATTGAGTCAAAGGACGATAAAAGCTTTATGAAACTTAGCATCTCCGATACTGGTATTGGAATCAGCAAGAAAAAACTTGAGCACATTTTTGGGGAATTTAAACAAGCCAAATCAACGATTGAGGCTTCAGGGACCGGACTCGGACTTCCAATAACCAAAAAATTAGTCGAACTTCAAGGAGGGAATATTGAAGTTGAAAGCACCGAAAAGAAAGGCAGCACGTTTACTGTAAACCTTCCCGTAAAACTTGGGGCTGCCATTACCGGGCACCCCGATGAAAACATAGATTTGGATTACCTGGAATATGTTGTTGACACCAATGCACGGATTTTAGTTGTTGAAGACAATGTTGTTAACCAACGATATGTTGCAAAGCTTCTGAAAAAATGGGGATTTGAAACGGATCTCGCTTCAGATGGGAATTTAGCCATCGATTTTGCCGAACAACAAGTTTATAACCTGGTGTTTATGGACATCCAAATGCCCGTGATGAACGGTTATGAAACAGCCAAACTGATACGCTCTTTAAAAGAAAACCCGAACAGTCACATTCCCATAGTTGCTTTAACCGCAGCTGCCCTTACCAGCGAAAAAGACAAAGCATTCAGGACTGGCATGAACGATTACCTGAGCAAGCCATTTTCGCCCAATCAATTGCTCAGTCTTTTAATGAAGTTTTTCCCTTTTAAAACCCGCAATCAGGTTTTGCAGAAACAGGAAATCCCATTTTCAAACCATTCCAAAATAATTGATTACCAATCCTTGCAAAAACTGTATCAAGGCGATATGGAACACCTTATTGAGATGTTCAGCATATTTTTGAAGAACACCCCTGAGGCACTCAATAAACTTCAACTTCTGAAAAAAGAAATGGATTTAACCGAACTCAAGAAAGTATTGCATAAAATAAAACCTACTTTTCAAATGGTTGGGCTTGAGTTTGTGGGCGACAAAGTGGAGCTGGTCGAACACCAGGCTGAACGAGGCAACTTACTCAGCCCTGTTCTTGATGATATCATTGAAGAAATCCCTGCCTATTTAATGGAAATTCAACAGGAACTTAAACACCTAAAACAAGAATTATGATGCGCACAATTATTATTGATGATGAAGAAATGTCACGAAAATCGTTGAAACGGTTTTGCGATAAAATTGATGATATTGAGGTAATCGGAGACTATGAAAACCCGGTTGATGCGCTAAAAGTGATTGGTGATAATCAGATTGATTTGATATTCCTGGATATTCACATGCCTGATTTTTCCGGATTCGATTTGCTAAAAACCCAGCCCAAATTGCCTTCAGTAATCATTACTACCACCGACAAATCGCTGGCACTTGATGCTTTTGAATTTAACGTTTCCGATTACCTGATCAAGCCGGTGAACCTCCCCCGGTTGATCAAAGCCATTGAAAAAGTAAAAATGCAAAATCAAAATGGTGCATCGGAAATTGAAGCAAACCATGACCATATTTACGTGAATATAGACCGCAGATTGGTGAAAATCATTCTGAATGATTTACTGGTTGTTGAGGCCAGGGGTGATTATATTGTATTGAAAACCGAAGAAAAAAACTTCATTGTACATTCCACTATGAAAAATATGGAAGACAAGCTTCCATCCGACAAGTTTTTAAAAGTTCATCGTTCATTCATCATCAATCTGAACAAAATAGTTGATATTGAAGACAACAGTGTGTTGATTAAGCGGGAAATTGTTCCTGTTAGCAGGGCAAACCGAAAAGCATTAACCGATCGCCTAAACCTGATTTGAAAAATTCGTTTGTCGGACAGAAGCTACCATTCAACGTAGCATACTTGCCACCCAACTAAGAAACAGAAAGCCAAGCATTTTTGCGGGTATTTTTGGTTCAAAAGACCTGGAAAATGAGTCTAAGAATCAAAAATATAATCATGTTGTTTCTGCTGATTTGCCACTTGAAAGGAATAAGCCAGCAAAAAGAATTGAGCCAGCTAATCAAGCTGCACCAGGTCACAGTTAATGAATTTGACTCACTTGGGCTTTTCAAGCTAAATACCAATTACCACCCGGATCATGAAATTGGTTTGCTTTTCCAAAACTCGTTGCAGACCGATGAAAGTAAGCTTCGGGTTTTTGATGAAGAAATCCGAATGTTGAAGGCAGATCCGGGCATTTCGTTTAAATTTTATGCACAGCAAAATGGCAATGCCGATTTCGAAGAACAGGAAGGCATTGTAAAAGGGACACGTGTTCGTGCTGGCTTCGACTGGAATGTTTTAAAAAATGGCCTGGTTGCAAAGCGAAATCAAATACGCCTCATAGAAAATGAAAAAAACCTTTTGGAATTTGATGCGCAAAACAAACTACGCAGACAAAATTATGACTTGAGACACGCTAAAATAATCGCCTTGTTCAATCAACAAAAAATGCAATTGTTGACGCAGAAAATCAGTATTCTTAAACATCAACAAGAAATTACCGAGTCACTTTTTTTGGCACACTACATTTCAAAATCAAAACTCCTTGACATTGAAGCCCAGCTCAGCAGAGCAAAAATTGAACTGGAAACCTATGCAGCCTACAACCAAAGTTTAAACAATGCAGATATTCACCCTGCCCCACTTTTCCCGATGATGTTGCCCTTGCTCGACATTGAATATGGTCAGCTCTTCGAAAACATTGAGGCAAACTATCAGGTAGAAAATTTACTTGAAATCCATCGGGAGAATATTGCACTAACAGAAAAGCTAAAAAGGCAACTATCGCTAAACCTCAACGCACGATGGAACTATCAATACCGCGAAACCGGGGTTAGGTCCAGAAGTTACCCAAGCCTTGGTATAAGCCTCAGCGCACCCATTCGTTTTAAAAATTCAAACGATTTTGAAACAGCCAGCTTTCAGGATATTCAGAATGAGATGCGTGTGACCATAAAGTCGGTGCAAAAAGAATGCTTAAACCTGTACTATGAATACCGATACAAAATAAAGCAGTATGACCACTTACTGTTTCAGCTCGAAAAACGTAAAGAAGCGATTCGCATCGATCGGTTAAACAAAGGACTTGAGTTGGAAGAAAACCGTTTGGAATCGTTCAGCCTGCAAACGGATGTTTTTGATATTCGGCTTGAAATGTGCGACATAAAAAGCCAGTCATATCTAATTCTTTCAAAAATTTATTACCTGAGCAAAGCCCGTTCTATCGAAGAATTTACACGTGTGGATGTTGCACAAAAAGCAAAAAATAGCCATTTGATCCCAGTGATTCAAACGGAACAGCTTTCTGAAACAGAATTGTTGTTTTTTATTGACTATCTGGAAAAATGGAATTTCCCTCGTGTGATATTGCTGGGTGAAAACAATTTTAAAGAAACAGTTTTTCAAAAGAAAATCAGTCCGATCCATATTCTGAATTTCAACGAACTCGCAACTAATTTTCCTGCACATAAACATGTTCGAGTTGAAGATTTTTTGCAGGAAAAATCGATAATAAAAACGATACATGCCATTGACGAACCAACGATAATTTGGTCGGTGAACGAATTAATTCAACGTGAAATAGAAACCTTAAATCAATAGCCATGAACCACTTTAGTTTCAATAAAAAGAATGCGGAAATACGCACCCTGAAAGAACCACCAAGGAAAAAGAACAAAATGAACCTGGACCGGATGCTTTATTTCATCCTCATATTTATCGGGCTTTTTTTTCTTCTTCGATATGCCTACAAAAAACTGTTGTTTATTGAGGTAGATGGTCAGATAACCTTTGAAAAACTGGATGTGAGTTTTACTGATGATATTTACCTGTCACACATCCGCGCTAGTGAGGGGGATACGGTTTTGAAAGGGGACACCTTGTTTTCGTTCCTAAACAGGAGACTTCAGCTGGAGCGCAATGATTTCAGCTTTTACCGCTCAGAATCGTTAAAAAGCAAGGCTGAAGAAAACAGCTTGAAGCAACAAATTGCAATGAAGAAAATTGAACTTAAAGGCATAGACCAGGAGATTACTCAAATGAACCAGAGAATTAAAGAGACGCAACAACTGGTTTTGCTGGATGCGCAACCCCGGGTAAAATTCATTCAACAAAAAGAACTGAAACAAAGCCTGACCAATACTAAAAATGCACTGGCGATGGAAATCCACTTACTCATGAAAATGCTAAAGGAATTAGAAGCACAGCCCTTGTTCCATACATTTTCGCCATCGGCTAATCCCTATTTTCAAATGGCCGATGCGTATGTGGCCCCTATTAACGGGATTGTTGGACAAATCAATTTTAACGAGCAGGAGATTTGTTACGAAACCCAGCAAATGATGACCATCCATCAACCCGATCAAATTCAGATACGGGCTTATTTTGATCAGAAAACAGTGAAGAACCTGCAAAAAGGGGATCAGGTAAAAATCATATTCCCGGATGGAAAAACAAGTGCCGGGACAATCAATAATTTTCTGGTTTCTACTTATGCCTTGCCAGCCGAATTTCAAAAAAGGTATGAACCAGTTGTCAGGAGTATCCTCGCTAATGTAATCCCGGTGGATGCCAAAGAAGAAGAACTGTGGCGTGGATTTTACAAGATGAATGTAAAAGTTTCAATCAATAAATTGAAACGCTGGAGAAAAAGAATTTAGATAAAAAAAAGAATTGATACGTAATTTCCCGACTTTGTGTAACTTAGTAAAGTCATATTAATCAGGTTTATTATTTTTGAGCCTAATAATCGTCATCTAAACAGGATAAAAATATTGCGCACCATGAAGAACATAACCATTTTTGTTTTGGCTTTTGTATGCCTATCGTTTTGCCCATCTGCCGAAAAACTTGAAAAAGAAGAAATTGCATTCCGTTCAGGTTTTCACATTACCGTGAATGACTTTACAACCCGCAAGTTTCATGAATACATTGTAGAATCAAGAGATTCAGTCAATATCATTTTCACCAACTTTTTCAATTCTGAACTTGACCTGGGAGAAGTAAACCGTCCGATTTCCATTTACAATGGTGAACACGATTTTTACATTGCACGGGTGAACGTGTACGATAAAGCCAATGGAAAAGTAAGCTTTAAAAACCTGAAATACCCTCCTGTTTATAAAAACGCAAATAAAGAAGATAAGAGGAAAAAACGTAAACCTGTGTTTGAAGTGTTCTAATTTTAGTTTTAAAGATTTAAGAAAATATAAAAGGAAAGGCTCTGAAAATTCAGAGCCTTTTTTGTAGTCCCGACGGAACTGACTTAATATAAAGTTATTAGAACTGTTTAAAACTCCTTTAATCCTACAAGCCTTTATTCATAAGCCTTTCTATATTTTTGGAATGTCAATAAGTTTAATTCAATTCAGTTTGATTAAACAAAATTTGACACCATATTTGACACCACCTAATTAAATAGGCTTATGAAGTACAACAAAGATTTAATCAAGTTCAACCTGAAAAATAGTAAAAATAGGGATGAAAAAACTCAAATCTATCTGATCTTCAATTTTGATGGAAAACGACTTCGTTACTATACTGGAAAAAGGATTGAACCCAAACATTGGAATATTACAAAACAAAGAGCTAATTCATCATATTCAAGTTCAATAAGTCTAAATCAGTTTTTAAATACAATTTCAAATTTTCTCGAAGATCGATATAATGAATTGAAGATTCTGGATGAACGTATAACTGTGGACATTTTGAAGAATGAACTCAATAAACGGTTAAGTCAAGACACAGGAGAAAATCTTTTTGATCGATTTGAAGAATATATTGAAACATCAAAAACTCATCGAGCTGAAAATACACTAAAGAAATACAGAACTACTCTGAAACAGCTTAAAGAGTATTCAAGTATGAAGAACCTTAAGGTTGATTACGATGCAATTGATCTACCCTTTCTTGAAAAACTTAGTAAATACCTAATTGAAGAACATGGATTAACCAATAATTCTGTTGCTAAATACTTCAAAACCCTTAAATCATTTTTGAATTGGTCTGTTGATCGCAACTACTCTACTAACACTGAATTTCAAAAATTCAAATTTAAACAAGAAGATGGAGAAATCTATTTTCTTACTTGGGATGAACTTGTAAAACTGTTTGAATTGGAGATCAAGAACCCTAAACTTGACCGAGTTCGGGATATCTTCTGCTTTGGTTGCTTTACAGGACTTCGATTTTCTGATATCCTCAACCTAAAGCAAGAAAATATCAGTAACGATACTATCCAGATACAAACTTTAAAGACCAAAGGCAAAACAATTATCCCATTGAACAAGTATTCTCGGGAAATTTATGAAAAGTATAAGTCAGAAGAAAAGTATATGCTATTTGGCAAGATCAGTAACCAAAAGATGAACGAATATTTAAAAGAGCTTGGCAAGCTGGCAGAAATTAATGAACCTGTCCAGATTATCCGCTATCGTGGTGCTGAACGGATTGAAAAAATTGTGCCAAAGTATGAGGTATTGACAAGCCATGTTGCTAGGAAAACATTTATTACTAATGCCATGATGAGGGGCATGTCAACAGAAGTTATCATGGACATTACCACACATAACTCATATAAGAGTTTTCAAAGATATTTCAAGATTGTTGATGAACACAAACGTAACCAAATGAATAAAGCTTTTGAATAATGGAAATCGAAATTATTAGCACTGTTTTAGAAGATTTAATGAAACAAAAACAATGGGGAATTGATAATCTTATGAGTTCTCCCTATGAATATAATATTGAAAAGATAATTCTTGATCGGATTGATATTTTTAAAGAGAAAAAGAAGGAATTAAAGAGATATGAACGTGACCAAAAACAGTTTTACTCAATGCGTATTTTAGAATTCGAAAATGCTCTTAGGGAATACCGTGAAAAAAAGAAACAAATTGAAAAACAGTTTAAGGCAGAGACGGATGACAATGATATTATAGGAACTGCAAGGCAATCAAGTATTGCTTTTCATTATATGGAAAAGTTAAAACGATTCCCAAGACACTCAGGGGAGTTTCTTGTAGATGCTAGATTCATTAGATTTTTGACAGGAAATAATTTAGATACAATTCGTAAAACTCTTTCCGAGCCATTAAAAAGGGAAGATTCTGAAAGAAGTACTAGGGCATTGATTAAAGACTTGAACATCATTTTAAACCAGTTTAAACAAATACAATTTCAAGAAGGGGTTGAGCTCGTTGAAAATGACCTTGAAATGCTTCAAAATGATTTAGGGACATTTAAAGAAATATAATTTCTGGGTATACCCAAACCCCTACCCACGGTTTAATCCAGTCCGACTTTCGCAGAGAATATTAATTAAATCTCTGCAAAATGAAAGTAGAATTAAACATGTCGGACGAGTTCAAAAGTGAACTTAAAACTTTATTAAAAGATGTAATAAAAGGCGAAATCGTAGCCTTTGGTTTTTCAGAACCAGAATCAACAAAACAACATGAATACTGGTCTCGAAAAGAGACAGCAAAATTCATTGGTTGTTCATTGACCACACTTTACCATTACCAACGCAAAGGGATTCTCCCATTTGTGAAATTAGGAAGTAAAGTACTTTTCAACAAAGAGGAAGTATTAAAGGCTTTGAAAGGGGGTAAGTTATGAAAATGACTTGCCTTTATTTGATAGCCAAAAGCAGGGGTTCAGCTTGTCTATTAACAACGCTGAACCTGTGCAAAATTTTCACAATTCATTATTTGTTGGATGTTAAAGCTTGGAGGTCATGATCGATTCAATTGTTTTGCGCTTCCATAGCTTGCACGAGTACCCCGAAATAATTAAAAAGCTCCGTCAGGATGGCAAGGGCACTAATTTTTATGAACGCCAAAATCCCCATAAAGACGATTTAGTAGATACCGAAACAGGGGAAATCATTGATAAGGACAGTTATTTACGATTGGCTGAAATTGATTACTCTGACAATGGCAAGGTTTGGACATTGTATAAAAACAAGATCAAATTGAAGTCTCACTATTATCTGAATTATCGTGTGGATATGAAACAGGACTTTGTGGAATTCAATTTTTCAATACCGAAATACCTTTATGGTACGAACTTAAAACAATTCATCCCACATCCAAATGAAGGCTATCACAATTTCCCTGTTGACCTTCTTAATACAATGGAATTCCACCTGTCGAATACTTATGACTGGTTAATGCAATTCCTAGAGAAATTTATCCTAGACTGGTTTGATGGTATTGAAATTGATAAAAAGGATATTGAGATCAACCGGATTGATATCGCCTATAACCAGATATTCAATTCAAAAGAAGATGCACTTCAATATTTAGAATTCCAGAAACGTATCAAAAAAAGCTATATCCGTGAAAACTCAAACTACAAGGCAGATTGGAGTACCTCCATTTTCCTTTCTACTGAGCGTTACGGGGCAAAAATCTACCATAAAGGAAGTGAATACAAAAGTAAGAACGGTGATCGGAGCAAACATTTAAAGGCTAACAAAGAAGCAAAAGAGGATGTCTTTTTGGTTCATGATGAAACCGATAAAGAGGGCAATGTAATCAAAGAGGGGCTTCAAAGCTTTGCTGACCGTACATTGCGGTATGAGATTACATTTCGAAAAGCTTATATGAGCTATCTTTTTAAAAAGCACCTGTTTGCCAACCAATGCCCATTCCTCAAATCAATGATAAAGGTGCATGACAAAGTAAGTGCTATTAAAAAGAAGTGCGAACGAGAGCTTGAAAAAGCAAGTAAAGGAAAAGTGTTGAATGAACTTCAAAAGCAACGGTTAATGACCGAATTTATAAAACTCCCTAAAGAGAAAAAGGATGCTTATTACCAATATGAGGCAATACTCAATAAGCGTAATTCATTTAGGCTTGAAATTTCGGATGAAGATCAAAAGGGGAATTTAACCATTCAGGATATTTATTTTAAAAGGAACTACAGTCCTGTAATCCCTGAAAAAGCATTGTTTTCCCGTGAACTCTTACATGAAATGTTCAAAGTTTTTACTTCGTTCATGGAAGAATTTGAATTAAAGAAACTTGATAAATACGAAGACAACATTCAAAAAGTAATCCTGTATAACCGTGAAGTTGAAAAGCATAACTCAACTATTGACGATCCTAAGCATCACAAAAAGAGGATCAATGAAAGCAAAATGAACCAAATCCTCTTTTACCTTCAATATCATACCCTTGATGAAATGGTACAGTTAAAATTAATTAGCAGACGAACAAAATACAATTACATAAAGGAGCTTGAAAAACTGGAAATTTCAAAGAACACGGTGGTCAAAAATGAGATTGACTTTCAAGACGAAAAGGACTTTTCTAGTTACTTAGCGAAAATTATTTATTAAAGGCTTATATAACTCTGAAGGTTATAAAATTTAAATAAAGTTTAAGCTAAAAAAGCATAAAAAGTTATCTTAGTAATACGATTACTCCTTGATAATCTAAATTTTTGTTCATTATGGAAGCATATGAATCTTTTCAAACCTTCTTATTTGAGGCTAGAGATAACTTATCTCTTAATGTGAGAATAGCAGCTAGAGTTGGTTGCACAAATTCAACAATAAAAGTATATAACGATACTGTTGAACTAATAGATAAGCTCCTTGATATTATTAAAAATGGCACTCTAAAAATTAACTATCTCAATCAGTTTAGACCTAAACTTGAGGAAATTCAAGGAATTCTTTTGTATAGAAATCAGACAGATATTAGTTTTTTAGAAAAACAAACTAGGGAATGGAAAATTGAGAAAAAAATAGCATTTGAGAAAAGGAATGGTAATATCTTACAAAGCTACAACTCTCTCAAATTCAACATTGAGTTTTTTGAGAAGATTGGCTTTCTTAATGAAAATATTGTGGCTATTGGGGCTAATGGAAGTGGAAAAACTATATTATCAAACCAATTTAAAACTTATTTAGAAAATAATGGAATAGTAATTTCTGCGCAAAGAATTTTATTAGTTCCAGAGATTAATTCCATTTCAAATCCATCTAAAATTGCGAAAGAACTCAAACAATACCAGGCAAGAGATAAAACAAATAAGAATGCAGGAGAATTTGGAATTTTACAAAATGAATTTGGAGTAATCCTTAGGAATTTAATTACAGAAAATATAACAGCTGGAAATACATATAGGAGGAATTCTTTAAAACTTTGCAATGGCGGAAGATCAATAGAAAAACCTTCAAAAACGAAATTAGATAGAACATTTGAAATCTGGAATTCTTTGATAGAACATCGAACAATCGACTGTGCTGATGGTATGAACATAACTGCTAAACCCCTAGATGGGAATGAATACCCAGCAATGCAGCTAAGTGAGGGAGAGAAAGTTATACTTTATTTGATTGCTCAGGTATTGCAAGCCCCACAAAATGGTTTTATTGTTATAGATGAGCCTGAGATGTACCTTCACAAAACTATTTTGAAAAAATTATGGGATATTTTAGAATCCGAACGACAAGATTGTCTATTTATATATCTGACACATGACTTAGATTTTGCTACAAGTAGGGTTGCTGCAAAAAAAATATGGATTAAATCGTTTTCGCATCCTGATAAATGGGACATTGAATCTATTCCAGAGAATGATATACCTGAATTACTCTTATTAGAACTTTTAGGTAGTCGGAAAAATATTCTTTTTTGCGAAGGTCAAAAAGGAAGTATTGATGAAAGGATTCTCTCAATTTTATTGCCAAATTTTACAATTATGCCTACAGGTTCTTGCTTTGATGTAATAAATCACACAAAGGCTTTTAATCGCCTTCAAGAAATCAAAATAAGTGCATTTGGAATAATTGACTCAGATCATCATGACACTGAAAGGTTAGCTCAACTAAATTCTGATAATATTTTTTCATTTTCAGTTCCTGAAGTTGAGAATTTGTTTTTGAATGAAAAATTTCTGAATCATTTGGCTGATCAGTTATCAGTTGAGAAATCTGTTATAGATAGAATTAAGGAGGAGGTAATTGAAGAACTAAGTGACCATAGGGAATTGCAAACTTCAAACTATGTCAGCACAAAAGTAAACCACTATTTTAAAGATTCTCATGTTACTAAAGGAAATAAACTTGACGATGTTTGGCATAATTATAAATCATTTTCAGACAAAATCAATATTGATGAATGGTATGATGAAAGATTAGCACATTTAGATGAGATTATTAAAGAAAAAGATTACCATTCCGCGATCAAAGTTTTCAATAATAAAGGGCTTAGAAAAATTGTTTCAAAGCATTTTAGAATTTCTGATTTTACGGAAAGATCAATTAGGCTATTGCAAAGTAATTTAGGTACTCATGAATCAATTTTAGAATTTATCCCAAATAAACTAAAAGAAGTTGGGTGTTATGCAGAATAAAGGATGAAAGACTTATATTTGGAATTTTATACTGAACTAATTAAAAATATCGAAAAGATAAATCAACATGTTGGTTTATCTTCGATAAAAACTATTACTGTTCCTGTCTCAAAAAAGAATACAAATCAATCTAATAATTATAAACACGTTGGATTAGATAACATACACTTTATAGATCCTGAAGTTTTAAGTAACTATGTATGGGGATCAATGAGAAATATTAAACCCGCTAAGCAAATATTTGAATACATCTCTGATAATAATTTGTCTCCTTTCAAAAAAGTTACATTTGAAGATGATTTACTTAGATCACATTCGATAACAAAAAACTTCATTGCCGATTTTGTAAGAAGAGTTTACGAACTTTCTGATTATAAGTTGGGCTTCAATATGACTGCCATAGAAAAAGCTTATAGTGAACTTGAAAAATTTCTCTCTGAAGAAAAGTTTGAATATAAGTTGTTAGTGAACATTCATGATCCTATAGGAGAAATTGATGAAATCACTTTTGGAAATGCTAAAATAAAAAAGGCGGATTATCAGATATCAAAATTGTTTTGTTTGCATTATCCAGTTGAAGGTCTCATTAAATTTGAAATGCTAGAGAATGATTACTTCTTGGAGATTGAACTCAATGCTAAAAAAGAAGACTTTAATAAACTGATTGAGAAAGAAAGGATAGTTCTAAATAAGATTTTTAATGTTCTAGTTTTATCTAATATTGGAAATATTGAGCATGGTAATTTATTAAGAATGAGTTACGCATGGCCACTTATTAAAACAGAAAGAATATCATATAGATTAAAAAATAATTTTTTAGATAAAAAAGAAGTATTTAAATATAAAATTGACAATAAGTTTGAATCAGTCTTGCAAAATAATTATAGGGCATTGAATAGAATTAATTATCAATTACTTGATGGCAAAATACAATCTTCATTGAAGAGACTTGAAAAATCAAAGTCAACCTCAAGTATTGAGGATAAGATTACTGAATTAGTATTATCTATTGAATATTTGATTAATACTTCTACTTATGAAGTAACTCTCCAATTATGCCTTAAAATGATAAAACTGTATTGCTTTGAAAATCAGAATGATAGTATATTTAAACTATTAAAAGATTTTTTTAAGTTACGAGGGGATGTATTTCATGGAAATAAGCAGGTTTTACCTACTGAAAGAAACATCATTTTGGTGCAAAAAATTGAAGAAATTATTCAAAATATCTTGATTAAATACATCATTCTAAATCAAAAATATACGTTAAAAGAAATAAATCAAGCAGTTGATAAATCTCTTTATATTAATATGTCTATTGATGCTATATTAAAAATTGAAGAATGATTTCTATTTTGGTTAACGATGACTTGTGAATTTTAAAAACAAAGTTCTATTGAATACAAGCATATAATTTCTTTCCCAATCGTAAACACCCTTAATCAAGCTTGAAATCACATTGAAAAAGGAAACGATTATTCTTAGTGTATCTTTTTATTTTATTTTCTCTGAAAAATATGCATTTGCTAAAAAAAGTAGAATAAATCCGCAAATTATATACTCATAAATAACTAATTTTCTAACTATGGTAGAATTTGGAAGTATGTCTCCAAAACCTCCTCCAAAAACGGCAGTAATACTGAAATAAAAAAAATCTATTCTATTCCATTGCTCTTTTTCATCATCTAGTCGATTTAGTTGTATATCAATCTTTTTCAGTTGTTGATTGTCTTTGTATGCAGATGCATTACAAGTTATACCTCTGCTTATGATATTCTTTATCAATATGGTGTCTTTTTCTAGAAAGTTATAATCTACAAACTTACTATCAAGCCCAAAATATGAATAACTAAAATTTTCTCCTTCAAATGCATATTTAAATGACTCGTCTTTAGAAACCTTATAGTATGTAATTTGACTCAAGCTATTTATAAACTCAATAACATGAAAGGAATGATCCATATCAATAACCACTTTGTACAATTCATTACGAGACCAGTCAATATCTCTGAAAAGAAATATTTTATTCCCAATTGAATTTAAATTTTTGGGGAATGAGTTTACTTCTTGTTCCTTAATTCTCCTTTCAATGAAATATTTTTCTTTTTCTAATTTCTCAATATCTTCATAAATTCGTTTTGCAGATATATTCTCATTAAAAACAAAAGAGCTATTGTCTTTTAAGTATTCTTTATAATATAAATTTGAGAAAAGAAGAGTTATCAATAGATAGCAAAAAAACAATATAAAATAATAAATATTTTTACCCATTGAATCATGTTTAGTGTATGAATACAATTGATTAAATATACAAAATTCAGATTTTTTTAATATCAAAATCTTCAAGAATTAACCCTTTCCCAATCGTAAACACCCTTCTTTAAATTTGGAATCGCTTTGAAAAAGGAAACGGAATAAAAAGCGCAACGGCTTTATGCCGTAGTCTTTTTCAAACCCGAAGGGCATGGGGATTTTAAATTGGGAAATCTTTGTTATAGATTGGAGAAAGAAAAAAAGATATTAACACCAGACTTGACACCACTAAAAACAAAAAGCCCTGCAATTATTTAAATTACAGAGCTTTACATTTTAAATAAGTAGTCCCGACGGGAATCGAACCCATATCTACAGTTTAGGAAACTGCTATTCTATCCGTTGAACTACGGGACCATGCTTAAAAAGCTTTGCAAAAATAGGAAAAAGCAAGAGTTTTCAAAAGGGTAATTTAGATTAAGAGCCTCACCTGAAGTGAGACTCTTAAAAAGTTCCTTAATTTTTATTTAGGCAATGGATAGCCTTCCAGTTTCTTCAGGTTTTCTGCAATCTCTGATTCCGGGTATTCGTAATCATTTAATTCACCGCTAAGGTATTTGTCGTAACCAACCAAATCCATTAAACCATGTCCGCTAAAGTTGAAAAGAATGGTTTTTTCTTTTCCTTCCTCTTTGGCTTTTTTAGCTTCACGAATGGTTGCTGCAATCGCGTGGGTTGTTTCAGGAGCAGGAATAATCCCTTCAGTTTTTGAGAACAATAAACCCGCTTCAAAACATTCGCTTTGGTGAATGGCCTGTGCTTCCATCAATCCATCTTTTAATGCAGCACTTACAAGCGGAGCCATACCATGGTAACGCAACCCTCCTGCATGAATGGGTGCTGGAACAAAGTTGTGTCCCAGGCTATGCATGGGCAGCAGCGGTGTCATTTGCGCTACATCGCCATTGTCGTAAATAAAAGGTGCTTTTGTTAGTGTTGGGCATGAAAATGGCTCGGCACCAATCACCTGTATATCTGCCCCGTTTATTTTGTCGTAAAGGAATGGGAACGAAAGCCCTGCAAAATTACTTCCACCACCGCAGCATCCAATTACTACATCGGGGTTTTTAATACCAACCTTGGCCAGCTGCTTTTTGGCTTCAAGCCCAATAATGGTTTGGTGCAACATGACGTGGTTCAACACCGAACCCAATGAATAACGCGTTTGCCCGGTTTGATCCATAACCGCCGCCTCAACCGCTTCAGAAATTGCAATTCCTAATGATCCAGGTGTGTCGGGGAATTTAGCCAGGATATCGCGTCCGGCTTGTGTCTCTGTACTCGGACTGGCAACACACTCACCCCCCCAGGTTTGCATCATCATTTTACGGAAAGGTTTTTGATCAAAACTAACCCGCACCATAAACACTTTACACTCGATGCCACCAATAATTGAACAGGCAAAAGAAAGGGCAGACCCCCACTGTCCGGCTCCCGTTTCAGTAGTCAGTTTTTTAATACCAAATTGCTTGTTGTACCAGGCCTGTGGAACTGCGGTATTGGGCTTGTGGCTTCCTGCTGGAGAGACGCCTTCGTTTTTGTAATAGATTTTAGCAGGTGTTCCCAGTGCTTCTTCCAGCTCGTAAGCCCGAATAAGCGGACTAGGACGCCAGCGAAACAATATCTGACGAATTTCCTCAGGGATATCAATCCATCGATCCTGGCTCACTTCCTGCTCAATCAGGTTCATTGGGAAAACAGGTGCAAGCATCTCCGGGTTTACCGGATTACCATCAGGCCCTAAGGGTGGGTTCATGGGCGATAATAGATCGGGTGCAAGATTGTACCACTGCTTTGGCATGTCAGCCTCTTCCAAAAAAATCTTCTTCTGTCTGGTCATTTCTTTTAGTTTTATAAAGTTCTTTAAAACAGAAAAGGGATTTGCTGCATACACAACAAACCCCTTTCCCGGCCATTAAGGTCGTAAATTTATATTTTGCTCACGTGTTTCCATTTTCACGTTGCGCCAGTGCCATTCTTTTCCGTATAAAGGTGATTGATACATAGTTGATTTTCAAGAAATGTAAATCTAAACATATAATCTAAAGATTCAAATGAATTCCTATGCTGTACATTCAATTTTTTATGTGCTATGGTTTTCTTCATCATGATTACTATTCAAATAAAAAAGAGTTTGCCAATTCTATTTATAGGCTTATTTTTGCAACTCAATCAATTAGAAGGATCGAGCGATGAACAAACCAACCGTTGTAAGTGGCATTAGGCCCACCGGATATTTACATTTAGGAAACTACTTTGGAGCAGTTCAAAATTTTCTGCGCATGCAGGAAAACTATAACTGTTACTTTTTTATTGCTGATATTCACTCATTAACCACACACCCAACTCCGGAGAATTTACAGACTGGAGTAAAACAAGTGTTGGCTGAGTATTTGGCCTGTGGAATCGATCCGGAAAAATCGACCATTTTTATTCAGAGTGATGTTCCTGAGATTACCGAGCTTTATACATTCCTGAATATGAATGCCTATCTGGGTGAACTGGAGAGAACAACTTCGTTTAAAGATAAAGCACGCCAGCAACCTGAAAATGTAAATGCTGGCCTATTAACGTATCCTGTTTTAATGGCGGCTGACATTATCATTCATAAGGCTCATTTTGTACCTGTTGGAAAAGATCAGGAGCAAAACCTGGAAATGGCCCGGAAGTTTGCCAAGCGTTTCAACCGCATGTACAAATCTGATGTGTTCCCTATTCCTAAGCCATTTACCTTTGACGGTGCTGACTTGATCAAAGTCCCTGGCCTGGACGGAAGCGGAAAAATGGGAAAATCGGAAGGCAACGCCATTAACCTTTATGACGATCCGAAAGATATTCGTAAAAAAGTGATGCGGGCTGTAACTGACGCTGGGCCAACAGAAATGAATTCAGAGAAACCAGAACCTGTTCAGAACTTGTTTAACCTGATGAAGATTGTTTCTGATCCAGCCATTGTTCAGCAGTTCGATGAAGCCTACGCCAAATGTGAAATTCGTTATGGCGATATGAAAAAGCAACTGGCTGAAGATATCGTTTCATTTACTTCGCCAATCCGTGATAAGATAGTTGATATTCTTGCCAACGACGAGTATTTGGCAAAAGTTGCTAAAATGGGTGCCGAAAAAGCCAGGGAATCTGCATTAACAACTTTGAAAGAGGTGAAAGACCTGATTGGTTTTAGAAAGCTTTTTTAATACAAAAAATACCAAAGCACAGATACTGGAAGCCGGGCGATTGTCTGGCTTTTTTTATTCCTTTTTTGATTTGAAATATCTCCTCAACATTACCTTCTTCAAATCCCTGAAAATAATTTGGTGCGAAACTACTTCAACGAGCGTATAATTCGGAAATTCATTTTGTGTGCGCTGAATATCCCTGTTGTGAATATCTACCTGGTAAAGGATCGACATCAGCCTTTCTGACTGATTGCTCAACAGATACTCAACCTGACCTACCAACTGATCAAACAACTCTTCATAAGCTTTGTCAATATTCCCCGAAAAACTTATTTCAACCCCAAACATCCCAAAATCCTTCATAATTTGCTCAGCGGTATCACGAACAATTTCTTCTTTGTTCAGAAACGACTGCACGTTATTGGGTTGAATATTGGGAAGGTTCATTTTTCAAATAATTTGATTGTTGAAGATAGCGAATAAAAATTAGGGATGACATCTTTTTGAAAAGGCCATCCCTAAATCTTCTACATAATATTTTTCTAAAATACTGCTTCTACAATCTTACGGGTATTGTCAGAAACACCATATGTGTAAATGTGCAAACTAGGAACTTTGTTGGCTACCAAATCTTTTGACTGCTGAATAGCCCATTCCGTTCCAACTATTTTTGCATCGTCGTTGTTTTTGCACTTCGCCAGTTCTGTTGCCAGTTCCTGAGGTAAGTCAATACTAAAAATCTTCGGAAGAACAGTTAACTGGTTCTTTAGGTTAATTGGTTTTATGCCCGGAATAATGGGTACATTAATGCCATTTTTGCGACACTTCTCAACAAAATCGTAATACACCTGATTGTCAAAAAACATCTGAGTTACAATGTAATCAGCCCCGGCATCAACCTTTTGTTTTAGGTAAGCCAAATCGTTATCGAAATTTGGTGCCTCAAAGTGCTTTTCAGGATAGCCAGCCACACCAATACAAAAATCAAGTGGCGAATTATTTTTTATGTCAGAATCCAGGTATTTACCTTGCCCCAAATCAACAATTTGTTTGACCAACTCATCAGCATTTTTGTTGCCATTTGGCTCTGACCGAAATACATGATCTGTTTTCAATCCATCGCCCCGCAAGGCCAAAACATTATTGACACCCATGAAGTTCAGATCAATCAAAACATGTTCTGTTTCACTTTTAGAGAACCCACCACACAAAATATGTGGAACAACAGGAATACCATATTTGTGTTGAATGGCTGCAGCAATAGCAACTGTGCCAGGCCGTTTGCGAACTACTTGTTTCTGGATTGATCCATCTTGCATTTCCTTAAAAACCATCTCATCGCGATGCGTAGTTATGTTTATATACTTCGGATCAAAGTCTGTTAAACTTTCAATAGTACGGTAAATCTTACTTGCATCATTCCCCTTCAATGGTGGAAGCAGTTCAAACGAAAAAACAGTTTTGTCAGATTGATTTATTATGTCTATAACCTTCATGTCGAAATTTTATATGCTGCAGCAAAAATAAAAAAATGAAACAGAAGAACTCTTTGTTTCCCATTTCATTCCTAATATTCGTTTAGTATTTGATGTTTATTTAAGCAAAACCCTATTTATAAAAACTCTCCAAACTTATCGTCGAAATGCTGATCGAACCAGCGATCGATAACAGATTTTTTAAACCGCCATTCTTTACCCAGTTTTACAGCTGGTATCTTTCTCTCCTGGGCCCAGCTGTAAATCGTTTGTGGTTTCATCCGTAAATATTCGGCCACCTCCTCAAGGGTCATAATATCTTGGTTTCTTTTCTCCATTAATTAGTTGCTTTCAGCTTCTTTTTCTTCTCCTGTTACCATATCATAAACCGATTGTGTAATTGCCAAATAAAAGTTCCCTTCTTTCTCACGGAACAATTCAAATTCAAGTTCTTTTGCCCCAACAAATGGTCTCAAATTCCAGGCTAGCTGCGCCCCGACAAAAGCAAAGATAACCACCCAGAGTTTGAAAATCTGGATTCCCATTTTGGGGTAAAGGTTTGACTTTTCACATGAATATCGAAGCGCATCCAAAATTACTTTCATCCCAAAAATACTTGAAAAACCTATGATTCCAACATGTAACAATTTTAAAAACCCGTAATTACTCCCCGTAATCATAAAGAATACCACAATAGGAGAAAAAGACAGCATAATGGTTGTTTGAACGATAAAACCTGACAAGATCATGTTCACCATTTGCAACAAGCTCATTTTTGAACCAAGCATAAATTGAATAACAAAAAATACCGGAAAGCAGATTAGCAAGGACAAAATAATAAGCCCTGGTATCTTCAAACCTGTAACAGCTGCTTGTAGCCAGCTGTTAAAACTGCCCATGACGACTCCGTATAAAAATGAAAAAAGAAGGATTACGCCAAGTTGTAAAAACAAATACTTACGACCTTCATTTCTATCGCTTAATTGTTCAAAATACAATTCACGCTCTTGAAAAACTTTAAACACAATCATAATACTGTTTTTTAATGTTTATTATGGTTTTCTAACGTTTATTATTTTCAAATGTTGCATTCTGAAATAAAATATTATAAAATCAGGCATAAAAAAACCTTGAAATCCTAAAGTTTCATTTTAGATTTTCAAGGTTTGTTACTATTTATACCCCTTTGTAATTCAGGTTTACTGGAAGAAATTTTTCAACCATATCGCTTGATACTCCTTTTCGTTTTGCGTAATCATCAACCTGATCTTTACTAATTTTTTCTAAGCCAAAATAGCGAGATTCAGGATGTGCAAAAAATTGTCCACAAACTGCAGCTGTAGGGTACATCGCATAATGCTCAGTCAGGGAGATGCCTATTTTTTCAGCACCCAGAATATTGAACAGGTTCTCTTTTTCGTGATGCTCGGGACATGCCGGATACCCCATTGCCGGGCGGATTCCCTGATAACGGACTTTTAAGATGTCATCCCAACTCAAGCTCTCATCGGCTGCATATCCCCAAAATTCCTTGCGTACTTTTTCGTGCAGTAACTCAGCAAATGCTTCGGAAAGACGATCTGCAAGGGCTTCCAATAAAATAGCGTTGTAATCATCATGATCAGCTTTGTATTGTTCCATCCACTTTTCAATACCGATTCCCGCAGTTACTGCAAATGCACCACAGTAATCCGTTTGACCCGTTTCACGTGGAGCTACAAAATCTGAAAGGCATAAATTCGGAAGACCTTCTTTTTTCTTCTCCTGCTGCCGTAAATGATAAAACCGTCCAAGTTCGTCAGTGCATGCTTCATCATTAAACAGTACCACATCATCGCCATCAGACTGGGCAGGCCAAATTCCGTAGATTCCGTTGGCCTGGATCATTTTCTTCTCAATCATTTCATCCAGCATTTTCTGAGCGTCAGCATAAACCTTCCGTGCCTGTTCTCCCTGTCTTTCATCATTCAAAATATCCGGGAACCTACCTTTTAGTTCCCAAACAAAAAAGAAGAAATTCCAATCGATGTATTTCCGAAGTTCTTCAATTGGAAAATCGATCAGCTCAAAAATACCTGTTTGCTTTGGCTGGTAAATTTCATTTTTGCCCCAATCAATTTTTAACTTATTTGCCCGTGCTTCCTCCAAAGAAAGGTATTGCCTGGCTTTTTTCTGACCGTGAAATTGCCGGATTCCGGTATAATCATCTTTCACAGATTGAATGTATTCCTGATTATTAGCAAGCAAATTGGCTACCACATTCACTGTTCGGCTGGCATCTTTTACATGTATAACCGGGAATGAATATTCTGGTTCTATTTTAACTGCCGTATGGATTTTCGAAGTCGTAGCGCCACCAATCAACAAGGGTTTTTCAAACTGCTGCCGTTCCATTTCTGCTGCAACATTCACCATAATCTCAAGCGATGGGGTAATCAACCCACTTAAGCCAATCATGTCGACATTTTCCTTTTTGGCCGTCTCCAGGATTTTTTCTGTTGGCACCATTACACCAAGATCAATAACTTCGTAATTGTTGCAACCAAGAACCACACCAACAATATTTTTACCAATGTCATGCACATCGCCTTTCACGGTTGCCAACAAAACCTTCTTCTGTGTAGTCTGCTGATCTTTATACTTTTCTTTGTCTTTTTCAATGGTTGGCAACAAGTAGGCTACAGCTTTTTTCATTACCCGTGCTGACTTGATCACCTGTGGCAAAAACATTTTTCCGGAACCAAACAGATCGCCCACCACGTTCATTCCGCTCATTAGTGGGCCTTCAATGATGTTCAAGGCTGGCACATAAAGAGGGATTGCTTCTGCCAAATCTTCCTCGATATAATCTGGAATACCTTTCACCAGTGCGTGTTCAAGACGTTTCTCTAACGGAAGTTCGCGCCATTCATCTTTCTTTTCAGTTTTAGTAGCATCCTGTTTCAAGTCCTGGGCAAATTCAAGTAATCGTTCGGTCGCATCCGGCCTTCGGTTCATCACGATATCTTCGATATATTCCAATAAATCTTTCGGAATTTCATCGTAAATCTGCAACATTCCCGGGTTCACAATACCCATGTCTAGACCAGCCTTTATGGCATGGAACAAGAACACGGAATGGATCGCCTCGCGCACAACATTATTTCCACGAAATGAGAATGAAACATTACTAACCCCACCACTTGTTTTCGCTCTTGGAAGATTGGCCTTGATCCAGCGAATGGATTCAATGAAATCGACAGCATAGTTGTTGTGCTCTTCCATTCCCGTTCCAATGGTCAAAATATTTGGGTCGAAAATGATGTCTTCCGCCGGGAAATTGATCTTTTCTGTCAATAATTTATAGGCACGTTCACAAATTTCAATGCGGCGTTCATAGCTATCAGCCTGCCCTTTTTCATCAAAAGCCATTACGACCACCGCTGCACCATATCGTTTTATTTTTTTTGCCTGCTCCAGAAACTGCCCCTCGCCTTCTTTCATACTGATGGAGTTCACAATAGCCTTTCCCTGTAGGCATTTCAGGCCTTCTTCAATCACTTCCCATTTTGATGAATCAACCATCACCGGAAGTTTTGCAATATCGGGTTCTGCCATCAACAAGTTCAGGAAAGTCACCATCTCCTTTTTGGCATCCAACATGGCATCATCCACATTCACATCAATCACCTGTGCACCGTTTTCTACCTGGTTGCGGGCAATTGCCAATGCCTCTTCATATTTTTCTTCACGGATTAATCGGGCAAACTTACGAGAACCGGAAACATTGCATCGTTCACCAATATTCACAAAATTGGTTTCGGCAGTTATGGTTACCGGTTCTAATCCACTGAACCGTGTCAATTCATCAACCTTTGGCTTAAGGTGTGGTTCAGCTGCTGCAGCAATTCCGGCAAATTTTCGAATGTGATCCGGGGTCGTTCCACAGCACCCACCAATAATATTTACAAAACTATTGTCCAGGAAATCTTTGACCTGGAAAGCCATCTCTTCGGGGGTTTCATCGTATTCACCAAACTGGTTAGGCAAACCGGCATTGGGGTAAGCACTTACAAAAAACGGTGCTTTATTAGCCAGTTCCTTCAAATACGGACGCATATCTTTTGCACCTAATGAACAGTTCAATCCAATACTCAACAGATCAATGTGCCGAACAGAATTCAGAAATGCCTCAACAGTTTGCCCCGAGAGGGTTCGCCCACTGGCGTCAGTAATGGTTCCTGAAACCATCACAGGAAGAATTATTCCCCGTTTTTCCAGTGCCTCTTCAATAGCAAACAAGGCTGCTTTGGCATTTAATGTATCGAATATCGTTTCAACCAAAAATAAGTCCACACCACCATCCAGCAAACCATCCACTTGCTCCCGATAAGACTCTTTTACATCGTCAAAACTGACCGCACGGTAGCCTGGATCATTCACATCAGGAGAAAGTGAAAGTGTCTTGTTCATTGGCCCCACAGCACCCGCAACGTATCGGGGTTTTTCAGGGTTCTTTAACGTGAATTCATTGGCTACTTCAACTGCAATTTCAGCGGACGCTTTGTTGATTGCATACACCCATTTCTCAGTATGATAGTCAGCCTGGGAAATACTGGTTGCATTGAATGTGTTGGTTTCTAAAATGTCAGATCCTGCTTCTAAAAATTCGGCATGAATTTCCCTAATTATATCAGGCCTTGTTAATGAAAGCAGGTCATTATTTCCAAAAAGTTCACTTTCATGTCCGGCTAAATCCTCATTTCGGAAATCCTGTTCATCAAGTTTTCTTTTTTGGATCATTGTCCCCATGGCACCGTCCAAAACCAGTACCCGGGTTTTTAGTTCTTCACGTATGTCTTTTTTTCTTGTCATTTCTTCATTTTAACGTCATTCCGAATTCAGCTTTTGCTGGATGACGGAATCTTAATATTTGTGCTTCAGATTGCTTCGTCTCCCGATAGCCATCGGGACTCCTCGCAATGACGGATTTATTCAATATTATCAGATAAATCTTTCCATTCGG
Organism: Sunxiuqinia sp.; assembly: GCA_965230765.1. Classification (GTDB taxonomy): domain Bacteria; phylum Bacteroidota; class Bacteroidia; order Bacteroidales; family Prolixibacteraceae; genus Sunxiuqinia. Next base: position 1,070,071 of record CBDDLR010000001.1, read on the forward strand.
GATTGTTTGAAATTATCAAATCTATTTTCTTTTTTCTTGATCCACCTTTAATTTGCTTTTCACGATATATAGCTTCTTCTATCGAATGAAATACCTCAAAATATACAAGCTTGTCTACGTTATACCTTCTTGTAAAACTTGTTGTGTATATTTTGTTTTTATGCTTATACATTCTCTTAACAAGGTCAGATGTAACACCTGTGTATATAACTGTGTTATTTTTATTAGTCAATAAATAAACTGCTCCGCCTCTAATCATTTTAAAGAGATTGTTTCTCACGATAGCCAATATCGCAATTACATTTTCATTTCAATAGTTTCATTTCAAACTCCCCACGAATACCTACCTGGTCTTCACAGATCATAACGGCTGCAATAATTTCCGGGTAAGTTTCTGTTCTTTTCAATATCTTTTCCACATCTGCTGGCTTTTTAATCTGGTTGCCAAAACCAGTAGCAAAAGCATCGGCCAAAGCTGTCTCTTCGCACACAATCATCACAGCATCCGCTTTCCCAAAACTTCTGGATGGACCAACAGTTCCTGCCGATGTACAAATACCACAGGGCGTTTTTTCCGGATCAATTTCCAATCCTATCATACCTGAAAGTGGCGATTCGCCTGCAAAAATACTCATAATAAGCGGACTTTTGATACTCATAAAAATGTCGCCGCCGTTCTCAATAACCAGTTCGTTTACCGAAAAGTTTTCTAAAATTGTTCGGCCAATCCATTCGCTGAAAATACCAGCTACTGCTGCCATTGGCCCAACTCCGGATTTTTCTGCTGCTTTTCCCATCTGCTTTGCCATTTCCGGAGCTTCATCCAGTACAGGGCAAGGCTTTAAACTTTTTTTAAACGATGAATCTATCGCCAGGTAATTCTCAAGCTCATCACGAAACTGCTTCAGTTTTTCCAGAGCAAATTCCGCCATTTCTTTTTTGTATGAAGATGGATCAATACCAATCCACAAATCAGAATCTTTATAGGTAATCACAAACGACTCAAATCGTTCCTTCGAAAAGCTGTTGCGATATGTTCTAGGTTCAAAAATCATTCATCTAAAGCTTTAATTCCTCCCCTTTAGGGGAGGCTAGGAAGGGTCACTCCCTAAAATCAATTTCAAACAAATTCAACGGACAGGCGGGAACACAAAGTTCACATACAATGCATTTCTCAGGTTCAAACATTAACTCCCAGTTATTGTCCATGGTTAATGCCCCGGAAAAACAAACCGCCGTACAATTGCCGCAGTTGATACACTTTTGCTCATTCCAGTGAATCTTTTTATCAAGCGGTTCGCAACTTACATGGTTTTCTTCCAACCAGGCAATCCCTTTTTTCAGGTTGTCAGCTGTTCCCTGCAATTCCAGAACCAAACTACCGGTTTTCCCTGGCCGGACTTCAGCTTTCAAAATATTGATACGGATATCATAATCTTTCACCAAGTGGTAACTCAACGGCTTATCACCACTAAGTGCTGGAAATCTCATTATGTATCTTTTTTTCTTCATAGTTCCACTTCTTTAAGTCCGTTTAAACTGGTGTTTGAAGGAAACATCTTGACAGGCTGAACCAGTTCAAAATCACCTTCCTCAATTTTTTGCTTCAGCAGATTAGCAATTTTACGTGCTTTAGAAAGACTTGCTACAGGAGCAGTACGAATTTTCTTTCCCTGAACTTTGATAAAACCAGTTCGAAGTTGTTCGTAGTTTACCCGCCCAAGTGCTGGAGTCCCTTCCACTCCATAGTCCAATACCGTGGTTTCTATCTGATCGTTTCTGATTGAAAGTCGTTGAGCCATATCTTCATCCAACACAGGAATTGGAATTCCAATACCCACAAAAAGGCTTGTTCCATACTTTTCATAATATGCAGCCTGTATATAATCAGCACTCATCTGTTTCAAATCACCGATAACAGCAATGGTTGCAGCGTTACTCATCGGAACACCATGTTCATTTTTGGGCTTGCTGGTATTGAATTGAGTGCCAGGCCAAGTCACAAAACCTTCGGTACCTCCCAGGAAAATTCGTGTACCCATTCCAATTGTCCGAAACTCAGGATCATTCAACAATGGGCTTAATTCGCCTGAAGTTGAATATGTTGCATTCCTTAAGTTGGGCAGCAACGATCCCATATACGTGTATTTAATCTTCCCTGTAGAATTAACGGCCACATTATAATTTTGATACGCATTCCTGGGATTAAACAAGTACACTTCGTTTACAGAATCTTTATTTATTTTGGTATGAATGTGTTTTCTTGGGTAACAATCCGTTCCTTTCCCCCAGGCTTCCAGTTCAATGTCTTTCCCTTCAATTAAATCCTGGATAACATGAGCTCCACCGTACTGAGGATTGTCCGGATCACATGCTGTTGCGCCAACGTAAGTATCAACAGCAGCAAGTCCTCCATAGGCGGGTACACCGTTTAGCCTGATTTTCTCCATACGGATGGGTGGGTTTGCATGCCCAAAATTGATAAACGCTCCGCTGGAACACATTGCCCCGAAAGTTGCGGTGGTCACCACATCTACTTTCTTTACAATTTCCTTGGGTGAAAGCTCTTTGCTCATGGCTGATATTTCTTCAGCCGTAAGAACAACCGCTTTCCCTTTTTTTATTTTCTCGTTAATTTCTTCGTATGATTTTTTTATCGTCATTTCTCTGTTTTTTCAATGAAACACAGTTTTCCCACAACTTTGTGGAAAAGATAGATTTTGTTTTTGAAAAGGTTGATCATGCGCAATCAGCGCATACGGCTGTTTGAGAAATGCATCTGGCTAAGCCTGTGAAGCAGAAGTTTTAATATCAAGTGTGTCATTCTTTTTTGGTTTTAATTATAATTCCGTTTCCGGCCGGGTATTGGCACCGTTTTCATCAATAAACGAATGGTTGCCAGGGTTTCACAGAGCCCGATCTCTCCGCCCTTCGCTATAATCAAAAACCCCAATTTGGTGGGATCATTTGATAAACTGCCTCAAAGGTAATGTCAAAAGTGGGAATTAGCAAATAAATGCATTCTTAGGCTCACTTGAAATGAACCTTTCAATAAACGGAATTTTCCTACCTTTGCAGAAATTTGGAAAACAGATGAAAAATCAGCTACAGATATACAACACATTAAGCAGAAAAAAGGAAGTTTTTGTACCTATTAATCCCGGGAAAGTAGGCATGTATGTTTGCGGTCCAACCGTTTATGGGAAAGCTCATTTAGGCCATGCACGCCCGGCAATTACTTTCGATCTGCTTTTTCGTTACCTGAACCATTTGGATTACAAGGTTCGCTATGTGCGAAACATAACCGATGTTGGGCATTTGGTAACTGATGCTGATGAAGGGGAAGATAAAATTGCCAAAAAGGCCAGGTTGGATGAGTTGGAACCAATGGAAGTTGCGCAGATTTACACCAACGATTACCACAAAAACATGGCAAAGTTGAACGTGCTACCTCCAAGTATTGAGCCACGCGCTACCGGACATATTCTGGAACAAATTGAAGTAGTTCAAAAAATCCTGGACTCCGGATATGCCTATGAAAGCAACGGTTCAGTATACTTTGATGTAGAAAAATATGCTACGGATTTTCCATACGGTGAACTTTCAGGTCGTAAAATTGAAGACCTGCAATCCAACACCCGTGATTTGGACGGACAGGAAGAAAAACGTTCGTCGCTTGATTTTGCCATATGGAAAAAAGCTGCACCAGAGCACATTATGCGATGGCATTCACAGTGGAGCGATGGATTCCCTGGATGGCACCTGGAATGTACTGCCATGGGTTCAAAATATTTAGGTAAAACGTTCGACATTCATGGCGGCGGTATGGATTTGACATTCCCGCATCACGAAGCTGAGATAGCACAAGGGAAAGCTGCACACGGACATCAACCAGTTCGCTACTGGATGCATAACAACATGATTACCCTAAACGGACAAAAAATGGGAAAATCGTTGGGCAATGCCATTTCACTGGATGAGTTTTTTGCTGGTGATCATGAATTGCTTGAGCAAGCGTATTCTCCCATGACTATTCGTTTTTTTATGCTAATGGCACACTACCGTAGTACGCTCGACTTTTCAAATGAAGCTTTGCAGGCAGCTGAAAAAGGAATGGAAAGATTGCTGAAAGCTGTTGAGACTCTTGAAAGCCTCCGGGCAGAAAGCCAATCAACCGTTGATGTGCAGGCATTAAAAGAGAAGTGCTATGCTGCCATAAACGACGACCTGAACAGCCCAATAGCCATTGCCCACTTGTTTGACGGTGTGAAAATGATCAACTCCATTGCTGATGGTAAAGAAACAATTTCAGAAGTTGATTTGGATGAATTAAAATCACTCTATTCAACTTTTGTATTTGAACTGTTTGGCCTGCAGCAACAAGCCAAAGAAAGCGTTGGCGACAACTCTGCATTTGAAGGTGCAATTGAATTATTGCTTCAGCTTAGAAAAGATGCCAAAGCCAACAAAGACTGGGGCACTGCCGATAAAATCCGCGATGAACTTGCAAAACTTGGCTTCGAGGTAAAAGATACCAAAGACGGTTTTAGCTGGGATTTGAAAAAATAATAAACCTCTTTTAGCCTACATTGTTTCACTGGTAGATTTTAACCCAAAAATTCTACCAATGAAAAAATTAATTGTTTTAATATTCTTAATTGGCGGCCTTGCACTTAGCCAAAAAAGTTTTGCCCATTGTGAAATCCCATGTGGTATTTACGGCGATTCAGTTCGTGTACAGTTGATTTACGAACACATCTCTACTATCGAAAAATCGATGAACCAGATTAATGAACTATCTACAACAGGGGATAAAAATTACAACCAGCTGGTCCGTTGGGTAATAAATAAAGAGGAACATGCCAAAGAAATACAAGACATTGTTGCACAGTATTTTATGCACCAACGCATAAAGCCTGTTGACCCTTCAGATGTTGAAGCTTACGCAAAATACACCAATCAACTTGCATTGTTGCATAAACTTCAAATTTTATCGATGAAAGCCAAGCAAAGTACCAAGCTGGATATTATTGAAAAGCTAAGAAAAACCTTGCACAAATTTGAGCATAGTTATTTCCACAAGCACGATCATAAACATTAATAATTTCAATTTACTTCATACAGAAGAGGATGGCATCTGTGAAAAGAAGCCATCCTTTTTTTATATATAAAATATCATAATTATGTCCCAATTAAAATTATTTTGCATGGTTTAACCAAAACATAATACTGAATCCTTGTTCACATTTTCTTAATTTTCGGATTCCTTGCTTTTCAAAACTTTCATGAATTAATGTTAATAATTTGAACCAATCTAAATACAGATTTTAGAAACTGGTAATCTAAAGTTATACCTCTCTTTATGACCTTCAAAGGCATGGCTCATATTTTTAATGCTCCTGAAAACATTAAAATTTTAATTATGAGAAAAATTTACATGTCTTTGATTCTTACCTGCTTAGCAGCACTTACATTAACTGCACAGGAAGGAGTCAAATTTGATGCGAAGATTGATGTTGACTTTACCAATATCGATTCCATCCAAACAACAACCTCTCCAGTTCAAACACAAGTTTTGTTTGTAGCTGAAGTTGATTCCTCGTTAACTTTAAACCGTTTTTTAGAACCAAATGGAAAATCATTGGTGAAAGATGGTCATGATTTTGTGGGAATTACTCAGGTAACAGATGATGAGTACCTGATTAGCATAAACCATGAAAAAAGATCAAAATCATATCCAAAAACTGGATTTGGTGGTGGTATGACCGTTTTCAAAATAAAAAGAAATGTTGACGGTACATTTGACTACGTTGAACAAGATTTAGCTGATGGCAGAAATGGTGTGTTCTTCAACGTTGATTTTGATAACACAGTAGGGGAAACCTGGACAAACTGTGGAGGTATTATTAGTCCAAATGGAGAGATATGGACAGCTGAAGAATACCCTTCAGGTGGTAACTCAAGCATTATGTCGTTTTTACCTGATACTGGCGATGTAGTTATTGATATGGGGGTGATACAACCATTCAACAATGACGCCGCCCAACTTTTTGCTGGAGATACCATCAAACGTGTTGAAAACCAGGGGTGGATGGTACAAATCGACCCGGTTACCTCTAAAGCTGTCCGCAAACAGTACAACTGGGGGCGCATGTCATTCGAGGGTGGCTGCATCATGCCGGACAACAAAACGGTCTACCTGACCGATGACTACCGGGGCGCACTGTTCACAAAGTTCGTGGCTGACGAAGCAGGGGACTTTACATCCGGTAGCCTGTATGTATTCAAGACAGGAGCCGGGGAAGGGAACGGCAACTGGGTCGAAATGGACAACACCGACCTGGACGAGATGATAAACCTGCGTGAAAAAGCATATGCCAAGGGCATCGACTTCTTCCTGAGGCTGGAATGGATAACTGAAGTGAACGGTAAAGTATACATCGCCGAAACCGGGTACGACAGCCCTTGTAAAAAATCAGAGTGGAAAGCTGCTTTGGATGGTGGCGCAACTCCTGCCGCACACCACGAAGCACGTGCAACAGCCCAAGGGACAACCACTGGGGCAGACAGCGACTACCACGATTATTATGGGCGTATACTTTGTTACGACCCTGCTACAGATGAAGTGACCGTTTACCTGGAAGGTGGCGGTACACACGCCCACGACCTGGAACAATCACAGGCAATTGCGGACTACCCAACCAAACACCTGTCAAACCCTGACGGGCTGGGGAAAGTTTCTTTTGGTGGAAAGGACTGGCTCGTGATTAACGAGGACCTGAACGGGTCAACTTTCAACCGTGTGCCAGCCGAAGCTATGGAGGCCGGTAACAAACTTTGCGAAATGTACCTGTTGGACGCATCCATCGAGGCCCCTGCTATCAGTGACCTTGTACGTATCGCAGTGGGGCCTAAAGGTGCAGAGCTGACAGGTGGGAACGGTACACAGGACGGTAAATCGATCCTTGTGGACGTACAGCACCCTAAGGACTACAACACGTTCCCGGACAACAATGCAAACACTAAAGCTTTGACTGGTTGGGACAGGGCGATCCGTACTTTCAACAACGATGCAGAGCAGCTTTTCGATGGCCAAACCATCAAGCGTGTTGAAAACCAGGGGTGGATGGTACAAATCGACCCGGCCACCTCTAAAGCTGTCCGCAAACAGTACAACTGGGGGCGCATGTCATTCGAGGGTGGCTGCATCATGCCGGACAACAAAACGGTCTACCTGACCGATGACTACCGGGGCGCACTGTTCACAAAGTTCGTGGCTGACGAAGCAGGGGACTTTACATCCGGTAGCCTGTATGTATTCAAGACAGGAGCCGGGGAAGGGAACGGCAACTGGGTCGAAATGGACAACACCGACCTGGACGAGATGATAAACCTGCGTGAAAAAGCATACGCCAAGGGCATCGACTTCTTCCTGAGGCTGGAATGGATAACTGAAGTGAACGGTAAAGTATATATTGCCGAAACCGGGTACGACAGCCCTTGTAAAAAATCAGAGTGGAAAGCTGCGTTGGATGGTGGCGCAACTCCTGCCGCACACCACGAAGCACGTGCAACAGCCCAAGGGACAACCACTGGGGCAGACAGTGATTACCATGATTATTACGGGCGTATACTTTGTTACGACCCTGCTACAGATGAAGTGACCGTTTACCTGGAAGGTGGCGGTACACACGCCCACGACCTGGAACAATCACAGGCAATTGCGGACTACCCAACCAAACACCTGTCAAACCCTGACGGGCTGGGGAAAGTTTCTTTTGGTGGAAAGGACTGGCTCGTGATTAACGAGGACCTGAACGGGTCAACTTTCAACCGTGTGCCAGCCGAAGCTATGGAGGCCGGTAACAAACTTTGCGAAATGTACCTGTTGGACGCATCCATCGAGGCCCCTGCTATCAGTGACCTTGTACGTATCGCAGTGGGGCCTAAAGGTGCAGAGCTGACAGGTGGGAACGGTACACAGGACGGTAAATCGATCCTTGTGGACGTACAGCACCCTAAGGACTACAACACGTTCCCGGACAACAATGCAAACACTAAAGCTTTGACTGGTTGGGACAGGGCGATCCGTACTTTCAACAACGATGCAGAGCAGCTTTTCGATGGCCAAACCATCAAGCGTGTTGAAAACCAGGGGTGGATGGTACAAATCGACCCGGCCACCTCTAAAGCTGTCCGCAAACAGTACAACTGGGGGCGCATGTCATTCGAGGGTGGCTGCATCATGCCGGACAACAAAACGGTCTACCTGACCGATGACTACCGGGGCGCACTGTTCACAAAGTTCGTGGCTGACGAAGCAGGGGACTTTACATCCGGTAGCCTGTATGTATTCAAGACAGGAGCCGGGGAAGGGAACGGCAACTGGGTCGAAATGGACAACACCGACCTGGACGAGATGATAAACCTGCGTGAAAAAGCATACGCCAAGGGCATCGACTTCTTCCTGAGGCTGGAATGGATAACTGAAGTGAACGGTAAAGTATATATTGCCGAAACCGGGTACGACAGCCCTTGTAAAAAATCAGAGTGGAAAGCTGCGTTGGATGGTGGCGCAACTCCTGCCGCACACCACGAAGCACGTGCAACAGCCCAAGGGACAACCACTGGGGCAGACAGTGATTACCATGATTATTACGGGCGTATACTTTGTTACGACCCTGCTACAGATGAAGTGACCGTTTACCTGGAAGGTGGCGGTACACACGCCCACGACCTGGAACAATCACAGGCAATTGCGGACTACCCAACCAAACACCTGTCAAACCCTGACGGGCTGGGGAAAGTTTCTTTTGGTGGAAAGGACTGGCTCGTGATTAACGAGGACCTGAACGGGTCAACTTTCAACCGTGTGCCAGCCGAAGCTATGGAGGCCGGTAACAAACTTTGCGAAATGTACCTGTTGGACGCATCCATCGAGGCCCCTGCTATCAGCGACCTTGTACGTATCGCAGTGGGGCCTAAAGGTGCAGAGCTGACAGGTGGGAACGGTACACAGGACGGTAAATCGATCCTTGTGGACGTGCAGCACCCTAAGGACTACAACACGTTCCCGGACAACAACGCAAACACTAAAGCTTTGACTGGTTGGGATAAGTTAGCTAACGTAACTGATGCACAAATAGATATAGACTGGACAAATACAGCAAGTTTCCAGACTGCTGGTGGCGGTATCATCACGCAGACCCTGTTTATCGGTGGCGTTGATGAAGCACATTACCTGGATGTTGATGGAAAGCCTGCAGGTAAAGCTCCTGTGAAACAAGATCACGACTTCATCGGTATCACACCTACTGATGACGATGGGTACATTATCTCTGTGAACCACGAAAGCCGGACCGATGCTTCGCCTAACCTTGGTTACGGTGGCGGTATGACCACATTCAAAGTTGTACGTGATGCAGCAACCGATTCATTGGTGATCATGGAACGCACACTTGCTGATGGTCGTGTAGGGAAATTCATGAACGTTGAATTCGACAATGTGGTTGGTGAGACATGGACAAACTGTGGTGGCATCATTGGCCCTGACGGATCGATCTGGACCGCTGAGGAATACCCTTCTGGTGGGAACTCAAGCATAGCTTCCTTCGTGCCTGATACAGCTGATGTGACCATTGGTGTGGGGATTGATGCCATGTCTGAAATTGAAATTGATATAGACTGGACAAATACAGCGAGCTTCCAAACTGCTGGTGGCGGTATTATCACGCAAACCCTGTTTATCGGTGGGGTTGATGAAGCACATTACCTGGATGTTGATGGAAAGCCTGCAGGTAAAGCTCCTGTGAAACAAGATCACGACTTCATCGGTATCACACCTACTGATGACGATGGGTACATTATCTCTGTGAACCATGAAAGCCGGACCGATGCTTCGCCTAACCTTGGTTACGGTGGCGGTATGACCACATTCAAAGTTGTACGTGATGCAGCAACCGATTCATTGGTGATCATGGAACGCACACTTGCTGATGGTCGTGCAGGGAAGTTCATGAACGTTGAATTCGACAATGTGGTTGGTGAGACATGGACAAACTGTGGTGGCATCATTGGCCCTGACGGATCGATCTGGACCGCTGAGGAATACCCTTCTGGTGGGAACTCAAGCATAGCTTCCTTCGTGCCTGATACAGCTGATGTGACCATTGGTGTGGGGATTGATGCCATGTCTGAAATTGAAATTGATATAGACTGGACAAATACAGCGAGCTTCCAGACTGCTGGTGGCGGTATTATCACACAGACCCTGTTTATCGGTGGGGTTGATGAAGCACATTACCTGGATGCTTATGGAAAACCTGCAGGTAAAGCTCCTGTGAAACAAGATCACGACTTCATCGGTATCACACCTACTGATGACGATGGGTACATTATTTCTGTGAACCACGAAAGCCGGACGGATGCTTCGCCTAACCTTGGTTACGGTGGCGGTATGACCACATTCAAAGTTGTACGTGATGCAGCAACCGATTCATTGGTGATCATGGAACGCACACTTGCTGATGGTCGTGCAGGGAAGTTCATGAACGTTGAATTCGACAATGTTGTTGGTGAGACCTGGACAAACTGTGGTGGTATTATTGGCCCTGACGGATCGATCTGGACCGCTGAGGAATACCCTTCTGGTGGGAACTCAAGCATTGCTTCCTTTGTGCCTGATACTGGTCGTGTAATTATCGGTGAAGGAAAAATTCGTCCTTTCATTAATGAAAACGAACAATTATTTGCCGGAGAACGTATCCAGCGTGTTGAGAACCAAGGCTGGATGGTACAGATTGACCCTGCTACTGGTAAAGCAATTCGCAAGCAATACAACTGGGGACGTATGTCGTTTGAAGGTGGTTGTATTATGCCAGACAACAAAACAGTTTATTTAACTGATGACTACCGTGGCGCATTGTTCACCAAATTTGTAGCCGATGAAGCTGGCGACTTTACTAAAGGTAGCCTTTATGTATTTAAAACAGCTGCCGATGAAGGTAATGGTAACTGGGTAAAAATGAATAATGACGATATTGATGAGATGATCAATCTTCGCTCAAGAGCTTACGCTAAAGGAATTAACTTCTTCTTACGTTTAGAATGGATTACTGAAGTTGATGGAAAAGTGTATATCTGTGAAACAGGTTACGACAGTCCTTGTAAAAAATCAGAGTGGAAAGCTGCTTTGAATGGTGGCGCAACTCCCGCAGCACATCACGTTACCAGAGCAACTGATCAGGGAACTACAACAGATGCAGATAGTGATTACCATGATTACTATGGAAGAATCCTTTGTTACGACCCTGCCACTGATGAGGTAACTGTTTACCTGGAAGGTGGTCCCGTATATGATCAAGAACAATCTCAAGCAATTGCAGATTACCCTGCCACTCATTTGACAAATCCTGATGGGTTAGGAAAAATTACTGTTAATGGTAAGAATTACCTACTGATTTGTGAAGATATAAACGGTAAAACATTCAACCGTGTTCCTGCTGAATTACTTGCAGATAACAGTACTCTTTGCGAATTGTACATGTTGGATATGACCATTGAAGATCCAACGATTGATGATCTTGTTCGCATTATGGTAGGACCAAAGGGAGCTGAGCTTACTGGTGCAAACGGAACTCAGGATGGTAAGTCAATTATCGTAAATATCCAGCACCCATCAAGTTCAAATAAAGAACCATTTAATCATGCAACAACAGTAGCACTATCAGGATGGAATGAAATCAGGACTGATATTGTTGATTTCTTTAAAGAAAAAAGCTTGTTCATGATTTATCCAAATCCTGCTCAAAATGATTTATACTTCAATGGAGTGTATGACATTGCCATTTATGATATAAATGGAAGCTTGATTAAAACTGAATACGAAACAAGCCATATTAGCATCTCTGACCTTTCACAAGGAACTTACTTCGTGAAAAATGGCAAAGGTGATGTTAAAAAGCTTGTTGTGAACTAACACTCTTTTTATCTATAACTCCAGAACCGGATCTAAATAGGTCCGGTTCTTCAAGTTTATAAAAATGAGGATTGAAGTATTACTTATGCTAAGATTTTTAATTATTGTCACCTGTATATTTATCTGTACATCAGCAGATTTACTGGCTCAAAATGCTGACGGGCGAAAAATACCGGAGAGTGCTGATCAGTTAAAAAATCCTTTGCCTACTGAAATTAAACTGGTCATGCAAGGTGCCAGAATTTACAAAAAAGTATGTTGGGTATGCCATGGTGATATAGGAAAAGGTGATGGTCCTCAATCAGCTGAACTTAATAATAAACCAGCAGATTTCAACTCTGATTTAGTACTTAGCCGTTCGGATGGGGCATTGTTTTGGTGGATTTCTAATGGAGGAAATGATATGCAACCTTTTAAAGAACTGCTCAGCGAAAAAGATCGCTGGAAAGTGGTCAACTATGTTCGAAAACTTCAGAAAAAAATATAAGATGTTACAAAAATTACCAATCATTATTATCCTGATTTTGATTAATATCCTCTCATTTGCCCAAGAAGAAGCTGAATCAAAATTTGTGAAAAAAACATTTAGGGGAACAAGACTGATCAATACACAAACAGTAGAAAATATTCCTCAGGGTGCATTTGAATTTAACCTGCAACACCGATTTGGAATGGCCGATTTAAACGACCGTTTCCTAAAAGACTTTATGGGACTGGACAAAACAGCAAATATACGCTTCGGGTTTGCATTTCCGGTTACCGATCGATTATTGCTCGGAATTGGAAGAACGAAGTATCAGAAAACTTTTGATTTTGAAGGAAAATACATCCTGTTAAAACAAACAAAGGACAATAAAATACCCATTTCATTAGCAGTCTATGAAAATGTTTTTTTGCGCTCGTCTGACTATTCAAGAGTTGATGAGTCTGAGTTCAAGTCAAGATACAGGCTCTCGAACTCAAGTCAACTCATTATTGCAAGAAAATTTAACGATTGGCTTTCCTTGCAAATATCACCAACCTACATCCACCGAAACCTGGTTGAAGACTATGAGGAGAACAACATGTTTGCACTGCCAATTGCCGGGCGTATAAAAACATCCATTTTTTCTTCTGTAGTTTTTGAATATGCTCCCGTATTCAATAAACCAAATTTTGAAACATCAAACATGGAGATAAAAAACCCCTTCTCCATTGCTTATGAATATCAAACCGCTTCCCACGTTTTTCAAGTAATTATAGGATCAACCTTCCATATTCTTGATCATCAACACTATACTACTCCTTACAGGTCATCAAGTATTTTGGATGGCCAGTTTTATTTGGGTTTTAACATGTCCCGAACATTTTGGTTTAATAAATCTACATCCCCATTCTAATGAAAAAAAATACTTTTTTACAAGCGTTTTTAGCTTTCTGTGCTATTTTATGTGCACTTGTAGCCTGTGAAAACCTCACAATGTCAGATGTTGAGGAATGTGTTGGTGATGTGACTGAATGGGATGACCCAAATTGTGATTGCGATAATCACCAGCCCGTTTATGTATGCTTTTGCGATACCAGCCCTTACTACGATTGTGTTTGTGATACAAACACGGTGATTTGTGACTGCAATGTTTCTGAATATGAAGATAAAGGGTGTGCATGCGATACAATTAATCAGCTGCCTTGTGACTGCGATGTGAGTGACAAAGATGACAAGAACTGCCCATGTGATGACATTGATCCACCTTGTGACTGTGATACCACACAATTTAGGGATTGCGATTGTGATATTGCTGATCCTGTTTACGATTGTGATTGTAATGTATCTCAGTATATTGATAAAGGCTGTGATTGCGATACAATTGACACACTATCCTGCGATTGCGATGTGAGCGAGTTCAAAGACAAAGGTTGCCCTTGTGATTCTATCGATCCACCTTGCGATTGTGATGTTACTGAATACAACGACCCAGATTGCCCATGTGATGATACCGATCCGGAAATGCCGGAAAGTACCGTTAGTTTTAAAAAAGATTTACAACCTATTTGGGATAAACATTGTACTGAATGCCACTTTGCAGGGCAGGAAACACCATATTTAACGAGCGATGTAGCCTATAATCAACTTACTTCTACTTCATTGTACATAAATAAAAATTTCCCTAACATAAGTGTGTTGTATCAACAAGTAAATGATGGAATTATGCCCGATGGAAAAGACCGGTTACCACAAAGCGACATTGATAAAATACTTACCTGGATTAAAGAAGGATCTCTCAATAATTGATGTATGAAAATTGTTTTCTTAATTATAATTACACTGTTTTTATTTCCCGAAGGAAACGAGAAGACAGGTATTGATGAAACTGACACAATTGTGAGCCTTAGTAAAAATCTTCAACCGATATTTAATAAGCATTGTGTAGAATGTCATTATGAAGGAGACCAAGAGCCTTATTTAACGAAAGATCAGGCTTATGAATCAATTCTGTCAAACTACATTAATCCAAATTTTCCATATTTAAGCTCGCTCTATACACAAGTTGATGAAGGAATAATGCCTGATGGAAAAAAGAAAATTCCAGAAAAAGAAATTCAACTCATTTTGAAATGGATTAAACAAGGCTATAAGGATAACTAAATTAATGCTAAGAGTTTTAATTGTATTTATATTCGCAATACTTCTGATTTTTAATAGTATAGCCCAAAATACCAGGGTTGATTCTATCAAAACAGGTGAACAAATCTTCAAGGGTCAGGTGGTAATCCTGGACTCTTTGAAGGCGTGTTCATCCTGCCATTGGCTGGTAGAACCAGACACTTTTAACTGGAATCCATCTGCTTATGAAATTGCTGAAACCTTTATGGAACAATCAATGGAAAAATGGGAAGAAGTAATGAGCTATTCCCTTTCAGAAAAAATGTTCGAATCGCATGAAGGCTATTTCTTTTCAATATCCGACTATGCATACATTAATTCATATTTAAAACATCTTCAGCAAGAAACTCAAATTGAAAAGAATGAAATTTCATGGAGGATGTTCTTTTTAATTGTTTTTGGTGTACTTCTTTTTCTGATTGGTATTGACAGGATATTTTTTCGTTTCATCAATCATTCCCTCACCTATAATTTCCTTTTTATTTTGTTTGTTATTGGAATGATTTTAACTGCAAAAGATTTTATTTATGGACTAGGTCTTCAAAAAGAATATGAACCTGATCAGCCAGTTAAGTTTTCTCACAAAACACATTGCGAGCAAAATGAAACCAACTGTACCTATTGTCATTCTGGTGTTAAGCGAGGAAAAGAAGCTGGATTTCCATCTATTAACATTTGCATGAACTGTCATACAATGGTTCGAGAAGGTTCAAAATCAGGCGAATTTGAAATTAAAAAAGTACTTGCAGCCAATGTCAATCGGCAACCAATTCACTGGGTAAGGCTAAACAATCTGCCATCTCATGTGCAGTTTGATCATTCGCTTCACTATGTTTCCGGAAATATTGAATGCGTTGAATGCCATGGAGAAGTTGAGAAAATGGACAGGATAAAGAATATGATTGCTTTTTCCATGAAATGGTGCCTGGACTGTCACGCAGATAAACAGGTAGATTTTAACTCACACTTTTTATATAGCAACAATCAAATGACTGACAGTCTGACCGTAAAAGAAACGGGGGGATGGGATTGTATGAATTGCCATCATTAAAATTTAAAAATTGAATAAAAGAAAAAACAACATAGAATCTTCAAGACGTGATTTCCTGAAAAAGATGGGAATATCTGCTGGCATTGGCAGCTTTTTATGGTCCTGTGAACAACAGGTAAATAAAGCCATCCCATATCTGGTGCAGCCCGAAGAAACTACCACAAGCCGGGCGTTGCACTATGCTTCTACTTTTTACAAGGGTGGAGAGTATTGCCCAATTGTTGTTAAAACAGTTAACGGCCGACCTGTAAAAATTGAAGGAAACCATCTTTCTGAAACAACCAAAGAAGGAACTTCTCCAAGGGTACAGGCTTCAATACTCGGGCTTTATGACACTGATCGTATAAAAGAACCTACAAAAAACAACAGCCCGATTAGTTGGAAAGACTTGGATTCAGAGATCATTGGCCAACTTAAAAAATACGCTTCAGAAAACGAAAAAATCATTTTACTTGCTGAAGGAATTATCAGTCCCTCTACCCTACAAGTTATCAATGAATTCCTAAATAAATATCCCAACATTGAGTTTTTGAATTTGCCGCCAATTTCTTTAAATGCTTATTATAAGGCTATAAACGAATGTTTTGGGAATGTTGAATTGCAATTCAACTTTGAAAAAACGGACTTAATTGTTTCTTTACAAAATGACTTTCTGGGTAGCTGGAAATCACCTATTGAGTTCACCAGAAAATATTCAGACAGAAGATCTAACAACGATCAGGGTTTTCAACATATTCAACTTGAAACAAACCTCTCGCTAACAGGAAGCAATGCAGATTTACGCTTTCCCATTCAACCATCTGAAGAAAACGCAATTCTCATCTCAATTTTTAATGAATTGAATGATGATGAGAACAAAATAATTGAACCAATAAGTTCTCCATCTTTTAATGTTTCAGCAATCATTGAAAAACTGAAAAACAACAAAGGAAGATCGCTTGTTCTTTCAGGTTCAAATAATTTTGAGAATCAATGTTTATCGTTGGCAATAAATGAATTACTTGACAATTTCGAAAACACCATTTCATTTTGTAACAGTCCTGATTTTAATTCGTTTGCGGGATTCCAGAAAGTAAAAAAAGATATTGAATCAGGTAGCCTGAAAGGACTAATTTTATATCATTCAAATCCTGTTTACAAATTTCCAGAAGAACAGTTTTTGCAAGCCATCAAAAAGATGGATTTCTCTCTTTCCATTACAAATTACAACGATGAATCAGCTCAAGCTACCAAATACTGTTGTCCTGATCATCACTTCCTTGAATCATGGAACGACTATGATTTTCAAGGAAAAGAAACCAGTTTTTCACAGCCAGTAATTCATCCTTTGTTTAAAACACGACAAGGTCAGGATAGCCTTTTAAAGTGGGTAGGAAGTAGGCAAAAATATGCTGACTTTATAAGACTGAACTGGAAAGAAAAACTAGGTAAAACTGAAAACGACCAGGCTTGGCTGGAAACGATTCAAGATGGGGTAATAAAAACTGAAAATAATAAAATATTAAAGCCTAATTTCAATTGGAGAGCAATTAGAAACATAAACTACAGTATTGATAATCATAACATTGAATACATCGTTTATGAAAATTCTGTGATAAAAGACGGAAGCCTTTCCAATAATCCCTGGCTACAAGAATTGCCTGACCCGGTTACAAAATCTTGTTGGGGAAATTATGCTTCCATATCACACAACTTTGCAAAAAAGAACATGCTGGAGAACGGAGATGAAATTGTCATCAATTCTGTTCTTAAACTCCCTGTTTTAATCCAGCCTGGCCATGCAGAAAACTGTCTTTCAATTGCTCTTGGATATGGTAGAAAAGGCATTGGGGAAATAGCAAATAATTTAGGGGAAAACGCCTTTCGGCTTTGCTCTTTTAATAATACAGACACAAACTTTTTCGGTAAAGCACAAATTGAAAAGACCAACATTAAACATCATTTACCCTTATCCCAATTACATTCATCCCTTGAAGGAAGAGACCTTGTACAGGAGTTTTCACGTGAAAACATGTTGGATAAAAAAAGAGAAGAAGAATACGTAAGTTTTTATATAAAACCTGAGTTTAGCGGATTTCATTGGGGAATGGCGATTGACCAAAACCGTTGCACGGGTTGCAGTACATGTGTTTTAGCTTGTCAGGTAGAAAATAATATCCCGGTAGTAGGCAAAAATGAGATGACCCGCAACCATGGTATGCACTGGCTTCGAGTTGACCGATACTATTCAAAAGACAATAAAAAGGTACTTTTCCAACCCGTAATGTGCCAGCACTGTGATGCAGCCCCTTGTGAAAATGTTTGCCCGGTTTCAGCAACCAATCACAGTAAAGAGGGAATTAACCAAATGGTTTACAACCGCTGCATTGGAACCAGATATTGCAGCAATAATTGTCCTTACAAAACAAGACGTTTTAATTGGCTTGATTACAATAAATCCGATCTTACAAATAATAATGAGGCTGTAGTTTCAAAAATGGCCGATCCACTTCCCCGCTTGGTCCTGAATCCAGATGTTATTGTCCGCTCAAAAGGAGTAATCGAAAAGTGCTCTTTTTGCATTCAACGAATTCAGGAGAAAAAATCATTGGCTAAAATTGAAAATCGCAAGTTAGGAGATCAAGAAATCATTCCTGCCTGTGTTCAGGCTTGTCCTTCAAAAGCAATCGTTTTTGGAGACATGAATGATGAAAAAAGCAAAATTTCAGGCTTAATTAAAAGTAACCGAAAGTATAATTTACTTGGCGAACTAAATACAATGCCTTCGGTACATTATTTAGGAAGAATCAGAAATGAAAATATAAATAATGGCTGATTCAAAATTACATATTACTGAAATTAGCCAACAGGTAATAAAACCAATTGTTGGGAAACCAGATAAACTATGGTATCTGGGCTTTGCACTTTCTTCAATTGCAATTATAATCGGAGGTTTCGGACTTTACAATACGCTAAAGTATGGAATAGGAACATGGGGACTTGATCGTACCGTTGGATGGGGCTTTGCCATTACTAACTTTGTTTGGTGGATTGGAATTGGCCATGCTGGAACATTTATCTCGGCCATTCTATTACTGTTCAGACAAAAATGGCGAATCGCTATCAACCGTTCTGCGGAAACCATGACTATTTTAGCAATTCTTTGTGCAGCAATATTTCCGATCATACACATGGGAAGAATTCCACTCTTTTATTATGTGTTTCCATATCCAAATACCAGAAATGTCTGGGTAAATTTTAACTCACCACTGCTATGGGATGTTTTTGCCATTTCAACTTATTTTATTGTTTCACTTATGTTCTGGTATGTGGGACTAATTCCTGACCTGGCTTTCCTTTCAAAGCAAAAAGTAAACAAGCTAAAAAAATGGTTCTTTGAAAAGTTTAGCCTTGGATGGGTTGGCTCTGCCAGGCAATGGAAAAACCATGGGATAATATCTTTTCTACTGGCAAGCCTGGCAACTCCATTGGTTATTTCAGTGCATTCAATTGTTAGTATGGATTTTGCCACCTCAATTATTCCGGGATGGCATTCCACAATCTTTCCTCCATATTTTGTAGCTGGTGCTATTTTTTCGGGCTTTGCCATGGTTATTTGTCTTCTTATTATTGCCAGAAAAACACTCAATCTAGATCGGCTAATTACCATCAACCACCTTGAGAATATGAATAAAATTGTTTTAGTTACCGGGGTTATGGTTGCTTTGGCCTATTTCATTGAAAATTTCCATGCTTTTTCTTCTGAAAACCAATATGAGCAATTTGTTTTCATGAACCGCCTGACAGGAGATTATGCCATTTTTTACTGGATTATGCTCTTCATAAATATTTTGATCCCTCAAGTTCTTTGGGTAAAGAAACTACGAAGAAGTATCGCCTTTTCTTTTGTCATCGCTATTCTGATAAATATTGGCATGTGGCTGGAACGGTTTATCATCGTTGTCACCTCATTGCACAAAGACTTTATACCAGCTAACTGGACTTACTATGTTCCTACATTTACAGAGGTTGCCATTTTTATTGGAACTTTTGGCTTCTTTTTAGGTGGTTTTTTGTTAACAATCCGCTTCTTACCTCTTGTTTCATTGTCGGAATTAAAAACAAATGCCGATGAATAAACCCGATAAAATAGCACTGGTTTTTAGTTCGAGAATTGAACTGAAAAAAGCTTTTGAGCTAATTTCAAAAAATCAATTAGAGATTGTTGACATTTTTGCTCCCTGCCATTTGCCAGAATACGATGAAATTCACAAAAACAATAAAGTCATACCCGTTTTGGGCTTAATTGGTGGCTTTATCGGATTAACAGGAAGTTTTTTGTTTTTATGGTGGATTAGTACAACAGCTTACCCAACAAATTTTGGAAATAAACCATTACTGGCTATCCCTTCATTTATTCCTGTACTTTTTGAATGCATGGTTTTACTGGCCTCCTTTTTTATGTTTTACTGGTTTTATTTCTGGCTTAAAAAGAAAAAATCATTTTTAAACCAAATAAAGAATCTGATTGCTGATGATAAATTTGTTATTCTGCTTGAAAC
The DNA here is from genome assembly GCA_965230765.1 of Sunxiuqinia sp. Taxonomy (GTDB): domain Bacteria; phylum Bacteroidota; class Bacteroidia; order Bacteroidales; family Prolixibacteraceae; genus Sunxiuqinia. The sequence continues at coordinate 1,090,284 of CBDDLR010000001.1, forward strand.
TAAAGCTAATTTAAAATTTGATCCGAGCAATTTTGAAGCTGAAGAAATTAGAATTATAGAATGAAAAACTCAAGAAAAATAGAAAGATTAGGTTTATTAGCAATTGGGACAATTATCTCTATTTTAACATTTTTCACAAACTTCACTACATTTCATAGAACGCTTTTTCTTATAAGCCTTTATTTTTGTGTTTCTTCTTTTTCATCGATACTTTTTTTAGCTGCTCATCAATTGGCAAATTCAAGTTGGAAAACCGAGCTAAGTAAATTTAATAAGCATTTTGAAAGTTTAACCTATTTGTTTTCCTATTTTTTAGTTATTTCTGTTATTCAATTATCACTTCAAAATTCTTCTTCTATTTCTCCAACATCGATATTTACTGGCCTAGCATTGATTTTGTTTAGTCTTCTCCATTTCAGAATATTACATAAAGTAAATAGTACTGTTTGGTCAGCAATTTATTGCTTGGTATATCCTACAGTTATGATTTTTAGTAAACACTTTTTCTCAGGTTTATTTCACATTGAACTACACAATACTCTTATTTCCTGGTTTTTTTTAATCTGCGGTGTTGTCAATTCAATAGCAGTATTTGCAATCTTAAATCTCTCTAAATCTGACAACAAGATAATTACAGATGTCAGCAGATTTCTTTTTGCATTTTGTTGTATTTGGATGTATTTCTGGTATAGCCAATTTATGCTGACTTGGTATGGAAATTTACCGCATGAAATTGAATCATATTATGTTCAGTTTAAAAAATTCCCATTATTATTTTATTTGAATATTATTCTGAACTTTGGCCTTCCTTTCATCCTTTTACTCACAAAAATCCAGAAGAAGAACAAGTTCTTTTTGTTTGTATCTTCTTGTTCTGTTATTATTGGTCAATGGATAAATATTAACCTTCTTTTCTTAAGTGGTTCATTGGTAATTTCATTATCGGTAATCTTTATTCTGGTTAGTTTGATTGTCTTGTACCTGAAATTATTGATTGGGAAAAGCTCAACTGTATTTCTTGCAAAGTGTATGCTGATTGCTCTGTTTTTGTGTGGAAATAGTTGTAAAACAGATCGAAATCATCCCGGATTTGTTTATTTCCCGGAAATGGACAAATCTAGCTCAGTGCAGTCAAATCAGTTTCATCCATACTTTAAAGATAGCACTTCCATGCGCCCTCCTGTTCGCGGGACTGTTCCACGTGAATTTATTCCTTATCAACTACGCAAAAACTCAAGGGATGTAGTAAAAGCAAAAACTCAAGTTTGCCCAATAGAAGCTTCAGAAGAAAACGTTGTGGAGGGAAAAGAACTTTATGAGGAGTATTGTTCTCAATGCCACGGGATAAATGCAGATGGGAAAGGTCCACTTTTTACAAAAGGATATTATGGCTATAAACCTGCAGACCTTACCAGTGAGAAAATACAATCGAAAACAGAAGGTGAACTATTTCACTCCATATCAGTTGGTTACAATTTAATGAAAGCTCATAAGCCAATTTTAACCCCTGAAGAAAGATGGAAAATTGTTCTGTTTATAAAAAATTCAAACTAATGTTTTACTTTTACTGATCATGTTACGTTTTATGTAATTAATAACACCATGGCTGTTACACGTTTTGGAGTATCATTGGAAGAAGATTTGCTTAAAGCATTGGATGAGTATGTAAAAGAAAATGCTTTTTCAAATCGCTCACAAGCTATTCGGTTCCTCGTAGAGAAAAACCTTGTGGAGCACAAATGGCAATGTGATAACATTGTTGCAGGTGCAATTACCCTGGTGTATAATTTTCAGAAAAAAGATGTTCGTTCAAAATTGATGGATATCCAAAGTAATTATCAAGATGTTGTATTGTCGTCTCAGTATTATCATATCAACAAAGAAAATTGTTTGGAGATTATTGCAGTGAAAGGTCCTTCTTTTAAGTTGACAGAATTGTCTGACAAGTTAATAGCTGTAAAAGGCATTCAACATGGAAAACTGATTATGAGTAAAGTATAAAATTTTTTATTCATTTGGTGTTACGTTTTTAGGATAATGTGTTACTTTAATATTAATAAAATGAAAATTCAAATACTTTTATTTCTTTTAATTAGCTGTGTATATTTAAATGCACAAACTATTAAAGGAACAATAACTGACTCCGAAACAGGAAATATCTTGCCTGGAACTTCATTGTCCATTTCATCAAAAAATGGATACATCGCTGATGAAGATGGTAGTTATAAAATTTCCATAAATGAAGCTGGAAACTATGAGCTTAAAGCAAGCTTTATTGGATTTGAAAGTCAGACAATTCCTTTTAGTATTGGCAAATCAGAAATAAAAACAATTGATATTAAGCTTGTACCGACCACCTACAAGCAGGAACAAGTTGTTGTTTCTGCAAACAGGATAAATACCAATAGAGAACAAGTTCCAATGACCATTTCGGTTGTAAACCAAAAACATATAGAGCAAAGTTCTGAGACCAATGTGTTACCTATTTTGAGCAAGCAAATTCCAGGTTTGTTTGTAACAGAACGTGGTATTTCTGGTTTCGGATTAGCACCGGGATCTGCCGGGAAAATAAGTATTAGAGGTGTTGGTGGTTCAGGTAGTTCATTCCCTGTACTCGTTTTGATTGATGGGCAACCACAATTTATGGGCATTTTTGGTCACCCAATTCCTGATAGCTACGCTTCAACAGATATTGAAAAAATTGAGGTCATAAAAGGACCAGCATCAATTCTTTACGGCACCAATGCGATGGGTGGAGTAATCAATATGATTACAAAAACCAATGATCAGGATGGTCTTCATTTCAAGGGGAGAGGAATGTTTGGTAGCCATTCCACGTGGAAAATTAATGGATCAGCTAGCTACAAAAAAGATAAACTTTCGGTTTTTGGCTCCTGGAATCATGATGAAACTGATGGTCATCGGGAAAATTCTGCTTTTCAACTAGACAATGGCTTTTTGAAAGTTGGATACGACATCAACAATAATTTTTCATTTTCAGCCAACATTAACCAAAGCGATTTTAAAGCTTTTGATCCAGGTTCAATTTACGGAGATAACCCTTCAGTTTACAACAACAATGCTTTTTTTGTTGACATCGTTCGAACCAGTAGCTACTTTACCTTATCCAATAAATTTGAAAAAATAGAAGGTGGGCTTAAAGTGTATTATATGCACGGTGATCACCTGGTTTCAAATGGCCCAAATCCAGATTGGAATTCAATAGACGAAAACATTGGCTTAAGTTTTTACCAGGGATTACGCCTGTTTGAAAATAACTTGATTAGCATAGGTATTGATACAAAAAATTACGGTGGAAAAGGTTCACCGGTTATGCGCCCTGTATTTGAGAATGGACAGTTTGTAGGTATGACACCAACTCCCTATGATGATCGCTGGATAAGCGTTTCAGAAACAGGTGGCTATTTAATCATACAACATCGGTTTAATCGGTTGACAACCAATGCCGGGCTGCGATATGAAAACCATCGCTTGTATGGTTCAGAATTTGTTCCACAGTTTGGTTTAGCATTTACTGCATCTGAAAACACAAATTTCAAAGCATCTGTTTCAAAAGGTTTTCGAAATCCTTCAATCCGTGAATTATATCTTTTTCCCCCAGCAAATGAGAACCTTGAACCAGAGCGCATGTGGAACTACGAAATTGGGTGGTTGCAATATTTCCTAAACAAACGCTTAAGCATGGAAACAAACGTTTTTCTAGCTGAAGGAGACAATCTAATCATGACTTTACCTAATCCTTCTCCTCCTCCAGCTGTTTTAAACGTCAATTCAGGCGATTTTTCGCACAAAGGGGTGGAAATAGATGCGAAGTATAGAATTACCAACAAAATTAATTTACAGGCCAGCTATAGTTATCTGGATATGGATTCACCTAAAATATCTTCACCTGAACATCAGTTTTTTATTGGTGGAAGCTATCATACCAATCAATTTGACTTCAATATCAATCTTCAACACATAGGAAATCTTTACACCAATATTCAACCTGAAAGTGTGCAAGATTACACCTTGCTAAATGCAAAAGTGAATTATAAATTGAATAAAAACCTTCAATTTTTTATTTCCGGAGAAAACCTTTTAGATGTTGAATATGAAGCTCAATACGGCTATCCAATGCCAGGAGCAACGGTGTTTACAGGATTTGAAGTAAACTTTTAGTGTTTCTCTAAAACATGACATTCTCTATCGATTTTGATTTGAAATGGCTTTAACTTGCATCCATAATTTCAAAGAAATGTTATGAAGGCAATCGTTAAAAGTAAACCAGAAAGAGGCCTGTGGATGGAAGATGTTCCAATGCCGGTAGTTGGACACAATGATGTTCTTATTAAAATTAAAAAAGCTGCAGTTTGTGGCACCGACCTCCACATTTACAAGTGGGATGAGTGGGCTCAAAATACCATTAAAACACCCGTGGTGATCGGACATGAATACATGGGCGAAGTGGTTGAGATAGGTTCTGAGGTTGACCGGGTAAAAGTTGGTGAGCGTGTAACCGTTGAAGGGCATATTGCCTGCGGATTTTGCAGAAATTGCCGACGAGGACGTCAACACATTTGCGATCATACCGTTGGAATTGGTGTTCAACGCGATGGTGGCTTTGCAGAATATATCTCTGTTCCAGCTAAAAATGTACTGAAAGTTGATCCTAAAATATCCGATGAAATCATGGCAATTATGGATCCACTTGGAAACGCAACGCATACCGCACTTTCATTTCCTCTTTTGGGTGAAGATGTATTGATAACCGGAGTTGGTGGTCCAATTGGTGCAATGGCAACAGCCGTTTGTAGATTTGCAGGTGCCAGAAACATTGTTGGTTCCGACATTTCGAAATACCGTCGTGATTTGGCGCGTAAAATGGGTGCTACAAAAGTGATTGATCCGCTAAATGATAGCATTCCTGAAGCGATGGAACGACTTGGAATGGTTGGAGGTTTTGATATTGGCCTGGAATGCAGTGGTTCTCCCATTGCTTTCAACGATATGGTGGAAAACATGTACAATGGTGGAAAAATTTCTTTGTTAGGATTGTTACCAACAGAAACTAAAATCAACTGGGGGAAACTGATTTTCAAAGGTTTAACCTTGAAGGGAATTTATGGCCGTGAAATGTACGAAACCTGGTACCACATGGAAATGATGCTCATAACCGGTTTGGATGTTTCGCCTGTTATCACTCACAGAATGAAGGCAGATGATTTCCAAAAAGCTTTTGATATAATGGAAGAAGGAAATTGTGGAAAGATTATTCTTGATTGGGAATAATTAGTTCTTCTTAAACTTGATGCGATGACTAACGGTAATACGGATAAACTCGCTGCCGTTAGTTATCGACATATCTTGCTTTACGAGTGAAGAACCGTGTACAAATTCAACCAGGCTTAATCCAACCATGTATCTTTCGCATTGATACGATAGGGCCACGCGAAACTGTGAATTGAAGTTTGGCCTCAGCTTTTGAATGGTTCCCTGATCAACATACCGAAACCGAAGATGCTCCACTCCTCCACTTAAAATGTACGAACCTGTTAATAACCAGTTATTTGCAAACACCCAGGAATAGGCGTATCCAACATTTAAATTAACAGAAAAAGCCAGGCTGCCCTTAAAATCACGGTTTTTAATGAAATCGTCAGGATTGATTTCACGTGGAACAATTGCTGAATCGGCTGAAGTTAAGAAAGAATACAATCCAATTCCTGCCAACAAGGTTCCAGCACTTAGTTTCTGTTTTTCAACTTGTTTAAACGCCGCACGATGCGAAAATCGTTCGTTATTAAAAATGTAATTAACGTTTAATCCAAAGTTTTGTGTGTGAATATCCCTTCGGTTATATTCAAAATCTGAATCTTCATATCCGGGCAAATATTCTTCACTGTCATTCAGGAAATACCCCCTTGTACTTTTGGCCAGCAAATCAATGGTAAATTTTCTTCTGTAAACATAACTCTGTAGACCAAATGTACTTGTCCTCCCTATTTCTTCTTCATCCCTGGTTGAAAAAGGAAACTGTGTGCCAATATTCACACCGAAAGACCTATAGTTAAAGCCTATTCCCAGGTTGTAGAAATCATTGGGCCTAAACTTCAAACCTATGTCTTGCTCAGTATCTTTTAGCCTGAAATAGTTGATTTTGTTAGATGAATATAACCTGACAATTAAGTCATCCCGATATGATTCAATGTAGTTTGTATCTGTTTCACATTTACAGAAAAGCTCTTTTATTTGAGCCTCACTGCTTGTTGATACAAACACTAGAAACAGAACTATTTGAATCCCTTTTTTCATTAATTATCCTTCAATTTCAACCCATACCGGGCAATGATCGGAGTGCACAACGTCTGGCAATATTCCAGCTTTTTTTATTTTGTTTCCAAGCGTTTTAGTTACCATGTTGTAATCAATCCGCCATCCTTTATTTTTTGCCCTTGCCCCAGCCCGGTAACTCCACCACGAGTAATGATGTGGTTCTTCCACTATTTTTCTAAAGCTATCAACGTACCCATCATTAACAAATTGTTGAAACCACTCTCTTTCTTCAGGTAAAAAGCCTGACGTTTTTTGCTGTTTTTCAGGATTATGAATATCTATCCACAATCGACAAATGTTATAATCGCCAGAAATAATCAGATTTGGTTTTTCCTTTCTTAGTTCATTCAAATAATTTTGAAAATCTACAAGAAAATCCATTTTATATTCTTGTCGTGGCCCTCCGGTTGTTCCCGAAGGAAAATACACACTTATAACAGAAATATCGCCAAAATCAGCACGTATTACCCGTCCTTCAACATCATACTTTTCATTTCCCATCCCATATTCAACATGGTTTGGTTTCTCTTTACAAATAATTGCTACACCGCTATAGCCAGGCTTTTTTGCTGAAAAAGAGTAAATATTGTATCCTGCTTTCTGAATTTCTTCTTCATTCATTTGCCCGGGCTGAGCTTTTGTCTCCTGAATACACAAGACATCTGGATTTTCATTAATCATCCATTCCAAAAAGCCTTTTTTAAAGGCTGCACGTATTCCATTTACGTTATATGATAAAATCCTTTTCACAATTATTTTTTACTTTTGAAGCTGAATTAGCAGCGAAAATACAACGATTCTTTATATAACAAAAAAAATCATTTGAATAAAGGAGTAGTCATAAAATCAACCGGCAGCTGGTACACCGTAAAACACGAAAACGGTCAGAATGTTGAGTGCAAAATAAAAGGGAATTTCCGGATAAAAGGAATTAAAAGTACTAACCCTGTTGCTGTTGGCGACCAGGTAGAATTTAAACTGGTTGAAGTAGAAAAGGATAAAGAAAAAAACCAGATTGGTCTGATTACTAATATCATAGACCGTAAAAATTACATTGTTCGAAAATCTCCCAATCTTTCTAAGCAGTCACACATAATTGCTGCCAACATTGATCAGGCTTTTTTAGTGGTTACCGTCAATTTTCCAGTTACAACGACCACTTTTATTGACAGGTTTCTTGCATCTGCAGAAGCTTATCGCATTCCATGTACGTTGATCTTTAATAAAATTGATAGGTACAATTGGGAGCAGACCATAAGAATGAACGAATTGATCACTTTATACGAGTCAATTGGTTACAGATGTTTAATGACTTCTTGTAAACAAAAAATTGGTCTTAACATATTAAAAGATTGGATGAAAAATAAGACCAATGTATTTTCTGGTCATTCAGGGGTTGGAAAATCAACCTTGATTAATTTGATTGAACCAGGAGTGGATTTAAAAACAAAGGAGATTTCTGATTATCATAATACCGGGAAGCACACAACAACTTTTTCTGAGATGTTTGAATTGGGTTTTGGAGGATTCATAATTGACACACCAGGAATAAAAGGATTCGGAATGCTTGATATGGAAAAAGAAGAAATTGGACATTACTTTCCCGAAATTTTTAGCCGCCTGGAAAAATGCCAGTTCTATAATTGCACCCATATTCATGAACCTGGATGCGAAGTGAAAAAAGCAGTTGTAAATGGGGAAATTTCTGAAAGTAGGTACTTTTCTTACCTCGGCTTGCTGGATGCTGATGAAAAGTACAGAATTTGATCTAGTTGCACTTTTTTAGTATACACAAAAAACAACCCATTTATTAAATTCATTACATTATTTTTCAGTGCTTTAGCTTAAAATGTGCGAATATTTTAACTGCACGAGAATGTCCTATTTCTTCTGCTACCGTATCAAAGGCTTGTTTTTTTATATTCTCAAGGCTTTTAAATCGCCTTAAAAGTTGCTGAATTGTTTTTTCTCCAATTCCAGGAATTTCTTCCAACTCTGTTTTTATAAAATTTTTAGATCGTAATTTTCTGTGAAAAGTAATTCCAAAACGGTGGGCTTCGTCCCTTGCTTTTTGAATCACTTTTAACGTTTCGGAATTTTTATCCAAATAAAGAGGAACTGAATCTCCAGGAAAATATATTTCTTCTAATTTTTTTGCAATCCCAATGATGGAAATTTTACCGCGTAATTTTAATTTTTCGAGTGCATTCAATGCCATTCCCAACTGCCCCTTTCCCCCATCGATAATTATCAGTTGTGGCAAATCTTGTTTTTCTTCGGTTTGGCGTTTATACCTTCTGTAAACAATTTCTTCCATCGAGGCAAAATCGTCTGGCCCTTCAACTGTTTTTACATGATAATGCCGGTATTCTTTTTTTGCTGGCTTGCCATTTTTAAAAACGACACAAGCAGCTGTCGGATTTGATCCTTGCAAATTTGAATTATCAAAGCACTCGATCCGCGTTGGCAGTTCTTTCAATTGAAGATCTTTTTGAATGGTATTTAAAATCCTATTGGACGATTCCTGTGGCTTTGAAAGTATTTTTTGCTTCTCTTTCTCCAATCTGAAATATTTAGCATTACGCTCAGAAAGATCCAATAGCTTTTTTTTGTCACCCCGGACAGGAACCCTAAAGTGGATTTTTTCTAACTCAATATTTGGTTTAAATGGTACAAGAATCTCCTTTGCATTTGAAAATATTTTTTGTCTGATATCCACAATGGCATATTCTAAAAGCTCTTCCTTTGGTTCATCCAGCGCTTTTTTAATCTCAGTTGTGTAGGTCTGAATTATTGCTCCATTAATTACTTTCAGATAATTCACAAAGGCCGATTTTTCATCCATGTCAATTCCGAAAACATCTACATCAGTAATTGTTGAACTGACAACGGTTGATCTATTTTGGAATTTTTCAAGGTAATCAAGCTTATCTTTCACTTCCTTTGCTTCCTCAAACTGGTAATTATCTGCAAACCGCTGCATCATTTTTTTCAAATAATTGATAACAACAGCAATGTTTCCTTTAAGGATATCTTTAATTTCTGCAATGTATTGGTTATAGATTTCCTCTTCCTGAAACCCTTCACAAGGTCCTAAACAATTTCCAATATGGTATTCGAGGCAAACCTTAAACTTTCCACTTTTTATATTCTCCTCAGACAAATTAAATTTACAATTCCTGAGTTTGTAAAGCTTCTTAAAAAGATCCAACAACGTTCGAACAGTCATCACGGAAGTATACGGTCCAAAATAATTTGAGCCATCCCTAATTACATTTCGTGTTTGAAAAACGCGTGGAAATCGTTCGTTTTTGATGACTATCCATGGATATGTTTTGTCATCTTTTAAGCGAATATTATAACGTGGCTGGTACTTTTTTATCAGGTTATTTTCTAATAAAAGTGCATCCTGCTCCGTCTCAACCACCATATGTTTAATGTCCGCAATGCTCCGTACTAGCAATGCGGTTTTTCTGTTTTCGTGCTTTTTTGTGAAATAAGATGCAACCCTTTTCTTAATGTTTTTAGCTTTCCCTACATATATAATTTTACCAGTATTATCAAAATACTGGTAAATTCCGGGTTGGTTTGGTAAAACAGAAACTAGCTTTTTAAGCTGGTCTGCATTCTTATTTGATGCGGTATACTTCAATTTTGGAACATTAATATTCCACTAAGGTATGCGTTTCGTAGTCGGAAAGTACTTTCTTTTTACCATTTTCGATAAACTTCAAATCGCAAATAAATGAGAAATAAACCTTTTTCACATTTATTTTTTTCACCAGGTTTAGGGCTGCTAAGGCAGTACCACCTGTTGCCAAAAGATCATCGTGAATTAACACAATATCTTCTTTGGAAATGGAATCTTTATGTATTTCTATGGTATCAGTGCCGTACTCCAATTCATACGATTCTGAAACTGTATCTGCCGGTAATTTTCCCTTTTTGCGAATTGGAACGAAACCAGCCCCCAAGTGGTAAGCCACTGCCCCACCAACAATAAAACCCCGCGACTCTAACGAAACTATTTTAGTAATTTTTTTATCCATAAAATAGTTGCTTATTTCATCCACAACATGCTTAAATGCATCTGGGTTTTTAAGCATTGTCGTAATATCTTTGAAATTTATTCCATCTTCAGGGAAGTTAGGAACTTCGCGAATTGTATCTTTAAGATTCATAAAATTATATTTTTTGTTCCACGTGGAACATTAACGCCCAAGCATCACCAAAAGTACATTAATATCCGATGGGCTTACACCAGAAATGCGGCTTGCCTGACCAATAGTTTTTGGTTTTATTTTAGTTAATTTTTGTCTTGCTTCTGTAGAGATTGTGTGTATGCTCTCGTAGTCAAATTTATTTTCAATATTGATGTTTTCGAGTCTTTTAAATTTATCAGCTATGTTCTTTTCCCTATCGATATACCCTGAATATTTAATCAAAATTTCTGCAGATTGTAATATTTCATGATAACGGTTTTCAGGAATATCTTTAAGGAACTTTTGGAATGGAATGACGGGATCAACAACATCAAAAATGGAAATTTGAGGTCTTAAAATGATATCCTTTAATTTTACACCTTGCTTTAATGGGGTTGTATTTTTTTGTTCAAGAAGCGTATTTATAAACTGCCCTTTTATTGAAAAATTAGAAAGGAAGTCAATTATTGAATCCCTCAACTTTATCTTTTCATTTAATAAATCCACTCGTTCCCTTTTGGCTAAACCTAAGTCATAAGATTTTAATGTTAACCTGGAATCAGCATCATCCTGCCTTAATAAAATACGATATTCAGCTCGTGATGTAAACATTCGATAAGGCTCGTCTACACCCTTTGTGACTAAATCATCGATCAAAACACCAATATAAGCTTCATTTCTGCTTAAAACAAAATCATCCAAAGCATGCGATTTTTGGTGTGCATTTATTCCAGCCATCATACCTTGTGCTGCAGCTTCTTCATATCCGGTTGTTCCGTTGATCTGACCTGCAAAATATAAATTTGAAATCAGTTTGGTTTCAAGTGTATGGTACAATTGTGTTGGATCGAAATAATCATATTCAATAGCATAACCCGGCCTGAATATTTTAGCATTTTCAAGACCAGTAACCAATCTCATAGCTTTCATTTGAATATCCCAAGGAAGTGAAGATGAAAATCCATTTAGATAGTACTCTTCTGTTAATTCTCCCTCTGGTTCTAGGAACAATTGATGAGATTTCTTTTCAGAAAAAGTAACAAGTTTTGATTCAATGCTGGGACAATATCTTGGTCCTGCACCTTTAATTGTTCCATTATACATAGGAGAATCATCAAAACCCTTTTCCAGCATCTTATGCACTTCTTCACTTGTATAAGTAATCCAGCAACTCCGTTGTTTAAGTTTGGTTTTTACATCTGGTAAGTAAGAAAATTTGTAATGTTCCTCCTCTCCTTTCTGTTCAGTAAGACTATCAAAATCTATGGTACGTCCATCAATACGAACTGGTGTACCGGTTTTTAAACGTCCGGTGACAAAGCCTGCATCAGCAAGCTGATCACTTATAAAATAGGACGCATTCTCACCAATTCGTCCTCCTTCAAGCTGTGCACGACCAATATGCATCAGGCCATTCAGAAAAGTACCGTTAGTAAGAATTACAGTTTTGGAATTAAATTCAATCCCAAGTTTCGTTTTAACGCCTTTGATTTCTCCATCTTCGATGATAAGATGTACAACAGCATCTTGCCATAAATCCAAATTTTCTGTTGATTCTAACTGTAATCTCCAAAATTCAGAAAAACGAAACCGGTCACTTTGTGATCTTGGACTCCACATCGCTGGTCCTTTAGAGCGATTCAGCATTCTAAATTGAATAGATGATTTGTCAGCTATTATGCCAGTATATCCACCTAAGGCATCAATTTCACGAACAATCTGTCCCTTAGCAATGCCACCAATTGCAGGATTACAAGACATCTGAGCATACTTGCCCATATCCATTGTAATCAACAAAGTTTTAGAGCCAAGATTTGCTGCTGCAGTGGCAGCTTCACATCCCGCATGGCCTCCACCAACTACTATCACATCATAATACGGAAACATAGCTAAATTTTTGCGCAAAATTAATAGAAAAGCACAGATTATAAAAAACTTATAATTGTGATAAATACTGATCCTCTTTCTTAGTCATCAGTTTTTTTTCACTTTCAGTTTTATCTTTATAACCTATCAAGTGTAAAACACCGTGTATCATAACTCGGTTCAACTCATTTTGGAAAGAAACATTAAATTCTTGAGCATTTTCTTCCACCATTTCAGTACTAATGAAAATATCGCCTGAAATTAAATCATCTTCAACATAATCAAATGTTATCACATCGGTATAATAATGATGATTTAAGTACTCTTTATTAATAGATAACAAGTAATCATTTGAGCAAAAAATAAAGCTGATATCACCAGCTTTTTTTTCTTCAATAAGAATGGTTTTTTCAATCCAATCTTCAATACTTTTTTCGATAGTAAAAGGTTCAATCTTCTCGAAATAGAAATTCAGACTCACTTTTTAGATTAAATTTTATTTTGATTTTTGACCCGTTATTCAAAAACTCAACATCATCAGCTAAATTCTTAACTAGAAATAAACCTCGCCCTCTTTCATTCATAATAAAATCCCTGGAAGTTGGATCCGGTAAATTTGAATAATCAAAGCCACTACCTTCATCTTCAACAAAAATAGAAAGCTCATCATTATTCTTTTGCACCTCAATATTGACAATTTTGTTAAAATCAGATTTATTTCCATGTGAAATTGCATTATTTACTGATTCACAAACTGTTAACATAAAATATCCTTGTAATGGAGAAGGAACATGATAATGATCCATGACTTCATGAATAAATGTTTCAACTTCATTTAGAAATTTTAAGCTTGAGGGTATGCTGAGATTATGTCTCAATCTTTATTATTTAACTGGTTCAAATACTCTTTATATTTCGTATCGTAAAACTTCTTGAGTTGATACTCATTTCTGAATAATAGGTCGTCAAATTTAGTTTCTTTATTGTTATACTCAAAAAACTCTGCTGGGTTACTATAAAAATTTTCTTCTGCAGTTTTTGACTCACGTTTTTCTTCAACATCCCTTTCAATTTCTGCGTTTTCAGCTCTTAATAATCGATCCAGTATTAAATTTTGGCGGTTAATAGTTCGAATACTTAGTTGATTATTTATGATATCTACTTTTGATTCTTCAATTAACCTATCTATTTGCTTTAATTGTTGTTTGGCAGAACTACCTACTTCATCACTACTATATAAATCCCTTAAAACTTTTTGCATCAATTCCTGCTGAGATAAAGCATTAGTAAGTTGTTTGCTCATACCAGTTTTATCTCCACTCTTCATTTGCTCAATCATTTGTTGTAATTGTTTTTTCAGGGCTTCCTGCGCTTGTTTAAGCATACTCATTCCCTGCTTACCAGACTGTGTATTTTGATCTGACATTTGATCACCTGGCATTGAATTGGCCATTTGTTCCTCAAGATTTTTTAATGCTTCATTCAGAAATACTGCAATATTATTGATAGCAGTAATTGAATATTGCTCTGATCTCCTAGCAGAACTAATCCGATTATTCACCAAATCTTCTTTGGAATTTCTCATAGAAATTTCTAGTTCGATCAACTCATTATTTACCACATTTCCAATACTTTCATTTCTTAAACTTAACTGATGCAGAGAGTCTTTGACGAATTCAGCCTGGTTAATTAATTCATCTTGTCGTTTAGCAAAATCTTTTATCAATGGGTCGTTATTTGAAACAGAATTCAAATCTGTCAATAAATCTTCTTGATCAAGTGAAAGAATGACAAGGTTATCAAGTAGCTGTTTTAAGTCATTTAAGTTTTCTAGGTTTTGCTTTTTACGATTCATCTGTAAAGCATTAGTCAGTATATCTGAAAGCTGCTCTAAATTTTGACTGTTATCTCTGATACTTCTAATGGATTTGTTCTTCTTTTTATCAGATAAGTTTTTCAAAATCTCTTTATAACCATCCAGAACCTTATTAGCCTCATTGTCAAATGATGGAAATTTCAATGGCTTTTTAAGGCTATTATTTAATTCTAAAATTGTTTCTAATTCTTTTTTCGATTGATTGAACTTTGATTTATTCGCAGTTTCTTTTTCCAGAATATTTTCAAATTCTTTTGTTTTATTTAATATTTCTGCATTCAATTCTTCATCCTTTGATAGCTTACTCAAAAACTCAGATAGCCTATCAAATTTCTGCTCTACTTTCATTCGTTTTAATGCTTCAAGATTTCTCTCCAATTGCTTCGATAAATCCTCTAATGTAAGATCATAATTTTCATTTATTTCATTTAATTTATCACTCTGAAAATCTTGTGCAAGCTGTTCAAATTCTTTAAATAAATCCTTTAATTCATCACTTAAAACTTCATCTAGTAATTCTTCAATTTCTTTCTGTTTTTCAATGATCTCAGTTTTTTCTTCTGTAAATGAATTGGTAAACTGGTTCACTTGTTTATTGGTTTTCTGAATGTCTTCTATTACTTTTTCAAGTCTATTTTTTTTGTTTACAATTTCGTTGGCTAGTTGCTGTTTTTCCCAATTCGATGATTTATCTGAAAAATCTTTAAATTTTAATTCATCAATTGCTGTTTTTATTTCCTGGCTTAATGTATAGCCTTCATTCATTAGTTTTTCAAGATCTTCTAAATTACTATTCTCTAAGTTGTTTATTTCCTCGGCATTAGGAAATATAAATTGAAAAGACTCACTTGTTACTTTTTTATAACCACCAAAAGGATCATTATCAAATACTTCAAAATAATAATTAACTCTATCACCTGGTGCTGTGAAGTATTTAAAATCGAAGGTGTAGTAAAAATCCTGGGTATTTAAATTTTTAACAATAGGTAATGTAAATATTGAATCGTTTTGATTAATAGAAACATTAAATGTTAAATTCTCAAAACCATAATCATCAGCAATGTTACCTTTAAAAAAGAACCTGCTAAAATTGTTTGAATCTTTTAACTGAACTAGTTTTATTCTCGGAAATTCATCCTTGATAATGGTAGCATTATATTCTAGTAAATCATTGTAAACGAAGAACTTATTTTGGTAGCTAATTTTATAATTTTCAGAATTAAATAGTTGTTTTGAAATTGAATTGTCTACCATTTCAATGGTATCATCTTGAAATGTAACTGATAAATAATCAACGTCATCAGTAGTAAATTGCCAACTAATTTCTGAACCATAAGCAACTTCAAAATCTCCGGTATTTTTTAATGTGTCAATATGAAAACCAGTATAATCTGGTGGATTAATGATTACTTGAAAATCTACAATAACCGGATTAGGTAAAACAACTATTTCATATGTATCAGATCGATGTTTCTGATCCGTAAAATAGAAACTAAAACCGTTATTAATAGTATTAAATTCGTACTGAAAATACTCCTCCGATCTATTCATTAAATATTCAACACCAGAAATATTAAGAAAAAGTAGTTCAGGTAATTCCCTACCCTCACATTTAACTTTTAAACTAAAGCTATCCCCTTTTTTAACATTTAAATCGCTATTTAATAAATGAAATGAAAAAAGTGGTTTTGGTACGTAGGTAGTATTGTAATCCAATAATCTGGTTAAACCATTTGTAAGCGAAGAATGAAAAATAAAATTGATTGAAAAAAATAAAACTATAATAGATATTAAAATATATAATTTAATTAGGACTTTATTAAACGATATTGCTTTACTAAAATCATAGTGAATTAATTCTTCAGCCTTTTGATCCACACTTGCTTTTACAATCAAACTTTGCTTAAACTCATCGGAATTTGATAATTCAATTAGATTTAAAAGTTTGTCTTTTATTTGTGTAAAATGAGAAGAGATTTTTGCTTCTATCTTTCTATTTGAAATTCGTTCTAATAAATTCAATTTTCTAAGAATTGGCATTCCTACATAAAAGCAAAAGAATAAACCAGATAAAATCAAAGAAAAATAAAACAATGGTGTTTTTATAAGAACAGGCAAGTAACCAAATGATTCGATAACACTAAGTGCGAAAATCAACAGAAAAAAGACCATTATAAATATTAAACCATTATTCAATATATGAAAAGTATGAAACCTTTTTTTGGCATTTTCCAGTTTACTAACAACATGTTTAAAGTTTTCTCCCATAATTAGTAATACTCTTATTTATAAGTACTTTATTTTTTGCTGTTTGTTAATTTCATTTTAAAAGCTGTTAAAAACAACCAAACAATTTTTCTTCATTTAATGCAAAATATTAAGATAATGTTTCCTGTTAATAATCCGATTTGAAAAACAAAGAAATACTAATAAGAATTAATCTTCATTCTTTTAACAACAATCTTTGTAATTCAACCAAAGAAAAAATCAAAAACAATGCATACTAACAGTTGTTAATTAAACTTGCATTAGCTTGATTATAAGATCAAATTAATGTTTATTAAACGTTAAGTAAACTTAAAGAAAGTTGTGAAACCCAAAAATACAAGTAATTCAACCATTTTTTATCAAACCAACTAACAGGATATATTTATATACATTTTCTTTTAATCTTTAAATTTAAAATATATTCTATATTTGGTTTGAAAAAAATAAAAGACAGGGGTTTCCTTTTTTGTTGAAACGGAATAAATTGAAAATGCTAAGAATTGTGATTGGATGAGTGAGAGGCTTTCTATACTACTTGTTGAAGACAATCTGTTGAATCAACGGATTGTTACTTTTAGCTTGAAAAAATATCAGCATCAGGTGGCTATTGCTAATAATGGACTGGAAGGTCTGAATATGTATAAAAAGCAAAATTTCGATGTTGTTTTAATGGACATTATGATGCCAGTAATGGATGGGCTTGAAGCAACTGTGAAAATTAGGGAATACGAAAAATCTGCGGCACGAGAAGAAACCCCAATCATTGCTATTACAGCTAACACCATGGATAACGACCGTGAAAAATGCATTTCTTACGGGATGAATGATTTTATGGCTAAACCGTTTGATATGGATAAGCTAATCAAGATTTTCGAAGATTTAAAAATTCCTATTTAAATCCATTTATATTCCTACCTAAAATAAAACTATATTTGCTGTTGAAGTAAATTAGTCGCAAATGTCCGATCAAATCGATCTACATAACCAGTCTTTTTCAGATAAAGAACTTGATCTTGATAAACAATTAAGACCACTTTCCTTTGAAGATTTTAAAGGGCAAAAGCAAATTGTTGAAAACCTTCGGGTTTTTGTACAAGCTGCAAAAATGCGTGGCGAAGCGTTGGATCATGTTCTGCTTCATGGCCCTCCAGGATTAGGCAAAACCACTTTATCAAATATTATTTCAAATGAATTGGGCGTTGGGTTTAAATTAACATCTGGTCCTGTATTGGATAAACCAGGCGATTTGGCGGGTTTGCTAACCAATCTTGAAGATAGGGATGTGCTTTTTATTGACGAGATTCATCGTTTAAGCCCCATAGTTGAAGAATATTTGTATTCAGCAATGGAAGACTTCAGAATCGACATCATGATAGATAAGGGTCCCAGTGCGCGTTCTATTCAGCTTGAATTAAATCCGTTTACATTAATTGGTGCCACTACCCGATCAGGATTATTGACGAGTCCGTTGCGCGCCAGGTTTGGTATCAAGTCCCATTTTGAATATTACGACCTGGATATATTGACTGGAATTGTTAAACGATCAGCCAACATATTAGATGTAGAAATTAATCAAGAATCAGCTGTAGAAATAGCATCAAGATCACGTGGAACACCACGGATTGTTAATGCGTTGTTGCGCAGGGTTCGTGACTTTGCCCAAGTGAAAGGAAATGGAAAAATTGATATGGAAATTACCAAATTTTCGCTTGAAGCATTAAATATTGACAAGCATGGTTTAGACGAAATGGATAACAAAATTTTATCCACAATCATCGATAAATTTAAAGGTGGACCAGTTGGTATTTCTACAATTTCTACTGCAGTTGGAGAGGATAGTGGTACAATTGAAGAAGTATATGAACCTTTTCTTATTAAAGAAGGATTTATAAAACGAACCCCACGTGGAAGGGAAGTTACAGAGTTAGCTTACACACATTTAGGAAAAGTTAAATTCGGCGATGAGCCTGGTCTTTTTTAACCAGTTTTACTTCGAACAATTTAGGCCAAAGCTTTCCGGTTATATACATTTTTTCGGTTTCAGGATGAATCGCAATGCCATTCAAAACATCAATGCGCTGATCCTGGTTTTGCATAACTGGAAGTAGGCCTGTAAAATCAATTCTACCTAAAACTTTGCCGGTTTCAGCATCAATTTTTACAGCAAAATTTGTTGTCCATATATTGGCATAAATAATGCCCTTGTGATATTCCAATTCGTTTAAACCTTTCACTGGTCCTTTATGAGTATAAACCTGTAGTTTTTTTATTACTTCCAACGATTCAGGATCAAGGAAATGAATAAACTCTGATCCATCGGTTTTTAGAATGTAGTTTTCATTATGGGTAAGCCCCCACCCTTCTTTTGTTTCATAGGTAAAACTATCAATTCGGGCAAAGGAATTAACATCGTAAATAAAACCTTTTTGAGCTTTGTAGGTAAGTTGGTAAATTTTGTCTTCAAAAATAGTAATTCCTTCACCAAAATATTCATTTTCAAGCTTGTATGATTTCAATGCATTTCCCGATTCCAAATCAAACTGATAAATCCATGACTTTTCATTTTCACCAGTACTCTCGTAAAATTTGCCTTTATAGATTTCCAGCCCTTGCGTAAAATTTTCTGTACTGTGTGGATAAGTATTTTTTACTTTATACGTATATTCATCGTGCTTAATATCTGACAATACAGTAAAGGATTTGTAGTTTGTGCCCTCTACCCCATCAGTTTTTATTGCCACCACTTTTACCTGATGTTTACCAAGTTCATTCAATTCAGGAATTGAATACTGAAAGCTTAAATCAGTTGTTTCTTTGACCAAAACATTGTCAATATAAAGCTCTACTTTATCTAACTCTCCGTTTCTAACTTTTACTTGAGCTGAAATGCTTAGAGAATCTCCAAAAACTAGATTTTTTTTAGGTTGAATGGTAATTTGGGTCACTGGTTTTCTTGATCGTTTAGGCTTGTTTGAACAAGAAAAACAACCCACAAAAAACATTGCGACAAACAAAAGGCTAAATATTCTGAGTTTCATTATTAAACTTTGATTTTGCAATAAAAATACTGATTTCTTGTAAACGTTTGAATTCATAGTTTAAAAAATGATTGAATAGCTATATTTGGTAAAATTTTTACACATTGAATTCATTTAAAAAATTAGCCGGGGATACAGCAATTTATGGGATGAGCAGCATCGTAGGGCGCTTTTTAAACTGGTGGCTTGTCCCTTATTATTCGCACATTTTTATAACAGCTGAATATGGAATTGTAACGAACCTATATTCATACATCGCTTTTATGTTGGTTATTCTAACATTTGGGTTGGAGACCGGTTTTTTCAGGTTTGCTTCGCAGGCAAACGACAAAAAAAAGGTGTATGCAAATACATTAACCTCGCTATTGTTGACCACAACAGCCTTTCTTTTGGTCATCCTTACTTTTTCTGAAAACATTGCAGCCTGGATGGACTATGAAAAATACCCGAAGTACATTCAGTGGATTGCCATTATTGTGGGTATTGATGTTATAACAGCTATTCCCTTTGCTAAGCTCAGAATTGAATCAAAAGCGGTAAAATTTGCTGTGTTGAAATTGGCCAGTATTTTCACCAATATCTTTTTCAATATTTTCTTTTTAAGTATTTGTCCTTCAATACTTAAATCGAATCCAGATCATTGGATTACTGCAATCTATTCTCCCGACATCCAGGTCGGCTATGTGTTTATTTCAAACCTTATAGCTTCCGGTTTGGTACTGTTACTTTTACTTCCTGAAATGCGTTTCCGGCCTCAGCTGGACAAACGATTAATGAGAGAAATTGTCTGGTATTCGTTTCCAATACTTATTGTAGGAATTGCAGGAATGGTCAATCAGAATATTGACAAGATTCTTATTCCTAAATTAATTCCAGCTGAACAACAACCCATGGCTCAACTGGGAATTTATGGCGCCAACTATAAATTGGCTGTATTGATGAACATGTTTATCCAGGCTTTCAGGTATGCATTTGAACCATTCTTTTTTTCAAGGGCGAAAGATGAAAATAGCAAACAATCTTATGCCTTGATTTTGAAATACTTTGTGATTTTTGGATTGGTTATTTTTCTGGGAATTTCCTTGTTCCTCGACTTGTTTAAAACCTTGAACATAATTGATGAAAGCTATTTTTCAGGTTTGAAAATTGTACCAATTGTTCTGCTAGCAAACTTATTTTTAGGAATTTACTATACCCTATCGCTCTGGTATAAATTAACTGATAAAACACGCTACGGAGCCTATTTTGCTTTGATTGGTGCTGCAATTAGTTTATTTGTAAACATACTTTTTATTACACGCTTTGGGTACATGGCTTCGGCATATGCTGTTCTTATTTGTTTCTTCACAATGACAGTTTTATCGTATACCATTGGTCAAAAGCATTATAAAGTCCCATACAACTTAAAGCTGATACTTTTTTATTTTGTTGTTGCGCTTGTTTTGTATGTAATATCGTTGTTTTTAGCTCTAGAAACTTCAATTATAAAATACCTGGTACATTTTATTTTATTGATCATTTTTATAGGCATCGTATTTATAAAAGAAAAAAAAGAATTAAGTGGGATAATTTCGAAGTAGATTACTAAATAAATACTTTTAAGTATTATTTTTGCTGAATAACAGATTAATGGGAATGTTTAATTCTCAAAAACCAATAACTAAATGAAAATTGCTCTTGCATCAGATCATGCCGGGTTCGAAAAAAAACAGGTAATTAAAAAGTATTTTGCCGCAGAAGGCATTGAATTTGATGATCTTGGATCACATTCCGACGAAAGTACCGATTATCCCGACTGGGCTCATTTAATAGCGAATAAAATTGAAGCCGGAGAATATGAGTTAGGAATTACACTTTGTGGTACCGGAAACGGAATTAATATCGCTGCAAACAAACACGCAGGAATTCGTTCAGGACTATGCTGGAATCGTGAAATCGGTGCATTAATCCGTCAACACAATGATGCCAACATATGTGCACTACCTGCTCGATTCATATCCGATGAAGAAGCTATTGAAACCGTAAAGGCTTTTTTAAATAGCGAATTCGAAGGAGGTCGTCACGAGAGAAGAAAACTTAAAATTCCACTTCCATAACTATGTCACAACAGAAAAAGGTTTTCATAAAAGATTCGGAAAAAATTGCCTTTGACAAAAAACACAGGGCAACCATTAAGTTCAATATTGGTAAATATGATGTTGCCGTTGAACGAGGTAGAAATCGTTATGCAAACCTTGATCTGGCAAGAGAAAGGGCTTCATTCATAAAATCGAGGGCAGTCAACAATTTGCATGACTATCTGCTTGAATTTGAAAAAAAAATAACTACGAATGGTGCAGAGGTTATTTGGGCAGAAAAAAGCGAGGATGCGATTGATGCCGTTCAACAGATCCTGTATGAAAACCAAGCTAAAAGTTTGGTGAAAAGTAAATCGATGACCACCGAGGAAATTGATTTGAATGAACATGTTGAGAAGATAGGAGTGGAGTCACTTGAAACCGACCTGGGTGAATACATTGTTCAAATTGCAGGGGAGAAGCCATATCACATTGTTACACCGGCAATGCACAAGTCAAAAGAGGATATTGCCAAACTATTTCATGAGAAATTTGATACCCCGGAAAAAAGTTCCCCGGAATTTTTGACCGACTATGTGAGGAAATTGCTTCGGAACAAGTTTGTGAATTCAGATGTGGGTGTAACAGGAGCTAATTTTTTAGTGGCCGATGTTGGTGGTATTGGAATGACTGAAAACGAAGGCAATGGAATGATGACATTTTCTTTTCCAAAAGTCCATATTGTTATTGCAGGCATCGAAAAAATGGTACCTTCTTTCAACGATTTAGGATTAATGTGGCCACTGCTTGCAGCACATGGAACAGGTCAGCAGATTACGGTTTACAATTCATTGGTAACTGGGCCTAAATCAGGAAAAGAAAAAGATGGCCCTGAAAAAATGTATGTCATTCTACTTGACAATAAACGATCGGAGCTTTACCAGTCCGATGATCAGTATGAAGTGTTAAAGTGTATTCGTTGTGGTGCTTGTTTAAATGCTTGCCCCATTTATAAGAATATTGGAGGATATACCTACGATTCAACTTACGGGGGACCAATTGGATCAGTTATTACACCTTTCTACAAAGGATTAGGAAAATATAATCACTTGAGTTCTGCGTGTTCGGTTTGCGGTAATTGTACTGAAGTTTGCCCGGTCAAAATCCCCTTGCACAACATGCTCTTGTACAATAGAAGGGATGCAGTGGAGAATGGACATGGTGGATTTGCCTGGAATTCGGGCATGAAGGCCTTCGAGTATGCGTTTTCGAAACGAAAACGACTAGATATGGTCGGTGGCAAAACAAAAAATAAGTTGGCAATGTTTGGAAAGGATGGGTTGGGCGATAAAAAAGAATTGCCGCATTTTGCAGAAAAATCGTTTAGTGAACTTTGGAAAAATAAACATCAGTAGTATGCTTTCAAATACATGTAAATATGCGCTTCGGGCGTTGATCTATTTAGGAAAATTTTCAGAAGAGGATAAAAAAATTGGAATAAAACGAATTGCAAACGATTTAGATATTCCTACACCATTTTTGGGTAAAATTTTACAAAACCTGGTGAAACAAAAGGTATTAAGTTCTACCAAAGGACCAAATGGTGGATTCGGCCTAGGCAAACAACCAGAAGAGATTTCGTTATACGAAATTGTGAGCATTGTTGATGGTGAAGATTTTTTCAAGAACTGCCTGATAAGTCTTCAGCCTTGTTCAACACATCACGAAGAAGGTAAGCCATGTCCGGTTCACAACCGTTTTAATGATGTGAGGGAAGAGCTATGTAAATTCTATAAAGAAACCTCGATTGCAACAATCATAGCGGACATGAGTGGGCACGAGGAATTAATAAAAATGTAGCAATAAATTTATCCGGCCTATCCCGGTAAAGAAAACAGCATGGCCGGAATTTATATCCATATTCCTTTTTGCAAAACAAAGTGTCATTATTGCGATTTTTATAAATCAACGGACTTTCAGGCAAAGTCAAATTTCCTTTCGGCTATGGAAACTGAAATAAAGTTACGCAAGGGCGAGCTTGAAGCAGCATCGGTTGAAAGCATTTATTTTGGTGGAGGAACACCTTCTGTTGTTAGTTCAAATGAACTGGAAGAAATTCTCAATTGTCTTCGGAACAATTTTACTGTTGAACCTGCTGCGGAAATTACGCTTGAGGCAAACCCCGATGACTTAAATTCTGAATACCTAAGCGAGATAAAACAAATTGGATTTAACCGATTAAGTATTGGTACACAATCATTTTCAAACGATGACTTAAAACGAATGAACAGAAGGCATAGTGCCAACGAAGCTGTTCTTTCTGTACAAAATGCTAAAAAAGCTGGGTTTGAAAATATCAGTATTGACCTGATTTACGGACTTCCAAATCAAACGATTGAAGCCTGGGAAAACAACATAAAGAAAGCAATTGATCTGGATGTTCAGCATATTTCTGCTTACCATTTAACCTACCATGAAGGCACCGTATTTTTCGATTACCTGAAAACAGGGAAAATAAAAGAATTGCCGGATGAGGTCAGTTTTAATCAGTTTAAAATTCTGAAAAATAAACTGGAAGAAGCAGGCTTTGAGCATTATGAAATTTCAAATTTTACCAAGGATGGTTTGTATTCCAGGCACAACAAATCCTATTGGGAACGAGAAGCATACCTTGGCTTTGGTCCCTCAGCCCATTCGTTTGATTTAAAAACCAGAAGGTGGAATGTTTCCAGTCTTCACCAATATTTAGATTCAATTACCGAAGGAAAAAGGTATTGGGAAATTGAGCATCTTTCGGAACAAGATCAATACAATGACTATGTGATCACTTCACTAAGGACCATCTGGGGGATTTCTGTTGAATACCTCACGAGAAATTTCCATGTAAAATATGCGAAACACTTTAATAATGAAATACTTCCGTTTGTAGCTTCTACACATGTAAAACTCAAAAAAGGGAATTATTGCTTAACTACTGAAGGCTTATTTATTTCCGACAAAATCATGGAAAAGCTAATCTATATCGGAGATGTTTAAATATTGTTAATAATGTAGCTGCAAGGGATATTTCCCTATCTTTGCAGTTTGAAAAAAAGCAAGT
This sequence comes from Sunxiuqinia sp., assembly GCA_965230765.1. Classification (GTDB taxonomy): domain Bacteria; phylum Bacteroidota; class Bacteroidia; order Bacteroidales; family Prolixibacteraceae; genus Sunxiuqinia. Next base: position 1,115,027 of record CBDDLR010000001.1, read on the forward strand.
TATGAAAGTCAAGATTGTCAATAAATCAAATAATCCACTTCCTGCATATAGCACACCTTCTTCAGCAGGAATGGACCTGCGCGCAAACCTGGAAGAAGAAATCGTTTTGAAACCATTGGAAAGGGTGCTGGTTCCTACAGGATTGTTTATTGAATTGCCGGTAGGATATGAAGCTCAGATAAGACCAAGAAGCGGACTTGCGTTAAAAAAAGGAATTAGTGTTTTAAATACGCCTGGAACAATTGATGCCGATTACCGTGGAGAAATTGGCATTATTTTGGTTAACCTGTCAAATGAAGATTTTGTCATTCAGCACGGCGAACGTATCTGTCAAATGGTGATTGCTGCCCATGAAACAGTTAGTTGGAATGAGGTTGAGTTGTTAGAAGAAACCCTAAGGGGTGCCGGAGGTTTTGGGCATACCGGCAAAAACTAAATTGGCTAAATGCAATTAAAAAGAATTACATATTTACTTCCGATTGTTTTTTTGTTTGCTTCATGTACCAGCGTGAAACAACCTGTTACAACAACTGCAGTTAAGAAAACAATACAGGAAACTCAACTGACGGAAGAGCGGGAAAAAGAGTTCGAATACTTATTCATTGAGGGGCTAAAACAAAAAAACCTTGGAAAACTTCAGTCAGCAGTGTCGTTGTTTTCACGTTGTTTGGAAATTGATCCCAATTCGGCGGTAGCCATGTATGAATTGGCAAATTTGCATTATGCAAACAAAGACATCACAAGTGCTGCTCTATTACTTGAAAAAGCCATCGAGATTATTGATAGTCATCCAAACGATAATCCGGATCATAAATGGTACAAATTGATGTACGCCCAAATTTCACAACAAAGAAATGAGTTTGGAAAGGCTGCTGCAATTTTTGAGGAACTGCATAGTATAGAACCAGAGAACCTGGAGTATTTATACATGATCGCTGTCAATTACGGTGCGGCTAAGCAATACGAAAACAGTATTGATGCTTATAATAGGCTGGAAGAAAAAATTGGATTGAATGAGCAGTTGGCAATTGCTAAACAGCAAGCTTACATTGGTTTGGAAAAACCCGAAAAAGCTTTTGATGAAATTTTTAAGCTGATTGATTCTGATCCGGATGAGCCTCAGTATTATGGGCTGCTGGCGGAATTGTATCAATCTCAGGGTGATGAAGAAAACGCATTAAAAAATTACCGTAAGATTTTAGAGATTGATCCGGATAATGGTTTTGTTCATTTTTCATTTGCCAGTCATTATATCGAAAAAGGGGATAAGGAAACGGCTTTTGATCACATAAAAAAAGCATTTGAAAGCAAATCGCTGGAAGCTGATACCAAGATTCAATATTATATGCTTCAAACCGTTGACCCTAAAAATGCAGAATGGGACAACGAACAAATTTCAACACTTTTGAATATTCTGTACAAAACCCATCCAGATGACAACAGGATGTATACCATGTTTGCAGAACACTTGATCCGTCAGGAAAAATTAGTTGAAGCAAGGGAGTATCTTCGGAAGTACCTGGAAACAGATCAGTCCAGTTTTGTTATCTGGCAGCAAATGTTATTCCTCTCAAATGATTTGCTGGATTTTGAAAGTCTCCGTAAAGATTCACGTAAAGCAATTGAGTTATTTCCAAACCAAGCAGTTTTGTATGCATTGAATGCTGTTGCGTGTTTACAACTTGATAAAAGCGAAGAAGTGTTGGAGGCTATTGCTGAAGGAGAGACTTATTTGCTTGATAATATTCAGATGAAAGTACAGTTTGAAATGTACAAAGCTGAAGCAAATTATAAGCTTGGCAATATTCAGGAAGCTTTTAAAGCATATGATGAAGTGGTTACTTTGGATCCAAACAACCACATGGCCATGAATAACTACGCGTATTACCTTTCGTTACGTGGTGAAAGTTTAGAGAAGGCCGAACGATTAAGCGGTAAAGTGGTTCAGGAAAACCCTGACAACCCAACCTATCTTGACACATATGCCTGGGTATTGTTTAAGCGCAAAAACTACTCATTGGCACGTTTTTATATTGAATCAGCCATAAATAATGGGGGAGAAGCCAATGCTGTTTTAATTGAGCACTATGGCGATATACTTTATATGTTGGGGGAAAAAGACAAAGCCATTGAAAAATGGAAAAAAGCGGTTGAACTTGGCGAGGGTTCAACCGTGCTGGAGCAAAAAGTGAAAGAGTTGAGATACATTGAAGAAAAAGAAGGACATTGAAAAATAAACAAATCCATCAGGTTTTACCCATTTTTATTTTGCTGGTGATTGGGATTGTATCGTGTAAAGCCCCCAAGGTGGTCACGGTAGAAAAAGTGAGATCGATAAGCACCAACCGGCTAATCAAAAACATTGAAGACAATGCTTTTCAATACGATTGGCTTTCCATTAAACGGATTGCCTGTCAATACGAAACACCCGATGATAAAACTTCATTCCGGGCAAACCTAAAATCTGAAAAAGATAACCGGGTATTGCTAACATTCAGTAAGTTAAATGTACCAGTTGGGCGGCTTTTGCTGACCCCTGACAGCGTAAAACTGATTAACTACCTGGATAAAAACTATGTGTTGAAGGATTATGACTATTTGAGCAATATTGTCAATGCCGATTTAACCTTTGATGTGGTTCAATCCGTGCTGAGCAACAGTCCTTTTTCATACCGTGAAGATCCCCGGGACAATGATTACAAAGAATTTGTTTCATACATTGATTCAGGGATGTACGTGCTTCAATCAATAAAAATCAGGAAGCTTGATAAGATTGAAAACAAAGGGAAGGAAGAAAAAATTGAACGTTATTTAAAGAAGTTGGAGGAAGATAATTTTGTTGTCCAATACTTGTATGTAGATCCAAATACCTTTAAAATAAGGGAAATTATTCTTGATGATAAATCAAACAACCGGAAGGTGAACATTGAATTTTCCGATTTTTCAGATTTGGAGTCCCAGCTTTATCCCGGGCAGATAAACATTTTTTTTGAAAGCCCGACGAATACCTTGAAAATGAAAGTTAAATTGAGTAAATTTTCGCTTGAAGAAGATTCAAACTTTAACTTTAAAATACCTGAAAAGTATAAAAAGGCGAATTGATCATCATTTTATGCGAAGCATTCTCATCATAACAATGCTTACCATTTTCGGATTGGTTGTTCAAGGACAATCACTTACCGAGCTGCGCGCCAAAAAAATCAATACCAACCAGGTAATCAAATATACATCCACCCTTCTTCAGGAAGCAAAAAAAAATGAAAAAGCCAGTTTAGGCAAGCTACGTTTAATCAATAACCAGATTTCGCTTCGAAACAAGTTGATCGGGAACATCAATGATGAAATAGATGTGTTGGATTATTACATCGCTGAAAATACGGATGTTGTTAATATGATGAAAAACGACCTTGGAAACCTTCGCGAAGAGTACGCTAAAATGATTCAGTTTGCCCAAAAGAATAAGAATACCTACGACAAAATACTGTTCTTGTTTTCTTCAGAAAACATCAACCAAGCTTACAAACGAACGCTTTATTTAAGGCAATATGCGAAATACAGAAAAAGGCAGGCTGAAGTACTTCAGTTGCTAACTGAGCTTCTGAATAAAAAGGTTGAGCGTTTAAGTTATTTGAAAAATGAGAAGAGTACCCTGTTGGGGCAAAAAGAAACTGAAGCAAATCAGTTGCTTTCTGAAAAAACGGAACAAAACAAATACGTTCAATCACTTCAGAAACGGCAGAGGGAATTGAGAAAAAAACTTAGGGAACAGCAAAGAATACAATCTAAATTAAATCGGGAAATTGAAAAACTGGTTGAGGAACATGCCAAAAAAGAACGTGAAAAAGCCGGTTTTCAGTTAACCCCTGAGCAAAAACTGTTGGCTGCTGACTTTGAAAAAAACAAAGGAAGGATTCCGTGGCCAGTTGAAAGGGGCGTGATAACCGAGAAGTTTGGTGTCCATACCCATCCGGTTTTAAAGCAGGTGAAAATAAAAAACAACGGGATTGATATTAGTACATCAAAAAGCTCGAAAGCCCGGGCAGTGTTTAATGGCGAAGTGAGCCGTGTTTTTGCAATTTCCGGTGGAAATATGGCTGTTATTATTCGCCACGGAAGTTTTTTAACGGTTTATTCCAATCTTCAGGAAGTGTATGTAAAGCCTGGAGACCAGGTAAAAACAAAACAAGAAATCGGTTTAATTTATTCTGACAAAAGCGATGGGAATAAAACCATCTTGAAATTTCAAATCTGGAAAGAAAGTCAGAAAGAAAACCCGGAATTCTGGATTAGTAGTTAAAAAAAATCCCGGAGAACCGGGATTAAATTTTTATAGATTGGCAACTCTTGTGAGCGCCGGAATATCTAGCAACTTAATTTTTCTTCCCTGCAATTCAATTAGGTTATCCTGCTTAAATTCAGAAAGTAACCGAATAACGCTTTCGGTAGCAGTACCAACTGTATTGGCTAATTCTTCACGTGTAAGCGATATTTGGAGTGTGTTTGAATAATCCAAATCAAAACTCTCTTTCAAAAGAAGTAATACTTCTGCTAAACGCTCGCGAACAGTTTTTTGCGCAATATCAGTAATGTAGTCGTTGGCCTCTCTTAGTTCATGACACACAATTTGAAGCATGTGGTGTGAAAACTCCCAATTGTTTTGAATTAAATAAAGAAGCGTTTGATAAGGGATGTGGCACAAAACAGCCTCATCAATTACTTTTGAAGTATTACAGGCAAGCTCCTGGCTAAGCAGGGAACGATAGGCAATAATTTCACCTTTCTTAGCAAAACGAAGGATTTGTTCCTTCCCGTCAACACCTGTTTTAAACAACTTGACAATACCCTTGGTAACACAATAAAATCCAGTCAACCGACTACCTTCTCTGTAGATGATGCTTCCCTTTTTGTACAAAGAACAGGTTTTGTCGTAGTTAACTTGCGCCATTTCAGCGTCGGTCAGTTTTTTGAACAAATTAAAACCTGAAAGATCACATTCTTCGTCAGTCGGTCTTTTAATTGAACTTCTCATCGAATTATTTAATTAAATTTTTTAAGAAAATAAGATATAAATATACAATGAACTTCTATATTTGTAAAACTATTTATATAGATATGTTGATGTAACATTTTTGGCATTCAAAGTAAGTAAAAACCAGATTATTAAAGCATAAAAAAAAGCTTGTTATGAAACACATTGTTGACTTAAACTGGAAGCAAAATTTAGCTTTCGAAAGCAATATTGATGGACATCAGTTAATTATCGATGGTCCAAAAGAAATTGGTGGTGATGATTTAGGCCCAAGGCCAAAGAAACTTATGCTTGCAGCACTTGCAGGTTGTACCGGAATTGATGTGGTTTCAATTCTGAAGAAAATGAAGATTGTTCCAGATTATTTTAATGTAACCGTTGAAGGCGATCTTACCGAAGAGCATCCCAAAAAATACCACAAAATGAAAATCATTTACCAGTTTAAAGGAAATGATTTGCCTCTCGAGAAGCTTGAAAGAGCTGTGCAACTATCAGAAGAAAAATATTGCGGGGTCAGTGCTGTTTATAAGGAAGTAATGGATATCGAAACGGAGATCAAGATACTTGAATAAGGTCATTAAACTTTATTAACAACAAGGGTTTGCAATTTGTGAACCCTTTTTTGTTTACCAATGTTTATTTAAGACAAATATGTCTTTTATTTAGATTAAAACTATTAAATGAGATGAAAACAAAACAGATTAGATTAACATTCTTAAGCTTGTTGCTAGCCGTAACGACAAGTTTTGCAGGTGGCTACAAGGTTCAAAAAGATGCAAGTTCAGTAAAATGGAACGGTAAAAAAGTAAGTGGCGAGCACTATGGAACTATTTCTATACAAGAAGGTGAATTTGTTGTTAAAAATGGAAAGATTGAAGGCGGGAATTTCGTAATTGATATGAATTCAATTGTTAATGAAGATTTGAGTGGGGAGTGGAATACCAAGTTAGTTAGTCACCTGAAATCAGACGACTTTTTTGGTGTTGAAAACCATCCAACTTCAAAATTGGTAATTACAAAAGCCAATCAAAAATCTGGTGATGTTTATGCTATAACTGCAGATTTGACCATCAAGGGAAAAACCCACCCAATTGAATTCGATGCGACCATTGACATGAACGACACCAAAATAAAAGCAAATGGAAAATTGGTGATTGACCGTACACAATATGATATCAGGTATGGATCCGGTAAGTTTTTTCAGAATCTTGGCGATCGTATGATTAGCGATGATTTTACCCTTGAATACACTATTGTTGCAGCAAAATAATAAGATCAGCATTTAAGGTTATTTACGGGGCTTTACAAAAAAGCAGGAGTCTGTATTTCAATGACTTTTAACCCTTTAATTCCCTAAAGGGAAGTCGTTGAAAATCAATTGATACTTCATGCCTTTTTGAAAGCTCCATTTTTTAAATAGTATACCATGACAAAAAAGTATTTTCCATCAAAAGACAGGGGGGCAGCCGAGTATGGTTGGTTGTCAGCAAGGTATAGTTTTTCGTTTGCAAATTACTACGATCCGAACAACATTCACTTTGGTGTTTTGAGGGTACTAAATGATGATATCATTAAACCAGGCCGGGGCTTTGACACACACCCGCATGACAACATGGAAATTATTACCATTCCAATTTCTGGTGCTTTGCGGCATCGGGACAGCATGGGGCATGAATCCTTAATCCAGGCCGGGGAGGTACAGGTTATGTCTGCTGGAACCGGGATCACGCATTCGGAATATAATGCTTCGGAAAAAGAAGAGTTAAACCTCTTGCAAATTTGGGTTTTCCCCCGGGATAAAGGACTGGAGCCAAGATATGACCAAAAACCCTTTTTAACAGAATTGAATAATCAGTTTCAATTGTTGGTATCCCCTGATGAACGAGATGGTTCTTTACGTATTAATCAGGATGCTTTTTTTTCATTGATTCAGCTTGAGGAAGGAAAAAAAGTTGACTACCAAAAGAAGTTGTCCTCGAATGGGATTTACTTTTTTCTGATTGAAGGAAATATATTGGTTGACGGTCAGGCTCTATCAGAGAAAGACGCTTTGTCGATTGTTGAAGATGATCAAATAAATATTGAAGCAAATAAAAAAAGCTGGCTACTCGTTCTGGAAGTACCCGTTTAAAATTCAAAATATAACTTTTATAGTTTTATCTTTCGCATTATTTTTGGATTGAAAAACAATACACCATGCAATCCATCAATCCATTCAACAACCAAGTCATTAAAGAGTATCCCAAACATTCTTTAGAAGAAGTCAATGAAATATTGAACCAAGTCGATACTGCCTTTCAGGAATGGAAGAAAACAAGCTTTTCATTTCGAAAAGGATTGATGGAAAAACTGGCAGATCTTCTTGATGCACAAAAAGAAGAGTTGGCAGAACTGATTGTTTCTGAAATGGGGAAAATAAAAAGAGAAGCAGTTGGCGAAATTGAAAAATGTGCCTGGGTATGTAGGTATTATGCTGAGCATGCTAAAACCTTTCTTCAGAATGAACACATCGAAACACAGGCTTCCCAATCGTATGTGAGTTATCAGCCAATTGGAACTGTGCTGGCGGTTATGCCTTGGAACTTTCCTTTTTGGCAGGTTTTTCGATTTTTGGTTCCTTCATTAATGGCAGGGAACACAGGAGTGCTAAAACATGCCAGCAATGTACCCGGCTGTGCGTTGGCAATTGAAAAACTTGTGGTTGAAGCAGGTTTCCCTGACAATGTGTTCAGGACATTGTTGGTGAGTGGGAGAGAGGTTGACTCAATTATAAAAAATAAAACCATCAAGGCAGTTACGCATACCGGAAGTACACCTGCCGGAAAATCGGTTGCTGTGTCTGCCGGTTTGGTGCTTAAAAAAACGGTACTTGAGCTTGGGGGTAGCGATCCTTATTTAATCCTTGGAGATGCAGATATTCAGGAAGCTGCACGCTTATGCGTTGCCAGTCGTTTGTTAAATGCGGGTCAGAGCTGCATTGGTGCCAAGCGTTTTATCATCATGGTAGAAGTTTATGAAGACTTCAAAAAAGAGTTTGTTAGGTTGATGCAAGAAGCCAAATTTGGCGATCCAATGGATGAAACACTATCTATCGGGCCACTTGCGCGCCTTGATCTTCGTGATGAGCTTCACCAGCAAATAATTGATTCAGTATCGCAGGGAGCTAAACTACTTTGTGGTGGTTTTATCCCGGAAGAAGAGGGAGCTTTCTACCCACCCACTGTTCTAGAAAATGTAAAAAAAGGAATGCCGGCATATCACGAAGAGTTATTTGGACCAGCTGCTTCGCTGTTTAAGGTGAATTCAATTGAAGAAGGAATCCGTATTGCCAATGATACGGTTTTTGGTTTGGGTGCAGGTGTTTTTACAAGTGATACTCAAGTTGGTATTCGACTTGCAGAAAAAGGCCTTGAAGCTGGTTCTGTGTTTGTTAACGATTTTGTTAAATCCGATCCCCGTTTACCATTTGGAGGGGTAAAAGAAAGCGGATATGGCAGGGAACTTTCCCTTTTTGGGATCCGGGAGTTTGTGAATGTGAAAACTATTGTTGTGAAATAGTTTAAGTGTATGTTTTTAGAAACCAAATTAATACGACCAGAAACACAACGATAAACAAAATTAGGGTAATGCGCTCAAGTCCTCTTTGTCTTTCTTGGTCATTTCTTATTTTTTGAAAAAATCGTTTTTTCTGTTCAGGGGAGACTTTCCTGAATTCTAAATCTTGATGTTTCTCATTGGTTAAATGATTCTCAACTTCAGAATAATAACTTTTCTTTTTTCTTAATGCCCGGTTATTTTTCATTCGGGCTAGCATGTCTGCAACGTGTCCTGCACTTAAAAAAAACATATGTATCGGGGTTTTATGATTCTATTTTTCTTTAAATGTAAAGAATATCTCTAGAAGAATTCTATAATGAGTTTATTTTCTTCATAATTTCCTCGGCTTCAACGTAATATTTTTCAGCTTCTTTCCGATTTGTTTTCGATAAGTTGAAATACATTTTCATGAGTTTATTGTATTTCTGCTGAAGCTTTTCTGCTTTTGTTTTCCGTTTGAATATGTTGAACATTTCCCTGATTTTTAAAAGTTTCTTTCAATACCTTCGTACGATACTCAAAAATGTTTATGAGCTGTCGTTTCACAAAAAGCCAGTGTGCAAGCTGGCCAAAAATCCCAAATGGAAGTTTGTAGCTAACAATGTCGGTCATTTTCACACCTGAATCTATTTCTTCAAAGTGGTGTTCGTGATGCCACATTTTGTAAGGGCCAAATCGTTGTTCATCAATAAAATAACGATTTGAAATACAAGTAGTGATTTCAGTGACCCAATTTACAATCAAGTATGGAATTGGTTTTACACGATAAGTAATTATTTGACCCGTATAAATCTGGTCAGTAAGTTCAGAGGTAATCTTGAACCCCATATGAGGAGGTGTAATTTTTGTCAAATTACCTGGCTCAGAGAAAAACTCCCAAGCCTCGTTGATTGAGATTGGGAGTTTCTGATAAACTTTTAATGTGTAAATTCCTGAATGTTTTCCTATCGTTATCATGGCGTTGAGGCAAATCGTTAAATGATTGCTTCGCTAATTAAAACACCACGATCTTAAAAATGTTTAACTATTTTAAAAAAATATTAAACAAAAATATTTAAGATATTATTTCACTGATACTTACAGGTCTATTATTTTCTGCAGATTTTTTTGCTGCAAGCCCAATAGCAATGGAAATTAAACCGTCGTTTCCGTCAACAGGCATTGCTTTGCCATTTACCAAAGCATCAACAAATTCTTTTATTTCCTGATTGTACGAAGCATCGTATCGTTCCAGGAAGAAGTGTAAAGGCAAATCACCAGAGATTCCGAACTTTGTGTAAAGTTTGTGGTTGTTTGGAAAATTATTCTCTGCCTGTGCCATTCCTTTGCTACCAAAAACTTCCAGGCGCTGATCGTATCCATAAACCGCTCTCCGGCAATTATCGATTACGGCCATGCTATCGTCATCAAAAGTCAAGGTAATAATTGCTGTATCTACATCACCTGCTTCACCAATTTCCGGATCGACTTTTACCGCTGCTTTGGCAAAGACTTCTTTGACCTCTTTTCCTGAAATGTATCTTGCCATGTCGAAATCATGGATGGTCATATCGAGGAACATTCCACCAGAAACTTTGATGTAGGATACCGGAGGTGGTCCCGGATCGCGGCTGGTAATTTTGATGATTTGTGGTTCGCCCACAGCACCTATTTCTACCAACTGCCTGATCTTTTTAAATTCGGGATCGAAGCGGCGATTGAAGCCCAGCATTAATTTTACACCACATTCTTTAACAACCTGAAGCACCTCCTGAACACGTTCAAGCGATAGATCAAGTGGCTTCTCACAGAATATTTTTTTCCCTGCTTTTGCCGCTTTTATGGTGTAATCAGCATGTGTGTCGGTGGGTGAGCAAATGATTACGGCATCCAGCTCAGGAACATCCAATAACTCATCGTAATCTTTTGTAAAGAATGGCACATTAAATTCATCAGCGATCTCTTTCGATTCGTCAAACACATCCATTGCACCAACTACCTCAATTTGAGGAAAATTCCTTGAAAGGTTCTTTAAGTGAATTGTACCGATTCTTCCCAGCCCGGCAACAGCAACTTTTATTTTATTCATTTGGTTTTTATTTTTTCTGAAGAATTACAATCCAAGCTTTTTGATAAACTCCCGATTGTTTAAAGCACATTTTTTTGGCGATCCCATTCCAGGGAGGACATCCTGTTCAACTACAATCCAGCCATTGTACCCTTTATCCTTCAGGGATTTGACAATACTATGGAAATCAACGCCGCCTTGCCCCAGTTCGCAGAAAATCCCTTTTTCAACAGCGGTGAAATAATCGTATTCAAATTGGAAAACATCCCTGCCAACCTTTGGGCAATAATCTTTGAAATGCACATGCCAAATTCGGTCGTAATATTTTTCAAGCGCTTCTTCGGGGTCACCTCCTCCAAAAGCGTAATGACCCATATCCAGGCACAAACCCAACAATGATGGATCGGTAAGGCTCATCAATTTGGCAACTTCCATCGGTGTTTCTACATAGCCAGCACAATGATGATGGAAAACCGTTCTCATTCCATATTTTTCTTTCACAGCATGGGCAACAGCTTCTGCTCCTTTGGCAAATATTTTCCATTGCTCGCTATTCAAACTCATACCATTGTTAATTCGACCAGCATTTTTTGTGCGTTCTTCAACCGAACCGTTCTCATCAGCAAGCACGATAAATGCGTTTTTAAATCCGGCATCAAACATTAAACCGGCTGTTTTTAATGCCAGCTCTATTCCTTTCTGATGAGCCTCCACGTTGGCAAGTGCAACAGGAACAAAGGCACCAAGTAATTGAATTCTTTTGTTGTTCAGAACTTCCTGTAATTCTTGTGGATTGGTTGGCATAAACCCCCAGTCGCCAAGCTCTGTTCCTGCATATCCGGTTTCAACCATTTCATCCAAAACCTCATTGAATCCCAATGATTTTCCTTCCAGTTCAAATTCCAGGGCTCCCCATGAGCAGGGAGCATTAGCTATTTGTATCATTGCATTGATTGATTTTTGGGTTTTCGTATATATTAGAATTTGCGTGTCCACTCTTTGGGCCAGCGTTCAATTACAATTTTTGTTTGTGTGAAAAATTCGATGGCATGACGTCCCTGACCGTGCAAATCACCAAAGAAGCTGTCGTTCCAACCACTGAATGGGAATTGCGCCATTGGGGCAGCGACACCAATATTGATTCCAATATTACCTGCATTTGCCTGATTGCGGAATGTACGTGCAGCAAGTCCGCTTTGTGTAAACAGGCAAGCCATGTTTCCAAACTTATTGCTATTCACGAATTGAATGGCTTGTTCAATCGTGTCCATTGGGATCAAACTCATTACCGGACCAAAGATTTCAGTTTTTACCAGCTCACCTCCAGTTTTCACATTCTCAAGAATGGTTGGTTTTACGAAGTTTCCTTTTTCGTAACCGGCAATTCCAGGATTCCTTCCGTCGAGCAGAAGTTCAGCTCCTTCAGAAACCCCCATTTCGATTAACTCTTCAATACGGTTTTTGCTTTCAGGGGTAATCACCGGTCCCATTTCAACACCTTCATCCAAACCAAATCCCGTTACTTTATTTTTTGCCGATTCATACAGGGCATCCTTGATTTTTCCATCGGTATCACCTACAGTAACAATGTTGGAAGCTGCCAGGCAACGCTGTCCGGCACATCCATAAACACTGTCGGTTACCACAGCAGCGGTTGTTTCAATGTCAGCATCTGGAAGGATGATCAATGGATTTTTAGCCCCACCTTGCGCCTGAACACGTTTGCCATTTGCTGCGCCACGTTCGTAAATGTATTTGGCAATTGGTGTGGATCCAACAAAACTTATGGCTTTTACTTCAGGATGATCAAGCAATGCATCCACGCTTTCTTTACCTCCGTGTACCAAATTGATTAATCCTTTTGGAAGGTCAAGCTGGTCGATCAGTTCGAACACCTTCATCATAGTGAGTGGTACTTTTTCAGATGGTTTCAGGATAAAGCTGTTCCCACAAGCAATGGCATATGGCAAAAACCAGAATGGGATCATTCCCGGGAAATTAAACGGCGCAATGCATGCACAAATCCCAATTGGCTGGCGGATCATAAATTCGTCGATACCCGTTGCTACATTCTCTGAAAATTCGCTTTGCATAAGGGTTGGTGTGGCGCACGCCGTTTCCACATTTTCAATTCCACGCTGCATTTCAGCTTTGGCTTCGGCATAACTTTTACCACATTCAAGTGTAATTAAACGCGCAATTTCTTCCACATTGTCTTCCAGCATCTGCTTCAGTTTATAAAGCGGCTGAACCCTTCTCATTACTGGTGTATTTCTCCATTCTTCCAAAGCAACAGCGGCTGACTCTACTGCCTTTTGAACATCGGAAACAGTATCAGCACCATATGGAGCTTTTGCCAGAACTTCTTGATTGGCGGGGTTAACAACATCTAAAAGACCTTTCTCTTTGCTTTCAACCCAGGCTCCGTTAATGTAATTTTTTAAAATTTCCATTTTGAATTATTTTATTGTTTTTATTTCTGTTTAAATTCCAAGCAACACGTAAATCATTATTGTAATAATCACAAGGGCAGTAGATAAGTGTGGGGTGTATTTCCAACTTGCCATATCCATTTTGATCGGGTTCAATAACAGCTTCATATTTTTTCGTGGGTAGAAGTGTGATACCACCAACATGATGATCACATTCAGCACAAACTCAATTCCCCAAACATGAATGAAGTGAAGGTCAACTTTCAAAATAAAGGTCATTAAAATGTAGAAGCACAAACCAAACATTAATGCAGACTTAGCTGCAACTGCGGAAATACGGTCAATGAAAAATCCTGCCAGCATTATCGAAGCAATGGGAATAAAAAATATTCCATTTAACTGCTGAAGAAGCTGGTATAGCCCTTCCGGGGCATTCGCAACCATTGGCGCTGCTATAATTGCAAATATTGCTAAAACTGAAGAAGTTGCACGACCAACCCAAACCAGGCGTTTCTCGCTGGCTTCTTTGTTCACCATTCGTTTGTAAACATCCAGACTGAAGATGGTGGCAGCACTGTTAAGTACACTATTGAAGGTACTCAGCACAGCACCCATCACAACGGCTGCAAAAAACCCAGCTAGTCCAAGAGGTAAAATCTTTTTAATAAGAACCGGATAAATTAAGTCCTGGTTTTCATACATGGAATCTCCGTAGTAGTAAAAACCAATTACTCCCGGAAGAATAATGATGATGGGAACAAGTATTTTTAACACTCCGGTAAATAACAAACCACGTTGAGCTTCTTTTAAGTTTTTAGCACCTAGGGCACGCTGGATAATGGTTTGGTTCATTCCCCAGAAGTAGAGCTGGTTAACGATCAATCCGGTAAAAAGTACCCCAAAAGGCATGACCGAATCTTTTGCCCCAACCACATTGAATTTTTCAGGTGCATGATTGTATACTTTTGACAAGCCATCTAATAAGTTTCCATCACCGATACTTACTAATGCAATAATCGGAACTAACGCCCCACCAATCAGAAGCCCATAGCCGTTAATGGTATCGGAAACAGCAACTGCCTTCAGCCCACCAAAAATGGCGTAGATTGATCCGATAACACCAACACCCACAACAGTGATCCAAAGCCCTTCAGATTTGCTGACCCCCAGCACTTCTGAAATCTCAAAAATACTTTCCAGGTTGATTGCCCCCGTGTACAATACAATTGGCAGCAAGGTCACCACAAACGAAACCACGAGTATAAACGCAATAAAACTTCGGGTGAAGCCATCAAAGCGTTCTTCCAGGTATTCGGGGATAGTAGTCAACCCCATTTTAATATATTTCGGAATGAAATAGATTGCTGCAACAACCAAGGCGAGGGCAGAGGTCACCTCCCAACCAATAATGATAAATCCGTTTTTGTAGGAAGAACCGTTCATGCCAATCAGGTGCTCAGTAGAAATATTGGTGAGCAGCATTGACCCGGCAATAACAACACCGGTCAAACTTCTGCCTCCCAGAAAATACCCATCAGAAGAATCAAGGCTGTCTTTTCTTAGTTTGTACCACGCGTAGAAAGCCACAAAAGCTGTAAATCCAACAAATGTAATTACTGTCCACATATGGCTGTTTTTTTAGATTTTAACTTCATAAGTTTTGTTATTAGTTTAGAAAAAATAGCGTTGGTTTTTCTTTTGGTTTTTATAGTTTTCAGAAGCTTCCTGTACAGATTCTGACTCTGAAACTTCAGCAATTGGCACATCCCACCAGGCATGTCCATATCCGGCTATTTTTCGTTCAGGAACAGTTTCAATGTAAATAACCGTTGTTCGCTGTTCATTTTTTGCTTTTTGAAGAGCTGCATTAAACTCGGCAATATTTTCGGTTCGGAATACTTTGGCGCCCAAACTTTCTGCATTGGTTGGTAAATCTACTGGTAGCACTTCCCCATCCAGTTGTCCGGAATCTTCGTTTCGGTAGTTATATTTTGTGCCAAAACCTTCACTACCAATTGATTTTGAAAGCCCGCCAATACTGGCAAAACCATTGTTGTTGATTAGAATGATGGTTAGTTTGTACTTTTCCTGAAGGGAAGTGACGATTTCAGAAGGCATCATTAAATAGCCTCCGTCGCCCAGCATGACGTAAATTTCGCGGTCGGGGCATGCCATTTTTGCACCCATACCACCTGAGATTTCATAGCCCATGCACGAGTAACCATATTCCAGATGAAAACCTTTTGAATCTCTTGTTCTCCACAATTTATGAAGGTCGCCAGGTAAGCTTCCGGCAGCACAAAGAACAACATCTTTTGCATCGGAAAAAGTATTTACTGCGCCTATCACTTCTGATTGGCTTGGTATTCCTTCTCCATCAGTTTCGTAAGCATAATCCACTTTTTTATCCCAGCTTTTGTTGAATGAAGCTGCATTTTCACGATAGGTATCTTCTGTTGAATAGCCTTGAAGTTTTTCAAGCAGCTCTTCCAGAATCACTTTCGCATCTCCGGTCAATGAAAGCCCACTATGTTTATGTGCGTCAAATTCAGTAATGTTGATATTTATGAACTGGACATTTTTATTTTGGAATGCAGTTTTGGATGCGGTGGTAAAATCGCTGTAACGCGTACCAATCCCAATGACAACATCAGCTTCTGTGCTGAAAGCGTTTGCCCCTTCAGTTCCGGTAGCACCAGTTGCCCCAAGGTTTAAAGGATGATCGTAAGATAGTGATCCCTTTCCGGCAAAAGTTTCCCCAGCAGGGATTCCGGTTTGGTTTACAAATTCAGCCAAAGCTTTTTCAGCTTCACTATAAATTACGCCACCGCCAGCAATGACCATCGGTTTTTTTGATGCCTTGATTAATTCCACTGCACGATCAATTGCCTGCACATCGGCACGTGGACGAGCAACATGCCAAACCTTCTTTTCAAAAAGTTCTACCGGGAAATCATAGGCTTCTGCCTGCACGTCTTGCGGAATGCAAAGGGTCACTGTTCCAGTATCGGCAGGGGAAGTCAGTACCCGCATCACTTCTGGTAACGAGGTGATAAGTTGCTCAGGTCGACAAATACGGTCCCAATATTTTGAAACGGGCTTAAAACAATCGTTCACCGAAACATCCTGCGATTGGGCTGATTCCAATTGTTGCAAAACCGGGGCAACCTGGCGGGTGGCAAAAATATCGCCTGGCAATAAAAGAACTGGTAATCTGTTAATTGTTGCTCCAGCAGCAGCAGTGATCATGTTCGTTGCCCCTGGACCAATTGAAGAAGTGCACACAAAGGTGGAGAGGCGGTTCTTCATTTTGGCGTAAGCGGCTGCGGTGTGAACTGCTGCTTGTTCGTTTCGTGACTGATAGTAACGGAAATCCGGATTTTGTTGCAGTGCCTGACCAAACCCTGCCAGGTTACCGTGCCCAAAAATCCCGAAACATCCTGCAAAAAAAGGCTGTTCTTTGCCATCCCTTTCCGAATATTGATTTTTTAAATACTCAATAGTAGCCTGAGCAACCGTTAATCTTTTTGTCTTCATATCATTCGGATTATACAAGCAATTGGCTTCTTATTATTGAAATCAAATCGGTAGTTGCCTGGCAAAATTGGTTCAAGGTTGCAATGGTAGCAGGGTAGGTATCAAACTCATCAATTGACAATCCGTTTTCATTGTAAGCACTTCTGAAATCTTCAAACTTTGCTTCCAGTTCAGCAATGAATTTGGGATCAACAGGAATATCCATGTAATTTTTAATAGGCACATCAGAACCATTATACCTTTGTTGCCACTTGTAAGGAGGGGAAATCACCACATCGCCACCGATGAATTGAGACCAGTGTAAATGATTTCTGAATGCAGCACTTAGCAACCGTAAGCGATAGCCTCTTTCCTGATATATCTGATAAGCCTTTTTCATTGTAGCAACACCTGCCCAATCGAGTACTTCGGGGTTTGCAATAATGTCATCTTTGTCTGCTGCCTTCTTAAGTGTGTCATCGAGCCTTCCCACCATAAGCGTGCAAACCGGTCCCATGGTGCTTATGTCTTTCCCTTCTTTTTCGCGACGTTGTAAACCACGTTCAACAGCTTCGGCAACAGCAATTGCCTGGGGAAGTGTAAAACTCACTGTCGCATTGATGCTCACTCCCCGATAGGTAGCTTCTTCCATTGCTTCAATCCCGGCTTTTGTGGCAGGTATCTTCACAATAATATTGGGGGCAAGCTTGCTGAAATGTACAGCTTGTTCAACCATCTTTTCTGTATTGCGATACAGCCTGGGATCTGTCTGAATGGAAAGTCGACCATTTTTGCCGTTTTCCTTGTCAAAAATTGGTTTTAAAAGAGCAGCAGCTTTAATCGAAATTTCCTCAATAAGTAGCCAGGAAAGTTCATCTTCTGTAGCAGAAGGATGATCTTTAATGAGCTTTTGTATGCAATCTTTCCAGGTATCCCATTCCTTTTTTATTACTCCAAGAACGATGACCGGGTTGCAGGTTGCACCAACTGCCCCGTCTGCAATTGAACTACTCAATTCACTATACGAGCATGAATCGTTCCATAGTGCTGTTGGCATGGTCTGAGAAACCTCATGCAACTTACTTTTATAGTCTTTGTTATGTATTGATTCTTTTTCCATCTTCAGACATTTAGGTATATGATCGTGTTTTATTTAATTCAAGACCTGAAATTCAGGCTCAGTTATTTTTCATTATTCATTTTAGCAGTGACAACGGGAACACGTGGATCAAGCCCTTTCCAGGAATCGTAAATCCATTTGTGATCCGGGTCATCGGTATTTGCCAGGGATTGGTCGCTTCCGGTTAAAAAGTTCAGGTAGTAAACATTATAACCATGTCCGGCAGCAACAGGGTGGTAGCCTTCGGGTATCAAAACCACGTCGTTGTTTTGTGCAACGGCAATTTCATCCAGGCTGCGATCGTCATTGTATATGCGTTGAATGGCAAATCCTTGTGGCTTATCTACTTTGTAAAAATATGTTTCTTCCAAACAGGCTTCTACCACGTTTCCATTTTCGTCGATCTTTCTGGTGTCGTGTTTGTGTGCAGGAAACGAACTCCAGTTGCCGGAAGGCGTATAAACTTCAACACAAACCAGGCGGTGGCAATCAAATCCTGGTTGCACTAAACTGTTTATCTGGCGGGTAGCGTTATCACCTCCACGGATTTCAATGGCAGCTTCCTCAGGTTGTTTAAAATAGGCAGGATGATCCTGGTCTGTTTCACACCAACCATAGGCAATATCTAGTGATTCACTTTCAGCGGTCAGTTCAAACTGGGTGTTTCTTGGAAGATAAAGTGTGTGCGCAATTCCGCTGAATACATCTTTTCTGCCATTCACGGTTTCCCAGTTTCCTTTATCGCTTTTTACGGAATAATTACCACCAAGTAAAATGATGGCATACTCGTTGCCTTCGGTGTTGGCAGTCCAGGTTTCACCTTTTTTCATCTGGCGAGCCTGAAAGTTCAGGAATTGCCATCCTGTTTCTTCTTTCGATATGCTTTGATAAATTGATTGTTGCATATCAGGCTTTGCCAAAAGTGGATATTTTTTGTCTTTTATCATGGTTTAATTTTTAAGTTCATCAGCTTTTCCAACTGCATTAAACAGTTCGAATTTTTCAAGATTAAATTCTTCAAAGGCTTCCATAAATGTTTTTCCGGGGACAATCGGATCAAACTGGGCAGGTGACATTTTGAAAAACTCACGATATACCCTTGTCCAGATGAGCCTTGAATCTGTTTCAATATTTATTTTGCATACGCCATAAGAAATTGCTTTCCTGATTTCTTCAGAGGAAACACCTCGTGCGTCAGTGCCCAGTCTTCCTCCAGCTGCGTTGATTCGTTGTATTTCATCAAAAATGACTGCAGAGCCTCCGTGCATAACCAATGGAAAATCAGGTAGCTCCTGCTGTATTTTTCCCAAAATATCGAATTGTAACCCCTGTTTGTCCGAAGATTTGTAGGCACCATGATTGGTTCCAATTGCTACTGCCAGGCTGTCGCAACCAGTTCTGGAAACAAAATCCACAACTTCTTCAGATTGTGTATATTTTTCGTTTTCAACCTCGGCACATACTCCTAATTCTGCCTCAACAGCAATCTGTTTCAAATGGGCTTTTTCAACCAGCATTTTAGTCAGAGCTACATTTTCTTCGTAGGGATCATGCGAAGCATCGATCATTACCGAGGCGTAATGACCTGAATCAATTGATTGAAGCACGTGTTCTTTGTTCCCGTGATCAAGATGAATGGAAAATACGGTGTCTGGATATATTTTGGCTGCAGCACTGATCATCGGTAGCAACATTTCCTGGTGGGCATAGTTGCATGCTGTGGGAGTTGTTTGAACAATAAATGGTGCATTTGCTTTTTGAGCAGCACTAAACAACCCATGTATCTGCTCCATGCTCCACACATTTACCGCAGCAATTCCATATTTGCCGTAGCATTTCTTAAAAATCTCTTTGGTAGAAACCTGCATTACTGAAGACCAGTTAATTAACCTTTAAATCTCTGATAAAATTAATACCGGTTGTGTGATATATGGATGGCAATAAGGCAAAAACTTTATGCAAACCTTTGCATAAAACATTCCAAAACACACCTGTCAAATAGATTAATATCAGTATGTTGTGTTCAATTTCAGCGTGCAAAAAATCAAAAGATAGATAGCTCAGACTTTGTAGTAAATTCCTCCAGAAACCGCACTCCTTTATACGAATTTCCCTTGTCGTTTAACTTTGGGCTCCAAACAGCAATGGCATAATAATCTGGATGAACAGCAACAATACCTCCTCCCACGCCGCTTTTCCCTGGCAGCCCAACTTTAAAGGCAAACTCTCCAGATTCATCATAGAACCCACAAGTTTGCAGTAAGGCATTTAGTCTTTTAGATTGACTGACAGTTAATATTTTAGAGCCATCAGCTATTTTAGCGCCATGATTGGCTAAAAATAAAAACTGTCTGGAAAGTTCCTCACAACTCATGGTTAGTGAACAAAGATCAAAATAGAAATCAAGCACTTCTTCGGGGTTATTCTCCAAATTTCCGCATGATTTAATGAAGTTACAAATGGCAATGTTCCTGTACCCAACCGACTTCTCAGATGCTGCAATTTCGTTTGAAAAATGGATATCCTGAATATTTGCAATTTCCCTAATGAACTCCAGGAAGTCTTCACGTGGATTTTTAAGGTTGCTGATTAAAATATCTGAAATAACAATAGCACCAGAATTTATGAAAGGATTTCTTGGAATTCCGTTATCTGCCTCTAACTGTACGAGTGAATTAAATGGCGTTCCCGAAGGTTCAACTCCAAGCCTGTCCCATAGTTTTTCACCAAGCATTTTATAGGCAATGCACAGCGAAAAAACTTTGCCAATACTTTGAATTGAAAACTTCTTTTGATAATCCCCAATTCCGTATTCAAATCCGGATAAAGTTGATATATGTACACCAAAGTTAGCCGGATCAACTTCTGCCAATTCAGGAATATATGAAATGATTTTGCCTTTATCATTAATTCCGTTTATCTGCTGGTAGATTCCTTCAATTATCGTTTTATATTCCATGTTCGTTCATAAAGCTTTTTTGGTTTATCTGGAAGAACCACGAATGATCAGTTCCGGGAATAGTGATTCGTTCCTAATTCTTAGGTTCGTATTTGTTGCGATTATTTTTTTCATTAAAATCCGGGCTGAAAGCATTCCCATTTGATAAGTTGGCTGCCAAACAGTAGATAGTGAAGGCTTGAAGTAGCACGAATATGGAGCATCATCAAAACCAATAACCGAAATTTCATCAGGAATGGAAATACCTCTTTCTTTAATGACATACATTGCCCCAATTGCCACGCCATCGTTTATGGAAAAAATTGCATCGGGAATTTCTTCCAAAGCAAGGAGTTGGTTGGTCGGTTCAATCCCAAACTCCGGGGTAAAGCCATTTGTTTCAACAATGTATTCTTCACGAAAAGGAAGATTGTATTTTGAGAGTACGTCTTTATATGCTTGCAACCGGTGTTTTGAAGTAGAAAGTGTTTGAGGACCTGCAATATGAGCGATTCGCCTGCACCCTGTATTGATTAAATGCTCAACTGCCTGAAAAGCGCCATTGTATTCATCAACCAGAACTTTGTCAACCTCCAGCTCTTCACAATCACGATCAAAAATTACTAGTGGAATCTGATTTTCTTTTAAGGCTTCTAAATGCGCATAATTCTTAGTCTTTGAAGAAGGAGAAACCAAAAAACCATCAACATTAATCGAGTTGAACTTTCGAACGATGTTTTGTTCTTCCTCATACGACTCGTTGGACTGACCAATAATGATGTTGACCCCGACTGAATTTACAAAGTCCTGGATGCCGTTGATGATGGATGCGAAAAAGAAGGTGGTAATTTCTGGAACAATTACGCCAATGGTGTTGGTCTTTTTAGTTAGCAGGTTAAGCGCTGTCAGGTTGGGTTGGTAGTTCAATTTACGGGCAAGGCGAATTACCGCATTCCTTGTTTTTTTGCTAATCGCCGGATGGTTATTTAACGAGCGCGAAACTGTAGATGGGGATATTCCCAATTCTTTGGCAATTTCAGTAATGGTTGTCCTCGTTTTTTTCATCTCCCTAAAATTAGGGAAAAAGATGAAATTGCTCAACCAACTTAAATAAGCAATGAACAAAAAGTCAATCAGCTTACTCTAACAATCAAAAGCTTTGCAAATCTGCTAATGTGGCTTTCCTTTTATCGTTCAATGAACTGAATAAAGTATTTGGAAATATTGGAGGTAAAAGTTCTTAGGTAACAGTTCCCGTAGTGATGATTCATGCTTTTTTTACATTTATTTAATGAACTGTAAACCAATTAATAATATAAATATTCCCGAAGAGTTAAACCGAATATCGGGTTATTTGTATATAATAAAAATAAGTTGTTAAAAGTGGAGTATGTCTACTCGTATTATAAATCAAACTAAATGATAATTAAATGAGAAAACTATGAAAAAATTAAGTTTACTTCTATTATTCTTTTGTGCAGTTACATTGACAGCAACATCTCAGGAACTAGGAAAGAAGAGTTTATCGGTGACAAGTATGAAGTCTCAAAATCTGGCAGAAGCTCCCAAGAAGGTGTACATCAATAATTTCAAGATTTACTACCAAATGATTGCAGAAGCTCAAAAGACAGTTTATGGAGGACGTCAATTTGGTGGAGGTTCCTACACTGGGGATGCTACCGCAAAGCTGGCTGTTGGTGTTGAAGGCTTGCAACCAGAAGATCTTCAGCAGCTCACAGACCAAATTTACAACGACTACATTAAATCATTAGAGTCAAGAGGAATAGAAGTGACCACTGCCAGGGATATAGAGACGATACCTTTTTTTGCTGAGCATCAAAAATTAGATGGTCCCAGAATAAACCAGGAACAGGTTAAGGGAAGTTTAATGGTAATTCCAACACCTTTTTCTTATCATGTTCAAAAGGTAACCAAAAAGGGAAAAGAAAAGTCAGGTGGCCTGATGGGAGCAATAACAAAACAAAATGACTTCACGTCAGCACTTTATCACAAAGGACTACCAAAAATTAGTAGGGATTTAAACGATGCCATTGTGGTAGATATTGCAATTAATGTCCCAAGTATCTACTTAGACCCCAAATCCAAGCTGGGAACTGCAAAAGTTAAAGGTGGACCGTACTTAAGGGTGCAGAATGCGCGAGCAACCTATTCTTCTGGGAAAGGGAATAAGCCTGGAGCAGCATATCCAGAGGCAGCAGTAGAAATTCTCTTAATTCAACCTTTAGTAATTAACGGAGTATTTGCAAGTGAAGAGTTTAAGGCAGTGGCAAACAAAAGCAGAACAACCATTCCTTCCTATGCAGCTTTTTTCACCGTAGAAAACACAAGTGTCGAGTTGACCAATACAATTGAATGTGAAGCAAGTATCTATAAAGACAAGGTTAGCAACGCAGTGAAAATATTTCTAGATGCCTCTTTGGAGAAGTTTGATTTAGGATTGGCAGGTGAAAAAGCGAAGTAATCGAATGGCATAAGCATCACCTTAACGTTATTTGAAGTTCTGGATGACGAGTATGTCCAAAAAGTAAGCATAATTGTGTATTTAATGAAATTCAGTTTTATCCTAACCCTAAAGGGAACCTGAATTTCAACGACTTCCCTTTAGGGAATGTAAGGGTGAAAGTTGTTGAAGGTGCAGATAAGGTACTTTTTGGACATCCTCATCTTGCTTTCCGCAAAAAGGTTCCGATTTCAAATCGGAACCGATCAAGGTACTGAGATTCAATTGTTCTTTATTCGTTTGAAAGAGAATACAGATTCTCATTCTTTTCAGGCTCCCAAGAAGCAAAACTGGCAGAAGACAATAAGCCACGTAACATACCATGGAAAAGACGAGCTGGTTTTAATTTGGCAATTGTACAATTGATAACCTGAATTTCATAGGGAATATCAATGGCTCGTTGTTCCAGGAAATCCCTTACTTCGAGGTAACTGCGTTCATAATATTTCAGCGAATTGTCATTGGGTTTAAAAGAAATATAATTACTTACATCAGCTTTGTCATTCCAATCATATTGGAAATAGGTTGAAAGAAGGTTTGTTGCTTCTTTTGGTAAGGTTGTGTACCAATAATTAAATGCAGATGTAATTTTCAATAGTTCACCTGGACTTTCAGAATCCATTGATAGTTTGCTAAAGTTTGCCTGGTGCAGCTCTATCATTGGATTTAACTCTGACCAGAAATTTGACATTTCACTCAGCCGTTCAATGTCTTTTATTGGTTTGTCGCTTGGCAACCCAACAAGAGCAATGTCGGCAAAGAAGGTTTTATCTTCGTTTTTTAATTGATTGATTAACAGTTCTGTTTGCTGGAAAGTACTTTGAAGTTTTCTAATTTCAATTTGTGTGCTTTTAAAGTCACGTTTGACTATGTTATTTTCAATAGCGTAATAGCATTGCTGAATTTCATCCAGTTTTTCTTCTAACCTTGGGCTTTCATTACCAGTAGCTTTGATATTTCGAGATTCATACCAAGCTTCAGATTTTCCTATAATATTTAAATGAATAATGGCTTCTGCTTTATCTTCTTCAAGCATCACCAGTTCTTCTTCGGTATATTGCCAGGATGATTTAACTGAAATTTTTATATATGGATTTTCTACCTTTCGAGAAGGGGCATTGACCCAAAGCAATTGTAAGTTTGGATGAACTTTTTGCGAGCGGAACTTAATCTTGCTATCCGCATCAACCAGAAAGTCCTGGTTTAATAACTTCCATTCGTAATTTACAGCGTTATCGTTGTATTTAAGGTAATTTTCAGTTTGTGATTGAATAATAGCACTGGAAGAAATGTCTGCATATTTTTCCGGGAATTTTGTGAAGTCCCTTCTACCTCCTTCAAAGGTGAGATCTATTTTAACCAACTGTCCGCTGGCAACATCCAGGATGTCCCCATCTTTAAATTTTTCCCCGTTTACATTTATTTCAATGTAAGGTTTTCTTACTGGCTGAGTACCGAAAACTAACCCCCAAGCAAGAAAAAGGGATGCTAATATTAACAACAACCTTTTCATGATCCTTCATTTTTGTTTTCAACACACAATAATTAAGTAAACTGAAGATCGTTGTTAATATGTTATCCAGACAGAGCATAAAACCGTATTTAGAGAATAATTAACTACGATCCTTTCTGTCTTTATTACCCTTAACTATTTAAATACCCTATTTTTTTATTAAATAAAATGTTGATTTTTTTTTGGTTGTTTTAACTGAAACAAGGTAAATGCCTGATTGAAGACCAGATAAGCTTATTTTATTGTTGAAAGATTTTGTAAAATAATCTTTTCTAACCATATGCCCGTCAATTGAATAAAGAATTACCAATTCAACAGGATCTGAACTATCGATTGAAACATACTCCGTAGCCGGATTGGGATAGATTTTTATATCGTCTTGAACATTAATATCTGCTACTTCAGTAGTAATATCAGGATGAGTAAGTTGCCTTGTCGACAATAGATAGTATTTACCCGGAGCAAGTGTAAATTGCATGTCTCCTTCTTCATTGGTGCTATAAACCGATTCATTAAAGTAATCATACCATGTTGTAATTTCCGGACGATCGATTGTCAGGGTTTTTTCTTCGGTTGCAAAATTGCCAACAATGACCACATGATTTTCATTTGCACTAAGACGTATCCATTTGGTTTCCCCGGTCAATGAATAATCAAAATCAGTAGTTTGAAACTCTTCGTAGGTTTGTTTCAAATAGTTTAGTTTGGATATTACTTGAAACAAATCTGTTCGATCCTCATCTTCCAAATAATCCCAGCGGATTGGTTTTTCTCCCAATCTCCCATTGTAGTCTATTGAAAAATCATACCCAACTTCACCGAATTGCCAAATCATTTTCGGACCAGGTATGGGGATCAGAAAAACAGAGTTTAGCTCCATTCGGTCAAGTGCTGTACCTAGTTCTTGTGTATCGTAGCTGCCACTTGATGCACCCCACTGTTGAAGCTTGTATGAAAGCCTTTCCTCATCGTGGCTTTCCATATAAGTTACCAAATGAGGATCATTCCATTCCCGTTCTTTATAAACCCCCCAGCTTAAGTCAGATTTTTTATTCTCATTGTATCCCATTGCAGCTTCTCCGTAATTGTGGTTCATATTTCCCCAAAGGAGCATTCCGTATGCAGATAGTTCTTTTTCTTCCGGGTTATCTGAAAGATGTTCAAGAATAACCAGCGCATTTTCATTTCGTTCCCAAATTTCATCGGCCATGCGTTTTAAGTTGGTGATACGATCTGCATCATAGGGGCCTCCCCAGCTTGATGAACCATAAGGTGTATTTGAAAAGCCTTTTGTGAAATCAAAGCGAAAACCATCGACTTTGTATTCATTAATCCAAAAACTATTTACGCTATCAACCAGCTCTTTTGTGAAAGCACTTTCATGGTTGAAATCGTATCCCCATTGGGCGTCAGGGTTTTGGAAATTGCTGGTTTCGTTGTACCAGGGATTATCGGCTGTTGGACGATTATTTTGGTCATCCCAATACATTTGCACAAATGGGCTTTGTCCATAGCTGTGGTTTAGCACCATATCAATAACAACGGCAATTCCCCTGGCATGGCAGGAGTCAATTAGTTCTTTCAATTCGTTCTTTGGACCATAATATTTATCCGGTGCAAAGTAAAAAGAAGGATTATATCCCCAGCTCAGGTTTCCTTCAAATTCGTTTACAGGCATCAATTCTAAAACATTGATGTTTAAGTCATCTAAATAATTAAGCCGTTCGATGATGGATTTATAGGTATGTTCTTCCGTATAATCACGGATGAGCATTTCATAAATAACCAGTTGGTTTTTGGGAGGTATTTCAAAATTTTCAATATCCCAAACATAGTCTGTTTGTGCTGTTTGAAAAACAGATGCCAGCCCTTCGGTTTTGCCTGCAGGATAGTCAATTAGGTTTGGGTAAGTTGTATTTTCTACATGCTGGTCATTCCAGGGATCAGATGTTTGTTCAGTATAAGGATCAGCAATTCTTAGCGATTTATCAATTAAATATTGATAGATGTAGGACTTTCCACTTTCAAGATTATCAATAGCCAACCAAAATGTATCACCATCTTTTTTCATCTGGTACTCATTTAAGGGAAGCCAGTTACTGAAATCACCAATTACAAAAACCGATTCTTTGCCTGGAGCAAAAAGCAAAAGTGTAACTTCAGTATCAGAGATATAATTGATTCCTTTTTTAATACCAGCTGGTTGAGTTTCAGAAACTGTTTCTTCGCGAACAGTTACCAGAACAGAATCTTTCACAACTTCCTCGCCAGAAGTAGCGTTGGCAAAGAGCCAATAATTACCCGCATCTGAATTAGTATATGTATAGTTTAAGCTTGAACCAGATTCGCTTTTCAAAACTTCAGCGTTAAGTACCAGTTCAATTTCGGCAGAAATTGTAGTTGAAACTTCAATGTCCAACGATTCATCTTTTTCAATAATGATGTTACCATCCGGATTGATGAAACTTACAGTCAAGCCCTCTTTGACTACATCAACAAAGATATCCTTATTGCCAGTTGCTTTGCCTTCTTTTGTTCGGTCAGCACTTCTGAACACAAAAGCCATTTGTTTTATTTCTTCTCCTTCTGGAACACTGTAGAACGAACGGATGTCTGGCGAGATATTTAATTCATAGATGTTATCATTATCATCCGAACGGGTCAATTTGGCCTTTTCAATATTCTCAGTCCATTCTGCAATAACGTACTTCCAGTCGGATGAAGAACTGCTTTTGTCGGTAATTACACCTGTATGTGCATACACATCACCTGTATAGTTAGCTAAACCACCATTACCTTCAGTTGCATCAAAAATAATTTTTACAGACTGGCTTTCTACGGCAATGGCCGGATCGGTAGTTACTTGTGAATAGCAAATTGATGTAATCACAAGAAAAAATAAAATAAATAACCCCTTCATATTTCTAAAAAATTGAATTGAAAAAGGGGCTGTCCTTGCGGCTATTGTACTAAAAATTCCCCCAGATTAGTACAATAGCCAGACAGCCCCACCTAACAAACTAAACTATCTTGTTTGCCCCTTAGGGAGCTGCAATAGATACTGTAAGTGTATTTAGGTCGATTGTCACAACATAAGTTCCTGCAGCAAGGTTTCTGAAGTTGTTATCGCCATCGCCTGCATCTTCAAACATGGCATCAACAGTTCCTTCAGCAAAGTATGGGAAGTTGTAACTTGTAGGGCCCCAGTCGGCCTGCGCAAAGAATCTCCATGCCTCTCCGTTTACAAATGTTGCTGTACCTTCAAATACCCCGGGATTAATGAATGTCATTTTTATACTTGCACCTGTTCCAGGTGTATCCCATCCACCAATACCGGCACCGGTCATGTACATAACTGGTTCCATAACGGAAGTCATCACCACTGTTTTTGCTTTCAGGTCAACATCAATTTCGTACCAGCCTGTTTCAGCTACCATGCGAAGGTTGCTATCACCATCACTTGCATTTTCAAATGCAGCATCAACAGAACCACCATCGAAGTAAGGATAGTTGTAGCTGGTTGGTCCCCAGTCTGGTTGCGCAAAGAAACGGAAAGCTTCACCACTGGTAAAGTAAGCAGTTGTTTTGTACTTATTCGGAGCATAGCTAACCATTTCAACAGCAAGGGTTGGATCCCATCCTTTCAGTGCAGCTCCAATCATATAAATTGGAGGGAAACTGGTTGCATAGGTGGTTACACTCATAGTTAATACCTCGCTAACAACTGATTCAACATTGTCATTAACATCAGCGACAACGCGAACCTCAACAGCATTTGCTTCTTCAATTTCACCCTCAATCTCAATCACTTTTTTATTCAAATCACCAACAGTGATTGAAGCTTCAGTGGCATTATTGACAGTTGCCAGGGTTGCAACATTTGCAAAGTTGGTACCTGCCAAAGCTAATTCTAAGGTATACGTAATCGAAGCCTGAAATCCATAGTCAGAAGCTGACCATTGGAAAGTTGTAGCAACCTGATCAGCGTTATCACGGTCTAAAACAACACTGGCGTTATTAGCCGGAGACTGGATGCCTGGGCTACTTGGATTACTTGAAATTTGGATTCCTTCATCCAAATCGCATGAAATTTGAGTAGCGATGAGGAATATGGAAAGTATAGTTAATATCTTGTGTTTCATTGTTCTTGATTTTGAAAGATTAATTATAACCATCATTTTGTACCAGATTTGGATTCGCAGTCATGTCGTTCGTAGGAATTGGGTAAAGATTTCTGTAAGCAGGAGTCGAGGTTCCTTCTTTAACTTTACCTTTCCATGTCCAAACATAATCGCCACCAGTAAATTTGTTGAAGCGGATCAGGTCAGTACGACGATGTGCTTCCCAGTACAATTCACGGGCACGTTCATCCAAAATAAAATCAAGTGTCATATCTGCATCGCTCAAATTATTAGATGCATTTCCATATGCTCTTTCCTGAATTTGGTTAATGTAACCAAGTGCAGTAGCACGGTCGCCACCAGTACCACCACGAAGAACAGCTTCTGCATACATCAAGAATGCATCGGAAAGCCTGAACACAGGAAAGTCAACACTAACAAAAGCAGGGTGTCCATTAGGAGCAGTTCCCCCTGTTGAGGTCACATTTTTGTATTTCAATACACCAATACCTTCAGTAAATGTACCCACATTTTCTACTTCCCATTGCCAGTTTTCAGGATTGAAATAGAACAATGCACGTTTGTCAGCAGTAGTTGTTAATTCAGAAGCAGCATTAAAGTCAGATTCAACAACATTGAACAGACCAACAAATTCCTTAATGGTGCGGATACCACCCCATCCTCCATCCAGATCGTACAATGGCATACCACCACCGTTCGATGCATGAAGAAGGAATGTCATCCCTCCGTACTGTTGAGTATTTGCACCATCAAATGTAATTGGGAAAATAATCTCGGGACTTAAATTGTTGTCTGCCCTAAATATATCGGCGTAAACGTTATCAAAGCTGTATGATGATCCGATTACATTATTGATGTAAGTAAGTGCATCGGTATATCTTTTTGTGCCCGTATACACTTCAGCATTCATATACAATTTTGCAAGAAGCATCCAAACTGCAGCACGATCTACACGGCCATATTCACTACCCATAGGCTGGGGTAGTAAGTTTTCCAATTCCTTCAGTTCTCCTTCAACATAGTTGAACAAGTCAGCTCTTAAGATTCGTTCCGGAGAAAAAGCCCCTGGGAGGTCGTCTTCGTCAACAAATGGTACGTTACCGAATAAGTCGATTGCATGCCAGTATGAGAAAGCTCTCAGAAAACGGGCTTCGGCCTCAAAAATCTGAAGGTTCTCTGCGAATGATCCTGACTCACTTTCAACACGTGCTCTTGTGTTACGGATAAACTCATTAGAAAGAGAAATGGTGTAATAAATCCGTGAATAAATGGCACTAATAAACACATCGTTTGGTGCCCAGGTGTGCCAATGGAAGTTTTTGATGGTAGCATCATCCCATGCCATAATGGCTTCATCGGTAGAAAGCTCTTGAACTCCCCAATATTGACGTAGGTAATTTCCAAAGTTTTCGTCGATACCTGCAATGTCGGGTTTACCACCACCTCCACCTTGCTGACCACTTACAGCGTAGGTTGCATAAAGTTTAGCTAAACCTTCTTTAAATGAATTTTCATCTGTGTAAACTTCTTCAGCAATCTTTTCATCCGGATCAATTGGTTTTAAATCCAGATCATTTACACAGGAAGCCAGGAAAATAGTAAAAACAAATCCTGTTATGTAATATTTAAATCGTTTCATGTTCAATCTTTTTTAAAATGGTTAAAAATCGATGTTTACACCAAGGATGAATGTTCTTGGACGTGGGTATAAATTATTGTCAATACCAGAAGAAACTTCAGGATCTAATCCAGAATAATTGGTAATAACAAATGCATTTTGTACAGTCAGTCCAACACGTCCACTCAGTTTCTCAGTAAAAAGTTTATCAAAGCTGTATCCAAGGTTTATGTT
This sequence comes from Sunxiuqinia sp., assembly GCA_965230765.1. Taxonomy (GTDB): domain Bacteria; phylum Bacteroidota; class Bacteroidia; order Bacteroidales; family Prolixibacteraceae; genus Sunxiuqinia. The sequence continues at coordinate 1,145,734 of CBDDLR010000001.1, forward strand.
GTCCATTCTTAAGAAAGAAGCATCTTCCAAATAGAAATCAGAGAAATATTGTGCTGTTGCAAATTTCGTCTCCTCGATGGCACTTAGGATATTCGCTGCATAACCTGATTGGTTATAAAGGTTTTGGTAAAGTGCTCTGTTTGAAGCATTGTTGTTGTAAACATAGTTGCCAATGCTAATCCGGGCATTGAACGAGAAATCCCAGTTTTTATAATTTACACGTGATGATACGCCAATTAAATAATCTGCTGCAGGGCTTCCATTAAAACGTTTGTTATTGTCGTTTCCATCAACAGCCCCTCCTTGTCCGGTGTGATCAATGTATAAACCTTCAATTGGCATTCCGTTTATGTCATATACCTGATTGAATAAGTAGAATGAGTGGAATGGTTGACCTACTGCATCCTGAAGGACCTTGTTGTCAACACCTCCAGCAATTGCATCACCAGCTTTGTTACCTTTAAAATTAGGATCGTCAACACGGGTTAATTTGGTAATTTCATTTTCATTGTACGAAAATGTACCAGTTATTTCCCAAGACCAATCTTTTGTTGTAATTGGGCGTCCGGTAATTTGTGCTTCAAAACCATTGTTTTCCAATGATCCAACATTTGTGATCAGGAAGTTTGAGAAGTTAGTACCTGCAGCAATTGGAATTTCACTAATCAAATCTTTGGTTTCACGTTGATAGTATTCAAACGAACCAGTAATTCGATTGTCAAATAATCCAAAATCAAGACCAATGTTGTAAGTTGTTGTTTCCTCCCATTGAATATTTGCATCATATCGTTCAGGACGCTGTGTGTTATAGAACGTATCACCAAACTGATAGCTTGCTCCAACTTCACTTCCTGTATAACGTGCCAGGTAAGGATAGAAGTCACCAGAAATATCTTGTTGACCGGTAATACCCCAGCCAAGTCTTAGTTTTAATTCGTTAATTTCTGAAACGTTTTCAAGGAACGCTTCCTTGTTCACTTTCCATCCCAATGCAGCGGATGGGAAAAGACCCCAGCGGTTTCCATCAGCAAACCTTGAGGATCCATCATTACGAACGGTAAATGTAACTAAGTATTTGTCGAGTAGTGAATAGTTTAATCGACCGAAGAACGATACTAAATAATATTCATTTTTATCAATTGATACATTAGCATCAGCTTCTGCATCCTCATGAGCTCGATTTGTATTGGTGTAATCAAACTCAAAATGTTGCCATGAATAACCAGCTGTTACATCAACATTACTGGCAATTGATTCAATATCCCTTTTGTAGTTGAAGTACAGATCAAAAAGAGAAGACTCTGCAATGTTCTCATAAGTTTTCACATTTTGTTTTGGCTCACGTAAACTCCATGAAGCTTTTGGGTCAGTGATGTCATGGCCTTCGCTTTTGGTATAGTCATAACCCATGTTTAGGTTTACTTTCAATTCAGGAAGGAAGTGAAATTTGTAGTCTAACTGCAGGTTTCCAAACAAGCGCTGTACATCTGAAGTGTTATCTCTATATGCAATACGTGCAAGCGGGTTGTGCGTTGCAATATTGATAGGATCACCATTTAACGGATCTTCACCTATGTTTGTCCAGGCAAAATACCCACCATAACGTGAGTTTCCATTCATGATTGGTTGTGTTGGATCCATCTCTACAGCAGATCCGATTGCATCGGTGTTTGAGAAATCATTGTTAATGTCAATGGCTTTCACATTTGCATTCACATTCAAATGCTTATCAAAGAATGAAGGATTGAGGCTTAAATCAAGAGTAGTTCTTTGAAGATTTGATTGATCCAGAATACCATTCTGATCAGTATAACCAAGAGAAGCCCTGTAAGGTACATCCTTATAACTTCCTGTAATACTAATGTTGTGATCCATTGATACTGCTGTGCGATAAATTTCGTCCTGCCAGTCAGTATTTTCATTGCCTAAACGAGTCAAAGCAAAGTCTGTTAATGCACCACTGCTTACCCTTTCCTGAACAACATCACGCATTTCATCACCTGTAAGAACCTCTAATGTTTCAGTTGCTTTGCTTATAGATGTATTGCCGTTGTAAGAAATCTTAAATGGCCTGCCCGCCTGGCCTTTTTTGGTTGTAATAATGATTACCCCATTTGATGCACGGGAACCATAAATGGCTGTTGAGGAGGCATCTTTCAGAACGGTCATGCTTTCAATATCGTGCGGGTTCAGTGTTGATAGTACGTTTGCCAAACCACCAACCTCACGGTTGTTTACCGGAAAACCGTCAATTACGATTAGTGGATCGTTTGTTGCAGTTAGCGATGAACCACCACGTATTCTAATTTGAGGGGACCCGCTAGGGGACCCATCGCTTGATGTTATTACAACACCAGCAGATTTACCTTGTATTAGTTCTTGTGGACTGGTCATGGCGCCAGGGTTAAAATCTTCAGAGCTAACAGCCGAAACAGATCCGGTTGCATCTTCTTTTTTAACCTGTCCGTATCCAATTACAACTACCTCTCCAAGCTGTTCTGTATCAAGTGCAAGTGCAACATTGAGTGTTGTTTGGTCTCCAGCTATTCTTTCAGCAGCCTCATAACCTATGTAAGAATATTGAAGAATAGCACCTGATTCGACATCCAGGGTATACATACCATCAAAATCGGTAATGGTTCCTATTGTGGTGCCTTTTACAACAATTGTAACACCTGGTAAAGGTTCACCTGATTCCTGATCGGTCACCCGACCCGAAATGCTGACTTCCTGAGCAAATGATACATTCGAAATGATCATAGCCAGAAGAATCAGAAAGACTTTAAGATTTTTGCGAATAATCTTCATAATAGTTTAATTATTAGTTTCTTAATTAAATTAGATCAGTTCATTCTTTAACGTAATTTTTAAGTACATTTAACTTTCGATTAAACAGTTTTTATTCCAATTTTAATATTCCGAGACCACAAGTATATGACTTTTGTTAAGGAATTATTACGCTTTTTAACATTCCTATTTCCGCAAACGTTTGCGGTGACGTTTGCGTGAAAGATGTTATAAAACAGTTAGTTACTGGTGGGTTTGTTTCGTTTATTTGCATCTTTTTGAAGTTCTGTTGAATTTTTTTCAGGCTGAATTCATATATTTATATTAATAGAACTGCTTGTAAATTTGTCCTTAAAATGAGAAGTAACCAAGTTACCATAAAAGATATTGCCAAAGCTTTAGGAATTTCCCCATCAACAGTTTCAAGGGCTCTTAAAGATCATCCTGATATTAGCATTGAAACAAAAAAGGCAGTCAACGAGTTGGCTGAAAAATTGAGATATCAGCCAAATGCTGTTGCGCTGAGCTTGAAGCATAGCCGTAGTAATACAATTGGCGTTATCATTCCTGAGATTGTGCATTATTTCTTTTCATCGGTTATAAGTGGAATTGAAGATGTTGCTTATGATGCAGGCTTTACTGTAATTATTTGCCAGTCGAATGAAAAATACGACAGGGAAGTGGCCAATGCGCATGCATTATTGGCTCATCGCGTTGACGGTGTTATGGTTTCTGTATCCAAGCAAACTACAGACTTTGAACATATAGAAATGTTTCAAGAACGGAATGTACCTCTTGTTTTTTTCGACCGTATTGTTCCGGGCATAACTGCTGACAGTGTGATTATTGATGATCGAAAAGCTTCTTTTGATGCAACGAACCATCTTGTTCAAAATGGTCGAAAAAGAATCGCTCATTTTGGAGGTCCGCAGAACCTGCTTATTGGGCGCGAGCGAAAAGAAGGGTATCTGGATGCTTTGAGAAGTGCAGGAATTGCGCCTGATCCGAACTTAATATTGGAAGTAGATAGCTTTGAAAAAGCGATTAAAGCGATTGATAACCTTTTAGAATTACCAGAACCTCCTGATGGCATATTTGCAGTGAATGATTTAACAGCCATTGGTGCTATGCAATCGCTTCAAAAAAAGGGCATTAAGGTACCCGATCAAATAGCGGTGGTAGGATTTAGTGATGGGAGGTTTTCAGGGATTACTCAACCAAGCCTTACTTCAGTAGATCAGCACGGATATGAAATGGGTACTTTTGCTACGCAAATGCTGTTGAACCGTTTACTGAACCCTGAGCAGGATGAAGAGGCAGTGACAAAAATTTTGAATGCAAATCTTGTGGTAAGAGGGTCATCCGTATAGTTTTTTTCATTTTCATTTTTGCTTTCCGCAAACGTTTGAAATGAGGGTGTCCGGGCTATATCTCTTTGTTTATAAGGCGTTCAGATGATTAAAAACACGAAGGATTATTTGACAATTAAAAAAAATCATCTATATATTTGTATCGTTATTCCGACTTTCGAGCATTTAGTTTTTATTCCGATTTAAGACCAGATTATTCCTGGTCCTGTTCCGTATGTATATATTTTTTGTTTTCAAGTGGTGAGAATCAAGGCTTAAATGATTGCAATCATTTGGTGATATTTCAAACCCTAAAGCAAAAATTTGAATTGGTATGAATTAAAAATTTTTCATATGAAAAAGAAGCCCATTCTGAGTTTTTGGCAAATCTGGAACATGAGCTTTGGCTTTTTGGGGATCCAATTTGGATTTGCATTGCAAAACGCCAATGTTTCCAGGATTTTTCAGAGTTTAGGCGGTGATGTTGACAGGCTGGCTGTTTATTGGCTGGCTGCACCAGTTACAGGACTAATTGTACAACCCATAATTGGGCATTACAGCGATAATACCTGGGGACGATTAGGACGAAGGAGACCCTATTTTTTAGTTGGTGCTTTATTGGCTTCTATCGCCCTGTTTATTATGCCAAACTCTCCTGCACTATGGGTTGCTGTTGGTACACTCTGGATTATGGACGCTTCCATTAATGTATCTATGGAGCCTTTTAGGGCTTTTGTTGGAGACATGCTTCCAAGTGAGCAGCGAACGCAAGGTTTTGCTATGCAAAGCTTTTTCATTGGGATTGGAGCTGTAGTGGCATCGCTTTTACCCTGGTTAATGACCAACTGGTTCAATGTGAGAAATTTACCTATTGGAGAAGAAAAAATTCCACCTTCGGTGCAATTGTCTTTTTACATTGGAGGGGCGGTGTTTTTCCTTGCAGTATTGTGGACGATTATCCGAACAAAAGAATATTCGCCTGAAGAGATGGAATCTTTTGAGAAGGAGAAATTACAAAGCAATCCAAATGCCAGGTTGAATGTCAAGTCTGCAACTGAGTTAATAGGAACATTTACAAGAAGTGGAAGCCTGTTTTTCATTGTTGGTGCAATTCTATGCTTCTTCATTTATCGATATGACCTGGAGAAAGAGTTGTACATTCTTGGAGCAGGGCTTGCAATCTTTGGAATGATTGAATTCATTACGGCATTTCTTTCCAAAAGAAATAAAACGAAAAATGGATTGGTTTCAGTCATTACCGATATGATGAATATGCCCAAAACCATGCGACAGTTAGCTGTTGTTCAGTTTTTCTCCTGGTTCGCACTTTTTGCCATGTGGATTTATACAACTGCAGGTGTTACCAGCCATGTGTATGGAACCAATGATACAATGAGTGCTTCATATAATGAGGGTGCTATATGGGTCGGGGTACTGTTCGGTGTATATAATGGATTTGCAGCTGTGGTGGCATTTATGTTGCCAGTCTTGGCTCGTTTTACCAATCGAAAAATTACTCATGCCATTTCATTAGTTTTTGGAGGTTTAGGATTGGCTTCTTTTTATGTCGTTAAGGATCCGAACCTTTTAATTGTATCAATGCTTGGAGTAGGCATTGCCTGGGCAAGTATTTTGTCTATGCCTTATGCCATACTTACCGGGTCATTACCTGCCCAGAAAATGGGGACCTACATGGGAATATTCAATTTTTTCATCGTTATCCCACAGATTCTGGCTGCAAGTATTCTTGGATTTTTTATGAAACATGTTTTTAACGGGCAAGCTATTATGGCGTTGTTGCTGGGAGGTATCTCTATGATTGTGGCAGCAATTACTGTAGTTTTTGTCGATGATGTTGATTAATGAAATTCATTAGGGAAACGTAGGAGTTTTCGATTTTGATTCTTTAAAAATGTTCGAATGAAAAATTATATAACTCACAACGAGTGGAAAATAGTGGAGGAAGGATTTAATCCTGAACACAATAGGATTTCAGAAAGCTTGTTTAGCATTGGAAATGGGCATGGAGGACAGCGGGCAAACTTTGAAGAAAAATACAGTGGAGACAGTTTGCAGGGCAATTATATTGCAGGTATTTATTATCCAGACAAAACCCTTGTGGGTTGGTGGAAAAATGGATACCCGGAGTATTTTGCAAAAATTTTAAATGCAGCCAGTTGGATTGGAATTCATATTGAGCTTGATGGTGAACAACTTGACTTGGCCACTGCAGAAGTTCACGAATTCAGGCGCGAACTTGACATGCAAAAGTCTCTCCTTAGTCGATCATTTATAGCAACGCTTCCTTCGGGAAAAAAGGTTGAGGTGGAGACAAAGCGGTTTATGAGCATGAGTGAACAGGAAACAGGTGCCATTCGATACCGTTTAAAAACGCTGAATTTTTCAGGTACGGCTAAGGTGACTTCCATTATTGATGGGGACATTAGAAATGAAGATGCTAATTACGATGAAAAGTTTTGGGATGAGACTTTCAAGCAAGGAAATGGAAATGTGGCTTACCTATGTATGAAAACCAGAAAAACCGGATTTAATGTTTGTAATGGACAATATACCAGGCTGATATTAAATAAGAAGGAACAGACTATAGATAGCCAAACCATTGAAAAAGAAAAATACATTGGTTCTGAATATGGAATTCAACTGAAAGAAGGGGATGAATTGATTATTGAAAAGTATGTATCTACTGTATCTACTTTGTACTATCATTCGGGCACATTAATTGAGAAAACAATTGATGGAATATCTAAAGCCAAGGAAAAAGGGTTTGACAGCTTATTTAAAGAACACGCACAAGAATGGGCTAAAAGATGGGAAACCAGCGATATTCAAATTTGTGGGGATGTTGCCGCCCAGCAGGGTATCCGGTTCAATATTTTCCACTTAATGCAAACCTACACTGGCGATGATGAGCGACTAAACATTGGGCCAAAAGGATTTACTGGTGAAAAGTATGGAGGTGTTACTTACTGGGATACTGAAGCATATTGCCTGCCATTTTTTCTTGCAACAGCACCACAAAAAGTATCCAGAAATTTACTAATCTACAGGCACAAGCACTTGGATAAAGCAATTGAAAACGCGAAAAAACTTGGGTTTAAAGGAGGAGCTGCCTTGTTCCCAATGGTAACCATAAATGGTGAAGAATGCCACAATGAGTGGGAAATTACATTTGAAGAAATCCACAGAAATGGTGCTATTGCCTACGGAATATACAACTATATAAACTATACCGGCGATAAAGAATATCTGGCTCCTTATGGGCTGGAAGTACTTTTAGCAATTTCACGCTTTTGGAGCCAGCGTGTAAACTGGTCTGAAGACAAACAAGCATATGTGATGCTTGGGGTTACGGGTCCAAATGAATATGAAAACAATGTAAATAATAATTTCCATACCAACACCATGGCGGTTTGGACATTGAAATACACACTTGAATCCATTGAATATGTGAAAAAAGAATTTCCGTATTTGTATGAAGAATTGGTTCAGAAATGGAGATTCAGTGAAATTATGGAAACCAGCCGCTGGAACGACATTATTGATAAAATGTATTACCCCTACGATGAGAAGAGAAAGGTTTACTTACAGCAAGATGGATTTTTAGATAAAGAATTGATCCCTACAAACTTGCTTGATCCAAGCGAACGGCCGATCAATCAAAACTGGTCCTGGGATAAAATCCTGCGTTCATGTTATATCAAACAGGCCGATGTGTTGCAAAGCCTTTATTGGTTTCAGGAAGAATACAGCAAAGCGAGCCTCGTTCGTCATTTCGATTTTTATGAGCCAATTACTGTTCATGAATCTTCATTGTCGCCATGCATTCATTCCATTTTAGCTACAAAAATTGACAGGCCCGAAAAGGCTTATGAAATGTACCTGAGAACAGCGCGCCTTGATTTGGATGATTACAACAACGATACCGAAGATGGTTTGCATATTACAAGTATGGGCGGAACCTGGATGGCTTTTGTTGAGGCTTTTGGGGGAATGCGAATAATCGATGGCAACCTTCATCTCAACCCATTTATCCCCGAATCGTGGGATTCATACTCATTCCGTATAAACTATAAAGGAGCTCACCTTGAAATTAAGATGAGTAAAGAACTGGAAATAATCAATCATACCAACATAGAAGTCCCCATTTTCGTGTGGGGAGAAAAACACCAACTAACCACCAACCAACAATTAAAACTTTAAAAGATTTGTAATGAAAAAATTTATAAACCTTGTCATTGGATTTCTAATTGCTTTTTCGTCCTTCGGGACTAAGCTAGATCACGTTGAACCGATGTTTTGGTGGGTTGGGATGAATAATCCCAACTTACAACTCATGGTTCATGGAGAGAATATTGCATCAACTAAAGTGGAGCTGAATTATGCAGGGGTTGAACTGGTAAGCGTTACTCAGGTAGAAAACCCGAATTATCTTTTTATCGATTTAAAATTATTGCCAGAAACCAAAGCGGGAAAATTTGATATTCTTTTTAAAGAAAAAAAGAAAGTTGTAGCAACTTACGAGTATGAACTAAAAAGCCGTGAACAGGGATCTTCAGATCGAATGGGTTTCAACAACGAAGATGTCATTTATTTAATTACCCCTGACCGTTTTGTAAATGGTGACCCAATTAATGATAATGTGGATGGCATGAAAGAAATCGCCAACCGGGCTGATAAAGACGGGCGGCATGGTGGTGATATCCGTGGTATAATCAATAGTCTGGATTATTTGCAAAATTTGGGATTTACAGCAGTGTGGTTAAATCCCGTACTCGAAAATAACATGACAAAAACTTCGTATCATGGTTATGCAACAACCGATTTTTATAAGGTTGATGCCCGTTATGGTTCAAACGAAGAATATGTTGAACTGAATGAAGAATTGGATAAACGGGGCATGAAGCTGATTATGGACATGATCTTTAACCATTCAGGTTCAGAACACTGGTGGATGGATGATATGCCCATGAGTGACTGGATCAATTTTTATCCTGACTATAAAATTACTAGTCACAGACGTACTGTGAACCAGGATCCGCATGCTTCAGAAGCTGATAAAAAAGCCATGGTTGATGGCTGGTTTGTGGAAGCAATGCCCGACTTGAACCAACGAAATGTGTTCATGAAAAATTACCTGATTCAAAACAGCATCTGGTGGATCGAATATGTTGGGTTGGAAGGAATACGTCAGGACACCTGGCCATATCCGGACAAGCACATGATGACCGAATGGACGACACGTGTTTTGGAAGAATATCCAAACTTTAACATCGTTGGGGAAGAATGGAGTATGAACCCGGCTATTGTTTCTTACTGGCAAAAAGGGAAAAAGAACAGCGACGGGTATTTCTGCAACCTTCCGAGTTTAATGGATTTCCCCTTGCAAAATGCTGTGAGCAATGGCCTGAAGAACGCTGAAAGTTGGGGGGAAGGATTAATCCAAATTTACGAATCAATTGCCAACGATTTTTTATATCCGGATGCAGATAACCTGGTTATCTTTCCGGACAACCATGATATGTCTCGTTTCTTTGTTCAAGTAGGAGAAGATGTTGACTTATTGAAAATGGGGGTTGCCTGTTTTTTAACTACCCGTGGCATTCCACAAATATTTTACGGCACTGAAGTATTATTGAGACACGATGGTGATCAACACGGAAATATCCGAGCTGATTATCCTGGTGGCTGGGAAGGCGATGAAGTAAATGCTTTCACCGGAGAGGGGCTTTCAGAGGCTCAAAAAGGGATGTTGAAGTACCAGGCAACTATTCAAAACTGGAGAAAAACAAAAGATGTAATTCACTACGGAAAACTGATGCACTTTGCCCCACAGGATGGCATTTACGTATATTTCCGTTATAATGAAGATGAAACGGTGATGGTCGTTTTAAACAAAAACCAAGAAGAAAAAACATTAAAGACCGAACGTTTTAAAGAAAGAATGTGCGGGTTTAAATCAGGAAAAGATATTATATCTGCAACTGTGATTTCCAACATTTCAGAGTTCACCGTTCCTGCAAAATCTGCCATGATTATCGAACTAAAATAAATGAATATGTATCGACTGCTGTCCACAATAACTATAATTTTACTAATCTTAGCAGCTTGTCAGCCGGTGAAAAAAACGGCTGATGAGCCTGCTTCTGTAATTACACAGGCTGAATTGGATGAATGGCTAAAAGATGCTGTTTTGTACGAAGTAAACATTCGTCAGCACACACCTGAAGGCACCTTTAATGCCTTTGCAGAACATCTTCCACGATTAAAAGAATTAGGGGTAGATATTTTATGGTTGATGCCGATTCATCCTATTTCTGAAAAGAACCGAAAAGGAGGTTTGGGTTCGTACTATTCAGTTGCAGATTACAAAGGAGTTAATCCTGAATTTGGCACTGAGGAGGATTTCAGAAACCTGGTGAATAAATGCCATGAAATGGGGTTCAAAGTCATTCTTGATTGGGTGGCAAATCATACCGGATGGGACAATCCGTGGATTTTTGATAATCCTGAATGGTTCACGAAAGATTCAACTGGTGTGATTATCCCTCCAAATGCTGATTGGTCTGATATTGCTGATTTGAACTTTGATGTTCCTGAAATGAGATTGGCAATGATTGATGCAATGGATTATTGGGTTGAAGAATATAATATTGATGGTTACCGTTGCGATGTAGCTTGGGGAGTTCCTCAGGATTTTTGGGAAGCAGCGAGAGCTTCGTTGGATTCGATCAGGCCGGTTTACATGCTTGCTGAAGATGAAGATCACATTGGGTTATTAAACTATGCTTTTGAGTCAAATTATACCTGGAAACTGCATCACATAACAAATGAAGTGGCAAAAGGTGAAAAGTCGGCTGCTGACATTCGTGCCTATTTTGAAGAAACAGCTGGGAAATATCCGGTTGGTTCGTACCCAATGAATTTCATCACCAACCACGATGAAAACTCCTGGGCTGGAACAATTGAACAACGTATGGGAGAGGCAGGTGATGCTTTTGCGGTATTTAGTTTTACCATTCCAGGTATTCCGCTAATTTATAGCGGACAAGAAGCTGGCTTGGATAAAAAGCTATTGTTTTTTGAAAAAGATACCATTGACTGGACAGATCTGGCAAAACAAAAATTCTATAAAAAGTTAATTGACCTGAAAACTAACAACCAGGCGTTGTGGAATGGTAGTTCAGGAGGTGATTTTCAATTGTTGAATACAACTGCCAATGATCAAGTGTTGGCATACAAAAGAGAAAAAGATTCAAACAAACTAATGGTCATAATGAACCTTTCTGATAGTCCGGTTGTTTGTGATGTTGAGTTCGACGTTCAGGAAGAATACAAGAGTGAGTTTGAAGAAGGGAAGTTGATTACAGGGGAAAAGGTGAATGTCGAACTCCAAGCATGGGAATACAAAGTTTTTTCCAAAAAATAGATTCAGGTTTAGTTTAGGTTTAGTTGGTTTATTAGTTAAAAGGGTATGCATTGGCTGCCCTTTTTTTTTGTACAAAAAAACCGCCTTTGCGTACAAAAGCGGTTTGTATATGTTGAAAACTAATAAATGTTTGGTTTTTCCTTCGAGCTATATTTCTTTTATTTTGAATTACATGTTTGCGCAGCAATGAAGCTGGGGGTGTTTTCATTACTGTACTTGAATAAATTCTATTGACCAGTTATTGTTGTTTTTTCCTTTACGTAAAACTGACAATTCAGTTCCTGAATCATTCGAGAATAAATAATGTGCTTCTACTTCGTATGCTGCTGTTTCTGCATCGGGTTGATAAAGATTGTCATACATATAGGTTTTAACTAGGGTATAATCATTGTCCTCAAACTGGTAAATTAGATAAGAAATGGTCTCATAGTTTTGCTTCCGTAATCCAAAAATTGAATGGGTCGAATTGCAATAGTCAATCCATGGTATAGAATAGTAGTTGTCTCCTGGATATTGCAAATTTCCAATTGTAGTAATATATTCTGGATTTCTTCCCGATGGAGAGACAATAGCACTTGTTCTGTAGACATTTCCTTTAGACTCAAACATATATTCACCGTCAGAAGAAAACCAATAATCTCCTATACTCTGATGCCGATAATTTTTTTCCAGTTTTGTATCGATATTAAAAACAGTGATACCTGAGGGGCTAGAATACCTTCTTGCTGCAATTACATACGATTGTTTGGGCACTTTCTTTAAATAAGTCCCTTCATCCATTTCATTGTCATCACTTTCAGCAGTTTCAGATGTTGAAATGTTTATCCAAAGTAAATTGTTCATATAAGTTCCAGCTTTTGTATAACAAAACCAATCGTCTTTTGCCCATTCCATGTCGTAAATGGTGTAGCCATATTCATAAGTCTTTGTCACAGAATGATTCTTTAAGTCAATAGCACTAATCATCCCTCCGTGGCCAACGGCTGCTTTGGCGAAATCTTCTGAAATTGCCAGACAGGTTGGGGCTTTGTCCAAGGTAATTTCTTGCGAGACAGTTTTAGCTGTTACATCATATGCAACCAATTTGTTGGGCTGGCTTGTGGCATAATACATTATATTTGAATTTTTATCAAACATGGCATCAACAATATTACCTTCTAACTTACGAACGTTTGCTATGCTTCCAGGTGCACGGGCTAGTATGCTGATTGGATATGAAGGTTCGGATGGATCATTTGATTTTAGATAAATAGTTGCCGAGTTCAATCCGGGTTCAAGCTTGCTACGGTCGCAGGCAAACTCAGCTTCTATTTGGGAATAGGAATAAGAAATCCCACTTGATGGAGAAGCAGTAAGCCAGTCAGGAAGGTCTTCAATACTCCACGCAAGAATACCGTTTCCGTTGTTGTTAATGTTGAGCGTTTTGTTTACTGAAGTTGTTCCAAAATCTATTGGTAAATTGTAAGAATAAATACTCAGTTGCGGCGTTCCCAAATCTGTGGAAACAGCTATTTCTATTTGTGGATTATTTTTATCATTAGTTGCTATTACAATTGTTCCAGTTGAACTACTTTGTATGGCTTTTTCCGCATCAAGGATAAAGGGGATTGATGCGGATGCTTCTTGCCCAAGTATTACTGATGTCAAATCGAACTGGTTCATATCTACATTAAGCCAAGCTGGCATGCTGACGATGTCCCAAATTAAAATGCCATTTCCCGAGTTCGAAATTTGTAATCGATTATTATAGTTGTTGTAATTTATTTCAAGTGTTCGATTTACCTGAGTTTCAGGATTTCCTTCTGTAATATAATACACAGGCACAGCATATTTTTTGCTACTTGCTGTAAGAAGCATCTGGTCGATGTAAATACCAGTTTTTGAGAAATCCGGGTTGGTGTTGGCTTTGCAATGAATTATTGCAGTGTCATTTACAAACTGACCTGAATTGTAGTCAGAAACCATCCAGTCGGGTTTAGTGTCGATATTGAATTCAGCATTTCCCACACCTTCGAAATAGAATTGATAATCATCGGCCTCCCAGGTTGGTGAAATAACAATGGCAGATGTGCTTACACCTGAAATATCGAGACGTTCGTTTACAAAATCATCACTGCACGAAAAGAAAATTAGTACAGATAAAGAAAAAATGATAATCTTCAAAAACCATTTCATACTTATAATTTTATATTGGTTCAGTATGGATTAAAAATTATAGCGGACAGTAAAACCGTAATTAATATGTGAAATATCTATGTCGTTTTCAAGTTCCTGATCTTCCATATTGTAATTCAAACTCTTAATAGAAGCTTTATGAAGTTTGCCCCAAATAAAGCTTCCCGCCAAACCTGCAGACAGTTGAGATGTAAAACAATATTCGAGCGATAAACCGCCTTTGACACCCAGAGTAGTGCTTTTAGTTACCGAATTTGACAGGTCAAAATATTGCGGAGGGTGCCCCATGTAAAAATCATTTTCGCCCCAATAAATTTGATATTGATTGCCCCGGCTTTCATCTCGGAAGGAAACAATGCCTGGTGATAGGATTTCAGTAATTTTTATTTTTCGCTTCTTGTCAGGAAATTGCTGAAACATAACAGAAGGACCCAAAAAGTGAATAAATATTTTTTCATTAACTTCCATGTTGGCATACGTGGGAATGTTCATTCTACCATATTCATTGACTAGAAAATTGCCTTCTGATGCTGATTTGGAGAAACTATAATCGACGCCAATTCCAAGGGAAGTCGTCAGCAGATAGTGAAAACTTGCGTTGAGGTTATAGCCATTTTTGAGCTTTCCAATGTAATCGTCTGCCTCAGATGTTGGAGCACCTGACCCAATTACCCTATTTTTAAAGTCAACAAAGTCGTTAAATAAATGGACTGGACCTGCTTGCATCCTGAACAAATAGCGGTGTTCAGGTTTCTGTCTGCTGATATTTTGAAGGAAGAAAGCATTCTTCCCGTAGGACTGTTCTGTGCGATAATACTGCAATACATCTGAAACGGCTATTGACTTTCCTATGTGCTGGTTTGTAGAAACTTTTTGCTCATAGTTTATATGTCCCGAACCAATCGATATTATCCTGCAATCAATCGTGTCTTTCTGGATAGTAATAATTTTGTCTTGTGCTTTTGATGTAAACAATGACACAAAAAATAACAAAATCAGGAGTGATTTTTTCATTAGGAGTGTGTAGTTTTCGGGGTTTTTATCTTAAAATATAAATATTGCTCAAAAGTAAGTGATTATTTTTATTTTTTGCAATATGCGATGTTTTGTTTGAGATATTTTTTTTGAAAAAAACCGCCTTTGCGTACAAAAGCGGTTCATATATGTTGAGTGAACAACCGATCTGTAAATACAGTACGGAAGCTCACGGAAGCGTACCAACAAGAGTTGGCACGACTATTTTTAATCAAACAAAAACCCCAGTTTTAGGCCAGCAACAAGTACGGTTCCGGAATAACCATAATCGAACCATGTGTCGTTAAAAGTTTCTATCATGTTTAAATCCTCATCCATACTATACCGAAAACCAATGCCTAAGTAATAGTCAACAATGAAAGGATTAAAACGGAATATTTTTTTACCAACAACAATATTTAGCAATAAACGATTGATGTTTGTTGTAGCTTCCTCGGTCCTAAAGCTTGTATATTCATTCCCGTTTTCAATGTAAGTATAATCAACTAATTGATCTGACTTAATGCCCAAAAGCTGAACTCCGCCTCCATAAGAAAAATAAAAACCTTTATGCAAATCCGGTTTTTTCACGAAATATTTATGATGTATTTCCAGACCAATACCGCTCATGCTGTTGTAATAATAGGAGGTAATATCATTTGCATCGGTACTTAAAAAAAATGTTGGTGAAATTTGCAACCATGATTTCACATTATCCTTCATAGTAAATTCATAATCGAACCGAAAGCCATTTTGAAATACATATTGCGGCACAATACTGATGATCTTTTCTCGTTTTACTTTACTTTCATCTTGAGAAATTGCGACAAAAGGTATAATCAGTAAAAATACAAATACTAGTTTTCTTTTCATTTGGGTTCAATTAGGATCGAACTTAGTAATTCAATTTCATTATTATCTAACTGGTACTGGTAAAAACCATCATCGCCAATAACCAACAGGTTTTGATTCAATCGGATCACATCTGTTGCCTGGATGTTAAAATGTTCAAGTAATTCAACACTTTGACGGTCTTCAGCAACTTTAAAAAATTTCAATCCACCATCACAAACGATCAAGGTATCGTTATGAATGTTTAATCCTCTTGGGCTAGTCATTTCTTTGCTGAATACCAGGTATGGTTCTTTCAGGTTAGAAATATCCACAATCTGCAATTCATTATTCCATCTGCCACAATTCCCAAATGTAGAGTTCAAAGTGATGTAGGCAAATTTTTCATCGGCCACAACAGGATCGCAAGAATATACATGTTCGAAATACGACAGCTCACTGGGATTATCAGGGGTCTGTAAATCAAAAATATACATCCCGTTCATCGAACCCACAAAAAGTTTGTTTTCTCTCGGAAAGACAGTTTCTATGCCAAAGTTTAAGTTAGTTTTCTTAATGAATTCCGGATTTTCAGGAGTTGAAATATCGGTAATCATTAGGCTGCTGTGATCCACTGTGTATAAATAATCCCCAACAATTGTAAAGCTTGCCAATGAACCCCCGGTACCGGGTGATGTATCGGATGCAGGACTACTGTCTTCCATTGAACAGGCATATGTGATAAGTATTAAAATTATTGATATGTATATTGCTGTTTTCATAGGTTATCTAATTTTCCATCCAACAATTATTGAATTATCAGGTCTGTTTTCACGAATTGAATAAGATAACCCCCAGCCATCTGGCGACTCCATTTCGGGGAAAAAGTTTTTTATTCGTTTGCTTACATTCACAGAAGTGAGCGATTCGTTAAACTGAACAGCAATTAAATCGACAGCATTGTCAGCATACAATACATCATTTTTGATGGCTATATCACGAATGCCGTCAATGTGTAAAAAACTGATTTTTTCAGGATTAGATGGATCTGTATTATCGATAATATGTACGCCTTTATATTTTTCAATAATATAGAGGTAAGGGGCTTTGAAATACAACTTACCCGTTTCATACATTGGGCGGGGAGCATCCAGCTTAACCGCTTTCTCCATTTCATCCCTTGACATAAATATTGGCACGTATCCTGAGGTTGGGATGTAGTTGGTACTTAACATCAGAAATGCAACTGCAAGTAAAAATAATTTGGGGTAACGCATCTGAAAAAGTTTTTTATAAAGATGCAAATTAATTCAAATTGGTTGCATGGATAATTTAAAAATTACCGCAAAAACAAAGTATGTGATTTTATTTTATTGAAACCTTAATATTATTTTACCTCCGAGCCGTTTTTAACAGCAGACTCTGGCGAAACAAACTTCAGGCTGCCATCAGCATCTTCGGCCATCAAAATCATACCTTGCGATTCAATGCCGCGAAGTTTGCGAGGTTCAAGGTTTACCAAGACAGAAACTTGTTTACCGATCACTTCTTCCGGTGTATAATATTCTGCAATGCCAGAAACAACCGTGCGTTGATCAATACCTGTATCAACCAACAGTTTCATCAACTTTTTAGTTTTAGCTACTTTTTCGGCTTCCAAGATGGTTCCGGTCCGGATATCCATTTTCATGAAATCATCGAAACTGCAATTTTCTTTGGCAGGTGCAGCAGTTGCCTCAGCCATTTCGTTGGCTTTTTTGGTATCCAGTAATTTTTGAACCTGAGTCTCGATTGTTTTGTCCTCAATCTTTTCAAAAAGCAGTTCTGGTTTGTTGATTTTGTGTCCGGCTACCAATAAATCAGTTCTTCCCAATTCACTCCAGTCCAGCTTTTCCATGTTAATGAAACCTCTCAGTTTTTCCATGCTGAATGGAAGGAAAGGCTCAAGCATAATGGTCAGGTTGGCAGTAATTTGAAGGCAGATATTCATCACAGTTTTTACTCGTTCCGGATCAGTTTTAACAACCTTCCAGGGTTCTTCATCGGCCAGGTATTTATTTCCAAGTCGGGCCAAATCCATGGCTAGTTTTAGTGCTTCACGGAAACGGTAATTGTCCAGGCTTTTTTCAACTTCAGTTTTCAACTTGGCAATTTCAGCCAGTGTAGCTTTATCAACAGCATTAGTTTCGCCCAATGCTGGGATTTCACCATCATAATATTTTTGCGTAAGCACCAATGCACGGTTTACAAAGTTTCCGAGCACGGCAACCAGCTCGTTGTTATTTCGTGCCTGAAAATCTTTCCATGTAAAATCGTTGTCTTTGGTTTCTGGTGCGTTGGCTGTCAATACGTATTTCAGTACATCTTCCTGTCCTGGAAATTCTTCTAAATATTCGTGCAACCAAACAGCCCAGTTTCTTGAGGTTGAAATTTTGTCCCCTTCCAGGTTCAGGAATTCGTTGGCTGGAACGTTCTCAGGCAAAACGTAACTTCCTTCTGCTTTCAACATACTTGGGAAGATGATGCAGTGGAAAACAATGTTGTCTTTTCCAATAAAGTGAACCATTTTGCTTTCCGGATCTTTCCAGTATTTCTCCCAATCAGGTGTTAATTCTTTGGTCGCTGAAATATATCCAATCGGTGCATCAAACCATACGTACAATACTTTTCCGTCAGCTTCTTCAACCGGAACAGGCACGCCCCAGTTCAGGTCGCGGGTAACAGCACGTGGGTGCAATCCACTATCAATCCAACTTTTGCATTGCCCGTAAACGTTCGATTTCCATTCTTTGTGTCCTTCCAAAATCCATTCTTTCAACCAGGGTTCGTACTGATCCAAAGGCAAATACCAGTGTTTGGTTTCTTTTAAAATAGGGGTGTTGCCGCTAATGGTTGATTTTGGATTGATTAGCTCGGTTGGGCTAAGCGATGTTCCACAGCTTTCGCATTGGTCTCCATAAGCACCTTCAAAACCACACTTAGGACAGGTTCCAACAATGTATCGATCGGCTAAAAATTGGTTGTTTTCTTCATCGTAATATTGCTCGCTGGTTTGTTCTACAAACTTACCATCATTATATAATTTCTTAAAGAATTCTGAAGCTGTTTCATGATGAATATCTGCACTGGTTCTTGAATACACGTCAAATGAAATTCCAAAACGTGAGAATGCATCTTTAATAATGCCGTGGTATTTATCTACAATGTCTTGGGGCGTAACGCCTTCATTTTTTGCCTTTAACGTAATTGGTACACCGTGCTCATCTGATCCGCCAATAAACAAAACATCTTCGTTTTTCATACGAAGGTAGCGGGCGTAAATATCGGCAGGGACATATACCCCGGCAAGGTGACCAATGTGAACAGGCCCGTTAGCATAAGGCAGGGCAGAAGTTATTAAAGTACGTTTGAATTCTGACATGTTTCAGTGATTTTATTGTCGTGAAAACCAATTCCGTTTAAGGGCTACAAAGATAGTGGTTTTTTTGACTAGCCGAACTGATTAGTTGCCCCGTGAAAGGATAAGTTCGTTTTTCATTTCTACAAACTCATCACAGGTTTCAATGAAGGTTTCCCCATGATATCCTCTTTCTGGAAATCCCCGTGGTGTTCTTCCGCTGGAACCATCATTGCCGTTGTTACCATTTACACATCCGTATCCACCATGTCCACCGTTTCCTCCATTACCAGCACTCCCTTGGCTGCCACCAGATCCGCCATGATTTGAAGAGGTGAACAGGTGTTGATAGTGCTTAGCATCGTCAGTAAAATGTAAATAAATGTTTCCACCATTTCCACCACAACCCCCAAAGCCGCCATCGCCACCATTCCCACCATTACCGCCATCTTCACCTGGGTCCTGGTGTTTAATCTTGACTTCGACAGTTTCTTCCACGTCCCGATAAACTGTTTTGTAAACAGCACGTTCTACCTCAATTTCCTCCTCTTCGCCTTCATCATTAATTACTTTTTTCTTTTCCTTAACGATGACCCTTTCCCTGAAAGGTTTGCGAACAATCCGCTTTTCCTTTTTTATTTCGTACCAAATACGGCCGTCTTTTCCTTTACCTCCGTTTCCCCCATTGCCACCATCGCCTCCGTCACCACCTCTTCCCCCGGTTGATGATACATGAAATGCCCCACCATTTGGATTGATTAGGTAATGATATTCTTTTCCTGACCAAAAGTTTTCTGCGTACACATAAAGCAGGTCATATCCTAAAATTGGGTCTAAGAATAAATCTGCCCACACTCCTATGTCTGGGGCATTTTCTCCATGTTGCCCATGATATCCGTTTTCGCCATCACTCCCGTCAGATCCCATTGATCCACAACTGCCTCTAAATCCATCCCTGCCATCAGAGCCCGAACGACCCCAAAATCTTAATTTGTAATGATGTTTGTAGTCAAGTAAAATATCAAATGTATCACTTACTGCTACATTCAGTTTAGAGCGTACAATTAATGCAGAATGATGATTGGAAATTTTTAAGAAGTTGGGTTCGATTGTGAATTTTCCATTGCTCCAAATACCATCTTTTGTAGCATATTTAAAACGGTTGGCTTCTCGTTTTTTGTGTAAGTTGTTGTAAACACGTGTTTGCCCATTGTTGAACTTAGATATTATTTTTCCTTTTACAACACAGCCAGGGGCTTTGTCGAAGTGGTCATTGGGCAGATAATCAATTTTAGTTTCATAATTTAAGGGGATTAGCATCCTTTTTTTCAGCTCTTCTTGTTTTTTCGGAATGACTGATATGCTAATGTATTTCCCTTTTGATGGTAGAAGTTGAGGGTTCACCATTATTCTTCCACCACTGTTTTTCCCTCCTTGTACTTCAATCCGGTATCGCCACCAGCCAACTGTTCGTCCTATAATTCCTTTTGTTTTACGCACTTTCCCATTTTTACGGTAAGCAATCACAGATATATTGAAACTTTCGTTTGGAAGAACTAACTGATTACGGTCATACACAATTTGAATTGAATCAAGTTTTGAACGAAACAAAAACGCATTTACTGGCGCAGTTCCAGACAACACAATTATTACGATAAGTAGAAAAGAAGATATGAAGGTAGAGTTTTTCATGGCTGGGGCTCTTTGTTTTCACTATTGAAACTTCAAGAACTGTACCATTATAATAAATGGTAAGAATTTTGATCTTATAATTGGATTGGAAAGCTTGAATGCTATTGCAGCAGGAGCGTTTTGTTTTACACTCCTATAGAAAATATTTATAAGCAGTGGTCTGTACATTTTCGTCGCCTCTATTTCCCAAAATAATTTCTACTTTTGCAATGTTTTGGTTCCATGGTTGTTTTGCAACCGGGATTAATAGGGAATCCGGTGTAAATCCGGAGCAGTCCCCGCTGCTGTAAGCCTACATTGATTTTGAAGATTTAGCCACTGTCCCAAGTTTTTGGGGTGGGAAGGTATTCAAAATTTAGGGTGAGCCAGAAGACCTGCCGAAGCAAACTTTGTTTAATTGATCTTCGGGGTGCGAGATCGTTGGAACGTACAGGCTTCCAATTTTCTACTCGAAGGCATTTTGCCTGATTATGAAAAGAATACATTTTATTTTAAAAGCACAGTTGCTGGTAATTGTTTTGCTGGCTTCTTTTGTCATTAGTTTTGCTGGATCACCTCAGCGGATTATTAGTTTAGCTCCTTCAGTAACTAAAAGTTTGTATTTGCTTGAGGCAGAAGGTTTACTGGTAGGTTGTACTAATTTTTGCTTGCTTGAAAAACCAGATGATGCCCAGGTGGTAGCAACTGCCGTTCAGGTAAACCTGGAAAAAGCCTTGTTGCTAAAACCAGACTTAGTGATTGCATCTTCGCTTACTAATCCGGAAACACTAAAGTCGTTTAGAAAGTTAGGTGTCGAAATATTATTGCTTCCATACGCAAAGTCTTTTGAAGACCTATGTTCACAGCTTCAAACATTAGGGGAGAAAATTGGGAAACAAGGGATGGCGGATGGAATTGTTGCTTCTTCAAAACAAAAAATTGAAGAACTGAAGAAACGTGTCCCCCACCTGAGCAAAAAACCTAAACTTTTTTTGCAGATTGGAGCCAATCCTTTATTTACGGCAGTACCAAATACCTTTATGCAGGATTTTATTGATTTTGCTGGAGGGGAAAATATAGCAGGCGATTTAAAAATTGGAAGCATTACCCGTGAGAAAGTTTTAGTGAGTAACCCGGATGTTATTTTCATTTTAATGATGGGATCTTTAAGTGCCGACGAAAAAGAAAGCTGGATGAAGTACAAAAACCTAAATGCCGTTAAAAATAAGAAGATATTTGTGATGGATCAGGAAAAAACCTGTAGCCCAACACCACCATTGTTTGTTGAGGCACTGGAAGAAATGATTGATAAAATTTACACAAAATAGAGTGATTAGAAAAAAGTACATCGGCTGGTTTTTTGCAATCATGGGATTGCTAACATTGCTTGTGTTTTCCATACTACTTGCCTTGTCGACCGGAGAACTAAAAATGAGTTTAGGAGATGTGCTTTCGTTGATTGTTTCTGGAGGTGATGAATCGTCGATTGAATATATGTTGATTCGACAAGTGCGATTGCCTCGAATAATCTTAGGCATTGCTGTTGGTGGCGCATTGAGTTTGGCAGGTGTAATTTTGCAGGGCATTTACCGAAATCCCTTGGTTGAACCTTTTACGCTTGGTATTTCAGGAGGAGCTTCACTTGGTGTAGCTGCAACTCTTGTGCTAGGTTTACACCTTTCGCTCGGAGCATTTATGCTGCCCATTTCAGGTTTTGCCGGAGCATTTTTAGTCATCTTCCTGGTTTATTTTATTAGTGCCAGAAAAGGGAACATTAACATTCAGAATATGCTGTTGACCGGAGTGATGGTAAGTTTTATAGCTTCTTCTGCCATGATGTTTTTAATGGCCATTACCAGCTCAGAAAACCTGCATGGCATTGTATTTTGGATCATGGGTTCGCTGGATGAACCTGATGGATTTCTAATTCAACTGACTTTCATCTCGAGTATTGTTGTGTTTTTTGCATCGTACTTGTTTGTGCATCCCTTAAATGCACTTCGCCTCGGGGAAGAAAAGGCACTTCATCTGGGTATCAATACCAATGTGGCAGTGAAAATCCTTTTCATAATGGCATCCTTATTGGCAGGAATATGTGTAGCTGTTTCAGGGGTAATTGGTTTTGTGGGTTTGATTATTCCCCATTTACTCCGTATGTTTCTAGGTTCCGATTACCGGATATTGCTGTCCAGTTCATTTTTGCTGGGAGCGTCGTTTCTTGTACTTTCAGATGTGGTTGCACGAACCATTATTTCGCCCAATGAATTGCCAATTGGAGTAATTACCGGAATAATTGGGGGTGTGGTTTTTATTGTTTTAATGAGTCGTCAACGAAAGAAAAGTTAGCAAATGGAGAACTTTTTCAGCATAGAAAATTTTTCTTGCGGATACGACCAGTTTAAATTATCCGGGATTGATTTTCAATTAAAGAAAGGAACTTTCTCCGGAATTATTGGTCCCAATGGCTCTGGTAAAACAACCCTGTTCCGAGGAATTTCTGGAACGCTTAAAACACTTTCTGGTTCAATTCATTTGAAAGGGGAAGATTTACGGGCACTGTCTTTACGAACTCGGGCCAAAAACATAGCAGTGGTAAGCCAGTTTGTTGATGCTGATTTGATTTCGGTTGAAGATTATGTGTTGATGGGCAGGCTACCGTACCAGGGCAGGTTTCGTTTTTTTGAAACAAGCCAGGATATTGAAATTGCTCACAAGTACATGAAGCTCACCAGTATTTTTCAGCACAAGGACAAGTTAATGACTGAATTGAGCGGCGGCGAGCAGCAACGGGCGGCCATTGCGCGGGCACTCACTCAACAGCCGGAACTGCTTCTTCTGGATGAACCCACATCCCATTTGGATATTACCCATCAGGTTAAAATATTAGACCTTCTTCAGCAATTAAATGAAGAAACAGGGCTTACGGTTTTAATGGTTATCCATGATTTAAACCTGGCATCGGAGTATTGCGATCAATTGATTTTATTCAATGAAGGAAAAATATTTACTCAAGGAAAACCAGAGGAAGTGATCAATTATGAAACCATAGAACAGGTTTATAAAACTCCCGTTGTTACCCAAACAAATCCATATTCTGGCAAACCAGTGGTTTTTTTGATAAGCCAGAAGATGATGAAGCGAAGCCAATAATATTGCGCATCATCCTGTCCCGAGTACACGGGATCAGGATCTTTATCGGACAAGGAAAGCATAACTCGAAAGAGATTCCGAAGCAAGTTCGGAATGACGAATATCAAGTATTCTATTTCCTCAGCGTTTGTTCCGAATAGGTACTTTCAAAAATCTTGTCAGCATTACCTGTTTCAAATCCATCCCTGCGATGCCTGGGTTGAATTTTGTCAGCAGGCACATCAACAAATTCAGGCAACACTTTCCGTTCTGCAAATTCGACATAACTACCTGCAATTTCAGAAGAATTTCCGCAGGAGAATCGTACTTTTTTAAGTGCCGAAACGGAGCTACTTTGCAGCAACAAGCCATCCTTGCTTTGTTTAATTTTTCCCCCGGCAGTATTTAGGGTAATCCCAATACCCTCCAGAAATGCATTGAATTCTTCCAAGCTATTATATCCTTTTGGAAGTGCATGAACACTGATGGTATAATGGTTTAAGTAATAACGATTGTAAATTACCCATGCAGCATATTCACTTTCAGCAAGTAACGATTCATATTCTTCTTTTGTTGGGGTATCCCAAAGTGGGGAGTGCAAAAAACTACCCACCCGGCTGCCATTCATCAAATCCAGTTTATCAACAGGATCATGGTCAATGTTTTTTGTGTATTTTTTGATGATTGCCTGCGCATTGTCAGATAAATCCTGAACTCGCAGCTGACTGATAAATATTCTTGGGTAAACTGAGCTCGGGGGTGAATACCAGTTGGCATCTAACTTTTTTTGCTCGAAATAATAGGCATCGCGTTTCGTGTAACCATGTTGTAGGAATATTTTCTCGAACGAATCAATTCCTAAATGCTTTACACCTAACGTTCGGAATGCTATGTGGTCATTAACAATTTCAGTTTGATCAGCGATTACTTCGTTTTGAATCAACGCATTGGTTATTTTTTTCACATCCGAAACATTCTCGCTGTAGGTGTTAAACAATGAATTGAGGATTACATGAAGCGGTCGGTCGTTAGCATATTTCATAAGTTTATAATTTTAGTAGAATCAGCTAACCACTAAAACAAACTCAACTGGTTTTTGATCAATGCATTTTCCAATTCCAATAGTTTCTTTTTTGTTTCCAGGCCTCCGGCATAACCAATCATATTGCCATCACTCCCAATAATGCGGTGGCAGGGTACAATAATGGAGATGGCGTTGGCCCCGTTGGCTGTGGCGACAGCCCGGATGGCTTTTTCATCACCTAACTTTTTGGAAAGACTTAAATAGGTTTCAGTTTTACCATGAGGAATTTCGAGTAAGGCACTCCATACCTTTTTTTGAAAATCAGTTCCGACCAAGAGCAATGGAATGTCAAATTCGTTTCTTTTTCCTTCGAAATATTCAGAAAGTTGTGTTTTTGTAAGTTCAATAATGCCTGACGATTCTTCAACGAATTCAGCATTTAGTCCTTTTGTAATACGGTTATCTATACTTGTCCTCATTTTTCGATAGCGCCAGTCACACAAGCAAAGCTGGTTGTTGTGCTCTCCTATAACCAGTTCACCATAAGCAGTTTTAACGTATTCAATATGAATAATTTCCGGCATCGATTTTTTATATACAAATTTATATTCCTGTTTGAAAGTTAATCAAATTTTAAAGAAGCCTGTCTTGTTTTTGTTGGAAAAATATTCCTACATTTGTCCCGGATTTGGTTCTAATGGTTGTTTTCGCAACCAGGAATAATAGGGAATCCGGTGTAAATCCGGAGCTGTACCCGCAGCTGTAAACCTCGTTATTCTTTCTGAACCCCTGCCACTTCCCGGTGTAACCGGGAGGGAAGGCATCAGAAAGAGAGGTGAGCCAGAAGACCTGCCAGTATCCACAATAGTTATTCAAAAGCTTCGGGAGTAAAGCTAGTGAAACACGGTTTATTGATTTTCAACCATTTTTCACCAATTTTTCCCTGGCTCATTCTAAGTATTAGCAATGAGAAGGATTTTAGTTATAGGAGTGTTGTTTTTAATTGCTATTCCTGTTTGTTGTGCTCAGGAATTTCTGGCCATGCTTGACACTGTTCATATCGAGGAGGTGGTGAGTTATGGTAAATTGCGTAAGTACCAATCTGGAGCTAAAATTGAGCAGGTATCTTCCAAACAATTTTCCTTGTCTCAGGATGGGAACCTGGAACAATTGCTATCGCGTGTTTTACCCATTCGCTTTAAAACCAATGCAGGAGGGCTTGCAACCATTCGCATCCGGGGTTCTGCGCCTGATCATACCAGCTTTAACTTTGGCGGAATTAACATTAATTCGCTTACACTTGGACATTCCAATGTTAGCAATGTGCCTGTTTACTTGTTTGACAAGATTGGTATCCAGTTTGGAAGCTCCAGTTCAGTAAATGGTTCAGGAAGCATTGGTGGAGCTGTTCATTTAGGGCTTAATAATAACTGGACAGATGGATTTAAAGGTGTAGTTAGAGTTGCAAACGGATCGTTTGGCGAGCAGCTTTACGGTACCAAGCTTTTCTGGGGCAACGGAAAGTTTGAAACAGTTACAAGAGCATACTATTATAAGAAAAAAAATGACTTTAAATTTCTGAATCCAAACTACCGTGATTTTGAAAATCAAATTTTTGAAATAGAAGATACGCAGCGTAATGCTGATATTGAAAAATTTGGCTTATTGCAGGAGTTTAATTACAAGTTTCAGGAAAATGAATTCTTTACCTTGAATGTTTGGTTGGAGAAAGATTGGCACTTGATTCAACAAAATATGCAAACAAATTTGTTTAATCCTGAATTGCGCGAGGAATACAAAGATGATCACACTCGTGTTTGGGCATCGTATAAAAACAGAAAGAAAGCCTTAAAGTTTGAGATAGCAGGAGGTTATGCTTTTGATCATTCTGTGCACAATAAAAATTCGGCAGATACCATACAAACACAACGAATAATCGGGGAGGCATTTATTGAACATGACGTAAGCAATCAATCAAGTTATAAGGTAGGTGTCAAAGCTATGCGTATTTATCCAACGGTTTATGCCTATGAGAAGACGCTTGATCATGAAGACAGGGTTGATTTTTTTGCATCATACTATCATCGTTTTTTTAATAAACTGACTGCAACGCTTAATTTGAGGCAAGGTTTTGTAACTGATTTTGATGTACCGTTTACACCTTCATTAGGACTAAATTATCTGATATTCTCAAAAGAAAGAAGTGCATTAAAAGTTATGGGGAACATCGCCCGCAGTTATCGAGTACCTACTTTTAATGATCGCTTTTGGGTACCAGGAGGAAATCCTGATTTGGATCCTGAAAAAGGAATGAATTATGAGTTGGGAGGTAAATGGAGTTATTGTACAGAAAAGGTGTCTGGGAACATTAAGGTTAATGCCTTTTTTATGGACATCGACAATTGGATATTGTGGAGAAACGGAGGAGCATTTTGGTATGCTGAAAATGTGCAACGGGTAAAAAGTAAAGGAATTGAATTCCTGACAGATTGGAGATATTCCCTTTTTGGTTTAGAAACAAATTCAGGGATAAACTATACGTTTAATTCAGCTAAACGGGCTGAATCACTAAACGAAACCAATGCCCTGGATCGTCAATTGGAATATGTTCCCCGTCATGCAGGAAATTTCTTTACAACATCGAACTATAAACAATTTGACTTTACCATTGATGGAAGTTATACGCATGAACAATTTACCGATGAAGAAGACAAAAATATTCTGGACGCCTATTTCCTGTTAAATGTTGCTATGTCCTATAAATGGGAACAAAATAAAAACAACAAAATAAGAATCAATGGAATGGTCAATAACTTGCTTGGTAAGGACTACAATGCAAGTTGGGGGTATGCTATGCCCGGAAGGTCTTACCGAATAAGCTTAACATACAATTTCAAATAAACAAATTCAATACTATTAAAAATGAAAAATCAATTTAAAATTTTCCTGTTTTTTGCCCTTGCAGTTTTTGCATTTGCATCTTGTGAAGATGATGATCCGGCAAACGTAGTTGCATGTTTTACAGTTACACCAGAAGAAGGTATTCAGGTTGGCGATACTGTATTTTTTGATAACTGCTCAGAAGAAGCATTAAATTTTACATGGGATTTTGGTGATAGCGAAACATCTACTGAAATCCACCCATTTCATATTTATTCAGAACCCGGAGTATATGATGTAACACTAGTTGCTGCAAATGTGGACGTTGAAGAAACAGCTGCTTACCAGGTAAATGTTGATGCTGATTTAGCCTATATTGTGAATGCAGGGAACTGGGGCGAAGGCCACTCAACCATTTCTGCATTTAATAAATATGATGATGAGCTTACAAATGAATATTATAAGAGTATAAATTCCATTGATATGATCTCAAATGTTCAACATGCTTATAAGTACAATGGCAATATTTATATGATGGGGAATGGAGCTGATCAAATCTTCTGGGTTGATGCTAAAACTTTTGAACAAACAGAAAACGGCATAACAGAAGATATCGTAGGCCCTCGTTTTTGCCAAGGTAAAGGTGATTACCTGTATGTATCATGCTGGGGAGGAAATATTTGGGCTGATGAGTCGTTATCTTATATTGCTAAAATAAACCTAACAACAAACTCAGTTGAAAAGAAGATCTCACTTCCAGGTGGTCCAGAAGGTATGGCAATTTCTAACAATAAGCTATATGCTGCTTTGAATTATAAAGACAGTGTTGCTATCATAGATCTTGATTCTGAGGCTATTTCATACATTCAAACTGAAGCTGTTAGTTCTTATTTTTTGAAAGATAATAATGATAATTTATATGTTTCTTTTGTTAGTACATGGTCTGATCCATCTGAAAGCGCAGGGTTAGGATATATTAACACTGCAACTGATGAGTTAGAAGGAACTTATCCATTAACAGGAATAACGACTAGTTACGTTAATGTTTTTGCAGCAAATGACGATTTTACTAAACTTTATGTCTCAAAAGGTGAATATTATTTTGGCACAGGTTCAATTGCTGTATTTGATGTGGCAACAAAAAGCTTTGAAGCCGAAAACTTAGTTGATGATGTTACAAGTATTAATGGTGTTGACTTCTACGATGATAAAGTCTTTTGCTTTATCTCACCAAACGTTACCTCGAATGGGAAAGTTGTTACATATAGCACAGATGGAACCAAGATTAGTGAATACGAAACCGGTATTGCCCCATTCATGATATTGGAATAAAAGATTTCAATCGTCTCACGTTAAGAAAATCAGATAGTTCTTTTGCAAGAGGTAGCCAATTGAAGGTTGCCTCTTGTTTCATTTTGTATATTTGGCTATGGCAACAATTACATTCATTACAGGAGGTGTGCGTTCCGGGAAAAGTCGGTTTGCACAACAATTGGCAGAGGAGGTTTCTGAAACGCCTGTTTATTTGGCTACAGCGCGAATTTGGGATGAAGACTTTGCTGACCGGGTAAAAAGGCATCAGGAAGACCGTTCTGAAAAATGGCAAACTGTTGAGGAAGAGAAAGAACTATCGAAGCATGATTTTAACGGGAGAACGGTGATGTTGGATTGCATTACCCTTTGGCTTACTAACTTTTTCCACGATTGTGACTACAAGGTAGAAGAAGCACTGGAAGGTGCAAAAGCAGAATGGCAACAGTTTATCAAACAGGATATGAACCTGATTGTGGTAAGCAATGAACTGGGAATGGGTGTTCATCCTGAAAACGAAATTGCACGGAAATTTGCCGACCTGCAAGGCTGGATGAACCAGTTTATAGCTGGGCACGCAAATGAAGTTTATTTGATGGTGTCGGGCATATCGATGAAAGTAAAATGATTCTAGCCCTGAAGGGGCTCAATAATATAACCCAGGGTAAATGAACTCGATGCAATCGAGGAATGCAACCCTGGGATTAAAACAAAAGGAGTAACCGTCCACGGGAAAGCTGGATGAATAGCAGTTCATTTTTTTGGACGGAATAACACGGACTAACTAGTGAAATACAAACATGACTTTAAAAGAACAACTTCAACTCAAAATAGACTTGAAAACCAAACCAACAGGAGCATTGGGGCAGCTGGAAGAATTAGCCATCCAGTTGGGAATGATTCAAAAAACATTGTCGCCTAAACTGGAAAAACCGGTTATGTTGGTTTTTGCGGCCGACCATGGTATTACCGATGAGGGAATCAGCCCATACCCCAAAGAAGTGACCTGGCAAATGGTGATGAATTTCTGTGGTGGAGGGGCTGCCATTAATGTGTTCTGCAAGCAAAACGGGATTGATCTGAAGGTGGTAGATGCTGGTGTAGATCATAATTTCCCAGCTGAGCTACCGATAATTGATGCCAAGATTGCAAATGGAACTAAAAACATGATGTACGAGGCTGCTATGACGATGGAGGAATGCCATCAGGCAATGGACAAAGGGGCTGAACTTGTAAAAATGGAAGCAGAGGCAGGTTGCACCGTGCTTGGTTTTGGCGAAATGGGAATTGGTAATACTTCTGCGTCTTCCTTGCTGATGCACAGGTTTTTAAACCTTTCCATTGAAGAGTGTACAGGCAAAGGTGCAGGAATGCATGGCGAAAAGCTAGAACACAAAACTTCGGTATTGAAGAAAGTATCGGAAAAATATGATCCGAAGACCCCTGAAGAAACGTTGGCAACTTTTGGTGGGTTTGAAATTGCCATGATGGTTGGTGCCATTCTTGAAGCCAAAAGGCAAAATATGGTCATTTTAATTGATGGTTTTATTGCCACGGCGGCAACGCTAACTGCCAACCAAATAAACAAATCTGTACGAGAAAACTGCATCTTCTGCCACGCATCAGAAGAAAAAGGGCATAAACTAATGTTGGAAAAGCTGGGTGCAAAACCTGTTTTGAATTTAGAAATGCGTTTGGGCGAAGGTTCAGGTGCAGCTGTTGCCTTTCCGATAATAAAGGCGGCCGCAACATTTTTAAATGAAATGGCTAGTTTTGAAGACGCAGGCGTATCTAACAAAGACGAAAAACCGATTGAGATTCTCAATAACGACTAACCCGATTGATCCGATGACTTTAAGTCATCGGATCAATAAAAACTACTCAGCATGAAACAACAGCTCAACCTGTTTTTAACAGCCGTTATGTTTTACACCCGGATTCCTGTTCCGCGTTCGCTTGAATTTTCTAACGATCGCTTGAACAGGGCAACCCGATATTTTACTTTGGTTGGATGGATTGTTGGTGGAGTTGCGGGTGCGGTTTTTTATGGTTTGGACTTTCTGTTACCAACGGAGCTGGCAATTTTTTTGAGCATGCTGGCAACCATTCTGCTTACCGGGGCTTTTCATGAGGATGGTTTTGCTGATTTCTGCGATGGTTTTGGAGGTGGCTACACACGTGAAAAGATTTTCACGATCATGAAAGACAGCCGAATTGGTACTTACGGTACTGTTGGACTGATTGGAATGCTGGGCACTAAATTTTTGACGCTAGCAGCTTTTCCATCATTATTATTACCCATAATTTTTCTTGCAGGGCATGCATTCAGCCGTTTAATGCCAGTGGTAATAATATTCACAAGTAATTATTCCCGAGACGATGAATTAAGCAAAACCAAGCCAATTGGGAAGAGGGGAAAATTCAGCGACTTGATCGTAGCAAGCTTCTTTGGCTTGTTGCCTCTCGTTTTATTACCATGGCAGTTTTCACTTCTAATTGTACCAGTTTCACTCTTCATTGCTTTTCTTTTTAAAAGATACATTGAACGAAAGATTGGTGGATATACGGGTGATTGCCTGGGTGCATTGCAACAAATTTCAGAGGTCTTGTTTTACATTTGTTTGTTAGGAATATCATGATTGTTTATTGCATTAGGCATACAAAGGTTGATTCAAATAAAGGGATTTGCTACGGGCAAACGGATATTGGTTTGGCTAATAGCTACCCGAATGAAAAAAGGATCGTTTGTGAAAAACTATATGATATTCAATTTGACGAGGTTTTTTGCAGCCCGTTATCCAGGTGCCGGATTTTAGCTGAAGATTTATTTCCTCAGCAGAAGCTAATTTTTGATGAGCGTTTGAAAGAATTGAATTTTGGTGACTGGGAAATGAAAAGCTGGGATGATATTTACAATACAAATGCTGGTAAAAACTGGATGGATAATTATTTGGAAATCCCATGTGAGGGAGGAGAATCATACATTGATTTTCGGAAGCGGGTTGAGGCTTTCATTCTGGATTTGAAAAAGATTAGGCAAAAACAAGTTGCTATCATCACGCATGGTGGAGTAATCCGCTTGTTTAAATCAGTTTTGGAAAAGAAAAAAATGGACGAGGTTTTTACCACATTTAATCCTGAATTTGGTGGGATCTACAGTTTTGAATTATCATGAATAAGAAGCGTTTAAAGCCAATTATGTTTGTTGGCACTGGCTCAGATGTGGGTAAGTCAGTGATCAATGCTGCGTTTTGCAGAATTTTCTTACAGGATGGATATTCACCAGCTCCGTTCAAGGCACAAAATATGTCGCTAAATTCGTTTGCCAGTCATGAGGGGTTGGAGCTGGGCAGGGCACAGGCTGTTCAGGCTGAAGCGTGTGGCATTCCTTGTCTGAGTGCCATGAACCCGATCTTGTTGAAACCAACCAGCCAAAAAAGTGCGCAAGTGGTTTTAAACGGGAAGCCAATGGGTGATCAGTCGGCCCGTGAATACTTCTTGAAAACCGACCGTGATTTTTTGTTTGCTGAAGCCATGAAAGCCTGGAAATCGTTGGATGAAAAATACAACCCCATTGTGATGGAAGGGGCCGGTAGCATTTCCGAAGTAAACCTTTGGGACAAGGATATTACCAACATGCGGGTGGCGTTGGAAACCGGATCGCCAACCATTTTAATTGCCGATATCGATCGGGGAGGTGTGTTTGGCAGCGTTTATGGTACAATCAAGCTGTTGCCTGAAGAAGAGCGTAAGTTGATAAAAGGAATTTTGATCAATAAATTTCGTGGTGATATTAGCCTGTTTGATGAAGGAAGTAAAACACTGGAAGAACTTACAGGAATACCAGTGATTGGTGTCGTCCCATATTTCTCAGATATTCATATTGAGCAGGAAGACAGCGTGGTAATCGATTACAAGCGGGGCAGCAGCGGAAAGAATAAAATCAATGTTGCAGTGGTGTTACTGAGGCACATGTCCAATTTCACAGACTTCAATATGTTGGAGCGAATGCCAGATGTCAATTTGTATTATTCAGCCAATCCCACTGAAATTGAACAGGCAGATATTGTTTTGGTTCCCGGCTCAAAAAATACCATTTCAGACTTGATGCACCTGCGTGAAAACGGATTGGCAAAAGCCATTTTGCGGTCTGCCGAAGATGGCAAAGGTGTATATGGAATTTGTGGTGGCTATCAAATCTTGGGTAAAGAAATACGTGATCCCGACAGCGTGGAAGGGAATGTGGAGACGATGCCTGGGCTTGGACTGCTTCCGGTTGTAACCACGCTGAGTAAGGAAAAACGGACTGTTCAAACCCTGTTTCAATTTCGAGAAAGAGAGGAAGAATGCAGCGGTTATGAAATTCACATGGGTGAAACTACTTTGCTCAGTGCAGATTCACTTTGCAACTTAGAAGATGGTTCAGAGGATGGTTGTTTCGTTTCTCCCAAGCTTTGGGGAACATACCTTCACGGTATTCTTGACAATAAAACGGTGATAGAAGAAATCCTAAAAGCAAATGCTTTGGAAGCGGATGTTTCTGAATTTGATTACCAGGCATTCAAGGAAGAGCAATACAATAAATTGGCCGACCATGTTCGGACATCTATTGACATGGACTATGTATATTCATTTTTAAAAACTGAAGAATGATTTATGGGCATGGCGATAATCAACAACAGTATTCGGTCAAATTAAAAGCGGATTTTAGTTCAAATGTGCGTTTTGACGGATGCCCAGAAAAACTACTCGAACACCTAAAAAATAAAACCGGGCTAATTGCAAATTACCCGGAACCAGATGGAGCTTCATTAAAAAAAATGATTGCTGACAAGTACGGTCTGAACGTTCAGCAGGTTTTGATTTGTAACGGTTCTTCCGATGGATTTTACCAAATAGCACAAACATTTTCGGGCTGTCAGTCTGCAATTTTGTACCCTTCATTTTCTGAATATGAAGACGCTTGCAGGATGAATAAACATCAGCTTGGTTTTTTCTTGAAGGAAGAATTAGGCTCTTACAGTTTCTCAAATACAGACCTGGTTTGGTTTGGCAATCCGAACAATCCAGATGGGCACGTTTTTGATTTAAAGCTTATTGAGAATTTGCTGAAAAAAAATCCGAATGCAAATTTTGTAATTGATGAGGCCTTTGTTGAAATGTCCAATAAAGTAACTTCTGCAATTCACTTACTTCAACGGTTTCAAAACCTGGTCATCTGTCAATCGCTTACTAAAACATATGGCATTCCCGGACTTAGACTCGGCTATATTCTAGGCAATGAAGAAATTATCAGAAAACTCGATCAGTTTACCAGACCGTGGTCAGTCAATTCGTTGGCTATTGAAGCAGGTCGTTTTATTCTTAACCATAGCGAAGAATTAAAACCGGATGTG
Organism: Sunxiuqinia sp.; assembly: GCA_965230765.1. Taxonomy (GTDB): domain Bacteria; phylum Bacteroidota; class Bacteroidia; order Bacteroidales; family Prolixibacteraceae; genus Sunxiuqinia. The sequence continues at coordinate 1,180,145 of CBDDLR010000001.1, forward strand.
CAGCAATTGATGAGCGACAGCAAAGTTTTACAGAGAAAAGTCGATACGATAGAAGGATTTACAGTGATTCCGTCTGATACTGGTTTTTTCCTGGTTGAAATAGCAAATAGTTCTGTAGCCGATTTACAAAACTATCTCTTGAAACACCAGCTATCCATTCGGGATGCTTCAAACTTTCGTGGGCTGGATGAACAGTTTTTTCGGGTAGGTATTCAATCTGAAGAAAAGAATGAACAACTGGTAAAAGCATTGCAGGGATTTGCCGTTCAAGTTAAGCCAGAACTATGAATGCTGAACACTTGATCATACCACTATTGATTGGTTTCTTTCTGGACTGTATTCTGGGTGATCCCAGGTGGCTGCCCCATCCCATACGTTTTTTTGGCTGGTCAATAACACAGCTTGAAAAGGTGTTCAACAGCGGGAGAAACAGAAAGTTGAAAGGGGCACTATGCTCCTTGTTCCTTATGGGCGTATGCTGGGCTGTATTCTTTTTCACTTTCGAACAATTAAAAGCGAATAAACTGGTGTTCCTGATCTTCGCCTCGGTTGGTGTTTTTTATGGTTTGGCCAATCGCAGTTTGATCTATGAATCGTGGCTGGTTATCAGGGCACTGCGGTTTGATGGCTTGGAGCAGGCGCGTAAGCAGCTTTCGTTTATCGTGGGCAGGGACACTTCAACCTTGAACGAACAACAGATTCGTACGGCTGTGCTAGAAACCATGTCCGAAAACCTGAGTGACGGGGTGATTGCCCCATTGTTCTATTATGCAATTGGCGGTGTACCCCTAATGTTTGCTTTCAAGATGGTGAGTACGCTGGACTCGATGATTGGGTACAAGAACGATCGATACAAGCAGTTTGGCTGGTTTGCTGCCCGCTTTGATGATTTGTTGAATTTAATTCCTGCTCGCTTAACAGCCTTGCTAATGGTACTTGTCAGCTTAAGCCGAAGTGGTTTTGTTCATACCATTAAGTATGGAAGCAAACACAGCAGTCCAAATGCTGGCTATCCGGAAGCGGCTTTAGCAGGGATTTTAAAATGTCGGTTTGGGGGACCGAATGTTTATCATGGCAAACTGATTGAAAAACCCTACATCGGTCATATCGAAAAGCAGCTAACAGAAGAAGATTTTCACAAGGCCTGTTACGTGAACATAGCTTCAACTGCTTTGCTAATCATTTTGCTTTGTTTGTACGCCTGGCTTTCAAGTTTCGCCTGAAGACTAATGAGCCTCCAGCCAGTTGCTTGCAGAATTCATTTCTACGGTTAGCGGCAGGCCAATCTCAACGGCTTTTTCCATTTGCTCCTTCACAATTTGTTGTACCTGTTCAACTTCGCTTTTGGGTACGTCAAAGTTCAATTCATCATGAACCTGCAGGGTCATCTTGGCTTGTAGCTTTTGCGTTTTTAGCTCATTCCAGATATTGATCATTGCCAGCTTAATGATGTCGGCAGCTGATCCCTGGATTGGGGCATTAATAGCGTTTCGTTCGGCAACACCTCTTACCACAGCATTGGCGGAGTTAATGTCTTTCAGGTAGCGACGCCTTCCCATGATTGTTTCAACGAACCCTTTTTCACGAGCAAGATCGATACTGTCGTTCATGTATTTTTTTACATTGGGGAAGTTCTCAAAGTAGCCGTCAATAAGTTGCTTGGCTTCAGTTCTGGAAATGTTTAGTCGCTCAGACAAACCAAAAGCCGAGATGCCATAAATGATACCAAAGTTAGCTGTTTTAGCTTTTCTTCGCATATCGGAAGAAACTTCATCAAGTGGCACTTTGTATATTTTAGAAGAAGTGGTAGAATGAATATCTTCATTGTTTTGGAAGGCCTTCATCATGGATTCATCCTTGCTCAAAGCTGCCATAATCCTCAGTTCAATTTGGGAATAGTCGGCAGACAAAAACAGATGATCATCATCCGAAGCCGTAAAAGCTTTACGAATTTCCCGTCCTTCCGCATCGCGGATGGGGATGTTTTGAAGGTTTGGATTGGTGGAACTCAAACGCCCGGTGGCGGCAACAGCCTGATTGTATGAAGTGTGTATCTTTTTCGTTCGTGGATTAATCAACTGAGGCAAGGCTTCAACATAGGTAGAAAGCAGCTTTTTCAAACCACGGAAATCCAAAATTTTGGAAACTATCGGATGACGATCGACTAACTTTGACAACACATCTTCCGAAGTAGAGTATTGCTTGGTTTTGGTCTTTTTTGCTTTGTCGTCAATCTTCAGCTTTTCGAACAGGATAGGTCCCAATTGCTTGGGCGATGAGATGTTGAAATCTTCTCCCGCCAGATCTTTGATCTCGCGCTCCAGGTCGATCAACTGATGACGCAGGGTTTCTGCATACTCTTCCAGTTCTTTGGTGTTCAGGCTCACCCCTGCCATTTCCATATCTGCTAGAACGGGGATAAGTGGCATTTCAATTTCTTCAAATACTTTACGAACACCGTTTTTATCAAGAAGCGGATCAAGAGCATGTTTCAATTGAAGGGTGAGGTCAGCATCTTCGCTGGCATAATCGCAAAGTTTTTCGATGGGCACTTGTCTCATGCTCAGCTGGTTTCTGCCTTTCTTTCCAATCAGGGCTTCGGTTTCTACCTTTTGGTAATTCAAATAGGTTTCGCACAAATAATCCAGGTTGTGCCGCAACTCAGGTTGAATCAAATAGTGCGCAATCATGGTGTCGTAAACTTTGCCTTTTACATCAATGCCATATTGATTCAACATCAGAATGTCGTACTTAATATTTTGCCCTACTTTTTGAATGTTTTCGTCCTCAAAGATCAAACGGAATTCTTCAAGAATTTTCTGAGCTTCTTCACGCTCTTTTGGGACAGGCACACAATAAGCCTCACCTTTTCTGAATGAAAAAGACAAACACACAATCTCGGATGTATGTGGATTAAGTCCTGTAGTTTCTGTGTCGAAGCAAAATTCTTTTTGCACCGAAAGTTCAGCTTTTAAACTGGCGCGTTGCATGGCATTTTCAGCCAGATAATATTCATGAGGTGTGTTTTCAATATTGGCAAGATCGGTAGTTGCAGCAAGCTCTTCTGGAGCGCCACCGAACAATGTGCCTTGCTCAAATGAAGGTGCTTCGGTTTTCGGGGCATCTCCCAAACGCTGTACAAAAGTTCGAAATTCCAGTTCATTAAATATTTTCCTGAGTTCCGCACTATTGGCTTCTTCTTTTAATAAGGTCTTTTCATCAAAATCAACAGGTACATCCTGTATAATTTCCACCAGTTTTCGGGAAAGGCGCACCTGTTCTTCATGGTTCACCAGGTTTTCTTTTTGCTTACCTTTTAGTTCTTCAATGTGCTCGTACAGGCCATCAACTGTTTTGTAATTCGAAATGAGCTTCATGGCTGTTTTGGGTCCGATACCAGGACAGCCGGGGATATTGTCTGCCGTATCACCCATCAATCCCAGCACATCAATCACTTGCCAGGGTTCTTCAACCAAAAAGTTCTCTTTCACTTCATCAATTCCCCATATCTGTGCTTCATCCGAGCCACGTCCGGGCTTGTACATGAAAATATTTTCAGAAACCAGCTGGGCATAATCCTTGTCCGGGGTCATCATGTACACCTGATAACCTTCCTTTTCCCCTTTTTTCGCCAGCGTGCCAATCACATCGTCAGCCTCAAAACCTTCCTTCTCTAAAATTGGGATGTTGTATGCCTCAATAATTTTACGGACCCAGGGAATGGACTTGCGCAAATCTTCCGGCATTTCTTCCCGATTGGCTTTGTATTCTTTAAACATTTCGTGCCTGAACGTTGGGGCATGCATATCAAAAACCACTGCAATGTGTGTTGGGTCTTCTTTTTTAAGAAGCTGTTCAAGGGTGTTTACAAACCCATACATAGCAGAGGTGTTCAGCCCTTTTGAGTTGAAGCGGGGTGCGCGTATGAACGCAAAATAGGAGCGATAAATCAATGCATAAGCGTCGAGCAAAAACAGACGACTATTGTTTTCTTTTTGTTCAGGCATGTCGTGTTTTTAAGGATTATCAGAAGCAAACCATTCGGCAAATGAATTACTGGTTTCATATAGGCGAACAGCAAATAGTTCAAGTTGTTCAGGTAGTACAGTTTTCAATTTTTCAGCAATATAAATCACCAGGTTTTCAGTGGTTGGCTGAAAATTTACTACATGATGGCGTTCATACATCTCGCCTAAATCAACCAGTTTTTCATGGGCGTCAGCGTTGTTTATCATCAACGAGTGATCAAACGGATCGACAATTTCTTTTTTGATCAGTTTTTTTAGCTGGCTGAAGTCGAACACCATCCCATCTTTTGGGTTTCCAGGTTCGTGAAGTGGTTCGCCCAAAAGCGTTACCTGAAGTTTATAGGAATGCCCATGAATATTCCTGCAAAGGCCATCGTAGTTAGACAATGCATGAGACATTTCAAAACCGAATTGTTTGGTTACCCGAATTTTTGCCATAGTGTTTCAATTGAGAAACCGAAATTATAAAACAATCTTGCAATAACGAAAAAAGCCGGTAAAATCACCGGCTTCATTATCTTGTAAAACTGAAATTTTTATTCACAGGTGCATTTCTGCAAGCAATCAATTACTTGACTTAGAACATCGTGTTTCATGAAATAAAATGTATTTTTTCCTTCACGACGTGAGCACAAAACGCCTTTATCTTTTAAAATACCAAGATGATGTGAAGTGGTAGATTGCTCAATGCCGAGCAATTCATGGATTTCGGTCACAGTCAATTTTTTTCCACCTTCCAGGTGTTTCAAAATGGCGATGCGCATTGGATGAGCAATGGCTTTTAGCATGTTTGCTGCCATGTCCAGACGATCGGCATCAAGTTCAGGTATTGGTATCATGATATAAGATTTAACAAATGCAAATATATAACTATTTAATTTTATCTAAAAGAAATTCAGTGGGATAGCTCTTTTTTTAGAATGAATTAAAATATTCACTGCCGGATTGAAGGAAATAAAGTCATATTATTTGCTATTTTTGATCCGTTCGAAAAAATGGACAGATGACTTCATTGGATATCATTAAATCACCAATTAAAAATGAGTTGAAAGAGTTTGAGGACTATTTCAAAAAGACTGTGCAGAGTGATATCCCATTGCTTTCAGTAATCATCAGATATATTTTGCGAAAAAAGGGCAAGCAAATGCGCCCGATGTTTGTTTTTCTCACGGCTAAAATGTGTGGCGAGTTTAATGAAAGTTCGTACATGGCGGCTTCTTCCATTGAGTTGTTGCACACCGCCACACTCGTACACGATGATGTGGTGGATGAGTCTTACGAGCGCAGGGGAAGTTTTTCAATTAATGCACTGTGGAAAAACAAATTGGCGGTTCTGGTTGGTGATTATATTTTGGCGAGAGGATTGCTTCTCAATCTTGATAATCACAAGTACAGTTTTCTGCAATTGATAAGCCGCTCGGTGAAAGATATGAGTGAAGGTGAAATCCTTCAAATGCGCAAAAGCCGGAAGCTGGATATTGACTATGACACCTATTACGAGATCATTCGCAAGAAAACAGCTTCATTGATTGCAACCAGTATGGCGATTGGTGCTGCATCTGTTTCTGAAGATCAGGAACTGGTGGAGAAAATGTTTGAAATTGGTATGGACGTTGGAATTGCTTTCCAGATTAAAGACGACATTTTTGACTACCAGTCGAAAGGTGTTTTAGGAAAACCAACCGGAAATGACATTAAAGAAAAGAAAATTACTCTCCCTTTACTTTATGTGTTGAGTAATTCAACTGAAAAAGAAAAGCGGCGCATACTACACCAGGTAAAAAGAAAGCATAAAAACACAGCAAAAGTTCAGGAACTGGTAAAGCTGGTTGTTGACAGGGGTGGTTTGGATTATGCAACCGAACAAATGAACCTGTACCGTGACAGGGCAATTAAAAATATTAATGAATTGCCTGAATCCGATTCCCGCAAAGCCCTTGTTGAACTGGTGAATTATGTGACAACGAGGAAGAAATAGGTTATTGAATTATGTTTTTAAGATCTTTCTCTAGTCTGGGAATACTTCCTTTTATTATTTGAAAAACTTCTTCAGCGTCTACTCCAAAATAATTGTGAGCAATTATATTTCTAAAATTTTTGATGTTCGGCCAATCAATGGTATTTTCTGTTTCAATTTTTAAGTCTTCTGATATTTTTTCAACCATTTCCCCTATCACTATGAAGTTCATCAAGGTAGCATCAAAGCTTAGTGAATCAATATTGAATTCATCAGCGTTCTTGAATTTTGAAGAATATAATTTTATCTTCTGAATAGCTTCAAGAATATTTAAAATACAGTTGTGATCTTTTAAGCCAATATTAGGCATATTTTACTTCGCTAAGGATTTGATTTTTGAAAATTGGTTTTATGTACTTTTCCCGGCAAATGTCAACTGAAATATTGAATTGAGCTTGTATCTCATCCCTGAGTTCTTTCTTTACCTGAGATAAGTTTGGTGTGCCTGTTTCAAATTCAACCAACAAATCAATGTCACTTTGCTGATTTTGCTCGTCTCTTGCAATCGACCCAAAAACCCCAATTTTTATGAGATGATATTTTCTGAATAATTGAGATTTATTTTTACTCAGATACAATAATATTTCCTCTTTGTCAGGCATAAACTCTTTTAAATCAAAAATATAAAAAATAATAAAACAAAATGTTGTGTAATTTTCCCAACTTAGAAATACTTAATCTCTTCACCCAAAATATCTCCCAGAAGATTGTTTGCCAAACGGCTTGCACCAATCCTGAACAGGGTTGGGTTTAACCAGCCTTCACCTAAAATCTCTTTTACTATTGTTATGTAGAGCATGGCATCTTCAGTGGTAGCAATACCTCCGGCAGGTTTAAAACCAATTCGCTTTCCGGTTTTGTGATAGTATTCATTAATGGCCTCACACATTACAATGGCTGCCTCAGGTGTTGCTGCTGGCTTCATTTTCCCGGTTGAAGTTTTAATAAAATCAGCGCCAGATTCCATAGAGAGCATTGATGCTTGGTATATTTTTTCATCATCACACAGCGCACCTGTTTCAAGAATTACTTTTAAGTGGGCTTCCCCTATTGCTTCCTTAATGCTGGTTATTTCTTCCCTGCAATTCACCTCGTTCTCATCCAAGAAAGCCCAAAGCGGAAGAACAATGTCGATTTCATTGGCACCCTGATCAACGGCCATTTTGGCTTCTTTTACTTTAAACTCGATAAAGCTCATTGATGTTGGAAAGCTTCCTGCTACAGCTGTTATATTTACCCGGTCGTCATTAAGCGTTTCGTTAACTGTTCGTGCCAGGTTTGGAAAAACACAGATGGAAGCCACGTTTGGCAAATTTGGGTAGTCATTGGCAAAATCGTTGACCCTTTCAGTAAATGCTTTTACATGGCTTACCGTGTCCGTTGCATTTAGGGTAGTCAGATCAATGCATGAAAACGCAAGCATTTGCATTTCCCGGTCATTGATATCAGTTGCTTTTGCTTTTATTTCGCTTAGTTTTTCATCTATATTTGTAATCATAACTTATAGTTTTTTGTTGTTTTTGTGTCGGTGGATATCTCGCTTACTTTTCTTTTCTACGTTATTTTTGAATGCTTCGTTCAGGTTTACCCCGGTTTGATTGGCCAAACAAATCAGAACCCACAGAATATCAGCCATTTCATCTGCTAAATTATATTGTTCATCTGATTGTTTAAACGACTGATCACCGTATTTTCGTGCCATGATACGGGCAAGTTCACCAACTTCTTCAGTAAGAATTGTCATATTCGTCAGCTCACTAAAATAGCGAACGCCAATTGTGTTGATCCATTCATCAACTATTTTTTGTGCTTCAGGAATAGTAATATCGCTCATGCTAAAAATCTTTGTTTTTCGAATCGATAATAATGGTAACCGGCCCGTCATTTATTAGTTCAACATCCATGTGTGCACCAAATTGTCCAGTACCAACTTTTTTACCCAGACTTGTCGATAAGGCATCAACAAATTTTTCGTACATCGGCACCGCAAAATCTGGTTTTGAAGCCTTGATATAGGAAGGACGATTTCCTTTTTTTGTACTGGCATGCAGCGTAAACTGACTAACTACAAGAGCTTCACCATCAACATCCAGCAGTGATCGGTTCATCGTTCCGTTTTCATCATTGAATATCCGAAGCTGGGTTATCTTTTTCACCAACCATTCAATATCTTCGTGGGTATCTTCATCTTCTATCCCTAAAAGAATTAATAAGCCACTTTTTATGGATGACTTGATTTGCTCATTTACCCTTACCGTAGCACTACTTACCCTCTGAATTACAACTCGCATTTTATCATATCTTAATTGAAAAAATGTTCAAACACCGAACAAGCTATACATCTTGTTGTTTAATGATTTGAAGTGTCAGTTAGACAAAACCGACATCTTTTAAATTAAAATTACACAAAAAAACGAGAGAACAATTAGTTTTGAAAAAGAATGAATCCACTTACTAAAATATTTCTTTTCATCTGTTTTACCATGTTCGCCTTTTCATCGTATTCGCAACGGGCGGTATTAAAAGGGAGGGTTTTTGATAATTTGAATAACAATGCGTTACCGTTCGTGAATGTGTTGGTTTCCGGCACTACCTTGGGAACTGTTACCAACGAGCAGGGTGAATTCCAGCTTTCAGGTTTAATGCCAGGTTTTGTTCGGATAGAAGTTTCGTTTGTTGGGTATCAAAGCAAAATTAGTCCGGAGATTGAGTTAAGCAATTCAAAACCAGCTTTTATTGAAGTTGGGATGGAAGTGAGCAAACAGCAATTAGAGGAAGTAAAAATTACTGCTTCACCATTCAAAAAAACGGAAGAAAGCCCATTATCATTGAAAAATATTGGAATTTCAGAGATTGAAAACAGTCCGGGTGCAAACCGGGATATTTCGAAAGTCATTCAATCTTTTGCAGGTGTTCAAAGCACCCCTTCATTCCGGAATGACATTATCATTCGCGGAGGTGGACCATCTGAAAGCCGGTTTTTTCTGGATGGGGTAGAGGTGCCCCACATTAATCATTTTGCCACACAAGGAGCAAGTGGTGGCCCCGTTGGTATTATCAATGCCGATTTGTTGCGTGAAGTGAATTATTATTCAGGGGCTTTCCCTGCAAACCGCGGCAATGCTTTAAGTGGCGTTCTGGAATTTTTTCAGGTAGATGGTAACAGTGAAAAACTCAGGTTTCAAACTTCAGTCGGGGCGTCTGAAATAACAGGTACTTTGGATGGACCCGTTGGTGAAAAATCAACCTTCATTTTTTCAGCACGGCGATCGTATCTGCAATTTTTATTTGATCTTTTTGAGTTGCCTTTTTTGCCCACTTTCAACGACTTTCAGTTAAAATGGAAAAGCAGGCTTGATGCGAAAAACGAAATTACGATTATTGGACTTGGGGCGATTGATGATTTTGCACTCAACTTAGATCTTGAAGATCCAGATGAACAGCAAAAAAGCATACTTGCTTCTGTGCCGAAAAACGGACAATGGAGTTATACAGCAGGGATTGTTTACAAACACTACCGCAAAAACAGCTTTCAAACTTTTGTGATTAGCCGGAGCCACCTGAATAATTCGGCGATTAAATACCTGGACAATGATGATAGTTTGGAGGCCAATAAAAATCTTGATTACGAATCAGAGGAGATTGAAAATAAGCTTCGATTTGAGAACACAACCCGCTTTGCAGACTTCAAGCTAAACTTTGGTGCAAACCTTGACTTTGCACGATTTAAAAGCTTTACGCAACAACGGAGGTTCTATGACCAGGGAATTATTGACCTAAATTACGATACCGAACTTGATGTGGTGAAATGGGGGATTTTCGGGCATGCCAGCCACAACTTTTTCAATGAACGGTTGAGCCTATCATTTGGGTTGAGAATGGATGCAAACAATTACTCATCCAGCATGCGGTCATTGTTTGATCAACTTTCACCAAGGCTTTCGGCTTCGTATTTACTTGCTGAAAAATGGAGCTTAAATTTTAACACGGGAAGATATTTTCAAATGCCCACATACACTTCGCTTGGTTTTAAACGCGACGATGAATTGGTGAACCGTCAGAACAAACTAAAATACATTCAGTCTGATCATTTAATTGGCGGGCTTGAGTTTCGGCCTAAAACCAACATCCTTTTTTCGGTTGAAGGATTTCTGAAAGAATATAGCAACTACCCTTTTTCGATTGAGGATTCTATTAGTATCGCGAACCTTGGAGCCGACTTTGGGGTGGTTGGAAGTGAAGAGGTTGTTTCAACATCAACAGGAAGGGCTTACGGTGTTGAGTTTCAAACGCGTATTAGCTCATCCAATAAGTTTAACTTTAACATGTCTTACACCCTGGTAAGAAGTGAGTTTGACGATAAAGACGACAATCGAATTGCTTCGAGTTGGGATAGCAAGCACATGCTGGTTTTGACCACCACTAAGAAATTGAAACGGGACTGGCGTATTGGTGCCAGGTGGCGCTTTGTAGGCGGACTTCCTTACACGCCGTATGATATGAACCGATCGTCGCTGGTTGAGGCATGGAATGCAAACAATGGCCCGTTTTTTGACTTTCAGCAAATCAACACGCAACGGTTTGATGCCTTTCACCAGTTGGATTTAAGGATTGACAAAGCCTATTACCTAAATAAAATCACGGCTAAATTTTACATCGACATCCAAAATTTCTACAATTTTGAAAATCAGGATCAAGATATTTTAGTTCGTGAGGAAGATGATTTGGGCAATTTTGTGACCGTTGAAAATGGGGGTCGATATGTTTTGAGAGAAGTGGAAAACACTTCTGGCACCGTACTTCCAACCATCGGGATCATTCTTCAGTTTTAATTATTTTTACTGCATGAAGGTAATTTGCATTCACCACAAAGAAACCGATCCTTATTTTAGTCTGGCCGCAGAAGAATATCTTTTGAAAAATTTTCAGGAAGATGTGTTTTTGCTTTGGAAAAGCGAGCCATCAATTGTTGTTGGCAAACATCAAAATGCACTGGCTGAAATTAATCATCATTACGTTCGTGAAAATAGAATTAAAGTAGCCCGCAGGCTTTCCGGAGGAGGGACTGTGTTTCACGATGATGGGAATCTGAATTTTACCTTTATTCAGAATGTTGAACGTATTGATCAGGTGAATTTTAAAACATTCACTTTCCCAATTGTTGAAGCTTTGAATAAATTGGGATTGGATGCCACTACTTCTGGAAGAAATGATTTGCTACTAGACGGGAAAAAGATTTCGGGGAATGCCGAACATGTTTTTAAGAAGAGGGTACTACACCACGGAACACTCTTGTTTGATAGTAAATTGGAGCATTTAAAGAATGCTTTGAAGGTTGATCTTTCCAGATTTCAGGATAAATCGGTTCAATCCAACCGGAGCGTTGTAACCAATATCGTTGCACACCTGAACAAGGAATTGACAGTTGTAGAATTTGCTGATTTCCTTTTCGATACAATTTCCAATTCCTATTCTGAAATGCAAAAATATGAGTTCACGGAATCAGATATACATGCCATACAAAAGCTCCGCGATGAGAAATATTGCCAATGGGATTGGATTTACGGGTATTCTCCAAAGTATGTTTATTCAAATTCATTGGAAACATTGAACGGGGAAATTGATTTCTCCATTTGGGTTGAAAAAGGGATTATTCGCAAAAGTGAATGGAAAGGCGATATCCCAATAGATTTAGTGGGCTCGCTAAACAGTCGGCTTCAAAATTGCCGCCATGATTATGAAGAGTTGTTGAAAGCACTTCAACCCATTCAATCCCTTCTGCAGGAATTGAATGTTGAGGTTGAGAGCTTATTGGTTAAACTGGTTTAGGAAGCAATAAGTTTTTGCTTTTAATGAACACTGTCTGAACTGTTATCTTTATTCTTTGAGTAATATTTTCCTTTTTTAGCATTCGATTTTATAGCTGCCGAATTATTTAATCGTTTTACTGCCTTTTGTAGGTTTTCGTCTGGTTTAATAATGTTGTATTGTCCCCAAAAATCAGGATCGTAATCAATGATTAGTTCAGTAAAAACATCGCTGGGGCTATAGGTTTCTTCACGGTCAAATCTTCTTTGTTCTGTTTTTGTATGATCGGTAATTAGTAAATCAGCTACACTGTGGAAGACGGAATTTATTTTGTCATGTTTGCTTCTCACCCTAAATTTTACAGAAGTTTGCGCAGAGTTTAAGTGCCATTTACCATCAGTTTCTTTATACGTTACCTGGTAATTTAAGTCGAGCGGGCGAACATGAAAACTTCTCGGTTTCTTTTTTATTAATGATCTGCGTGCGATTCTTTTCCCTTGTTTGGTTAGCGAAAATTCTGCACGTACAAGTGAGCAGTTTTCCTGATCAATGAATAGCTTTCCTTCATAGCTTACAAAATCAACTTTTTCATCAATTGTAAAGTGGATGACATAAGTTGGACGATCCAAATAAGTGATGACCTGTTGTGCTTCATAGGTGTAAAAATGGCGGAATTCAGGTGAAATAAATGTATCCATTGTTTTTATTACATCGAGTTTTGTGATGTAGTATGGACCACCCTGCATTTTAAAATCCACCCACTTAAATGGGGTAACATCATTACTTTTCCTACCCTTTAAAAATTTCACCCTGTCTTCGCGTGTAACAATTTTATAAGACGGTTTCAAAATGTTCATTACCGCTTCGGAAACATTTGTATATACTTCATCCTGAAGCAAAACCTCACGATAAAAAGCGGTCATTAAATGGTTCGTTTCGGGATAGTTATCTGGAATTCTATCAATCATTTTATCCAATATTTCCAATGGATTTATGGCAGTAACTTTTATTTCTTTCAGATGAATATCAACTGGATTTAGTGCAATCTTTAAATTGGTGGGTTCAGCCGTAACAAGGGGTACATGAAATTGTTGAAAGCCTAAACAGGAAACCAGCAAAGTGTCTTGCAAAAATTCATTGGGTATTTTAACTTCAAATTCGCCATCCATGTTTGATATGGTGCCTATGGGTTTGCCCAGGATTGAAATGCTGGCATAAGGAATCGGTTCTTGTGACTTGACATTGTGAATGTATCCGGAAAATTTTTCAAAGTTCTTAGTCTGTTTTGTTTTTTGCTTTTCTTTTTCAGGTTCAAACTTTGTGATAATTACCTGGTTTTTTAAAACCTGAAATGAATAATCCCGATAAAATAATTCTTCAAGGATAATTCCGATTTTTTGGTTTTGATGGTTTACGCTAACTAATTGCTGGGCGTTAAAAACTGTTGGGTCGTAGGAAAAATAAAGTCCCGATTTTGAAGAAATCTCATCCAGGACTTTTTCTATTTTCTGATTGGTAAGTTCAATGTCTATACGTTTTTCAAGAAGAGGATGACTGTCGTTTTGTGCAAATGATAAATGGGGGATGCACAAAACGAACAGACATACTATTTGAAGATAGTGCGGCATTAAAAGAATTTTTTCAGATGAAATGTTGTTTTTATTTCCTCCCCATCCCGGAGTACTTTCATATTAATTTTCCTGTTTTCCTTACTCTGCAAGATAAGGTTTATGTCGTTCAAAGACAACGATTCGTGGTGTGAGCTATTCACCGATAATATTTGATCGTGTTCCATTAAACCGGCGTCATAAGCCGGGGAATCTTCCCTGATTTTGTCAATGGTGAAAACAGGCAATCCAGGCATAGGATTACTCACCTCCATCCCACTCATATTGTAATTGAATTTTTCTTTCACCTTTGTTGTCGGCCTCAATTTCATTTGTTTGTTAGGATAGTCAATCGTTACATAAAAACGCCTTAAAATTTCTGCACCTAAGGTTCCATTACGATCGTTCCTCATAATCAGGCTTTCTATCAAATCATTTTCAGGAAAAGCAACAATTGGTTCATACAGTACAATGGGACCAACCCATATTCCACTAATCCTGCCTTTTTTTCCATACAAATCACCACTTAAACCTTTGCCCAGGAATGTTTCAATATGATTGTCAGGCAAATTAATGCGGTTGTCGGATTGTGTAGATAGCCAAATGGCATCGCTTGCTCCAGTATCAACCAGTAACTTTACAGGAACGTCTTTATTCTGGTCAGTTACAATTGTTGTTCTCACGTAAGGCTTATTGTGTTCAAAGTGCAAAGGCATTACAATATCGTTGTTTTTAACTTTTCTACGATAATGTTCTGGTTTCGTCAATGTAAGTTTTGTCGCACTGTAATCAATTTCCACTACAAAATCTTTAAACAGATTGAACCCTATTAGACCATGTACAGGCATGCCCAGTATTTGCGAAATCTGAAAGTTATCATCAATAATCATATGGATTTCCTGATTACGCGCAATTACCCCTTCGATTTTCATCGTATTATTTCCCGATTTGTACGCAGTCAGTGATTCTCCTTCACCTAAACCTTTAATGTTAATTGGCTGCATGAAGTTTAGGTTCAGCTTGTTAACAAATGGAAGCTCGGTAATCATCGGAAAGCGTACTCCAGTATCTAAAATGAAATTTAAGGTGTCAGATTCGTTGATCAAAACGGGGATGATAATCAGGTTGCTAGCCGATTTGAAATCAATAACAACCGATTTCTTTCTCGGATTTTCAAACTCAAATTTGTTTTTGCTGGGTTTGAGTTTCACTTTTGCCTCGTATGTTTCTGTTTCTGAAAGAGGCACATAATCTCGAACAACCAGCAGGTTATCTTCAATTTCAAAAATGAGGTAATAATCTTTCATCAGTTTGTCAAGCACATATTTCATGGGCTTGTTCGATATGTTCAAACTAATTTCTTTTCCTTCAACTAATTTTGAATTGTATGAATAATCCAGGTTGAAGTAATCACATATGCGATGGATTACGTCAGAAAGCGATTCGTTTTCAGCATAAATGCTTATGTGCTGATCAAGGATCCCATCGTTTTGTTTTTCCTGTGCATTGGTATTCCAGGCAAAAAGAAACAACAAAATAGTTATATAAAGTTTGAAGTTTGTAATTATGGCTCTAGTTTTCATGGCTTGCTCCTTTAATTGTTTAAGACTTCTTGTTTAAAAAGTAACAATTATCCTCCTCGTTGACTTCAATGTTCAGGGTCAGGGAAATAACTTCAAGAATAAAATCGATAGAGTTGTTTTCAAAATGCCCGGAATAACTCATTTCTTCGAGGGCTGGATCTACGGTTTTAATTTCTATACCGTATAGTTTGTTTAATTGTTCAATTACTTCTTTTAGTGAAGTTTCACTAAAAATAAGGTGGCGCGTTTTCCAGGCGATGTAATTGGCATCCAGGTTTTGCATTTTGAGCAATTCCTTGCTTGCATTTACATAGATACCCTTATCGCCTGGGTCAAGGATCACTTCATGGCTTGAGGCTATGTTCAGTTCTTCTGTATATACTTGAACTTTTCCGGTAGATACGACTACCTCTACGTTTTCGTTTTCAGGATATGCATTTACATTAAAGCTGGTACCAAGAACTTTAATGTTTGCGTTTCCTGCGTGAATAATAAATGGCTTTTCAGGATTTGGTGTGACATCAAAAAAGCCTTCTCCTTCAATAAAAACTTCTCGTATGTCTGATGCAAATTCAGTTGGGAAATCGATTTTCGAATCACGGTTCAGCGTAACTATCGAGCCGTCTGGAAGCTCAATTGTGCTAATCCCGAAATCGCTCAGCGCAATTTCACTCGGTTTAGGTTCAAATAGGTTGTTATCTGAGAGTAACCAAACAGAACCAATTACAAGTGCAAAAATAATTACGGCTGCAACCTTCAATAAGCCATAAGAATTCGTGAATGAAAGCGTGCGTTTTTTTGTTGTTGTAATCTTTGATTTGACATTTTCAAAAGCTTTCCCAGAATCGTAATTCTTTAACTTGTAATGTAGGTCAACTTGATTGGCTATATTTTCGATTTCGTTGAGTTCAGAAGCATCTACACTCTTCAATTCTTCATTTGAAGATTTCTCTCTCGTTGCATTTTCATTTCCAAAAACTTTTTTGGCCAATGCATTCCATTCTTCCTGGTTGATATTTCTTTTTGTTTTCATCTGTAATTAAGACAAGCATTCAAAAAAACACCCCTAAAAAGAGATTATCTTTTAAGGATCATGAATAAACCAACCAGGTAATCCTGGTAGTCTTTGAGCATTTCCCGAAGTTGTTTTAAGGCAAGTCCCATTTGGGCTTCAACGGTTTTTACGGAGATATTGAGTTGCTCGGCAATTTCCCGGTATTTTAATCCTTCTTCCCGGCTTAACCTGAATATTTCCTGTCTTTTTTTTGGGAGTGAATCAATACTGGCCTCTATTTTTTCGGCCAATCCGATTTCCATGAAATATGCAGATCCGGTTTCTGGCTTTGTATCATCCAACACCTTTTGAGCATGTTTTTGCCTTATTTTTAAATGTTGAATGGCATTGATGCATTGATTTCTAATTGTGCGAAACAAATAATGCTTAACCGAACTGTCAATAGAGATTTCTTTTCGTTTTGTCCAGATTTTTACAAAAGTGTCCTGTACGATTTCTTCAGACTTGTCATCATCCTGCAAAAATTGGTTGGCATAAAGACAAAGTGAGGCATAATACTTATGAAACAATGTTTCAAAGGCTTTCTCATCTCCGATCTTTAATTTTTGGTATAGTTCTCTGTCGTCAGGTTTATTCATATGGTTCTGAACAAAAACAGTGAGATTTTGCTAAGGTATTAAAATATTGAAGATGCTTCAACAGTCATGCCAAATGTTAAATATTTTGAAATCTACCTAAAGCATCTATTTTTGTGACTTCAAATTTAAAGAAAGAAAAAGAATGAAAACTAAAGGGAGTTGGAATTTTCCACGGGCATTTTGGGTAGCAAACACGGTTGAGTTATTTGAAAGGGCTGCGTATTACGGGCTATTCATTGCCATCACGTTATATTTATCCAGGATTATTGGTTTTGGGGACATTGAAGCTGCAGCGATTGCGGGTGTCTTTCAGGCGCTTCTTTATTTCCTACCAACTTTTGCTGGAGCTTATGCCGATAAAATTGGGTTTCGAAAATCTTTGATGCTGGCCTTTTTTCTCTTAACCCTCGGCTATGGGGGGATGGGGATACTTCCAAC
The DNA here is from genome assembly GCA_965230765.1 of Sunxiuqinia sp. Taxonomy (GTDB): domain Bacteria; phylum Bacteroidota; class Bacteroidia; order Bacteroidales; family Prolixibacteraceae; genus Sunxiuqinia. Next base: position 1,197,279 of record CBDDLR010000001.1, read on the forward strand.
CTTTTTGGAATCAACTGGCTTGGTAAAATATGGAGATGTTACAGAGTTTTCCGGATTAATTGAATCCAATGCAAAATATGCAGTTCTGCCAGCTATGGCACTGATTATTCTTGGGGGCTCGTTTATAAAATCAGTAATAACCGGAACTGTTGCAAAAGAAACCACCTCTGATAACCGGGCCCGTGGCTACAGTATTTTCTACATGATGGTGAATATTGGTGCTTTTTCTGGGAAAACCATTGTTAAACCACTAAGGGAAGCAATGGGAAATGAAGGTTTAATCTGGATCAGTTACTTTTCTGCAGCAATGACCTTGTTAGGTTTGATAGTGGTATTTATTATGTACCGAAGTAAAGAGCATTCCGGTGAAGGAAAATCCATCAAAGAGATATGGGAAGCACTGGTGAAAATATGCCTTAACTTCAGATTAATTGCCCTGATTATAATTGTTACTGGTTTTTGGATGGTGCAGCACCAAATGTATGCCACGATGCCAAAATATGTTTTGAGGTTAGCAGGTGAAGGGGCTTCCCCATCCTGGTATGCCAACGTGAACCCATTGGTAGTTGCACTTACAGTTGGTTTGGTTACTCAAATAATGAGAAAAAAGACAGCCTTGTTAAGTATGACAATCGGGATGTTTATAATGCCAGTTTCTGCATTGTTTATGGCTTCAGGAAACCTGATGGCAGAGAATATCCTGGGAATGCATCCGGTTGCATTTATGATGGTTGTGGGTATTGCTTTTCAAGGGTTGGCAGAAACCTTTATTTCTCCACGTTTTCTGGAATACTTTTCATTACAGTCGCCCAAAGGAGAAGAAGGACTATACCTGGGATTTAGCCACATGCATTCATTTTTATCATCCATATTCGGTTTTATTATGTCCGGTGTTTTGCTCGAACGTTTTTGTCCGGACCCGAGGCTTTTTGAAACAAGGGAGGCTTGGGCTTCAGCAGCATCCAACGCACACTACATCTGGTATTATTTCGTTGGCATATCATTAATTTCAGGAATTGCGCTGATCATTTATGGGCAAATAGTAAAACGCATTGATGCAAAACAATCTTAGGTAACAAACGTTTATAATGGTTGATTCGTTATCTTTGAAATAAACACCTAAAATTTTACACTATGAAAAGAATTAGATCAACCGCAATTGCTGTTTCTCTGGCTATCGTAGTTTTATTTTCAAGTTGCTACGGACCTTTTAAGCTTACCCATTCATTGTATGATTGGAATAGTACTGTTGGTGACAAGTGGGCAAACTCATTGGTATTTTTTGCGTTAAATGTGGTCCCTGTTTATGGAATTGCTGTTACTGTTGATGCAGTTGTATTGAACACTATTGAGTTTTGGACTGGTGATAACCCGATGGGAACGAAAGGCAACAAAAAGCTCGAGAAACTAGTTGAACAGGAAAACGGAACCTACAAGATCACTGCCAAAAGAAATACGCTTGTTATTGAAGGTATCTCTGGAATTGATCAGGGGAAAAAGATCAAAATGAAAATAGATGAAGAGAACAAGCAACTTTTCCTTGAGCAGGAAGGTGAACTGATCAAGCTGGCAGAGTTTGATGAAATGGCACAAACCGTTCGTGTATTTCAACCAGATGGAAGTTACACGGAATATGATCCGTTGGTTGATGCCCCACTTGCATTAAAATAGCTATCAAATAAGACACATAGAGGAATCGGCAACATTTTTTTTGCCGATTTTCTTTTGTGTATTTGAATTTTACATTACTTTTGCATCGCTAATTTCAGCCCGGATGGTCCCGATTCTTCGGGAGTAGACGCGCAAAATTTGCGAATTTGCCCGGATGGCGGAATTGGTAGACGCGCTGGATTCAAAATCCAGTTCTGGCAACAGAGTGTGGGTTCGATTCCCACTCCGGGTACAAAGTGAAATATCAAATTGAAGAAAAAGCGATTAAAACATTGATTTTAATCGCTTTTTCTTTTTATAAAAAACATCAAAAAAGTGCTTTTTTAGCATATAAAACGAGACCTATGGTTAAATAGACTTAAGAGGTCTCGCTAAACTCTGCAACTCATTGATTCATTTAATTTTAATTGATGCAAATTGGTCTGTTTTGCTGTTTTAAATGAGATTGCTGAAGTCTGTAAGAATAATGAAAGCCAGAAGATACATTTGGGCTGGTATACTTTTACAACAATGCTTACTTTGACCAATGGTATTCCTTTTGAAAAATTCTCTAAAGTTTTTGGAAACAGTTCGTTAAGGACAACCCAGTCATTTTTATATGACCATACATGTGTAATAACAACAAAACACCCGGAAAAGAAAACTTAACCGGGTGATTTATACTAGAATTATTGGACTATAATCTTCTTAAAGTTGCACTGAATTCTCCCTCGCCGGTTTCACCAGTTTCAGTGTTTTCCCATCCCATGTAAAACGAAATAGTTAAGTTTGATGAACTAACCTCAATGCTAAATTCGTCAACCGGAACAACTTCGTTTAAAGTAACTTTAGATTTCGAGTCGCTAACTGCAAGTGACCATGCGCCAGCTTCTGAGCTAAAAACAATTGGACAGCCCGAAGCAATAAATTGGTTAGGGTAACCATCTCCATTGGTGGTAAAACGTAAACGCATTTCACCAAAAACTTCGGCTGGAACATTGCCTGGTGTTGTAATGTTTGAAGGGTTTGCCCAGGTACCAGCAATACGTCCTGCTACCAACTGTTCAGCATCTAAACCATGCTCAACTATCGGGTTGTCTTCGCATGAGTTAATAGCTATTGCCAAAACTACAATGCTTAATATGACAAGACTTTTTCTAAAAAGTGTATTTATCTTTTTCATAATTTCTTTGTTTTAGTCTACTTTAAACAAACGGTATGGTACGCCAACCTTTAGCGCATTTCCATCCAAGCCCCAATCTCCATTTACGTCTAAACGCATATGGTTCATCATGTTCATATAAAGATCGGTAAGCTTTAACGAATAATAGGGATTTCTGTAATTCTCAGCTCCCATCAATTCGCCATGGTTTCCTTTACCACTGAAGTCTTCAACGAATGCCCCTTTCAATTCATCGAATTTCAGGTATAGGTTTAAAGATTCCAGGTTTGGATGATCTCCGTTTTCGATGTTACGAAGGTTCATGTATTTATTGATGGTTTCAAGAGAAAGGACATCGGTCCATATTCGCACTTCGTTAAATGCTCCACCCCAGTTAGGGCCACCATAGTCATACACTTCCGAACCACCTTGGGCTAAGCAAATGTAATCGTAAGGCGAAGTCATGTCGTCTGCTTCTGTGTATGCAAGCTTTCCATAAGCTATTTGTTCTCCGTCCTGGTAAACGATACATTCATTCGTTTTGTCGAAAGTAACAGCAATATGATGCCATCTCCCATCTTCAATAATTGCAGCTTTACCAATATCGTAACGGGCACGGGTTTGGTTGGCAAAATTAATTTTCCACTGGTTGCCCTGGCGGGTAATTACAAAACCTGGGTTGCCACCCGAATCCCAATCTTTATCTGAAATAATACATGGGTCACTTGTGTTATTATCATCTGCCTTAATCCATGCTTCAATGGTGTATTTATCCATTCCCTGAAGGTTCGTACCAGCAATTGGAATTCTTACATAGTTTCTGTTTCCACCTTCAATACGTTTTACACCCAAAGCATTGTCGGCTCCCTTAATCGGCTCAAGTTCAGCAGCATCATATAGCTTGTTGTCAATACTGTTGCCCGAAAGGATTATTGGCACATTTATTTCTTCGATGGTTGAGTGTGTATAAACTCCGGTTGCTGAGCCTCCATGTGTTGAAACCAAATAAATTGCCCAGTTTTCAGAGATGTAATTCGGGCGGTTTTTAATGGCTGATAAAAGCTGACCAACATATTCATCTACTTGCTGTGCTGCTAAAACGTACTGAGCATCGCGCAATAGGAAACCTACTTGCTCGCCCGCTTCTTTAGGGCTGCTGAATTGTACAAAACCTACCTCAAGGTCATCTTGTCCAGCCAGTTCAATTGCTTTCTGAAGTACCTCTGCATCTGAATTGTAAGCAAATTTTTCATCTGCTTCAAAGTTCAAATCATTGTTTATAAATGCATCGCGAACCACCGAGATAACTTTGGTTTCTGGACTTTGGCTTTTAATTCGGCTAACAACCGACGGGAATGCAGTAAAGTTATTACCATCGAAAGTTCCGTTTGACAGAACATTGTGCTTTGCCGAGCCAACACCGGTTAAAATAGTTGCCCAACCTGTAGATGAAAACGATGGAGAACCTCCGTAGCCATTCATATTGTAGGTGGCGTTACTAATTAATTCATCGATCGAAGGAGTAGATGCATAGTCAATTACCGAATAAATCAAACCATCAACTCCGATAACAAGCACCTTGTTACTGCCATCGCCAGCAGCAAAAATATTCTGGCTTAAAAACAGCACAGTTAATGCTGCTAGTGCCAATTGTTTTATAGTATTTAAACCTTTCATAACCTTATTTGTATAATTTAATTACATAGTTACCAGGGCGTCCTAAAACAAAGTTGAAGTTCTCGCTAACATAAGAAACCGTTTCAACTCCCTCAGCTGTTTCAACCACTTTCCAGGTACAATACGTATTCGAATAATTAACTGGAAAATCAACATTCCAAACCTCGCCTTCGGCAGTGTCGTCAACAAAAGTTCCGACGAAACCTTCCGAGCGGTTTTTGGTAAAGTCAATCATATTTCCATGTAACGCTTCACCGTTTAAAAAACCTTTAAAAATGATTTGATTAGGCGAATCACCAACACGTTCAATTACAGGTTCCTGTGACATGCCTCTCGACCAGGAAGCAATTTCATACTCTTTAAATTCGATAACAATTGCATCTTCAAGTACAACGCTTCCAGATGTATTTGCAACTTTAATATCAAAATGGTACTCTCCGGCAGGGATATTATTTCCCTCCTGGATTTCAATTTCACCTGTAAATTCATTTACTGAAAGTGCGGGTTTCATGACCGTATCGGTAATTAAAGCCAGTTCGGCAGCGGTTTCACTGCCGGTTAGTGTTTTGGTGTACTGTATAACCGGGATTTCTTCGCTTAAAGCTGAGATATCCTGTCCGTTGGTTTCACTTGTACTTACGATATTAAAAGTAAGAGGTAATGTTGAGGTAGAAACCTCGAACGAACCAATATTTTGTTGCATACCGGAAATAGCCAACTGCTTTCGGTTTTCGTATTTAATATCGGGTGCAATGCTCCCTGGTTCAGGTATTTCAACGCAGCTAAAAGCCAAAATCGCTGTAAGTGCTACCATGGTATATTTTAAAAATGTTCTCATTTTTCTTTATTTTTTATCTGAAAACTTTCTTTAATTGAACCCAAAAATATGTGAAGTAGCATCTAAAATATGAATCGCCCCGTTGGTCGATTCAAGATTAGAAGAAATCACATTTACAGATTGATAATTCACATTCTCATCGCTACCAATATTTAGCGAATAATTGATATACTCAGCACCTTTATTCACATTTCCCAAGTAATCGCTTCGCAAAAGATTATACCTTGCTTTTTGCCCGGCATAGGTTGTTGTGTAACTGTAGGTTGAGCTTAAGTCGTCACGCATTATAACTTCCCCCGGAACAAGGTAATTTTCCAGGTTTAGCTTAATGTCATCCAATATTTCTTGCGGTATTTCTGACAAGTCTGAAGGAGCTTCATCCAATGTTTCAAAAGCCAAAATGAAATAATTGGCAATTGAAAAATCTTGTGGAGCCATAAATGTTCCGTTGTCATTAATTGCGCTTTCTAAACCAGTCAACTCAATTAAAGCTACCAGGGTGTCGAAACTCGCTTCGCTTCTCAGGTAGTCCATGGTTGAAACATTTAGTACACCAATGTTTTCGTCCAGTATACCTCCGTCAGAATAATAATCTTCGCTGCAGCTTGCTAAGGCAAACAAAACAGCCGATATTGATATGATAATTATTTTCTTCATATTACGCTTCATTTCAAAATTATTCATTGAATTGCCAGTATAAAGTCTGTTTCATGTTCGGGTTGTTCACAAAAGCTTCCGGATCAACCGGGAACCAACAAGCCCCTTGTTCTTCATCCTCAATACTAATGTATGGGTTAAATTCATGAAGACGACCTAAACGAACTAAATCAAAAACTCGATGATATTCACCAATTAATTCACGACGCCTTTCTTCCAGAATTTCCTCAATCAAAACCAGTTGTTCATCGCGTGTCCATGGTTCAATTCCCGCACGTTCGCGAATAAGGTTCAGATTGGCCATAGCTTCTGAAAGGTTGTTCAAACGTGCATCGGCTTCAGCTTTTAGCAACAATAAGCCACCGTATCGGAAAATTGGAACAGGTCCTTCCATATAGTTGTAGCTACGGTCTTTTACCTTACGAAATTTGGCAAACATAATTTGCTCTTCACCATTTTGTAATGGATCGGGGAAAATTGGTCGCAATTCACTTGAACTTACTGAGAAGTCAATGCTCTGGAAAAAATCAGGAACACGTCGATCTGAACCATCAGCCACATAGTGATGGAAAATCTCAATGATTTTAGTTTTTGGAACTGCTAATGACAGGTTGCTTCTCGATGTGTACGGATTGGTTAAGTAATAAGTAAGAATATGTCCGTAATAATCAGAGAATTCACCTAAATCGGCATCGTAAAACATTTCAAAAATCATTTCTTCCGAACCACCCTCGTCAAACATTTGACGGAAAAGCTCGATGGGTACCACACGGTAGTTGCCTGAATCAATTATTTGCTGAATGGCATTTGAAGCTTCCTGGTACTGCTCCAACCACATGTGGGCATGTGCTTTTAATGCCAGTGCTGCTCCTTTTGTACCGCGGGTTATCGATTGTTTACGAGTACCATCGTACATCCATGGAAGTTCGGGAATTACCATGTCCACTTCGCTTAAAACCATTTGCATTACCTCATCTACTGGAGTACGTCCGATTGGTTCAACATTACGTGCTGTAAGATTTACAGGGACATCGCCCCAAATACGTGCTGCATAAAAATGTGACATAGCACGTAAAAAGCGCGCTTCTGCCAACAGTTCGGTTTTACGGGCATCGGTTAAATCTTCTGTAATTCCTGGAACAATTTCCAAAATCAGGTTACACTGTTCGATCGTACGATAATATAAACGCCAGTTGGTCATTGGTGCTAATTGTGTACGTTCAATCAAACGGTTTTCGAAACTGGCTTGCCAGTCACCATCACCGTTTGGCGTAATCCAGTCGCCAGAGCGGGCATCGCCCCAAAAGTAGTAGTCCCCCCATGCACCGTTACGTGTAGTAGATGGCGTATCACTTTTTGTAAGCCCTGCCAAAGCCCTACGGAAAATAGCATATGCAGCAGCCACGGCACCTTCGGCATCCGTTCCCGATTGCCATGCCTGGTCTTCGGTTACGGTATTTAATGGTTCCTGATCTAACCAATCTTCACAACTCGTGAACAAGGTTAGCAGTATCAATCCAATTACAATTATCTTATTTTTCATGATTCTTTCTTTTACTTTTTTATAATCCCAATGAAATACCAAACAAAAGCATTCGACGCATTGGGTAACCATCCGAGTCGTCAAAGCCATCAACGGTTACTAGTTCTGCATCCGGTCCGCTGTACTTCTGGAACGTAATGGCATTATCAAGTGTGCAATAAACCCTTGCCCTTGTAAATGGCAGTTTATTCAACAGCCTTTTGTTGAAGTTGTATGCAAGTGTTGCAGATTTAAGTTTAAAATACGAACCATCTTCGATGTACTCCGAGTCCTGTGTGATGATTTGCGAAACATCGCTCCAGGGATTCAAGCTTGGGAAACGAGCATTGTCGCCACTTTCTTCCCAAATCGAATAATTATCGAAGTCGGGCATTGCCGAACCAGCAAAATTCTTATTGAAAGAAAGACGTTGCAATAAGTCGGTGTTTACAATGTCTCGACCAATAATGAAAGTGGAAACCAAACTCAAAGTGAAACCTTTGTAAGAGAAATCATTAGTCCAACCACCTGTCCAATCTGGGTTAGGATCGCCCGACAAAACCCTATCGTTCGAATCAATGATATAATCGTTATTCTGGTCTTTGAATTTTCGGTCGCCCACAGCTAATTTTTTCCCTTGTAAACCAACTAATTGCTTACCTGTTTGCGGATTTACAGGAATCTCATCCTCGGTTTGGTAAATTCCCTCCGATTCGTAAAAGAAGAAACCGTTAAGCGGTGCCCCCACACGAACAATCGAACCAAAATCGTCTCCCGACACACCAATTTTTACAATGTCTGCATTACCATCGGGCAATGCTACAACACGGTTTTTATTATAGGCAAAGTTCAGGCTCATGCTCCAGTTTAAATTCCGGATAATGCTGGTGTTGGTGTTTAAAGTAAACTCAAGCCCACGGTTTAGCACATCAGCAGCATTTCGATAAACCTCGTTATATCCCGAAGTGGTTGGAAGTGCAGTAGTCAGCAATAGCCCTTCTGTTTTTTTCTCGTAGGCATCAAAAATAAACTCAATACGGTTATCGAACAACGAAAGGTCAAAACCAATGTTCGACATCTTACTTTTTACCCAGGTAAGGTCTTCGTTTTTGAAACCATCGAACCAGGTCGGGGTAAAACCAGATATGCCACCATATGAAATATTCAGCATCGAATTATAACGGTCTAACTCACCACCATCCATTAGACCAAGGGCAAGGTAAGCAGGATCCCAGGTTGTACCTGAAATACCATAACTACCCCTTATCTTTGCATTGGTTAACCATTCAACATCTTTCAAAAACCCTTCTTCGCTAATGTTCCAGCCTGCTGTTCCCGATGGGAAAATACCCCAACGATTGTCAGCTCCAAATTTTGAAGAACCATCGGTACGTATAGAAGCCCCCAACATATACTTTTGTTTATACGAGTAGTTAAAACGGCTAAAGAATGAAAGTATGGTACTTGCACTGTAATTACTGGTTCCAATGTTTTCGTTGCCAGGACGGTTTATTGTATACGATAAGGTTGGTGAATCTACAGGGTCATCGTCAATATCATCGTAGGGGTTCGAATGCAAACTTCCTGCATAGGTATTTTCCAACTCCATTTTTTCAGAACTTTGCCCCAACAGAAAATTCACGCTATGTCCCTCACCAAACTTTGGAGAATATGTAAGTGTATTTTGAAACAGGGTGTTTCTTGATTCCCCAACAGTACTGCTATTGTAGCTATGAAGTGTTCTTTTATCTTCTTCGTAAATATCCCTCATAGCACGTGTATACTCAAAGCTATATCGAATATTATAACTAAGGTTTCTGAATACGTCTAAAGTAGCATCGGTACTTAAACGAATACGATCGTTAACATTATTATCGTTCCCGATGCCGTAAACATCCAATCCTTGAACAACTGGATCATCTGGCAATGGTAATAACGAAGAGTTATTTGTCGACAAGTTATCAGGGTTACGGCTTTGATCGGTTCTTGAAAGAGACAAAGTAGTATTGATGATCAACTTGTTGTTAAGTGCATTAAATGTCGTGTTTGCCAGTGAGTTGTAACGTTCAAAGCCAGTATTGAAAAGAATACCCTCGCTGTCCATGTAGCCTAAGCTTATGCTATATTGTCCAAAATCACCGGCACCACGCACAGATCCGTTATAGGCTTGAGTGAGCGAAGTGTTGTACAGATAATCCTGCCAGTTGGATGAGTTATTGAAGAACGGGTTGGTAATATCGGTGTACATGCTTGGCATAAACTGGTTGGCTGGCGCATATTGCTGATACAATTTTGCCACCTGTTGGCGTTCTTTTAACCCACCAGCCACATCACGCAATTCTGGGACAAAGTTTACACCGTAGCGTACATTGAAGTTAATTTGAGGACGACCAACTTTACCCTTTTTTGTTGTAATAAGGATAACCCCGTTAGCAGCTCTCGATCCATAAATGGCAGCTGCCGAAGCATCTTTCAAAACCACCATGTCCTGAATATCGCTGGGATCGAGATCGGCAAGTACGTTGGTACTTGTTACTGCAAACTCATCCCCTGTTCGCGAAATAATTGGAACTCCATCAACTACATAAAGTGGTTCTGATACAATTGAGCCGTCATCGCGGCTAACCGCAGCCAAACCACGGATAATAACGGTTGGTTTTGAACCAGGTTCACCCGAATTAAGCTGGATGTTTACCCCAGCAACACGTCCTTGCAACATGGTTTCAGCCGATTCAGTTGCTTGTGTTTCAGTCAATTTATTCATATCGACTGTTGAAACAGAACCTGTAACCTCACGTTGTATCTGTGTACCGTAACCAACTACTACCACATCATCAAGAGTTTTAGTATCTTCATCTAAAACAATGTTCAAATTGGTGTTAGAAGTATATACAATTTCTTTATTCTTGAATCCAATAAACGAGAAAACCAAAATATCGCCCTCGTTTACGCTTAAGGTGAACTTACCATCGAAGTCGGTAGCTGCACCAGTGGTTGTGCCTTTGATGTGCACTGTTGCCCCAATCAGGCTTTCGCCGTTTTGGTCAGTAATGGTTCCGGTTATGTTTTTTTGAGCCATAACCAGAACAGGCAACATAATTGCTAAAAGAAGTAAGGCAAACCTGTTTATTACTGTTCTCATTTTACTTATTTTTATTTTAAGTCAGCGTCTTTTAATCGTTGCCGATTAGTTAGACCAGTAACTATTTTGGTTTAACGAATTGTCTTTAATGCTTCTTTCCGACAAAGGATAGTAAGCCGCACCATTGGCAACATCATCGGCCGAAAACTCTGGAATTACATCGGCAACCTTTCCAAACCGGATTAGGTCGAAAAAGCGCATTCCGCTACCCATTAACAAGCGTTGTCGTTCCAGGATTAATGCATCCATAAAGGTTTCGCTTGTAAGTGTTGAATAGTCTTCTGTTGCACCCGCCGAAATTCCAACCAGGCTTCCAACAGCCAATTCAAGCTGCCCTGTTTTAAAAGCTGCTTCGGAATACAATAGGTTGAAATTAGTCATTGTCATTAGCCTGGTTACATCTTGTGTATAGTCCAACATACTGGCTGTTTCGGTATTGTAGTTAATATCGAAAGCATTGCGACGTAGGTCGCCGTCTGGGTAGATTTCGTTAAGCTTTTCAAGACTAATACTTACCACCTTGGCATCAAGCGGGTTGTCTGAAATATCAAAACGCATATCATCGCCCATTGAAAAACCAAATTCAGACCAGGTTCCAGCTGTGTTTTCTTCAATTGCTGTTTTTAGAATGTTAAATGCTTCAACATCGTTATTCATCCACAAATTTTCTTGTGCCAGAAGAATTCTGATTGCCGTTTTATTCATTCTGGTAGCGGTTAACGAAGCACTTTCAATTCCATCCTCGTTCGTAAGCAACCAAGGCAATAAAGCATCAGCTTGAGTCGCCATTTCCAATGCCATTTGTATGGCTTCGTTTGCAGTAATAACTGTTCGATAGTTGGCTTTTTCGGCTGATGGGATATCACCCCAAATTCTAGCAAGATAGAAATATGCCAATGATTTAAGTGCTAAAGCTTCACCTTTAAAAAGATTGTATTTGTATTCACTTAAAATACCTTCTTCAACATTATCGATAATGTCAAGCACTTCGTTGGCATTGCGTAAAGCATCGTAAAAAAATTCCCAATCTGTAAGTGCTATCAATTCGTTATTGTCGGCAGTTAAATCCTGTGTTGAAACATATTTATAGCAATCAGCATCAACGGTAAGTTCACTGCTTCGGGCTTCGCCATACATTAACCAGGCACGATTGTGCATTAAAGCTCTTCTAAAATCAACATAAATTCCTATTACAGCCTGTTCAACGCGTTGATCGGAGTTGTAGTACCCCTCGGTTATCGTTTTATCTTCAGGTTCTTCAATAGTTAAAAAACTATCGCACGAAGAGAATAGTAGCAGTATTGCTGTCCATCCCAAAAGCGTTATGTATTTAATTTTGCTCATTGTTCCTAAATTTTTAAAACTTCAGTTTTACTCCAAGAACTACTGACAAAGGCAGCGGTGTTCCTGTATTTGCAAGGTCATAATCGCGTACTCCCGATGGGTTTTCCTCAGGGTTCACACCGCTGTATTTTGAAAAGGTGTAAAGGTTGTCGCCCCTAAGATAAACCTGTAGGTCGCTAATGGTCATACTTTTATCAGCAAGAGCGCGAAAATCATAAGCAATCTCAGCCGTGCTCAAATGGATAAAGCTTCCATCTTCAATGAAAGTTATGCCCTGGTAAACTGCTTCACCGCTGGCATTGGTTTCCATAAAGTAATAAGGTGTTTCATTTGCCTTTTCCGGGAACTCACCGCCCACCATATCTTCTAAATAACGGCTGTCGAACGATTCTGTGGCAATATCAACTCCTGAAGCATAAGTGAATTTAGCTCCAAAACTAAAGTTCCATAGTTTGAATGTATTGGTGAAACCACCAAAGATATCAGCTTCGCTGTTACCAATAATCATTTCACTTTTCCCCTTGTAAGCTATAATCGATGTAAGTTCATCGCCATTGTTTAAAGCAGCATAATGTGCAAGGCTGGTATATTCAATATTGCTGGGCAAACTGCTAATTTCGTTGCTGTAGTATGAAAAGTTAAGGTTCGTATTCCAACTAAAATTATTGGAACGAATAACGTTGCCGTTTAAGCTTAACTCAACCCCGCTAAGATTCAGCTCAACCCCGGTTTCAAGTTCATAATCAATCCCTTCAATATTAGGAAGGTATCTTAAGTAGGTAAAATCTTCGTAGCTTTTATTGAAATACTGTGCTGTGAAGGAAAGTTTCTTTCCAATGCGATAGGTTAACCCTGCATCAAACTGCATAATTGAAGTGCTTTTAGCGTCTTCAAAAGGCTCATACGCCTGACTGATACCAAGCTCAGTACCCTCGTAATAAGTACCTAAAGCCATTAACTCTCCCCGATATCTTTCAGGGCGGACAAGTATCCCTGTTTTTCCTACAGAAGCATTTATAGCTAAAGGTATGTTCAGCGAACTCTTCATGTCGTAATTCAAACCAAGCGCCGGATATAGTGCCCATTTATCTTTGTATAACGAGCTTCCGTCGGTACGTAAAACAACATTCACTTTAAATGCATCGTTGAACGTAAATTTTCCAATTCCGTAGAATGAAGCGATGTTATCAATCTGGTAATTAGAATAGGCATTGGTTTGGTTGGCGGCATATGCTGTAACTACTTTAACGTAATCGGAACCACCTGCCTCAATGTTGCGGTCACCGTCAACATGTGTTAGACGGTATTCGCGGCTAACAATTTCGTTACCAACAGCCAAATCCATTTTAATGCTTTCTGAAAGCTGCTTGCTGTAATCCAATCGAGTGTCAACACTAATTAACTGACGTTTGTAAGCCACACTTAAAGCATAAATATTTCCTTTTTCCAGGTTTGAAGGAATGTACATGTCGCGACGCGAACCTTCATATGAAATGCCTACCAACGAACTTAGCTTCAACCCTGGATTAAACTGGTAGTTCAAGCCAATTGAAGAAAGCAGGGCAATGTTGCGGTTTTGATCTCTGTAAAATTCCTCATCCAAAACTCTTGGTGATGTAAGCATGCGGTTTTGGTCACCAGCATAACGTCCCTCACGTTTGGCTAAGCTAAGGTTGTTGTAAAACCGGGTTGAAAATTTTTTGCTGATTTTGTACTTGGCATTCAGGAAAATTGATTGTCTGTTGTAGCTCAAGTCTTCAATTATACCCTCGTCACTGTGGTTATTCAATCCAAACAAGTACGAACCGTAAGTACCTCCACCATCAATCAGAATATTTTCTTCATGAATAAGCGATGGACTGTAAATTTCTTTTCGGGCTGTTGTGTTATAATTGTAAAAAGCATCAGTTTTACAATCGTACTCCCCAAGAAAATTAGACCCAGCAAATGCTGAAGCTGTAACATGCAATGGGCCAGTTTTACCCTCTTTGGTAACAATGTTTATGGCTCCGTTTGGAGCCCGAACCCCATATTCGCTAAGCTGTGCAATATCTTTAATTATCTCAATACTTTCAATTTGGTCGGCCGAGTAATACGACAGTGGGTTTATGGAAGTAAAGACAGATGGGTCGCCTAAAATTGGAACCCCGTTCACCATGATAAGCGGATAAGATGAAATATCACTTGGGTCGAGGCTAAGCCCCCGCAAATTAATTTGCGATTGCATGCCTGGTGTACCTGTCCAGTTTTCAATTTTTAAACCAGCAGAAGTTCCCTGTAAAATGTTTTCCAATCCGCTCCGGTTCGACCAGATAGTGCTATCAACCTCTACCACATCTTGTGCATCGATTGAAGCTTTGCCACCAACAATAATGCATAACACGATTGTTGCTCGCAAAATATACTTATGGAACAATCTCATAATTTTATTAGCTTAATGATTATTCGAACGAAATGCAGTCATATAGAGCAATGTACTGCTCAAGTGTCTCCATTTCAGACATTAGTTTTTCAAGTTCTTGTGTGTCCACAAAAAATAGAGAATAGCTTTTATTTAGGCAATCCGAATAGATTTCTCCGGCTTCTTCACGTGTGTATATGCCTTTTTTTACTGCCTTTTTAAATTGCTTGTTCATATCTAGAACAGCATTGTAAATGGCCGGCTTGGCTGTTTCAGTAAAAGAAGTTCCGGAAGCATCGGTTTTCCTACTTACATATGTTTTTCTGACAACGTAGCTTAATACAGCCACATCTTCACCCAGAAAATGTCTAGCAACAAGAGCTTTATCCACGGTTTTGGTATTTACGCCATGAGAAGAGTTGTAATTGAACTTTTTTCCTTCTCCTCCTCCTTTATTAACTCCATAACCGGAAAACGAAGCGATTACCAGCATTGCAAACACTGTTAATGAAAACAGTGCTTTATTTGCACCCAGTTTAATCTTGTAAATCTTCATGATGGTCATTTCTTTAAGTTAAAGTGTCCTTTCATTCATTTTTTTAGAGATAGATGTGACTTTTTAATGAGTTCGAAAAACAATAATTACCTGTTTTTATTTTTTATGGTTATTGTTTCTTATAAATCATCATTTAAGCTCATCGTTTTGTTGTTTTTTTAATTTTCCATGTTTCCTAATGGTAAACCTTGACATTTCTTGTTGGATATTGACATTACAAATTTAGACCTATTTTTTGCAGACAAACGTTAATAGAATGGTATATAAATGTTATTGTAGTATTACTCTAATGTTAATAAAATCAATCAAAAACGTTAGGAAATGTTTATTTCAGGACTGTTTGGCTTGGTTTTAAAGGGGGTCAGAAAATTTATTGTTGGAAATGATTTTTTCGCCCTGTGTTAAATTATTAAGTTTCCTAATATGAAACGAAAAGGTGTTTTATTTTGTTTTATCTTTGACAATGTTATGGAAGATACTATTGGTATTATTTGTGAGAAAATAAAAGAGGTTCGGTTGGAGAAAAACCTGACCCTTGCCGATGTTGCTGATAAAGCAGGTGTTACGAAAGGCTTTTTGTCGAAAGTAGAAAACATACGTACAATTCCATCGCTTCCGGTGTTGCTTGAAATAATTAAAGCACTTGATACTGATATGAGCGATTTCTTTGATAATATTCAATCATCAGTTGGGCAGCCGTTATACATTTTAATAAAGAAAGGGGAATACAAGCCTGTGCAAAAAGACAATGCCATTGGTTTTAATTATTATTCAATATTTCAACGCACAATACCCAATTCAACTTTCCATGCAAATATTTTAGACTTGGAGCCAGATGCCAAAAGAGACATGGTCACCACTGATGGGTTAGAATTTATTCATCTTATTTCTGGGAAGATAGATTACCAGTTAAAAAATGAAGAATTTACAATGGAAGAGGGCGACTCACTGTTTTTTGATGGAAGAATCCCGCATGTAAAGAAAAATCCATATTCAAATACCGCAAAAATAATGGTACTCTACTTCCTTGATGCAAATTAGGATTCCAAACCCCAGTCTTCATTTTACTATTTTTTAATACTCAAATAATTCTTACTTAACACGATTTGTATATAATCTTCTCATTTTTGCAACTCCTAATTGGTAATTGACACCTTGGTTTGGAAATATTTATTTCAGATAATTTCCTCTCCAAATTCTTATTTGGCTATTGACAAGCTAAAGATAATCTTAAACATGTTATTTATTTATGTCCACTGATGAAGGTGAAGGCCTTGCTGGCTGTGGGCAGAAATTCGATGATTTAAAAAGTAAAAATTAATTCAGGAAAAAATGAAAAAATTAAATTTCAAATCGAAATTCCCGTACCTGTTTATTTTTATTGGTTTGTTGGTAGCTGGCTTTGTCATTGCTTCTTGCGAAAAGGAGTGCGACTATCGCGCTGATACTGCCAATCCAACCGTGGTTAGTTATAACCCAATGCCAGGTGCAGAAAACGTTTCGTTTACCAGCAACCTTATTTTGACTTTTGATGAGGTAGTTGAAAAGGGAACAGGTTTTATTTCAATTATATCTGAAGATACTACGGTTCAGATAGATATAGCTTCAGATGCAGCAACACTTGACGAAGATGCCCGGATTTTAAAAATTGTTTCAGGTGGTTTTATATCAGGCCGACAATACACTATTAGTCTTGATCGTGGAATTGTAAAAGACCTAATGGGCAACGAGTATATGGGAATGCCATCAACTACTACGTGGTCTTTCACTGCGGGAGGCCAGTCAGGTCCTCAGCTAAAAGACCTTGTTCCTAACGATGGTGCAACAGATGCCAAGGTATTTGGATTATCAATTAAATTTGCTGCGGATGTTGTTCTTGGCGAGGGGAATATTGTAATTTTCAATGCTGCCGGGACAGAAGTAGAAACCATTCCGGTTACCGCCAAAGAAGTTACACTTGAAGATAATACGCTTACTGTGCCTTACACCAAACCTCTCGATTTTGGCACTGAATATTATATAAATATGGACGAAGGAGCCATAAAGGATGAAGATGGAAATGATTTCAGTGGTTTTAATGACGAAACTACCTGGAACTTCAAAACAGTTGCAGGTAGCGGTAGCGACCTTGTAGTTCATTTACCTTTCGATAATTACATGAAAGATAACAGTGGAAACGGTTTCGATGCAGTTTTAGGGGCAAACGCAACCAACAACTACGAATTTGTTGTCGACTATGAAAGGGGACCGGTAGTGCATTTCGCAGCAGGTTCTTATGCCACACTGCCAAAACACGATTTGTTAAGACCTTCGGGAACACAAGACTTTACCGTTACTTTCTGGACAAAACAAGATAAAGCCATTGGTTCAGACCCTGTGTTGATTGGGAACAGCAACTGGGACAGCGGCGGTAACCCTGGATGGCTTTTGGCTACCGATGGTGCTAATGCTTATATGCCAAATGATCCGTTAAACGATGAACATGGCTGGACCATTAATATTGCCAATAATGAAAGAACGCGTATGGATTGGGATGCAGACCAGATGGAAAATTCATCAATGGCACCAAGCTTGGCAGATGGTTCCTGGCACATGGTAACCATGGTTTTTGACCGTACAAATACCAAAATGCATGTTTATGTTGATGGTGTTGAATACCTTGATCCGGAAGCTAATGACCTTACCCCGATTGGCGATGGCTCGTTGTGGGATGAGACGAACGATTATCCTATAAACATTTGGGAAGATGGTAGCGGTGTTTACAATTCGGGAAGCGATACCCGAAAAGAACTTGATGGTTACATGGATGAATTGAAAATCTTAAATCGTGCCATGTCTGCCGATGAGGTAGCAAGTTTATATCAGGTGACAAACAGATCGGGCAGCAGCAACAATAATGCGACAGTATATCTGCCATTGGATAAAAACCTGAATGATTACAGTGGAAACGGTTTGCACGCAACACTTGGAGCAACAGCAACAGCAAATGTTGAATTTGTGAATGATGCAGAAAGGGGCGAAGTAGTTCACTTTGTAGCTGGCTCGTATGCTTCACTTCCAAAAAGCAACCTATTGCGTCCATTCGGAAATCAAAACTTTACTGTAGCATTTTGGACAAAACAAGACAATGCAATCGGTTCCGATCCTGTATTGATTGGTAACAGTGATTGGGACAGCGGTGGCAATCCCGGATGGCTATTGGCTACTGATGGTGCTGATTTGTATAAACCAAACGATCCGTTAAACGATGAACACGGATGGACAATCAACATTTCCAATAATGATCGCACCCGTATGGACTGGGATGCTGATGATGCTGGCTTTGCTCCAAACCTTGCCGATGGAGCCTGGCACATGGTTGCCATGGTCTTTGACCGTGACAATGCCATTATGCAGGTTTATGTTGATGGTGTTGAATATACAGATCCTGAGGCAAACGACCTGACTCCAATTGGTGATGGTTCGTTGTGGGATGAAACAAATGATTATCCAATTAACCTTTGGGAAGATGGAACAGGGAAATACAATGCTAGTAGCGATACCCGTAAAAATCTTGATGGTTACATGGATGAGTTACGGATTATTAATTTGGCACTGTCTTCTTCTGAAATTAAAAGTTTATACGAACAGACAAATGCCGTAAGCAAGATTGAAGAAAATGCCGTTGTATACCTTCCTATGGATAATAGTTTAAGTGACATTAGCGGAAACCGATTACATGCAACTCCTGGAGCTACAGCAACTGCCAATTACGAATTTGTAAACGACGGCGAAAGAGGAAAAGTGGTTCATTTTGTACCTGGTTCGTATGCTTCATTACCAAAACACGATTTGTTGAGGCCATCAGGTTCACAAAGTTTCTCAGTTAATTTCTGGACAAAACAAGATGCAGCTATTGGTTCTGATCCCGTCTTGATTGGTAACAGTAACTGGGACAGTGGCGGCAACCCAGGTTGGCTTTTAGCTACAGATGGTGCCGACGCGTACTATCCAAACGATGCTGCCAACGATGAACACGGATGGACAATTAATATAGCCAACAACGACCGTACCCGTATCGATTGGGATGCCGATGATGCTGGTTTTGCCCCCGATCTAGCGGATGGTGAATGGCACATGGTTACCATGGTTTTCGACCGCGATAATGCTAAAATGCATGTTTATGTTGATGGTGTAGAATATGTCGATCCTGAGGCGAACGACCTGGCTTCTATTGGCAATGGTTCGTTGTGGGATGAAACCAACGATTACCCAATTAACCTTTGGGAAGATGGAAGCGGTGTGTACAATGCAGGAAGTGACACGCGAAAAGAACTTGATGGTTATATGGACGAGTTAATCATCATTAATAAAGCATTATCTCTTTCAGAGGTTAAGGCGCTTTATAATAAGTAATATTACACAATAATTAATGAAGGTTGGTAGCCTAGGATGGCTGCCAGCCTTATTCACAATATACAAGAGATATGACACGGATATTTTTAATGCTTTTGGTTATTGCAGCAGCTTTTACTGCATGCACGACCGAATTTCAACCAAAGGGAATAAAACATGTGGTTGTAATCGGCATCGATGGAATGTCGGTAGGAGGTGTAATGGAAGCCAATACGCCAAATTTCGATGAATATATGAAAAAAGGCGCCTGGTCGTTTAATACACGAAACGTTATGCCTACTTCAAGCGGTCCTTGTTGGTCGGCAATGTTAACGGCATCTGGTATAACACAAACTGGTATTACTTCAAACGACTGGCGTTCCGACAACTACAGCCTACCTCCTGTAGTAACTACTGAGTATGGTCGTTATCCCGATATTTTTTATGCCATAAAAAAAACAAATAAAGAATTAAAAACAGCTTCGGTTTATCACTGGGGTGGCTTTGCACATTTATACGATCACACCAGTGTCGATATTGATATGCACACTCATAATGAAAGAAATACGGGGAAAAAGGCTGCTGAAGTAATTGTAAAAGAAAAACCAAATTTCCTTTTTATTCAGATCGACCACGTGGATGGTGTAGGACATAGTGCAGGACACATGACTCCAAAATACTTTGAATCAATTACTTTGGCAGATTCTTTAACTGCGCAAATTGTTGATGCCACAAAAGAAGCAGGCATTTACGATGAAACTGTTTTTATGATTGTTGCCGACCATGGTGGGATTGGTTATGGTCATGGACACGAAACGGTACAAGGGAATGAAGTGCCTTTCATAATTTTTGGTGCGGGAATTAAAAAAGATTATAAAATTCCAACAGCAGTTAATTTGCATACTATTGCAGCTACTTCAGCCTATGCCTTAAATGTAACAACCCCACAAGTTTGGATGGGACGTCCGGTTGAGTGTGCTTTTGAAGGGGCATCCGAGCCAGACCAATCAACTTTAATGGGAGAGTTTTTAGCTCCATCGACTTATGTTCCGATAATTTTGCCACGTAAACCCAATGGCGAATCAGGCGGTCTTTTTGTAAATAAAAAGGCAATGGTTACCATTGAAACTAAAGGAAATGATGGTAAAATCCGTTACACTACTGATGGCTCAATTCCTACAGCAAAGTCAACTGAATACACAGGACCTTTTGAAATGAAAGAGTCGGGAATTGTAAAAGCTGCTTACTTCGGGAACTCTGGTGGACAAAGTGCTATTTCCGAGGGCTACTTTAGGGTTGCTGGAAATGTTTCTGCTAATACAGGAATTAAATACAGCCTTTATAAAGGAAAAGATTGGGATAAACTCCCAGACTTTACAACTTTAAGTTCAGAAGAAGAAGGCAGGGTATATGAAATCAGCACTGACGAGTTGGTTGAAAAAATTGAAGATTACACTGCTGTGGTTTACGAAGGATACATCAATATTGAAACCAATGGCAAGTATGCTTTTACAACCCGTTCTGATGATGGAAGTAAGCTGTACATCAACAATAAACTGGTTGTAAATAATGATGGTGATCACGGAGTTCAGGAGCGCGAGGGTTCAATCGACTTAAAAGCAGGAAAGAATAAAATTCGTGTAGAATATTTTAATGGTGGAGGTGGCTTTTATTTAAGCGCTACTTATCGCAGTCCAGAATTGGCAAAACAAATTATTTCACCAGAAATATTAAGCCTAAAATAGGTAAATATTGGGATAAGAACCTTGGATTTTTCATATTTTTTAATTGGTTTAAGGAAACCGGCTACCTGGCTTTACGGCCAGGTGTCGGTATTTTCTATTTGAATGGGATATGTTTAAAAAAACAATAGTTTCTGTTATATTGGTTGTGCTATCGATTTGTTGCACAGCACAAAAAAAGAAAGTGTTTATTATTGGGATAGATGGCTGCAGACCAGACGCTTTACAGGCAGCAAGTACTCCCAATATAGATAAGTTGATGGATAATTCAGCTTTTTCTCTCGATGCGATTAACGAAGCAACAACCTCAAGCGGACCAAGCTGGTCGTCAATGCTTACGGGTGTTTGGCAAAACAAACACGGGGTGGACGATAATTCATTCAATGGGAAAAACTTTGAAAATTATCCTCCATTCTTTAAATATCTTGAAGACCATGCCCCTGAAACGCACACTGCATCAATTAGCCAATGGGGCCCGATCAACGATCATATTACTGAACCATTTGCCGATTCTATAATTTACGTTTCTGGAGAATCTGATCTGATTTCAAAAACGGTAAGTTACTTAACAAACGAAGCTCCTGATGCACTTTTTATACAATTCGACGATGTTGACCACGCAGGACATGTTTATGGATTTAACCCTGATGCTTCAGGATATATCGAATCTATTGAAGAAGTAGATGCAGGAGTCGGACAAATGATAGCTGCAATCGAAAATCGTACAACATATTCAGAAGAAAACTGGTTGATTATTGTTTCTACAGATCACGGTGGAATAGGAACCAGTCATGGCGGGAACACCATAGAGGAAAGAAACATTTTTATTATTTGCAGCAACGATAATATCACCAAGCAGGAGGTTAAAAAAGATAGCATTTTAAGTACCGTATTGCCTCCTGAAAACTGTTTAGAGGATTCGGTAGAATTATACTTCGACGGAAGTTCGAAAGTAAGTACTGAACTGAATGAAGTCTTTAATTTTGGTACAGACAAAGATTTTACGGTTGAATGCAGAGTGCGAACAACTAATCCTGCCGATGTGGCTATAGTTACTGACAAAGATTGGGTTACAGGCAGAAACAAAGGCTTTGTATTTTCATTTAAGTATGATGGTTTGCCCTGGAAGGTGAATATTGGCGACGGAACAAACCGTGCTGATATAAACGGGAATGAAATTCATGACAACAAATGGCACACACTAAGTGCCACTTTTGACCGGGATGGGTATTTAACAATTTTTGAAGACGGGGCAATACTTGACAGCGTTTCAATTCAATCCATCGGGAATATTTATTCGGGATTTCCTATTTCGTTCGGAGCAGATGCAAAAAACGGATACACCTATAAAGGTAGTATTGCTGAAGTTCGCATTTTCAATAAGCTTGTTTCAAAAGAAGATATAAACAACTGGAGCTGCAAAAAAATAGATAGCACACATACCGATTTTGAATCGCTTGTTGGCTATTGGCGATTAACTGAAGGAGAAAACTTTGAAAAAGTTGAAGATTTGAGTTCAACAAAAGCCCACGGTACAATTTCAAGAACAGAATGGAAAAATGCAACAGACACCAGCAAGGTTTGGGAATACGATTACAGCAATACTCCTCGTATTGTTGATGTTGCGGCAACTGCTTTGGAGTATATGTGTGTTCCCATATTGCCAGAATGGGAACTTGATGGGAAGCCATTTGGTGTATCATGTGTTGCTACAGGGATAAATGAACGTCAATTAAAGGCAGTTAAAGTTTATCCCAATCCTGCAAAAGAGTATTTAAATTTTGAAAGCCTTAAGTGTTTTGACAAAGAAATCACGCTAAAAATTTACGACCTTTCGGGGCGAGAAATTGATACTGAAGAAATTCACACCGCAATATTTCAATACAAATGCAAACACTTACAAAGTGGTATGTATTTTTATCAAATTTACTCAGGAATTGAAATGCTTCATTCGGGTAAGTTTGTTATCAGTTCAGACTAAAAAATATGCAAACACAAGCAAATAAGATAAGATCATGATCAAAATCTCAAAAGAACAAGGGGATAACAATTCTACTGAGAACAGAAAGAATTACAACAGCCAGCTGGATACTGAAACAAAAAAATGGCTGGAAAAGGATAGTGAATATTTTCTGCATCAGGCTCTTTCTACGCCAGTAATGAATGTACTTTCGGAAACCGAGGGAGCTTATATTACCGACCTTAGCGGGAAAAAGTATCTTGATTTGCACGGGAATGGTGTGCACAATGCTGGTTTTAGTAACCCAAAAGTTATTGAAGCTGTGATTAAACAGTTGCAAGATAAAATGGCATTTACGCCACGACGATATACCAATATTCCGGCAATTAAATTGGCTGAAAAACTTATTGAAATATCTCCCAATGGTTTGGATCGGGTATTGTTTTGCCCGGGTGGATCAGAAGCCATTGAAATGGCTATTATGCTTGCCAAACAAATTACTGGAAAATGGAAAACTATTTCGTTCTGGGATTCTTATCACGGAACAGGATTTCAGGCTTCAAGTATCTGTGGTGAAGAACACTTTTTGGGAGGAAATGGACCGATGGTGCCGGGAGCTTTTCATGTTGAATTTCCGAATTATTACAGAAACCCATGGGGCTTTACAAACCAAGACCAGATTGACAATGAATATCTGCGTCAAATAAAGATACTTCTAAAACGAAACCCGGATGTAGCTGCAATAATTGCCGAGCCCATTTCGGCGACACCGGTAATTCCATCGAAATATTATTGGCAGGAGATTAGAAAAATTTGTGACGAGTATGGCATCTTTTTAATTTTTGATGAGATAATTGAAGGTTTTGGGCGCACAGGAAAAATGTTTGCATCGGAGCATTTTGTCACACCCGATGTTTTAGTGATCGGGAAATCGCTTGGCGGAGGTGTTGTGCCTTTTGCCGGGATCATAACAAAGGAAGAATACAATGTGCTGCAACATCGTTCCATCGGACACTTTACCCACGAGAAAAACCCACTTTGTTCGGCAGCCGGATTAGCTGAAATTCAATACATTGAAGACCACAGTTTGGTTGATAATTCAGCAAAACTAGGTGATTATTTGATTGAAAAACTGAATGAATTAAAAGACGAGTTTGAGATAATTGGAAATGTTGCTGGTAAAGGATTTCATATAGGTATTGATTTGGTGAAAGACTGCCAAACCAAAGAGCGAGCCAATGAAGAAGCCGAGCAGGTAATGTATGATTGCATGAACCAAGGTGTGGCTTTTAAAATTATTGAGGGCAATATAATTACCATGCGTCCATCGTTGGTAATCACCAAAAATGATTGCGATCTTGTTATTGAATCGTTACGAAATGCTTTTAAAAATCTGAAATAATGAAAAAATTTAGTCGTATGAAAAAGTCGTATTTATTTTTGTTTACTCTTGTTCTGGGGATTATTTTTCAAAGCTGTGGTCCCAATGTAAGAATTGATAACCCTTATGAAAATGTTGATTGGCAAAATCATTTAAGATTAAAAGCCAATTTGCATACACATACTACAAGGAGTGATGGTTCTTATAGCCCACAAAAGGTCGTGGACAGCTACCATAATCTTGATTATAAGATTCTGGCAATTACCGACCATAATGAAGTTACTTTTCCCTGGGAAGGCTTTTCTGAATTAAATTATAGTAAAAGTGCACAAGAAAAACTTGAAAGCGGGAGAATTGACTCAAGCGCTATTATCTATCAAAACAGAAATGCCAAAGAACTAAAAATGTATGCCATCCAAGGCAACGAAGTTTCGGCACCGCACCACTTAGGAAGTTACTTTAATGACTATCAACAAGAACCTGGCGATGAAAAAGTTGCTATTGAGGAAATTGGTGCAAAGAATGGAATTATTTTATTAAACCACCCTGGACGTTACACGAAAAGAAATCCTGAGAAATACAATGTTGGCTGGTATGTGGATATTTTTAATCAATATGATTATGTAACCGGCATGGAAGTCTATAATCAGGGCGATCGTTATCAAAACGACCGCGAATTATGGGATGCAGTTTTAGAGAAAACAATGCCTGAACGTCCAATATGGGGATATTCAAATGACGATTTTCACAGAGGGGAAAACGCTTTGGGAAGAAATTGGAACCTATTTATTTTACCTGATTTAAACGAGCAAGACATCCGATCCGGAATGCTTGAGGGACGCTTTTTATATGTTTATGCACAGGAAGGACATAAAGGACCCAAAGTGCCTCAAATAGAATCGATCGAAGTCAACAACAAGAAAGGTCTGATCGAGATTCAATCGTCAGGACAAGATTCAATTCGATGGATTTCAGCAGGGAAAGTTGTCGCTCGCGGCAACACAATAAAGATTGCTGAAACAGCCAACATCGTGAAGTATGTTAGAGCTGAAATATTTGGTCCGGGGTCGATTACTGGAACGCAACCATTTGGAATTCAGTAGATTAAGAAATGAAAATATACTCATTTATGCAAGTTGAACTTACATGGTGAGTATATTTTCATTCTCATACTTCTATCTAGATTGATAATTACAATATGATGTAATTTCTCTCTCGGTATTTTTATCATTTAGCACAAATACGGTGTAATTTTTTCCTCCCGGATAAACACGTAAAACAATGTGCCCTTGGGTTGCTTTGTAAGCTTCTTCTATATTCCCGCCAATAACCAGCTTGGTGGCTCCAAGAATCGATGTTGAGAAAACATTTCGTTCTCCCGGATAAAGTTCCTGCGACATGATGCGGCGCAATACATTGTCGTCAGGATGGTCGGCTGACCAACTGGGCTGTAGCCAAACCCGAGGCTGTAGTGCCGATACAAAAATTTTGTTCTGGGAATCACGGTTGCCGTGGTGATTTAAAACCGCTGCATCAACAGCTCCTATATGTGGAGCTACCTTGGTTTCCATGCTGTTCATATCAGTTTCACCTAAGTTATTTATTCCACTGATATCGCCACCTGCGTAATAATCAAAATCACCATAACTGATTTTAAAGCCTGCACTTAAATTATTTTCACCAGGGTATTCCCCCGCTTTGAATTTTTCAAAAACTATTTTGCCATCTTCATTAGTAATTATACCATTCACAAAAACGTTACGAAAGGTGAAATTGAAAGCATCATTTTCAAGTAATTTGAATTGCGATATAGACCCGACTTCAAAATCTTCGTATTTTAAACCTTGTCGTCTCTGATAGTTGATAAACTCCCAGTATTCTTCCAGTGTTTGAATCATGGAATACTTATCATCCCTCAACCCGAATTTTTTCTGAACCTTGGGATCATCAAGTTTTATAGGAAAGTTCGCTCCTCGATCAACCAGCTTTTTTATGGGAATAATACTTCCCAATTCCATTACACCAGTAAGTGCGTAATTGCCTTCGCTGTGCTGCTTTTTTGTTTTGTCAAGTTCCCCAAAATGATCATCGTGAAAATGTGTAATTAGGGCATAATCGAAATAAGGATTACAATCTTTTGGATTGTGTTGGTAAACGTAATCGACAACCCACTGTGCAGGAGACTTTGAATTATTTGGTAAAGCCGGAGTATTTCGTTTTGATAACGTGCGGGGATGTTTTTCGGACATATCTCCCATATCAACCAGCATGGTTGTTCCATCAGGGAAAGTCAACATCGAAACATTACCTCGTCCTGTATTAATGTGGTGAATATCGAAACAACCTTCGAACCACGTAGGAAGTGATTGACCAATCAAGTAGGATTGCAGGTATTTTTGAACAATCGTTGGCTTATCGGAATTAATGTAATCAACTCCTGCTTTAACCAGGAACTCGTACATTTTCTCGCTGTCACCTGAATTCCAAAACCTTACTGGTACATTCCTGGTGTGGCACTCTTTTAAGAATAAAACTATATTTTGTTCTTCTGTTAGTGGAATTTTGCCTTCACCACGCCATCGTGTAAATTTTGATAGGTTTTGGCTTATCAAGGCAATTCTATTTCCTCCGGGACCATCTACATCAATAGGTTTTCGTCCATCGAACCAAATAAAATTAGCATATTCGGAATACGTTGAGGGCTTAGGTCGATTCCCTGAAATAACTACCTGAACCCCATCTTTAGAGAAAAGTTCAGGATACTTTTCCAACGTTTTCTGGATTTTTTTTGAGGTTGAAACCGATTCAGATTTAATGTCGATCATAAAATGAAACTCATGTTCAACATCCTTTTCAGAAAGGTATTTTTTTAGAGGAAGAATATATTGATCTTCAAATGTGTTTCCTTTTTTAATTTCTGCTTTGGTGTGTGCAACCAGTAGTTTTCCATCTTGCAAAAACAAATCAATTTCAATCGATTTGGCTCCGGCTTCCAAAGCTCCAACGAGGGGTTTTTCCTGCAAATAATCATTGTGCGAATGGACAAAAGGGACAGCCGAAAATTGTTGTGCAGAAGCACAAAATACTGTTAAAACAAATAGAATCAGAACAGATATCTTCATTTTCTAATCTTTTCTTTTTTCGTAAAAGTCAATCATATTACCATCTGAATTATATGTATCTATTCGAATCGAATTTTTGTAGATATTCGCAATTAAATAATGATATCCGCGAAATGTTTTTGCTGAGAACCAGGTGCGGTGCGGTGCAAAATCTTCCATATTTCCACCAGCGCCTCCGGCAATAATATAGGTGGTTCCTTTTTCTAAGTCAATTTTGTTGTTTTTCAGCGGATAAGTACGTTCGTAACAATGCAAATGCCCGTAGGTTACAAAATCAACATTGTACTTGTCGAACAATGGAACTAACTTCCGAACTTTTGGGTCACCCTGATCACCAGGACCTTCCCACGTATTGCCATAATCATCTTCATCGGAAGAGAAAGGTGCGTAATGCATAGCAACAATCTTCCAGGTGGCGGTTGATTTCATCAATTGGTTTTCAAGCCAAACATATTGTCGTTTATCAGGAGCAAGTTCGTCTTTTTCATAGCTGTTTAAAACAAAAATATCGGTATTGCCCCAGCTGTATTTGTAAAAGCCATCTTTGCCAGGTGGATTAAAATACTTGTTGAACCAATGAAGATCTGCATCGCCATTTCCAGCAACAGGAATAACCGGAACTCGTTGCATTAGTTCATTTGTACCGGCGAATAATTCCAATGTCCATTGATCTTTATAATTTTTCCAACCTCCATCAGTTATGTCGCCCAATATCACAAAAAAGTCTGGACGATTTTCCCATAGCTGGCAAGAGATTTGTGCATTTACGAATGGTCTTGCTTCGGTATCGGCAATTATCCCTATACGGAATGCTTCATTTTCGTTTTGTGCTGTTTTAAACGAAAGCTTCGTAGTAGAAATTACTTTTCCTGAAACCGCAACTTCTACCTCAGCATAATAGTTTGTTCCTTCTTCGAGGTTTTCGATCTGTAAGTTTTGCAATGTTTTTGGTTCGTTTAACTCAATCGTGCTTTTTAACGGATAGGCTGTGCCATATTTAACAGTCCCGGTGGAGGGTTGATTGCTTTCCCAGCACAGATTTACAGATTTTTTTGTTGGCAAGGATAAGAAAGGCTTTACAATAAGTTGTGTCTCGGTACCTGGTAGAGTGCCATTTTTAAGTGCTTCGGAATAGATGTTTAGTTGCCTGTTAATTTCGTTTTTTGAAAGTGGGGAACTGTAAATGGTATACTCTTTAACAAGGTCGTTCAATTGGATGTGTTTTTCAAAAGGTGCCAACATTTTTACTTCAAAAAAATCGGAAGTGCTTTCTAAAACCGTTGAAATAACTTGCTTGCCATTATCGAAAATAGTAATGTAGTTGTTTTCAAAATTTACCACAAAATGATGGTAATATTTTTGAATCCCTTTTTCAACTTTGACAATTACAGTACCAGACTTAATTTGGTCGTTAAAGCATTTTAAAACTTGCTTTTCGCCAAAATTAAGTTCAAATCCAACTGGCGTGTTTATATGGTCTACAAAAAGGCACTCGAACGAAAAATCCTTAATTGGTTCTTTTAAAACAATTTTCTCTTCATAAAAATCCTGCGACTTTTCGTTAAGTGTATACGTTCTGTGAAGTGTTTTCTTTTCGACAATTTGTTGTGCTTGCACGAATACTGG
The DNA here is from genome assembly GCA_965230765.1 of Sunxiuqinia sp. Classification (GTDB taxonomy): domain Bacteria; phylum Bacteroidota; class Bacteroidia; order Bacteroidales; family Prolixibacteraceae; genus Sunxiuqinia. The sequence continues at coordinate 1,226,433 of CBDDLR010000001.1, forward strand.
GAACAAGCACAATACCAATAATATTTTTACAATTTGTGTCATACTGATTCTTATTTTTAAAATCCGACGGACATTCTAACCGCAGGATAATCATTAATTAATTAATCTACTTGAATGAAAAAACTGTATTAAGCTTTTATTTCAAAGCCTAAGCCCAAACTACTAGTTTAGTCCGGATTTATTCATTTGATGTGTGAGTCCTAAATTAGATTTTGCCAAATTTAGCGCAAGTAACACCCTAGTTATTAAACTTTTGTATGGCATTTTCAAGAATGCCAAACGCTTTAATCAGTTCTTCTTTAGTTATGGTTAATGCAGGTGCAAGTGTAAGGACATTTCCTTGTGACACTTTAAAACTTAAACCATTTTTAAGGCACTCGTACATTACTTTTTCTGCAGTTTCAATAGCTTTTTCTTTTGTGGTTCTGTCTGTTACCAGTTCAACACCCCATAAAAGCCCCACACCGCGAATATTTCCAATGCAACTAAATTTTTGTTCTAATTCCTTTAGTTTCGATTCAATCCAAATGCTGTCAGCCTGTACTTTAGCCAGTAGTTTCTCATTTTCGATGAATTCGATAGCAGCTAATGCTGCTGTGCATCCCACAGGATTTTTTTCATGGGTAAAGTGTCCCAATGAAATTTCAGGGGCAATATTAAATTCCGAACGCCCTATCATCGCAGCCATGGGAAAAATTCCTCCTCCCAGTCCTTTACCCAAACATACAATGTCGGGTTCTATGTCGTAAAGCTCAAAGGCAAATTGTTTGCCTGTTCGTCCCATTCCAATCGGAATTTCATCCAAAATCAGAAGGATATTATGATTGTCACAAATTTCACGAATTCTTTTCCAATATGCTTTAGAAGGGACCTGAACATCTGTGTTTCGTATGGTTTCTGAAATGAATGCACCAACGGCTCCTTCTTTTTCAACCACATATTCCAGATAGTCGGCATATTTTAACTGGTCTGCTTCCGTATCACCAAATATTCCACGATAAGTTGTTGGAGGTGGAATCCTTAAAACACCTGGCAACATAGGCCCCATATGCGTACGAAAACTGGCTTCACCTCCAGCTGAAATCGAATCGAGCGACGCACCGTGAAATGAATCCCATAACGAAACAACTTTGTGATTTCCAGTAACTGCACGTGCCAGTTTTAATGCCATCCCGATAGCAGAAGTTCCACCTGGTGCAAAAAGTACACGATAATCTTCAGATGGCATTTTGCTTACCAGTTTTTTGGCTAAATTAATTGCGGGCTCATTGGTAAAACGTCGGGTTGAAAATGAAAGCGTATCAAGTTGTTCTTTTACCCGGTCAATTATATATTCATTTCGAAAACCAACCTGATGAACACTGTTGCCATGGAAATCAAACAATGTTTTTCCGGCAATAGTGGATATAGAACTGCCATCACATTCGCCCAACACGTCAAGACAAGGAGTAGACATGTATTGGTGGAAAAAGTATTTTGAATCTTCTTCCAGTAAGCGAAGTGTTTTTAAATCGGTAATTGAATCATTCCACTTTTCCCTTTCCGGCGAAAAGTTAATATCTCCTTCTGTTCTGAAATTGGCAGCCATGATTATAATTTTAAACCCAGTACATCGAATCTTTTATAGCCTTAACCAATGCACTTATATCTTCTGGATAAACTTCTCCAATGTTCCCTATTCGAAAACACTGAAAGTCAGTTACCTTTCCGGGGTAGATTACAAAACCTCTCGATTTCATTTCGTTGTAGAATTTTACAAAATCGTAATCGGGATGATCGGGTGAAATAAAAGTTGTAATGATTGGCGAATGTAATTCATCGGGTAGCAGTGGCTGAAATCCCAACTCACGCATTCCGGCAACCAATGTTCTTTGGTTGGTTGAGTAGCGTATAAAACGGGCATCAATTCCCTGTTCGGCATTTAGTTCAACAATTGCCTGGCGAAAAGCACGAACCACATGGGTAGGTGAAGTAAAACGCCATTTGCCGTTACTATCTTCCATAGTCCGCCATTGTGAGAATAAGTCGAGCGAAAGTGATCGCGCCCAGCCGTCACACTTTTCCAGTTCTTTGCGTTTTGCAATAATAAATCCAAATCCCGGAACTCCCTGGATGCATTTGTTAGCACTACTGATTAAATAATCTATTCCAATTTGTTCCATTTCTATCGGAATACCGCCAAAGCTACTCATGGCATCAACAATGTATGTACGACCGTGTTTTTTTACCACATCGCCAATAGTTTCAATGTCATTTAGCATTCCCGTGGTCGTTTCACAATGCACCAATGCTACATGCGAAATATCTCCATCCTGTTCTAAAATTTCATCTACCTCTTCTATGTCATGGCGTTCCAAATCGCCTGCATCGTAAATAACAACTGGTATTTTTAGGTATTTAGCAATGGTTGCAATACGTTGTCCGTAGGCACCGTTAGCCAAAACAAGCAACTTTCCGTCCACAGGTAATACCGAACCAATAACCGATTCTACCGAAAAAGTACCACTCCCCTGCATTAAAACCGATGTGTATTGTTCATGGTCAACTCCTGCAAGGTTTATCAATTCAGAACGAATTTCCTGAACAATGCTGTTATAATCATCGTCCCAAGTGCACCAGTCACGCAACATTGTGGCTTTCACCGATTTTGTTGTCGATAAAGGTCCTGGTGTTAATAACAGGTAAGGATTTTCGGGAAGTTTATACGTTTTCATATTTTAACATTTTTGTAGTTTTGGGGAATAATCTTTTGTGTTTGTTTCTGATTGAAATGTACGAAACAGCACACAAGCCAATCCCTAAAAATGATAAAGAATAGGTTAAAGAACTGAAGAAATTCAACCAACTAATGTTTGGTGAAAAGAAGTTCTTCATAAGAAAGGTGGAAACGCTACCGAGGTAGCCAAATGCATCGGCTACATAAAACAAAAAGCCAATGTTGCTTACATACTTAAACGCTGCAATAAATCGTTCGAACAAAAGCGCATGGTAGGTAATGTATCCTAAATACAGACCAAATCCCACCAAAATCATCCAGCTTACACCACCAATCAGGTTAGCTTGAAAAGCGGATGTGGCAACAATATTTATAATTAGCCCTCCTGTTATAAATACGAGCGAAGTATTTAGTGCTTTTAAGTTATCCTTAATTAATATCATTAACGATACCACAACCAAAACCCCAATACCAACAGGAATTTCGGCGGTTGTGAAAATTTCGGGAGCATCACCCTTACCCAGTTCAATCCAAATTTCTGCTGAAAAGTTATCGCGGATATCGCGCAAAACAGTAAGAATAATATAAGCAAGTGTAAATGGAATAATTGCAGTGGCAAATTTGGCAATAAACTGTTTTCTCTCTTGCTTGTTCATTGGAACTCGTTCGGTGCGGTGTTCCTTGTCTCGTTGGTTTGGATCTGGCAATCGGTTAAGTAGCCATACCGAAATTATAAGTGGGATTACAAAAGCCGAGGATGTAACAAAAGGCATCCAGAACTCCGAAACATTATGTTCCAGCATCAGGTATTTTCCTACAGTGCGAACAAAGCCCGATGAAAATATAAAACTAATGCTAATTCCGGCACCGAGTAATTCAGTCATTCTGCGACCCTCGAGATAGGAGAAAACCAACCCCCAAACCACGCCAAGCGGTAGTCCGTTAAAAAATAACCAGATAATATTATAAGGGCCAGGTGTTACTGCAAATAGCAATAATGCTACCCAGGCAATTCCAATAACAATTAAAATAGAAACAGCCCTTTTCTCGGGTTGCATCTCAGAAACAAATTTAATTCCCAGAAATTTTGAAAGGGTATAGCCAGCAACTTGCGATGTTATCAGCCAAATTTTATAATGAACCCCAAGAAAAGCCATGTCATCAAATGTAGCAGCAGTAAATGGTTTCCTGAAAGCATACATGCAGGAATAGGTTAAAAAGGAAGCTAAAACTGCGAAAACAGTAAAAGCAAGATCCCCTTTTTTCTCCAACCAATATGTAATGGTTTTGTTTTTCATTTTTATTCCAAAAGTTGACAAATGTGAAAACTCTTCATTTACAAAGCTATGGTTGCAGAACCAAAGTAATGTAAATTGAACGTTAATGGAAGTTTATGAAAGTGTTTACTGACGGTCTTTTATGAATTTAGCATTAAATCGGGGCATTGTATATTAAATTACTTGTAAACGACGTATATTTGCAAAAGTTGAATATTAGTAAACAAAGTGGAGAGCAGTTTATATATAAGAATTGGTAAAAAAGTAAGGGGAATTCGTCGGCAGAATAAGAACACCCTGGTTGAAGTCTCGGAAAAGGCTGGAATAAGCAAAGGTTTATTGTCAAAAATTGAAAATGGGCGCACTATACCATCATTACCTGTTCTTTTGCAAATTATTAAAGCTCTAGAAACTGACCTCACCTTATTTTTTGATGGAATAGCTGACATTAACTCTTATGCCTATTTGCATAAAAAATCTAATGAATATATTTATGAAGAAAAAGAAGACTCGAAAGGTTTTTCGTATTTTAACATTATGAGTGAGAATATTCAGAATGTCGCTTTTCAGACTACTATTTTAAAACTTGAACCTGGAGCCGAGCGAGAAAAGGTAGTAACTGATGGATTTACATTCTTATATTTAATCGATGGTGAAATTGATTATATCCTGGAAAATGAAGTGATTGCTTTTAAGCAAGGTGATTCCTTGTTTTTCGATGGACGAATACCTCATGTCCCACAAAATAATACAGAAAAAACAGCTACAGTATTAGTAATTTATTTATTAACTACTTCTAATTAACAAACGCATGAAGAATATTAAAATGGTTGTTTTCGACATGGCCGGAACAACAGTAGATGAACAAAATGTTGTATATAAAAATTTACACAAAGCAATAAATATGCATGGTGGTTCTACAAACTTGGACACTGTGCTTGAAATAGGTGCTGGGAAAGAAAAATTTCAGGCCATAAAAGATGTACTTGCTCATTTAAACATTAAAAATATTGACGCAAACGATGTTTTTAAAGACTTTAAAGTGATGCTGGATGAGGCATATGATATTTTGGATGTAAAGCCTATAGCCGGAGTTGAACAAACAATGCTTGAATTAAAGCAACGTGGCATAATTGTAGTATTAAATACCGGATATAACAGCAGAATTGCCAATAGCTTGGTAAAAAAGCTATGCTGGGAGAAAGACACACATTATGATGCTCTAATTACAGCAGATGATGTTGAGAAAGGAAGGCCTCATCCTGATATGATTTTAAAAGCAATGGAAATGTTCAACATTGAAGATCCAAAACTTGTGCTTAAAGCAGGGGATTCAGGGATTGACATAGAAGAAGGCAAAAATGCAAACTGTGGCATAAATGTCGGAGTTTTATCTGGAGCTCAAACAAAAGATCAACTACAGCTTGCCAGCCCTGACTATATTATTGATTCACTTGCCAGCCTTAGCAATATTTTGTCATAACAAAGTTGCTGAACAGGCACCCAACTATTTTACTAAAATTATTAATTGCAGTTATGGAACAGGCAAAAGCGTGGATATTCACTTCCCCGGGCAGAAAACTCGAATTGCAAAAGATTGACCTTCCCGAATTAGGTACTGGTGAGGTATTGGTAAAAAACATCTGCAGTACCATATGTAAAAGCGACCTGATAACTTATTTAGGAAAACGTCCGGGCCCCACTCCTTCAATTCTGGGGCACGAGATACTTGGCGAGGTAGTCGAATGCGGTAGTCACCTGACAGACTATTGGGGAAATACGCTCAAGAAGGGCGATTTAATTACATGGTCGTTAATGGCTTTTTGTGGTGAATGCAGGAACTGCAAAAATGGGATACCACAAAAATGTTCTTCGCTAAAAAAATATGGGCATGAAAAAATGGAAGGCCACTTTAAATTGACTGGTGGCTTTGCTTCACATACACATCTTTTCCCGGGCACTTCTATTTATAAATTGTCGAATGAATTGCCCAAAAATTTATTGGCCGGAATAAATTGCTCGTGGTCTACCATAGCTGCAGCCATGCGTTTGGCTGGCAATGTAAAAGGGAAAAATGTTTTGGTTACAGGAGCAGGCATGCTTGGAATTCTTACCATAATGATGTGCAGGGAAAATGGGGCAAAAAATATCCTGGCAATTGATAAAAACAATGTTCGTCTTGATCTTGCACAAAAGTTTGGAGCCAATTATTTGATTCCTGTTTCGCCTAAAAATGGAGTTTCATATGAGATTATAAACGATTTTCTAAAGGAAGATTGCATTGATGTTATTTTTGAAATGACAGGGGTAAATAAGTTGCTTCAGCTTGGTTTAGATGTAGCCGGAACGGGAGGAACTATCATTTTGGCAGGTTCGGTATTTCCAACCGATGATATTAAGATAAATCCAGAAAGAGTAGTCCGTAGCTTATTGCAAATTAAGGGTATTCACAACTATGTCCCTGAAGATTTGGCCAATGCAATCCGATATATGGAAAATTCGTACGAGAAGTATCCTTTAAATGATTTATTTGATGAACGGGTTTTTGGAATTGAGAATATCGACGAGGCACTGGAGCATTCATTATTAAGTCCAAAGCACAGAGTAGTGATTGAGCTGGTATAAACTCTTAAATAGAAATTTGCCTCATATGTTCCTTTGGTTTTTTGATCTTATACTTCTGTCATAAGTATAAGTTTATAAAGATAATTCGTCCGGGTACAAAGAAGGCCGAGAATTAATTCTCGGCCTTCTTTCGTTTTCACATATCTCTTACTTTGTAGAATCTGTGATATCAATTGACTTCAATGTATTCAACTTCATATTTGGTGCATTACGAATTGCACTGAAATTTGTTAAATCGGCCGACTTATTGTTGGCAAATTCACCGGGGAGAATAGCAACCCTGAATACTTGATCATTTAAATCTCCCGGTTCTAAAAGATTAAAAGGAACATCGCCATCAAGAAATATTTTCACATCAGCAATTGTGTAATCAAAGTTATATTGTAGAATTCCTTCGTTTAAAACCAATGTCTGAGGCAAAAGCCTCCAAACGTCCATATTGTCTGCTTGTTCCCATAGGATATAAACCAGTACAACGTCAGAGTCATAAACTGTGAAATCAGGAGGGAATTCATAATAAAGGCTGTAATCGTTATCTGATGTGAAATCTCCTTCAATATCGAATATGGAACCGATAAAAGAGTCTCCATCTAAACCATCTATCCCGGGAGGTCCAACAGGTCCTTCACATGATGTAGTGAAAGTGATGGTTGCAAAAATGAATAATATTGTTCTAATAGTTTTCATACTTGTAGATTTTGAATGATTATTTATAAATGCTTAGGCAAGATTGATGCCAAAAAATCGGGGCACAAAAAAACCCCAACAAATGTCGAGGTTTCCTTTCTATCAATTGAAATAATTTTATTCTGAAAAGCGGGCTTTTAAATACTCACGGTTCAAGCGTGAAATATTGGCGATAGAAACGTTTTTAGGACATTCCACTTCGCAAGCTCCAGTATTTGTACAACCACCAAAACCTAGTTCATCCATTTTGGCAACCATTGCCTTTGCCCTGCGTTTTGCTTCAACCTTTCCTTGTGGTAGCAAGGCAAGCTGGCTTACTTTTGCTGAAACGAAAAGCATAGCAGATGAGTTTTTACAAGTTGCAACACAAGCGCCACAACCAATACAAGCAGCAGCATCCATTGCCTCGTCAGCATCAACTTTAGGAATTGGGATAGCGTTGGCATCCGGCACACCACCAGTACTTACCGAAACATAACCACCAGCAGCTATAATTTTGTCAAATGCTGTGCGGTCAACAATCAGATCTTTGATTACCGGGAATGCCGAAGCACGCCATGGTTCAATCGTGACGGTTTCACCATCTTTAAACTTACGCATGTGCAACTGGCAAGTTGTTACGTCATCGTCTGGTCCGTGCGGACGACCATTGATGTATAATGAACACATACCGCAGATACCTTCGCGGCAGTCGTGATCGAATGCAATAGGTTCTTTATTTTCACTGACCAATTGCTCGTTCAAGATGTCCATCATTTCTAAGAATGAACTATCAGTTGATATGTTGTTAACCTTGTAGGTTTCAAAGCGGCCTTTTTCTTTGGGACCGTTCTGACGCCAAACCTTTAATGTTAGATTTATTGTTTTCTCCATGATTGATCTCCTTTTAAAAGCCGTTATTTGTAATTACGTTGAACCATTTTCACATTCTCGTAAACCAACTCTTCTTTGTGAAGTTTCGGTTCTTTATCATCTCCTGAATGTTCCCAGCAGGCTACGTAAGCGAATTTATCATCCTGACGCAGTGCTTCTCCTTCGCCTGTTTGGTATTCTTCACGGAAGTGCCCACCGCACGATTCTTCTCGGTTCAAAGCGTCACGTGCCATTAGTTCGCCGATTTCAATAAAGTCGGCTAAACGGCTTGCTTTTTCCAACTCAATGTTCATTCCTTCTTTGTTTCCAGGAATACGTACATTCGACCAGAATTCTTTTTTGATTTCAGCAATGCGTTTGATAGCCTTTTCAAGGCCTTCTTTGTTTCGTCCCATTCCAACAAAGTCCCACATTACCAAGCCAAGCTCTTTATGGATACTGTCTACAGAACGTTCCCCCTGAATGCTCATCAGCTTTTCAAAACGGTCTTTAACAGATTTTTCAGCTTCCATGAATTCTTTCTCGTCTGCAGACATTCTTGGAGTAGCAATTTCATCTGCCAAATAATTTTGAATGGTATATGGTAGTACAAAATAACCATCAGCCAACCCTTGCATCAATGCAGAAGCCCCTAAGCGGTTTGCACCGTGATCAGAGAAGTTGGCCTCACCAGCTGCAAATAACCCAGGAACGGTCGTCTGTAACTCATAATCAACCCAAATACCCCCCATGGTGTAGTGGATAGCCGGGTAGATCATCATTGGTGTTTCGTATGGATTGTCGTCAACAATTTTTTCGTACATCTGGAATAAGTTTCCATAACGGGCTTCGATAACATCTTTTCCTAATCGTTCGATGGAAGATTTGAAATCGAGATAAACAGCTAAGCCTGTTCCAACACCGAACCCGGCATCACAACGCTCTTTTGCTGCACGTGAAGCTACGTCACGAGGAACAAGGTTACCAAATGCCGGATAACGACGTTCCAAATAGTAGTCGCGATCTTCTTCAGCCAATTCGGTTGGTTTTAATTTCCCAGCACGAATTGCTTCAGCATCTTCTTTTTTCTTTGGAACCCAAATACGGCCATCGTTACGAAGCGATTCAGACATCAGCGTAAGCTTACTCTGGAATTCACCGTGAACAGGAATACATGTTGGGTGAATTTGCGCCATACAAGGATTTGCAAACATAGCGCCTTTGTGGAAAGCTTTTACCGCAGCGGAACCATTTGAACCCATTGCGTTGGTCGAAAGGAAGAATGTGTTTCCATAACCTCCGGTAGCCAAAACAACGGCGTGTCCAAAGTGGCGCTGTGTTTCACCTGTTACCAAATCGCGGGTGATGATACCACGGGCTTTCCCATCCACAACAACAATTTCAACCAATTCATTTCGCGTGTACATTTTTACTGTACCTGCATTTACCTGTCGCATGAGAGCCTGATAAGCTCCCAACAGTAGTTGCTGACCAGTTTGCCCACGTGCATAAAAAGTGCGGCTTACCTGAGCACCACCAAAGGAACGGTTATCTAACAAGCCACCATACTCGCGTGCAAAAGGAACACCTTGAGCCACACATTGGTCAATAATGCTGTTACTTACTTCTGCCAAACGGTGAACGTTTGCTTCGCGGGCGCGGTAGTCACCACCTTTAATGGTATCGTAAAACAAACGATAAACAGAGTCGCCATCGTTTGGATAATTTTTTGCTGCATTAATACCACCTTGTGCCGCAATAGAGTGTGCACGGCGTGGCGAATCCTGGATGGTGAAGTTTTTTACGTTAAAACCCATTTCTCCAAGAGAAGCAGCAGCTGCTGCACCAGCTAGGCCTGTACCTACAATAATCACATCAAGCTTGCGCTTGTTGGCAGGGTTAACCAGCTTCTGGTTATTTTTATAGTTTGTCCACTTCTGGGCTAATGGCCCTTCGGGTATTTTAGAATTTAATACGCTCATAATTCAAATTTCTTTAATTGTATAATCCGAATAAGAAATAGAGAGGGATAATAGAAAAGCCAATGGCAATGATGAAAGCGAAAACAACACCGATTACTTTCAATCGTTTCAACCAAATTTTATTGGCAAATCCAATGGTTTGGAACGAAGACCAAAAACCATGTCCCAAATGCAGGCCAAGAAGAATGCCACCTAACACATATACGATGCAATAAACAGCGCTTGTTTTAAATAGCGTAGCAACAAGTGCATAAGCATTTTCCATTTCAACACCATGAACCATCACGTGTTCAAGAAGCGGGTCACCAGTTACTTTAATTTTCCAGAAGAAATGCATGATGTGCAAAACCAGGAAAACAAAAATTAAAGAGCCTAACACAAACATATTGCGCGAAGCCCATGTACTAGAATCAGATTGATCTGTTTTGGCATAAGATACCGGACGTGCCTGACGGTTTTTAATGGTAAGGATTAAAGACCAGATAATATGAACCATAAATCCGAGTCCAAGAACAGGTTCCATTACTTTAATCATCGGATTTGTTGCCATAAAGTGAGCACCCATGTTGAACAAATCGCCACTGTCATCAAAAATCAACAACAGGTTAATTCCCAGGTGAACGCATATGAACATCATCAGGAAAAGACCTGATATGCTCATAATAAACTTTCTCCCGATAGAAGCAGTTAGAAAATTACTCATAGGATAAGCAAATTAGTATTTATAATTTTTTCAATTCTTTTAAAGTATCACAAATGTATGCTGTAGTACCAACACACACTAACAAATGAATTGCTAAAATAGTTAATTTAAAACGGTTCTAAGAACAAACAATGCTCAAATATATTAAGCTATTGCAAGCGTGCAGGTTATATGAAAAAATGGGTGTAAATTTTCTGTTAATAAATACCAGTGAATTACCTACAAAAAAGACCCTTACTCCGGAGGGTTTATCCATGCCGGATCATAAAGAAAATCATTATATGGAAAACGGGTCACATGAATTTTTTTAACTTCTTCGTAAAGAAGTTGTTTGAATTCATTTATGTTCAGTTTTTCTACAGCGGATATGAACAATGAAGGTGTATTCTTTTTGGCCATCCAGCTACTTTTCCATTCTTCAAGTGAATAGTTTTCTTTTGTCCTTGGGCTTAAATCGTCTTCGTCTTTCTGAACGTATTGGAACGCATCAATTTTATTGAACACATAAATGGATGGTTTTTCACCTGCTTCAATTTCGGAAAGTGTGCTGTTTACCGTGTCAATTTGCTCTTCAAATCCTGGATGGGAAATGTCAACAACATGCAACAGGATATCGGCTTCACGAACCTCATCCAACGTAGATTTGAATGATTCAACCAGTCCATGGGGCAGTTTTCGAATAAAACCAACCGTATCAGCTAATAGAAATGGCAGGTTTCCAATGACCATTTTTCGGACGGTAGTGTCAAGTGTGGCAAAAAGCTTATTCTCAGCAAAAACCTCTGATTTGCTCAATAAGTTCATGATGGTTGATTTGCCAACATTGGTATAACCCACTAAAGCAACACGAACAAGTTTGCCCCTGTTTTTGCGCTGGGTAGCTTTTTGCTTATCGATTTTTTTGAGCTGATCTTTCAGCCTCGATATTTTATCAAGGATAATTCGGCGGTCGGTTTCAATCTGCGTTTCACCAGGTCCACGCATCCCGATACCCCCACGCTGACGTTCAAGGTGGGTCCACATCCTAGTAAGTCTTGGGAGCATGTACTGGTATTGGGCTAATTCAACTTGTGTTTTTGCATGTGCTGTTTGAGCCCTTTTTGCGAAGATGTCAAGTATCAGATTGGTTCGGTCGAGCACTTTGCATTCTAAGGTACGCTCAATGTTGCGCAATTGGGTAGGGCTGAGTTCATCATCAAAAACAACCGTGTCCACATCATGAACCTTTATGTAATTCTGTATTTCTTCCAGTTTCCCTGAGCCAACAAAAGTGGCTGGGTTTGGAAATTCAAGACGTTGGAAAAACTGCTTTTTCACTTCTGCCCCTGCTGTGTCAGCCAGGAATTCAAGCTCATCCAAATACTCTTTGGCTTGTTGTTCATCCTGATCCTGATTAATTAATCCGACTAATATCGCAGTTTCTGTATCTGGTGTTCTGTCAATCATTAAAACTCAACTATTCATATAAAAAAACCTGGCCCCGAAGAGACGGAGCCAGGATATCTGTGTGTAAAAAATTTGCTTACTGCAGTACAAAGTTGATAGGCACCGTGTAAGATACACGTACTGATTTACCCCTTTGCTTTCCAGGTTTCCATGCTGGAAGATTGTTCACAACGCGAAGTGCTTCTTTGTCCAGTGACTGGTCAACACCACGGGCAATTTTTGCGTTAGTTACGCGACCGTTTTTGTCAACAACAAAGTTCACGTAAACTTTACCCTGAATTCCGTTTTCCTGAGCAATAACAGGATACTTAATTGCGTTGGCAATAAATTTACGTAATGCTAGTTCTCCACCCGGGAATTCTGGCATTTCTTCTACAATGAAGAATACCTGTCCTTCTTCTTCTTCTTCTTCTTCTTCAATAACAGGAGCAACATCGATTACTGTTTCATCATCGGCTTCTGTATCTTCAATTTCCAACTCGTCTTCAATTTCCACATCATCTTCAACGATGTTCAACACCTCGACAACTTTTGGTGGTGGTGGTGGTGGTGGTGGCTTTATTTCTTGCTCACGAGTAATTGGAATGATCTCATCTTCTACCTCTTGCATTTCGATGCTTCCTAACGAGCTTGCTTCTTCTACTTTGGTAGTCCACTCGAAAGCGGTAAGGCAAACCCCAAGAGCAACAACTAATCCAAGAAGAATAAAGATATTTCTTTTACTCTCGAGATCAGCTTTTGGTGATTTTTTTAATTCCATAATGCAGTTTTATAAGTTTATTCTGTTTCAAACAATTTTCAAAATAGAGGGCTTAAAGATAAAAAATAATCTTCATATGCAAGACCTGCATTTTGTTTTTAATCATTCCCTAACATACTTTACTATTCTTTTACTGAAGAACAAAGCTGATAGGTATCCGGTAATTGACTTTAACATTACGTCCAGATTGCATTCCGGGTTTCCATTTTGGCATCATATTTACTACCCGAATAGCCTCTTTGTCGAGTGCTGGATCAACTCCCCTAAGAATAGCTGCATTGCTGACGGTTCCATCTTCATTGACAACAAAACTAACAAAAACCCGGCCCTGCACATTGGTTTCTTGTGCAACTACAGGGTATTTAATAGATTTTGAAATAAAGCTTAACAAAGCGGGCATTCCACCGGGGAACTCAGGCTGAATATCAACAAAGTTGTAAATGTTGTTATCTACTGGTTTCTCATCTTCGTGTACTTTCATCATAGCATCAACATCAATTCCCCGATCATCGGGTTCAGTATCAAAAATGTCTAGAATGTCATCTTCAATATCCGCATCGTCATCGGCCAGTATAAATTCTTCTACTGTAAAAGGTAATGGTTCAGTTTTCTTTTCCTCGTCTTTTGTCGAAGGGATTATAAACTCTTCAGGTGCATCCCATTTTACTTTGTCCACAACAATTACTTTTTGCTTTGGTGTTTTGTAACTAAATGCGGCTAAAACAGAACCAAGGGTAATTACCAGGGAGATTGAAAAAAACAGAGGTCGTTTTCTTTCCAAATCGGCTTTTTTAGTTTTCTTGTTTTTCATGTGTTTAAGTTTTAAAGTGAATAATTGTTCAAATGGCTAAAACCTCTGAAAACAAAAACCAAACCAAAAAAATTGTGAGACTGATTTTAAAAATATTGTTATATTTGCCGGGCAAATTATTGGGGGAATAGCTCTCCCGATAGCTATCGGGATGGCTAGAACGTTTCAAATTTTTATGGGGGATTAGCTCAGTTGGCTAGAGCGTTTGACTGGCAGTCAAAAGGTCAGCGGTTCGATTCCGCTATTCTCCACTAAAGGAGCCTTGCAGAAACTCTGTAGGGCTTTTTTTATAGTTTGCTGGTTTTCTTCACAACAACAATTCACCTACACCAATTTTTTTTCAAGTTTCAGTTGGCTAAGCGTCCCGGTAGGACCGGGAAGGTCAGCGGTTCGATTCCGCTATTCTCCACGAAAGGAGCCATGCAGAAACTCTGTAGGGCTTTTTTATTTGTTGTATTTATCAGTATCTTTCTGTAAAATACAAAACATGAAATTCTCGGCCACCCTAAATGCTTTTATCGAATTGTTTTTTCCACGAACCTGTGTGGTTTGTGGTGATAAACTAATGGATCAGGAAACGTTCATTTGCTTGAAATGCCAGGTTCAAATTCCACGTACCGGCTTTCACCTTCAGGATGGGAATAAAATGGAAGAGCTTTTTTACGGGCGCTGCGAGATTGAGCGAGCCTGTGCTTTTTTTGAATTTCAGAAAGGGAGCGACTACCAAAAAATCCTACACCAACTAAAATACAGGGGATTAGATAGCCTGGGAATCCACATGGGAAAACTGTATGCGCTGGAACTTAAGGATTCTGATTTTATCAAACCAATAGATATCATTTGCCCGGTTCCACTACACCCAAAAAAAGAACGAAAACGGGGGTATAACCAAAGTTATCAAATTGCGTTAGGGCTTTCAGGAATATTAAATATTCCGACGGAAGAAAATTTAATAACACGGGAAATAAACACCAAAACCCAAACACGTAAAAACCGTTTTGAACGCTGGCAAAATGTTGATGGAATATTTGGTGTTGCCAATCCAAAACAACTTCAAAACAAGCACATTTTATTGGTAGATGATGTTATAACAACCGGATCCACACTTGAAGCATGCATCTATGCCATAAAAAAACACCCAACTATTAAAGTAAGCGTGTTAACTTTAGCCATTGCATAGCTACACAACATTAGCAAGATTGGGAAAGCCATTTCCTGACTGGCGCTCTATTTTTGTTTAAAACTTGATTTGATGAGCACAAAAACTGAAACTCAAAAGGATCATTTGTTGCGGATTAACAAAGTGCTGCATTACATCCGCCAAAATCTGGGAGAAGAACTCGAGCTTGAGAAACTGGCTTCAATCGGCTCCTATTCCCCCTTTCATTTTCATCGGATTATGCGAGCACACTTGGGTGAATCAATAGGAGCATTCATCATTCGAATCCGGATGGAAAACAGCCTAACCCTTTTACGTTTCACTGAAATGCCTGTTAAAGAGATTGCCATGAAGATGGGCTACGATAACATTTCTTCTTTTAACAGGGCGTTTAAAAATCGATTTGGCTTATCACCTCTTGAGTACAGGAAAAACAATGAATTATTCATTAACGAAAATGGTTATAAACAAAAACTGGAAGCTATGAAACATTTAAAAAGTGAAACACCGAAAATTAAAAACCTCAAAGCCAAAAAAGTAATTTATACGCAACGTCTTGGCAAATACAATGAAAGTGCAGAAGAAGCATGGATACGTATTGGCGAGTTTGCAAAAGAAAAACGATTGTTTGGGTTTGGAACAGAATTTATTGGCATTAGTCATGATGACCCAAAAGTTACCGAAGCTGAAAAACTACGCTATGATGCCTGCATGACCATTAGCAAAGATATTCAGCCTGAAGGGGACATAGGGGTGCAGGAAATTAGCGGAGGCAATTATGCAATCTTTACGCACAAAGGGCCTTATGAAAACTTGCAAAATTCCTATGATTACATTTTTGGGAAATGGATTGTTGACAATCAGATTGAATTGAGGGAACTTCCCTGTTTTGAGAAATATTTGAATACACCCGATAAAACAAAACCGGAAAAACTGCTTACTGAGATTTATATTCCTATCAATTAATTTATTCAGTGGGTGTCCAAAAAGTACCTTATCTGCACCTTCAACGACTTTTACCCTTACATTCCCTAAAGGGAAGTCGTTGAAATTCAGGTTCCCTTTAGGGTTAGGGTAAAACTGAATTTCATGAAATACACATTTATGCTTACTTTTTGGACATACTCATTAGTCTCTTTTTTAATCGCCAATCACCTCAAATTCCGTTCGGCGATTAAGGCTTTTTGCTATTTCTTGTTGTTCCGGACTAAGCGTGCTAACAAACGAAGGTGACAATTCATTTCCGACCTTCAAAAAGACGAGTGATTTGGCCAACTTAGCTCCAACCAGCAGTGGTTTCAATTCGCCATAACCTTTTGCGACTAAACGCTTTTCTGAAATTCCCTTTTGTTTCAGGTAATCAACCACACTTGTCGCTCTTTTCTGAGAGAGTTCCATATTGAAATTAGCTTCTCCAACTTCATCGGTATGCGAACTTAACTCAATTCTAACCTCAGGGTTTATTTTTAAAATTTCAACCAGCTCATCCAATGATTTCTTTGATTGAGCTTGCAAGTCCCACTTACCAGTTTCGTAGTAAATATCTTGAAGTTGAATAGGTTTATCGGTTGGTGTTTGTTTAAACTCGATGTTGAAATTCTGAGCTTCATTTAGCCCTCGGGTAGAAATTTTTACCTGGGCATTTAGAAAACCTTTTTTATAGGCAATCAATGTATATTCATTGTCAGGTAATAATTCTGCCTGGAATTGGCCATTGTTTGACGTAATTCGTTTCGTTGAGCCATCAGTTCCTGCAATACGAATATTTACATCCGGAATGATTGAGTCTGTTTCATCATTAAGTATTTTGCCAAAACACATGAATAGTTTTTGTGGATAGTTAAAGCTGTAAACATCCATGCCACGGCTTCCCTTTCTATTTGAAAGCAAAAAGCCTTTTTCCCCTTCGGCATAAAACTGAATCCCAACATCGTCAGCTGACGAGTTTATCGGAAATTTCATATTCGAAATCTGCCATTTCCCTCGATCTTTTCGTGCTTTAAAAATATCCTGGGCTCCTGCTCCTAAATGGTAGTCAGAAGAGAAATACAGTGTGTTTTCAAAACGTTCAACCGGATAGATCTCATCACCGGGTGTATTGATCTGGTTTCCCAAATTGATAGGTTTTTCAAATGAACCGTCCTCATTTAATTGTGATTTCCATATATCAAAACCGCCTTGCCCGCTTTCCCGGTTCGATGCGAAAATTATCCAGTTACTGTCAGCGGACCAGCTAGCTTGTGGGTAATCAAAACCATCCGTTGAAAAAGGAATTTCACGAAGTTCGCCCCAGCCATTTCCATTTTTTGTACTGAAAAAAAGTTGATGTTTCAATTTCTCTCCCTGAATATATTCTGCACGGCAAATAACCATTTTTTCCCCATCGTTTGAAACATGCACACAGCTTTCATGCGACTTTGCATTTACACTTTCACGATCTAAACTAAGCGGGAAATTCCATTTTTGAATTTTCTCATTGTAACTAGAAACAAAAACATCAGCATACTTTTTCCCATCAACAGGATTGATCTCTTTTCCAGTGGATTGTTCTCGTGAAGATGCGATAAAAACCGTGTTGTTATTTACGATAGCTATCGCTGTTTCATTGGAGGCTGAATTTAATCGGCTTTCTTTTACAAGCTCATACAAGCTTGGTTTTTCCATCCAGCCTCTAAACATTTCAATAGCCCGTAATCCATCCTTTGCTTTTTTATCTGAAGGTTTCAATTCCAGGATTTCTCCAAAACTTGAAGCGCTTTCATCCAGCTTCATGGCTGATTTTTGAACCTCTGCAAAATCATAAGGAAGTTCATCTGATGGATAATTGTAGCGCATGGCATTTTTCAACCAGGGAACCGCTTTTGTGTATTCACCAAGCCCTTCATAACTTTTCCCCAACTTGAAAACAACCGCGGCCTTCTCTTCTCTATCCTTCAGCTTGGGATAAATTTCACGATATTCCTCAATCGCATAGAAAAATTCGCCTTGTTCAAAATGTTTGTTTGCAACCACTAACCTGTTTGAACCGCATGCTGAAACCAAAAATAAAAAGACAATAAGAATTGGTAGTTGATGTTTCATCACTGAAAATGTTTGACAACTAAATTAATAAAATATTAGGAGCAGCGTTTTTCAACCTCGCATAAATCATGCATAACACATCTAAGCCTACACAAAAAAAAAGGATGGCATCTCTTTTAAAAGATGCCATCCTTAAACGTTGTATAAAAGTTGATTGATGTTATCTTACAAATAATAATTCTCGATACTTTGGAAGAGGCCATAGTTCATTGTCAACAATCAGTTCAAGCTTGTCGATATGGAAACGAATTTCATCCAGATAAGGACGAACTGTTTTATCGTAAACATTGGCTTTTTCAATCGTGTCTTCAATTACATTGGCAACTTTTCTTGCTTCAACCATTTCTTTCACTTTTGCCTTAATTGAAGAAATGTGACCACTGATTTCTTTGATCAATTCTTTACGGGCACCAGCCAGTTCGTTGAATTCCTGCTCCGAGAATACTTCTTTCAGGTTCTTTACATTGTTCAACAAAGTAGTTTGATACTGAACCGCAGTTGGCACAATGTGGTTAATGGCCAGGTCACCAAGCACACGTGCTTCAATCTGGATTTTCATAGTGAACTTCTCGTACTCAACCTCTGTACGTCCTTCAAGTTCAGCTTCAGACAAGATATCCAAATCAGCAAACAGCTTTTTCACATCATCGGTAAGGTAGGCTGAAAGTGATTCAGGTACGCTATTCACGTTGGTCAAGCCACGTTTTGCAGCCTCTTCAACCCATTGGTCACTGTAACCATCGCCATCAAAACGAATAGGTTTCGATTCGATAATCAGCTTTTTCAATATCTGGAAGATTGCTTCATCTTTTTTAACCCCTGTTTCAACCAGTTCGTCTACTTCTTGCTTAAACTTAGTTAGCTGAGCTGCAACCGCAGTATTTAATGCAATCATTGCAGGGGCGTTGTTTGCAGAAGAACCAACAGCGCGGAACTCAAAACGGTTTCCAGTAAATGCAAATGGGGAAGTACGGTTACGGTCTGTATTGTCCAAAATAATTTCAGGAATACGGCCAATATTTAATTTCAATGCAGTCTTTTCGTCTGGGGTCATCTTACGGTCAACCACTGCCTCTTCCATCAGGTCAAGCATTTTGCTTACTTCAGAACCAAGGAAAACAGACAGGATTGATGGAGGTGCTTCGTTTGCGCCAAGACGGTGTGAGTTACTTGCTGTTAAAATACTTGCACGTAGTAAATCTTGATTATCGAAAACTGCTTTAAGCGCATTGATTACAAATGTCAGGAATTGTAGGTTTGTCTTTGGATTTTTACCTGGAGAATAGAGGTTCACTCCGGTATCAGTTTCCAACGACCAGTTGTTGTGCTTTCCTGATCCGTTAATTGCAGCAAATGGTTTTTCGTGGAACAGTACCTGAAAATGGTGTCTGCGCGAAACTTTTTTCATCACATCCATAATCAACTGGTTGTGGTCATTTGCAAGGTTGCATTCTTCATAGATAGGAGCTAACTCAAATTGGTTTGGGGCAACCTCATTGTGACGTGTTTTGATAGGCAATCCCAATTTATAAGCTTCATTTTCCAAGTCTTCCATAAATCGGTAAACCCTTGTTGGAATTGAGCTAAAATAGTGGTCATCCAGCTGTTGGTCTTTTGCCGAAGCATGTCCCATCAATGTACGTCCGGTAAGTACCAGGTCTGGACGTGCCATAAATAATGCCTCATCAATTAAGAAATACTCTTGTTCCCAACCCAGGTTGGCATGTACTTTTGTCACATTTTTATCAAAGTATTGGCAAACCTCAGTGGCTGCCTTATCAACCGCGTGCAAAGCCCTTAAAAGTGGTGTTTTATAATCAAGTGCTTCACCTGTATAGGAAATAAACACAGTAGGGATACAAAGCGTACTATCGCTAATAAATGCTGGCGATGATGCATCCCATGCGGTATATCCACGTGCTTCAAACGTCTGACGAATCCCGCCACTTGGGAAAGATGAAGCATCAGGTTCTTGCTGAGCTAATAGCTTTCCTGAAAAAGCTTCAACAACACCTCCACTTTCGCCATGTACAATAAATGCATCATGTTTTTCTGCTGTGCCATCAGTTAGTGGGTGAAACCAGTGCGTGTAGTGGGTTGCACCATTCTCTGTAGCCCAGGCTTTCATGCCCTGCGCCACCTGATCAGCCATCTTACGATCAATAGCAGAACCTTTATCAATAGCGTCGCTAACTGCTTTAAAAGCTTCTTTTGACAAGTACTTTTTCATTTTAAGCTTGTCAAAAACCTTAATACCATAGTAGTCTGAGGTTAAATTATCCTCTCTTTTTACCGCCTTTGGTTGGCGGGCAAGCACCTCTTGGAGTGCTTTAAATCTAAAATCAGCCATTTTAAATCTGTTTATTAGTTAATATAATTATTTACTGTCAGTTTGTTCCGTATTTGATTTATCAAAAATACGTATTTTTCAGCCATGCCTTTATATATTTGTATTTAAATTCATTATTTTGATGTTTTTTTAAAAATATCATAAATAAATTTGTATTATTTCAACATAGCACTGTGTAAAATTGAGTTTAATTGGGAATAATTCATTTTTTTAAATTTCGTTTAGATTTAAAATTGAAGAAATATTCACTAATATAATAAACATAATTATATAATTAAAATTATAAATGAGTTAGCCCTGCTTGTTCTCAAACAGGTTGGGTCAATCTTTATTAATTCACGATTAAATTGTGTAAAATGAATCATTAGTATTAATTTGGTTATTTCGGGATGCATTTAATTAACAGGAATTCAATGGAAATGAAAGATATCATTCAAACGATAAAGCACAACAAGCATAATAAGGTTAGGTTTGCCATACCAGATATTGATGGGGTTTTGCGCGGAAAAATCATTCACAAACAGAAGTTTATGGATGCTATTGATGCCGGTATTGGATTTTGTGATGTTGTTTTTGGCTGGGATGCGAATGATGTTTGTTACGAGAATTCAAAAGTTACTGGCTGGCATAGCGGCTATCCTGATGCTAAGGCACATATAGATATTAATACCTTTCGAACAATTCCCTGGAATGATGAGTTGCCATTTTTTCTTGCCGATTTTCATTCAGAGTTGGTAAGCTGCCCGAGAAGTTTATTGAAGAAAATTGAATCTGAAGCTTCAGGAATGGGATTTAACGCAAAATTTTCTCAGGAGTTTGAATGGTTTAACTTTTTGGGGAAATCAAATGACCTGGCAGGTACAGATTATCAGCAGCTAAATCCAATAACCCCAGGCATGTTTGGATATTCGCAATTGCGCCCTTCTCAATATTCTGAATACTTCAACGAAATTTTTGAGATGATGGATGCATTTGACGTCCCTCTTGAAGGAATGCATACTGAAACTGGCCCGGGTGTTTATGAAGCGGCTATTTTGTATGACGAGATACTTGCAGCTGCTGATAAGGCAATGTTGTTTAAAACTGGTGTGAAAGAAATCGCATATCGTCACGGGATAATTGCGAGTTTCATGGCAAAATGGAACAATGATTTACCGGGATGTGGTGGCCATTTACACCAAAGCCTGTGGGATAAGAATGGTAAAAACCTTTTTCTTTTAAACGAGAACGGTGAAATGAACGCCACTATGGACAGTTACCTCGCAGGTATGCTTCATTGCCTCCCCGAAATTATGCCAATGTATGTTCCCAACATTAACAGCTACAAACGGTTAAGAGAAGGAGCCTGGGCACCAACAAATGTTACCTGGGGAAAAGATAACCGGACTGCTGCGGTAAGAACAATCAATGGAAATGAAAAATCTGCCCGTATTGAAATGAGGGTTACCGGAGCGGACACCAATTCTTATTTGGCAATGGGGGCCTGCCTGGCTTCGGGGCTTTACGGAATAAAGAACAAGTTAAAGCTTGAACTGGAAGCAACTATTGGCAACGCATATGAAGATTCGAAAGCAGAGAAACTTCCAACCAATCTTTTTGAGGCAACACAGAAAATGAAAGATTCAAAAATTGCCGTTGATTTGTTTGGTGAAGAATTTGTCGATCATTTCATACGAACCCGTGAGTGGGAATGGCAACAATATTCGAAGGCAGTAACCAACTGGGAAATAAAAAGGTATTTCGAAATCATATAATTCGTACTATTTTTGGCTGCAATTGATAATACAGACACAATGTACACGCTCGATTATTTTCAGATAATCCGTTCTGCCTGGGAAGAGTTTGATGACAGACATGAAATAAAAGGCATTTATGATGTAAGTGCCCATGTATCTACAAACCACGTTTACAAGATTTCATTTTTTGAAAGGCAGCCTGTATTTGCAAAGCTTTCGGAGTATGGAAAGTTTGAAGATTTCAGGGAAGACCACATCATCATTAACAACCTCGCCAACAACCTGGAAGTGCCGTACGAAAATTTTCTTGCGCAGTCGCTGGTAAAAAGAAATGAGCTGTTTACATACCGCTACCACATGGACAAAAGTTGCGCCTGGGTCGTATTTTACAATCCAATCAAAATCAACCAGAAACTTCCACGACGGCTTGATGATAAGCTGGTGCGCAAAATGGGACGAGAACTTGCCCGTTTTCATAAAGCATGTACCAATGTAAGTAACCAGCTGCCTCGGGCATCAAAAAACGTAGTTACCGATATTCATAAATTGACTAAAAGGCTAAGGTGTGGCAACTTTTTAGAAAACATGGAGCACCATGATGTGATAAAACGTCAATGTGAAATTTTTTTAGACAATGCTGATAAGGTCAACTATGCGACTGATATTGAAACTATCCCGGTTTTTGTTGATTGGAACATCGGTAATTTTTCGGTAACGAGCAGTGGACGCTTTTATTCAAGGTGGGATTACGACTGGTTTAGGGAATCTACCCGTGTAATGGACTTTTACTTTTTTAGCCGGGTAGTATCTGACATTGGTGACCGAACAGTTTTTAGCTACCTGGTTGATCCGCTCATGGAAGACCGGTTTATGATGTTCCTAAAAGAATACCATAAAATATTTCCACTAACAGAACCTGAAGTGAGGCTTATTAAAGAAACCTACCGATTTTTCATTTTGAATTATGTGATTAAAGACGGGCAGCATTTCTTCCGCGAGAGTTTTGCCAGAAAGCTTCAAAAGGAAGCATTTGAACTTTACTTTCCTGCAATAGATAAGAATTACCAGGTTGAAAAAATTTTAAAAACCCTAAAAATTTAAGCGAATGAAAACGGTTGATTTTAAAGAAATAGTGAAAGATTACAAGACCGTATTCTTCGATGCGTTTGGGGTATTGAAAAATCATAAAGGGCTATTAAATGGTATTGAAAAAACATTTGATTACCTGGATGAGCTGGGGATTGATTATTATGTGCTTACCAACGATGCATCCAGAAGCCCTGAAGAACTGGCGATGAGCTACCATAAAAAAGGGATTTATTCCATTACCACAGAAAAGGTTATTTCTTCAGGCATGCTTGCAATGGAGTACCTGAAAGCGAAAGTAAAAACAGGAACCGTTGCCTACCTTGGAACCGAGCGCTCTGCCCACTACATTGAAACTGCCGGATTGCTTACCATGCCAATCAGCACCCTTAGTCTTGATGAACCGGAGCACATTGACAACATTAAATGTCTGGTGTTCCTGGATGATGAGGGGTTTGACTGGAACCATGATATCAACAAGGTGATCAACCTTCTTCGAAGAAAAAATATGTCGGTTGTGGTAGCCAATACGGACATAAATTATCCCGTTAGCCGAAGGGACATTGCAGTGGCAATTGGAGGGCTGGCTGATATGGTGGAAGAAATTGTCGGGAAACGTTTTATCCGCTTCGGAAAACCCGATGCTCAGATGTTTATGTTTGCGTTTGAAATGGCCCAGGAAGTGAAACCAGTCAAGCGTGATGAAATTTTAATGGTGGGCGATACCTTGTACACCGATATCATTGGTGGGAATAAGTTTGGTTTTGATACTGCCCTGGTTCTTACAGGAAATACATTGCCGGAAAATGCCAAAATGAAAATTCGTTCAACAGGAATAATTCCTACCCATGTCTGCGAGTCGGTAGCTGTTGAGTAAATCAGTAAAATTTTGATAAAAAAAGAGCCATCCCGAAGGATAGCTCAAATAGAGATAAGTTTGGTTGTATTAAAATTTCACGTTGTGAACAGTTTTGATAATACGTGCTGCAATTTTGTATGGATCACCATTTGAAGCAGGACGACGATCTTCCAAACGACCTTTCCAGCCAGCCTCAACAGTTCCCACAGGAATACGGATAGAAGCACCACGGTCAGAAACACCATAACTAAACTCATCGATTGACTGTGTTTCATGAAGACCAGTCAAACGTTGATCGTTGTATGCACCGTAAACTTCGATGTGTTCTGGAATGTGTTTTCCAAATTCATCGCAGATTGCGTTGAACACTTTTTCATCGCCACAAGTACGCATCAAACCATTAGAGAAGTTTGCGTGCATACCCGAACCGTTCCAGTCAAGATCTTTTCCAAGTGGTTTTGGATGCCATTCAACATCAACACCATATTTTTCAGCTGTACGCTCAATCAAGAAACGAGCCATCCAAATTTGGTCTCCAGCACTGTGAGCACCTTTAGCAAAAATTTGGAATTCCCACTGTCCTGCAGCTACCTCAGCGTTGATACCTTCAACATTCAAGCCAGCTTCAAGGCAAAGGTCAAGATGTTCTTCTACAATCGAACGACCGAATACCCTTGACCCACCAACACCACAATAATAAGGTCCTTGAGGCTCTGGGAAACCACCAGCTGGGAATCCTAATGGGAGTCTTGTTTGAGGATCGTACAAGAAATACTCTTGTTCAAACCCAAACCAGAAATCTTCATCTTCCTCTTCGATATGAGCACGTCCATTGGTTTCATGTGGGGTCCCGTCTGGATTCAGTACTTCAGTCAAAACAAGATATGCTTCTTTGCGATCAGGATCAGGAATAATAAATACAGGTTTCAAAAGAAGATCTGAAGCCTCTCCTCCGGCCTGATTGGTAGATGATCCATCGAAAGACCATATTGGGCAGTCTTCTAATTTACCGCTGAAGTTTTCCTCAATACGGGTTTTAGCTCTCATCCCTTGAGTTGGCACTGAACCATCCAGCCAAATGTATTCCAATTTTGATTTCATAATGTAACAATTTATAAGTTAATGTTATTATATTTCGAAAATTTGTGAGCAAAAATAGATCGAAATGGCATAATTATAAATAATTGTCAAGCATTTTGCTCAAAATTAATACAAAATTTACATTCAATCTGTCATTTTTCTAATATCCCTTATTTTTTATGTGGGTATCCCTTCAAAAATAATCTCTTGAAATAGATATGGTCTTTTATTATTGAGGTATACTTGAAATATAAACCTTTTTTTAACACATTGACCCCATTTTCATGGCAGGTCAAACTATTCTTGAACTTTGTTGTTTTCCCAATTTAATATGATAATCGACATAAATTTTGTAATGATATTTAGTAATTTTATATTTCTTTTGAATACCAATGCTTTGTGCATTTACAACCCTATAAATGTGATGAAATACTTACAACTTGATAATTTAAACTCAAACAAATGGACATTAATCGAAGAAAATTCATGAAAACTAGTGGAGCAGCTGTAGCTGGCGGCATTATTTTGCCATCGTTCCTGCATTCTTGCCAGGGCACCCCACTTCCTGAAAACGTATTGGCGTACCTCGAACATTTTGAGGTGAACATGGAAATGTTGAAGAAAGTAATTTCTATGTCTCTTAGTAAAGGAGGTGATTATGCCGATTTATTTTTCGAACACAAGGCATTCAATAGTCTTGGGCTTGAAGATGGAAAAGTTAGCAGAGCATATTCTAACATTGATTATGGAGTAGGTATACGGGTACTGAAAGGCGACCAAACCGGATTTGCCTATTCGGAAACCATTACACTTGATGCTATGCTTAAGGCAGCTAAAACTGCAGCCAACATTGCCAATGCCACAAAAAATGTACCTGCATCTGAACTTGCAGAAGCCTTGCCACCAGACTTTTATGCCATCGATAAAAGTTGGGAGGAAGTTAGCATTCAGCAAAAGATACCATTCATGCAAAAGCTGAATGATAAAATTTTAGGGGCTGATGAACGTGTGACAAAAGTGAATGCGTTCATGACTGATGAATCGGCCTATGTTTTGTTCTATAATTCTGAAGGAACGATAACCTACGACTACCGTCCGATGATGAGCCTTGGCGCCGTTTGTGTGATGGAAAAAAACGGACAGATTGAGAATTCCTATTCTGCACGTTCATTCCGAAAAGGTTTTGAAATCATGACTGACGAACTGGTTGATGAGATTGCCAATGAAGCAGTAGCTCGTACTTCAATCTTGTTTGAAGCAACCAAACCAAAAGCAGGGGAAATGCCTGTTGTAATGGGTGCTGGCGGATCAGGAATTTTGTTGCACGAAGCGATTGGGCATACTTTCGAGGCCGATTTCAACCGCAAGGGCACTTCTATTTTTGCAGACAAAATGGGCAAAAAGGTTGCCGAAAACTTTGTAAATATTATTGATGATGGCACACTTCCTGGAAACCGTGGTTCCATAAATATGGACGATGAGGGCATACAGGCAGAAAAGACATACCTGGTAAAAGATGGAATACTAAATAGTTATATCCATGACCGTATTAGTGCAAAACACTATCAACTTGACCCAACAGGTAATGGCCGGAGAGAATCCTTCCGCCATGTACCACTTCCACGCATGCGTGCGACTTACATGGAGGTGGGGCCTCATTCCAAAGATGATATCATTTCGAATGTCAAGAACGGTATTTACGTAGATAACTTCAGTAATGGTGAAGTGAAAATTGGCGCTGGTGATTTTACATTCTTTGTAAAGTCTGGCTATTTGATTGAAAATGGAAAGCTTGGTCAGCCAATCAAGGATATCAATATTATTGGCAATGGGCCACAAGCACTTGCAGACATTACCATGTGTGCAAACGACTACTTAATTGACAACGGCACCTGGACCTGTGGAAAATCCGGTCAGTCTGTTCCGGTAACCTGCGGCCTGCCTACTGTTTTAGTTAAGAAGTTAACTGTAGGTGGAGTTAATGCCTAATCATTCATCAGTAAAATTGAATTAAAATGACAAAAGAAGAAAAATATAGCTTGGCAAAATGGGCAATGCAACAAGCCCTCGATAGTGGAGCCAACCAGGCAAGTGTTTCAATTTATGAAAGCAAAAGCAGCAATGTTGAAGTTCGTGAAGAAAAAATTGACACACTGAAGGAAGCCATTCAAATGAATATGACCATTCGTTTGTATGTTGACAATCGTTACTCCATTCAGCGTACAAACCGATTGAACAAAGAGGAACTAGCCAGATTTATTAAGCAAGGTGTTGAAGGTGCACGTTATTTGGCAGAAGACGAATTTAGGTCGTTACCTGAGCCGGAACTTTACTACAAAGGAGAAGGCAAGGACTTAAACACAATGGATAAAAGCTATGACCAGGTTGATCCGGAGGCCAAAGTAAAGCTGGCTTTTGACGCCGAAAAGGAAGTGTTTAACAAAGATGAGCGCATCATTTCTGTAACGGCATCCTACTCCGATCGGATGAGCAGTCGAATTCTTGTTACCAGTAACGGTTTTGAGGGCGACACCCAAAATAGCAGCTTCTCACTAAACGCATCCGTTTCGGTTGATGGTGGCGATGCACGTCCTTCTGATGGTTGGTCTGAAAGTGCTATTTTCTTTGACAAACTTAAAAAGACGGATATTGGCAACACGGCACTGAAAAGGGTACTTAAGAAAATTGGACAAGAAAAAATTGGTTCAGGGAATTATCCGATGATTGTTGAAAACAGGTCTGTCGGACGATTATTTTACCCGCTGCTTAGCGCACTGGATGGCTACAACATTCAACAAAAGAATTCATTTTTGATTGACAAAGTTGGAGAGCAGGTAGCCTCTTCCAAACTAACACTAAACGATGATCCATTTATTGTAGGTGGACACGGCAGTCATCTGTTTGACGATGAAGGACTGGCTGCCAAAAAACGCACAGTGTTTGACAAAGGAGTCCTGGGAACTTACTTCCTGGATACGTACTATGCAAAGAAATTAGGTTTGGAACCAACCACTGGCGACACCTCAAACCTCGTTTTTGAACTGGGTAGCAAAAGCCTGGACGAGATGGTAAAATCAATGGACAAAGGTATTTTGGTTACCGGATTCAACGGAGGGAATACCAATGGGAGTACCGGAGATTTCTCGTATGGGATTGATGGTTATCTAATCGAAAAGGGCAAAATAATCATGCCTGTTTCAGAAATGAACATTACAGGTAACATGAAGGATTTGTGGATGAATTTAGCTGAACTTGGCAACGACCCAAGGCCTGGTTCGTCCTGGATGATCCCTTCTATGTTGTTTGAAAATGTTGATTTTAGTGGAATCTAATCGATTCGATCAAGAATAATTAAAAATACATTCTGAATACCCCCTTCTGTCAATCCAGCGTAGTTCGATTGACAGAAGGGGGTTAGATTTTTTTGTACTACATAACTTAAAAAGTTCCATCCAAATGAGTGGAGCTTTTTTTTGGATTGTATTAGCATCTAAAAATTTTACTTTTGTGTTACATGGATAAACTCTTCGACATACAGGAATTTCAGCAGTTCGATAACCTTGAGCTGATTGCCCGTGAAGTGGTCGAGGGGTTCATTACGGGTTTGCACCGAAGTCCTTTTCATGGCTTTTCGGTTGAATTTGCCGAACACCGCCAGTACAACGATGGGGAATCGACCAAACACATTGATTGGAAATTATATGCCCGCTCAGATCGTTTGTACATAAAACAATACGAAGAAGAAACAAACCTGCGTTGCCAGTTGGTCATTGATACGTCTTCGTCTATGCTTTTCCCGTTTGAAAAGGGTAAAAAATCATTGTTCAACAAACTGGCTTTTTCGGTTTACTCAGCGGCGGCACTCATTTACCTGATGCGAAAACAGCGGGATGCAATTGGACTTACGCTGTTCTCTGATCACATCGAGTTTCATTCGGGTAACCGCTTGTCGTCTGTTCATGCAGAATTGCTGTATGGGAAACTGGCGGGTTTACTAACCTCAGAAAAGCCAGAACTGAAAAAAACAACAAATGCGGTGGATGCTTTGCATCAAATTGCAGAGCAGGTTCATAAACGCTCACTGATAATCGTCTTCAGCGACATGATGAACCAGACCGACCCGGAAGAACTATTTTCAGCCTTGCAACATCTTCGGTACAACAAACACGAGGTTATCTTATTTCATGTAACCGACCATAAGCAGGAGAAACAATTTAAGTTTCAAAACCGTCCTTATCGTTTCGTTGACCTGGAAAGTGGGGAACAAATCCGCTTTTCTGCCAATGACCTTAAAAAGAATTACAGGCAGGCAATCAAGCAACAGTTAGAGGATTTAAAGGTGAAGTGTGGGCAATACCACATTGATTTGGTAGAAGCAGACATCAACCAGGAATTCAAGCAAGTGTTGCATCAGTTCCTGTTAAAAAGGGCTAAACTTTTTTAATTTTTTTCTTCCCAAAGTAGACTTTTACACTCCTCTTTTTCTTTCAATTTTTACTAAATTGCAACTAGGAAACAAAAGCTATGGAAAAACTTTTCTGGACAAAAGGAATATTCAAAAATAAACTCTCCATTTCGCGATCCACTGAACAAATTGGTCAAATCGAATGGAAAAATATGGTTAGCTCCGATGCTGTAGCTACTTTGAAAGGACGCAGATTTTTACTCTCACGTGAATTTTTTCTTTCAAAGCTGGAGATTGCAGATGCAAATAACGAGGCTGTTTTGGGTACAATCATGATCAATCTTTTTAATCCCAAAAGCGATGTGGTCATTAATGGTAAACGGTTTGAGCTGGAGATAAAAAACTTCTGGCAATCACGCTGGGCATGGAAGTTTAATGGGGAAGAGATTGTTGCTTTTCAGAGCAATGAACTGCTTACAAAAGACAAAGGAACGATTGAGATTTTTATTGCCAATTGCGAAGAAATGGAAATCTTGATCCTGCTGGGCTTGTTTGTTAGAAACCAACTGGTTTTGTTTATGTTGCTGCTTTTAATCCTAGTGCTGATCATAATTATATAAATAAATAGCAGAATCCACTCCACGATACTTGCAGTTTTGTTTTTTAAGCGACCTTTTACTTTCAATTGTTAAGAAATCGGCAATCTGTAATTAAAATCAAGCACAAGTATGATCGATGTTGTTAAAATTTAAAACAAACATGTAATTTTGCCCATTCAAAACCGTGAATGAAGAACACGATTTAGTAGTTTAAAATTTATTAAAAATTAGAATTATGAAAGTTGCAGTAGTAGGGGCCAGTGGCGCTGTTGGCCAGGAATTTCTGCAGGTACTGGCAGAGCGAAATTTCCCCCTGGATGAGTTAGTTTTATTTGGATCGGCAAGAAGTGCCGGAAAAGTGTATGATTTTAAAGGTGAAAAACTGACCGTAAAAGAATTGAAACACAATGATGACTTTAAGGACATTGATATTGCCCTGACATCAGCTGGTGGTTCCATTTCTAAGGAGTATGCTGCAACAATTACGAAACATGGCGCCATAATGATCGACAACTCAAGTGCATTCCGTTACGATGATGATGTACCATTGGTTGTGCCTGAGGTGAACGCTGAAGATGCAAATGATCGCCCTAGAAATATCATCGCCAACCCAAACTGTTCAACCATTCAAATGGTGGTGGCCTTGAAACCCATTGAAAATTTGTCAAAAATTACCCGGGTACTTTGTTCTACCTACCAGGCTGCAAGTGGTGCTGGCGCTGAAGGAATGGCAGAGCTGGACGAACAAAGCAGACAATTGGCAAACGGAGGGGAGCCAACGGTGGATAAATTCCCATACCAGTTAGCTATGAACGTGATCCCGCACATTGATGTTTTCCTTGAGAATGATTACACCAAAGAGGAAATGAAAATGAACTGGGAAACCAAAAAAATTATGCACACCGATACCGAAGTGAGTGCAACATGTGTACGTATTCCGGTTGCCCGATCCCATTCCGAAGCAATTTGGCTGGAAACTGAGGAAGAACTCAGTGTAGAACAGGTTCGTAAGGCATTTGAAAATTTTGAAGGAATAACAGTGATTGACAATCCTCAGAACAAAGAGTACCCGATGCCACTGTTTGTTGCTGGCAAAGATGATGTGTATGTTGGCCGTTTGCGCAAAGACATTACCAACCCTAAAGGATTAACCTTCTGGTGTGTTGGCGACCAAATTAAAAAGGGTGCCGCATTAAATGCAGTACAAATTGCAGAATGGTTGATTGCCAATAACGAGATCAAATAGACTTATACAAGTTTCAACATACCAAGCCGCACGAACGTGTGGCTTTTTTGTTTTATTCATCCTAAGTATAGATTCAGATAATATGGTTACTGTAAATTTGCAGCACCATAAAATTTGAATGATAGATGCAAAAAGAAATTACGACTGAAGAGAAAAAGGATATCAGGAACCTGGCACTTGTAAAAGAGGTTGGCAGGCAGAAAGCCGTTCTAAGAAAAGAATACCGGATAAAAAGAATGCTAATTATTCTATGTGGTTTATTTATGAGCCTGACAATACTGTTTGGCCTGCTCTTGCTAAATAATCAGCAAATTACGAAGTTTCAGGTACAGGAAATCCATGAAAAAAACGATAGTCTTGCTTTCATGGCAAAAAGAACTGATAATACCAACAAGCTACTTAAAACCAAAATTGACAGCCTTCTGCTGACTTCTTATTTTATAAACGATGTAGATAATCAATTCAAAATACAACTAGGGGCTTTTCGTAATTCAAATAATACCCTGGAGAAAAAGCTGTCGATGCACCTGGTGTACGAAGAAAACGCTAGCCTTTATAAATTTCACATTATCGGTTTTCAAAGTGAGAATGAAGCCAAGGTGTACCTCAATGAAATACGCAAGCTAAAATTGCAAGATGCGTTTATTGTACAACCTTAGTATTATTTGCTGTGTTGCCTTTTTTCATCTAATCCCCAATGCCCGGATCAGGTTTCTTTTTTGTCTTTTTTAATTCTTCCGGAGTAACCGAAGAGCTCATGTCGGTTTCATGATAAGGCGATTTTATCTTTCTGCCTCCATAATCAAATCGTTTGGTCATAACTGCAAGGACTTCATTGGCTGTTGACTCCACTGGTTTATTTGATACATTGATAACGGTAAACCCGCCTCTTTTAAATATCATCGAAGCGTTTCTAATTTCTTCCTTCACCGAATGGTCATCCACATAAGTAGGATTGTTTACATTGTTAAAAGCCTTCAGCCGTTTAATACGATGCGTAATGAGATGTTGCACCCCTATGTGAAGGCCAAAAACCCGCTTTGGATCAACTTCAAACAATTCTTTTGGCGGATCTATTCCTTTTACAAGCGGAACATTGGCCACTTTCCAACCCCACATGGCCAGGTAAACACTCAGCGGTGTTTTGCCCGATCTGGAAACCCCACACAAAATGATCTCGGCATTCTTCAGTCGTTGCGGGCTCATTCCATCATCATGTGTCAATGTAAATTCAATAGCATCAATACGGTTGAAATATTGTTGGTTTATTTCACGGAACAAGCCTGGTGATTGCAATGAAGAAATTCCAAGTTCCTTGTCCAGGTATGACGCCAGTTCACCCATAAAATCAACTTGGGGAACATCATGTTCCTTTGCCAATTCAATCAGTCGTTTTCTAAGCGAAGGGATCACCATGGTGTGGGTAATCAGTCCACCATCTTTTTTGGCTTGAAGAACCGCCGACAAAAGCTTTTTCTCGTCCATAACATCAGGAATTATAATCACAGGAACTTCATTATTGGGATATTGAATCAATAAAGATTGAACCATGTTATTCCCCGCTAAACCTTTTCCTCCTGAAAGAACATAAATGGGTTTTGGCTTATCGTCCTTAGAAGAATTATTCATTTTGTAAGCTTTTATATATTAACAAAAGATACAAAATTTAGCTTGCTCATAAAACTTCTTTCTTCGGACAGAAAGTAAAATGTATCTTTAAACACCAACAAAAACCGAATATTATGAGCTATCAGGCAGCACCTACCAGGTATGATGAAATGATGTATAACCGCTGTGGCAAATCAGGAATCAAGCTCCCATCAATTTCATTGGGATTGTGGCACAACTTTGGTCATGTTGATGACTTTGAGAACAGCCGGGCCATGTTACGACATGCTTTTGACAAAGGGATTACCCACTTCGATTTGGCCAATAATTACGGGCCACCCTATGGTTCTGCTGAAGAAAATTTTGGAAAGATATTGAAGCAAGATTTTCTTCCCTATCGTGATGAGTTGATCATTTCAACTAAAGCGGGCTATGATATGTGGCCTGGCCCTTATGGAAACTGGGGAAGCCGAAAGTATTTAACGGCCAGTTTGGATCAAAGCCTGAAAAGAATGGGGCTGGAATATGTGGACATTTTTTATTCCCACCGTCCAGATCCTGAAACACCTTTGGAAGAAACCATATCGGCACTAAGTCATGCCATAAAACAAGGGAAAGCGCTCTACGCCGGAATCTCCAATTACCCGGCCGAACGCACAAAAGAGGCTGCCAAACTACTTCGCGAAATGGGAACCCCCTGCCTGATCCACCAGCCAAAATATTCGATGTTTGTGCGTTGGGTCGAAGAAGAACTGCTGGATGTTTTGGAAGAAGAAGGCATTGGATGTATTCCATTTTCACCACTGGCACAAGGCCTGCTAACTGACAAATACCTCAATGGAATTCCGGAAGGATCTCGGGCTGCCAAATCATGGGGCTTTTTGAAGGAAGATCAGGTCTCCCTGGCAATTGACAAGGTTAGAAAACTAAATCAGATTGCGCAGGATCGTGGCCAAAGCCTCGCACAAATGGCACTGGCCTGGGTAATTAAAGATCAGCGAATAACGTCCGTGTTAATCGGTGCCAGCTCTGTTAGTCAGTTGGACGATAACCTGGAGATGCTCCAAAAACGCAACTTTTCAGTTGAAGAGCTGAAAGCAATTGAGCAAATCCTTGCCAGTTAGTTTTCAGCACTTGAATGGTCGCTAATGATGAGCCATTGTCCTTCAATTTTTTGAAGCACCAATGTAAAGCTGCCTTTTACATCGCCAATCTTACGAACCAAGTGAAACCGTCCAATCACGAATGCAGTGTTGGTATCGATCGAATATAAATCCAATAACTTAAAGTGTGTTTGGCCCATTGCCTCAACGCTTGGATACCTTTCTTTGTAACGGTCCATGGTTTGCTGCCATCCGTAAGTAGGGCCACTGGCACCTACAAAAACCAAATCCGGTGAATTCCAGTAGGTTTCCATAAAAGTGTTTAAGTCACCCTTGTTCCAGGAAGCTTCCTGCTTTTTCATTACTGATCTAATTGCTGCTTCATCTGCAGGTTTTAGTTTCTCTTTTGCATGAATGGTAATTGAAGCAATTAAAATTAGAACCGTTAAAATCGTCTGTTTCATTTTTTTCGTTTTGCCCGAAAAGGTATTGATTCTAATCTAATTAAACAAAAGGCAACTATCAATTGCTTATTTAGCGCAAATCTTAGACTTGTGTTTTTAAATTGGGTTGCAGACTTAGTCTGCTTTCCATTCATGGCTCACGAGTCTGAAGACTCGCACCAGAGTAGTTATTTTTCACATCGCATATAACAAATGTTTTCACGTATGGCATGTTCTTATGGGGCGTTGCCCCAAACCCCAAATTCTTTTTTAACTTGACTCAAAAAAGAATTCAAAAAAAGTCAAGGCTGATGTTTTATCTAAATGCAAAGCCCCTTCAAGGCAAATTATAAATGAGGCTATCCAAAAAGTGCCTTATCTGCACCTTCAACGACTTTTACCCTTATATTCCCTAAAGGGAAGTCGTTGAAATTCAGGTTCCCTTTAGGGTTAGGGTAAAACTGAATTTCATAAAATACACAATTATGCTTGCTTTTTGGACATACTCTTGTTCTTTAACGGAGTCCGCTTCGCCATAATCATGAAATGATAATCAAGCGCCAAAGGTGCGTGGTCATACAAGTATCAAGGCTCAAGCTGCAATTCTATAAATAACACAACGATTACAAATCGGTGTGAGCAGGGGGATGCCCATGAGAAAGGCCAATTATTGAATTGAACCTGCTAAGAAATTGCGAAAGAACACCCTTTGCATTATTTTTAACCAATGTGTTTTGATATTAGCGCAATTATAGAAACCCAACTTCGGCGGGCTCGCATGTGGAACAAAGAGATTGCACGCCGACTTGCCGATACTCAAATGGATCTTCAAATGGTACACGATTACCACCATGTAAATGCATTTGATCACCCGGGTGTATTTATTTACACGAAAGAACAAGCCCATATTCCTGAAGTTGCTACATGGGGACTAATTCCCAGGCACACACGCAGCAAGGAAGAGATGTTGCAGTTGTGGAACAAAACCCTGAATGCACGTGGTGAAGATCTATTTAAGCGTAAATCGTATCAGGAATCAGCCAAAAGCAAACGTTGTATAATCGATGTTGATGGGTTTTACGAACACCAGCATTTCAATGGAAAAACATACCCGTATTTTATTGAAGCTGCTGATAAAAAACCGCTCACGCTGGCCGGGCTTTGGGACGAATGGGAAGACCCCCACTCCGGGCATAAACTCATCAGTTTTTCCATTGTAACCTGCAAAGCCAACGAGCTGATGAGCCAAATTCACAATAACCCAAAACTTCCTGAACCACGCATGCCACTTATCCTAACCGACAAAACCCTGGAACCCTGGCTAACCCTGGATGCACAAAATGACTCCGGGAAAAAAGAAGTACTTGCTTTGGTAAAACCCGTAGAATCCGATTCCTTGAAATCGCACACCGTGAAAAAGTTGAGGGGAAAAGAAGCAACAGGAAATAAGCCTGAAGCGAGCCTGGAACACCGTTATCCTGAACTGGAAAACAAACAAGGCTCGCTTTTTTAACACAAAAAAAACCAAGGCAAATTATAAATTGCGCCAAGGGTGCAAGGTCTTTCAACGTAGTCCGAAGGGCTGCGCCCTTAATCATGGAATGATGGTAAAGCACCAAAGGTGCGTGGTCAAACTAGTACGAATGCTCAAGCTACAATTCTTCAAATTGCACAGCGATTATAAATCGGCGTGAGCGGGGGTCGCATATAACAAATGTTTGCCTGTGCGGCATGTTCTTATGGGGCGTTGCCCCAAACCCCAAATTCTTTTTTAACTTGACTCAAAAAAGAAATCAAAAAAAGTCAAGGCTGACCAAGCTTTTAAGAGAAAACTACGGGTCAAAAATGCAACACAATCCATCTCGTCGCTCTGCTCCTCAAACAGGGATTGCTTACCCGTGCCTTCCCCTATTTTTTCTCTTGTTTTCTAGATCAAAAGCTTGGTAGGCCTGACAATAAGCTGATATTTAATTAAAATATTAATAGCCCTTTCAGGGCAAGCAGAAATTTGCACCAAGGGTGCAAGGTCTTTCAACCTAGCCCGAAGGGCTTTGCCATAATCATGAAATGATGGTAAAGCACCAAAGGTGCGGGGGCAAACTAGTACGAATGCTCAAGCTGCAATTCTTCAAATTGCACAACGATTACAAATCGGCGTGTGCAGGGGGCTATCATAAATTGAACATTAGTAATAAAAATTTATGCCATTATTGTTAATTTACAATCACAATGGTTATTTTTATAATTCATTTCACAGCACCCATCATGGAAAACCTCAAAAGTCAGAAGATACGTTTTGTCATTTTTGAGTGGTTAAATACTCTCAACTTAAGATATCCAGACAAGGTTATTGCATCCAAAACCCTAACCAATGATTGCATTATTGATGGAGAACGAATTAAATTAGTTGGTTTTCTAAAAATGCACGAAAATAAAATGATTTTACCAAGTTTATCTTTCTTAAAACCTAATCATGAGTGGTTGAAAGAACGGTATGAAATATTCAAAAAGGTTATTTAACATATACTTATGGCTAGAAAAGAACCAACTCTATCAACTGTTAAAAAGCTATTCGCTTACTCTGGAAACAGATGTGCTTTCCCAGAATGTTCAAATAAACTTATTGAAGATGAAATTCTGGTTGGTGAAATTTGTCATATTGAGGCTGCAGAAGCAGGAGGAATGAGGTTTAACAAAAAATCTAACGATGAACAAAGACGTCATTTTTCAAACTTAATTTTAATGTGTCCAATCTGTCATAAAAAGATTGATTCAAATGATGAAAGATATACTACAAGTATTATAAAAAAATGGAAAGAAGCACATGAAAAGAAATTTCAAGGAAGTAGTTTAGAAATTCCTGAAAATATAATAAAACGTTCAATTCAATTAGTTATGGAACAAAAAAATGATAATTCAGAAAATGGAGTACAATTCAATAATCAAGGAGAAAATGTCAAAATTGATACTCAAATAGGTGTTCAGAATATATTTCATGACAAAAATAACGAATCAGAAATTATTGATTTTGGAAAAGGATATAGGCCAGTAATTAAAGCCTTTAAGGATGAAATAGATTTTGTTATAAAAAATTCGGATGATGATGACATTGAATATTATAAAGATGAAAGGCTCGGAAATAAAAGATATAGAATCTACTATCTTCCAATTAGCAACTTGAAACTTAGGAAACATAATGGAAGAATAAAAGCAGATGTTAAAACCTTTGAGAAAAAAAATAATCGAGAGATTGATGAAATAAATGAACAAAGTTTATTAAGAGACTTTTTAATCAATAACGATAAAAATCAAACTGAAAAGCTTAAAACTTTATTATCTACAGAAACACAGAGAGAACCAGCTGTAATTACTTGTGACGGTTTTCTAATTAATGGTAACAGGAGAAGAGCTGTATTCGAAGTTCTTTACAATGATAACTACCAAGATAAACAGTTTGAGAATATGAAAGTTGTTGTTTTGGACCCAAAAGTTGCATTACTTGATATCGAAAGGATTGAGAACAGATACCAATTACAAGATGAAGGGAAATCGGAATATTCAGGATTAAATCGTGCATTATCTATCCGAGATAAGGTTGAAAATGGCTATACAGTTGAAGTTCAGCTCAAAGATGATCCGTTACATTACCATAAGAAAGGTCGTGAATTTATAAATGAAGTTAAAAAATATGACGCTGAGTATTTACATCCACTAGAATGTGCTGATAGATACTTAAAATATTTTGGAAAGGAAGGTTTGTATGAATTAATAACAGATGCGATTGGAAGTAAAGATGGACGCTGGCAAGCCTTAAAAGATTATAGTAATTTCTATTATGGAACTTTATTAAATGATAGACAAAGAAGAAAATTTAAAATTCAGAAAGAAGACATTGGAAGAATTGAAGATGTTGCGTTTAAATTGATTAGAAAACGTGAACTTGGAGGTTTAGGATCACTTTATTCCATAATTCGAAAGTTGAAAGATTACACTAATAACGAAGAAGCAAAAAAGCACATTTTTAAAATTACTAAGGAGGTTGATATTAAATTACCTGCTGAAGAAATGATTGATCATAATACTAAAGAGCAAATATCTGAGAAAGTTGAAGATAAAAAATGGGGGAAATATTTTGAACAATGCATATTAACTAACTTGCATCAAGCCGATTCTGTTGTTGGTAATGCAAGATTACAAGAGAAACCATTAGATCTTATAAAACAGGCACTTAAAAAATTGGAACATGAAAATCTTGATATAAAAAATATTAATGTTTTAGACGATCTGAATGAAGCTATTGACATTTTAAGAAAGATTCAACACAGATCAGAAGAATTGGGAACTGAGCTAGATCATTATCGATATCAACTTAAAAAAGGCTTAAAAGACCACTTCAATGATTATTAAAGTTAACGATAAACAAATACATATTGTCAAGGAAAGTAATGATGTTATCTACCCATACATTTTTGCGCAACTAGAATATTTTGGATTTAAGCAACTAGATATAACATATACCAAAAATTGCATTAATCTTGAAAACGACCTAAAAGAAGTTGTAGATTTTTTTAAACAGGAAGATATCAATCTTAATTTTTCTAAAACAAGTATTGATATTATAGAAAGGTATAAGATTAAAGCCTCCAATTTTAATGAATTGCTGGATAAAGCCAAATCAATAAAAAAAGGCAATATAACAAAAACAGAATTTTTCCCATTTATTGATTTTCTATCAACATTACCGCGTAAATTAAAAGATCATCAAATAAAAGCAGCATTTCATTTATACCTTCTAAAAAATGGAGCTAACTTTTCTGTCCCTGGAAGTGGAAAAACCTCCGTGGTTCTTTCTGTTTATGAAAAGTTAAAGAACGACGACAAAGTGAATGTCCTTTTTGTAGTAGGGCCTCCTGCAAGCTTTCAGCCATGGCAAAATGAGTTTAAAGAAACTTTGGGTAGAATTCCAAGTACAACAATATTGGCTGGAGGAAATCAATCAACTAGAAAAAATGAATATTATACAATTTCGCGTAGAGCTTCTGAACTCTATTTAACGACTTTCCAAACGATTCTAAAGGATTATAAAGAAGTAATGTTCTTTTTTAATCAGATCGGATTACATCCATATTTTGTAATTGATGAAGCACATTATATGAAACAAATAGGAGGTTCTTGGGCAAATGCATTGTTAGAAATATCAAATTTTTCCAAGTATAGATGTATACTAACAGGGACACCAATGCCTAAAAGCTTTAAAGATATATTTAATTTATTTGATTTTTTATTCCCAGCCAATGAGCCATTAACCGAATCCGATAAAATTCAAATAGACATATGGGAAAAAGGTAAAAAGAATGATTTAGTAAAAAATTTATTACTTGAGAGGATTGGACCCCTATTTTATCGTGTTCGTAAAAAAGATTTAGATCTAAGAAAGCCTAGCTTTCATCCTCCTATAATTATTTCAATGAATAAGCATGAACAACGAATATACGATTTAATCAAATCAAAAATTCATCAGTTATCCACAGATGATTATATATATAATGAAGACCTATTGATGAAATTATGGAAGGGTAGAATGATAAGACTTAGGCAATGTATATCTTATCCAAAACTTATGCTCAAAAATATTAAAAACTATGAAGAAGATATACTAATTGATAATACGGACCTATTAAAACTTATCAGAGATTATGATAACTTAGAATTGCCAGCAAAGCTCCAAGTTTTAATAACAAAGATTGAAGAACTCACAAGGCATAATCAGAAAGTTGTAATCTGGTCAAATTTTGTTCAGACACTCAAATTGATAAAAAAGCAATTAAAAATGCGAAGCTTTAGATGTGAGCTGATATATGGTGGGACACCAATTCAAAAAAGCGGGGAAACAGAATTATTAAAGGAAAAAACAAGGGAGGAAATTAGAAATGAATTTGTTAATCCAAATAGTGGATTAGATATATTAATTGCTAACCCTGCAGCAGCCTCAGAATCGATATCATTGCACAAAACCTGCTTTCATGCAATTTATTATGATTTATCTTACAACGCAGCTCAATATTTGCAGTCTCTTGATAGAATCCATCGAGTGGGAGGTTCTGAGACAAACACTGCTAATTATTATTTTCTGCAGTATGAGAATTCTATAGATCAGGACATTAAAAATAATCTTGAAGCAAAAGCAAGCAAGATGTATAGTATTATTGAAGAAGATTACGAAATTTACAACCTAGACATGTTTGAAGAATCACAAGAAGATGATATTGCAGCATATAAAAGATTATTTCATTCTCACTAATTATGGATATTGAAACTGGACATATTATCATAACTGATAAAAAGCATAAAAAGATTAATCCACCTTTTGGTTATTTTGGATCTAAAAATAAACTAGCAATTGAACTTTGTAAAGATTTACCTCCTCATTATTGTTGGGTTGAGGCATTCTGCGGTTCTGCTGCTATGACATTAGCAAAACAACAAGCACCCATCGAAGTAATAAATGATATTGATAAGGAAATAGTCAATTTATTTTGCCAGCTAAGAGAAAATAACGAGAAGCTATGCACTCAGATATATCTAACTCCATATTCTAGTCAGGAATTAAAAGATGCAAGAAAAAAGTCTCAAAATGATAGTGATCTAGAAAGAGCAAGAAAATTTCTTGTTCAATCAATGATGGCAATTAATGGTATTTTTGGTGAACAACGCTCCGGATTTTCTATTTCTAACTCATATTCAAGGAATAATCTTGAAGCTAGAGTCAATAGATGGAATAATCTTCCCAAAAGAATTTCTGAAGTTGTAGATAGATTTAAGAATGTTAGAGTTGAAAATAGAGATGCAATTGATTTATTGAAGAAATTCATTAAACGACCTGCTACACTAGTTTATTTGGATCCACCGTATCTTGGGAATAGGACTAATGGTTATGATAATGATGTGAATGATGAAAAATATCATACCGAACTTCTCAGATTGGCAAACAGAGCAAAATGTATGATTTTTATAAGTGGGTATGAAAATGAACTATATGACTCAATCCTTAAAAATAGTCGTGGCTGGATAAAAAAGAAAATTGAAACTGAAACAAAAGATCAAAGAGGAAACAGTCACCCTCGTGTTGAAGTCATATGGATGAATAAACATTTTATAAGAGCTCAACAGAAAAACAAGATACCTATCCGTTTAACTGAAAAAGAAAAGAATCAAAATAAGATAAACCCAGAAAGATAAAACAATCACCTAATTTTTTAACTCATACTTAACACCACCCAAAACAGTTAAAAGACCCCTAACTCGCATATGTCTATAGACTAGTGCTTTTAAATTGAGTGCGGAATTTCTGTGCTTTCCATTCACGGATTACGAGTCTTTATACTAGCACCAGAGGATCAGTTCGTTAAAAATTAGCTGGCATTCATAATTATCAATTTTATGAACTACCTTTAAGCTATGCCTCAGCAAAACACACATACATTTCAGCAAAATAAGCATGGGCGGTGGGCAATCATCATCTGTTTGTTCCTGGCAGGAGAGCTGATTTTTGGGCTTCCGTTTCATGTTGCGCGTTTCTTTCGGCCAAGCTTGCTTGAGGTGTTGCAAATGAATAATTCACAACTGGGTGATGCCATTTCCATTTACGGTATCACTGCCACCCTTTCCTATTTCCCGGGAGGTATGATCGCTGATCGGTTTTCATCCAGAAAGCTGATGAGCCTTTCATTGTTTGCCACTGCCCTGGGTGGGATTTGGTTCAGCACCTTCCCGAATCAAGTTGGGTTATCCATTTTGTTTGGGTACTGGGGGTTCACCACCATTTTGTTGTTTTGGTCGTCTATGTTGCGCACCACCCGCGAATGGGGTGGGAAACTGGCCCAGGGGCGGGCCTTTGGATTGCTGGATGGTGGCCGGGGGTTGGTTGCTGCCGGGGCGGCCAGCGTTGGGGTGTTTATTTTAGCCAGTATGATGCCGACCGATGTAATGCATTCATCACCACTTGAAAGGAAGCATGCCATGCAGGCAGTTATCTGGTTATACACGCTGCTAACCGTTGCCGCAGGAATATTGGTTTGGTTTATCATTCCCGATACCCAAACAGACAGGCTCCCAAATCCATTTAAAGGGCTGAGGCAAGTATTGAGGAAGCGTGCAACCTGGCTACAGGCTACCATAATTATATGTGCGTATTGTGGGTACAAGGGGCTCGATTTTTATGCGCAATATGGTATGCTGACACTGGGCATGAATGAGGTGGAAGCCTCCCGGTTTGTATCCAATGCTGGTTACCTGCGTGCCGTGGGTGCTATTGGTGCAGGAATCATTGCCGACAGGCTAAGTACCCGAAAAACCATTATCGGTGCTTTTTGCCTGGGCATGGCCAGCTATGTGCTACTGTCCGCCATCTTTCCCGGTACTCAGGGAGCAGGGATCATCCTGGCGAACCTGCTGATTTCCTTCCTGGCTTTTTATGCGCTTCGTGGAATTTATTTTGCCTTGTTTGAAGAAACCCATGTTCCCGGAATCCTCACCGGAACAACCATTGGCGTGGTATCGCTCATTGGCTACACCCCCGATATTTACTTTTACTCCATTGTTGGCCGAATACTGGATAACAACCCGGGCGTGGAAGGTTTTTACCAGTTTTTCTACCTCCAGTTGGGCATTGCCATCGCCGGACTATTGGCTGCGGTTTGGCTAACAACAAAAAACGGGCGAGCCTAATCTTTCTCTATTCACGAACAACGTAGTCCGAAGGGTTTCGCCATAATCATGGAACGATGGTAAAGCACCAAAGGTGCGTAGTCAAACTAGTACGAAGGTTCAAGCTACAATTCTTTAAATTGCACAACGATTACAAATCGGCGTGAGCAGGGATCGCATATAACAAATGTTTGCTCGTGCGGCATGTTCTTATGGGGCGTTGCCCCAAACCCCAAATTCTTTTTTAAATTGACTCAAAAAAGAATTCAAAAAAAGTCAAGGCTGACCAAGCTTTTAAGAGAAAACTACGGGTCAAAAATGCAACACAATCCATCTCGTCGCTCTGCTCCTCAAACAGGGATTGCTTACCCGAGCCTTCCCCTATTTTTTCTCTTGTTTTCTAGATCAAAAGCTTGGTAGGCCTGACAATAAGCTGATATTTAATCTAAATACAAAGTCCCTTTAAGGGAAGTCGTTGAAATTCAGGTTCTCTTTAGGGTTAGGGTAAAACTGAATTTCATGAAATACACAATTATGCTTACTTTTTGGACATACTCTTGTCTTTCAACCTAGCCCGAAGGGCTTTGCCATAATCATGAAATGCTAATCAAGCACCAAAGGTGCGTAGTCAAACTAGTATGAAGGTTCAAACTACAATTCTATAAATTGCACACCGATTACAAATCGGCGCGAACAGGGTTATTGTAATCTATCCGGATTCTTCCCTATCCTCTTTGACTCAGAGTTTACCCTTCGTTCCAGCTTTTTTATGTCTTCTTCTGGAGGAAGTTCTTCGGGCATAATTCCACGTTGAAGTAATATATCCCTTACTCCTTTATTATTGGTTACATGTTCTCCTGAGATTTGTTGTTCAGTATGAAGTCCTTTATCTTTTGTATTAAATACCGTAATCTCAGTAGCAAAGTCCTTTGCTTTTATGGTAATTGTTGGCAAGAAATCGGCTAATGCCCTAC
Source organism: Sunxiuqinia sp. (assembly GCA_965230765.1). Taxonomy (GTDB): domain Bacteria; phylum Bacteroidota; class Bacteroidia; order Bacteroidales; family Prolixibacteraceae; genus Sunxiuqinia. Next base: position 1,270,727 of record CBDDLR010000001.1, read on the forward strand.
CTTGTGGAACTCCCAGGCTTTCTTTCATTTGTTTAGTGGTTCGGTTAAAAAGCGCTTTATCCCCTTTGCTCCTTATGGTTCCAAAGTTTCTATCATTACCCGTACGTTCATAAATAAGTTCTGATAGTTCTTTTTCAGAAAGGGTAAGTTTTTGACGTGCTTGCAAACGTTCCCATTCATCAATTCTTTTTGCCACTAGTTCAAACTTACGGGTTTGCATGGCAAAATAATTTTGTGCAAACGCAATAGCCTCTTTTCTAGGATCACCATTTTGTGCTATCAAATAACAGGCATACCTGGTAAGCATTATGTCAGGTATATCTTTACTTGCCCCTTTGGGCATTGCTATCGTTTTGTTGACGTCAACAAAATGATCAGGAATCATGTTACCTGTAGCCTCGCAAGTAGTTTTGGCTTTAGTAATAACCAGATTAAAATTACGCCATTCTGAATATCCCAATAGGTGCTGTAAATCCCTTGCAAACCAAAATTCGATTCCGTTTTCGGTTGTTTGTGAATGATCCTCAAAATTATTAGAAAGTGACTTGATTATTTCTGTTTTCATAGGGTGATATTTTTCCGTGTAAATCTAATTTTTCCGCTTGCACTAATTTAAGAAATATCAAGGTTCTATGGAAAATTGATAGATATTATTTATTCACAAACAAGCCATGCACTACGGACAGGGCTTTTCGACTTTACCCCGTTGGGACTTTCTTAAGCGCTATGGTTGTATATTTCCTTCTTGTGTGTAGTCTGTATAAATTGCCTTTTCAAACACTTGCCAGTGAGCATCAGTCATGCGGTCGGGGGTAAACAGGCAAATGCCGGTAGCCCCGTTTTGCATGGATTGGCGAATAGCATCTTCCAGCTCTTCGGGCAGCAAGCCGTGGTTTTCCGGGTCGGGTTCGCTGGCTTTGTTTTCGGGTTTGGGGCAAATAAACAATCCACTGTAAAATGGTATGGAATGATTGATGGCCTCGGTTCCTTCCTTGCACATGTTGCCAATCCACTCAGTGCCTTCCAGGTAAAAGTCGTTGTAGTTCATGGGGTAAACGGCATCCAGGTTCCATTTCTCCCACTCCTGTCGTGCAATTTGTTTGGCATGCGAAAACGGGCCGGGAAATACGGCGGCGTTAATCTGCTTGTTTTTGCTGTGTGCCACCTCTGCCAGGCGGTTCACCATATTGGTGATCAGGTCGTAACGGAACTGACGCCACGCTTCGTTTTGCGAAGGGTCTTCTACCTCCAGGATATTCACACCAGTTTGCTCTTGAAAATCAGCCACACATTTATCGCAATAGCAGTAGTCGTATTTGGGGTATTCCTTATCCATCACCAAGCCGTACTTTTCCCATAAGCCACGAGCCAGGATCACATCCGGGTAACGGATAAAATCCAGGTGAACCGCATCCACTTCCGGCACATCAGCCACCAAACCATACAAATCAGCCAGGAACTCATACACTTCTTCCCGGTTCGGACATAAAAACTGGTAGTGATCTACATAAACCGGTTTATCAAAAGCCGACTCACCCAATCCGTTTACTGCGTACCATTCCGGTTTCAGCTTTGGGTTGGTGTGCTGCACCATGGTAGGTATCCAGGTATGGAATTCAAGCCCAACCTCCTTGGCAATCTTCCCTACCCTTGCATAGGTAGAAGGATTATGCCCGCCGGAATACATAAGCCCGTCAATACCTTTGTTTTTTAAATCGGTGAAATATTCACTTATTTCTTCATTGGTTTGATCACCGGGGCCACCCACCCAGCCGTAGCAAGGTATTTTTGTTTTTTCAGGGGCAGTGCAGGCAGTAAGTACAACAATTATTAAAAGGTATAATATCTTCTTCATAGTTTTTGGTTTAGCGATTATAAATCAAACATCTAAGTTACAAAGAAAAGCAGGGCAGGGAAAGGGTAGAATATTGCACATTTTCTTTATTCGTTGTCGTATGTCTACGTGGAGCAAGCTTTGCCAATCAATTTTTTACATTTTATAAGGAGTATGTAATTGGAATATTACTAGGCACAAATATTAAATCACTTTCATTGTGAATATACGTTCACTATGTTATATTTATCTGAACATTCGAACAACCCTAATTCAATTTAAATGATGTTATTTTTACAAGACTTTTGCGATCAAAACACATGTGATCAAATCATTGCGGTAGCAAATATTGTTATGGCTGTTGGAATTCTGATAGGTATTATTAGCATTAACTTAACACGTCGCCAACACTTCTACACAACCGTTCAAGCTTGCCAACAGAGCTATGTAAACATTGTGCGTAAACAACAGCTTCTGGATCTCAAAAAAGCAACTTTAAGTTCTAAAGAATTTTATGATCGGCACTTAATTCTTTATCGGGATCATTTAGGCCTAATCAATGAAGAATTATTCTACATGCGAAATGGGAATTTGCCTAAACGAATTGCCTGTGCATGGCTTGGAGAAATGCTGAAGCGAATTCCTGTTTATGGCAATGGTAATATTCTGCTAAATGAAGAGCTATTAATAATCGGAGAAAATAAAACCCTGGCCAATTACAATATTGAGATGCTTGAAAAAACATACCGTGATTTTCATTCCATTGCTAACCTATTCAATATTAAGAGTGGTGAACTCTTTAAGTTACCGGATAATAATGAATTGTGGCGAATAGAAAAGGCTAAGTTTGCTCGAAAAATTTATCGCAAGATAAGACGGGAGAAATTCAAATATAGAACAAAACAATTTTTCTTTCTGGAATAGTGTTTATGTGCTAAGGAACTTTGAAACTTATTTCTTAAATGTAAACGTAGTTGTGCCAATGTTGTTCCCATCTGCAAATACATCAATGGTGTATTCTCCACGCATAAAGGCATTCTGCCCGGCATTGTCCCAGAAAATATTTACAGGAAGTTCATTGCCTTCATAGGTAACTTCACGTTTTGCGGAGTAGGGGATTCGAAGGTCTTCGTATTTAAACAGGTTGTTTTTGTCTTTCAGAAGTAGGATTTGATCGGGACGCTGAATACGAACGTATATGTTTTTAGCACCTCGGCGTGCGGTAATGTTTCGACTTAAGGTAAAACTAATTTGCAACTTTGTGGCTTTACTTCTGTTTGTAATGGTTTTGCCCTTTGCATTAATGGCTGAACAACGAAGGTTCATTGCTTCAAGCATGGCAGCTCGCTCAACTTTCTGGGTCAGCTGCTCTTTTTCTTTTTCAAGTGCTTTATTAATGGTTTCAACTTCCTTGTATTCTTCTTTTACCTGGCGGTTTTCAGCAAGAAGCATCTCGTTTCTCCGGTTCAGCGAATCAATCTGAACAATGTAGTTTTTCATGATGCCCCTCAAAGTAGTCACCTGTGAACGGTAGTTTGAGATCTGATCGTAGCTGGCCTTTTTAACTTGTCCAACTTCTAACAACAGGTTCTTCACCTTGGTTTGAGCCACAAATAGTTCGGCACTCAAAGTATCGTTGGTGGTTTTTAGCGAATCGTAATTCTGCACCATAGAACTTAGCTCAGACTGGATCGAATCTTTTTCAGCATTCAGTGTGCGCATAATTTGGCGATGCTCACTGCGCTGCACAATAAACAGGACAACCACTGTCAGAAGAATTACTGCCAGAAAAATAACTATCAGGTTGTTTCGGCGTTCCTTATCTGTTTCGCCAATAGAAAATCGTCTTTTTTTAGTTCCTGAACTGTCCATGTTTATTGAAATCTAATGTTACAACGTGCACAAAATTAGTATTATTTTATAGCGGGGCAAAAAGGAAATTGAATGGGGTAAAAGCCATGCCCTTTGGACATGGCTAAATTACAATGCTCCCTTGGAGCTCGTTGCTGCCAATATTTGCAGAATAGCGCCAACGGTGCGTGGTCAGATTCATGCAAAACAAAAACCCCGATCCTGATGGCTAACAGAACCAGGGCATGATCAAAATGAAGTAATCTGTTTCTTCAGTGAGTGTCTCACTCTAAGTGAAACGCTCACTAAGGCATGTTAGAAAATGTTTCCAATTTTCACTCCAAAATAGAATGTTCTTGGTGAAAGTGGACCATAAACATAAGCTGGGTCACGTTGATCACCTAAATCAAAATCATCTTGATAAGAATTAAAGATGTTTTTCACCCCACCATAAAGTTGAAGTGAAACTTCTTTTGTAAGGGTGATTTTCTGTCCTACTTTTATTCCCATATCAAAGAATGGATCAGACTCCCTCAATTCTCCAGCATCAGGATCAGCGATCGTTGGGCCGAAATATGGTACTAACATTTCACCTGTATAATTTCCCGTTAACGAAACATCAAAACGGGTATTTGGAGAATAATTCATAGTCAGGTAGCCATAGCGTTCAGGTGTCCTGAAAAACTTCTTTTCTTCAAAATTCGTCTGTGGTGAATCGTATTTACTTTGCTGAATCGTCAAACCAGACTGCATGGTAAAGCCTGAACCAGGAGATGCATTGAATTCAAAATTTACCCCTTGAACTACAGCGCCATCTTCAGCATTTACGCGGGTATAAACAACATTTCTATCTTCATCAGGTTCTCCATATTCATTTGCAAATGGGTTTTCCAGATCGGTATAGAATGCTTCTGCTAAAAACTGGGTTTGCCAGCTACCCATCTTTTTTGACCAATCAAGTGAAAGAGTAATGCTGCTTGAATTTTCTTGCTTCAGGTCTGGATCATTTTCATGGGTAACTCGCCTTGCACCGGAAGTTTCAATATGTAAATCTTCATCAAACACCTGTGGGGCACGATAACCGCGAGCAAAGCTAGTTCGGAACTGTAGGTTGTCGCTTGCTTTAAATAAAACACTACCTCTCGGACTAATTACCTCTCCGGAAATGTCATGACCGTCAACTTTATCTTCTATACTGTAATGCTCTGCACGCAAACCAATAGAAAAACGAAACTTTTCGGTGATCCATTCATTCTGGGCGAATATACCTGTTGTATGTACGGTCTGATCGGTAATCGTCATCCCATTTGTAAACAGTCCAGTCTCCACATCCAAATAACCAAGCTTTTTGTCATCCAGGCTGTTATACGAAGTTTCCAAGCCAACAACTAATTCTGAAGGTGCAAATAAAAACTGACCCAAATCGGTATGGTATTGACCTCCAAAGGCAAACGAAAGATCTTTTGAGTTTCCATACGCTTCCGGATCCTGATTAGCACCATAGTAAGAATCACGATCAACGTGTTGCATCGCAGCAAAGAAACTCAATTTGTCATTCACGCGCATCAATTTGTCAAAGTTGACATTAACCGAATTGATCTTGTGATCAAGTGCTTCAGCAATATCCGCTTCATGGAATGGTTTGTCAAAATCGTTACCACCCCTGCGACTTTCATTGATGTAGAAATAGTCCAATTTCAATTTCGAGCGTTCACCCATCCGTTGGAAAAAGCTGGTGCCAAAAGTGCTGTTTTCAATCTCTGAAACTTCAGAAAAACCATCACCATTCGCATCATAGGCATTACGGTCACGCCGGAATCCATAGAAACTAATGCCGGTTTTGTAATCATCGCTAACCACCGAGCCATTTACATTAATGGTATGATCAATTTCTCCATCGTCTCCAATAAAACCTAAACTGCTTTCAATTTGATAGGTATCCTGAACAGGCTCTTTGGTGATCAGATTAATGGTTCCGGCAATAGCATTGCTACCGAAAAGTGCAGAACCTCCACCACGAACAACTTCAACACGGTCGATCATATTGGCAGGGATCAACTCCAAACCATAAACACCAGCAAGGCCACTAAAAACAGGGCGGCTGTTAATCAATATTTGTGAATATGGCCCCTCCAAACCATTCATGCGAATTTGGGTAAAGCCACAGTTCTGACAGTTATTTTCCATGCGTAACCCAGGTGTGAAATTTAATCCTTCACTTAAAGTCGCACCCTGAACACGATCAAACAGCTTCGGGCTAATCGTACTTACGATGGTTGAAACATCTTTTCTTGATTTTTGGCTGCGGTCGGCCGAAACAACCACTTGCTCGAGACCAATATTGTCAGCTTCAAGCTTTGCCAGCAAGGTTTCCGGCTTTCCTTCTTTTATGGATAACGGATATTTTTTTGTTAGGTAACCGACAGCAGAAACAAGCACTTCAATATCTCCTTCCGGCAAACCAACCAGCTGAAAGTGCCCGGTATTGTCGGCTGCAGTTCCAATGGTAGTTCCTTGTACCATAATTGTTGCAAACGGAATGTGTTCTCCTTCTGAGGTAACATCACCAAACAACATGGTATCTTTTACTTTCTTTTTTGGGGCTTCTTCTCCATCCAATTTTGGCTCGTTTTCTGCAAACGACACCAAACTTAACTGTAGCATAATTGCTACCAGCAATAATAATCTCATAACTCTTTTTTTATTTACAGATGAATAATAAATAAGTAATAGGCATGCAGAAATAATGAACTGAACATATCATTCATTACCGCATATTCCCTGAAAGGAAAATCTGGAAACCAGTGCTAAGTCAAGTCTTAGATGTCAGGCAAAGATTGCTTCATCCTCCCCTGTTGTCTTCGCAATGACGTCATTCCTTCGTCAAAGATGGTTTGACATGACACTAGTATGATTATGAGATTGGAGGGGCGCGAAGTTGTTTGAGGTCAAAATGATAGTTGGTATATGAAGCCGATTGAACCTCGCCTATTTTTTCAAATTCCGGTAAGTAAACATCAATGCCTGACAATGGTGTTGAATCATCATAGAAATCAACAGTAAAACCTTCATAAAAGGAAAGCTCATCATCGGTGTGATGATGATGTTCTTCCGTATCACTTTCGGAGTGTTCAAATGGGTGAGCATGCTTTACAACCATACCATTCGATAAAATGTGAACGTGCATGTTCATCATCGAATTGGCCAGAACCATCAGGTAGATGGGCAAAGCAAAAGCCACAATTAATTTTATATTTTTGCGTAAGCTTTCCATTTGAAGCAGCAAATATATGAAGGTTTTTAGTTTCTTTATTAAGAATGGATATGAATAATATCAGGTTTGGCAAAAAGTAAGATAGACATAACATTATACAGTTACGGCGAATATTCAGCCTGGGACAGGTCGAGCAGAGAGCTTCCTAAACTAAAAAATATCACTGAAACCATTGAAGCTGAAATTGGAACTGAGTTTGGTTATGTGCTAAAAATAAAGAAGGGAAAAGGAAAGAAACTGGAATTTCGTATTATTCACCCTCCTTTTAAAGATGAGCATGAAAAAGTAAGGCCAGATTTTACTGGAGAATATTACGTGAATAGTAACGACCATTCTTTTTTCCTTGGAGATTGTATTTGGGAACCCCTGGAAGATAAGCTGGGCGAATGGAGGTTAATTACGTATATGGATGGGAAGGTGATTGCTGATAAAACGTTAACCCTTATCAAAAAGAAGGAAATTTGAAGCTAGAAGCTGGGAGACAACCCAATCTGGTTATACGGCTAGGCGATTATACGACCACATGACTATACGACGACACGACTATACGACTATGCGACGACACGACTTCTGCCTCAGAACTCTTACCCTTTATCCACCAACTTGCCTAGTTTTTCATAAGCTTTGTCGCAGCCAGCCAATAAATCTTTGCCGATTGCTTTGAAATGCTTTTTAACCAATGATGGGTTATCTTTTCCATCGGGATGATTTGCCCGCGCACGAAGTTTCGATCGTAAACCCAATACATCTTCAATAATTTTGTAAGCTGCTTTTTTGTCTGCTCCCTTAAAATGATTGATGTATTGAAAACAATCTACTACAACCTGTGATACCAAGTAATCAATGTCTTTTTTAATTCCCCGTACGTTTGCCATTTTTAAAAATTTTTGATGTTAACGGATACTTTAAGTTATCATACCCTTTGAGCACGCCTTTTACCGATCCTATGGTAATGTCGGTTTCCACAATAACCGGTATTTTGTTTTCATCGTCTGTAAACCAAATTTTCATGTGCTCACCTTTTGGGAAGAAGTCACCTTCGATTAGCATCACTGAAACCTTGTGGCACCTGAACCGCTCTTTTTCACGGGTTTTTACTTCTTCAACTCCAAGATAGGTAAAAAACAGCTGTTCTAAATGATTATCGACCAATATTTTGAATTTCACCACCTCGCCTTTTTCCATTTCATCAAACGAATACGAACGAAAAAAGAAGGCTGTACTCAGCAAATCGAAATTTGTCCCATTGTAATTAAGTGTGTCCTGAAATGGCTGGTCGTCCTCACGTCTTTGTACTTCGGAGAAAATTTTTTCCTTCTCATCATTGAACCAATACTCGTGCCTGGAGTGGTTTTTCCCATGATTGATTACCCTTCGAAAATGAAGAGGTGAAAAGGGGTTTGTCGTCATTTTTGATTCAAAAGTATCGCGAACAGTGTAAAGGATATCAAAGGCTTTGAAGGTCCTTCCTGAAGCATGAATGTTCCAACATTTTTTTTCGTCACAGGACAAGGTGTCAGTGAGAAAATTAACCTCCCCGGCATGCACCCATATGAAATGCCAGTTAAAATAAGCACCGTAATCCAGCTTTTCACCGGGGCCAAAAGCCAGCTCCAAATCCTGTGCCTTTGACTGAAACAGACCAAGCTGGATAAGCAGGAAAAAGCTAAGGACTAGTTTCCTAACGAGAACTGCGTGATCTGGAGTTTTTGTTTTTTCTGGAATCATTTTTTTGTTGGTCTTCATCAACTAATTCCTTTCTGAATTCGATATTCTGAGGCAGTGTCCATGTTTCACGTACTTCAAAATTCGATCTTAATTTGAGGATTTTTTGATAGTAGATTACCTGCTCAGGCAGCTTGTTATTCTCGATATCGCCTTTGTCCCATTTCCCATTGTCATTCGAATCAACAATGAACCTCATCTTATATTTTGCAGGTTTAAGCAACGGAAATTCAATTTCAGCATTTTCTTTAATCCTGATTTCCTGCAATACCGTTTCCTCCTCTTTATTCTCCAGAAGCTGAACTACACCAGGGCCATTTACATTCCCCATGGTAAGTATTATCTTGGCATAGTAGCCTTCTTTTTGTGTACTGAATCGGAGCTCAACTTTATTGTTTGGATATCTAGAATAGTTTTTTATGATCGCTGAATCCATCACAAATTTGTAGGATTTTTCGAATTCCCAAGGGTAATCAATGACAAATTTTCTGGCAGATAAACTATCCTGAACGATTTCAAAATCCAATTCTTCTTCCAGAGTGTCAATTTGCTGATAAAGATGGAGCCCGTCAAAATCAAATTCCTGTAATGGTTCAGCTGCAGTTAGGCGAAGTGGTTTGTAAACATCAAAACCAGAGGTAGAAAGATTATGGCTAAGACTGATAAATTTTGTTTTAGGCTTTTTATCATCTTTTTTCTTCTTTTTCTTCTCTTTTACTTCTTTCTTTTTGAAGAACATTTCAAGGGTGTCTGTCTGGTAAACAAATTGGTCAAGCGTATCTTTCACGATATAGTCCAACCTAAATATCATGGTGTCCGACTGGCTGATCAATGTATCTGTTATCCACAGTTGCAATGAGTCTCTTTTTGTCGAAAACTCCATATAAGCCCAATCTTTTGTTGGTTCCGGATACAACATTTCCAATTTAAATGAATCGGTTAATCCCTCACTAAAATAGAAATGGCAGAAAGCTGCTTTGCTTCGTTTATAACTATCTAAGTACTGGTTGAAATATTCTTCTTCATACATCATTAAATAATATGGCGAAGGAAGTTCCTGGGTTTTATTTTCAACAATACCAAGCGTGTCGGGCAATATGTCAACCACATTCCAATCATGTGGAACAACCAGGGTGTCATAAAATGCAATTTGTTCCGAAGATGCATTAAAAGTCAAACTATTATCACCATCCAAAATTGCATACAAGCGATACGATCCGGCTGCGATGTTACTAATTATAAATAGCCCTTCTTCATCAGTTTTAGCAATGTAATTTGGCAAACTATCTTTAAACGCACTAAGATCAGTCAATTTGTGCATTACAACCAATGCACCCTCAATGGGTTCAAGATTATTAGCTTGTTTTACATAGCCACCAATCATCAGGCTGTCAAAAGTTTCTCCTGTACTAAAGGCAAATCGAAAATCTTCCAGCGGGTTCTTTTCATTGTTGTCAACAATGGCGTCTTTGTAATCAAGCGAGTAAGTGGTGTTCTCTTTTAAATTTTCGCCCAACTCAACAATAAGGGTCTTCGACTTCGTTTTAATACGTGGTCTTTTTGGTAGTGGTGGGGAAACAATTAAAACCTCCGATAATTTTTCAGGAATGATGAATTCATCAAACGTGAGACTAACGGTATTCCCATCGTACAACGTTGAATTCATCTCGGGTTCTGTCTCAACAACCACTGGAGGAATAGTGTCTTTATCACCCCCAATTGGATTTCCAATATTTGCACAAGATGTGGTAAATATGAGATAGCCTAACCAGGCCAGTATAATAATTGGAATTATTTTTTTCATGCCGTACAAACATACAAATTCCCCATAAAAACGGGGAATCTATCGTGTTAATTTATCCAAAATGACAGTTATTCAACAGTCACAGATTTTGCCAGATTGCGGGGTTGATCAACATCGCAGTCGCGCAACAATGCAATGTAATACGCAAATAACTGAAGTGGCACTACTGTAAGCAATGCGGCAACTGCAGGATGCGATCCTGGAATTTCGAATAGGTCATCAGCCATTTCCCGTAATCCACTATCCTCTTCAGTAACTACAGCAATGATATTTCCCTTGCGCGCTTTCACCTCCTGTATATTGCTAACCACTTTTTCGTAATAGCTGTCTTTGGCAGAAACAACCACCACAGGCAGGTTATCATCAACCAGTGCAATTGGTCCGTGTTTCATTTCGCCTGCGGCATAGCCTTCTGCATGAATGTATGAAATTTCCTTAAGCTTAAGTGCTCCCTCTAAAGCTACCGGGAACAAGTATCCTCTCCCCAGGTACAAGGCATTTACTGCTTCAGCATATTTTTCTGCTACTTCCTTTATCTTCGGATGTCCCATCAAAATGGTTTGCACTTTGTCAGGTATAGCCAGCATTTCCTGAATGAACAGTTCGTAGGTTTCCTGGTCGATTTTTTCTTTAACCCGTGCCAGTTTAAACGCAAAAAGTGTTAAAACGGTGACCTGCGCGGTGAAGGCTTTTGTTGAAGCAACACCAATCTCAGTTCCAGCATGTGTATAAACGCCTGCATCGGTTTCGCGGGCAATGCTTGAGCCTACAACATTGCAAATACCTAAAATGATAGCCCCTTTTTCCTTGGCCATTTTTAATGCAGCCAGGGTATCAGCAGTTTCACCACTTTGGCTAATGGCCATCACCACATCTCCTTTGTCGATAATGGGCTTTCGGTATCTAAATTCGGAAGCATATTCTACCTCAACCGGAACACGGGCGTATTCTTCAATCAGGTATTCAGCTACAAGTGCAGCGTGCCATGAAGTACCGCAACCAATGATGATGATTCGTTTAGCAGCCGCCAACTGATCCCAAACATCAATTAACCCACCAAGAACAATATCGTTTTTATCCGGATTTATCCTTCCCCTGTAAGTGTCAGAGATGGTTTTTGGTTGCTCAAAAATTTCTTTCAGCATGTAGTGCTCAAATTCACCTTTGTCAAGATCACCAATGCTCAGGTCTAGTTTGGTTACCTTAAAGTTTGCAGCACTGTTTTCAACAGTTTTTAAGGTCATGCTGTTTTTCTCCAGAATAGCAACATCCCCATCGTTCATGTAAATTACACTATCAGTGTATTCAATTATGGGGCTGGCATCCGAGGCAAGAAAATATTCCCCTTGCCCAATTCCGATTACCAATGGGCTACCCATACGGGCAGCTATCAGTTGGTCTGGTTCATTTTTACACAAAACAACAATCCCGTAAGCGCCTACCACTTTCGATAGCGCCACACGAACAGCCATTTCAGCTGTTTTAATTTCTTCCAGGGAATAAAAATATTCGATCAGGTTTGCCAGGACTTCTGTGTCCGTGTCCGATCCAAATTTGAAGCCTTTGTCCTGCAGATCGTTTTTTAACTCCGCATAATTTTCGATGATGCCATTGTGCACCAAAACAAATTGGCCTGACATGGAAGTATGCGGATGGGCATTAATATCGTTCGGTTCTCCGTGGGTAGCCCAACGGGTATGTCCAATTCCTATATTTCCGTGAATATCTTTGGCGGATACAAAATCCTCCAATTCACTCACTTTACCTTTCTTTTTGTAAACGTTTAATCCTGCATTGGCAATACAAATCCCTGCAGAATCATAACCACGATATTCTAATCGTTGCAATCCCTTTACAAGGATTGGATAAACATTTTTATCTCCAATATAACCTACTATTCCACACATAAATTGATAAATTTTTGTGGAACCGGGTGGAAGCTAGTTATACCTGGTGTATGTTACTTCCAGACGGATTCCGGTTTGACTGGTTGCACCTTTCAATATAACACGCCTGGCCTGTATATTGCTTAACGAAGTAGATAGGTAAAAACCCTTATTTTCGGTCTTTTCACCGTAAGGATCATCTGCGCCTCTCACCAAGTTTTGCAAGTGTCGTGTAATATTAAAACGGTATGTTTTATCATTATTATTGAAAAATCCACCGTATAAAGCAGCCGAGATACTTAAATCTTCCGGGTAATAATCATCTTTGTCTTCTTTGATCGCACGTAAAAGCAGTTGGCTGGGTACGCCATAATTCTCATAATCACTGGCAATCGTATCTACGTGAAAGATTAATTCTGCTTTATTGATGCCAATATTTGATGAATCAGCCCATGCATCAAGAAATGGTAGGTCAATTTTTGCCCTTAAACCACCCATTGTTTGAATATAAATCAGGCTATCCTGATTATCTTCACTGTTTAAATTTCCAACGAAATCCGTTTGGCTATAATCATGTAAGAACCTGCTTACGCGGGCAGAGTTGCTATTAATAAAGTAATCATAAACAGTGTCAACAGCAGCAACCGTATCAAAGTCAGCTGTATAATAAAGAGACATTCTTGACCCAAACGCCAGCGTGTTGATTGCAACAAGACCTCCCCCTTCTGAAATTTCCTGTGTTTCAACATAAAACCCTTTAAAGTAATCCAGGAATACATCATTGTTGATCATGTCCAGAGAATCTGCATTGAGCAGTTTTTGCGCAAGTGCATTATCTAGTTTAACAACCAGCTCTTGAGTAATGGTATCGGTTCCGGTGGTATCTAATTGGAATTTTGGAATGTACTCGAGTTCTCCAACCATATTTGTTGATGCCAATGATTTTAGATCAGTATTTTGATCGTAACGGGCATCAACATCTAAATCAGATTCCAACTCATAAACCTTTATGTTTTGAGGAGTTAAGGTGTCTCCGTATACTTCACGGTACAACAATACCAAAACCAATGAGTCAATCTGTTGATTTTCTCCGAAATCAGGAAAAGAAGCTAAACGAAACTGACAGGCAAAATCAGCTTGTGTCTTTCCGAATTCAGGATCATTAAATGTACCTAATAAATTGAATTGTGGTTCGTCGGTTCGAAGTATTGTATCATTGTGTGTAAATGATTGATTTGTTTCAGTCTCAACTGCGTAGCCAACACTGGTTAAATCACTTCCGGGGAGCAAGCCTAAGCCTACATCGTTCGGATCATCCGACTCGCAACTCCATAAAATAAGAGCCATAAATGCAAAAACAGCTGCGAATTTGCATTGATCTTCTAGTTTTCTTTTCACCAAATCTTTCTTTTTGAGCAATCTACATTAAAACACCTTGTCATAAAACTCATTGTAGGCATCAATGTAAGTTTCCTCAGGTTGGTAATTCAAAAATAATTTTTCCGAGCTTTCAATATGCTTGGTTAGATTCGGGTTTATGTTTTCACTTCCCTGAATCACCGCATCTGCATATTCAATGCCCAATTTACTCATGTTTTCGTAACTAGGCTCATTTAGGGTTTTAACATCGTCCGGTGTAATCCCATCAAGCAAGAGGTTTTCAACTGTATTATCACTTAACGGGTTTTTGAATTCTTCATTGTACAAAGAATACACAACTTTTGAATTCGCAAACAACGGATCGTCGTTATAGGCTTTTTTAATGTATAATGGAATTAGTGAGGTCAACCATCCATGGCAATGAATCAGATCAGGAGCCCAACGTAACTTGATTACGGTCTCCAGAACTCCACGGGCAAAGAAAACAGCCCGTTCGTCATTGTCTTCAAACTCTACTCCCTTTTTATCCAGCAACAACTCTTTTCGGTGGAAATAGTCTTCATTGTCAATAAAATACACCTGCATGCGTGCAGCCTGAATAGAAGCTACTTTTATAATAAGCGGATGATCCGCATCATTAATTACCAGGTTCATCCCTGACAAACGTATTACCTCATGTAATTGATTTCTTCGTTCATTAACGCTGCCATATCTTGGCATAAAAGTTCTGATCTCCCGACCACGTTCCTGAACTCCCTGAGGCAAAAACCTCGACTTCATCGACATCTCTGTTTCGGGAAGATAGGGTGTAATTTCTTGAGAGACAAATAATACTCTTTTCTTTTCCATTGAAAATTTTCGTGATTTTGATTCGGCAAAATTAGTAAAAATATCGTGAATATTCAATTTCAGCCGATTTCACTTATCTTAAAAAAACTTAAGAGTTACTCATGGTTTTGTTTTGAATTATTTATTTACTTTGCAGCCATATTTTTTCTTAGATGCTAGTAGTAAAGGAAATAGCTAATTTACAGAAGCTAATTGAAGCTGAAAAAGATTCCGGAAAGACCGTTGGATTTGTTCCAACCATGGGTGCTTTGCACAAAGGGCATATCTCATTAGTTGAACAAGCAGGGGCACAAAGCGACTTTGTAGTAGTAAGTATTTTTGTGAACCCAACCCAGTTTAACGACCAAAACGACCTAACAAATTACCCTCGTAATTTGGAGACTGACATGGAACTGCTTGAACCAACACCGTGCCAGCTGGTTTTTGCTCCTGAAGTAGAAACCATGTACCCAAAGAAAGACACACGGCAATTTGATTTTGGGAAACTGGAAACAGTTATGGAAGGGAAATATCGCCCAGGCCACTTTAACGGTGTTGCTCAGGTGGTCAGCAAACTTTTCGAGATGGTTAACCCGGACAAAGCGTTTTTTGGTTTAAAGGATTTTCAACAGTTGGCTGTAATTAAGGCACTGACCAGAAAACAAAATTACCCCATTGAAATTGTACCTTGCCCAACTGTTCGCGAGGGAGATGGGTTGGCGATGAGTTCACGAAATCAAAGACTTATCAAAGAGCAGCGAGAAAATGCCCCACTTATTTATAAAATCCTTCAGGATGCACGGAACAATGCCGGGGTTATGAGCGTAGAAGAACTTAAAAGATGGGTAAGCGAAAAAATTGACGAAAACATTTTTCTGGAGACAGAGTATTTTGAAATCGTTGATGATGAGCAGCTTAATCCGATTAGTAGTTGGAGCGACCCGGGGAACAAAGTTGGATGTGTGGCTGTTTTTTGTGATAAGATTAGATTAATTGATAATATTGCATTTGATTAAAAACTATAATAATGTATATCGAAGTTTGTAAATCGAAAATACACAAAGTGTCGGTTACTGAAGCTAACCTTCAGTATGTTGGAAGTATAACCATCGATGAAGATTTGATGGATGCTGCCAATCTGATTGAAAACGAAAAAGTACAGGTAGTAAATATCAATAATGGCGAGCGTTTGGAAACCTACGTAATTCGTGGCGAAAGAGGCTCAGGAGTTATTTGTCTGAATGGCCCTGCTGCACGAAAAGTAGCTGTTGGTGATGTGGTAATTATTATCTCATACGCCATGATGGATTTTGAAGACGCCAAAAAACATAGCCCAACATTGGTTTTCCCAGATATTGAAACCAATACTGTCGTATAAAAATATTCTTACCAATAAAAAGAAACCTCAAGGCAATGCGCTTTGAGGTTTCTTTATTTATATGACTATTGCGGTGTAAGAGTTTGATAATTATTTATTTACAGAGCTATAGTTTATTCTTTTTATCTTTGCCTTTCGTAATTCGTCTTTAACTTTGGCTATTCTTTCTTCAGGTACATCCTCATAAACAAACAATTTTGCAATGTAGCTCCCTTTCGATTTTTCTGAAAACTCATTGGCCCTACTGTATAATTCCTGAATCGATACTTCATCATCGAAAATGGTAATTTTATCCTTGTAGAGCTTTACCAAAAATTTTGGGGGAGGTGGTGGTGGCGGTGGTGGGCCTGCCTTTTTGGGTTTCGGCAAATAAAGCCAAGCCGGAATAGCCTGATTTATTGCTTCTTGCTGTTCATCGTCCAATTCAAAATAATTCTTATTGAATATTTTCCTGGATTTTTGGTTTCTGACTTCGAGACATGCTTCACCTGCGCTTCGCAGGGTGTAATCAATGGCTTCTTTGGATGATCCGTTATCATACAAAAAATGAATCATCCCTTTCGAAACCTGATGCTTACCAATCCCGGGAATATTTTTCTCTACAAAGTCAGGTCCCCTGCCTCCATCAGGGTTCACTCCTTCTAAATAATTCACTATGACACTTTTTAAATCAGCTCTTTTGACATATTCGCCTTCTACCAAATACTGGTCCCTGGCATTCATCAATATCACCAAAACATTGTTTGGCATTCTCGGTGCGTCAATTGATTCCAATTTGGGTTGAAAAAATCCTTTACCAATTTTTTGCTTTGTCCAATTTTGCAACCATGCCTCAGCTTGGTCATTTTGTGATTTCACTGGCACAAAATCTGTAGTGCTGGTAATTAGTTCGGGTCTTGCAAATGCCTGCAACAGCAGGGCTAATAAGGGCACAAAGAGAAGAATCCTCACTCCGGCCCACTTCCTTTTGTTCTTTTTCGTCATCATTTTTAATCGTTTTAAAATGGGTTTTTGAGTAAAATGGTTTGCCATGGCGAAACGTCTTTCGCCAACGGCTTTCTCTAATACCAGTAACTGGTATTTTTGTGCATCGATGCCTTTGTTTAAAACAGCCTGATCGGCTTGGTATTCGTGGATAAGTTTTAAGTCGTGGCGCAAAAACCATACAAACGGATTAAAAAAATGCACCAGGACAAAAACCTCACAAACCATCAAATCAATTGCATGCAGATACTTGATGTGCGCATGTTCGTGAGCTCCCACGATATTTTTATTCTTTTTATAATCTTTTTCAGAAAGTATTATTTTATTCAAAAAAGTAAAGGGCTGAATCTTTTCATCTGTAATAACAAATACACGATCTCCTTCTTTTATTTTTTCTCCTTTGCGGATAAGCTGAACTACCCGAAATGCGGAAATAAGCAACCTGAGTAGCAGTATAACAGCCGTAAAGTAATAGCTGATTATCCAGGGATTTATTTGTAAACTGTTTGATTCCACATCGTTATGTAAAGCGACTTGCTCACTTGTCAGCACATCTTGTTGAAACATTATTTCCCTGAATGCCGAAATCTGCCTTAGCGGTAGTTCTTCATAAAAAAACTGAATATTTAAAAATGGAATAACTGACGAAGCAATCAAAATTCCTAACAGAAGAAAGCGGTTCATCGAATGATTGCTCTCATTTCGCATAGCCAACCTAAAAAGTAAGTAAAGCAATGCTAGGCTTATTGATGCTTTGATTAGATATGTAAATAATGGATTCATTCAGAATCTTTTTTATTTTCTATTTCATCAATTAGTCTTTTTAACTCATCAACTGAAATGTTTTCTTCTTCGACCAAAAGTGATACCACATTTTTGTATGAATTATTGAAATACTTTTTTACCACACCTCCAAGTGTCCTTTTACTATAATCTTCTTTGCTAGTGGCTGCATAG
Source organism: Sunxiuqinia sp. (assembly GCA_965230765.1). GTDB lineage: Bacteria > Bacteroidota > Bacteroidia > Bacteroidales > Prolixibacteraceae > Sunxiuqinia. Next base: position 1,288,628 of record CBDDLR010000001.1, read on the forward strand.
TAACGGTATGTGTTCCCGAACTTTTCATGAGCAATATAGCCTTTGTCTTCTAATGCCCTAACCATGGTTGAAAGTGTATTGTAATGGAGTTTTTGATCTTTAAAAAATTCTTTCAATTCTTTCACGAACATGGGGCCCTTTTCCCAAAAAATGTTCATGATTTCTTCTTCCTTTTGAGTCAGTTTTTTCATTTTATGTGCATTTTACATTACAAATGTAACTATAAAAATTAGTTGTGCAACTATTCGAAGTAGTTAATTAACTATTTATTTTAGTTTAAGGTTGTTTTTATTATTGTTTTCATTTTTTTGAGGAACATTAAAAACTCTTACAATTAAAGGCTTTTAGCTGAATGGACAATCTAACAATTGACCCTAGAACAGATCAGCATGTCAGTTAATATTTCCTTCAAAAACTTAACTCCATTATTCTCAAAGTTAAATATTTTGCTATTTTCTTTACTATGGGTTACCTTTAGTAAGTAAAAACGAACAAACGATGAAGACTTTTAAGGCAGGGAAATACATTAATCAGGGAACATACAAGAGTTTCCAACCTGAAAATATTAACAAGTCCTGGATTATTGACAACATGGATTTATTGAGTCTTTTAAGTCAGGCCGACAGACATCTTGGTCGATTAGACATGTACTCTGAATACATTCCCAACATTAACTTGTTTATCAGCATGCACGTCTTAAAAGAAGCTACTCAGTCAAGCAAGATAGAGGGGACAAAGACAAATATTGAAGATGCATTATTGAATAAAGAAGATATTTCACAGGAAAAAAGAGATGATTGGGAAGAAGTTCAAAATTACATTAAAGCTTTAAATTCAGCTATTGGAAACTTGGGAAAACTTCCATTCTCTTCAAGGCTAATCAAACAAACCCACGAAATACTGTTACAAGGGGTCAGAGGAGAACAAAAACAGCCAGGAAAATTCAGGAGTAGCCAAAACTGGATAGGAGGTGCAAGTATAAATGATGCTGTCTTTATTCCTCCTATTCATTATACGGTCAATGAATACATGAGTGATTTGGAAAAGTTTGCTCATAACAACGAGTTTTTCTTTCCTGAATTGTTAAAAATTGCACTCATACATTATCAGTTTGAAACAATTCACCCATTTTTAGATGGCAACGGAAGAGTTGGTAGATTAATGATTACCCTCTACTTGGTTGAAAAAAATATACTTAAAAAACCAATTTTATATTTATCTGATTTTTTTGAAAAGAACAGAACACTATATTATGACAACCTTATGAAGGTAAGGGAAACTCATGATATTGTGCAGTGGTTAAAGTTCTTTCTGGTTGGTGTAATTGAGACTGCAAAAAATGGCATTAGTACATTTGACAACATATTAAAACTTAAAAAATCAGTTGAGGACAGGATTTCATTAATGAAAGGAAGATCAAGCAATGCCCTGCTAATTTTGGATCATCTGTATCAACATCCTGTTATTGATGCAACTAAAGCGATAGCCTTAACAAGGCTATCTAAACCAACAGTATATAAATTACTGGCAGATCTTGAGTATCTCAAAATATTGAAAGAAATCACTGGAGGAAAAAAAGGCAAACAATTTCTATTCATGGATTATATTTCACTCTTCAAGTAAATACAAATAAAAAACATCCTAATTTTGTTTTAACATGATTTACAGAAAATGAAACATTATACTGACAAGATATTCCAATCGTTTGATGACTTTTTTGAATGCCTGAAACAGTGGAAAACCAGCAACCAAAAACTAGTATTTACCAATGGCTGTTTTGACATCCTGCACCGTGGGCACATTGATTACTTAGATGTTACAGCCTCGCTGGGAGACAAGCTAATCATTGGGTTGAACACTGATTCTTCAGTAAAAAATATTAAAGGAGAAAGCCGTCCGTTTGTTGATGAGGAATCACGGGCTATTCTTTTGGCTTCGCTTGAAATGGTTGATGCCGTGGTTCTTTTCCCGGAAGAAACTCCATATGATCTGATCAAACAAATTAAGCCCGATGTGTTGACAAAAGGCAAGGATTATGAAATTGAAGAAATTGCTGGCTTTGATGTTGTTTTAGAAAATGGAGGTTCAGTAGAAACCATTGAGCTGACAGAAGGGTTTTCGACCACTTCATTGATTGAAAAAATTAAAAAAAGCTAGGCATGGCAAAAGTTAAAACTGTTTATACCTGCCAGAACTGTGGAAGCCAGTCGCCCAAATGGGTGGGGCGGTGCAACAACTGTGGCGAATGGAATACTTACATTGAAGAAGTTCAGGTAAAAGAAAGTAAAAATCCGTTGCCATCAAGGACTGCAAGTGGTGCACAACCGCAAAAATTAAAGGAAGTGGGCGAGGAGCAGATTCAGCGAATTGACTGCCGAAACAGGGAGCTTAACCGGGTGCTTGGAGGAGGACTTGTGCCTGGCTCGCTGGTGCTGATTGGTGGTGAACCCGGTATTGGAAAATCTACATTGGTGCTACAGGTTGCCCTTGACCTTTTGGGTAAAAAAATACTGTATGTTTCCGGCGAGGAAAGTATTCAACAAATAAAAATCAGGGCAAACCGCTTGAAACGAGAAAATGAGGATTGTTTTTTCCTGAGTGAAACTTCCCTGGAAAATATCCTCACCCACTGCGAACACCTGGAGCCCGAACTAATTGTTATTGATTCCATTCAAACCGTTTCAACTGCTCACATTGAATCATCTCCGGGAACAGTAAGTCAAATAAGGGAATGCACCAATGGCATTTTAAAATTTGCCAAAGAACGAAAAATACCAGTTATTCTTATTGGGCACATTACCAAGGAAGGAAACCTGGCTGGGCCGAAAGTTCTGGAGCACATGGTAGATACAGTTCTTCAATTTGAAGGTGAAAACCAATACTTGTACCGAATTTTAAGAGCAATTAAGAACCGTTTTGGCTCAACCTCAGAGCTGGGAATTTTTGAAATGACCAACGAAGGTATGCGTGAGGTCGCTAACCCTTCCGAGCTTTTGATTAACGGTGATCATGAAGGCCTGAGTGGAACTGCCATTTCCGCATCCATTGAGGGGAATCGACCGTTGATGATTGAAATACAGTCGCTTGTGAGTACGGCAGCTTACGGCACACCTCAACGTTCTTCTACCGGATTTGATTTAAGAAGGCTGAATATGTTGCTGGCTGTTTTAGAAAAACGTGCTGGCTTTAAGTTGGCCGTAAAAGATGTATTCCTAAATATTGCAGGTGGCATTAAAGTAGATGATCCTGCTATCGATCTGGCAGTAGTTTCAGCCATACTATCGTCAAATTTTGACATGCCCATTAATAAAAAACTGGCTTTTGCCGGAGAAGTTGGCTTATCCGGGGAAATAAGGGCAGTTAACCGATTGGAACAACGAATTGCTGAAGCTGAAAAGCTGGGGATGGAAAAGATATTCATCCCGAGAAATGGGAAATCGTTCGATTTCAAAAAATTTGATTTACAAATAGAACCTGTACAAAGGGTGGATGATTTCTTTAGGAAATTGTTTAAGAAGTAAGATTGTGAAAAAAATGCATTATTCTTGAGTTTAATGTATTTGAGAACATCAGACCCCCATCTCTTTCTTCCCCCTACAAGGGGAAGATGTTAAGAAGGGGGTTAAATCCATGTATTTTCAAGTCTCACCTTTGCAAACAATTTCAATTCGTTACCGTTTTTAATCACTTTTGGTTTTTTTAAGATTTTGTTTTTCGTAAATATTTAATGGATTTATACCTTTGGCAAATCATTTATAACCAATGGGAAAAGTATTTATAATTTTTGCAGGTGTTACTTTGTTCCTAATTTCTTCATGTGGAGAAACCGGGTATGAAAAACCAAAGAACCTGATCGGGGAAAAGGAAATGGCTAATATCCTGTATGATATGCACCTGACACAGGCCATTTATAATACGACAAAATATCGTCAGGATAAGGACAGCATGCTCTTTAAAATAGAAGACTACCATTATTCGGTACTTAAAAAATACGGAGTTGATGACTCCACATACTACAAATCAATACTCTATTATTCTAGTCTTCCGAAGGTTTACGAGCGTATTTACCAGGATGTGGTGGATAGAATGGTAATGCTTGAAGAAGAAAACAAGAGAGATGAAGCCGTAAAAATTCATGCTGAATGAAAAAATTTTCAGCACATTACGTTTTTCCTGTTTCCACCCTACCCATAAAAAATGGAATTGTTGTTACCGATGATTCGGGGAAGATTGTTGAGGTGATAAATCCGAATAATGACTTTAAAGAAATTGCAGGCCTTGAATTTCACAATGGAATTATTTGCCCCGATTTTACGGACAATAAAATGTTTGTAAGTCTTCAAAAGAAAAAAGGTATTGAAATAAATAGCCTGTTGAGTGAAATGTGCATCACATCTTCAGAAAAAGGCTCAATTGAACCTGGTAAAAAACCCGGGCTGCTTCTCATTTCAGGGATTGATTATTCAAACATGGCACTAAAGGAAAACTGTTCCTTGAAAAAACTGATTTAATTTTTACTTTAGCCCAAAATTTTGGTATGGCAACTTTCCTCTTTGATAAAACTATTTTCGGTCCTATTAAGAGCCGCAGGCTTGGAGTTTCATTAGGTGTGAATTTATTACCCAACGATAGCAAAGTTTGTTCGTTTGACTGCATTTATTGCGAATGCGGATGGACGCCTAGAAAAAGAGAAACAAAAGCCATCTTGCCTTCACGTGAACAGGTTGCAGAACTGCTTGAAAAACAGCTCGCAAAAATGAACGACGAAGGTGAACTGCCAGACGTTATTACTTTTGCAGGAAACGGGGAGCCCACGCTTCACAAGGAGTTTGCAGGAATTATTGACGACACAATAAGTTTGCGTAACCAGTATGCACCCGAATGCCGGATTGCCGTGCTCACCAATGCAACGATGAACCACAAACAAGATGTTTTTGATGCGCTTTTAAAAGTAGAAGACAACATTCAAAAACTTGATTCGGTATTTCCGGAAACCATTGAAAAGCTTGATTGCCCCTTGGGCAGGTTCGACTTGGATGAAACCATCAATCAGCTTATCCGGTTTGGGGAAAATGCTATCATTCAGACACTATTTGTGCGTGGCGAACATAAAGGGCAGATGATTGACAACACCACACCGGAAGAATTGGAAGCCTGGCTTAAAACAATACAAAAAATAAAACCAGGACAGGTGATGATTTACACCATTGCCCGTGACACGCCCATCAACAGCCTTGAAAAGGTTCCGGTTGAAGAACTGGAAGCAATCGCAGAAAAAGTTCGAGATGCAGGATTTGATGTTCAGGTTTCTGGTTAATTCAGGCTTGTGCGTGTCCATTCGGTTGAACGTCCCAGCCATTTGATACCCACAACATAGCCTTTCAGGAATAATTTATCGGTGTTCCCTTCCTTAAACCAGCCAAAACAATCGTAGGTTTTTCCTGATTTTGGATCGTAAATTCGTCCTCCCTGCCATTGCGATTTTTTCGAATCGAATTTCAGGTCGCTAAGAATCTGTAATCCCAAAACTGAACGATCGCGCAATGACGGATCTGGGTTTTCATCATCCAGCGGCGGCTTCCCATTTTCATACTTTTCAGGAATCATGTACACGATGGTTCCAAAATAAAGCCCTTCTTTTTCAACGATTTCAATTTTTGAAGTTTTTTCATCGTTCCACCAAATACCGGCAATAGACTCTGAATTTTGTGCAGTAGCTGAATGTAGCCAAAGACCGAACAGGAAAAGAACCAATAATTTCTTCATGAATATATTTTTTCTGAAAGATAATTAATTTCAAGCTGTTTAAAAACCAACAAAATCGTTAATTTACCGATTGTGTTTGACAGCCCACGATGGGATGTTGTAACTTGCAAGAAATTTCCCGGAATGAAACTGAAGCCAATATTTGCCCGAACCCGTGCAGAGCTGAATAAAGAATACCTGAAAAGCGAAAAAAGACGTGTGTTGATTATTATTGTCCTTTTTGTCTTTAGTATTTCTGTTATCCCCGTTTTGCATGGTATATTTTCTGAGCTTGTTGACAATGAAATGAACCAAAAACAAATGCTCGGGAAATTGGCACTAAGCATGCTTTTGTTTTTCGTGTTTGAACTTTCTGTTTATTTTCGGTTACTGTACATGCAGAACAAAAAGATTTTGCTGCCCCGGTTTGTTCCTTACATTAATACTTTTGTTGAATTAACCATTCCTATTTTAATCATTATATCGGCTGTTCAGTACGACTATTCAATTCTTTCCCTGGAATACAATGGATACATTTTTTACATCGTGCTAATTATTCTTTCCTCGCTTCATCTTGAGCAAAATGTGAGTATTATGGCTGGTATTGTTGCCGCCATTTGCTATGGCTTCCTGACCAGGTGGGCTGTTGGATATTTGGAAATTACCGAAAACATACCACAATTTATGGAAATGTCCGGTGCACGAATTTTCTCACTGGCGTTGTTTGGTGTTTTGTCGGGATTGGTAGCGCGTGAAATGAACAAAAAGCTGCATCGAGCCATTGAATTTCAGAAACAACAAAAACAAGTTGAAGTTTTGCTTGGACAACAGGTATCGAAAGAAATTGCCGATGAGCTTATCAATAATAATGACGAACTGTCGACCCGGATTATTGATGCTGCCATCATGTTCATGGATATTAAAGACTTTAGTACCTGGGCTGACACAAAAACACCCGAAGAAGTGATTCATTATCAAAACCAGGTTTTCAACCCAATCATTGATATTGTAAATAAAAGGCATGGGGTGATTAACCAGTTCCTGGGCGATGGTTTTATGGCCTCGTTCGGAATTGGCAGTAACGATCAGAAATATGTTCAGCATGCTTTCCAGGCAGGTGTTGAGATTACCAGAAAAATTAGGGAAATGGAAGAGCCCAGTTTGATTCCGGAAACATTTGTAAGAATAGGACTACACCGTGGAAAAATTATTGTGGGAAATATAGGAAACGATATCCGAAAACAATTTTCACTGGCTGGGAAAAACATTATTATTGCTGCCCGCCTGGAGCAAATGAACAAGGAATTGGATTCTCAGTACCTGATTTCTGAAGACATTGAGCGAAAAATAAAACCTGATGGTTTTTGCCTGGAAGAAGTTGGAATGATCAAACTGCGTGGCATCGACAAAGAAGTAAAAGCTTACCAGGTTATTTGCTAACAAAAGTCCTATTTACAGATCCCCCTTAACTATATTTTTGCCGCAAAAAAAGGAATGAAACGGTTTTTGCTTTCATTGGTGGTATGCATATTCTGCTTTGTTGGACTGGCTAACGAAACCGAGTGGCAAATAGATGGCGAAATTGTTGTTTATTCAAAGCACCATTGGCGTGGAATGGGTTTTGGCAACACTCCCAGTTTCGAGCCTTCCGTAACATTTTCAAAAGGCATTTTTTCGCTCAACCTTTGGGGTGCACAAACTACCGACAACTCTTATGTTGAAGTAGATGTTATTCCTTCACTAAATATTGGGAAATACCAATTCATCATTTTTGACTATTATAATCCGGTGAATGGGGGACATAATGATTTCTTCACTTTTAAAGAAGGTGAAAACAGGCATTCAGCTGAATTCGCGATTGTTAGAAACCCATCAAAATATTTCCCGGTTAAGCTAATGGGTACAAGTTTTTTCTTTGGCGATAAAAATGCAGAAACTGGAAACCCGTTTTATTCTACCTATCTGGAAGCTGCCTATTCACTCGATTTAAAATGGGTGAAACTAGAACCAACGCTGGGAATTGCAACACACAAAAGTTACTATGCTGAAGGTTTTGCAGTAATCAATTCAAGTTTTTCCATCAAAAAAGAAATTGAATTGGCACACGGTTTAACGATGCCTCTTTCATTGTCAATGATTCATAATCCGGATCAGAATAAATCTTTCCTTTCATTTGGTTCTGGAATAAGCTTTTAAAAAGAAACGGGAACCCGTTAGAGTCCCCGTTCATTTATTTTGAAAGAATAATTACTTTTCAAGTTCTTTCCAAACCAAAGCACTTGAGCCAATAATAGCTGCATCGCCACCTTTTAACTTTGAAGGCAGGATGTCAATTTTGTTTTGGAAGATTGGCAACAGATATTCTTCCATGTATTTTTTGGTTGGTTTGAAAATGTAATCACCAGCTGCTGTTGGCCCACCAAACAAGAATATTGCTTCGGGGCTTAAATAATGGACAGTATCTGCCAAAGCCATTCCAAGCCATTTGCCTGTTAACTCAAATACTTCCAATGCAACTTTGTCTCCCTTTTCAGCAGCGTCAAAAATCATTTTCGAATCAAGTTCGTTGAACGTCACATCAGCCAAAAGGCTGTCGTTGGCATTATCACGAGCTATGATCTCAAATGCGGTGCGTTTCATTCCAGGAGCAGAACAATAGGTTTCTAAACAACCTTTAGCACCACAACCGCAAGAACGACCGTTAGGGATTAAGTTAACATGGCCACACTCACCGGCAAACCCATCAGCTCCATAAACAACATCGCCGTTTACAACCAATCCGCTACCTACACCAGTACCCAAAGTATACATCACGAAGTTTTTCATGCCTTTGGCACCTCCGTAAATCATTTCGCCAATAGCTGCGGCATTTGCATCGTTGGTAAGGGCAATGTATTCCAACTCCGGATATTTTCCTTTAAGAAGGTTAACCATATTCACGACACCTTTAAAGGATAGGTTCGGAGCATATTCTATTGAGCCAGTATAATAGTTCCCATTGGGAGCCCCCATGCCAATGCCCAAAATTTGGGTATCGCCATTAATCAACTTCACGGATTTTATCAATTCGTTGATTGCGTCAGATAACTCCTGAATGTATTTGTCAATATCGCCATGGGATGGGGTAGGAATATTATCCTTAACCATGATGTTCCCTTCAGCATCAACGACTCCTATTGCAGTATTCGTTCCGCCAATATCGACTCCAATTGCAACTTTCTTCATAATCAGAATAAATTATAAAATATACAAACTACTCTTTCCCATCAGCTCTTTTAGTAACATTACTTCCTACTAAGGCATAAAATAATAGGTAAGCAAGACCTGCGAACATTACCCAGTAGCTTGGAATAAAGCCAGCTGCATCGGCAACCGCATTTTGCACGAGTGGCACAAGTCCACCACCAACTACCATCGTCATGAAAATGCCCGAAGCTGCTGCAACGTATTTACCAAGTCCTTCAACTGCAAGATTGAAAATACCACCCCACATAATTGAAGTACACAATCCAACCAATACAAATAAGAGTGCTTTTACAGGAATTTGGTCAACACCAAAAGCAGACAATTCAACAGTTGCAGACGCTGGAATCAAAATACCTGCAAGAATTAAGATTAAGCCCAAGCCAGATGTAAATGTTAACATGGTTTTACTTGAAACTTTACCGCCAATAGCAGCTCCAGTTAAACGACCAACCAACATTAACAACCAGTATGCTCCAGCAATAGAACCTGCCAAACCAACGTTCATTCCAACTCCGCCTGGTTCAGATAACCAAAGAATCATTGTTCCTGGCACACCAATCTCAATACCTACGTAAACAAAAATAGCAATGGCACCAAATACAAAATGACGAAACTTCATTGCACCTGCCATCAATTTTTTCATTGGTTCTTTTGCAAACTCCAAAGTTGGCTCAGGAATAGCAACAAACAACAATACAAAGAAAGCTAGTGCAAAAATACCCATTGCAATGTACATTACTGGGAAAACGTCTGAAATACGGGCTTTTGCTGCTTCACCAATTAAAATACCTACAAATGCAGGAGTAATAGTAGCCATAATCGAGTTGAATGAACCTCCAACCTGAATGAGCTGGTTGCCTTTGTTACCTCCACCACCAAGGGTATTTAACATTGGGTTAACAACTGTATTTAACAAACACATTGAAGCTCCGGCAACAAGCGCACCAATTAAATAAACTGTAAACGCCGACCCTTCACCAACATGACCGGAAAGATATTGAATGCCTACTCCAATGAACCCAACTGCAATTGCAATTAAAGCGGTTTTTTTGTACCCAATACGTTGCAACAAAATCCCCCCAGGTATTCCCACAATGGCGTAAGCGATAAAGTTCATCGCATTACCTAACATTCCCTGTACGTTAGTCGCTCCAAATTGAGCCTTTAAAACAACCCCCATGGGCGCAGCCAAATTTGTAACAAATGAGATCATACCAAACAGTAAGATCATCATAATAATGGGAACTGTGTAATTTTGTTTTTGATTTTGCATAATAGATTTTTTATAGATGTTAGTTTCTGTGTTTAAATTCAAGCTTGACTCAAAAAGATAAGGTGCGAGACGACTGTTCATTAACACACTTATTTTAGTTGGTCTAGGCTTCAGAAGAAGCAAATTTAAAAATTAAAATGATTAATTATCATTTTGGGATTTTTAGATCAGCAATTTAGAACATTTCGTAGTATGTTTTACATGCAAGATTCAATTTGAAAGATTCATCTCGACATAATTCACAAAAAGACGTTATTGTTGTAATTTCTTTAACTTTGCAGGAAATTTGAAATTAATGGAATCAACACGTCAAAGTAAAATCAGCAGGCTTGTTCAACGAGAACTGGCCGATATTTTTCAGAAAGAAAGCAGGACACTTTTTATGGGTAAAATGATTAGTGTGACAGTTGTTCGCGTTAGTCCCGATCTTGGTGTCGCTAAGGCATACCTGAGTATTTTCCCTTCGGATAATGCAAGCGAAGTGCTAAAGCAAATACGGATCGCTAACCCAAAACTCCGCGGTATTTTAGGAAGAAGGGTTGGCAAACAACTCAGGGTAGTACCTGAATTAGAGTTTTACATTGACGACAGCCTTGATTACATTGATAACATCGACAATCTTCTGAAAAAATAAACATGAAGTACGACCCAATAAAGCGCTCGTTAGGGAGTGTCTTTAACCAAACCCCAGCTTTGCGAAAACTTTTTTACCAACTGCTCGATTGGCTTCTTCTCCGTGCCTGGCATGTAAAGAAAGAACTTAAAAAACTGAATGTTCCTGAAAACGGCATAAAAATTCTTGACGCTGGCTCCGGTTTTGGGCAATATACCTACCGAATGAGCCGAATGTTTCCCAATTCAAGCATTCTTGCTGTAGATGTTAAAGAGGAACAGGTTGCAGATTGCAATCAATTTTTTGAACAAATAAAAACTTCAGAAAGGGTAAAATTTGAAGTTGCTGATTTAACACAATTCATCAGGGATGATTCTTTTAACTTGATCCTTTCCATTGACGTGATGGAACACATTGAAGAAGATGTAACGGTTTTTGAGAATTTTCACCAATCGTTAAAGAAAGATGGTGTTTTGCTGATATCCACTCCTTCTGATCAAGGTGGGTCGGACACTCACGACCATGATCATGAGGAAGGAGCTCATGGATTCATTGATGAGCATGTACGCGACGGGTATAATATTCAGGAGATTGAAGAAAAACTAAAATCAGTCGGCTTTTCAAAAGTAGAAACAAAATATTCATACGGCAAGCCTGGAAATATTTCCTGGAGACTTTCTATGAAATATCCGATAAAGTTGCTAGGCGTCAGCAAACTATTTTTTATATTAATCCCGTTTTATTACCTAATCGTTTTCCCATTTGCAGCATTATTGAATTTTGCAGATGTGAAAGGCAAGCATAGAACCGGAACAGGCCTTATTGTTAAAGCATACAAATAATTGAAACTGGCATTTTACATAGCACGTCGGTACCTGATTTCTAAAAAGTCGGCCAACATCATTAACATCATTTCTGCAATTTCTGTGGCTGGTGTTACCGTTGGAACAATGGCTCTAATCGTCGTGCTGTCAACCTTCAACGGGTTAAATGGTTTTATCGATCAACTTCTTTCCAACTTCGACCCTGACCTTAAAATTGAAGCTGTTGAAGGAAAAAGTTTTCAGTTGAGCCAAGCTGATTTTGAATCGGTTAAAGCATTGGATGGTGTAATTGGATTTAAAGAAGTAGTTGAAGAAAATGCATTGCTCAGATATGAAAACCGTCAGAAATATGCGACTGTAAAAGGAGTTGAAAATGATTATGCCGCATTCTCCGGTCTGGATTCATTGATGAGGGATGGGCAGTTTATTCTGGAACAAGATCCACATCAGTTTACCGTTCTTGGGTTTGGTGTTGCTTTTGACCTTTCAGTTGGCTTGAGTTTTATTAGCCCCGTTCATTTTTTAGTACCAAAGAAAGAGCAAAAAAATGGCTTAATTCTCGAAAGTGCTTTTAATCGCGGTTATCTTTTTCCTAAAGGAGTGTTTGCTGTTCAACAGGAGATAGACAACAAATATGTTATTGTTCCCATTGAATTTGCCCGCAAGCTTTTTGAGCTGGAAGATGCTGTTACTTCTGTTGAATTGAAAGTTGATCCCGAGGCTGATGTCTCTAAAATAAAATTAACTATTCGGTCATTGCTCGGAGAAAAATTTATCGTTCAGGATCGTTACGAACAAAATGAATTCATTTTTAAGGTGATGACCTCTGAAAAATGGACCAGCTTTTTGATCCTGAGTTTTATACTGGTCATTGCATCATTTAACCTACTGGGCTCACTAACCATGGTCATTATTGATAAAAAAGATGACATAAAAATATTGCAAAGTATGGGTGCTGGGAAAAAGTTGATTCGAAGGATTTTTCTATTTGAAGGGTGGTTGGTTTCAATCTCTGGCGCATTTATTGGCTTGGTGCTGGGCTCCGTTCTTGTATGGATGCAGAAACACTTCGAGCTTCTGAAACTTCCTGGAGACGGTTCCTTTGCTATCTCCGCTTATCCCGTTCAATTGCAAGGTGCCGATATGCTTGCGACTTTCTGCATTGTTGTAGGAATTGGGTTCTTCGCTTCCTGGTATCCAGTGAGGAACTTGTCTCAAATCGATTCGTAGGTCTTGAAATTTTCAATATCCGTGTGTTGCAGGATTTCATAAATGCACCTGCCGAACTCTTTTTTTACTTCTTGTTCCCAAAATCTGATAACCTTCCATCCCATTGCTTTCAGTTGTTCATTGATTTCATCATCCCGCTGCATGTTTCTTTCAATCTTGGGAATCCAAAAATCCCGGTTCGATTTAATCTTCGTCTTTTTTTCTGCCCAATTGTATCCATGCCAAAATTCGCCATCTACAAAAATGATCAAGCGATATTTGGAAATTACAATGTCTGGTTTGCCAGGTAGCTTTTTAACATTTTTCCGATACCGGAGACCAATATTCCACAGTGTTTTTCGAAGAATCACTTCTGGTTTTGTATCCTTCCCTCTTATTTTAGACATCAACCGCGATCGTTCTTTGGTTGTGTAAAACCCAAGTTCTTCTTTAAACCTGGGGACTCTTATTTTATGCTCCGGATACTTTTTCATGCTTGTTGAAAACTCTCTACAAATTATTTTTCTTTTATTGAAAAAACAAGATTAACAACCATGCAAAAATCTTGCGTTTATGTTATCATTTTTGCATATTTGCAAATAAGCATTATTGTCATGGATGCATTTAATTGGCATGAACATTCTAAAAGACTTTTAAAGGCAGAATTAGTCAAGAGAGGAATATCTAATGAAGAGCTTGCTGTCAGGCTCAATGAAATTGGTATTCAAGAAACTAAATCAAGTATTGATAGTAAAATATGCAGAGGAAAATTTAGTGCATCATTCTTAATACAATGTCTTCATGTAATTGGATGTGAAAGCTTCTCTATTGAAGAAAAATTATTAATCGCAGCTGAACCACCTAATGTAACTTATAAGAAAACTTACAAGGATGAAAAAAGTAAAATTTATTGATCTCTTTGCCGGACTTGGTGGAATACGAATTGGCTTTGAGAACGCTTTCAAGCTAAATGGAATAGATACAGAATGTGTTTTGACTTCTGAAATTAAACCACATGCGATTAAGGCCCTAAAAGCAAATTTTGAGCATAAAAACCTAGTCGGTGATATTTATAAGTTATCAACTTCTGAAATTCCTGATTTTGATTTTTTACTTGCAGGTTTTCCATGTCAACCATTTAGTGCAGGTGGCAAGAGGCTAGGATTTTTAGATACAAGAGGAACTCTTTTTTTTGAAATTGAACGGATATTAAGAGCAAAAAAACCCAGTGGGTTTATTCTGGAGAATGTTGAAGGACTTGTAAAACATGATCTTGAAAATAAAAACGATAAGATTGGTAGAACGCTAAAAACTATTTTGCATGTTTTAAAAAATGAACTTGATTATAAAGTATCATGGAAAGTTTTTGATTCCCTTGATTTTGGATTACCTCAATCACGCAAGCGAATTTTTATCATAGGTTTAAAAGACTCAGAAGTTGACTTAGAATTACACAAAGGGATCAGAAAAAGCTTTGGGGATGTAATGGAAAAAGGGCTTCCGGCGCTAAAAACTGATTTTATTAATAAACTACTTTCTCATTATAACATTGATCAATTAAAAGGGAAAAGCATTAAAGATAAACGAGGTGGAGCAAATAATATTCATTCATGGGATATCGAGTTGAAAGGGCCTGTTAACAAAGAGCAGCAAATTATTCTAAATAAGTTATTTAAGGCTCGGCGACAAAAAAAATGGGCGGAAGATATTGGCATTAAGTGGATGGACGGCATGCCTCTAACCGTGAAACAAATTAGTACATTCCATAAATCCAATCAACTTAAAGAATTGTTAGACGACCTTGTTGTCAAGGGCTATCTAAAATATGAACATCCCAAAGGAATAGTTGAGGAATATACATTGGACGGAGTTAAGCGTTTTCGTGACTATGACAATTCAAAGCCAAAAGGTTACAATATTGTAACTGGAAAATTGAGTTTTGAAATCAATAAAATTATTGATCCAAATGATATAGTTCCCACGTTGGTTGCTACGGATATGTCAAGAATCGTGGTACCAGATGGGCAAGGCTTGCGGAAACTTACCAGAAGAGAAGGGTTGCGTTTATTCGGATTTCCCGAAGAATATATTATTCCTGGAAATGAAACAGAAGTATTTGACTTACTTGGGAATACAGTTGCAATCCCTGTTGTGGAATCAATAGCAAAAAAAATATCTGAATCTATACTGCAAAGAAGAAATCAATTTAAATCTCTACCAGTTGAAGCTTTATAGCCTTCAACTATACGTTCAAGAAATAGTGCAGTATCCTTTTCCCTATGTGTTTTCCCATATTTATATTGGGTTTCTTGAAATGCTTTTAGAAATTCAACGGCAGAATTGAATGGTTTAAACTTTGTTTTTTCGTTTTTGTACCATTTTACAGGTCTTATATTTACAAGGTCTTCCTGTTTCACCTGACAACGTATAGGCCAATCACCGCTTGGGCCTGTTATTTCCCATATTTTTTTTAACCAAACATCAGCAATTTCTAGATTCCCTTCAGTCATATTATAACCGAAAATTAAATAGTCAGAATCAAGTCTGTAGGGATGTTCAACAAGGGATCTCCTTAAAGCCATAAAATTTGACACATCAAAATTCGCTGATTTTGTATAATCAAACGATTTAACTTCTAATAATCCCTTAGTTGGATCATCAACATCCAGCATGAAGTCTGGAAAATCTTGTGAATTTGGCTTCAATGAAAAACTAATGTTATTTGAAACTAGCCAAGCTTTTAACCATTCTTGAATAAGATTCCCAATAGTATCTTTTGTTTGAACAGTGATAGATAAATCCTTCAAAGTAAATTTAATTGAACCTTTTTCTCCAATAATCTTATACTCATTAATTAATTTGTTATAAAGCTCTTGGGCGGAAAGTTTCATGATAGTTTATGTTTGCCAATTTCAACCAAATATAACAAACTTTGGATTAAAACAAACTCAGTAGCTGCACCACTACGATAAGAAGCACCATGGCAATTGGATATACCGTGGCATAGGCAACTGAAGGTGCGTCGGTGTCGGTCATTGTATCTGTGGCTGCAAGTCCAGGGGTACTGGTCATTGCACCAGTTAAAGTTCCAAGCAGGGAAAGCAAGTTCATTTTTAAGAAAAAATGCCCGATGATGGCAGAAATCAGCATAGGGATTAATGTGATGCAAACGCCTATGATAAATAATTCAACCCCGTAATCGTTAAAGGTACTAACCAGGTTTTGCCCAGCGCTTGTACCAACTGATGCAAGGAAAAACAACAAGCCAAACTGACGAAGCAGCTGGTTTGCTGCACCTGTCATGGTCCACATTACAGGACCTGTTTTGCCAGTTCTTCCCAGGATGAGTGCCACAAATAAAATCCCGCCAGTTAAGCCCAAGCTAAATGTGAAACTTCCGAAGTTTAAACTGATTTTACCAACCAGTATCCCTAAAATAATACCAACAGCAATGGGGAAAAAGTCCGTAT
Organism: Sunxiuqinia sp.; assembly: GCA_965230765.1. GTDB lineage: Bacteria > Bacteroidota > Bacteroidia > Bacteroidales > Prolixibacteraceae > Sunxiuqinia. The sequence continues at coordinate 1,305,008 of CBDDLR010000001.1, forward strand.
CAGAAAGCCTTCTGTCGTCATCACCGAAAATACGGCTTACCTGTGGCATACTTTCCTTATGGCAAGCAACAATTAACTTGTCACCAAACTGAAGCTTTGAAGATGGGTTTGGTGAAATATTAATCCCAGATCTCCTTATGCGGGTAATGGTTGCATTGTAAGTATTCAGGATATTCAGCTGGGATAAGGATTTATTTACAACTTCTTTATTGGTTACCAACACAGAACGCACATCATAATTTGGACTTAAAGGTATTTCCTTTTTAGTCTTTGGGCCAATTAACAACTCTACCCTCTTAAGTGCTTCTTCAGAACCAACCGCTTTAATGAGGTCCCCTTTATGTAAAATCGTCTCCCTGGATGGCGTGACTGCCTCAGTTCCATGCATTACCCTTGAAACAACGGCTTTGGTCATGTACCGAATACGAAGTTCGCCAATGGTTTTGCCAACAACGTTTTCATTCTCTACCAGAAAGTTCTTTTTCATAATTTCCGGAAAGCCGGCATTCAGCTCCTGCTTATATCTATTTTCTTCATTCCGAAGATTTATTTTAAGAATTTTTGGAAGCAAGCTTACAAACAGGATTACGCCAATTACACCAAACGGATAGCCAATACCATAACCAATTGAAGCAGCTGGCGAGTTTGTTGCATCAATAGCAGCTGCCAGGCCGGGAGTACTGGTTAAGGCGCCAGTGAGCAACCCAATGGATAGGTTTTTATCAATATTGAAAAAATAGAAAACTGCGAATGTAATAAGACCTGAACTGACAATTAACAAACTCGCCAAAATTGCCAGTTGCCTGCCATTTTTTTTAAATGATTCGAAAAATCCTGGGCCAGCCTGAATTCCAATAGTAAAAATGAAAAGCACTAATCCGAGGTATTGAAAGTCTTTGGGGATAATTACCCCGTAATGCCCAAATACCAATGCTACAAATATTACTGCCGAAACATCAAGCGAAATACCTTTAACTTTGATACGTCCAATGAGGAATCCAATTGCAATAATCAGGAAAAGAGCGAAATAGCTGTTTGTTAATAAGCCCATAATCATCTTTTTTGACTATGAACAAAGTTAGAAAAGTATTTTGCGGAAAAGAGACATTAAAAAAAAATCCTGCACGTGCAGGATTCTTTTAATATATGATTAATGCTTAGTTAAGCTAACAAAAAACTTAGGTCACCACCAGCCGATATTTCTTTTGGTTCAGTATCTTTCATGAAAATTCGCAACTGTCTGTCACCAATCAACTCCAGTTTGTTGCCTTCGTACTTCAGCATAGTTCCTTCGCGAAGTCCTACTACATATGTTCTTGGATTGATCTCCAAAAATTCTTCAATTCGCTGTTCACGGGTTTCACCACCATGCCCTTCCGGGTTTGCATCCAGGTAATGTGGGTTGATTTGGAACGGCACTAAACTCATGGTATTGAAGTTTGTCGGGTCAATTATTGGCATATCGTTGGTGGTGCGAAGTGTTGGACAAGCAACGTTTGATCCGGCACTCCAACCAATATATGGTGTTCCGCCAAGCACTTTGTCGCGAATGGCCATCATCAATCCCTGATCGTGCATCATGCGTACCAGTTGCCAGGTGTTTCCGCCACCGATAACAATGGCTTCTGCTTCCTGAACAGCTTTAATTGGGTCGTTAAATCGATGGATTCCAACCACTTCATATCCAATTTCCTGAAAACGCTCATTCACTTTACTTTCATATTCATCAAACGAAAAAGTAACAGCAGCAAATGGAATAAAAAGTGCTTTAACAGGTTTTTCGCCTAAAAATTCCTTGATATGATATTTCGGGTAATCCAGGTATGCTTCCCCTGGCATTGTTGAGTTGCTAATTAACAGTAGTCTCATTGATTTGTATTTTCAGTTATTGGTTCAAAAATAAACAAACGACGAATAAAAATTGAAGAGATTTGTCAGTAGTTTTAGCTAAAATGACAGCAACGTTATCCCAAATGAAAATGGATAAGCCTCAGGGCCTTTATCTTCTATAAAAAGAGGGCGGATATCGTAAGTAGCAAAAACGTTCAACCAGCGATATCCCATGCGCAGCATAACCGAGTACCTGAAATCGTGCATGTAAAAGTCATCGGGGGTTTTTAGTTTCTCCTTGCGTTCATCTTCCCTCCGGTATTTAATTTTTGTATGAGTGCTTAATCGGTTCTGCACCAAAATCCCTGTGGTTAGGTACATTCTGTTTTCGTATTGCCTGATGGGTAGCTGAAATTCAACCAAAAATGGAATTGTTAAATAAGTTGATGAAAGTTTGGACTTTTGGTTTGAAGTAAAAAACAAATAAATCGGTTCAACTTTCCGGGGTCGATGTTCAATACTGGTATTTTGATCGAGATGAAAGGTTTGGATTTGCATTCCAATTCCTGTAATCAACCCAATCGTATTTCGATTTCGTTGAATGCCTTGAGATATTTGAATCAGATTGATATCCAGCAATGTAGAGCGATGTAGTTTGACATCAAGAAAACCCTGGTTTTCTTCAGGATAAATGGAATAATCAGCATTGGCGAATCCATTTAGACCCAGGTGAACACCAGCCCAGTGCCCTCTGAATTTGTCTTCCCAATAGTTAAAACCACCAGATGCAAGATTTTGTATATCAATAATATTAGCTAATCTGCTTGAAGAATAGGTTTCAGCCTTTATGCTGTCTGGTTGCTGCTGCCCGTAGCAAAAACCCGCCAGAAACAAAATGAGGAAAATGTTTAAAATTCGTTTCATATCGTGTTTCATGACTCTTATACAAAGTTAATCATCAAAACAGAAAAAAGAAGGTTAATCTACCCCAATGTTCAAAAGATCAACCAATGTCTTTTTTGAAATACCCTGCAATATCAAGGATAGTCTGGTCTAAATCTTTGTAATCGAACTCAATGGTATCATGAATCTTGCGACCGTTGTAACGCGAAATTTTGTTTGATCCCGAAACAGCGTCGCGGGTAATAAAAGGTCTTCTGCCCGAGAAAAAACTAGCCAATCTTGCCGCTCTCCACGAAGCCTGCAAAATCAAATCAGAGGCAAATGTCCTTGGGCGGGGCTTTTGCAATGCATCAGCAATTTTATTGAAAAAATCCTGATAGCTCAAGTTTCCGGCATTCAGGATGAAACGCTGATTTTTTGTCGCTTCAAAGTTTGAACTATCCATTAAACAAATCATCGCTTTGCTCACATCCCGTACATCAACAAAACCTGTTTCGCCTTTTGTATAATATTTCAAGCCTTTCCAAATTGCCTGAAACAATTTTGGGCTTCCAATATCCCAGTTCCCGGGGCCTAAAATAATTGATGGGTTCACAATCACGGCCTCCATTCCTTCTTCAATGCCCCGCCAAACTTCCATTTCTGAAAAGAACTTGCTTAAACTGTAAGAAGATTTTCGTTTTGATGGCACCCAATACGTTTCTTCATTAATTTCAGTTCCATCCTGCGTTTTTCCCAAAGCAGCAATAGAACTCACGTGACAAAATTTAACCACTTGATTGTGAATAGCTGCATTGATCAAATTTTCAGTCCCTTTCACGTTGTTATTGAGCATGCTGTCGTGGTCGTTTGGGTGAAACGAAACGATGGCTGCACAATGGTAAATTTCTGATACGCCCGGGAGCAAATCCTGCAAACTGTGGTAGTCCAGAATATCGCCTTCAACCCATTCAATCTGATCAAAAAGCTTTTCAGGTTCATCATCGTAATAAGCAAAAACCTTTTTTACCCATTTCATATTGCTTGATGGTCGCCTCAATGCCCGAACTTTCTTACCACTGTTCAGCAAATCATATAGCAAATGAGAACCAACTAATCCTGTACCTCCGCTTACAAAAATCATATTAAAAATTTGCCTAAAGATAAATCAATGAACCGTAAAATTTATCTTATTGCTGAATGGTTTATATTTTTTAATTTTAGGATATGGATAATGATCAAAAAATATTCTTTGGGACTAAGGAAGATTCAAATAAGCGAAGACAGGAAGAGTCAGAGGACAGAACGCCTCACGAACGTTTTCTGTTTTTTCTTCAACTATGTCATGAAATAAACCTATTCTCCAATGATCGTTCACATCCAAATCAATCAAAAAATAATTTTATCATCCAATGAAAACCTTCCCGGACTATCCCCAAAAAATCATTGATTTTATCCGTTCAGCGAATAAAAATCATGTAAGGATGATTCTAGTGGGCGGTGGTGCTGTGAATTTTTATGGTTATCAACGGCATTCTGCAGATGTGGATTTCTGGATTGATCTTACAGAGTTAAATTTATTAAGGCTTGTAAATGCACTTCATGATTTGGGCTACTCAATCAAAGAACTTCCGCAGGAAGTAAAGGATGGGAAACAAAATATTTCTATTAAAATAAGTCAGGTTATCGAGATTGAACTGATTACAAATTTTAATCCGGGCAAAACATTTGAAGATGCCTACCAGGATTCAGAACATGTACAAATTGAAGAACTAGGCTACAACATTCTTTCTTTCGATGATTTGATAAAAAGTAAAATCACAACTGGAAGAGCTAAAGATAAACTCGATATTGAAGAGCTTCACCGAATAAGGCTAAATAAAAAGAAGTAGTTTATGAGTTCCAGGGAGTAACTGCTTTTGCCCCAAATTCTTTCCCGGTAATATTTCTGATGTGCACTTTAATGATACCAACATTTACAACAGCCGGTCTGTTGAATTTAAATTCCCTGTCACTGTACTGCGCCATCAACACTCCCAGAAGTCGATATTTTTCGTCGTAATCATCGATTATTTCAACCTCACCTTCAACAATCACTGATTTAGATTTGACCCGATAGCTGCAACCAACCTGAACATCCTGCCAGGCCAGATCCTCTCCAAGTGTCCAGTTAATGCATACCTTGGGATTTTGCTTCAATGTTTCCCACATGCGCCCGCTTTGTGCGGAGTGTAAGATTACAGTGTCTCCTTCCAGTGCAAAATTCATGGGTAATACATAAGGCTCATTGTCAACCGACATGGCTAGAAAACATGTCTTACAGGCTCTTATCACTTCTTCTATATCTTTCCGATCTTCAATAAACAGTGTTCTCATAATTTGCTAAATGTATGTTCGGTTTCCCAATTGAATGGACAAATGATTTTCAACCTTTTTTAGGTTAATATATTGATTTTGAATGTCCATAATTTGCTCCATATCGTTTTGTTTTCCAGCCTCCTGAATTTTTACCTCAAGATCCCGAAGCATGTTTTTGACCTTTCTCAGTTTGTATTCCTGAACAATTTTTGGAACAATTAAATCCAGTATTTCATTTTCAGCTTCAACAAATGCGCCTCCTTTTTTCCAGCGCTTGCTTTCAGTATATTTTTCAGCAACCAAATCACTTGCAAACTGGCTGATTCCCTGATTAGCATGATTGATTAAAAAAGCCTCTGGTTTAAAACTTGCCTCTCCCTGTTTGCTTCTGAATATATCTAAAAATTCGTTAATCAATTGGTTGTCAGAAACAAGTCCGTCATTTTCCAGCTCATTTAGTACATACTCGCCCACAGAATAAGACACTTTCTGCCCATTTTCATCTTCAGCCTCAAACACTTCTTCATGAAAATACTTGATCAGAATCCGGAGTATTTCCCGTTCCTCTACTTCGCATGTGTTGATCGCCGGTTTTTTTTCAATTGCGGGCTGCGCCTTGGGTTTAGCCTGTTCCCGGGTTGTTTTTTTACGGATATCTTCCGTTTGGCGAAACTTCAACTTTCGTACTTCGGTGTACAAAATATCTTCCTGTACGTCCATCAATCGGCTGCATTCTTTAATGTAAACCGATCGGGTGATCGCATCTGGAACCACTGCAATAGATCGGACAATATCAGTAATCAACCTTGCTTTCGCAACCGGGTCATTCTCGGCAGATTTCAAGAGTAACTGGGTTTTAAACTGAATAAAGTCTGTTTCGTTTTGTTTGATGTATGATAAAAATTGGGTTGAGCTCATGGAACGGGCAAATGAATCAGGATCTTCACCTTCAGGTAGCAGCAATACTTTTACATTTACCCCTTCTTCCAGCACTAAATCAATTCCACGAAGCGAAGCTTTTATTCCGGCTTCATCGCCATCATAAATAATCGTGATATTGTTCGAGAAACGCTTAACCAACCGAATCTGATCCGGGGTTAAAGCCGTTCCAGAAGAAGCCACAACATTCTCAATACCGGCCTGGTGTAGGGAAAGCACATCGGTATAACCTTCAACCAAAAAACATTTATCCAGCTTAGTGATTTCGCGCTTGGCCTGATAAATACCATACAGCACACGGCTTTTGTGATAGATTTCAGATTCTGGTGAGTTCAGGTATTTAGCTGTTTTTTTATCGTCTTTTAAGGTACGCCCACCAAACGCAATTACTCGCCCGGCAATGTTGTGAATGGGAAACATTACCCGGTCTTCAAATCGATCGCGCACCCAATTATCTCGCTTAATGGTTAGCCCTGTCTTTTCAAGGAACTCCATTTTATAACCCTGTTTTTGGGCAGCTTGAGTAAATCGATCTTTCCCGTTCGGGCAAAACCCAAGCTCAAACTTTTTAATGATGTCATCATGGATACCTCGCTCCCGCAAATAACTCAGACCAATTGTACGGCCTTCATTATCTTCCCACAAAAACCTGCTAAAAAACTTTTGCGCAAAACCGGAGACAATCATCATGCTTTCGCGCTCATCTTTCAGTTGCTTTTGCTCCTCGGTTTCTTCCTCTTCCTTTACCTCAATGTTGTATTTTTTGGCAAGCCATTTCAACGCTTCAGGGTATGAGAGCGATTCATGCTCCATAATGAAATTAACGGCATTACCACCTTTCCCACATCCAAAACATTTAAAAATCCCCTTTGCAGGGGACACCGTGAAAGAAGGCGTTTTTTCGTTGTGAAACGGACACAAACCCAACATATTCACACCCCTTTTTCGAAGTGTCACGAACTCTGAAACCACATCCGTAATTTCAGCCGCATCAATTATCCGTTCTACAGTAGCATGGTCGATCATATTCACAAAAGTAGGAAAAAAACGGTCAGCTCCATGTTTAAAAAACCTCTTGGATAAATTGCGTTGTTCTTCTTATCTTTAATCCAAAATCTAAGAAAATGAAGAAAAAGCTGGTCGTTTTATCGGGTGCAGGTATGAGTCAGGAAAGTGGTTTACGGACTTTCCGTGAAATGGGTGGACTTTGGGAAGAATATGATGTAATGGAAGTAGCCAGCCCACAGGCCTGGAGCAACAACCCCGAACTGGTTATGCGGTTTTACAACGAACGCAGAAAACAGCTTTTTGATGCTGAACCAAACGCTGGACATGTAGGTATTGCTGAACTCGAAAAAGATTTTGAGGTGGAAGTGATCACACAGAATGTTGATGATTTACATGAACGTGCCGGCAGCACAAAAGTTCTTCATTTGCATGGTGAGTTGAAGAAAGTTCGTAGTACGGTACATGAAAACCTGGTTTATGAACTGGATGGCTGGGAACTAAAATTTGGCGATTTATGCGAAAAAGGACATCAGCTTCGCCCACATATTGTGTGGTTTGGAGAGGCCGTTCCAGCTATGGAAGAAGCGATCCCTGTTGTTGAAAGCGCAGATCTTCTCGTCGTAGTTGGAACTACTTTAAATGTTTATCCGGCAGCTGGATTAGTACATTACACCAAATCCGGCACACAAATATTTGTAATTGATCCGAACCGCCCACCTGTAAATATTCCTAATGTTACGTTTATTGAAGAAAAAGCAGGAGCTGGAGTAGCCATTTTAAAAGAGAAACTAAAGGAATTGGTATGATCAAATGGATATCCTTTCTTTCATTTTTGTCCATTTCTGTTTTGCTGAATGCACAACAGTTTGAAGGTGGACTTGTAGGAGGATTGAGTGCCTCTCAGGTTGATGGTGACTTTACCAAAGGTTTTCATAAACCGGGAGTTATTTTTGGGGGCTATGTGCAAACCGATTTGTTCCGGTCGGTTTTTGCAGGAATGGAAATACGCTATGCACAAAAGGGTAGCCGAAGAAATCCTGATACAAAAACGGGTGATCAAAGCAAATACATTATGCGTTTGGGGTACATGGATATTCCTGTTTACATGGGTTTCCGAACAAGTGAGACAATTTCTTTTTTAGGAGGCCTTTCTGCTGGATATCTTATGCACAGTAAGGAATTGGACAATTTTGGTGAATTCACGAAAGAAGATCAGCGACCATTTAATAATTTTGACTTTCAGGCTTTATTGGGAATGAGAGTGGCGTTGACAAACAGGTTAGATATGGATCTTCGTTTTGCCTATTCGTTTATGCCTATCCGCGATTTAGCTGGTGATATTACCTGGTATTGGTGGGATGATCAATACAATAATGTGATCAGCACTGCTGTTTATTACCGTCTAGGTAATTAACACCTTAAAACACTGCTCCATTTATCCCACAAAAAACGGCATTCGCCGATCGTTTATTTGCATTTACTTTTTTTTGAAAAAAATTTGCTGCTGTTGCAACCCTTTGGTATAAGTCTTGTCCATAGGAGTGACAATTTAAAACAGTCAAAACGAAACAATTAAACAATGTTCAGAAAATTACTTTTTGCAACTGCTATTGTCTTTTGCATAATTGAAACTGCCTTGTCCGATTCCGACCCTGAAGGTAAATCAGATCGACGAATAATCAGTGGGCATATTAAAGATGCATCAAATGGGGAAAGCCTGATTGGTGCCACTCTTTTTATTAAAGAATTGAACGTAGGAACCATCAGCAACAGCTACGGGTTTTACTCCATTTCTTTAGCACCTGGCTCTTACCATTTAAGTTTTTCTTATATCGGTTATGAAGATTATGAAACTGAAGTTGATCTTTCAGATAATCAGGTGTTGGAAATTGAGTTAAACCCAGATAGCAAAGAGCTTAAAGAAGTAAGGGTAACTGCCGAAAAGAAAGATCAAAACCTGGAACGGGTTGAAATGGGTGTTGAAAAACTCCAAACAAAAACGATCAAGGCAATTCCTGCTTTAATGGGAGAAGTTGATTTGATCAAAGCCATTCAGCTACTGCCCGGTGTTCAGTCCACAAGTGAGGGAGGTTCTGGCTTTAGCGTCCGTGGTGGAAGTGCCGACCAAAACCTGATTTTGTTGGATGAAGCAACTGTGTACAACGCATCTCACTTGATGGGTTTTTTCTCCGTGTTTAATAATGATGCAATCAACGACCTGAAACTTTACAAAGGCGATGTACCTGCTCAGTATGGTGGCAGGTTATCCTCGTTGCTCGATGTTAGAATGAAAGATGGAAACTCGAAGAAATTCTCCGGTACGGGAGGTATTGGAACTATATCCAGTCGGTTGACTTTGGAAGGGCCTATCAAAAAGGATCAAACGACCTTCATCTTCTCTGGAAGGCGAACGTATATCGATATGTTATTCCCTTTAATGAACAATGAAGACGTAAAAGACAGCCGCCTTTATTTTTACGATGCCAACATGAAGATCACCCATCGTTTAAATGAAAATAACCGTTTGTTCCTGAGTGGATACCTTGGACGAGATGTAATGAAAGACCCGGATTTTTCCATGGGTTTTGGAAACAAAACATTCACGGTTCGCTGGAACCATATTTTCAACCAAAAACTGTTTATGAACCTGACAACAGTCTGGAGCAGGTACGATTATGAACTTGGTACAGCTGAAAATGAACCGGAGTCCTGGCTATGGGAATCTGATTTAGAAGATTATGGATTGAAAGCAGACTTTGGTTATTTCATCACACCGGAGCATTCGTTAAAATTTGGGGTACAGTCTTTTCTTCATCGGTTTAATCCGGGTTCAGCAAGAGGGATTGGTGAACAGACTGTTTTTGGGGAATACACCATTGAAAGAAACCAATCTCTTGAGCATGCGGGATATATTTCCCATCAGCATAAAATTGGCGATAAGCTGGTATTGAAATATGGGATTCGGGCTTCCCTTTTTCAAAATATTGGGGAGGCCACAGTGTATAATTTTGATGAAAACTACCAGGTGGTTGATTCAACCCGATACAGTTCAGGCGATGTTTACAAAAATTACTGGGGACTCGAGCCTAGGTTTGGTGTTAATTACATGATCAACGATGATTTGTCGGTCAAATTCAATTATAACCGATCCAGGCAAAACGTTCAGCAAGCTTCAAACTCAAATGCTGGAAGCCCCTTAGATGTTTGGTTTCCTGCCAGCCCAAATGTTAAGCCCCAGGTTGCAGATCAGTTTGCCCTTGGCGTGTTCAGAAATTACAAAGGGGGAGTTTATCAGGCTTCAGCAGAAGTTTATTACAAAGACATGCAAAACACCATTGATTTTGCCGACCATGCTGAATTGTTATTGAACAGGCATGTGGAAGGCGAGCTAAGAATTGGCGATTCAAAGGCTTATGGATTGGAGTTGATGTTGAAAAAAACCGAAGGCAATTTAACCGGATGGACCAGCTATACATTATCGCGGGCTGAGCGCACCATTCCGGGCATTAATGATGGAAAAGCTTATGTTGCTCCATACGATAAAACCCACGATTTTAGCACCGTGTTAAGCTATCAACTGAGTGAACGTGTGTTGCTTTCTGCAAACTGGATTTATTCCACAGGTCAGCCCGTTACATTACCCGTTCAACGATTTGAGGTCAACGGTTCAATTATCCCGGTTTATTCTAAACGAAACGGGGCACGCTACGAAGACTATCACAGGTTGGACCTGTCATTAATTCTTCAGGCAAAGAAAAATAATAACCGCAAATGGAAGGGTGAATGGGTGTTCTCTATCTACAACGCTTATAATAGAAAAAACACGTGGGTGCTCAACTTTTTGCAGGATGATAACAATCCTCGTGAAACTTATGCCGAGAAGACTTACTTATTCCCCATGATCCCATCCATCAGTTACAACTTTAAATTTTAAAATGATGAAAACAAAATATTTAATTCTGTTCATTTTTTGTATCATACTTTTTCAAGCTTGTACCGAAAGAGTTGAGATCGATTTAAAACAAGAAGGCGAAATTAAGTTGGTTGTTTTTGCAGAAATTACAAACGACACCATGGCTCACGAGGTACACCTGACCACTTCTGCACCCTATTTTTACAATCAGGAAATGCCAAGGGTTTCAAACGCTGAAGTATCTATTTCAGATGGCTTTGAAGAAATTCAGCTAACGGAAGATATTAGCCGTCCGGGTATTTATCTTACACCTGACGATTACTTTGGTGTGGCTGGTCGCAGCTATCAGTTAACAATTGAAAATGTTGATATTGATGGAAATGGTAGAGATGAGGAATACTCCGCGGAAACAATCATGAATCCAGTTCCGCAAGTTGATTCGATCAACGTAAAATACAACTCCCGCTGGGATGGTTGGGAGGTTGCTTTGTTCAGTCAGGATCCAGCTGAGTCGGATGATTGGTATATTTTTAAGGTTTATAAAAATGGTGTTCTTTACACCGATACCATTAATGACTATTGGACTACCGATGATCGCTTTTTTAATGGGAATAAGATTGATGGTCCCATGGTTCAGTTCTTTGATGAAGAGGAAGATGAACTTGTTGAATTGGGTGATACAATCACACTTGAAATGGGTGCCATAACCGAAGAATACTACTATTTTATTGATGGGGTATTTCAGGAGGCTAATGAAAAGATACCCATGTTTAGTGGCCCGGCGGCAAACCTAAAAGGGAATATAAGCAATGGTGCTTTAGGTTTTTTCACGGTTATGGAAGTGAGCAGAGGGTCAACAATTTATAACGGTGAGCTTGAAGATTAAATGAGATAAACCCGAGTTCGCCGACAGATGACAATTACTTAGCGAAAAAATAAGGATATCCATGGTTGATTGTTTTAAATTGAGCAACGTAAATTAAAACCATTTGTCACTCTAAAAAGAACAATCATGAAAAAGCTATCGCTTAGGATTTTCCTTTCTTTTTTTACCCTGTGTTTTATTTTGTCCTCATGTGTATTTTTAAGTCCTTCCATTAAGGGTAATGGTAATGTTGAAGAAGAGACCAGAAATATCGGGGATTTTGAAAAAATCAAAGTTTCGCATGGACTTGAAGTCCACCTGATTCCGGATGAACGTGAACATGTTAGGGTGTTCGCCGACGATAATTTATTTGATGTTATTATTACTGAAGTAGATGGAGATGTGTTGAAAATATACACTGAGAATCGCATAAGGCGTGCCCGTGCTAAAAAGGTCTATGTACATTATATCGAAATCAGTGAAATTAAGTCAAGTTCTGGGGCACATGTAAAAACCGATGACTTATTGGTTACAAGGTTTCTCGAAACTGAAGCCTCTTCCGGCAGTCATCAAAAACTTGAAATTAATGCCGATCAGCTCAGATCAAGGTGTTCTTCGGGTGCACACATAAAGTTAAGCGGTAAAGCCGAAGAAGCCAGCTTAAGGGCATCGTCGGGAGCTCATATAAAAGCTGGTGAGCTTTCAGCAAAAGAATGTGAGGCTGATGTTTCCAGCGGTGCACATATTCACATCGAGGTTACCGATAACTTTGACGGTGAAGCTTCAAGTGGAGGTCATATTTACTACAGTGGTTCACCGCGAGTAACCATTTCAAACGCTTCTTCAGGGGGACAAATTATAAGACGATAATGCTTAATCCATAAAATAAACAGACATGAAAACAGTTAAACTTTTTATTTGCTTTTTCGCGCTACTTTTTTGTGTTCAAACAATGGCTTCACAAAAAAAAGATAGTAGCCAAAGCAGGAACGTAAGTGATTTTTCAGCTATTAAAGTGAGCAGTGGGATAGATCTCTATCTTACCCAGGGAAACAACGAAGAAGTAATTGTTAAGGCCGATACCGACATTATCGACAACATCATTACTAAAGTAAAAAATGGAGTGCTTCACATATATTTTGAAAAAAATATGCATTGGGTATGGACAAAATCAAGACAAGCGTTTGTTACTTTCGATGATTTGGAGGCGCTAACAGTTTCGGCAGGTTCTGATGTCTACTCAAAAAATAGCTTTGAGCTTGAGAGCCTTAAATTAGATGTAAGTAGTGGTTCTGACATCAAGCTGGAAGATTTGTCTGCAGGCAAAATTATGCTTGAAACAAGTAGTGGTTCAGATGCCAAACTTTCGGGTGATGTTGAATTCTTCAAAGCGAGTGCATCAAGTGGTAGCGATATAGATGCCCGCGATCTTAAAAGCAGGTCGTGTGAAGTACGTGTTTCAAGTGGATCGGATGCTATTGTTTATGTTACAGAGAGACTGGATGCTTCAGCGAGTAGTGGCGGTGATATACGGTACAAAGGTAGCCCGCGTGAAAAAGATATCAATGAATCCAGTGGTGGTGATGTTTACGGTTATTAATCGAAAAAATACAGCGCATAAAAAAGTGAGCCGGTGAGATTTCACCGGCTCGATGTGCTTGTGCGCTTAAGAGTGGAATGAAAGAGAAAAATTAAACTGGTTTTAATTATACGTGAAAACTTCATCGTTTTGAAGTATTTCAAAGTTAACCCAATTCGTGCCTTCTTTCATAATATTTTAAGTGCAATTATACGAACATACCCAAATTCGTGGCGAATCCCCTTTTTTCTATTTTGAATGAAATAATTTAACACTATATTGTTAAGTATAAATTAGAACTTTACATTCAAGCCAATCCCGAAAAGCTCTTTAAACTGTACCCTTGGACCAGTTTCATCTACAATCCCATCGTCATTATCATCGATCTGAATATCAATGTCATCGTCATAAATCAGGTTGGTAATTAGGTTGGCAGATAAGTAACTATTGATCTTCATATTGATCAATACATCCCAGTGAATATCAATATTTTCAGGTTTATCTAAATAGTTAGAGAAAAAGTCAATTTTTGTCTCTAAACTGACATTTTTCAACACTTCTTTTTTGAATTGTGACTTGACAAATGCACCCAGTTCTGATCGGCTTTTTTTGCCAGGATCAACACCAAATGCTCCTGCATTGGAAAGATCGTCATCAGTTACAACGGTCATTTTTCCGGTTAAAGGTGAAACAAAAACAGAGAATTCCTCATTCGGTTTATAATCCAACCCCAGGGCGAGTGTTAAATATCCTGGAGCAAGAAACTTCGATATTTCAATTTCACGATCGGGATAATTATATCCATTTGCAATTTGCGACCTGAAATTAAATAATGCGGTATAGAAAAACTTACCATCTTCTTTGGCTTTAAAACCAAGTTTTGAACTCAAATCAATTTTATCTTCAGTTTTTACCGATTTGTCCCCATTTTCTTTCAGTAATCCATATCCAAGATCAAGAGCAATTTCCCAACTTATATTTCCTTTTTGATAATTAGCAAAACTGTTTATTAGTAAAGTTCCGGATGCTGAGCTTTTACCACCGGCAGCCCAGTTCGATAAGGAAACTTGTGAAAAATTTAACGAACCAGTACCGCCCAATTTCCATACTTTAGTGCTATCTGGCACTTCTTGAGAAAATAAAAAAGATGGAATAAGGCAAAATAATAGAAGGATTTTTTTCATGGTTTTTAGTTGTTTTTTTAAATGATACCAACTGGGAATCAAGGTTCATAGAATTCATAACATTGATTCCCAGTCGACCTGTTTTCTGCAATTTTTATTGATTTTGGATATGTACATCCATTTGTGGGAATGGAATGCTTAATCCGGCTTTTGGGAATTCTTTGTAAACTTTTTCCTGAGTATCGAAATGAACAGCCCAATAGTCGGAAGCTTTTACCCAAACACGAACCGTGATGTTCACGGAACTATCTGCAAGTTCACCTAAAGCGATAAAAGGTTCAGGATCTTTTTTGATGCGTTCGTCCTTTTCAATCAGCTCTGAAATTAACTTCTTGGCTTTGTCATAGTCGTCGCCATAGGCAATCCCAAAAGAAAAATCAACACGTCGTGTGGCTTCAGTTGAGTAGTTCACCATTGAACCTGTTGACAAGCCACCGTTTGGAATGATGATGGTAACATTATCCGGAGTTTTCAAAATGGTATTGAAAATCTGAATATCTGCAACGGTTCCTGCATGACCCTGTGCATTAATGTAATCACCAACCTTGAATGGCTTAAAAATAAGAATCATAACGCCGCCAGCAAAGTTTTGAAGTGTTCCTGACAGTGCCATGCCAACAGCTAAGCCAGCAGCACCTAGAATTGCGATGAACGAAGTCATTTCTACTCCCATCATACCAATCACAGAAATGATTAGCATTACTTTTAGCAGCATGCCAACCAGGCTTTTCAAAAATCCGCGTAGGGACTGATCCCATTCTCTTTTTTCCATTAAACGAGAGAAGGAACGGGTAATAATTCCAATAATCCATAAACCGACAATCAGGGTAATAATGGCAGTAATTAGTGTAATGCCATAAGTCATTGCCAGGTTGGATATCCATGTTGAAAAATTCTCAAGTATTTCCATAGTTATAAATTTTTTGTTACTCCAATATAACACAATTCCATTAAACAGGTTTTGATTTTGGGTATAAAAAAAGCATCCCCTAAAGGATGCTTATGTTCATAATAAAAATATACTATTTCTTGGACTTTCTTCTAAATACTAATCCTTATCCATTATTTCTGTTTGCATTCGAACTGAATCTTCGTGAATTAATTGGAAAAGAATTTGTACAAATGTTTTATTTAAGTTCATGTTCTCACCCATTTGTATTCGCTTGTTCATCAACTCGGTCCAGCGGTTAATTTGAAGGGCTGTAACATTGTTATCTTTTTTGTACTGACCAATTTGCCTAACAATCTCAACCCTCGATGATATTACCTCCATTAATTCAGAATCGAGCGCATCAATTCGGCTTCTCAATAATTCCAGCTGGTTTTCAAACTGTTTGTTTGGGGAAGAAGCATAGCGGATAACTAATTTGTCCAGAATTTCTGATAGCTCCTGCGGTGTTACTTGCTGATCTTTATCGCTCAATGCGCATGACGGGTCGCGATGCGATTCAAGCATCAATCCTTCCATTCCCATGTCAAATGCTTTTTGGGAAATCTCGTATAAATACTCTTTATTTCCCGAAATATGGCTGGGGTCGCAAATAACAGGCAGGTTTGGCAATAATCTTCTCAATTCAATAAATGTTTTCCAATTGGGGTAATTTCTATATTTGGTTTCCCTAAAAGGAGTAAATCCTCTGTGAATTGCCACCAGGTTTTTGATACCTGCCTGATTGATTCGTTCAAGTGCCCCCATCCAAAGTTGAACGTCTGGATTAACCGGATTTTTTACCATAACAGTTGTATCCGTTCCTTTCAAAACATCAGCAATTTCCTGCACAACAAAAGGGCTAGCTGTTGAACGGGCACCAATCCATAAAACATCCAATCCAGCATTCAATGCTTCCTCAGTATGCTGTGCATTAGCTACTTCAGTCCCGACTGGTAATCCAGTTTCTTTTTTTACCGTTTGCAACCATTCAAGACCTACAGAGCCAACCCCTTCAAAACTTCCAGGACGGGTTCTGGGTTTCCACACACCACCCCTGAAAATAAAAACACGAGGATCTTTTGCCAACATTTTGGCTGTTTCTACAGCTTGTTCTTCTGATTCTAAACTGCACGGACCAGCTATTAACAAAGGGTTGTCCTGTTGCGGCAACCACGATTTTATTGGCCTAATGTCTAATTCAATTCCCATTTTATTTTGTATAAAGTTTAACTATTTTCTCTTCGTTTTTAATCAGTGAAGTATGATTACCTCCCAATACTGATCTAATCTTAGTTGCATTATTCATTAGCGAGTACATTTTTTCTTCATCATGCTCAATACTGTCTTTGAATTCCTGAAGGTGTTTTATGTAAACTTCCAACGATTCCAAAATATATTCTTTGTTTTGCTGAAATATTGGACCCCACATAGAAGGAGTACTTTTCGCGAGCCTTACCGTTGAACGAAAACCCCCGCTTGCCAAATCAAAAATGATTGATCGGTCTTCTTTTGCCTGTACAGCGTTTGCCAGGGCGTATGCTGCTGCGTGTGGAAGATGAGAAATAAAAGCCGTGCTGTGGTCCTGCTCATCGGCTGACATGTAGGCAATTTTCATTCCCAACGATTGAAGCATCTTTTCAACAAGAGCCAAATGTTGTGGCCCCGTGTCATCATGATCACAAACAATAGCAATCTTTCCTTCAAATAATCTTTCTAATGCAGCTGTTGGCCCAGAATTTTCAGTACCGGACATGGGGTGGGCTGGTACGTAGTTTTTTCTCTTTGGATGTTTTGCCACAACATCAACAATCTCTTGCTTTGTTGATCCCATATCAGTTACTGTAGTGGCTGCCGAAATTAAATCAAGTACCGATGGTAATATCGATTTAATTTTATCAACAGGGATAGCTATAATTACTAAATCAGCTTTTTTAATGGCAGGTTCAAAAGGAAGCACCTCATCAACCAGCTGTAGCTTTAAAGCTTGATCTTCATGATCTTTATTGCTATCCACTCCAATAAGGTGAGTCGCAAACCCGCTATTTCGTAAGTCTTTTGCTATGGATCCACCGATCAAACCTAATCCGACAATTGTTACATTCATAATATTTTGAAATCGTAAATTTTTGCAAAAAAAAAGTCCCGAATTTTTCGGGACCTTCTTGTAATATATCTTTTACTTTTAGCAATACACTACTGTTCGGACCCGATTGGTGAACCGAAAAAATAAAACCAGTAATAAAAAGAATTGCTAAAAATCATTGCTGTCACTTATAATATGAAAGCAAATATAGAAATATCTTTTAAAACTAAAAGAAAGAAGTTGTTTTTTCCTTTTTGTTGAATCATTTAAGTTGCAGAAAATCTGAATGTTAAAAAAAATTGCCTAATAATTATTTAATATACAGATGATTATTTTACAATTTTGCGGGTTAATATTTCGCCGTTATCAAAGCTCAGAATAACTAAATATATGCCTGAAACAAACGAGCGAACATTAATCGTTTCATTGAAAGACTGCCCATTAATGGCTATGCCTTCCTCATAGATTATAGTTCCTGAACTGCTCAAAATATTGACCTTAACGTAATCAGCTGCATTTTGGAAGTTAGCAGTAATGTTCAATTCAGATTCAACTGGATTAGGAAACACCTGCACTTCTCCAGGAGAATATTTTAACTCATCACTTGCTGTTGTTTTATCTTGAATAGAAAGATCATCGATTGCCCAGCCCCAGCCATTGGCGTAAGGATCGGAGAAGATTCGAAAACGGATGAATATTGATTCTCCAACACCGAAAAAATCGTTTTCATCTAATCGAAAACTTCGCTGTACATACAGGTTTTTGTTACCTACGGCTGTTGAATTGTTTCCACTGATGGAGCCGTTATATAAATTTAACCAGGAAGTGTTTTGTCCTGAGTCGTATCCATCTACTAATGATTTCCAATTATCCTCGCCATTTAAAGAACCTTCAACGATTACATAATCCCAAAATTCATCGTCTCCATAAACTGTGTTTGGATTTCCAGGTTCTACTAAAACCACTTCATTAAAGCGTACTATTCCTCCATTCTTGATGGTAATCGGATATTTTAACATCGCAGTGAATTCGAAGGTTGTATCGTCTTGATCAGGACTTGGGTAGGGATGAGGACTGTGCAGGGCTCCATTATCAAAACCATTTTCAACCGAAACTACAAAGTCGTTGGAGATAAAATCACGATTGTTTGATTCGTCAAAGTCTGTGAAGTATTCACTCACAGGATCAAATGTGCCATCAATAAAAATTGTAAAATATTCTTCCTCCGGAAAGAAAGCCGTGTTTGAGTTGGAGGAACTATCCGTAACTTTTATTCTGTATCTGATTGAGTCTCCATCAACTAAATTTTGAAACTGAAATGTGCTTTTATAAGTAGTTGCACTATCAACCACCAAGTCAAGATTCTGTACATCCTGATCATTGATGAAATATTCAACCACAGCTTCCTCTATTCCAATATTTTCATTGATTTCCACAAAAATGTCCGCTGTCAGTTCGCTTTCTAGAATTGAACGTATAGGTGTGTGGGTAATCTCAGGTTTTATCGTATCCGGACCTACGAAAAAGTCGAACACCCTTTCTGGAGCAATGCCTGGTAAGCGGTAAGTCACCCCATCAATATCAGAAGCTGAAATGTAGTATTTTCTTTCTCCTATGCCAGAAATCGGAAAATCAAGCTCAAAATGCTGAGTTGTTTCGTTGTATACCATTTGAATGGAATCTGCTTCTTCAAATCCGGTAAGCGTGTAAACCAATTGTACCGAGCTTGAATCCAGTTCTTCATCGCTGAAAACCTCTGCAGAAATTGCTATGTCACTATTTGCATCCTCGGTATCACTTATTTCATCATGTTTAATACTGATGAATTGCCAGCCCATATCGGCAAAAATACCCATGGTAAAAGGCCCTGGATCATGAATCGCATTACCCGTTTCTGCAAAAGGTGTCATCAAAGCATTTGGGTCGGACGCTCCATAGGAGAATTCATTCAAATGATAAACACTTGATCCGTCATTGAAAGGATTAGGTGCATAGAGCCTTGGGAAAAGATTGTTCCCCTGAGCAGCTTTAGCAGTCAAGCTACCCATATATAAAACAGGTCCATCTAGCGCATCCAGTAATTCTTCAGAATGATTGTCGTACTCAGATGTGTCAACTAACTGCTTATTGAAACTATCCAAAACAAACTCGTCAAATATCCCCGGAATGTCAAGTTCTCCACCATAGTGACCCAGTCCACCTCCTTCATAAAAGAACCCTGTAAAACCCAAACCATGCGCAATTTCATGCAAAACGATAGTTACAAAATCATATTTTCCTTCAGGGGTGTCCCCATCTGTTCCAAAGTACCAGTTATCAAAGTCACTATTAAATTGAGCTATCATATCTGGAATTTCAGAACCGGTAACTTCTTCACCTTCCATTTTTTCAACCAATGCTACTGGGTAGTACCTGTCTTTATAATGTGCTGCATCAAAATTCTGAAAATATGCATAAGGGCCACAACTTCCCAAAACACCATCATCAAGACTAGTCCATCTTGCAAGCATGTGAATGGGTACAGGGGAATAAATCAGACTTTCCCAGATATCAACTGCATGTTGAAACGCGGTTTTCGCTGAATCAGGAAATCCAACGTAATCAACAACAAATTCAGCTTGTTTGTCATTTGTTGATTTTAACCGATTTAAAAACTCACTTGGAGGAGGTGTATGATGTTTATGTGAATGTTCTGAAGCATAACAAATGGGTGGTGGGATTTTTACCCCCTGTTTTTGCCAGTCTTTCTGAGCCAAAACAGAAAATGAAATGCCAACAGCAAACAGTATTAAACAAACCCTCTTCATCAAATTTCATTTTAGATAATACACAAAAAGACTATAAATATAGCTTTCTTTTTACTTAATTTGTGTTTATAACCTCTATAAACAATTGACAGATGCAAAGTTCAGTTAAAGCTCTGATTTTAACATTTTTTGTTCTCATTTTGGTTTCTGCTAAACCCGACAAAAGGCCTTTTAATGAAGCGTATCGCCCGCAGTTTCATTTTTCACCAGAAAAAAATTGGTTGCTTGATCCAAGTGGAATCGTATATCTTGATGGAACATATCATATGTTTTTTCAGCTCAATCCTTTTGGTGAAGACATTGAGTTTACTCAACTGGGACATGCTACCAGTGAGGATTTGGTACATTGGAAACACTGGCCGGTAGCAATTCAACCTGACGGAAAATCAGATAATAATGAGCGCTGTTCCGTTTTGTCTGGTTGTGCATTTGTGGACGACAAAAATATCCTTGGGCTGAATGGAGAAACAACTCAAGCGTTAGTTCTTTTTTACAGCAATGACAAGTGCGGGCAACGTATTGCCTACACTTTAGACAACGGGAATACCTGGAATAAATATGATCAACACCCTAAGCTTCCAGTTGAAGATGATGAGAAAGTACTTGACCCAAATATATTTTGGCATCAGCCGAGCAGCCAGTACATGATGGTGGTCTCACGAATGCCTGATGGTGAAGAAAGAAAAAAGGGAGCATCAATCTATTCCTCGAAAAACCTGATTGACTGGTCGTTTGTCAATCACATCCCTGGATTTTACGATAGTCCTAATTTGATTGAAATACCTGTAAATAGAAGACCTGATGATATCCGCTGGGTATTAATTGATGGAGATGGTTCTTACCTTATTGGACAATTTGACGGGAAAGATTTTACACCTGAATCTGGCAAGCTGAAAGGTGATTTCGGCAAAAACTATTATGCCACCAAAGCCTGGGATGATGCTTCTGAAGGTGGTAGGATTATTCAATTGACAAGCATGCCAGGTGGGGAATTCCCTGAAATGGAGTTTAATGGACAAATGAACTTCCCTTGCGAGTTGGGTTTGAAAAAATATAAAGAAGGTATTCGCATGGTGAGGACCCCAATTAAAGAAATTGAGACAATCCATGAAAAAGGGAAACATTTTGAAGAGAAAAACCTTATTCCTGGATTGGAGAATAAAAATTTGCTTAAGGGGATAAAAGGTGATTGTTTTCACCTGATTGGTACATTTGATTTAAAAACTGTGAACAGTTTTGGGTTTATGATCCGGCACTCAAAAAAGAAAATTGGGACCGAAATCAGGTATGACGCCACGAAAAATATGCTAAACTGCCTAGGATGTTCTGCTCCACTTCAACCAGAAGATGGGAAAATAAAACTCGAAATATTAGTTGATCGTAGTTCAATTGAGATATTTGCCAATGATGGAAAAACCGTGATGTCGTGCTGCTTTGCCCCTGAACAAGACATGAAAGATCTTGTTTTATACAACACTGGGGGTGAACTCTATGTCGAGAAACTGGATGTTTATCCACTCAAATCTATTTATGCGTATGAATAACCACATTTAAACTGAATATTGAAGGAGGATGCAAAATAATGCTTTCCTCCTTTTTTATTTTTCAGGATTCAACTAATTTCAGAAAAAAATAAAACCATAATGGTAAAAAAGAGAAAGAGCCAAAAAAAGAAGACCTACCAAACATTTAATAAAAGACGTTTAAAGAAAGCCATCCTTAGTATTTTTTACGAAGACCCTCAAAAAACGTATAACTACAAGCAATTGTCTGCTGTTTTGGGAGTGAAAGATCCAGAGATCAAAAAGCTTATCAATGTTGTTTTGGAAGAGCTGATGGAGGATGAGAACCTGGAACAGGTAATGCGTGGCAAATTCAAACTGAAATCGAAAGGAGGATATGCAACCGGGAAAGTTGAGTTGCAACCTCAGGGTTTTGCTTTTATTATTTCAGAAGAAGTGGACAAGCCAATTTTGGTGTCTCAACGAAACCTGAACCATGCCATGGAAGGTGACAAAGTTCGTGTGTTCCTTTATGCACGGCGTAAAAAACATCAGTTGGAAGGCGAAGTGTCTGAAATTATTGAACGGGCTAAATCGACCTTCGTTGGCACAATTGAAAAGTCGAGGAATTTTGCATTTTTAATTCCGGTAGGAAAAGTTGGTTTTGATATTTTCATCCCGAATGAGAAACTTAACGGAGCAAAGGATGGACAAAAAGCAGTGGCTGAAATTACCGAATGGCCTAAAAAGGCAAAAAATCCTTTTGGAGAAGTCCTGGAAGTTTTAGGTGATGCAGGCGATAATGAAACAGAGATGCACGCAATCCTGGCTGAATTTGATCTTCCATACAAATTCCCAGAGAATGTGCTTAAAGCCGCAGAAAAAATCCCACTTGAAATTCCTGAAGAAGAAATTCATAATAGAAGGGACATGAGGGATGTGGTTACGTTTACGATTGATCCACATGATGCCAAAGATTTTGATGATGCCCTTTCAATAAAGAAATTGAATGAAGAAACCTGGGAAGTTGGTATTCATATTGCAGATGTAAGCCACTATGTACAGCCCAATACAATTTTGGATGACGAAGCATACAACAGGGCTACTTCAGTTTATTTGGTCGATCGGGTTGTTCCCATGCTGCCTGAAAAGCTTTCGAATGGCGTTTGCTCGCTTCGCCCGAACGAAGACAAACTTTGTTTTTCTGCTGTATTTCATTTGAATGAACATGCCGAGGTATTGAAAGAATGGTTTGGAAGAACGGTTATTCATTCAAATAGAAGGTTTACCTACGAAGAAGCGCAGGCAATTATTGAAACTGGCGAAGGTGATTTAAACAATGAAGTCCTTCTTTTGGATAAGCTTGCAAAAAAACTTAGGGGTCAGCGTTTCCGTGAAGGTTCGCTGGCTTTTGAACGTATAGAAGTGAAGTTTGAGATTGATGAAAAAGGTGCCCCACTTTCAGTCTTTTTCAAAGAATCTAAAGATAGTAACAAGCTGATTGAAGAGTTTATGCTTTTGGCCAACAAAAGGGTTGCTGAATACATTGGAAAGGTTCGGCAAGGTAAAACCGAAAAAACCTTTGTTTACCGAATTCATGATAAACCCGACCCCGACAAGCTGGATTCATTCAATTATTTCATCAAAAAGTTTGGTTATGGCATTCAAACCACTACCCCAAGATTAATTGCCAAAACCATGAACAGCCTGATGAATGAAGTAAAAGGGAAAAATGAGCAAAATGTGATTGAAACCCTGGCGATACGATCAATGGCCAAAGCTGCATATTCAACCAGAAATATCGGCCACTACGGACTGGGATTTGATTTCTATTCGCACTTTACTTCACCCATTCGCCGATATCCGGATGTGATGGTCCACCGTTTGCTTGAACGATACCTGGATGGTGGGCGTTCCGCCAACGCTGCAAAATATGAAGATATGTGCAAGCACTCTTCAGAAATGGAAAACCGTGCGGCCAATGCAGAGCGATCTTCAATTAAGTACAAGCAGGTTGAATTTATGCAAGATAAAGTTGGTGAAGTATTCGATGGCGTAATTTCAGGTGTTACAGACTGGGGAATATATGTGGAACTGGAAAATAAGTGTGAAGGCCTGGTGCCGATCAGGGAACTGGATGATGATTTTTATTTGTTTGATGAAAAGAATTATTGCTTAATTGGAAGGCATAGTCATCGCACATATCAGCTGGGTGAAAATGTAAGAGTCGAAATTTTGCGCGCAAATCTTGAAAAGAAACAGCTTGATTTTAAGCTTGTTGAAGTTGTTGGTTTTGAATGATTAAAACTGCGAGGTAATTTATTCGAAAAATTCAGTTATATTTAGCCAGCTTAATTTAAAATGTTCTCGTCATGGTAATGAGTATCGAAAACGGAGTGAATAAAAAAGATGCCAACAGGGAAAGTATCCTAAAAATTGCCCAGGAAATTTTCAGTCGTTATGGCTACAGAAAAACTACGCTCGATGATATTGCAAATGCTGTAAGAAAAGGAAAAAGTTCTCTTTATTATTACTTCGAAAGCAAGGAAGATTTATTCCAGGCTGTAATCATGAAGGAAGTGGATGTGCTACGGAAGGAGCTTGAAAAAGTAGTTATGCGAAACACCGATCCGGTTGAAAAACTAAGAGAATATATTTTAACAAAGCTTACTACTTTCCGTGGTCTGGCAAACTTTTACCACGCCCTTGAAAATGACGTGACTGCCATTGAGTTTATTGAAAATTTAAAACAAAAATACGATCAGGAAGAAATTCGAATGATTAAACGAATTTTGATTGAAGGTGTTCGTAAAAATGAATTTGAAATTTATGATTTTACCCTTGCAGCAATTGGTATCACTACTGCAATCAAGGGATTGGAAATGCCTCTGACCGCTGGTGATTATGGTTCCGCAAACCTTGAAAAAAGTGTCGACAACATTCTGAAAATTGTTTGTTATGGCATTATGAAACGATAATTTACTCGACTGATTACATTCAAGAACTAAAACCTGCCACTCTATACAGCTATCAGTCCTTATCAGAAAAGATTTAGATACCTTTATTTATCTAATTCTTAATGTTGCCTTTATTTCAAAAATTTATATTTGACCATTGGAATGAGGTAACTTATGTTTTCAGAAAATGATGAAGATATTCTGGAACGCATTATTAATGACGACCAGAAAGCACTTGAATTACTACATAAAAAATACTACACTTCTTTATGTGATTTTGCTTTTAGTTTTGTGAAAAGCATTGATTTTGCAGAAGAAGTTGTTTCTGACGTGTTTCTCAATATTTGGATGAAACGCCATGTACTTTTCATTAAAAACAACATTCGCTCTTACTTATATACATCTGTAAAAAATCAATCTTATAACTTTCTGAAAAACCAAAATATTCACTTTGAGGATATAAACTTTCAAAATTTAGATGGTGAATATTCTGAATACGAGACAGACCAAGAAATAAATTATACCGAGACATTGCATGAAGTTGAAAAAATCATTAATCAACTGCCCCCACAAAGAAGGCTAATTTTCAAAATGAACAGGATTGATGGATTGAAATATAAAGAAATTGCAGAGATATTATCCATCTCAGTAAATACTGTCCAAAAACAAATGACTGAAGCTGTAAAGCACATCACAAAATCATACGCTGAATCTAACCTTATTCTACTCTTCTGTCTTAAATGAACATTTGGCTCAGTTTATTTTCCCTTAACTTTTATATGATGATCAGTTAAAATCTTTGAATGGTAGATCAATTATCATTTCATTGTCTTTTTGGTGTAAAGCAAATGCAATGGGAAAAAGTATATTTTTTGAAATAGCTGTAAAGGTATTAGCCAAAGAGGCTACACAATACGAAAAAGATCAATTAGATTCCTATTTAAAAGATGAAAAATATGCCATTCTTTACACTAACATCAAAAAAGAATGGGACAAAGAATATAAACTCAACACAACCTATTTTGACTATAAGAAAGGGTTAAAGAGACTCAGAAATAAAATCCGAAAAGAAGAAGCTAAAGCAATAAATGAAAAAAGGCCTACAAAAATAAACTGGGCACTTGCAAAAATAGCCGCAGCGATATTTCTGATAATTGTTTTAGGAGTAACATTATCTCAAAAAAACAAAAAACATGAAATCGTTGAATTTGCAGATGCAAATAAACATGAGATCTCGACCGGCAATACTCGACTTATTCTTCAGGGGAAAAAAGAGATTCAGATTGAAACCGAAGATTCTGAAATCAATTATATCAATGGGAAAAAAGGAAATGTAAGACTGACAGTTAATGCCCAAAATGAAATTGTTGAGAACATAAATACCAATGAAATTTCTTTTAATACAGTTATAGTTCCATACGGAAAAAGAAGTAAGATTATATTGACAGACAACACCACTGTTTGGTTGAATTCAGGTTCTAAGTTTATTTATCCAACTAGTTTTTCAAAGAAAAAGAGGGAAGTCTTTTTGGACGGGGAAGCCTTGTTTGATGTTGAACACCAGAAAGACACGCCGTTTAAAGTGATTACAAATAATCTGGGAATTAAGGTGTTAGGGACTGTCTTCAATGTTTCAGCATATTCCGATGATTCTTTTACAAGTACTGTGCTGGAATGTGGTAGAGTTGAAATTAATTATGAAGGTAAAAGTGTGCTGAAAAAACGTAAATTAATAATTGACCCAGGAACATGTGCCCAATATGATCCGGAGACGAAAGCCGTTACACAAAAAAAAGTAAATACAAAATACTATACAAGCTGGTGCGAAGGAATACTTATCTACCAAAATGAATGCTTGGAAGAAATCATTAAAAAGTTGAAGAGGTATTATAACAAAGAAATTACAGTCAACAAGAATGATTTACTCAAACGAAAATTCTCTGGAAAATTAGATTTAAAAGAAGATGTTGCTGATGTGTTGACAACAATTTCATACGTTTCGTCATTAAAAATCGATCAATCAAATAATCAGTATATAATAAAGGAATAATGCCTATGGTATAAACCCCGAAAAACTCTACTAAAAACCGGAATATGTCTGGAACACATATCCCGGCAGGTGAAAAATTCTAACGACATCGAAGTCAATTATTAAAATTTAACATTCAAATTTATGAAAATTTATTGTGAAACTGGCTCATTTCAGAGCTTTTGGAAACTATTACTAGTAATGAAATTGGTAATTGTTTTAATATTTTCTTCAACAATGTTTGTGAGTGCAAACAGTTACGCTCAGTTTACAAAACTTTCGCTAAACCTTCAGGAAAAATCTATCGGAGAAGTTTTTGCAGAAATTGAGCAACAAAGTGAGTACATCTTTTTTTATGAAGATGAAAAACTGGACAAGAACAAAAAAGTAAACATCAATCTTACTGACAAAACCATTTATGAAGTTTTAGATCAATTGTTTGAGGATACTCAAAACGTTTACAAAATCAATGATCGTCAGGTAATGATCGGATTTGATGAGACAAAAGATATCAAAACACAAAAATTAAGTCCAATAGAAAATGGTACTGTACAACCAAAAAAGAAGACTATTGCAGGGCAAGTAATAGATGAGGCAGGATTGCCATTACCTGGCGTTTCAGTTATAGTTAAAGGTACAACAATTGGTATTACTACTGATTTTGATGGTAAATATTCACTGAAAGTACCAGAAGATTCAAAAACATTGCTTTTCTCTTTTGTTGGAATGATTACTCAGGAAATTGAAATTGGACAACAGGAGCAAATCAACGTAATACTAAAAGAAGAAACCTTTGGCTTAAATGAAGTAGTTGCTATTGGTTATGCAAAGCAAAAGAAAACGGATATAACCGGGGCTGTTTCTTCTGTGAAAAGTGAAGATTTTAACAAGGGTGTAGTTAACTCACCAGGACAAATGCTTCAAGGTAAGGTATCGGGTGTAAGTATTACCTCTTCCAGCGGTGCACCTGGCAGCGGACAAAGAATCATCATCCGTGGTCAAGGAACCATTCGACAAGGTTCGGGTCCTTTGTTTGTTGTAGATGGATTCCCAATTGGACTTGCAGGTACAGGTTCTGGAACAAGCCCGTTAAACTTTATCAACCCAGAAGACATTGAAACAATTGATGTTTTAAAAGACGCATCTGCTACAGCAATTTACGGTTCTCGAGGAGCAAACGGTGTGGTCATGATCACCACTAAAAAAGGGAAATCAGGAACCTCAACACTAGCCATAAGCTCAAATGTAGGAATGTCTAAAATATCAAAAAAGCTTCCACTTTTAAGTGCAGATGAATTTCGCGATAGAGTGGTAGAAATTGGAGGTGTTTTGGAAGACAGGGGAGCAAGTACCGATTGGCAGGATGAATTAACTCAGACTGCTATTAGCCAGGATTACAATGTTATGATGTCAGGGGGAACAGATAAATTGACCTATCGGGCTTCTTTAGGATATTTAGATCAGGAAGGTATCATCATAAATACTGGTATAAAAAGATACAGCGGAAGGGTAAACGCAACACAAAAATTACTTGATGGAAGGTTAAGTATTGATTTCAACCTGAATTCAACCATTGAGACTGGTGAAAATGCCAGAACAGGAACTGTGGTTGCCAATATGCTTAGGTTCAACCCAACCTACCCAGCTTATGATTCAAATGGCGAACCAACCAAATATCCTGATCTGATCAATCCAATTAGTCAGGCTGAACTGTATAAAAATTTCAGTGAAAGCCGTAATATGATTATGAACATCACTCCTTCAATTGAAATTATTGACGGTTTGGTGTATAAACTTAACTTTGGATATGAAAACAGGTCAAACGAATCTGATGCACAGGCAATGCCAAGTATTGATCCTTTTGTTGAAGGAAGTATCCAGCAAGGATTTTTCAATGGAACAAATACACTTATTGAAAACTATTTAACTTACCAGGTTGATTTTGACGAGCACAACTTGACATTTTTGGCAGGTCATTCCTTCCAGAAAACAAGAAATAGGTGGAGACGCTGGGACATAGACCAATTTGAAGCAAATGGAATTGAACCTAGATACAATCCAGGATTAGGACAACGTCTTGATCTGGCAGAAAACAGACCAGATGGGAACGCCCAAATCAATGAGCTGCAATCTTACTTTGGAAGGGCAACATACAACTATCAGGGCAAATATATGTTGACTGCCACTGTAAGGATAGATGGTTCTTCAAAGTTTGGGGGTAACAACAAATACGGTACTTTCCCATCATTTGCAGCTGGTTGGAGAATTTCTGAAGAATCATTTATGGAGTCATCATTGTTCAGCAATCTTAAGCTTCGTTTAGGATGGGGACAAACTGGTAACCAGGAAATCCCTGCAAAAATTACTCAGGAATCTTATAAATCATCCAACAGTGGTAGCTACAGTTATCCATTGAATGGAGATGGTCCTTATCCGGTAGGAACTGTTTATACACGTTTAGCCAATCCTGATATTCAATGGGAGTTATCAAAGCAAACCAATATAGGAGTTGATTTTGGATTGTTTGATGGAAAACTTTCAGGTACTATAGATTATTTCAATAAGGTTTCAACAAACATTTTGGTTGAGGTTCCTTCATTTGACCCTGTTTCGCCAGCACCAACGTATTGGACTAATGTTGACGACATGAAGATCAACAATAATGGATTGGAGATTGCTGTTGATTACCAACACACAAACAAAGAAGGAATTTCTTATTCCGTTGGAGCTAATGCAACATTTATCAACAACGAAGTTAGCGATTCTCCATTTACTGTGCTAACCACTGGTTCTGCATCAGGTTCTGGTCAAACAGGAGCAACAATAAATGGTATGATCAATGGTCATCCAATTGGTTCTTTCTACATGCAAAAGTTCACAGGGATCGGTGCCGATGGTCTTTCAACTTACGAGCCTGCTCAGGTTGCCGAAGGAGACGACAGATACGTTGTTGGTAGTGCATTACCAGAAGTAATGTATAATTTCTATGCAAACATCAGCTACAAAAGGTTTGATTTAAGCCTTAATTTCAATGGAGTATCGGGCAATGAAATATTTAACCATACAGCCATGAACAAGTTCTATAAAGGACAATTGGCAACTTCAAACAATGTTGTCCCAAAAGCTCTAGAATTCCCGGAAGAAGCTATAACAAACGCAGCATTGGTTTCTACACGTTTTCTTGAAGATGGTTCATTCCTTCGCTTGAACAATGTAGCTCTTGGATATAATTTCAATGTCAAGGAAATGGGATTGGAGAACTGGATCAAAGACCTGCGTCTTTCCCTTACTGGTCAAAACTTATTCGTAATTACTGATTACTCTGGATTCGATCCTGAAGTAAACCAGGATAAGTCTAAAGGAGGAATTCAGTCATTTGGTATTGATGATCATGCATACCCGAAATCCAGAACATTTGTAGTTGGATTAAACGTAACATTTTAATTAACAAAAAATTAAATCAGAAGATGAAAAATAGTTTAAAATACTTAGTGCTGTCTTTTGCTCTACTAATTAGCTGGAGTTGTACGGATCTTGAGGAAGAGGTTCTTGACGAATCACTTACCGGAAGTGTATCAGAAGACGAGATTGTAACGAGCGTGGTTGCACCCGTTTATTCTAATTTATCCAGATTGTTTTTACACACACATTTGTTCTGTCTTCAGATTATTTCATCGGACGAAGGTATTTTACCCGCACGTGGTGGAAAAGACTGGTATGATGGTGGAGTTTTTTACCAGTTGCACAGACATGAGTGCCTTCCTACAAACAATAAAATTAGGGATACATGGAACGATTTAACTCAGATGCTTTCCAGATCCTCAAGTGCAATTGCAACACTTACACCTTTGGCAGAAACTGATGCAACAGCAAAGTCATTTTTAGCAGAAGTTAGGGGGATGCAAGCATATTACAACATGTTGATGCTTGATTTATGGGGTATTGCATTTCAAAAGAATGATCCAAATGAGCTATCTGTAATTTTGCGTGGCAACGATGCAGTTGAATATATTCGTACCGAATTGGAAGATGTTGTAGGCGAACTTAAAACTAACGTTGGTCCTGGTAGATTAACACAAGGGGGTGCCTACGCTCTATTAACTCGTTTGCATATGAATGCACCTGTATGGCGTGACCCATATTCATCCAGTTTTGACTTTACAGCTACCGATATGGATAAAGTAATTGAATACAGTACCAAGGTAATAAACGATTACAATTATGAGATGTCGGCAGAATACTTTGATTGTTTTGCAAATGACAACCATACGAATAAGGAGCTTATTTTCGCTATCGATCAACGTCCTGATCTTAGTAGTTCACATAACCGTATGTGTTATTGGTCAATGTCGGGAAGTTTTTACGGAAATCCATTGTTCCCGAATGGTGATGGCACGGATGGCGGCGCAATTACTCAGGAATTTTACCAAAGCTGGGTTGATGCCTATGGTGATGTAGATCCAGCACAAGCTGACTGTAGGTTTTTCTGGGAAAGATTGATTATTCCAGAAGACTCAACAATTGCTGCTGAAGATTTTAAATTGAACCGCGGTATATACAGAGGCTTACAATATGGATTGCAAAATGCAGGACACAAGCAACCATTTTTCGTTGATGATGAAGGTGAATACTTGATTGGCCCTGTAAAAGATGTAAGAAGAGCAGCTGAGGATGCATACGTGGATTATCTTTTGGAAATTGACTTTACAGCTGAAGGCAGTGACTACAATAGAGGATACAGGGTGGAGAAGTATGAATGGAGCTCAGTTTCAACAAACGGAACAAACAAAGGAGAACATGACCTGGTAATTGTACGTTTGGCGGATATGTATATGTTACGTGCTGAAGCAAAACTTCACAAAGGTGATAATTCTGGGGCATTAGCTGATGTTAACTTTGTACGTGCATCCAGAACAGCAAGGCCGGAAGTTACACCACCAGCATTAACGGAGATTAATTTAGACATTCTTTTCCGAGAACGTGGTTTTGAATTTTACTGGGAACACCAAAGAAGGACAGATATGATCCGTTTCTTGAAATATGAAGATCCGTTGATTGAGAAAACAAACAATGATGTTCATAAACGTTTGTTCCCAATTCCTCAAACAGCAATTGACGGTACTTCAGTTGTGGAAGATTATTTAGTGCAAAATACTAGTTATTAGTGATGTATTAATTTTTGCACTAAAGCGATACAAAGAAAGGAGTCCAAAACGGACTCCTTTTCTATTCTAAAAAACACTTAAAACAAACAAGCATAATTGATGCAGCTATATCTTTATTTCAAAAAATATCTTTTTTTAAATTTCTTCTCCCAATGTCCCGGAATCCACTTCCACCCTTTAGGAAATTGTTTCCAGTGTCCAGGAACCCATACTTTGCTATCTTTTCTTGGTGTCCAGTTTGGACCAACCCAAACATACATTTTTGTTGGTCGATGCCACACCCAATGGCCAGGGATCAATACGTATTCAGAACCTGGTTTTTTTGGGCTAAGCATTTTAACCTTTGGCGGCACTGGTTTTACTTTTACAATTACCTGGGCTGAAGTTTCAAATCCTAAAAAAGCAATTGTGCTAAAACCAAAAATAGCTATAAGTAGAATTCGTTTCATGGCTGACAGTATTGGTTACATTAAAATAAACCAAACACCATGCCATAAACCGGAATTATGATTTTTAATCCAAAAACATTCGATCTAGTAGATTGTAATTCAGGTAGATGTATTAAAGTATTTTGTCGTGAAGTTTTTCGATTTCTTCCTCGTCAACCTGCTTGAACCAGGTTTTTAGTTGCCCTTTTGCTTTCTCTTTTACTTCAGGAGTAATGTTTGAGCTAATTTGCGAAAGAGCAAAAATGAGTACACCCAAATCGTCACTAAATCCGATTAATGGAGCAATATCGGGGATGGCATCTGTTGGAAGAATAAAATAGCCAAGTGCAGCAGTAATGGTAAATTTTGCTTTCAACGAAACACTCGGGTCTTTCGTCATGTAATATAAAAGAAGGGCAGCATAAACAACCTGCAATCCGGCAGTTTTTGCAAAGCCTTTTAACTTGGCTTTGAATGATTCATCGGAATAGTGTTGTTGATAATCTTCGTTCACTTTAAACTAATATTTGTGTAATCAACCCTTTGCTTGCCAAAGAGTTCAACTATTTCATCCAGAATTTTTTGTAAGTCATCTATTTCAGTTGCCTGTAATAGTTTTATTCGGTGCTGCCTAAAGTTTGGCAATCCGGGGAAAAACTTGGCAAAGTGCCTTCTCATCAATAAAATACCTGTCCGAACGTTGTCACGCCATTCAATAGACATTTGCAATTGGTCGCGCAAATTTTGCACAATCTCAGCTACAGTTGGAGGTGGAAGCACTTCCCCGGTTTCAAAATAATGTTTTACTTCTTTAAAAATCCATGGCCTGCCAATTGCCCCGCGGCCAATCATAAGCGCATCAACCCCAGTTTGTTTTAATAATTCTTCGGCTTTTTTTGCCCCATTTATATCGCCATTACCGATAATTGGAATCTGTATCTTTGGGTTATTTTTTACTTCCCCAATCAAGGTCCAGTCAGCTTCCCCCGTATAAAGTTGTTTTCTTGTCCGCCCGTGAATGGCCAACGCCGCAACACCGGCATCCTGTAATCGCTCCGCAGCTTCTGTAATAACTTTTGAATCGTCATCCCAACCCAGGCGGGTTTTTGCAGTAACAGGAATCGAGACAGCCTTCACAATCTCCGTTGTCATTTCCTGCATTTTATCCAAATCCTGAAGCATTGCAGCACCAGCCCCTTTCTTCACAATCTTTTTCATGGGGCAGCCATAGTTAATATCAATAAAATCAGGCTGAAATTCTTCAACTGCTTTTGCTGCATTCACCATCGACTGGATATCATAACCATAAATCTGGATGGCCACCGGACGATCAAAATCGAAAAGCTCCATCTTTTGTTTCGTTTTCTGAACATCTCGAATTAAAGCTTCAGAAGAAACAAACTCAGTGTACATCACATCTGCACCGTATTTTTTGCACATATACCGGAACGACTTGTAGGTAACATCCTCCATGGGTGCTAAAAACAAGGGCAGGCTTCCCAAATCTATTGATCCAATCTTCACGTAATATTATTTAAATATCGGGGCAAAGATACAAAAAAGGATGTTGAAGAATTTCCAATCAAAATTGCCGAGTAATAACTCAAAAGTTATTGATACCAATATAAAAAGTGAAAAAAAAGGTTCAGTTTTGTTATAAACCGCTTACTTAATCGTTTTATGAATTAGAATGACTCCTGAGGAATTTAAAATAGAGATAATCCCATGGTCGGTAAAGCTTTATCCGATGGCAAAACGCCTACTGAAAAGTGATTCAGAGGCACAAGATGCCATTCAGGATGTGATGATGAAACTTTGGGACAAACGTGACAAATTATCTCAAATAGATAACCCGGGAGCATACATGATTACATTGTGCAGAAACTACTGCCTGGATGTAATAAAAAAGAAACGAGCCAGTGTTTTGGAGAATGAAAATGATCATAAATTGATCAATCTTCCTCAACAACCAGCAAACCATGAAGCCAGTGAGAAACTGGAAATTGTTCATCGAATTATTGAAAGCCTGCCCAAAAAGTACAAAGAAGTCATTCAGTTGCGGGAAATTGATGGATTGGACTTTGAAGAAATTAAGCGAGTCACTGGATTTGAAATTCCGCATATTCGGGTAATTCTTTCCAGGGCCAGGTTAAAAATTAAAGAAGAACTTCGTAAAGTATACGATTATGAAGCAAAAGAATATCAATCAGCTGCTCGATAAGTATTATCGGGGCGAAACTAGTTTGGAAGAAGAAGCTTTGCTAAAAGATGAGGTAAAGCAGCAAGATGATTTTCAAGCTGAAGAGAAAGATATTTTCGAATATTTTGATCAGGCTTCTGTTGTGCCTGAAAATCTGGAAGAACAGATGTTCAATCACATTCAACGCAGAAAAAAACAACCCAAGGTTTTCCGTATGGCATGGGTAAGGTACACATCTATTGCTGCAGCAGTTTGCCTTTTTGCCTCGGTGATGTGGGTTACATTAAATAAATCAACTTCTTCTCAATTAACAGAAGAACAACAATTTGCCATTTTAGAACAAGCACTTATGCAAGCATCAAACGTAGTCCAGCCTGCACAAAATGATGAAATGCTGGTCTTGTTTCAGGATGAAAATTTAGAAATAGTTATGGAATAAAAATTAAACGATATGAAACGAATAGTATTAACAATCTTAGCCGCTCTGCTAATCTCGGTAGCAGGGGCTCAAAACATTTTTGAAGAGCTGGCGGAAAATTATGCCGACAATGAAGGTTTTAGCGCAGTTCAGCTAACCAGCGATATGTTTGAATTATACCTGAAAAAGAAAAACATTGAAGAGGACGACCCTGTTTTTGAAACGCTTAACAACTTGGAAAACATCATGGTGATCTCTCAGACATTTACAAGAAGTGATGAAGAAAACCCTGGTGAAGCATTGAAGTATGAAATTATTGAGCACTATAAAAACAATGACTACAGTTTATTCAAAACTGAAAAAGGTCCAGGTTCGGATTTAAAAATTTATATCCAGAAAGATGGTTCAGGCATTGAAAGTTTAGGCCTGATCAGCTCAAATAGTTTCTCTGTAAACCTGATTGAAATGAATGGGGACATTGATCTTGCCAACATCTCAAACCTAAATCGCGCATTGAATATCCGTGGATTGGAACAACTGAGTGTTTTCGACAACAATTCCCCTAACCAGTTCTTTTTTAATTACTCTTTCCCAAGACCTGGAGAATGGAGCTTACCTAATTTTAATGGGAGTAATAGATTTGTTGACTTAAGTGAACTCAGCGAAGAAAAGAAAAAAGAATATCAGGAACAGCTACAAGAACACCAGGAGAAGTTGCATGAACATCAAGCCCTGATTGAAGAGCAGTTTCATTCACAAATGGAACAACAAGAACGAATGCGAGAGCGAAGCCGGGAGTTATACAAAAAGTATAACAAATACCCTATCATCTTACAAAGCGAAAAGAAGGATGCTGAATATTTTATCAACGATAAAAAAGTTGACTTTGAAGAAATAAAAAAAATTGATCCTAAGGATATCCACACCACAGTTGTCCTTAACGCATCAGAAGATAGGTCAAATGTACAGATTAAAATTTGGCTTAAAAACTTCTCAAAAAAGAAAAAGAATTAAACAGTATTCAAGGTTTTTGAAAGCGGTTGCCTATCAGTAATCGCTTTTTTTATTTCAGAATTAGGCTTGTCTTTTCAGCAACATTCAAGTCATAAATACCACCCAAAACCAAAGGCAAGTTTCGCTCAGTATGCCCGGCAGGAAAACCAAAACAAGCCGGAAAATTATAATCGTTGACTGCGTTGAAAATTATTTCCTCAACCGACTGCCCAAACGGTGAATCATTGTCTTTCATATCGGAAAAACTGCCAACAAGCAAACCGGCAAGATTTTTTAATTTCCCCGCTAAACGAAGGCTGTGCATGATGCGATCGAGATGATACAGATATTCTGACAAGTCTTCGATGAATAAGATTTTACCGTCAGTATCTATTTCATAGGGGGTTCCTAAAAGACTGTAAATTATAGAAAGGTTTCCGCCCACAAGTTGTGCTGTCGAATTTCCATTCCGGCTGAATTGATTTGGTTCTATTTCAACTGTGTGCTTCTCACCTTTTAAAACTTCTAATAAGCGACGAAAGCTCTCTGTAGTTTCACCATCCTTTAAATAAAACCCGGGCATTGCACCATGAATGCTTGCAACACCAACTTTTTGCACCAAGCAATGCAACACCGTTATATCACTAAAGCCAACCAGCCATTTGGGATGTTTTTTGAACGTAGTCAAGTCTAGCTTTTCCAGCAACCGAACAGCTCCATACCCACCACGCGCACAAACAATGGCTTTGCAGCCTTTATCATCAAACGCTTCCTGCAAATCAGCCAAACGCTGCTCATCTGTGCCAGCAAATTGAAAATTTTCTCCAGATACATGTTTCCCCAAAATGACTTCATAGCCTTCTTCTTTTAATAATTCAATACCGGGAAAAACCGTTTGCTTGTTTATTTTTCCTGCAGGTGAAACAATTCGGATGCGGTCATTTGCTTTTAGACTGGGAGGAATAATCATTTTACACGAATTTTAATTGAAGATACAAATCTTATTGAAAACAGGGAGCTATTGAAAAGAATAAAGGCAGCAAGAAAGTGTTTGCTGCCTAATTAAATCCTGTAAATCGAATCGAATATATTCACGCTATTTCAATACAAAACTAATAGGTACTACGAAACTTACACGAACAGGTTTCCCCCGTTGCTTCCCAGGTTCCCAACGAGGAAGGCTGTTTACTACCCTAATTGCTTCATCATCAAGTGATGGATCAACACTTCTGATAACACGGGCATCGGAAACCATACCATCCTCATTCACAACAAAATTTACGTATACTTTTCCTTCAACCCCATTTTCCTGGGCAATTACCGGATATTTAATTGCATTTGATATAAACTTTCTCAATGCAAGTTCTCCGCCAGGAAACTCAGGCATTTCTTCAACAATAAAGAATACTTGCGAATCTTCTGCCTCTTCTTCCTCAGATATTTCATCCAGGACCGGTGCAACATCAATTTGTGTTTCCTCGTCGGCTTCAGTATCCTCAATTTCAAGTTCCTCCTCAATTTCTACATCATCTTCCACAATATTGAGTACTTCTACCACTTTTGGAGGAGGAGGTGGTGGTGGAGGCTTTACTTCTTGCTGTCGTGTAATAGGAATGATTTCTGTATCAATTTCTTCAACGACTAGTTCCCCGGCAAGTTCAGCTCGTTTTATGGTAGTTTTGTGTTCAAATGCCAGCCAGATTACAGCCAGGGCAATAACCAACCCAATTTCCACAAATAAATTATGAAAACGATTTAAATCAGCTTTTGGTGATTTCTTTGATTCCATGGCTATCTCAAGTTTCTTTCTCCTGTTTCAAATGTCAAATCTTCCCTGCATTTGATTTTACGTGTATGAGTCTTCTTATGTTTTAGTGTTAGTTGTTTGTTTTTCACATTCAATTAAAAGCATTGGATGGTTGCTATTTATTCACCCTGAAATCAGTTTTGATAAAGTAGATTTAAAGAACTAAATTTGCCAATCGCCGGAGGAATCGAATATGCTACTATCCGAGCGAAATCACGATAAAACTTTTGGAAATGAACAAACAAAAAATAAAAATTGGAATATCGCAAGGTGATATTAATGGGATTGGATACGAGGTAATTATGAAAACATTATCTGATGCCCGTATCATGGAGATGTGTACGCCAATTGTATATGGATCACCAAAAGTAGGTGCTTATCACCGCAAAGCACTTGAAATGAATAATTTCAATTTTAATCATATTCGATCTGCGAAAGAAGCTGATTTGAAAAGAGCTAATATTATTAATTGTATCGATGAGAATATTCGTGTAGAATTAGGGAAATCTTCAGAATTGGCTGGTGAAGCCTCATATATGGCTTTAGAAGCAGCTGTTAAGGATTTAAAAGAAGGAGAAATCGATGCATTGGTTACTGCGCCCATCAAAAAGGACAATATTCAATCGGATAAATTTAATTTTCCGGGGCATACAGAGTTTCTTGCCCAGCAATTTGAAACAGATGACTATTTAATGCTGATGGTCAGCGAGATGATGAAGCTGGGTGTTGTTACATCTCATGTTCCGATATCAAAAGTATCTGAGCTGATTACAGAAGATAAAATCTTGCAGAAGCTTAGGATAATTTCAAAGTCGCTTGAACAGGATTTCAGCATAAAGAAGCCAAGGATAGCTGTGTTGGGAATGAACCCACATGCCGGAGATGAAGGTTTGTTGGGGACCGAGGAGAAAGAGATCATTATCCCAGCAATAGACAAAGCAAAGGAAGAAGGCATTTTAGCATTGGGCCCTTATCCAAGTGATGGCTTTTTTGGTTCGGGCGATTACACCAAGTTTGATGCAATTTTGGCTATGTACCACGATCAGGGACTAACGCCGTTTAAGTTGATCTCGTTTGAGAAGGGAGTAAATTATACAGCCGGGCTACCGGTTATTCGTACATCACCGGCGCATGGAACTGCTTTCGACATTGCCGGGGAAGGTATTGCTTCACCAGATTCATTCAGGCAGGCTCTTTACCTGGCTGTTGATATTCATAAAAGCAGGGGGCTATACGAACAGATTAGTAAAAATCCATTGAAGAAATACGAAATAAATCCGAATCAGGTTGATGAAACTATTGATCTTCAGGCTGAAGAAGATCAGGAGGTTTAGTTTATGTACGAATATATCCAAGGTAAAATTACGGGACTTACTCCTGCTAATGCTGTTATTGAAGCAGGTTCAGTAGGATATTTCATTCACATATCGTTAAACAGCTATTCACTGATAAGTGGGAAAGAAGAGGCAAAGCTATTCATCCATCAGGTAATTCGGGATGATGCACATTTATTGTATGGCTTTTCAGAGTTGGAAGAAAGGGAGCTGTTTCGCCTTTTAATTTCTGTGAATGGCATTGGCTCAAACACAGCTTTAATGATGCTTTCTTCGTTAAGTCCAGACGAAATACAAACGGCTATTTTGCAGGAAAATGTCAATCTTCTGAAAAGCATAAAAGGTATTGGTGCAAAAACGGCCCAGCGTGTTATAATCGACCTGAAAGATAAAATTGGCAAAGGTCCTGCCAGCGATCAAATTTTAATCTCCCAAACAGACAATACTATTAGCGAAGAAGCGTTATCTGCATTAGTGATGTTGGGCTTTGCTAAGAAAAGTGTTGAGAAGGAGTTGGAGAAGATTTTAAAAACTGATCCTAACATAACTGTTGAAGAAATGATTAAAAGGGCCTTGAAAGGCCTCTAACTTTGAAAAAGATTGTCATTGAAAACGAGCTTGCGAAAAATATTTTTGCTTCTTACTTTTTCGGGAATCATCAGTATGGGGTGGGTTAACAAGCCCCTACAAAAAACTGTCGCTCCTGAAAAAAAACTGAATCACCCCGCTGATACGTTTGAAATTGATACCACGGGAGTACTACCTTACCAGTTTCCCAAAGAAGAAGCATTTGATTATCCGGATCAGTCCGATAGTTCTTTCCTTTTTCTGGATAAACCAGGAAATATTGATACAGAGCTTGAATACGATCCAGTAAGTGGAGAGTATATTTTCTACGAAAAGATTGGCAATCTGAATTACCGTTTGCCAAAAACCATGTCTTTGCAGGAATATGTGAAGTATGATTTTCAAAACTCTGTTAGAAACTATTGGCGTCAGCGAACCAATCAGAAAGACCTGGAAACTCAAGGCTCGTTTGTCCCCAAATTAACCGTTGGGGGCGAAGCATTCAACCGGATATTTGGGGGTAATACCATTGATGTCCGTCCGCAGGGATATGTTGAAGTGAGCTTTGGTTATCAGATGAATGAAACGGAAAACCCAGCTATCCCTGAGCGATTGCGCAGAACACCAACATTCGATTTTGACCAGAAGATCCAGATGAATGTGATGGGTAACATTGGTGAAAAGATGAAGATGCGGGTGAACTACAATACAGAAGCCACCTTCGACTATGAAAACAAAATGAACATCGAGTACACAGGTCTTGAAGATGAAATTTTGAAGAAAGTTGAAGTTGGTAATGTTTCACTACCATTGCAAGGTTCGTTGATTACAGGAGGAACCAATCTTTTTGGCTTAAAAACTGAAATGCAGTTTGGGCGGTTGAACCTAACTACTATTATTTCGCAAAACCGTGGGGAGTCCAGGGTGGTTGAAACCGAAGGTGGTGCGCAGAAAACCACTTTTGAGTTTGAAGCATCAAACTACGATGCAAACCGTCACTTCTTTCTAGCTCAGTATTTCCGCGACCACTATGATGAGGCATTGGCAAACCTGCCGATTATTCAATCTTCTATCTCGATTAATAAAATTGAGGTTTGGATAACCAATAAATCGAATAATCAGGATGAAGCCAGGAATATACTTGCATTGATGGATTTGGGAGAACATGATCCAAATATTTTCAACAATGTGCCTGCTTTTGACGAAGTACAGGGGAATCCTTATCCGGAGAGTATTTTTCCGTTTAATGAAGCAAACCGGATGTACGATGAAATGAGACAAACCTATGGAGACATACGTGATATTGCGAAGGTTACATCAACCATGGCAGGTGTTGGGTTCGGCTTTGAAGGAGGACAAGATTTTGAGAAAATTGAAAAAGCACGGAAACTAAATCCGTCTGAATATATCGTTCATGAAAACCTGGGATATATATCATTAAACTCATCGTTAAATGCTGATGAAATTCTTGCAGTGGCATTTAATTATACTGCCAACGGTCAAACATATCAGGTTGGTGAATTTTCAACAGATGGTATTGAAGATCCTCAAACATTGATTTTGAAATTGCTGAAGGGCACCAATCTATCACCAAAGCTCCCTACCTGGGATTTGATGATGAAAAACGTATATAACCTGAATGCTTATCAGTTGGAAAAAGAAGATTTTATCTTAGATGTTCTTTATCTAAATGATTCCACCGGGACCTATATAAATTATTTGCCTGAATCGAATTTGGAAGGACATATTCTGTTGAATGTCTTAAACGTCGACAACCTGAACTCTCAGCTTGATCCGGGGCTTGATGGTGTGTTTGACTTTATTGAAGGAGTAACTGTTCATTCAAGTACGGGACGAATTATTTTCCCGGTAATTGAACCATTTGGTAGCCATTTACGTGATTCAATCACCGACCCCCAATTGGCTGAGAAATATGTTTATCAATCGTTATATGATTCAACAAAAATATTTGCTGAAGAAGAAGACCAGGAGCATAATAAGTATAGGTTAAGAGGTAGTTATAAAGGTTCGTCCAGTTCTGAGATTGCTTTAGGGACACTGAACGTTGCGCGTGGATCGGTTCGCGTAACAGCAGGTGCACAAGATCTTATTGAGGGTATTGATTACACGGTGGATTATACGTTGGGTAGGGTGAAAATAATTAATCCGTCTTATTTGGAATCTGGAACACCAATTAAAATTACCACCGACAGCCAGGACTTGTTTAGTGCACAGCGAAAAACCATGTTGGGGGCATACGCCAACTATACCTTCTCTGACAACTTTAACATGGGTGCTACCTTGCTCCATATGAACGAAAGGCCACTAACGCAGAAGGTTAACTATGGGGAAGATCCAATTTCAAATACCATGGTTGGCTTTGATCTAAGCTACAGCACCCAGTCTCAATTGCTGACCACTTTAGTCGATAAGTTACCATTTATTGAAACAAAGGAACCTTCAAGTATTTCTGCTGAGTTTGAGTTTGCGCAATTATTTCCAGGGCACTCCAGGGTAGTGAAGAGTAGTGGGACTGCCTATATCGATGATTTCGAGGCTACAAAAACTACATTGGATATGAAGTCACGCTCTGCCTGGGTGCTTGCGAGTACACCACAAAAGCAAAACTTTCCGGGTGGTTTTCCTGAAGGTGAATTGAACGATGATTTGGCTTACGGTTATAACCGTGCAAAATTGGCATGGTACATAATCGATCCGTTATTCCTTAGAAACAATGCCAATACACCTGATCATATCCGAAATGACAGGAACCAACAGTCTAATCACCTGGTTCGTGAAGTTTTTGAGCGAGAGATTTTTCCAAACCGCGAAACCCCAACAGGTGTTCCTACAAATATTCCGGTATTCGACCTTGCTTTTTATCCGGAAGAAAGAGGCCCGTATAACTACGATACTCAACCAACGATTTATTCAGATGGTATAAACCCGGATGGTACGCTTGTCTCACCTAAAAAGCGTTGGGGCGGTATTATGCGGGAAATTCAAACCACCGATTTTCAGGCTGCCAATATTGAATTCATCGAATTCTGGATGATGGATCCATTTGTGAATGATACATTGGGGCAAAACCAGGGAGGTGATCTTTATTTTAACCTGGGTGATATTTCCGAGGATGTATTGAAAGATTCACGAAAAGCATATGAAAATGGTCTCCCTGAGACTGAACAGCTCGTTGATGTAGATACAACCCTTTGGGGACTTGTTGCAACAAAGCAGCAAATTACGAACGGGTTCATTACAAGCGATGCTGCACGTCCCAATCAGGATGTTGGTTTTGATGGATTGACTGACGATAACGAGCGTTCATTCCACGAAAGCTATTTGGAATCGTTGCAAGGCATTTTGAACCAGGATGCCCTTCAGAAAATATTGGATGACCCTTCTGGCGACAACTACCATTATTATAGGGGATCAGACTATGACCAGGAGCAAGCTTCTATATTAGAGCGTTACAAAGATTACAATGGTCCCGATGGTAATTCGGTGACAACTAATAATTCCCCTGAACCTTTTACTACTTCGGCTTCCACCTTACCCGATATGGAAGATATTAACGATGACAACACACTCAGTGAGTACGAACGCTATTATCAGTACCGTGTGAGTATCCGCCCTGAGGATATGGTTCTGGGTAATAATTTTATTACAGATATTCGGAAAGCTCCAGTTCAGTTGGTAAATGGGCAGGTTGAGGAAGTAAAATGGTATCAGTTTAAAGTTCCGATACAGCAACCTGAGCAAACTTTTGGTTCTATTAGCGATTTTAAATCCATCCGTTTCATGAGGATGTTCATGAAAGAATTTGCCGATCCTGTTGTATTGCGTTTTGCTACTCTGGATCTTGTTCGTGCCGACTGGAGGAAATACAATCAGGAAGTTGATGATGCGTTGTTAACTCCAACTCTTGAGACAGAATTTGATGTATCAGCGGTGAACATTGAAGAAAATGGCAGTCGAGAACCTGTAAATTATGTTCTCCCTCCCGATATTGACCGGGTAATCGATCCTGCCAATCCACAACTTCGTCAATTGAATGAGCAGTCGTTGGTATTGAGAACAATTAATTTGGAAAAAGGTGATGCCAGGGCGGCCTACAAAAATATTTACATGGATTTTCGTCAATATCGACGATTGAGAATGGAAGTTCATGCCGAAGAAATTGAAGATGAATCACCTACCAATGATGGTGATTTGCATTTCTTTGTTCGAATTGGATCTGATTTTAAATTTAACTATTACGAATATGAATTGCCGTTAAAGCTCACAGAGCCAGGCTTATATAATGGCGATTTTGTACAAGATCGTTTGGAAGTTTGGCCAGATGATAACCGCATCAATATTCCTTTATCAGTATTTACCGATGTAAAACAAGCCAGGAATGCAGCTCTAAGACAGGCTGGTTCAACAACACGGATCAATGAAGTTTTTCCTGTTACAGTTACTGATGAAAATGGTTTTGATCGTGTCGTTAAAATTAAAGGTAATCCAAACCTTGGTAATGTTGAAGGGATGATGGTTGGTATCCGTTATAACTCTGTTGAAGGAAGTACACCCGGCAAAAAATCTGTTGAGGTGTGGTTGAATGAACTGCGCTTAACCGATTTTGAAGAAGATGGTGGCTGGGCTGCCAATGCCCGTATAACTGCCCAACTTGCAGATTTAGGTTCTATATCGATGG
The DNA here is from genome assembly GCA_965230765.1 of Sunxiuqinia sp. GTDB lineage: Bacteria > Bacteroidota > Bacteroidia > Bacteroidales > Prolixibacteraceae > Sunxiuqinia. The sequence goes on from CBDDLR010000001.1 coordinate 1,349,486, forward strand.
CGGGTCGGACACGTTCTGCTGGTTTCGGTAGCATTGACCAAAAAGTAAACCAACGCGCAATGGATGATTTAGTTGAATACGACATTTCATCAAATCTGGAATTGGGTAAGTTCTTTAACGAAAAAGCGAATGTCCGCATTCCAATGTATGTTGGCATTTCAAAAAGTATCAGTAATCCAAAGTATAATCCACTTGATCCGGATATTCTAATGGAAGATGCACTGAATAATGCAGCTTCTGGGGCAGAAAAGGATTCGATTAAAAAAATGTCGCAGGATTATGTGAGTAGGAAAAGCATCAATTTCACCAATGTGAAAGTGGATAAAATGAATAAATCCGGGAAACCTCGTTTTTACGATCCGACTAACTTCTCGCTCACTTATTCATACAACGAGTTAAACCAAAGGGATATTAATACTGAAACAAATCTTGAGAAGAATTATCGGGGAATGTTCTCTTACAATTTTAACAATCGCCCAACCCTGGTTGAACCGTTTAAGAAGTCGAAGTTATTGAAAGGTAAAGTTTTTAAGCTGGTCAAAGACTTCAACTTTTACCCAATGCCCACTCAGATTTCTTACAGAACAGATTTGTACAGGCATTATAAAGAAGTTCAATTAAGGAACATCACCAATCCGAACATGATTATCCCCCGAACGGTTGAAAAAGATTTTGTTTGGAATCGATATTTCGATTTACGATATAACTTAACACGTTCGTTGAAGATTGATTTTTCTTCACAGGGGACTGCACGGATTGATGAACCAGCCGGAAGGATTAACAGGAACGATGACGACTACACCATGAAGCGTGATTCGATTATTGAGAACCTATTAAATCTTGGTCGTCCAGTGATGTACCATCATGTATTCAATGCTTCATACCAGGTACCAATAAATAAAATTCCAATACTGAATTGGATGAGTCTGTCTGGTCGATATCAGGCGCAGTACGATTGGCATGCAGGGCCAATAACCGATGAAACAATTGAACTGGGTAACGTGGCAGAAAACTCAAGGGTAGCGCAGTTGAACGGACAAGTTAGTATGCTGAACTTGTACAACAAAGTACCGTTCCTGAAAGAGGTCAATCAAAAATTTGGTGGAAGGAGTTCAAGATCTGCCCGAAGCTCACGAAGCCGGGCCAGGACTACGCAACAAACGCAGAAAAAAAATCAGCCCAAATTCAAAAACGTAAAATACGAAGCGGACAATATGCAGTTTAAAGCAAATGTTCCCCGTACGATCAATCATAAATTGAAAACGGATCAGGTTCAGCTTTTTGTTCGAAATTCAACCGGGAAATCAATTAAAGGTGAAACAAAAATAATCAACGATAATCGAATCACCTTTACGAGTTCTGAGGATATAAAAGGTGCTTCAATTCTTATTACTGGGAAAAGAGAAGAAAAAGATGATCTTGCCAAAAAAATTGCACAATATACTGCAAGAACATTGATGAGTGTAAAAAATATTTCGTTTTCGTATTCTACGTCAGATGGAACTGTATTGCCAGGATTTATGCCTGAACCAAGTTTGTTTGGCTCCGGGAATTATGATCCTGACCCAAACCGTTTCGGTCAAGTTGCAAGCAGCACTGCGCCGGGGCTTCCTTTCCTCTTTGGGTGGCAGGACGATAACTTTGCACGTAAAGCAGCAGAAAAAGGTTGGATAACCAACGATACTACATTGAACCAGCCTTATCTGATGAACCACAACGAAACATTTAGCATTCGTGCAAGCGTAGAGCCCATTCCATTTTTAAGAATTGACCTGAACGCGAACCGTTCTTATTCTGAGAATGTAAGTGAGTTCTTGAACTACAATACTGAAACGGGTAGTTTTGAATCGCAAAACAGTACACTTCGGGGTAACTTCACAATGTCGATAAATACATGGAGTACCGCATTTAGCAAAATGGGTGCAGCTGAGGTTGAGCCTTCCGATGCTTTCCAAACCATGAAAGACAACCGGGTAATTATTTCCAGGCGTTTAGCTAACCGGAGAGGGTCAAATACAACTGCTGGGTATGATCACACGGCATCACATCCTGATGGTGGAAATTACAGAAGTGGTTATGGCCCAAACTCACAGGAGGTATTGATCCCTGCGTTTATTGCTGCTTATACCGGGCAAAGTGCCGAAAAGGTGTCATTAAATCCGTTCCCTTCTTTTAGGTACATGAGGCCTAACTGGCGGATTACTTATGACGGTATTGTTTCAAACATTAAGGGATTGAACAAGTACGTGAAAAGCTTAAATTTCAACCATTCTTATCGATCTTCTTATAACGTGGGTTCATTCATTTCAAACCTGAACTACGATGATTCAGAATATGGCGATGGATTTAGTTATGTGCAGAACGAACTAAACGGTGACTTCTTAAGTCGGTTTGATATAAATTCGGTGAGTATAAACGAGCAGTTTGCCCCACTTATTAATATGGATGTGACCTGGTTGAATGATTTGACAACCCGTGCAGAGCTGAAACGAAGCCGTAGTTTGACCTTAAATTTTGCTAACAACCAGCTCACCGAGGTGTTAAGTAATGAGGTAATCTTTGGGGTGGGGTATCGATTTAACCGGATGGATTTGATCATTAAAACACGAAATTCACAAAAAGCATATTCAAACGATTTAAATGTTCGGGCTGATGTTTCGTTCCGAAAAAATAAAACGCTATTACGAAGGTTAGATGAACCCGGACAGATTACAGCCGGGCAGAATGCTATAACGATTAAAACCACGGCAGATTATATGCTCAGTGATCGTTTCCAGTTGCGTGTTTATTACGACAGGGTTGTGAATAAGCCATTTACATCAATTGCATTTCCAACATCCAATACCAATTTTGGAATGAGTTTCCGTTTTACACTTGCTCAGTAGCAATTTTGAACTAAACGTTTCGTGGATTCAGGATATCAGAAATTAAATGTAATTTTGCTGCCCTAATTTGTATTATGGAACGAAGAGATGTTGAAATAATGGCACCAGTAGGTTCGTATGAATCATTGGCCGCTGCCATTCAGGGTGGGGCAGGATCGGTTTATTTTGGTGTTGAGCAGCTGAATATGCGAGCCAGGTCTTCTAATAATTTTACGCTAGTAGACCTAAAGAACATTGCTGAAAAAGCACATGCCCACGGTGTTAAAACTTACCTTACAGTGAACACTGTTATTTTCGATAATGAAATTGAACAGCTTCATCAAATTATTGATGCGGTAAAAGAAGCCGGGATTTCTGCCATCATTGCCAGTGATATTTCAGCCATTTCTTATGCTCGTTCTATAGGTGTTGAGGTGCACATTTCAACCCAGGTAAACATTACCAATTTTGAAGCAGTGAAATTTTATGCCCAGTTTGCGGATGTAGTGGTTCTTGCACGAGAAATGAACATTGGCCGGGTCTGGGAAATTAGTAAGCAGATAAAAGAGCAAAATATTACCGGGCCAAATGGTAAGCTTGTCCGATTGGAGATGTTTGTTCATGGGGCACTTTGCATGGCAGTTTCAGGCAAATGTTACCTGAGCCTGCATGAAATGAATTCATCAGCCAATCGGGGCAGTTGTATGCAAACCTGCCGCCGGGCGTATACAGTTACCGATAACGAAACTGGTGCAGAGTTGGAGATTGACAATGAGTACATCATGTCCCCAAAGGATTTAAAAACCATTCATTTTTTAAATAAACTGCTCGATGCTGGTATTTCTGTTTTGAAAATTGAAGGGCGTGCCCGTTCCCCCGAGTACGTAAAAACGGTTTCGAAATGTTACCGAGAAGCTGTTGATGCTTATTTTGATGGTGAATTTACTGATGAGAAAGTAGCGGGTTGGGATGAGCGCTTAACCACCGTTTTTAACCGTGGTTTTTGGGATGGCTATTATCTGGGACAACGGTTGGGTGAATGGAGCAAAAACTATGGTTCCATGGCAACCCAGCGCAAGCTTTACATCGGGAAAGGCATGAACTATTTCTCGAAGCTCAAGGTTGCTGAATTTAAAATGGAGTCAGGAACGCTAAAAGTTGGCGACCAGATTTTGGTTACCGGACCAACTACAGGTGTTGTTGAAGCCGTTGTTAAGGAAATACGCGTTGACCTAAAACCTGTTGATGAGACCAAAAAGGGTGAGCTTTTTTCTGTTCAAATCGATGAAAAAATCAGGCGCGCTGACAAGCTTTACAAAATTGTTGGTGCTGATGAAGTACACCAGCGCAAATAATTGGATTTTAGAAACATAATCGAGACCGTCCCTTTCACTAAACTACAACTTTTGGGTTCTTTGTATTTTTTCGAGGAAATCCACGCTGGGGATGAACCCATCCATATCTAAACTTGTTTGAAAGTAGTTTCAAAGCATAGTTACTCTGATTGGTCGAAGTTCTGATGAATTAAAGGGTGACTTTTACATATAATATTAGCGTTTAATATAATTGATTCTAAAATGAATGCCGAAAATAAGAAGATGCAAAAGAAGGTGAAAATTGCTGTTTTCAGCACCAAGAATTGGGTTGTTGATTCATTTGAAGTGGTAAATAACAAGTACAAGTTTGAGCTTTCTTTTTTTGAGTCTCGGCTTTATCGAAAAACTGTTCCACTGGCTGCTGGATTTGATGCAGTATGTGTATTTGTGAACGACCGTCTGGATGCCGAAGTGATTGAAGGCTTGCACAAAGTGGGAGTAAAATTGATTGCTTTAAGGTGTGCCGGGTTTAACAATGTTGATATTGATAAAGCCCAGGAGCTGAAGATGGGTGTTGTAAGGGTTCCGGCATATTCGCCTTATGCGGTTGCAGAGCATACCCTGGGGCTGATTTTAGCTTTAAATAGAAAATATCACAAGGCCTATTCAAGGGTAAGGGATGGTAATTTTGCGCTGGATGGATTGCTAGGTTTTGATCTTCATGGTAAAACCATTGGATTGATAGGAACAGGTAAAATTGGTCAAATTTTCGCGCAGCTTATATCGGGTTTCGGTTGCAAAATTGTTGCTTACGATAAGTACCCAAATAAAGAATTGCAGGAAAAAGGGGTGACCTATGTTGACCTGCAGGATTTGTACAAGCAAAGCGATATTATTTCGTTGCATTGCCCGCTGACACACGAAACCTATCACATGATTAATGACTACGCAATTGCTTCGATGAAAGAGGGGGTGATGATTGTGAACACAAGCCGTGGCCCGTTAGTGGATACCAATGCCGTAATTGAAGGCTTGAAAAAGGGTAAGGTCGGCTATCTTGGGCTGGATGTTTACGAGGAAGAAGAAGAATTATTCTTTGAAGATTTATCGGAGAAAGTTATTCAGGATGACCAATTTGTACGCTTGCAAACGTTCCCGAACGTTTTGATTACTGCTCATCAGGCATTTTTCACGAAAGAAGCGGTTATGAATATTTCCGAGACTACATTTTCAAATATCGATTCTTTTATGCAAAAAGGGTCGTCGGAAAATGCGGTGTTGCCACAAAGAAAAAATTAAGAACAAGCGAACGATTTACGAATAATGTATTACACCATACTTTCATTTTTCCCCATTGTCTTGTTAGTTTATTTGATGACCAGGAAGAACAGCATGCCTTCATCAAAGGCGCTACCGCTTTCTGCCTTGGTTGTCTATTTTATCATGTTGGTTTTTTTTCGTCACGATCCGAATTTAATTCACGCCAATGTTTTAAGTGGTCTGTTGGTAGCCTGGACGCCTATTCTGATTATTGCCGGAGCCATATTTTTATTCCGAACGATGGAGGCTACGGGAAGCTTGTCTGTGATCCGTCGGTGGCTGAATACCGTTTCGGAAAACAAGATTGCCCAGCTGATGATTGTTGGGTGGGCATTTCCTTTTTTAATTGAAGGTGCAAGTGGTTTTGGTACGCCAGCTGCAATTGCTGCTCCCATTTTAGTGGGACTGGGTTTCCCTCCTGTGCGTGTGGCCATATTGGCCTTGATCATGAACAGTGTGCCCGTGTCGTTTGGTGCTGTTGGGACGCCTACCTGGTTTGGTTTTTCAGCAATTGAATTAACAGCAGAGGAAACAATAGCTATTGGATTTAAGTCAGCGATGATGAATGGATTTGCTGCCCTGATTATTCCAGCTATTGCTTTATGCTTTGTTGTTAAACCGAAAGCTGTGATCAGAAACGGCGTGTTTATTCTCTTAAGTGTATTGGTAACAGTTGTGCCACATGTTATCGTTGCCAGGTACAACTATGAGTTCCCATCCTTGGTTGGTGGTGCTGTTGGATTGATTTGCACTGCGATTCTTGCAAAATTGGGCATTGGATTGTCGAAAAATGAAGTTGAGGTGCATGAACAGGTTGGTGACAGCAAACTGATACGTTCTGATGTAGCCAAATCCCTTCCTGAAAAAATCCCTGCAAAAGAACTTATTAAGGCTACGTTTCCATTATGGGGTACCTTGCTACTATTGGTCATCACACGTATTCCACAATTTGGTATTCAATCCTTGCTTTCACTCAAAGAGCCTTCGTTGGCTATTTCGTTGGGCAGCCTGGGCGAGTTGACTATAAGTTCTGCTTTGGTAGTTTCTTTAAATGCGATATTTGGTACAGGCATTGATTGGTCCCACAGACTTTTGTATGTCCCATCCATTTTACCCTTTGGCTTAATTTCAGTAGTCACCTTTTGGCTTTATAAAAGCTTTCAGTCTCAATCCAAAACTGTTTTGAAAGAAACCTTCTCGCAAATGGTCAACCCAACCAAAGCCCTTTTGGGTGCGCTGGTTTTTGTGAATTTAATGATGATGGGAGGTGAATCATCTGCTGTTTCTGTCATCGGGCAATCACTGGCAGATTTGACAGGCAGTTCATGGAAGTATTTCGCTTCTTTCTTGGGAGCTATAGGCTCATTTTTCAGTGGTTCAAACACAATTTCCAACCTTACATTTGGCGGTATTCAAGATTCAATTGCTACAGCATTATCACTCGACCGGACAACTATACTGGCTATGCAGTCGGTTGGTGGGGCAATGGGCAACATGGTGTGTATTAATAATATTGTTGCAGTTGCTTCAGTCCTGGCTTTAGGAAATATTGAAGGGTACGTATTGAAAAGAACAATTAGGGCTATGCTGGTCTATGGCATCATTGTCGCTATCGTTGCAATATTTATTTAACTAACGACCATTCCAATTTTTTGTGTTCTTGCAGAGTTTTCTGGATAGAGCTCTAAATAATTACTCTGGTTTTTAAATATTCCTGCAAAGCATCTATTTTCCTATTGTTTACAAATTGCATAACGATCATAAGTTCAATAATAGTTGACTGATACACAAGTTGTTAGATACTAAATGTTTTACTAGTTTTGTGCGCTGAAAAAAAAACTATTTGCCTGATGGAGAAAAGAACACAACAAAACTACAAGCAACAACGCAAACAACCAGATCAATTTGAAAATCGGAATGAATATTTGGAGCACGAGCTTTCGATTATGAAGTTTAGGAAGTGGAGATTGAACCTTCCGTTCCGTGATTTTCATATTGAAGTTGAAGACTTGGTGCCAGCCGTTGCTGCAACTATTGGTAAGGTAGTGATGGTTACCGCCATGGTTGCTGCTTTTGCAGCCCAATTTGGTTTAGCTCCGGAATTTATTGCAGAAAATGTACGGTATGAATTACTTATTGCAGGAGGTATCTTCGTTATTCTGTTTTCTGCTATTTTAAATCCGAATGCAAACCTTGCGGGTACACATGGTCCAATGATCCCGCTTATTCCTATCATTGCAATGGCTGGAGGTCATCCGCTTGCCCTGGGTTTATTGATTGGTTTGTTCGGATTATTTTTAAGCGTCACCAAGGGTGGTTCAAAACTAATGAATTTAACAGGCGTTGGTGTGCGGGCCGGATTGTTAATTTACCTTGGAGCCGTTGGGCTTATTGGACAGCTTACCAAATTCGGGAACTGGGCTGCAGCTGGTGAAATTAGTCATGTCTCGTTTGTGGTTATTGCGATCACAATTATTATTTACGCTTACCTTGCAAAAGTGGGGAAGCGTTGGTTGGCAATTCCGCTGTGTTCAGCTATCGCCGGGATAGTAGCATTTGCATTAGGGGCTGACTTCCAATTCTCAACCGCTCCAGGATTGCCTCATTTTAGCCCTTTCTGGTGGTGGGGTGAAAATACTGGCTGGAACCTTGGTTGGCCGGATTTGCACCATTTTATTGCAGTATTACCGTTCGCCATTCTGGCTGTTGCCATGTGGACACCAGACTACCTGGGGCATCGTGTATTTCAGGAAATGAATTACCCAAAGAAAGCCAAGGATGTGTTGATGGATGTGGATGATACCATGACCGTTACTTCCATTCGCCAGGCAATTGGTTCTTTCCTGGGAGGAGGAAATATTGCGTCTTCTTGGGGTACCTATATGATTCCTGCAGCAATTGCAAAACGACCAATTCCAGGAGGTGCCGTTTTAACAGGTATATTTTGTATTCTGGCTGCCGTGTTTGGTTACCCAATGGACTTGGCCATGTGGGAGCCTGTACTTCGTATTGCTCTAATTGTTGGTGTTTTCCTTCCATTGCTTGAAGCAGGTATGCAGATGATTAAAAAACAACTGGATGCCGTGAGTGCAGGCACTTGTATTTTTGCCAGTGCATTTGTTAACCCCGTGTTTGGATGGGCTTTAACCATGCTGCTCGACAACCTGGGTTTAATTGGAGATAATGAGCGTGCTAAAGAATTAAGCTGGAAAGAAAAATTAATTATCCCAGGAGTCATGTTCCTTGTTTGTGTTATTTCATTAGGACTTGTTGGAATGCTTCCCGGTATTAAAGGGATATTTTAACAAAACCTTTTATTAAAGATATTTTAAAGGCTTATCAAAATTTGGATTGATAAGCCTTTTTCTTTGATTAACCACAACGTTAAAGGAGATATCTATTCATATCTGATTGCTTCGATCGGATTAACACGAGAGGCTCTGTAGGAATGAAAATATACGATTGCCAAAACCATTAATGTAGCTAGGAAAAAAGTTACAGCAAATATCCACCATTCAATATTCGTTTTGTATGAAAAGCCTCTTAGCCAGATGTTCATTATGAAAATTGAAATTGGAGTTGAAAATATTGTTGCAATTATAACCATTGTAAAATTTTTCCGAATAAAAGAAAAAACAATTCCCTTTTGTGAACTTCCAAATACCCTTTTTAATCCGATTTCTTTGGTTTGTGTTTTCATAACAAAAAGTGTTAATCCAAATAATCCAAGTGTTGCAATTAGTAATGAAAATATTGAACTGATTGAAACAATAACACTTAGGTTTCTCTCTTCGGAATAGATTTCTTTTTTTAACTCATCGATGGTTTTATAGTTAAAAGGTAAGTTGGGGGCGATTTTTGCCCATTCAGATTTGATTAGTGGCAAGAGTTTTTTTAATGTCCCTGCTTTATAATGAATAGCCACCTGTGTTGCATAGTTGTCTGATGCAACGATCAGTAGAGGGGGAATATCGCTATGGAAGGAGTGTAGATTAAAATCTTTTACTACCCCGATTACTGTTCCATTTACTACATCTATCTTTTTTCCAATTGGGTTAGTTAACTCAAGTGCTTTTACTGCTTTTTCGTTCAGTACATATATATCGTCTTTATTACCATCAATCTCTCGTGAGAAACTTCTTCCTTCAACTACTTCTATCCCCATGGCTTCAATGAAATTATAGTCAATAGCCAAAAGTTCAATTGGTACTTTTTTCGATTTATCATTAGGAAGTTCCATAGGGTAAGGCCAATAGCTGGTCATAGGCAAAGCATCTATTGCTCCCCCAACTGAAATAACATTTGGATAAGCCTTAATATTATTCATAAATGCCGAAGAACTTTCAGAGTTCCTTCTCATATTAATAAACAAAATATCCTTGTTGTAGTAACCTGGATTTTCGTTGAGGGCGTAATTGTATTGTGAATTAATAATTAAGGTACTGGATACAAAAATGCAGAAAATGACTAGTTGAACTACAATAAGAGCAAAACGAACCCTTGATTTCCGTTTCCCGGTTTGTATAGGGTTTTTCAGGATAATCATCACATTTAATCTTGATAATAATGATGAGGTGTATAGCCCTGATGTCAAGCCGATTGAAATGGTAAGTGCCAAATAAATTAGAACGTAAATGATGATATTTGATTTAATAACCAGCAATTTTGTTTGAAATAGTTCTTCGGCGTATGGTTTCCCTAAAAAGGCTAATAACAAGGCAATAGGTAAAACCAAGAGAATTAATACAACTGATTCGTTCAGCATTTGTTTTCGAATGGATTGGGAACTGGCACCGTTTGTTTTCCGAACCCCGATTTCTTTTGCCCGGCCTGTTGATACAGCTGTTGAAAGAATGATGTAGTTAAATGCTGCAACAATTATTATGAGTATGGAAATTGCCGAAAAAATACGAATGCTTTTAAGGTTTCCTTTTTTGAATCCACTATATATTTCTTGCGAGTCAAAATACACATCACTTAAATTTTGAATAGAAAAATCGTGCCTGTCTTTTTCGCCATATACTTTTTTTTCTAATGCTCTAAAATGTTGATTAAGCTGAGCTATGTCTGAATTTTTATTTAGTAATAACCATATATCCCAATCAAAAGAATACCAGTTTGTTTCAGCATTCTTGTCTTTATTCCTCATGTTGAGTCTTTCAAGGGGCCACTTTGAATTGATAAAAAAATCGGCTTGCAAAGTTGAATTGACCGGGATATCATTAAAAACCCCCTTAACTATGAAAACCTCTTCCTTCTCGTTGAGTAGAACAACCAGTTCTTTACCTATCGGGTTGTCATCAGAGAAAAACTTCCTTGCCTGTTTTTGTGAAATAACAATCGAATTGGGTTCATCAAGAATATTCTCCTGTTGTCCATCAATGGTTAAATCGAAAATTTTAAATAACTCAGAGTTGGTTCCAATTACATGATTAATTGGTATAAATTCTTCATTCAGTTTAATATTAAGTTTCCCCATGTTTTTTGTTGCTGCCACATACTTAGCTTGATGAAATTCGTTTTTAATACTTTGTGACAACACATAGGGAGTACCATCGCTGATTATCTTTACTTCAGTATTGTAACCTAAAACCCGATAAATTTGCTTACGGTTCTTGTAGCAGGTATTGTAGCTTAGTTCGTTAATGACAAACAACAAAATAATAAAGGATGCTGCCAAGGCAAGTGAAAGCCCCAGAATGTTGATCCCAGCAAAAAGTTTGTTTCTTCGTAGAAACCGGATTGTGCTTATTAAGTAGTTTTTTATCATGGTCTTTGTTTTTAGGTGTAAACTTCAATTCTGTTTTAAATCAAATCCAAAAGCATCATCCAAAAATGCTGGGGTTTCAGTCTTACTCAATAGCGTAAGGCTTCCATCCCGATACGCTTCGCTATCGTGGATCTTCGCCTTACTCATAACGTAAGGCTTCGACAGGATTCCGCGTAGCTGCTCTCCACGATTGCCACGAAACCGTCAGTAAGGCAATCCCTAAAGCCAGCAGCCCAGCCAGTGCAAATATCCACCAGCTAAGCGTGGTTTTATAGGCAAATTTTTCCAGCCATTTATTCATGGCGTAGTAGGCAATTGGGCAAGCAATTACAAAAGCAATGGCTACCCATTTAAGGTATCCACCAGAAATCATTTTTAAAATATCGTTAGAATGTGCTCCGTTAACCTTGCGTACACCAATTTCCTTTACACGGCTTTGAACCATGTTTTTTACCATACTAAACAAGCCTATACATGATAGACATACGGCTACAATTGAAAAAATCAGGAACAAATATTTTGTTTGGTATTCTTTCTTGTATAAGGCATCGTAGTCCGAATCGAAAAATGAATAGACAAACTCTTTCCCCGGCAATATCTCATTGTAAATTCCTTTAATCTCACGTAATAGTTTAGGTTTATCCGCTGCACTTATGTTTAGCGAGAGATACTCGGGCGACCAAAAGAACCGAACATCGGGTTCCTGTACAAATGCAGCGGGTTGTATCTCTGTTCGTTTAGAATCGTAATGGAAATCTTTAACTACACCGGTAATTTCATAGTAATTATCCTTTCCGAAATAAAGGCGTTTTCCAACCGGATCTTCAATATTGTACTCTTTTGCTGCTTTTTCGTTTATTACAATTGAACGTGGTTTTTCGGTCAAATTATCAGTAAAAAAGTTGCCTTCGCTTAATTCAAAATTATAGGTTGAAAAGAAATCTGCCTCGCATGGGCAAACATCAAATAAACAGGTTTTCAATTCTCCGTTTGAATGTAACTGGTAACTTCTCGACCCCAGTTCCATACCAGGGATTCGGTGCGAAAAAGATGCAGTTGTGATCATGCTGTTTGATAAAAGCCTTTCTTTAAAAACTGCTTGCTGACTTCGCGACATCTCTACTGTTTGCCTTACTATCAAAACATTTTCCTTCTCGAAACCTAATTTTTCGTTTTGAAGGAAATTGAGCTGACGTGTTACGGATATCGTTCCAATAATAACCAAAATGCCTATGGTAAATTGCGCGGTTAGCAAAAGGTCTTTAAAAAAAACTTTATTGCCAACCTTAAAATTAGCTTTTGATGTGAGAACCTGCAATGGCAAGCGCTTCGATACAATAAAAGCAGGATAAATTCCAGCCAAAAAGCCAAGCAACAAAGAAAATGGGACAGACCATATCCAAAGTTTTAAATGGCTCTGAAGGTTAATGAAAATATGAATGCCTGTTGCTGTTCCAAAAACTGGTATAAGCAAATAAACAAATATTGACGAAAGCAATAGGGCAACGAAACTGTATGCACAACTTTCAGCAATAAAATGTACCATTATTGACTTTTGTGTTGCACCCGAAATTTTTTTCACAGATATTTCTTTGGCACGCGACATGGAGGATACTGTGGTTAAATTGATAAAATTTACCATCGAAATTATAAGTATTAACAAACCAACAGCCACTGCCATTAAAACATAGGTTATATCCCCATTTGCCATAAATTCATTTTTTAGGGATGAGTACAAATGAATTTTAGAAAGTGGTTGAAGCGTATATCCCCAACTTTCACCTTTCGATTCCCATTCGTCGAGTGATAGGTTTCGCCAGTTTTTTAAAATCGGGGCAAAATGCCCTTTTGCATATTTATTTAGTTTAGCTTCGAATGTTTTATGATTTGTTCCTTCGTGCAATAACAGATAATTATAAAAACTCGTGTTTATCCAATCGTTTTCCGGGTTACGGTAAAAACTAAGCGATTGTAGAGAGAATAAGAAGTCGAATTGAAAGTGCGAATTTTCGGGAATATCTTTTATAATACCGGCAATGGTGAACTTTTTATTTTCGCGATCCATTCCGGTGGAGATTACCTGTCCAACAGGATTTTCGTTACCAAAGAGTTTTTTTGCAGCACTTTCGGTTAAAAATGCGGTATTGGGTTGGTCGAGCGATTTATAATTACCCTGCAGCACCGGAAGAGAAAATACATCGAACAAAGCAGAGTTTGCACCAGCCGCATTCAAGCGTAATGCCTCGCCATTGGTTTTGGTCATCATCGCCTTATGAAAGTTGAACATTGTGGCTACGTTTTCAACTTCAGCAAAAACATCAGGTATTGTTTTAGAGAAAACAGCCCCCGATAAGGCATCTTTTATTTCTTTATCGAAAAGTTTCCCCCGGCTGCTTACACGATAAATCCGGTCTTTGTTTTCATTGTAATTGTCGAAACTTAATTCCTGATTCACCCAAAGTGCCACTATTATAAATGCAGTAAACCCTAAAGCAATACTAAAAATATTGGTTAACGATGAGAAAAAAGATTTCCTTGTGTTTCGAAAAAACATCCGTAAAAACTGTTGTATCATCATCTTAGTTTTTTTATATGTGAAAACTGACTATTCATATCGAAGCGCCTCCACAGGGTTTCTCGTTGCTGCTCTCCATGATTGCCATGAAACGGTTAACAAAGCAATTCCCAAAGCCAATACTCCGGCTAGCAAAAATATCCACCAGCTAAGGGTGGTTTTGTAGGCAAAGTTTTCCAGCCATTTGTTCATGGCAAACCAGGCAATTGGGCAGGCAATTACAAAGCCGATAAGTGTCCAATTCACTAAGCCCATGTTTATCAATCGCAGAATCTCAAGAATACCTGCCCCATTGACTTTTCTTATTCCAATTTCTTTAATCCTGGATTCCATGATGTAGGATAACAACCCTAATATTCCCAGGCAAGCAATAAATATGGACAAAACAGCAAAGCTTATTAAAACTTTCGATAAAACGATTTCCTTTTTATACATTGATGCTAATCGCTTATCCAGAAACTCAAATTCAAAAGGTTTCTCAGGTGCAAGCTTCATCCACTCATTTCTTAGAAAATCCATGTAGGCTCCCAACTCCTCTCGGGTATTGGCAGAAAACCGGATGGTTGATAAATCGGCCTGTTTTGGTGTATTCGACAAAACCAAAGGTTCAATCTGATAATGAACCGAATTAAAATTAAAATTTTCTACCACGCCGATTATAGGTAGTCCCCGGATTGAAGCTTCCAACGGATTAGTAAGCTCATAATAATCCACAAAAGCCTGGTTAACAATCATCGATCTTTCATCGCTAACTCCATCTTTCCCAAAATCTCGTCCACCAACAAGTTCCAGTTTCAATGTATTTAGGAATTCGTTGTTCACACGAACAATATTATAATCAATGCTTTTGTCATTTTTACCCGGTTCTTTTAACTTCCCTCCCCAAATATCAAAGGTATTTATGTAGGTTGATGAGAGACATTGCGATTCGGTTTGAACATGATCGGAAACAGCATCTATAAAAGCATTCTTTTTCCCGCCAAGTTTAATAGATGGAACAGTGATCATGTTTTCCATCTGAATACCCAAATCTTTTGTAAGTCCGTAACGAATTTGTTTATAGATAACCAGAGAACAAATTATTAAGGCTATAGAAACAAACAACTGAAATGTTACCAATGATTTCCATATGCCTCCCCTTTGGTTCCCGGTCACAAACACTCCCCTTAACTGTGTCAATGGTGTTGATTTTATATTGAAAACTGAGGGGAAAAATCCAGAAAACACAATGGTAAGTGTTAATACCAGTAATACTATTAAAATGGATTCCTTTGTAAGAAACACTTCCTTGTTAAGCGGATAATTGATTAGTTGATTCAGCCCGGTCAGAATTGTTCTGAGAATAACAATAGATAATAGAAATGCCACAATAGAAACAACAAAACCCTTTAAAAACAATTGGCTTCTCTCTGTATTTCTATTGGCTCCTAACACTTGCTGAATACCAAAATTTTTCTTCCATTTTAAAGAGGTAGCCAATAACAAATTCGTATAATTAATAAGGGCTAATAACAGAATAAGGATTCCAATGCCCAGAAGCATATAAGTAAAGGTCATACTTCCGTGTTTTATCGGATCGTAAGGCGATTCATCATAAAAATAAAGATCTTCAAGAGCTATGAGCTTTGTAGTAAACACTGGATTAAGTCGTTCAATTTCCTCTGCAGGAAGTGAGTTCCGTAATATTTCCGACATGGTGGAACTAATGTCAAGCTGATCAGCGTTCTTGCCAATTTGCAGAAATGGGATATTGCTGAAATCACCTATATCGCTGCCAAAGAAGTACTTTGCCGATCGGTAACTAACCAATCCGCTGATTTGAAGGGAGGAATTGTGTGGTACTTTTTCCAAAACTGCACCAACAACAACCGGTTTATTATTAAGCAGAACTTTTTTTCCAATTGGGTATTCATCCTTAAACAATTTATCCGAAATGTCTTTGGTGAGCACCAGGCTATTGGGATCATCTAGCGAAGAAGCCAGGTCTCCGGATTCAACCGGGAATGAAAACACCTTTGCAAAATTCGGATCGGAAAAAGCCAATCGTTCCAGATTAAATTTATTTCCATCGTATTCAACCCAGGTGCCGTTATCCCAGTCCCACCTGCTGTAATTTAAAAATGTAATGGTTTCCAATCCCGGAACATTATCTCGAAAAAGTTCAATTTGAGTTAGAGACAAATTCGAAGCCATATCTATATCAGCATCGGCCTCGGCTATTCCAAATTCAGGTTTAAAAATACGGTCTCTATTTTGGTGAAAATTATCGAAGCTAAACTCGCGGTGCACATAAACACTAATAAATAAAACAGCTACAAAAGCCAATGACAGCCCCAGTATATTGAGAGAAGTTGCCTTTTTTTGTTTAATAAGGCTTCGTATTGTCAGTTTCCAGTTGCCGGATAGGTTTTTCATAACTTTTATTAAATTTATTTACTGTCATTATTCGTATTTCAACGCTTCCATCCCGATACGCTTCGCTATCGAGGATCTTCGCACTTCTCACTACTCGTATCGAAGTGCTTCGACCGGATTCCGTGTAGCAGCCCTCCAAGACTGCCACGAAACCGTCAACAACGCAATTCCCAACGCCAGCGCACCAGCAAGGACAAAAATCCACCAGCTAAGGGTGGTTTTGTAGGCAAAGTTTTCCAGCCATTTATTCATGGCGTAGTACGCAATTGGGCAGGCAATTACAAATGCAATAACTACCCATTTAACAAAGTCTTTGTTGAGCATAGCAAGCACCTCCGAAACTTTTGCTCCGTTCACTTTTCGGATGCCGATTTCTTTGGTTTTCCTGATAATGGTAAAAAAGCTAATGGCATACAATCCTACACACGCTATAGCTATGGAAATTAAGGAGAGAACAAATAACAGTTTTTTAGCCTGCTGATCGTTTATGTAATGTTGCGCTAGTACTTCATCGTGAAATTCATATTGTAAAGGGAAATCAACACTGTATTTTTTCCATAAACTCTGAAGTATCCCTGTGACCTCTGCAATTTGAGCGTTTTCAATTTTAACAAATACGTTTCCCTTATTTTTTGCCAGAGATATTACCAATGGCTGAATCTGGTGATGCATGGAGCGAAAATTAAAATCTTTTACAACACCTATAACTTTGTAATTACCATCAATAATTAATTTTTTACCGATTATGCTATTTTCTCCCGAGTACTTCTTTAATGCGCTCTCATTAATCACAACTGCTTCAAAATCCGATTGTCTTTTCTCGTCGAAAAAACGACCTTCTTTCATGGTTAAATCAAAGGTATTTTTAAAATCAGCGCTAACGGGCATAAGCGAAGTATGAAAATAGTTGGCTTCATCCCTGGTTTCGAAATAAGCATCATTCATACTGGGATCCACACCAAAATAATTATCACCAGTAGCCACTGATTTTATTGCACTGTAGGTTTTTAAATCGTTGATAAAACTTTTCCGGTTTTGTTCGTTTAACGACCACATGGATAACATCATAATATTTTCAGTATCGTAGCCCCTGTCTTTGTTTACCATGTAGTTAATCTGCTTTTGAACGATTACTGATCCCAGAATAATTAATCCGGAAAGTATAAACTGGAAAAAAACGAAACTACTGTTTAAAGAAAAACCCTTTTTTGAAGACCTTTCCTCTTTTATCAGACTCAGTATTTTTTTATTTGAAAGCAATGAAATGGGTAGAAAATTGGCCAAGAGGTTAAATAGTAGAAGGATCACAAAAACACCTGCTATAATCTTTAGTAAACCTCCCGAAGAAAGGGGAATGCTAAAACCCAGGTATTGTTCCAGGGAATTTTCTACCAGAAAGTAAATAACCAGGGACAAAATAAAACCAAACAGCCAATGAACCATAGTTTCATATAAAAACTGAGAAAAAATGTGATTTTTCGCCGCACCTATTGTTTTTCGTATACCAACCTCTTTAAGCCTGGTTGATATGTTGGCAATATTCAGGTTTATAAAATTTAAAGATGAGATGAGCAAGATAAGGATGCAAAAAATTACCGCCCCATAAACATAAACTTTGTTTGAGGTTACTGCCGGATCAAATTTATGCTTGCTAAAATGGATATCTGTCAATTTCTCAGCAGTATAAAACAGATATAGATCGGGCGATGCCTTTAAATCCTCCATTGTTTTTGCATTAGCACCGTCAACATCTTCGTTAAAGTGGGTATAAACCGTTCTGCTGATTTTAAAATTCAACTCATCAATTTCAATATTTTCCCCGCTTGTTTTAAAATAAGTGTAATAATTTTGCGAGCCCCAGCCAACCTCGTCTGGATTTGATTTTTCAAGAGATTGAACAAGTTGCACCCGTAAATGAAAATTCTTTGGTAAGTCTTCAAATATTCCGGTTATAATACATTCTTCACCGCGTAATTCAATAACTTTTCCCAAGGCATTTTCTTCTGAGCCAAATTGTTTTTCAGCGATATCTTTCGATATAATAACACTATTATGGTTATTTAAAGGATTCTCGGTTTCAGTTTTTAAAGGGATGCTAAAAAAGGAGAAGAAACTTGGATCGGCATAAATCAACGGTCCGGCTTTAAAATGGTTGTCGTCATATTTCAGGCTGGCATTACCACGGGCAAGAATGCGCGTTGCCTCTGTTATTTCAGGAATTTCGTTGGTAATTGCTTTCGCTTGTGCCGGGCTGGTAACCGCAAAATCGGCATCTTGTCCGTTAAGTTTACCCTGCATCAGGCAACGATAAACAGAATCATGGTCCGGCACATTTTTATCGAAACTGGTTTCGAAAAAAACATACCCTGCAGCAAACAAGATAATTGCAAACGAAATGCCCAATCCGAATAACTTTGCAAAAGTTAAAACACTGTTTTTCCGGGCATTTCGAATGGTTACCTTCAGTTTGTTAAGTTTCATATCTATTTAATTTCTATCTATTCATACCTGAGTGCTTCTTATCCCGATACGCTTCGCTATCGAGGATCTTCGCACTTCTCACTACTCGTATCGAAGTGCTTCGACAGGATTACGCGTAGCCGCCCTCCAGCTTTGCCAACTCACCGTTAACAAGGCAATTCCCAAAGCCAGCACCCCTGCCAATGCAAATATCCACCAACTTAGTGTGGTTTTGTATGCAAAGTTTTCCAGCCATTTATTCATGGCGTAGTAGGCGATTGGGCAGGCAATTCCAAAGGCAATGGCTACCCATTTAACAAAGTCTCTGTTGAGCATCGCAAGTACTTCTGTTACTTTGGCACCGTTTACTTTGCGGATGCCGATTTCTTTCATTCTGTATTCTGATGCAAAAGTGGCAAGGCCAAAAATGCCCATTATGGCCAGAACAATGGCTAAAAAACAGAATTTGAAAATCAGACTTGACAAACGGTTTTCGGCCAGGTAAACCTGTTCCAGCTCATCTTCGAAATAACTATAGGAGAAACCACGGCCATTTCGGTGTTTTTTGTAGGTTTCAGAGATAAAAGCTAAGGTTTCAGCACGATTCTCAGGGCGTATTTTGACGTTTAAAGTTTGAATTGTTTCAGGATTGTTTTGCAACACCAAAGGTCCAATTTCGTGATGCAATGGCCGATAATGAAAGTCTTTTACAACTCCAATAATTACACTCGATTTATTGAGGCGAATGCCGATAGGATCATCCACTCCCATTTGTTTGGCAAAGGTCTCATTTATAACTACCGGCATTGATGCGGTGTGTTCTTTTTCGCTCGTATTGTTCTTGTTCTTTTGTTTAAAATTTTTCCAATAATCAGAATAATTAAATCGTAAAAAATCGCCATTAACCATTTGCAGATTATAGGTTTGGGCAAAATCCTCGTCTACCCAAAACAAACTTGCCTGAACCGTATCCTGGCTTTCCATTCCATCCCAAGAAAATCCTGAACGCCAACCAAAATCTACCGGAGCTTTGGTGCTTGCCGATACACTAACAATATTCGGATGATCCATTAATTCTAGTTTAAATTCTTTTACCGAATACCATAGACCAGTTGGAATTACCACGATGTTCTTTTTATCTATTCCTAAATCGCGCTTGTTTATAAACTGTAGTTGCTTGTAAACCATACTTGTGGAAATAAGTAGAACAACAGCAATGGCAAATTGCACCAACACAAGACTTTTTGTAAACCCGGCTTTTGAACCCGTTTTATTTCCTCCCTTAAAAACAGCAACCGGATTAAAAGAAGTAAGATAAAATGCCGGAAATAAACCAGAGAATAAACCAACTAAAAGTGTTATTACAATTAAAGATGCGAAGAGCTCTGCAGAAAATGCAAATGAAAAATCTTTTCCTGTAATATTTCCAAACCAGGGTAAAAATAAAAGCACAACAACAAGAGCAATAACTGTTGCAATAATTGTTTGCAAAACCGATTCGCTAATAAATTGAATTACCATGCTCCATTTCCCCGATCCGCTTACTTTTCTTACACCAATTTCCGTAGCTCTTTCAGAAGAACGCGCAGCGGTGAGCATGGCAAAATTCAGTGATGCCATAACAATAATCAGTAAGGCCAAACCAGAAAATATCCAAACATACTTTACGCTGCTTATTTTTTTATCATACTGATAAGTTTCGTAGTCAGTATGTAAATGAATATCTTCTAAAGGTTGAAACATAAGCTTGTCGGTATGAGAGGAGTAGCGACTGAGATGATTGCTTATTTGCTCTTTAAATTCGGCATTAATTTCGGCATTGTTTTGTAGTTTTACATAAACATGTTTGTGTGCCGATTTACGCCAGCTCATACCGCTATAGAAACCATTTGCTTTGTTTGACAGTAAATATCCTATATCGATATGACTTTGCGGAGGAACACGAATTACTCCTCCTACTTCAAAAACCTCTTCAAAGTATTTGTCGCTAACAAGAGTTTTGCCAAGAGCGGGCTCATCTCCAAATAGCTTTTTTGCCACTTTTTCTGAAAGAACAATTTTTCCCGGGTTATTGAGGGCAGCACTCTTATTGCCTTCAACAAAATGAAAACCCTGAAAAACATTAAAGAAATTATCATCAATCCATGCACGGCGCGCCTCAATTTTGCTTGTAGTACCCTGAATTTTCAAAGGCGAATCTTCCGAGCTGTATCCAATAAAAGTTGCATCTTCAACCTGTGGATAATCGTTTTTCATTGTTTGGGCAACCGGCAGATAAGCACTTGCAGATTTTACCACTTTGTCACCCTGTTTTGAAAGTGTAAGTACCCTGTATATCTGTTGATGTTCAGGATGAAACTTTTCAAAACTTAGTTCATCAAACACCCAGAAATAAATAAACATACTTGCTGTTATTCCGAAAACAAAACCCAGGATAGAGATTAAGGAATACACTGGTTTTTTCCTGACGCTACGAAGTAAGATTTTTAAATTGAATTTAAACATGGTGAAAGTTTTATTCGATTATCATAATAAAAACATCATCGTTTGAGCAATTAGCAGCAAACATTTCCAATTGTTCACGGTTGCTTGTCATTGGACTTGAGCTGTTCTTTTTAACATGTTCTTTTAATCTTTTTCCTGTAAGCTGAAAATATATGTTTCCTTCCTCTGTTTGACTTATTGGCCAACGGGCAGGGCCAAAATCGAGGTCGTTTATAATATTGGTTTGTGGCGGACTTGGCCACCCTCTTTTGGGGTAAAAAGCCGGGGCATTGATAAAGGCGTGATACTGTTCTCCGGTATTTTTGTTTAAAACAAAACGATTGTATTTTAAGGTTCCCTTTTTTGCCGTATTTGGGCAAGCATAATCCTGAGTATATAAAAAGAATAGAAAATCGTTGGTTTCAACGGTTCCTTTATAAACAAATTTATCTTTCAGTCCGTAGGATGGGGTTACCGCTTCAGTAGACGACTGTACACCTTTTTCACCCAAATCAATTATATATTTTGGGCTAAGTCGGTTTGTTCCGGTAAAGTAATAAATGGTATCATTAAAATTTTGACGCACATGCAACTTTCCATTTAAACGGTAATTGTCTCCACTTTCCACCCCCCGGTATGTAGAACTGGTAAAGTTTTTAATAGGGTCGTTATCCTTTAAGGTGCAAACCGTATCTCCGGAAAGCGAGTGAACGGTCATAAAAACACCCGATGAACTGGAAGCCATCTTTCGTTGCTTGGTTATCCAGTGATGTTCATCAAGAAAGATTATATTTTCACGCTTTTTATCGGTTGGCAAATTGGCAACAATTTCTCCTTTTCCATTCATCTGTTGTTCCTCTCCACTACCTGGTAACAAAAAGCTTCTGTTCTGAGGAGAAGCATCGTATTCCATTAGATAGGCCTTTTTATTGGGATTGTCGACATATTTATAAAAAACCCTATCGCCAATGGCAGAAATACTTCCTTTCGAGCCTACATACTGCCCCTCAATTTCTCCGGTTATCCATTTTGCACCTCTTTCGTTAATGGTAAACTTTTGTCCATCCTTACATATCATTTCAAGAAACTGCCCATGCAAATCAAAACGTCCAATTCCTCTCCAGGTTATGGTAATAATATTGCTGGTTGTAAACAAAATTGAAGTTCCATATTTAAAAAAAGCAGTATCGGTAGGATGTTTCAGGTAGATATATCGAATTGATTTTCCCAAGTCGGAATACCTAACCGGCCTAATTTTGTTTCTAGCGGAAGGAATATCGAGGTGCAATGGAGGGTGTTTTTTATCCACACTCCTGTTTTCTTCAAGCCGCATTACATTTGCTGAACCGACAGATTCTAATTCTGCAGTTTTCTCTTTATTTACTGTCTCTTTTTCGTTTTCCTCGATAAGAATTTGGGCTGCAAGCTCTTTTTCGTTGCTCCCAATTTTATTACGTGATTTGCATGCAGAGAACAAAACGAATACTGCTACAATCAAGAGATAGATTTTCATATTGTTTAATTAAGGATTTAGTCACAGGTAAAAACAATAATATTGCCATAAGCCGGGAATAAGAACTTTCTGTAAAATATTTTTACAGATTCTTAGCTGTTTTTTTAGTGCTTCTTCATTCTATTAATAATCTAATACATCAATATGTTTTAAAGGGGGCAGCTCACAAAGTCAGCTTTCCTTTAGACTGTAGTTTCTAGAAGCCAAAATACCATACCTCACATAAATTCAGGCAGTTTCACATTGCGAAAATATTAGCGATGAGAATCTTTGCATTAAAATATTACTCATACCTCAAAGCCTCCACCGGATTCCTGGTTGCTGCCCGCCAGCTTTGCCACGAAACTGTCAACAACGCAATACCCAAAGCCAGCACCCCAGCCAGTGCAAATATCCACCAACTTAGTGTGGTTTTATAGGCAAAGTTTTCCAGCCATTTATTCATGGTGTACCAGGCAATTGGGCAGGCAATTACAAAAGCAATGGCTACCCATTTTATAAAGTCTTTATTGAGCATCGCAAGTACTTCTGTTACTTTGGCACCGTTTACTTTTCGAATGCCGATTTCTTTTATCCTTCGCTTGATTGAAAAGTTTGCTAATCCCAGCATGCCTAAAGAAGCTAACAGCATTGCCAGGATTGCAATCAATTGTATGGCTTTGGCTTGTTTCTCTTCTTTTTTGTACATATTGTCCATCCACTCATCGTAAAAGCGATAGCTGAAGTTGAAATTCCCGGCAATGGCTTTAAATTCTCGTTCTACAGCTTTCATTGTTCCATGAATTACTCCAGGATGAAGCCGTACATTGAGATGTGACAAGTCGTTCTCATTTCTGATCATCAAAGCACCAACTTCGTGGTGGAGGTTTTTGAAATGAAAATCTTCGATCAGTCCAACGACTTCTGCTCCAAATATTTTTCTCCCTTCGAAAGAGTCCCATCCGGCTTGCTCCATTCCTTTTTTGTTGATAAGTGCTGTCACCTTCTTCTCTCCATCAAAAAAATTACGCCCTTCAAGTAGTTCGATATCAAAGGTTTCTAAAAAGCAGTGGTTTGAACATATTTGATAAAATTTACCGACTTCATCGTTCCCAGAATTGCTGTAAATAGCCCAGGGTGTTCCATGGGTAGGGCAAATATTTTTCACTCCGCTAATTGCACCAATCTTATCGAGCAATACCGGCAGGTGTTTCTTAATTTTATGATGCACATCGATGCGCACCAATTGTTCGGTATCGAATCCAAGTTCTTTGTTTTTGGCGTATTTAATTTGTTGTTGAATACTTATAAAGGCAATAAATGCAACGATACATGCAGCAAACTGGATTACATTTAACAGCATACGTGCATCACGCTGTTTTTGAAGATTGGCTATTTTATTTTTAAGCATGGTAACCGGATGTGCTTTCATGGTAACATAAGCCGGGTAGCTCCCTGAAAAAAATGCAATTATTGTAATCGCCAGTAAAATAAATGAGAGATAAACTGGACTTCTCAACAAAGAATTAAAACCAAATTCTTTTCCAAGAATACCAATAAATACAGGTTTTAGTAACCAAACTAAAGCAAGGGCAAAAGTTAAAGAAACAAGCAATTGAAATAATGCTTCTGAAATAAATCGTTTGAACACCCCAAATTTTGAAGCACCCAATACTTGGTGCATCCCCACTGTTTTAATGTCTGTTGAAATTTTGGCTACTGAAAAATTCACATAGTTAAAAATGGAGAATACCAGAATACAGAACGCGAGCCATGATAAGAGATTGATCAGCTTTACATTGGCATGTTTCAATCCATCGTATTTTATTGGGGTGAAATAAGCCTGTTGGTAGGGCGATAGCACATAGTTGTAATCTTCTTCATCATATTTTGGGTATTGGGTATTGGCAATTGGTTGAATCCGTTTTTCAATGTCAGTTAGAGAGGCGTTTTTATGAAGCTTTAGTAATAATGGAGTTAGAATTATCTGCTTCCCATTCCAGTTACTGCCCGAATAAGTTACACGCAATTTGTTGCTACAAAAAACATCGCCTTGCAAGGAACGGTTTTTGGGTAAATCCTGAATTACAGCTGAAACAATAACATCATTTTTATGGGAGAGGTTAACTAGCTGCCCAACAGGATTCTCCTCTTGAAATAACTTCTTTGCAAACGACTCTGTTAAAACCACCAGATTCTCGTTGGTATGAAAATTAACCAATGTCCCGGAGAGTATCTTAACACCTAGAAGTGGGAATAAACCATTGTCGGTACAAACCAAACTGGCAGGGTAACTTTGATTGTTGAATATAACAGGTTTATGCCCCAAATAATAGTTGGCAGCAGCTTCAACTTCCGGGATTTGTTCCATAATTATTTCCGCCGTTTCTTCCGGAATATAAGCATTATCACCATTAGCAAGTACCCGGTACAACCTTTCAACCTCAGGTATGTCTTTGTCGTAATTTTTTTCAGATGCAATAAATGCAACTAACGATAAAACGACAGCACTTGCCAATGCAAAACCACCAATTGAAATCAGGGAAGTAACAGGCTGTTTTGCGATGGAACGAATTTGGTATTTCAGATAGTTGATCATTTGCAAGTTGTTTTTTTATTACTCATAACGTAAAGCTTCAACAGGGTTTCTCGTTGCTGCCCTCCAGCTTTGCCAACTCACCGTTAACAAAGCAATCCCCAAAGCCAGGACACCAGCCAGGGCAAATATCCACCAGCTTAGGGTGGTTTTATAGGCAAAGTTTTCCAGCCATTTGTTCATGGCGTAGTAGGCAATTGGGCAGGCAATAACAAAAGCAATTGCTACCCATTTTACAAAGTCTTTGTTGAGCATGGCAAGTACTTCTGTTATTTTTGCGCCGTTAACTTTTCGGATGCCGATTTCTTTGGTTTTTTTTAGGCTTTCAATGAAGATTTGTCCTAAAATCCCCATGCATGTGAGGATTACTGCAATAAGTGAAAATAGTGTTACAGACTTTGCTAGTTTCTCTTCTTTGTTGTAAAGGGCTTGAAATTGATCATCGTAAAAAGTAAAGTTCATAGGATCATCAGGGACAAGCTTATTCCACAGCTTTTTAATCTGAGCAATTTGTTTCGAAATATCCCCAGGGACTAATCGTACCGAAAGTGTATTAAAATTACCTGCTGGGTCGTAAATTAACGCAACAGGATCGATAGCCGAATGCAAAGATTTGAAATTAAAGTCTTTTATTTTTCCAATTACCATAAATCCGCCACCATTGTCAAACTTCTTATTTTCAATATTATCCCATTTAAACTGTTTTATTGCCGATTCATTCATCAAACAGGTTTTTCCTTGGTCACTAGGCAAAAAGTCCCTTCCGTCAACAAGGTTAATTCCCATTGTTTCAAGGTAATCTTCAGAAACGTAAATGCAGTTTACTGAGAAATTGGAATTTTCAATATTAGCACCCAACCTCCTGTTTATCCAGCCTGGATATCCAAAGCTCAATGTGCTTCCTTGAACCGATGGTAGTTTTCTTGTCTCATTTGCTATTACATGTGTATTTCGAATTGATTGCGGTAAATCAATCCTGACCAAGTGTTCTTTATCGAATCCCAAGTCATGGTTTTTTACAAATTGAATTTGTTTAAATAAGGAAATCACAACGACTATCAATGCTATAGAAACGGTTAGTTGAAAAACCAGAATTGACTGTTTGCCTAACTGTTTTTTGTTGCTTTTGTATTTTTCTTTTAAAAAGTCGGTTACATTGAATTTTGACAGGATGTATATTGGAGCCAAGCTATTTATAACTATAATTCCTATAAGAACAGTAACCAAAGTTTTTATTAGTTGTGAGTAATTTGTGTTTGAGAATAGTATTTCACGTCCAAATAAAACATTAGAATAGGGTAGAAAAACAAATGAAAGTATGACCGACAAAAGTAACGAAATGAAAATACCAAATGAAACTTCAATAAACGAACTGGCAATTAACCTGGACATGCCGGCTCCATTGGTCTTATAAATCCCAATCACCTTCATTTTTGCAAATTGCATGGATGTTGTATAGTTCAAATAGTTGGCGCTAGAAAGAAGTATGATAAGGATAGCAATAAAGAAGAATACTCTCAACATTTTGGCATTTCCTTTCCTATGGGCATCTTTCATTGGTAGGTCTGAAAGATAGATGTCCGTTAATTTTTGTAAAGCCAAACTGTCTGTATTTGAGTTATACTGTCCAATTGTTGCATTTAGCTTTTTTGCAAAGAGGTCTTTGTCTGCTTTAGCATCCATCGCAAGAAAATGATGCGTGGGATAAATACTGATCCCATTGTGGGAAGATTGTGATAGTTGATATTCCTTATTTTCACTATTTAAAAGAATTTCCCCCTTGAAGCTTGAATTTTGAGGGAAATCTTCAATAATGGCTGTAATAACTCCTGTGAAAAAATCATGGACAATTCTTTTTCCAAGGGGATTCTCGTCTCCATATAGTTTTTTCGCAAAAGATCTGCTTACAACAATAGAGTTGGGTACACTAAATGGAATATCTGAAATCCCGGAAAGCATTGTAACCGAGAAAACCTCAAAAAAAGTATTTGAAGTAACGATTAATTTATCGACCAGCACACTGTTATTCGTTTCAGAATCTTTAACAGTAAACTCAAAACCAGCAACATATTCGAAAGGACAAGCATTTTCAACCTCGGGATAATTATTCTTTATCGTTGGGTAGAGCTCATAATCCAAATTAAAACGATTTCGTTTGATATCGTATATTCGGTAAATATTCTGATGATTATCGTAACAGGTATTTATGTTGTGTTCAGAGTTATAAAACAATGCAATAAGAAAGAAGGCAGTAAACCCAATAGAAAACCCCCCAATAATTATTGCTGAATAAAGTTTGCTTTTTAACAAGTTTCTCAATGCCAATTTTAAATTGTTTCTGATCATGGCTTTTGTTTTTCTAGATTGATATCTTCAGTTTTATTATCCTTTAGAGTTTGGAACTTGAATACTATTAATACCTCTATCCCGAGTTCTCGGGATCTCCGCATTTCGATACTACTCGTATCTCAATGCTTCGACTGGATTCCTGGTAGCAGCCCGCCAACTTTGCCAGCTAACCGTCAACAACGCTATCCCTAATGCCAGCACTCCGGCAAGGGCAAATATCCACCAGCTAAGCGTGGTTTTATAGGCAAAGTTTTCCAGCCATTTGTTCATGGCGTAGTAGGCAATTGGGCAAGCTATTACAAAAGCAATGGCTACCCATTTAACAAAGTCTTTATTGAGCATGGCAAGTACCTCGGCTACTTTTGCTCCGTTTACTTTTCGAATGCCGATTTCTTTGATTTTATTGGTGCAAATTTGAAAAACCTGACCGAGTATGCCCAGCATTACCAAAATGAATGCAATGATTGTAAAGGATGATATAGCTTTACCAAGTTTTTCGTCTTTGGCATACATCACTCTCAACCTGTCATCAATAAATTCAAATTCCATTGGATATTCATCGGGTACAACCGATTTCCAAACCCTTTTCATTTCAGATAGTTGAGAGGATAGATTACCACTGGATAATCGGATGGAATAATTCGGTAAATTGTTAATGTACCTGTGGTCTATGGCGACAACAACAGGTGTTACGGCTTCCCTGAAAGACATAAATCTGAAATCTTTCATTACACCTACTATAGTGTAATCCCAAAATTTTGGGGTTTCACTTTCTTTCCATTCATTCTTACTCATTGCTGTTTCATTTACAATACAGAACTTGTCGGTTTTTCCATTACCTATTGCCCAATTATCAAGCATCTCTATATCGTAAGTTTGAATAAAATCATTGTCGGCATAAATTACATAGCCGTCTTCGGTTTGTGCATTTATAATTCCTGGAATACCCTGGCTAATTGATGAACTTTGCACAAATGGCAATTTCTCCATTTCGCTTTTTAAAGCCTTTGCCAATTTTAAATTGCCATTTAGTTTCAGGTAAATAATGTTTTCTTTCTGGAATCCAAGATCGGCATGTTTTGAAAAATGCAATTGTTTGTTAATGAAGAAAAAACAGATAAGCAATCCAACAGCAATTGTAAATTGTGAAATAGAAAGAATGTTGGTTGCATAACTTTCTCCGCGTTTTATGTAGCCTCCCATTAGGTATTTTACCAGATTGAACTTAATTAAGACCGATTGGGGTAAAAATGTATTTATAAGAATAATTACGATAACCGTTAAAATGAAAAACAGGAATGGTGTTGTGAGAAATAATAATTTTACGCTAATTAAACTTCCCAACAGTTGGTTTACAAATGGAACAAATATGAAGGACAATGTCAATGCAATTGCAATTGCAACAAATACCCCGATAAATGATTCTGACAAAAAATAATTAAAAATGTTCGACAAGTTAGCTCCATTGGTTTTCCGTATTCCAATACTTTTTATTTGCGATTGGTGTTGTGCAATTGAATAGTTTGTATAATTAATTACAGACAGGACCAATATAAGTATGGCAATAGATGCCAATAATAATATCAGTTTTATATTTCCTTTTTTTGTGTAGAAAGTTGCATCGTACATATCGGTTGATGACAAATAAATACTTGATATGGATTGCAATTCAACCTTTTCGTGTATTTCCTGGTGATTTTTCAGGTCGTTGTTCAATTTTTGGGTGAAATCTATCGGGTTAATGTTTTCATTCAATTTCACAAAGTAATTTACAGGCTTAACGCTGTATCCGTCCCTCTCCATTTGGCTCCACTTCAAATTTCTTTCAACATTCAGAAAAATTGAAATGTTGGGAAAGCTTGTATTCATGGGCATATCTTCAACAATAGCCGATACAAACAATTCTGTTCCCTGTCTGTCATCTAATACAATTTTTTTTCCAATAGCATCTTTCCCCTCAAACATTTTATTAGCCATCGATTGTGTAAGCACAACAGAGTTATTATTGAGCAAATTGTTATTTCTCGCCTTTTCAATGATTCGTAGCGACAGCAAATCAAACATTTCATCCGTCGTATTCAAACTGTAATCGTACTTCAAACTTTTGTTTTCGGTCAGCAATAAAGAATTACGGCTACTTGAAATTTTGTATGGGGCAACACGTTCAATTTCGCTATAATAATCTTTTAATGTATTTCTAAGGTTGTAATCAAAAGCGGTGGTTTTTTGATCATGGAATTTTGAATCAACATCTAATAGCCTGAAGATACGTTGATAGTCTTTAAAATCCGTATCGGTGGTAAATTCGTTATAAGCATACAATCCTACAATAATAAATACAGCAAAACCTATTGCAAAACCGCCAATATTTAAAACCGAATAAAGCTTATTCCTCTGTAAGCTTCTAAATGCAATTTTTAAATAGTGAAGAATCATGGTTGTTAGTTTTTTTAGTTTTTCACCCTTAAAATTCTATTCATATCTTAATGCCTCCATCCCGATACGCTCCGCTATCGAGGATCTTCACACTTCTCACTATTCGTATCGAAGTGCTTCGACAGGATTCCTCGTTGCTGCCCTCCAGCTTTGCCAGCACATTGTCCGAACTTTGATTCAATTGATTTCATGATTGACTTTGAAATTTCTTATTCATTACTCTTTTAAACTGAAGGCTTTTACTTCCAAAGTTTAACAATAGCCCAACTTCAAGATTATATGCTTCGAGGTAATTTATTGCCTGTGCAAGGTGGACATCTTCTATTTCGATTATCGCTTTAATTTCGACCATTACTTTCTCTTCAACAAAAAAATCAACCCTCCTTGTCCCAATATCTTCCCCTTTATAAGCCAAAGGCATTACAAATTCCCTTTGTGCATTTATATTCTGTAATCGGAATTCAATATCTAATGCTCGTTGATAAACAACTTCTTGAAATCCATTCCCCAAATGTTTGTGTACTTCCATTGCACATCCAATTATTTTAGATGTCAATTCTGAATATTTGTATTTTTCATTTGTGTGCATACTTTTTTTATTTCATTTTTAATCAAAGTTTTCAATTGATCATTTAATCATAGTTCAGACATCTATTCATACCTCAATGCTTCCACCGGATTCCTCGTTGCAGCTCGCCATGATTGCAACGATACCGTTAACAAAGCAATTCCCAGAGCCAATACCCCAGCCAGGGCAAATATCCACCAACTAAGAGTGGTTTTATAGGCAAAGTTTTCCAGCCATTTGTTCATAGCGTAGTAGGCAATTGGGCAGGCAATTACAAAAGCTATGGCTACCCATTTTATAAAGTCTTTATTGAGCATGGCAAGTACTTCTGAGACTTTGGCACCGTTTACTTTTCGGATGCCGATTTCTTTGGTGCGTTTTTGGCTCTCAAAAAGAGAAAGCCCAAGAAGTCCGATACAACATATCAATAATCCCAGAATAGAAAACAAGGTGAAGAATTTTGACAATCGGATTTCCCTGGACATATATTCATTTATGATAAAATCATCGGTGAAAAAGACTTCATAATTTAGTTCAGGATAAACCTTGTTTGAACAACGTTTTATATGTGCCAACAAATCTGCAATGTTGATGCCGGCTGTGTAGTGAATGCAGGGATAGAAACCTCGGGATGGCTGATAAAAAATTGCACTTGGTTGCTGTTGCTCTTTTATCGAATTGAATGCAAAATCACCAACAATTCCCACAATTTGCAGGTTCTTTTTGCCATAAGTTAAGGTTTTACTATCTAATGCATCCTTAGATAATAAACCAGCAAATGTCTCATTAATAACCACCTTTCCCCGGTTGTTCTGATTTCGTCCAAAACCTTTACCTTCCAAAACATCAAGTCCAAATGTTTCGAAAAATTCGTCACCAACCCGGAACAGATAGCAACTTATGTTGTCTTCAGGGGATTTTCCGTTCCAATTTATACTAGTTGTAGAAGAACCTATAAATCCAGGTTTGCAGTCTACTGAACTAACAGATGTGATATACGGCGACTGTTTTAACTCCTCACGAAATGTTTCATAACGGTGTGTAAATGCTCTGAATTTTTCGGGGCTTAGAAATAGCATATTCTCTTTATTGAATCCCAGATCAGCACTGTTAACGTAGTTAACCTGTTTTGACACAAACAGCGTAGCTATTAAGATGATTACAGTAACAGATAGTTGTAGCACCAGCAGTGTCTTTCGAAGTACAAAAGAAGATTGGCTCCTCTCGATTTCCTTTTTAAACAACTGTAAAGGATTGGTTCTGCTAAAGAAAAAGAAAGGAATCAATGTTGTAAATACAGCCACAGTTAAAACAATGCTAAGAAGCAGCATCAATTTAGAAATGCTAAACTGCTTGAACGAGAGCTCAACACCTAAAGTTTGATTTACATAAGGTAAAATAAGAGTGGTTACGATTACACCGATTACAAAAGACACCGTTGTCAATACCAGTGTTTCAATAATTAAATCCTTAAATATCTCCGTTCTTCCCGAGCCTAATATTTTATTAATACTAACTTCTTTATTGCGCCTGAAAATGTCTGCTGTTGCCAGATTTATGAAATTCACACATGCGAGTAACATTACAAAAAAACTAGCGGCAATAGCCATTTTTAGGGCAGATTTTTGACTATTGTCTTTCTGAGAAAGGTGTAGTTGTTTTAAAGGGAACAACGAAACTTTTGTACCGTGTTCTTTTTGAAAGCTTTTTAGATTTTCCTGAACTTTCTCCAGCGGGCTATTTAATTTTACAAAACTTTTGACATTTCCACTATTCCAGCTCGAATTGATATTATACTGGTTTATCGCAGCCTGAAGAGGGGCGGCCATACTAAATTTAATGGATGAGTTTGCCGGAATATCCTTAAAAACAGCACTTATCGTTTCATATTTTCCTGCATCAACTGTGATTGATTTTCCAACGGCAAGATTTGCATCTCCAAAAATCTTTCTTGCCAAACTTTCAGAAATTGCAATGGACTTTGCATCTGGAAAAACTTTTTGTTCACTTTGATAGAGTACCTCAAAACTAAAAATATTAAAAATGGATTCTTCAAGATACATGCACTTTTCGCTAAAACTTCCCTTCGTAGATCTTACTTTCTTGGAAACATCCCATGGCAAAACGCTAGCCGCATACTCAACACCTGCTACCTCATTTTGGATTGATTGAGAAAAAGGAATTGGGTACACTGAATTTAAGTCACGGTTTTTAGTCGCCAAAAATATCTGATCAGCGTCTTTATTAAACCTATCGAAGCTGGTTTCAAAATCCACAAAAAGAAATACAACCACAGCAACGGTAAGGCTAATCCCAAGCCCCAGGATATTAATCAGTGTATAAGTTATTGACGATTTTAACCTTCTTAAAATATATTTTAGCGAGATTCTCATCTTTAATTTTTGGTTTTTTCTAATTTGTTTCTTTTTCTCAATCACTGATTATTCGGGGATGACTCCTTAAGGTGGTTAAATCTAACAAGAATCCCTTCTATTTGACTATATACTAGTCTATTAGATGAGTACTTCGCCCATTTCCTTTTTCAGTTCTTCGGTAATTACTTGTCCGTCGAATAGGTTGATTACCCGGTGGGCAAATTCAGAGTCGTGCAAGGAGTGGGTTACCATCACGATGGTTGTTCCTTCGCGGTTTAGTTCAGTGAGCAGGTTCATTACTTCCAACCCGTTTTTTGAGTCCAGGTTACCCGTTGGCTCATCGGCAAGGATCAGTTTTGGGTTAGCAACCACGGCACGTGCAATCGCCACACGCTGCTGCTGTCCACCTGATAGTTGTTGCGGGAAGTGTTTCTTGCGGTGGCTGATTTTCATGCGCTCCAATACTTTTTCAACCATTTCCTTGCGTTCGCGGGCTTTCAGCTTCAGGTAAATCAACGGAAGCTCAACATTTTCGTACACGTTCAGCTCGTCAATCAGGTTAAAACTTTGGAATACAAACCCTATGTTCCCTTTACGAAGTTGTGTGCGGTTACGTTCTTTTAGCTGCCCCACTTCCTGCCCGTCAAAGAAATATTTTCCTTCCGAAGGGTTGTCGAGAAGCCCAACGATGTTCAGTAAGGTAGATTTACCACAACCGGAAGGTCCCATCACAGCAACAAATTCACCCTTTTCAACATGCAGGTTCACATTGTTCAAAGCACTGGTTTCAATCTCTTCAGTGCGAAATACTTTTTTTAAATCAACTGTCTTTATCATAGCATAATTGCTTAGGGCAAAGGGCATGGGGCTAAGAGCAGAGTGACCAAGCACCCTGTTTCTCGCACTACACCCTATGCTTTTGTTATCGATTTTCTAAAATTTGTAATTTTTCTACTTAATGAATCCAGCTCGTTCAGTAGCTGATTCAGTTGCTCTTGGTTGATGAACTTGCGCCTGTTGGCAACAAAAGATATGTTTGCCACTTCAAAAACTGATCTTCTTGCATAATTTAAAAAAATTGCAAAGTCTTTTGAAGAAAACGAACCGGAACCTTCAGCAATATTATTTGAAATGCTTAATGAAGCTGCTCTAAGCTGCTCCGCTATCCGAAAACTTTGTGCATCAACCATTACATCCGCCAAGTCAAAAAGTTTGTCATTTAGCTCGATCAATTCTTTCCAAATATCTAAATCCTTAAATCTAAAGTGAGCCATAATGTTGATTTTAAGTTTTATTCAATTTATGAATTATTGCTTAATTATAAGTTCGTTCCCATATTCCTTACCGTCTCTTTACCCTTCACGCTATGCCCCATGCGCTCTGCTCATCGAAAGATGATCTTATCATTTTCCCCAAACAGATCGTAGCTTGAGGTGATTACTTGTTCGCCTTCTTGTAATCCTTCCAGCACTTCGTAATACTGAGGATTTTGTTTCCCGATACGGATGCTCCGTTTCTCCGCTTCGGTTCCTGCTTCATTCAATACATACACCCATTGCCCGCCTGTACTTTGGAAGAACCCACCCCTTGGAAGTAAGATCGCTTTTGACGCTTGCCCAAGTTCTAGTTTTGTATGATAAGTCTGTCCGGTTCGGATGTTCTCAGGCTTATCTCCTTCGAAAATCATATCCACTTCAAACTGTCCTTCGCGTACTTCGGGGTATACCTTTTTTACAATTAAATCGAACTGATTTCCGGTTCGCTCAAAAGAAGCAGATAAGTTTCTTCGTACACGGTCGATGTAATGCTCATCAATTAATGCATTTACTTTGAAGTCGGTGAGTACATGAACCAAGCCAAGGCGTTGCCCCCTGTTAATCGACTGCCCGATTTCAGCATCCAACAAACCAAGCTGCCCATCAACCGGTGCTTTCACATTCAGGTTTTCCAATCGTTTACGTGCCATGGATAAGTTGAGCCTCATATTCTCCAGGCTTTCATCCATCTGTTGGCGTTGGTTTGTCCTGAAAATGGAGTCTTGCGTAAATTTTTGATAGGTCAGTTCTTTTTCTTTTAACGATAATTCGTATTCTTCTTTTGCCTGAAGGTATTCTTCTTTCGCCACTAAGTCTTCTTCAAATAACCTTTTATATTGATGAAACTTTCGTTTGGCTTGCACCACTCGCAAATCAATCTGGAGTTTTTGCCTTTTGTTTTGGATTTGCTGTTGTTCAATATTGATTTGGGTATTCCTCAGCTCATTGGCATGATACGCCAACTGCGACTCAATACTCATAATATTGGTATTTAGGTCGTTGTTTTTAAGCTTTAAAATAACATCTCCCTGCTTAACCATTTCACCTTCTTCAATGTATATTTTTTCCACTTTACCACCTTCTTCCACATCCAGGTATATGGTGGAGATTGGTTCAACCTGACCGATGATGGTGATGTAATCGTTAAACAATCCATTTTGCACATCACTGATTGTAAGCTTATCTTTTTCAGCCCTGTAAACAGACTGGTTAGCTGTAAAAAAGGCACTGTATACAATGAAAATGAAAAGCAATGCTCCAATTGCCCAGTACACGTGTTTCATTTTCAGCCCTTTCTTTTTTTCTATGACTTTGTCCATTGACATATTTTCGCGTTTTTTATGATTTTCTTACATGTCATCCCAAACTTGATTCAAGATCTATTTCAATTTTGTTTTCTTTTATGTAGGCCCTGAACTAAATTCAGGGTGACTACATTTACATTTCCCAGAACCGAACCCCCTTATAAAATGAAAACGTTTTGTTTTTAATTTCCCATTGCAACCTTGACCATAACAATTGACTTTTTGTTGAAGCAATGCGGTTTTTAACAGTCAATAAATCAATCACATCAATTAGTCCTTCATCATACTTGCGTTGTGCTGCCCGGTATGAAAGGTTATCAGCCTCTAATTGTTTTTTGGTTTGGATAAATTCTCGGTATAAAGACTGCTGTTCCCTCAAATTGTTAGACATCTTGTAAAAGAGAGTTTGGCGGTAATTATCCAAATCAACTTGTGCTCTTTCCTTATCGAGTTTGGCTTGCTGAACATTATTTCTTACCTGATTTTTACTGAAAATTGGGATTGATATTGATGCCCCAACATATTGGCTCATGTTATTATCAAACTGATCCCTAAATGGAATTACCTCTCCATCCTGCTTGTTGTTTTCGCTATATCTTGTATTGACAGAAGCATTTATCCGGATTGTTGGAAAATACATGCCCCGATTAATGGCTTCCTGCTTTTGAGCGGCATTTAATTCAGCTTTAGCAATTTGTATGTAAGGAGAATGATCAGTAAAGGCAACGAAAAGAGAGTCCCCGCTGGGTAGAGGATTTGCTACTGGCGAGGACTTCTCTGAATCAACTATCAAACTATCTAACTTAGGGAGATTGAGATTCATTTGCTGACTTAGAGTCAATTTTGCTTCTGCTAACCTGTTTTCTGCTTGAATGAGGTCTAACTTTTCCTTTTCGTAAGTTGCCTGCATCTCCAACAGGTCTGTTTTGGCTATGAGGCCGGCTTCTATTTGTTTCCCTGTTTTCTTTAAATTATAACCTGAAAGTTCCAATTGCTCTTTTGCTATTTCTGCAAGTCCTTGATAATAGATTACCTCGTAAAACGAGAAAAGAACGTTAAATGCCAAGTCATCTTGTGAATTGATTATCCTCCATTTTGCTGCTTCATGTCTGTATTTGGCATAAGCAATCCGGTTGATGTTGGTAAATCCATCAAACAGGTTTAAGCTTGAGTTTAAACGATAAGAATTGCTCATTGATTGAGTGTTGATTGTAAAAATATCTCCTTTCGAGTCAATATCAACCTGCTGTCCAAAACTGAAGCCTAAGTCTGATGATGCAGAAACCGAAGGGAGCAGGTTCA
Organism: Sunxiuqinia sp.; assembly: GCA_965230765.1. Classification (GTDB taxonomy): domain Bacteria; phylum Bacteroidota; class Bacteroidia; order Bacteroidales; family Prolixibacteraceae; genus Sunxiuqinia. Next base: position 1,386,428 of record CBDDLR010000001.1, read on the forward strand.
GCTTGGATTGAGATGTGTTTATCTTAGCTGTTTTTTCGGAAATCTCGTACGATTTTATATCCAAATTATTTTGCAATGCATAGTTGATGCATTCGTTTAAATCCCAGCTGGTTGATTCCTGACAGAGGCCAAATGCAGGAACGATTGAAAAGAGAAGTAGTACAATTCGTTGTAGGGTCATTTCTGTGTTTTTTGTCTTGGTCACTACGAAACCAATGCCACAAATGTAAGATGCTGAATGCTAGTGTTATGTGCATTTTCGACTGTGGAGGTTGTTAAATATATTGACAAGTTATTGTAAAAAAATTTTACAGATTATTGAATTTTGGTTAGTGATGGGGTAATTTTGAAAGGTAGTTGCAGAGCGCGGAGTGCCTTGAGCAAAGAGAACCATAAACTGGATTGTTATAATGAAATGAAAAACATGGAAGACCGATTTTATTTCTATGTTTCTCAATTTCCACCTAAAACAAATGAATTATGGTACACTTTAGATTTATGGATCTTGAAATTTGGCAAGAAGCCATAGAGTTGAATGATCAGCTATATGATTTAGCTGAAAACTTAGAGAAAGACAAACACTTTCGGATGGCTGAACAACTTAGAGCAGCTTCATTAAGCATCTCAAACAACATTGCTGAAGGTGCTGGGTCTTTCTCAAACAAAGACTTTGCAAATTTTTTAAATTTTGCTAGGCGTTCAGTTTTTGAAACAGTGAATATAACTGTTGTCGCTAACAAAAGAAATTTTATTCATAAAGCAGAATTTAATGAGAAGTTGGAGAATATGGATAAGCTTAGTCGTAAAATAACAAATTTTAGAAAATATATTCTGAACGCTGAGCGCTAAACGCCTTGCGCTAAGCCAAACATTAGCATATCATGCCCAAAGGAAATATCCTCGTTGTTGATGATAATAAAAGTGTTTTAAGTGCACTCGAAATTTTGCTTGCACCAGAATTTGACGAAGTGCATTGCATTTCAAACCCTAATCTTTTAATCAGTGAGCTTCGAAAGAACCCGTATCATTTGGTATTGCTCGATATGAACTTCAAGGCTGGTGTGAATACCGGGAACGAAGGCTTATATTGGTTGCAACAGATCAAGGAAAATCATCCCGATATTTCAGTGGTACTCATCACTGCTTATGGCGATGTTGAGCTTGCAGTAAAAGCATTGAAGTTGGGGGCAACCGATTTTATCCTTAAACCATGGGAAAACACCAAGTTGTTGGCAACCATCCGTTCTGCTATTCAATTGAGCATGTCGAAAGAGGAGGTCAAACATCTTCGCTTAAAAGAAAAGGAGCTGAAGAAGGTTATCAATAGGGATGAAAAGTTTATTATTGGCTCTTCGGCTGAGTTGATGCAGGTATTGAACATTGTGCGGAAAGTGGCAAAGACAGATACCAATGTGTTGATTACAGGTGAAAATGGGACTGGGAAAGAGTTGATTGCCCGTGAGATCCATCGGTTGTCAAACCGGAGCAACGAGATGATGGTTAACGTGGACATGGGAGCGGTTAGTGAGTCTCTTTTTGAAAGTGAATTGTTTGGTCATGTAAAAGGTGCGTTTACCGACGCGAGGGAAAATCGAGCCGGTAAATTTGAGATTGCCAGCAAAGGTTCACTTTTTTTGGATGAGATTGGAAACCTTTCTTTTCACCTGCAGGCAAAATTGTTGGCCGCATTGCAAAACCGGGAAATAACACGGATCGGATCGAACCAGGCCATCCCGGTTGATATCCGGTTAATTTGCGCAACCAACAAAAACCTGAATGAGTTGGTTGAGAAAAGCCTTTTCCGTGAAGACCTGCTTTATAGGATAAATACCATTCAGATTGAGGTTCCCCCATTACGAAAGAGAGGGAATGACATACTGGTTTTAGCCGAATTTTTCCTGAAGAAATATGCGTATAAGTATGACAAACCTACCCTTAAGCTGAATAACTCAGCGCAAGAAAAACTCTTAAAATATCAATGGCCTGGAAATATTCGTGAACTCGAACACAGTATTGAAAAGGCTGTAATCCTAAGTGAAAATAGTATATTGAAACCGGATGATTTTTTCCTGAAGCCAGTGAGTTTGAAAACAGAGCCCGAGAGCCTCAGGCTTGAAGAGATGGAGAAACGACTGATCCAGCTGGCATTGGAAAAAAATCCTGGAAATGTTAGTGCAGCAGCAGACCAGTTGGGGATAACCAGACAAACACTATATAACAAGATGAAAAAATTCAGTATTGGATGAGACACTCTTTCAAGATAAATACCTTGTTGAGAATATTGATGGTAGTTGCACTGTCAATGAGTATTGGCTGGTCGCTTTTTACCCGGCAATCCTGGGTATTAACGGCTTTGTTTTTTTTGTTCCTGCTCATTTTTGTCATCAGTCTAATTCAATACCAAAACAGGGTTATCGAAAAAATCACTTACTTTTTTGAAGCAGTAAAAAATGAAGATTTTAGTCAGGCCTACCCAAATAAAAAAGGTGATCCGATTATCCGGGAACTTAATAACAATTTGAATGAAGTCAATAAGCAAATTCAGCAAATAAAAATTGAAAGCCACCAGCAGGAGCAATACTTTCAGGCGTTGATCGAGCATGTGGGTACTGGAATACTGACCTACGATGAAAAAGGTTTTGTTTTGCATGCCAACAGTTCAATAAAAAAAATGCTAGGACTTGGGCAATTCACCCATATGAAACAGTTAGAGAAAGTTGATGAACAGTTGCTGAAAACCATTTTAAACATGCCCCAGCAAGGACGTAAGCTAGTCAGTTTTAAAGGGAAGCAGGGACAGGTAAATCTTTCGATAAAATCAAGTTTGTTTAAAAATCACGATAAGCAATTTGCCTTGTTATCAGTTCAGGATATTAACCAGGAATTGGATGAAAAAGAACTTGATTCGTGGATGCGTTTGATCCGTGTGTTGACCCATGAAATTATGAATTCCATTGCTCCCGTTACTTCGTTATCTGAAAGTATCAGCAACTTTTTTGTGAAAGATGGAGAAGCCATTTTGCCAGAAGAGGTAAACGAAAAAATGATAAAAACAACCATTCGTGGCTTGGAGGTTATTCGGGAGCAGGGAAGAAGTTTGATCTCGTTTGTGGAGTCGTACCGGAAACTAACACGGTTGCCTAAACCAGAAAAAAATGAAATTCTTGTTGCTGAGCTTCTAGAAAAGATGGTTTTGTTGAATAGGGCCCAGTTCCCTGATTCAAAAATTCAGTTTGTAACGAGGGTTGAATCTCCCGATATTTCAATTCATGCCGATGAAAAACTAATTTCTCAAGTGTTGATTAATCTTTTGAAGAATTCGCAGGAAGCACTTATCGATAAAGAGGAAGCCCGGATAGAACTATTAAGCAGGGTGAATAAAAACGGACAGGTTGAGCTTTGCGTAAAAGACAATGGCCCTGGTATTCCCAAAGAACTACAAGATGAAATTTTTGTTCCATTCTTCACCACTCGTGAAAAAGGGAGTGGGATTGGATTAAGCTTATCAAGGCAAATAATGAGGCTTCATGGTGGTGGTTTAAGTGTGCACTCAATCCCTGACAAAGAAACCATTTTTTGCATGCGATTTAATTAAAAAACGGGAAGACCTTGGCCAACCCGCTTTTAGGTTACTATGCTGTTTAAGTGAAGGACTATTTTGCGGTTTCAGGGTAAGGAATTACAATTGCAAGGATTAAATACACAACCAACATTAATGGGTTAAAGAACGTAAGTATTCCAAATGCAATCCGAACCAGTATCGGATCCCAGCTTGGGTCAATGTATTCGGATATTCCGGCACAAATACCAGATAAAACCCGGTCGTTTGATTTTGTTAATCGTTTTCTCATGGCTCATTACTTAATCGTTGGAAAAACTTAATCCGATTTCTTTAATTCCGTCAGCATCTTCAACATCAAAATCACCAAAAAATGAAACAAGGAAATGCATACTCGAAGTTGATTCATTTTTAATAAAAACATGAAATTCCGATACTTTCTTTTTGTTTCCGAGTTTCCATATTATTGCGTCATCTTCTTCCTCAAGTTCCAATTTGTCGTATGCTGAAGGCAATAGTTGTGTGGCTCTTTTTATGAAAGTAGAACCTGAAAAATCCCCTTTGTTTGGATTGTATGACAGTAATCGGATTTCTTGAAGGTCGCCGGATATGGTTTTGTTCTCATCATCCAAATCAATATTGAAGGCGTCTTTCATGCTTTTATTAAAAGAAAAATAGCTGAAACCCTCTTTGTTTTTGAATGTATTGAATAGCTTGTCTGATTTGCTTTGGGCAAAAAGACCAGAAGCAGCTGCCATCAGGCAAATAGCAATTAAAAGTTTAATGGCTGTTTTCATTGTTTAATTGTTTGTAAAGCAGGCTGGTTTTACCCAGCCTAACTTATGTTTTCTGAAATTAGTATATGGCTTTGTGATATTATTTGCTTTTATCAAGTTCAAGTCCAATGTCGGTCATTTTCCAGTATTTGCCAATCATATCGCCATCCCATGTGTTTGATACATTTTCAATATCGTAGATAATCCTGATCAAATCATCTGAAAGGTAAACACGTTTTCCTTCAGGAACTTTCACGGTAATATCTACTTCCTGACCCAGCCATCTGCTGCCTTGTTCCAGCGTGTAATATGGGTCGAAGTACAATACTGAATCATTTTGGGTAAAGTTATAGACAATATCTTCCACATTTTCCCTTGCGCCTTCCTGACTGCTTCCCCTGGCTTTTTTACGAACCATGACCACAAAGTTTTCAGATCTGCTTCGTTCAACATCCAATCTTGGTTCGCCTAAAAGTGTTACATCACCATCATCAGAGATAACTTTCATCCTGTCGAGGTCAATTTCATAACCATCAATGTGTTTATATAAGTCATCACCCAGTTCCAGGTAAAGTGTTTTGCAATCCTGGCATTCTATCACGTTGCTTTGGTTAACGCTTGTACGTTTACTGTAGTCATCCAATTGCCCAACGGAAACTACGATCAACACAACCAGTGATAGCAACCAGGCTCCAAGTCCGCCTAAGAAAATTAACTTGTTATTAGTTTTATAGCGGAAGATCATTTTTGTGCCGATAAAAAGTATGGCCAGTAATGGGATCCCCACAAAAAATGCTGTGGCAATCATGATCACAGTCAGTGAACCAGGACTTAAGAAGAAATTAGCGAATCCAGGCATGTGAAAATCTGGAACGAACCATGGTAAAGCTGTAGCTTCGAAAACCGAATGGCCAATTACCATTGATGTTAAGAATCCAACTAGTCCTGTAAATCCAACTAAAATCAGCAATACACCGAAAAGAATAACAATAACTTTCAAAATAACCTTGAATACATTGTAGGAAACATCCCCTAGCTGGGACATTTTTTCTTTTCCTTTTCCGTAAGATTCAGAATCTTTAAACTTCTTATAGCTTTCTTTTACATCTTTTACTTCTTCCTTAATTGATTTCTCAATATTGGAAACGGTTGCTTCCCGGCCTCGCATCTCCAAACGTTGTGCTGTGGTGCGGGCTTTTGGTACAGCAATCCATAGTAAAATGTAGATTGGAATGAAAATTCCACCTGTAAGCCAAATTAAAATGAAGAATATAATTCGTAGTATAACCGGGTCAATATTGAAATAAGCACTCATCCCGCCACAGAGACCACCAAGTACCCTTGAGTCAGGATCGCGGTACATTCGTCTCTTAATTTTTCCTGCGGCTGTTGTGGTTTTTTCGTCGGTAGATTCTACGGTTTCTTCTTCTTCCTCGCCTTCCAGGAAGTCTTCAGGTTTCCCCATGCGTTCAATTACCTCATCTACCCATACCTCGTTTACAACATCTTTCTCTTCTGATTGCATTTTCTCGTTAAAAAGCTCTGCAATACGGGCCTCGATGTCCTGAAGTATTTCCCTTCCTTCTTCGTTGGCACCAAAGTGTGTGCTAAGCATTTGAAGGTATTTTTGCAGTTTTTCATAAGCATCTTGATCGATGTGAAAAACGCTGCCACTTATATTTATTGTAAAAGTCTTTTTCATTATTCTGTGTTTTATGCTTGTGTGCTATGTTTTTCTATTCCTTAAAGTTACGACTTTGATGACTTAATCGTTCCAACTGCATTGACAAGTTCGTTCCATGAGCTGCCAAGCTCTTCAACGAATGTTTTTCCAGTATCAGTAAGTTCATAGTATTTCCGGGGTGGCCCTTGAGTTGATTCTTCCCATTTATAACCCAATAATCCTGCGTTTTTTAATCGAGTAAGCAAGGGGTATAGGGTTCCTTCAACGACGATCAACTTCGAGTTTTTTAACTCTTCGATGATGTCACTAGCGTAAAGGGGTTTCCCGTCAAGTACCAGTAGTATACAATACTCCAGGACCCCTTTTCGCATTTGTGCTTTTGTGTTTTCAATTTTCATGATATTCCCGTTTAAGCGAGTGTTCTTAATTTCCCTTTCTGCTGAAGTGTTTTTTTACCTCCAGTATTCATCATCAACCATCCATTCTTCAATTTCCATGCTCTCGTCCAAATCTGCTGTGTCATAATTGTTGAAATGTGCGCCATTTGCCATCCAATCTTCCAGTTCGAGAGCTGGTTCGCTTTCAGGTTGCAAAGCTACGTTTATAGCTCCAAAATAAATATCATCAGTCATCCAGTTTTCCAATTCAAGTGATGGATCTGCTGCTGCTTCAAAATATGCATATGTTGATTCAGCGGTTGCAGGTGCTTCACTTGTTTCGGTTGCGTAGTCAGCTTCTGATTCTTGTACCATTAACATAGCCATTTCCCCGAAGCTGTTGTTAGTCAATAATTGTTTCCAAAATCCTTGTGCACTTACTGTGAAGCTTATTAATACGAAGCTAATTATTACAGCTGCACTTTTTAACAATACATTTTTAAATTGATTGTTCCTGTTTTCTTGTTTGTTGTTTTGTGTTTTCATGGTTTGAGCCTCCGCTTGTTTTTGTTTTCTGTTTCTGTTGTTTAATTGTTTCTTCCTAATTGCTTTGAGAACTTGTTTGTTTTCTGTTTCTGTCTTTAAGACGATTGTTTTTTGTTTCGTTACACTTTGTATAGAACTTTTTTTAAACTATTTCTTTCTTTTACCTTGAAATATGCTATACAAATATATGCACAAAAAATGGTACTATGCAAGACATGGTAGTATATTTTCTCAAAATATTTTTTGCATAATGGCGTAAAGCGCAGAAAAAGAGAAAGATAGGAGATTATAAAAAAATGAAAATATTTTTATCTTTTTTTTGATTGGATGCAGAAATATGTTTATATGGTTAAATAGAGAGGTGGTTTTATGAGGAAAAAAATCTAAAAAAATCAAAAGGATTTAAAAAAAAGCAGTATAAGAATCGATAATCCAATGCGTGTTATTCAATTTAATAGTGAATTGTGCTATATATATAATGTATAATCTTTTTGGTTTTTCACCTCCTTATTTAGAATGCCTCAAACTTAACACTGCATTAACAATTAGGTAAAAGATACGGGCTTATTTTGTCTTGCTTTTCATAATCGAAAGCAGCTGTTTATAACTTGTTAATAGCAGGATGAAGAAAACATAAAACCACTTCTTTAATTAGTAAATCGTTATATACATTTTTATATAATCTTTATTCCAAAATTATTTTCTATGAAAACACAACTTTTAAAATTTACCTTGATTGTAGCACTTGGGCTATTTTCAATGGTGTCCTTTTCACAGGGTGTGATTAAAGGAAAAATCGTCGACGCTGAAACAAATGAATTCCTTATTGGAGCAACAGTTGTTCAGGAAGGTACTACAAATGGTACAATAACTGATGTTAACGGTGAATTTACTTTGTCTCTCATTGATGGTACTCAAGGTATCAGTATTTCATTTGTTGGTTATACAACCAAAAAAATGGGAGTTAATGTCTCAAGTGGTGATACAAAAGATTTGGGAATGATTCTAGTTGATCAGAGTTCCATATCAATTGGAGAATTACTTGTAGTAGGTAATGGTATTATTGATATTGCCCAAGATCGTCAAACTCCTGTGGCAGTTTCAACTATTAAACTAGCTCAAATTCAGACAAAGTCTGGCAACTTGGAGTTCCCTGAAATCATGAAGAACACTCCTTCTATATATGTTGGGGGTCAAGCTGGGGGATATGGTGATTCACGGGTTAACATCCGTGGGTTTGATCAAGTTAACCTGGCATTACTTTTTAATGGTCAGCCTGTGAATGGAATGGAAGATGGAAAAGTTTATTGGTCAAACTGGCAAGGTTTATCAGAAGTTGCAAATGCAGTTCAAATTCAACGTGGTTTGGGTTCTTCAAAATTAGCTATTTCTTCTGTAGGTGCAACTATTAACGTAGTAACTAAAGCTACTGAAGCCAAAGAAGGAGGTAGAGTTTCTGTACTAATGGGTAATGATAAATACCAGAAATACACTGCGTCTTATTCAACCGGTATAAATAAAAAAGGTTGGGGAATGAGTGTTCTTTTATCTCACTGGCAAGGTGATGGTTACAATGATGGTACTGATGGACAAGGACAGACTTACTTTATTTCGGTAGGTTATAAACCTTCGGAAAAACATTCTTTCAACTTTTCAGCTACTGGAGCTCCGCAGTGGCACAACCAAAACTATACAAAGAAACTTTCTGAATATGACAGAAATGGAGATGGTGACATCAGCAATGATGAACAACGTTATAATAGCAACTGGGGTTATAAAAATGGAGAAGTATGGTCATGGAGAAAAAACTTCTACCATAAACCTGTTGCTAACTTAAACTGGGATTGGAAGATTGATGAAAAGTCATCGCTTTCGACTGTCCTTTATGCTTCTGTAGGCCAAGGTGGTGGTACAGGACCTTATGGGTCCGGATCTCAGGCTTATATTCGTGATGCTGATGGTCAAATTGATTTTGATCAAATTATTGCAAATAATAGTGCGATTGATAGCTCAGGTGAAGATTTCAATATTCCTGGTAAAACAATTGGTAAATATGGAACTGGTGCTTTGCGTCGTGCATCCATGAACTTGCACAGATGGAAAGGAATTGTAGCCAATTTCAATCGTGAAATTAATGAGAACTTTTCATATAATGTTGGAGCTGACTTTAGAACTTATTATGGCTCTCATTATCGTCAGGTTGATAATTTATTAGGTTTGGATGGTTATTGGGACAATAACTATAGGGCTACTGGGTTTCAACAAATATATCCAGGTGGAGTTGTTTATACCAATGAAAATGGCTCATCACCATATATCTTCTGGAAAGATAGGAACAGGGAACAAGAAGCAAAGTTAGATTATCACAATAACGAAAGGATTTCTTATTCTGGTATTTTCGGACAATTGGAATATAAGAATGAAGTTATTTCTGCTTTTGTCCAAGCAGCTGTTTCAACGCAAAATTATCAGCGATTCGATTACCACACATATTCAGATCCAGATGAGCAAGTATCTAAGAAATTGAATCATGATGGTTTCAACCTTAAAGCAGGAGGTAACTACAATATCAATGAGCAACACAATGTATTCTTTAATACTGGTTATTATTCTCGTCAGCCTTTCCATGATGACCTATTTCTGAATTATTCTAATGAAGTGAATGAAGATGTTGGTAATGAAGGTGTTCTTGGCTTAGAAGCAGGATATGGATATCGCAGTAGTACGATTGATGTAGACGTGAATGCTTATTATACAAAATGGACTGATCGTCAGATTCGTCAAAGTGGTGATTTTGATAATGATGGAGAACGTGATGATGTTGCTCTTTTTGAGAATGTTGGAGAAAACCACATTGGTGTTGAACTAGAATTTGAAGCCAGACCGACGCAAAACTTAACAATTGCAGGTTTTGCGTCAGTAGGAAAGTGGGAATTTGATGGGAACGTTGAAGCGAATCTATGGGATGAAGACCGCAATCCAATTGGTAGCGGTAATGAGATCTTGTATTTAGATGGTGTAAAAGTTGGAGATGCAGCTCAAACTTCTTTAGGTATTCGTGCAAGTTATAAAATCAATAAAGGTTTATCTGTTGATACTGATTACAGGAATTATAGTAGTTTGTATGCTGATATTGATCCTGAAGCATTCGTTTCTCCTGACCATAAAGGTTCTTTGGAGCTACCATCTTATGGGATTTTAGATGCAGGTGTATCTTATCGTTGGTATATGAGAAACAACAGTGTGCTGAAATTTAGGGTAAATGTTAACAATGTATTAGATAAACAATATATTTCTGATTCAGATACAAATATTCACGCCGAATCTGGTGATGCAACATTTGATGGAATCCATATGGATAACAAAGTATACTTCGGTAATGGAATGACATGGAATGCTTCCGTAAGTTTAAGTTTCTAAAACTGATACGAAGATATAGATAGAAAGGCCGGATTATCCGGCCTTTTCTTTTAAGGTTCATTCTTCTAAATTTGGAATAAAAAATCAGACAATGCAAAATGCATTTAGAAACGGAACTCTTTTCATATTTCTTTTCATCTTGAGTTTAGGTATCAATGCCCAACCCGTTGGTTATTACAACGGGGTTGAAAGCAAATCGGGGGAAGCACTTAAGCAGGTGTTGAATGAAAAGATTAGCGGGCATGTTGATTTCTCGTATAGTTTCGCTAAACATATCATCAACTATTCAGACAGCGATCCGGAGAATTCTGATAATGTTATTCTGTTTTATCTTCAGCAATCGCGAAATGCTGATAACTATGGAACAGGAGGCGACAATATAAACCGTGAACATGTATGGGCAAAATCGCATGGGAACTTTGCAGATATTCGACCTATGGATAGTGATGCATACAATTTGCGCCCGGCAGACGCATCGGTAAATGTAGACAGGAGCAACAAAGATTTTGACAATGTTCAGTCTACAGGTACACAACACAGCGAAGCTACTGATTGCTGGTACACGAGCTCTGCCTGGGAGCCCGGTGATGCAACAAAAGGTCAGGTGGCAAGAATCCTTTTCTACATGGCTACCCGTTATGAGGGCGAGGATGAAGAAATGGACTTGGAAGTTGTCGATGAATTATTCACTGCCGGAAAAAAAGAACACGGCAAGCTATCTACTTTGCTGGAATGGAACAAGCAATATCCGCCAAGTGATTTCGAAAGAAGAAGAAACGAACGCTTATTTCGGATTCAGCAAAACCGGAACCCGTTTGTTGATCATCCTGAATTTGCTGATTTTATTTGGGGCGATGAAAGCCCATCGGGTCCGGCTTTTAGCAATTATAAAATGAACCCCGAAATACCCGCTATTGGTGAGCAGCTTTCAGTTTCAATTGATGTTTCAGCTGAAAATGAATTGGGAGATGTAAAGCTGTACTGGGGAAGCACTTTTCAATCTACAGACAACGAAACGTTGATGGGCAAATCCGAAAGTAATTATTCAACAATCATCCAACCCGAAGGATTTCAAGCGGGAGATATGATTTACTTCTCGGTACAAACCACATTTAGCGATTCAACTTATACCTGGAATGCAAGTTATATATTTCCCGAAGCCATCGATGAAAATGATTTGACTTCGATCCCAGATGTCCAGGGGACAGGTTCGGCAAGCCCTATGGATAATCAGGAGGTGACGATAGCAGGGCGTGTTGTTGGCAATTTTGACAATTCCTTTTTTCTTCAATCAAGTGATCTGGAATATGGAGGGATGAATGTTTACAATACTTTCTTTAGGGGTAAAGTAGGCGATAGCCTGATTGTAAAAGGAACTGTTGATGAATACAATAACCTAACCGAAATACTTGATGTTTCCTATATTTATAATTACAAGGACAATAAAGATGTTGAACCAATTGTAATTACAACTGCCGATTTTGATGAAAAGTATGAAGGAATGCTGGTAACCGTAAAAGGGGCGTCAGTATCTGGAGCGGGGAACATTATTCCCGAAGAAAATACGACATACACTTTTAATGATCATTTTGGGAGTGGAAAGATGTTTATATCCTACAGTTCCAGATTGGTCGGAAAGATTATGCCTTCAGATGATGTAGAGATTACGGGCGTTTTTAGTCAATACAAAGACACTTATCAGATTTTGCCACGCAATATAAATGACATCAACTTCAGCACAGGTAGTGATGATATTATGATTGCTCAAAATCACGTTACACTTTATCCAAATCCGGTTTCTGATTGGTTATATTTTGATTCTAAAGAAAAAATTAGCAAGCTGAACCTCTATAATATTGGTGGGCAAATGGTTCTTTCAAAAAATCTTAGCTTAAATAAAGTTTCATTAAACCTGCTTAAAGAAGGTGTTTATTTTATTGAACTGATTTCGGAACGAGGGGATGTATTTCGAAAAAAGATCGTGAAGATTAATTAAATTGAGAATAAGAGTCTCACGTGGAAGTGAGACTCTTATTTTTTACCTACTTAACTGCCCTGTAAGTTCGCTGCAAATCTTTTGTTTTGGTAAGCGGAACCAATTTAAATCCGAATTGATAGTTCTTTTCCAGTAATCGGTATTTTTTGATTGGTCGTGCATTAATTGACCAGGAATCATTCCCGCCCACACCAGCTAATTGATGGCTGATGTTTACAGTTAACTTATCATCTTTTACCAGTTCTGTTGGGTGTTGTGCCTCACGAATATTTTCTGCGGAATACGGCCAAACTGATACCTGGACAGGTTCATCGCCAGCAATCATTAAGCCAGAATTTTTACTGTTGGTCAATGACAACCAACGTACAGCTGTGCGATTGCTACTTTCCTGTGGCTTGGTATAGTTGTAATAGAATTGGTCAACTGTCCCGGAGTAAACATCAACATCGGCTGCACCTTTTCTGTCCGAGTAGTTTTCAAAGGGTCCTTTCCCGTAAAATGACATATTTTTTAAATCAGTTGGAACACCCATATTCATCCCAACCCGTATTGGCTCTGGCATGTCATTAGGAATATTCAGGTCAAATTGAATATTGATTTCACCCGAAGGCTCTATTCTGTAATCGATTTTTAAATTCAATTTTTCATAGACAAGTTCAGTTTCTATGGTCGAATTTTCCGTGTTGATGTTAACTGCTTCAACGATCAGTTTTTCAGGCAAGTCTTTCCAAATGGCAATCTTTTCTTGAGCCTTCCAACCACGTTCATCATTATCGGTCAGAGGTCGCCAGAAATATGGTTTCAGCGGAGCAACAAGGATTTGTTTTCCATCTTTTTTGTAGTTGGTCAATAATCCACTTTGTCTATTTATTTCTGCATTGAAACCTAATCCTGAAATTTTTATACTTTCTTCTGAATCAGTGATGGTTGGCTTTGGAAGCCGTTTTGATTTAGTAATGACTGAAGGGGTTTCGATTGGCAGTAAAAATTGTTCTTTAGCCACTTCGTGACCAGATTTAGCCCACTTTTTATTTTCGTTTAGTTGAAGACTTAATCGAAGCCAATATTCAGCATTTGCTTTAACTGCAATTCCTTTTGAAGGAATCTGAATGACTTTTGAATCTCCCGGATTAATACTCAACGATTGAATTGCTCCCGATTGGATTTGGGTAGCATCTTCCTTGATTGTCCAGTGTAGTTTTAATTCGTTCAGGTTGGTAAAATGAAACCTGTTTTGAATCCTGATCAGTCCTTTTCCCAAATCAACAGCCGTAATTTTCACAGGTTGCATGACATATTTTGCTTCATAGGTTTGAGGTTTTGGTGTCCGGTCGGAAGCAATCACACCGTTCATGCAAAAATTATTGTCATTGGGTGTATCACCAAAGTCTCCACCGTAAGCGAAGAATTCATCCCCATTTTCATCTTTCTTCAATATGCCCTGATCGATCCAGTCCCAGATAAAGCCACCAATCAAATTTGGGTAGGCATGGAACAAATCCCAATATTCCTGAAAGTTCCCCAACGAATTGCCCATGGCATGCGCAAATTCGCAAAGCATAATAGGGCGTTTTACGTAAGGGCTTTTAGCAATGAATTCAGTTTCTTCAAGATTGGAATACATGCGGCTAATCACATCTACATAAGCAGGATCAGTTGGATTTGCTTTTCGACCTAACCTGTTTGCACTATATTCTTCGGTTCCCCAGAGAATGTAATCTTTATGTTCTGGTTGTCCTTGTGCGCCTTCATAATGAATAAAACGGGTAGGGTCAAAATCTTTTGCCCAGCCAGCAGCAGCAGCATGGTTCGGGCCACAGCCAGACTCGTTTCCAAGTGACCACGAAATAATGCTTGGGTGGTTTTTATCCCTTTCCACCATTCGCACAACCCGGTCGGCAAACGCCATGTGCCATTCCTGTTGGTTGGTCAGGTACCCCATCAGTCCATGGGTTTCAATATTGGCTTCATCAATAACGTATAATCCATACTCGTCGCAGAGATCGTAGAAATACGGATCGTTTGGATAATGGCACGTTCGCACTGCGTTAAAGTTGAATTGTTTCAATAGCAGAACATCTTGCAACATATCATCACGGGTAACCGTTTTGCCACCAATATGATCATGATCGTGACGATTGACACCATACAATTTAACTGATTTTCCGTTGATTAATAGCTGACCATTTTTGGTTTCAACTTCACGAAATCCGACCTTAGTTGATCTTGATTCTACAATAGACCCTTCTGCATTTTTAAGGCTTAGCACAAGTGAGTAAAGAACCGGTTTTTCTGCCGACCATTTTTCAGGGCTTTCAATTTTCTTTTCAAGCAAACCAAAATAAACATTATCGCGCTGTGGGTAGCGCTCCATGATTATTTCATTTGCAGCTTTTGTTAGCGGCTCTTCAAATACTTCTTCCCCTTTTGGAGAATAAAGCTTGGCTTCAAATGTCCATCCTTTTATATCTTCATCATTTAATCCAGTGATTGTAGGCCTTATTTGGAGTAAAGCATCCTGGTAATTTACATCAAACCGGGTGCGGACAAAAAAATCATTGATTGCAACCGTTGGCTGTGCCAGCAACAACACCTCACGGTGCAAACCACTCATCCTCCAATGATCCTGATCTTCCAGGTAGCTTCCGTCCGACCAGCGAAAAACTTGCACAGCAACAGAATTATCTCCTGTTTTTACAAAGTTTGTAATATCAAATTCAGCAGGAAGGCGACTGTCCTGACTGTAGCCTACTTCATTACCGTTTATCCATAAGTACATAGCAGAACTCACCCCCCCAAAGTGAATGATAATGCGTTGACCCTTCCATTCTTCGGGAATAGTAAATGTTCTAACATACGAACCAACTGGGTTTTCACGATCAATAAGTGGTGGATTGGCAGTAAACGGATATCCTGCATTGACGTAAATAGGAGTCCCATATCCTTTCATTTCCCAGTTAGAAGGCACTTCTAGGTCATCCCAGTCGGAAACATCTGAATTGAAAAAATCGATAGGTCTGTCTTCTGATCTTTCTACAAAATTAAATTTCCAGGTTCCGTTTAAGGAAATCATTTTGGAACTTGAACGGTCTCCTGATAGCGCATCCTTTTCATTAGGGAACGAATATGAAGTAGCACGTGCAGGTAGTTTGTTTTTTGCAATTACTGTTGGGTCTTCCCATTCATTGTTTTGAGCATTTGCAATTGAGCTAAAGAAGATAAAAATGATGAATAAAAACTTGTTCATGTTGTTTATAGCTTGGTTTGTTAATTTGCAATTATAAATACGCCTTATTATAGTAGACGGTTATCAATCAATTTACACTTAAAAGGTTCTGGATTTTTTAAAGCATTAAATATTATTTGGACATTATTCTTTTTTTTTCGAATTTTGCACCTACCAGTACCTACCAGTAGGTAAAAATAACTAAATTTAATAAATTATGAAGACACTTTCTTGGTTATTAATTGCAATCATTTCCCTTGTAATTAGTTCATGTGCCGATAAGTACGCGAATGTTCCCTTCGAAGAGCCAAACCCAAAACCATGGGAAGATCCTACGATTGTAAGGATAAATAAAGAAGCCCCAAGGGCTCATTATATTCCTTATGCAACTGCAGAACAAGCTATAAAAGATAATAAATGGGATTCTCCAAATATTGTTTCTTTAAACGGTACTTGGCAGTTCCACCTTTCACAAAATTTAGATGAACGTCCATTCTGGTTTTTTAAAGATGATTTTAATACCAAAAAATGGGACGAGATAGAAGTGCCTTCTAACTGGGAAGTAGAAGGTTTTGACTATCCAATTTATACCAATGTAAAATACCCACATGCGAAAACACCGCCGCTAATTCAGAAACACTACAACCCTGTAGGGTCGTACAAGCGAACATTTGAACTCCCTGCGGAATGGGATGGCGATGAGATTATCTTGCATTTTGGTGCGGTTAGTTCTTGCATGAACGTTTGGGTAAATGAACAGTTTGTAGGATACAGTGAAGATAGCAAGACACCTGCTGAATTCAATATAACCAAGTTTTTGAAAGAAGGAACTAATACACTTGCGGTGGAAATTATGCGTTGGTGTGATGCCAGTTATCTGGAAGATCAAGATTTCTGGCGTTTAAGCGGAATGACCCGTGACGTATTTTTAATGAGCCGCAACAAGCAAAGCATCCACGACTTTACAGTTGTTTCCAGCTTAACAGATGACTACAATGATGGTGTTTTTGGTCTTGAAGTAGAATTGGTAAGTTATTCAAATGAAGAACGCAAGCTTACTGTTTCTGCCGAGGTGTTTGATGGAGATAACTTGCTTCAAGGATTTGATATTACTTCAACTGTAGGAGAGCAAAATGGATTTGCCAGGGTTGAGGCTATTTTCCCAGATGTAAAAAAATGGACGGCTGAAACACCCAACCTATATTTATTACTAATTACCCTAAAAGATGAAGAAGGAAAGATCATTGAAGTGCTTCGTCAGGATGTTGGGTTTAGAAAGATTGAAATTAAAGACAGCCAGTTATTGGTTAACGGACAGTACGTTTATGTGAAAGGTGTGAACCTGCACGAACACCATGATGTGAATGGGCACGTGGTTGACAAAGAAACTATGCTAAAAGATATTGAGGTAATGAAATCTCATAATATCAACACAGTACGTACGTCGCATTATCCTCAGCCTGAATTGTGGTACAAACTCTGTAACCAATATGGATTGTACGTAATTGATGAAGCAAACATCGAGTCTCATGGAATGGGTTATGGAAAGGAATCGTTGGCCAAAGATCCGGTTTGGGGCAAGTCTCACATGGATCGTACGGTAAATATGTATGAGCGCGATAAAAACCAACCATCCATCATCATTTGGTCACTAGGGAATGAAGCTGGCAATGGTGTAAACTTCGAGGCAACTTACAAATACCTGAAAGAAATTGATGGCTCAAGACCAGTGCAATACGAGCAAGCTCACGGTAAAAACAATACCGACATATACTGTCCGATGTATGCAAAGATTGAGCGCATGGAAAAATTTGCAAAAGGAAAAGCAGATATGCCATTGATTCAGTGTGAATATGCGCATGCCATGGGTAACAGTGTTGGTAACCTTCAGGACTACTGGGATGTGATCGAGCGTTACGATGTGCTTCAGGGTGGTTGTATATGGGACTGGGTTGACCAGGGACTTTTAACAACCAACGAAGCTGGCGAGGAATTCTGGGCATATGGTGGCGACTTTGGCCCTGACACAGTACCTTCAGATGGTAACTTCTGTAACAATGGGTTGGTTGATCCAGACCGCGCTGTTAAACCTCATTTGCTGGAAGTAAAAAAGGTTTACCAATACATCAAGTTCAAGCAAGTTGATATGAAAGGAAACATTAATATTGAAAACAAGTATGCTTTCATCAACCTGGACAAGTTTGATTTTGTTTATGAAGTAAAAGGAAATGGAAAAGTTGTTACTGAAGGTACAATCAATGGTGTTGATTTAGCTCCTGATAAATCAAAAAATTACAAGATTGATTATGATTTTTCAACTGAAATGGACACAGAATATTTCCTTAATGTGTACGCAAAACTTAAGGAAGATGATGGATTGGTAAAAGCAGGGACTGTTTTGGCTAAAGAACAATTTAAGTTTCTTGAGACAAAAACAAATTCGGTTACCAATATTTCAGAAAAAGTTTCAGTTAACGAAGTTGAAGGAAAAGTAAGCGTTTCAGGAAAAGGTTTTGCTGTTGAGTTTGATACGGCAAATGGAGCGATAAGTTCGTTGATTGTTGGCGGAAAAGAAACTATTCAGAAAGGACCTGTGCCAAACTTCTGGAGAGCACCAATTGATAATGATTTTGGTAATAAACTGGACAAACGTGCAAAACCATGGCGCAAAGCAGGACAGGAGCGTAAAGTAAAATCAAAATCTGTCTCTTCAACAGATGTTTCTGCAACGATAAGCTTTGATTTTGAATTGATGTACGGAGATACTGTAATGGGCGAGTACCAATCAACTTATGTGGTTGATGGAAATGGACATATCAAGGTTTCTAATAGCTTAAAAATTACAAAAGAAGATGCACCTGAGATTCCAAGAATGGGTATGAACCTGGTGATGCCACGTGAGTTTGACCAAATGACCTGGTTCGGTCGTGGTCCTCATGAATCTTATTGGGACAGAAAAACAAGTGCGTTTGTTGATTTGTATTCTGGATCAGTTGCCGATCAGTATTGGGCTTATCTTCGCCCGCAAGAGAATGGGAATAAAACGGATGTTCGCTGGATGAGCATTACCAATAATGAAGGTGTTGGTTTGAAATTTGTAGCTGATGAACTATTGGAAGTTTCAGCACACCACAACATCATGGAAGATTTTGAATCTCCTGAACGTACTGATGGTCGCCAGGTTAAGGGCAAAAATGTTGTAAATAGGCACACTGTTGATGTAAAACCACGTGACCTAACATCTGTGAACGTTGATTACAAACAAATGGGAGTTGGTGGCGATAATAGCTGGGGAGCCTGGACTCACGATAAGTATCGTCTGACAGGAAAAGAATACAGCTATTCATTCCAAATTAAACCTGTTACGAAATAATAAAATTACTTTTTGGTTAGATAGTAGATTAATAGAGGAGAAAACCCTGGCACTTGCCGGGGTTTCTTTTTGTGTATAAAAGAAGAACATCCATTTGTTGAAATTGTAACTTGTTAAGCGTGTATTAATTGCACAAACATTTAAGACTGTCATGTGTTTTTTTAAATGATATTCTTAATTTTGCGCCATATAGAAAACAACTAATGATGGAAAGAGAACAGATACAGGGCATGCTGGATGAGCTGGGGTATATTGATGAGAAGATCGATCCAAAATTGAAACTGGTTGAAGAAATTAATCGCCTGAAAAAGGAAAAAAATGCAGTAATCCTTAGCCATTTTTATGTGGAGGGGGAACTTCAGGATATAGCCGACTTTGTTGGTGACAGTTTGGGTTTGGCACAGGAAGCTGAGAAGACGGATGCCGACATGATCGTTTTTGTTGGCGTACATTTTATGGCTGAAACGGCAAAAATTATTAATCCTTCAAAAAAGGTAATTCTTCCCGACCTTAAAGCTGGTTGTTCTTTGGCTGAATCTGCCCCACTTGAAAAATTTGCTGCTTTTAAAGCAAAGTATCCCGATCATAAAGTTATTTCTTACATCAATTGCACAGCTGATTTAAAGACTGTAACCGATATTGTCTGTACTTCGGCGAATGCCAAAAAAATCGTAGATAGCTTTCCAAAAGATGAAAAGTTGATTTTTGCTCCTGATAAAAATCTGGGGAACTACATCAATAGCATTACTGGTCGTGATATGGTACTTTGGGATGGAGCATGCATGGTTCATGAGCAATATTCATTGGAGAAAATCCTGGAATTGATGGATGAACATCCTGATGCGGAATTTATCGCTCATCCTGAATGTGAAAAACCTGTTCTTTTGGTTGCCAAGCACATTGGTTCTACCACTTCATTGCTCAACTATGTGCAGGAAAGTGAAGCTGAAAAATTCATTGTTGCTACTGAAAGTGGGATTCTTCACCAAATGAATAAAGCGTGTCCCGAAAAAACGTTTATTCCTGCACCATCGAACGATTCAACCTGTGCATGCAACGATTGCTCATACATGAAATTGAACAGTCTTCAGAAACTTTACATTTGCATGAAACACGAACTTCCTGAAATTCAGCTTTCTGAAGAAGTGATTGAAAAGGCCAAAGTTCCGATTCAACGAATGCTGGAGATTTCCAAATAATATGTTGTACTGGGGAAGTACTGTTTCATAACCCTGTTTATATCTGATTCAGATTTAAAAGTCAAGTGGTTAATTTACTTATGATTAGTGAATTTTAAACAGCTTGCTGTTAATTAGTTTTTCTGCGAAGAGACCATTCGGGCATTGCGATTTTGTACCTTCGTACAAACATGACAGAATTGAAGGATGCCCTACAGAAGGTTACCAAATACAGATCAAGCAAGAATACGAGCCATTGAACAAGCTCTTGAAAAAGGAAAACGAACGGCAATTTCGGAGTTGGCCTTTAGTCAACAATCGTTGGAGAAGCTTCAAACTATTTACCCCCATTTTTCAGGGGCGGTACGCAATTTACAAGCTTCAAAACAAAAGCAATTCGATCATTCCAATGAATATGGGGGCATTTTCAAAAAGGCAAAATTGTATCTCTCCCATTTTGTACAAGTATTGAATTTCGCCATTATACGCGAAGAAATGAAACCAGAGGTTCGCGAGTTTTATGGATTAAACCCTGATGCTCTAAATGTTCCGGCACTTAATCTTGAGAAAGATGTGTTGGAATGGGGTGAAAAAATTATGGAAGGGGAGAAGAAACGCTGCATGCATGGTGGTAGCCCAATATACAGTCCATCAATTGCTTTGGTAAAAGTGCATTTCGAGTCATTTCAGGATGCTTATCGGTTTATGGTCAATCTTGAAAATGCAACTAAGCGGGCTTCGTTAAAAATGCAGGAAATGCGCGAACAGGCTGATGCTTTGATCCAGCATGTGTGGAATGAAGTTGAAAGTACCTTTGGCGATGACTCAGCTGAATTGAGAAGGGAGAACGCTCAAAAATACGGTGTTACTTACGTTTACCGGGCTTCGGAACAAAAGAGAATGGAAGCAGAAAAATTACAGACGAACTTGATCTTTAATTAAGTCTTGGTTCCGATTCCTTTTTTAGTGCAATCAGCAGCAGCAACCCAAGCATTAAACTAAAAAAAGCTACCCCCCAGTGAACAGACATGTTCTCTGCATATTCACCCATTTGAGATAATTTTTCGCCTCCCTGGTTTTGAGCATGCAAAGCTAAAACGCCAAACAGGTTGTTTGCAAAGTGGCAAAGAACAGGTAGCCAGATTGTTTTGCTCCAAACCAACATATACCCAAATAAGGCTCCCAAAAGCATGCGTGGAACAAACCCTAAAAATTGCATGTGAAACGCACTGAAAATGATGGCTGAAATCCAAATTCCCCAGTGGGCATTCTTAGTCATGTTCGTGAATATTTTCTGGACAACACCTCTAAATAAAAATTCCTCACCAAGTGCAGGGATAACAGCAATCATAAAAATATTAAAAAGTAGTCCTCCCAACGATTCAACCTGTATGAATTTTTCAATCAGCACCTCAGCATTCGTTTCCATTCTGCGCATCCAGTCTTCTGTTCCTGACATAAAAGCAGGGAGCTCAAGATTGCTGTTCCATTCACCGACAAAGCCAATGAAAGGCATTAAAACAAATACTGTGAGTGTAGCTAAAATGAAAGATTTAGTGTTAAAACCTTTATTCAGTTGAAGGTATTCTGCTACTTTCCCTTCGTATAAATAAGCGATAACAAACGGAGGGACAACAAACAATCCAATGGATTGCATAACCTGAAAATATTTTAACAAAGCTATTGCATCTGGGGTATTGTATTCGCCAGAAGACATACTATTTAGCATCTCTGATATTCCAAAAAAAGGTATGGCTGTAAGTATGCCGAAAACTAAAAAAACCAAAAAAGAAACTACGACTACAAAAATCGCAAATAACAACTGTGCCCCGGGGCTCATTCCTCGAAATGCTGTGATTGCCATGAACTCATTTTTAATGTGAGAATCCAAAGATAAATTTACACCAAACGAATCCAAAATATTTTGTAGTTTTAATCTGTTAAACCCCTGGCAAAATGAATCAACAAAAAAATATTCAACAAGAACTAGGTAAAAAAGGTGAACAGCTGGCTCAGCAACATTTACTCTCCCTGGGCTATCATATACGTGAAACTAACTGGTATTTTCATCATTATGAAATAGATATAGTAGCACAGGATGGCGATGAGCTGGTAATTGTTGAGGTGAAAGCAAGAAGTTCGGGCAGTTACGAACATCCGGCAGATGCGGTAACAATCAGAAAAATCAGGTTCCTGGTTCATGCAGCAGAAGCCTACATTCAGCAACACGATGTTGATCTGGACACCCGCTTTGATGTGATCTCCATCGTTTTCTTTGGAAACGATTTTTCCCTTGAACACATCAAAGATGCTTTTTATCCTACAGCATAATCGAGGCAATTGAGTAATTTCAATTAATTTTGAGAAAAAATTTCGACAATGAATATTGAAGAATTCAGGGAATATTGCATTTCCAAGAAAGGGGTAACGGAAAGCCTTCCATTTGATGACACAACATTGGTTTTTAAGGTAATGAACAAGATGTTCGCATTGGGCAATCTTGAAGGTCCGTTGAGTGTCAATCTGAAATGCGATCCGGAAAAAGCAATTGAATTAAGGGAAGAGTATGAGGGAATAAATCCCGGTTATCACATGAGCAAAGTGCATTGGAATACGATTGAGATGGACGGTTCTGTACCCATTAAACTGGTGACGGAATTAATTGACCATTCGTATGATTTAGTGGTAGCCGGATTGACAAAAAAATTAAAAGAAGAACTAGCTAACTTATAATAATAGAAATGATTGAATTTGAACTTCAAACAGAATACATTGAGCTAATTAAATTGTTAAAGGTTCTGCAATTGGTTGAATCAGGAGGTCAGGCTAAGTTGTTTGTTGAAGACGGCTTGGTAAAACTAAATGGGGAAACTGAATTTCGAAAACGTGCAAAAATCCGCAAGGGCGACCAGGTTGAGATTGAAGGGGATGTGATTAATATAGTCTGAAAAAGAAAAAGGGTGATCGTGTTGAAACACCCTTTTGTCATGAAAACAGAAAACCTGGTTTTAATCATTCCAGCCTCTATGCTTTTGTCGGTGGCCTACCCAATGTCCTTTACCTTTTCTCATTTTTTTCATTTGAGCCATCTTCAGTTTTTGCTCTTCTGATAGTTGTGATGACATTTCCACCCTGGCTTTTGCCCTGATTTTAGCCAATTCAGATTTCAGTTCAGACATTTTATCAATGCTGGTGTAAATTTCATTTAAATTTGGCTTTTCAGCTGTCATCAACGTTTGGTGGTGGGCTCTCAATTCGCGAATTTCATCCTGTAAAGGCTTGGCATCCTTCATGCTGGCCAAGCGAATTTCTTTAAATGCCTCTTGTTGTTCTTCAGTAAGAACTTTTTGGCACATCATTTCTTTTTTCCCTTTTCCCTGAAAAGAAAAATCTTTTCCTCGTTGTGGGTTTTGTGCTTGAACAGCTATCAAACTCAATACAAAAAAGATGGATAATCCGAGGGAGATAATTTGTTTCTTCATAGCTTCCAATTTTATTGATTTTCCCCTTTGACTAAGTACTGCGTCAAGGGTTTAATTGAAAAGAATAAATTGACAAATTTTAACAAATGATCATTATTCCAAATGATCTCCAATAACCTTTAATCCATCCAGTGTGATGTTCTCTTCGATTATTTCTATTTTGTTGGTTTCTTTTGCCAGAACAGCCGACAAGCCCCCGGTTGCAATAACAAAAAGCTTTTTATTCAGTTTCTTCTCTGTTTGGGCTATCATGTGTTCAATCAAACCAGTATACCCAATCAGCACTCCCGCCTGGATGGCATGAATGGTGTTTGTGCCAATAGCTGAAGGGGGTATTTCCAGTTGGACATGGGGAAGCTGGGCTGTATTGCCTGCAAGTGATTTAATAGCAGTTCGGAGTCCTGGAGCAATTGAAACCCCGAGTATTTCACCTTCTTTAGAAACAGTAGTAAACGTGAGTGCTGTCCCAAAATCTATAATCATCACATCCTTTTTATACTTGGTAAATGCAGCTACAGAGTTTGCAACCAGGTCTGTTCCAATCTCATACGGATTGATGATTTTCAAGGGAAGTTTATGGTAGGTTTCAGGCCCAACAATCACCGGTTTTTTGCCGGTAATGTTGATCGTCATTTTTGTAAATTCATTAATTAGTGCCGGAACAACACTGCTTAAAATGATTTGGTCAAATGAATTCTTGCAAATTTTTCCATTGGTAATGAGCGAACGAAAAATAACTTCGTACTCATCAGCAGTTTTTAAAGGGTCAGTTTGAATTCTCCAAACTTTCTCCCATCCATTCTGATTGTTTACCCCAAAAACAATGTTCGTGTTTCCAATGTCAATTGCGAGTTTCATAATTAGGCAGTTTTTACAAAGGAAATAAATAAGCCGATGAGTTGCCAAAAAAGCAAAATATTTTACAGGATGTTATACAGAAATCATTAATTCTAACGTTTTTCAAATGATGTATTCTATTTTTTACTAAATTTAACAAGATTTACAATGGCTCGATTCACTTTGAATGCTAATTAACTCATTACTTGATTATGCAAAACAATAAAAACCCATTGATTTTTGTGGTAGAGGACAATCATGTTTACAACAAGTTGGTTGTCAGTTTTTTAAAAACTAACAAGTTCACCAATGTTGAAACATTCTACACAGGGGAGGAAGCTGTAGCTGCAATGGAAAAACAGCCTCGTATCGTTATTCAAGACTACTTGTTAGAAGGGATGAACGGGATTGAGGTGCTTAAAAAAGCAAAGAAAATTGTTCCTGATGTTGAATTTATTTTCCTTTCAGGGCAGGACAGCATTGATATTGCGATTAATACCATGAAATACGGAGCTTACGATTACATTGTAAAAGATCAGATGGCCCTTAAAAAAATGGTAAACAAAATCAACAAGATTTTGTCGGTATCTCAATTGCAAAAGAGTAATAAACGCTATAAGCTTGGTGTAGTATTATTCTTTGTTGTGCTTGCAATTTTTATCGTTGCTATGATTACAATAGCAATTATGTACCCTGATACTTTTGGACTAGGAAACTAATTATTAATTACCATATCAAAAGGAACCCGGTCGTCTGAACCGGGTTTTTTTATGGTTGTCATTGAAATAATTTTTCCTGGTGTAAAAGTCAGGCTGTAAACCTCCGGATCCTTTATCAGCTCTTTGGCTTTAAGGATACCCTTGTCATTCACTATTGCAGAGCGGATTGCCCCTTTCTGATAGTGAAACCGCGTTACAATTTCATCAGTTAACATGTCCCCAACCTCTTCCCTAAACTGATCCAGGTCTTTATCCAGTTCATGTGCAATTTTTTGCTTCAGGTTTTCAAACTCTGTCTCAGCCAAAGCATAGTATTTTTCTTTCTTGGCAATTTTCAAAAGTTCTTCCATTTTCTTCTCTGTTGCCGATTTATAGGAGAATTCCTTTGACTTTACAAAGGCTTTAAAATCAGCATAAATTTCATCGCTGATCTTAAATTCCTCTGGTGATGCAATGCTTTCGTGCTTGCTCGTAAAATGAGTAGCGTAGTCGAATACCATAAATTTTCGTACCAGCTGAATGCTGAGGCTGCTCAACATATCCAAATCGATTTTTTCATCTGGAACAATGCCACCACCATCATAAACTTTACGTCCTTTTTTTGTGGTAAATTCTGTAATCAATGAGTCAGGAATAGTTCCAACACTTCCATCTTCATTCCGGTTTGAATAGTCCAATGCCTGGATACATCTTCCACTTGGAATGTAATATTTGGCTGTTGTTATCTTCAACTGTGAATTGTAGCTCAGTTCGCGTGTGGTTTGAACCAGCCCTTTTCCAAAAGTTCGTGTTCCAATAATTACCGCCCTGTCCAAATCTTGCAATGCTCCTGCAACAATTTCTGAAGCTGATGCAGAGCCCCGGTTCACCAAAACTGCAAGTGGCATCACTGTATCAAGGGGCTGTGCCGTTGCGGTGTAAGTTTTGTCCCACTGTTTTACCCTGCCACGTGTGCTTACAATTTCTTCTCCTTTTTGAACAAACAGGTTCGTTATTTTCACAGCTTCAATTAACAAGCCTCCCGGATTTGATCGCAAGTCTAATACCAGAGATTTGGCCCCTTGTTGTTCTTTGAGTTCAACAAATGCTTTTTTCACATCGTTACTACAATTGGTTGTGAAATTTGACAATCTGATGTAGCCAGTTTCATTGTCAAGCATGCCGTAGTATGGAACTGCATCAATGTGTATTTTTTCACGAACGATATCGAAATTTCTTGGCTTCTTTTCCCCTGGACGTTGAACCTTAATTTTTACGACCTGGTTTGCAGGCCCTTTCAGAAGGTTGCTCACATCTTCTGTGTCCATATCTTTTGTTTCCTTACCTGAAACTTCCAGAAGAACATCGCCAGCCTTCAGTCCAGCTTTATCTGCAGGAAATCCTTGGTAAGGTTCAGCAATAAGTACCTTGTCGCCATGTTTGCTAATCAGTGCTCCAATTCCTGCATAATCACCGGTAGTCATAAATTTGAAATCTTCTATCTCTGATTCAGGAATGAAGTTCGTATATGGATCAAGTGACATGAGCATTTCATCAATACTGGTTTTCACCAGGTCGGTCGGGTTGATGTCATCAACATAAAACAGGTTCAATTCCCTGAACAGGGTATAATATATGTCCAGGTTTTTATCAATATGGAATAATTTTTCGTCACGATTAAAGGCTGTGAAAACAACAGTTGCGACTAATAACCCACCCAAAATAAGTCCAAACCTTCTTTTTATATTTCGTTTCATTTCTCTAAATTTTCAAATTATGCAGCAACAAAAGTAATAAAGCTCACGGTTTATTGTATAATTCTGATTTAGTCAATTAGTTAATTATTCTTAATAGGCATTACAACGAAATTTTTTTATTTCTTTGTTTTCTTCAATCTAAAAGTAAGAAAATGGGAGCGTTGGGAATATTGAGAGGTTACAACAAATCGTTTTGGTTATCAAATACAATTGAACTTTTTGAGCGTTGGGCGTGGTACGGATTTTATATGATTCTTGCCCTATTTCTGGTGAATTCACAAGATACCGGAGCGCTTGGGCTATCTCAGGCTCAGAAAGGAATCATTATGGGAACGGGTTCCATGCTGTTGTATATTTTGCCCTTGGTAACTGGAGCTATTGCAGACAAAATAGGTTATAAAAAAGTATTGTACATCTCTTTTGCACTGTATGCCTCTGGCTTTTATATGATGAGGACAATCAATGGTTTTGAGATGGCCTTCTTTTCATTTATCTGGATTTGTGTAGGTGGTGCTTTTTTTAAACCGATAATCACGGCAATGATTGCAAAAAACACCAATGAAAAGACAGCATCAATTGGTTTCGGTATTTTCTACATGATGGTAAATATGGGGGGTTTTATTGGCCCGTTTGTTGCCGGTATTGTGCTAAAGAAGGGATGGGACTATGTGTTTTTCATGTCCATTATAGTTGTTGCATTGAATTTCCTGATTACACTTTTCTTTTTTAAAGAACCTATTGAAAAAAGTGGTGAAGGGAAATTACTTCGAAAAATCGGACAGGCTTTTTATAATATCTGGATTACTTTATTGAATTGGAAATACGTGCTGTTTTTGTTTATCATGTCTCTTTTTTGGGGTGCGTACAACCAGCTTTATTATTCCTTTCCGGTTTTTGTTGAGCAATGGGTAGATACAAATGTATTATATGACGCACTACATTCTGTTTTACCTGGACTGGCCAACGCCATCGGGAATGGGCACGGGGGAATTGCTACCCCAACATTTCTAAGTGTTGTCTCATTTTATATCATCTGTTTTCAGATCATGGTCTCGGCTTTTGTCATGCGTTTTCGTCCGTTGAAAGCAATGATGGGAGGAATATTCGTATTGGCAATTGGTTCTGCAATGATGTTCTCCTTCCAAAGCGGATGGATTATTTTGCTGGGGCTGTTAATATTTGGTCTGGGAGAGATGGGCAGTTCCCCAAAATTTACTGAATATGTTGGGCGGATTGCACCGAATGACAAAAAAGCACTTTACCTGGGTTCTTCTTACATTGCTATAGGATTGGGGCATATTTGGGCAGGTATATTATCCGGTGAGCTGTTTGAACGTATTTCAGATAAGGTGTTCTTGTTACAAAAAGAAGTTGCGACAAGAGGAATACAAATTCCAGAGATTGACGGTGAGTTCACCAAGAATAATTATATTGAAGAAGCTGCTAGCCAAATGAATATGTCGGTGGCTGAATTGAGTGATTTTCTCTGGATGAACTACCAGCCACAAAAGGTGTGGATGGTATTTTCAGGCGTAACATTAAGTGCCGTAATTTTGCTATGGTTTTATGATCGCTTCATTTTAAAGAAGAAATAGCAACTTAACAATAAAATAGCGTTTTTTGTTGTTCATAAAAGAAAATGGGGGGTTCGCCATTTTTTTAATCCTTTCGTATTATTTAACCTAATTTATACGTATGGTTTATAAAATTTGAGGGTAACTTGCATCTTCGTAATAAAAAAACTGCCAGCCTTATGAAAAAAAAGTTGTTGCTTTTTAATGGACTTCAAATTAAAAAACAAGACCTTCCCACAGTACTTTCTATCGTATTTCTTTCTGGATATTTAGTTTGGTATATTGTTCAGCACCACCAGCGGGTTTTTGATGGTGTTAAAGCTATAATGCATTCGATATTATAAATAAAACCTCCACTCCTTACTCACCCAAGGTTCACCGGCATAGTCAATTCCTATTCGGGGGAATGGTTTTCACCCACGTTTAGCTATAATCGATTTAATGTAGGATTCAGGTGTTAGCACACCAATTTCGCTTTGTGTGAAATCTTTCAGGTTGCGTGTTAAGATCACGTCAATGCTTCCATGTTTCATGGCAGCAAAGTTTTGTAAGCTATCCTCAAAATCTTTGAACCCAGAATTGAGGGCATTACTCACAACTTCTTTGTCCATTAAAAGCACATCTGTAATTGTCATTAACTGTTTCAACTTTTCAATTACTTTTTCGTGTCTTGCAGTTTGTCGTAATAAATAATAAACATTGCTGTAAATAACCGGGGTTAGATATCCTTCTATTTGTTTGGTTTCACACAAACCCACAACTTGTGATGCATAATCTGAAAATGGTTTTCTGTCAAAAAAGAAGTCCAGGATTACATCTGTATCAATGAGAACTTTATCCATATTAAAGGTATTTTTCAGATAATCCTTTGCCCAACTCTTTTTTATAATCGATATCTTGTGGAGACTTAAAAGAACCACGTAATGAAGACGCAATTGGTGTTGTGTCAATCACTTTTGTATTTTCCTCTTTGATGATCACCTTAAGGTAGTTCTCTACAATATCAGAAAGACTTCTGCCTTTCCCTTTTGCATATTTTTTTGCTTTTTCTATTAATGATTGATCAATAGTCAACGTTAATTTTGTATTCATGGCACGTCTCTTTTTTTACTTATTTACACGTGTAAATTTATTAAAAGAAAACAATACGTGCAAGCAGTTATGAAAATATACGTATGATTGTGGATTGAATGCTACCCTGGTATGATTCACTGAGCCTATAAGTTTCAAAAGTTATTCAACCATATATTTAAAAATTATGTCATTCATTCAAAAAGAAGACTACTTTACCATTAATTTGATCAATTCAAATAATTTAACAGAATTATTTATTATAATAAAATCTGAGTTGTTATCTTTAAGGTGATGTTGTTTAATTTCACCCTGAAATGCGAAAAAAATTATTCCCTAAAGAGATAATAAGTATTTCTTATGAGTCTCATTTTAAAAAACATAGTAAAAGCGTAAAATCAATATACTTATTAATAGTAATATTAATAATGTTGTTCATTGTTTTGTTGCCTTTTGTTAAACTCACTATTAGTACGCAAGCGAGAGGTGTTATTCAGTCTATTAATCCTTCAGTTTATTTAATAGCTCCTGGTAGTGGTAGAATTGAAAAATGTTTAATGGAAGAAAATTGTCACTTTAAAAGTGGGGATACATTGGTTTGGATTGATCAGGATAAGCTGAATGAAAAGGTGATGTTGGTTGAAGATATTATAGAAAGGAACAAAACTTACTTATCAGATTTGAATTCTCTCATCAAAGACAATTCAAAAAAATTGGAGTCAGATGTTTATCGGCAGAAATTTTTTGCATTCAACAAAAAGCTATCTGAATTAAGCCTGGAAATTTCAATTCAGAAGAAAGAATTTGAAAGGAATGAGAAATTATTCCAATCAGGTGTTATTCCAATTGCCGATTTTGACCGGATAAAATTTAAGTATCAGAATTCAGTTAAGGTTCGTGAAGTTTTTATAGAGAGCCAAAAAAGTGAATGGAAACTTGAGATTAAAACACTCAATGAGAACCAAAGGGAATTATTATCTGAATTAAAACAATTAAATGAAGAACGAAACTTCCATTTTATAATATCTCCAGTTGACGGAGTTGTAAGCAACTATAAAGGGCAAAAAGAAGGAAGCTATTTGTTCATGAACCAAGAAGTAGCAATGATTACCCCTATTGATAATTTGATTGTGGACGTTTATGTGACACCCACTGATATTTCATTTATTAAAAAAGGAATGAAGGCAAAGTTTCAGGTAGACTCTTACAATTACAATCAGTGGGGGATGGGAACAGGCAAGGTCATTGACATTGCTGCTCAACCAAATATTCAAGATGATCAGGTTTTGTTTCGGGTAAGATGTTCACTTGACCAAACCCATTTGAAGTTAAAATCAGGATATGCTGGTGCACTCAAAAATGGATTAACACTAACCAGCAGGTTCGAAATTACGGAAAGAACCTTGTTGCAAATAATTTATGACAAGGCAGATAATTGGTTAAATCCTAAGCTGATTGCAGGTAACTCTGAAAGTTAGAGAAATGGCAAATATTAAAGTTAAACAAAGGGATATTACTGATTGCGGAGCTGCTTGTTTGGCTTCCGTAGCTGCTCACCATAATAGCAAGTTACCTATTGCGAAGATTAGGCAGTGGGCAGGAACCGATAAAAAAGGTACAAACGCCTGGGGGCTGATTAAGGCTGCCGAAAAGATGGGTTTTTCTGGGAAGGGTGTAAAATGCAACCTGGAGGCTTTTGCCGAGGTTCCTTTGCCTGCAATTGCACATGTTGTTGTAAAAGAGGTGTTGCAGCATTATGTCGTTGTGTATAAAGTTACCGATAAGTTTGTCGAAATTATGGATCCAGGCGATGGACAGATTCATCGCAAAGATCCTCAAAAATTTGAAAAAGAATGGTCAGGCATACTTATTCTTCTTTCCCCATCTGAAGACTTTAGGCCCTTAAACGAAAAGATTTCTACCATTGCCAGGTTTCGGTTTCTTTTAAAACCTCATCGAAGCATACTGATTCAATCGTTAATCGGTGCTGTAATTTTTACTATTCTGGGGCTTTCAGTTTCAGTGTATATTCAAAAAATAACCGATTTTGTACTCGTTGATGGAAACCGCAATTTGCTCAACTTATTGAGTATTGGAATGATTATTCTGTTGTTGTTTCAAATTGCAATTGGGTCATTTCAAACCAGCTTTATCCTAAAAACCGGGCAGCTTATAGATGCCAGGTTAATCCTTGGCTATTACAAGCATTTATTGAAATTACCACAACGTTTTTTTGATACCATGCGAACCGGGGAAATCATCTCAAGAATAAACGATGCTGTAAAAATCAGGGTGTTTATTAATGAAAGCCTGATTAGCCTTGCAGTCAACTTGTTTATAATTGTCTTCTCTTTCGTGTTGATGTTTTTGTATAGTTCAAGACTGGCATTGGTCATGGCAATTATTATTCCCGTATATGCTGTGATCTATTTTATTACAGATAAGTTAAATAAAAAACGGGAACGTAAAATCATGGAGAATGCAGCCGAGTTGGAATCCCAGTTGGTAGAGTCGTTAAAAGCCACTAAAACAATTAAACAATTTAATCTGGAAGAATTTAATGCCGTTAAAACTGAAACCCGGTTTATTAAGTTGTTGGACAATAGCTACAAATCCGGATTAAATAGTTTGTTTTCTTCCAACTCCACCTTATTTGTTAATCGCTTGTTTACCATCATCCTGCTTTGGTTTGGCAGCACTTTAGTTATTAATCAGGAAATTACCCCGGGTGAGTTAATGTCTTTTTATGCTTTACTGGCCTATTTTACCAACCCGGTAAGTGCATTAATTAATATGAATAAGATAATTCAGAATGCACGTATTGCATCTGACCGCCTTTTTGAAATTATGGATTTGGAACGAGAAGAAGAAACGAATACTGTCGAACTAAGCCAGTCTCATGTCGGAGACATTGTTTTAAGAAATGTAAGTTTTAGTTATGGAACACGGACTGATGTATTTGAAAATTTTGATCTGGTTATACCTCACGGTAAATTAACAGCAATTATAGGAGAAAGTGGTTCCGGCAAGTCAACCATAGCAGCATTAATTCAAGGATTGTATCCAATAAATGAAGGTCAAATCTATATTGGGGATATCAACATCCAACATGCAAATCCTGAAAGCTTGAGGAATTTGGTGAGTATTGTTCCTCAAAACCTGGATTTGTTTGCTGGAACTATTGTAGAGAATATTGCTGTGGGTGATTATCAACCTGATATGGAGTTGATTTTAAAAATAATTACACAACTGGGGATGACAGAATTTGTTGAACAGCTTCCCGGGGGATTTAATACCTACCTTGGGGAAAACGGGGCAACCATCTCCGGCGGACAAAAACAACGTATTGCCATTGCAAGGGCACTTTACCGAAAACCGGAAATATTAATTATGGATGAAGCAACCGCCAACCTGGATGCAGAGTCCGAGCATTATGTGCAAAAAGTCATTCAGTCATTTGTCGCAGAAGGCAAAACCGTGATCCTGATTGCGCACCGTTTAAGTTCTGTTGTTGATGCCGATCAAATTCATGTTTTACAGAAAGGGGAATTGGTTCAGTCTGGCACACATGATGAGTTAATTTCACATGAGGGGATTTACAAGAATATGTGGGTTCGTCAATTTCCGGCATCAGTAAGAAATAAAATTTTAGTAGAATCATAAATCAAGAAGTGATGAAATCATTTGAACAGTTGGAACGTATTCAGCGGATTATAAAACTGATTAAACACGAGCGAACAGGAACTCCGGCAGAATTTGCAGATCACTTATTTATCAGCAAAAGGCGTTTGTACGAACATTTAGATGAAATTCGTGCAATGGGCGCCCAAGTAGCTTATTCAAAACAACGAAACACCTACTATTTTTCCAATGGGCATGAATTAGAACTTCACTATTCATTAAAAATCATTTCAAAAGAAACCGAGAAACAAATATTTGGTGGATATTCTCTGAATAATTACAAGAGTGCTTTTTTCCCGCACTGTGCAAAACTAATTTCAGCTTGAGTTTAGTGCACAAAACTTGGGCGGAACCCGAAAAGCCGATAACGAGTAGGGAAACTTTAAATTTTTATTATGAAAGAATTGGATAAAAATGAGTTAAAAGAAGTTGATGGTGGCTGGATAGTGCCAGTAATAGTTGGGGCTCTGATAGGTGCTGCACTTACTCAGGATCTAGGTGATCTAGCAGATGCATTTAATGAAGGTAGAGCCGATGCCGCATCAAATTAAGAGTTAATCTTTTTAATTACGAATTTAATCTTTAGTTATGGAAAATAATGATTTAATACTTGAATTGGATAATAAAGAGTTAAAGGCTATTGATGGCGGAAAGAATCTTCTTGAATATATAGCCTATGGTGTTGGATATGCTGTGCAGGAGCTTTATGAAGCTGCAGAGGTTCTGGCGGTAGATCGCCCATATGGTATGTATTAGTAAACTATTATGGGTTATAAAAGGAGTTAATTAATTTTGACTCCTTTTAATGAATACTTATTGTTGAATATGCAATTGAGCTTAAAGAATATATCCTATCGTCTAAGCCTTTTTTTTTGGGGGTGTTTAATATCAACACTTTCTTTTTTCTCATTATTCCTTATCGAATATTGCCAAGAGACTTACGTCCTGAACAATGATATTGCGTTCTTTCCTATGCTTAAATCATTAAGCTATTGTATGTTTGTGGCAATAATTGAAGAATACTTTTTTCGTTATTTATTTCTAAGAAAATGGATTCTTGACAAAACTAGGTCGTTTGACAAAAGGATTGTTCTCCTAGGGTTGATAAGTTCTGTAATTTTTGGTTTTTTGCATTTTAATTTGGATAAATTCCCAATCATGCAAATTAACCTTGTCTTTAGTGGAATATCCTTGTTTTTTGCTACCTATATGTTTAGATCAATCAGTATTGCCGTAGGCATGCATTTTTCGTGGAATTTTATTCAGGGGGTCATATTTTCATTCGAAGGAAGTGGCTCGGGCTTAAATAGTATTTTCCTATTAAAAGATAGCAATGTTAACATGCCTCCTGAAGCGAGCAATTTTATGATCCTAACTTTTTTTGTTGAAATTGTTCTTGTCTATATAATCTACAAGAAGATCATTGCCAATAGAGTATTAAATATTAGCTGATAGACTGTTAAGATAAAAGGATGGTCATTCAGTCGGTCTTGATATAAAACCTCCACTCTTTGCTTACCCAAGGTTCACCGGCATAGTCAATTCCTATTCGGGGAGATGTTTTATGGTTTTTGATTGGTTCAGCATCTTCCAGCCATAAGCGTGATGAAGTCTCCAGGTTTTCGCCATAAATTATCCACAATCATTTCGTTTTGTTTTCGTTAAGTAAATAAACCACTCTAAGTCATGTATTATTATATGAAAAATTGTGCTCTGCTTGTTTTGTCCTTCTTGTGTTCATCCCTATCTGTATTTGCCCAAATAACGGCTGTTTCCGGTACAATACTCTCAAAAACCGACAGAAAGCCGATTGCGTACGCAGAGGTACAAATAAAAGGGAAGAATTCAGGGACAATAACCAACACTAAAGGTGAGTTCACGCTCAATGCTGAAATCAGCAGTGAAAACTCGCTGGTGATTTCACATTTATCTTATCAAATAAAAACAATAACGGCTTCAGGGGGTTTTTCGAAAAAGAACATGTTTTTCCTTGAGCCAAGAACCGTATTGCTCGGGGAGGTGGAAGTTGAAAGTTTAAGCGTACTCAGTTACTTGAAAAATGCACTTTCCAATTCCAGGCAAAACATGGTGTTTCCCCTCCGGGCTGAAACCTATTACCGTGAATTTATCAATGAGAATGGGGAATATACAAAATTTGCCGATGGCATATTGGATTACGACATTTTCGGGCCGTACCAAAAACCTAAAACAAAGGTTCTGGTCAGGCAGTCAAGGACCAGCCAACTAAAAACATACGATAAGGATGAAGTGGCTTGGGATTTTACTTCCCGCTTTGACCTGGAAAAAGCGTTTGACCCTTTTAGCCTGAATGGGCTTCAACTTATAATAGAAAATTCAGATCGATATCTGTTAAAAAAACAGGTGCTTGTTGGTGATGATAATGAAGACCTGGTTGAGGTTCAATTCATGCCTAAACCAAACACGAAGGAGTGCTTTTATAAAGGTTCCGTGCTGATCGATGGCTCAAGCCGGAACATACTATCATTTCATTATGAGCTTGAAAAAAATGAACAAAAACAAACACGGGGAATCAGTCTCTTAGTGATAAAAGGGAAGCTTTTACAACGCTCAGTTAGCATGAAATTTAAGCAAGTGGGGACAATGTTGTTCCCTTTTTATACCAATAAAAAAGTTGAAATGAAGATATGGAATAAGAAAAAGATCGACGAGACATTCTTGTTCCTTAGTGATTTAATGGTTTTTGACTGCAAACAAGGGGATGCCTATGTCGCTATTCCCAAAAAAGAAGCTTATAAAAAGAAAGCATTATATCCACTTGGAAATAACTATCAATCAAATTTTTGGGAAAACATCAATACAATACGTTTAACTGCTGATGAGGAAGAAATAATAGAACAACTAAAATAAATCTTTTAACTATGAAAACTTTTTTCATAATTATTACACTTATTACCATATTTACACTACAGGGAAACAGTCATGAAATACGCACGAGTAAAATTGAGGTGCAAAAAGTTTTTGGTGGCTATAACTTTATATCTGATGGCAAAAAGTTAAAGATGAACGAACTGGTGATGATGCTTGAAACATATCAGCCAGCCCATATAAAAATCAAATCAGCCCGGGCTGATTATTCCATAGCAACTGCTGTTAGCATGGCTGGAGGATTTATCATTGGATGGCAGTTGGGCAATGCAATATCTGGAAATTCTATTAAATGGGAAATGGTAGCATTAGGTTCAGGTGTTGCAATTATGTCAATCCCTTTGATAAAAAGTTCATTCAAAAAGGCGGTAGGGGCTGTTGATTTATACAACAAGCAGTTATCAGGTAAAACTGCTTGTCACAAACAAGCGTTTGCCAAATTTAGTTTGTGTTTTAAAAGTGGATCAGTAGGCATAAAGGTCAAGATTCCAATCGGCATAAAATCATAAAACCTCCACTCCTTACTCACCCAGGGTTCACCGGCATAACCGATGCCGATTGGGGGGCAATGGAATGTTAAGAATGCCTCACTACTTTTTTGAGATTCCCCGGGTGATGCGGTTTCTAAACCGCATTTTATTTGGCGGACCGGAATCCGCCAGTCCCGGTTTGTTCGGTGCTATGGAAGCCATCTCTCTAAAAAGATGGCATCCCTGTGTCGATGCACCTGACTTTCATCCCTGTTGGTGACTCCCGGAAATCATGAATGTTTTATGAGGGTGGGCAACTATAATTTGGAATTCGGGTTTAGTGCACAAAACTTGGGCGGAACCCGAAAAGCCATTAACGAGTAGGGGAACTTTAAATTTTTATATTATGAAAGAATTGGATAAAAAAGAATTAAAAGAAGTTGATGGTGGTGAACTTACAAGGAAGCAAGAGATATGGGTTGAAAGAGCTATCGCTTTTGCTCTGTTAGGTTTAGTTGGGGTTGCGATATATGAATTAGGGAGACAAAATGGATAAATTTAAAATTTACTTATTATGAACAAAGACTTACAAATTCAGATGACTAAACAAGAGCTACTAAAAATTAATGGTGGTATTGTATTGGAAATTATTGGTATTGCAGTTGGATATGCATTAACTTCTGCAGCATTTATTTATTCGATGGGCAAAGATGGGAAATCTGGAGTTTCAAATAATGGAGATAATTAATATTTTTGCTTGAAAAAATCAAAAACTATGAGAATTGGTAATACTTTGATTTCGGTTTATTTGACACTAATTGTTCCTTTTTTTATTTTTTTTATTTATAATTTAGGAAAGTATGAAGTGTTTTCGGTGTCTATGAACATTAGCATGAAGAATTATCTGCCAATATTTCCTATCTTAATTGTTACTTGTTATATGTTGTTGAGGGTTCTTCAAAAAAGAAATTTATTTGGCTGATGAAGTTTGCAGAAATTGCTCATTTAACTTAAATAATTAATTTCTATTGTAATGTTGATTTTCTACATAGATCAGAAGTTTCAACTAATAAGTTGAATAGTTCCTTTTGTAGTATGATTTTTAAGACAAAGGAAGTAGGTTTCTTTATTCTTAGGAATAGGAAATCGGAGCTTGAAAAAATGAGTCATATAAAGTGCCATTATAAAAAGAAGAATGCTCGTTAAGTTATATTAAAAGCTCATGGTTCAAAAAATACTTGAGCTTTTAATTTTTGTATCCTTTTAATAAAAAATGGTTGAAAGAAGATGTTAGCATAGTTGATCGTTGAAGTAATGCAAAAATGTTTTAGAGACTAGAATAAAAATAGAAGTTACTAATTATTTGATTGATTTGGGATATCCTTACTAATTAGAAAACATATACTTAGCACTAAGCTTAGTAGGGAAAGTTTTAAGGTTAATGATGTTGAAAGAAAATTGGAAGTATAATTTTGTTTTTTTTAGATGTTGACAGGAGTCAAAATTCTGAAAAATGTAAGATAAGTTAAATATGATAGGTCAAGTATTGGTTAACACATTTCATCAGCTGAATTCGCAAAACCTCCACTCTTTGCTCACCCAAGGTTCGCCGGCATAGTCAATCCCTACTCGGGGGGAGTTGTTTTATAGTTATTGTTTGGTTCAGCATCTCCCAACCATAAGCGAGAAGAAGTTTCCAGGTTTTCGCCATAAAAGCTTTTATCCAGTTTGAGTTCACGGCCAAGTTTGCCTGGGCCATCAAAACCTTCCAGACCACGGATTAAAACTGCAGAGGCATTATCCTCTTTTTCAGTTACAAAATTCAGCAGCCAATACATTCCATAAATCAGGTACACATAAACCAGTCCGCCGGGTTGAAACATTACCTCGGTTCGTTTTGTTCTGCCTTTGCTCGAATGACAAGCCAAATCTTCCTGTCCACAATAAGCTTCAGTTTCTGTAATCCGATAACGTTTGATAGAGCCATCTTCAAATCTCCGAACCAGGATTTTGCCCAGCAGTTCCTTTGCCACTGTAACCGTATCGCGTTGAAAGAAGTTGGCTTTTAGACGAGTACTCGTTTCGATCATAATGCGAAGATAGAAAGAAATGGAGAAAAGCGGTTCGCGTTTCGTGTTACGAGTTTCGTGTTTATATATTTTATTTGAGTATTCGTCTATTTACCTAACAGGAATTTTTGCAGTCATTGATTGTAATTTATTGTCAATTATTGCTTTTAAAGACCGAAATGACCATTATTGACTATTTAATGACAACTTAAAATGACATTGGGTAAAGAAGCGAACATTCATTTTTTATTTTTACTTGGCTGCTAAGGGTGCGAAGGTATGATATTGGAAAGAGTTTAAATCCGATCGCCAACTGAAAACTTGTAACACGAAACCTGTAACTCGCAACTCGATAAAAATCTTTGTGTTAAATTTATTTTTCATCGTTTTTTCTATTTGGATTTTCAGAAAAAAGGAATACTTTTGCAGTCCCGATTATTGTCCGTACTTGCAGTTCTTATAAATTATTGAAAATCTTGAAGGTAGGATGGTTATCAACATGCCCGATGTTAATAATTTGAGAACCTTATAAGTGATTGATGAGTAAGATTTTGCAGTTTAAAGTGTTAATTTAAAAAAATTAAAGCAAGTGGATACCTTAACTTACAAAACCGTATCGGCCAACAGTGCCACGGTAAATAAAGAATGGGTTGTTGTTGATGCAACAGACATGGTGCTTGGCCGTTTGGCTAGTGCTGTTGCTAAAATGTTAAGAGGGAAACATAAACCCAATTTTACCCCTCACGCTGACTGTGGTGACAATGTGATTGTTATCAATGCAGAGAAAGTGAAACTTACTGGAAGCAAAATGACTGATAAAGTTTATTTGCGCCATACAGGATACCCAGGTGGACAACGTTCACAATCTCCTGAAGATATTTTGGCTAAATATCCAGAACGTTTAGTTGAAAAAGCTGTAAGAGGAATGTTGCCTAAAAACCGTTTAGGACGCCAAATATACAGCAACATGAAGGTATATGTTGGACCTGAGCACAAGCAAGAAGCTCAAAACCCAAAAGTAATTGATTTGAATACGATTAAATTATAACAATGGAAGTAGTAAATACCATAGGACGTAGGAAAAGTGCCGTTGCTCGTATTTATGTTAGCGAAGGCAAAGGAAACATTACCATTAACAAAAGGGAATTGAAAGATTATTTCCCAAATGGTACACTACAGTATATTGTTATGCAGCCACTTAACTTGTTAGGTGTTGCTGACCAATACGACATTAAAGTAAACTTGGATGGCGGTGGAATTAAAGGACAAGCAGAAGCAGTTCGCTTGGCTATTTCCCGTGCAATGGTTGAAATCAATGAAGAATCAAAAACTGAATTGAAAAAAGCCGGTTTCATGACACGTGACCCACGTGAGGTAGAACGTAAGAAACCAGGACAACCAAAAGCACGTAAGCGCTTCCAGTTCTCAAAACGTTAATACGTTTATTATTTATTATAACTGTGGATCTGAAACCACTGGGACTCCCAGCATCATGCCAGGGACTACTCAGGGGTTGCTTTTCAACAATTTATTACTAAAAGTAAAAAGATGCCAAGAACAAATTTTCAAGAATTATTGGATGCAGGTGTACACTTTGGTCACCTGAAAAGAAAGTGGAATCCAAACATGGCTCCATACATTTTCATGGAGAAAAATGGAATCCACATTATCGACCTTCAAAAAACAGTCGTAAAAATTGACGAGTGTGCTGCTGCGATTAAACAAATTGCCAAGTCAGGACGCAAAATCTTATTTGTTGCTACTAAGAAGCAGGCAAAAGAAATTGTTTCTGATTTAGTAGGTGGAGTGAACATGCCTTACGTAGTTGAACGTTGGCCAGGTGGTATGCTTACCAACTTCCCAACAATCCGTAAAGCGGTGAAGAAAATGATCTCCATCGACAAAATGATGAAAGACAGCAGCTGGGACAACTTGTCAAAACGCGAAAAACTTCAGATTACACGTCAGCGTGCAAAACTGGAAAAAATCCTGGGTAGTATCTCTGATCTTACCCGTCTTCCAGCAGCATTGTTCGTTGTTGATGTACTGAAAGAAAAAATCGCCGTGCGTGAAGCTCAAAAATTAGGTATCCCCGTATTTGCAATGGTTGACACCAACTCTGAGCCAGAAGGTTTAGATTTCGTGATCCCAGCAAACGACGATGCTTCACAATCCATTCGTTTGATTGTTCGCCTAATGACTGAAGCGATTGCTGAAGGTTTGAATGAACGCAAAGTAGAGCGTGAAAATGATGACGCCGAAGCCAGCAAGAAAAAAGCAAAAGATGATAAAAAGTCTGCTGCAAAAGCTGAAGAAGTAGAAGAGGTGAAGGAGGAAGCTGAAGCTAAAGCTGAAAAAACAGAAGAATAATTGCTCAATTAAACAAACAATAAATTTTAAACAATTATGGCAATTACCGCTGCAGATGTAATGAAGTTGCGTAAAGCAACAGGTGCTGGTATGATGGACTGTAAAAAAGCCCTTACCGAAGCCGATGGCGACTTTGACGGCGCCGTTCAAATTATCCGTGAAAAAGGTAAACTGGTTGCAAGCAAACGTTCTGATCGCAAAGCATCAGAAGGTGTAGCTCTTGCAAAAGTGTCTGATGATAATAAATTTGGAGCTATTGTAGTTCTAAATTGCGAAACTGACTTCGTTGCTAAAAACGAAGATTTTGTAAAGAAAACTGCTGATTTTGCTGGTGTTGCAGTTGCTGGAAAACCTGCAGATATTGAAGCCTTGAAAGCTCTTGAATTGGAAGGACGTACAATTGCCGACCAGGTAACTGAGCAAACAGGTGTTATCGGTGAAAAAATCGAGCTTGGGTACTATTCAAACATCAATGCTGAATACGTTGTTGGTTACATTCACCCAGGTAACAAATTGGCCACTTTGGTTGGTTTTAGCAAAACTGGTTTTGATGCACAAGTAGGTAAAGATATAGCTATGCAAGTTGCTGCTATGAGCCCGGTTGCTGTTGATAAAGATTCAGTTTCTCAGGAAGTGATCGATAAAGAATTGGAAATTGCTAAGGAAAAATTCCGTCAGGAAGGTAAACCAGAAGCAATGCTTGACAAAATTGCTCAAGGTTCTTTGAACAAATTCTTTAAAGAGAACACTTTGTTGAACCAGGCTTTTGTAAAAGACAACAAGCAAACTGTAAAAGATTACCTTAAATCAGTTGATGCTGAATTAACAGTGACTGAATTCAAGCGTTTCGCACTTTCAGAATAATAAGTTTTTTATTCGATATATTGAAAACCTGTATGGACTCCATGCAGGTTTTTTTTGTATTGGGTCAAGAAATCTCCAGGTTTCTGATTTTGAGCGGATTGTAAGACTTCATGGTTTTGGTCTACTTCACTATAAGGTAGGGATGAAGGTGTCCAAAAAGTACCTTATCTGCACCTTCAACGACTTTTACCCTTACATTCCCTAAAGGGGAGTCGTTGAAATTCAGGTTCCCTTTAGGGTTAGGGTAAAACTGAATTTCATGAAATACACAATTATGCTTACTTTTTGGACACCCTCATCCTTGTGTTCACGTTCACGTG
Source organism: Sunxiuqinia sp. (assembly GCA_965230765.1). Taxonomy (GTDB): domain Bacteria; phylum Bacteroidota; class Bacteroidia; order Bacteroidales; family Prolixibacteraceae; genus Sunxiuqinia. The sequence goes on from CBDDLR010000001.1 coordinate 1,428,663, forward strand.
GCTTAATACCTCAAAATATCATCAAGCCCTTGTTTCAGTTGGCTAAGTTCTTCCTTGCTGATTGTCCCGATCTTTTTTACAAGCCTGTTTTTTGAAATAGAACGAATATGAAAAATCATAATTTCAGATTTTTCTTTTAATCCATTCTGATCGTCAGGATCAAGAATTACATTCCCTTTATAATCATAAATTTTTGTAGTCAGAGGACAAGTAATAACCACATCCAGGTATTTATTTAGCATATCTCCGCTAATTATTACAACTGGTCTGTAACCTTGCTGTTCGCTCCCTTTGGTCGGATTCAGGTCAGCGTACCAAATTTCACACTGTTTCATTGATCCAACTGTTTTAAATAGTCTTCCATGCCTTCTTCCGCCAAATTCAGAATATCTAAATCTTCACTGGCTTTTTTATATGATTTCACATACTCTGAACGAATAAGTTGATCAAGATAGATGGTTAATGCTTTCTCAATTATTTTGTTTTTAGGCATGGATAATCTTCCCGCAGTTTCGTTTAGCTTTTTTAGAAGATCATCCGGAAGTGTACTGGTAAATGTGGTCATTATTTCTAATAGATATTTGTGAAATACAAATATAAATTAAAAATAAGCAAAAATCAATTGACTACTTGAAACATGCGTTTGCTTATTAATAATAAATTTTCCAGCTTCTGACTTCGTTCTTCAAGCCATAAAATATATTCTCTTACTTTTATTAGCCAAAACAAACTGTATGGAATTCTATTCGTCATTTGAACTTACTTCTTTCCAATGGCTGATTATTGCTGCTTGCGGATTGCTTGTCGGCATGTCAAAAGTTGGTGTTCCTGGTGTGTCCATGGTGGTTGTGCCAACGCTCGCTTTCATATTTGGCGGGAAACTCTCAACTGGCGTACTTCTTCCCATGCTGATAATGGCAGATGTGTTTGGTGTGGTCTACTACAGAAGGCATGCAGAATGGAAGTTCCTTTATAAAATATTCCCCTGGGCATTTGTTGGAGTTGCCCTGGCGTTATGGGTTGGTGAGCTTGTGAATGATGAACAGTTTAAAGATATTATTGCAGTGTTGGTATTTGTATGCATCGGATTGATGTTGTTACGGGACAAGAGAAAAGCTCAGGATTTTTTCCCCGATCAATGGTGGTTTGCAGCAACCATGGGAATATTGGGTGGCTTTGCAACCATGATAGGAAATGTGGCCGGACCAATTTTTGCCATTTATTTGTTGGCTATGCACCTGCCCAAAAATAACTTCATTGGTACATCAGCCTGGTTCTTCATGATTATAAACCTGTCCAAATTTCCATTGCATGTTTTTATATGGAAAACGATCTCGGCCAATAGTTTGATCATTGATTTAGTTGCTTTACCAGCCATTGCCACTGGTGCATTTCTAGGGATTGCATTGGTGAAAAAAATTCAGGAAAAAACATACCGTTTGGCCGTAATTATTGTAACTGCATTGTCAGCATTTCTTTTGTTGGTGTAAAAGAAAACAAATCATTTTTGCAGAAGTTATATCTTTGAATTTCTAATTGATGAAAAGATATTTCTCATGGAACAACTAAAAACCTTTTTTCAAGATAAACCAATAAAAAATGTACTCGATATTGGAACAGGATCGGGCGATTTCATTAAAGTTTTGGATGATACTTTTGGCGAATCAGTTTCAATTACTGGGACTGACCCTGGTGAGCAATGGCTAAAGGAAGCAAGGACAAGGTTTCCTAAAAACCACATTGAGTTTATAAGAATGGAAGGGGAGGAACTCGATTTTGAAGATCATTCATTTGATGTGGTTTCCATTTCGAACGCCCTGCACCATTTGAAAGATATTGAGCAAAGCTTTCAGGAAATGAAACGGGTACTCAAACCTGATGGATGGCTGATTGTCAATGAGATTTCAGATGGTGAACTGAATGAGGCACAGGAAAACCAAAAAATGCTCCATCATTTTAAATCGTTTGTTGACCGTATGCATGGAATTTCGCACCGGGAAACCTGGGGAAAAGATGAAATAAGGCAAATAGTTGAGGAAAATTATGTGCAGATTGAGCTCACTTTTCCTTACCAGAAAATGAAAAACCCCAATTTTGATGAAGTATTCCTGGATGAGAAATATCAAATGATGGAAAATCTATTGGAAGAATTGCAGGGAAGGCCAGAGTATGAGCTAATGGAAAGCAAATTACCATTGTTTAAGCAACGATTGCACAAACATGGCTTTCAGTTAGCAACTCATTTAATGACCATAGGACAATTCAAATAAACATTTTATGGCAAAAATAAACTGGAAACCTGGTACAATGATTTACCCACTTCCCGCAGTGTTGGTTAGTTGCGGTGAGACTCCAGAAGAATACAATTTAATCACCATCGCCTGGACAGGAACAATCTGTAGCGATCCGCCAATGTGCTACATTTCTGTTCGAAAAAGCAGGCATTCATATGATATCATCAAACGAACAGGTGAGTATGTAATTAACCTCACAACCGAAGAACTTGCCCGCGCAACAGATTGGTGCGGTGTACGTTCAGGTTCAAAATTCAACAAGTGGAAAGAAATGGGTTTAACTCCTGCACCGGCATCAATTGTAAAAGCACCCATTGTTGAAGAAGCACCTATCAGTATTGAATGCAAAGTAAAAGATATTGTTGAGCTTGGTACTCACGATATGTTTATCTCGGAGGTAGTTAACGTGATTGCCGATGATAAATACCTGGATGAAGAAACAGGTGCTTTCAGCCTGAAAAAGTCGAACCCAATCACCTATTCTCACGGGCACTATTTTAAGCTGGGCGAGCCAATCGGAAAATTCGGATGGTCGGTTGAAAAAAAGAAGAAGAGGAAGTAAACTTAAGCTTAAGTTTTTTGTAATTAAATGCGAATAACTGATACGAATACCCAGCAACTTTACTAAAAAACTTAAAATATACATAATGAAGAAATCGATTTGGGCCCTGTTGCCCGCATTTTTAATTTTATTTGTAATGAACAATTCTGTTGCAGAAAACAACAAAAACCCATTATTGAAGCCGTTTAACACGCCTCACCAAACCCCACCTTTTGAAGAAATTAAGAACGAGCATTTCATACCAGCATTTAAGGCTGCTATAGCTGAAGCGCGTGCTGAAGTTCAACAAGTGATTGAGAACCCTGAAAAACCAACCTTTGAGAACACGGTTGTGGCAATGGATAAATCCGGGGGAAAACTGGGGATTATTAGCAAAATATTTTTCAATTTAAATGGTGCCGAAACCAATGAGGAAATGCAAAAAATTGCGCAGGAAGTAGCACCTATGCTATCGGAATTCAGCAATGACATTTCTTTGAACAAAGATCTTTTTGAAAAAGTAAAAGCAGTATACAGCAAAAAAGATCAATTGGGTTTAAATCCTGAACAGCAAACATTGTTGGAAAACTCATATCTTGGATTTGTAAGAAACGGAGCAAATCTTTCGGAAGAACAGAAAACACGTTATCGTGAAATTTCAACCGAGCTTTCAAAATTAAGTCTTCAATTTTCCGAGAATGTTTTGGCAGAAACCAATGCCTTTGAATTATTGATTACTGACGAGAAAGACCTGTCGGGTTTGCCTGAATTTGCCCGTGATGCTGCTGCACACACTGCTAAAGCTAAAGAAAAGGAGGGGTGGTTGTTCACTTTACAATACCCAAGTTTCCTGCCTTTTATGAAGTATGCAGATAACCGCGAACTACGTGAAAAAATGTACAGGGCCTTCACTTCAAAAGCCAACAAGGGAAATGAATTTGACAACAAAGAATTGGTTAAGAAAATTGTAAACCTGAACTTGGAGAAAGCGAACTTGCTTGGTTATACATCTCATGCTGAATTTCAATTGGAGAGACGAATGGCCGAGACACCTGAAAAGGTAGATGCTTTTTTGAATGAGTTGCATCAAGCATCTCGTCCTTCAGCTGAAAAAGAATTTGCAGAAGTAACACAATTTGCAAAAGAACTTGGTTTTGATGGAAAAATTCAGCGTTGGGATTGGGGCTACTACTCGGAGAAATTAAAGAATGCCAACTATGGATTTAATGAAGAAGAAATCAAGCCATACTTCAAGTTGGATAATGTAATTGATGGTGTATTTTCATTAACCAACACGCTATTTGGAATTGAGCTTAAAGAAAACACGGACATTCAGGTTTATCATTCGGAAGTGAAAGCCTATGACGTTTTTGATGAAAAAGGAGATTTCCTGGCGGTATTATACTTGGATTTCTTTCCAAGGGATGGCAAGCGTTCCGGTGCATGGATGACTGATTTCCGAAACCAATACAATCATAATGGTAAAGATGTACGTCCTCACATTAGTATTGTAACAAATTTCACAAAACCTACCGAATCGAAACCTTCATTGTTGACCTTTGGTGAGTTGACTACTTTCCTGCACGAGTTCGGGCACGCATTGCATGGAATGCTTTCAAGATGCACATATTCTGGGCTTTCGGGTACTAGCGTATTCAGGGATTTTGTTGAGCTTCCATCTCAGGTAATGGAGAATTGGGCTACTGAAAAAGAATGGCTTGACCAGTTTGCGGTTCATTATGAAACAGGCGAAAAACTTCCTGAAGAATTGATTGATAAACTGATTGCTGCTAAGAATTTCCAGGCTGGATACATGTCTGAAAGACAATTAAGTTTTGGCATGCTTGATATGGCGTTTTATTCACTTGAAGAGCCAATTACAGGAAAAATTCAAGATATTGAAACAAAAGCAATTGCTCCAACTGAGCTCTTTGATCCGATTGAAGGAAGCATGATGAGTACAGCATTTTCCCATATTTTTGCAGGCGGTTATGCGGCTGGTTACTATGGTTACAAATGGGCAGAGGTGCTGGATGCCGATGCATTTGCTGCATTTAAAGAAAATGGCATTTTTGACAGGAAGACTGCCGATGCATTCCGAATTAATGTACTTGAAAAAGGTGGTAGTGAACATCCAATGATTTTGTACAAACGATTCCGGGGACAAGAACCATCCATTGATGCTTTATTGGAAAGAAGTGGATTGAAGAACTAGATTTTCAGATTCAAGATAAAATGAAAGATGCCATTCGTCTACTGACAGATGGCATCTTTTTTATGATAGCTTATTTCCTTTTATATTCCCCTAACTTTTTTCTCCCAGTTCCAGGCAGATAAAAGTGTTTCTTCTAAGCCAGTTTCAGCTTTCCAGCCTAATTCTTCATTCGCATAGCTTGTGTCAGCCCATATTTTTTCAATGTCCCCTGCACGGCGGTCAACTATTTTGTAGTTTAATTTTTCGCCTGTTGATTTCTCAAAGCCATTTACAATTTCCAATACTGAATAGCCATTTCCAGTTCCCAGATTGAATACTTCGTAGCCTGATTTGTTCTTATTTTCTAATAAGCGTTCAATAGCAACAACATGTGCTTTGGCCAGGTCAACCACATTAATATAATCGCGGATTGCGGAGCCATCGGGTGTGTCGTAGTCATCGCCAAATACTTTCAACTCATCGCGCAAGCCAGCAGCTGTTTGGGTGATAAATGGAACCAGGTTTTGTGGAACACCCAGCGGTAGTTCACCAATTAAAGTACTTGGGTGCGCTCCAATTGGGTTAAAATAGCGCAAGGCAATTCCCTTTATTTCAGGGTGTGCATTGATGGCATCAGCCAAAATATCTTCGTTTACCCGTTTGGTATTTCCATAAGGCGACTCTGCATCTTTCCTCGGGGTTTCTTCTGTTACAGGTAGTTTGTCGGGTTGCCCGTAAACCGTGCATGAAGATGAAAAAACCATATTGGCAACGCCATACTTTTTCTGGCACTCCAATAAGTTTATTAATGAAACCAGGTTGTTTTTGTAATAATGAAGTGGAATTTGAACCGATTCACCAACTGCTTTTGACGCAGCAAAGTGGATAATCGCTTCAATGTTTTGGTTTCGGTTAAAGAAGTCATCGGTTTTATCCGCATCAGCAAGGCAGAATTGCTCAAACTGAGGACGGGTTCCGGTGATTTTTTCAATGTTGTCGAGAACATCAGCACTTGAATTTGACAAATCATCCACAACGATTACGTCATATCCTGCTTCTTGTAATTCTACTACGGTATGTGAACCAATGTAACCCGTACCTCCGGTTACCAATATTTGTTTCTTCATAAATGGCAATTTATCAATAGTGTTTTAAAGCGTTAATTTCTGATTAGGAATACCAAAACTACAAATTATTCAATAGGAATAGAGGGAAAAGTTCATTTCTATGGTCGCTGATTATCAGGAAGTGCCCTAAATTGTTGAAAACTTTCGATTGTAGCGACATTAATTTTTCTTTATTTTTGGTTGAATAAGTAAAAAATTACGTGAGATTACTGACCTACATAAACGAATTACTACTACTTAACGACTGTGTGATTGTTCCTGGTTTTGGAGGCTTCATTACTAATTGTAAACCTGCAACAATTCGGTCGTCAACATTTCATCCTCCAGCAAGTGTAGTTGCATTTAATAAGAAACTATCTTTCAATGATGGTCTTTTGGTAAATTACATAGCAGAAAAGGAAGGCATAAATTACGTGTCGGCCAACCAGCAATTGGAAATGTTGGTTAAAGAAATCAACTACCGCCTAGCCGATGGTGATCGTGTAACGGTTGAAGGAGTTGGTGAATTGTTTTATGATGAAGGTGATCAGCTGGTTTTTGAACCAGTTGTCAAAAATAAGCTGAATCTTGATTCGTATGGTCTGGCTAATTTCCATTTTGAAACATTATACGCAAAAAAAATATCACGTATTCGTCAGGAAGACAGAGATGCTGTTGAGGTGATTTTTCAAAAACGCGGGCTAAAAAAAGTAATGGTTGGGATTCCTTTAATCATTGCGTTAGCTTTCTTCCCCATTAAAAATTCGACTGAAAATATACTCAAATCCGATTTAAACATTCTGACTGAAATGACTTCTCCGGCAGAGCCTGCCCAGCAGGTGGAAGCTGTAGTTGAAATGCAAGCTGGCATAGAGGAGACCCAAATGGAAGATAAGTATTTTCTTATTGGGGGAAGTTTCCGAAATGACGAGAATGCAGAACGTTTTCTTACGCAGAAATTGGATGAAGGATTCAACGCTCAAAATCTGGGGGTTATTAAAGGGTTGAATTACATTGCTTTGGCAAGTTATCCTGATTTTGAAAGCGCTAAAGCTAAAAAAGCAGAGATAAGGGGAAAATCGCCTGACTCTGGTGTCTGGATTTACGTGAAAGATTAAAAAAAGGCTCTCGTTCGAGAGCCTTTTCTTTTTATCCTGGTTAAGGTCTTATTCAATGATTGTATTCCATCCATGAACATCTGGCTCATCACCATCCTGAATTGCACGAAGTTTTTCGTAAAGCTTTATGCTCATTGGTCCCGGTTCTGTACCATAGTTATACTCAATGTCTTTATCGGCATCATAAACCCGTTTTATAGGCGAGATAACAGCGGCTGTCCCACACGCACCAACTTCTTCAAAAGTGGCTAGTTCTTCAACGGGCACTTGCCTGCGTTCAACATTCATTCCTAAATCTTTTGCCAACTGGATTAAGCTCATGTTGGTGATTGATGGAAGAATTGAATCAGATTCTGGAGTAACGTAAGTATTGTTTTTTATTCCGAAGAAGTTTGCCGGACCGCATTCATCCAGATACTTTTTTTCTTTGGAATCCAAATAAAGTACAGCTGAAAAACCTCCTTCTTTGGCTTTTTTACCGGCTGTTAAACTAGCTGCATAGTTGCCACCTACTTTGTATTTTCCTGTTCCTTGTGGGGCTGCACGGTCAAAATCACGTGAGATCATCAAGTCCGTTGGTTTAAAACCTTCAGGGAAGTATGGTCCAACTGGCATAACAAACACCATAAACATATATTCGTCAGCAGGTTTTACGCCAATTTCAGGGCCTGTTCCAATAAGTAGTGGGCGTATGTATAATGATGCACCTGAACCGTATGGAGGGATAAATCTTTTGTTTTTCTCAACGGCAATTTTAACAGCTTCGTTAAATTTTTCAATAGGGAGCTTGGCCATCATAATACCATCGCATGAGCTTTGCATACGTTTGGCATTTTCTTCCATCCTAAATACTCGAACTTTACCGTCTTTGCCCATAAAAGCTTTCAAGCCTTCAAAAGCTTCTTGCCCATAATGTAGGCAAGTGGCACCAATATGCATGTTGATGTATTCAGAATCGCTAACTTCAAGTTGTCCCCATTCACCATTTTTGTACCAGCAGCGGACATTATAATCTGCTTTGGAATATCCAAAACCAATGTTTTTCCAGTCTTTATTTTCCATGAGTTTTACTTATTATGCTCTGATTTTACCGAGTATCAAAATAACGAAAAAAAACACAGTGAATACACGACAAATGTCTGGTTTATCCAGAATTATTAATGATTTTAAAACATGCAAAAGCAAAGGGTTTTTATTGTTTCGTAACAACTTTTAGGTAATAACCGTTGTGTTTCCTAAGGTTAATTACCCGGTTGTTGTCGAAAAGAAGGTACTGTCCTTTTATCCCTTTCAATGTGCCTTGAAGTTCCGGTATTTTATCAAATGTAACACTGTTTACTTTGTCGGGGTACTCTTTTACAGGGTACTCAAACGTGTAGATTTCATCTTCATCAGAAATGTATTGTTGAAGTTCGGATGGGAAATGGGACTGAGCGTTATTCTTTTCATCAAAGAGGTTGATTGATTCATCAACTTTGTTTTTGAGCATTTCCCTCCAGTTTGTTTTATCGCTGAAATGGGTTTTTAAGAACACTTCAATAACCCCGGCGATATGCCTGTTGGGAGTTTTGGCAAGTTTAATTGCACTGCTTGCACCCTGATCAATCCAACGTGTTGGAACCTGATGGTGGCGTGTTACGCCAACTTTCAACCCACTCGAAGCAGCCAGATAAACAAAGTGGTCAATCAAATCGTGTTTTTCTGCCCATTCGATATCTCGTGCAATCCCAAATTGAGCTCTTGAAAGCTCCGGCCTCATAATGGTTTCGCTTGCTTCCGGAACAGTTTGGTAACATGAATAACAGAAGCCCTGTCCAAAAGATGTTTTGGTTTTTTTCCCACAGGAAATGCAGTTTATCCGCCCATCATAAACCATTTTTAGCTCTGTCCCGATCAACTCATTCATTGAAATCTCTTGTTCTCCAATTGGAAGAAAATAATGAACCGGGTTCGAATGTTCAGTTCGCATTTTTAATACATTTCCTTGATACTCCATGCCGTAATTTTAAAACCCTATTTCAATAATTTGAGAACATCGCGTATGTCGGTTAGTTCAAAAAAACGATCGCTTTTTATTTCATTGGGATCCATTTTTTCGTATTCCCAGGTTGTGTGGTAAGGAACATGCACGCCAGCACCCCCCAGATTAATAACTGGAAGTATATCTGATTTTAGGGAGTTGCCAATCATTAAGAATTTTTCAGGGGCCAAATCCAGGTGATTAATGAGCTCGGTATAGTTTGATTCTTTTTTATGGGTCATCACTTCAATGTGGTGAAAGTATTTTTTCAGGTCAGACTTTTTCAGTTTACGTTCCTGGTCGAGCAAATCCCCTTTTGTAGCCATCACTAAACGATATTTCTTTGAAAGCTTAGCTAGAACTTCTTCAACACCCGGCAAAATATTTACCTCTTTGTGAAGCATGGTTTTACCAATTTGCAGGATTTTACCAATTTGCTGCTGGCTTATTTGATGGTTTGAAACCAACAAAGCCGTTTCAATAAGCGATAAAATAAAAGCTTTTATTCCATAACCATAAATCTCCAGGTTTTGAACTTCAACCTGGAACAACTCTGCCATTATGGTGTCTTCTGAATCGAAATCGGAAAGTATCTCACAAAACTCAACTTCTGCTTCCCGGAAGAAGGTTTCATTTTCCCAAAGGGTGTCATCGGCATCAAAAGCGATGATTTCAATAGTTGATAAACTCATTGCATAAAGATAAAAAAACTGCCCATCAAATTGACGGGCAGCATCAAGTGTATTTTATGTTTTATGGAAGTTCGATGGCTAAAAGTTAACCAGGCTGATGCCTACTGAAAATGGGAATAGTTCAGGACCTTCATCATCTTTAAAAACAGGAGAGAAATTGTAAACAGCATAAACGCTGATGTCGCCGAGACCAATACGTGCAGTTGCAGCATATTTAAACGGATTAATGGCAAAACTCCCTTTATCTTTTGTTTTCGATTTATCGTGTTTGATTTTTGTTCTTGAACCAACATTTACACCTCCGATTACACCACCGGAAATATATACCCGATTCGTAAAGTTATTGACAGGGATTTGGAATTCAAGCAATAACGGAACCGTTAGATAAGAAACGTACAATTTCGATTTTTTAATTCCATTTTCTTCAATGGGTACAGGAACAATCCGGCGATCAACCCGGTCGATGGTTATTGGGTTGTCAAACCGATAATTATTCATGGAGAATCCCATTCCGGTTACCAGACCAACACCTTCACGGTTTTGTTGCAATGCAATGTTATACTCCAGAAAGTTAATATTCACTTCCATCGATTTCGGTTGATCCAGTTCCATGAAATCATCATTGAAAGGATACATGCTGTAATCGGTATCGTAAAAACTGTTGAATCCAAGCTCAAAACCGGCCCAGTGTCCATTAAATCTTTTGTGCCTTTTGTCCCATGCAAAGTCTTCATCTTTATCTCTGTGGTAGTTAATCCGGGTTGAATTATCTTCTTCAATGATTTCAAAGTTTCTGCGCCCAACACGAACGTGGGTAGTATCACCTGAAAAGTCATCTTTTACATGAACCCGATCATTAAACAGGCTAACTTCTGTTTTTGATTCATCTTCGTTTACATGTACGATTGTTTTGTTTTGTGCCTGAGCAAGAATTACACAAACTACTAAAAGGACTGAGTAAATAATCTTCATAGCTACTTTATTTTGTTTTCAGCCCTATGACGGATACCTACCAAGAAAAGTTACAGCGTAACTATTTCTTTTTTGAGAGGGGGATTGAAAAAGCTAAAAGGCGGGTGTTAAGGCTTATTTCAGAAACTTTTCCTTTAGCGTTTGTCTGGTAAGAAAATTTGTCGTTGCTAATCTGGCTAAAGGTTTTTAAGCTGGCAGTTGCAACTTTATCAAATTGGTTGGTTCTGTCATTTTTAGATCCTAAAAAGCGTTTAGCCAGATACTCATCAACTGATAAATATTTTGTAGGGTATTCTATTTCCATAGATTTCAAGCCATCAGCCAAAAACAAACTTTCATCTTGGTTGAAGACTGCTTGAGCAATTTTGGGTTGAATGAAGTCCAGTTCTTTTTCTCTAGAGATTTCTGGTGTCGCAATCACCATTTCTTTCAGGCGGCCTTTTGTTTTTTCACGCAGGCTTTTTGGCTTTTTCGATTTAACGGTTTTATCAACCTTTTTAATTTTCTCAATTGGTTTATCCTTCTTTATCGGATCCTGCTTTTTGTCCACACTACCTTTTTCTTCATCAGTCGTAGTAACAATGGATTCAGAGATTATTGGATTTTGAACGGTGCTAAATTCCTGCTGATTAATTGCCCAAATGGCAAGAAGAACAACAAGAACAGCAGCAATGCGTGAAGTCCAGTATAGTGCAGTAATTTTTGCTGATCGGCGGTAAAGTTTTTCTTTTTCAGGGAAAATAACAGGGCTACCCTTTAGTTTTGTACTAACCAACAGGTCAAACTCCTTTTCTTTTTGCGGATCGGAATTTAGTTCATCCAGGAATTCTTTTTGATCTTCAGCCGAAAGGTTTCCTTCTATATATGCAACAGCACGGTAATTGAACGAACGATCTTCGTTTTCTTCCTCTTTAAATAATTCGTTCTTGAATGGGTAACTGACCTGATCTCCCGGGAGGTTAAATTGATCGATAGATTTCAATTCTTCCTTCAATTCCGGATTGTGTTTCAGGAAATCTAAAAATTCGTCAACCTGATCAATGGATAGCTTGCCATCAAGATAATCCATAAAGAACAGTTCGTAATTTGAGCGGTTAATTTTCATGATTACACCAATACGTCAATTTTTCCAATATAATTCTTCAAAAACACCCTGGCCCTATATATGTAAACCTTTACCTGGGCTTCGCTTAGCGAGGTTATATCCGCAATTTCTTTATATGAATAACCTTCGTAGTCCCGCAGCATAATAACCGAACGTTGATCTGCAGGCAGATATTTGATGGCATCATTGATAATTTCACTCAAATCAGAGTACTGATTGTTGTGCGACAGTTTATCAAATGCCGAATCATCAAGTTGTCCTCTTTTCTTATTCCTGCGGATTAAGTCGATCATACGGTTGTAAGCCGTTCTGTACAAATATGATTTTGCCTTATCTGCTGAAATTTCGTTTGAATGAGACCACATTTTTTCAAAGCTGTCCTGTACAATATCCCTGGCGTTTTCTTCGTCTTTAATATTTTTCAATATAAAACGATAAACGCCATCAGCATAGAGATTTACGGCTTTGTTAAATTCTTTAGTGGTCATTGTTTCAATCGTCTTCCTTCTATAAGACGACTGAAAGTTTAATTTGTTACAGATAAAAGCTGAGCCATTCGTTGGTTTGATTCTGAAATGAGAATGGCTTGTTTCAATGTATAGTCAATTTCTTTTATAATTGGGTAGAAACCTTCTTCTCCAATCATATTTCTGGCAATGTACGCTTTGATTTGAGTTTCTATAATTTCCCGGGATGTTTTAAGTCCTTGCTCGTCTTTTGATATCCCTTTTGATGATGCGTATCGAATAAATTCATCTAAAATATTTTGTTTGTCAAGGTATTCGACAAAATCGGAGGCTGTTTTAAGTCCTTTTAATTTTTTCCGGTTTTTGTCAGAATAATCAAACGCGAAATGGTAAATCAAAGCTTTTTGAACAACCTTGGAATAATATTCAGAGTATCCGGTTGTGTCAGCGGCAACGAAATAGTCGGGCATAATCCCACCGCCCCCATAAACAGTGCGGCCTGTTTTTGTTTCATACTTTAAGGAATCGGCAAAATGAATACTGTCGGCAGCTTGGAATTCCCCCCTCGTCATGCGTTGCATGATGTCGTGGTAATATTCGTCACTTCCATTTTCGTAAGGTTTTTGAATGCACCTTCCGCTTGGTGTATAATAGCGGGCTACTGTTAAGCGTAAGGCAGAACCATCGTTAAACGGAATTTGTTCCTGAACCAATCCTTTCCCAAATGACCTTCTGCCAATTACAATCCCACGGTCGTTATCCTGAATGGCCCCAGCAAAAATTTCACTGGCAGAAGCTGAATATTCATCAATCAGAACAATAACTTTTTTATCTAAACAGGTTCCCTTGCTTGAAGCAGTGTAGGTTTTTCTAGCTTGTGAATAACCTTCGGTATAAACGATTAGTTCCCCTTCATCTAAAAATTCATTAACCATTTGTATAACGGCCATTAGGTAGCCTCCAGGATTGCTTCGTAAATCAATAATAATTTTTTCTGCTCCTGCTTTATTGAGTTTGTCCAAAGCACGTTTAAACTCGCTATAGGTTTGCTCGGCGAAGCGGCTGACTTTTACTAAGCCAGTCTTGTCGTTAATCATGTAACTTACATCAACGCTGTAGATCGGGATGTCGCCACGCGTTATTTCGTAGTCGATTAAATCAGGGATCCCTCTACGTTTAATACCCACATTCACTTTAGTGCCTTTTTCACCACGAAGTAAACTTAAAACGGTTTGGTTTTGTACGCTAACCCCGGCAATAAGCGAATCATTTACAGTAACGATTCGATCTCCTGGTAAAAGTCCTAATTTACTGGATGGACCTCCAGAAATTACATCAACCACCTGTACGGTATCGTTATGAATGGAAAACTGAACACCAATCCCCCCAAAGTTGCCTTGCATTTCCTCAATCACTTCCTGCATATCATTGACAGCAATATATGTGCTGTGCGGGTCAAGGTTTTTCAATAGTTCGGGGATGGCGTCTTCAACCAATTTTGTTGTTGATACCGAATCAACATACGCATTGGAAACCAGATCAACAATAGCAGACAATTTATTAGAATTTGAAGCTGTTAAATTACTTAAAACCGGGGTTTTTACCCGACTAAGGTTGTTTCCCAAAAATATGCCAATAACCACTGATACAGCGATAAGCAAAGGGAGGTAGATGTTATATTTCTTATTCATAAATGTTATTCAATGTCAACTTGAACTACTTCAATATCGGCCCGTTTCAAAAGGTCGATTCCATCTTCAAGCCTATAGCTGTCGGTAAAAACAACTCGTTTGATGCCGGCTTGAATAATTAGTTTGGCACATTCTAAACAAGGTGAAGAAGTGACGTACATAGTAGCTCCTTCACTGCTGTTATTTGATTTGGCCACTTTCGAGATTGCATTTGCTTCAGCATGTAGAACGTATGGTTTTGTCTTGTTGTTTTCATCTTCACAAATATTTTCAAAACCAGAGGGTGTCCCGTTATACCCGTCAGATATGATCATTTTATCTTTGACCAAAATGGCGCCAACCTGTCTTCTTTTGCAATAAGAATTTTGAGCCCAAATATTGGCCATCTTCAAATACCGCTGATCCAGCAAAAACTGTTTCTTATCCATAGTTAATTAATTCATTTACCGAATCACAAATGTAATAAATGATCAGTCACCATTTAAGATTTACATTACAAAAAAAAAAGCGCTCACTTCTATTGAAATGAACGCCTTTGATTAAATATAATATTTTAACTAGCCAACAATGTACTTGCTAACTATATGTAGTAAATCTTTCGATTTAATAGGTTTGGCCAAATAATCATCGCATCCTGCATTTATCGCTTTTTCCCTGTCATCGGACATTGCAAAAGCTGTTTGAGCTATAATAGGTAACTCAGGATCTGCTTCTTTTATGATTTTTGTAGCTTCGTAACCATTCATTTCCGGCATTTGTAAGTCCATCAAAATGAGGTCGATCTTTTCTTCTTTTTTGAAAATGTCTACTGCTTCCTTCCCGTTTTTTGCCCAATGAACTACTGCATTAATTTTGCTCAAAACAGCATTTAAATACAAATAGTTCGATTCAACATCTTCAGCAATAAGTATTTTTGGTTGGTTATTAAGTGTCATTATATATATTGAATCGTTTAAAACACCAAATATATTGAATCTTTAATACAAACCCCAAAGCCAATCGTGCATTTTCAAAACATAATTCATTTTGCAATCAAGACAAGAGCCACCACTTAATAGGCGGCTCTTGAAGAAAATGTGGCAGTTCCCACACGTTGGTCAAATTATAATCTATTATCTAATCTATTGACCTATTTCAATTTTAGTTATAACCAGGGTTTTGGTTTAGCACATCAGAGCCAACTAAGTCTATCTCAGACTGAGGAATAGGTAGCAATTCATCACGGCCTGACTGGAAATTTTTAAATGCCAATGCAGATGCTGCGTCTCCCCAACGTACCAGGTCTGTAAAGCGGTCCCAGCCTTCTGTTGCCAGTTCGCGACGGCGTTCAGCTTTTACATTTTCCAATGTTAATGGGATAGAAGCCAGGCCTGCGCGAGCCCTAACCAGATCCAGTGATCCTTGCCCATCGCCACCTGCTCCCATTACCGAAGCTTCTGCGTGCATCAACAATACATCTGAATAGCGAAGGATTTTTTCATTCAATGGAGAAGCTCCCATATTCAGTATACTAGTTGTAACAGCTGCAGGCAGGTGATATTTGCGGCTACTTGCTTTTGACTCTAAAGCATCAGGATTTGTCCAGAAGTATTGATAATTATTAGTTCCAACTTTAGCTGAATCAATATCGGCAAATACTGTTTCAGGAGTAATAAACGTTGCATCTTTACGGGTATCAGCATCGTCATAAGTGTCGATTAATGGTTGGCGGGGAACACAGTTGCCAAATCCACCGTTACCAGGTACTCCTTCAGCATTGTTGAAAATAAATCCAAACATTTGGAAAGAAGAAGATCCCTGATTAAATACAGCGTTGGCTGACTCAAAATGATCGCTGAAAAAGCCATCAGCATAACTGATCTCAAAAATTGATTCAACTCCGAACTCATTATCAAGATGCCAGTTGTCAGCAAAGTTTGGCTCCAGGCTGTAGCCTAGTCCCATGACAGTTTCGGTGTGTTGTCTGGCTTCGCTATATTTTCCCTGGTAGAGGCTTGCTTTTGCAAGAAGTGTTAATGCGGCTCCTTGTGTAGCGCGACCCAAATCTGCATTACTATCATACGATACAGGCAGGCTTGAAGCAGCCGAAGTTAAATCACTTTCAATTAGTTGGTAAATTTCAGCTACAGAGGAACGCGGATAAACAAGCTGGTCATCAGTGCTTCCAACATATACATCAATTTTAGGAACACCACCGAAATGCTTCACTAATTCGAAGTAAGCGAATGCCCGCATAAATTTTGCTTCACCTTCTAAACGGTTTTGCAATCCACTGGTTTCAAATCCATCAAAATTACCAATGAATTCGAGCGCAGTATTGGCACGTGCGATACATGTGTACCATTTTGTCCACATGGCTGCAATGTTTGTATTGTTTGGCTGTATTCTTGTGAAATCGTCGAAAACAATACCAAAGGTCCAGTAAGATGCCCACTGCGATAAGCAGTTATCTGCACGGATATCCTGGAACATAACCGGATACATGTGTGTGCTTGCCCCGTTTATTACTTGCCATTGCAAAACGTCATAACAGGCATTGGTTAGTGAGGCAATATCATCTTCTGTTTGTATACCATTTTCCTCAACGAGGTCGGTAACTGGGGTCTTTTCTAATAAATCATCTCTATCGCATGAACTAAAAGCGATGATCAATAATCCGGTCAGGAAATAAAAGATTCCTTTTTTGAATATTTGTATTTTCATTTCTTATTGACTTGTCAGTTTAAAATTTTGCTTGAATACCGAAAATAAAAGTTCTAGGTTGTGGGTAAAAACCACGGTCAATACCAATGTCAAGAACTGTTTCAGCAAAGGCTTGTCCAATTTCTGGATCAACGCCGTCATAGTCTGTTATAGTAAACAAGTTCTGAGCGGTAACATAGAAACGAACTTTAGAAAGTTTTGCAGGAGAGATCACCTTTTTAGGAAGGCTGTAACCAATAGTTACATTTTTCACTTTTGTAAAAGATCCATCCTTCACATAGAAATCAGAAACGGCAGTTTGACTTGTTCCAGTAGCACCACCAAGAAGGTTTCCAGGTGCCCCAGCTTCAAGGTAAGATACCGGGCGGTTTGCAAATGGTGCATCCAAACGGGTAGTTGCATCGTAAATGTCGTTACCCTGAGAACTGTAAATAAATGCACTGAAATCGAATCCTTTATATTCTGCACCTAAATTCACACCAACGGTAAAATCCGGAGTTGGTTTGCCTATGAATGTTTTATCTGCATCAGAAATTCCTGAAACGCCGTCGTTGTCCTTGAAAACAAATTCACCGTCAGCACCTACGCTTTCAACCTCAAAACCATAGAAACTTGCAATAGGGTGTCCAATATCAGTACGGGTAATTGGATCGCTGAAGATGAACCCAATATTTCCACCTTGTAAAGGTTGTCCGTTTTCACCCAGACTGGAAACTTCGTTCTTGTTGTATCCTACATTCAGGTCTACATTCCATTTAAAACCGTTGCCATGGGACTTCTTGTATGAAATCATTGCTTCAACACCACTGTTTTTTACATCAGCAACGTTTGCGGCAGCAGAAGTTTTCCCAATGTATCTTGGAGTACCAATTGGTACCAGCATGTCTGAGGTCTTTTTATCGTAATAGTCCAATGTGATACCAAGAGAGTTGTTAAACATGTTGATATCCAAACCAATGTTTGTTTGACTAACTTCTTCCCATTTTACTTTACTGTTTGCAAGGAATTCATTACTAATACCTGGAGTGTTTGCCCCACCAAAAGCAGGACCAGTACCTGCTGAAAGCAAGCGGCTGTATTGATAATTGTTAATATTGTCGTTACCATTTATACCCCAGCTGGCACGAATTTTAAACAAATCAATCTTTTCAGAGTCACTCATAAAATCTTCTTCAGATAATACCCAGCCTGCAGAGAATGAAGGGAAAACACCTGTGCGGTTATCATCACTAAATTTTGAAGAAGCATCACTTCTGATTGTTGCAGCAAACAAATATTTGAATTTGTAGTTATAGTTTGCACGCGCATAAAGAGAAAACAATCCGGTTTCGAATACATCTGGCTTAAAGTTGTTAACGGTACTAATGTCTTTAATCAGTGCAAAGTTTACATCATTAAAGTCATTTACATAGAAATCAGAACCAGACATGCCTTTTGAGCTACCATAAGATTCAAGTACCGAGAAACCTCCCATTACGTCAAGACTGTGCTCTCCTAAATCTTCAAATTTGTATTGTACATTACCTTCCCATTGCGAATACCAGTTTTTGTATTGCATTTCAGTGTAGTCTGCGGTTTCATTATATAACTCATGACCTTCTGGACGATAGTCGTAACTTTTGAAGAAACTTCGTTGTTCAGAAATATCTTCATAATAGGCGAAAGAAGTATTTACATCTAGGTTTTTAACTACTTCCCAGTTCGCAGCTACGTTAAACATTTTCAAGTCTGAAATAACGTTGTTGTTTTGGTTTGTCAATGCAACATAAGGATTGGTAACGGCACCTACACCTGAGAAAGGCATTGTTACACCATTGATAACTCCACGTCCAAATTGTCCCATATCATAAGGAAGACCATTTTCGTCAAATGCAGGATAGATTGAAGGAAGAGCTGGAATGTAATTCAAGATTGCTGTTCCGGTTCCGGCTGAGTTTTCATCCAAATAGTCTCTTTCCGTACGGACAAGGTCAGCTCCTACTTTGATTGATAGATTATCAAAAAGATCCATATCAACATTTAACTTGACGTTCTTACGCACGTATTTCGATTTTCCTTCATCGCCACCAACAAGTCCATCCTGGCTAATGATTCCACCAGAAAGATAGTATGAGATACGATCATTCCCATCGGTTACGGAAATACTTGTGCTGTGTATTGCAGCGTTATCTGTCAATACTTGATCATACCAGTCAGTATCTTCAAGTTTTGCGCGGTCTGCATCAGAAATTAATCCAAAATGGTTATCAGGATTAGGTTCATTTGCATTGAAATTAGTAGCAAACTCATTATAGTAATCAACATATTGGTCCCTGTTCATTAGATCAGGTGTGTTTGCTAAATTTTGAATACCAGTATAAGCTTCAATGCTTACCTGAAGCCTGTCATCTCCAATTTTACCACGACGTGTTTGTACCAAAACAACACCATTTGCACCACGTGCACCATAAATTGCAGCGGCTGCGGCATCTTTCAAAATTGAAATATCTTCAATATCGGCAGAGTTTAGGAAAGTCAGGTTTGGAACCTGAACCCCATCTACCAGATAAAGAGGCTGAGCACCACCAGCTGTGGCAGCACCACGAATGCGAACGGTTAATGGGGAACCAGGCGAACCCGAGTTTTGTTGAACAGTTACACCTGGGGTAGAGCCTTGCAGTACCAGCTCGGGGCGCGCCTGTCCTACCGAAAGTTGTTCAATTGTACGGCTGTCAACCTTGTTCAAAGCTGTACTTATTGTACGCTTGTTTTGAGTTTGTCCGTAGCCAATCGCAATTACTTCTTCAATTCCGATCAGCGATTCTTGCAAAACCACATCAATCGATGACTTGCCTTCAACAGGTACTTCCTGTGCAATCATCCCAACAAACGAATAAACCAAAATGGCATTCCCGTTAGAAACAGTTATTTCATAATTACCATCAAAATCTGTGATTGTTCCATTTGTGGTTCCTTTTTCTGCCACTGATACACCGGGCAGCGGAGCTCCTGTGTCATCAGAAACCACACCGGTCACTTTAATTTCTTGCATAAGAGGCACTACACTTACAGTAGGTTCGCCTGCTTTTTTTATTACGACAATACGATCGTCAATTTCATAAGTAAATCCATGAGGAACAATTATTTGATCCAGGATTTCTTCAACCTTGGCATCATCCAAGTTAATAGTTGCAGCGGGTATATCTTTCAGTAGATCAGACCGGTACAAAAAGTAAAAGTTGCTTTGATCTTCAATGTTTTTGAAAACATCTTCAACCTTTGCATTCCTTAATTGGATGTTGAGGTTTGTTTGCTGAGAGTACACACTTGCTGATACTTCAACAAGTCCAACGATTAGAAAAAATACAATAATTCTCATCATAAAGAAGAGTTTTTTCCATCCGCTTCGAAAAGCAGGATTACTTCGATTTTTTTTCATAAATTTGACTAGTTTTAAATACTACATTTAGTTATTGCTGAGTGTAATTTACGGGGGATGTTCGCACCATCTCCCGTATTTTTTTACTCAATGGTTATTTGTTTCCCCGTTATTTTAAATTTGATTTCGTCTGTTTTTTCAATTTTAGCCAGTACTTCTTCAAAGTTCGCACTTCTTTCAAGGTTCCCGGTAAACTTTATTTGCTTGGCTTCTTCGCTGGAAAATACAACATCCACATCGTACCATTTGGAAAGCTTTTTCATAATGTTGTATAGATTTTCGTCTTGAAAAGCAAAGCGGCCGGTGGTCCATGCAATAAATTGTGATGGATCAACTTCTTTTTTTGTGATCGTATTTTGACCTTTTACTATGTTTGTTTGTTGGTTTGGTTCCAGTACCTGTTTTACGGAAGGATCATTCTTCAAACAAACTTCAACTTTCCCTTCAACAAGCGTGGTGCTAATTACAGGCTCATCATCGTAACAGCATATATTGAAACTGGTTCCATAAACTTTCACTACCTGGTTGCCAGAGATGACTGTAAACGGTTTGCGTTTATTTTTTACAACTTCAAGATATGCTTCCCCGGATAATTCAATAACACGTTCATCGCCCATAAACCTTACCGGATATCTTACGGAGCTTTCAGAGTTTAATCTCACCTTTGTGCCATCGGAAAGTAAAAGAGTATACTCTCCTCCACGTGGAACACTTACCATGTCGTGTTGAACTGATTTTTCTTTTTTCCCCGTATTTTTATATTGTAACTGATTCCCGGAATTGTTGATTAAGGCTCCGTTTCGTTCGAATTTAAAATTGTTTTCGCTTGTCAGGTTGAAAGTCTGTCCGTCGTTTAAAATCAGCTTCGCTTTGTGTGTGCCGGATTTTATCATTCTGGCTTGCTGGTAAGCTAATTGTTTTTCTTTGTAACTATTGTTTTGGTATAGAAGGGCTGTAATTATTAGAGCACTGGCAATAGCAGCAGCTGCAATAGAACCCACACGGCTAATCCACTTTTTGGAACGTTTATGTTTTTGTTGTAGTGATTTCCAGGCGGCACCTAGTTTTTCAGGTGTGTAATTAAGAGAAGAACCATTTTTGAAAAAGCTAACGGCATTCTCATAATACGTTTTGTGTTTTTCGTCTTCCGCTATCCAATTTTCCAAAAATTGGGTTTCTTCCTCGGAAGCACATTCGTGGATATATTTCCAGATTATCTCTATGTCAATCAAGTAATGTTCTTTCTCCATCTGAAAAATGATATTTTACCCCTATGACACCAGAACGAGAAAAACTTGTGACAAGTGTTATAA
The DNA here is from genome assembly GCA_965230765.1 of Sunxiuqinia sp. GTDB lineage: Bacteria > Bacteroidota > Bacteroidia > Bacteroidales > Prolixibacteraceae > Sunxiuqinia. Next base: position 1,450,297 of record CBDDLR010000001.1, read on the forward strand.
AAAAAAGTTTAAGGAAGTTGTTTCGAGCAGTTTTTTACGGAGCTTTTTCTTGGCTCTTTGTAGCTGTGTGTTGATTGTATTCTCCGATATCCCTTTCATTTCAGCAATATCTTTTGTCTTTGCTCCCTGCATGTATTTCATCATAAAAATTTCACGCATTTGGTCGGGCAAAGAGTTTATTGCATCCTGAATATCATGTGTCAGGTCAACCTCCCTCCAACTCAATGGGTCTTCGCTATTAAGGCTCGCTTCAATGTACAATAATCTGTTTTTATCCTGGACCTTAAGTCCTCTTAAGTGGTTCAAACAACGGTTACGTACGGATTTATAAAGGTAAGAACGAATGGACGTATTAATTTCAATCACAGCGGAATTTTCCCAGAAATGGACAAATAAGTCCTGTACAATATCTTCAGCAATTTGACCATTAAAAACAAAACCTTCGGCAAACTTTGTAAGAATAGGATAATACTGGTGAAACAAAGCCTCGTAAACCTTTCGGTTTTTCTTCTTTATTTCCTGAAACAATATCGTGTCTTCTATTCTCATTTAGTGGGGAATGCCTGTAATAATTTACGAAAAGTAAGATAGTTTTTGTAAAACGACAAATGAGCTCGCTAAATAATGGAATAATAAGATATGCCTTTCGAAAATTTCAACAGAGTATAATTCATGTTTTTCAGCAGAAAAATGTACTTTTGCCAATTCATTATTCAAGCATGTTAAAATAAAACCTGCAAAAGCAAACAACATGAAACGACTGAAGATTAAAGAAGTATTGAATGGCAGCCAAAAAGGCCAACAAGTATTGGTAAAAGGATGGGTAAGAACTAAAAGAGGTAGTAAAAATGTAAATTTTATTGCCCTTAATGATGGCTCGACAATAAATAATTTGCAGGTTGTTGCCGATGTTGAACAATTAGGAGAAGAACTTTTAAAAGATATTAATACGAGCACATCGTTGGCTGTTACAGGAGATTTGGTTGAATCACAAGGAAGCGGACAGTCTGTGGAATTGGTTGCAACTGCAATTGAAATTTATGGAAAAGCCGATCCTGAAGTTTATCCAATTCAACCTAAAAAACATACGCTGGAATTTTTGAGAGAGAACGCCCACTTGCGTTTCAGGACTGCTACTTTTAGTGCAGTTTTCCGCATTCGCCATGCCATGGCTTTTGCTATTCATAAATATTTCAACGACAAAGGTTTTTATTACATGCATACCCCAATTGTTACAGCATCTGATGCTGAGGGGGCAGGGCAAATGTTTCGGGTTTCTACGTTGCCGCCAACAAATCCGCCAATGACAGAAGAGGGAGAGGTGGATTATGCACAGGACTTTTTTGGAAGGCCGACAAACCTAACTGTTTCCGGTCAGTTGGAAGGAGAGCTTGGAGCAACGGCTTTGGGTGAGATATACACCTTTGGCCCTACTTTCCGTGCAGAGAATTCGAACACTACACGCCACCTGGCCGAGTTTTGGATGATTGAGCCAGAGATGGCTTTTTATGACTTGACAGACAACATGGATTTGGCTGAAGATTTTCTAAAGTACCTTACGAAGTACGCACTGGAAAACTGCATGGATGATCTGAAATTCTTAAGCAACAGACTTCAGCAGGAAGAGAAAAGCAAACCACAGGATCAACGTTCAATGGAGTTGATTGAAAAGCTTAATTTCATTGTTGACAATGATTTTGTACGTTGTACGTATACTGAGGCGATTGACATTCTTAGAAACTCAAAGCCGTTTAAGAAAGGGAAATTCCAGTTTCCTGTTGACTGGGGCACTGACCTTCAGAGTGAACACGAACGCTACCTGGTAGAAAAACATTTCAAAAAACCGGTTATTCTTATTGATTATCCTAAGGACATAAAGGCATTTTACATGAAGCAGAATGACGACGGCAAAACCGTTGCTGCAATGGATGTTTTGTTCCCGCAAATTGGTGAAATTATTGGTGGTTCGCAACGTGAAGAAGATTACGATAAACTTGTTGCCCGCATGAAAGAAATGGATATCCCTGCCGATGAAATGTGGTGGTATTTGGATACCCGCAGGTTCGGAACTGTGCCACACGCAGGCTTTGGACTAGGGTTCGAACGTTTCATTCTTTTTGTTACCGGAATGGGAAATATTCGTGACGTTATTGCATTCCCGCGTACACCAAAGAATGCCGAGTTTTAGGATCACAAAAATTTCGTGCAATAAATATTTCATGTAACAGTTTTTTGTATAGCCAGTAAGATACAAGGGTGTCTAACTTTGTTTGTGCGCATTTGTTAATAAAAATATTCGAATAGCTTAATCCTCTGTTGATAGAATTATCTAAGGATTAACGTTATTCTTGATAGTGCTTTTGAGTTACCTGTAAATATTTGTAAGGGCTGATATATTTATCAGTTAAGCGGAATGAAACAATCTGTAACAACCATTATTTTTTCGTGTTGCCTTTGTTTGTTGGCGAGCATTTGTAAAAGTCAAACCAGTTTAAGCTTTTATCATACTCCTGAATTGCAACAAACGGCAGGTTTCAATCCTGCATTTATTTCTGCTGAGGAAAAGTTTATAGTAAGTGGTTTACCAACATCTGGTTTCAGCATAAGTTATAACGATCGGGTGGCTTTAAGCAAGGTGACAGATTTGTTGTTTGAAGAAGAGGTGAATGAAGTTATGAAAGATATTTTCAGGAGCCTTGTCAACCGCAGGTTGTTTTTTCAATCCGGGGAATTTGGCATTTTGAATTTCAATTATACCAGTAAAGTTGGCTTGTTCAATTTTGTTGTGAAAGATCATGCAAGTTTGATGCTTGATTTTGAGGGTGATCTTTCCAAATTTTTAATGAATTCAAAAGAGCGAAGTGTACCCTTTGGATTGTCGCAAGACTTTCCGTTAGAGGCTGTTCATTACAGGGAATATAGTTTGGGATTTTCCAGATCCTTCTTAAACAACAGACTGACAGCCGGAATTCGCGCAAAAATTCTCTACGGAAAATCATACCTGTCTTCAGAGGTTTCAGCAACCAATAGGCTAACAGCCACTAAGTTCGATGTAGTTTCATCTGGGAAAATATACATGTCGTTACCTGCAGAGAGGGAAGAAAACGATGATGGTCAATTTACCAGAATTGATCCGTTAGGGAACAGTTCGATTTTCAACTATTTGACCAATAATGGAAATAGAGGAACTGCGATTGATTTTGGGTTTAATTATTCAATCAAGCCTAATTTGGAGTTGTCTGCAAGTATCATAAATATTGGGAAGATTAATTGGAAGGAAGATACACATGACATGGATTTTGGGAGTACTTATGAGCTTACCCGAACAGATGTTGAGCCAGAATTTCGAGATGGGGGAATTTATGTTTCCAAAATTGACCTGGATGTATCATTCGATGATAACATTGAAGAACTATTTGACTTGCTAAATGCTGAAGACTTTAGCTTCAAAAGATCGATTCCTGTAAGTTATTTTCTGGGGTTAAAATACAACGTAAATGAAAACCTGGATTTGGGCTTGGTTGAAAGGTTAATATCGTACGACAATTTTTATTTCAACAGTCTGGCATTCACGGTTAACCGCAAACTTGATGAGCGCTTTACGGTTGTTTCCGGATTTGGGGTTTATGGCGATTCATACATCAATGTTCCACTTGGGGCAACTTATAAATGGTACAAAGGGCAGGCTTATTTAAACGTGGAAAATCTTTTTTCAATTTTTTCTATAGGTGTGTCAGATTATCAGGGGGTTTCATTTGGGGTATCTTTCTTCCCGTTTAAGCCGAAAATGAAATACGATCGGGTTAAGTATTTACCTTTCTTCAAGAAAAAGAGAAAAAAGAAAAAAACAGATGATGGATTGATCTTTAAAGGGGAGCAAAATTCGATATAATCTTCAACGAAGGTTGACAAATCCTTTTCTTTTTAAGTGTAGTTAAGCTCGTGTTAGTATAAAAATCTTAATTTTGGGGGAAAGATAGAAAAGGTATGCCATCTCAAAAACTGAGTTTACAACAAAAGCTGTTGCAAAAGCTTTCACCTCAACAAATTCAGGTGATCAAGCTTTTGGAGATTCCGACTATGCAGTTGGAGCAGCGGATAAAAAAGGAACTGGAAGAAAACCCGGTTCTGGAGATGGCCAGTGATATGCCCGAAGAGAATGATGGCGATCAGGAGAATGTGAGTGAGAATGAAAGCGATGAGTTTTCGCTGGAAGATTACATGGAAGATGATGACATTCCTAATTACCGATTATCTACCAACAATTACTCCAAAGACGACAAACAAGTTGATATCCCCTTTTCTTCCGGGGTGAGCTTTCATGAGTTTTTGCAAGAACAGTTGGGATTGGCTGAATTGAATGAAACCCAGCGCAAACTGGCAGAATACATTATTGGCAATATTGATGATGATGGCTACCTGCGAAGGGATTTGTATTCCATAAGTGATGATCTGGCGTTTTCAATGAACATCGATGTGACGGTGAATGAGCTGGAGGAAATATTGGATGCTATTCAGGATTTTGATCCGCCAGGTGTGGGTGCCCGTGATTTGCAGGAGTGTTTAAATCTTCAGATACAACGAAAAAAAGGAAAAGATTCAACTTGCCTTGCTTCACAGATCATTCAGGATAACTTTGAAGAATTTACAAAAAAGCATTACGATAAAATACTGGTTAAGCACGATATTTCTGAAGATGAACTGAAAGAGGCAATCAATGAAATCCTTAAGCTAAATCCTAAACCAGGTAGTTCATACAGCAATCCTAAAAATCAATCAAGCCAGGTAATTGTTCCCGATTTTATTCTGGACAACATTGAGGGTGAGTTGCAATTGTCGCTGAACCAGCGAAATGTACCAGATCTGAAAATGAACAGCACCTACATGGATATGCTGAAATCGTACACCGGGAATAAGAAGGGGGTATCAAAGGATCAAAAAGATGCGATGGTTTTTGTGAAGCAAAAGCTGGATTCAGCCAAATGGTTTATTGATGCGATTAAACAACGGCATCATACCTTGTTGCTTACCATGTCTGAAATTATTGATTTTCAAAAAGAATATTTTAAGGAAGGCGACGAAACTAAGCTGAAACCGATGATCCTAAAGGATATTGCTGATCGGACCAGTTTGGATATTTCAACAATCTCAAGGGTTTCAAACAGTAAATATATTCAAACCCATTTCGGTATTTTTTCGTTGAAATATTTCTTTTCGGAGGGGATGCAGAAAGATACCGGGGAAGAGGTTTCAACAAGGGAGATTAAGAAGATTTTGCAGGACTGCATTGATGGAGAGGACAAACGCAAACCATTAACAGACGAAAAACTTGCGCAAATACTGAAAGAAAAATCGTACCCGATAGCCCGCAGAACAGTTGCAAAATATCGCGAACAACTTGGGCTTCCAGTAGCCAGGCTTCGCAAAGAATTATAAACAAACAGAATATGAACGCAAAGCAAATAATTGCTAAGAGCTTTTCATTGGTCTTCCATCCATTACTTATTCCAAGTTATGGATTTTTGCTTTTAATGAATTCAGGCTTTTATTTCTCATTGTTGAATTATGAGATGAAAAAATACATTTTCCTGGTCATATTCATGTGTACTTGTTTGCTCCCTTCAATTAGTTTGTTTATTCTCACACTAAACAAGCGGTTTGATATAAATATGGAAAAAAGTACAGACCGTGTGTTCCCGTTGCTTTTTAGTTCTATCTATTATTTCTTTGGCTATTACTTGCTTGGGAAAGCTCCGGTTTATCCGATTTACCGCATTTTTCTAATCTCCACCATTTTAATAATTGTTTGTCTGATGATCATTTCATTGCGATGGAAGATTAGTAACCACATGGCAGCTATTGGCGGCCTTATTGGTGCAGTGCTGGCTCTTTCATTTAGGTTGGGCACGAACACTTCATTGTTGCTGGGAGCATTGATTTTGTTTGCTGGGATTATTGGTTTCTCCAGACTTTTATTGCAGAAACACAATTCTTTGCAAATTTATGCAGGGTTTTTTCTCGGGTTTGCCATTAATTATTTGGTAATGGTTTTTATTTAGCCATTATCCAAACATCTTTAAACTCTTCTTCTTTTTGCAGTTCAGTTAAAGCTTCTTTGGCAAGGCTAAATTTATCGAATGATTTTAATGCCAGTCGGTGATAACCGTCATCATCCTTCATAACCAAATCGGAGTTAAAACCTTTATCGCGATAGATTTGATTTTTTTCTTCGGCAATTTCTTTTACGCTGTAAGAATTAATAACCAAAAAATATCTGTCGTCCTGATTTACACCCTCGTCAACCACAACGGGAGTTTCAACAACAGGTTGTTCAATAACTTGTACGGTGTCTTGAGGGGCTACATCTACTTGTATAGGATCCTGCTCTTTTTTTTGTTTGCAGGAAGCAAGTACGACAAGGATTACTAAAACGATAAGATTAATTTTCATGCCATAATTCTTTAACACAAATGTAAAGAAATATGACATGAATACAAGGGTTTGCTGCTTATTCAACAAACTTGTAGCCAATACCTTTTAGGGTCTTGATATGGTCGTTGCCAATTTTTTCACGTAATTTTCGAATGTGAACATCGATTGTCCGGTCACCAACCACTACGTTGTCACCCCAAACGGAATAGTAAATTTCTTCCCGGGTGAACACTTTTCCAGGTTTTGAAACCAGCAACGAAAGCAATTCAAATTCCTTTCGTGGGAGGATCATTTCCTGATCATCTTTTTTAATGAGGTACCTTTCTTTGTCAATGATCAAATCACCTATAGAAACAGTATTGCCGTTGTCGACAGCGGGAGCCGTTGTTGTTGCAGCACTTCCAGAGCGCTTCAGTAAAGCTTTTACCCGGCTAACAAGTACTTTTGGACGAATGGGCTTGGTAATGTAATCATCGGCACCAGCTTCAAATCCGGCAATTTGTGAGTAGTCTTCACCGCGTGCAGTAAGAAAAGCGATAATTGCGTGTTGCAACGAAGGAATTTTCCTGATTTCTTCGCATGCTGCAATCCCATCCATTTCCGGCATCATTACATCAAGAATGATGAGGTCAGGGGTTTTCTTCTCTGCAATCTTTATGGCCTCAAGACCATTTTGAGCTGTGTAAACTTTGTAACCTTCTTTTTCAAGGTTGTAACTAATAAATTCCAGAATATCGACTTCATCGTCAACTAATAGGATCTTGTATTTTGAGTCATTCATAGCGGAAGATTTGCTAGTGCTAAAGTAAGTTAGATGCTTGTATTGTGTGTTAATTATTTCTTAATATTGAAACCGCTTGAAAATTAAGTATTTCATTTGGCTTTTTCAAGGGTAAAGGTAAAAGTTGTTCCCTCTTCAACCACTGATTTAACATTAATTGTTTGTTCATGAGCTTCAATAATGTGTTTAACGATGGATAAACCGAGCCCGGTACCACCTTGTTCCCTTGATCTGGATTTATCAACCCGGTAAAACCGTTCAAAAATGCGCGGCAGGTGTTCTTTTTCAATACCAATACCATTGTCTGCCACTTCAACCATGACGTTTTCCCGCAGGTCGTAAAAAGAAATCTTAACGAACCCTTTTCGTTTCCCGTATTTTATTCCATTTACCACCAGATTGGTAAAAACCTCCATTGTACGTTTTTTATCGGCCCTGACCTTTACGCTTTTTTCTGGCCTTCTGAACTGTAATTGGATTTTACGCTCGTTGGCCATCAGCATTTCCATTTCAAACACATCGTCAACCATCTTAACCAAGTCAAATGTTTCATATTTCAGCTTCATTTCACCCGATTCAAGTTTATTGATTGATTCAAGGTCCTCCACGATGGAAATCATCCGATCGATACTCTTTTCAGTTCGTTTTAAGTAAAGTTTGTTGATGAGTGGATCGTCGATCCCCCCTTCAAGCAAGGTTAGGATATATCCCTGTATATTGAAAATGGGGGTTTTTAGTTCGTGAGAAACGTTTCCTACAAACTCTTTCCTGTATTTCTCCAGGTCTTTCAACCGGGTAATTTCTTTTATTTGGCTTTTCGCCCATTGCTCAACTTCAACATGAACATTGGCAAGCATATTATTAGAAACTTTGTTTTGGCTTTTTTTTCTTTTTTCTTTTGATGGTATATCCCGGATAATTTTATAAAGCGGCTCTACTTTGTCGTCAATGTAAACCCTTAAGGTATAGGTCATTATCAGGTAAATGGTGACAAAAAGTACAACGATTATAATAATTAACGAATAATGTGGAATGTCCAGATATTCAGACACAAAAAAGAAAAAGGATGTAATGATGGTTAGCAATAAAGCTATGTATATTGAAATTCTCCTGGGCGAATAGGTCTTCATCTTTTTTTTCGGCTAAAATAGAAAAAAAACGCATTTTATTGATTAACAGTAAATTGATGGTTAGTTAATGTTTTATTAATGTTAGATAACCCTAGTCAGTGTTACTTAGCCATTATTTTTGCCGCTTGTAAAATTTAATTTTGACAACATAATGGATCAATTTTACATTATTCTGGTCGTAGTTCTGTTTGCCTTGGCAATTTCAGACTTGATTGTGGGGGTTAGCAACGATGCTGTAAATTTTCTGAATTCTGCTATCGGTTCTAAAGCTGCTCCAAAATGGATCATATTTACAGTCGCTAGCATTGGTGTGCTTGTTGGAGCCACCTTTTCGAGTGGGATGATGGAAGTTGCCCGGAAAGGGATTTTTCATCCACAAATGTTTTTCTTTTCCGAGATCATGATCATTTTTATCGCAGTAATGATTACCGATGTAATATTGCTCGATTTGTTTAATACGCTTGGTCTTCCAACTTCAACCACAGTATCAATTGTATTCGAGCTACTTGGCTCGGCTGTTGCTGTTTCGTTGGTGAAGATTGGTTTAGCGGATGAGTCCATTTCTGCGCTGTCAAATTACATTAATTCAAGCAGTGCCTTGATGATTATTACGGGGATACTCTTATCGGTCTTTATAGCTTTTTTCGTGGGGGCCATTGTCCAGTATTTTTCCCGGATCATTTTTTCATTCAGGCATCATAAAACATTGAAGTTTTACGGTAGTTTGTTTGGTGGTTTGGCCATCGCCGCAATGACCTATTTCATGATCATCAAAGGGGCCAAGGGTGCTTCTTTTATGTCTGCCGAAACAGTGGACTTTTTGAAAACAAACATGCTTATGATTTTGGTTGCCAGTTTTATTGGCTGGTCAATTATACTTCAGCTTTTATACTGGTTGTTTAAAATTGATATTCCTAAAGTAATTGTATTGGTCGGGACCTTTGGGTTGGCCATGGCATTTGCAGGAAACGATTTGGTGAATTTTATTGGTGTTCCATTGGCTGGTTATTCGTCATTTATTGGCTGGTCACAATCTCCAGAAGCTGTTTCTCCAGAGGCCTTTGAAATGGGCATGTTGGCAGGAAAAGTAGCCACGCCAAGTTACATGTTGCTTATTGCCGGAATCATCATGATTGTTACCCTGATTACGTCCAGGAAGGCGCGTTCAGTTGTAGCAACTACTGTTGATCTTTCCCGTCAGGGCGATGGTGACGAGCGGTTCAGTTCAAATTTGCTATCAAGGACGATTGTGCGTGGGACAATATCATTTAATAACAGAATTCGTAAGATTTTGCCAGCTTCGTTCATTCAGAAAATCGATGAACGGTTTGAAGAAGCTAATGGCGATAAAGATTTTGCAAAAGATGAAAAACCAGCTTTTGACAAGATTCGGGCTTCTGTCAATCTTGTTGTGGCCAGTATTCTTATTTCTATCGGGACATCATTGAAATTACCGCTTTCTACAACCTACGTTACGTTTATGGTTGCTATGGGTACTTCGCTGGCCGACCGTGCCTGGGACAGGGAAAGTGCTGTTTACAGGATTTCGGGCGTGTTTACCGTAATTGGTGGTTGGTTTATGACGGCCATAATTGCATTTACGGTTGCTGCCTTTGTTGCGTGGATGATTACAATCAGTGGCCATTTTATGGTGTTTGTTTTCATTGCTATCGCAGTGTTTATGGTTGTGCGTACATACATGCTATTTAATAAAAGAGCAAAAGCAAAGCAAGATGATGATGAATTAACAGACAGCACTGAAAAACTAATTGAAAAAACCCGGAATCAGGTGATCAATTCAGTAATTAGCGCAAACAAGATTTTTTCAATAGGACTTGATGGGTTTGTTGCTGAAAGCAGGTCAAGAATGCGGGAGTCTGTCCAATTGAACAAGTCGTTCAACAAAAGCACAAAAAAGGCCAAAGAAAAAGTATTTTCATTCATCCAGAAATTAAGACAAGAGTCGCTGGACAGTGGGCATTGCTATGTGCAAATTGTAGATTATCAGCGAGAGGTAATGCATTCGCTCAATTTTTTGATCGAACCACTTTTTCATCATATTGACAATAACCACAAACCTTTTTTAACAAGTCAGGAAGAAGAACTGAATCAGATTGCTGTTTCACTGGATGAATTCTTCAACTTGGTATTGCATATTGTGAAAGATGATAAATTTGAAAAGGCCGAAGAAGTTTTTGCTAAAAGGGATTCAATTTTGAAAGAGCTAATCATGATTGAAAAAGCTCAAATAAAACGAATAAAGCATGGTGAAGTAAATACCCGAAATTCATTGTTGTTCTTCAACATTGTGTCAGAGACCAAGAATTTAATTCTGAGTTCAATTAGTTTGCTGAAGTCGCAGCGTGATTTTATAGTGACCAGCGAAAAATAAAATATTCCAATTATAAACGTATGATCAGGTTGTCAGAGATGGCAACCTTTTTTTTGGTATAAAAAAACTGCCCCAAAAGCTTGGGGCAGTCTACATATTCAGTATAAAATATCTTTTTACACCGAATTGATTGATTTCGACAAATGTAAGGAATATTTGAACTTTTTATCCGATCTATTCGAAAAATCTTTAAAATTCAACAAAATTTAGCAATTTGCTAACTCCTCCTCATTTAGTTCGTTACGCAATCAAGATTTCTTCAACTCAACCGTAAAATGCCTCATGATTGGAGCTTCGTGCTCAATATCGTATCCATGCTTGATTTTATCTCTCCTATCGAAAATGTTCTTTAATCCGGCAGCTACCACATCCATGTGGCTGTTGGTGTATGTACGCCTTGGAATTGCCAAACGGAGAAACTCAAGTTTCGGGTATCTGTTCAATTGTGTTTCCGGATCGCGGTCGGCAAGTAAGGTTCCTACTTCAACTCCTCGCACACCTGCTTCCAGATATAGTTCAACAGCCAGTGTTTGGGCAATGTACTCTTCTTTTGGCACATGTGGAAGAAAGCGTTTTGCATCAACAAAAACAGCGTGTCCTCCAAGTGGTTGTTGTACAGGTATCCCGTATTCAATTAGTTGATTACCCAAATAGTGAACCTGGTTAATGCGGGTTTCCAAATATTCATTTTCGGTTACTTCATCCAAGCCTGCAGCCAAAGCGTTCATGTCACGTCCAGCCATACCACCATAAGTAACATAGCCTTCGTACATGATATTGAAAACTGTGGCTTTATCGTACCATTCTTTGTACTTCATGGCCAACAGACCGCCCATGTTTACAATACCGTCTTTTTTGCTACTCATGGTCATTCCATCTGCGTAGCTATACATTTCACGTACAATGTTTTTTATTGAAACGTGTTTGTATTCTTCTTCACGTTGTTTAATGAAGTAAGCATTCTCAGCAAAACGGGCAGAATCATAAATTACTGGCACACCATATTCTTCAGCCAATTCTTTAACCTGCCTCATGTTTTCCATTGAAACCGGTTGTCCTCCTGAAGTGTTGCACGTTAGGGTTACAACAACCAATGGAATTTGCTCTTTTGGGTAAGTGTCAAAAACATCTTTCAGTTTGTCAATGTCAATATTTCCCTTGAAAGGATGCAGGTTCTGTGTGTCAAAAGCTTCATCAATGGTGCAATCAACGGCTTTTGCTTTCCTGAATTCAATATGCCCTTTAGTGGTGTCGAAATGTGAGTTGCCAGGTACAACATCGCCTTCTTTTACCAATACAGAAAACAATACATTTTCTGCAGCACGACCCTGGTGCACAGGCAGCAAGTAATCAAAACCAAACAAGTCGGTTACTTTTTCTTTCAAGTTAAAGAATGAAGAAGAACCAGCATAGCTTTCATCACCAGTCATAATTGCTCCCCACTGTCGGTCGCTCATTGCACCAGTTCCACTATCGGTTAGCAGGTCGATAAATACTTGTGAGCTTTTTAAGTTAAATAAATTATAATGAGCATCACGAATCCATGTTTCACGTTCTTCACGTGTACTTCGGTAGATAGGTTCTACCATTTTAATTTTATAATTTTCTGCAAAAGGAAGTTCCATTTCCAATCGTTTTTAAAGTTAATAATAAGGTAGGGTGGTGTATTCTGCTACGATTGGAAGCAGTAAGAATCGCGGTTTTTGATGTTGACGAATTTGCGATTTAGTACGGAATGTAAATTATATGATTTACCCATTATCATTTCTTTCCGTTGCAAAAATATTCATTTTTTGGGAATCGTAAAAAACAAATGTCAGTTTTGAGGAATTAGCCCCAGCTTGATAGCCAGGAAAAAGCGTATTGTTTCAATTCCAAAAGGAACAGTAGCCTGAGTGTGCGTATATCCGGCGAAGGGAGAAGGAGGAGGTAAGGTTTTAAAATCTGTACCAGCTAGTATCATTTCTAAGGTGAATCCAGTTGTTACTTCGATTGGCACAATCTCATCAGCTTCACTATGAAAAAGCCTTGTTGGTACTTCTGTTTTCCATGCTTCAATACTATTGTTTTGGTAAGCAGTCTGAACAGATGAGTAAGGTGTATTGGGGTAATTATTTAAAAAATCCAATTGCAATAACTCACTTCTTGAGTTTGACAAAGCAGTATTTATCTCAGAAGATGAATATTCACCATTATACACTTTGGGGATTATTGTGTCGTATGGAGTTTTGAAAATACTGTTTAGCTTAATATTATCACTAATTTGATCATATTCTATGTATGAATTAATAATATATGGAAAGAAGTAGGGTTGTACTAAATTCTCTGTAGAAATTAAAGAATCAGCAGTTGTTTCAATATCGTAAGGCCCTGCTCCAAATGAACCAGCAACTAATTTGTACGAACCGAGTCCGTTAAGCTCAATGTCGCGTTGAACAGCTACTCCTGCCCAAGCACCTTGCGAATAGCCCATCAGGTACAAATCATTGTTCAAGGTGATATTGAAAGTGGCTCTTTCAGGGTATTCCAACACTGCTGAAAGCATATCACGAACAGAGGACACGGTAATGTCTTTTATCAAATAGGGGTGTACCTGTTCTTCTGAATTACCAAAGCCAATATAGTCTGGTATAACCACCACAAAGCCCATTGAAGCTAATGTTGTAACAAGTGATAAGCCATCAATATTCAACGGATTCAATTTTATAAACGTGGAATCGGAAATACTATTACTGGGTGCTTTACTGTGCAAGGTGTTTGTCCCGTTTAGGAAGCAAAGTACAGGAAAAGAACGAGGGCTTTCTGGCACACAGACCAATCCGGACGCATTTATTTCAGTGCCATCCAAGTTTGTTTTGTAAGTTAGTTTGTTGATTTCGACACTATATTTTGTCGAGTCAATTAGTAATGTAGAATCTAATTCAGGAATGTTGTATTGAGAAATAAGTCCCTGATAGAGCTTTTTTATTTCTGGTATTTGAGCTGAAACAATTGTACTGTCCAGCTCATAACTATCGCCCGGTAAATCTTTTTCAACTTCAAAACTGCTATTCTTTGAGCAAGAATAAATAATGATTACAAATGCGGATATTATATAAATAAGTCTAAATGGACTTTTCATTTTTACACCTTTTAAATCGGGTACTAATATAACACGAACTATTGAGATTTAGTATGTTTTAAATCCGAGTTCTTCAGCCGATTGACGCAAAAAATCCCTGGAGTAAAAATCATTGTCAACAATTTCATCGTTAAAAACTAAAATATCCAGGTCAATAGTTCGGGGTCCAAATTTTGGAACTGTGCGATCCCTGCCAAGCAAATCTTCAATTTTTTTAAGGCGTTTGTTTAATTCCTCATTGCTCATTTGGGTTTTAATTTTTACTGCACCATTTGTAAAATCCGACTGCTCCGTAATTCCTATCGGATTGGTTTTTATCATTTTTGAAACCTGAATGATTTCAACTTCTTCTTTCAGAAGATCGAGCATTTTTGAGATGTTGCGATCTGGCTCAATATTGGAGCCAATAGCTATGATTGCGGAATTCATCGGGTGGCTTCCATTTCAAATGAAACCGATTCGGCAAACCTCAGTGCATGTGGTTTATCTACTTCCACCTTTGCCCAGCTCACCCGTTCATCTTCCATAATCATATCAAGCAGGTTTTTGGTGAGTACTTCAAGTAACTTGAACCTGCCTTCTTGCACATATGCAATAACCTGTTTCGTAATTGATTTATAATTGTATATGCCATTGGGTTCGTCAGATTCAAGAGCAATTGCAGGAATATCAGCTTCAATTTCCATATTGATGATCACATCTTGTTTGTTGACCAGCTCTTCCGGATTGAAGCCAATATACGTTCTTATAAGTAGGTTTTTAACACGTATTCGAGCCATATTCTTAAGGATTTAGTCCTAGATTTTCACCGCCATCAGCAAATAGTAATTGTCCGGTGAGGTGATTGTTCGAGATGATGTAGTCAAGGCTTCGTAGAATTGGATCTACGTCGCTTGGTTTTTTCATTGGGGTTTTTCGGGCCAACTTCTTCAGGTAGTTTTCATCTTTATCTTCAGGCGACAACGTAACACCTGGTGCGATTGCATTGACACGGAATTTTGGGGCTAATTCAAGTGCAGCCATCTTGGTTAGTTCCCAAAGTGCTTTTTTTGAAAGCGAATACGCTGCATAATCGGATTTGTTATTCGTGATTCGGGTATCAACCAGGTTAACCACAAGTCCTTTGTTGGTCAATCTTGAGTAGTTGTGAATAAGAATGAATGGTGCCCTTAGGTTTACATCCATCTGGGCATTGTATATCCTTGACTCGGTATGTTTAATGTAGGCATGGTCGAACACAGAAGCATTGTTGATCAGCAAATCAACCTGTCCAATTTTTTCAATAACCTTTAGGAGCAACGAATTCACTTCATCTTCGTTTGCCAGGTTGGCTTGAAAACCCTCAAAATGCTGCGATGGAAACTGATCTTTTAGTTGCTGTAAAAACTCATCAGCTAATTGCTTTGACGTAAGGTAATGGATACCAACATTCCACCCTTGTTTTGCCAGGTGGAGGGCCATTTCTTTGCCAAGTCGTTTAGCTGCACCAGTTATGAATGCTGTTTTTCTCATATCATTTAATATCAGAAAAAACAACAGCAAATACAAGCTTTTGGTTGTAATATTTCTGATCTAATTTATTTATGATGATAATATGTTAAAAAATAGGTTTTGTAAGATATAGCGTCTTTTTTGAAACTAAAACAGCTAATCAACCATAAAATAGATTAAAAACAACGTTCATTAAAAACTTTAAGCTATGGAAGAAAAACTTATAACTATTGCGTTGTTGCCTTATTCCAAAGCTGAGATTCTACGTTCGTTACTTGATGCAAAAGGGATAAGTTGTACCCTTGAAAATGTAAATGTCATTCAGGGTGCAGTTGCAACAGGTGTTAAGGTATGTATTAACGCCGAAGATCTTTACAAGGCATTGCCGGTTCTGGATGAAATGTTAGGTAAAGTTGAACTAACTCCTCTTAAAACTGAAAATATAGTATTAATTCCTGTCGATTTTTCAAACTACTCCATTAAAGCTGCTGAGGTTGCGATTGAGATTGCTCAAAAGTTTGATGCAAAACTGGTGTTTTACCATGTAATTCCAAAGCCAGATATTTTCTCCATTCCTTATTCTGATGTGATGCCGTTTGATGTTGGCTTGTACCAACATTTGATTGAGAAAGAACGAATGGCTGATGAAGGTTTTGAAAAATTTATGAGCCAATTGATGGCTGACATCGGTGAAACAGTTTGGAATTCGCTGAAGGTTGAGCAGATTGTGAAAATGGGTGAAGCCGAAGATGATATTCTTAGTTATACAGAAATTCATCCACCGCGATTGATTGTGATGGGCACAAAAGGTCCCTCAACAGATAAAGGGCAGTTTATTGGAACTACTACAGCTGGCATTATTTATAAAGCCCGTGTCCCCGTGTTGGTTGTCCCTGAAGAATCCACTTTGAAAGATATTTCTTCGTTGAAAAAAGTGGTGTATGCGACTAATTTTGATGCGAAAGATTACGTATCCATTGAGAAGTTGTTAGGCTTGCTTAAGCCATTTGAAACAGAATTAATCTGTTTGCATATTGGAAAACACGATGCACAAAAAATGGACCTTGCCCAGTTAAAAGCGATGAATGATTCTTTGAAGGAAAAATTTGAGGACACATCGTTCAACTGCAAAATGGTTGAAGGTATTGATGTCTTGGCCGAACTGGAACACTACATCGAGGAGAACAATATTGATGTGCTGGCATTAACAACGCACAAGCGGAACATGATAACCCGGATTTTCAATCCGAGCATTGCAAAAAAAATGGTGTTCCATTTGAAAACACCATTGTTTGTATTTCATGCTTAAGCAGTAAGGTCTCTTATTTGTAGGTGATCAGTTTGCTCAGGTATTTACCAATAATGTCAAATTCCAGATTAACAACCGTTCCATGTTCAAACGTGTGGAAGTTGGTTTCGTTGTATGTATATGGAATAATGGCAACTTGAAAAGATTTGTCTTTTGAGTTGACAACGGTAAGGCTGACACCGTTCACGGTTACTGAACCTTTTTCAACAGTCATGTACCCTTGCTGAGCTTTTTCTTTTTCAAAAGGATATTCAAATGTGAAGTACCAGCTTCCTTCTGCTTCTTCAACCTTGGTGCAAGTTGCGGTTTGGTCAACGTGTCCTTGAACAATGTGCCCGTCAAGACGACCGTTCATCACCATGCTCCTTTCCAGGTTCACTTTTGTCCCCACTTCCCAATAGCCCAGGTTGGTTTTTAACAAGGTTTCTTTGATGGCAGTTACTTTGTATGTTTTTGCAAGTTTGTCAACTTCAACAACGGTTAGGCAAACCCCGTTGTGTGAAAGGCTTTGATCAACTTTCAATTCATCAGCGAATGAACAAGTTAGTGTGAAATGGTAATTCTCCTGATCTTTTTCAATGGCTTTTACCAGTCCGAATTCTTCTACTATTCCAGAAAACATGATGTGTACTTTTTAGTTTGCTGCGAATTTACCGAATTCCATTCATATAAAAAATGAGCGATTTAATTTTGATTTAGGCTTGAGTAAATATTGAGTTTTTAGCATGTTTTTCGGTTGGATTCTTTCAGGCCTTCAGCCTGTTTTTGTTTGTAATGCTCTACTAACCGGGGCAATGCCCCGGATTTTGTTGTTTTAGTCCTTCGGACTATTCTTTTTCCGATATATTGAGGGGAGTCAAAAGGCTGAAAGCCTAAGATATTAAAAAATGGGGCAACGCCCCATTTAGAAGGGTAAAGTATCGAAAAGCCTGAAGGGCTTAAACAGGTTCAAGACCAGAAATAGGTCGATTCATATCCAATCACATCATATTTTTCAAAAAATTCTTCAACTTCTTGTTGGTATGATTTTGATTGATGGTGTTCTTTTTGGTATGCAATGTATTTTTTGACCACATCAAGCTTTGAACTGCTGACGGAAAATGCTCCATATCCTGTTTGCCAGGAAAACTTTTCGCATCCACTACTTTCTTCTTTTATCCATTTTGAAGACTGCTTTTTAGTTTCTTCGACAAGCTTTGCCAGGGCATAGTTTTTTGATAGACGAAAAAGGATGTGGATGTGGTCTGGAACGGAATTAATTAAAATTGCAGGGCTTTCGTAATTTTTTAAAATACCGGCTATGTATGCATGCAGACGATCTCTAATTTCATCATTAATGAAGGGATACCTGTTTTTAGTTCCGAACGTAAGATGTACATACAATTGTGATAGTGATTGTCCCATAGTTTTTTTTTCAGGCCTTCAGCCTGTTTTTGTTTGTGATGCTCGACTAACCGGGGCAATGCCCCAGGTTTTGTTGTTTTAGTCCTTCGGACTATCTGTCTTTTTAATAATACTTCCTTTTAGGGTAAGTGCAATTTAATGCATTATTGCAATTAAGTCAAGATATCAAGTTAGAAGGTCTAAATTTATCTGATTTTGACAAAGCGATTTTTGTATTCTTTAGTATTGGTTTCAACTTCAATAAAATAAACTCCGGGAGATAAGCTGGAGATGTCAATTGATTGATGGGAACGTGTTGTCCAGGGGAGTACCTGGCCACTAAGGTCAACAATTTTTATGGTTTTAACCTTTTCGCTGGAGTTTAGTTGATAGAATAAATTATTCGAAACTGGGTTTGGGTATATGCTGAATTCAGTCAAGCCTAAATTAGGCGATGATGTGACTATGGAGTTTTTGCTGATAAGCCATTTTTCAGGATCAAATTCAATTTCTTCCGGATTACCCGAAATCGTAAAGTTTTGATGGTTCGTTGTTTGGTGTAAACGAATGTCTTTGCTTTCTCCGTTTTCAGTTATCCTCAATGGAACGTGCATTTCAAACAGGTCAACGGAGGAATGCGAAGTGCTTTGTGTTATCGAAATATCAGTCTGGTTGTTTGTTTCATCATGAATGAAATTGATTGAATAGCTTGGATATCCTTCGCCATAATACCAATCATCAAAAAATTCGGTAAAAGTGGTGTCCCCAGCTTGTTCCAAATGATAAATCAACTCATCATTGGTGGCAAAACCATTGGCTACGTTTGGATCATCAAAGTAGTTGCGGATGGCATCAAAAAAGTTATCATCGCCAAGCTCCCAGCGAAGCATGTGCAATAGATAAGCACCTTTTGAATAAGAAAGTCTTCCATCGAAAATTCGTGATACATTTGTTGTATCTTCAACATAAACTGAGCCTCCAGTTTTTTCTGTGATGCGGTTGACCCGATAGTTTTTCCAATCAGTCCAGCTACTTTCAGTTTGTAAATATTCACGTGTTAATCCTTCAAAATAAGTGGCGAAACCTTCATTCAGCCAGATATCATGCCAGCTTCCAAGTGTTATGTAATCACCAAACCATTGGTGAGCCATTTCGTGAGCGACCAAACTGAACCTTAAATCTGCCATAAAACTCATCGTTTGGTGTTCCATTCCGCCGCTCCAACCAAACTGGGCATGTCCGTATTTTTCATCGGCAAATGGGTATTCCCCAATCAGTTCATT
Organism: Sunxiuqinia sp.; assembly: GCA_965230765.1. GTDB lineage: Bacteria > Bacteroidota > Bacteroidia > Bacteroidales > Prolixibacteraceae > Sunxiuqinia. The sequence continues at coordinate 1,469,619 of CBDDLR010000001.1, forward strand.
AAAAAGTTCCATGATGCGCAAAACGTCATTTGAAGTGGATTTTGCCGTGTTCAGATAGCTGGGGTAAACGTAGTTCAAAATCTCAATTTGCCTTCCATCTTCCAGTTCCAGAAAATCAGAATACTCGGAATAATTGGAAACGGCAATTGCAACCAAATACGTTACGATAGGATGCTTGTGTTTACAGGTAACAACAGTCTTACCATCAGTAGATTCCTCAGAGATCAGCTTGCCGTTACTTCCTACTTTATTGCCCTCAGGACATGTTACAACAATTTTAACCGAGTCAATTTTATCGGTAAGGCTTTGTTTGCAAGGCCACCACTCCCTTGCACCATAAGGCTCAGAGAGTGTCCATAAAATCGGATCGCCAGCAGCTGTATTTTGAACCTGAAATGCACCAAAACCACTTGACAACGGTTTTCCCTGATACCAAATAGTAAGGGAGTCAATTGTAGAAATGGGGATTTCTTTTGGGAATTGAATGATGATTTTATCGTTGGCATGGGTGAAATCGATATGTGTTTCGTGATAGATAATTGAATCAACTTGCAGCTGGTCAATTAAATCGAAACTAATGGAAGATAAATTGGTGTTGAGCGCCTTGAAATACGAAGTAATTGCCCCTTCAATATAATGAACTGAAGGGTCAACTTCCCACTCCATGCGCTGATATATTAAATCATAATCGGCATATGATTGGTCTTCTATAAAAGCTGATTTAAAATGAAAAGATCTGGATTCTTGAAAAGGTAGTTTGTCGTGAAGGTGAAAGTCATGATCCTGTGAATAACTTGCAGGAATGACCAACAAAAGTAATATGGAAATGCACAGTAGTCTCATTGCAAAATACTTGTAATAAAACTAACCATTTATTTTGAAGAAAGTTTTCGGGTACAAAACATTGAGAACCTCACTCTCAGTGAGATTCTCAATAGTTATTGTTTATCGTTTTGAATATTGTTCTTCGTAGTATTTTTGATAGTCGCCACTGGTGACATTGTTTAGCCAATCTTCGTTTGCCAGGTACCAGTCAATGGTTTTCTCCAGCCCTTCTTCAAATTGCAGGCTGGGTGTCCATCCAAGTTCATTTTGAAGTTTTGTTGAATCGATGGCATATCTCAAATCATGTCCGGCGCGGTCTTTCACATAGGTGATCAACTTCTCAGATTCACCTTCTGTTCGGCCCATTTTCTTGTCCATAATTTTGCACATCAACCGGATCAGATCAATATTTTTCCACTCGTTATGCCCGCCAATGTTATAAGTCTCTCCAACTTTCCCTTCGTGGAAGATCACATCAATTGCCCGTGCATGGTCTTCAACCCAAAGCCAGTCGCGAACATTTTCACCTTTCCCATAAACCGGCAATGGTTTATGGCTTTTAATGTTGTTGATGAAAAGTGGGATTAATTTTTCGGGGAACTGGAATGAACCGTAATTGTTGGAACAGTTAGATATCAAAGCTGGCAAGCCAAAGGTATCGTGATAAGCCCTGACGAAATGATCGGAACTGGCCTTTGAAGCAGAGTAGGGGCTGTGTGGATCATAGGCCGTTTCTTCAGTAAACATGCCATCCAAGCCCAACGAACCATAAACCTCATCGGTGGAAATGTGATAAAAGAGCTTTCCCTCTGAATTGTCTTTCCAAATGCTTCGTGCAGCATTTAAAAGGTTAACGGTACCAATAACGTTGGTAAACACAAATTCGGTCGGGTTAGAAATGGAGCGGTCAACATGCGACTCAGCTGCCAGGTGGATTACAACATCAAATTGTTTCTCTTCAAACAATTTCATGATGAAATCACCAACCACAATATCACCTTTCACAAACTCATAGTTGTCTTTGTACTCAATATCTTTCAGGTTAGCCAGGTTGCCTGCATAGGTCAACTTATCCAAATTAACGATGTTGTACTCCGGGTAGTTGGTAACAAATAAGCGTACTACATGTGAGCCAATAAACCCTGCTCCGCCTGTGATTAGTATTGTTTTGTTCATGGTTTTTTAATTGATTCCCCCAAAAGTAAAGAATAACTTTGAAATAATTAATTAGAAAAACTGCCCCAGTTTTCGGAGGTTCTTGAAAATGAGTGTATGAAAGCCTCCAATATTATTCTTTCGCATGGCTCTTAAATCTTCCCTTGATTTTTTGAGGATGTTGCTGAGGTTTTTGTTACTGGCCCCTCCAACTCGCATCTTAGTAATTACTTTTGGTAGATATTCGAATTTTAATTCGGAGTCTTTCAGAATACGGAGCATAAAGTCATAATCGGCAGCAATTTTAAACGACAGATCAAACAAACCATGCTTTTCATAGATTTTCTTTTTTAGAAATAGCGTTGGGTGTGCAGGCATCCACCCATATATCAGGTTTCTTTGTTGAAATGCTTTGCTTTTCCAATGGCGAATGGTTTTGTTTGTATTGTCTTTGTTTACATAGAGTAAATCTCCATAAACACCATCAACATTGGTGTTTATAAATCGTTCAACAATATCAACAATAATATTTGAGTCATCTAATAAATCATCAGAATGTAGGAATCCAATAATATCACCTGTTGCAAGGTTAATTCCCTTGTTTAGCGCATCATAAATTCCCTGATCAGGTTCAGAGATTATTTTTGAAAACGTAGAAACTGATTTAATAATCGCCACAGTTTTATCACTTGATCCACCGTCAACAATAATATGTTCAATGTTTGAATAGGTTTGAGAAGAAACAGAATTTAGGCAATCGAAGATGTTTCTTTCGCTATTGAAAGTGGCGGTGATGAGGGTGAGTTTCATAAATCAATTGAATAGTTTTGCTTGATATATGCCTTTATCTTTTGCGGACTTCTTCCGCAAGCTTTTTTTATTTCATAAATCTTGGCATCTACGAGAGTACGGTACCACCAACCTTGAAGGAAATGCCAAATAAAGCCTTTTTTCCCTTCCAGAAATCCAAGTTTTAGAAAATATCTATAAATAAAATATGCGAAAGACCTCCAGAAAAGTGGTTGTTTTGTGTATTTTATTTTTTTTTGACGCTTTGCAGCTGCCTGATCATTTAGATGAACATGAGAAGTGGATTTTTCTATTAGCTCAAGTTCTATATCCAGCATATCAATGGCTTCTCGAATTGCATATCCATTATGTTTTTGAATCCACCAACTCAAATTATTCAAGTTGTGATCTACAAAATCATTCTCAAACTCAATTGATTTACCTGATAACAATTGAATGTGCTCATCCATCCATCGCTGTTCACAAATTGCTTTTTTATATTTGAATAAGCGAAGAAGTTTTACTGGATACGTACCACGTTTCATCCATTTTCCAAGGAAAATATGGCGGCGTTTAAAAACAATACCATTTACATCTTCGGGAAATGAAGAAAACTTTTGTTTTATTTCGTCAATGAGCTCTGGGAGCAAATATTCGTCAGCATCTAACCGTAAAACCCATTTGGTTTTTATGGGAAGATTCTCCAATGCCCAGTTAAATTGTTTTGCATAATTTTTTTCCCATTTATTTTGAAAGACTTTTGCACCTAATTTTTCTGCTATTCTTTTTGTATTGTCATTAGAAAAACAATCGACTACAAAAACTTCAGATGAAATGGGTAAAACATTTTCAATGCACCTCTTTATATGTGCTTCTTCATTGTAAGTGAGAATAATTACGCTAAGATTAAGCATTTTTCCTAATTATTAATTACTCTTTTTTTGATAAACCTCGCAGGATTGCCACCAACAACAGTCCATGGCTCAACATCTCTAAAAACTGCAGAACGAGCACCAACCACAGCACCTTCTCCAACGGTAACACCAGGGGCAATAAAGGCTTCTGCTGCAATCCATACTTGATCTTGAAGAACTATTTTTGGTTTAATAAGTGGAAGTGTTGGATCACAATAATCATGTGAGCCAGCACAAATATGAGCTTTATGAGATATGGTAACCTTGTTCCCAATTACAACCTTGCCAAGGTTATATATTAATGCATTTTCTCCAATTGCACTCCAACTACCAATTTGCAAATTCCAAGGGAAATAGATTTCAGATGAAGGGTAAATGTTGACGTTCTTACCTATTTTTGCACCAAATATTCTTAGAATAAATCTTCTATAAGCAAAGAATGGTCTTGGGGACAATTGAAACATTACTTTGCCAAAAAACCATAACAGCCTTAATAATTGCTCATTAGTTGGATATTTCTTGGCTTTTCTATTTTGGTCGATTTCTAGATTCATTCTCAAATAACAAAGTTTGGTTTGTCCTTATTGTCAAGAATCCATCTGTAAAGATGGATCATTTTTTCAGCTACTTGTTCAAGGGAATATTTTTCTTCAATTAACTTTCGTCCGTTTAGCCCCATCTGATGTCTTTCAAGGTTATTCAAACTTAAAGCTTTTTTTAATGATTGTTCAAGTGGCTGGGTGCCTATGTCAATCCACCATCCGGCATTTTTGATGTTTAATTCTTCCCACGGAGTACCCTTTGTGGTTATCACTGGTACACCACAAGCCAATGCCTCAGCAACAACAATACCAAAATTTTCACTGTATGTTGGCAGAACGAATAAGTCAGCATTATGATAAGCTTTTATTTTTTCAGTGCCAAAAAATGGACCAGTGACTTTTACTCCATGGGTTAGATCTAATTTAAGAATTTGTTGCTTTAAAGTATTAATATATTTTTCTTCTCCATTACCAACAATTTCGACACACCAATCCTTTTTTATTGTATTGTCAAGTTTATTCCATGCTTCAATAAGAAACTCAATTCCTTTTTTGGGATGAATTCGTGATAAAAAAAGAAGAGTTTTTTTGCCTTGCTTATCATTATTTTTTTTCAATGGAAACTCATCCATATTTATTCCATTTGGTATTATTGCAATTGGATTTTCAAAACCCTGTTTTCGGATATTATCTGCCTCCATTTTTGCCGTTGCATGTATACAAGACGCTTTGGAAATATCTTTTCGTTGATATAAACTCATTGCGATTCTTTTTTTCCATTTCCCTGCATTTAATGCCCATGGTTCAAGCATACCGCGAGGCGTAATTAGATACGGTATGTTTTTTTGTCTTGCAATTTTAGCCATAATATGTACGGGTAATTGCCATATACCATGACCATGAAAAATGTCAACTTGGAAATTTAAAAGATGGTTATTTAAAGCCTGTTTAAATGATATACCCTCAACAAGGAGTATCTTAAGATTGGGGTCAGCACATGTTTTTATATATGGTTCATTTGAATTATTTGCTATTATATCCACGCACAGTCCAAACTTTGCTTGGTTAATTGCCAAATCAGAAACACTTTTTGAAGGACCACCACTCGAAATATCTATATTGGAGATGCAGTGAATAATTCTCATTCTCTAGTCGTTATATATCTTTAATTAATACTTCGGCTCCATTCAAATTGCTGTAATCTGCATCAAAAGAATGTCGAATGCTATTAGATGAAAACTTGTTGTTATTAATTTTACTTATGAGATCATGGGCAATCTCGTCATTGTTTAGGTTTAAGTCTACAATGTGACCATTTACACCGCAATGTAAAAACTCCGGGATACCAGAAACTTCTGTAGAAATAATTGGGACTCCTCTGGAAAGTGCCTCGAAAAAAACTGTCGGAATTCCGTCCATGTCGCTCTTTTTATTATTCGCTTTTGATGAGAGGAGTACGACATAATCAGTTTTTTCTATTTCCAGTTGTACAATCTCGGATGGTTGTTTCCCCAAGAACACAAAATCTGAATGATTTAATAAGTTGTATGCCAAATCTTTTAGTTCAAAATACAAAGGGCCATCTCCAATTATTGTTAGTCTATACGAACTGTTAGGAAAATGGGATAATATTTTGATTAATCGGTCTAAGTTTTTCTTTTGAACGAGTCTTCCGACAAATAGAAGTTCAATTCTTTTTTGGGGGTAATCAGACGACAATTCTCTTATTGGGTCTTCTGATATTTTAAAAGAATTTCTTATTAATTTAATTTTTGAAGAATATTTAAATTTTGTTTTTGCATCTAGATAACCACAGTTGTAATTAGAGATAGAATATATTTTTTTTGCGAATTTAATCTTCAATATTATAGAGTTATCCCATTCGAAGATATCTGCAGCGTGAGCAACACATGAGAAAGGAATTCTTTTCTTTAGATATAACAATAATGCAAATGTCGATCTTTTTGCTAGAAAGTGTGCTCGAATATGATCCACATTATCACATATGGGCAAGAAGTACTTAATATTACTATAGAATATCAATATTGCACTTAAGTTCGAAGAAAATCTTGTAAAATTATGAGCTGATTTAAATAATATTAAAAGACTTACGGTAAAAAGTGAAAAAGTATTTTTAAATAAGAAGTTCACTAATAATTCTTTCACATTAATTTTTAAATCACTAATCAAAATTTCTTCGATTGAGCAACCGTGTTTTCTTAAAATTTCTTTTTCTGAAGAAATAAATGTTTCAGAAAAAGATTTATTTTCCTCAATATAAAGAATCTTCATTTTATTATTTGATTAATATAGTCTTTGGTAGATTTTTTCCAATTGTACATTTCCATGATATTTTCTATGTCAATAGCCGTATTTTGAGAATAATTACAGATTTCGTCCAGGGACTTTTTCAATTGATAATAATTACGATAAATATAAGGGTAGTGTTTTAGTTGCTCAATTCCTTCAATTGCATGATGGGTAGCAATCATTGGAATATTCATAATTATCCCTTCTAACGTTTTGTTTTTCATTCCTGCACCATATTCAACAAAGTTCATGAAGATGTCACATTCATGAATTTCTGAAAAAGATTCAAATTCACCACGTAGAAATACATCTTTATATTTTTGAGACTCTGATTTTATCATGTTACAATTTTTACCAAACAAATGCATTTCTGCTTTTGGGAAATGCTCCTTTATTTTCCCCCAATATTTCTTCAGAAAAAAACTTAAAGAATCAGCATTTGGTGGATAAAGAAAATTGCCCCAGTAACACAGCTTTATGCTAGGTGTATTAAAAGGAGGTGTTGTCTTTTTTTCGATATCATGAATTCCATTAGAAATTTTAAATAATTTTTTTTCAAATAAGTATTTAAAAGAAAAGTCGGAGCAAGATACGAATCCAACTTTCCGGAATAGTAAAAGAATGAGAAATTCATTTATTGAAAAAAGAAAATAGAGGATTGTGGATTTAAACATGCTCCTGGATAATAATTGATTAGACTTGTAAAGGAATGTTGTTTTAGATTTATAGTATCTTGCCATTGAATCCTGAAGAAAAACAACAGGTCTCTTTTTTATATGCTTAATTAGTTTAATAATATTAGTTCCTGGAATGTCAATAACAATATTTCTTGGTTCTTTAAGAGATATGTTAGAAGGACTAATTTTTACATTATCAGCGTATTGCAATATCTTTATTAATCTATAATCATGTCCATTAGTGATACTCAATTTATTTGCATCTTTGTTTGTTAGAATTGTTACTTTATGTTGATTTTTTTGAATAACCATAATTGTGCTAAACTAAGGTAGATTGAACTTCTAAATAATAAATAGAAAATAGTGTTTATCCTTTCCGGATTAACGGCAACTTGAAAAATAAATATTAAAAGAATTAAGAATCCATAAGGTACTTTATTTATAATAATCTGGTATCCTAATCCCAAGACAAAATACAGACCAAATACAATAATAAGAGAAATATAAACAGAATTTGTAACCCAATATGCTTCTGTGATTAAAGGAAGAGCATAGCCTCCCATATCAATTTTGCCAACAGCCATTTCAAACAAATATTGCTCAATGGTTAAATCATTGAAGTAATTGTAATGAGAAAAGTCTAATAAAAATTTTGGAATAACATTGTTAAAAAGTGAAAAAAAAGTTATGTTGATCTCTTGAAATGTTGTTATTGTGTGTATTTCTTGATCATGCAAAATCCAATATAAACTTTGGAGGTTGTTTAACCGAGATAAGATTAAAGATTTGAAACCTTTGATGAATAATATAAAATTATCATATTCAAAATATTTAAAGTTATCGTCGGAGAACTTAATAATTGAGATGAACAAAAATGGGATAATTATTAGTAAACCCCAAAGTAGTATTTTTAATACAGAGAATTTCTTCTTACTGAGTAGAATGAATAAAATAAAAATTGGTAATTGAGCAAGAAGTAATGTTCCTCTACTTTCAAGTAATATGGATTCAATAAGCAGATATATAAAATATATAATACAATAAATCCAAACTTCAATTTTATTAAATTGATTCTTTTCTCTTGAGAGTAATATGAGATTTAGAATTAATAGCAGAGGTAAGATACTTGTAATTTTTAGTATACCTGCTATAAAATAGCTTTCGCTATGAAAATACCCCGTGATATTAATTGCAATCGAGAAAACGTATAATATACGAAATCGGGCTTTGCTCAGGTCGTTAAAATATTCATGTTCTGAATTAAATATATATTTATTTTTTAAACCGATTCTAAAGCCCAAATACATGATAGAATAATATAAAACCCATATTAACATCGATCTTATTAGTATATCATAAATTATGTACTGAGGACGAAATCTCTGAACTGGATTTGATGCAATAAATCCGTAGTTCAAGAAGTCGTCTACTCCCAATGATTGCAGTAATCCTTGAAGAAGCCCTGTTGTAATTGCACCAATTAAGAAATAGAAAGATAGATTCTTTGGATCCAATGTTCTGTTTGTCATTTTATTATCATAATGTCTTAAGTTTGTCGAATTTGACTTCATTATACTGGGGGGATTCTATAACTATACTTTTCTGCAAGTACAAATTCATTAGTACTTTTGCATAAAATTTAATCTCACCGGGCTTGTTATAGATAACATATTTACCTTTTGGCAAGTCAGGAGCTATTGAATTTGTAGTAGATACTATTATGCAATTAGAAAGATAAGCTTCAATAAGTGACCTTGGGCCACCGTCTTCATATGTTAGGCAGCAAAACACTTGACACTTTGATAAGAGATTTTTAATCTCATTTTGTGTTCTATTTTGATAATGGAGAATATTTTTTGGTAGTTCATATTTTTGTATTTCTGAAGGTAGTTTGCCAATTAGAATCAATTCCGCATCCTCTTTTTCAGATAATCCACTCATCTTCCATGCTTGAATTAAATCTATTATACCTTTCCTTTTTTGGAGTCCAATGGAGATAAATCTATATATATCAGACACAGTCTTTTGTTGATTATGGTAAAAAATTTTGTCAACTCTTGTAGGCACTAATAGAATCTTACTTGCATCAATATTATTTTCTATGTAACTTTTTCTTGAATACGAAGATTCAACAATGATAAAGTTCGTTGTTGAATATTCTTTTACAAGTCTCTTTTTGTAGAATAATCTACTATAAATTTTAGTGATAGTATTATTTTCTTCGGAAATTGGATAATGTTTTGTGAAATGACTGTTGCCGCAATACATGAAAGTAGTAGATTTGCAGATACTTGCAGTTGCAAGTGAGAATCTAGACATCCCAGAATAACCAAAGAAAATTTTTGGTCTGTAAATAAGAATATAAATTGAACAAATTATATCAAAAATTGGAAAAAAAATATAATTACTATTTGTTAATTTTACTAATGAGTATCTTAATAATGGGAGCATACCCAATAGATTTATGACTATTGATTTTATTTTCTTATCATGAATCTTTTTTTTACGAAGAGATGTAAAAAATTTAATTTTATGAGTCGGAGTTTCTAGAAAATCATCAACAATTTGAAAGGCAACCCAATTTAAAGAACAGCTTACTAGTACTTTAGTCATTCCAATACTGATTATGTTAGTTTTTATAATTTGTATTTATATTCCAAATCCGGTATTTATACACAAAATAGAACATGCTCACTGCAACATAAATTTCTGTAATTAGGATTGAATATGATATACTTGTAATAGAAAATCCAATTGTAGACCATGATAAAAACTGAATGAATAAGTAGAAAAGACTTGATGAAATAATAATTCTACTAAAGGTCCTTTTGTGATCCCAAGGTATAAGTATTTGGACACCAAGAGTATTGCTGAGTACTATCATTGGGATTGTAAATGATAATATTATGAGAGCATTTTGAGAACGAAGCATTTCCACTCCTCCCAATAGAATTATAACATACTTCGAGAATAATATGACAACGGAAATTAACAATAAATGAGATATGATAGAAAATCTAAGTGTTTTCTTTATAAGATTTAAATTTAATTCTTTGCTTATTTTTGGGAAAAGTGTTTGAGTAATGATATTTTGGGGAATTTTTAGTATTGAAACCACTTTTTCTGCCAGGTCATAATAAGCAACTTCAGACATTCCCAGAAAAGCTCCTGCTATTACCTTATTTGTTGAATGATATATTCTCAAGAAAATGTTTGATGAGAAGATTGCTAAAGAATCTTTAAAGTAGTGTAAGAGATGTTTTGGGCTTTGCCATTTTAGTTTTATTTTATGCTTATTGATTATGATAAATAACGAACAGAGACCACTTATTAGTGCTCCAACGCCATTAATTAATGGAATAAAGAGATAATCATTTGGACTTTTTATTAGTATAAATATTAAGCCAAGAAAGGTTAATCTACTTAATAAAGTGAGATAAGTAATGTATCTCATTTGTTCTTTTCCCTGAAAATACCAAATTGGAAATATTACATCATAAAGGCAGACCCACATCGTAAGATAATAGAGTGTTTTAAATCCTTTAGCTTGGGGTAAGTATAATAGGATAAGCGTTAATAATAAAAAAGAAATTAGAAACAAGCATGTTTTAATTATTAAAACACTACTTACTATTTCACTAATTTTCTTATTGTTTTCTCGATGAATACTCACTTCTTTAGTTGCAGTAATATTAAATCCAAAACTAACCAAGTCTACGAAGTAACTAACTATTGCTAGGGCAAATACGACCATTCCATATGTTTCTTTTCCTAGTACTCGAATGAGATATGGATATGTAGCTAGAGGAACAAGCATGTTGAATACACGCAGAGCTGACAGATAAGAAAAATTCTGTATTAATATTTTATGTCTTTTGGCTTTTTCTTTTAGGTTTTTTATGTGTTTATTCAAAACGGGTTGTGGATTTTTCGTAATGTTCTCGTGAATTCGTGCGTTCGTGTTGTCGAGTCAACTTGTAATTATCAATCCTCATCCTTCAAACAACCCTCAAAATACTCGATTGTCTTTTTCAACCCCTCTTCCAGTTTTACTTCAGGATGCCAGTTGTTGAGTTTTTCTTTGGCAAGCGTGATGTCTGGTTTACGTTGTAAAGGGTCGTCCTGTGGTAGTGGAAGGTGAATGATTTTTGATTTAGAACCAGTTAGTTCAATGATTTTATTAGCCAGTTCCAACATGGTGAATTCTCCGGGGTTTCCAATATTTACCGGGCCAATAAAGGAATCATCGGTGTTCATCATGCGGATCATCCCTTCTACCAGATCATCTACATACTGGAAACTACGGGTTTGTTTGCCATCGCCATACATGGTAATGTCTTCGCCTTTCAAAGCCTGCACAATAAAGTTGGATACCACACGTCCATCGTTGGCATTCATTCGTGGCCCATAGGTGTTAAAAATCCTCACAATTTTTATTCGGACATTGTTTTTCTGATGGTAGTTCATAAACAATGATTCGGCACAACGTTTCCCTTCATCGTAACAGGAACGTGGCCCAATGGGATTTACATTTCCCCAATAGGATTCGGGCTGAGGATGAATATCCGGATCGCCATACACTTCGCTGGTGGATGCCTGGAGTATTTTTGCCTTCACACGTTTTGCCAAACCCAGCATATTGATTGATCCCAGTACCGATGTTTTAATCGTTTTAATGGGATTGTATTGATAATGTACAGGCGAAGCAGGGCAAGCCAGGTTGTATATTTCATCCACTTCGGCAAAATAAGGGTGGGTAATATCGTGCCTGACCAACTCAAAATAAGGATTGGAAAGTAAATGAGCTACATTGGTTTTTGAACCAGTGAAATAATTATCGAGGCAAATAACTTCATTGCCTTCATTCAATAATCGTTCGCAAAGGTGTGAACCAATGAACCCTGCACCTCCTGAGATAAGTATTCGTTTCATGTTTATGTTGTTCTGTCGATTTTCTATTTAGTTAGTTTGACCCCCATCTCGTTCTTCCCCCCTATAGGGGGAAGATGTCAGCTTCCTAGATAACAGAAGGGGGTATATTACTAATCAATATTTGAGCTAGCCAATTATAATTTTGTTTGTCTTTATCACTATATAGGATATATGTGTAGTAGAAATTATTCATTTGAATTTATTTCACAGGGTGAACCCTGCGCCTCCTGAGATAAGTATTCGTTTCATATTTATGTTGTCGTTTGATTGTTATCAGTTTTCAGTTTATTCGTATAGTCGTGTTCCCGTGATTTCGTTAAGTCGTGCATTAGTGTCTTCGTCACTCGTCATCTTCGTTCCATCGTTGTTTTACAGCCGAAAAGAATTCTTTACCGAAAACTACTCCTACACCAATAATAATTCCAAGGAATGTCCATATAAACAGGATGAATGGACGGTTAGGCTTCGATTTTTGATTGGGAACCTGTACCGGTTGAATGACAGAAAATACGGGTGTTTCCTCTTTGACTTGAATTTTTGCTTGTTCCAGTTGTTTGGCCAATTCGGAATAAACCGAGTAAGCTAAATTGTACTCACTTTGCAGGCGTTCTTCTTCGGTTCGTGCCAAAGCAGATGAAACATTTTTATTCTGATCGCGGAAACGAGCTAGTTTTTCTTGTGCTATTTCAAACTCCTGTTGCTTTTCACTATACCTTTTTTCTACAAAGTTAAGTTGACTTTTTGCCTTTTCAATTTTGAAGTTTGTGATGTATTGCTGAAGTAATTCCTGCGCTTTTTGTGCAATCTGAGCAGATAATTCCGCTTCCTTTGAGTGTGCTGTTAGTGTCAAGTATCCTTCTTTGTCGTTGATCTCAAGAGATAGATTTTCCTGAAGCTTTTTTCGTATTTCTTCTTCTTCTTCAGAAAGAGAGATTAAGTTATCAGTTGTCAGTTGTTGGTTGTCAGTTTTTGGGCGAATACTTTTTAATATCAGACCAGGTAATCCTATCGTGTATTTTTTTATTGATGATACTACCCCCGGTTTTTCAATTTCTGTGTAATAGTGGAATAATGAAAAGGGTTTTTCAATGTTTTTTAGTTTATAGTTGGCGTTCATCAAATCCAATTGAAATGGAGCAGAACCCACAATTTGAGGATAAACCATGGGGGATAATGTTTCCATACCTTCCATGCTATTGAGATTAAAACCTGCCATCGCTGCTAATGACGAAAGCCCACCGAGTTTGCCCGCATTGGGGTTTCCGGTTTGCGGAACCATGGTTGTTGAAGCACTGAACTCTTTTGGTGTGATTAATGCCACTACTAAACCAATCAGTATGCCAATTACAGTGTATCTGACAATCGTTTTGCGACCATCCCACATGGTCTTAGCCAAAGCAATCAGATCAATTTCGTCGTTGTCGTTTGTCTTTGGATCACTTGATTGAGATTTGTTATTTTCTTGCATGGTTGATTTTTTAAAACAATATATTTGTGACTTCACGAACATACGATTACACGATTACACGAACACACGAGTGCACGAACACACGAGTGCACGATCATACTAAATAGTCCATTTGTTTGTTTGGTTACTAATATTAATGAGCATAGCAATTATGTGCTCGAATTTATCAAATAGTTCGGAGTGTGTTTCTTCGTCAATGTAACCAAAAGCATGAGCAAAATCTATCCAAACTTGGCTTTCAGCTGCTTCAGCTTCTACATCTGATAACTTTGATATAAAATGTTTTTCATAGCGTCTTTTCCTCCATGCTTCAGCAATGTTTGCACATACAGAGCGAGAGCTTCTTCTAATTTGATCAGTTAAAGAATATTTCTCTTCTGTTGGGAACGATTTACTTATTTTATGGATCTTCAATGCCGTATTGAATGCAAGTTGATATACTTTGAGATCTTTATGTGATTTTATTTCTCCCATACCTGTATTTGATTAGTCAATCAATTCGTGCAGTCGTGTGTTCGTGTAATCGTGTAATCGTGTGTTCGTGCAGTCGTGCAGTCTTTTATCGTAACACCGCCGCAATTGCAACTGCCAAAGATGAAAGCGTGCTGGCTATTCCTAACCATTTTCCGGTGTTGTCGCCTTGTGGGCGTGGTGGTTTGGTTGGAACAACAACCTGACATCCAGGCATAGGTTTGGGATAGTTTCGTGTTAGGAATGATTTGGTGACTTTGGTAGTTCCATCGCTGTAAATAATGTATACTTTACCCTTTTTGGCGTTTGATGAAAACCCTCCTGCGCGATTGATGTAATATTTTAATGAACGGCCTTGTTCCCAGGCTTGGCCAATTGGGTTTAGCACTTCACCGGAAACCCAAATTTCTTCACTTTCTTTTGGAATGTAAATACGGTCTCCTTCATGTAGTACATAATCATAGATCGTTCCTGGATTTTTGATGATCTCCTCTAATTTTAGTTCAAGCCTGTTAACTTCTATTTTTCCATTATCGAGGATTACGCTGTCAGACTCGCTCATGTTTTTTATAATCTCCAGGTTTTGCTCCATTTCTGGCTTAATACTTCTATCAAGACGAGCACCTTTCACATAAGCTTCGGGAGTTAACCCACCTGAACGAATAATTATATCTGAAACTCGCTCCGATTTTGCAGAGATGCTATATTGTCCAGGGTATTTTACCTCACCATAAATACTAACAGTTTTTTGCTTGAAATAGGATGGTGCTTTTCGAACATACACATGATCAAACGGTTGAAGGATGAATTCTTCATCTTCTTTGCTTAAGGATAGGTTGCGATCAATAGAAAAATCAAAAAGTGTAACCATCTTATTGTTGATAGAGGCTGCAAATTCATGGCTATTTCTACGGGCAATTTCAATGTGCGATTGGCTGGCAGCTTCTTTTAAGCCCCCGGCTAAAAAAATCAAGTCTTTCAAAGTCATGTTTTTGGTAAACTTGTATTCCCCGGGAATCATAATTTCACCTGAAATGTTCAGGAAGGCTGTTTCCCCCATACTGAAAATATCCTTGATAATGATTTGATCTTCTCTTTTTAATGGGTAATCTTCATCGCCGTTAAGTACTTTATTTACATCGAACGCAATGGTTGTTGGGTACAACTGTTCGTCCAGTCTGACAATCAAACCACGGCTTGCGTAGTGATCTTCCCGAATTCCTTCAGCCTTATCAATAAGTTTGCTCAAAGTAAGCCCTTCTGTAAGGCTATATTCCCCGGGTCTGAAAACAGCCCCTTCAATGGTAACCCTGTTTTGGTAGCGGTCGATTATATTACCGGCAAAAACACTGTCCCCGTTCACCAATTCAAAAGCTGAATAGTTGTCTTCTGAAACATCGATTAATTGACGCTGATTGTTATTATACCGTGTAACACCAAGCACACTTTTATAGGCATCCTCGGTAAATCCCCCTGCGTAGTTTAATAGCTGCTCCAATGTTTCTTCATGGATCAACTCAAATAAGCCAGTTCGTTTAAAGTTCCCGGCTAATTCAACCCGTTTTTTAAAAGGCGGTATCATGATTATATCCTGATCGCGCAGAAAAATGTTTTGATCAGAATTGCCATTGATCAAATAGTCGTAAACATCGATTTCTTTTACATTTTTCCCATCACGGATAAGCTTTATGTTTCTGAAAGATCCATTCTCATTTGGGCCACCAGACAAATAAAGCGCATTAAATGCAGAAGCAGTTGCGGGTAACTTGTATGTTCCGGGTGCAATTACTTCTCCGATGATGTTGATATTGATTGATCGGATATTTTGCAGGCTAACATCGGCAAAGGTTTTTGGGTTGTTGCCCTGCATGTCGCTGTATATCGTTTTCAGACGATTTGTAATTGTCGTTTTAGCCTGGCTGAATTCTTTCCCTGCCAAAGGGATTAAGCCAAGGTCTGGGATCATTATGCTACCGTCATTCCCAATTTCCAGTGAGTATGTTTGTTGACTAGCCCCCCATACATTGATTTGGATTTGGTCTCCAATTCCAAGTACATAATTTCTTGGTGTTGGAATATTAACAGAAGGTTCAAAACTTAATTTTTTTGTATTGAAAAGCTGATGTCCAAATATGCGTTTGTTCAGTTCCGAAATTTTCAATTCTTTCTTTTGGGTCCGATCGCTCGGTAATTTCTCAGCATTGCCTGTTTGCAATAACTGAGTTGCTCCCTGGGTTGGAACAGCTGAACTAAGTTGGTTGATCCTTGTGCGAAGTTGATCGATTTGAACCTGGGAAGCACCTCTTGTTTTAGCAATCATGATTGCCTGGTCCATGGATAACCCTCGTGTTTGCACTTCCTGAACGATTTGTTTGATTTGCTGATCTGATAGTTCGTTTACTTGAACCGACTGAATATCTTGAGAAATTCCTGAAACTGACGTCAGGAAGAAAACAATAAATAAAATAAGGGTTGATTTCATAGTTGGGAATATTCTATTTTGCAGGATTGTGAACTTGTGTTTTGTTTTGATTAAATCAAGAATGAGCTCAAAGTTACTACTTTATTTTGTGTAACTATTTTGTTCTGTTTTTCCACAGCTTCGCCTCCTCGGTCACATTTGTCCGAGTAGCTACATTACATACGTTTTAAGGTACAAATACCCTAACGAATGTGACACAAAATTATATATATCACGAGCTTCAATTGTAAAGATTGAATGAAATTTTATGAACAGCCCAATTTTGCTGGAGAAACAGCGGTTATTAAATGCGAATTGTCAATAATTTAATAATTATGTTTGGTAATTCTGATGGAATAGCCATACTTTGCATGAGAAAATGAAGAGGATAGTTGTTAAAATTTAAGGATAATCTTCTTCTTTCGATTGATAAACAATATTAATTCAGGAAATAGAACCGCATGTCAAAAAGGTTTCTGATTTTTCTTTTGTTGGTTTTATGCTATCAAATCACCAGGGCACAGGAAAGTTCTGATAAGCTGAACTTTCAGGCAGCTTCAAGTGTGGTAATAGCAGATAGCGAAGGATTACCTTTCTGGCTGCAAGCAAATAGACTTGGGGCATTGAATGGGCAGAAAGGATCTCAAGGTTTTTTCTCTTTTAATGCACAACGATTTCATTATTTGAATGAAGCAAAGAACTTGTCTCTAAATTATGGAGCAGATGTTCTGTACCGATTTGATGGCAATTCATCCATTCAGTTTCAGCAATATTGGGGCCGGGTTGGTTTAAAAAAATGGTATTTCCATATTGGTGCAATGTCTGAACCTGAATTTGCTGGTGGCTTATCAATCACAAATGGGAATTTATACTTGTCAAATAATGCCAGGCCGATGCCCCGTGCTGAATTTGGGTTCAACGACTTAAGGATTTTTAAAGCAAAAATATTGGAGCCACTTTCGTTTAATTTCTTGTATTCAGAGTTCTTGTTGTTGGATGATCGGTATGTGGAAAATCCACACTTACATCGGAAAAAACTGACTGTCGGTTATGAATTGGCTTCCTCCTGGGAATTCTCTTTTGAGTTTGATCATTGGGTGTTCTGGGGAGGACGACTCCCTGATGGGTTTAAAATGCCAGGTATTAAACGTTACTTTAGGTACATTTCATCTTTTTCAGGTGGTACTGGTTCTTTGGAAAATGAGGAAAATAATGTTTTTGGGAATCATTTAGGTTACTATCAAATTGGATTTAAACACCATGGACTTTCAAAGTCTATTCAATTCTATTGGCAGCATCCATGGGAAGATGGTAGTGGTGTGAAAAAGGTTCGAAACATATCAGATGGGTTACTTGGTGTCTCTGTTAACTGGGTAAATGATCATGCGCTTTTCACTGGGCTTGTCGTTGAATATTTGCGGACAAAACATCAAAGTGGCAGTATTCATGGAGACGATCCGAATCGTCCGGGCAAGTTTATTGGCGGCAGGGATAATTATTTTAACCATGGCATTTATCGTTCGGGTTTTGTGAGTTATGGAAGAATGATCGGTTTGCCATTAATGTTCCCAACATTGAATGAAAATGGTATTTCAACTGGTTTTAACAATAATCGGCTATGGGGATTGCACAGTGGCGTAAAAGGGTTTATTTCAGATGAATTAGGATGGAAAGGCCAGGTTACATATTCGCAACATTTTGGAACATACGCTGAACCTTATGAATCTAAGCAAAAGCTACTATCACTGGGGTTTGAATTGAACTGGTTGCCTGAAGCAAAACCGTTATCCTATTTTTTCAAAGTTGCTTATGATAGCGGGGAATACCTTGGCGAAAACTTTGGGGTGGAATTTAAAGTTAACTATCAATTAGGCACGCCTTTTAAAAATTAAGAACCTTCGATTCTTAAATTCTTCAATCATTTTTTCTTCATCAGGGCTAATGCCAATTGTAAGGATTTTCCGGGTAAGTTCGAGCCGCTTTTCTTTTCTGGATAAATAGGAATTTTTGAATATTGAGAGCGCCCAAATTAAACCAAAACTAAATGATAACAGGGATAAGAAACTAATTGTTACGTTAATATAGTTTTGTAAGATAATTGAGGCTAACACAAATGTTCCGGTAAAACTTATGAGGATTGCAGAGGATTGAATATGAGTAAAACCTAGCTTGATAAGGGCATGGTGAATATGATTCATGTCTGGCGAAAAGGGAGATCTTTTTTGTAATAAACGAATGGTAAAGACCCTTAATACATCACATATGGGGACAATTAACAGTGATAGTGCAATGGCTGGGATGTGTAAAAGCCCAGTTGCAGATGACAGTATCTGTCCCGAGTTGTTGAATTTGATTACAATGACTGCCAGAAGAACACCTAGTATCAGCGATCCGGTGTCACCCATAAATATTTTATTTTCTTTTCCCCAAAGATTGAACTTTAGGAAAGCTATCAAGCTTCCTGAAATGGAAAAGCATAAAATGGCATAATTCTCAATTCCTGCCATAAGAAACCAAGAGCCAAATAACAACGAAACAAACAAGGCAATTCCAGAAGCAAGCCCGTCAATTCCGTCGATAAGATTTAATGCATTGGTTAAAAACAGGATGATCATAAAGGCAGTGATCTGTCCGAGCCAAACAGGAATTTCGTAGAGCCCAAACAAGCCATTGAAACTTTCCAGATGAACATTGCCCAAAAAGACCAGCAGGGCAGTCGCTACAAGTTGAACCAGAAATTTCTTTTTCGCAGAAATGACTAGAATGTCATCCTTTAATCCGATAAAGAAGAGCATAATAACTGCAGCGAAGATGTATTTTATTTCATTGTTAAGGCCAAGTTTTGAGAAAATTATAAAACTTAAGCTTAGCCCAATAAATATTCCAACACCACCTAACGTAGGGATAACTACTTTGTTCAATTTTCTATGGTTGGGTTTATCAAACAAGTGTTTGGCATTAGATACCCGTACAATTGGAGGAATACTAATATATGTAAGGATAAAACTTACAATAACGCATGGTAAATATGTAATAATTGTTGCTTCCATGATCACTAGGGGTTAATTTTTGCCAAAATTATCATCAAATTCATTCATCATCCAAATCATTCAACGAAATATGTTATACTCTTCTTGTTTGCTTAATGATTTCTTAATAAAAGAAAAAGCAAACCATTGATGCTGTATCTAATCCTATTGATGCAATAACAATTAGAACGGTTGCGTACATATTATACGACTATATGTAAATTTACCCTACCCCCCTATTGGGTGATATAAATCAATTTCGGACGTAAGCCTTTTATATATACTAATTTACAATACCACAATTGTTCTGTCAAGTACAATATATGTTTTGTTAATAAATACTATTTGTTGAAAAATTATACTGGTAGCCTTTGTTTCATGTAAGCTACATCGTAAGCAGTAGTTCTGGCTTTATTTATCAGAATATTATGACCTTATAATGAAAATTTGGTCAAAAAAAACTGTTAGTAACTTGAGTATGATCTAATTGATCAAATCAAAACCACAATATGGAACCAATACTTCAGGGACTTTAATCCCATTTTCTGTTTGATTATTTTCCAGTAAGGCAGCTACAATTCGAGGTAATGCTAAAGCGCTTCCATTTAAGGTGTGAGCAATTTGTGGCTTTTTAGTTTGCTCATCGCGATAACGAAGTTTTAGGCGATTGGCCTGGAACGATTCAAAGTTTGACACAGAACTTACTTCCAGCCATTTTTCCTGTGCTGCGGAGAAAACTTCGAAGTCATAAGTCAATGCTGCGGTAAAGCTCATATCTCCACCGCAAAGTCGAAGAATTCGGTAGGGAAGGCCAAGGTTTTTAACCAATCCTTCAACATGTGCTACCATTTCATCTAAAATGTTGTAGCTGCCCTCAGGGTTTGCAACCTGAACAATTTCAACTTTATCGAACTGGTGCAGTCGATTCAACCCACGCACATCTTTTCCGTAAGAACCTGCTTCGCGACGGAAACAAGCACTGTAGGCTGTGTTTTTTATTGGAAGTTCTTTTGCTTCAACAATAACATCGCGGTATAAATTTGTTACAGGAACTTCAGCTGTAGGAATTAGGTAAAGATTGTCTTCAGTAACATGATACATCTGTCCTTCTTTATCAGGAAGCTGTCCTGTTCCGAAACCACTGTCTTCATTTACAGCAAGCGGAGGCTGTATTTCCAGGTAGCCGGCCTTCAACGCTTCATCAAGGAAATAATTGATTAAGGCTCGTTGCAAACGCGCACCTTTCCCTTTGTAAACAGGAAAACCTGCACCAGTTAGTTTTACGCCCAGCTCAAAATCAATCAGGTCATATTTTGCAGCAAGTTCCCAGTGAGGGAGTTTGTTCTCACCCAAATTTGGGATATCACCAACAGACTTTACAGTTTCATTGTCTTCCGGGGTTTTTCCCGCAGGAACAATGTCAGCAGGTAAGTTAGGGAGTTGAACCTGAAGTTCATAAACTTCTTCGTCAATTTTGGCAAACTCTTCATCCAATTGCTTAATCTTATCTTTTAGTTCTGCAGTCCGTTCTTTTGCTGAATTCGCTTCATTTGTTTTGCCTTCACGGAACAAAAGACCAATTTCTTTCGAAAGCTTGTTCATCTCAGCCTTTACCTGATCTGCCGACGATTGTATCTCGTTTTTCTTCTGATATAACTCGATGATTTGGTCAACGATGCCTGCCGCATCGAAATTTTTCTTTTTCAGCTTTTCAATAACCTTTTCCGGGTTGTTTTGGATGAATCGTAAATTAAGCATGAGCTTCGGTTTTTATAATGCTGGGCAAATTTAAAAAATGAATTTACGAGCAGCAAGAATTGTCTGGTTTGTTGATATTAATTTATCAATTCTTTTGAATAGACTTGTTCTTTTTTTGCATTTATCCCGATATGTCTCACAATCCGGATTAACTCGACTAGATATTTTTAGTTCATACAGTTTCTAAAAATAAAGTCTCATTTAATAAAAAACTCCTGCCTAAATAAAAGACAGGAGTTTCTTTTTAAGGATATCTTAATTCTTACTAGTTTGCTGATACAATAGGTTCAACAGAAACGTAAGATTTGTTGTCTCTTTTCTTTTTGAAAACAACAGTGCCATCAGTTAAGGCAAACAATGTATGATCTTTTCCCATACCTACATTATTACCCGGATGATGAGAAGTACCACGCTGGCGAACTAGGATGTTACCAGCTTTGCAAACCTGACCACCGTAAATTTTTACGCCAAGTCGTTTACTTTCCGATTCGCGTCCGTTTTTCGAACTACCGACACCTTTCTTATGAGCCATGGTTTAATGTTTTTAGGGTTATCCAATAATTTCTTCAATCTGAATTTGAGTCAAATACTGACGGTGACCGTTTTTCTTTTTGTAACCTTTTCTTCTTTTCTTTTTGAAAACGATTACTTTGTCACCTTTCAAGTGTTCAAGCACTTTGGCATTTACTCTTGCTCCGCGTACTTTTGGTGTCCCAACTTTTACTTTTCCGTCGTTGTCTACCAAAAGAACGTTTTTAAATTCAACGCTTGTTCCTTCTTCTTCTTCCAAGCGATGTACAAATACTTTCTGGTCTTTTTCAACTCTGAATTGCTGACCTGCAATTTCTACAATAGCGTACATTTTCTATTCTTTAAAATTTCCTCCGGCAGGCGGAAATGCCTGAGATTCCACTTGTTGGGCCTGCTCGAAAACTTCGGACTGCAAAAGTATATATTTTTTATTGATCACCAAATATTTATGAGTATTTTGTTTAAGAATAGTATATTGAATTTTTGGGCGAACAAAACGGACTCGAATTGTTTAATAAACGTTGGTTATTTACTCCATTCACACAAACAATTTGTTATATTTGCTACTATTGACTCCAGAGTGATTCTATGCAGAAAGTAAGGTTGAATATTTTAGGGCTTTCGGTAAGCCAAACACAATCAGGTGCTTATGCGCTTGTTTTAGCAGAAGAAAACGGTGATCGGAGGATCCCAATTATTATCGGGCCTGTTGAAGCACAGGCAATAGCCATACAGCTTGAAGGATTAAAGCCACCCAGACCTTTGACCCATGATTTGTTTCGTAATTTGTCGTTAGCATTCGATATCCACATTTCAGAAGTGATTATTTATAAGCTTGAAGAAGGCATTTTTTACTCGGAGTTGGTTTGCGAAATGAATGGGCAGCAAACCCGGATCGATTCCAGAACTTCGGATGCAGTGGCCTTGGCCATACGTTTTAAGTGTCCCATTTTTACCACTGAGGATATTTTGAAAAAAGCAGGTATTGTCATGGATATGGAGGGTGAAGAATCCCTCGGTGAAGAAGGTAGTGAGGATCAGCCTGAAAAACCTTCGGAAACTGAGTTTAATAAATACACCGAAAAAGAATTGAATGAAATGCTGAATGAGGCTGTGAACAACGAAAATTACGAGCGGGCTTCAAAAATCAGGGATGAGCTAAACCGCAGAAAAAAATAAACCACTTTATGAAAGCAACCGTATTTAGCCAATTATTATTATTGGCTTTTTTAATATTAGCGCCTACGTTTTCCTATTGCAATAGTACACCTCAGCAAGATACAATCACCGAAATAAAACATGAAGTTGATTCGACTAAGTCCACTTCGAACATTCTTCTGAATACTGAAGAAAAAAAGCCGTTTAGTATGATGACCGTTTTTCGGGGCTTGTTGGGAATGCTGGTTTTAGTTGGTATTGGGTTTTTATTTTCTAAAGATAGAAAACACATTCCCTGGAAGACGGTTGTTGTAGGCTTGGCTTTTCAGGTGACTTTGGCAGTTGGTGTTTTGTATGTCCCTTTTATCCGGTTTATGTTTGAATTCTTTGGGAAAATCTTTGTGAAAATCCTTGATTTTACAAAGGTAGGGAGTGAATTCCTGTTTGGCTCCCTGATTGATATGAGCCAGTTTGGGATGATTTTTGCCTTTCAGATTTTACCTACCATCATATTCTTTTCTGCGTTAACAAGCTTATTGTTTTACTGGGGAATTATTCAGAAAGTTGTTTGGGCACTTGCATGGGTATTTACACGTTTATTGAAACTATCTGGTGCTGAATCCCTGTCAGTTGCCGGGAATATATTTCTTGGGCAAACTGAATCGCCTTTGATGATTAAAGCTTATTTGCCGAAAATGAACGATTCTGAAATTATGCTGGTCATGACCGGGGGAATGGCAACACTTGCTGGTGCTGTGTTGGCTGCCTACATTGGAATGCTTGGCGGCGATGATCCGGCATTGAGGCTTGAGTTTGCCAAGCACTTGCTGACTGCTTCAGTTATGGCAGCACCTGGTGCTGTAATATTTTCAAAAATGCTTGTCCCGAACCCGGACAAAGTAAACAAAGATGTGAAAATCAGCAAAGACAAAATTGGAAGCAACGTATTGGATTCGATCACCAATGGTACTTCCGAAGGTGTACGATTGGCTGTGAATGTTGGGGCGATGTTGCTAGCCTTCCTGGCCCTGATTGCCATGTTCAATTTTACTTTTGGGAAAGTTGGACAATGGACTGGATTAAATGAGGTAATCGCCGGGTTCACTGATGGGCAGTACGATAAGCTTTCCCTTCAGTTTATGTTAGGGTACACTTTTGCACCAATTATGTGGTTAATTGGCATTTGCCCGGAAGACATATCGCTTGTGGGAAGGTTGCTTGGCGAAAAACTCATTTTGACAGAATTCATTGGGTACATTAGCCTTTCCGATTTGAAAGCGGCAGGTGCTTTCACTCAATATAAATCAGTGATTATGGCTACCTATATCTTATGTGGCTTTGCGAATTTTGCTTCTATCGGGATTCAAATTGGCGGGATTGGTGCGCTGGCACCCAACAAACGGGTAACGCTATCGCGTTATGGAATGCCAGCTCTGTTGGCCGGGACACTCGCATCATTAATGTCCGCTACAATTATTGGGATGATTCTCGGCTAATTGAACAAAATCTTATATCCCTCATCATGATTGGGGGAGTATTTTAATACTTATTTTGCCTGAAAAAGCAGGTTTTGAAAGGGTTACAAGTTTTGTTATGTTTTTGAAAACTTAACAAATGCCAGAAAAAAGTCGTAACTTATAAAGAAAGTATTAATCAAAACTCTCCATCATGAAATACATTAAGTTACTCATACCAATTATGCTGGTTTTATTTTTATTGCCAGCGTGCAACCAAAAACCAGAAATTGGGTTGCTAATGGATACGATTGAGCGTGACAGGTGGGCAAAAGACCGGGATTTGTTTGTTGAGAAAGTTGAAGATTTAGGAGGAGAAGTTACGGTACAAGTAGCTAATTCTGATGCATCGGTTCAGTTTCAGCAAGCGCTTGAAATGATCAACAATGAAGTTGATGTGCTGGTAATTATTCCCGTGGATATGACTGTTGCTGCAGGGATTGTAAAAATGGCCAAGAAGAAGCACATACCCGTGGTTTCGTATGATCGGTTAATTCGTGACGCTGACATTGATTTTTATGTTTCGACTGATAATATTGAGGTTGGCGAGCTGCAGGCTGATTTTTTATCAACAGTTAAGCCAGAAGGAAACTACGTGTTAATTGGAGGGCCTACGACTGATTACAATTCTTTCCAGCTTCGCCTGGGTTGGATGAATGTTCTTCAACCAATGATTGACAAAGGGGATATAAAAATACTTAGCGATCAGTATGTCGAGCACTGGGAGCCAGAAGATGCATACAAAATGATGACTGAGGTGTTAAAAGAAGATCCTGCTGTTGATGTTGTTATTGCCGGGAATGATGCATTGGCCGGGGGTGCCATTGATGCTTTGAAAGAACACGAAATGGCAGGCAATGTATTAGTGGCAGGTCAGGATGCCGACATTGGTGCCATCCGAAATATCATTTTAGGACATCAAGCAATCACTATTTACAAACCCATCGAATCGTTGGCCTTTAATGCTGCTGAGGCAGCAGTTAAAATTGCAAAAGGCAAAAAGCTCGAAGGGGTTATGACTTGTACAGTGAATAACGGACATCGCCTTGTTCCTTCAGTACTTCTTAATTCACAGGTTGTTAATAAGCAAAACTTAAAAATGACTGTTGTGTCAGAAGGGTTTCTTGAAGAAAAGGAGATTTTTGAGTAATACAGAGTTCGTTCAATAGTAAAACGCGGTCAACTAGTTTGGTCGCGTTTTTTGTTGAAAACTCTTTCTTGGGTATTCCTGTTAAATCAAGTAAATTCACGCTTATTTTAATCGTTTTGAAGAAATAAAAGGATGAAACAATACCTTGATTTACTGGAGCATGTCATGCAAAATGGCACAGAGAAGGAGGACCGGACAGGAACAGGCACTATCAGTGTCTTTGGGCATCAGATGCGTTTTAACCTGGAAGAGGGATTTCCGGTTTTAACAACCAAAAAATTGCATTTAAAATCGATCATCCATGAATTGTTGTGGTTTTTAGCTGGAGATACCAATATAAAATACCTGACCGACAACGGTGTTAGAATATGGAATGAGTGGGCTGATGAAAATGGGGATCTTGGACATATTTATGGTTATCAGTGGCGATCCTGGCCAACACCGGATGGTGGGCATGTTGATCAAATCAGCGAAGTAGTTGATTCCATTCGAAAAAACCCAGACTCGCGAAGGCTTTTGGTTAGTGCATGGAACGTTGGTGAATTGGGAAATATGAACCTTCCCCCTTGCCATTTATTGTTTCAGTTTTATGTGGCTGATGGCAAGTTAAGTTGCCAGCTTTACCAGCGTAGTTGTGATGTTTTTCTTGGGGTGCCTTTTAATGTTGCGTCATATGCCTTGTTGACCATGATGATGGCTCAGGTCACTGGTTTAAAGCCTGGGGATTTTGTTTGGACAGGTGGCGATGTTCACATTTATCAGAACCACCTTGAACAAGTGAAGCTTCAGCTAACGCGTGAGCCAAAGAAATTACCTCAAATGAAGATCAATCCGGAAGTAAATTCAATTTTTGATTTTAAATATGAAGATTTTGAACTGGTGAATTACGAGGCTCACCCACACATTCCCGGAAAAGTTTCAGTATAAAGAGTAAAAAAATGATCCACAATAATATTTCAATAATTGTCGCCATTGCGCAAAATTTTGCCATTGGTAAAAACAACGAATTGTTGTTTCATCTTCCCGCCGATTTAAAAAGGTTTAAACAAATCACTACCGGGCATTCCATAATTATGGGAAGAAACACATTGCTCTCGCTACCAAAGTGGCCTCTGCCAAACCGAAGGCATATTGTAATTACCGATAAACCCGATGACAAATTCGAGGGCTGTGAAGTCGTGTTTTCAATTGATGAAGCGATTGAAAAAGTGAAAGACGAAAAGGAAGCGTTTGTTATTGGTGGTGGAATGATTTATCGTCAGTTTTATCCGATAGCTGGAAAGCTATATCTTACCTTGGTTCATCAAGATTTCGATGCAGATGTTTTCTTCCCTGAAATTGATTACCAGCAATGGGCTGAAGAAAAGCGAGAAGACCTGTTTGATGAAAAGAACCAATTTAATTATTCGTACCTGGATTTAAAAAGAAGCTAATTTTTATATTGAACAGTAGGGTTTTTGCGTGTTTTGAGGTATCACAATAAAACTGACTTGTTTTATTGCAAGTAAAAAACCGTTCAATTATGAAAAACCATACAATAGTTTCATTTCTATTTCTTCTCATCATCATTGTGATCTCATGTGATGAAGATGATATGTTTGTCGTTCATGAGCCTTCCGACTATGTTGCAGAGCTTGTTTCTGATGAAATCCTATCTGATATAAATTTTGCCGACATGTTAGATGAAGGTGACAATGGCTTATTCTGGGGTGACAATGATTTTTTGATGTTAAAATCTGCTGAGGTTGAAGGTGGCACATGCCCTTTTAGGCAGGTAGTAAGAGAGGAAGATAAAAAAATAATTACACTTGAATTTTCGGGTGAAGATTGTAATAAAGAGGGTACAATAATCATTGAGCATATTAGGCCTGAAGACGGAGAAGGGAAGAAGAAAAAAATCACTTACATTGATTTTAAGAAAAATGGGATAACCCATAACGGAGTAAAAGAAATTGTTAAGGGTGATCAGAATTATACTGTTGAAGGACGAATGGAGATCCGGAGGATCAATAGCGGAGGGGATACAGTGCATATTGTCCGTGAGTTCAATAAAGAAATACAATGGCTTTGCGGATGGGACACTCCAGGTGTTAAGGAAGACAATATTAAGCAGGTAACAGGACAGACTGATTTTGACAGGACTGTTAATGGTCAAAAAAGGTCGTTTACAAGAAAAATACTGGAGCCACTTTTAATTGTAAAAGAATGTGATTTCAGGATTCAGGCTGGACAGGTTGAGGTTAAAAGAACCGATGGCGCTAAGGTAACGATCGATTATGGTCAAGAACCTGGAGAAATTGAATGTGATGATGATTTTGATTGTGACAATAAACTAACCGTAACCATAGGGGAAGAAGTTTACAATATGGAGTTTGTTGACGGGAAGAGAGTAAAGGCTGAAAGCTCAGAAGAGTAAAATCCATAGTTCTAATTTTATGAAAGCCCGGTTGTCGCCGGGCTTTTTTCTGCTTTTATTTTTTAATTTGGGTAGGGTAGCTTTAGGTTCATGCGGTTGACTGGTGAAAACAGAAATTATTAATTTATATCAATCAATCATGAGAATAAAATTGTTTTTTATCAGCCTGAGTGTTTTAGTTCTTCTTTTTGCAGCATGCGAAAATAATGAAGACGTGATTACGAACCTGGATTTAAGTGAAGACTTGTCCGCACTTATTGAAGACGAAGTATTATCTGACGTTGAGTTTGCAGACCTTCTGGATGAAGGTGACGATGGTATTTTTTGGGGCGATGCCGATTTTGTTGCATTAAAGTCGGCTGAAGTTGAACCTACAGTATGCTTCACAAAAACCGTTGCCATTGAAGAAAACAAAAGGATAATCACATTCGAATATACTGGTGATTGTGCCCGGTCAGGAACTGTTATTATTGAAATATACAGACCTGACGACGAAGGTGTGAAGAAAAAAACCGTGACCTACATTGATTTCCAGAAACGTGGTGTAACTTTTAATGGATTTAGGGAAATTGAAAGAGGGAATGGTCAGTATTCGATCAAAGCCGAAATGGAAATTGACCGTGTAAGGGGCAATGGTGATTCCGTTCATATTGAAAGAAACTACGAACGTGAAGTGGAATGGCTCTGTGGCTTGGATACAAGGGATATTGTTGAAGACAATATGAAGCTGGTTGAAGGTAAATGCGAAGTAACAAAAACAGTTAATGGTGAAACTATTTCTTATTCAAGGGAAATAACAGAACCGTTATTAATTGTAAGGGCTTGCGATTTGAGAATACAAGCTGGTGTTGTTGAGATCACACGCAAGAATGGTACTGAAGTTACCATTAATTATGGTGAAATGCCTGATGAGATTGTATGTGATGCCGATTTTGAATGTGACAACACATTTACAGTGACTATCGATAGCGTAACAACAAATATGGAGTTTGTAGATGGGGAACGCGTTGAAGTTACCGATTCAGAAGAATAATCAATCAATTCGTTCATAAGAAAAAAGTCCGGCTAGTGTCGGACTTTTTCTGTATACGTTCTCTGCAGACTTAAAAATTTCTTATCTCGAAAACATGCTGGTTGTGTTCATTTATCCTATTTTCAAGGTCAACTGTTTGTCCAATATAAAAGGAGTCACTGCTTTGCGAGTATAAGATGTAGACAAAGTACATAGTTTTTGGGGATGGTTTGAAGCTTAAAGGTACAAAAAAACCGATCCATTTCTGAATCGGTTTTGCTCCCCAGGTAGTCCCGATTCCGATAGTTATCGGAACTATCGGGATTGAACCTACGCATATTTTTTTAAAAGATTTTCAGTCATCTCAGGATACTTGGACAAGTTCTTTAAGTAGGTTTTGCTTTTCATCCTTTTTATATGCCTTTCGATAAGGATCGCTTGTGTTCTGCTGGCACATTCAATCTTATGGAATAATTTCCAATCGCTGGCTTTTCTTGTTTCCGCTTTCAAGAATATATGTTGGTTGTGTTCATTTATCCTACGGCTTAAATCAGTAGTCTGACCTATATAGAAACTATCGCTTTGCCGAGAATAAAAGATGTAAACGAAAAACATACTATTTGGGATGAAATGAAGTTGCAAGGTACAAAAAAACCGATCCATTTATGAATCGGTTTTGCTCCCCAGGTAGGACTTGAACCTACGACCTACGGATTAACAGTCCGCCGCTCTAACCAACTGAGCTACTAGGGAATTTATGTGCTTGTTTGCTTTAAAAGCGATGCAAAAATAATAGCTTTTCCGAAAAGAAAAAATATTTTTTCAAAAAATAAATTCAATTTTTAGAAATGACGCAACAGGGCTGATCTCTGCCATGTGTAAAACTTGCCTTATAAATCCGTTGCATTTTGATAGTGTGACAAGATATGTCTGCATTTATAAGCTGAGTGTTTATTGTTGTTTGCATTGCTGGTAATCCCTTAGGGCAAGCAATTCAATATTTAAATGAAGAGAAGGTAGGCAGGGAGCATTGCAAGTCGGTGTATTAGGGCTAGTAACTAGACTATTTGGTTTAAGGATAAGGGTGGTTTTTTGAATATATTTCTCAAAGGTTTTTGATGAGAGAAACCTGATAATTGATATTTGCAAGCGATTCATTTCTTGGGAAAAGGCATTCTTTCGTAATCCCAATATATTGACTATTTTCGCCTAATATTTTTGAAGAAATTTGACTATGTGGGTTTGGCTCTCTCGAAATATACTTAGGAACCGTATTTTTCTACTTTGTTTATTAGCTGTTATTACTGCTTTTATGGCCTATCAGGCGCAAAAGGTGGAAATGTCGTACGAATATGCTCAATTGCTTCCGCGAAAGGATAGTGCTTATGTTGATTATCAAAAATTCAGGGAGGTTTTTGGAGAGGAAGGAAATTTAATTGTTGTTGGATTGCAGGATCCGGATTTTTTTGAAATTGATCATTTCAAAGAATGGCAACTGCTTTGCGATAAGCTGGAACAAATTGATGGTGTTGAAAATTTATTATCAGTTTCCAATTCGGCCAACCTTAAAAAGAATTCTAAAGATAAGAAGTTTGAGCTTGAGCCAATTTTCCCAAGTAAAATTGAAAGTCAGCAACAACTGGATAGCTTGTCTTTGGTGTTTCATTCACTTCCTTTTTACAAAGATGCGCTTTACAATCCCGAGTCAAACGTATACCTGCTGGCAATTACAGTGAACAAAGACAAGATGAAATCCAAGCAGAGGGAGAATCTTGTTTTGGCAATCAAAAAAGAGTGCGAACGGTTTACAGAATACACCGGACTTGGCTTGCATTATTCAGGTCTTCCCTACATTCGGGTTATCAATTCAATACAAATTAAGAGTGAAATTTACATGTTTAGTGCACTGGCGCTATTGCTTTGCATCATTACACTCTTTTTGTTTTTCCGGTCTTTCAAAGCTGTAATATTTCCCGTCCTCATTGTAATAACGGGAGTGGTTTGGGCATTGGGTATGATGTCCATTTTTGGATTTAAAATTACGCTACTGACCGGGATGATCCCTTCGTTGCTAATTGTCATCGGGATTCCGAACAGCATTTACATGCTAAACAAGTATCATCATGAATTCAGAAATCACGGAAACAAAATAAAAGCACTGCAACGGGTAATTATTAAAATTGGGAATGCCACTTTTTTAACAAACCTAACCACCGCTTCAGGGTTTGCAACTTTTGTAATTACCAATAGTGAAATTCTCAGGCAGTTTGGTGTGATTGCAGCATTGAATATTATCACGCTTTTTGTGCTTTCGATTTTGATGATCCCAACCATATTTAGTTTTTACAAACCTCCGAAGCAACGTCACATCAAGCACCTTGAAAATAGGAATGTCAATGCGATTATTGGTAAGCTGGTGGACATAGCTGGAAACCACCGAAAATTGGTTTATGGTTCGGCCATCGTTGTTTTGTGCCTGGGATTTTATGGAATTTCAATCATTAAAAGTTCGGGTTATATGGTTGATGACATTCCAGAGAGCGATGTTATTTACAAGGACCTGAAATTTTTTGAGCAACATGTGGATGGACTAATGCCCCTTGAAATAGTTATTGATACTGAAAAGCCAAGGGGGGCAATGAATTTGAATAATTTCCGCAGAATTGAAAAGCTTGAAAAGAAGCTGGCTAACTACGATGAACTTTCTTCCTCTTTTTCATTGCTGAACATTCTTAAGTTTTCGAAACAGGCCTATTACAATGGCAAAGAACGCTATTACAAATTGCCCAATAATCAGGAAAAGAATTTCATTCTTCGGTACGCTGCAAATAGCGAAACAGAAGAATCCGGTGGAATAAATGCGCTTCATTCATTTGTCGATAGTGCCCAGCAAATAACCAGGGTGAGCATCCGGATGAAGGATGTTGGTACAAATCGGATGGAAGAGCTTTATAGCAATTTTAAACAGGAAGTTGATTCCATTTTTCCCGCAGAAAAATATGATGTAACGGTGACCGGGTCCAGTGTGACTTTTTTCAAAGGAACACAATATTTAGTTCGAAACTTATTCTCTAGTTTGGCGCTGGCGGTTTTCCTTATTTCTGCATTTATGGCCATCATGTTTTATTCGTGGAGGATGGTAATTATGTCTTTGGTGCCAAATATCCTTCCATTGATTTTCACGGCAGCCATCATGGGATTTGTTGGTATCCCTATCAAAGCATCTACCATTTTGGTGTTTAGTATTGCCTTTGGTATTTCGGTTGACAACACCATTCACTTTTTAGCGAAATACAGACAGGAACTTACGGCGACGGGATGGGATATTGAGCGCTCTGTGAAGTTAGCATTGCGAGAGACTGGCGTGAGTATGCTTTATACCTTCGTGGTGTTGTTTTTTGGTTTTGGGGTTTATAGTATTTCTAAATTTGGAGGTACTGCTGCGCTTGGCGTTCTGGTTTCACTAACCCTGCTGGTTGCAATTACATCAAACCTGGTATTGCTGCCTTCATTATTAACCGGATTGCAAAAGCTGACAACAACCCGCTCATTCAGGGAACCTTTGTTGCATATTTACGATGAAGAGGAAGATATTGAACTTGATGATTTGGAAATTGAAGACTTGTCTGCAAAAAAAGAATTGGTTAACTGAGTGAACTGAAAATGTTAAACAAATGTTCTCTTAGATAAATAGGATCAAATGAATAAATCACACTCCATTCAGGAGTTGCAACAAATAATTGTGGATGCCATTTCCACAGAAGCTGCAAAGATAAAACAGACCGAACCGCACAACCTTTATGAGCCGATTGCCTATACCCTTGATATGGGAGGGAAACGCTTAAGGCCAGTAATGGTCCTTTTGGCTTGTCAGGCTTTTGGCGGGGAAATTGAAGATGCAATTCCTGCGGCACTCGCAATCGAGATTTTTCACAACTTCACCCTGCTTCATGATGATATAATGGATCATGCGGAAGTGAGAAGAAACAAGCCCGCAGTGCACATTAGGTATAATGAAAATGTGGCCATCCTTTCCGGTGATGCGATGTCGATTATGGCTTATCAATACCTGACAAAAACAGAAAGCCAAAATTTACAGCAAGTGGTTCAGTTATTTTCAAAAACAGCCATGGAGGTTTGTGAAGGTCAGCAATACGATATGGACTTTGAGGACACCTTTGAAGTGAGTATTGAAGACTACTTGAAAATGATCCGGTTGAAAACAGCAGTCTTAATTGCATGCAGCCTGAAAACCGGGGCAATTATTGCCGGAGCTTCAGCAGTTGATGCTGAGCACATTTATCAGTTTGGCATAAACCTGGGTATCGCTTTCCAGTTACAGGATGACCTGCTGGATGTTTTTGCTGATGAAGAAAAATTCGGGAAAAAAATTGGAGGTGATATTGTTGCCAACAAAAAGACGTTTCTTTTGTTAAAAGCCCTGGAGGTTGCCAACACAAGCCAAAAAAGTCAGTTGATGGAATGGATTAATGAAAAGGAGTTTGATCCGGCAGAGAAAATTGAATCTGTAAAGCAAATATACCTTGACCTAAACCTTCAGGATATCAACCAGGAGATGATGGATGATTTCTATCAAGTGGCATTAAATGAGCTAAATACGGCTCGGCTTGATCCGGCTCAGAAAAATAGGATTTTGGAGTTGGGGCAGCTGATTATGAGACGGCAACATTAGTAGTGAAAGGCAATAAAATTAAACGTACAATATTTCATATTTTATTCAGTTTTTAAATTTGTTCAATTAAGCTGGTTTTTGTAATTTCCGGCACTACAGGATAAACTTTTCAACATGACTCAAAATAACGGTAAAATCGTACAGGTGATCGGACCTGTGGTTGACATCAGCTTCGAAAAAGAAGGAAGCGAACTACCCAAAATTTATGATGCGTTAGAGATAATTCGCGAAGGCGAAAGCAATCTTGTTGTTGAATGTCAGCAGCACATCGGTGAAAATACAGTAAGGGCCATTTCTATGGACTCAACTGATGGTTTAAAACGTGGTATGGAGGTTGTTTCAACCGGAAGTCCTATAACTATGCCTAAGGGCGAAGCTGCACTTGGTCGACTATTGAATGTGACTGGTGATGCAATTGATGGTATGGAGAACCTGCCAAAAGAAGGGTTAAGCATTCATAACAAACCTCCAAAGTATGAAAACCTGACTACCGAAACAGAAGTTTTATTTACGGGTATTAAGGTGATCGATTTGATCGAGCCTTATGCTAAAGGGGGTAAAATTGGATTGTTTGGTGGTGCCGGTGTTGGTAAAACAGTTTTGATCCAGGAGTTGATTAACAACATTGCATTAGCACACAGCGGACTTTCTGTGTTTGCAGGGGTTGGCGAACGTACCCGTGAAGGGAATGACCTTCTTCGGGAAATGATTGAAGCTAACATTGTGGACTATGGAGAAGAGTTTAAAAAATCGATGGAAGAAGGAAGTTGGGATCTTTCGAAAGTTGATAATGAAAAGGTAAAAGATTCAAAACTGGCATTGGTGTTTGGACAGATGAATGAGCCACCTGGTGCACGCGCAAGGGTTGCTTTGTCCGGATTGACCATCGCCGAAAGTTTGCGTGATGGTGACGGATCAAGCGGACAAGGAAAAGATATTCTTTTCTTTGTGGATAACGTTTTCCGTTTTACACAAGCTGGTTCTGAGGTATCTGCACTTCTGGGACGTATGCCTTCGGCAGTTGGTTATCAGCCAACGCTGGCAACCGAGATGGGTGTGATGCAGGAAAGGATTACTTCCACAAAGAATGGTTCAATTACTTCAGTGCAGGCTGTTTATGTTCCTGCCGATGACTTGACCGACCCTGCCCCTGCAACAACTTTTGCCCACCTGGATGCAACAACGGTATTGAGCCGTAAAATTGCAGAGCTTGGTATTTATCCAGCGGTTGATCCACTTGATTCGACTTCAAGGATTCTTTCCCCGGAAGTAGTCGGCGATGAGCATTATACCTGTGCTCAAAAAGTAAAAGAAATCTTGCAACGATATAAAGAGCTACAGGATATTATTGCTATTCTAGGTATGGATGAACTTTCAGAAGATGATAAGCTGGTTGTTCACCGTGCACGTAGGGTGCAGCGTTTCTTATCTCAGCCTTTCTTTGTTGCAGAACAATTTACAGGCTTGAAAGGAGCGTTAGTTTCAATTGAAGATACCATTAAAGGGTTCAATATGATTATGGATGGTGAAGTTGACCAATATCCAGAATCGGCATTCAACTTGGTTGGTACCATTGAAGAAGCTATTGAGAAAGGTGAGAAAATGCTTGCAGAAGCAGCTGTTTAATTCAAAAAATAAAGCATGTTTCTTGAAATTGTAACACCAGATAAAAAAGTATTTTCAGGCGAGGTAAAGTTGGTAAAACTTCCTGGCAGCAAAGGTGGTTTTGAAATTTTGAAGAACCACGCACCGATCATCTCCACGCTGACTAATGGAAAAATTAAAGTGATCGATATAAACGATAAAGTCACATTTTTCGATGTCAAAGATGGGGTTGTGGAATCAAAAGCAAATAAGATTATAGTTCTTGCTGAATCCGTTTAATCAAAGAAAATCTTGTTATATACCCCGAAGATTGAGTATCTTCGGGGTTATTATTTTATAGTGAAGACCAAAATCCTCATCATACGATTTAGTTCCATTGGCGATATTGTGCTTACCACGCCAATTATTCGTTGCATCAAGCAGCAACTGGATGATGTGGAAGTCCATTTTCTTACCAAAGAAAAACACCACGAGCTTCTGCTTGCAAATCCTTACATAGACAAGATTCATTTGCTGGAAGAAAACCTTCAGGATGTGATCCCTCAACTTCAGCATGAAAAATTTGATTACCTGGTTGATTTGCATAATAATATCAGAAGTCATGTGGTCAGGCAATCATTGAGGGTTAAATGCTTCACCCTAAATAAACTCAACTTGAGAAAATGGTTGTTGGTTAATTTAAAAATTGACTTGATGCCCAACGTCCATATTGTTGATCGGATGTTCAGGGCAATCCAGCCGTTAGGGATTAAAAATGATTATTTTGGCCTGGATTACTTTGTCCCGGAATCAGATGTTTACCCGTTAGTGAACTTACCTGAAGATCACCGACAAGGTTACGTTGCTGTTGTTCTTGCGGGTACCTATTTTACAAAACGGCTCCCAGCTGAAAAGCATATTGAGATTTTATCAAAAACAGATTTGCCTTTTGTGCTTCTTGGCGGGGAAGGTGAAAAAGAGCTTGCACATGAGGTAGAGGAAGCTTTGCCAGACAAGGCAGAAAACCTGTGTTGCAAATTGTCAATTAATGAATCTGCATCAATTATTGAACAAGCAAAAGTTGTTCTGGCAAATGATACAGGCTTGATGCACATAGCCGCAGCTTTTGAAAAGAAAATTGTTTCTGTTTGGGGAGGAACAACACCTTCCTTGGGAATGTACCCTTACCTTCCTGACACCAATTCAAAAATGCAAATGGTTGAGGGGCTGAGGTGTCAGCCCTGTTCAAAAATTGGGCGTCATCAGTGTCCAAAGAAACACTTTCGCTGTATGAAAGAACAAGATTCAGCTAAAATTGCTTCCTGGATTCTGTTAAATTATTAATTTTTCTGAACAAGGTCTTTTTTCTGATGTTCACTTCTGAAACGATAATTTTTAGAGGAGAATGAATATGAGTGATAAGACGACGAAGGCTAAAAAGGGAAGAATTGATGGATTTCTGACGATAATTGAAAATGTAGGGAATTTACTGCCCCATCCCGCAACCCTGTTTTTAATTTTTGCAATCCTTATCTTGGTGGTGTCTGGAATAACATCCTTGTTCTCAATTAGTGTAACCCATCCGGGCACCGGGGAGCTGATAGAACCAATAAACCTTCTTAGTCAGAAAGGGCTGCACATGATTTTGACCGGGATGGTTGAAAACTTCACGGGCTTTGCCCCTCTGGGCGTTGTTTTGGTTGCCATGCTTGGAATTGGTATTGCCGAAAGTAGCGGGCTGATTGGTGCAGGCCTGAAATTGCTGATTCTAAACTCCCCCAGAAGAATTCTGACTTTTGTAATCGTTTTTGCAGGTATTCTTTCAAATACTGCAAGCGAAGTTGGCTATGTGCTGCTCATTCCACTTGCTGCAATTATTTTCCAGTCGGTGGGCAGGCACCCAATAGCGGGGATGGCTGCTGCTTTTGCTGGCGTATCCGGGGGGTACAGTGCGAATCTATTATTAGGGACGATCGACCCTCTTCTTTCCGGGCTATCGCAAGAGGCTGCACGCATTATTGATCCGGACTATTTGGTAAACCCCGCCTGTAACTATTATTTCATGGTTGTTTCAACCCTTTTTATTGCAATAGCCGGGACTTGGGTTACTGAAAAAATCATTGCTCCCCGCCTGGGTGAATACACAGGCAGTTCAAAAGTTGAAAAAGTTGAAAAACTTCAACCGGATGAAAAAAGAGGGCTCAAGTTTGCTTTGGTAGCATTTGTATTAACAACTGTTGTGTTGATCCTGGGAACAGTTCCGTCTAATGGTTTCCTGCGTGATGCTGAAACAGGCGGCTTGTTGCATTCGCCATTTATGGACGGAATTGTGGCCATATTATTTTTGGTGTCGGCTATCATGGGGATATTTTATGGTATTGGTGCAAAAAAGATTAAAAACGATGCTGATGTTATGGAGGGAATGGGCAAAGCGATGCAGACATTGGGCATTTACATTGTACTTGTGTTTTTTGCTGCGCAATTTGTGGCCTATTTTAAATGGACCAACCTTGGGCTTATTTTCGCGATAAAAGGAGCTGAGTTTTTACAAAATTCTGGGATGGGACTAATCCCGCTAATGCTGTGTTTCATTCTTTTAACAGCGGTTATTAACCTCTTTATGGGGAGTGCTTCTGCAAAATGGACTGTAATGGCACCGGTTTTCATCCCTATGTTTATGCTGGTTGGCATTTCACCTGAGATGACACAGGTCGTGTATCGGGTCGGTGATAGTGTTACTAATATTATCTCCCCAATGATGTCGTATTTTGCGTTGATTGTTGCTTTCTTTCAGCGTTATGAGCCAAAAGCTGGAATTGGAACTATTATCGCAACAATGCTTCCATATTCGTTTGTTTTTCTGATTATTTGGTCGGTTATTTTAATTGTTTGGATTGTTTTAGGTTTGCCCATTGGCCCTGATTCACCATTGACTTATTAACCTTGGTCAAAGGCAGATTCTAACTTTTGAAGGGCATTTGTCAAAGTAGTTCTTGGGCAGGCAATGTTAATGCGCATAAAGCCTTTTCCTTGCTTGCCAAACTGAACCCCTTTGTTTAAGCCAACTCCGGCATCAAGGATTTTATCATTTAAATCCTTGTCTTTTAATTTGTATGAAGAAAAATCAAGCCACACCAGGTAAGTGGCATCCGGTTTCATCGGTTTTATGCCAGGGATTTTTTGCTTGAAGAATTCGTCCATGTAATTGTAGTTTTCTTCAATATAGTCCATCATCTGGTTGAGCCAATCCATGCCCTGTGTGTAGGCTGTCTCCATGGCAATATTGCCAAACAGATTTCCTCCGTAAATGTGACTGGCTTTCATCAGTTCGTCGTACTGTTCAAAAAGCTTTTTGTTGGGAATGACCAAATAAGATGTCGATAAACCGGCAATATTAAAGGTTTTACTGGGTGCCATTAGCGTAATGCTGTTTTGTGCAAAATCTTCGTTAATGGAAGCAAATGGGATATGTTTTACACCGCTAAAAGTCAAATCTGAATGGATTTCATCGGATACAACAATGATGTTGTTTTCAATGCAAATCTTTCCAAGTTCTTCCAATTCTGAAGCTGTCCAGGACATTCCTCCAGGGTTTTGCGGATTGCACAGGAATAACAGCTTGGTTTTTGAAGAGATTTTTTGCTTCAGGTCATCCAGGTCGAAGTGGTACCTGCCATTTTTAAGGATCAACGGATTTTCAACAAGCTTTCGGTTGTTATTTTTTATTGCGGAAAAGAATGGGAAATAAACAGGGGGCTGGACAATTACTTCATCATCTGGATCGGAATAAACCAAAACAGTAAAAGCCAATGCAGGAACAACGCCTGGGCTGTAGTGTAGCCATTCTTTTTCAATAGTCCAGTTGTGGCGTGTTTTCAGCCAGTTTATAATTGAATGTGTACTTGATTCAGGACGGAAAGTGTATCCTAAAATATCATGTTCCATCCGGCTTTTTAGAGCACGTAGAATAAATTCAGGGGTTTTGAAATCCATATCCGCTACCCAGAGCGGGAGTACGTCTTTTTTTCCAAAGAAATGTTCGGTTGCATCATATTTTATACAGTTAGTACCTGTTCTTTCAGTTAGCTCGTCGAAGTTGTATTTCATGCTTTTGTAGATTTTTTCTTCAATAAAGGAATTACAAAACTTAAAGTTTAATTTTTTTTAAATAATTCAAACCATTTTCTTCCTAAACTTTCCATATGAACAGAAACCTGTTTAGGTCAGGACATAATATGTAAGTCTGATAATAACTTTAAGCTCTCATTTATTGGACCATATATCTTGAGCCAGAACTTTTCTTAAATATGTTGGTCTTTTCGGTGAATTCTGAATCACCATTAAATTTATTTTAATTTATCATAGTGTAATAATGCATGGCACGATAATTGTAAGGGTACGCAAAAAATATTCCAAGCATCATATAATCATTACATTGAGTGTAACAATCTCTTCATAGATATTTGAGATGTGTTATACAGCATAATTTAACAAACAGTTAATACATGTTGTGGAGCATATATGTTGAAAAACATATACGTTTGTAGTGTAGTTATTTTTTAAACACTAAAAATTCAAAACTATGAAAACAATTAAAATTACCTTGATGCTTGCATTAATAGTTTCTGCAAACATCGCCCTGGCAACAGGAAACCTAAAAGTGAACATTCTTCCTTTAACCGCTGAACGTGCAGTTGTAGCAATTTCAAACTCTGACAAGAGCGAATTTGGAATCAGTGTAGAATCCAAGTATGGAGAAGTTTTGTATTCAAACCAAACTAATGGTTCAAGTAAAGAGTACAACAGGATTTTCGATTTTTCTCAACTTCAATCAGGTGACTACAACTTGGTAGTAAATATTGATGGTGCGATTAGCAAACGAGCATTTAGTATTGATGGCTACAAAATTACTGTAGGGGAATTGAAAAAAGCAGTGAAGCCATTCTTTTCTTACGAAGAGAATGTATTGCGGGTAGCTTTTCTTAACTATGCAAATGACAACCTAAAGTTGACAATTTATGATGGAGGAACCAGCA
Organism: Sunxiuqinia sp.; assembly: GCA_965230765.1. GTDB lineage: Bacteria > Bacteroidota > Bacteroidia > Bacteroidales > Prolixibacteraceae > Sunxiuqinia. The sequence goes on from CBDDLR010000001.1 coordinate 1,510,044, forward strand.
TTTACGAAAAAGCATTGGAAAATACTTTCTCGGTAAACGAAGGTCTTGATCTTTCTAAATTGAATAAGGGTGATTACAGTGTTGTTTTATCAGCTGGTGTGGAGAGTTACAGGTATACTGTGGATGTGCAATAAGAAATTTTAAATCTTTTATTTCCAATGCGGTTTCCCAAAAGAACCGCATTTTTTTTGCTTTTTTTTGAGATATCAGTTTTTTCCTGGCTAAAAAAATGTTGTTTTCCTTACTTTTGCCAACAAATTTTTAAAGATGCAAAAAGCAATTATTGGTGCTGGGAGCGCATTGGTAGATGTACTCATCAGCTTAAGAGATGACCAGTTACTGGAAAAGTTTGAATTACCTAAAGGCAGTATGATTTTGGTTGATGCTGACCTTTCTGCAAAAATAAAAGAAAGTGCCGCTGATCTTGATACTGTTATACAAACAGGAGGATCTGCTGCAAATACAGTGCGTTCTATTGCACAGATTTCTGGAAAGGCTGGTTACCTGGGGAAAATTGCAGACGATGAGTACGGAAACTTTTTCAAGAATAGGTTTAATTCATTGGGAATCAATACACATTTGTATTATAGCAATACTCCCACCGGAAATGCAACTTGCCTGATCAGCCCTGATTCTGAACGAACATTTGGAACTCACCTTGGGGCTGCGAGTGAGCTAAATCCGGATGAAATAGAAGAATCGCTTTTTGCCGATTATAATATCCTGCATATTGAAGGTTATTTGGTTTTTAATGAATACTTAATTGAAGGTATCTTGAAAAAGGCCAGGAAGAATAACCTGCTTGTTTCCATCGATATGGCTAGTTTTAATGTGGTTGATGCCAAACTGGATTTTCTGAAAAGAATGGTGAATGAGTATGTTGATATTGTCTTTGCCAACGAGGAAGAAGCAAAATCATTCACTGGGTTGCAGCCTAAAAAAGCACTGGCAGAAATAGCCAAAATGTGTGAAATAGCTGTGGTGAAAATAGGTAGGGAAGGTTCAATGATTCGGTCTGGTTCGGAATTTATTCAGGTTGAAACCCCTCAGGTGAAAAGCCTTGATACCACTGGGGCTGGTGACGTTTATGCCGCAGGATTTTTATATGGTTTGGCTAACAATTTCAACTTGCAAAATTGCGGAAAGTTGGGCTCATTAATGGCCAGCAAGGTAATTCAGGTTTTTGGTGCGAAAATCCCCGAAAAAGATTTGCCTGAAATTCTTTCAGAGATAAAAACAATGCGCTAAAAAAGTCCGTGAATTTGGGCATCAATCTTATCAATCACACTACTCAAATCTTCGGGAGTATTGGTAATGTCAATTTTATCAACATTGACAACCAGCAGTTTACCCGCTGTGTATTTGTTAATCCAGGCTTCGTATCGTTCGTTAAGTTGCTTCAGGTAATCAAGGCGAATGGAATTTTCATAATCCCGTCCACGTTGCTGTATTTGATTGACCAGTGTTGGTACACTCGCTCGTAAATAAATTAACAGATCAGGTGCTTTAACCAGTTTGCTCATGAGGCGGAACAGTGTTGAGTAATTGTTGAAGTCACGAGTGCTCATAAGCCCCATAGAGTGCAGGTTGGGGGCAAATATCTCTGCATCTTCATATATTGTGCGATCTTGAATTACAGTTTCCCCGGAATTTTGAATATTCATTACCTGGCTGAACCTGCTGTTCAAAAAGTATATTTGCAAGTTGAATGACCACCTTTGCATATCTTCGTAAAAATCATTCAGATAGGGATTTTCGTCAACGTCTTCAAAGTGAGGTTTCCATCCGTAATGTTTTGCCAGCAACTCAGTTAGAGTAGTTTTGCCAGCACCAATATTTCCTGCAAGAGCAATATGCATGATTTTACTTTTTGATAGGTTCGAAATACAAATTTAATGATTGAACTTATTTTTTGGTCAAAAATTGTCACATTCTTTTTTGAAGCAAAAGAAGTTCTTCCAGATACTTTCGTTCGTTAGCTAATCTGGGAATTTTATTTTGTCCCCCTGACTTACCGCGTTCTTTCATCCAGGTATAAAATAGTCCTTTTTTAGCGATTACCAGATCAGGGCGTTCAAGTGTAAGGTTTTTATGGCGCTTGGCTTCGTAATCAGAATTTAAAGTTTTCAGACCGTGATCAAGCACTGAGACAAATAATTCAGGGTCAGATGGTTCTTTTTCAAATTCGATGATCCATTGATGTGCACCTTTTTTGTCTTCGCCCATAAAAACCGGGCCAGCAGAATACTCCAGTATCACGGAGTTTGTTCTTTCAGTTGCCAGCTTCAAAGCATCTTCTGCATTGTCCACAATCAATTCTTCCCCAAAAGCATTGATGAATTGTTTTGTGCGGCCTGTAATTTTTATTTTGTAGGGTTTTCGGTTGGTAAATTTCACCGTGTCGCCAATAATGTATCGCCAAAGCCCGCCATTGGTCGAAATAACCATGGCGTAATTTTTCCCGAGTTCAACTTCGCTTAACGAAAGGGCAGGCGGATTTTCATCGTAAAAATTTTCCATAGGGATGAACTCGTAATAAATGCCATAGTCCAGCATTAGCAGCATATCATCGCATTCAGGGTCATCCTGAATGGCAAAAAAACCTTCAGAAGCGTTATAAGTCTCCATGAAATTCATGCCTTCTGATGGAATTAGTTTTTGATATTGTTCACGGTATGGTTCAAATTTAATGCCGCCGTGAATAAACACTTCCATTTCAGGCCAAACTTCCAGGATATTCGATTTGCCAGTATGTTCCAGGATTTTTTTCAGGAGAACCAATAGCCAGGAAGGAACACCAGCGAGCGAGGTGACATTTTCATGAAGCGATTCTTCGATAATTCTTTCCACCTTTTCTTCAAATTCTCCAATCAGGGCAACATCAACAGATGGAGTCCTGTAAAAGTCAGACCAAAACGGGGTATTTTCAATCAAAATTGCTGACAGATCACCATAATACGATTTGTTGTTCAGGTTATTAATTTGGTGGCTTCCACCAAGTGTAAGGCTTTTCCCGGAAAGTACCCTCGAGTCCGGATTGTCTTTTAGGTAAAGGGCAAATACATCTTTTATTCCCCTGAAATGAATACTTTCAAGCGACTGTTTGCTCACAGGTATGAATTTGCTTTTGTCGTTTGTTGTACCTGAGGATTTTGCAAACCATTTGATATCTCCAGGCCAAAGCAGGTTCTTCTCCCCTTGAAGTAATCGCTCAATGTAAGGGGCGTAATCTTCATAATGCCTGGTGGTTAATCTTTTCTTGAATTCCTCTTCAGAGTTAATGGATTTGAAGTCGTGCTTTTTTCCCCATTCAGTGTCCCGGGCTTCTTTAAGCATGTTAAACAATACTTCATTTTGAACATCATGAGGATGACTTCGAAACAGATCAATCTGGTAAATGCGTTTTACGTTTATCCAATTGATAATTGAGTTCAGAAAAGGCATGGTTAACTTCTTTTGTGTTTTAGCAAATGTAACCAAAATCTCGTATCACATTTTAAGGATTTTTTAAATTCTTAGATCAATATCTGTGAATTCCTGTATGACTCAAATTGAAAGGCGAACAATATTTTATATTTTTACTTAGTTATTCCTTAAAAAAAGCACAATGAATTACATTGATCTTGTCCTTGGGGTTTTATTATTTCTTGCTGCTATTCGTGGTTTTAATAAAGGTTTGGTAGCAGAGGTTGCATCGTTGGCTGCCCTGATACTTGGAATTTGGGGTGCCTTGCGTTTTTCACACCTTACAGCCGATTATCTTGTTGAACTGTTTGATTTTCAGTCAAAATACATGGGGCTGATTTCATTTTTTGTCACGTTTGTTTTGATTGTCGTTGCAGTTCAGATAATTGGGAATCTGGTTGATAAATTAGTGAGCAGTCTAGCCCTGGGATTTTTGAACAGGTTAGCTGGAATTGTTTTCGGGGTATTGAAAACGGCCTTAATTTTGAGTGTTGTGCTGATTGTTTTTGATGAAGTTGATGAAAATGTGGGCATCCTTCCCCCAGAAAAGAAAGCGGACTCACAAATCTACGAGCCAGTGAAGAACCTGGTTCCATCATTCTTCCCGTTTCTTGATTTTTGGAATAGCTTTGATTACTTTGACAACAAAAAAGAAAATCAGAACAATACCAAATCAGGAAAAAATGACAAAGAAGTGGTATAATCGAAAACAAGTTCCATTTTCAGAATTGGAAGAACATCCATGTCCAAACTGTAATCATGTTTTTGCAGGCAGGTATTGTCCAAATTGTGGACAATCTACAACCGAGTTTGACAGGCCCTTTGGGTTTATTTTTTATGATTTTCTTGGCAATTTTGTTGCATTTGATTCACGCCTTTTTAAAACCATTGGTACATTAATGTTCCGTCCCGGAAAACTTACCTCAGAGTTCTTCAAAGGCAAACGAATGACTTATGCTCCGCCATTCCGGGTATTTATTTTCTTTAGCTTTATTTTGTTCCTTTTGCTGCAAATTGTCACCAGCCGAAGTCTTACAGATGTTCTTGAGTATAGTTATAAAGACTCAAAAGTATTGGCTGATTCAATTAGCCTGGCAGAACTGGATTCAATGAATGTTGATTTTGATATCATGCAAAGGAGCGATAGCATTCAAACTGTTAATTTCAAATTGAACCGATCAATATTGGGGAAACAAGAAAACTTGCAGGGAACACTTTTATATATTGCCGGCGAACTGGAAGAGCAGTATGAAAAATCGGAAGATGAAGGTGAACGAAGGACACTATTGACTTTAATTGATATCTGCAGATCTCCGGATCAACTTGTATCAAGAATCTTGAAATACCTCTCCTGGGCATTCTTTCTTTTGCTGCCGGTGTTTGCACTACTTTTAAAATTGCTTTACGTGCGCAGGAAGATCAATTATATAAAGCATCTTGTTTTTTCAGTTCACTTGCATTCGTTTATGTTTTTGTTGTACACCATCATTGTAATTATTAACATGGTTTTTGCGGGTGAGTGGACCCTTTATTTGCTTTGGGCACTCCTGTTGCTCCCAGTTTATCTGGTCATTGCAATGAAAAACTTCTATCAACAAAAATGGAGTAAAGTACTTTTAAAAGGTTTCATAATAAGTGTTGTATATAATTCAATCATTTTTATGGCCTTCGGGTTAATTATTATGAATGCAATCTCAGACCTTTAAATTTTTATCAATCATGTAAATAAAAAGATCGTTGCTATATACGGATGCGATCATTTTATATCTTTGCCGAAAAATTTTTCACCATGAACTTTGTTGACGAACTTACCTGGAGAGGCATGATCCATGATATGATGCCCGGGACAAAAGAACAACTTGAAAAAGAATTGACATCTGCTTATGTTGGGATTGATCCTACAGCAGATTCACTACATATTGGACATTTGGTTAGTGTAATGATGCTGAAGCACTTTCAGTTGGCTGGCCACAAACCAATTGCTTTGGTTGGTGGGGCTACAGGTATGATTGGAGATCCTTCAGGGAAATCGCAAGAACGTAATTTGTTGGATGAAGAAACGCTTCGTCATAATCAGGAATGCTTAAAAAAGCAATTGGCTAAATTTCTCGATTTTGAATCGGATGAGCCAAATGCAGCTGAACTGGTAAATAATTACGATTGGATGAAAGAGTTTAGTTTTCTGGAATTCATACGTGATATTGGTAAGCACTTGACGGTGAATTATATGATGGCTAAGGATAGCGTAAAAAAACGTTTGGGTGAAGAGTCAAAATCTGGCATGTCATTTACCGAATTTACTTATCAATTGGTTCAGGGAACAGACTTTTTGCATTTGTATCGTGAGAAAAACTGTAAACTGCAAATGGGAGGCTCAGACCAGTGGGGGAACATTACTACAGGTACTGAACTAATTCGTCGTAAAGAAAGTGGTGAGGCATTTGCGTTGACTTGTCCGTTGATTAAAAAAGCTGATGGAACGAAGTTTGGAAAAACCGAAAGCGGAAATGTTTGGTTGGATCCTAAGCTGACTTCACCATACAAGTTTTACCAATTCTGGTTAAACACTTCGGATGAAGATGCCGAGAAATATATCAAGATTTTTACGTTGCTAAACAAAAATGAGGTGGAAGCCTTGGTTGCGAAGCACGTTGAAGCACCCCACATGCGCGAACTTCAGAAAAAACTGGCTGAAGAGGTAACCGTAATGGTTCACTCCAGGGAAGATTATGAGATGGCTGTTGAGGCATCACAAATTTTATTTGGGCGTGGTACTGCCGAAAACCTAAAAAAACTGGATGAGCAAACTTTCCTTGCAGTTTTTGAAGGCGTGCCTCAATTTTCGGTCAGTAAAGAAAAGTTATCATCAGGAATAAATGTTCTGGATTTATTAGCTGAAGATACTTCCGTGTTCCCTTCAAAAGGAGAGCTGAGAAGAACAATTAAAGGGAATGGATTGAGCATAAATAAGGAAAAGATTGGCGATCCCGAATTGGCTGTGAATAATGACTATTTGATTGGCAGCAAGTACATTTTAGTACAAAAAGGGAAGAAGAATTATTTTCTTTTAATTGCCGAATAGTCCGTTATACTAAAGGGATAAGAATTCCGTTGTTGAACTATGACCAAACAATATACCTATGAATAATTTTTTTGATAACCAACGCATTCTGACAATTATCTGGAGAAGGAAGGTTCATTTTGTAATCATTGGCATCATTGCAGTTATCCTTGCTGCTTTTTTCTCTTCATCAATGTTTATTACACCAAAGTTTAAATCCACGGCCCGCATTTATCCGACAAACCTTTGGACTTTAAGTAATGAGTCTGAGACTGAGCAGATGTTAGAGATTGTTAATTCAAGGGATATTAAAATTCGGATGTTTGATGCATTTGGGTTAGATAGTGTTTATGAAATTCATAAAGATGATCCAAAATACATGACCTACATGATAGACTTATATAATACCCATGTAGGTTCAAGCAAAACAGAGTTTGAAACGGTTGAAATAAAGGTATTGGATAAAAATCCTAAGCGAGCTTCCGATATGTGTGACTCAATCATCCATTTTTACAATCAAAAAGTAAGGGGGCTGCATGCAAAAAAGGCCTGGGAGATGGTTGAAATTACAAAGAAAGGTCTAGAAGAAAAATACCATGAGATTGACAGTGTTTCAATTCTGCTGGATGAGCAGCGGGATAAGTACGGAATTTTGGGATATGGCTCGCAAGCTGAAGAGATAACAAGAGGTTATATGGAAGCTTTGGCGAATAATCGAAGTGGAACTGCTGACGGGAAAAAAATAAAGGCTTTATATGATAACCTGCAGGAAGCAGGCTCAAAAAGTTATTTTCTGGAAAAGCGACTTGAGCAATTGATTGATGTGGTTGATTCGTTAGACATTCAGCTGGGGATAATGAAGGTTGAAGCAACTAAAAATATTACGTATAGTCACGTTGTGGAATATCCAATTCCAGCTGATAAAAAGTCGTACCCTGTGCGATGGCTGATTGTTTTTGTATCACTTTTTTCATCTCTTTTCATATCGTTGTTGGCTTTTCTTGTTATCGATTACCGAAAAGAAGAATAGGTGCTTAAAAACCGTTTCATAAAGCTTGTTCTTTTTTACGCAATTTCATTATTCTTTTTGTTCCTGAACTTCTATTTTGTCGTAAAAAAGGAATCACTAATAATTGGTCTGTTGCCATTTGTTTTAGCGATTGTGCTTATGGCAGTATATTCGTTCGACAAGATCATTTATCTGATTGTTTTTTTTACGCCACTTTCCATTCCCTTAAGTAAGGTGATGCCCGGACTTGCATTTGATATGTATTTGCCAACCGAACCTTTACTTTTTGGAGTGCTGTTGTTGTTTCTGCTGAAGGTTATTTCTGAAAGAAAATTCAGTCGTGAAATTCTGCTACATCCAGTTTCAATTGTTATTTACATCAACCTTTTCTGGATACTGGTAACAAGTGCCACAAGCACCATGCCGGGGGTATCATTTAAGTTTTTGCTTTCGAGGGTATGGTTTCTCATCGGGTTTTATTTTCTGCTGTTTAAGTTGTTTGAAAAAAATCCACGCTTTGAAAAGTATGTGTGGTTTTATGTTATCCCGCTTTTTGGAGTAATTGCATATGCATGGTCAAGGCACATTGGTTATGGCCTATGGGATAAACAGGCCGCTCACTTTGTTGTAAATCCATTTTATAAAGATCATACGTCTTATGGGGCAGTATTGGCCATGTTGATTCCGTTTTTTCTCGGGTTCACTTTTTCAATATATAAAAAGAAATTTTTCAAGTTTTACTCATTAACTACCTTGGGCATTTTAACACTGGCTTTAATACTGTCGTATAGTAGGGCTGCCTGGTTAAGTATGGTTGTAGGTTTGTTGGTATGGGCAATCATCAAACTAAAAATAAGGTTCAGGACATTGTTGGTTAGTTTGGTTTCTTTTTTAGCTTTTCTCTTTGTGTTTCAATCACAGATATTGATGGTGCTAGAGCGAAATACAGAAGAATCATCCAGTAATATCATGACCCATATTTCATCGATGTCAAATATCACCACAGATGCTTCAAATTTGGAACGAATTAATCGGTGGAGTTGTGCAATAAGGATGTTTAAAGACAAGCCTTTCTGGGGGTACGGCCCCGGAACCTATATGTTTAAATACGGGCCATACCAGATAACAGAGGAACGCACAATAATAAGCACCAATGCTGGTGATATGGGAAATGCACATAGTGAATATTTAGGGCCATTGTCTGAGTCTGGTGTTTTGGGAATGTTGACCTTTATTTTGATTTTAGGGGTGGTTATTTATACAGCAATAAGGGCTTATACAAGGCTGTCTGACAAGCGGCTTAAAACAATTGTTCTTTCGGCACTTATTGGTTTGATCACATATTATGTGCACGGGTTGTTGAACAATTTTCTGGATACCGACAAAATATCAGCTCCTTTTTGGGGCTTTACTGCCATGATTGTATTTCTGGATATTTATTCAAAAAAAGAAAACCCGGAATCTCTTGAATCCCGGGCTTAAAAATCTCATTCGAGAAAATTATTTCTTTACACGTTCGCTATATGTTCTTGAGCTGGTATCTACTTTAATGATATCCCCTTCATTAATAAAAAGAGGAACCATAATTTCCGCACCTGTTTCAACTGTAGCTGGTTTTAGGGCTGTAGAACTGGCTGTATTCCCTTTTTCACCCGGAATAGTAGCAGTGATTTCTAATTCAACAGCAGCAGGTAGTTCAGCTGTAAGTGGCGTTTCTGTTTCAGCATGAAAGTTGATTTCAATCATCTGGCCTTCTTTCATTAAGTCCACATTTTGAATCATGTCGCCTTCAATCGGAATTTGCTCATAAGTTTCATTATTCATGAAGTTATACCCCATGTCATCTTTATATAGATACTGGTATGTTCTTCTTTCAATACGAACAACGTCAATTTTTGCACCCGCATTAAAAGTGTTGTCAATTACTTTACCTGTTTTTACATTTTTAAGCTTTGTGCGCACAAATGCCGCACCTTTACCAGGCTTTACATGTAAGAACTCAACCACTGTGAAAAGTTGTCCGTTGTAGTCAATGGTTAGTCCATTTTTAATATCTGAAGTTGAAGCCATTATAAAAAAATTAGTTTTCAAATTATGGTGCAAATTAAGCATTTACATGCCAATATTGCAAGGCGGAAATTTAAAAAGAGGGTTTAAGGTATGACTTGGTTCCTTATTCGTTCAATTCCATCCTTCTTATAAGATTTTAGGACACATTTTAGTGCACCAACTTTCATGTCAAATTCCAATAAAAGTGGAATTTTGTTTGCATCATTGGAAATGTAGAATTTTAGTCCGTCTGAACGTTTCAAAACCCGACCTTTTTTTACACGTGGTGAAACAACATGGCATTCTACCTCCCCGAAGCCGGATGTGATTGTCTCTTTGCCCAGGTACTTGACAGTCATCATAAATGTTTCGTCAGCATGAAATACGGGCATTTCAAACTCTTCTCCTTTCCCAAGTTGGTCAAGTAATTTATTCTGTCTTAAATAGAAGAAGACCGTGAGGATATCAACGGTGTTTGGTTCAACATTCCGTCCCCCAGATTTCTGGCTGTACAGTGAATCATTGTCGTTAAAAAAGAATGCCTCGTTGTAATAACGATAGTTCTGCTCCTTAATGTTACGAACAGCCTTGTAGGGCAGATAACTGTCGGGGTTCACAAAACTTTCGTAGATATCGTGCACCGGGAAAAGCGTATTTGGTAACCCAACGGTTTTCCCTTCCATGTACAGGTGTTTAACGGGCTGACCGTTGTATACAGAATCGCTGGTTTTCATGATGGCCTTGCCACCTCTGATAAAACCGAAACGGATGAAATACTCCATTTCTTCTATGGGCTGTGAGTTTGCCATCAAAGAAGAAAGAATAAATATTATTACAAGTGTATGTTTCATGTTTTCAAAATATTCTTTTTGGGTTTTCCTGCAACGAAGTCTTTTAAATAAAATGGTTCAAAGTATGCAAGATCCACAAAATCATTGTTTTCAAAAGCTTTATATGAGAGCGAACACATAAATTGTGCCGAAGTTTTTATGTCTTCAATAAAAAGAACGTTTGAAGAGCCAAGATGTTGGCGGCATTTATCTGACCCATTTCCGAACAGAACAAGTTTGTGATCGTTCAGATATGGGTTGAAAGAGTTTTCATCGATAATGTCAGCACTAACAGGGCTTATTTCTTTTAACGTGTTGTCAAAAAGGGTAGTGTAAACTTCCATTCTGCGGGCATCGATCATTGGGGCAAAAAGAAGGGAACTCTCTTTTTCAAGATTATATTTTTTCAGATTGTTAACGATATGCCAGGTCATTGATTTGAGGGGACAAATGGCAATTAAAGGAATGTTGTTTGCATAGCAAATTCCTTTGGCAAGAGATACACCAATGCGTAGACCAGTGTAGGAGCCCGGCCCTTTGCTGACGGCAACTGCGCTTAATTGTTGAAAACTAATGTTATTCCTCTTTAGTAAATCCTCTGCAAAAACGCTAAGTAAACGAGCGTGACTTTGTCCTTCATCATTTTCAATATAATCAATTAGTTCCCTATCTTTTGAAAGGGACACACTGCACACTTCAGTGGAAGATTCAAGATTTAACAGATAGGCCATTCGTTCAATTTTTCAGCAAATTAAGATATTAACATCTAATAAAACAAATTGTGACATTGTTCATTATTCTTGTTGAAATGTTAGCAAATAAAACATTTTTCTCTAGGAGCAGGGGTGCAACAATTAGTAACTTTAAGCATCGCAAAATGATAAGATGTATGTACCGAACAGTAATTGTAGATGATGATCAGTTGGCGACTAAGGTTTTGTCCAGAATCTTGAGCACCAATTTCCCGGATATTCAGCTATTGGGGGTGGCTGATACTGTGAAGTCGGGGGTTGAATTGATCACGGACGAGAAACCGGATTTGGTATTTTTGGATATTGAAATGCCTGATGGAACTGGTTTTGGGTTGATAGAACAATTGCCTGAGGTGAATTTTAAACTGGTTTTTACTACATCTTACAGCGATTATGCAATTAAGGCTTTTAAATATTCTGCATTTGACTACATTTTAAAACCCGTATTGCTTGAGAATGTAAATTCTACGATAAGCAGGATCACGGAAATTCCTTTTTTAAAAGAAAAGCAACTAGTTGATTCAGTGCGTGAAACCCTCGGCGGAGACAACACAAGAACGAATGCAACTATAGCTTTGCCTGAGATGAATGGGTTTGCCATCATTAAAGTTGATAATATCGTTCGGTGCGAAGGTGAACGAAACTATACACGGGTATTTTACAAGGATGGAGCTTCGGTTTTAATAAGTCGTACATTGTTGGAATTTGACCAACTATTGGTTCCTCATGGTTTTTGCAGGATACATCGCTCACATCTTGTGAACCTTAATTGTGTTGGTAGGTATTTGAAAACTGATGGAGGTATTGTTGAGATGGCTGATATGTCGCAGCTAAAAGTTTCCCCAAAGTACAAAGATGAGCTTCTCGATAAGTTGCTGCGATCCAAATTATAAGCAAGAATAATTTGTGTCTTAGCCAATGCGGTTTGATAAGCCTAGTGCTTGATTTGATAATTGGTTGTTTGTGGATTGGTTTAAACTCTTATTTTTACATGCGATTCATAAAAGAGCTTAAACTTGGGACGATTATTAAGAGCTAAATCGAATCAAAATGTACGAAATGGGAAACCGCGATTGTGAAAATACATCTGTTTTTACTCACTCATTCCTGAATGTTCATTCAGGTTTTTCTGTTTATATAGGTGTTTGTGCACTGTTGTCACAGGGTGATAGAAAAAAACTTTTTACAATAAATTTTAATCATAGTTTTGCGGGTTTCATCTTCACAAAGGATAGAATAAAAGTAGGGGGTTGTCTTGTTCAAAAAACTGGCTTTAATAGATGTGTGCATAGTGGGTAAATTTCAAAAAAATATCATTGTTTTCTTTTGGGCATTTGTTGCCGTTTCTTTTGCTGTTCCAAAAAGCCTTACAGCACAAACAACAATTTGGGAAGAGGATTTTGAAGGTTTGTCTGATGGTGATCAGCAGGGAAATGGAACTCCAGCTAAATGGACCATAAGTCCTATGTCAGGATATAGTAATTATTTTGAGATTGTATCTTCAGGAGGTGATGAATATCTTGAAGGTAGAAACATGGATCAGGAAGGAGTGTTTACTACTCAGTCCATCGATATTTCTTCTTATAGTTCTGTAACTTTGAGTGTAGATGTCTCTGAAGATGGAAATTCCGAAGAAGAAGATTATATTAATGTTTATTATCGGCTTGATGGTGGTGCAGAAACAGGATTTAATACTAACGGGAACAATGATGCTAATTTTACTTCAGCAACAGCAACAGCAACAGTAAGTGGAAATGCAGTAGAAATTATCATTAGGGTTCGTAACAGTTCCAATGGCGAACAACATCGAATTGAGAATATTGTTGTTCAAGAAGCAGCATATTGTGAGTCTAGTGGTAATATGGATTTTGACACAGGGGTTACATTGGTGAACTTTAATACAATCAACAACTCAACACCTACCAAGGTGTCAGCATACAATGATTTTACTTCTCAATCAACCGATTTAAACATAGGCAATTCTTACACATTAACAGTTAATGTAAATACTGATGGTGATTTTACAATCCATGCTTTTGCCTGGATAGATTGGAACCAAGACAAAGATTTTGATGATGTAGGCGAAGAATATGATTTGGGAACTGCTACATTTGTTTCAGATGGACAAACAAGCATATCTCCGAATATCCTTGTCCCAGGTGCTGCGACTACTGGTGCAACGCGTATGCGTGTAGCGGCTAAATGGCCTGATGATCCGGTAGCATGTGATGAAAATTTTGATGGGGAAGTAGAAGATTACACAATCAATGTTATTGATGGATGTACCCCTGCTACAACCCCAACACTTTCTGCTTCTCCTGATCCAGTTTGCTCTGGAGGAGATGTAACGATTGACATTACCGGAACATTAAATGATGCCACACATTGGGAGGTTTACACAGGAAGTTGTGGTGGGACTTCAATCGGCTCAACCACTTCTCCTCACACCTCGTTTACTGTGAACAATCTCACTTCAACAACAACCTATTACATTCGTGGTGAAGGAAGTGCTTGCGATGGCTCGACCTGCGCACAAGTAACAGTTACCGTTGGAGATACGACCGATCCTACAATTGATTGCTCAGCCATTACAGACCCTTACCAGATTAACGCTGATGGCGGATGTGGTGCAACCTTGCCAGACTTTAGGAGCAGTGTTGTGGTAAGTGATAATTGCTCAGCAGTTGGGGACATTACAATCACTCAATCACCGGCACAATATTCTTACCTCACTGGCAGCGGAACGCAGACCATTACCATGACTGCGACCGATGAAGCTGGGAATTCAGCAAATTGCACTTTCGATTTTGAAATTGTTGATGTGACAGACCCTAGTGTTACTTGTCCTGGTAGTGCTGTTTATGTAGAACCTGATGCCGGGGAATGCTACCATACCGTTACAGGAACAGAGCTTGATCCTTCATGGTATGGTGACAATTGTAACGCAACAATCACGAATAATATAAACGGAACAAGTTCTCTTGTTGGTGAGCAGTTTTACGAGAATGATCAGATAATCTGGACGGTATCTGATGACTATGGAAATTCAGTACAGTGTACCATTACTGTTGATGTTGGATTTTGGGCAAGCAACGTTATTTCGTTTAATAATTGTCCTGCTGATATCAATGTGGATAGTTCAGATGGTGGAGCTGTTCCTGTTTCCTGGACTGAACCAACTGCAACAATTACAGGAAATGGATGTATCCGCTCAGTTACAAATACCCATTCGCCGAATGATATGTTTTCAGTTGGAACAACAACTGTGACCTACACTGCTGAAGATGGTGAAGGCAATATTGCCACATGTGAGTTTGATGTTATTGTAACCGATACTTCTGGATCAGGAACCGATACAGACGGAGATGGTGTCCCTGATTCAACAGACGAAGATGATGACAACGATGGTATTTCCGACTGTGCTGAAAAAGGTCTGGATGGTACAACTGTAAGCAATTCTTTTGTTATTTCCGGAGATGCGTCAGCTGTTTCAGGTTCTGAAATTCAACTGACCCCTGAGGCTAATAATCAACGAGGTACAGCCATGTACAACAATTTAATTGATTTCGGTACCAGTTTCAGTTTTTCATTTGAGGCATACCTGGGCAATAATGATGGAGCTGATGGTATTGCCATTGTTTTTCATAACGACCCTTCTGGAACTTCAGCCATTGGAGCCGATGGTGAAGGTATGGGGGCAAGTGGTATTCAGAATGGGATTGTTTTGGAATTAGATACTTATTATAATCCCAGCCAGGGTGATGTTACTGGTGATCATGGATGTATTTGGGAGTCTGATAATATCTCCAACAGGTTAACAAGCCCACTTGCTGTTGGAGAGATGGAAGATGATTCGTGGCATACGGTTGTAGTTACCTGGAATGCCAGTTCAAATACCATTTTTTATACAATTGACGGCAATACTGCTGGTTCGTATACTGGGGATATTATCAACAACTATTTTTCTGGGAGCAGTGATGTTTATTTTGGTTTTACTGCTGCAACAGGTGGGGAAACCAATGTGCATAGTGTTCGGTTTAGTGACTTTTGCAATTTACCAGCACTGGTAGATACAGATGGTGACGGAACACCAGATAGTCTTGAATTGGATAGTGATAATGATGGATGTAATGATGTAATAGAGGCTGGATTTACTGATGGTGATAATGATGGGATTTTAGGAAGTTCTCCAGTAACAGTTGATGGGAATGGTTTGGTAACAAGTGGTTCCGATGGATACACAACTCCCGCTGACATTGATTCAAATTCAATCTTCGATTACCAGGAAACAGGACCTGCAATCAACTATACACAACAACCCGCTGATGTTACTGAGTGTGTTGGAAATTCAGCAACCTTTACAATTGCAGCTGATTATGCTGATACTTATCAATGGCAGGTGAACGATGGCGGAGGCTGGACCGATATTCCTGAAGATGGAGGTGATGTGTATACCAATCAAACCACAACAACTCTTGGAATAACTGATGTAGCTGGATTGAATGGCTATCAGTTCAGATGTGTTGCAACAAGATATTGTTTCTCGGAAAACAGTAACGCTGCAACATTGACGGTCTCCGATATTCAAGTTTCTGAGACAATTGTAGATGAAAGTTGCAGTGGTGGTAATGATGGAAGTATTAGTATTACCGTAAGCGGAGGTATTGAACCTTATACTTTTTTGTGGACAACGTCAGATGGAAGCGGACTTGTTCCTGCCGATGAAGATCAAACAGGGCTTTCAGCAGGAACATACAGTGTTGAAATTACCGATGGAAATAGTTGTGTGAAGAGTTTTGATTACACGGTTCAAGGTGGATCAGGAGCCGTTACCCCGGAATTTGAAGGAAGCCCGTCTGCCATTATTTGTAATGGTGACGTGATTACATACACGCTTACTGAAACCTATGATTCTTATAGCTGGTCTGTTTCGGGGGGAACAATTACTTCAGGAGGTGGAAGTAGTGATAATACTGCAACGGTTACCTGGGGAAGTGGTTCGTCCGGATCGGTTAGTGTTGATGTTGTATCTGGTTCGTGTAACGGAAACCTAACGCATAATGTTGGTTTTATTTCATCCCCAATTTATACCGATCCTGCTGATGAAACAATTTGTACAGGCGAAACAGCAACACTAACTGTTGGAATTGATGAAGAGTCAATGCTTTTTGACGGTAGTAATGATCGGGTTGATATTGCAAATAGTAGTCAGATAAATACAGCAACAGTTAATAACCGTACAATTTCTTTGTGGTTTAAGTCAAACGATGTTAGTAATAGGCAGGTTATTTATGAAGAAGGGGGAGGAACGCACGGGATATCAATTTTTATTGATGGAAATGAAGCCTATGTTAATGCATGGGAGAGTGGAACTTCTTATGGTGCAGTAAGTGCATCTGTTTCGTCTGACACTTGGTACCATATTGCATTTGTAATGGATTCAGGTGATAGTAATGGGGACTATATCAAAGGATACTTGAATGGGAATTACATGGGATCAGCAACAGACTCAAGGGCTGCGAATGGCTTGCCTGGACACGGTGGCGATGTAAATATTGGTGTAAACCAAGGAACAACTCGATTCCCAATATCCCCAACAGGTTCGAGTTACGACTATTTTGATGGATATGTCGATGAGTTCAAATTATGGAACCGGTCCTTATCGCAAAGTGATATTCTTTCTGAGATGTATAATGTTCATGAGGGATCAGGTGGTGATTCTGATTTAGTTATTTATTACAACTTCAACGATGATAGCGGCACTACAGTAACCGATGAAACCGGAGGAAATAACGGAACAGCGACGAATGGACCAACATACGAAACAGACTCCCCGGTTATTCCTTCAATCTCATGGAGTCCTGGTGGGATGACAACCATGACTGTTGATGTTTCCCCAACTACTACAACAACATACACCTATACCCTTTCTTTGCAAGGTTGTGATGTTTCTGATGATGTAACCCTAACGGTCTCTGATATTCAGGTTTCTGAAACTATTTCTCATGAAGGATGTAGTGGCAGTAATGACGGAAGCATTGACATAACCGTAACCGGAGGAATTGAACCTTATACTTTCCTGTGGACTACATCGGATGGAAGCGGACTTGTTCCTGCTGATGAAGACCAAACCGGATTGGGTGCGGGTACTTACGACCTTCAAATTACAGATAACAACAGTTGTGTTTTTAATACCAGTTACACAATTAATGCAGGGACCGATACTGAAGCACCTGTTCTTTCGGGTTGCCCAACCGGGCCTTTAACTTTTGCACCGGATGCTGGTACTTGTTCTACCTTGTTTGAAGATGGTGATACCATAACATTTAAGGGCAGTATCTCTGTTACTGCAACAGATAATTGTGATTCATCGCCAACTATCTATTTCTTAAGAAATGATGGTATTAATGATCCTGCCGGAGGCAAATACAATTTCCCGATTGGAACAACTGGTGTAACCATTTATGCTGTTGATGCCAGTGGAAATACGGCTACTCCTTGTGCTGAATTTAATGTGGTTATTGAAGAAAGTACACCTCCAACAATGAGCTGCCCTGCCCAGGAAACCATATTCTGTACTGACAACCTGCCTACTGCCTTTGCCAGTTATGCTGAATTTACAGCAGCTGGAGGTAGTGCATCTGACAATTCCGATGGTTTTGGATGTGGAATTGAAAACAGCAGCTTTGCCTTGATCAATGAAGTGACCAATACGAGTTCGGTCACCAGAACTTATCAAATAGCCGACTACTCAGGAAATACGGTAAGCTGCGACCATGTGTTTTTAATTGATCAGCCAACAGTTTCAATTTCAACATTCCCTTCAGAAACGAATACCTGTGTTGGAGCTTCATTTACCATTTCTTCAACCGTAACTGGATACTCAGGAACTGTTTATTATCAATGGGAAGAACGAAATAGTTCGGGTGATTCATGGGCTGTTATTTCTGGCGAAACTTCGGATAGTTACTCATCTACCCTGGCAAATTCAGGCCACCAATACCGATTAACCATTTCCCAGGTGAACGATTTTTCTGAACCTACCTGTGTTGTTCAATCAAACGTGTTAACGTTTGAAGATGTGGATGCACCTGAATGGATCAATACCGGTTCAGAATTTATTACGAGATTAGCAGGAAGCCCAGGTACATACACATATACCACATGTGCAGCCAGTTCTTCTTCAATAGCCGATATTGCGATTACCAATATGGATGTGTCTGATAACTGTAGCGATTATGCTGATCTGACGAAACAATATTCCATTGATGGAGGAGCGTTGCAAAATGGTGATGCCAGTGGTTATAATTTCCCTGTTGGGACAACTGCTGTTAGCTATGAAGTTACAGACGAAGCAGGCAATACACTAACAATTGATTTTGATGTGATTGTGAATGATGACCCAACGATTGGGTCAATTTCCACAGATGGAATACCTGCAACAGATGGTTCAGGCTATCGCCCCTATCAAGGATCAGAGCATACATATAGCGTAACAGATGAGGCTGGATTTACATTTACCTGGAGAGTAGAAGATAGTGGAAGCTCAGATATCACGGGCAGTCTAACCACTTCAGGACAGGTAACTTCTGATTTCGATATTACCTGGGGGGCTGCTTCCATGCCTGGCGATTACACGGTTTATGTCGTGAAGCAAAATCAATCCACCAGTTGTGAGGTTGAAACTTCACTCGGCATTACGGTACTTAATAGTTTCAACCCTAAAGTACAAGACTTTGGCGATGCGTGCCATGAAGTAACCGGATCAACGATTATGGATTTTGTGGTTTACCTCGAACCGGGGACCCGGGTTGCACCATCCTGGTCGTTCGACTGGAATTTGTACCTCGATGGAGGGGTAACCCCAGTACAATCGGGTAGTGAAAATGTTAGCGGTACCGACAGCGAAACAGTAAGCATAACTGTAAATGTTGGAGATGGAAGTGAAAAGAATTACCGCTTTGAAATTGTCAATGGACAGGATTCATTGGGTAATACGGACATAAATAGTAGCGACAATGAAGATTTGGTGAAAATATTTGAAAAACCAACGATAGGGTTTTAAAAAAATAGATAGATAAATATAAAATAAATGAAATGTTAAACTTAATTTTTACAAAAATGAAAAAGAGAATTTTACCGATTTTAATGATGATGGTTGTTGTCCTTTTTACGGCAACTAATGTTTTTGCAGATGATGAGACTTTTGTAAGTGTAGGTTTTGAAGGTACTTACAATGTATCATTAGGAAATGGGAACAATACTGGTGTTACTTATGCCTGGTCTATTCTTGAAGGTTCAAATGGAACAGAATGGACAGCAACTTTTGGAAACACAAACGAAAATGACATTACCTGGAATGTAGCAGGTACTTACACTATTCAGGTAATTGCTACTGATGGTGACGGCTGTTTGTCTGAACCACTTGAATTAGAGGTGATTGTTTCAAATGCGCAGTTATGTATTGCTGATGGTTCAACAACGGTTGCAGGATCAACTCCAGCAGCTCCAACAGGAACAACTACTTGTTCGCTAGTTGATGCTGGTAATGGTAACTCTTCTAGTAGTCCGGATGAAACAGTATTTATTGCAACAGTTACTGGCGGTTTGGCTAATCATGATTATGACATTACTTACAGCGTAGGTTCAACAAGTGTTGTTCATAGTACTGCTTTAACAACAGATGGAAGTGGTGAAGGTACTGTTACAATCACTGTAGCTCAGTCAGATTATGTGTCAGATTTCACAAATGATACAGCTTCTGATGATACTGTAACAATTGCAGTGGTAAGCATGGATGATGAAAATGGATTTACGATTACAAATCTGTGTACTGAGTCATCTTATGATGTAACCGTACATCCAACGCCAACAATTTCTTTCTAATAACTTATTTGAAAGGCCGGCATGGGTCGGCCTTTCTTTTCTTTTTTAAAAAAGCGATTGAGAAGGTTAGTTTAAGTGTGCCTTATTGCGAAAGGGTTTCATGAGTAGTTATTTGCGGAATATGATTAAATTCTTACTGAGTGCAACATTCACTTTGTGGGTGGGTATTGCTTTCAGTCAGACAACCGAAACGGTTGAGCAGAATTCCGTGCATTCCTACACAGTCACCGGGGGCAATGGATGGACATACAACTGGACACTTATTGACCCCAATTCCAATTCGGTCACTTTATCATCAACCGAAAGTTTTGATTTGAGCCAAACCGAAGATATTACGTTTTCAATATTGGGCGATTATACACTTCGTGTTCAGGCAACAGATAACCTGGGTTGTTTAAGTAAAATCCTTGAAAAAACAATCGAGGTTATAGAAATTGCGAACAATCCTCCAATTGCAGTGGATGATTCATTTACAACTCCAGAAGAGGCAGTAATATCCGGGAATTTATTAACGAATGACAGTGATCCGGATGGGGATAATATTTCAGCAAACGCAGTAACCATTGCCAATGGAAATGGAACATTGCAGATTAGTTCAAATGGTTCGTTTACATTTACACCAAGTGCTGGCTTCTCTGGGTCTATTTCATTTTCTTATGATGTTTGTGATGATGGTGATCCGCAACTTTGTGATGAAGGTCAGGTGACTTTTGATGTGATTGAAAATGGTGTCCCAGTTGCTCAAAATGGCACATTTTCAATGGATGAAAATACGACATTGAACTCTGATCTGGTAAGTCTTGTGTCTGATCCGGAGAATCATAACCTTACTTTTACCAGTCAAACGCAAACAACAACAAATGGGTCCGTAACAATCAATGAAGATGGTACTTTTACATATACCCCTGATGCTGATTTTAATGGGAATGATTTCTTTATTTATGAAGTTTGTGATGATGGTACACCTTCTAAATGTTCGCAGGGAAATATAACAATTACAGTCCGGGAAGTTCTGGAATTTAACCGCTTTGCAGTAAACGATATCGCGTTCGTTTTTGAGAATAGTTCTACCAACGGACAAGTTCTGAACAATGATATTGATTTCAGCGGAACGGGTATTTCAGTAAGTATTCCATCGGGGAGTGACGTGGTAAATGGTTCGTTGAACATGAATTCGGATGGCTCGTTTACCTACCAGCCAAATACTGGTTTTATCGGCATAGATAATTTCTACTATGAAGTGTGTGCTTCTGAAGAACCTACAGGTTGTGATGAAGCGAATGTTACCATCCATGTTTTGCCCCAGGAAATTACTACTGAAAGTGTCATCTTGAATGATGATGAGGTAGAGACCTCACTAAATACTTCAGTAACAGGAAATGCATTGGCAAACGATTTTTCACCAGTCGATGACAACATACAAATCAATACATTGCCACAACAATCTCCTTTAAATGGAACACTCACAATCAATGAAGATGGAACCTTTGTATATACTCCTCAGACTGGTTTTGTAGGCGAAGACTATTTCATTTATGAGGCTTGTGGTCAGGTAACAGCTGAATGTAAAACCGCCAGGGTAACAATCCGTGTAGCCAATGAACTGGAACCCGCAATTTTTGCTGTTGATGATGTTGTACATATCTTTTCAAATGAGACAGCATCTGGTGATTTACTGCTTAACGATATTCAGCCTTCCGGTAAAACCGTAACGTTGAATACAACACCCGTTGTGTCTCCTTCATTCGGTACGGTTTCTATCAGTTCAAATGGCAATTATACCTATAACCCAACATCAACGGCATACCCGTTTGTCGATCAGTTTGTGTATGAAATTTGTGACCAGGGCAGCTATTGTTCCCGGGCAACTGTTTACATTATTGTTACTGAAGAACCGAATGAAACTGCCGATGTTTCGGTGGTGAAAACAGGTCCGGCTGAGATTGCCCCAAATGAAGAAATTACCTACGAGATTGTTGTTTCTAATACAGGGAATGTGACTGCCGCAAATGTTACACTTGATGACTTCCTTCCGGCTGCAATTTTGAATCCTGAATATCAATTGGATGGTGCTGGAGACTTTGCCAGTTGGCCTGGGCAGTTGAATTTAGGGGACATTGAAGATGGTTCATCCATCCAGGTTACAATAAGGGGCACAGTGGAAAATGGAGCACCAGATCTCATTGAAAATTATGCGAGCGTTTCCAGCGATCAATACGATCCTGACTTGGCAAATAATGTATCAACTGTTCAGACAGTAACAAGCCGTGCTCCAGTTATTATTGTCGAAAATGGATTGCACCAGATAATCGGATGTTGCTACGATTCAGGTTTGCGATTGGATGCAAGCAACAGCATCGGACTGGAACCACTTACATTCCTTTGGGAGCCTTCTACGAATTTAGATGATGCAACCAGTTCAACACCATTGTTTACTGGTAGTGAAAGCACAACATATACCTTAACTGTTACGGCATCAAATGGGGAGTCTTCAACTGAAACGGTTATCGTAGAAGTGAAGCCTTGCCCGCTTATTAATATGGCTAACCAGGTGTTTGCAAATTCACCGAATGAAATGATTATGTTGGATGCTTCGGAAAGTACGGGGCACAAGCTAAGCTACGCATGGTGGCCTTCAGGTAGCGAATTGATTGTTAGTGGAGAAACAACCTCAAATCCGGTGGTGAGTGGGGTTGGAAAGTATTACCTGCAAATCACAGATTCATTGGGTTGTACAGCAATTGATTCAGTAACTGTTGGGCTACTTGTTCAGATCACAGCTGTGGATGATTCAACGAATATGCTTGTGAACACCTCAGTAGACATTAACGTGGTTGAAAATGATTTACCGGAAGGAGGCGTTGATCCTGCATCAATTACCATCGTTTCTCCACCGGAGCATGGTATTGCAGTTGTAACAGCCGATTCAATAATTACTTATACACCTGATCAATATTACGCCGGGCGCGATGATTTCATCTATTCAGTTTGTGATTATTTTGAGAATTGCGATGATGCTACCGTGTTAGTAATTATTAATGATGAAGCCTTGTTTGTACCAAATGCATTTACACCAAATGGAGATGGGTATAACGATTTGTTTGAGATTAAGGGAATTAGTGAATATCAGAATGTTTCGTTGAAGATATTTAACAGGTGGGGTAATTTGGTGTATGAGGCTAGTAATTATGGGGCTGCTGCTGGACGAACAGGCTTTTGGGATGGAATAGCAAATAGAGGATTGATGTCAGGTGGAGGACAGGTTCCTACGGGCACCTATTTTTACATTCTGGATTTAGGTAATGGAGAAGAAAAAATAAATGGGTTTATATATCTCGATCGATAAATAAAGTGGACATTGAATTAAAAAAAATAACGAAAAAAATTTTAATGCGGGAAGAAATTGTGAAAAAGGGGCATAGCAGAATCATTCTGCTGTTTATAATGTGTTCAGGGCTTCTGTGTTTTAATCAATCACATGCCCAGCAAGACCCTATGTTCACGCAATACATGAACAATATTCTTTCGGTTAATCCAGCCTATGCAGGTTCGTCCAATATGCTTAGTTTGCAGGTAATGTCACGTAATCAGTGGGTTGCCTGGGAAGGAGCACCCGTTACACAAACATTTTCAGCACATACCCCATTCACAAAATATAATATGGGAATTGGTTTTTCTGTACTTTCAGATGAAATTGGGCCAATCTCGCAAACAGGGGCTTACATTGATTACTCGTATAGCTTGAATTTTGATAGAGGCCGCTACCTGTCATTTGGATTGAAGGGAGGGGTAAATTTTTATGAAGCAAGCCTGAGCGACCTGCGCACGGTTGATCCTAATGATCCCATTCTTGTGAATGACATAAACCGGAGGCTTTTACCAAATTTTGGGATTGGGGTGTTCTATCAATCACAACGTTTTATTGTCGGATTGTCTGTGCCAAAACTTATTGAAAATGTTATCAATGACCACGACTTTTCATCAGAATACATAAGTAAAGAAAGTATCCATTATTTTTTTATGACAGGATACGTGCTAGATGTAAACAGAATTCTTAAATTTAAGCCATATGTACTGATGAAATATGTGAACAATGCTCCCTTGTCCGTGGACCTTACAGCACAACTTTTATTTTATAATCGTTTCTGGGTAGGGGCAATGTACAGGGTTGGTGATGCGGTAGGTGCGATAATGCAAATTCAACTTACCAATCAGCTTAGGGTCGGTTATTCATATGATGTTAGTGCAAATGATTTGAGTACATTTAATAACGGAACACACGAAATACTGGTTGGATGGGACTTTAATTTTGGTCGTGGAAAAGTTAGGTCGCCACGTTATTTTTAGGGTTCTGATACTTATAAATGAGAAGATTTTATAAAATAAGCATTCTTTTTTTCGCGCTGGTTTTTCTGTTGGTTAATCAGCTTGAAGCACAGAAGGTAACCATCAAAATGGCCGACAGGAGTTTTGATGATTTTGCTTTTGTTGAGGCCATCGAATTGTATGAGTATGCTTATGAAAAGGATTCTGAAAACCCATATGTTATAAGAAGATTAGCCGATGCAAACCGGAATATTGGTAATACAGAAGAAGTAGAACGTTGGCTGAAAATACTCATTGACAAACGCGAGGAAGACCCTGAAGATTTGTTTAATTATTCGCAAGCCCTAAAAAGCAACGGCAAATACCTGGAAGCTGAACAGTGGCTCCAAGAGTATGCTGAAATGAGACCAGAGGATGGACGTGTGAATGTGCAGGCATCCTTGTTGGAGTACATTCGTTTTCTGCACCGCGATTCAAGCAAATATGAAATCAGACATCTTTCAATTAATACAGAGGGTTCTGACATGGGACCAGCCTACTTCAGGGATCAGATGGTTTTCTCATCAACACATGGAGGGAACGGTTCTTCTTCTAGAAAATATAGATGGAACGAACTCCCTTTCCTTGATTTGTATGTTGGGGATATTGCAGCAGATGGCGATTTGGTAAATGTGGAACCTTTTGCACCGAAACTAAAAACCTCCTACCACGATGGACCTGTTTCATTTGATCAGCATGAAGACAAGGTGTTTGTTACCCGGAACAATGTAGGCAAATCGGGTGTGAAAAAAGGTGCGGAAGGTGAAATAAACCTTAAAATATTATATGGTGGAAAAGAAGGTAACAAATGGGAGTATAGAGGCGAGTTCCCTTTTAACAGCCCCGATTATTCTGTAGGGCATCCTTCTGTTGACAATACGGGCAACGTCCTGTATTTTGCATCGGATATGCCGGGAGGATATGGTGGCTCCGATATTTATTTTTCAACTTTCAATAATGGCTATTGGAGTGAACCATTCAATCTGGGGCCAAAAGTGAATACCTCGGGGAATGAGTTTTTTCCCTACATCAGTAACGACGGTGTACTTTACTTTTCTTCCAACGGACATGGAGGAATGGGGGGACTGGATATTTTCTTTTCTGTTCCGGAACGTGGGGTTTTCGATCTGGTGGAGAACATGGGATACCCTGTTAATAGCCCAAGGGATGACTTTAGTTTTATTTTAGACGATAATGGTACTCAGGGTTATTTTGCCTCCAACAGGAAAGGTGGGGCAGGAAACGATGACTTGTATTACTTGCAGATTAAGTATATTCCAATAATTATTCGTGGGGTAGCAAAAGATCGTGAGACTTCTGAAATAATACCTGGAACAAAAATTTCAATAGTTAATGAAAATGCAGACACCATTTTTACAAGCATTACAGGCAGGGATGGGCAGTTTGAATTTGAAGTGAATAAAGGACAGGAGTACATTGTTCATGCCCAAAACGTGGATTATTTCCCCAATGAAAACTATGTGCTGACAAGTAATTTGCGCACAAATGGTGAAGCTTTTGTTGAAATGTTTCTGGAGCTAATGCCTGAAGACGATTCTCCTGAACCAATTATGATGGAGGAGGAAAATGGAGAGCCGTTGCAGATTATTGAAGTGGAATACGCTAAGTTTGAGCGTGAAAGTGCCATACTCACCCAGGAAACCATAAACATGCTTGATCGATTGATTGCAATCATGAAAAAATATCCGGAGATGGAGGTTAGGATAGAGTCGCACACCGACTCACGGGGAGATGATGATGCCAATATGTTACTGTCAAAACGAAGGGCACGTGCTGCATTTGATTACCTGAGAGAGCGTGATATTGATCCTAACCGGGTAGAATATGAAGGCTATGGAGAAACACGTTTGCTGAATAATTGCGACGATGGAGTGGATTGTTCTGATGCTGAGCATGCGGAGAATGAGCGGACCATCGTTAAGGTGGTTAAAAAAGGCGAATATAAAGGCAAGCGTTCCAAACAGAATATATTCTATTTCTAACGTAGTTCCATTCTAGGCTTACACTATTTTCACCCTGCAAATACACATGTTCACCCCTAATTTAACAAAGTTTAAAAGAATAATTTTTGTTCAGAAAAGTTTATGTCGTTTCTTGATCATTATTGATTAAACCAATTGATGAAAAATTAGTCAGATATCCACACAGCAACAAACAAAGCGTGAAGATTACAATTGAACAATTAAACAAAGTATACCCAAACGGGAACAAAGCATTGAAAAACGTAAACCTGGAAATCAACAATGGGATGTTTGGTTTGCTTGGTCCCAATGGTGCCGGAAAATCCAGTTTGATGAGAA
Organism: Sunxiuqinia sp.; assembly: GCA_965230765.1. Taxonomy (GTDB): domain Bacteria; phylum Bacteroidota; class Bacteroidia; order Bacteroidales; family Prolixibacteraceae; genus Sunxiuqinia. The sequence goes on from CBDDLR010000001.1 coordinate 1,536,782, forward strand.
TCCTGGTTACACTTATGAAACCTTCCGATGGTAAAGTGAGTGTTAATGGGTACGATCTGGTTAAGAACCGTCGGGAAATCCGAAAAATGTTGGGCTACTTACCTCAGGATTTTCGATTCTTTTCAAAACTGAAAACCTATGAGTTTTTAGATTATGCAGCCCGTTTGGCAGGAATGAAAAAAGCAGCTGAACGCTCTTCTGCAATTGATAAAATGCTAGAGGAGGTTGGTTTGTTCGAAGCCCGTGACAGGCAGGCTAACAAGCTTTCCGGGGGTATGAAGCGTCGATTGGGGATTGCACAGGCGTTAATTAACAACCCCCAGATTATTGTAGTTGATGAACCTACCACCGGGCTCGACCCTGAGGAACGTATTCGATTTCGGAATTTGCTTTCCACCATTTCAACCAATGATGTGATTATTATTTTATCCACACACATTGTTGGCGATATATCCAGCACCTGTAAAAATATGGCTTTGCTTAACCGGGGGGAACTAGCCTACAGTGGCTCGCCTGATGAATTAGTGGCACAAGCAGAAGGGAAGGTTTGGTTAATAAAGGCTACCGAAACAGAATACATGGAAATTAACGAAAAGTTTCCGGTTATTTCCAATGTTCCTACCAGCGAAGGATGGGAGATTCAGGTAGTGGCCGATGAGATAAATGGTTATCACGGGCACAGCATCAATCCAAACCTGGAACATGCCTATGTGTATTTTATGGAGAGTAATCACAATCAATGGACTAACAGCTAAATCACACAGGCATGGTATCAATACATAACATCAAGTCTATTGCACGCTATGAAACCAAAACACTTTTAAGAAGTTGGTTCTTCCGGATTTTTGCCATCATTGCCATGGTGTTTTTGTTCTTTTTCAATTTTGGTGTGCTAATTGAATCAAACGGTGGTTCCGGAGAATGGTGGCTAAAAGGATTACCATCAAATATTCCCTATGCAAATATCCTGTTTCTAAATGTTGTGCAGGCGGTTATTGCCATTTTCCTGGCATCCGATTTTTTGAAACGTGATAAAAAACTTGATACTACCGAGGTTATTTACATGCGGCCAATGACCAATGGTGAGTATGTGATTGGCAAAACACTTGGCAACCTGTTGGTATTTGTTGTGCTGAATTTCATCATTTTAGGAATTGCATTAATTTTTAACTTCATTGCAAAAGATACAGCTGTATATTGGCACAACTACCTTTATTACTTTTTAATTATAAGTCTTCCCACCCTAATTTTTATTATGGGGCTTGCATTCCTGGTCATGTCTCTCATTCGGAACCAGGCGGTAACATTCGTAGTTTTGTTGGGTTATGTAGCAATAACCTTATTTTATATCACGAATAATTTCTACTACTTGTTTGACTACATGGCTTTCAATATTCCACTAATCTATTCTGATTTTGTTGGATTTGGAAATCTGAAAACCATACTCATTCATAGGGGAATGTATCTGGGATTTGGCCTGGCTTTTATTTGCTTTGCTATTTTGTTGTTACGACGCTTACCTCACTCCGAGATTATGCGTTGGCTTTCTTCGGTCTTTGGTGCAATTTTCTTTTTCGGTGCTTTGTATTTGGGCTTTCTTCATGTTAATTCCTTTACAGAAAACAAGAAGCTGAAAGAACAGATGGTGAGTGTGAACGATGAATATCTGGGGACAAAACAAGTAGCGGTTCGTTCCTATAATATTGATCTTGACCATCAGGGAAACAGCATTGCCTGTGAGGTGAACATGCAGGTTAAAAATACCAGACAAGAGCCTATCGAAAAAGTAATTTTCAGCCTAAATCCTGGATTGCAGATTTCAAGCATTTCAGTAAATGGTGATGCTCAGAAATTTGAGAGGAATCATGGAATTATCGAATTAAGCGATTGTCGGATTGCACCGGGAGAACGGGCGAAAATTGTGATGAACTATCAAGGTTGCATCAACGAAACAGCATGTTTTCTAGATATTGATGATAAAATAAAGAGTGAAGCTTATAGAGCTCAGATGTTCCAAATAGATAAGCGGCATGCCTTTATTACTCCCACATACGTTTTGTTGACACGCGAGAGCAACTGGTACCCAATTCCAGGCGCAGGGCTTGGATACAAGAACAAACAATGGTTTTCCAGGCAATTCAGTAATTATAAACTGAATGTAAAAACACTGCCAGGTTTAATACCAGTTTCACAAGGAAGTATGGATAAAACTGAAGAGGGGTTCGTGTTTGAGTCTTCACATGCCCAATCGCAGATATCATTGTCTATCGGTAAATATCAACAAATATCGAAAGAGGTTGACGGACTGGAGTTTAATGTTTTTTGTTTGGAGGGGCACGATTATTTTTCATCGTTTTTCGAGGATGTAAAAGATACCATCCCAGGTGTTATCGCTGAAGTGCTTCAGGATTTTGAGCGCGACGTTGATCTGTTTTATCCGTTTGAAAGGCTCAGTCTGGTTGAAGTGCCCATTCAGTTTTATGCGTACGAACGATTACTTACAGGAGCAAGGGAGAATTTACAGCCTGAAATGATCTTGTTTCCTGAAAAAGGTTTGATGATACGCGATGCAGATTTTAACGGACGGTTTCACTCAAGGAGAGGGTTTGGGCGTGGCGATAATGAAAACCTGACACCAGAAGAGAAAAAAATCAGGGTACTTCGGAATTTCCTCTCTACGTTTACGATGGAACAGGGGCGGCCAAACTTCAATAGGAGTCAGGGCGAGTTGCAGGTGGAAGATCGGGTGAACACCAATTATGCATTTCCGCTATTTTACAACTATGCGTATTATATCAGTTCTGATGAATGGCTGGTTATAGATCGTGTTTTCGAATCGTATAAGAAACAATCCACGACAAATCCACGATTTAGCTTTGCACGTGACTTGCAGGGTTTGTCTGAAGATGAAAAAGGTAATCTTGCACTACTTTCTCAAAGTTTTGAAGAGATCCTGCTCGATCCGGAACAGGCACAAATAGCAGATAATGTCATCAAGTTGAAAGGGAAAACCCTGTTTTCAATTGTGAAGCACAAAGCAAAAGACGATGAGTTTGAAGATTTTTTGTATGCTTATTTAAACGGGGTAAAGTTTCAAACCTCTACCATTCAGCAATTCAACGATGCCTTGTTCGATGAATTTGAAATTGATTTAATCCCTTATTTGAAAAACTGGTTTAAAAGCAAAGAGCTTCCCGCTTTTTTATTTGGGAAGAACGAAGCCAAAAAAGTACTTGATGGTGATCAGCTTAAAACGATGTTCAAGATTAAAGTAACGAACACAGAAGATGTAGAAGGGGTGCTTTCATTTAATTTTAGAATTGGAGGAGGTGGAGGACGTTTTGGAGGCATGGGAGGTTCTGCAGAAACAGTAACTGAGTTGTTATATCTTGAAGGGAACCAAACCAAAGAGGTTAGTTTTTTGCTGAATGGAAACCCTCGGGGGGTAAGTATAAACTCCCTGGCATCAAAAAATATTCCAGCAGAAATCCGAATCGTATTTGATAATTTGGAAGAAGATAAAGACGCCGTTCCATATGAAGGCGAGAAGGTGTTGGATGATCCGGTTACACTGGTGGAAGAACATGAAATCATTCTTGATAACGAAGACCCTTCGTTTGAAGTAACCGAAGGATATGAGGAAAGCCTTTTAAGAAAATTGCTCATCAAAGAAAAAGCAGAAAAAGAAAAATATTCAGGATTTTTTGACTGGAGGCCTCCCAGACAATGGACGTTGACTACCAAATCCTCCTTTTACGGGGAAAACGTTCGTTCGGCTCATTACATAAGGCATGGCGATGGAAATCAAAAAGCTACCTGGAATGTGCCGATTAATGAACCTTCTTATTATGAAGTATATGCCTTCATAAACTACGAGAGGTTCAGAAGGGGAAGAAGGCAGGAGAATTATGGTGAATACCATTATACCATAAAACATGACGATGGTGAAGAAGAGTCCATAGTTGATTTGAAATCGGCAGAAAGGGGCTGGAATTATTTAGGGGCCTACTACTTTTCGCCAGATACGGCAGTCATTCAGCTTAGTAATAAATCAGAAAACAGGGCTGTGATTGCTGATGCTATAAAACTGGTAAAACAATAAAACAATGTATATCATGATGTTGAAAATCAAACGGGTTAATTTTCTACTACTTTTTATTTTTCTATCGGGTTATTCCGTGCAGGCCCAGCAGCTATTGTCCCTGGATAAGGCATTGGAGATCGCCTCTCAGAATAGCCCGGACATTCGAAGGTCGTTGTTGAACCTGGAGCGATCACAAGAATCATTAAATGCTCAAAATGCAGCACTAAAATCGCAGTTTTCCTTGAACTTAACACCAATCGATTTTAGCAGGACAAGGTCTTTCGATGACTTTACTTCCCAATGGTTTACTCAGGAACAATTAGGGGCTTCGGGTACTTTTACCGTTTCGCAACCAATTCTTTTAACCGATGGGACATTGTCGCTAAACAATCGGTTTGGTTGGCAACGAAGCACAAGTGATTTTAATAATGTGGAAAACAGATCGTTCAGTAATAATTTATACCTGAGTTTGAATCAACCGATTTTTACTTACAACCGCTTGAAAATTCAATTGAAGGAGTTGGAATACGATTTGGAGAATTCAAACCTTAGTTATGCCATGCAAAAGCTGAACCTGGAAAAATCGGTTACCCAGTTTTTCTACAATGTTTATTTAGCGCAAATGAGCCTGAGCATTACCAAAGATGAGTTTGCCAATACCCAGAAAAGTTTTGAGATAACAAAAAACAAAGTGGAAGCCGGGCTGCTTGCAAAGGAAGAACTTTACCAGGCCGAGTTGAATTTTGCCACTTCAGAATCGAACCTTGAAAACCAAAAGGTGCGCCTGGAGAACACCAAAGACCAGTTCAAGCAATACATCGGCATGGATATTTTTGAAGAAGTGGCGGTGATGACCAATGTACAGGCCCAACCAATTGAGGTGGATTTACAAAAAGCCATTGAACATGGTTTGAACGCCCGGATGGAGATACGCCAGCGGGAAATTGATATTGAAACGTCCCAGTTCCAATTGATCCGCACAAAAGCACAAAATGAATTCAGGGGTGATTTGAACCTATCGATAGGGATAATCGGCGACGATGAAAAGTTGGGCAATATTTACAACAACCCAACGAACAACCCCCGGGTATCGGTTGGTTTAAATATCCCGTTATGGGATTGGGGTGAAAAGAAATCCCGGATAAAAGCCCAGGAAGCTTCCATGAAAACACAGGAAATCAACCTGGAAGAACAGAAGAAGCAAATTGTGATCGATATTCGGCAGGTTTACCGGAACCTCGAGAACCTGAGAAGGCAGATTGATATTGCGAAACAGAGTGAAGAAAATGCACAATTGACCTACGAAATTAATCTGGAACGATATGCCAATGGTGACCTCACCAGCATGGACCTGAACCTTTTTCAGAACCAGCTTTCAGAAAAGAAAATGGCTTATGCACAGGCACTGATCGATTACAAGATTGAACTATTAAACCTAAAAATTCAAACACTATACGATTTTGAAAATGAAATGGGGATCGTACCTGAGGAGCTCATTCAAAAAAAGTAAAAAATTAATACCATCATGATAAAAAGAATTTATTTCCCAACTGTTTTGCTGATTCTAGCAGTTCTGTCAGCTTGTAACAATCAGCAACAAGATACAGAAACTGAACTCGCTATTCCTGTTTCTGTAGAAGATATTAAACCCGGATCTATTGAGCAAACCATAAGCTCAACCGGAACAGTAGCTGCAGCCAAAGAAGTTAGTTTGCTTACTGAAACGGCAGGTGAGTATTTTGTAGCCAAAAACCCAAAAACCGGGAAGCATTTTTCTTTAGGGGACAAAGTAACAAAGGGGCAGGTGATTGTTGAGTTGAAAGACGAAGAGTATGTAAATGGGATCGCCCTGGAAACGAAAGAACTGAACCTGGAGATTTCGGAGCAGGAGTATAAAAAACAGGAATCACTTTACGAAAAAGGTGGTGTGACCCTGAGGGAATACAGAAACTCAGAGGTTTCATTTATCAATTCGAAGTATGATTATGAGAGGGCGCAAATCCAGTTGGAGAAAATGAATGTCCGAGCACCGTTTACCGGAGTGATCACTGAGTTGCCACATTTTACCCCAGGCACAAAAGTGAATAGTGGAACAATGGTGGTGGGCTTAATGAGTTATTCCAAACTTTTGTTGGAAGTTAATTTTCCTGAAAAGCATATCAATACCGTGAAGCCCGGGCAGGAAGTCAGGGTGATGAATTATACTTTGCCTGACGATACACTCAAGGGTATTGTTGACGAGCTTTCTCCGGCCATTAGCACTGAAACACGTACTTTCCTTGGCAACCTTACAGTTTATAACAACGACCTGAAGTTGCGCCCGGGCATGTTTGTTCAGTCTGAAATTATTATGGATCGAAAAGATAGTGTAATTGTCATTCCAAAAGATGTGGTAATTTCAGGGCAGCGCGGCAAGACCGTGTTTGTGGTTGAAAAAGGTACTGCACTTCAAAAACAGGTCACTTTTGGTTACGAAAATAAAGATGAAGTAGAAATTACTTCAGGGCTAAAAATGAATGATCGTTTGGTTGTGAAAGGGTTTGAAACTTTGCGCAATCGTTCCAAAGTAAAAATCATCAAATAGAAAGGATTTGCCGTGAAGAAATTAAGCGAATTTTCGGTCAACTTCCCGGTAACCATCCTGATGATGGTGCTTGGGGTTATCTTGTTGGGTTACATCTCATACGACAAGCTGGGCGTTGACCTATTCCCTGAGCTCAACAACCCCAGGTTGTTTATTGAGCTGCAATCAGGAGAAAGGCCTCCCGAAGAAATGGAGAAGCAATTTGTTGAAAACATCGAAGCGATGTCCATTCGCCAATCAGATGTTGTGCAGGTTTCTTCGGTGTCGAAAGTAGGAAATGCGCAAGTAACCGTTGAGTATGCCTGGAACACAGATATGGATGAAGCCTTCCTGGATTTACAAAAGGCAGTTACGGGTTTTTCGCAGAACCAGGAAGTTGATGAAATTACTATCACGCAGCACGATCCGAATACCTCACCGGTAATGCTTTATGGGTTAAGCCATGCATCCATTGATGATATGAACGAACTTCGAAAAGTGGCACAAAACTACATTCGAAATGAGTTGATCCGCCTGGAAGGTGTTGCCGATGTGGAGATTTCCGGTTCTGAGGATAATGAGGTGCTGATAGAAACCAGTCAATACCTGCTTGATGCCTATGGATTGACCATGGATGAGATCAGCTCACGCATACAAAGTTTTAACCAGAGTATTTCAGGTGGTTCTATTGAAGAAATGGGCTTGCGATACGTAGTAAAAGGAGTGAGCCTGTTAACCGATGTGGAAGATTTTGAGCAGGTAATCGTAGGATACAAACGAACTAATTCAGAAGATAACACATCAGCTTTTGCTCCTGTTTTCTTGAGGGAAGTTGCCAATGTTTCGTTTAAAAATAAAGAACCGGAAAACATTGTCCGGTTAAATGGCAAACGTTGCCTGGGGCTTTCCATTTACAAAGAAACCCGTTTTAACACGGTGAAAGCGGTTGAGCAGATTGATGAGGCCATTGTGGATATTCAAAAAGCATTGCCGGGTTACCAGTTACAAGTGGTAACCAACCAGGGAAGTTTCATAAACGATGCAATCAATGAAGTACAGGAATCGGCACTTTGGGGTGTGGTTCTGGCAGTTTTTGTGTTGTTCCTTTTTCTAAGAAGGTTTGGCAGTACGCTGATTATTAGCATTGCCATTCCAATTTCGGTTATTGCCACATTTAATCTGATGTACTTTAATGGGTTGAGCCTGAATATTATGACGCTTGGAGGGCTTGCGCTTGGTGCGGGTATGTTGGTCGACAATGCCATCGTGGTTATGGAAAACATTTTCAGAAACCATGAAAACGGCATGTCAGTCCGGGAAGCAGCCATTGAAGGTACATCACAAGTAAGTGGCGCAATTATCGCCTCTACCATAACAACCATTATTGTGTTTCTGCCAATTGTTTACTTGCATGGTGCATCTGGTGAACTATTTAAAGACCAGGCATGGACGGTGGCATTTTCGCTACTTTCCTCATTGGTTGTAGCTATTCTGGTGATACCAATGCTATTTAATCTTTTCTATAAGAAGAAGAAAGAAAGGAAAATCCAGTCGGTGCAGGTAAAAGGTTACGGAAGATTTCTTGAGAAGGTATTAAAAATGAAATGGCTGGTGATTTTGGTGGGCTTTGTCTTGGTCGCCGGATCAATTCTGATCATCCCTTTCATTGGAAATGAGTTCATGCCAAAAACTGAAACACGGGAATTCAGCATGGAAATACGGATGCAGGAAGGGACACGATTGGAAAGAACTACAGCAGCCGTTGAAAACCTGGAGAGTGTAATTACTGAATTGTTGGGCGAAAACATTACAACCACTTATAGTCATGTTGGTCCTTCAATTGGAATGGGTAGCTCCGAATCACAAATATTTGAAGGTGAAAACACTGCTTCGATTAAAATTATTTTGAGTCAGGAAGCCGGGATTGCTTCAACAAAGGCAATTCAAATGATTAGTAGTGCGATTGGCGAAGTCCCCGGAATGGAGATCAACTTCAAACAAGATGAAACGGCACTAAAAAGTATTATGGGTACAGATGAGGCTCCATTGGTTATCGAAGTACAGGGAGAAGATCTGGAAGTGATCGAACGTTTATCCGCTGAGGTAAAATCCCGTGTTCAGGGATTACCTGGGATGTACAATTTTGAGTCATCGATGGAAGAAGGTTCACCCGAAGTGGAGATTGTTATTGACCGACTGAGGGCAGGGATGTTCAACCTAAGCGTACAAAATATTATTGGGCAGATTCAGGATCAACTGGAAGGCAAAGTTTCCGGGCAGATAGAACGGCAGGGTGAAATGCAGGACATTACCATTAAACTTCCAGAGAAAAATCTGAGCCAGTTGGATGAACTGCGGATTGTAAGCAATCAGCAAGAGTTTTTGGTAAATGAAATTGCTGATGTCAGCATCGGGCAATCCCCTAAAGAAGTTTTCCGCAGAAATCAAAACCGCATTGGTAAAATCACTGCGCAACTGGAAAACGATGTGCCATTGGACAAGGCTGTTGCTCAGATTGAAAAAGCCATAGCGCCGATTAATTTGCCTCCTGATTATAAAATTAACATTAGCGGGGAAGAGGAAAAGCGAAAAGAATCGATGGCAAGTCTGAGCTTTGCATTGCTGCTTTCAGTTATTTTGGTTTATATGGTGCTGGCTTCACAGTTTGAATCATTGCTGCACCCATTCACCATTTTGCTGACTATCCCACTTGCAGGTGTTGGCTCCGTCTTGACTTTCTTCCTGATGGGCAAAACATTTAACATGATGGCCTACATCGGAATTATTATGTTGGTCGGGATTGCAGTAAATGACTCCATTATTTTGGTTGACCGCATATTGCAATTAAGAAAATCCGGGATGGAACGATTGGAGGCTGTCCTACAGGCTGGACAGCAGCGTATCCGCCCGATTATCATGACCAGTTTGACCACCATTTTGGCTTTGTTCCCTTTAACTCTGGGAATAGGTGAAAGTGCATCATTGCGTTCGCCAATGGCTTTGGCTGTAATTGGCGGATTGGTGACATCAACCTTGTTGACCCTGCTTGTAATCCCTTGCATGTATGATGCCATCGAAGCAATTAGGGATCGGTTTAAAAGAAACTAATGTAGCTTGAAATAAGATCGAAACGTGAAATTTATAATAGATAGAAAAACGCTCATCAGCATGTTGTTTATTGGGTTGACCCTGCTGGGTTACATATCCTATAAACAGCTAAAGGTAGAGTTACTGCCAAGTCCTGAATTGCCTTTCCTTTTAGTTCAGGCGGGTTCACCCATTGAAGCTGATCCAGAATATATGGAGAATGAAGTGGCGATCCCGATTGAAGGTGCTGTTAGCACCTTGGAAGGCATTGAATCACTGGAAACAAACATTAATTCACGTAGAACAACCATTGTTGTTTACTACCAACAGGATGTAGAATTAGGTTTTGCATACCTAAAACTTCAAGAAAAAATAAATGAAATAAGAAGCAGCCTTCCCGAAGGAGTAATGGTTGATGTGGCCAGAATGGACATGGAGCAACTCAATACGCGTTTCATGTCCCTTCAGGTAAGGGGGAGCGGTGGTGTCGACCGTGTTCGAAATGTGGTTGATCAGGATGTTGCCCCAGAGCTGGAAAATTTAGATGGGATTGCTGGTGTAAACGTTTTTGGAGGCAGGGAAAAGTCGATTGAAGTAATCCTGAATATGGATGCCTGTGAGGCCTATCAGATTACCCCGGGGCAAATCCGGAACAGGATCTCCCAAAATGCCCGCTCCAGAACATACGTGGGAAACCTGAAAGAAAAAGATCGCTTGTTTTTTGTGCATGTTACCGCAGAATACGAGCGTGTGACCGACATTGAAAACCTTGTTATAGCAGATGGCCCAATTCTATTAAAAGACATTGCCGAGATACGGTTTGGGGTAAAAGAAGAAACCAGTTTCAGCCGGGTAAATGGCAAAGAAGCTGTGACGATTCAGTTGGTGAATGATGCCCAGGCAAATCAGATTGAACTATCTGATGAAACGAAAGAACTGATAGCCAAATTAAACAATAGCCTAGCCAGAAAGGACATTGAAATTGTGATACAGGAAAACAATGCAGAGGTCATGGAAAGGAACATCGATCAGATTATTAATCTTGCATTAATTGGTGGATTGCTGGCTGTTTTTGTTTTATGGATTTTCCTAAAAAATATTCGCATTGTTGCTTTCATAGCGCTGGCTATTCCTGTTTCTGTTTTTACGGCTTTCAATTTCTTCTATGCTTACGATATTACCCTAAATAGTTTAACACTCGTTGGTATGGCACTGGCTATTGGTATGTTGCTGGATAATAGTGTAGTTGTGCTGGAGAATGTATATCGGCTGGCAGGGAAAGGCGTTGATGCTGACAAAGCAGTCTCCCAGGGGACAACCGAGGTGTGGCGGTCTATCGTTGCTGCTACATTGACAACGATTACCGTATTTCTACCGTTTGTTTTTTCAAGCAATTTTATGATAGAAATGTTGGGGCACAATGTGGGTGTTTCCATTATTTCCACCCTTTTGGTTTCGTTGGCAGTGGCGCTTCTGTTTATCCCAATGGCGATCCATTTCATTTTAAAACGCCGGAAAGGCAAAAGCATTTTCTACGAAAAAGTAACCACCAACAACCGGATGGTTCAGGTGTATTTGCTACTCCTGAAATCTGCTATGCGAAAACCAGCAGCTACTGTAATCGGAGGCGTAACGATTTTTTTTCTTCTGATATTTATAAGCCTGACGGTCAGTGATAGTTCATTGCAGGAAGCAGAAGAAAGTCAAATTCAGCTTTACGCAACGATGCCTTCTGGTTCTAGTCTGGAAACAACCGACGAGGTTGTTCAGAAGATCGAGGAAAAGCTTGAGGATGTAAAGGAAAAGCAAGATGTGATTAGCAAAATTGAAGAAGAACAAGCGGTAATCACTGTTAGTCTGCTCGAAGATTTCGAAAAAATTGACGGAAGAAACTTTGCAGAGATAAAGTCTTCAATTAGTGAGCTAACAGGGAATATTGACAAAGCAGAAATTTCGTTTGAGCAGGTACAGGGATCACGGAATTTTGGTGGCGCCGGGATGAACATGATGGGGAATTTCGAGCGTTTGATGGGGATTGGTAGCGAGCAGGAGAAGATTGTTATTAAAGGTGAAGACTTTGAGTTGATGCAGACGGTTGCCAGTGACATAAAATATTTCCTGGAAGAAATGGACTTCATGAATAGGGTGAGGTTGAATGTTTCCGACAATCGCCCGGAGGTTCAGATGATTTTTGACCCGTTGCTGATGACGGAGTACAACATCAATGTATCACAGGTTTCCAGTGAACTCAATTCTTTCTCTGGGGATATCTCAACAGGTATCATGTTTAATCAGGGGGTTGATGAATATGAAATAGTGATCAAGCAAGGGGAGCAGGAAGAAGAGGATGATGTGCGAACGATGGATGACCTTAAAGCACTTCAGATAAGCAATGCATCAGGAGGTTTGCATGATTTGGATGACTTTACCAACCTGGTTTATGCTAGGGGTTTGGCCGGGATTAACCGGGTCAATCAGGAAAAACAGATTGAGATTACGTACAGGATGGTTCGTGAGGCTCAGGATTCAAAGGATTTGTTGCAATCATACCGCTTTGAGATTGATGAGATGATAGCTGGTTACAATTTCCCTTCCGGGGTGGCAGCAGAGGTTGTGCACGAAGAGAATGAACTGGCTGATTTTAACTTCCTAATTTGGGCTGCAATAATTCTGATCTTTATGATCCTGGCTTCGGTATTTGAATCCGTTGCCACACCATTTGTGTTGTTGTTCTCCATTCCTTTGGCTGGAATTGGTTCTTTATTAGCTTTAATTATTACTGGAAACAGTTTGTTCAATGCAAACACCATGATCGGATTCCTGATCTTACTGGGTGTGGTGGTTAACAATGGGATTATTTTGATCGACTATTCAAATATACTTCGAAAAAGAGGCTATCGCAGGTCACGTGCGTTAATGACTGCAGGTTTGTCAAGGGTTCGCCCAATACTGATAACAGCTATTACAACCATTGTTGCCATGATGCCACTAGCAATGGGGCAGGCCGAATATGTTAGTTTAATCGGTGCCCCTTTTGCAATTATCGTTATTGGTGGGTTGGCTCTGAGTACACTTCTAACCTTAATATTTATACCAACTTTCTATTCCGGATTAGAAAACGCTTTGGAGTGGTTTTATCAGTTGAACTGGAAGATAAAAGCGTTTCAGTTGTTAGCCATGGCTACCTTGTTTTTTCTCATTTTTTCTACCGTTGATTCAACAGTATGGAAAATGTTGGATACGATTTTGGTTGTAATATTGGTGCCAGGCTGTACCTGGTTCGTGTTAAACAGCTTGAAAAGGGCACAAACAAAACTAATTGGGGATAAGGATAAAATGCATATCGTCATTCAAAGTTTGGTTAAAATTTACGACCGTCCAGGAAAGTTTACCAGGGAATGGAAAGGAGGCCTAAACATTCGAAAACGGGCTGGGCTTGAAAAAGAATATCTCTCCATTAAAGACTTTGACCAATTGATTTGGCAGTTGCCATTGTTAGGCTTTTTGCTCTATTTTACCTTTATCTTTTTAAATGGTGGGTTCTGGTCCCTGTTTCTGATATTAATGATTTACTTGTATGTCAATCGTATCTGGCATTCAGTGTCTCTCTATCTGATTAATAAATCTGAACAGACTGGAAATAAAAGATATTCGTGGTTCGACACTCAGATAAAACGTTTCTGCTTCTGGTTTTTACCGCTTGTTGAACTGTTCTTCTTCTGGAAAAAATCAGAATACCTTGGACTGACGATAGCGATTGCTGCGATCTGGTACATTGGCCTGGTAATTTTTGTAACAGCAAGAAGGTTATATGAAGAAAAAGTAAACATAGACCGTATTACAGGAAGGTTTGGTTTGCTTAAAAGGAGTGTGTTCCGCTTGGTGAAACAAATTCCGGTTATTGGAAAACGAAGGCAACCTTTCAAAGCGCTTAGCGGTGTTTCTTTGGAAATTGGAACTGGTATGTTTGGTCTGCTTGGACCAAACGGTGCAGGAAAATCAACCATGATGCGGATTATTTGTGGCATTTTGGATCAGAGCTATGGGAAGATATGGATCAATGGCATTGATACACAAAAGAAACGTGAAGAACTGCAAGGGTTAATTGGATATTTACCCCAGGAATTTGGTACGTATGAAAACATGCCCGCAGCCGAGTTCCTGGAGTATCAGGCTTTGCTGAAAGGCTTAACTGATAAGAAGACCCGGGAAGACCGAATTGAGTATGTCTTGAAATCGGTTCACATGTGGGAAAAAAGAAATGATAAGATTGGCTCTTTTTCAGGGGGTATGAAGCAGCGGATTGGGATAGCCCAGATTCTTCTGCACCTACCCAAAATATTGGTGGTTGATGAACCGACTGCTGGTTTGGATCCACGTGAGCGGATCAGGTTTAGAAACTTGCTTGTTGAGCTTAGCCGGGAACGTATTGTAATCTTTTCAACGCACATTATTGAAGATATTTCAAGCTCGTGTAATCAGGTGGCGGTGATTAATAAAGGAAGGCTGAAATACCATGGAACCCCGGTTGAAATGGTGAACCTTGCTGATGATTTGGTATGGCAATACGATGTTCCGGCATCAGAATTTGATAAAATGCCTAACAAACAGATGGTTGTTCATCACATGCGTGTTGGTGAGGACATACGGGTACGGGTACTTGGAAAAGAAAAGCCGACAGAGTCTGCGATTTTGGCAAAACCGGTTCTGGAAGATGCGTATCTGTGTTTAATTAAAGACTTAAAATAGATGGTTAGTCATTAGATAATTTGTTATTGAAAATTCAGGATCAAGAAACAATTAAAAATGAAGAGTATAAATATAAAAAATACATGGAGTGTAATTGCCAAGATGATTCGATATAACATGCGGATCATATTTGGTGGTCGGTTTATTTGGTTTTTGCTGGCCGCATTGGCATTTTTCATTTTTATTTCTGTGGTTTCAATTTTGGATGGAGATATTCCCGATGAGGAGGATGTGTATTATTTTATGCTGTTCCCTGCTATTTTGCTGATGTTTTATCCGATGACATTTGGAATTCAAAACGATGTGGATGCGGGTATCCTGGAAATTTTATTTGGAATCCCTGATTATCGGTATAAAGTTTGGCTGGTACGTTTGATCATGGTTTTTGTCCTGGTTTTTCTGTTGCTTTTTGGGTTTAACGGACTTGCATATATTTTTCTTAGCCCAATCGATTTGTTTGAGATGACCAGACAAGTTATGTTCCCGGTTGTGTTTTTGGGAAGCATGGCATTTATGTTTTCAACAATTATAAAAAATGGAAACGGAACGGCGGTTGTGATGGTGATACTTGGTGTTGCTGCTATGATTTTAAGCGAAGAAATGGATAGGACCATGTGGAATATTTTTTTAAATCCGTATGATATTCCAGGCAATATGAATGAAGTAATTTGGGCTGGTGTAGCTTTAAAGAACAGAATATTTCTTTCTGTTGGATCATTAATTTTCTTACTTTTCGGATTATTTAATCTTCAAAAGCGTGAAAAGTTTATTTAGCCTACTCATTGTTGTTTTTTTCAGTTATTCTTCGTTTTCTCAAAACTATACCATTGTTATTCATGGAGGTGCAGGTACAATTAGTAAGGAACTCCCTGATGATTTAAAAAACCGTTATCTCGAAACTTTGGATTCTGCATTGCAAACTGGTGCAACTGTTTTGGATAATGATGGAAATGCCCTTGATGCCGTTGAAAAAGTGATTAATTATTTGGAAGATTGTCCTTTGTACAATGCAGGGAAAGGTGCGGTATTTACGTTTGAAGGTAAAAACGAACTGGATGCTTCGATTATGGATGGAAGGGATTTATCAGCAGGATCAGTAGCTGGAGTAACTAAGATAAAAAATCCGATTTCGGCAGCCAGAAAAGTTTTGGAAGAATCAGTTCATGTTATGCTCTCTGGGAGTGGGGCTGATCAATTTGCCAAGGAAAAGAATCTGGAGTTGGTTGAATATGATTATTTCAGAACAGAGAAAAGGTACAAGTCTTACCAAAAAGCGAAAGAAAAATACCTGAAGGATAAAATGGGAACCGTTGGATGCGTTGTGCTGGATAAACAAGGGAATCTTGCTGCAGGCACATCTACCGGAGGGATGACGCTGAAGAGATGGGGACGGATTGGTGATTCCCCGATCATTGGCGCAGGAACTTATGCCGATAATAACACCTGTGCTGTTTCCTGTACAGGTCATGGCGAATATTTTATCCGTCTGGGAGTTGCCAGAGATATTTCAGCGAGAATGGAATACAAAAAATTACCTCTTCATGAAGCTGCAACGGAGACATTGGATAAACTTTCAAGAATTAAAGGGACTGGCGGTTTTGTTGCGGTTGACAAGGAAGGAAATCCGGTTATGCAGTTCAATACAAGTGGAATGTTTAGGGGGTATCTAAAAAGTAACGGTGATAAACAGATCGCGATCTTTTGATTTCAGTCATCAAAAATAATTTCATGTGGAATCTCTTTTGCCGCTTCAATACACAGATTCATATCGTGTAATCCAATATTTCCTTTAAATATTTTTCTTTCAGCATTTAGCGTTTTTACATCGTCGTAAAGCTTTTTGTATTCAGAATTGGCAACATCTTTTGCGGTTTCATAACCAGCCTCCAACAATACGTATGCAAAAGTGTGATTGACCCAACGGATGCGGGAAAGGTCGGTTAATTGTGCCAGCTTTAAAATGGTGGTTATGTGAATTCCGGTTTTTACAGACAATTCATTTCTTGACTTCGGATCAAGAATAAATGGGTAAAGATGAAGGGTTGTTTTAATTTTTAGTTTTTCAAGGCAGCCAACAGTTTCTTCCGAAATACAAATGAAATCTGCCAGCTTATTTGGTTTTGGGTGATAACTATTTATTTCACGAATAAGTACTGTTAGATAGTCCTCAGAGATTCCACTTGCTTCTGAAAATTCTTTCAGTTTTACTTTGGTTTTAAGTGTTTGTTTTAGTGCTTCTAAACTCTGAATATTTTGATTTTTGATCCGGTTAAAAATTTCAGGAATGTCTTTTTGGAGAATCCTTCGACTTGGAATAAGATCAGCTTTCTCTAGGATTGATTGGTATTCATCAATACTGATTATGCTCAAATCTTTGTAATAGGCCATCTTCAGTAAAATTAGATAAACTAAAAGCGTTTCATTATTTCACTCATGTGTTCCTGAAATTTGATGGAGTAAGAGTGGGGCATGATTTCAGATTCTTTTTTGCCAGCTAGCAAATCGCGGCTTACCGCATCCATTTCGTACTGAAACCCAAAACCATTCCTGCCGTCTTTAAACTCTTCTACAATCACTTCCTCTTCATAAAGGAAACACTCACGGGCTCGCCAAAAGTCAGGAATGGCAATATACCCTTTTTCCCCAATTACAAAGCACCAGTTGTGCAGCTTGCACCTGAAGGCAGATATCAAAGTGGCAGCTGCATCTTCATATTCAAATAAAGCAATGGTATCGTTGTCAACGCCAGTAGGGGCTTTCCGTGAAATGACAGTTGTTTTCTTCGGATCAGCTTTAAAAAACAACCAGGCCATTGCCACATTGTAAATTCCCATGTCCAGTAACGATCCACCTGCAAGTTCAGGATTGTACATACGCCTGTCGGTATCATAGGGTACAGGATATCCAAAGTCAGATTTTACATGAAGAACCCTTCCAATCTTCCCCTGGGCAATCCATTCCTGAGCTTTAATCAAAGCTGGTAAGAAATAAGTCCACATTCCTTCCATCAGATAGCTGTTTGAAGATTCTGCAAATTCAATCAGTTTCAGGCTGTCTTCCAGGTTATGGGTAATCGGTTTTTCGCACAATACCGCTTTCCCTGCTTTCATTGCATCAACCGAGTTCTTTAAATGAAAAACATGTGGGGTTGCTACGTATATGGCATCAATTTCAGGATCGTTGTATAGTTCTTCGTATGCCCCATATGCTTTAGGGATAGTATATTTTTCAGCAAATTGTCTCGATTTGTCTATCGACCTGGAGGCAACAGCTTTCAATTCCGACTGCTCAGCAAATTGGAAGTCATGTGCAAATTCATGGGCTATGATACCCGGTCCAACAATTCCCCACTGGATTTTCTTCATGATGTGTTATTATTTTAATAAATGAATAAAAATAAGAAGAACAGAATTGAATCAAAAGTAAAAGAATATACTATGCAACAGAACAGAACAGTATATTGTTTTGTTATTTTATTTTAACACGAATTCAGGAGAAAACAATCTGAAATGTATTGTGTTACTGAAGCAATAAACAATTTATCAAAAGAAAAGTCATGAAATTATTTAGCGATTACAAACTTGGAAACATTGAACTAAAAAACAGGATAGTTATGGCTCCAATGACAAGGTGCAGGGCCATAAATAATATCCCCAATGAATTGATGGCGACCTATTATGCACAACGGGTTGAGGCTGGTCTGATTGTTACTGAAGGAATTGCTCCTTCTCCAAATGGGTTGGGTTATGCCAGAATCCCAGGATTATATTCCGATGAGCAAATTAAAGGCTGGAAATTAGTTACTGAAGCAGTTCATGAAAAAGGAGGTTTAATTTTTGCGCAATTGATGCATACCGGAAGAGTTTCGCATCCAGACAATATGGTTGATGGGGCTGAAATAGTCGCACCTTCAGCAATTGGGCATACTGGTGAGATATGGACAGACACCAATGGAAACCAAAAACACCCTGCTCCAAAAGAAATGAGTAAAGAAGACATCCAGCAGGCCAAAAATGAATTTGTTGAAGCTGCAAAGAATGCTATTAAAGCAGGTTTTGATGGTGTTGAAATTCATGGGGCCAATGGTTATTTGGTTGATCAGTTTATCAACACATCTTCAAATAAAAGAGAGGATGAATATGGAGGTTCGATAGAAAATAGATCGAGATTTGTTTTGGAAGTTGCACAAGGAATTGTTGAGGAAATTGGAGCCGAAAAGACAGGTATTCGGCTTTCTCCCTATGGAGTATTCAATGATATGGAGATATTCGAAACCATTCCAGAAACCTATATTTATCTGGCCAAAGAACTGAGCAAATTAAATCTTGCATATATCCATGTAGTTGATCATTCTGCAATGGGAGCACCTGATGTTCCTTTTGATATAAAACAAAAAATAAGGGAGAATTTTGAAGGAACAATTATTGCCAGCGGAGGTAAAAATGTTGAATCAGCAACTACTGCTCTTGAAAATGAGTCTGATTTAGTTGCCTTTGGCCGTCCATTTATTGCCAATCCGGATTTGGTTTTCAGGTTAAAAAATCAGAAAGAATTGGCTGAAGTTGATATGGATACTTTTTTCTCAGCAGATGAAAAGGGCTATACCGATTATTCAACATGGAATTAAAAGCAAAAGAAATATTCAAACTGAGCCCAATTTATTTTGGGCTTTTTTATAACTAGATGTTTTATAAAACCCTGAATTATTTTCAAAGATATAAGAAAACTATTTATATTGCAGAACACAACAGAACAGAATAATGAAAATATGAAAGGATTACAAAACAAACGTGTTATAGTAACCGGTGGTGCTCAGGGAATTGGGCGCGCCTGTATTGAATCGTTTCTTGAATACAATTGTTCAGTCGTATTTAGCGATTTTGAAGATACGGGTGAAGCAACTTGTAAGGAATTGAGAGAAAAAGGGGCAAAAATAGATTGGTTAAAAGGGGACATGGCCAGTGAATCCTTTTGTAAGGAATTGGTTGATTTTGCTCAAGAGAAAATGGGAGGGGTGGATATTTTGGTAAACAATGCCTTCTCATTTGTTGCTGCTGGGCTTCATGCAACCAGAAATGATTGGGAAAGATCCATGATTGTTGGTCCAATGGGTTTTGCATTAATGACACAACTTGTTGCTGAACCTATGAAAAAAGCTGGCGGCGGTGCAGTTGTGAATATCAGCAGTATTTCAGCACACATTGCACAACCTGGAAGATGGACCTATAATTCTGCAAAGGGTGCTGTTGATCAGCTTACCAAATGTTCAGCCTTAGATTTAGCTCCTCTGGGTATTCGTGTAAACAGCGTAAGCCCAGGTTGGATTTGGACTCGTGAAGTGTATAAAGCTGCTAACTATGAAAAAGAAAAGTACGATGTAATTTGGGGTAAATACCACATGTTACGTCGTTGCGGTATGCCAGAAGAAGTAGCAAGTGCCGTTTCATTTTTATGCAGCAGTGAAGCCAGTTTTATAACTGGCACTGATTTGCCCGTTGATGGAGGATATTTAGGATTAGGAGGAGAAGGCCTGGGTGAAGATTCAGAGTTTGCAGGAAGTAACTAATTAAACAAATAAACGATGAGTAAAACGATTAAAAACCCAATTATCAGAGGTTTCAATCCTGATCCTTCAATTATTCGGGTCGATGACGATTATTACATTGTCACGTCGACTTTTGAATGGTTTCCAGGCTATCAAATCCATCATTCACGTGATTTGGTGAATTGGAAATTGGTGCACCGTCCATTAAATAGAGTTTCGCAATTGAATATGCTTGGTGTGCCGGATTCAGGTGGTGTTTGGGCACCATGTATCAGCTACAACGAAAACACGAAGAAGTTTTATCTTCTTTACACCAATGTTTTAAGTTTTGATGGTGCTACCTGGAAAGATACTCCAAACTATCTGGTTACTGCCGACGACATACTTGGCGAATGGTCAGATCCTGTTTATCTAAACTCCAGTGGTTTTGATTCATCACTATACCATGACGATGATGGGAAAATATACCTTGTGAATATGATTGTCGATCATCGAAAAAATAAATTTTTTGGTGGTATTGTTTTACAGGAATACGATGAGGATAAGAAAGAACTTGTTGGAGAAATCCACTACATTTTCCCAGGCACTGATCTTGGAAGAACTGAGGCTCCACATATTTACAAGCTCAATGGTTACTACTATTTGCTTACTGCTGAAGGTGGAACTGAGTTTGGGCATGCAATGACTATTGCCCGTTCAAAATCTCTTTTTGGCCCTTATGAAGTACACCCTGAAAATCCGATTGTAACTGCTGCCAATAATCCGTATTTATTATTGCAACGAACCGGGCATGGCGATTTTGTACAAACCCAAAATGGAGATTGGTATGGTGTATTCCTTGCAGGACGTCCACTCACCACTCGTGGAAGGTGCATTACCGGGCGTGAGACAGCCATTGAGAAATTTGAATGGCGTGAAGACGATTGGATTTATTTAGCACACGGCGGCAACGAACCTCGCGAGGAGGTTGAAGCCCCGAATTTACCTGAATTCCCATTTGAGCCAGAACCAGAGCGTGTTACTTTTGATACTGAAGAAATTGACATTAATTTTCATGCACTGAGGGTTCCGATGACTGATGACTGGGTCAACCAGAAAGATCGAAAAGGTTATTTGCGTTTATATGGCCGTGAATCTTTAAGTTCAGTTTTCAGACAAAGTTTGGTTGCCCGAAGGGTGCAGGAGCATCATATTGAAGCTTCAACCTGCATAGAATTTAATCCGGTAAGTTACCAGCAAATGGCAGGTTTGGTTTGTTATTACAATACTTTCCACTATCACTATTTGTACATTACAAGCAACGGGCCGGGCACAAAAAAACTATTGGACATTATTACATGTGATAAGTACCAGCAACAAGAACCCTTAGCTGAGCCAATAGATATAACCGGAGTTGAAAAAGTCTATTTGAAAGTGGACTACAACGGTGCAGACCTCCAGTTTTATTATGCCTTGGAAGAAGGAAAATGGCTTAAGATAGGACCAGCACTGGATGGTAGTATTTTATCAGACGAATATGTGCGTGATGCAGAAGTCAGGTATCGTGCTGCATTTACAGGAGCTTTTGTTGGTATGTGTTGTCAGGATTTATCCGGAAGAAGATTACCTGCTGACTTTGAGTATTTTGAATACAAAGAAATATAGGTGTTGAACAGAGCCTCTGATTTTCGTCGGAGGCTTTTTTTTAACCATTAAAGAAGTCTGAACCCACCGATTGTCAATAGTCCCTTGGATCGTCTTCAACAATGGCATAGTGATAGTTATCTTTCCACTCACCACGAATGGGAAGTATTTTTCTGCGCAAGCCTTCACGTACCATTCCAGATTTTTCCAAAACCCGAATTGAAGCAATATTCTCAGTAGCTACACCAGCTTCTACTTTGTGAAGCTTAAGTTCTTCAAAACCAAATTTAATAAGTGCCTTCGATACCTCTGTGGCAAATCCATTTCCCCAAAACTCAGGCAGGAATTTGTAAAATATTTCCCCTAGCTTGTACTTGTCGTTTGACAGGAACAATCCAGCCATACCAATAAACTCATTTGTTTTTTTAAAGCTGATTGACCAATAATAAGAAGTTGGAGGATTTTGAGTTACAGCTTCAAAAAGTGGTTTCAATGATTTTTTTGTTTCTTCAACATCTTTTGGAATCCCCATGGTATTGTATTCATCAACCTCGGGAATTGTATGGAGATGATGTAATCTTTCAATGTCATCCTGAGTAATTATTGTTAAGGACAAGCGTTCTGATTCTAAGTTCATTTTTAATAATGTCAATTTTTTGTTACAATAGTAATAATTTGATTCTGTGAATCCTCCTTTTTATCCTAGATCTAACTACTTTTATTGTTTTATAAGATGTTGTAAAACTGAATGTAGCGAATTTATAAGAATTATTGCTTATTTTGAAGTGCATTTATTTTATTAAGTGAAAGAGGAAATTATGGTAATTGGGAGATATCATAGTAGGGTAGGTGTTTTTACGTTTTTGATCTTTTGGGGTTTTATCTATTCTTGCCAAATATCAACAGACAATTCTAGTTTTAAAAGCAATCTTAACTCAGATTCAGTCCGTATTCATCAGGATTTTATTGACTATACAAAAATAGTTTATAAAGATAATAAATTATCACGACCAATTCTTGACAAGCTTATTGAAGAATTGAGTGAATTGCCTGTTGAAAATCAAAGCTTAAAGGTTTATTACTTTTCTCGACTATCAATTTCTGAGGCAATATCTGGTAATTTGATATTTGCAGATTCTTTAATTACCGAAGCTTCTAATTTAGCCTATCAAATTCAGGATACTACCAATCTTGATCTTGTACACCAGGGGCGAGCAATATACTTTTGGATTAACGAAATGCTTGACTCAGCTTTGTTCCATTTTCAGATAAGTGAACACTATGCTGAAAAAGTTAAGTCTATTGAGAGCCAGATTGCTGCTAAAATTAATATGGCTACCATTGGTCAAAACCAGCATAAATATGAAAAATCAATTTCTGAACTACTTGAGATAATTGATTTGTGCAAGGAGCATGAGAAATGGGAATTGATGGGTGATGCCTGTAATAACTTAGGAAACGTTTACAGCCAAACAGGGCAGCTATATACTGCATTAACGTATTTTCAGAAGTCTTCTGAGCTCTATGAACTTTCCGGTGCAAAACAAAACTATGGTTCACCAGTCAATAATTTAGGACTGATTTATCAGGATCTAGGAATGGATTCATTAGCGATGGATCAGTACAAAAAAGTAAAAAAGATTGCCAGGCAAGCCAACAACCATGAACTATATGCAATTGCTGAGGTTAATATCAGTTCCATTTATTATAAGAAAAAAGAATATAAAAAATCGTTAGAAAAGAACGATGAGATAATTGATTACCTTAATCAAAATGATCACCCAATATCCGAAATTCACTTAATCACGTATACTTCATATGGGCAAAGCTATCTTGAACTAGGTAATTTTATGAAGGCCAAGGCGTATTTGAAAAAAGCTATTTCTATAGCAGATTCATTAAGCCTTGAATTAAAGCAAATTGAAGCTGAAAGATCACTGGCTGAATTATATTTCAAAGAACATAACATGGACAGTTTGGAGTATTATTCATCCACGGCTTACAAATTAGCCACTAAGCATAACAGAATTAAAGAATTAATTGAGTTAGCTTTTCTCCAGGCAAGAGTAAATCAAGAAAAAAATCAATATCAAAAGGCGATTCAATTTTATGAGGTTTACCATGAATATTGTGAGGCTTACTTAGATACCCTATCTTCCCATCAGGCAAAAGACTTAGCCGTTTACAATGAACTACAGCGAAGGGATACCGAAAATCAGGTAAAAGAAATGGAGGTCATAGCCCAAAAAGAAACGATACATTTCCAAAAGATGGCTATTATTTTAGCTGTAATTTTAATGGTTGGTTTTATCCTGATAATATTTTTTGTAGTTAACCAATCACAAAAAAGATCAAAATTGAACATACAGTTAAATGAAGAAAATGAGTTCAAAACAAACTTGATTTCTATTATTTCACATGATCTGCGAAGTCCGTTACTGTCACTATATTCTACATTGAGATTAATGGAAGAGGCTGATGTTGAAGGTGCTACAAGAGAAAAGCTTCATTCGGATATTTTGAAACAAACCGAAAAGAATATTGATATGACTGACAACCTTTTGTTTTGGACCCGTGAACAAATAAAAGGTTCGTCAATCATTGTTGATGATTTCAATTTGCATAAATTGGTTAACTCTATCATCTCAAATGACATAATTGACGGGAAGAAAAACCAGATTAATTTTGAGAATAATATAGCTCCTGACTTTGAAATTAAGTCGGATAAAAATATCCTGCACCTTGTGTTAAGAAACTTAATATCCAACGCATTAAAGTTTACAACAGTAGATGGTTTTATACGGATTGAGTCGGATAAAAGCAAGGATGAATATATTATTTCTGTTTCAGATACAGGCATTGGGATTGATCCCCAATATCATGATAAGATTTTGAATGACGATGAATTGGTTTCCATGAAAGGGCTTCATGGGGAACAAGGCAAAGGTTTCGGATTAATACTTTGTAAATACTTTCTGCACAAAATTGGAGGAAAGATTTGGTTCTTGAGCCAGCAAGATGTTGGTACAACCTTTTATTTTTCAATACCGTTTAAGATGCCTCGTTAAAATATTCAAGGCTCCAGTTGTCCGTCCATTCCAAAGTTGGATTGCCATGTTCATTAAATTTGATGGGTAGCCATATATATCTACCATCAATTGCATTATTGGGTGTCCAACGATCACCCATAAAAATGAACGCATTTTTCATCCCCTTTACAGGTAAGATGTAAGTGCTTTGAGAATGGAAAGTTAAATCAGCACCGTCCCCTTTACACGGATTTCCCAGGCTTTTCCACGGTCCTAAGATATGATCGGCAACAAACGATCTTGCAGCGTTTGGAGCCCAACCTGTGCATCCAGATGCGATTAAATAATATTTCCCATCTTTCTTGAATATTGCGGGAGCTTCATTATGACCTGCTGGCATAACGGCAACATATTTACCTGTAAAATCTGTGTATTCGTTATTCAGCTCAGATATGTGCAACGTAAGGTTTTCTTCTGATGCGTGTATATGATAAGCCTTGCCGTCTTCATCTACAAAAAGTGTCATATCCCTGGCCATTTGCCCTTTTTCAAAGTCTCGCTGCACTAAATAACCGTCTGCAATGGCATCCTTCAATTCATCAGTCCATTCTTCAATGTGATCTGGGAAAACCATTTGTTTTTGTTTTTCTGAAAAATTAACTGGCCATTGGCCTGCATTTGGGTTGATACTTTTTATGTATTCGAATTTCCCAGTAGGGTTATCAGAAACAGCAAGCCCGGTTTTGGCTGCCTCGTAGCCCATTCCTTTTAGTTCATGGTGAAACCACATGATAAACTTCCCAGTGTTCTTATTATAAATAACTTTGGGGCGTTCGATTATGCATCCTTCTACAATCAGGCTTGTTGTATCTTTTGAAACAGGCATAACAATCCCTTCATCTTCCCAATTGTATAAATCAGTCGAAGAATAGCAATGAACTCCAACCATTGCCCTGTTCCCGGCCTTTCCTTCAATTTTATGTTCCCCGTACCAATAATATTTCCCTTCATGGAATAAAATTCCTCCCCCATGTGCATTGATGTGGACGCCATTATTGTCAGTCCATATTTCTCCTGGCGAAAAAGAATTGTGTTTGTTGCTTTTTTGATTGTCACTTTGGCTACAGGATATAATCAGAATAGTTATTGAAAGAAAAAAGTAGTTATTGATCAGCTTCATATTCAGGGTTTTGTGTCAATTATATTTGTTCCCATCCAGACCGGTAATCGTGCCTGATCCATTGTTCAGCCATTTGTTTGGCAGGTAAGGTTGCGTAATCTTTTATAAATTTTGGATCGCCATTTACAACTTCAAACTCATCTTTTGTCATTACCCTGATTTCGTCATTGTAAGCGATGTTCGTAAAACGCATGTTGGCACCGTCCCATTTCAGTTTTCTTTTTAAACTTTGAAGCCGCACGGCAAGCACTCCCATCACCACCATTTCATTCAATGGCCCGGCATAACCGAAGTTTGAGGAGGCTTCAACCCGGTTTTCCGGATTTTCTTTACAAGCTCGTATCCAATCCTGTTCATGCCCATCTATTCCTTTTTCAATTCTGCGGATTTTTTTCTCTGGTGCTTCAAAATGTGCCATTTCAGCTGTTGGCAGCAATGTTGGGTTTTTCGCATACGTACCACACATGATCTTTCCCTTTGTACCATGAAAAATACAACCGCCACCTGAATCACCCATTTGTTCCCCATCTTTCAATTCGTCCGGTCTGGGGGGCATTAATCCACCGTCGTACCAAGAAATAGAAAGAGGGGGCATGGCAACTTTGGGTAAATTATCGCGCGCAGGGAACTCATAAGTGACCATCTCCGCATTTGGAGCCGATTGGCTATTTACAGGAGTTGAACTAGCCTGAACACTTTCAGGGTATTTAAGTTTCAGTGCTTTAAATACCGGATCGAGAATGTGGCAAGCCATATCTCCAAGGGCACCTGTCCCAAAATCCCACCATCCACGCCAATTCCAGGGGTGGTATATTTCATTGTAAGGTCGATAAGGAGCTGGACCAATAAATAAGTCCCAGTCCAGGGTTTTAGGTATGCGCATTTCTTTTTTTGGGCGTTGCAATCCTTGAGGCCAGATTGGGCGGTTTGTCCAGGCGTCAACCTTTGTAATTTCCCCAATTTTACCTGCCCAAATCCATTCACATATTTGGCGAATACCTTCTCCACTATTTCCCTGGTTTCCCATTTGGGTAGCAACCTTATAGGTGCGGGCCGATTCGGTTAAAACCCTAGATTCATACACAGAATGTGTAAGTGGTTTCTGCAGGTACACATGAATTCCATTTCGTATAGCCATCAGTGCAGGAAGTGCATGCGTATGGTCAGGGGTTGCAATTAGAACCGCATCAATATCTTTTTGCTTTTCAAACATGACCCTGAAATCTTTATATTTTGTAGCCAAAGGCCATTCCCTGAATGAGTTTCGGTTGGCATATTTCCAGTCAACATCACACAGGGCAACAATATTTTCACTTTCCATTCTTTTAAGGTTGTTGTATCCGATTCCACCAACCCCAATCCCGGCAATGTTCAGTTTGTCACTTGGAGCCCTATGTCCCAATCCGGCAACAACATTACTCGGAAGAATACTTATACCTGCGGCAACGGCAGCTGATGTTTGAATGAAGCTTCTCCTACTGCGAGTCTTTTCCCCTGAATTCATAAAAATAATGTTTGAATACTACGGAAAGCAATTTAATAAAGAAATCCTGATAAATAAAAAGAATTGGCTATTGCCATTGAAAATAAAATAGGGCAGGAAATATTCCCGCCCTAATAGTATTGTTTTTTGATATTTTAAGCTGGCATATCTGGCAAACTCCAGGGTTTACGATATGTGTGTTTTACCAACTCAGCTGCAAATTCTTTGGCAGGAACTGGGTCTGTCCAGGTCTTGTCAAAGGTCGGGTGTCCATCATGAATTTTGAAACCATCCTTAATAACGGTCTTAATTTTCTCGTCATCTTTAAGGTTTGTGAATTCCATTTTTTCTCCGTCCCACTCAAGAACTTTGTTCAATGACTGAAGGCGAACCGCAAGAACACCCATAACGACCATTTCGTTGAAAGGTCCAGCTTCATTAAAATCAGAAGCTGTTGAAACGCGGTTCTCAGCACTTTCTTTTGAAGCACGTACCCAGTCCATTTCATGACTGGTTTCAATTCTTCGGCGGAATTTAGGGGCATTTGGCACACGACCGGAAAGCAACCATGGATCTTTCCCATAGCAACCACACACCAGCGTATCTTTTGTTCCGTGGAAAAGAACACCACCACCAGCATCATTTGGATTTTTCCCAGCTGGCCACCCCTCAGGAAGCATTGGCTTTATGCCTCCATCATACCAATGAACATCTACTTCAGGAAGTTTGACCTTCATTTTTTTCTTTGCTTTCCTTGCAGGGAAAGTCAGTTTAACCGATTGAGCAGTTGGCGCACAATCCTGAAGTAATAGTGTTGAATTCCCTTGTGCGTGAGTTGGATACCCGAGGTCAAGTCCAACAAAAACAGGATGCAGGATATGGCAAGCCATGTCGCCAAGTGCACCTGTGCCATAATCCCACCAGCCACGCCAGTTCCATGGATGGTAAATTTCATTATATGGACGCATTTTTGCTGGTCCAACGAACAAATCCCAATCCAATGTGTCGGGAACCCAATGACCCTGTTCGGGTGTATTTAACCCTTGAGGCCAAATTGGACGGTCAGTAAATGCTTCTACTTTCCTGACTTCACCAATTTCACCATTAGCGATCCATTCTGTGGTGAGGTTTACACCTTCACCAGACGATCCCTGGTTACCCATTGTTGTGGCTACTTTGTATTTTGCCGCTAGCTTGGTTAACAAGCGTGATTCATACACCGAGTGGGTAAGTGGTTTTTCAAGATAAACATGTTTCCCCATTGTAATGGCATGTGCAGCAGTAATAGCGTGTGTGTGGTCAGCAGAGGCAATCATAACACCATCCATTTCTTTGCCCAACTCATCGTACATTTCACGCCAGTCTTTGTACTTTTTTGCATTTGGAAAGCGTTTGAAACATCTTTTGGCATACTTCCAATCCACATCACAGAGGCCAATAATATTTTCTGATTCCATGGCTTTTAGTACTGAAAAACCGCGGCCTCCGACGCCAATACCAACAATGTTCATTTTATCACTTGGGGCTTTGTGCCCCAGTCCGGCAATTACATTGCTTGGAAGGATTGTGATTCCTGCTGCAGCAACAGTAGATGTCCCCAGGAAGCTTCTTCTGGAAACCAACTTAATTTCATTCTTTTTTTTAGTCATAGTTTACAGTTTTATTTGATTTAGGTTGTGATCGAAATGTTTAAGTTGTTTGAAAAAAATCTCTTAAAGATATGAATCTATCGTTACTTGGGCAAGATTATAAATACGGTTTCAATAATGTTTTATAGGATGCGGCTTCCAAAATTTTAAAGCTATTTAAAGGGGATAAATTTTGTCTATTCTGAATAAAAAAAATCAATTTGACTAGTGTTTGATCGGAACGTATATTTGCAATACAATTTTTATCGAATCTAAATTAAAAAACAAATATCATGTTAACTATTGGACAAAAATTCCCAGAGTTTAAAAAGACTGCAGTTGTTTCGCTTGAGGCAGGAAAAGAGTTTGAAACAATGACAAATGAAGACCTGAATGGTAAATGGAGTGTTGTGTTTTGGTGGCCAAAAGACTTCACATTTGTTTGCCCTACAGAAATCACAGGATTTAATGATCACATTGAAGATTTCAATAAGCTAGGTGCGAACTTGGTGGGCGCTTCTACCGACTCAGAGTTTGTACACCTTGCCTGGAGAAATGACCATTCAGGTTTGAAAAAACTTCAATTCCCAATGTTGGCCGATACTTCAAAATCGTTGGCTGAAGACTTGGGTATTTTGGAAGCAGAAGAAAAAATTGCTTACCGCGCTACTTTCATCATCGATCCGGAAGGGGTTATTCGTTGGGTGAGTGTTAACGATTTGGCCATTGGACGCAATGTGCCTGAAGTTGTTCGTGTTCTTGAAGCACTTCAAACCGGACAGCTTACCCCATGTGACTGGGAGCCAGGTCAGGCAACTTTATAAGAATTACGCCATAACAAAATCAAGTTAGTTCAGAAAATAGAGAAGGGAGCATTTAAGCTCCCTTTTTTTGCATCTAATTGTTCTATTCTCACTTATCATGCATAAAGCATTTCGTATTCACATTTAGCCTTAAGTATAATTATTCATAATCAAATTTGAAATTGAATTCCACTTCTTGTCCCATTAGTTTAGTGTTGTTGACTTTATTAAGTTTTTTTATAACCCGGATACATTCATTTCGGCACACTTTTTTTACTTCTTCAATGCTGATTTCATTCTTTTCTGTTGGTTTGTAGGCTTTAACAACGAATTCAAGTTTAATAGAATTGCTACCTGCTTTTTGATCTGTAATTGTAATTAATCCGTTATTGTCAATTATAGTGTTTACAGAAATTTCAACAGGAATGCCGGATAATGCAGCTTTTGCAGGACACTTAATCTGCCTAGCGATATGCTTTCTAATTTCGATAAAATTCTTACTGCTATTATTATCCGTTAAACCTTTCATTTTCACATCGAAGAGTTCTTTACCTTCAATTTTTATGGTTTGCTTTTCATGCCTTAGGGAAGTAAAAACTAGAGCTTCATCTTCTTCGCTTACATTGATAATGAATTTGCCTTCTATATCGGTTATCGTACCAACAGGTTTCCCTTGAATGATTATTGAAGCACCAGGAATTGGCGCACCAGTTTCTAGGTCAGTAACTGAACCTTTAATGGCAAACTCTTTTTTTAAATTATCTGTGGCTAAATAGTCAGATCCCAGTTTAGAAGAATTGGGTACATTTTCGAATTTTTTGTTTGACAATCCCATAACCAGGATAGCCAGAACTGGAATAATTGCGAATCTTTTCATGGTTAAAAATTTGTTTTTAGTTTTCTGTTTCATCATAGTTATTCTGTTTTTAAGTTGAGAGCCGTTAAGTGCGGTTAAAAATGGTGCGATCCCTTTTTTGTCAGCAAGGGAAACCATGGTAAGCTGGTATGTTTCAGCATCGGCTGTTTCAATAATTTGTGCGTCTGCCAAGTACTCCAGGTTTGTTTTTATGGCATCTTTCAGCAGCCATGCAAAGGGGTTGAACCATTGAAAAGAAAAAAGAAATTCAGCAAAAAGCATGTCCCACGTATGCTTTTGTTTAACGTGGATATTCTCATGAGCAATGATTAAATCGACTTCTGGATGATTAAGGGTTTGCTCCGAAAGAATGATCTTGTTGAAGAATGAAAATGGATGGATATCTTCATGGCTGACACAAACCTCTGTTGAATTTTTTATCTCAGTTCTGCTGTTTTTAATAATTGAAAATGCCCGCCTGTGTCCTATAATTAAATGGATAATCGATATAAATACGCCTGCTATGTATATAAAAAACACATACGGCAGGGCGTCAAAAGGTTTGTTTGATATTGAAGGCTCTAAAAGCGTTGTGGTAGCTATGTTTAAGCCAGTATTCGTAATTGGTTGAGCGGCGATTTCCTTTACGATGGTAAAAGTTATAAGTGGAATAATAAACGCCAAAGTGAACGATATCAGCATATATAGCCGATTGAAGTGGAATTGTGAATATTTCCTGAATAAGAAATAGTGGCAAAGGAAAAATGCTCCTATTGCGATACCGGATTTTAACAAGTATATAAGAAGGGACTCCATTATTTTTTGTCTTTAATCATTTTAATCAGCTCATCTAATTCATCTTCAGAAAGCCCTTTTTCTTTTACAAAGAAAGCCACTGCACTTTTGTATGAGTTGTCAAAATAGTCATGGATTATCTGCTTCATAAACGATTTCCTGTATTCGTCTTTTGAAATCAGTGGAAAATATTGGTATGTATTTCCATATTGGTTATAACCAATAATTCCTTTTTCCTGAAGTAGTCTAACTAATGAAGAAATCGTGTTATAATGTGGTTTGGGGGTTGGATATTCTTCAATGATATCTTTGACAAAAGCTTTTTTAAGTTTCCAAAGAATCTTCATGAGCTCTTCTTCTTTGCGCGTAAGTTTTTTCATTTTCTATCTGTTTTTATGACAAAACAAACATACAACTGAATTTGCAGTTTTACAACTGAAAAATCAGTTAAACAACTTATGAGGCAGTTAGCAATATTTTAAAGTGCAGATAATAAGAGGATTATGGGCTTATTTTTTTGATATGTTTTTCAGCAGTCAATTCAAAAATGATTTTCCCCCAAATAAGAACTGCTGGCAATGCTTTCAATGCATATGGAATAATTATCTCCCTTCTAATGCTTGACGGGAAGATGTCTGTTGGTGAAAGCGAGGTGAGTATAAATGCTAAAATTATCAATGCAATGTCCAGTGGTTTCCTTTGTCCAGTAAAGAACCAGATTGCTACTCCGGACATAGCAATAATGAAGGTTGAAGACTCTGCCTTGTGGTTGAAAATGATTACCCAAATTAAAATGGAGCAAAGTACCAACTGTCGAAAGTGAAGCGAATCGTATTTCTTGAATTGAACAAGTGGAATGCAGAATAAAACTGCCCCGGTAATTACGATCCATATCTTACCAGGTTGAAAGTTGAACCAGGATTCCAATATTTTCAAGATTGAAATGCCAAGCGAAGCAGAGTGATCAGTTTGAACCAGGTTAAACCATTGCGAATATAGGAACTTGAGTTGTTCAAAATCGATAACCAGTAGCGGTAGGAAAAAGAGCACAACACCCCATAAAGCTGTGTACAATGCAATCTTTCCTTTTTGCGGGTACAGTAGATAAAGGGCGAATGCTACCAGCCCAAATAATTTAATAAATACAGTTGACAGAATTAGCAGAGTCGCAATGGCTATCTTTTTCCGTTCGAGCATGCCAAAACCAAAAATGATTAAGCCAGCTGTTAAAGCATTGGATTGTTCATTTTGGAACGAAGTCATTGCCTCAATGAGGCAGTAAAACAGCATGAAGATTTTTAGCCGATGATCAATTTTAGGCAAGTACAAGATTGCCAATAAAAACACCAGTGCATTGAGCAGGTTCCAAAGGCTTAACCCAATGGCATCGGGCAGGTTGGCAAATGCACCAAAAGCTAGAGAGAATGTAGGGCTGTACTTAAAAAGATCACCATGCTCATCGTAATAATGACAATATAGATCTTGATTATTGACCAAATGAAAGTGCGAATGCTTAAAGATTACGTAGTTGTTATAAGCGGTGTATTGTGGGTATTTTTTGTTGGTTTGCAGGTATGACTGAATGCTTGCCGCCAGGGCAAAAATTAGATACACAACGATAATGATCCATCGTGTTTGCAATTCTGTAAGCTTTGTGGATAGCTTCATTTTTTTCATTTCAATAGTTCTTCTTTTAAGCCAAATTTTGGATCAATTTTCAAATAATTCACCACAATAAAACCTGGTATGGTGCAAAGCATCACCCATACAAAAAACAGCTTGTAGCCCATGAGTTCCTGCAGCCAGCCACTAATCATTCCGGGTAGCATCATCCCCAGTGCCATAAATCCGGTACAGAGCGCGTAGTGGGCAGTCTGGTGTTTCCCCGATGAAAGGGAGATCATATACAGCATGTATGCCGTAAATCCAAAGCCGTAACCAAACTGTTCAATCACTACAGAACCTGTAATAACGCCTAGGTTTTCAGGCTGGACATAGGCCAAAAAAACGTAGACCAGGTTTGGTAGGTTCATGGCGAAAACCATTGGCCAAAGCCATTTTTTTAATCCGCACCTGGAGACCACAACACCTCCCAAAATTCCACCTAAAACCAATGCAATTACGCCAGCTGTACCATAGATAAATCCAATGTTGCTGGTGGATAACCCAAGTCCTCCTACATCTGCCTTGTCCAACAAAAATGGAGAAGCCAATTTAACCAGCTGTGCTTCTCCGAGACGGAAAACCAAAATAAAGATTAGCCCGGTTATAATTCCTTCCTTTTTGAAAAAAGACACAAATGTTTCCCAAAAGTCATTCATTAGTTGGTTGACGCTTTTTACTTTCCTGAAAACGTCTGTTTTTGGTTTGGGAAGAATAAAAAAGTGCCACAAAAAGAATGCTGTAAACAAGGCAGCAAAAATGAAGAACGTAATGCTCCATGCCCAGGAAGTTTTTTCGGCAATATTCTCTAATTCCCCGGCAAGAATGACCAATGGTCCCTGTCCGGCGAGCATGGCAAAACGGTAAAAAGTATTTCGTATCCCTACAAAAAAGGCCTGATCGTGTTTTGATAATCCGAGCATGTAAAAGCCATCGGCAGCAATATCGTGAGTGGCCGAACTAAAAGCCATGAGCCAAAGAAATGCCAGGCTGTACTGGAAAAAACTGCTGAGGTTCAGCGTAAAAGCCACTCCCGTAAGTGATGCGCCAACGACCAATTGCATACAGATAATCCAAAAACGTTTGGTACGGAGGTTGTCTACAATGGGGCTCCAAATGGGTTTGATAACCCACGGAAGATAAAGCCAACTGGTGTAAAGTGCAATATCGGTGTTCGAAATCCCAAGTCGCTTGTACATGATCACTGAAACTGTCATTACAACAACGTAAGGCAAACCTTCAGCAAAATATAACGATGGAATCCAGGTCCAGGGATTTCTTGTTGACTTCATGCGTTAGTAGAATTTTTTTAATTCAGCACCCTTAAAATAATGCTTTAAAATGGAATGGAACGAATATCCCTTTTCACCCATCATGGCAGCCCCAATTTGGCATAGGCCAACACCATGGCCCCAACCGGCCCCAACTAATACAAATTGTTGAGGAATTTCATTCTGAATGTCGATGTGATCAACCACAAAAGTGGAACTGTATAAATGAGATGATGAAAGTGTTCTCCTTATTTCCAATTCTTTGCCAATTATCATGGATCGTTTTGTCCCCACGATTTTTAACTTGACCAAACGACCGGAGTATCCACGTTCAACTGGTACTAGTTTGATAATCTGACCAAAATCAATTCCGCTTCGTTGCTTTATAATTTCTGAAAGTTCGTTTTGCGAATAGCTCACTTTCCACCGAAAAAAATCAGATGTGGCCTGGTCAAAATCGGGTAAAACCTGCTTTAACGCCCTTTCGTTTTTGGTGTTGCAGAAAACATCGGGAGAACTTCGTATCCAATTTTCTGCTTCTACTTCATTGCGAAGATCAGTAACCAGCTCAGGCTTGGATTCAGCATCAACAATGCTGGTCAGGTAAGCATGTTCTTTGGGTTCCCAAACCAGCTCAAAGTTTTCAGAAATGCCACCACAGCATTTTGAAAAGCGGGCATCGCAAATTTCATCTTCGCTCATCAAAACCATTCCAAGGGTTTGATCAACTGCTTCCAGTGCTTTATCGCTGATTATTTTGGTAATTCCCTGGTAGCGCTGGCAATGATCGTCGGCACAAACATCAAACTTAGCATGGTCTTCACGGTCGTACCAGCGGGTTATTTCGTTTTCGGATTCGAATGAGGTTTTATAGGAATTGGTAACATTCTTAGATTTTTCAATTTGTGCCAGCAACCAACTACGTGAAATAACGGCATGTGCTTTGAGCAATTCCGGAGAACTGGTTGCACTCATTTCCGAAGAAATAACTGAACGTAAATATTCTTCAATTTGAACGATGTTTATTGCCCTTATTTTTCCCTCTTCAAGTATCAGCTTCAGTCCACCACGAAACTCTTGGTCCTCTTTTTGCTCCCAGTGAAAATCAACCCCAATCGTTACATTTTTTAAAAGAAGAGAAGAGTCGGGCTTAACTGGTTCAAAAATGATCTCATTGCGTTTGACAATCACCTTATTATCGGAAGAGTTCACGAGTATTTTCTGATTGTAGAAACTGGCTTTGAAAGATTTTGTGCCACCAATTTTCTCTCCACACAAAAGGTATTCCCCATTAAGTTCAAACTCGATTTCAGACCCGGTTAAAATGCCCACATGTATTTTCGGTTGCTTGCTCATTTCGTATTAACAAGTTTAGCTTTGAGTTCTTTTAACAAGTCTGCATCTATGGTCACCTGATGAAAAATACTTTCCAGGTCAGACTTGCTTATTTCTTCAAAATCTTTTTCCCTGGGAAGAATAACCAAACCACCCATCTCTGCAGAAGCCGGGCTCATCAGGATTTGCTCATCTCCTTCAGCAAAAAACTGCCAGGGGCGTTGTTTCTCACGGGGTAAAATAATCACCTGCCATCCTTTATCGTAGGTGCAAAGCACATTCATCATGGGTTCTTGGTCATCTTCCTGAAGGGGCAACAACTCATGAATTTTCTCAAACATGGCAACCAACATACTATCATTGTCAGCTTCAATCAATATAAAACTTCGCATGTATCCGGAGGTAATTAAATTCACCTTTATTTGCTCGTTTTCAATGATTGGGTCCCCAAATTGTTTTGCAATCTTCTTCGCTTCAGAAATAACAGGTAGCATGTTTATATTTCCAGCCTGAAAGTGAAAATGATCGGGCGCAGATGCCCCGCATTTTGGCCCATTGTAGAACACAACGTGATCAGGAAGAACTTTTGAAAATTCGAGCATGTCTTTGAACCTACTAAAAATTTGTTGGGGAAGATGTTCGTTTAGAGCAATGGTTAAATGACTTGGAAAAACCGGGAACGGGTTGATCAAAATGGTGTATTGTTCGTTAAACGGGATGCCTTTTTGCTCTGTTGGGCGATTTTTTTCACAAAGGAAACAAGGACGTTCTCTGATGGATTTAGCATCTGTCTTTGCAGCAGTTGAACGGATTCGCTCCAGGTTGAATTGCAGGGTTATCTGATACTTGCCACAGTCGATTGTCCGTTCACGGACTTTTTCTAACCCTTTGTAGTTGTTTTTCAGCAACTCCCAATCTTCTTTTTGCTGATTCAGTAAGTCCAGAACTTTTTCAGTGTATGTTATCTCAATATTCAACGTTTGCGTTTGTTTAAATTGATCCGCGCTTTCAATTCAAAAGTCCGAAGCTGGTCTTTGTAAAGGTTATGGGCGTTTTCTTTTGCGATATCCAACGATGCATCTGAGTTTTCTTGCCAGCGCCGACAGCTGTAAATGGCCTCGTAAATCCGTCCAATTTTGTATGTTCTGGAAATAGCCAACCCTACGGCATAATCTTCACCATAGCTTGTATTGGGCAAGTGTATGGCCTGAATAATCGGTTTGAAAAAAGCACGGGGTGCACCCAGTCCGTTGATGCGAAGTGCGTTGTTTGGCCCGTTTTCGGGTGTCCATTCCTTGTGGTCAATCAGGCCGGGAGGAATTTCCTCCAGATTGAAGTTGCACATCTGGTACGAGCCAATCACCATCGCACAATTTTCTTCGTAAAATTTATCCACGATTTTTTGCAGTGTGTTTTCATCTGAATACAGATCATCACTGTCCAGCTGAACGACAAATTTTCCACACAGCGCATGATCAATGGCCACATTCCAGCAGCCACCAATTCCCAGATCAGTTCGTTCAGGGATTGCCACAATCAATCGGTCGTCATTAAACTCACGAAGGAGCACGGAAGTTCCATCCGTGCTGAAATTATCCACCACGATTAAGTTAAATTCGAAATTGGTTTTTTGGGAAAGCACCGATTCTACTGCATCCTTGATTGTTTTTACCCGGTTGCGAACGGGAATAACCACAGTTGCCTCAACCGGGAACTCACCGGAAAAATCAATTTCCTGAAAATTGGGTTCTAGAAAAGCCCCTACTTTTTGAAGGTGATCTGTACAAGCTTCCTCCATTTCCACTTGGATTTTTCGTGCTTCATCTTTTACATAGTCGAATTGCTTTTCCCCGGTTTTTCGGATATCCGATTCAATCATATGAAAAAGTGGTTCAGGAATGCGAACGATTTCACCGATTCGAGAAGCCAACAACTGCAAATTGTAATAACCAGCGTGATCCCATGATGATTCGATGTTAAGGTTTTCAAAAACCTCTTTCCTGAATAGTTGAACCGGCCCAAAATTAAAGTCGTCGCGGAGGCTGCCTTTCTGGTAGTCAATAACAGGGTGGTTGGATTGAACACCATCTTTTACTTCAACATAATCGCTGTAAATCATCATTGCCTGAGTGTTTTCAGCAAGCATGTGCATTCGTTCAATCGCGAATTGCCCAAGTTGAAAAGGGGTGTCTTTTAAAGCAATAAGCACATATTCCGATGAACATTTTTTTTGAACCTCAAGCATGTTCTTGCTCGAAAATGGATGTGGGTTCACCAGCAGTTCGGCATCGTTTACTTCAACCTTTTTATTGGAAATAATAGTGACCGAGCTGACCAGTTCTGATTGATGAAGCTGGTCGATGGTATTTTGAGTAGCTTCTTTTCCTGTATATGCAATAAAACAATCAATCATGCTTATAATTTAATAACGATGGGTTTTGTAGTTTTGCTTTCATTGTGTAACCTGTCAAGCGCACTTACCCGGATTGCATAATTTCGTTTTTGTCCTTTGCTTCTTTTCATTTTTATTTTTTGTGCAGAAGTAATTTCTTCAATGTAGTCGGAATTTTGAGGATCAAATAACTCGCCAGTAGGTGTTTTGTAAACGACATATCGTACCGCTTCGTTGAGATGGTCTGTTGCAAACGGTTTTTCCCATTTGATTGTCTTTCCGCTCTTTTTTATGTTGGTTGGCGCATCCGGGCTTTGACCGTCAATCCATGGCATGACAGGGATAAGTGCCTTGTTTTTGTAAGCATCAGTTTGAAGTTTGCGTGTAAATTGATTTATGGGTTTTAGTAGGTGTTTAGCACTAAAAAAAGCACTGCCCTGGAAGTTGTCAAGTTCACGGGCAAGCTTGATTTGATCAATAAGCTGATCAGACGATTTCCATGCATCCTGTGCCCCCTGCGATTCCAGTTTGTAAACAGCATGTCCAATGTAATATCCCCTTTCAAATGAATTTTCATTCCACCATTTCGAAAGCATATCAAAATCAACTGCCGGGTGCCTGATGTGCCAATACAGTTGGGGAAGCAAGTAGTCGATCCATCCTTCTTCCTGCCATTTGATTACATCGGCGTAAAGGTGGTCGTAATTTGTTGCACTGGCTGTCGATTCTGAGCCTTTCGGGTCATCACTTTTATTGCGCCAAACACCAAATGGGCTGATTCCAA
The DNA here is from genome assembly GCA_965230765.1 of Sunxiuqinia sp. Taxonomy (GTDB): domain Bacteria; phylum Bacteroidota; class Bacteroidia; order Bacteroidales; family Prolixibacteraceae; genus Sunxiuqinia. The sequence continues at coordinate 1,575,651 of CBDDLR010000001.1, forward strand.
ACTTCACCCAGGGTTTGGTGGTTTTGATGGTTCTGCTCAATTTATTAATGATCGAATTCACATTCTCCCGACGCCAATCATCAATATTTTCTGCTGTAAATTTACCATGGTGTCTTCGAAAAGAAGCGGTATCCGGAAAAGCTTCGCCAGATATAGGGTAGGGGTAAAAATAGTCATCAAAGTGAATGGCATCAACATCGTATCTTCGAACAATGTCTTTTACAACTTTAGCAATAAAATCATGTGTTTCAGGCACACCGGGGTCGAAATATAAACGATCGCCATATTTTACAACCCAATCTTCATGTTCAAACGCAATGTGTGAGGCAGCAAGTGGTTCATCATATTTTAGGGCAAGCCGAAAAGGGTTCAGCCACGCATGAAATTCCATGCAGCGTTTATGGCTTTCTTCAATCCAAAATTTTAAAGGATCGTACCCTGGAGATTTGCCGGGAGTACCTGTGAGGTACCTTGACCAGGGTTCAAGCGTGGAGGGATAAAAGGCATCACTTGCCGGGCGGACCTGGAAAATGACTGCATTCAATCTATTTTTTTGCAGCGTATCCAAAATTCGGATGGCCTCATCTTTTTGTTCTTTCACGGACAATCCCGGTTTTGATGGCCAATCGATATTGGCAACTGTGGCAACCCATGCAGCACGAAATTCCCTTTTGGGGGATTGCTGGCTGTATGTAGAAAATGAAATAAATACGAGTATGAAAAAAATACAATAACGCATGAATGAATAGCTTGATATTTTATGCTTGAATAATCAAAGTACCAAGATACTATTCAAAAATTAAAGTTTTGAAAAATGATCGCTGAATTCGTGGTATTGTTGAAAAGAAAAGCCCCGAAACACTTCGAGGCTGTATGATTTATTGTTGAATGTTTGCTATGGATAGTAGCGAACGAAGGCTTCCATGGCTTCATATTCGGCCATGCCCACTTCATCATAAAGTTTGGCAGTTGATCGGTTGCGGTCTTCGGCACGTTGCCAAAATTCCCTGGAGTCATCACCCATAAACATGGCTCCTTCTTTTTGCGATTGATGCCTGAAAATTGCCTCTCGTTTGCGGTACAATTCTTCCGGGCTAATGGGTACCACCATCTCAATTTCATCCATATCCCACTCGTGCCAGGCGCCGCGGTAAAGCCATAGCCAGCAGTCTTTCATCCATTCCTGTTCTTTTACTTCTTCCATGCCATACAGAATGGCATCCAGGCAAACACGGTGTGTGCCATGAGGATCAGAAAGATCGCCAGCAGCAAAAACCTGATGTGGTTTTATTTCGTTCAGGAAATCTTTGATGATATCGACATCTGCCTGTTCTAATGGTTTCTTTTGAACAGCTCCGGTTTCATAGAAAGGTAGGTCAAGAAAATGGACATTGTTGCTATCTACCCCCGCAAATTCGCAGGCCGCTTTGGCTTCCATCCTCCTAATCAGTCCTTTCAGCATCCTGATATCCATCATGTCTTTTTGGTCGCTTTTCTTTTCTTTCAGGAATTGAACCGTTTTTTTGTATTGTTCGTTTTGCTTTTGGTTTTCAGGATCGTAGAAATTGGTGTACAGGTTGTGAAATAGAATAAACCGATTGGCATATTCATCAGACACCGCAATATTCCCCGAAACCTGGTATGCCACATGAACTTCATGCCCTTGTTCAACCAGACGGATAAGCGTTCCTCCCATTGAAATCACATCATCGTCAGGATGCGGACTAAAAACCACAACTCGTTTTTTAGCAGGTTCCTTACGTTCCGGGCGGTGGGTGTCATCGGCATTTGGTTTGCCGCCGGGCCATCCGGTAATGGTGTGTTGCAGTTCATTAAACACTTTAATATTTAGTGAATACGCAGAACCCTTTTCAGCAATTAAATCACTTAGCCCATGATTGATATAATCTGTTGTTGTTAATTTAAGAATGGGTTTTTGGGTTTGTTGGCACAGCCAAACTACGGCTTTGCGTACCAGTCGGTTCGAGCTCCAGTCGCAGGTGTCAACCATCCAGGGGGTTCTTACCCGTGTAAGTTGCATCGCTGCCCCCAGGTCGAGCACAATCTCAGCATTTTTATGAAGTTGAAGAAAGGTTGCTGGGACTTTTTCAGTGATTGAGCCTTCGATTGTTCCTTTTAAAATAGTTGCTTTACCTTCTCCCAATCCAAGCAAAAATACACGTTTTGCCCTCATGATGCTTTCAACGCCCATGGTGATTGCCCGCAACGGAACTTTCGTAATTCCACCAAACTCGCGGGAAGCATCTTGTTTGGTTAATGTATCTAAAACAACCAGTCGGGTTTTGGAATTTAACTGAGAACCAGGTTCATTAAACCCAATGTGCCCGGTTCTTCCAATACCAAGAAGCTGTACATCAAGTCCTCCATAACCTTCAATCTTTTTGTCATATTCCTGGCAGAAATCATATATTTCGTTGAATTCCAGATCACCACAAGGAATATTAATATTTTCAGGTTCAATGTCTATGTGGTTGAACAAGTGTTTGTGCATGAACCAATGATAGGAATGAACTGATTCCTTGGTCATTGGATAATATTCATCGAGGTTAAAGGTGATTACATTTTTGAAGCTCAAACCTTCTTCCCGGTGCATCCTGACCAATTCCGAATAAATTCCGATAGGAGTAGATCCTGTTGCAAGGCCAAGGATACATTGCTGGCTTTTTGTTTGTTTTTCTTTGATTAAGGCCGCTATTTCATGAGCAATGTAGTTTGAGGCCTCTTTTGAATCATCGTGAATGGTTGTTGGAATTTTTTCAAACTTTGTTAAAACATCCCTGTGTGCCAGGTTTTTTGGTTTGTGGTGTGAAGTTCCAAAAAACAATGGATTGTTGGAGGTCAGCTTTTTCTTCATTAAATCAAATTTTTAATCTTTGTAAAAGTACGATTTATAGGTGACCTTGGTTGTATCATTTTGAGCCTATTTGTTATCCGGAACACGCTTTTTATTGTCTGACAACGACTAGCAGGCAAGCTAGACTATTGGGTAGTATTTCTTAATTGATGTGTGATGTTTGTTTGTCTTGGCGAACATAAAATATCAAAATGCTATTTAAAACATTTAAATAGCATGAAAATGTTATTTTTAAATGCGGATTTTCTATTCTCGTCTTTTTTTTGATATCTTTGATCCGAAATCGAATGTACAATTGTTCAGCTTGCTGAATGGTTGTATTTAACAATGGCAAGTCGGGAACTCCTTTTTGAAGGGTACTACAGTTTTCGAATTGCTCATGGTTTATTAGGTTTAGTTGGTTTAGGTTAGTTCCCCAAGAGATTGGGGCGAAAAAGGCAGTCAGGGGACTGCCTTTTTTTTTACAAAAAAGAGGATGTCAAAGCACCCTCCTTTATTTCTGTTTTCTGAAAATATTAGGAAATGCTCAACTAAAAAGCATCTTTCTGCGCCAATTGATGAATATTTTGCAACCAGTTTTTTCTTTTTTCAGGAGTTGAATACCTCATGGGTTGCATGCTGGTAACTTTTACGGGTTTAATGCCAGAAAATTTTAAGGTTGAGTTTTTCATGGCACGATGCCCAACGCTATGGTACAAAAGTTTATATAACCATCCCGGAGTGTCCATCGTAGTAATTAAACGGGCAGATTTTCCTTTCAGTAGTTTATCCCACATAGGGGAATCTTCCCGGTACTTGAACGCAAATCCAGGTAGGAACACACGATCTATAAAACCTTTTAATAGGGCAGGAAATGTTCCCCACCAGATAGGGTAAATAAATACCAGATGATCGGCAAATTGTATGGCCTCCTGCGCATTAACCAAATCAGGTTCCAACTCCGTTCTTTTGCGGTAACCGTGTTCCAGATTTGTTGAGAAATTAAGTTCTCGGAGATTGATTCTGCTTGAGATTGCCCCAATTTCTTTGATCCCGTTTTCATAAGCATCGGCCATAGCATTGCCAAAACTTTCCGCATCGGGATGTGCGTTTAGTATTAAAATTTTCTTCATGGCTCTTATTTATTTTCAGAAGCAAAAATATGCTCGATAGATTTTTGATGGTGGGTCAAATCGGCAAGTGGTAGAATTTGAAAGGTGAGAGCTAGAAGCATTTGTCGGGTAGACGACAGTTGTAGGTTTGTGGAAATTAAATGATGCCATCTTTTCAAAAAAGATGGCATCATTTAATGTGTTGTAATCTTTAATGTGTTGACTATAGTTTGCTTACATTTACCTTTACTGTTGAATTAATTTTCATAGGTATTTCCATGTTTTCATCAGATTGAGGATTCTTCATTTTCATTAGCAAGTTTAATTCCTGTTCAACATTTGATGATATTAGCATACCGTCTTTTGAGTTGATTGTCATGTTACCTCCCTGGCTGCCAGCAACATCCATGTCGATGTTCATGCCATTCTGCTCAATCTTAGATTCTGCATCTACATCTGAGTCAACATTCAGGAATACCCTCTTTTTTTTAATGTCAGTGAGCTTGAATTGCATTTTGATATCCATGTTCATAAGGGTTTCCATTTTTAGCGAATTTTCCCATGTATCTCCTACACTTACTTTTTCTTCAGGGAAATAGTTGAATGTTTGCATAAAACTTGATTTAAAAGACTCTTCATCAGAAAACATCTTTAGCACTTCTTTCATTTGTGGATTATCAGAAAATGTACTGCTAAAGTTTTCAAAACCTTTAACATTCGTAACTTTCCCTTTTGGAGTTATTTCGAGCATAAGATCAATATTAGTTAATTTCTTTAAATTACTAAGTGCAGGGTTGCTTTCATTTGGGTCATCAGAATCATATGACATGAGGTTGCCCATAGCATCCATTTCCATTTTGATAGACTTGTAATTGTAGGAAATCAGATAATTATTGTTAGGGAGTAAGTCATTAATAGTTACAAGCATGACCATTTTCATTTGCAGGTTTAATTTTATTTGCTGCCCCATCATTTCCTGATCTACTATATTATCCATATCTATAACCATTTCATAGACTGAACCTTTTTTTAGATTGAATCGTAGTAGCTTTTTAGTTTTTGCTTGGACTGTAGAAGTGGCTAGCAGGCTGATAACTACTATCAGCAGGGTGGTTGTTTTAAGTTTCATTTATAAGAGTTTTAGAGTTGTAAATTATAAAGATAGCTTTTGAAAGTTTACAGCACAATAAAAAAGCTAGTTATAATTTGGATTATGCGAATTCAAGTTGTACTAATTGCTTGTACTAATTTCCTCCAAGATAATTTTCGCCACTGAAATCGATTGGATGTTTTCAAAGCTCAGGCTGAGTTTGTCTTTTTTCTCCTGCATGCGGCACTTGGATGGATTGGTTTGCACAAAGTTTAACACCTTGCCAAATACAGGCGATTGGTAAAATGGCGATTGTTGATCAGCAATAAAATAGCAAATCATCTTTTGGTTTTTCAGGATGATGCGTTCGATACCCAATTCAATGGACAGCCAACGTAAACGAACCACTTCAAGTAGTTCCCGGCTACTTTGTGGGAGTATACCAAATCGATCCACCAATCCCAATTCGTATTGTTGAAGTGCTTCTTCATTTTCAATGCTGTCCAGCTCGCGATACAACAACATACGCTCGGAGATGCTTTGGATATATTCATCAGGGAAAAGCAGTTCCATGTCTGTGTCGATTTGTGTGTCGTTCACAAATTTGGTTTGAAGGAATGCCTGTCCAACATCTTGTTGTTCGTCTTCGAACAGGTTCTTGTACTCGCCTTGTTTTAGTTCCTGAATGGCTTCGTTCAAAATGCGATGGTAAGTTTCAAAACCAATATCGGCAATAAAACCGCTTTGCTCAGCACCCAACAGGTTCCCTGCCCCACGTATGTCCAGATCGCGCATGGCAATGTTAAAACCAGCGCCAAGTTCAGCAAATTCCTCGATTGCCCGCAATCGTTGCCGTGCTTCCGTGCTGACTGTTGAGAGCGGAGGTGCAATTAAATAACAAAATGCCTTTTTATTGGAGCGTCCAACCCGCCCACGCAACTGGTGCAAATCACTTAAACCAAAGTTTTGCGCCTGGTTGATGATGATGGTATTGGCATTTGGAATGTCCAGTCCACTTTCAATAATGGTTGTCGCGATCAGCACATCGTGTTCGCCATTGATAAAATCGAGCATGATTTTCTCCAACTTAGGACCTTCCATTTGTCCATGGCCGACTATGGTTTTGGCTTTTGGAACAATGCGCTTGATGGTTGCTTCCACTTCAAAAATATTCTGCACCCGGTTGTGGATAAAAAATATCTGGCCGCCACGTGATATTTCGTAATTGATGGCTTCGCGGATCACCTCTTCATTAAAACCATGCAGTTCGGTAACAATTGGGTAGCGGTTGGGAGGAGGGGTCTGAATAATTGACAAATCCCTGGCGCCCATCAATGAAAATTGAAGTGTTCGTGGAATGGGGGTTGCGGTCAGTGTGAGCGTGTCCACATTCACCTTCAATTGTTTCAATTTCTCTTTTACTGATACACCAAACTTTTGTTCTTCGTCAATAATTAAAAGCCCCAGATCTTTGAACTTTACATCTTTCCCAACCAGGCGATGTGTGCCAATTAATATGTCTACCTTGCCTGCTTCCAGTTCACGAAGTACCTTTTTTACTTCCCCCGCAGGGCGCAAACGACTAATATATTCTACTCGTGCCGGGAAATCTTTTAATCGATCGGAGAAGGTTTTAAAATGCTGAAGAGCCAAAATGGTTGTTGGAACCAGAATTGCCACCTGCTTACTGTCTGCCACTGCTTTAAAAGCACCACGAATGGCTATCTCGGTTTTTCCAAAACCCACGTCCCCGCATACCAGCCTATCCATTGGCATTTCGCGCTGCATGTCTTCTTTCATCGACGCAGTTGCTTTAACCTGATCGGGGGTATCTTCATAAATAAACGAGGCCTCCAGTTCTTTCTGCAAATACGAATCCTGGGAAAAAGCAAAACCCCGTTCTTTTTTGCGTTCGGCGTAAAGAGCAATCAGGTCCTTGGCAATGTCTTTAACCTTCTTCTTGGTGCGCTCTTTCATACGCTGCCAAACACCACTTCCCAGTTTATTAATTTTGGGTTCAAGACCTTCTTTTCCTTTGTATTTCGAAATGCGGTGCAGCGAATGGATGCTCACGAAAAGCACATCATTATCACGGTATACCAGCCGAATGGCTTCCTGCATCTTTCCGTTCACCTCGGTTTTTACCAGTCCTGCAAACTTGCCAATACCATGGTCAATGTGTACCACGTAATCACCCTGGTGCAGCTTGTTCAACTCTTTCAGAGTAATGCTTTCACGCTGTGCTTTGCGGCTTTTCAGTTTAAATCGATGATAGCGTTCAAATATCTGGTGATCAGTGTAGCAACAAACCTTTAAATCGTGATTGATAAAACCTTCATGCAGGGTGAAATTCAGGTCGGTGAATTGTACTTTTAAACCTTGGTCATCGAAAATGGCATGCAGTCGTTCAATCTGTTTTACATTCGATGAAAGAATGAAATTTTCATAGCCATTCTTTACATTTTCCTGCAGGTTGTTTCCAAGCAACTCAAAGTTTTTATTGAAGATGGGCTGTGGGGAAGTTTCAACTTCAAATGTGTTGCCCGATTCAAAAAGAGGAGTACCATTGGTTTCAATGCAGGTAAAGTTTTTTACTTCGGAAAGGAAATTGTCGCCAGTTGAAAAGCGATTCTTGAATTCCTCATCCAGTTCATCATTCTCCTGTGTTTGTTGGAAGATGCTATCGATCAGTTCGCTTGTTAATCGTACATCTTTGAAAACCAGTGTGCTGTCTTTGGATATAAATTCCAGGAAATCTTCCCGCTTTTCTTCTTCCAGTCCTTCCTGAATATTAGGGATAATTACAATACGATCGAGTTGATCTTTCGATATCTGGTTGTCAATATCGAAGCTACGGATGCTGTCCACTTCTTCGCCAAAGAAATCAATCCGATAGGGATCTTCATGCGAAAATGAATAAATATCAACTAAGCTTCCTCTGATTGAATATTGTCCCGGTTCAACCACAAAATCAACCCGCTCAAAGCCATAATCGAAAAGCACATCGTTTAAAAAATCGGTTGAAAGTTTATCGCCCTTTTTTACTTGCAGACTGTTAGCCTCCAAGCCTTCGCCTGAAATCACCTTTTCAGCTAGAGCCTCGGGGTAAGTAACAACGCATAGTTGGTTGACTTCACAAATCTGGTTTAGCACTTCTGTTCGCAGGATGATATTTTCTTGCTCGGGCTTTTCATAATGTGCTGCCCGCTTGTACGAACCCGGGAAAAAGAAGACTGGAGTTTCTGTTTGTAGGTTGATGAGATCATCGTAAAAGTAGGCAGCCTGCTCTTTATCGTTCAGTACAAAAACTAGTGGTTTTTGCTGCTTTTCGGCAAGTACTGAAGCCGTTACCGATAGCGACGAACCAATAAGCCCCGGAAGGTGTATCTTTTCACCTGGGGTATCCAGCTTTTGAATCAGGTCTTGAATAAGCTCCTGATCGCCAAATAATTTTCGAAAGTCTTTCAACTCCAAAATCACAAAATTTTGCCCAAAGATAGTTTTTTAGCTGGAAGCTGGAAGTTGGAGGAGGTAAGAAAATGAGAATATGAGTAATTGGGAATCGTCATTACGAAGACTCCGGATAGCTATCCGGAGACGAAGTAATCTGTTTTATAATACGTCATTGGATATTGGTCTTCTGCTGGTGCAGATTTGCAATCTGTGCCTATGAAAAGTAATAGCTTTAGCAAGCTAAGCACATGTTGTAACCTTGAGCTGGCAAAAATGCAGTGATTTTAACTTTTTGGCTTCCCTTTCCCGGAACCTTTCTTCTGAAATCTCGGATTGCTATTGCCGCGGTTTCCACCTTTGCCTTTGTAGTTCTTTTTTCCTTTTCCAGGGCCTCTGCCTTTTAATTTTACTTTCCACTCAGGTGCTTCGCCCAGTTCTGGGGGGATAGGTGCTTTAAATACCGTGTTTTCAATCAGCGTTTCAATTTGGTGGAACTTGTACATGTCATCCTCATTGATGAGGGTCAGGGCAATCCCGGTTGTGTTGGCGCGGGCAGTTCGACCAATACGGTGAACGTAATCTTCTGCATCGCCCGGCACATCGTAGTTGATTACCAGGTTAATGTCTTTTATGTCAATTCCTCGGCTGAGCACATCGGTAGCGACCAGGATTCGAGTTTGGCGGGCTTTAAAACGCATCAATACTTCTTCACGTTCCTTTTGCTCCAAATCGGATGAAATGCCTTCGGTATTACTAAAGCCTTTCTTCTTTAATGCACGGGCAATGGTGCTTACTTTCTTTTTGGTAGAACTGAAAATCAGAATGCTTTGGCAGTCTTCCTTGTCGGCAATTAGTCCTTCGATGAGTGGTGTTTTTTGTGTTTCATAACAAAGGTAAGCGGCCTGTAAAACTCCCTCTGCAGGTTTGCTGATTGCTGTGCTGAATTCCTGAGGCTTGACCAGGATTTTGGATGCCAATTGGCGAATTTTAGGAGGCATGGTTGCACTATACATCAACGTTTGCCGATTTTCAGGCAAATGACTAAAAATACGAATGATGTCATCATAAAAACCGATGTCAAGCATGCGGTCGGCTTCATCCAGTACGACGAAGCTTACTTTGTCAAGCTTGGCAATATCGTTGTCGATAAAAGAAATTAGTTTTCCGGGTGTGGCTACAATCAGGTCAACACCTTTATTGAGAGCCTGACGTTGCGATTCCCATTCGTTGCCATCGCCACCGCCGTACAAGGCAATGGAGGTAATACCTAAATAATAGGCAAATCCCTGCACTTGTTGCTCAATTTGTATGGCCAGCTCACGGGTCGGAGCAATCACCAAGCCACGGGTGTCGCCTTCTGGCATGTCTGCAATTTTATCCAGGATTGGCAGAATAAAGGCTGCAGTTTTCCCGGTTCCCGTTTGGGCACAGGCAATCAGGTCGTGGCCTTCAATAATGGTGGGGATTGTTTTCTCCTGAATTTCGGTTGCTTCGTCAAAGCCCATGTCATACAGGGCATCTAAAATATCGTCGTGTAAATCAAACTCGTCAAACTTCATACATCTCATATAATGCTCTGTTAATGAGCAATCGGCGGCAAAGGTAGTAAAATTAATTAAGCTGAATGTTGGCAGAGAGAAGTTGGAAGTTTTAAGTTGATATTTTCTTCTATCTTCCAGCTTCCATCTACTGGCTTTCTAATAAATTTCATTAAACTTTTCTTTCACAACGGCTTTTACTTCATCCATGTCCATTTTTTCCCCAAGTTCCCGTTCAAGGGAAGTCACACCATAAGTAAGAAATCCGCAAGGATTGATGTAGTTGAAGTAGCGCATATCGGTATTTACGTTCAGGGCAAAACCATGCATGGTTACATAGCGGCTTACCCGGACGCCAATGGCACAAATCTTTCGAGATTTGGCGGGAATTTCTGCGTCAAGCCAAACTCCGGTAGCCCCTTCTTTGCGTGAGCCAGTCAGTCCATAATGTGCAAGCGTGGCAATAATGGCATCCTCCATCTTTTCAATGTACTCACGTACTCCGATGTTGTAATGTTCTAAATCAATGATCGGGTAACCTACCAGTTGTCCCGGTCCATGATAGGTGATGTCGCCACCCCGGTTGATTTTGTAAAAGGTTGCATCGATCTTTTTCAGGAATTCGCCATGAATCAACAAATTTTGTTCATCACCACTTTTCCCTAGCGTGTAAACATGAGGATGCTCAACCAATAAAAATCGGTTCAATTCAGTTGAACCACCATTTGCTTTTTTTTCAGCCTGAATATTTGCCAGAATTTCTTCCTGATAATCCCAGCAATCTTTATAGTCTTTTAGACCTACGTCTTCGTAATTAAAATTTGCCATCTCTAATCAAAATCCAAATAAAAAATTCTAAAATCCAACCATGTCATGCTGAACTTATTTCAGCATCTGTATCCATTATTTTCAATGCTTTTAAGCATTTGCATGTGCTTCGGCCATATAAGATGAACGCACCAACGGGCTGCTTTCAACAAAAGAGAAACCCTTTTCCAAGCCAATTGTTCTCAGCTTTTCAAATTGATCGGGGTGAATGTATTCTTTTACCGGGATGTGTTCCTTGGTTGGTGCCAAATACTGACCAATGGTCATCACCTTGCAGCCAGCTGCCAGCAAGTCATCCATGGTTTGCAAGATTTCTTCTTCGGTTTCGCCCAAGCCAAGCATAATGCCCGACTTAGCGATTGCACCTGATTCAGCAATGATTGAAATTACGTCCAGGCTTCGTTTGTATTTTGCTGCGCTTCGTATTTCAGGCGTTAAACGCTCAACGGTTTCAAGGTTATGCGAAATCACTTCAGGTTTTGCATCAGCAACTTGAAGTATCAATTCTTTTTTGCCCTGAAAGTCGGGAATTAAAACCTCCAGCTTTGTTTCCGGGTTTGCCTTTTTTATCTCGTAAATTGTTTCAGCCCAAATGTCAGCACCTAAATCAGTCAGGTCGTCCCGATCAACTGAAGTAATAACAGCATGTTTCAATTGCATAATCCGGATCGAGTCGGCAACACGTTTTGGTTCATTTGGATCAATCGACAGCGGTTTGCCTGTTTTTACACCACAGAATTTACAATTCCGGGTGCAGATTTCGCCAAGGATCATAAACGTTGCTGTTCCCCGGTTCCAGCATTCACCAATGTTTGGGCAATTGCCGCTGGTGCAAATGGTATGCAGCTCATGTTTGGTTACTAGGTTTTTTACCCGCGAATAATTTTCACCTTTTGGCAGTTTCATTTTCATCCACCTGGGTAAACGTTGGCGTCCATTCAGTTTGTCGTTCATCAACTAAAAATTTCAACAAAAATAGGGTTTTCGTTTTGAAATATATTGTGTGTTTGTCATATGAAAAGTTCCTGAGTTCCTATGTTCTATAGTTTGTTATTTTTTGATAATCCAGAATCTAATAATCTAGGATCTGATTATCGTCCTCAATTACTTATTACTACTTTTGCATACATGATCAGTAAAAAGAAATGGATATTGATTTTACTCGTACTTGTTGCGTGCATTGCCTCACCTGAAATAAGCCTATCGCAAAATAAGGTTGATGCCAGTAAAATTCAACTGGCAAATCGTTATTATCAGGAAAAAGAATTCGAGAAGGCTGCAGTGTTGTTTAAGGAAATTTATAGCCAGTCAAGAAGTAAAAGTTACCTTGATAAATACTTGAATAGTTTAATCGAACTGAATGAGTTTGAAGAAGCTGAAAAAATAATCCGCAAACAATTCAGAAATACCAATGACCCAAATTTGCTTGTTCATTGGGGCTACATTCTAAAGCTCCAAAACCAGATTGAGGCCGCCAATGCAAAATTTGCCCAGGCCGTTAGGATTGTTTCAGCAAACAAAGGAATGATGGTGGAGTTGGCAAACACGTTTATCAGTCGCCGCGAGTTTGAATGGGCTGAAAAGGTTTACCGGAAAGGAAAAGAAAAGCTTCCCAGTGAGTCATTTAGCTATGAACTGGCCAGGGTGTATTTGTATCAACGCGACTACGAACTGATGCTTCAGCAATACCTGGATATGCTTTCGGATGATGAAAAAAGTTTATCGAGGGTGCAGAGTGGGATTCGTTCGGCTATGAGAAACGCCATGGATGAAACACTACCTGAGCTGATGAAAAATACCATCCTGAAAAGGATACAAACTGAACCTTCCATTTTGGCATATAATCGGCTGTTGGTTTGGTATTTCCTGCAAGAGCAGAATTATGAGCAGGCTTTCCGGCAAGCAGTTGCACTTGATAAACGCACAGGCGACGAGGAGGATCTGATTATGATGGCAGCTCGTTCTGCAAAGCAAAACAAAGCTTGGGCGGCAGCACACAAGTTATTTGATTACATTATTGAAAAAGGCGGAAGAAAAGCTAACATTCTTGAAGCCAGAGTTGAGCGGATGGAGTTGTTGAACGAACAGTTCCTGACGGAGGGTGGTTCGTCAATTTCATCAGAGCAGCTTGAGAGTGAGTTTTTTCATACGATCAGCCTTCTTGGAATTGTTCCTGAATCGGCTAAACTGATTAATCCTTACGCACACTTTTTAGCTTTTCACCAGGATAAAGCTGATGAAGCAATAAAACTTCTTTATGAAGGGATGAAAGCAAAGGGAATACCGAAATTCAGGAAATCGGAAATGAAAGCGGAACTCGCCGATGTTCATGTTTACAAGAATGATCCCTGGGAGGCGGTGTTACTTTATTCGCAGGTAGCAGAGGAAAATAGAAATAGCGCAATTGCGGATGAGGCGAACTTGAAAAAGGCCCGATTGGCCTATTATATGGGACAAATGAATTGGGCGCAGGCACAGCTGGATGTGATTAAAGCAAGCACCTCAAAACTGGTAGCGAATGATGCACTTGAGCTGTCAATATTTATTAGCAATCATATAAACCTGGATACAACGCAGATACCTATGCAACTATTTGCCCGGTCAGATTTACTCACTTTTCAGAATAAAGCTGATGAAGCATGGCTTGTGCTGGACTCGATAGAACAACTGTTTCCATTTCACAGTTTACTGGATGATGTTTATTACCGGAAAGCAAACATGAAGCTCGTTCGTGGTGAATATGAGGAGGCAGTCAGTTACCTTTCAAAAATTACTTCTGAATACGCCAATGATTTGCTTGCCGATGATGCACTCTTTCAGCTTGCTGAAATAAAAGAAAAATATCTGGGACAGAATGATGAAGCCCGTGAGCTTTATAAAAAACTATTGGTTCAGTACCCCGGTAGTATTCATGTGGTTGAAGCCAGAAAACGCTTCAGAAAACTGAGGGGGGATAACTTTGAATAACGTAAAATCGCAAAAACAGGCAATTGCTTTAGCGTTGGTCTCGGTATTTTTTTGGTCAACTGTAGCAACTGCCTTCAAGTTGGCCTTGAGAGGGTTAAATCCATGGCAGTTAATTTTTATTGCAACCATCGTTAGCCTGTTGGTTTTTGTAGTTGTAATGCTAATCAGAGGTAATCTAAACCTTCTTTTTAAAGTGTCTGTCAAAGATTTATCTCGTTCAGCTATACTCGGATTATTGAACCCATTCGGATATTATCTTGTTCTATTTAAGGCATATGAGCTTAATCCGGCGCAGGTTACACAAACGCTGAATATGATTTGGCCGGTGAGCCTGGCTTTATTATCGGCACCATTTTTGGGGCAATACATTACAGTTAAGAATATATATGCGGTATTGATCAGTTTTATTGGTGTTGTGTTCATTGCCTCTCAGGGGAGCATTGAAGGCTTTGCCAAAACAGATGCATTGGGTGCTGGATTGGCACTATTTAGTAGCATTATCTGGGCTTTTTACTGGATTTTCAACGTGAAAAACCCACTTGATAAACTGATCATGATGTTCTGGAATTTTATGTTTGGGGCGATATATTTGGTGTTGTTTGGGTTGATAGAATTTCAGCAGAACATTCAAATTCAATTTGATTATACCTTTTGGTCTGCTATTTATGTTGGAGTTTTTGAATTAGGACTTACTTACCTGATTTGGATGAAGGCACTCGAAAAAAGTGAAAATAATGCAGTTACGGGCAATTTCATTTTTTTAGCACCGTTTTTATCGTTGATTTTTATTTATTTTATACTCGAAGAGGAAATATACTTCACTACACTTATTGGTTTATGTTTTATCCTCTCCGGAATTTTTATTCAACAATTAAAAAAGAAAAAAGATGCTGTTTGAAAATTACAAATATTGGAGGCTATTTGTTTTTGCAACTATTTTATTGCTTGCTTTTTCATGTTCTAAAGATGAAGAAATTATTGAAGAGCCACCTGTAGAAGAAGAACCTGTTGAGAATAGTAAGACTTTCATTTACGATCACTTCAAGCAAAATTATCTGTGGTTTGAAGAATTGCCGGATGTTGATCCAAATTCATACTCAACAAATAAAGATTTGGTAGATACTCTTCGTTATGAGGAAGTGGATCATTGGAGTTATGTGGCTAATTTACAGGAACATCGTGCACTTTT
Source organism: Sunxiuqinia sp. (assembly GCA_965230765.1). GTDB lineage: Bacteria > Bacteroidota > Bacteroidia > Bacteroidales > Prolixibacteraceae > Sunxiuqinia. The sequence goes on from CBDDLR010000001.1 coordinate 1,590,682, forward strand.
TGAAAATGCAGAAACCAAAGGGTTTGGGGCGGGGATGTCCTATGTCATTGATGGGGAGGGAATAGAACGTTTTATGAGGTTGTTTGTTAGATTTACTTACAAAAATGCTCCGATGGGTCTTGCTGGAGTTGATCGTGGTTGGGAAATACTTCAGGTTGGCAACCTTGTTGTCAAAGATGTTGATATTACTGTCGACATTGATAATATAAATAAGATTAATAATGCATTTGATACAGATAATGAGTTGAATCTTACTTTTGTTACGACCGAAAACGATACAGTAGTACGTTCTATGGCACGAACAATTTATCAAATCAATACAGTGCTTCATAAGAGTGTACAAGCGGCAGGAGGTCGAAAAGTTGGATACTTGGTTTTTGAAAGCTTTTTAGGTGATCCATCAATTCAAGCCTTGGATGATGCATTTGATTACTTTGTTTCAGAAAATATTGAAGATTTAATTATCGACTTAAGGTATAATACTGGAGGTTTCGAAAGTACAGCATTTCATCTTATGGCGAAAGCTGGTGGAAGTGATGTTTTAAATGAAAATATTCTGGCAGCTCATATTTATAATAGTAAACGGTCTTCTGATAATCGGGGATACTATCTTGGTAATGAATATGTCGCTGGGAATTATGTAAATTTTGACCGTTTATTTTTTATTACTACTGATCTTTCAGCCTCAGCAAGTGAAATGGTTATTAACTCTTTGTTCCCTTACAAAGAAGTAATATTAATTGGAGATCGGACTCATGGTAAGCCTGTTGGTATGGAGCCTTATGATTCAGAAGAATATAATATCGCCTTAAGACCTATAACTTTTCAAATAGTTAATGCTCATGGCAACGGGCATTACTTTAATGGCATTCCCGTTGATTATGCTGTTAATGATGACATTTTCCGAGCATGGGGTGACCCGGAAGAGGCTTGTTTGAAAAAAGCACTGCAAGTTATTTCTGGAGAAGGCGGTGAAGTTGCGATGAAATCTGCAAGGGTTAAACCTATACCAGTACCGCTTAAGCGTGGGTTGCAGGAAATTACAGGTGCTTATTAATGGAAACGGTTGCCAAACGGATTTTGGGCATTGACCCGGGCACGATTGTTATGGGGTATGGATTAATTGAAGTGGAAGGCAATCAACCAAAAATTCTGACTTCAGGGGTGGTGAAAACCAAAGGTTTGAATGACCATTACCTGAGGTTGAAGCACATTTTTTTACGAACCAAGCATATTATTGAAGAATATAAGCCTGATGAACTCGCGATTGAATCCCCATTCTATGGGAAAGATATTCAGGCCATGCTGAAATTAGGCCGCGCCCAGGGAATCATTATGGGGCTTTCGCTTGAAAAAGATATCCCCGTTTTTGAGTATGCCCCGTTGAAAGTCAAACAGGCCATTACCGGAATGGGCAGGGCTTCGAAAGAACAGGTGGCCTATTTTCTCCAAAACATGTTTAAAAATGATGAGCTCCCAAAAGAGCTGGATGCCACCGATGCTGTGGCAGTGGCTGTTTGTCACTACCTTCAACTAAAAAATCCGGTATCTTCAAATTCCTACAAGAATTGGGGCGATTTTATCAAAAAGAATCCGGGACGGGTTAAATAAATAATCTGGTTTTGTTTGGAGATAAAAAATATAATAATTGGTCTTTATAAATTGTCAAATTCCCATCTCTTTCTTTCCCCTGTAGGGGAAGATGTCAGACTATTGGCTGACAGTAGGGGGTCAAGAAAATTTGAATAAAATGGAAAATTGCTTAATCTGCTCATTTAGTCCCCGAGAACCGAGATAAGTTCAAAATACTACCCAACTCTCGGGGTAACTTCACATCATCTGTGATATTCGAGTTTCACTGATAAAAAAAGCCACTCTGAAAATCAGAATGGCTTTCCTTGAAAATATTGTTTATTTCTTAAATCTCAGCAGCGATCAAACCTCTTACTTCCTCAAATTCTTCAGGGGTCATTTTTATTTTGTCTGTGAAGTTTAGCAAATCATGTTCTGATTGCATGGGCACCAAATGAATGTGTACATGGCGAACTTCAAGACCTAAAACCATCACCCCAACTTTTACGCAGGGCACGGCTTTTTTTAAACCCAAAGCAACCTTCTTGGCAAACTTGTGCAGTCCGTCATAGGTTTCATCATCCAAGTCGTACAGGTAGTCAACTTCCTTTTTTGGAATAACCAGTGTATGCCCTTTTGCAGTGGGGAAAACATCCAGAAAAGCCAGGTAGTTTTCATCCTCTGCTACTTTGTAGGCAGGGATTTCACCGTTAATGATTTTTGTAAAAACTGTTGACATGTTTATTCGATTGAAATATCTACAATTTCGAACGGAATGATCCCGCTTGGTACTTTGATATCAACGGAGTCTCCAACCTTTTTGCCAATCAAACCTTTGGCAATGGGTGTTTCGATTGAAATTTTCCCGGCTTTTAAATCTGCCTCATGCTCCGAAACAATGGTGTACTTCATTACCGCATTGTTCTTCTTGTTTTTTATAGTAACAGTATTCAAAATCTGAACCGCAGATGTGTCAATTTTAGATTCATCAATAATGCGAGCATTGGCAATTTTTCCTCTAAGTAAAGCGATTTTTGCTTCCAGCATACCTTGCGCATCTTTGGCTGCATCGTATTCGGCATTTTCGGAAATATCGCCTTTCTCAATAGCCTCGCCAATTTGTTTTGAAATTGCCGGACGCTCTACATTCATTAATTGAGCTAACTCTTCTTTTAGTTTGTTAAGGCCTTCCTGTGTTATAAAGGTTACCTTTCCCATATCTCTGTATATTTTTTGTAATGATTTTATTAAATAAAAAAGAATCCCACTCGTGGAACTCTTTGATGCTACAAAGCTAAATAAAATATTTGATTTTTGCGATGCTTATGCTGTAAAAAAGGGTTTAAGTAGTTGTCGTTTAACTTGTTCTAATATTTCCTGTTTAGGATTTCTGAATAAATTACAGCTTTTTTCAAGGAAAAATTATTTCGAATTGAATCTAATCTAGTTTCTTCATTATCAGTTTTAGTCTCTTTCAAAACTTTAGGTTTCTTTTCCTCTTTAATAATCTGAACTGGTTTGGGTTCAACTACAACCCTGGGTGCTGGCTTTGGAGTTTCAACAACGGGTTCAGGTATTTCATCCTCAAAAAAAGTATCTACAAATTGTTGTTCAAAAAAGGAAGGTTCATTTTTCCCATTCCCGTTTTCTTCCATTTGGGCAATTCGTTTCTTTTTATTTCGGTTTAAAGCACCAAGAGCAGAAAGTACGATGGCAATAATGATAAATATATAATCTTCCATTTTCTATTAAATTTGTAGTTGGGTAAAATATTCTTTTCCCAAATGTGTTATAAATGATAAAGATATAAAAAATGCCAGCTAGTTTGCGAAATATATTCAGGATTAGTTTCCTGCTTTTCATTTTTACAATTGTGTTTCCTGCATGTGAAGATGACTTTAATTCATCAATACCATACGTTCCGGTTAGTTTTAGTGTCAACCTGGTAAATTTTAATAGCTTAACTATTCCTAGTAACTCAGCAATGTTTCCTCAAGGATATGGTGGGGTGATTGTAACAAATACAGGGATTCGATTCTATGCAATGGATGCAGCTTGCCCGTATGAAGTTGATCCACAGTGTCGTGTTGAGTTTGATGAAGGTGATGTTATTGCTACTTGTCCATGCTGTGGGTCGCAGTACCTTTTATTGGATGGAGGAGCTTTGCTTTCTGGTACAGGACCTTCCACCGAACCATTGAGACCATATAGTGCCGTGCAGTCTGGCAATACAATTATTGTCAGCAACTAATTAAATAATTTCAAGTAGTTTTTGAGTTTGTATTTCCAGCAGAAAGACCCGGTCAAAGGCAGCTGAAAATGACCACCGTTCAATCTTGTCTTTGAAGTTGTACCGAATTTTATTGTTGAATGATTCCAGATGGATGAGTAGCCAAAGCTGATAGGGCTTGCTTTTTTGATACAGGTAAATTTTATCCTCCTTGGCCCGGATTGTGGTTTCAATTTGTTCCTTGATGGCTTCCGGGTGGGAGTACTGTCCTTGACGATCGTAGAAGTCCTGCCCCCGAAGTTCGGTGAGTTCGATCCCGATCGTTTTTCGGGCATTCATGCGAACAAGAAAATCAGGCGATTCGTTTTGCACAATCCGCCCATTGGGGAAATTGGGCAACAAATCCCTGAACAAATTAAATGTGCGGTATTCCTGTTCTTTTTGTTCCAACATCTTCTCAAGATACAAAAAAAACATCCGCCAATTGACGGATGTTTCTGATATCTGGTAAAAATGATTTTAGTATCGGTAATGTTCCGGCTTGTAAGGGCCTTCTTTTGGAACGCCAATGTACTTTGCCTGATCGTCGGAAAGTGTTGTTAGTTTAACACCCAATTGTTCAAGGTGCAAACGTGCAACTTCTTCATCCAGATGTTTTGGCAAACGATAAACGTCGGTTTTGTAATCGTTTTTCCAAAGCTCAATTTGTGCAAGCGTTTGGTTGGTAAACGAGTTGCTCATCACAAATGAAGGGTGACCAGTTGCACATCCCAGGTTCACCAAACGCCCTTCAGCCAATAAGAAAATTGAGTGGCCATCTTCAAAGGTGTATTTGTCAACTTGTGGCTTAATATTTAGTTTTTTGATCCCCGGCCAGTTCTCAAGTTTCACAACCTGTATCTCATTATCAAAGTGACCAATATTGCATACAATGGCTTGGTCGTTCATAGCAGCCATGTGATCTGCAGTAATGATGTCTTTGTTTCCGGTGGTGGTCACAAAAATATTCCCTTCGTCCAGCGTGTCTTCAAGGGTTTTTACCTCGAAGCCTTCCATGGCAGCCTGAAGTGCGCAGATTGGATCAATCTCGGTGACAATTACCCGTGCACCATAACCTTTCATTGAACGGGCACAACCTTTACCAACATCGCCATAGCCGGCAACAACAACTACCTTGCCGGCAATCATTACATCCGTTGCACGTTTAATGCCGTCTGCGAGTGATTCGCGGCATCCGTAAAGATTGTCAAACTTCGATTTGGTAACCGAGTCATTTACATTGATTGCAGGGAATAACAATTTGCCTTCTTCCATCATTTGGTACAAACGATGTACCCCGGTTGTTGTTTCTTCGGAAACACCCCTGATTTCAGCAGCAACACGATGCCAGCGTTGTGGGTCTTCAGCAAGGATTCGTTTTAAGGCTTTAAACAATTCAATCTCGTCTTCGGCTTCCAGCTCAACATCAAGGACAGAAGCGTCATCTTCTGCTTCATAACCTTTGTGGATCATGATCGTAGCATCGCCACCATCGTCAACAATGATGGTTGGGCCTTGTCCATCGCCAAAATCCAGGGCACGTTCGGTGCACCACCAGTATTCTTCCAATGTTTCACCTTTCCAGGCAAAAACAGGTACTCCGGCAGCAGCAATTGCAGCAGCAGCATGATCCTGCGTGCTAAAAATATTACAGCTTGCCCAGCGTACTTCTGCACCCAATTCAACCAATGTTTCAATCAGCACTGCTGTTTGAATGGTCATGTGCAGCGATCCCATAATACGGGAACCTTTCAGTGGTTTTTCTACTCCATATTTTGTACGCAGGGACATTAAGCCTGGCATTTCCTTTTCAGCGATCTCAATTTCTTTTCGGCCAAAGTCTGCAAGAGCTATGTCTGCAACTTTGTAATCTGTTTTAACTTCAGTCAATGTGCTCATTATGTTTTTGTTTTCGTGCTGCAAAGATAATTATTCAGCAATAATATTTACCTGATATGTTATAAACGTTTTTTGAAGAAGGTGGTTTTACTTTTTGAATACATTGCTAACAGTTATTCTGTCCTGTTCAAGCTGTGATTTTAATTCCTCAACCGATTCAAACTTTTTCTCATCCCTTATTTTTTGAATGAATTGCATGGTTACAGATTGTCCGTAAATATCCTGATCGAAATCGAATATATGTACTTCAATACTTCTCTGGTCAGCATTTTTATTTACGGTGGGGCGGGTGCCGATATTTAGCATGCCCTCGTAAACGGTATTGTTATAAGTTAATGTAACAGCGTAGACTCCATGTCCAGGAATGATTTTATTTGGATCGGACGCTTCAATATTGGCTGTGGGGAAGTTTATTTTTCTACCCAGCTTTTGTCCTTCCACAACTTTTCCGTGAAGCGTGAATGGATAACCAAGAAACTTGTTTGCTTTTAAAACATTTCCTTCCTGCAGGGCATTACGAATTTTGGTTGAACTGATTTCGATGTCATCGGCCAAAAGAACATCGATTTGTTGCAAGCCAAAGTTATGTTTCTGAGAAAGATCAATCATCATCTGGAAGTGCCCTTCCCGGTTTTTTCCAAAACGGTGATCATGACCAATTACAAGGTTTTTTACCTTCAATTTGTTGACTAAAATTCCCTCGACAAATTCAGTATAAGTTAAGCCTGAGAATTCTTTGGTAAATGGGAAAATAATTAAATGGTCAAGCCCCGCTTTTTCGAATAATTCGATTTTTTCATCCAGGGTAGTTAAAAGCCTCAGGTTGTGCTCCTCCGGATAAAGTACCAAGCGTGGGTGCGGGGAAAAGGTGAAAATCACAGATTCACTATTGTTTTCTTTAGCTATTCTGTTCAGGTTTTCGATAACCTTAAGATGACCCAAATGCACTCCATCAAAAGAGCCGATAGTGAGTACAGGATCCTTCACATTAAAATTATTTACATCCCGGTAAACCTTCATTTGGAGCGATGAAATTTCAGCTTGTAAAAGTACTATTTAAATCAAAATAACAATGAAAAGGGGTTCATGTTCCAAAAGATTGGCCTGATTTTCTTGGCATGAGACCGATTTTATTATTTTTACGCTTCGAATTAAAAATGGAAATACTTGACGATGAGAAAAATATTTATTCTGATTACATTCTTTGCTGCTGTTTTTGTTTCATGCGAAGATGAGGGGCATTACAAAATAAGCGGGCGTATAAGCAACGCTGATGGCGAGTACATTTATATTGATGAATTGAAAGTTACATCAATTGAAAAGATTGATTCTGTTAAAATTGGGAAAGATGGGAAATTTGAATTTACCGGGGATGTTTCTTATCCAACATTTTATTTGCTGAAATTGAATGAAAAGAACTTTATAACCCTGTTGGTTGATTCTGCAGAACAGGTTCAGGTTAGCGGTGATGCTGCAAATTTCTCAAGGGATTACGAAATTTCCGGGTCACCTGGATCCGAGTTGGTTCAAGAGCTAAACCTGAAATTAAGCCGTACCAAACATAAGTTGGATTCAATTCGCTCATTGCCTGTCACCTTTAGGCATGATGTGGCGAACAACCCTGCTTTGAAAGAAAATTGGGATGAGGAATATTATTCTGTTCGACAAGAGCAAATCGATTATTCTACAACATTTGTTAGGGACAATCCATTCTCAATGGCAAGTGTTTTGGCACTTTATCAAAAATTCGACAATGATAATTATGTAGTTCAGGATCTGAATTCATTAAAAATCGCAGCATCGGCTTTGAACCAATTTTATCCGGAATCAGAGCATGTAAAAGCTCTTTATGCTAATACTGTTAAGTTGATGAATGATGAAAGGAAGCAAAAATTGGGTCAGTTTATTGATGCTTATGGCTCCAATAGCCCTGACATTGTTTTGCCAAACCCGGATGGAAAAGAAATTGCACTTTCTTCGTTGCTTGGAAAATATGTATTGTTGCAGTTTTGGGCTGCTGAAGACAGAGCTTCGCGGATAATAAATCCGGTGCTTGTTGAGAACTATAAAAAATACAAGCGCAAAGGTTTTGAAATTTACCAGGTTAGCCTTGACAAAAATCGTATTGAGTGGGTTGATGCTATTGACAAAGATAAACTGAGTTGGATCAATGTTGGGGACATGGAAGGAAGCAGTCAGGCCGTTTCGATTTATAATGTGCAATCAATTCCATACAACTATCTTTTAGATAAAGAAGGAATAGTGATTGCAAAGGACTTGAAAGGACCGGCTTTAAATAAAGTTTTATCTGAGTTGTTCAACTAGATTTTGCAACTTTTAGGGCATTCATTTCAGTAAGAAATTCTTGAATCTTAATTTTTTACTGGTATCTTTGACAGCGTTTTTTTGATCAGTAAATCAGCAATATTGACAGACCAGAAAGGCAAAATATATTTTGTTTCAGATGTGCATCTTGGTGCGGGGGCATTGGACAATAATTTGGAACGTGAAAAACTCTTTGTTCAATGGCTGGATGAAATCAAAAAAGATGCATCCATGTTGTTTCTCATGGGTGATATTTTCGATTTTTGGTTTGAATACAAGAAGGTAGTCCCAAGAGGGTTTACCCGTACACTTGGAAAAATTGCTGAAATAGCTGATTCTGGAATACCTGTTCATTTTTTTACTGGGAATCATGATGTGTGGGTGTTTGATTATTTGCCTTCAGAGATTGGCGTACAGGTTCATAGAAATGAGCTTAGGGCTACCTTTGGCAATAAACGCTTTTTTCTTGCACACGGAGATGGACTAGATCCTTTCGATAAAGGGTATCATCTTTTAAAGAAGGTTTTTACTAACCGGTTTTTTCAGTGGGCATTTGCTAGGCTTCATCCGAACTTAGCCATATCCATAGCACATAGCTGGTCAAAAAACAGCAGGTTAACCAAAGGTTTGGGAGAACACTTTAAGGGTGAAGACAAAGAGGGGTTATATGTGCATGCAAAGGAAATAATCAAGAATGAAGATGTTGACTATATTATTTTCGGGCACCGGCATTTGATGATGGATATGCCCGTTGGTGAAAAAACAAGATACATTAATCTGGGTGACTGGATTAATCATTATTCCTACGGGGTTTTTGACGGAGAGAAATTTGAATTAAAGACTTATAAAAAGACAAGCAAAAGCGATTGAAGATTTAGATATGGCGAAACAAGTTTACACCAAAATTATCGGAACAGGGAGTTATATTCCTGAACAATGTGTGAAGAATGAACACTTTCTTGATTATAAATTTTATGATCCTGCAACAAAGGAACCTTTCGATAAGACCAATGAAGAAATTATTGAAAAGTTTCATGAGATAACTAACATTGAAGAACGCAGACATGTTAATGATGACCAGGTGAATTCAGACATTGCTGCTTTGGCAGTGAAAGATGCTTGCGAGTCTGCTGGTGTCGATATGGAAACGCTTGATTTTATCATTCTCGGACACAATTTTGGGGATGTGTATAAAGGGAATACAAGTATTGATACAGTTCCAAGTTTGGCAAATAGGGTAAAGGATATTCTGAAAATTAAAAATCCTGCATGTATCTGCCACGATGTAATTTCAGGCTGTCCCGGTTGGACACAAGGAATGATCATCGCTGATGCATTTATCCGAAGTAAGACGTTTAACAGAGGTGTTGTTATTGGCTCAGATGTACTTTCACGTATTTCTGATCCTCATGATCGCGATTCCATGATTTATGCTGATGGAGCAGGGGCTACAATTGTTGAGGCTGTTGAAAGCGAAACACCTATCGGTATCCTGGCACATAGTAGTAGAACGGACTCAACGCCATATGCTGGTCTGTTGACTATGGGGAAATCAAGTAACCCGGATCATGATCCAAATAACCTGTACATAAAAATGGCAGGGCACAAACTATATGTTTATGCAATTAGCCATGTTCCTGGTGTTGTTAAAAATAGTATTGAAAAAGCTGGTCTTGATTTAAGCGATATCAAGAAGGTATTGATTCATCAGGCAAACGAGAAAATGGATGATGCCATTTTGAAAGGTGTTTTCAAACTATACAAGGAAAAGGATATTCCTGACGGGATTATGCCAATGAGCATTAATAAATTGGGGAATTCTTCTACAGCAACTGTCCCTACACTACTTGATTTGATTATGAAAGGGAAAATGGAAAACCAGGAAATCAGCGAAGGTGATTACACAATCCTTTGTTCCGTGGGCGCTGGAATGAACGTGAATTCCATCGTTTATAAGTGGTAAAACTACCTTTCCAAAATATTGGAGGCCGTCCAAAAAGTACCATATCTGCACCTTCAACGACTTTTACCCTTGCATTCCCTAAAGGGAAGTCGTTGAAATTCAGGTTCCCTTTAGTTTTAGGGTAAAACTGAATTTCATGAAATACTCAATAATGCTTACTTTTTGGACAAACTTTTTTTTGTTTAAATTGTAAGTTCATCCCCAAGGTTAAATGCTACAAACTGTTCGCCCCAATCGGTTTTAAAATGCTCGATTGCTTTATCTCCGGTGCAATGAGATGGAGCTAATTTTTTTACCCCCAATTCTTGCAGCTTATCAGATATTATAACAACTTTCGAAACAGGTTCACGAAGCAAATGAAATCCACCTGCTACTAATTCCAATTTCATTGTAGGAAAAATATCCTTAACATGTTTTACCATTTCTACAATACCTGTATGGGAACATCCAGTAAAGAGGTAAACAGAATCATTTTTTTGCAGTACCACCGATTGCTCGCTGATTATATTATCTCTGTATTCGTCAACCAGTTGACCAGTTGACCAGATTCCATCATCAATTTTCTGTGGCTTCGAAACGGAAACTATTTTTGCTTGAGGATACTTGTTTCGAAATATTTCAGCATCATTATCAACGATAAAAACTATGGGTTTGAAATTGGTTTTTTCAAGAATCTGTTCCAGTCCGTTTACATGATCCCAATGGTTGTGTGAAATAACGATCTGCTTCAGGTTTTGCAGATCCAGCTTTTTCTTCTCAATATTATGAAGCAAAGTTTTTGCATCTCCACCAGTATCAAACAAGGTTGCCTGGTTATTCTGCTCAATCCAAATCGATAAACCCCAGCTTCCTTCCATATTTTCACTTGGACCAGTGTTGTTATAAATCATTGATATTGTAAACATGTCTGATTTTTTAAAGCCAGCTAAAGTTGCAACAGGAAGTAAACATGCACCAGTCCCTGTAAGCACAGCTTGTAAGAATGTTTTTCTATGCATAGAAAAAGAAATAAAGTTCAGTAATGGGAACTAAGTTATAAGATTTTTTCACCAAAACCTATGGCTGTTCTTTGATTGGCTCAATTGTTCCGTAAAATGAAATTCCCTGTTTATAAGTTGAATGAACATCTAAAGTAGCATAGCCCGACATGCCAATATTGAGAAGAATTTCATATGTTTCTTTTTTGCCTTCTACCGTAATTTCAACCAAATAATTCTTTTTCTTTTTGTCCATTTCAATACTCATTTCCTTTGCTGCGTTTTCAAACTTGATGCCGCCGTCAATTCCTCCATAGTCTGCCTGATAGGCCCTTCCAAAATAGGGTAGCCATGCTTCTATCTGAAGGCTGTCAATGAGTAGGTCATATTCAGAGGTTAAGCTAATAGATGAACCGTACCTGGGCGATGCAGTGTTCGCGACAAAACGGAATTGTTGACTGGTTACCAATTCTTTTATTTCTTCTGCTTTTACTTCCTTTTTTTTGCCGTTTGAGAAGGTGCTAAACGATGAAAAAACTAAAATGATGATAATCAAATATTTCATGATGTACTCCTTTCTGATCTAGATAATAAGCTATCAGCAAATTAGATGCCATATTTCTACTAGTACTTACGAAAAAAGAAGTAATAAGTTGATTGATTATTACAATTGCTTAATTTTCTCAGCATTTAAAACAGGATTGGCATACATCTCAATGAAAAGCTCCTGTTGTCTTTTGGGATCACCAGCACCAATCGTTTTAACAAGGTCGCTTAACAGCTCGTTAAACTTATCGCGTGTTGCATTATCAATTTTCTCGTGGTGAAAATCTGTTCCTGATTGCAACTCTGCGGCCAGGTAGTTATTTGGCCAAAGTTTGTAGTTTTTATAAATGCGTTCGTCTATGTATTCGGCAAGCATTTGGATGCTTTCGTTGACATTCTCTTTTGTGGCAAATTCATCCAAAGGTGTATCAATTGGTTTCCCAAAAGCAAAATGTACCCTACCTTTTGGACGCGTTAATCCAAAAGCCATACTTTTTAAATCGTCCTCCTGGGTTTTTATAAAATCTTCGCTTTCCTTTTTGTAAATTTCTTCAACTTTTGAAATTCCGCAGGGTTCGCGTTCATAGGAGATAGAAAGTGGGACAATCTTCAATTCACGAAATCCTTCAGCAAAACCATTTTCGTTACTTAGGTTAATCATTTTTAGCAGCGCCTGTTGGGTTTGATCATGACCATCTTTGGTGCGTCCTTCACGTTGAGCAATCCAAACCGATCGGTTTCGTTTTGTTATTGCCTGGCGCATGTAATGTGATAAATTTTTTGAAGCAAGTAACAGCTCACGTGCGGGCAAATTTCTTTTTACCACAAATGCACGGTTCAGTTTTACCGCATGAACAATCCAATCATAAATAAGCAGGTTGTTGCCAATTGCTATTTCCGTAGTGTTCATGCCAGCCTGTGAAATAATGAAATTAAGAATGGCAGAGTCCAGGATAATATCCCGGTGATTTGAAATGAATAGATAGCTTCCATTCTTATCCAATTTGTCCAAGCCACTATATGACACTCCACTGGTTGTGCGTTCAATGATCCATTCTTTTACCAGCGGGTACATAAAACCAAGCTGAAGCTGCTCAACAGTTTGTATTTGGTTGAGCATTTTCTTTACCGATTCAAGCTTTTCCGGATCTTGAAAAATAAACATCAATACTTGCTGAAAAATTTCATCTTTCAACAAAATATTCACATACTTATTGACCTCCTGGTCTTCGTATGGTCTAATATCTTCAAAATTATTTTCCACTCCCATTCCATTTTATGCCGGGCAAAGATACAAAATGAAGCTTAAAACCTTACCCTTAGCTGCATTTTCAATTCGGTTCTCTTACTTCCATCAATCATGCTTGATCCGCTACCAATGCTTTCAACACCTGAAAACCAGGTTCTGGAAGCTTTGAGCCAAAGGTCTGTTTTTTCACAAATTTTAACTTTTCCACTCATGTATGCCCGAATTCCTTTTCGGTAAAATGCAGGTATTGAGAACTGATATAGCAAGTCATTTTCGTAAGCATATACCCTTGAGTCATAATCGTCAGTGTTGAAGTAACTGATCCGAAACCAGCAATTTGAATTCAGTTTTTCCGATTTAATCCCAATATCCTGAAAGATAAGAATACCCTTTGAAGAATGATCGTGTTTGTAAAACATAAACTCCAACCTGCTGCGCAGGGTAATCATATTGCTAAGTTCACCATCAAGATGAAACCTCAGTTTTTCGCGCTTTTGATCCAAGTCCAGCTTTTGTGAATCAACGGTTGCCTTTACAGGTTTTGATTCATTAAAATATCGGGAGTACATGTTCCATTTTTCTGAGAGTTTATAATTCAACTGAACTTGAAATTCATTTCCTTTTCCAGGAGAGTATGTGGTGTATTTTACCCAGCGGTATTTAAAGAAGTCTACATACGAACTGACAGATAGGTTCTTAATCGGAAGCAATTTCAATCCCAGAAAAATACCTTGTTCGTCATTTACCCGGCTATTTTCTAAAAAGGCGTTGCCAAATGGAGAATTGTATTGCTTCGATATTTCCCTAAACACGATTGAAAATTCGGTTTTATCCATTGGTTTGGCCAGAACGCCTCCCAGATAAGCAATACCATTTGTGCTGCAACCCGCAATTTCACCAAAAAGGAAATAATTGTTCAATCCAATTTTGTAATCCAATGCATAGTTACTGATATTGTTTCCTTCAAATAAATACCTGTTATATGCTGATTCCCTTCTGTACAATGGTTTACCATAGTAAGTTTGGATTCCTGAAAACCCTAAGGAATAAAATTTACCGGTGTACTGAATGTAGGCTCCAAAGCTTTCTTCACGAACAGAATTTTTATCTTCAATTTCGGATTTTGTTCTATGCAGGCCACTGGTTTGAAACGAAGTAAAAACAGGTATTCCGTAAATGCTGTCAGTGTTGGCGTCAAATTTTTTAAAGGAATAAAATGGGAAAATTGTAAACTTTTTGTGCTTTACCTTAGCCGCAATTCCTCTCATGTAATTATTCTCGTCGGTTGAAGTATATGGATAAATGCCTTGGTTGAATTTTGCCCCGGCATTAATATCTGCCGATTTTCCCATTGAAAATCCTTGCCAGGCAACAAGTCCCTGCCCAAATTGAAGGCGGTAGTACCCTAACAAAACCTGATGTCTCTTCTGTGGAAATGAAACCGCAGCAAAAGCACTGTAATAGTCAAATCCATTTTTATTTGAAGCTTTGAAGAATGGTTCACCGGCATCTTTTTCGGCTGTAATCCCAGCCTGAATCTTTGGTGTCGTATATCGATATCTTGCATAAAATTTAAGTGGAGAACCTTCGTACTTCCTGGGTTCTTTATATCCTTTTTGTTTTTCGAGTAGGTGAATCCCCCTGACAATCATTTCTTGTTTTGGAATGTATTTCGTTGAATCAGCCGCAACTTCTTCATAGCTTAAAAAATGTTCAATCAAACGAATCAGTTGTTCATCGAAACCATCTATTGCTTTCAATTCAAATTTTGATAAAATAGTGCCATAATTTTCCCGATATTGAATCAGGTTTTGGATTTGGATGGGATTCAAAAATGCCAGTTTGTTCAATTCGTTCGGGTCGGCTGTATTGATGTTTATCGGATTAGAGAAAAGGAACTCAAGGTCGCCAAGTAATTGCTCAATATCTGGCTGGTTATCATCTGAAAAATGAGATTCAACGTAGTCAACAACTTGCCCCTGCCAGCTCAAGTTTGTTTGTGCTGAAAGCTTCGTGAATGAAAATAAAATTACCAGCAGGCTAAAGAATAGGGTGGTCAATGTATTCATAACAAAAAAGGTGTATTTCTCAATACACCCTTAAGTAACAAGCAGCTACAAGTTATGATTTTTTTTGATCAATAAAAACTAATTTGTTTTGAACTTGTAATTTACTTCAGAAAGTTCCTGATTAGCTTTTACAATCTTGTCTTTTAAATC
The DNA here is from genome assembly GCA_965230765.1 of Sunxiuqinia sp. GTDB lineage: Bacteria > Bacteroidota > Bacteroidia > Bacteroidales > Prolixibacteraceae > Sunxiuqinia. Next base: position 1,605,701 of record CBDDLR010000001.1, read on the forward strand.
TTCCTTAAACTGAACCAGTTTTTCCATCAATGCAGCATCTCCAAGCGACATCATTTGCACTGCAAGTATGGCAGCGTTTCTGGCTCCATTAATAGCAACGGTAGCAACCGGAATGCCTGGAGGCATTTGTACAATTGCAAGAAGGGAATCCATTCCGTCCAGGCTGGCCTTGATCGGAACTCCAATTACCGGAAGCGGGGTCATGGCAGCAATTACACCACATAAGTGTGCAGCCATACCTGCGCCAGCAATAATCACCTCGATCCCGCGATCTTTTGCACCTTTCGCAAATTTTTCTACTTCTTCCGGTGTACGGTGAGCAGATAGTGCATTAATCTCAAAAGGAATTTCAAACTCTTCTAAAATCTTTGCAGCACCCTCCATAACACTTAGGTCAGAGGTGCTTCCCATTATAATACTAACTTTTGGGTTCATCTTTTAAATTATATTTTCAGTTGAGCAATTATTTTTTGTTACTTTGTGCTTTTTAAAAAACGCAGCTAAAATAGTTGAATTTGAACAGATATTAAAACCCGCCAAATATTAAATAGATCAACACAATGGGTACGATAAAAGTTTTAGATAAAGAGTTTGAGTTATTTATTCCTTATGAAAAGATTCGTTCAGTTGTAGAAAAAATGGCTGATGAAATGAATCGGGACTTATCAGGCAAAAAACCACTTTTCCTTTGTATCTTAAATGGTTCATTTATGTTCGCAGCAGAAATATTTAAAAGAATTTCGTTGCTCGATGCTGAAATTTCTTTCGTGAAACTTGCGTCATATGAAGGAACAACTAGTACAGGAAGAATTAAGGAATTGATCGGATTGAATGAAGATTTGACAGACAGGACAGTTGTGGTGCTGGAAGATATTGTTGATACAGGGTATACGATTGAAAGTATTATTAAACAAATAAAAGAAAAGAATGCTGAAGAGGTGCATGTTTCAACTTTATTACTAAAACCAGACGCATTGGTTAAAGAGATAAAGCTGGATTATGTTGGTATTGAAATACCAAATGATTTTATTGTGGGTTACGGGCTGGACTACGATGGTTGTGGGCGCAACTTAATTGATATTTATAAAGTAGTAGATTAACCCAAAATATGTAAACGCCATGTTAAATATTGTTTTGTTTGGTCCACCTGGTGCCGGGAAAGGTACCCAGGCGGAATTTCTGGTTAAAGAGTTTGAATTAATTCATTTATCAACAGGCGACTTGCTAAGAAGTGAGATTGCTGCTGGAACCAAGCTGGGTATTGAGGCTAAGAAACTAATTGACAAAGGAGAGTTGGCGCCCGATGAGATTGTGATTGGGATGATTAAAAATAAAATAGAGGCTAATAAAGGAGCCAAAGGGTTTATTTTTGATGGTTTCCCCCGCACAGTTGCACAAGCTGAAGCACTTGATGATTTATTGAAAGAAAAAGGGGTGTCAATTTCGGGAATGCTTAGTCTGGAAGTAGATAAAAAAGAGTTGATTGGTCGATTGTTGAACCGTGGAAAAACATCGGGGAGAACTGATGACCAGGATGAATCAATTATTGAAAACCGTATTTTAGTTTATCATAGGAAAACATCCCCTCTAATTGCTTATTACCTGCAACAGGGTAAGCACTTTCCTATAAATGGAATGGGGACTGTACAAGAAATTGCAACAAGGTTGAAGAGTACAGTATCAAAACTGTAATCAATACCTTAAGATATTCCAAGACGGATGCAGTTGCTTGCATTCGTCTTTATTTTTATAATTTTAGAATAAGAAAGAATAACCATGGCCGAACAAAATTTTGTTGATTATGTGAAGATTTTTTGCCGCTCGGGAAATGGTGGTGCAGGTTCAACCCATCTTAGGCGTGAGAAATTTGTTCCAAAAGGAGGACCAGATGGAGGAGATGGTGGCCGTGGCGGGCATGTGATTGTTCGTGGCAATGCGCAAATGTGGACTTTGTTACACTTAAAGTACCGGAAACATATTTTTGCAGGACATGGTGGTTCAGGAAGTGGTCATGGCAGCCATGGTGCAGACGGGGATGATATTGTTGTTGAGGTTCCTTTGGGCACGGTTGCAAAAGACGCTGAAACTGGCGAATTTTTATTTGAGATTACCAATGATGGAGAGACACAGTATTTAGTAACAGGTGGCCGTGGAGGTTTAGGTAACACCCATTTCAAAACAGCAACAAATCAGACCCCAAGATATGCGCAGCCGGGAGAGGATGGCAGTGAAGGTTGGAAAATCCTTGAGCTAAAAATTCTTGCTGATGTTGGATTGGTAGGATTTCCAAGTGCAGGTAAGTCAACCCTTTTATCGGTGGTTTCGGCAGCCAAGCCCAAAATTGCTGATTACCCGTTTACCACGCTAACCCCAAATTTGGGCATTGTCTCTTATCGTGATGATCAGTCGTTTGTTATGGCCGATATTCCGGGAATAATTGAAGGAGCTCACGAGGGACGAGGACTGGGGCTTAGGTTTTTGAGGCACATTGAGCGAAATTCAATGTTGCTGTTTATGGTTCCGGCAGACAGCAAGGATCACCGAAAAGAATATCAGATTTTACTGAGTGAATTGGAGAAATATAATCCGGAGTTGCTTGATAAAGAACGGTACCTGGTTATAAGTAAATCAGACTTTTTAGATGAGGAGTTACAGCAAGAAATTAGTCATGAGTTAAGCGATATTCCGCACGATTTTATATCTTCGGTAACTGGTCATGGAATTGTGGCACTGAAAGATAAAATTTGGCAAATATTGAATAGCAAATAATGGGCTTTCTTGAAAAAATCAATCAAATAGACCAATCCATCTTTTTCTTTTTTAATGGGAAACACAATCCTTTTTGGGATGTTGCCATGTCGCTTTTTACCCGCACGGAAATTTGGCTGTTGTTTTTTGTAGCCATTATCTATTTCGTTGTCAAGAAATATCGGGCTAAATCAATTATCATTTTTATTTTTTTGGCGTTGGCTATTCTTTTAAGCGATCAAATCTCAGTTTTTGCCAAAGAAACATTGCAACGTTTCCGCCCTTCGCATGATCCGGTTATTAAAGATTTAGTTCACACCGTAATGAAAAAAGGGGGATTGTATGGATTTTTTTCATCGCACGCTACAAATACATTTTCAGTAGCTGTTTTTTTATCGCTACTTTTTAGAAATTCCCGCTTCACTTTTCTAATCCTTATTTGGGCATTGTTTGTGAGTTATACACGAATATACTTGGGGCTTCATTATCCTGGTGATATTTTGACAGGAATAATTGTTGGTACATTAATCGGGGTGGGGCTAGCGTATTTAAATAATACCATCGATAAACGAATCTATCTATTTAGACAGCCAAAACTTGAAGCAACAAAACTTGCAAACAGTGAGTTTAATGTCATTTTTTTAGTTTTTGCCATCTTGTTTGCTATGGTTTTAGTTGTTGTAAATCGTCTTAAGCATACACAGTTTTTATAAGATGAAAGAGAAATTATTTGCAGAGTACTCTGATTACCTTGCCAGCGATAAACATGTTTTTGCGAAAACTCAAAAGCGCATTCAACTATTGGCATTACTTCGGCTAATCGCTTTTTTAGTTTTTATTTTCTCTGTCATCTTTTTTAAAACGCTTGGAAGTTATTTGTCATTTTCAATTATTGGAATAAGTACAGTTCTGTTTTTTTATTGGATTAAACGGTTTCTTTTTCATGAAAAGAAGAAGCAATTGTTTGTGAACCTGATTCAGATTAATGAAGATGAGTTGAAGGCAGTAAATGAAAACTATTCTCCTTTTGATGGAGGTCATGAGTTTGTTGATCCCGATCATCAATTCTCTTTTGATCTGGATATTTTTGGAGATGGGTCTATTTTTCAGTTTTTAAACAGGACTGTCACAGAGGCAGGGAAAAACAAGTTGGCATTTCTTTTAAAAAATCCAGAAACCGAAGCAAAGATAATAAGGTTGAAGCAAGAAGCACTGCTTGAACTTTCACAGCAAGTGAGATGGAGGCAAAAGTACGCGGCAACTGGTAAAACCGAAGATAAGAATGGGTTGCAGTTTCTGGGGAAAGGTTCTGCTTATCCTAAATTGAATAACACGAGGGCAATTTTTAGGCTTATTCTCATTTTTCCAGCCTTATTTGTTGCTGTGCTTGTTTTGTGTTCGCTTTCCATTCTGCCATGGTCATCTATGGTGTTTCCCTTTGTTGCTAATGCTGTTGTCCTGATGTCGTATCAAAAAACCATCCAGTCATTTTATAGTAGGTTTGGCAATAGGGCTAAAAACCTGGACAAAACACTTCAGCTATTAATTTCTGTTGAAAATAAGGATTTTAATTCACTGCTTCTTCGAGAGCTTCAACAAAAACTTTATCACAATAAGAAAAAAGCAAGTCAGGTTATTAAGGAACTGAAAAACATCATGGGGATCTTTGATAACAGATCAAACCTGTTGTTTATATTAACCGGCGAACTAATTTTTCTGGCGGATTTAATTTGTATTTATAAGTTAAACAAATGGGCAAAAGATTATCAGAAAGATGTTGAGGGATGGTTTGAAGTTATTGCAGAATTTGATGCATTGGCTAGTTTAGCAAATTCAAATCACAATCAGCCGGCTTGGGTGTTGCCTGAAGTTTGTGAGCAGGAACCCAGATATGTTGCCGAAGGTTTGGGTCATCCATTGATCAAATCAGAAAAGCGGATTGGCAATTCATTTCAGTTGGAGGGAGATAGTCAATTAGCGATAATAACCGGGGCGAACATGGCTGGTAAAAGTACTTTTTTAAGGGCTCTGGGGGTGAATATTGTTTTGGCTCAAAACGGCTGTAAGGTTTGCGCTGATAAAATGTCAATCAAGCCAGTTGAGGTTTTTTCAAATATGAGAACGTCAGATAATCTACAAAAGGACAAATCATACTTTTTTGCCGAATTAGAGCGCTTGCAGAGCATGTTGGTTAAGCTTCGCAATGGTCATCAATTATTCATTTTAGTAGATGAAATGCTTAAAGGGACTAATTCGATTGATAAACTAATGGGGTCAAAAGAGCTTGTTAAGCAGTTGATTAGCTTAAATGCCTTTGGTGTAGTTGCAACTCACGATCTGGCTCTCACTGAACTTTCCAAAGAATATCCATCGCAAATCCATAATCAATGTTTTGATGTGAGATTGTTCGAAAATGAGCTTGTTTTCGACTATAAATTAACCGATGGGGTCACCTCTACAATGAATGCCAGTTTTCTAATGCGGAAGATGGGCATTATCCCAGAAAAAGAATAAAGGATAAGTTAATGGTTATTTTACTTCTTGTTAACAGTAAAATGTTGAAATAAACAGGCTTATCGGAAATCACGCAATTGTAAAAAGTGTAGTATTTCTGGGTGTTTGGGTAATTTTACTAATATTTCCAGCAGAAATATCATCGATGCATATTCAATGTGTTGAAAAACAGGTGTTTTGCGTAAAATGGGGTTTTCACTCAGTTATCAACATTGGTTGATATTAAAAAAAAAATGTTAGATATTCGTTGATGTGTTGTAGGAAACTTATAGCTTGAACACTCTTGATAATATGGGAGTGAAGGAGCGAAGCTGTATCAACCCACAAAATAAAAGTTAAGTCCTTTTGTACTTTAAGGATAAGTCGTAAACAAAGAAAAGGGTGATTTTTGATGGATATTTTAAAATTTTGTGATGCTTGCCTTTCCCTTTTCATAAGCCAAAAAAACAACGTGGTTATAAACATGAGACTTTCTCTTAACTAAATAAGAGGAAAAAGTATTTTTATGTCGATAAAACCATTGTTTGTTGTAATTTAGTTGCGCTTTTTGATACATTTAAGAAACTTTTGAAAAGTGCACCTATCAAAAAAATATAACTGGCTGGCAGTTTACACTCGATCAAGGTACGAGAAGAAGCTCCACAAAGAATTGGAATCAATGGGTATAGAATGTTATTTGCCTCTAAAGATTCAGGAAAAGCAATGGAGCGATCGAATAAAAAAAGTTGAAGAACCCCTTTTAAGAAGCTATGTTTTTGTCAGGGTCAGTAATAAAGAATATTACGATGTGTTAAACGCAGTTGGAGCTGTTCGTTATGTAACTTTTGCTGGGAAGGCCGCTGTTATACAAGACAAACAAATAGAAGACCTAAAACAATTTCTTATTCACTATAACGCAGAAACAAAAGTAACGCACGAGGATATTGAAATTGGGGATATGGTAAAAGTAAGAAAAGGTCCACTCGAAGGGGTTCAGGGAGAAATGGTTCAATTTCGGGGGAAAAATAAAATTGTTCTTCGCTTTAAAGACCTCGGCTTATGTGTTCATACTGAAATAAAGATGAGCGACATCGAGACCGTTACACAAGAGAAATCAAATTAGTATTACAATAATTTCTATTATTCAATTTAAATTTAAATGGAGCCTAAAAAAATAAGTTCTATCTGCTGTATTGGAGCAGGATATGTTGGTGGGCCAACCATGGCAGTAATTGCGCAAAAATGTCCACACATTAAAGTTAACGTTGTAGATATTAACCCTAAAAGAATTGCTGATTGGAATTCATCGAATTTGGATGACCTTCCAATTTATGAGCCAGGTTTGGCCGAAGTAGTGAAAGAAACAAGAGAGAAAAACCTGTTTTTTTCTACTGATATTTCACAAGGAATTGCTGAGGCTGAAATGATTTTTATTTCGGTTAATACCCCAACAAAAACCTACGGGATTGGTAAAGGGAAAGCTGCCGATCTAAAATATGTTGAGCTTTGTGCCAGGCAAATTGCTGAGGAAGCTACGGAAGATAAAATTGTAGTTGAAAAATCTACTTTACCTGTTAGAACTGCTCAAAGTATCAAAACAATATTAAAAGCCAATAGCTCAAATGTAGAGTTTCAAGTTCTGTCTAATCCAGAATTCTTGGCTGAAGGAACCGCTATTCAGGATTTGTTTGAACCAGACAGGGTTCTAATTGGTGGAGACCAGGATGAAAAAGGTCTGGCCGCTATTGAATCATTGACTGAGATATATGCCAATTGGGTACCTCGAAAGCAAATCATTCAAACCCGTATTTGGTCTTCGGAGTTATCTAAATTGACAGCCAATGCTTTTTTAGCACAACGTATTTCATCAATTAACTCTTTGTCTGCACTATGTGAAAGAACTGGAGCAGATATCGATGAGATTGCTAATGCCATCGGGTCAGATTCACGAATTGGTCCTAAATTTTTGAAGGCTTCTGTTGGATTTGGAGGTTCATGTTTCCAGAAAGACATCTTGAACTTGGTTTATTTGTCCCATCATTTTGGGTTGCCAGAGGTAGCTGAGTATTGGGAGCAAGTCATTAAAATAAATGACTATCAAAAGAAGCGTTTCTCAAAGCAAATAATTGATTCGTTGTTCAACTCGGTTTCAGGCAAAAAAATTGCCATGCTTGGCTGGGCTTTCAAGAAAGATACAAACGATACTCGTGAGTCAGCCGCAATATATGTTGCTGGTGAATTATTAGATGACCAGGCTGAGATTCATGTTTACGATCCCAAAGTCACAGAACGGCAAATGATTGAAGATTTGGTTTATGCCGGCTTTGGTGATGAAGAGTCTTTGTCTTCTCAATTGATTGTTCATGATGATGCATATTCAGCTATGGAAGACGCACATGCTGTTGCCATTATCACAGAATGGGATGAATTTAAAGAGTTGGATTGGGCTAAAGTCTATGATGAAATGCTTAAGCCTGCATTTGTTTTTGACGGTAGAAATATACTTGACAGGAAGGAATTAAAGAAGATAGGATTTGATTTGACAAGTATTGGGAAAGGATTGTAATAGTTTATGAATGTATAAATCGATATTAATATTTAAATCAACTCCTTATGGGAAATAAAATTAGTCTGAAGAATACTTCATCTATAAAGATGAAAGGTTCAAGTTCTCCTAGGAAATGTAGATTTTGTAAAGAGGATCTCAAATATAGTGTCGTTGATTTGGGTATGTCCCCATTGTGTGAAGAATATATAACAGCTGAAGGTGCAAATAATGTTGAGAAATTTTTTCCATTGCACGCATTTGTATGTAGCAACTGTTGGCTAGTACAGTTGGAAGAATTTGCCTCTCCTGATGAGATCTTCGCTGGAGAGTATGCATATTTTTCGTCGTACAGTGATAGTTGGGTTGATCATGCAAAGAAATATACACAGAAGATGATTTCTGATTTTGAAATAGACTCAAATAATTTTGTTGTTGAAATAGCAAGTAATGATGGTTATTTATTGCAATGGTTTGTTTCAGAAAACATCCCTGTTTTAGGTGTAGAACCTGCCGATAATATTGCAGAAGCAGCAATTGAAAAAGGAATAAGAACTGAAATAAAATTTTTTGGTGTAAAAACAGCTAATGAATTAATTAAAAAATATGGCAAGGCTGATTTGTTGCTGGGCAACAACGTGCTTGCACATGTACCAGATATAAATGATTTTGTTTCCGGCATGAAAATTATGTTGTCAGATGAAGGTATAATTACAATGGAATTTCCTCATTTGCTCCAACTAATTGAAAATAATCAGTTTGATACTATATATCACGAACATTTTTCCTATTTGTCATTTACAACTGTTGACCGGATCTTTTCTCATCATGGAATCACGTTATTTGACGTTGAAGAAATACCAACACACGGGGGGTCTTTGAGAATTTATGGTAAACATAGTGAAAATAGAAGTAAAGATATTTCTGATAGAGTGACAGAACTTTTATCACGAGAGAAAAATCTTGGTGTTGAAGAGCTTAGTTATTATTCAAGTTTTGAAGAACAAGTTAAGGAAACAAAGAGGAAGATACTTAGCTTCCTAATTGAGGCTAAGAGAAATGGGAAGAAAATAGTTGGGTATGGTGCTCCGGGTAAAGGAAATACACTTTTAAATTATTGCGGAATTCGTTCTGATTTTATTGATTTCACTGTTGATAGAAGCACATATAAACAAGGAAAACTCCTACCAGGTACTCGTATACCAATTTTCGATCCATCAATGATCAAAAAAACAAAACCGGATTATCTTTTTATTTTACCATGGAATTTAAAAGATGAAATTATAAATCAGAATAATTTTATTCGTGATTGGGGAGGTAAATTTGTGGTGCCTGTGCCTGAACTAGAGATAATCGATTAGATTTGAGAATACACTTAGGGAGCTTCTTTTCATTCTTAATTTTTTGTTTTTAAATTATCTGTTTAAGCATATCGATTATGAAAGTAGTACTTTTCTGTGGTGGTTTAGGCATGCGATTAAGGGAATATTCTGAAACAATCCCAAAACCAATGGTTCCGATAGGTTATCGACCAATTTTATGGAATATTATGAGATTTTATGCTCATTTTGGGCATAAAGAATTCATTCTTTGTTTAGGTCATAAAGCTGATTTTATAAAGAACTATTTCGTTAATTATGACGAAACCATATCTAATGACTTTGTTTTTGAGAATGGTGGGAAAAATATAAATTTGCTCAATACTGATATTGATGACTGGAAAATTACTTTTGTTGATACAGGTATAAACTCAAACATTGGCATGCGGCTAATGTCTGTAAAAGAGTATCTTGGCAATGATGAGATGTTTCTGGCAAATTATAGTGATGGGCTTTCAGATTTGAATCTAAATGAGATGATAGAATGGTTCAAGCCTCAAAAAGATAAAGTGGCATCCTTTGTAGCCTACCAACCTACTCAAAGTTTTCATGTTGTCAAGAGAGATGATAATGGAGAGGTAAGAAAAATTAATCATATAGGCTCCTCTGGACTTTATATCAATACTGGATATTTTGTTTTTAGAAAAGAAATTTTTGATTTCATGGAGTATGGAGATGAACTTGTAGATAAACCATTTCTTAGATTAATAGAAGAAAAGAAATTGACTTCATGGGATCATAAAGGGTTTTGGGCTAGTATGGATACATATAAAGATAAGCAAACTTTAGATGATGCCTATGCCAAAGGGAATGCTTCTTGGGAAGTTTGGCGAAAAAATGGTAAAAAAACCTATTGATTATGCTCGGATTTACTATTGAGAACAGTAACCCTCTTAATATTTTATGTTTAGGAGCTCATTGTGATGACATTGAAATTGGTTGTGGCGGAACCTTGCTCAAGATCTTTGAAAATTACCAAATTGAAAAAGTCTTTTGGATTGTTTTCGCATCAAATGATATTCGGAAAACTGAGGCATTTGATAGCGCTAGTCGTTTTTTAGATGGATTTGAAAATAAAGAAATCATTGTAAAATCTTTTAAGGATGGATTTCTTCCCTATAATGCTAAAGACATAAAAGAATATTTTGAGGTCATTAAAAGTAAATTCTCTCCGGATTTAATTTTTACACATTTTAGAGATGACAGGCATCAAGATCATAGGCTTATTAGTGATCTAACGTGGAATACATGGCGAAATCACTTAATCTTAGAGTATGAGATCCCAAAGTATGACGGAGATTTGGGTGTGCCAAGTTTTTATGTTCCCTTAGAAAGAAGTCATCTTAGAAAAAAGAATCAAATTTTGCTAGAATCCTTTGTTTCCCAGAACAATAAACATTGGTTTGATGAGGATGTATTTTGTGCTTTACCTCGTATTAGAGGAATTGAATGTGCTTCTATGTTTGCAGAAGCGTTTTATGTTCGTAAGATACTGTTTTAGTATTATCAAGCATTTATGAGTTTATACAAAAGGGGCTTATATCAATAAAAATTTATAGATAACCAATACTCAAAAATTGACACATAATGAAGGCAGTTATTCTTGCAGGAGGTCTCGGAACACGTATAAGTGAAGAAAGTGGAGTGCGACCTAAGCCAATGGTTGAAATTGACGGGAATCCCATTCTATGGCACATTATGAAGATCTATTCGCACTATGGGATAAATGATTTTATTATATGTTGCGGATATAAAGGTTATGTTATAAAGGAATACTTCTCAAACTATTTTTTGTTTAATTCCGATGTTACATTCGATATGAAGAATAATTGCATGAAAGTTCATACAATGAATTCTGAACCATGGAATGTCACACTTGTTGATACAGGCTTAAATACAATGACTGGAGGAAGGCTGAAAAGGGTAAAGGACTATATTGATGGAGAGACCTTTTGTATGACCTATGGCGATGGTGTTAGTGATGTGAATATTAATGACCTGATCATGCATCATAAGAACCAAAAAGTATTTGCGACTTTAACTTCTGTACGTCAACATGGTCGTTTTGGTGTATTTAAGTTGAAGAAGGATGATTCTAAAATTGGATACTTCAAAGAAAAACCTGAAATGGAAGGCGATGAATCTGCATGGATTAATGGTGGTTTTTTTGTTCTTGAGCCTGAAGTTATAGATTATATTGATGGTGATGCAACAGTATTTGAAAAAGATCCATTGGAGAAACTAGCAAATGATTCTCAGTTAGCTGCATTTAGACATACAAAATTTTGGCAACCGATGGATACACTAAGGGATAAAAATCTTTTAGAAGATTTATGGAAATCAGGGAATGCACCTTGGAAAATCTGGGAATAAATGTACTTATTTGTAATAACACACAAAAACTTAAACACAAATTAATATGAAGATCTTAATTGCAGGTAATATGGGGTATATAGGGCCAAATGTTACCAAACATCTAAGAAACGTTTTCCCAGGTGCTGAATTGATAGGTTTCGATATCGGTTATTTTAGCCACTGTTTGACTAATTCGTCGATGCTTCCTGAAGTATTGCTTGATAGACAGATTTATGGAGATATTCGGAAATTCCCTGATGAAATTTTAAATGGAATTGATGCGATAGTTGATTTAGCTGCTATCTCAAATGATCCAATGAGTAAAGAGTTTGAGGGGATTACCCTTGATGTTAATTATAAAGCTGCTGTAGAGTTGGCAAAAAAAGCTAAATCTGCAGGAGTGAAAAATTTTGTTTTTGCTTCTAGCTGTTCTGTATATGGAGCAGCCTCTGATTATCCAAAAACTGAAGAAGATACTGTAAATCCACTGACAGCATATGCTAAATCTAAAATATATGCAGAAGAAGAACTTGAACCGTTGGCAGATGATTCTTTTTCCATCACCTGTTTAAGGTTTGCTACTGCTTGTGGATGGAGTAATCGGTTAAGACTGGATCTAGTACTTAACGATTTTGTTGCAGGTTCACTGGTTGAGAGCAAAATTACAATTCTAAGTGATGGCACTCCTTGGAGACCAATGATAAATACAAAAGATATGGCACGTGCAATAGAATGGGGCTTATCCAGAAAAAATGATAATGGAGGAGATTTTTTAATTGTTAATGCTGGCTCAAATGAGTGGAATAATCAAATTAAACCCCTTGCAGAGGCTGTTTCAGCTATAATTCCAGGCGTAAATATTAGTACTAATCCTCATGCGGTGCCCGATAAAAGATCGTATCAGGTAAACTTTGATTTATTTAAAAGTCTTGCACCAAATCATCAACCTATCCATAACCTTGAATCTACAATTGCAGAGATTCGTGATAATCTCGTTGCAATGAATTTCAATGACCCAGACTTCAGATCGTCTCAGCTTATTAGGTTAAAAGTTTTAGGAAAACTTAAAGACGAAAAGCTTATCAATGAGAATTTAGAGTGGATTAAATAGTATCCTAATGTTTTTGATAACTCATGTTGCTACACCAATAATAGTTTCAGCCTCAGTTGATCTGGTCAGGGTTAAAAGACTGAAAACTTCTTTATTCTCAAATTCAGATTATCTCATCATCGGTTTTTGCTCATTAATTCCTGACATGTTTTGGCCTGATGCATATGGCCCATACCGCATTGGGCATACCATTAGCCATAGCTTTGTATTTGTATTACTTGTTTATCTCGGAATTCTTTTCATAACATGGATCTTTAATAAAAATAGACCTTCTGCTTTAAAGGCTACAATATTCTGGCTGTCATGCTTTTCTCATTTGGTTTTAGATGCAGTTAGTGGAGGCAAGAAGCTTTTTTATCCATTCTCTGATATAATAATTGGAGGTACTTTAATCCCAACCCAGCTTTGGTTTATATTTGATATTGGTTTGTTATTGGGAGTGATCATCATTTTTTATATACTCAGAAAGTTTGTTAAACAAGAAGAATAGCTATTAATTATGATTTTTACAGAACTTCAACTTAAAGGAGCATTTTTGATAGAGGTAGAAAAAGTAGAAGATGATCGTGGTTTTTTTGGAAGAGCATGGTGCCAGAAGGAGTTTGAAGAACATGGCTTAAATGGTAGTATAAAGCAGCTAAACACTTCATTAACATTGAAAAGAGGGACAGTTCGTGGAATGCATTACCAAGTTGATCCTTATCAGGAAACTAAATTTATTCGTTGTACAAAAGGTCGAATATACGATGTTATCATTGATTTAAGACCTGGATCCCCTACATTTATGAAATGGGTTGGAAACGAATTATCAGAGGACAATTATAAAATGGTTTATGTGCCTGAGAATTTTGCTCATGGTTTTATTACCCTAGAAGAAAATAGTGAAGTGTATTATCCAGTAACTCAATTTTACACACCAGGCGCTGAACGTGGAATTCGATTTGATGATAAAGTATTTAATATCCAATGGCCAATCTCAATTGAGGTAGTATCTGAAAAAGACGCGAATCATTTGGATTTTGATGTTCATACATTTCAAAAATCAATTTAGCAATTTACTGTTTATGAAACACCTTAAATGCCCCAATTGTGGTTCTAGCAATTGTGAAGATTTTTTTTCCATAAAGAATGCTCCAACTCAAAGCCTTTTGACAATTAAGACTTATGAAGAAGCAATAGCTATCCCCCGTAAGGATATTGACTTGGCTTTTTGTCACGATTGTGGATTCATTTTCAATAGTTCTTTTGATACGACAATTGATTACTATACTCAAGGGTATGAAGACCAACAAGGCTTCTCTCCAACTTTTAAGAAGTTTATTTCAGGAATAACAAATCGGTTTATTGATAGATACAGTATTCGAAATAAAGATATTATTGAGATTGGGTGTGGTAAAGGCGATTTTATTTCTTTGATATGTGAGTTAGGGAATAATAGAGGTATTGGTATTGATCCAGCATTCATTGATGGAAGACTTACGCCCAATCATAAGCTTAAGTTTATTAAAGAGTTTTATTCTAAAGAACATGGCGATTTACCAAATGATGTTATCACTTGCCGACACACTCTTGAGCATATTCATGCTACAGACGAGTTTCTTGCTACAGTAAGATCATCTATAAAAGAGGGAACTGACAATATCATCTTTTTTGAGGTTCCTAGTATAGTTCGCATCTTAAAGGTTCAGGCTTTTTGGGATATTTTTTATGAACATTGCACTTATTTGAGCCCGGGTTCACTCGCAAGACTTTTCAGAAGAAATGATTTTGAAGTATTGGATATGTATTTAGAGTATGATGATCAATACTTATTTATTGAGGCAAAACCGGTTACTAAGACTTCATCCAAGATTCATAACCTTGAAGAAAACATTGAGGATCTTTGGGAACTTGCAAATGGTTTTGTAACAAAAATAAACAGAACCCTTGACAAATGGAGAGATATACTTTTAGACTACAAAAAAGGGAATAAGAAAGTTGTAATATGGGGAGGGGGATCTAAATCTGTCGGTTTCCTTACACAATTTTATGATATGAAAGTGATAGAGCATGTTGTTGATATCAATCCACACATGACAGGTAATTACATCCCCGGAATTGGTATTCAGTATAAAAATCCAGAGTTTCTTCGAGAATATAAACCAGATGCTGTGATTATCATGAATGGTGTGTATAAAAATGAAATTACAGTAATGTTGACTAATATGGATATTAATCCAGATATATACGCTTTATAATACTAATCACTCAAAGAAAATATTTATTATGGGAAAAGACGCAAAACCAATTGTTTCAGTAGGCGTTCCTGTTTACAATGGGGGTGAGTTTTTATATGATTGTTTAAATAGCATATTAAATCAAACATTTGAAGACTGGGAATGTATAGTTTGTGATAATCAATCTTCAGATAATAGTTTAGAAATAGCAAGGGATTTTGAGAAGAAAGATAAGAGGTTCAAAGTTATTTTGAATGAGAAATTTGTTCCATTGGCAGACAATTGGAATAACACCTTTGTTAAAGGTAATTTAGATGCTAAGTATTATAAACTAGTTCAGGCAGATGATTGGATATTTCCTGAATACCTAGAAAAAGCCGTTAAGTTATTTGAAAAAGATGATTCAATTGGAACAATATCTTCTTACCGTCTTGCTGGTGTAAAGGTAGATGGTTGTGGATTAGATCCGAATAAAGGTCAGGTTTATAGTGGTAACGAAATCTTGTACAAACAACTTACCAGGAAACTTGACATTTCTGGGGACATTACGAATATGGTATTCTCAAATGAACACTTAAAGAAATTGAGTTTTTATCCTCGTATTTTTAATGGGAAGTATCATGTTGATACTGAGTTGTTTTATGATGTGTTAGATGTTTCAAATTGTGGGTTTATTTTTCAAGTGCTAAGTTATACAAGGAGGCATCCCGATTCACAAACGAATACAGTTGTATTTAAGTACAATACCTTTCTACAGTACCTTGAAGAGGTCTTCTTTCGTTTTAAGCGTGATAATGAAGTGCTTAATAAATTGTATAGGAGGCTTCGGGTTGAGTATGCCTATTTCTATTTAAAGAATAAATTGCTTAACTCAAAAAGTTATCAGTGGCACAAGCAACACATTGAAAGAGAGTTTACCCTGTCTGAATATGTTGAAGGTGTATTCACATTAAATTTCATTGTGAAGTTCTTAAAATGGATATTTAAGAAAGCTGGTAATCTACTGAGAAAAATTAAATAAGGTGTTTAGGAAATTATACGTACATTATATTAGAAGAACATTTCTTTTTGAGTTATCACGTTCATTTTGCAGGTTTTACTTTAAAAGGAAAAATCGTCAAAAGAGGCTAGTTTTAATAACAGGGATTGCAAGTGGTTTAGGAAAAGGGCTTGCAATCCTTTTTTCTGATTTAGGGGATACTGTAATAGGAGTTGATATTAAAGCAGAAAATGAACTTGAAGATACCATAAAGTCTAAGCTTAATAAATATTATGAGTTTGATTTAGCTAAGCCTGGGGAAGTAGGTTTGTTACTTGGACAAATAAAAAAAAATCATAAGTGTGTTGATATCCTGATTAATAATGCAGGAATCATGAACTTCAATTTATTAGCTAGTTATAGCGATCAAGAGGTATTTGATATGATTAATGTAAAGCTAACTAGTGCTATTATGCTTGTTAAGCATTGCCTTCCTATAATGGAACAGAATAATTTTGGAAGAATCATTAATATATCATCCACTTCAGCATTTAAAGGAGAAGATAAGTTTGGGGTATATTCCTCAATCAATGGAGCATTGATTCTTTTCACTGAATCAATCTCCAAGCTTATTCAAAATAAGATAAATTGTAATATTACAGTTAACTGTATAGCGCCTCATCGAATAGCAACTCCGGAGTATTTAAGAAATAATCCTGAAATTGATCAAAAAAAGTTAGTGTCAATTGATCGTGTTTTTAGTAAAATGCAAAAGATAATTAATAGCCAGGTTTCGGGAGAAGTATTTTTGATCGCTAAATTTAGCTTACGGATTGAATATTTATTTCGAAGTATATTTCGATTGTACCCTTGGTAACTAGTTTCAGAAATAGACGTGAGGATACTTTTCATTCTCAAGCGAAATTGTATATGATAGCTATATATAGGCAGCAAGTTAAAAATAGAATTGTTAAATTCATTTCCTGATTTTTTTCAGATGAGGATAATCTTTGGAATATTCATATTTACAGTAATAGGTGTATTAGAATTTTTTAGATTTAGTATTATTCCAACACCATTAGTAGAAAGGATACAGTTTGTAATGCCTATCTTTTGTCTCTGTTTATTAATAGTATTTTCAAGATATTTTAGGCATAGGAACAATAAGCAAATTGAGCTAAATTTTAAGACCCCTATTGTTTTGTTATTAACGGGTTGGATATTGTCGATGGTTGTTTGTCAATTATACCATGGACAAAATTACGTAATCTCTTTATTTGCAACTCGCTTAATCTTCAATTACACCTTTTACTTCTTTTTACATACGTTTCGGTTTGACAAAGAGTTGATAATAAAATCAATTATTATTATTGGAGTAGTTGCTTTAGGGGTATATTTTATTCAATATACAATTTACCCTACACGTATTTTATCTACTCGAATGTCCATAGATAGAGGAACTATAAGGTTATTTGTTCCAGGATTAAATGCTGCGATTATAATATTTTTTATATATATCAATCAATTCTTCGAAAAGAGGAAAATATTACCGTTGATTATTGCTATGATCTGTTATAGCGCTTTTATATTACAAGCTACACGTCAAATTATTTTTGGGATTGCTTTATTGACGGTTATTAATATTTTTATTTCTCAGCAAATTAGGTCAAGAGGACTGATCATTTTCTTGTTGGGGATTGGAGTTGTTAGTGTTGTATTTGCTTTTCAAGAATTATTTTTATCGATGATTGAGTTGTCTCAGTCTCAGTCTTCTGAAGGGGAGACTACCAGAACGAAAACTATACGTTTTTTTATGACTGAGTTTCAAACGGATTTTATTACTTACATTTTTGGAAATGGGGAAGGGCATCCTGCAAGTTCTTATGGGCGAACTATGGATATGTACAAGCTTGCTTATAACCGATATTTAAATGACATTGGGATTTTAGGAGATTATGTGAGATATGGTGTCTTATTTGTTATAGGTGGATTAATGCTAATGATAAAATCATTTTATATCAAAGTTCAACCTGGAATGCAGGTATTTAAGTATTATTTCGCATTCCTTTTATTAACATCAATTACCTCTAAAGGCGTTTTTGGCACTGCAGATGTTATTATGGTAATGACACTTTATGTTTTAGATGTAAGTAAATATGAACATTCAAAGTTTTTAAGAAAAAATAAAGCGGTTGCATATGATGGACAATAAGTTTAAGCAGAGCCCCTTAGTAAGTATTGTTATCCCTACGTACAATAGGGAAAATCTAATTTTAAGGGCCATAAATTCAGTTGATGAGCAAACATTTCAAAATTTTGAAATAATTGTAGTTGATGATGCATCTACTGATTCAACAGAACAGGTTATAGCTGACTTAAATCACAGTAAAATAAAATATGTCAAGTTAGAGGAGAATGTAGGGCAGTGTGCTGCAAGGAATGTTGCAATTAATATGGCTGAAGGCGAATATATAGGATTGTTGGATTCTGACGATATTTGGCTTCCTGAGAAATTAGAAAAACAAATAGAAATATTTAAAAATTCAGATGACAAGCTCGGAGCTGTTTATTGTGGAAATTATGAAATTGATGAGGTTAAGAACACAAAAACACTCATTGATCTTCCTAAATACAGAGGAGATATTTATCGGATTTTATTGGGAGGTTTTTGTCCATCAACAACATCAAAATTTTTACTAAAGAAAAAAGCCCTTCTAGACGTAGGTTCTTTTGATGAATATTTACCTACTTTTGTTGATTTTGATTTATGGTTAAGAATTGCTCAAAAGGGATATACATTTGATTATGTTGATGAACCAATGATGATAAAATATGAACATCATGGAGAGCAAATGGCAAAACATTTATACAAGCGACTCGAAGGGCTAAAGATTTTCTCAGAAAAATGGGGAAAAGAAATGAAAAAAGTAGCTGGAGCAAGAAAATATAGAAATTTCAAAAAGAATAAAGTGTTAGTTGTTGTAAGATCTTTATTAGATAGTTTGCCCAAAAGATACCGAAAGGAAGTTATGAGGAGCCTATTTTTGCTTATTCGATATCGAATTACAGATATTAGATCTTATGTAAAGATTTTTATAGTATTGGTTTTTGGGAAGAACTTATTCTTCAGTATAAAAGATAAATTTTAGAATGGGCTTTAAGAAGGATTTTCTTAAAAATATTGCAAAATTTGGCAGTTATACATACTTAGTTCAGGTTATAGAGTTTGGTTCAACAATTATTTTGTCAAGATTGATTAGTCCCTCAGAGTATGGTTTCGTTGCATTAATAACAGTATTTAGTAGGTTTGTAAATGTCCTGTCAAATGTGGGGACAAGACATGCTTTGATAAGAAATGATTATGATAATGAAAAGGTTGGGGATTTCTTCGGCTTAAATATATGGATTGGAATTCTACTTTTCATTGTATTTTCATTACTAGCCTACCCAATTTCGCTTTTTTATAATAATTCGAAATTAATCATCCCAATAATTGTTATGGGTATAGGATTTATTGTGAATACGGTAAGTTTTGTTCCAAATGCTTTGGCATCTAAATATTTAAAGTTTGATGTCATTGGAAAGGGGCGAGTACTACAAACCCTAATCTCAGTGCTCTCAATGATAATCCTGGCGTTTTTGAACTTTTCATATTGGGCTCTTATATTACCATTAACTTTTTCTCCAATCATATTTTATTTCTATTTACAGAAGAAGATAGAGTTCAAAAAGAAGTTAATTTCTCTAAAGGAGTCCTGGAACACGTTATTGGAAATAAAGTCATTGGTCGGTAATATAACTACAAGTCATATTATTAATTACTGGTCGAGGAATGCTGACAATTTAGTAATTGGGAAGGTCTTTGGCGAGTCATCTCTTGGGTTGTACAATAGAGCATATCGTTTTATTTACATAGCCTTGAGACTTATTACTCACATCTTTGGAACAGTCCTGTTTCCCAGTTTAAAAAAACTGAAGGATGCTGGTGACCATAAAATTGATAAGGAGTTTTTTGCAATTCTTGGAGGAATTAGTATTCTTAATTATCCAATTTCATTTATGTTAATTTTATTTTCTGAAGAAATTGTAAGAATCTTATGGGGAAATGACTGGATAGGAGTTGCAATGTTCCTGCCTTACATTGGGATTTTAATTTTAACGCAAACTATCTTTTCAGCGAGCACTGACTATTATGTACTACAAAAGAAAGAAAGAACTGTTTTTATACTTAGTGTTGTATGGTCATCAACTACAGTTTCAGCTATTTTATTCGGAGCATTATTTTCTGTTTTGCATGTCATCTTATTTTATACGATAGCTAATCAAGCGCTTATTCTATTTCAGATTTACTATGGCTTCTACAAATCTCTTGGTTTTAGCTTTAATGAGATAATCCGTTTTTGGGGTGCAAAGTTTTTATTAGGGACATTATTGGTATATTTTATTTATTATGACCTTTATTTCTTTCAAGTCATAACAGCTGTCTTATATTTTTCACACATTGTTTACTATCAAAGACAAGATTTAGATAAGCTTTTAGTTATGTTGAGAGCAAAGAAGAAAAAATAATTCAATTAGTAGGTTTAATGAAATCATTGTTATTTTAGTATCTACTCATCTTTCAAGAGTAAACAGTTTTAGCAGCTTGTTTTTATTAAAGTAATTATTTATTAATAGAGATATTGGGCATTATGAGAAATGAATTTCTGTATTCTTTATTGAAGGTACTAAAACATTTAAATCTCAAAACTATCATTTTCAACTTACGCTATTTACCTTTTCGTGTAGCAATTAAGTTCCCGATTTTTGTAGGCAAAAAAGTTAGGATTGTTAAACTGAAAGGTGAATTGATTATTGATGCGCCAATAAAGCCTGGAATGATAAGAATTGGTCATGGATTTGTAGGGATTTTTGATAAAAGGTCAACCTATGCTTTATGGTGTAATCACGGAACGATAATTTTTAAAGGGGAAGCACTAATAAAATTTGGTGCTAAAATAAATGTTGACAAAGGAGGAACATTAATTTTAGGTGACAAGTTTAGGATCTCCTGTAATAGTTCAATTGTTTGTGCAGAACGAATAGAACTTGGAGTTAACAATAGGATATCTTGGGATAGTTTGATTATTGATACTGATTATCATCGGATTTTTGATAAGGAAACTCATGAATTAATAAATAGAAATAAAGGGATTAAACTTGGTAATAATGTTTGGGTTGGATACAGGGCGACAATTCAAAAAGGAGTAAAATTGAATGATAATATAATTATCGCATCAAATAGCTTAGTTAATAAATCACATTATGGGACAAATCAAATTCTAGGTGGTATTCCAGCAAAAGTTATAAAAAAGGATGTTTATTGGAAAGAATAATAATTTTAGGTGGAGTATTTTCCGCTTATATAGTAGTTTAGAAACTTACTTCGGTAAGCTTACTTTTAAATTGTTACAATAATAAAAACTTGCTAGGATGAATAATGTAACATTTCAGATTAATTTGGCGCCTGGAGATTTTCGGCATAGTAAAACACTTTTAGAACATCAAATTTCGGCATTTAATGAACAGGTTGACGAAATTCTTCTAACTTATGATTTTAGGCCGAAAAAAGTTTTGTCTAAAGATGAATTGTCAGAATTTCATGAACCATTTATGGATCTTATAGAAGTTCTGTCAAAAAAATACCCTAAAATCAGATTCCATAAGGTTGATTATAGTGAGTTCGTCGTGAATGACATAAATCGGCTTTTTTATAACGGTAAATGGTTTTTGCATAATTTCAGGGGAGCTCCACTATATGCATATCTTTATGGTTTTGCAAGTTGTAAAAATGACTACATATTGCATATTGATTCTGATATGTTTTTTGGAGGATTAAGTAATACTTGGATAAATGAAGCAATAAAGAAGTACGAGAGTGACAAAGAAATTCTATATCTTGCGCCACATCCAGGTCCTCCTCACCCAGATAACATATTGAAGAAGCAGCAAAATTACACAGCTCTTGCAAATGAAAAACATGCTTTTGAAATCTTCGATTCAGTTAGCACTAGGATTTTATTTGTTGACAGAAGAAGGTTGTATGGTAAGTTAACACGAAAGTTTCCTCCACCTATCAAAATGTTGTATGCACTTGTTCGGGGATTCTCATTCTCAGACCGACTTGAAAAAATTTTATTTTTAAGTATGAAAAAAGAGAAGTTGAAACGAGTTGATTTTCTCGGGAAGCCTCCTGGATTATATTCAGTTCATCCTAATTATCGTTCTGCAGAATTTTATGAGCAAATACCAGAAATGATTGAACGATTGAAAGAAAACAAGAATATTCCCGAAAGCCAGTTAGGTTTTTATGATTTTAGTGAAGATTTTATTGATTGGGGTGGTTCTAGTAAACTTTCATAAAAAAATAGCAAATAAAGTAAAAGAAGAAAAAGTGCCTTTAAATATGAAATCGACTAGTGTGGCAATATTGATTCCGGTGTTTAATAATATTGAGTTTACAAAAAAATGTTTGAATCAATTGAGTAAGGTGCTATCAGAAATTAGCTCAAATGAAGAACATTATAAAATAGTTGTGATTGATGACGGTTCTACAGATGGAACAACCGATTGGGTAAAAAAAAGCCATCACAATGTAATAATTTTAAATGGAGATGGGAATCTATGGTGGAGCGGTAGTATTAATAAAGGAGTTGAATACGTGATAAGAAATCAGGTTGCTAATTTCGTGCTTTGGTGGAATAACGATATTGAACCTGAAAAAAACTATTTTGTTGAATTGAAGAGTATTTTAACAGGATTAGATACTGAAACAGTAATTGGTTCAAAAATTTTCGATTTAAAGAGTGGTAAAGTGTGGGGTATGGGAGGTACTTTTAATCGTATGACTGGATACTATAAACAGATTGCTAATATGGTTAATGACAGTCAGCAATATGATACGGTAATAGACGTAGATTGGTTGCCAGGGATGGGAACGGTCATGCCCATAAGTGTATTCGATAAAGTTGGATTCTTGGATGATACGAATTTTCCTCAATATCATGGTGATTTGGATTTTACATTACGTTGTAAGCTAAATGGATATTCTGTTAAGGTGTTTCCAAGTTTGAGGATTTATAATGATACTTCTAACTCTGGGTTTAAGAAAAAAGATTCTTGGAAGGATCTTATTTCTTCTTTGAAAAATGTAAAATCACTCAATAATATAGAAAAGAAAATTGCTTTGTATAAAAAACATACATATACACCATTGCCTTATTTTAGATTGTTTTATATATACTTCAAATTTTTTGGGGGTTTTTTCAAATGGAAGCTCTTAAATAGTGTAGGTTTAAAAAGAACTGATCGATGAGAAAAGCCTACATCTATCCGGTTACTGCAAGACTTAAAACAGGTCTTCACAATCCATATATCAATAATTTTATTGAATCAATGCAAGGTAATGTGGAGTTTTTAAATGCCAATTCTCCTTCAACAGTTGGCTTGTTTGACTTGCTAAAATACATTTTCAAAATTGACATCATTTTTTTAAACTGGGTAGAAAACTTACCCGATAAAAAAGGGGGATATACACAATGGTTATTTTTCAAATTTGTATTTGTCCCTATATTACGTATTCGTAGAGTGAAAATATGCTGGACTTTGCACAATAAACTTTCACATGACAAGTCTAATACAGTTAGAAAGAAAACCATTTTTGAAAATCTTTTTTCTTTGAGCAATTATATCATTACGCATGCCTCTGAAGGAGTAAGATTGATTGAAGAAATGGGATTTCCAGGGAAAGCCATATTCTTTCACCATCCAATAAATGAGCGAAAACGAGAACCTGCCAAAGAAAAGGATATTGATATTTTAATTTGGGGGTCAATCGCACCCTATAAAGGTGTTGACATTTTCTTGAACCAGTTAAATAAAAATACTCAACTGAAAAATGCCAAGATTGTAATTGCGGGCAAAGTGTTGGGGCAAGATTATGAAAAAGTAATAAGGGAAAACCTTACAGAAAATGTACAACTGATAGATCGTTTCCTTGAGGACTGGGAACTTGAAGCTTATTTGGGACGTTCGATCATTACCTTATTCACCTACAACAAAGAAAGTATTTTGAGTTCAGGTGCATTGTCTGATTCTATTGGGTTTGGGAATATTATCCTTGGTCCTAATTCTGGGGCATTTCTTGACCTTTTTCAAGAGCATTTGATTTTTACTTATACAGATATTGAGCTAATACCAGATCACTGTGAAAGGTTATTAAAAGTTTATCATGAAAAGCGAATTGATGAAAATAGTGTAACTAGATATCTTCGAGAGCATTCATGGCGAAAGTTTGCAGCTGTTGTTTTAACAAAATTTGGCTTACCTGAAAAGACGTTACAATGAAATATGTAATTGTTATACCCGCAAAAGATGAGGAAAAGAATATAGCAGATACCCTGCAATCGGTGGTTGATCAAACTTTAAAACCTGAGGTTTGTCTTGTTGTGGATGATAATTCAAGTGATCAAACATCGAACATTGTAAATGATTATTCTAAACGATATTCCTTTATTAAGTATTTTAAAAATATATCGCCAAAGGATACGTATTCTTTGGGAGGGCATGTTGTTGAAGTATTTAATATTGGAGTACAACATTTAAAAGGGCAAGGTGTCGATTTTGAATATGCGATAAAGATGGATGCGGATATCACTTTTGTAGGTACTTACATCCAGTCAATATCAGAAAAGAACACAAATGGGGAGTTGGGTATTTTTTCGGGTACACCGTATTATATGCATAATGGGAAGAAAATAATTGACTATAGCCCATTATGGCATGCGCATGGGCAGTTCAAAATCTATAGTATGAAATGTCTTGAAGACATTGGGGGCATTCCTTTGAGCCTAGGGTGGGACACTGCTGACAATATTAAAGCGATGGCAAAGGGATGGAAAACTCAAGCTTACAGGGATGTTTTTTACAAGATGCACAGAAAAGTTGGAGGTAAATCATCATTGAAGAAAGGCAGAATCAATCATGGCATCGGAGCATATGTTTTGGGGTATAATATTTTTTATTTTTTTATAAAAGTTTTGCATGACCTTATCAGGCCTCCATTTTTCGCTGGTTCTGTTTATATGGTCTATGGTTACATAAAATCTATCTTTAATAAAAGAAAAGTTATTTTGGTTACGAATGAAAAAAAACTGCTAAGAAAGCTCCTTTGGCAAAGTTTAACTTCGAGATTAAGAAGTCGTGATTTTGTAGTTTTTCAAATGATAAAATCTGACAAGTAGCCATGTTAAAATATAGAAAAAAATACTATCATTTGCAGATTGATGATCTTAACACAGATGAGGCTTTAAAGGGGTGTAGTGAAATTCTTACGAATAATAAGAAGAAAGCATCTACTTTGTTTTTCATTAATGCACATTGCTTTAATTTGAGCATTCGAGATAATAATTATCTTAAATCAATACTAAGTAGTGATTTTATTCTTAACGATGGAATTGGAATAAAGCTGGGAGGATTGCTAAAAGGTGTTCGTTTCAAAGAAAATATGAATGGAACTGATTTTATACCAAAAGTAATAGAACAGGCCTCAATTAAAAAGAAAAACGTTTTTTTACTGGGAGGAGAAGAGAATGTTGTTGAAAACGCAAAAGAAATTCTTGAAATTAGATTTAAGGGGTTAAATATCACAGGGTTCAGAAATGGCTATTTTGATATAAAAAATGACGAGGAAGTGATTCAATTGATAAATGAATCAAGAGCTGAACTCTTAATAGTAGGGATGGGTGTTCCTAGGCAAGAATTATGGATACATGAGAGCTTAGAAAAATTGGAACATGTTAGACTTGCTATTGCAGGTGGGGCAATTTTAGATTTTTTAGCGGGGAAAGTTAAGAGGGCTCCAGTTTGGATGCAAAAAACAGGTCTAGAGTGGATTTTCAGGCTTATACAAGAACCACGCAGGCTAGCTAGAAGGTATTTATTTGGGAATCTTCTTTTTTTTATAAACATCATGAGGAAAACTTAATTTCTTAGTTATAGTAAGTTTTTCACCATATAAAATTTAAATGAGACTTCTTAGGTTCTATCGATGCTTGGGATATTGACTATTTAACTAAACAAAACTATAGCCATATGACACCTTTATTTAAATCAAATTTGATAGGTACTCTTAAAAATTTGAAAATAATCCGAAAATATATAAAAAAAACACCTGAGAGAAAAGGATTATTTCTCATTCTGATTGAATTAATATCTTGGTATTTTACTTTTAATCAAATACGAAGCTATTTTTTGTCTGGGATATATAACAAATCAAAAAGGTCTTCAGATTACATATCTCCAAGAGAATATTCAAAGATTCATGCTGAGCTTAATCCAGCGTACTATCGAGATTTGTTAGAGGATAAATATGTTTTTGATCGATTTTTAGGACCTGAATGCAAATCCGTTGAAAGAATCTTTGCTTATCTGAGAAATGAAAAAATATTTTGGAGTTCCAATGGTAAGATTGAAGATATAAAAGAAATTCTCAACTATGAGTTACATTGTTTTTGCAAATTAAATATTGGATTTGGAGGGACATCAGTATTTAAACTCGACATTGCACAAGGTGTAATTCAAATTAATAATGAAAAAAGCAGCATTATGGAATTGAGAGAAATGGTAGAGGGGAGAATGTATGTAATGCAAAAAACGATAGAACAACACCCTTTAATGGCCTCTTTGCATCCTGAATCAGTTAATACTATTAGGGTTATAACAATAAGTAATGGTGAGGATGTTGAGGTGTTTAATACTCTTATTCGAATAGGTATAGGTAAGAACGTTGTAGATAATGTTTCATCTGGAAACCTTCACGGAGGAATTACAGATGACGGACTTTTATTTGATCATATGATTGAATGGAGCTGGGAGATGAAATATCATTTCAGGCATCCTGATTCAGAGGTTGTTTTCAGGGATTTTCTCATCCCTCATTTTGATGAAGTTAAAAGGATTGCTCTTGAGGCACATAGAAGTATCCCGTATTTCTTTACAATAGGCTGGGATATAGCAATCTCTACAGATGGACCCAGAATCATTGAAGGGAATCCAGTTCCTAAGTTGTCAGGTCAACAAGTACTATTTGGTGGAATGAGAGAAAAGATTTTGTACTATTGCCAACAGTACAGAGTTAATGGCAATATTTGGAGAAATTAATACAAGTTCGAGATGAATTTTAGATACGTATATATAATTGTTTATGTTGTTTTTACATTATTATAATTTTCACTTTTCTAGATTGTGATTGACAATCAGGTTTTTTTGGGGCGGCTGCATTCTTTAGTGACTGCCCTTTTTTATTAACTTCAGGTACAATCCAATAATCTATCGAAGAACATAATAGGGATATAATAATATTCTTACATTGATGTTCCAAGTCTTTTGTTACTTTCAGGAGCGACTGATTAACTGATTAGTACATTATACTATTAGTTTTCGAACTCATTTTAAATGTAATTGTTTTATGGATAATAATACAATTACAGAAATCAAGTATTGATAGATCATCAAAATATACTTGAATTCGAAGATTGTTTGTTTATAGAATTGATATCAAATTATTACATTTTTCTTTATGAATATATTATCACATATAAAAGAAGAAATATTGCATTGCGAAGTAGTTTCATTTGACATATTTGATACACTTATTTTAAGACCTTATTATAAACCTCAGGATGTTTTTATACATATTGAAAGAATATTAGGTTTAAAAAAGTTTGCTGACAAAAGAATAAAAGCAGAGAAAAGAGCTCGTAAATTAAGTCCTCATGATGAAATTACTTTCAATGAAATATATCAGTCAATAGGGGAAAAGTACAAAACTGTTGAATCTTTTGAATCTGAATTTGAGACGAGGATTTGTCAACAAAACCCTGAGATTAATGAAGCGTATGAATATGCACTCAATTTAGGGAAAAGAATAATTTTTGTTTCAGATATGTACCTTCCACAAGGAGTTGTTGAGATTATTCTTGACACTAATGGTTATAAATCTTACGAACACTTATTTCTTTCATCAACCTATAAGCAACGAAAAGCGACAGGTGAATTATATGACGTTGTTATTGATAAAATCAATGTTTCTCCTGGGAAAATTCTTCACATAGGTGACAATAAGAAAAATGATTTTGAGAATGCAAAAGTGAAAGGTCTAAAGGCAATTTATTACCCTAAGGTAATAAATCGATTTATGCATGAACATAAAAATATGTCTTTGATTTTTGATTCAAGTTATGATAAAAGATTTAACACTGATTATTTAACATACTCTTTAATTGTCGGGATCAACTCAGTTGTATGGATTGAGAACCTAAATGATAGTTATTGGATGCGTTTTGGTTCACTTTATGCTGGACCTTTTTTGTATTTTTTTACCAGATGGCTATACAGTAAAGCTCAAATCAATAATATAAAAAATATAGCACTTGTTGCGAGGGATGGCTTTAATCTTAAAAAGATTTTCGATTTATTCGATAATAAAAAAGAGTTTAATACTCAGTATGTATATCTTCCAAGATATGTTTCAGAATCGGCAAACATAAATTCATTAGAAGATCTTGGGATGTTTTTAGAAGGACTTGGAAAGACAGACGAATCATTAAGAGACTTTATCTCAATCTTTTCAGAAGAAAATCACCTCATAAAAGATCTTTGGAGTGAATTTGTTATGCATCACAAGTATTTGACGTACAAAGATATGAAGTCATTTGTTTTAGATAATAGTTCACTTTTTATTGAGACATCTCAAATGAAAAAGAAGATGGTCTATGACTACTTTTATGATTTAGGGTTATTTTCGGATAGCCTGATGATTGTAGATTCTTCATGCACTAAGGCACGACCACAAAAACTTTTAAATAGCATCGTTAAAAGCTGGGATATGGATATCTCACTATTCGGTTATTATTATAAAGTAAATCAACGAAGTGAAGGATTAGATCAAATAGAGATCAGGCCCGAGTTTAGTCGAAAATATCAGACTGATAAGTGGGATCTTATGGAGTTTTTTATGTCTTCGCCCGAGAGACCTATAATTTCAATTAAAAAGGAATTAGACCAATATAAGCCTGTTTATAAAAAGATTGAGAACAGCAATTTTGAGAAACACCGTATCAAAGAATCTGAATTGCTTTCAAAAGGTGTTGTCAAGTTCTCACAGAAAGCATATAATATTTTCGAGAATTTTGATATTATAAAAGATTTGGATACAGTTGTTGCATATGTTAACAATATTATAAATAATCCAACAAATAAAGACGTAGCGCATATTAAGCATTTACATCACTCTGTCAACAATGACAATAATTATACCCCTCTTATTTTAAAGGATACGAGTAATTATTTGGAGGTTAGACGAATATATGGGCAGAGGGTGCAAATTAACCGTAAAAGTCCCGAGTATGAAAACTTCTTTATTGGAGGTGGTCATAGGCAGATTTCAGATTCAGAGCAAAATACTGCTTTGGCTCTGAATGTTCCGCATATGAATAAATTACCTTCATTAAATGAGGAAGCAACAATTTGTTTGATCAGTAATGGAGAGATTACTGATAGAATAGATGAATTGAATTATTGGAATTTTAATGTGGGAGCATCCATTCAAATCAGACCTAAATATAAAAATCAAATAATTTATAATGAATATAACGAAGTAACAAAAAGATACTTTTCAATTATTTATGACCAAGAGAAGCAGATATCTAAATCGTTTGATTCGATTTTAATGAATATCTCAAATGATGGGAGGTGGGCAGTATCTATCGATTCGTTAAATCCTTCTGAACAAGATTTCCCAAATGCAATAGGGTATGTTAAGTGCAAATATGAAAATAGCGAAAGTGATGTATGTGAAGATCAAGCTATTTATTTTTTGGACATTGATAATGATTACAAAAAAAAGATTTTATCTATAGATAAAATAGTACATATATTTAAAGATTCTGAAACGTTTGTTAAAGGATCACATTATTATTTCAATCTAATAATATTTAACCCAAATTCTTCAAGAATATTTATACAGGTTGAAAGAAGAAATAAACAAATTGAAAATAAAACAATATCGCTTAGTGTAGATGTTAATGGAGATAACTTTTATCTTTATAATGCGCAAATGTCAAATGTGCAATGGAAGGATAACAAAAATCTTATTGTTACAAGCTCAAATATTTCTGGTCAATTAGCACAGGACTATGAATCTCTTTATGAGATTGAAGATATGACATCGGACTTTAGAGTAATTGATAAAGAATATTTCAATAAAGAAGGTAACTTCTCTTATCATCCAAACGGAAGGTATTTATTGTTTGACAAAGCTTCCCATTATGATCTACCTTATCGGAACTTGCAATTATATGATCTCCATAAAAAGAAAGGAATTAATCTCGGGCTTTTCCATAACGATCCAGAGCTATTTTCATACAATAAGCTTTTAATGTGTGAGTTGCAACCTCGATGGTCTTTATGTGGAAGAAGCATATTGTTTGATTCTATTCATGAAGGATATAAGGGAGTTTACGAAATTTCAGGGGAAGAAGCCATTAGAGAACTTGGTCGTGAAATAGAGAGCCTGACAGAAGAAGAAGTTAAAAACATTATTGAACTAGCGTCTTTAAACAAAAAGAGCATCTCACAAAAAAATACTTACAAAGAAATTAGAAGAAGCATCAAAAAGATTATGAAATACTTTATAAAAGGGAAAGTAAGGTTTTTTTTAAAAAGACTTGGCACTTAGATAGAGGTCTGTAATAATGAGCATTATCTCATAAACTGTGTAAATGAAAGTACCGGGGGTTGCAACCCCCGGTACTTTCATTGTTTATTATAATTATGTCTTACTAGATTATTGTAATCTTACTTTGTGAAACTTGGTTCTTGCATACTAAACGAATAATGTATGTGCCACGATTTATATGTGAGAAATTAACCTGTTCTTGCAGATTTCCAAAAGAAGCATATACTTGAGATTTTAACACTAAATTCCCTGAAAGACTGTATAAAGATATTTCACATTCATCGGAGCTTAAATTATCTGCTTTAATATTTATAATACCATTTGATGGATTTGGATAAACTTCCACATCTAATTCAGCATTAATTCCGATTTCATTTACCAAGATGATGTTATTGTCAACAATGTAGCCTGTGAATGATTCTATCGGATTTCCTGAAGAGTCAAGGATTGGTGTGCTGCCTTGTGTATAGCTTACAATAATTTCATCTCCAGGGACATAATTAGAATCCAACTCAAGGATAATCTCATTTCCACTAATAATTACACTCACTACATTTTTGCCATTACTTAAAGTAAAATCAGAGTTATAATAGGCGTTTTTGAGATTTTCATCTTCCAAATCTTTATTAAAGCTTATTTTCACTTGATTTGGATTATCATTACTTACTTCAGCCGTTTTTATTTTTCCGTTTATAATTAGGTTTATTTTGATCGTTGCACTTGATGATAAAGGAATAAGTCCATTATCTGTAACAACAACAGTTAAGTTAATTGTTTGATCTTGATCAAATGAGATCGAAGATTTTGCAGATAATTCACCTGTCATGGAATCAATAGTAAAAAGGTCTTCCTCATTTCCACTTGTAATAGAGTAACTTAGGCTTTGATTATTATTGGGGTCACTAGCCTCAACTGTACCAATAACATTCCCAATTTTATAATTTTTACGGATATCAAAACTTTGATCTGCAATAACCGGACTTTTGTTTGTCGCAACTTGTTGAATATTTATTGTAACAAATGCGTATGCGGATAAAGGATTATATGGGTCATTATCAACTACCCGTACAATAAGAGTAACCGTTCTTTCGGTTGAATTAGAAATATCAGTATTAGCTTTCAGTTCACCAGTAGAAGAATCGATTTTGAAAAAACCTTCAGCATTTCCGTCTGTTATCGAGTAGCTTAGGGTTTGCTTACTATTTGCATCTGTAGCAATAACTTGTCCTACAAAATCTCCAGTTGATTTTGTTTCAGATATTTCAAACTGCTGATTCTCAATTTCAGGGCTCAGATTTTCTTCTAGAGCAATCAGGTTGATTGTAATAAATGCTGTAGCAGAAAGTGGTTCATTTCCAGTATCTGTTACCTGTATTTTTAGTGTAAATGTCTCATCACTATCTAGCTCAATCATTTCATTTGTTGTAATTTCTCCTGTTGCTGAATTAATAGCAAACATATTTTGTGTATTGCCCTGAATAATTGAATAACTTAAGGTTTGGTTTTGATTTGGATCTGAAGCAATCACTTGCCCAATAAGATCCCCACTTGATTTTTTTTCAGATATTTCAAATTGCTGATTTTCTATTTCGGGGTTTAAATTTACTTCAAGGGCAATTAGGTTGATCGTAATAAATGCAGTAGCAGAAAGTGGTTCAGCTCCATTGTCTGTGACCTGAATATTTAATGTGTGGGATTCGTCACGAGTCAGTAAGATTGTTTTATTTGCAGAAATCTCTCCTGTTGCAGAGTTAATCTCATAAATAGCATCATTGTTCCCTTTAATAATTGAATAGCTCAACAATTGATTTTGATTAGGATCTGAGGCAACTATTTGTGCAATAAAATCTCCAGCAGACTTGCGTTTTGTTACATCAAAACTTTGATTAAGAATTATTGGACTTTCGTTTGTTTCTGAATTATCTTCAGGCCTAGGGGAGATTGTTATTGTTTGACTGTACAACACAGAGTTTGCCACTTTATCACTAACATATAGATTAATGGTAAATTGAGTTTCAGCATCAACATTTGGGGCATAAAAATGTGGATTTACAGGATCGTCAGTATTTGCAGATATTTCAGTTGGGAATGACCAATGATACGTGAGAACATCACTATCGGCATCGGAAGAAGAACTTGCATCTATATAAACCTTGTCTTGAGGATGAACCTCAGTTGAAGAAACTGAAAAGTGAGCAACAGGGGAATAATTTGTCTCTGTATTTTCTTCGGCAATACCAGATTTTCCATATATTTCAACCTCAGTGATAGAATTCCATTCATTCTCAGAGTTACCATTGCCAACTATTCGGATATATTTAGCACACATTTCGTTGGGTAAATCTACCCGTTGAAAATCCACAGATGTACCACTTGAAACTTGATTAGTCAATACTGAAGTCCAGTTTACACTATCTTCTGATACCTGAATGTCAAAATCAGCAGTTCGTGAATCACCTTTATACCATGCAATGTTTAAACAGTAAACTGTGTCCATACTTGATAACTCAAACTGAATCCATTTTTCTAATCCTTCACATGACCATCTTGTATTTAAATCATCGTCGATCGTTTGATTAGAAGTATTGCCATCATCAGCAATTGCTTTTGAATTCATTATCGAAAGTTTAGTAAGATCATTTAGTGAACGATCAAGAACAACAGCGCCTGCATTAGTTTCTTCAGTTTGAGGTGTATCATCAATTGTTTCTCCAAATAAAGAATTTGAGCCATTGTTTATATATGCTCCAATACTTGAAGAAATATTTGAGTTAACACTATTGCCATTTAAATCTACTGTCCATTCATCACTGGTATATGCTTCAACGAAATTGACTACATCCTGCTTCAAACGATAGTCAAAACTATCAGGATCAATAAAAATTTCATTCAGGTTTGAAGATTCAGGTATAAATAAGTTAGATTCAGATACAGAATTATCTTTTTCCCCCCATATTACATTATTTTTACAAACTTGTGCACCTCTGGCGTTGTGTTTAACTACATTTATCAGTGTATTATTAAAGGATTCTGAACCGTAAGCAAATGACCTACCACAATTGTAGAAAAAGTTACCGCAAATAGTGATTTCTGATTCTGTTGAGTTGACATAGATACTAGCTAGCTCACTTTTTGATTCTCCAATGAACTTATTATTCTTAAAGATACCATCAATTTTTCCTGTAAAAAATACACCAGCACCACCTCCATCTGTATCTTTGGGTAGAAAAAATACATTGTTTTCAATACGGGCAGTGGCCCTTCCCCCATCACTACAACCAACAAGGATGCAAAACTTATTTCCAGTTGATGATCTATCGATTATGTTATGATGGACATGTACGGATTTATTAATGTTTAACTGCATCCCATCACCTGGTGCATCAGATTCACTAACTCCTGGGTACCAATTTTGATTGATATCATAAACTATGTTATAAGCGATCTCGTTATTGTAAACATACTGGCCATATTTTGAGCCAGAAGACCAGATACCATCAGTATCAGCTCCATGAACCCTATTCCCAATAACTTTAGTATTGTGTTGGAATATCTCAATTTTTTTACATTCACAATCATATATCCAACAATTACCAGCGTCATAATAAGGCCAGTCCGCAATATTTATATGGCCTTTTGCATGAATATTTCTTATTACATTCCCCTCTCCTTCAATCTCAATTGTATTGGAAATGATTGGTCTATCTTCTCCAGTTCCGTATGCGCCAATTAATACATAATCAATGGTTAGTCCATTCAGCCCTTCCGCAGTTATACTTGTGCCTCTCTTTTGGAGATATGCAGTGTTTGACTCAATTTTAGGCCAAGTATTATAGGGGTTTTCAATAGTTCCATCCCCATTATTCGAGGCTGATGGGTCAATATATAATATGCCATTACTAAATTGATCATCAGTTGGTTTTGGGGTGTTGTATTTTTTGATAGCGCTATCAAAGTTATTAATAAGGTATTTATAGTGATCCGATTTGATCAAGTCAGCATAAATGCAATTTGATAGACATATGCAAAAAATCATTAATAAAAATACTTTATTCATCCTTCTCATATTTACTTCCATCATTGTCTTTGTATTTTCTATACCCTTTTTATTAAAATTACCCTAAAAGAGCATTCATAAATTTACTCAGGGTACTAGTCAATCTTTGTGCCATCAAAGGACTGTTTGTGCAAAGTGCACAAATTCTGTTAGTTAGTCATGGGTGAGGAAGGTTTAGTATTCTCAAAATGATAAAATACATTTCAGAATGAGATGTGTAATTAGTTGTCAGGTTAATGATAACATAGTTTTAGGGAAATTACCCATTGTATTTAAATAGATGTGTTTGAATATTTGGAGAAGCTAAAAACAACTGATTAATCTTTAACCAAATTAAAAGCTAAAGATGACTATCTTTGACATTAATCATGTTTTATAGCGTTCTTCACAAATTAATTATTGAGCCAATAAATAATATCGAAAATCACAAAATAAACAATATGTCGAAAATTGCACTAATAACTGGGATTACCGGACAAGATGGAGCTTATCTGGCAGAGTATTTATTAAAAAAAGGATATGTCGTTCATGGAATAAAGAGACGCTCATCGCTTTTTAATACTGATCGGATAGACCATTTGTATCAAGATCCACATACAGATAATAGAAATCTGATTCTACATTACGGTGATTTAACTGATAGTATGAATCTAACCAGGATCATACAAGAAGTTAAACCAGATGAAATATATAATTTGGCCGCAATGAGCCATGTTAAGGTAAGTTTTGATACACCTGAATATACAGCAAATGCGGATGGCATTGGTACTTTAAGAATTCTCGAAGCAGTTAGATTGCTAGGATTAAATAAATGCCGAATTTATCAGGCATCAACTTCTGAATTGTATGGATTAGTTCAGGAAGTCCCACAGTCTGAACAAACACCGTTTTATCCACGATCACCCTATGCTGTGGCAAAAATGTATGCATACTGGATCACTGTGAATTATAGAGAAGCTTATGGCATTCACGCAAGCAATGGAATATTATTTAATCATGAATCGCCGGTACGAGGTGAGACATTTGTTACAAGGAAAATAACCAGAGCAATATCCCGAATTGCACTGGGAATGTTAGATAAAGTTTATTTAGGTAATCTTTCGTCAAAAAGAGACTGGGGACATGCCAAAGATTACGTTAAAGCAATGCATTTAATTCTGCAACAAGAAGAACCTGATGATTATGTAATAGCAACTGGTGTTACTACAACAATTAGGGATTTTATAAAACTATCATGTAGTGAAATTGGCTTGGAAGTAAATTTCAAAGGAGAAGGTGTTGAAGAAAAAGGATACATCGTAGGAGTTGATGAGCAGCTGTTTGCCCGAAAGGTTGGACAACAGTTTCTAGACGGCATTTTGGCTAGGCTAAGCTTTGGTACGACAGAGGTTGTGAGTGTCGATCCGATGTATTTCAGGCCAACTGAGGTTGATCTGCTAATAGGTGACCCTACAAAAGCAAATCAAAAACTGGGATGGTATCCTGAGTATGACTTAGCTGGATTGATTTCAGATATGATGCAGTCAGATATAAAATTAATGCAGAAAGAATCATATTTGCGCGAAGGTGGATATCGCACATTAAACTACTTTGAATAGGAATTGTTTATATTCATTCAAGATAAAAAAAATGGATAAAAACAGCAAGATTTATATAGCTGGGCATACGGGACTTGTTGGCTCTGCGATACTTAAAAATCTCAAGTCCAAAGGTTATACAAACTTCGTATATAGAACTATTGACGAACTTGATTTGACCAATCAAAATGAAGTTCAAGCTTTCTTTCAGCAAGAAAAGCCTGAGTATGTTTTATTAGCTGCAGCAAAGGTTGGGGGTATCGTAGCTAATAATGTTTACAGGGCTCAGTTTATTTATGAGAACCTGATGATACAAAATAACATTATTCATCAATCCTATGCTAATGGTGTAAAGAAACTACTTTTCCTGGGTAGTACCTGCATTTATCCCCGAGACGCTGAACAACCAATGAAAGAAGACTCTTTGTTGACTTCACCGTTGGAATATACGAATGAACCATACGCCATAGCCAAAATAGCTGGCATTAAAACCTGTGAAAGTTACAACCTGCAATACGGTACGAATTTTATTTCTGTAATGCCGACCAATCTCTATGGTCCAAATGATAATTTTGATTTGGAAAAATCACATGTGTTACCTGCTTTAATACGAAAAACTTTTCTAGGTAAATGTCTTGAAGAGGGGAACTGGGAAGCTATCAGGAGTGATTTATCATTTAAGCCCATTGAAGGTGTTGGTGGAGAAGCCAATAAAGACAGCATTTTGAATATATTATCTAAATACGGTGTTGTGTTTGATGAAGTAGCTGCACAGGCATCTGTTGAAATCTGGGGAACCGGTAAGCCAATGAGAGAGTTTCTTTGGAGCGAAGAAATGGCTGATGCATGTGTGTTTGTGATGGAGAATGTTAATTTTAATGAGTTAGTAGATTCTTCTTCTACTAATAAGATTAGAAATACTCATATCAATATTGGAACAGGAGAAGAAATCAGTATAAAAGATTTGGGGTATTTAATAAAGAATACCATAGGTTTTAAAGGAGAGCTTGTTTTTAATTCTGAAAAACCAGATGGCACTCTGAGAAAACTAACGGATCCTTCCAAATTAAATAATCTGGGATGGAAGCACCAAATTGATATTAAAACAGGTGTTCAGAAGATGTATGATTGGTATAGAAATTCCAAAGCTTAGAAGTATAAAATATAACATAAAGAGAAGTGGGGTTTTCATCTGGAAAACCCTACTTTGCATTTGCACACTTTCAATACTAATACTTTGCTTGATTCCTGCTAGCAAGATTAGCGGCAACACAAGCTTGCCTCATCTTGACAAAGTTGCACACATTCTTATGTACTTTTCATTTTCATTGTTGTATCTTATTTCGTTTGTTGTAAATGAGTCGCTTAGGGGGTATGTTCGTCTATTGGTAATTGTGTTTTTTTTGGGTTCAGCTATTGAAATCTTACAAGAGATTCTTCCTTTCCAAAGAAATGCATCCATACTTGATGTAATAGCTAATTTTATTGGGTGTTTGGGCGCAATAGGTATTTACCGAACCTTTTTCAGGTCTAGTGGGAGGTGGTATTCCGAATAGTTTTGAGAAGTGCAAGTGGAGGTGTGTTAACTGATTGATAAATAAACATATAGTTATTGGTAATTTTACTACTTTGGCCAGTATTTCATGTTTAATTAACATCAATTCCGTAAGTTTGATTGTTGTTAAGTCAAACCAAAACGCTGATAAAACTAAAAGTTCAATTTTTCATGTTTAAAACGAGTGTGTATTTTCTTTGATAAAGCACTCATAGTTAATCGAAAAAAAGAAAGATTAGTTCACTTTTAAAAACTCAAGCGATGTTAAAAGAACGCGAATCTGTAATATCTAAAATAAGTGTGGTTCTCCAAGTGATTATCACGCTAATCTGTTTTTCTGTTGTAACATGGTTTACTACTACCAGGTATGGTTTTGAGGAACAGTTTATAAATGATTTTAACTACTCGTTGATTATCATTTCTGTTTTCTGGTTTTTCTTACTGGAGAGATCAGGTAAAGGAAATCTGGATCGTATTAAGAATGGCTGGAAAGTTTTTACTGGCTATTTTAAAATAATATCAATTGGACTGGGTTTCTTGATAGCCTTAAATCTAATTATGAGTTTTTCTTCTCTCAGGTTCTTAAATTTGGCACTTTTCAGTATCACAAATCTTGTGCTGCTAATAATTTATAAACATTCATTGCATGCCTTTATTCGTTTTTTTAGAAGGAAAGGTTATAATAGTATGAATATACTTGTTATTGCAGATGAGAAATCCCAAAATTATATTGATTTGATAATAAACAATAAAGACTGGGGATATAGGATTTGGGGAATTATGACTGACAGTAATGAGATTAAAGACAAGTATGGTCAGGATCATAATGTTATTATTCCTTCAAGAGATTTAAAGGAATTATTAGACCATGAAGCAATTGATGAAGTAATCTATTGCAAATCAAGGGTGAACCAAGTTGAGATATCTAAGTTAATAGCAGATTGCTCAGAGATTGGTATTGGTTTTCATCATAAGACTGATATACATGTAAAATCAACAAAAATAAAACCAAAGGTTCCATTGTTTAGTCAATTGCCATTTGTTTCGTATCGAAATACTCCCAATAATTATTTGGCATTAAAAGCAAAGGCAACATTTGACTTCTTTTTTAGTTTATTTGTTGTAATTCTGACCTTTCCAGTCATGTTTGTCATTGGTCTAATAATTAAACTTGATGACGGGGGACCAATCTTCTTTAAACAAGAACGAGTTGGTTTAAATGGTCGTCGATTTTACTGTTTGAAATTTCGTACGATGGTAACCAATGCTGAAGCATTGAAAGCTCAGTTAATGGGACAGAATGAGCAAGAAGGCCCTGTGTTTAAAATTGCAATGGATCCTAGAGTTACTCGCGTAGGTCGTTTTTTAAGAAAGACTTCTTTAGATGAACTGCCGCAATTCCTCAATGTGCTTAAAGGTGAAATGTCAGTTGTTGGGCCTCGTCCACCAATCCCCAAAGAGGTTGAGCAATATGAGCGTTGGCAAATACGTCGTTTAAGCATGAAACCCGGTATAACTTGCATATGGCAAGTTTCAGGTCGAAATAACATTCAATTTGAAGAGTGGATGAAATTGGATATTAAATATATCGAGAACTGGTCAATTAAATTGGATATTATTTTAGTCCTAAAAACAATCAGAGTCATGTTAGTTGGAGATGGTCATTAATTTTTTTATCTTTTCCACGATAAAAATAGATTGCTCTAAATCCTGTTTATTGGTTTAATATGAGAATAATAAAAAGACTAAGCCATTATGTTTTAATGGCTGTTATTTTGATGAGTTTCTTCTCGTGCAGTTCTGAGAGGAAACTTACTTTTTTAGATGATCTTGAAACTGAAGCGTTTTTGTTTGGTGTTCCTGAGCCTCCATCTACGTATCTGATAAAATCAAATGATAATTTATATATCAATGTTTCAACGATAAGTCCTGAAGTAAATGCTTCTTTGACACAAACAGTTGATCCGAGAAATCGACCTTATGAAACTATATCCGGACAATATATTAATGGGTATATCGTCGATGAACTGGGTGAAGTTGAGCTCCCAACAATGGGAAAAATGAAAGTTGCGGGGCTATCGCTTAAAGAGGCAAAAGAACGTATAGAACAAGTTGCTAGTGAATATTACAAAAATGCAACTGTTCAGGTTAAGTTTTTGAGTTTCAAAGTAACCCTTCTGGGAGAGGTCAATAGACCTGGGGTTTATTATAATTACCACAAAAAATTAACTATTTTTGAGGCAATTAGCATGGCCGGAGGAATAAGTGATTTTGCCTCATTGAATAAAACAACAGTAATTAGGGAATATGAGGATGGAACTCAGCCATTCAAAATTGATTTGACAAGTAAAAAGATATTCGAGTCAGATGTATTTTATCTACAACCAAATGATGTTATATATATACAGCCTCAAAGTTTAAAAAATACGAGACAAAATACGGGAATGTTAACAACAATTTTGTCCGCTATTTCTACAATACTTGTTGTGCTTAGATATTTTGACACCTCTTCGAACAGCAATTAGAAATTGATTTTGAGTAAAACCGACTTATAAGCAAGATGTCACCAGATAAGGATCCATATAATTTCTCGCTAGGAAAAGAAGATAGTCGTATGATAAAGGAGTTTCTTTACAAGATGCTCAGATGGTGGTATTGGTTTGCCATTGCAATAATGATTGGTGGTGGATTAGGCTTTTTACAAACGAAACGGACGCCACCTACATATAGATCCAGTAGCTTATTATTAATAAAAGAAACAGAGTCAAAAACAAATCTTGCTCAGAACCTTGGCTCATTCATGTTCGCAGGAAAGACAGAGTTGGAGAATCACATTGGTATTTTGACTTCCTACACTTTAAATAGAAAAACTATTGATGAATTGGGATGGTTTAGTAATTGGTATGTTGATGAACCTTTGCTTGATTACGAATTATATGGTAATGAACCATTCTCAATTACTATTGATGCTTCTCAATATAACCTTTATAATGTTCCTGTTTATGTTAGTTTAATTGGAGAGAACAAATACAAAATAAATGTAGAACAAAAGGTTTGGTACAAAGGGCGTGAAGTTGATCTAATCTTTTCTGAAGAAGGGTTACTTGGGGAACCATTTGTAAGTAAGTATTTTAATTTCACGTTATACGCTAAAGATTATCGCAAAGGGAAAAATTATTACTTTGTCTTAAAAAATTTAGATTGGTTGGCAATGGGCTACATGTCTCGACTTGAGGTTACTCCATATGATGAGATGTCAGATATGATTTCACTAAGTATATCTGACAATGTCCCCCAAAAAACAGTTGATTTTTTGAATGAGCTTACGAATCAGTTTATAAAATATGGTCTTAACGAGAAAAACCGTAAGTCAAAGCAAACAATTGATTTTATTGATGATCAACTGTCAGAGGTAATTGATACTTTGGATATAGCTGGTAAGGATTTAACCAGATATAGAGCACGTAATAAGATAGTTGACTTAACACAAGAGAGTGAGTTGATTGTTGGGAAGTTGGTTGGGCTGGATAATGAAAGGTCAAAAGAACAAAGCAAGTATGAATATTTCTTAAATTTGAGAAATGACCTGAATGATACAGATAAAATAAAGGAAATTACAGCTCCATCTGTTGTTGGAATTACTGATCCAACTTTAAATAACCTTCTTGTTCAACTTACAGATTTATTTAATCAAAGAGAGAGAATCTCATATTCTGCAAGTGAGAAAAACCCTGTTTACATTCAAATTCAAAATGGTATTGAACTTGCTCAAAGAAACTTAAAGAAGACGCTAGATAATTTGATTAATAGTTCGCAGTTTTTAATTAATGATTATGACCAGCAGATTGCTAAGATTAATCGAGAAATGTCTTCTATTCCTCAAACCGAACAAGAATTAATGAATATCAGGAGGAAATTTGAACTTAGCAATGAGTTATATACGTTTCTGGTTCAAAGAAGAGCGGAGGCGGCCATTAACCATGCCTCTAATCAACCTGATGCAAATGTTTTAGATCCAGCAAGAATAACAACTGTTGCCAAAGTTGGTCCAAATAGAATGCTGTATTTGATAGGTGGAGTTATTCTCGGAGGTATAATTCCGTTCATAATTTTGATGTTTTCTTCATATTTCAATGAAAAGCTTGTATCAGCTGAGGAAATTGAACAGATGACAGATATTCCCATTATGGGGAACATTATTCACAATCCGTACTCTAACGATCCAACTCCTGCAATCAAAAACCCAA
This sequence comes from Sunxiuqinia sp., assembly GCA_965230765.1. Taxonomy (GTDB): domain Bacteria; phylum Bacteroidota; class Bacteroidia; order Bacteroidales; family Prolixibacteraceae; genus Sunxiuqinia. Next base: position 1,647,739 of record CBDDLR010000001.1, read on the forward strand.
GGTCTGCAATTGCTGAATCATTGCGAGAGTTACGAACTAATTTGCGATTCCTACAACCGGATGCCAAGTGTAAGATTACCAGTGTCCACTCTGTAATTCCAGGAGAGGGTAAAACATTTACAACCTTGAATCTAGCAACTATTCTTGCGATGAATGGAAAGAAAGTATTGCTAATTGATGCAGATTTAAGAAAGCCGAGTATTCACAATTTTCTTCAGTTGGAAAACAAAGAAGGTTTGAGTACTTATTTGGTAGGTTCAAGCAACCTGCAGGAGATAAGACAAAAAACAAGCATCCCAAATTTAACCTTGATATCTGGCGGACCGATTCCTCCTAGTCCTAGTGAATTAATTGAGAGTGATTTGTTTGAGGATTTGTTAAATTCATTTAAAGATCATTACGAGTATATTATTATTGATAATCCGCCATTAACATTGGTGAGTGATGGCATCAATAATAGTTATCATTCAAATATGAATTTGTTTGTTCTGAAACAGGATTATAGTTCAAAAGACCAGGTTAAGTTTATTAACTACATAAGCAAACAAAGAAAAATGAAAAATCCGGGTATTATATTTAATGATATAAATACCAAGAAATATGTTTATGCTGGTTATTATGGTTCGAAATACAATTACAAAAATAGCTATGGGCATTATTACCATAAGTAGTATATTTGGCATTGTATTTTAATATTTATAAGCCATGGTTATAGCAGTTGATTTTGATGGGACGATTGTTCAGCATAAATACCCCAAGATTGGAAAAGAAATTCCGTTTGCCACAATGACGCTTAAAAAGCTAAATGAAGATGGCCATCGATTAATTCTTTGGACGTATCGTTGTGGGGAGGAACTGGAAGAAGCAATTAAATTCTGCGAGAAAAAAGGGGTCGAATTTTACGCTATTAACAGTAATTACCCTGAAGAAAAGATGGACGATAATATTAGCCGAAAGATTTTGGCAGATGTATATATCGATGATCGAAACGTTGGTGGCCTTCCAGACTGGGGTGTAATTTACCGGGAAATAAATGCCTTGAAAAAATAACTGGAACGTTATAAAAAATTGAAAACTCCCTATCTTAGATGGTAGGGAGTTTTTTTATGCTTGTGATGTCATTTTAGATTCGTAATCTGGTCTTCAAGGGTTTTAATTTTTGCTTCAGCATCAGCTTGCTTGGCACGTTCTTTTGCAACTACAGCTTCAGGTGCCCCACTAACAAATCGTTCGTTGCTAAGTTTTTTCATTACTGAATTTAAAAAGCCCTTTGTGTATTGAAGCTCTTCTTCAAGCTTTTTAAGTTCTACTTCAACATCAACATGATCTCCTAAATCAACAAAAAATGTTGATGAAAATACACGGAAAGAACTAGCGCCTTTTAATTCTTCATTAACCTCGTTGACCTTACTCAGGTTGCCAAGTTTTAATAGAATCGCATTGTATGTTGAGGTGTATCCTTTTTCTCCAACCAAAACAGCAAGTTCTAATTCATCTTTCATGGGTATGTTATTCGATTTCCGGAGATTGCGGATTCCGCTAATCGTTTCTTTAACAGATTCAAATTGATCAATAAGGTTTTGGTCGAATTCACATACTTTTGGCCACTTAGCAATCATAATTGCTTCTCCATCTTTTCTTTCTTTGAAGAAATGCCATATTTCTTCAGTAATAAATGGCATGAATGGGTGCAATAGTTTCAACAAGCTTTCAAAAAGAGCAACAACCTCATCATAGGTTTTTCCATCTATTGGTTGTTGGTAAGCTGGCTTTACCATTTCCAGGAGCCAGGATGAAAACTCATCACGGATCAAGGTGTAAACTGTCATCAGGGCATCGGAAATCCGGAACTTGTCAAAATGATCATTGATGATTTCAATAGCCTGAGCAAGTTTATTCTCAAACCAGTCAATTGCAAGTCTTGCCGATTCCGGCTGATCAATTTCTGATGAAACTTCCCAGTTCTTAACTAATCGGAAAGCGTTCCAGATTTTTGCAGTGAAATTTCTTCCTTGCTCTGGCAGGTTTTCATCAAATAATAAATCACCGCCCGCAGGTGAACAAAGCAACATCCCAACACGAACGCCATCTGCTCCGTATTTATTCATCAGCTCAATCGGGTCGGGTGAGTTACCAAGTGACTTCGACATTTTGCGACGTAGCTTGTCGCGAACCATTCCTGTGAAATATACATTTTTGAAAGGGAATTGATCCCTCTCCGAATACCCGGCCATGATCATTCTGGCTACCCAGAAGAAAATAATGTCATGCCCAGTGACCAAATCATTGGTTGGGTAATAATATTTTATCTCCTCGTTTTCAGGATCAGTAACTCCACCAAACACTGAGATTGGCCACAGCCAGGATGAAGCCCAGGTGTCCAACACATCATCGTCTTGCTTTAAATCGGATAAAGTCAGATTCGGATTGTCTGTTTTAGCTTTCGCTAGATCAAGTGCTTTATCTGCGGTTTCTGCAACAACAAAGCTCCCATCTTCAAGGTAGTAAACAGGAATTTGATGACCCCACCAAAGTTGGCGGCTGATACACCAATCTTTTATGTTGCCCATCCAGTGGCGATAAAGGTTTTTAAACTTTTTTGGGTGAAACTCTACTTCATCAGATTCTACCGAGTCAAGTGCTGGCCTTGCCAGTTTTTCCATGGCAAGGAACCATTGGGCAGATAGTTTTGGCTCAATAACAACATCGGTTCTTTCTGAATAACCAACTTTGTTTTTATAGTCTTCCGTCTTTAACAAGTTGCCAGCTTCCTCAAGCATTGGGATAATTTGCTTCCTGGCTTCGAAACGATCAACGCCAACCAGGAGTTGGGCTTTTTCGCTTAAGGTCCCATCATCATTGAAAGTGTCAATTGTTTCCAGGTTGTGGCGCATTCCAATTTCGTAGTCGTTTACATCGTGTGCCGGGGTAATCTTCAAACAACCCGTCCCAAATTCCATGTCGACATATTCGTCCATGATAATTGGCACGCTTCGTTCAACCAATGGAACCAAAACACGCTTGCCTTTTAAGTGCTGGAAACGTTCGTCGTTTGGATTAACACAAACAGCTGTGTCTCCAAGTATTGTCTCAGGGCGAGTTGTTGCAATCGTTACGAAGTCATCTTCGCCTTCAATCTTGTATCGAACGTAGTATAGTTTTGACTGCTCTTCTTTATGAATAACTTCTTCATCGGAAACGGCAGTTTTTGCAGCCGGATCCCAGTTGACCATTCTCACCCCACGATAGATCAAGCCTTTATTGTAAAGATCTACGAATACTTTAATAACAGAGTCGGAACGTTCTTTATCCATGGTAAAACAGGTACGCTCCCAATCACATGATGCGCCAAGCTTTTTCAATTGTTCAAGAATAATTCCTCCATGCTTTTCGGTCCAATCCCAGGCATGTTTGAGAAATTCATCGCGTGAAAGGTCAAACTTTTCAATCCCTTCGTTTTTCAATTTCGCAACTACTTTTGCTTCGGTAGCAATCGAAGCGTGGTCGGTTCCAGGCACCCAACAAGCGTTCTTCCCAAGCATTCTGGCACGGCGGACCAATATGTCCTGAATGGTATTGTTTAACATGTGTCCCATGTGCAACACCCCGGTAACATTGGGTGGGGGAATTACTATGGTGTAAGGTTCACGATCGTCTGGCTCTGAGTGAAAAAAGTTGTTTTTCATCCAGTATTCATACCACTTTTTTTCTACTTCAACAGGATTATATTTGCTTGGAATTTCCATTTTATATTGCTTGTTATTCGATTTCAGAATGATGGCACAAAAATAGAAAAAGTTTGATGAAATCAGTTGATGATATGATTTTTGGGTGAACGATGATTGTTATTCAATGTAACGTCTTATTTAATTAAAGATTTTTAAGGCTTTATTTTTATGCCCGGATGGACTTTTAACTATCTTTGCCCCGTCATGATTCGGAAAATTAGTTTGACATTTATGAGTGTTTTGATCGTGGGTATTTCGGTTTATGCCCAACGTGAAATCCCCGAGTTCGGAAGTTATGGATCAGGTTCTCCTTTGGACAGAATGCAGCAAGGACAGCAGCAAGGCGAAGAAGACCAAAATCAAGACCATGAGCATGAGGAGGAGTCTGTTCCTTCAATCATTCGTAGTTGGAAATTGAAAGACTACGGTGCTAAGCTGGACTCGTTTGTATTGGACACTGCACTGAATTTCTTTCACCTTTACAACCCAATTTTTCAGCGAAGCATAAGTAATACGTTTACTGGAAATTTTGGTGGAGGGTATCAATCAAATGATTTTTTCAGCAGGGAATATTATTCAGATTTTTACTTCTACCGATCGTTTGATGCTTATGCAACAACACCTGAAAATATAGAGTATTTCAATACAACGACACCTTATACGTTAATGGATTACAGCCAGAGTGAAAACAAGAATAACCAAACAGAGACCCGGTTTAATGTTTTTCATTCTCAGAATGTAAATGAGGATTTAAATTTCACATTCTTCTACGATCAAGGCAGATCTATTGGGCATTACAGGCAACAGGAAAATAAAAATAGTTCGCTTGGTTTTTACTCGAGTTATACTTCGGATAATTGGTTGCTACATGGAAATGTAATTTTTAACCGCGTTGTGAATCAGGAGAATGGGGGTTTGTTGACTGGGCAGGATTTGAATATTTATTCTGAAACTGAGACTTATCTGGTCAACTTGCTAAATGCTGAATCCGAAATGCGAAACAGGATCGTATTTCTGAACAATGAATACCGGTTAGGAAAATATATTGAAACTGAAGATAGTTTGGGTAATTACGTTGAGAAATTTATCCCTAGGACTGGTTTCATTCATCAATTTGAGTATTCAGGGAATCAGCGAAATTATACCGATCCAGATGGGAATGTGGATTTTTATCCGGCAATTTTTCTGGATTCTTTACAGACGGCAGACACTGTAAAATTCAATCGCTTATCCAACATTTTCCAAATACGTTTTTATGAAGCTCCAGACCGCAAATATACATTTGGGAAACGTGCGTTTATCGGTCATGACCGTATTGATATAACGATGCCTTTAAACGATTCCACATTGCAAGAAAAACGTTTCAGCAACACATTTGTTGGAGGTGGGATTTCTCGTGATGAAGGCAAGTTCTGGAGATGGGGCGGTGAAGGCAAATTCTATATAACTGGGTTTCGATCTGGACAAACTGAGCTAAGTGCCTATTTGCATAAACCGTTACGTATTGGGAAAGATACCATGAGCTTTCAGGTTGATGGTGAATTGAACAGCATTGTCCCGGATTATTTTGTGCAGGAATATCGATCGAACCATTACAATTGGAATAATCGTTTCGACAATATAAATGAAATGGTTGTGCGCGGGAAAATTACTTCGCAGAGGCATAAGCTTACTCTTGGGCTAAATTATGCACTAATTGGCAACTACGTTTTTAATGATAGCCTGGCGCTTCCAAATCAAGGTAGTGCCGAAATGTTGGTTGTTTCAGCTTATGCCAAAAAAGACATTGAAACCAAACATTGGTTGATTCGATCACAAATAAACTGGCAGCAGGGAAATCAGGAAGATTATCTGCACCTGCCGGATTTGATGATTTATTCAAGCTTGAATTATAAAACCATTGTATCAAAAGTACTCCATACCCGCCTGGGAGTTGATGTTCGTTACCATTCTGAATTTTATGCAGATAGATATGATCCTTCAACCGGAAGGTTTTTTTGGCAAAATCAGGAAAAAATCGGTAACTTTCCCTTGGTGGATGTTCATGCAAACCTGAAGTTGAAGCGAACGAGATTTTTCTTCCAGTGGTTAAATGCTACCGCAGGAATGCTTGAAGGAAACTTCTGGGGTGCACCATCCTACCCATATTACCGCCGGACGTTCCGGTTAGGTGTTGCCTGGTCGTTTTACGACTAGACAATTATAAAAGCATGGAAAAAACCAAAACATATTTCACGCAATTCATTTGTGTTTTGCTGATAATACTCGCTGGCTGTAGTTCGGAAAAAGGCAGTGATCAAGAAGCAGGCACAAAAAAAAGTGGTGATGACCTTACCCGTATTATGAAGTCAGGCAAACTAAAAGTCGTTGTAGATTATAATTCTACCAATTACTTTGTGTACCGTGGTAGACCGATGGGTTTCAAATATGAACTTTTGGAACAACTTGCCAAAGAGATGGGTGTCAAGCTCGAAATCTCAGTGAGTAATGATCTTCAGCAAACATTTAAAGGCTTAAGGAGAAAACAATATGACCTGGTAGCTAAAAACCTAACAGTTACCAAAAACCGTGACAAGCACATCGATTTTACCTTACCATTGGAGCAAACACGCCAGGTTCTTGTTCAGCGAAAACCAGAAAAGTGGAAAGAAATGAGCAGGAGGGTAATTGAGGAATCGCTAATCCGAAATCAGTTAGACCTGGCCAATAAGGAAATTTACGTTCAGAAAAACACTGCTTATTACAGGCGGTTGGTAAACCTTTCGGAGGAAATTGGAGCTGAGATTAATATCCTTCAAGATTCAATATATGGTGTTGAGCAGCTGGTTGCGCTGGTTGCGAAAGGTGAGATTGATTTTACAGTTTGTGATGAAAATGTGGCTATTGTGAATCAAACTTATTATCCGAATATCGATATAAAAACCCCGGTTAGTTTCCCTCAAAACATTGCATGGGCAGTGAGAAAGGATTCTGGGTTGTGGCAGGAATATCTAAATAACTGGATCCGCAAATTCAAGAAAACAGCTAAGTACAGGATTATTTACAGGAAGTACTTTGAGAACTCCCGATCAAAACAAATGGTGAAAAGTGACTTCCACTCTATTCACGGTGGAAAAATATCGCCATATGATGAAATTGTAAAAGCCGAATGCAGTGACTCGATTTTTGATTGGAGATTGGTTTCTGCATTAATGTATCATGAGTCCAATTTTAAGCCCGAAGCCCAATCGTGGATGGGAGCATATGGGTTGATGCAAATAATGCCTGAGTCTGCTGATTTGTTTCGGATTGTTGACTATGAAGAACCCGACCAAAACATTAAAGTAGGTGTGAAATTGTTGAAATGGCTAAATAAAAACTTGGTCGAAGAAATACCCGACTCGACAGAGCGGGTAAAGTTTGTTTTAGCTTCATACAATGTTGGATTGGGACATGTGAAAGACGCACAACGTTTAGCGAAAAAGTATGGGAAAAGCCCAACAATCTGGCAAGATAATGTAGACTTTTATTTGCTTAATAAATCTGCATCAAAATATTACAAAGATCCAGTGGTCAGGTGGGGTTATTGTCGTGGTGAAGAGCCATACAACTATGTGAACAAGGTTTTAAAAACCTATGGACATTACCTGAACATTATTCAGGAATAAATCGATTCTCTTCGAATAAATCAACGAATTCGGTCAGGATCATTGCAGTTGCTCCCCATATTATCTCATTTTCAAAAGCATAATATGGTACTTCCAACGGTCCAGTTACCGTCTCCAGTTCAATTTCATCCAACTTTGGGTTTTTGGCAAAATCTTCAATTGGGAACAAAATAATTTTTTCTGCTTCCTCTTCGTTCAGAATGAAATTTGGCTTATGGTCAATCCACCCAACAAATGGGGCAATGCTAAATTTGCTTACCGGGACATATAATTCAGACAAACGACCAAGAATTTCTACTTCCGAAGGAATAATCCCTACTTCTTCTTCGGATTCACGCAATGCTGTTTCTATTGCTGTTTCCCCAGCTTCAATTTTGCCGCCAGGAAAACTTATTTGTCCTGGATGGGATTTCATTTTTGCATTCCTTTTTGTCAGGCAGGTATAAATTTTGCCATCAATGGGAAATAAAAGAAACAATACACTGCTATACTTTATCAAATTTTGATGCTCTTCTTTTACGGTCAATTCACGCCCGGGAGGAATTAGCTTCATATGTGACCTGACTCCAGGGAGATCACGCTTCAGAATTTTTGAAATATATTGTGGATAGCTTTTGTTCATTTTGTGTTCTTCTTGTAAATGGAAAACCCTTGTTCAGATAAAATGTTTTGTCGCTGATTGTCTTTTCGAACTTTTTTACTCAAATCGGATCGTTTTCCCAGGGTCAATCTTACTAATAAAAAAGGAAGGGGCGATAAGCATCAACAGCGTGACTAAAAGAGCTCCAAGGTTTAAGAATATAAGATGAAAAGCGTTTAGGTTTATGGGAACAGTATCTACATAATACGAAGTCGGATCAAGATGGATGATTTCAAACTTGTATTGGATGAATGCAATGACTATTCCAAGAACATTTCCCCAGAGAAGGCCTTCGCCAATAAGAAAAGCAGACAGGTACAGGAACACTTTGCGAACATTTAAATTGGCTGCACCCAACGATTTCAGGACACCTATCATTTGTGTGCGTTCAAGTATTATTACAAGTAAGCCGGAAATCATGTTGAACCCAGCAACCATGATCATTAGCGCAAGGATTATCCAAACATTCATGTCGAGCAGCTTAAGCCAATCAAAAATGTGAGGAAACTTGCGTTTGATGTTGATCACCCTTAAAAGTGGCGAATTCTCCTCAACGTGTAAAAGCACCAAATTTCGTATTTCATCTTCTTTTTCATCGGCAAGGTTGACATCGTCCAGGTAAATTTCAAATCCACTGATTTGATTATCTTCCCATGAGTTCAGGCTTTGTACATGCCGGATGTCGATAAGTACAAACATCTTATCAAACTCTTCAAGTCCTGTTTGATAAATTCCTCCTACTTCAAATTTTCTTACACGGGGTGTCCTTTCATTTTCATTTAAGAAATACATTCTGAAATCATCCCCGAGCTTTAATTTCAGCAGAGAAGAAATCTGTTTTGAAATCCAGACTTTTTTCGTTCTGGTAGAATCTAACCTGATTGGTGCACCTTCGATTTTGTTCTTTTCAAAAAAAGACCAGTCAAAATCTGCAGATATGCCTTTTAAAACTACTCCCTGAATTTCATCTTTGGTATTGATCATGCCTGGTTTGGTGGCATAGGTTTGAATATGCTGAACACCTTCAATCTTTTCCAGTGACGATAAAAACGGTTGCGAGTTACTTATGGGTGCTGTTTGGTACGACTGGTTGCTATCGTAGTTGGAGATTTGAATGTGGGCGGCAAACCCGTTTACTTTACCTTCAATTTCTTTTTGAAAGCCAGTAACAATTGCAACGGCCATGATCATAACAACCAGCCCCAGGCTAATGCCTGCAACAGCAAGCCGCACAACCCTTCTCGAAAGTCGTTGGTTTTCATCTTTTGAAGAAAATAGTCTTCGGGCTATAAAAAGTTCAGTATTCAATTTTGAAACAATTTGTATCTGCGTAAAGCTACAAACTTTAATTGGTTCTTCGGTTAATAAATGGAAGTACGAGTAAGGAAATCAAACCTAAAATAATCAGCATGAATGTCATCGATGAGTGTGCAAGAAAGGCGTAAATTAAACCATCGGATTTATCAATGCCATAAACAATTAGGGTTTGAACCACCATGAAGTGCCAGGTTCCCATTCCACCCTGAACCGGGGCAACCATGCCGAAACTTCCAAGCACAAAAATGGTTAACCCAGCAATAGCTGTTAAGTGGGAAGTGAAGTCAAATGCAAAGAAAACTACATACAGCATCAAGTAATACATGGTCCAAATAAAAACGGAGTGGAATATAAAAGCACCTTTATGCTTCATGTTTTTCACGGTAATCAGTCCTTCAGAAAATTTGGAGAGTATTTCGTTGACCTTAGTAAATGCGGCAGATTTTTTTATTTGTTTGCGAAAGATGTAAAACAAAACGACAACAAGAACAATTCCCACAATTGCCCATGGAGAAAAAGCAATTGAATTGACTTTCGCTTTTATTTCAGGGTTATTGTTTAAGAACTGAAGAATTTTGCCAAACTGGGTTCCAATAACAATTAATGTCAGCAATAACAGCATGATTACATCAACAATGCGTTCAGTGACTACCGTGCCGATAAGTTTCGTGAATGACATTTTTTCGTAACGTGCCAGCACTCCACAGCGCGATAATTCACCCATTCGAGGAATAACCAGGTTCATGAGGTAACCAACCATTACTGCTAAAAAGGTATTTAAAGTTTTTGGTTTTTGCCCCAGTGGTTCAATCATTAAATTCCAGCGAAGTGTGCGGCTAATGTGGCTCAGTAATCCAAGGAAAAGCGATAGCCAAACCCACCAGTAATTAACATCGTTGGTTAAAATAGATTTGATGCGATCTACATCCTGATCGCGATACACCAACCAAAACAATACAACTCCGATAACTAAAAAGGCAAGAAATTTAAGAAGCTTAACTATTTTATCTTTCAAAACAATCTTGTTTATTGTTGAAATTACGCTAATTTTAATCGCATTTTTTAGCGGATTTCAAGCATTTTATTCAGTACTTTTTTAAATTTGCACGCCTTTTTAAGGCTGAATTCGCTGACAAAAATAAAGATTTGTTTTAAATCACATCGGTTTTTAACAACATATATGGATTCGAAGATGAGTGATAGTGACAGTTATGACCAATGTACGGGCCAAAAAGAACTTGGGTCAACACTTTTTGAAGGACAAAAATATTGCCCTTAAAATTGTTGAAAGCCTGCAAGCTACCAATCTTGAGAAAGTATTGGAAGTTGGTCCGGGGATGGGAGTGCTCACTCAATTTTTAATCCAAAATAAAAACTACGAAACATCTGTTGTTGAGATAGATCGTGAGTCTGTTGATTATCTCAATGTCCATTTCCCGGAACTTAAAGGGCGAATTTTGTCGCAGGATTTTCTAAAAATGAATTTTCAGGATTTTTCTGAAAAACCATTCGCTGTAATTGGAAATTTTCCGTACAACATATCATCACAGATTTTTTTCAAAGTCCTGGAGAACAGGAATCAAGTTCCTGAAGTAGTTGGGATGATTCAGAAAGAGGTAGCTGATCGACTGTGTGAAGGGCCTGGTTCAAAAACCTACGGAATTTTGAGTGTTTTATTACAGGCTTTTTATGATGTTGAATATTTGTTTACGGTTAGTGAACATGTTTTTCTTCCACCTCCAAAAGTTAAGTCAGCAGTTATTCGCTTAGTACGCAACCAAACCAAAGAGTTGCCGTGCGATGAAGCGTTATTTTTCAGGCTGGTGAAAGCAGGGTTTAATCAGCGGCGAAAAACCTTGAGGAACTCACTGAAAGCTTATATTAACGATCCGGTTTTAAAAGAAGAAGATATTTTCAACAAGCGACCCGAGCAACTGAGTGTGAGTGAATTTTTAAGTCTAACCCGGCTAATCGAAAGACAGCCCCAAAAATAAGGTTATGAAGTTCGAATTAAACAGGGAATATATCGATCGTATCAAAGATTTGATCGAAGAGAATAAGGCTAAAGAGGTACTTGAGATGTTGGAGGATTTGCACCCAGCCGATATCGCTGAAATAATGGAAGAGCTAAATACTGAAGAGGCGAAGTTCCTATACCTGCAACTGCAAGGGGATATTGCATCTGATGTTTTGATTGAAATTCCAGAGCACGACCGGAAGAAATTCTTGAAGATACTACCACCTGAAGTGATTGCGCGGCAATTCATCGAATACATGGATTCTGATGATGCAGCTGATATTGTTGGTGATCTTGAGGAAAAAGTACAGGATGCGGTTCTTCAGGAAATTGAAGATAAAGAACAGGCTGGTGATATTGCAGACCTGTTGGAGTATGATGAAGATACAGCTGGGGGGTTGATGGCAAAAGAGTTGGTTGCTGTAAACGAAAACTGGACTGTGCAAACCTGCTTGAAAGAAATTTCACTTCAATCAGAAGAAATTGATGAGATATATTATGTGTATGTGGTGGACGACGATAATGTGTTGAAAGGTATCTTATCGTTGAAAAAACTTATTCTGAAACCCACACAAACAAAAGTTAAGAATCTGATTGTAAAAGAAGCTTATGCTGTCAAGACGGATGCCTCTCAGGAAGAGGTGGCGCAAAAGATGGAAAAATACGACCTGGTTGCTCTGCCTGTGGTTGACCACATTGGCAGATTAAAGGGGCGAATTACCATTGATGATGTTGTTGATGTTATCCGCGAAGAAGCTGAGAAAGATTATCAGATGGTTTCAGGTATTACAGGTGATGTAGAGTCCGGCGACAAAGTCTGGCACTTGACACGGGTTCGTATGCCATGGTTGTTGATTGGCTTGCTTGGAGGTATTCTTGGAGCACAGGTTCTTAGTTCGCACGAAGATGCTTTGAAGCAAATACCTGCTGTTGCGTTCTTTATCCCATTGATTGCGGCGATGGCAGGTAATGTGGGTGTTCAATCATCTTCCATAGTGGTGCAGACCATAGCCAGTGGTGCAAGGGATCTTGACACTTTTGGAAGAAAACTGTTAAAAGAACTTTTTGTATCGTTGATTACAGCTGCGGTGTTTTCTAGCTTAATATTTACTTACAACTTCCTATTTGATGAAAGCATGGCACTTACCTGGGCGGTAAGTATCTCCTTGTTCATTGTAATTATTTTTGCCTCCATGTTTGGCACAATCATCCCATTGGTGTTGAATCGGTTTAAGATTGATCCGGCACTGGCCACAGGTCCGTTTATTACGACCATGAACGACATACTTGGCTTGATCATGTATATGTTTGTGGCCAACTGGTTTTTTAACGTGTTTTAGTGAATTGAAGGAGGGGTTACACCGAGTTTATTGCTACTACCGGATCGAGCCTGGCAGCTGAAAGTGCGGGCATAAAACCTGATAGGACACCGATTATAGCAGAAATCATAATGCCTGTAAAAATGTTTCCAAGATTTAAGTGAATGGACAGGTCTCCTGATGCGCTTATGATTGAGGTTCCCAAGAATACTAGAAGCAATCCCACTAAACCTCCCATGAGCGATAAGATAACCGATTCGAAAATAAACTGTAAAAGAATAAAATAACGTTTTGCACCGAGCGATTTCTGAATACCGATTATTCGTGTACGCTCTTTTACAGACACGAACATGATGTTTGCAATTCCGAATCCACCCACCAGAATGCTAAATCCACCAATTATCCATCCTGCCAGGTTGAAAACGGAGAAAAAAGCATCCATGCCTTTTGAGAGTAAACTTATTTCATTGATCGCAAAATCATTTTCATCCATTGGGCGGAGTCGGCGAACTGTTCTCATAATCCCTTCAATTTCAGCAATGAATTCTTCACGTTCAACATTCGCTTTTGCCTTTATGGTAATTGTTTGCCCACGGTCTCTGTTTTTGAAATCCACCATATTTGCTGCATAGTTTACAGGAATATGCACTCGCTTATCCATACTTGTGTTCGCTATGCCGGTTCCCATTTTTTTATAGGTTCCAATTATTTGTAAATGGTGCCCCATAATTTTAATTTCTTTGCCAATTGGATTTTGTCCTTTAAATAATCTGGATGCCAGGTCGCTGCCAATTACTGCCCCTGGAGCGCCTGACTGAAATTCGGTTTCATTGAAATACCTACCTTTTTCAATTTCCAAGTCCCAATTGTTTATGAGCGGGAAAGTAGATGCAAAGATCTCCGTGTTTTCGGCAGTTGAATTACCGAATTGAACCGTTGAGTTGAACCCAAACAAAAAGGCAGCCTCCTGAGTAGTTCTCGACCTGCGATTGATTTCGTCTACTTCTTCCATGGTCGGCACAGGCCTGTTCCAGTATTTCCACCAGGGGTATTCGCTTTCTCCTTCAGGCGGTGTCCATGGCCATTTCTGTACATAAATCATATTGTTGCCCAGGGAATTTAAACTGTTTCGAATGTAGTTTTCAAGCGAGTCAATAACCGTGAAAACCGATATGATTGCAAATATACCAATGGTAATACCGAGCAACGAGAGGAATGTTCTTAACTTGTTGGCTCGCAGTGAATTTCCGGCAAACGAAAAGCTTTCATATATTAAACGGAGAAGAAGCATGATTTAGATTTGTAAGTAAAGATAAAATATTTCTGCTGTCATGTCTGACCACGTAGTTTAAAAAATCTGAAAAATTCAGTGTAAACAATATCTAAAAAGGAACGGATAGTGATTTATTTTAGTTATTTTCCCTGACGAAAAATCCAGAAAAGCTACGTTTTTTCCGAAGGATAATTGGTCGTTTTTGTTATCTTTGTGCATCAATTTTAAATAACTATAAATGAACGATTTAAAAAAGATTAAATCTGCTTTGGTATCTGTCTATCACAAAGACAGGTTGGACGAGATTGTGAAGAAATTGGATGAGTTAGGTGTGAAATTGTATTCAACCGGGGGGACGAAATCTTTTATTGAGGAACAAAATATTGAAGTTACTGCTGTTGAGGATTTAACTACTTACCCTTCAATTTTGGGTGGCCGGGTAAAAACGCTTCACCCTAAAGTGTTTGGAGGAATATTGAACCGCCGTGATAATGAAGGCGACCAAGAACAAATTGCAGAGTACGAAATACCAGAGATTGATCTTGTGATTGTTGATTTGTACCCGTTTGAGGAAACAGTAGCTTCCGGAGCTTCAGAACAAGATATTATTGAAAAAATTGATATAGGTGGTATTTCATTGATCCGTGCTGCTGCTAAGAATTTCAACGATGTTATCATCGTTTCTTCACGCGAGCAGTATGTTAAGCTGATTGACCTTCTGAATGAGCAAAACGGTGAGAGCAGTATTGAAGACCGAAAAGCCTTTGCGAGAAAAGCGTTTGCTATTTCTTCTCATTATGATTCAGCGATTTTTAATTACTTCAATGAAGGAATTACCGATAAAAACAGGGTGAGCTTAAATGATGGGCATGTTCTTCGTTATGGTGAAAACCCACACCAATCTGCTACTTTTTATAAATTTGATAATGCGGACTCTAAAGTAACATTGGCAAATGCTGAGGTTTTGCAAGGGAAGGCACTTTCGTACAATAACCTTCTGGATGCTGATGCAGCCTGGAAGTCGGCCAGCGATGCTTATCATTCAGTTACGCATTTAGAAAGTAAAGCAGCTGTTTCTGTAATTAAGCACCTGAACCCATGTGGCTTGGCTGTTACTGATGATGTGTTGAAATCATTGGAGCTTGCGTGGGCTGGTGATCCAATTAGTGCTTTTGGTAGTATCATTTGTTTTACGGACACGGTTACTGCTGAAGTAGCTGAGTGGTTTGGGAAAAAATTTGTTGAGATCATCATTGCTCCTGAATTCACGCCTGAAGCTCTTGAGATTTTTGCGAAAAAGAAAAACCTTCGTTTGCTGGTTACTCCGGTTAAATCTGAAGCCACAGGAGAGAAACTCTATCGTTCAATCAGTGGTGGAATGTTGGTTCAGGATGAAGATGAAGGAATGGATACTGAATTCAAAAATGTAACAAAAATTGAATTCGATGAAAATAAAATGAATTTAGCCAAGTTTGGTATTACAGCATGTAAGCATTTAAAAAGTAATGCCATTGCATTGGTGAATGAAAATACCGATGGGTCATTCTGGCTTACTGGAGCAGGTATGGGACAACCTAACCGATTGGACAGCTTACGACAGTTAACTATTCCTCGTTTTAACATGAAGGAGGGTACCAAAATAGAAGAATCGGTATTAATATCAGATGCCTTCTTCCCATTTCGAGACAGCATTGAGGCTGCCAATGAATATGGGGTGAAGTATATTGTTGAGCCAGGAGGCAGTATTCGTGATGACGAGGTAATAGAAGCATGCGATGAATTTGGCATTGCCATGTTGTTTACCGGTCGTCGTCATTTTAAACATTAATGTATAAATCCCCATCGGGGGAGTATAAAATATTAGATAGTATAAAACATGGGATTGTTTTCATTTTTAACTCAGGAAATTGCTATTGACCTGGGAACTGCGAATACCATTATCATCCAGAATGACAAAATTGTGGTTGATGAGCCATCAATCGTTACGATTGATTTAAAAACAGAGAAGTTAGTTGCAATTGGCGAGAAAGCCAGACAGATGCAGGGTAAAACCCATGCCAATCTGAAAACGATCAGGCCATTGCGCGATGGTGTGATTGCTGACTTTAATGCCGCCGAGCAAATGATTCGTGGTATGATTAAAATGATCAATCCCAAATCGAAGTTCTTTTCTCCTGCACTAAAAATGGTGATTTGTATTCCTTCCGGTTCTACTGAAGTAGAGATCCGGGCTGTACGTGACTCCTCGGAGCATGCAGGTGGTCGCGAGGTTTACATGATATACGAACCTATGGCAGCTGCAATCGGTATTGGGCTGGATGTTGAAGCGCCAGAAGGGAATATGGTTGTTGATATCGGTGGTGGAACAACTGAGATTGCTGTTATTTCGCTTGGTGGAATTGTAACCAATAAATCGATTCGTATTGCGGGTGATGATTTGACTGCTGATATTATGGAATATATGCGTCACCAGCACAATATAAAAATTGGGGAGCGTACAGCTGAAGAAATAAAAATCAATGTTGGTTCGGCATTGTCTCAATTGGAGGAACCACCAAACGACTATATTGTGCAGGGGCCAAACCAGATGACCGCACTTCCAATTGAAGTTCCTGTGTCCTATCAGGAAATATCTCATTGCCTGGAAAAATCAATTTCGAAAATTGAAACAGCGATATTAAGTGCTTTGGAGCAAACACCGCCTGAGTTATATTCTGATATTGTATCAAAAGGGATTTACCTGGCAGGCGGTGGAGCATTGTTGCGTGGACTGGGCAAACGTTTGTCTGAGAAGATAAATATTCCATTCCATGTTTCTGAAGATCCACTTCGTGCTGTTGCTCGTGGTACTGGTATTGCTCTTAAAAATGTTGACAAATTCTCCTTCCTGATCCGGTAATAACCTGGGCCGGGAGGAGCCAAACCTTCCTGTTTCATGAGAAGTTTGTTACGCTTTCTGGCACGAAATAGTTTTTTTCTTCTTTTTTTGATTCTCGAGGCCTGCTCATTGGTTTTGATTGTCAACTACAATAATTTTCAGAAGGCGAAATTTCTGAATGCAAGTAATTCTATCACGGGTAATATTTTTGAGTCATATAGTTCTGTCTACAATTTCTTTCATTTAAAAGCTATTAACGAACAATTGTCGAAAGATAATGCAACCCTGAGAAAACGTATTCAGGATTTATTGCTTTCCGATATAAAACTGGATTCAAAAAGAATTTCGAATCTTGGTTTGGATTACCAGTTTATCCCTGCTAGGGTCATTAATAATTCGGTAAATAAACAATACAATTACATCACTTTAAACAAAGGAAGTGCAGATGGGATTGAACAAGATATGGGTGTAATTGGTCCTGACGGGGTAGTTGGCGTAATCACCAACGTTTCTGAACATTTCTGCACCGGGCAAAGTGTATTGAATAAACGCTGGAGCGTTTCGGGCAAGATTAAAGACTATTTTGGTTCATTGGTATGGGATGGCAAGGATTACCGCTATGCACAGTTGAAAGAAATTCCATTTCATGTTGAATTGGAAATCGGTGACAGGGTTACCACCAGTAGCTATTCTTCTGTATTTCCTGAGGGAATATTGATTGGGAAAGTAAGTGACATTAAGCATAAAAGTGGAGATAACTTTTACGATATCACCGTTGAGCTTTCGAGTGATTTAAAGGCGATCTCATACGTTGAGGTTGTTTATAATATTTATAAAAAAGAAAAAGAAGAATTGGAAGGATTGAATAAAGATGATTAGGGAAATTCTGAAATATGGGGGAATGTTTATTATCCTGGTGCTTGTTCAGGTTTTACTATTGAATAATATTCAGTTTAGTGGTTATGTGAACCCATTTGCATACGTACTTTTTGTTTTGCTTTTACCTTTTGATACACCTAAACATTTCTTGTTATTTCTTGGGTTTTTTATTGGTCTGACGGTTGATATTTTTAGCAATACTCTGGGAATACATGCATCCGCTGCAACCTTTTTGGCATTTCTTCGTCCAGTTGTTATTGATTCAATTACTGGCCGTGATAATATTGATAGCGGAATGTTGCCAAGGATTAAACATATGGGTTTTAGCTGGTTTCTTCGTTACTCTCTTATATTAATTGTTTCTCACCATATTTTCCTGTTTTTTATTGAAGTCTTTACATTACAGGATTTTATTCATACTTTTTTGAGAAGCCTGTTTAGTGCATTCTTTACGATTGTTATTGTTTTAATTAGCCAATATTTGATTTTTAAGGAGTAAGATAAGGTGGACACATTTGCAAAACGGAAATATTTGATTGGGGCAATATTTGCACTTATTGCATGTGTTTTTATCGTGAAACTTTTTCGACTTCAGGTACTGGATTCTACTTATAAAAGATATGCTACCCGGAATGTATTAAGAAGGGTGGTAACCTATCCTGCCAGAGGATTGATGTATGACAGGAATGGCAAACTGTTGGTTTATAATAAGGCTGCTTATGATTTAATGGTTACCCCAAGGGAATTGGAACCCTTTGATACTACAGCACTTTGCTCGATTCTAAATGTCGAGGAGCTTGAATTAATTGATGGAATTCAAAAGGCCAAAAAGTATTCACGTTACAAACCCTCAGTTATTATGAAGTTGATCTCGCAGGAAACTTATGCAGTACTGCAGGAAAAACTTTATAAATATCCAGGCTTTTTTGTTCAAACCCGTACTTTGCGTGAATATCCGTTCAATACCGCAGCTCATGCATTGGGGTATGTGAGTGAAGTAAATAATTCTGATTTGCAAAAAGACCGTTATTATGCCCCAGGCGACTACATTGGCAAGCTTGGTTTAGAGAAAGCCTATGAACAAGAGCTCCGGGGAAGAAAAGGTGTAAACTTCTTTTTGGTTGATGTGCACAACCGGATTAAAGGGCCTTACCGGGAAGGACGGAATGACACGGTGGCATTGTTGGGAAATAACATGACCTTAACAATAGATGCTGATCTTCAGGCATATGCCGAGTATTTAATGCAGAACAAAAAAGGGAGTATTGTTGCCATTGAACCAAGCACAGGTGAAATACTTACTTTTTTGAGTGCTCCAACCTATGATCCATCAACGTTGGTTGGACGTGAAAGGGGCGAGAATTATTCAAAGCTTGCAAACGACACATTGAAACCATTGTACAATCGTGCTGTTACAGCTGCTTATCCGCCAGGATCAATTTTCAAACTGGTGAATGCCTCAATCGGGCTTCACGAAAAAGTTATTACTGAGAGAACAAAGTTTTCCTGCAATGGTACTGAGTCAAGGCCCATTCGTTGTACCCATTATCACGATTCGATTGTATCGGTGCGGAATGCCATTAGGGAATCGTGTAATCCCTTTTTCTGGAAAACGTTTAATGCAACAATCCGAAAATACCCAACTTCAGCGGAAGGTTATAACGCCTGGAGGCAACACCTGATCAACTTTGGGTTTGGCAATAAAGTTGGTAACGAACTAGCTGTAGAAAGTTCAGGAAATATTCCCAAAGACTCTTATTACAATTACTATTATGGTGAAAAAGGATGGAATGCGTTGACCATCCGGTCCCTTGCTATTGGTCAGGGGGAGTTGCTGTTGACACCAATTCAAATGGCCAATCTTGCTGCGGTTATTGGGAATAAGGGGAGCTATAAAACGCCTCATTTGGTGCGCTCATTATGGAAGCCTGGGGAAGATGAGCAACAAATTAATTATGAAACGAATGATACCGGTATCGATTCAACAACTTTTAATCTGGTAATCGAAGGAATGCAGGCAGTAGTTGAAGAAAGTAATACCCGTTATTTTACGAAGCTGGATAGTATAACAATTTGCGGCAAAACTGGGACTGTTCAAAATCCACAAGGATCAGATCATTCCGTTTTTATTGCTTTTGCCCCAAAGGAAAATCCTCAAATTGCACTTTCGGTCTATGTTGAGCATGGAGTGTGGGGTTCGCGATATGCGGCACCAATTGCCAGTTTGATGATTGAAAAATACCTGAAGGGAGAGGTGAAAGGTTGGCGAAAGGAGATTGTAGAGACGAAGATGATCAATGCTAATTTATTAAACCCTAATCAAGAGGATTAAAATGGCTAAAAGAAATAACATATGGGCTAATCTTGATTGGTGGACAGTATTTCTGTACACATTACTTGTTCTGTTGGGTTGGGTGAATATTTATGCTGCAGTTTATAATGAAGAGCATAGCAGTATTTTCGACATGACACAACGTTATGGGAAACAAATGCTATGGATTGGTGCTGCATTTATTGTTGCCTTTTTTCTATTGATTTTAGATAGCAACTTTTATGTGTCGTTTTCATACATTTTGTATGCAGTGACAGTTTTCCTGTTATGTGCGGTATTGCTTTTTGGGGTGGAAGTAAATGGGGCAAAATCGTGGTTTCAAATTGGAGGGTTTGCCATTCAGCCAGCTGAGTTTACCAAGTTTACAACAGCCCTAGCACTTGGGAAATTAATAAGTTCATATAATTTCAAGATTGGGAAACTTCGTTCAATGCTTTCGATCGGGCTCATCTTGTTTCTTCCTGTTGTGTTAATATTCCTTCAAAACGACATGGGTTCGGCGCTGGTATTTTTGGTATTCGTATTGGTTTTGTACCGTGAAGGGCTTTCAGGGATGGTGTTATTCCTGGCATTCTTATTTGCTGTTATATTTATTGTAACGCTTGTGTACACATCATCTGTTGCCATTGTTGTTGTAGCAATAATCGCGCTGGGTGCTCATTATATTTTAAGCCAGCAAGTTGCTGAAACCTTGAAGGCGCTCGCCATATTCGTTGTTAGTTTTAGCTTAATCTGGCTTGCGAACTACCAACTCAAATTTGACAGGTCAATTCTCCAGCTATTGCTTTATTCTTCTTTCTTTTCTGCCTTTGTTTTTGCGTTTTACACCATTCGCAAACGAAACTATAAGAACTTGCTGGTAATTGGTGGTTTTCTGCTTTTTCTAACATTTACCTTTTCGGTTGATTACGTATTTAAAAACGTTCTTGAACCCTATCACCAGGCAAGGATTAATGAAGTTCTGGGAATTAAGTCAGATCCTTTGGGGGTTGGTTACAATGTGAACCAGTCTAAAATAGCCATTGGTTCTGGTGGTTTTAGCGGGAAAGGTTTTTTAAGGGGCACTCAAACAAAATTTGACTTCGTTCCTGAGCAGAGCACCGATTTTATTTTTTGCACTGTAGGCGAAGAATGGGGGTTTGTAGGAACGACGGTAGTTATCCTCTTATTTCTTACCTTGCTGATTCGATTGATCAGATTGGCTGAAAGGCAACGATCTGTCTTTAGCCGGGTGTATGGATACAGTGTTACCAGTATATTATTTTTTCATTTTGCAGTTAACATTGGGATGACAATTGGTTTGGCGCCCGTTATCGGCATTCCACTTCCATTTTTCAGTTATGGTGGGTCATCGCTTTGGGCTTTTACAATTTTGCTTTTCATTTTCTTAAGATTAGATGCAAGTAAGGCTGAGAAACTTAGTTATTAAACAGGTTTTAGCAGACTTCCAGGTCTTTTATTTTTCATAAATTTTTTGTACTTTCGCATTGCTTTTAAAAATTGGGGACAAATTCCGTAATTCATTATAAATACTGGCTTTGGGGAAATTTAACAATAAGTCGATGAATGGATTTCGAGAATTCTAAAAAAATAGATTATGAAGTACCGTGCTTATACACTCAACAACTTTCGTCAAATTCCGCAGATGGAAAAGCTAACTGAGGAACAAAAATTTATTATCGAAGTTGTTGGCACTGTATTGCCTTTTAAAGTTAGTAGTTATATTGTTGATGAGTTGATAGATTGGGAGAACTTTGAAAAGGATCCATTCTATATTTTGAATTTTCCGCAAAAAGGGATGCTTTCAGAAGAACATTACGACCGCGTTGCTGATTTATTAAAGTCTGATGCAGAAAAAGCTGAGATTAAGAACGCAGTAGATAAAATTAGGTTGCAATTAAACCCTAATCCAGCAGGACAGGAAAGCAACGTGCCAACACTTGATGGGCAACGTTTAAATGGCATTCAACACAAGTATCGCGAAACCATGTTGTTTTTTCCATCACAGGGGCAGACTTGCCATGCATATTGCACCTTCTGTTTCCGTTGGCCACAGTTTGCAATGAACAGCTTTAAGTTTGCGATGAAAGAGTCAGACTTAATGATTAAGTACCTGAAAGAACATACAGAGATTACGGATGTCTTGTTTACTGGTGGTGATCCTGCTGTGATGAGAACCAAGTATTTTGAGCAATATTTTAATGCGATTTTGGATGCAGACCTTGACCATGTAAAAACCATACGTATTGGGACTAAGGCACTTTCTTACTGGCCGTATCGATTTACGACAGATGATGATGCTGAAGACTTACTTCGTTTGTTTGAAAAAGTTATCAAACGTGGCATTAGTATATCAATAATGGCTCATTTCAATCATTACAGGGCCATGGAGACACCAGCTGTTTTGGAAGCGATTAAAAAACTTCAAAGTATTGGCGTTCAAATTCGTTCGCAATCACCATTATTGAAGAATATCAATGACGATCCATCCATTTGGTCAACCATGTGGCGCAAGCAGGTAAACATGGGTATTATTCCATATTACATGTTTATTGCACGAAACACTGGCGCTCAGGACTATTTTGCGGTAACGCTTGATAATGCCTGGAAGATTTATCAAAAGGCAATTCAAAAAGTGAGTGGTGTTTGTCGCACAGTTCGCGGACCATCCATGTCGTGTGAGCCTGGAAAAGTTCAGATATTGGGAATTCAGAAAGTACACGGTGAAAAAGTATTTGTATTGAATTTCTTACAGGGTAGAAATCCAGATTGGGTATCCCGCCCATTTTTTGCCCGTTACAATCCAAATGCAATCTGGCTTGATGACCTTGAGCCAGCGTTCGGAGATGAGAAATTCTTCTTTGAAGACAGTAACCAGATGTTACATATCGTATAAAAACAAGCCCGTCAGACGACGGGTTTTTTTATGCCCATTTCAATCTGTTTTTCTGCAAAATCCTTTAGTTCTGCAAAGAAGGAGCTGAAAATAGACTGCAAGCTTGAATAATTGCTATGGAGAACTTGCAAGGCAAAGTCAGCTTCATTTGGAAGACTTGTTCTTCTGGCCATAATTTCCATCGATTCATGCAGGCCTTCAAAGTGGGCATACGATTCAAGGCGCCTGTGTTGAATCAGGAACGGAAGGAAAAGTTTAACCCGATTGGGCAATATTGAAAAATGCGATAGCAAAGTGGCATACGTATGTTTTGAGAAATTTCTAAGCGTTTCATCAGAATAGTCATTCCAGTTTTTCGCAAGGAAATGATCGAAAATAATATCGATAACAATTCCTGAATACCTTCCATACCTGGCACGAAAAAAGTTTGTCGCTTCTTTTATTTTTTGATGTTGGTCTGTAAACGTATCAATTTGGCGGTGCAGCAGGACCCCGTATTGGATCGCAGGTTCGAAATTTTCGTGCTGCTTGCCTTTCACATAATCGCCGATGAAGTTTCCAACTTTTATCTTTTCATCATCGCCGGACAAATATAAATGTGCCAAATAATTCATACTTCAAATCAATAACGCAATAAATTGTGTATTAGGTTGAAAGGTAGTTCGATCAATGGGACGGCAAGTTACAAAGATTAAGCTTCAGAACAAACTGTTAAAAGTTAAGCAAGTTTAATTATTTGGACTTCTTTAGAAAAAATCCGGTTTTTGAGAGGGAGATAAACAACACGCCAAGAACTGTCAAAAATCCGCCAATTAACTGGTAGGTTAAAGGAAGTGTATTAAAATACCAGTAACTTCCTGCCAGTACAAAAACACCTTTCAGGCTTTGCACAATGGATGATTTCGAAACCTCAATAAAACGGAATGAATAGTAAATGGTCAGCAACGCCAGGAAAGGGCCAAGCAGCGCACCAACAGCAATGTTTGCCAATGCGTTTGGTGGAATGATTAGCGACTGTTTATAAACGAAAAACATGATCACAGAAAAGGAAAATAGCCAAATCACCCGGTTTAAATTCATGATGTCCGGTGAAATCTTTTTCACATTTATTTTTACAACCAGCGAAGCAGTAGCTGCAAATAGCGTGTTGATTAGTACAACCCCAGTGCCAGCAATAAATAGGTCTGATAAATCCGTGCCACCTTGGTAGCTAATAATAAAAGCCCCGGCTAGTGCCATAAAACCACCGATCGTTTCAATCCAGGTGAAGCGTTCGCGCAGAAAAACAATCCCCATAATCGTAAGAAAAACTGGATATAAATTGCCAATAAATGAAGTAACCGCAGGGTCGGGGATGATTTGTATAGACATAAAAAACGTAGTAGTGGTCAGAATTTCGAGAATACCCAAAAGTATAAGCACCCAATAGTGCTTTTTTACCAGTTGTAAAATTGTTCGATACTTTCCGGTGATTATTAGCCAGCTTACGTTTAGTAGCAAGGCAATGAAGAACCAGTACAAACCAAACTGTGCTAGATGAATCTGGTTTAATGCAGCTTTGCTAAAAATGTAAACATTGGAAAAAGCAATGGTGCCAATAACGGCAAACAAATATCCCTTAAGCTGGTCTGATTTCATGCCGTAAAGATAAATGGATTTTTGGTAGTTGGAGATTTAGGGATACCATCTTTTCAAAAGATGGTATCCCTAACGAGAAATTTAAAGCCTGAATTAAAAATGACACTTTTAATTTGGTTAGTACCTGAAGGTTGTGACGATTTTAGATCTACAAAGAAGTTGTAGCTAAAAATCATGTTAAATCTGATATCTTATAAAATTGTATATTAGCAATATGGTTTTATCTGATGAAATAGTGGGGCGGGTAGATGATTTTAAAGCGATGTGTTTAAATCATCGGGTGAAGTATTTATATGCGTTTGGTTCATCAGTTACCGATCAGTTTGATGCTGGCAAAAGCGATATTGATTTGGTGGTTGAGATTGATGATGCTGACCCCATTGAACGGGGAGAGAAACTAATTTCGTTGTGGGATAAGTTTGAAGCTTTTTTTCATCGGAAAGTTGACCTACTCACAGACTCATCAATCAGAAATCCATTTTTGCGAAAAAGCATTGATTCCACGAAAGTTTTAATTTATGACGGATCAAGGGAAAAAGTACTTATCTGATATTCTTACAGCCATTGAGCTTATTGAATCTTTTACTTCTTCAGTTTCAGATTTCAATGAGTATATTTCAGATTTGAAAACTCAAAGTGCTGTTGAAAGGCAGCTTGGTATTATTGGCGAAGCAGTCAACAAATTTGATAAATTATTTCCAGATGCTACCATCGATCATGCTAAAAAGATTGTCGGGTTTCGCAATCGATTGATTCATGCTTACGATGCAGTTGATCCTTCCATGATTTGGGCGATCATCAAAAAGCATTTAGAACCACTTAAAACAGAAGCAATCCAAAAACTTGAAAAATAAAAAATGACACCCTCCAGCCGGAGAGTGCCATTTAAAATTTTTTGGAGTGGCGGTTTCTAATCGCCAAAACGGTTGAGCTATAAAAGCTCTAAGCACCTATAGTTTCGCTTTAATAGCTTTTGTTTCTTCTTCAAAACCTGGTTTTTCCAGTAGGGCAAACATATTCTTTTTATATGCTTCCACTCCTGGCTGGTCAAATGGGTTTACATCCAATACGTAACCGCTCAAACCGCAAGCTTTTTCGAAGAAGTAGATCAATTGACCAAGGTAATACTCGTTCAATTTAGGAAGAACAATTTGCATGTTTGGAACACCTCCATCAACGTGAGCCAGCATGGTTCCCAATTCTGCCATTTTATTTACTTCGTCAACACGTTTTCCGGCAAGGTAATTCAGCCCGTCCATGTTTGCTTCGTCCGAAGGGATGTTTACTTCCTGATCTGGGCTTGCAACAGAAATTACCGTTTCAAATAACTTGCGTTCACCTTCCTGAATGTATTGTCCCATTGAATGCAGGTCAGAAGTAAAATCAACGCTGGCTGGGAAAATTCCTTTGCCTTCTTTTCCTTCACTTTCACCATAAAGTTGCTTCCACCATTCAGAAACATAGTGCAATTTTGGATTGTAGTTTACCAAAATTTCAACCAGCTTGTCATTTTTGTATAATTCATTACGAACCGCAGCATATTGCATGGCGATGTTGTTTTCAAAAGAAACATCAATACCACAAGCAGTTTCCATGTCAACAGCACCTTGTACCAATGCTCGGATATCGAAACCAGCAACTGCAATGGCTACCAATCCAACAGGAGTAAGTACAGAATAACGTCCACCCACATCATCTGGAATAACATAGGTTTTGTACCCCTCTGAATCGGCCAATGTTTTCAATGCGCCACGTTCCGCATCTGTAACAGCAACAATGCGAGATTTAGCTTCTTCTTTGCCATATTTATCTTCAATATCCTGTTTCAGCAAACGAAAAGCAATAGCAGGTTCAGTGGTTGTTCCTGACTTTGAAATTACCGCCATAGCGTATTCTTTGTTTTTCAAAAGCTCACGCAATTCGTGTAGGTAGTCCTCGCCAATGTTTTGTCCTGCAAATAATACCAATGGCTTGTCACTTCCTTTTAAGTGTGCGAAACTATCAGTCAAGGCATCCAAAACTGCTTTTGCACCAAGGTATGAACCACCAATTCCAATTACCACGAAGATGTCGATTTTTTTATCCTGAATAGCTTTTGCTGTCGCTTCCATATCAGCTAAGTCTGCTTCAGAAATTGAACTTGGTAGGTTAACCCATCCAAGGAAGTCATTTCCTTTTCCGGTTTTGTTGTGAAGTGCTTCATTGTGTTTTTGCAATTCATCTGCATAGCTATAAACTGCATCTTTTGAAATGAAATCTAATGTCTTTTCAAAATTAAGTGTAATCTTTTCCATGGGTTGTTTATCTTAATTTTTCGGTTAATTCCCTAATTTCAACAGCAGGTGCTGCATTCTTGTAAAGTATACGGTAAACGGCCTCGCTAATTGGCATATTTACGTTGTATTCCTTATTTATTTCATGAATGGATTTTGAAGCGTAATACCCTTCAGCTACCATGTGCATTTCCAATTGCGCAGTACGAATGGTGTAACCTTTTCCAATCATGGTCCCAAATGTTCGGTTCCGTGAGAACTGAGAGTAGGCTGTAACAAGCAAGTCGCCCAGATAGGCTGAGTCTTTTATGTCTCGGTTTATCGGGTGTACCTTATCAACAAACCTTTTTATTTCCTGAATGGAGTTTGAAATCAATACTGCCTGAAAGTTGTCTCCATATCGCAAGCCATGAACGATTCCAGATGCTATGGATACTACATTTTTTAGTACTGAAGCATATTCAGTTCCATAAATATCGTCCGAAGCATTCGCTTGGATGTATGCACATTGAAGCTTGTCTGCAAATTCCCTGGCACGGCGAATATCTGGACAGGCAATGGTCAGATAGGAAAGTCGTTCCAGTGCAACCTCTTCAGCATGGCACGGCCCGGCAACAACGCCTATTCGTTCAAATGGTACTTTGAATTTGCTGTTCAGGTATTGTGCAATTATTTGGTTTCCTTCAGGAACAATACCTTTAATGGCCGAAACGATGAATTTATTGTTTATCTCAACTTCAAGCCTGCTGGCCAAAACTTCATCCAAAAAAGCAGAAGGAATGCAGAAAACAATCACATCAGATTGCTCAACCATTTCATTAATATTGTTGTAGAAATTGATCCGGTTGGTATCAAACTCAGCTCCTCGCAAATAGTTCGGATTGTGTTTTAACCTTTTGAATTGTTCAATTACTTCGGGTTTGCGAAAAAACCAGTTGATTTCGTCAACGTTTTCCAACAAAATTTTAGCAAGGGCAGTTGCCCAGCTTCCGCTTCCAACAATTGCTATTTTTTGGTTGTTGTTCATTTAAAAGTTTAGCTATAGTTTTTCAACAAACAGCCCATCGTCTGTTTTAGTCACTTTAGCCTGATTTTTATTGGTAAGCCCTTTAATGGCTTTGTCCCATTTTTTATTGCTCAGTTCAGTTTTTACTTTTAATTCGTTCAGTTCTGAAGGAGCTTCTCCTCCCAGCATGTTTAACACCAGTTTTTCATCTTCGGTAAGTTCCACCGCTTTTTTCTCAGGTTTCATTTGTGGGAAGAACAATACATCCTGAATGGATAAATTGTTGGTCATGAACATGCAAAGACGGTCAATACCAATTCCCATCCCTGAGGTTGGAGGCATGCCGTACTCCAGTGCCCGAAGGAAATCCTGGTCGATAAACATGGCTTCATCATCCCCTTTTTCAGAAAGTTTTAACTGATCTTCAAAGCGTTCACGCTGATCAATTGGATCGTTCAACTCAGAATAAGCATTTGCCAACTCTTTCCCGTTCACCATCAATTCAAAACGTTCTGTCAGTTCAGGGTTGTCACGGTGCTTTTTAGTAAGTGGCGACATTTCAACCGGATAATCAATAATGAACGTAGGCTGAATGTAATTACCTTCACATTTTTCACCAAAAATTTCATCAATGAGTTTCCCTTTGCCCATGCTTGGGTCAGTTTCAATATCAAGCTTATCGCAAATGTCACGAAGTTCTGCTTCGCTTTTTCCTGAAATATCGTATCCGGTGTGTTCTTTGATTGCCTCGCACATGGTAACACGTGGAAATGGAGCTTTGTAATCAATTTCGTTGTCTCCCAGTTCGACCTTGGTTGTTCCGTGCAATGCAATAGCTACCCGCTCAATCATTTGCTCGGTAAACTCCATCATCCACTTGTAGTCTTTGTAGGCTACATAGATTTCCATTACGGTAAACTCTGGGTTATGGGTGCGGTCCATTCCTTCGTTTCTGAAATCCTTGGCAAACTCATAAACCCCTTCAAATCCGCCAACAATCAGTCGCTTCAAATAAAGTTCGTTGGCAATGCGCAGGTACAGTGGAATGTTCAAACTATTGTGGTGTGTTTCGAAAGGTCTAGCAGCAGCACCACCAGGGATTGCCTGAAGGATGGGTGTTTCAACTTCCAGGTATCCTTTCTCGTTGAACATCTCACGCATGGTGTTGATGATTTTGGTACGTTTCTCAAAAACATCTTTTACCTGTGGGTTCACAATTAAATCTACATAGCGTTGGCGATAGCGCATTTCCATATCTGAAAATGCATCGTAAACTTTTCCGTCTTTTTCTTTTACAATTGGCAATGGACGCAATGATTTGCTCAATACGACCAATTCAGTTACGTGAACGGATTTTTCACCTACCTGGGTTACAAAAGCATATCCTTTTACACCAATGATATCGCCAATGTCAAGCAATTTCTTAAAGACATCGTTATAAAGGCTTTTATCTTCTTCAGGACAAATTTCATCCCTGTTTAAATAAAGCTGGATACGGCCGGTGTCATCCTGCAATTCAGCAAAAGATGCCTTGCCCATAATCCTTCGGCTCATAATCCTGCCCGCCATTACCACTTCCTGAAAATTTCCTTTTTCAGGATCAAAATCTGCCTTGATTTCAGCTGTTTTGGTATTTACCGGAAATTCTTCTGCTGGATATGGGTTAATGCCCAGTTCCTTTAACTTCTCCATCGAATTCCTGCGGATAATTTCCTGTTCGCTAAGCTCAATCGTACTCATTAGTAATCGTGTCTTTAAATAAATGCTTTGAAAAAATTTGTGCAAAGATAACAAAGAATTGCTGAAACACTTCACATGAAATGCAGAACTAAATATAAATCAGTCAGATGGTTGATATTATTATACTTTATTATCTTTTTTATTAGCAAGCTAATGATTTGAAATGATGAATCATAGAAGATATTGTTTTCTTTTTGTTAACAAGATATTAGGCAGTTGGGGTGTTTTTTCTTTTCAGATCAGGCTTCATTTTTTATCTTTGGACAATCTTTTCGAACACTGTTTAATCAGGGTAAAAATTCATAATGGACAAAATCTGGAACATTAAAGAACAAGGGGACATCAATGTAATTAAGCATTTGTCTGCGGCCCTGAATGTAAACATGGTTATTGCCAATCTGTTGGCACAGCGAGGTGTGGCCAACTACAACGAAGCCAAAGCTTTTTTTCGACCAAAACTTTCTGACCTACACGATCCATACCTGATGAAGGACATGGACAAAGCAGTTGAGCGCCTGGAAAGAGCTATTACGGACAATGAAAAGGTGTTGATTTATGGCGATTATGATGTGGATGGAACTACTTCGGTCGCCATGATGTACCAGTTTTTGCGAAAGCGGTTAAAAAACCTCGAATATTACATTCCTGATCGTTATTCTGAAGGTTATGGAATTTCTCCCAGAAGTATTGATTATGCAGCAGAGCAGCAAGTAACACTCATTATTGTACTTGACTGTGGAATTAAAGCAGTTGACAAAATTCAGCAGGCTAAGGATCGCGGTATCGACTTTATCATTTGCGATCACCATAATCCTGATGATATTATCCCGGATGCTGTTGCAGTGCTCGATCCCAAACGGCCCGACTGTAAATACCCATACAAAGAATTAGCTGGATGTGGGGTTGGATTTAAACTGTTGCAGGCTTTTACCCATAAAAATGATATTCCGGTTGTTGAACTTTATGATTTGCTTGATTTAGTAGTGGTCTCAATTGCTTCTGATATTGTTCCGGTTACTGGCGAAAACAGGGTGCTGGCTTATTATGGGCTGAAGAAATTGAACAGCAACCCAAGTCTTGGTTTAAAAACGATTATTCAACTTTCCGGGCTCACAGGCCAAGAAATGTCGATTAGCGATATCGTATTCAAAATTGGTCCCCGCTTGAATGCTTCAGGAAGGATTGAGCATGGTAAAAAATCGGTTGAGATTTTAGTGGTAACCGATGAGGATGAAGCTGAACGTTTGGGTGATGAAATAAATTCATACAACGAAATTCGTAAAACGCTTGACCGTGATATCACGCAGGAAGCATTAGATATGATTGCGCATGACCCGGTTCAATTGGAAAGAAATACGACCGTTCTTTATAATCGAGACTGGCACAAAGGAGTAGTTGGGATTGTAGCTTCGCGATTGACTGAACATTACTACCGTCCAACAGTCATATTGACCGAATCGAATGGAATGGCAACAGGATCAGCGCGTTCGGTAAAGGACTTTGACCTTTATGAAGCCATTGGTTCTTGTAGCGACTTGCTCGAGTCGTATGGAGGGCACATGTATGCAGCAGGCTTAACAATGAGAATTGAAAATATTCCAGAGTTCAGTCGTCGTTTCGAGGAGATTGTTAGTAAAATGATTACTGATCAGCAACAAACTGAAATGATTGAGGCTGATGCTCGTATTCAGTTGTCCGAGATTAATCCAAAATTTTACAGGCTGCTGAAGCAGTTTGCACCTTTTGGACCTCACAATATGACACCCGTTTTTGTTTCAGAAAATGTGCTGGACGCCGGAAGTAGCCGTTGTGTTGGAAGAAATATGGAACACCTAAAACTGGATTTGGTAGAGCCAACCGGAAATTCATCGGTGTTCTCGGCTATTGCTTTTAATCAGGCTAACCATTACGAGGCGATCAGCCAGGGATTGCCATTCGATATCTGTTACTCCATTGCAGAAAATGAATTTAGAGGGAAGACAAACATACAATTATACATACGTGATATTTCTGCAAAAATCTACTAACTGCTTAAGATTAAAGATATGAATTTGAAATTTGAAAATGGTGCGAACCAGTTTAATGGGAGAAATCTGGTACTTGGGGTTCAGTTTTTATTTGTGGCTTTTGGGGCAACAGTTCTTGTTCCATTACTTGTTGGGATTGATCCTGCAGTGGCATTATTTACCGCTGGGGTTGGAACATTGTTATTCCATTTAATTACCAGGGGAATGGTGCCTGTTTTTTTAGGAAGTAGCTTTGCTTTCATTGCGCCAATTATTGAGGCAACAAAATTATTCGGATTAGCTGGAGCACTTTCTGGTATTATTGCCGTTGGTGTTGTTTACACATTGGTTTCCATGCTTGTAAAATGGAGAGGGCTTAGTTTGATCGAGAGGCTTTTCCCATCTACAGTAGTAGGACCCGTAATCATGATTATTGGTTTATCCTTGGCCAGTGTTGCTGTTGATATGGCAAAAACTAACTGGATCATTGCCGTCGTAAGCTTGCTTACAGCAATTGTAATCGTAGTATTTACAAAGGGCATGATTAAGTTGATCCCAATTTTTATTGGAATTATTGCAGGCTATGTTGTTGCGCTAATTATAGGGGTGGTTGATTTTACCCCAATTAAAGAAGCGGCATGGTTGGCGTTGCCAGCTTTTACGATTCCAAAATTTAGCTGGGGTGCTATTCTGTACATGATCCCGGTGGCAGTTGCCCCAATCATTGAGCACGTGGGTGATATGTATGCAATCGGTGGGGTTGCTGAGAAGAATTTCGTTGAAAAACCAGGCCTTCACCGTACTTTGTTGGGAGATGGTGTTGCTACTGCATTGGCTGGATTTTTTGGTGGGGTCCCCAATACAACCTATTCCGAAGTAACTGGTGCAATTTCCCTGACAAAGGTTACTAACCCGTTTGTGTTGAGGATTGCAGCAATTACTGCAATTGCATTTGCACTGATTGGGAAGGTCAGTGGATTTTTAAAGACCATTCCCCAAGCCGTTTTAGGCGGGATCATGTTATTGCTTTTTGGAATGATTGCGTCAATCGGCATAAAAACGTTGGTCGATTCAAAAACTGATATGAGCAAAACAAGAAACCAGGTGATTGTTTCGGTTGTGCTTACAGTAGGTATCGGTGGTGCAATTATTAGCTGGGGTAACTTTTCATTAGCCGGAATTGGGTTGGCATCGGTTGTCGGAATTTTGCTCAATCTATTGCTTCCGGGCGAATCAAAGAAAGTAGCTGTTGAGGCATAGACAAAACTAGATATGAACATGGAAAGGATCTGTCCAAAAAGTACGATCCTAGTATTTCAACGACTTTTCAACCTTACCTGCCTGCCGATAGGATGGTATTTAATGAAGGGAAGTCGTTGAAAATCAGGTGCCCTTTGCTCCCGATAGTTATCGGAAGGGATAAGCTTGATTTTAAAATCAATTGATACTTTATGACTTTTTGGACAACTTCTTTTTTTAATACTTAATGTTTATTCGTTGGGAAAAACAAAATTTGAACTTCTTCTTTGTCTTCTTCCTGTTTAAGTGAAAACCTGCCTTTGTTTTCAATTTGTAGTTTCTTTTTTTCAGAAGCAATACTTAACTTGTTTTGAATCTTTGTCATTTCCTGTTCATCTACTTCTGTGTTAAAGAATAGCTTCAGTTTTTTCGGGTTTTCATCATCAAACTGTATCAAAAATGCAGTGTGTTCGGCAAAAACCAAATCATCGTAGGCGTAGGATACATCATGCCCAATTTCTTCAAGCATCATTTTTACTTCTGCTAAAGGACGAAAAGCGATTGTCATAATTATGTTGTTTTTTTTGATTATTATTCTGCTGTTGATGAACACGAACTACTGGAGCAGCTGTCACAAGAAGAACCGCAAGATGCAGGAGTTGCAAGCATCGGATCAAATAGCGACAGTTCTTTTTTCTTTAATAATTCAATATTTTCTTCAACTAAATTTCCGGATGATAGATAAACTAAAATGTTGTTGTCGTGCAAGATTTTATATGCCATTGGTCGCATGTTGGGACTAATTATCGCATTAATTACCTCTGTTTGTCCCGGAAGACGAAGGTCTAATCCAAATCGCAGCATCAATTCATTTTTGGAAAATGTCTCTTTTTCATCACTTTCAATATTGTACAGGCAGTAGAATTTGGCTTTATAAAAATCATTCGCCAAATAATATTCCCCTTTATTTGTTGATCCTAAAATTGGCAGACATACTTTCATATCTCTAAATTTTGTTTGTGATTACTTCAACTTATAATTTGTTGAATCTTGCACCCAATTCTTATGCCTAAAGCCTGCCAGTATTGCTAGTCAGGCAGATAGATCAATAGCAGGGCTTTTAAAACAACATTTTTGTAGGAAGATACCACGAAAATGTCGGTGTATTTATCGGGTGCTACGGATGCTCAATATTCCAATTCCCTTTTTAATTCCATTTCACATGTGTATTTTTAAAGAAAAAATACAGCTATGTCAACAATGCAAATTAACCCCAACCTGCTGGTTCAGTATCTTCAGAAACCTGCTTCTGAGTTTACCCGTGAAGACTTGGTGAGGTACATTGAGGAGCGTGACATTGAGATGCTAAATTTTAGGTACGTAGCTGAAGATGGAAAATTAAAAACCATCAACTTTATGGTGAAAGGCCATGATGAACTGGATATGGTTTTGGCATCTGGTGAGCGGGTTGACGGAAGCAGTGTTTTTTCATTTTTAGAACCAAATTCAAGTGACCTGTATCTTGTGCCCCGTTATAAAACTGCGTTTTTAAATCCTTTCTCGGAAATTCCTGCAGTGGATGTACTATGTTCGTTTTATAATTCAGAAGGGCAGCCGCTTGAAAGTTCGCCTGAATATATTTTGCAGAAAGCCAAACAGCAGTTTCTGAAAACAACCGGGATGCAGCTTAAAATGATGGCTGAACTTGAGTATTACGTCATCAGCAATGTAGAAGGGGAGGGGGATTTCTCAAGGAACGGTTACCAATGTGCTGAACCTTTTACTGTGCATGAAAAATTGCGTGTTGAAGCAATTAAGTTGATAGCGCAATGTGGTGGCATGATTCGGTTTGGACATGCAGAAAACGGACATTTTATTCAGGATGAAATTATGTACGAACAGCATGAGCTTGAGTTTTCACCAGTAGATCCTGAGGATGCAGCTGACCAGATGGTTATCGCCAAATGGATTTTGAGGATGTTGGGGAGCAAATATGGGGTGAATATTACATTCATTCCAAAAATATCGTTGGGCAAACCAGGGAGTGGATTACATTTTCATTTTCTGGCTGAGCAAAACGGTAAGAACATGCTGGTCGAAGAGGGCGAACTTACATCAACCAGCTATAAAATGATTGCCGGCGTGTTGGATTTGGCTCCTGCGTTGACTGCTTTTGCCAATGTAACACCTATCTCTTACTTAAGGACAATGCCGGGGCAAAGCGTTCCGCATTATATTTGCTGGGGCAAAAGCAATCGTTCAGCGTTGGTGAGAGTCCCTTTAGGTTGGAACGAAAACCTTGAACTTGCAGCATTGGCTAACCAGCAGGAATCAGCTAAAGTGGATTACTCATTCAGGCAAACAATTGAGTACCGGGGAGCCGATGGCTCTGCCAATCCTTATTTGTTTTCAGCAGCTCTGATTGTCGCTTTTTTGAAAGGTTTAACTGACACTGAATCAGTAAAAAAAGCTGATGAGTATTGTGCCGAAGAAAACCTGTTCCTGTTGGATGATTCCGAAGAAAGTGATTTGTATGGCCAACTTCCAACCTCCTGTTTTGAATCAGCAAAAATTTTGGAAGAAAACAGGAGTCTATTTGAATCAGATGGAATTTTTCCAAAATCAATTATTAACCATACCATTTTAACGCTTCGGGCGTTTAATGACAAAGAACTGAGTGAAAATTTAAAAACATATGGTGAAAATCAAGAGTTCGATACAATGATAAATGAGTACCTTCACTATATGTAAGAAAACCCTAAAAAAATAAATATGACCCTCATAAAATCAATCTCCGGTATCAGAGGTACTATTGGCGGAAAACCAGGTGAAGGATTAAGTCCTTTAGATGTAGTTAAATTTACCGCTTCCTATGCCAAATGGCTTGCCACCCATACTAATTCTGAAAAGAAAAAAGTAGTTGTAGGACGAGATGCCCGTATTTCCGGGGAAATGGTTGAATCGATTGTATGTGCCACGCTAAATGGTATGGGATGTGATGTGGTGAATATTGGCTTGGCAACTACACCGACAACTGAGATTGCTGTTGTAAAAGAAAAAGCCGATGGTGGGATTATCCTGACAGCCAGCCACAACCCGAAACAATGGAATGCGTTAAAGCTCTTGAATGTTAAAGGTGAGTTCCTTTCGGCGGAAGATGGCACAAAAATTCTTGAGTTTGCCGAAAATGACGATTATACTTTTGCCGAAGTTGATGAGTTGGGAAAATCTGTAAAAGCTGATTATACCGAAATACATGTTGCTGAAGTTTTAGAGCTTGAATTGGTGGATGTTGAAGCAATCAGATCAGCAAATTTTAGTGTGGCGTTTGATGCTGTAAACTCAGTTGGGGGAGTTGCCATCCCTGCATTGCTCGATAAGTTGGGAGTGGAGAGTGTCGTTCATATTAATGAAGAGCCAACAGGGGTTTTCGCACATGTTCCCGAACCACTTCCCGAGAATCTTGTAGAAACTTGTGAGATTGTAAAAAAGAACCGTGTTGATGTTTGCTTTGTCGTTGATCCTGATGTCGACAGATTATCGATTATTTGCGAAGATGGAAGCATGTTTAACGAGGAATATACCTTGGTGGCAGTTGCTGATTACGTATTATCCAAAACACCTGGGAATACGGTTTCGAACCTGTCATCAACCAGGGCATTGCGCGATGTGACCGAAAAGCACGGAGGGCAGTATGCTGCTTCGGCTGTTGGCGAAGTGAATGTCGTTTCTAAAATGAAGGAAACCAATGCGGTTATTGGCGGAGAAGGAAATGGGGGCGTAATTTACCCTGCGTCACACTATGGGCGGGATGCACTTGTTGGGATAGCGTTGTTTCTTACCCAGTTGGCCAAATCGGGGAAAAAATGTTCCGAGCTGCGAAAAACCTATCCTGATTATTTCATATCAAAAAATAAAATTGAATTAACTCCTGCTATTGATGTGGATGAAATTCTATTGAAAATGAAAGAAAAGTATCATCACGAGCAAGTGAATGACATTGATGGGGTGAAAATTGATTTTGCAGAGGAATGGGTACATCTTCGTAAATCAAATACCGAACCAATTATTAGGATTTACGCTGAATCAAAAAGTCCCGAGTCGGCTGACAAGCTTGCATTGAAAATAATTGGTGAAATAAAGGAACTGATTTGATTCGTTATAAATAGCGTTGATGAATAGTTGGTATTTGTAACATTTGTTAAATATTTTTACAATAATTTTAAGTTAGTGGCACAAATATTGTGCTAAATTGCCTTCGAAATGGAAGCTTTTGGGCCCCTGGACTGAAGTTTTGTTAGAAGAAAGATACCCCTTTATATCTTCCGTTTTTTGTTTTACTGTCTGATTAGAATTTGCCATAAAACATAAAATACCTAACAGATTAATTCATGAAACAGAAAACAGTGCTGCTTGCCATGATTCCGCTTATATTAATTATGGTGGCGTTAATCTTCTGGACATCGGAAGAAAAAGTTGACCTTATTACAACCAAGGTAAAGAAAGGGGAATTTACCCTAAAGATCTATTCCTCAGGACAACTCGAATCTGAAAATAGTGAAACTATCAACGCTCCTGAGAAAATGAAAGACAGGAGTTTAAGAATCTGGGAACTCTCAATTACCGATATGATTGAAGAAGGGGCTATTGTTGATTCGGGAGATTATGTCGCCACTCTTGATCACAAAGTCGTTGAGTCAGAGCTCAAAAAGGTACAAGATGAGATTGATAAAACATTCTCGGAATACCAGGATGCAAAAATTGATTCGAACCTGAACCTAAACAATCAAAGGGATGAGATCATAAATGCCAGACTTGATTTGGAAGAAAAGAAAATTGAGATGGAGCAATCCATTTTTGAATCCCCAGCGATTCAGAAAAAGAAAAAGATGGATTACGACAAGGCTCTACGGAAACTTCAGCAAGAAAAAAATGCCCTTGAACTGAAAGAAAAACAGGAAGTCAACAAGGTCAATCGAAAATTCATCAATTACAGGCAACTTCGGGATCGCGAATCAGGATTGAAAGAACTATTTGAATCCCTTATTATAACCGCCCCCAAATCCGGGATATTGACTTACCACAAATACCCATGGGGCGAGATTGTTGCAGTCGGTTCAAAAGTTAGTTCTTGGAGAGGTATTATTGCCAAAATACCAGATATGTCAAACCTGGTTTCAAGAACATATATTAATGAGATTGATATTTCAAAAGTAAAAAAGGGGCAACAGGTTGAAGTTGGAATAGATGCTTTCCCTGAAAAGAAACTCGTGGGTGAAGTTGTTAATGTTGCCAATGTCGGTCAATCAATGCCAGAAAGCGATGCTAAAGTATTTGAGGTAAAGATAAAAATATACGACAAAGACAAGGATTTGAAACCTTCAATGACGACCAGTAATGTCATTTTCGGAGCCAACCTTGCTGATACACTTTTTATCCCTTCGGATGCTGTATTCAGTGATGATAGCCTGCAATTTGTATACCTGAAGGATAGACGAATTAAAAAACAAATTGTTTGTTTGGGAGACCAGAATGAAAATTTTGTCCTTATTCAGGAAGGGCTTCAATTGGATGATGAAATATGCCTTCAGGTTCCAGAGGGTTCAGATGATTTAACATGGGAGGGATTGGATATTTACAAACGAATAAAAGAGCAGGAAGAAGAAAAAAAGAAATTGGCAGAAAAAGAGAGAGAGAAATATAAAGAAAAGGAGTCAAAACAAAAACAACCTCCTGGCTTGCCCGCTAAAGTTGTATTGTTACAGTAATCCTGATAAAAGAAAACCATGATTTTAAAAAAGTACTTTCATGATGTTGTTATCGGGATCGAAGCGATTTTCGCTAACAGGGTAAAATCGATGCTAACTGCCTTAGGTATCGTATTTGGTGTTGCTGCAGTAATTAGTATGATGGCCATTGGAAAGGGTGCAGAACAAGAGATTCTAGAACAAATAAAAATGGTTGGGGTAAACAATATAGTTATCACTCCATCAACTATTGAATCCGAAGGTGGTGATAAAAAGCTGGCAGGGGAAAACCAAAAATATTCAAAAGGTTTAACCTTGCTGGATGCTCAGTCTATGATTGAGGTAATTCCAACTATTGATAAAATAAGTCCGGTTATTTCGGGGAATTATTCCATTATTATTGATGGGAAAAGTAAGCCTGTTAGTCTGGAGGGCGTTGGAACAAGCTATTTTGAATTGTTTGATATTCAGCTTGAAAGCGGAAAACCATTTAATAATTATCAAAGTGAAAGTGGTCAGCCAGTTTGCGTTATTGGGAACAACATTAAAAATGAATTCTTTAAGAAAGAAAATCCAGTCGGCAAACAAATCAAGGTTGGGAAAATTTGGTTGAATGTGATTGGGGTTATTGAAAAAAGGGATTTTTCGTCCTCTGCATCAGACGAAATGGGAATAAGTAGTACCGAAAACAAAGTATTTATTCCTGCGCAAACTTACTTAATGCGCTATAAAAACAGCTCTTTAGTAAGGGCTGATGAAGTTGAGAAAGCAAACTCAGGGGAAGGGAATAATAGCCAGGCTAACGAAAAAGTTGAGAAGGAATTGAATCAGCTGAATAAAATTGTTGTTCAGGTGAAGGAAACAGAGCAATTAACGGCTACTGCAAATATTATTAAACGAATGTTGCTTAGAAGACATTCCGAACTGTATGATTTTCAAGTCCTTATTCCTGAACTCCTTCTTAAGCAAGAGCAAAGGACAAAGAACATTTTTAATATTGTTTTAGGTGCCATTGCAGGTATTTCATTACTGGTTGGAGGCATCGGAATTATGAATATTATGCTTGCCTCAGTATTAGAAAGGATTAGGGAAATTGGAACAAGACAAGCGATCGGTGCTTCCCGAAAAGATATTGTTGCACAGTTTTTATCAGAATCAACATTAATCAGTGTTTTTGGAGGTGTAGTTGGAATCATTTTAGGAGTAGTCCTATCGAAATTGATTACAGCTGTTGCAGATATCAAAACGATCGTTTCTTTTTTTAGCATTCTTGTGGCATTTGGCGTTTCTGCCGCAGTTGGTATTATCTTTGGCTACCTTCCCGCAAAACAAGCTGCTGAAAAAGACCCAGTTGAGTCACTACGTTATTAATTAGAAACAAAAAAACATGAATCAATATAAACCATTAATTTTCATATTATTAGTACTCTTTACAGTGGAGTCTAGTTCGCAAGTAAAAAAGTTGCAACTTGCTTTAGATGATGTAATTGAGCTTGCATCAAAGCAATCAATTGATGCATTTCGAAATAAAAATATGTTTAAGGCAAGTTACTGGGAGTATCGCTACTATAAGGCAGATAAACTTCCAAGTTTAAACTTGGATGCAACACCAATTGATTTTAACCGATCCAGGAGAAGGGAATACAATTTTGACATCAACGAGGAAGAATATGTTTTGCGTGAGTTTTTTAATGCCGACTTTGGGCTTTCACTAAACCAAAATATCACGATGACTGGTGGGCAGCTATTCTTACAGTCAGGACTCGGAATGGTTCGAAACCTAGGCGGTGATAAAAACAATTCTTTTCAGTCAACCCCCATTAGCATTGGGTATTCACAGCAATTAAACGGATACAATCGTTTAAAATGGCAATCGAGGATTGAACCGCTAAAATTCGAAAAAGCAAAAAAAGAATTAAT
Organism: Sunxiuqinia sp.; assembly: GCA_965230765.1. Classification (GTDB taxonomy): domain Bacteria; phylum Bacteroidota; class Bacteroidia; order Bacteroidales; family Prolixibacteraceae; genus Sunxiuqinia. The sequence goes on from CBDDLR010000001.1 coordinate 1,688,234, forward strand.
ACAGAATAATGAACTGTTGGCCCTTAAAGCAACCAACAAATTTTTTACTTTGGTAGCGGCACAAATTCAGCTTTCCATTGCAGAGAATAACAAGGCAAAAAACGATACCCTATATAAAATAGGGCAGGGGCGATATCAAGTTGGTACGGTTACGCAGGATGAGCTTTTGAGCCTTGAATTACAGAAATTGAATGCCATACAAGCGTTGAACAAATCTCAATTAGAACTGATCAGGGCTCAATCCGAGTTAAACTCATTTTTAGGTTTACCAAAAGAATCTGAGGTTGACTGTGTTGTTCCTCAGGAAATTCCTGATTTGGAAATCATAGCTAGCCAGGCCATTGCGAAGGCATTGGAGAATAACCCAACGATTTTAGATCACAGGCAACAACTTTTACAGGAAGATCAAAATGTAGCGAGGGCCAAATCTGAAACAGGAATTAATACAAATATTTTTGCGTTGTATGGATTAAATCAGTCTTCCCCTGAATTCAAGGATGTTTACGATAATCCGGATAACACCCAACGGTTCAGGTTGGGAGTAAACATTCCAATTGTTGATTGGGGACGCCGAAAAGGTAGCTATTTAATGGCAGAGTCGAACCGGGAGGTTGCCCGGGCCAGGATTGAACAAGCAAGGATTGATTTTGAGCAAAACATTTTCCAGACAGTTATGGAGTTTAACTTACAGGGCGAGCAGGTTAAAAATGCTGCACTGGCCGACACTGTTGCACAACAGGCGTACGATGTTACATTTCAACGATTCCTGATTGGTAAAGTTGATGTGATTAACCTGAACCAGGCAAGGACTGATCTGGAGCAGGCAAAGAAGACTTATATTGCTGAACTTAACACTTACTGGGCCTACTATTTCTATATCAGGCAACTCACGCTATTTGACTTTCTAAATGATGTCACGCTTTCTGAAGAGTACGATGAAATCCTTCAAAATTAAGAGTATGAGCAGAAAATTATTATTGATTGTGCTAAGCTTCGTAGTTGTTACGACCGTTGCATTGGTTATTGGGTTGCTCTCAGGCGGGCAGGATGGTGATGTACACAAAATTAAAAAGGGGAAACTTATTTCAAGCTTGAATTGTGTCGGTGAAATTGAGGCAAAGAAGGCAATTGTGATTAATATGCCTGAGGAATTAAGGGATTGGTCATTAAGGGTCTATGAATACAAGATAATTGACATGGTGAAGGATGGAAAGATTGTAAAGAAAGGGGATTATCTTTTGAAATTGGATGAAGAGGAACTTAGGAACAATATGATGAATAGAATGCGTGATAAGGAAAAGACCGATGCAGACCTCAAAAACGCAGTGATTGACAGTACGGTAAAGCTAACTGCGATTCGTGAAGAAATTATTGACCTGAAAATGGATCTTGAATACGAAAAAATTGATTTGGATCAATCAAAGTACGGTTCTGCTGCAGAGCAGCGAAAAGCACAGATGAACTATCACAAGGCAGAAATCAATTTGGAAAAAAAACGCAGGTCATTTGTGCTTGAACAGAACAAATTGAAGATTCAAATCAGTCGGCATGAATCACGATCAAAAGAACTTGATCAACAATTGAAAAAATATCAGGATGCAATTGAAGCAACCAAGATAGAAAGTCCTGAAAATGGACTGATGATGTTTGAAAAGGATCATTTTGGCAAAACATATACAAAAGATTCAAAAATCCCAATGTACAGAAGGGCCCCAATTGCTACATTGCCCAATATGAGTTCAGTGGTTTCAGAGGCTTATGTCAAGGAGATTGACGTCACCAAACTTTCGGTAAATGATAGCGTGCAAATTTCAGTTGATGCGTTGCCTAATAAGGAATTCACGGGCAAAATCATCAAAATTGCAAACATGGGCGAAGAGCATAAAAACTTCGATATGAAGGTTTTTAAAATTAAAGTGGAGCTGGATTTTTCTGACTCTGAACTTAAGCCAGGAATGACAACCAATAACACAATCATCCTTAAAAACATTGAAGATGGTTTGCTTGTTCCCTTAAATGGGGTTTATTCAGAGAATGATGTTACTTTCGTTTATAAAAAAGAAGGTAAATCATTTAACAGGCAAATTGTAAAAATTGGTGCTGAAGACAATGAAAATGCTGTTGTTTTGTATGGATTGAAAGAAGGTGACAAAATTATGCTCAACCCTCCTGATGAAATGATGGTAACAGGGTCTTTATAAAATGATACGAAAGCCTTAAATTTACTTCTTAGATGCTTGGTTTTCGGATGTGGTAAAAACCAGTTATTAAATTGTTAAGGACGTTTTGTATCTTTAATCTTTCTTACGATACCTTTATATATTTGATATTGCTTATTGAATCATTTAACAATCAAAATTAATAAACTATGAAAGTTACTGTTGTTGGTGCGGGTGCTGTAGGTGCTAGTTGTGCTGAATATATTGCCATTAAAGATTTTGCTGATGAGATTGTATTGGTTGACATCAAAGAGGGGTTTGCTGAAGGTAAAGCGATGGACTTAATGCAAACTGCGTCATTAAATGGATTCGATTCTACAATTACCGGGACTACTGGTGATTACTCAAAAACAGCAGGTAGCGACGTAGCTGTTATTACCAGCGGTATTCCGCGTAAACCAGGAATGACACGTGAACAGTTGATTAGTACAAATGCCTCAATTGTAAAGTCGGTTGCTGAAAATATTATTAAATATTCCCCTGAAGTGATTCTCATTGTGGTTAGCAACCCAATGGACACGATGGCTTATCTTGCCCACAAAGCAACAGGGCTTCCTAAAAACCGTATCATTGGTATGGGAGGGGCTTTAGATAGTGCGCGCTTCAAGTACCGATTAGCCGAGGCATTGGATTGCCCTCAGTCTGATGTTGAAGGAATGGTAATCGGCGGACACTCAGATACTGGTATGGTTCCTTTAATTGAAAAAGCAGTTCGCAATAGTGTGCCTGTTTCAGAATTCATTTCAGAAGAAAAGATGGCTGAAGTAGTTGAAGCCACAAAAGTTGGAGGGGCAACATTGACAAAACTATTGGGTACAAGTGCCTGGTATGCTCCTGGTGCTGCTGTATCTGAATTGGTAAAAGCAATTGCACTTGATTCTAAAAAAATGTTCCCTTGTTCTGCACTATTGGAAGGGGAGTATGGATTAAACGACATCTCGTTGGGCGTACCATGTGTATTGGGGAAAAATGGGATTGAAAAAATCGTTGAAATTTCACTTTCTGAGGCTGAAAAAGAAAAACTGGCATCAAGTGCAGAAGGTGTTGGTAAAGTAAACGCACTTCTTGATGTTTAAAAGAAACTTTATTATCGTATATTTGAGCCTCTGCAAGTGCAGGGGCTTTTTATTAATACAAAATGAGGTAAATTGTTGATTTTGTGTTGTTTGTTTTCAATCGAATCTTTAATTTCGATAGATAAAAATGATATCTTATTTCATAATAATAGATAAAAAATATATCTATATTTGATTGTGATCTTCAAATACAACAAAGAAAAATCAATAATTATGGATACTTCAAATGATATAGAAAAACTTTTTTTGAATCTATCGGACTTGAGTAAAAAAAATAATGGGGAAGGTTTTTCTAATATTACGTTCAACTTTAATCAAGTAAAAACTAATATTTTCTATAAGAATAAGTTTGAGAGTTCTAATCGGGCAAAGCCTAATTTAGTTCAGAAAGTACTTACCCTTATTGGATTGTTGTAGGTGATTCTTCTTGTTCATGTTCAGATTTCTTTTACTACGTAACTAAAATTTATGAAACAAACGTTACCAATAGAATTAATTGAGCTTGAAAACAACAACTTTCACTTGTTGTTGGAAGGTCGATTCCAGAATCGTGAAAAAGGCTACTGGATTATTGATACCGGAGCTTCCAAATCGGTTTTTGATAAAAGCCTTACTGAATTTTACAAGCCGGTTGAGACAGGGCCAGAGGAAGAATTTCACAGTGCCGGAATTAACGAGGGAACTGTGGAAACTGCAGTTGGTGAAATCAAACGAATCAAGTTTGGTAGAATTCGAATTAAAGATTGGCAGGTAGCATTAATCGACCTCAATCATGTCAATGATATTTACAAACGTTATCACCAGGTACAAATTGTTGGATTAATTGGTGGCGATATCCTTAGCAAATACCACGCAGTAATCAACTACGAACTCCGCGAAATAACCTTGGACGATAAGTCGATCTAATTCTTTCTTAGAAATAGTGCAATTTGTCATTTTTGGAAGTTGCTTTAACCACTAGATTTGCTGCACCAAAATGATACACGAATGAAAAAGAACGACTTCCTGTTTTTACTGTTTTTTGCAGCTTTGTTTGCCCCGTTTTTCCTTTCCAACGAACTTTATTCTATTTACAATAATTTCAATAAAGAACATGGTATAATTATGGCCTTTATAAAATTTGCCATACTGGCTACCATGGGTGAAAGCCTGGGCTTACGTATTCGGGAAGGCGTTTATATGAAGAAAGGTTTTGGACTAATGCCACGCGCTTTTGTTTGGGGTTTTTTAGGGATTACCATTCAAATGGCCTTTGTTGTTTTTTATTCGGGGACCCAGCAATTTGTTGCTTATGCCGGAATGGAGAACGTAGCACAGATCATGCAAGGGGATGTTACAGCTCAAAAAGTACTGATTGCGTTTTCAATTAGTGCACTCATGAATATTTTTTATGCCCCGGTGATGATGACCGCACACAAAATAACCGACACCCACATCGTCAATAATGGTGGGACTTTTGGCGGGCTTTTCAAACGCATTCAATTTGTTACTATTTTAAAAGGAATGAACTGGGATGCGCATTGGAATTTTGTGTTGAAGAAAACCATTCCGTTTTTCTGGATTCCCATGCACACCATTACCTTTCTATTACCAGCCGAAATGCGGATTTTGTTTGCAGCATTGTTAGGGATTGCTTTAGGTACGATTTTAGCCTTCGCTAGCTTGAAAAAATAAGGTAAAATATTTAAAGGTTATTTTCCGCAATTGCCTCTGCCACTGAGGGGAATGCTATCGCACGGCACATATGGTTCTCCCCTTTAGGGGAGTTAGAGGGGTGAGTGATGGCTCGAAGCTATAGATTTGATAGGCTATAAGAACAAAACTTTTCATAGGCTTTAAACCAAATGAATGAATCATATTTTGACATTCAACTTTTCTTTGATTGCGATATTTCTGAAAAATGAATATATTTGGCAGCCATTCAGAATTTTAGGTGATTAAAGAACAAAACATATCGAAGAATATCCTGCCGAGACTATTGTTGATGGTTGCATTATTGGTAGCTGCAGTTGCTTTTGATATGTATCACGATGATTCTGCAACACTGAAGGTCCAAACACAGGAAGATTCAACGCAACCTTCTGTAGAGTTTGCGCAATTCTTTTACTTTAACACCAGCAATTCGTTTAAGTTAACAAGCAGGGCTGATCGTCTCTTTTCCTGTATTTTGTTTTCCGCCAATCAGGATAAGTTTCTTTCCATGTTTCACAATTATCGGTCGTTTCACTTGTTAAAAGCTGAAACCATGGTTGACCGATTGCCCTTTCACCTGATGGCGCATTACATGAAATTCCTGTCCGTGCAATATTCCAGCCCGGACGATTACCACTCGTTTTCATAATTCCTCATTCTGAGTGGGGCTTTTCTTCTTTCTTCCCATTTGGGAGGGAACACGTTTGTATTCAATTAAAAAATCACAGATAATCTAAAATTTAACACATGCAAAACAAAGGATTAATCAGAACTTTTGCCATTCTGTTGGCATTGGTTTGTGTTTACCAGCTAACCTTTACTTATAAGGCCAGGCAGGTAGAGCGTCATGCGGCTGAGTATGCTCAGGGCGACAAAATGAAAGAATTATTTTACCTCGATTCTATTTCAGGCGAAACAGTTTACAGCCTGTTGGGACTTAGGGATTACACTTACAAGGATGTAAAAGCCTTGGAGATGAACCTGGGTCTTGACCTGAAAGGTGGTATGAACGTAACCTTGGAGGTTTCGGTTATTGACCTGGTAAGATCATTAGCTAACTACAGCACAGATACCACATTTAATGCAGCATTAAAGCTTGCTCGGGAAATGCAAAAAGACAGCCAGGATGATTTTGTAAGCCTGTTTGGCCGTGCGTTTGAGCAAGTTGATCCAAATGCCCGTATGGCAGCTATTTTCAATACTTTAGAGTTGAAAGATAAGGTTAAGTACAATTCATCAAATGCTGAAGTACTGGATGTCATTCGTGCTGAAACGGATGCGGCTATTGATAACTCATACAACATTATCCGTACACGTATCGACCGTTTTGGTGTAGCACAGCCAAATGTTCAGCCACTGCAAACACGTGGGCGTATTTTGGTAGAACTTCCAGGTGTTGACAACCCTGAGCGTGTTCGTAAATTATTGCAGGGAACTGCAAAATTGGAATTTTGGGAAACGTATGAAAACCAGGAAGTTTACCCATACATGCTTCAGGTTAACCAGAAATTGGTAGAAGTATTGGGTCTTGAAGAAACTAAAGAAGAAGCTACTGAAGAAGCTGTTGCAGAAGAAACGACCGCAGAAGAAACGGAGGAAGGTTCATTGCTTGAAGAATTGGAAAGTGAACCTGCTGATTCAACTGCTGCTATCGACAACATGGCTCAATTCCGTAAGCAATTCCCATTGTTTGCAGTTCTTCAGCCAAGCACAACCCGTGATGGACAATTGTACCCTGGACCAGTTGTGGGTACTGCACACATTAAGGACACTGCAACTGTGAACAACTACCTGAAAATGCCTCAAGTGAAATCGTTGATCCCAAGAAACCTTCAGTTTAAGTGGACTTCGAAAGCGATTGATGAAGCTGAGAATTTCTATCGCCTGATTGCTATTAAGGTAACAAGCCGTGACGGACAAGCTCCTCTTGATGGTAGTGTAATCGTTGATGCCCGTCAGGACTATGAGCAATTTGGAAGCCGTCCGGAAGTTTCAATGACGATGAATGCTGAAGGTGCAAAAACATGGGCACGCCTGACAAAAGAAAACATTGGTAAATCAGTTGCCATTGTCCTTGATGACTATGTGCGTTCATTCCCAACAGTTAATGTTGAGATTACAGGTGGACGTTCAAGTATTTCTGGTTTGGAGACTGTTGAAGAAGCAAAAGACTTGGCTAACATTTTGAAGTCAGGTAAAATGCCTGCTCCTGCTCATATTATCCAGGAAGAAATTGTTGGTCCTTCGCTGGGTCGCGAAGCAATTCAAAGTGGTATGTATTCATTTGCCATTGCATTCGTTCTTGTACTGGCATACATGTTATTCTTCTATAGTAGACGTGCAGGTTTAACGGCAAACATGGCCTTGCTTGCCAACTTATTCTTCGTAATTGGTGTGCTTGCTTCTATCGGTGCTGTATTAACGCTTCCAGGTATTGCGGGTATCGTATTGACGATTGGTATGTCGGTGGACGCGAACGTACTTATTTATGAGCGTATTCAGGAAGAGGTAAAAGCCGGGAAAGGATTGAAACTGGCGATTACCGACGGATACAGAAATGCATATTCTGCGATTATTGATGGTCAGGTTACTACCTTGTTGACAGGGGTTGTACTTTACTTGTTTGGTTCAGGTCCTATTAAAGGTTTTGCTACGACATTGATGATTGGGATCTTCACTTCATTGTTCTCTGCAATCTTCCTTACCCGTTTAATTTTTGAGCGTCAATTAGCGAAAGGTGGTAAAATTACCTTCACTTCAAAAATTACCGATATGTGGTTAAGGGCCACCAATATTAAATTCCTTGAAAAACGTAAGGTGTTCTACATTGTTTCAGGTATTGTGATTCTAATTTCATTGACTTCTATATTCACTCGTGGATTTAACTATGGTATTGATTTCAAAGGGGGACGTACTTATGTAGTGCGTTTCGAACAGGATGTAAAAGTGGCTGAAGTTGGTGAAGCACTGGCTGCAGTCTATGGTGATGCTCCTGAAGTAAAAACGTTTGGTGGTAATAACCAGGTAAAGATTACAACTGAATTCAAAATTGATGAGTTGACAGAGGATGTGGATAATGAAGTTGAAAACTTGCTATTGAAAGGATTGAACGATGGAGGTTTCCTTGACAATGTTTCAATGGATGAGTTTACTTCGGATTACCGCCAGAGTTCACAAAAGGTTGAACCAACTATTTCTGATGATATCAAGAAAGATGCATTGATTGCAATCACGTTTTCACTGCTTATCATCTTCCTGTATATTTTTATTCGTTTCCGTAACTGGCAATACGGTTTGGGTGCACTTGCTGCACTTGCTCACGATACCACCATTGTGCTGGGTATCTTCTCAATTTTCTACGGAATCCTTCCATTCTCATTGGAAATTGACCAGGCATTTATTGCGGCAATCCTAACCGTGGTGGGGTATTCAATTAACGATACCGTGGTTGTGTTCGACCGTATTCGTGAATACATTGGCCTGCATCCAAAACGCAGCCGTGAAGAGAACACAGATACTGCACTGAATTCAACACTTCGTCGTACATTCAGTACTTCACTTTCAACGTTTGTTGTATTGTTGGCGATCTTCCTGTTCGGTGGAACTTCAATTCAAGGTTTCACATTCGGATTGTTAGTCGGTGTTGTTGTGGGTACATATTCATCACTATTTATTGCAACCCCAGTTGCTTTTGACACACAAAAGCGTGTTGCAAAAGTAGTAGCCAAAAGAAAATAAGATTTTCATTTGATATATTGCTGATCCGGTGACTTCAAGTCATCGGATCAGTTATTTCTGTATATTTGTTGAAAACAAAAAAAATGATTCAACATATTTTATTCATAAGTGGGGGCGAAATCGTTTTGGTAATGATTTTGGCATTGCTTTTTTTTGGTTCGAAGGCTATTCCTGACATTGCAAAAACACTGGGCAAAGGAATGCGTGAATTTAAAAAAGCGACCAACGAAATTAAGCAGGAACTTAACGAAAATACGGGAGGGTTGAAGGATGATTTTGATGAAATACGATCTACCGTGAAAGATGAAACCCGCAAAATCGCAGATGATATCGATGACGTTTCCTCACAGATGAAAGACAAAACAAGCGAACTTACCAACGATATTACAGACGGGATGAACCTCGACAACGGGAATACCAAATAAGCCTTTATGCAGATTTTTCTTTATTCATTAGCCATGATTTTCAGCTTTGTGCTTTTGGCCCGCATTGTTGATAATTTTTTTGTGGCTTCGCTGGATCGTATTTCAAAAGATCTCCGGCTTTCATCGGATGCAGCAGGGGCAACATTAATGGCAGTAGGATCAAGTGCGCCAGAGTTGTTTGTGGCTTTATTTTCAGTATTAAAACCAGGCGACCATGAAGTAATTGGTATTGGAAGCATCGTTGGAAGTGCACTTTTTAACCTTCTGTTTATTGGTGGGGCTGTGGCTTTAATTCGGAAAACCACGCTTACCTGGCAACCAGTCCTGCGCGATATTCTCTTTTATTTTATTGCTGTAATCCTTTTACTTTGGGGGATTATTGATGGCAATTTCAGTATTTGGAATGCAATCGGCTTCCTTGTTATTTATGTGGTTTATGTTTTCGCCGTGGTGAAATGGAGGAAAATCTTTCCTTACAAAGACATGAAATATGAAGAAGAAACAGCACCTAAAGAATGTGCTGAAAAGGGCATCTCTTTTTGGCTGGACAAACCATTGTGTTTTCTTTTCCCATCGCGTGAAAAGTATTACTGGGTTTTCACCATCTCAATTATTTTTATTGCCGGATTAAGCTGGGTGCTGGTTGAGTCGGCTATTCATATTTCCCATTTGCTACATATTCCTGAAGCAATAATTGCCTTAACCGTTTTGGCTGTTGGAACTTCAATTCCAGACTTAATTTCATCATTGGTTGTTGCCAAACAGGGTCGTGGCGATATGGCCGTAAGCAACGCCGTTGGATCCAATATCTTTGATATCCTGGTTGGGCTTGGACTTCCATTCCTTATTGTGATGTTGCTGGGGCGTGATGTAAAAGCCGGGGGAGATGATCTAATCATGTCTTCTATTGTGTTATTCGGGTCGTTGGTTGTCTTTTTTGTTCTTTTATTGATAAAACGCTGGAAAATTAACTGGCTCATCGGGGCAATTTTAATTGGATTGTACGTTTTTTATATTGTTCGTGAAATTGTATTGCTTTAACTATATTTGGTTCTCATTCGAAACAAATGATCCACGCTAAAAACATTACCAAATCGTTCGGTGACCTTCAGGTTCTAAAAGGGATTGACTTGCATGTCCCCAAAGGGAAACTTTATTCCATTGTTGGGCCAAGTGGTGCAGGGAAAACTACCTTGCTTCAGATTTTGGGGACGCTTAGTAAACCGGATTCAGGAGAGGTAAACATTAATGAAAACGATGTTTTTTCCTTGAATGAGAAAAGAATGGCAGTTTTCAGGAATCAAGAAATCGGATTTGTTTTTCAGTTTCATTATTTATTGCCAGAGTTTACAGCACTAGAGAATGTCTGTATCCCTGCTTTTATTGCTAAAAAATCAAAAAAAGAAGCTGAAGAGAAAGCAAAAGACCTGCTGGATTTTTTAGGGTTGAATGATCGCCTTACCCATAAGCCAGCCGAGCTTTCAGGTGGAGAAAGACAACGCGTAGCCGTGGCAAGGGCATTGATTAATGATCCTGCTGTAATTTTTGCAGATGAACCTTCGGGCAATCTCGATTCAAAAAATAAAGGTGATTTACACGACTTGTTTTTTTCACTTAGGGACAAGTTTGACCAGACCCTGGTTATTGTTACCCATGATGAGAATTTTGCCAGCCAATCGGACAAGATTATTCACATGCGCGATGGAATTATTGAAGCTAGTTAAATGGAATTTGACTTAAAAGATTTCCTGGACGAAAAAGTACAGAAATACAATCACCCCTCATTTATTGAAACTGACCCCATTCAAATCCCCAAACGATTTTCGAAGAAAGAAAATATTGAAATCTCTGCTTTCCTTGCTGCAACTATTGCCTGGGGACAGAGGCCAACAATCATTAAAAATGCCAGTAAATTGATGGGTTGGATGGAAAATGACCCACACGATTTCCTGATGAATTCTTCTGAAGAAGACTGGGGGATTTTCCACAATTTTAAGCACCGTACGTTTAATGGTGCGGATTGTGTGTTTTTTCTTCGGTCACTTAAAAATATCTATAAAAATAAGGGGGGCTTAGAGAGCGTATTTGCATTTGGCTTCAAAAATGATCAATCCATCGATTCCTCTTTGAGGTTTTTCCGGCAGGTATTTTTTGAAGTTCCTTTTCTTGAAAGATCACAAAAACATATAGCCAATATTGATAAAGGCTCGTCAGCAAAACGGCTCAACATGTTTTTACGGTGGATGGTCCGAGAAGATAATGCAGGTGTGGATTTTGGCTTGTGGAGGGGCATACCCATGTCGGCTCTGCATATGCCTCTGGATATTCATACTGGCAGGCAGGCAAGATTACTTGGCTTGTTGACCAGAAAACAAGATGACTGGAAAGCAGTTAAAGAACTCACCAGCCGATTGGGTGAGTTCGATAAAAAAGATCCTGTAAAGTATGATTTTGCCCTTTTTGGACTGGGGGCATTTGAATAGGTCAACGTTTGACTAAAATGATTTTACCCCGTTTTAAACTTGTGTATTTGAAATGCTGTCGTTTACAGCAGGTATGTCTTCAATAGGCAGAATTTCTGTCTTTTGAGTAGGATGAAGCTCCTCGTTTTCCTTTTTAGCCTCGATATCAGATTGTTGTTGTGTTCGGTAAAAAGCCGAAGAAACAACTAAAATCACAAGGATAGCCAGTATATAATAATCTCTCTTTTTCATTACCTCGTTTTAAATATAGCAAAATATCCTTAACTCCATTTGAAAATTGCGCGTGCAAAAGTAAAAAAAACTCTTTGCCGCCATTCATTCCAAATATTAAATCTATCCCTACAGGTCTTTGTTAATACTTAGATAATATTGAAAAAGAACGTTTTGTTACTCCTGAATTGTCTCTTCAGGGCTTGTAACTGAAATACTGTCAGTTGGTTGTGGGTTAATTGCCAGTGGTGGATCAAACAAGTTGGCTATCTTCTCCCATTGTACATATTTAAAATTCTGAGGAAGTCCTTTGTCTCCTTCGTGGTTATATCCGTCCTGGGCAATAAACAAACCATGTTTGAAATCTTCATTCAATGCATAGCTGAAAATATCAATCCCATCTGTTTCTTCAATGCCATCCACTTGCCCATCGGTTACCCTAAAGCTGCCGATATACTCATGTGGTGCTTTGCGGTTGTATACAGCATAAGAATAGTTTCCCTGACTGGATGCAAGCAAGTAGCCGTCACCGTTTGGCAGAAAATAAATAGACAGTCCTTCAATATCATATACGATGTTTGGGTTTGATTTTTGAGTGCTTTTATCCAATAGTTTTCCCTCAGTGCTCCCATCAGGTTCGGCATCAAATTTCCAAATTCCGGCAACTTCTTCACCAATAAATATGATTTGATTTTCATCATCGGCAACCATGCCTTCCACCTGGGTTTTTAAATTAAATGCTCGCACTTTTTTTGCATCCACTTTTGAGTTTTCGCCTGCAAACAGTTCCCACTGTTCAACTTCACCAGCTTTACTGTTTATGTAGGCATAAATTTTTTTAGTAACAGGGCTTTTATACATCGCGAAACCATAGACGTCATCAATAACACCAGACTTGATTGTTTGTGCTGAAACGTTTGTTAGCTGTCCGTCTTCCTGGATTGAATAGATTGAAATGCTGTGCGTGCTCCTGTTGCTTGCACAAACCAGGTCAACAGTGTCTTCTCCAAGAATAAAGTCATAGCGAATATCTACATTGTTCATGTTTCCATCTGGGTAGAAAAAAAGTTGTTTTCCCTGTAGGTTGTAAACTGCTAACCCTCCTTTTTTGTCCGTACCGATAACTTTGCTTTCTTCCGGCTTTTCAGAATTGAACCAGATAGCCGGATCATCAGCTGCATCTTCCAGCTTGCTTTGTGTAACCGGGTCGGTTTCATAAAGGGCTGTTGTTGTTTTCGTAATTTTCAAAGAGGCTTTTTTGGATCCTTCGCTGGAACGATCACATGCAATAGCTGTTAATAAAAAAAGGATGGAAAAAGAAATGTATAAAATTCGCTTGTTCATAGTATATACTTAAAAAGGCCTACAGTTTCCTGCAGGCCTTTGGTTTATGCTTTTGTATTAGAAGTTAAATTTAACCCCCAAATTAATTCTTGTATCGTAGTATTCATCTTGATAAATAAACTTAGAAGAACCTTGATAATAGCTCAAAGGTGTGTTCAAAATATTATTGACCTCAAGATAAACATTTAATTGTTTTGACAAGTTGTAGTTGGCATTAAAATCAAGGTAAGTTACCTCATCATACCAAACATCTTCGAATTGTTCTGAATTAAATTCATCAACAAAATCGCTGGCATAGTTGAATGACAACCTTGCCGAAAGCTTTTTACCTTCGTAAGAAAGTGATGCATTCAGGTTATGCTCAGGTGTTCCAGGAAGGGTTAAGTCTTCATCATCGCGATCTTCTATCTGGAAATTACTTACTTCAGATGACGTGTATGTATAGTTGGTATAGAACCCAAAATTACTTAGGATTCCAGGTAAGAAATCCAATTGGCGTTGGAAAGCAAACTCAAAGCCAAATAAACTTGCATCACCACCATTAATTGGCTGTTCAAACTTCTCCCAGGTTTCACCCATGAAATTGTAGTCCGTTTTTGCTTCATCAACAAAAAAGTTTTCAATGTCTTTGTAGAAGATACCTCCTGAAACTAAGCCGACATTTGAAAAATAATGCTCAATCATTAAATCAAAATTCATCGATGAAGCAGCTTCCAGATCCGGGTTCCCAATTTTTGCTTCACTTTCCTCACGGTTTATTTCCACATAAGGAACCAGGTCGAAATACTTTGGTCTTGCAATGGTATTTGTCCATGCAGCTTTAACCTGAGTGTTTTCCCCCAACTCATATTTTAAAAGCAATGAAGGAAGGAAGTTACTGTAGCTGCTTGTTTCAACATCAGTTTTGACAGGACTTTCTTTAGTAATTTTTCCATCATCATCAAACTCAATTGCGTTCCCGGAGTATTCCAGACTTGTGTTTTCAAAACGAACACCAGCAACTATATCCAAGTCTCCTATTTTTTGATCGAAACGTACATAGGCGGCAAATACATCTTCGCCAGCATCAAAGTTCCCAGCAAGCTCTTCAGGATTTTCAACTTGGCTGAATTTAGATGTATTGTTAAGATCTAAAGCTCCTAAAAATTCTTTACTAACAAAACTTCCAGCCCTATAGTCACCAGCAAGGAAGTCACTTTTTGATTGGTCTGCTAAATTTGCTAAGGCATCAGCACTGAACCCATCCTCATCTTCAATATCTATTTCATAGAATTCGTTATTGCGGCTTTTATCCTTGTTTTTATACTTTGCACCAAACTTCAGTTTGCTAGAGTTATCTGCGGCAAGAGGTAGTTTGAAATCAAGTGCAAAATTTAAGTCTTTATCTTCAGTGTTTTGGTGTTCTTCAGTTACTTCGTCTAATGACCAGTTACTATTTAGGTCTTGACCAGCAGGAGTATTTACAATTACTTTTGGATTTCTTGTATCACTTAGGTCCGTTGACATATCAATATCTTCAGTTTCAAATGAAATATAACGTTCATTTGGTCGCTCTTCACTAGCTTTTGCGTAGGACCCTTTCCATTTCATTTCAAGGTTGCCAATTTGGTGCAAACCTTTTAATGAAACGTGCACAGTACGTTGATCTTCCAAACGGCCATCTTTATTTGTTCCAGCTTTGGTCTCCCTACTTATTTCCCCTTTCCCGGGTTTGTATTTTAGCTTGTAACGGTTTTCCCAGTCATTGCGGTGGTTATAAATTACTTTGGCATCAATACGGTTATTCGCATTGAATTCATAATCGAAAGCAGCTGAATAACTTTGACGAAGACGTTGTAATAAATATGTACGTACTTGTAATTCTTTAAGTGATTCGTCATCATCCCACTCAGCTTCTTTGTTATCAGAACCTAATTGGTGGTTTTGGTATGAACCGGAAAGTGTCATACCTAGCTTGCCATCTGCAAAACGGTCAGCATATAATAATGAAATTGTCTCAGTAGGTTTGTCGGTAAGCATATTGTATGTTGTACCTACTGTACCTGAAATACGTTGTTTGTAAGGGTTTGATTTGGTAACCAAATTTACCGAACCACCAATTGCATCAGCATCCATATCTGCAGTAATCACTTTGTTTACTTCTAATGTTTGAACCATGTCAGAAGGAACAAGGTCAAGCTGTACCGCACGGATTTCGGCTTCAGCAGAAGGAATACGGTCACCGTCAATGGTTACTGAGTTGTATTCTGGTGCAGTACCACGAATGTGCCCAAAGCGTGCTTCGCCCTGGTCATACTGAACGTTGATACCAGGAATCCTTTTCAAAGCGTCACCAATGTTGGCATCGGGGAAACGGCCAACCTGGTCAGAAGAAATAATGTTGGAAACGTTAATGTTATTTTTTTGTTGGTTAAGCGCTTTTGATTGTCCTTGAAGAGAACCACTTACCATAACTTCCTGTAGTTCAATTCCGGCATTAAGTTGAAAGTCGATAACAACTGTTTCGCCAGCTTCCACCTCAACTTGCTCTGTTTGCCCTTCATATCCGATGAATGAAACTACCAATTCGTATTGTCCTGCACTCAGGTTAACGATCTTGTAGAAACCATTCACATCTGAAACAGTACCATTGGTTGTTTCTTTAATCATGACTGTAGCACCTGGCAAAGGAAGATTTGCTTCATCCAGGATACGCCCAGAGATAATACCTTTGTTACCTTTCAAATCCTGATCAGGATTGTTTGAGGCCATACTAACATTTAGCGTTAACAGGCCAATAAATAAAATGAATAATTTTAATGAGCTTTTCATTATTTTGTGTTTTGGTTAAGAGCTAGCAAATTTAGAGGGAGCTAGTTGGGGCTTAGTTAATCCAATGTTAATGTAGTGTTAAGAAGAGATTCTTGTGCTATTGCATCTAAATAATTGTAGGTTAAGTTGTAAGCCTTGGTTTTAAATGTTTGTTTATTGTTAATAGTTATGGTTAGTGGATTAATTATTTCTAAAGGGTGATTGTTGGAAAGCTTATGTTATAAAGTGATAAGGGTTGTTTGGTTAGCGTAATCAAACAATTAGGGTTGATATTCGAATTAACAAATAATTAACACAAAAGGGGTATTTTATTAATGGACAAGAAGGACAATTTCAAGTTTAAACAGTTTTCAATTCTTCAGGAAAAATCGGCAATGAAGGTTGGTATTGATGGGGTTTTGCTTGGGGCGTGGGCCAATGTTTCAAGTTCTGAATTTATTTTGGATGTTGGCACCGGAACGGGCTTGTTGTCATTAATGGCTGCACAGCGATCGAGTGCAACAATCGATGCGGTAGAAATTGATGAGGACGCATTTCATGAAGCATCATGTAATTTTACGAACTCTAAATGGGAATCCAGATTACATTGTTTTCATGGCTCGTTTCAAAATTTTGAGCCTGATAGACTCTATGATCATATTATTACAAACCCACCATTTTTTGAGAAATCACTTAAGTCTGATGATAAAAAGAAGAATTTGGCCAGGCACACAGACACACTTACATTAAGTGTTCTTTTAGGTAAATCGAAGTCTTTGTTCAGTAAAGAAGGTAAGTTAAGTCTAATTCTACCAGCAGATCAAGAAACAAAAATTGAAGATTGCGCAAAAGAAAGGGGCTTGTTCATTACCCGTAAATGTTTCGTGCATCCCTTCCCAGAATCGACAGCCAACAGAATAATCGTGGAGCTGGGCTTGTTTGAAAAAAAAATATCCATTGAAAATATATCGGTGCGCAATAAATCCACAAATTCATACTCTGAAGAATTCAGGGAGCTAACCAGGGATTTTTACGTTTCGATTAAATAAGCATAAAAATGGGAGAAAACGTTTTGTCCATTTTCTTGGCAAATTTTTCAATAGCCTGGTGATTGATATGATTAACAGAATGATCAATTTTTGCAACTTTTTTGATTACCATTTTTTCTATTCGCTTCATCTTTTCAAAGTTGAGTTCGCCACCTAACAAGCCTTCTGCCTTGGCATATTGGTGAAGTTTCTCAGGGAATGCTTCTGTCAATTGTTGCGTGGCCTTTTCATCTTTATACATGCAGCAGATAAATAAACCCAGTTCTTTTTGAATGAGTTGTTCGCTATTCTTTTCGCAAAACTGGTACAATCTTTTTTGAATGCTCCCGGCATGGATTGAACCACCAATAATTAAACGGTCAAAGCCACTAAAATCTGGGTTTCTGTTTCCCTTCAAGTTACATAGTTCAACTTTACCTCCAAGTTTTAACGCCAAATCACGAGAGACATTTTCGGTACACCCGTGATTTGACATATAAATAATCATTGTTTTCATGGCATGGAAATTTTCTATCAAAAATAAGGTAGCCTAATCAAACAAAGCGTTTTCTTATCGGTTAACTATTGATAATAATCGGCTAAAAAAGATAAAAAAAGATGCAAATATCTTAATATCGAAAATAATAGTATCTTTGCAGCCCAAAAACAAATGAAAACATGTCAATAGAAATACAGCAAGATCAGTCAATTAAAATTGACGAACGGTTTTATAAGGTAGAAGAGGTAAGAAAGCTTACTGATGATACATTTTCAATTCGGCTGCCTAAGGCCAGGTTTAATTTTAAAGCGGGACAGCATATTTCGCTGGGTATCCATGGCGACTATCAAAGTCGCGAATATTCAATTTACAGTGGAGAGCAGGATGAATATTTGGAGGTGCTTGTAAAGGAAGTAAAGGACGGATATTTTACACCGAAACTGAGCAAAATAAAATCCGGGAACCTGGTTGAAGTCAATGGGCCATTTGGTAAATTCCGGATTGACGAGAAGAAAATTAGCGATCACAAATTTGTGTTTATTGCCAGTGGAACAGGGATTGCTCCATTCAGAAGTATGGTAAGAACCTATCCGGAGCTGGATTATCAAATCATTCATGGTGTTCGTTATGGACAGGAAGCCTATGACAAAAATGAATACGATCCGGAGCGCCATGTGCTTTGCACTACTGGTGACAAAACCGGGCAAGTTCATGGCAGGTTAACCAAATACCTGAAAAAACAATCATTCGATAAAAACACGCAGTTTTATTTGTGTGGAAATTCAAACATGATTTTTGATGCACTGGATATTCTTAAAGACAAAGGTTTCGACCGGGATCAGGTACATTGCGAAGTTTATTTCTAGTGAATATTCAAAAATCTAAATGTTACCTTTTTAGGATTTGGATTTTTGGATTTGGATTTTGAGTATGAAGTATCATTTAATTACATTGGGTTGTCAAATGAATATTTCCGACAGTGAGCGTGTGAGCGCTGTGTTGGAACGGATGGGGTATGTGCGGACTGAAAACGAAGAAGAGGCAAATTTGCTTGGGATGCTTGCCTGTTCAGTCCGACAAAAACCAATTGACAAAGTATATAATAAGGTTGCCCAATGGAACAGATGGAAAAACAATAAAAACCTGATCACGTTTATTTCAGGTTGTGTTTTGCCTGCTGACAAGGAAAAATTTTTGAAGCTTTTTGATATCATTTTCCCGATGAGTGAGCTGGCGCAATTCCCGGAGATGATTCGGAATTATGGTGTGGCTAATGCTGTATCGGTACAAATGCCAAAGCCTGTCATGCCAAAAAATGAACATATTGTCGATCTTTGGCAAATCAAGCCCAACTACCAATCTACTTATGAAGCATTTGTGCCTATTCAGAATGGTTGTGACAAATTCTGTACTTTTTGTGCCGTTCCCTACACCCGTGGCAGGGAAGTTTCCAGGCCATCAACAGATATTGTAGACGAAGTTCGTCATTTGGTCAATCAGGGATTTAAGTCGATTACCCTGCTGGGGCAGAATGTTAATTCCTACGGGCTTGACAAGAACGGAGAAGAGATTACATTTGCTGAACTCTTGCAACGCATTGGTGAATTTGGAAAAGCGTCCAGTGAAGAGTTTTGGGTGTATTTCACATCACCACATCCACAGGACATGGGGCGAGAAGTGATTGAGGTGATTGCTGAATACGATTGCCTGGCAAAACAAATTCATTTGCCCATGCAAAGTGGCGACGAGAAAGTGCTCATAAAAATGAACCGCCGACACTCAATGGATAAATACCGGACAATTGTCAATGATATCCGGGAGTTGATTCCTCAAGCAACCTTGTTCACGGACATCATTGTTGGTTTTACCGGAGAAGGTGAAGAGGAATTTCAAAACACAGTGGCTGCCATGAATGAATTCAAATTCAATATGGCTTACATTGCCATGTATTCACCACGCCCGGGTGCGGCTAGTTATCGTTGGCAGGATGAGGTTTCACAAGATGATAAAAAGGATCGTTTCCATCGTTTGTCTGAAGTAATGAAAATACACACCCGCAATTACAACCAAAAGCTTGTGGGCAAAACATTGCGTTTGTTAATCAACGGAAAAGACCGGAAAACCGGGTTCAGTACTGGGCTAACTGAAGGTAAAATAGCAGTGCGACTGGATCATGCCGCTCCCGAATTGCTGGGTAAAATTGTTGATGTCAAAATAACTTCGGCTGCTGACTTTTCACTAAGTGCTGAGCTTGTTAACCAGGAAGCACAAATTCTTTCGTAATGAAAAAAGTTGCTTTTAAAACATTAGGTTGCAGGCTCAACCAATACGAGACTGATGCATTGGTTTCTGATTTCGATAAAGCAGGTTATCAAATTGTAGATTTCAAAGAGAAAGCCGATGTTGTGGTTGTGAACACGTGCACGGTGACCAATCAAAGCGATCATAAATCAAGGAATATCATCAGTCAGTCAGCACGAAATAATCAAGGTTCGTTGGTGGTCGTCACAGGTTGCATGGCCAACAATTACAAAGAGAAACTTGAGGGTGAAAACAAGATTACTTACGTAGTTGATAACGAGCGAAAAGGCAACATTCGGCACTTGGTTGATGCACACTTTGAAGGGGAGATCCTTCACCCTGAAAATTTGAATGCCGATGTTTTTCAGTTCAATGCAGTAGGTAAAAGTCTGCACACAAGAAGTGCCATCAAAATACAGGATGGCTGCGATAATTTCTGTACTTTTTGCATCATACCGTCTGTTCGGGGAAGGGCCGTCAGCCGTCCTTTGCCACAAATACTGGATAATGTTAGAGACACGCTTGCCAATGGGTTTAAGGAATTGGTCATTACTGGTGTGAACATTGGCCGTTACGAATGGGAAGGTAAACGTTTTGAAGATGTGTTGGAAGCGGTACTCGCAATTCCTGGCGATTTCCGGGTGCGGATTTCTTCGCTTGAACCAGATGGATTTGGCGATCGCTTTTACGATTTGTTTCAGCACGAAAAACTAACACCCCATTTGCATCTTTGCTTACAAAGTGGTTCTGATAAAGTGTTGCTACGCATGCGAAGGATGTACGATTTGAATCGGTTCTCGTCAATTGTCGATCGGTTTAGAAAAACCATTCCCGATTTTAATTTCACAACCGATATGATTGTCGGGTTCCCGGGCGAAACAGAACAAGATTTCAGGGAGAGCATGACGGCCGTTCGTGATTTTCAGTTTAGCCATGTGCATACCTTCAAATTTTCTGTAAGAAAAGGAACTCGTGCAGAACGAATGGATGGGCAGGTTTCTGAAATAATAAAAAATGAACGATCGGAAATGGTCCGTAAGCTTTCTGAAGAAATGCGTCAGCAATATCTTTCATCATTTATTCAAAAAGAGCAAAACGTGTTAATTGAGAAAATTGATTCTTCCGGATTGGCTTCAGGATATGGTGAGAATTATATTCCAATTAAAATCAAAGGACGCAAGCTCCAAAAGAACACTTTTCAGAAAACCAGATTGACGAATCTTCAAGGTGAACGCGAAAATATTAGACTAGTCGGTGAACTTATGTCCTAGATTTTTGTCATAATAATTGATTGTTTGAAACTTTTGTTTAATCAATTATGTCAAAATTTAAACAAAATATTGATCGTGAAAATAGCTTATCAAGTGAAGGTAATGCCCTTGAATATCAGAAGGTCATGTCTTTGTTTTATGAGAAACTAAAATCAGTTGTTTCTCATGGATCTGAAAAAGCGAAACTAAAACACAAAGAACGTGGGAAGTTATTGGCCAGGGAGAGAATCGATCTTTTGCTGGACTCGAAAACACCCTTTCTGGAACTTTCTTCTTTTGCAGCATACGACCAATACGAGAATAGTTTCCCGTCAGCCGGAATTGTTACGGGTATCGGTGTTGTTCATGGTCGTGAGTGCATGATTGTAGCCAACGATGCTACGGTGAAAGGTGGAACCTATGTTCGGGAAACCATCAGGAAGCATGTCCGAGCGCAGGAAATTGCTTTAAAGAATAGCTTGCCATGCATTTACCTGGTTGATTCAGGCGGGATATTTTTACCCGAACAGGCCAATGTTTTTCCAGATCGTTTAGATTTTGGACGGGTGTTTTTTAATCAGGCCAGGCTGTCTGCCGAAGGGATTCCTCAGATTTCTGTTGTGATGGGTTCGTGTACTGCCGGGGGTGCTTATGTGCCGGCAATGAGCGATGAGACCATTATTGTAAAAAATCAAGGTACTATTTTTATTGGAGGTCCACCATTGGTGAAAGCTGCAACTGGAGAAGAAGTTTCTGCTGAAGAATTAGGTGGTGGGGAAGTTCATACCTCTGTTTCTGGAGTGGCCGACCACTTGGCAGAAGATGATGTGGAAGCCATTAAACAGTGCAGGGAAATAGTTAGTGGTCTACCGCTAGTTCAGAAAATGAAGCTTGATATCAGTTCAGAAAATGATCCTGAATTTCCGGCTGAAACTATCTATGATTTGCTGTCTGTTGACTTGAAAAAAACAATCGATATGAAAGCAATAATTGATCGTTTGGTTGATGGCAGCATCCTTCAGGAATTCAAGTCAAACTATGGAAAAACATTAATTACCGGTTTTGCAAGACTTAAAGGTATTCCAATTGGGATACTCGGGAACCAAAGTTTCCTTACAGCGGAAAGTGCTCGCAAAGGAGCGCATTTCATACAGCTTTGCAATCAACGGCAAATTCCAATTCTATTCCTTCAAAACATTACAGGTTTTATTGTTGGTAAAAAATATGAACATGAAGGCATTGCCCGTGATGGGGCTAAATTGATCAATGCAGTTGCTAACTCAACAGTTCCAAAGATTACGCTGGTTGTGGGTGGTTCATTTGGTGCTGGAAACTATGCCATGGCTGGTCGTGCTTACGATCCGGACTTTTTGTTCATGTGGCCGCATTCACGGATTTCAGTTATGGGTGGAGAGCAGGCATCACGGGTCCTTCAAAGTATTGGGAACAATGGCTCAACGAATAATTTAATCGATCAGTTTGAAGAAGAAAGTACGTCCTATTTTAGTTCATCGCGATTGTGGGACGATGGAATCATTGATCCGGCAAAAACCAGGGATGTTTTGGCTTTGGCTTTTACTGTTACACTAAACCAAAAACCAGAAAATGCCAATTATGGTGTTTTCAGAATGTGATATGAAGACTTTTCAATACATACAACTAATATTTGCGGGTAAAACCGCCCGTTTGATCCTCGACAGGGAGCAAAAGCATAATTCGCTTTTCCCTCCAATGACTGAAGAACTGCGCGAAGCAATTAGGCAGTTAAAAGAAATGGATGAGGTTCATTTTGTGGTACTCTCAGGAAATGGACAGTCGTTTTGTTCCGGAGCTGATATTGCCTGGTTCTCAGAGTCGGTCAATAAGTCGAGGTCTGAAAACTGGGAAGAATATTTGCAGTTTGCACAATTGCTCAAGGAACTCTATGAACTTCCACAAATAACGATAGCAGCTGTGCATAAAAATGTTCTGGGAGGTGGAAACGGAATCATGGCGGCTTGCGATTTTGTGGTCGCTGAACGCTCAACAGCATTTGCCTTTAGTGAAGTCAGGCTGGGCTTGATTCCGGCAACGATTATACCTTTTATTGCTAATCGGCTTTCGGTACAGAACATGAAAAAGCTGTTTTACTCTGCAGAACGGTTTTGGGCGAGTGAAGCTCATATAATAGGTTTGGTTGATTTTATCGCAGAAGATGGACGGCTCAATGAATCGGTTGAAAAACTAATTGCTGATTTTAAAAAGCTATCGCCCAATGCACTGAAAACGTGTAAGCAAATGGTTCAGAAAACGGCTTCCGGGGAAATCAATATTGATAGCGGGGAGTACACTTCGGCTGTTTTGGCTGATTTGATACAATCGCCAGAAGGACAGGAAGGAATTAATGCTTTTTTGGAAAAGCGCAAACCAGACTGGACAACAGTGAAGGTTGAAAATGAATAAATGAAACAATTCAATAAAATATTAATTGCCAATCGGGGTGAGATCGCTGTTCGTATCATTCGAACAGCAAAACAGATGGGAATAAGCACTAGTGCTGTTTATGCTGAAGATGATAAGAACTCGCTGCATGTTTACCTTGCCGATGAGGCTGTTTTATTGGAAGGAAGTTCATTGTCTGATACTTATTTGAATCAGAAAAAGCTCATTCAAATAGCGAAAGAAATAAAAGCTGGCGCTATTCATCCCGGCTATGGGTTTTTATCGGAGAACGCTTCATTTGCTGAATTGGTTGAAGAAAATGGGTTGGTCTTCATTGGGGCTGCAGCATCGCAGATTGCCTTAATGGGCGAAAAAATCAGGGCCAATGAGTTTGTAAAAAGCATTGGTGTCCCAACTATCCCAGGACTTCAGGGTCATGCAGCCGATATTCTGGAAGAAGCTTCAGCTCTTTCGTTTCCTCTGTTAATTAAGGCATCAGCTGGTGGCGGTGGAAAAGGAATGCAAATTGCTGAGTCCGCAACGGAATTGCCTGGTAAAATTGAGAATACCCGCAGACAAGCCCATGATTACTTTGGAAACGGGGAAATTTTTGTTGAAAAGTACATTCCCAAAGCACGGCATATCGAAGTTCAGGTTTTTGGAGATGGAAACGGCAATGCAGTCCATCTTTTTGAACGTGAATGCAGCATTCAAAGACGCTACCAAAAATTGATCGAGGAAGCACCTGCGGCTTCTATTTCAAATTCTTTAAAAGAAAAACTGCACCAAACAGCAGTTCATATTGCAAAAGAAATTAAATACAAGGGGGCTGGAACGGTTGAGTTCCTGGTGGATGAGCAAGAGAATTTCTATTTCCTGGAAATGAATACCCGTTTGCAGGTAGAGCATCCGGTGACTGAAATGATAACCGGGCTTGACCTGGTTGAATGGCAAATATTTATTGCAATGAATGGCAAGTTGCCATTGTCTCAAACTGAGGTTAACAGTCAGGGACATGCTATTGAACTTCGTTTGTGTGCTGAAGACCCCTTGCAGGATTTTCATCCAAGTTCCGGGACAATCAAGCAGTTTGAAGCTCCAAAAAGCGTAACTGCCCGGTTCGATCATTTTTTAAATGCAGGGATTACGCTTTCCCCGAACTATGATTCATTGCTTGGGAAGCTGATTGTTCATGCTGAAAACAGGCAGGATGCGATTGGGAAATTATCAATGGCTTCCGTGCTGACAATGATCCCTGGAATAAAAACTAATCTTTCATTTTTGAATGAGATATTGAAAGATCAGCGGTTTGTTGAGAATGACATTCACACCCGGTTTGTTGAGGATTACCTGGGGGATATTAAGATCCAACTAAAACAGGATCAGCCATTTCCACAGAAAATTGTGTCGGCTATTTCATATGTAATCCATCATTTTGTTTATACTGAAAGTGTGGGGTCAATCTGGGAGCGAACAGGTTCTGAAAGAATCTTTCCGGAGTTTGAATTGTCTGTTGAAAATGAAATTATCAAAATCAGTTTTTTCAGGAAAGGGGATCTACTTCAGTTTAACATTGAAGATGAAATATACCATGTTGCAAGTGTGGAAAAGAATGGAGTTTGGTATGCTTTTAAATTGAACGGCGTTGGTGTAGAGGTCGGGATACTTGAGCAGGATCAATGTAGTTGGATCCAATTTAAAGGACATCAATCTAAAGTTAGCAGCAAGCATGTTTTATCTGAGGCAAAGGTAAATAAGAGGATTGAGCGAGGAAATACGGATGAAACGAGCCACATACATGCAGATTTGTTTGGAAAAATTGTTCAGGTTCATATTGGTGAAGGTGAACAAGTACAGAAGGATCAGGTACTCATTACATTGGAATCCATGAAAACGGAATTCAGGATTTTAAGTCCTTCCGAAGGGAAAATTAAACAACTTCATGTAGAAATGGGTTCTGTTGTTCAGGACAAACAGTTATTGATAGAATTTGAAACCGAAAAGAATTAACCAAAACTACATGAACGCACTTTTAAAAAATATACATCACGAAATCAGGCATCGGGTAAGGGAATTTGCCGAGAAGAAAGTGAAGCCTGTTATTGGCGAATTTGAAGCCAAAGAGATATTCCCAGTTGATTTAATCAAATCAATGAAATCACTGAATGTATTTGGGATGCATGCTCCTGTTGAATATGGTGGGCAGGGGGCTGATTACCTTTCATATCTAATTGCTGTTGAAGAATTAGCCCGCGTAGACAGTTCGATAGCTGCTACCCTGGCAGCACACAATTCATTGGGCGTTGGGCCGCTGCTTGAGTTTGGAACAGAAGAACAAAAGCAAAAATACATTCCAGGATTTTGTACTGCCGAGCAACTGTGGGCTTTCGGATTAACCGAAGAAAATGCGGGATCTGATGCACAAGGTGTGCAAACTGTTGCTGAGAAAAAAGATGGTGGCTGGTTGGTTAATGGGCACAAAAAATACATTACCAATGGGGCATCTGAAATATCAGTAGGGCTAAGTATTGTCGCTCAAACAGGTGTGCGCCCGGATGGTAAAAAAGAATTTACTGCATTTTTGATTGATAAAGATACTCCGGGATTTACACGCGAATGGATGAAAGAAAAATTTCTTTGGAGGGCGGCAGATAATGCCATGCTTTATTTCAACAATTGTGAATTACCTCCTGAAAACCAACTTGGTGATCGGGGGCAAGGCATCAAAATTATGCTGAAAACAATTGATTCAGGGCGCTTGTCGATTGCTGCGATGGGACTCGGGTTAGCACAAGGGGCTTATGAGATGGCAGTATCGTTTGCAAAAAAACGTGAACAATTTGGTAAGCCGATAGCGTCATTTCAGGTAAATTCTTTTAAATTGGCAGATATGGCTTTGAAGCTCGAAAATGCACGAAACACACTTTACAATGCCTGCTGGCTGAAAGACAATGGGAAACCATTTGGCATACAGTCTGCAATGGCAAAATTATACTGTGCAGAGGTTGCCAGCGAAATTGCCAGTGAGGCCATGCAGCTATTTGGAGGAGCGGGCTTTTTTAGAAATGATGAATACCCAATCGAACGGTTTTTCCGCGACCAGCGATTATTATCTGTTGGCGAAGGCTCATCCGAAGTGTTAAGGATGGTGATTTCCCGTTCGATATTAAAAGACTAACATGGAAAAGGATCGCAAACTCGCACATATTCAACTGGCATTTGACTCGCAAACCGGGAAATCGGAACAAGACAAGCGTTTTGTTTACGAGCCTATGATTTCAGCCCACCCTTCGGAAGAACCTGCATCTTTCTCGTTTGCCGGGAAAACCATGCGTGCCCCAATCTGGGTGTCAAGCATGACAGGAGGAACTGGTGTGGCAAAAACCATCAACAAAAATATTGCCAGGGCCTGTCGGGAGTTTGGATTAGGAATGGGGCTTGGTTCATGCCGAAAAATCCTTTTTGATAAAACGTATTGGGACGATTTTGATGTGCGGGACGACATTGGTGATGAACAACCCTTTTGGGCAAACCTGGGCATTGCTCAAATTGAAATTCTTTTAAAAGAAAAAAATGAACAAGCGATTGTTGATTTGGTTGGTTCGCTCCGGGCTGACGGGCTATTTGTTCATGTTAACCCGTTGCAGGAATGGTTTCAGCCGGAAGGTGACCGGATTGAAAGATCGCCCATT
Organism: Sunxiuqinia sp.; assembly: GCA_965230765.1. Lineage (GTDB taxonomy): Bacteria > Bacteroidota > Bacteroidia > Bacteroidales > Prolixibacteraceae > Sunxiuqinia. The sequence goes on from CBDDLR010000001.1 coordinate 1,715,402, forward strand.
GAGACCGTGCAGGAATTGCTTCAAAAAATTGATACGCCCATAATCGTAAAAGAAGTAGGGCAGGGAATAGGGAAGGAAAGCCTGAAAGAACTGCTAAAACTGCCACTTGAAGCTATTGAATTTGCAGCCTACGGGGGCACCAACTTTTCAAAGCTTGAGATGCTTCGAGATGATCCGCAGCAATACGAATTATTTCACCCTTTTGCCTTTGTAGGTCAAACTGCTTACCAAATGGTTTGTTCCGTTAATGAATTGCTTGGTGAAATGGAACCTGCCTGCAAACAGTTGATCATCTCCGGGGGCGTAAAGAATTATTTAGATGGATATCATCTGGTGTCATTAAGTAAGTTGCCCGCAGTTTATGGCATGGCTTCTTCCGTTTTAAAAAGGGCAACAGGAGAATACAACGACTTGAAAGAATACCTTGAAAACCAAGTTAAAGGATACCAACTTGCACAGGCTTATTTGCGTTTAAACCAAGATTATGAAGGGGAATAAGCCCATATCAGGTTTTTCAGGTTTTAGCAAATCCCAAAAAATCGATTGGCTTATCAATGAATTGGGACTTGACCCTCAAACAAATGACTTCCTACAGGGTTTTGAGCTGGATGATGTTGATTTACAAGGAATAATCAGCGATTTTAGTGAAAACCAGGTTTCAAATTATCACTTACCTTTTTCTGTCGCTCCTAACTTTCTGGTGAATGGGGAAATGAACGTTTTCCCTTTGGTAACTGAAGAAAGCTCTGTTGTAGCGGCATTGGCTAAAGCTGCCGGTTTCTGGTCAAAAAGGGGAGGGTTTCATGCCGAAATACTTGGAACAGAAAAAAAAGGACAGGTGCATTTCTGCTGGTCAGGCAATCCTGCAAAGCTTCAGGAACGATTTCCCAATATCCAAAAGAAATTGTTGGATGAAGCATCCGATATCACAAAAAACATGCAGAAAAGAGGAGGGGGGGTCTCATCCATTGAATTGAAATATTTGCCTGAGATTCTTCCAGGTTATTATCAGTTGGATGTTTCTTTTGATACCCAGGATGCCATGGGAGCGAACTTTATCAATTCATGTTTGGAGCAGTTTGGAAAAAGCCTTCAAAAATTTGTGATTGAAAATGATAAGTTCAACGGATCGGAGAAGGATGTTGAAATTATTATGAGTATCCTTTCAAATTACGTTCCTGATTGCAGGGTGAAAGCTTGGGTAGAATGTCCTGTAGCCGAATTGATTGAAAATGAGGAAGATGGCGGGGAGTTTGCTGAAAAGTTTGTTCGGGCTATTCATATTGCAAAAAACATTGTCTCCAGGGCAGTCACGCATAACAAAGGTATTTTTAATGGGATTGATGCACTGGCAATTGCCACTGGAAATGATTTTAGGGCAATTGAAGCCGCTGGTCATGCTTTTGCTGCAAAAGATGGTGAATACTCTGGATTGACAGATGCACAGATTATTGGTGACCGTTTTCGATTTTCTATTGAACTATCATTTTCTGTAGGTGTTGTTGGTGGGGTTACCGCTTTGCACCCGATGGCTAAACTGGCGATGCAAATTTTGCGTAACCCTTCTGCTAAAGAATTGATGGGTTATTTAGCTGTTGCCGGGTTAGCTTCAAACTGGTCGGCCGTAAAAGCTCTGGTGACAACGGGTATTCAGCATGGTCACATGAAAATGCACTTGAGTAATGTTTTGAATAGCCTGAATGCAACAGAGAACCAAAAAATAGCTGCTAAAGAATATTTTCAAGACAGGTCGGTTTCATTCTCTGAGGTTGAAAAATTTTTGAATGAGAATGAATGAAGCCAAAACATATTATTCAAACGGAAAGCTACTGTTAACGGCTGAATATTTTGTACTTAAAGGTGCAAAAGCTATTGCTCTGCCACTTAAATTTGGACAGTCACTAACTGTTTCTGAAGGAAAGCAAAAAGATGAGTTGTCCTGGAAAGCATATCATGAAAATGAGCTGTGGTTTTCAGCAAGGATTAAATTACCTGAACTGCACATCCTACAGGCAACGGATAAAAAGAAGGCCGCACAGTTGGTAACTGTTTTCCATGAAATAAATCGATTGAACGGTTCTGTTTTTTTTAATCGCCCTTTGGATTTTGAAACCCATTTGAATTTTAATCCCGGATGGGGGTTCGGTACAAGCAGTACACTCATAGCCAACCTTGCCCGATGGGCTGATGTTGATCCTTTCCGCTTGAACGAATCGATTTTCAGCGGCTCTGGATTTGACATTGCATGCGCTTCTGCGGATGGCCCAATTTTTTATCAAAGAGAAATTTCTGCTGAACCAATCCGTTTTGAATTTCCGTTTAAACATCAACTTCATTTTGTGTATTTGGGGCACAAAAAAACAACCAAGCCGGATGTTGAGAAGTTTTTGGAACATGGCAAAGTTGGGCAATCTGAAATAGGACAGCTTGGCATGCTTTCAGAAAACTTTCTGAAGGCTTCTGCGTTGGAAGAGTTTCAAGCTTTAATTTTTGAGCATGAAAACATCGTTTCTCGGGTTTTGGAAGTTGAACCCATAAAGAAACAACGATTTTCTGATTTTCCGGGTGAAGTGAAATCTCTTGGAGCATGGGGTGGCGACTTTGTTTTGGCAGCTTCCGATTTGAGTGCAAAAGATGTGAGAAATTACTTCAAAACAAAAAAACTAGAAACAGTTTTTAGCTGGGATGAATTGATTTTAGAAAGAAAATAAATGACAGAAAACAAAACATATAAAGCAAGTTGGTCGTGTCCTTCTAATATAGCGTTGGTGAAATACTGGGGAAAAAAGAATGGACAATTGCCCATTAACCCGTCACTGAGTTTTAGTTTGCAAAATGCCCGAACAAAAACAACAGTTGAGGCTGAGTACTCATCGGTTTTTTGTTTGAAGTTTTTGTTTGAAGGAGAGGAGTCTCCATTTGCTGATCGGATTGAAAAGTACCTCAATAGTTTGATGATCGACCAACCATGGATTGCTAGTTATTCATTTTTTATTGAAAGTGAGAATTCGTTTCCACACTCTGCTGGAATTGCCTCTTCTGCGTCTGCCTTTGGTGCGCTGGCCTTGTGCCTAACCGATCTGGCAAATCAAATAAATGGGAAATCGCTTGATGAAGAACCATTTTATTTAGAGGCATCCAGGTTGGCCAGGTTGGGAAGTGGCAGTGCATGCCGATCTATGTTCGATGGCTTTTCAATCTGGGGTAAATTGGATAAAATAAAAGGTTCAACAGATTGCTATGCCATTCCTGTAGATAAGAAAATAAACAATGTGTTCGAAGGTTTGAGGGATGCCATCTTGTTGGTTGATTCCGGGAAAAAGGGAGTGTCCAGTTCTGCTGGGCATCAGCTAATGAACGAGCACCCTTATAAGCAAAGCAGGATTCAGCAAGCAACCAAAAATATGCATGAACTTTTGGGTCTTTTTGAATCCGGGGATTTAATGAGTTTTTTTGAAGTTGTTGAAAATGAAGCACTGAGTTTACACGCATTGATGATGAGCTCTTCTCCATCTTTTCTTCTTTTAAAACCTGAAAGCTTGTTAATAATTGATAAAATAAAACGTTTTCGGGAACAAAACAACATTCCAATAGGTTTTACTATTGACGCCGGTCCGAACATACACCTGTTGTATTTTCAGGATGACATGGAAAACGTTCATCGTTTTATTCGGGATGAGCTGGAAGCTTTGCTTGAAAACAAACGATGGTTGGACGATCGGCTAGGGGATGGACCAATAAAATTGGAGTGATGAAGAGATTTCCGGCAAAAATATTGCTTTTTGGTGAGTATGGATTGTTGTTTGGGGCTAAAGCATTAGCATTACCATTTAGCAATTTCGGAGGGAAACTGCACGTCGGAAATAAAATACCACCCAAAGATTCAAAAGAATATTCCAGTTACATTGAGATTGATCGTTTTGTTTCATTTTTCGAATATCATGACTTGAATGATAAGATGAACTTCCCGTTGAACCTTGATGCCATGAAGGAAGATTTAAAGAATGGACTTTGCTTTGAATCGGATATTCCAATTGGCTATGGGGTGGGTAGTTCAGGTGCTTTGTGTGCTGCAATTTTTGATCAGTACAGTATTTATCACGAACAGTTTAATGAGATTGGAAGAAACATTGATTTGCTTTTATCGTTGAAAAATGATTTTGCTGTGATGGAGCAATATTTTCATGGGAAAAGCTCTGGTATTGATCCATTGGTCTCGTTTGTGAACCATCCAATTACATTTCATAATGAGGCAGTAAGCCTGGTTGAATATAGCCCACCTTCAGATCTTGAAATTTTACTGATTGACACTAAATTTAAAAGCCCGACGGGTCCATTGGTGGAAAATTTTCTAAAGAAGATGGATGACGAAGAGTACCGGAAATCTTTTAAAAATGGATATCTGAATGCGAATGATGAAGCGGTTGAGTCTTTCCTTAACTCAAACACTTCCAGATTGTTTAAGAACTTAGGTGTCCTGACCAATCTTCAACTTACTTATTTTAAAGAAATGTTCCCAAAAGGTTTTACCGAACAAATCAGAGAATGGCAATCAAACCAAATCTTGGTTAAGTTGCTGGGTTCAGGAGGTGGCGGTTATTTGCTTGCTTTTGTCCCAAAAGGAAAAAGTATTGATCCCAGCAACTCAACTATCAAGTTTCAATCGATTTAAGCTTTGCTTTTATGAGTATTCTGCTTGTGCCTATTCCTGTTTTGTTTCCGTCGTTGCTTTGGTCTTCTCGTGTTTTTAAACTCAATATCAGCGCTGCCAACATTCATTTCGTTTTCGGTAGCTGTTTCACTATTCAGGTATTTGTTTAATGATGGCTTAATTCCCCGTTTGTTCAGCTGAATGATTTTCTTGACATCTTCAAGTGCGATGACAAAAGGTTTGTTCCCTGAATTTTCTTCAATGGTGTACCAAATTTTTTTGTTCAGGATTTCAGTTTTAAAGTGTTTTGCCAACCCTTTTTCGGTTTCCAACGTAAGCAATTCTGTTGGGAAGTCCTCCTGTGCTTCAAGATAGGTGTCCAATTCATACATCAGGCAACACTTGAGCTTTCCACAGCGTCCAGCCATTTTCTCGGCACTTGGCGACAATCCTTGTTGTGCCGCAGCTTCTGAGGTCACGCTCGAAAAGTCAGTTCTCCATGTTGAGCAGCATAGCTCCCTGCCGCAGGAACCAATTCCTCCAACACGGCCAGCTTCCTGGCGAGCACCGATTTGCTTCATTTCAACCTTAATGCGGAACTCCCTTGCGTAGAGTTTGATCAGTTCTCTGAAGTCAACCCGTTCATCTGCGATGTAGTAGAATATTGCTTTTGCATTGTCGCCACGAAATTCAACATCACCAATTTTCATGTCCAGTCCCAGTTCAGCAGCAATCTGCCTGGCACGGATCATTACTGGTTGATCTCGTTTTTGTGCTTCTTTCCACTTGCGTTTATCAGCTTCAGTTGCTTTTCGGTATATTTTGTTCCATGTGTAACGATCTGGTCTTCTGATTTTCCGCTCAAATTGTTTTTCAGCCAATTTCCCTGTTAAAGAAACATACCCCAGATCATGCCCAGGAGAGCCTGCAACAACAACCAAATCCCCAATTTTAATTGGCAGATCATCTTCGTTCCTGAAGAATTCTTTTCGCGTTCCTTTAAATCGTACTTCAACAATATTGCTTAAATTGCTTGTATCTGGTAAATCTTTTAGCCAGTCGTAGGTTCCCAGCATCTCTGGCCGGTCACCGTTTGTATTCATCGAGCATCCATTGCATCCCATAAAACTAAATTTTGAATTTCAGACAAAAATATCCAAAATTAACCTGAATTACTATTTTAATTCAATCTAAATAAGGATGTGTGAACAAAATTTCGTAAATTGAGTAGTTGCAAATTCGTGAACCAATCTGGGAATTATGGACTTAACAAATGTAGTTAGTAATTTAAATTACTGGGCTGTACTTGTTGCTTCGCTCAGTAGTTTCGTAATTGGCAGTATTTGGTACTCGCCAATTCTTTTTGGGAAGAAGTGGATGGCATTAAATGGATTTACGGAAGATGACTTAAAAGCCGGGCTTCCGATGCCTGTTGTTTTTGGCAGCTCTTTTTTTATGTACCTGTTGGCAGCATTTATGTTGGCTTTGTTCTTGGGAACTTCTGCAAACATTGGATTTGGTGTTTTTGCCGGGGCAATGATTGCTGTTTTTTGGATAGGAACATCAAAGCTGAACAATGTACTGTTCGAACGACAAAAGTTTTCTTTGTTCATGATCCATGCAGGTTATGATCTTGTTTCGTTCGTCATTATGGGAGCAATAATCGGAGGCTGGCAATAACTTGCTTTTTAAATGAAAATGCTGCCAATCGGTTAGCTTTTTCTTTTTTTTCTTCTGAAAACGGGTTGTTTTCATTTCTTTTGAAGAAAAAAGATTGATGCTGAGAAAAATTTTCTACATCCTCATAACGATTCTTCTCTTTGGTTCTCAAAAATCGGAGGGAATAACTCTTAGTCAGCATTCAGAAATAAGTGTATTGACTTGTGGACCGAGTAGCTTGATCCATGCAATTTATGGGCACACTGCTATTCGAGTAAACGACCGGGTGCGGGGAATTGACTATGTCTTCAACTATGGTGTTTTCAGTTTTAATGCCCCAAATTTTGTGTATCGGTTTGCCAAAGGACAAACAGATTATATGCTTGCACCGGAACGTTTCTCCGATTTTTATCTCGAATATAAGAAAAACGGCAGAAGCATAACCGAACAGGTACTGAATCTTTCTCAAAGCGAAAAACAGAAGCTTCTTGACTTTTTAATATGGAATGCGAAACCTGAAAACCGGGAATATCGTTACAACTTCTTTTACGATAATTGTGCTACACGGGTGAGAGATGTGATTGAAAAACAGGTTGATGGGGCGGTTGTGTTCCCGGTGAACTCTGATGGACAATCATTTCGGGATCATGTGTCAACCTATCAGAAAATAATACCCTGGATGGATTTCGGCATTCAGTTGACATTGGGAAGTCCATCTGACAAGGTTGCAAATGCGTACGAAGAAATGTTTCTTCCCGATTTTTTGATGAAGCATTTTGGTGATGCAACTATTCAAACAGGAAATGAAGCGATTCCGCTGGTAAAAGAAGTTCGTGAAATATATGTAGCTGAGCCAGTTGAAAATTCGGGTTTCGATATTTTATCCCCAGTAAGTGTGCTCTCAGTCATTTTGCTTTTGGTATTGTGGCTTTCTGTAAAACAGTTTTTCAGAAAAAGAACAAATTATTTTGCCGACTATTTCCTATTGTTCCTGACCGGGATAATTGGTTTGGTCATGTTGTGGTTTGTTTCTGTTTCGGAGCATCCTGCCATGAAATCAAACTATAGCCTGTTTTGGGCTATTCCTGCCAATTTTGTATTTGGGTTGTTGTGGTTTTTCAAAAAATGGAGATCGGTGTTAAGGTGGTATTGGCCAGCGTTAACCATGTGGTTGGTCTTGTTTTTGGTATTTAGCAGTGTAATTCCTCAGGCATTTCACCCTGGATTTATCCTGATTGCTCTGATGGTTTTGCTACGGTCATCTTTGCATTCGTATCAATTTTTCATCTTGAAAAAGTAAATTTTATATCGGTATCTTATCAATAATTGTTGAAAAGTTTCGCTGAACAATTGCAGGCAGTTTTTCTTTCTTCTTAACACAACTTTTATCTTTGTTGGTCAACCAATAAAATCCAGGATTTAATTTGTCGAAAACAAAAAAATATGTTGAAACGCCTTTGATGAAGCAGTATTATGCGATTAAAGGCAAACACCCTGATGCGGTTTTACTTTTCAGGGTGGGCGATTTTTATGAGACGTTTGGGGAAGATGCCATTAAGGCTGCTGATATTTTAGGGATAACACTCACCCGCAGGGCAAATGGTGCAGCAAGCTATGTTGAATTGGCCGGGTTCCCACATCATGCTTTGGATACCTATTTGCCCAAATTAGTAAGGGCAGGTCAGCGGGTTGCTATTTGTGAGCAGCTTGAAGATCCAAAGATGACCAAAAAAATCGTCAAGCGTGGTATCACAGAATTGGTTACCCCTGGTGTTTCCATCAACGATAATATCCTGGAGCATCGGGAAAATAATTTCCTGGCCTCAGTTCATTTTGATAAAAAAATGGCTGGAGTCGCTTTTCTTGATATTTCTACCGGAGAGTTTCTAACTGCTGAGGGCAACTTTGAATACATCGACAAACTATTAAATTCCTTCAACCCAAAAGAAGTTCTTTTTCAGAAAGGAAAAGGGAACGATTTTATGGCACAATTTGGTGGCAAATTTTATACCTACACGCTGGATGACTGGGTTTATACTGAAGATGCCGCAACCGACCGATTGCTTAGACATTTTGAAACAAAGTCGCTGAAAGGTTTTGGTGTTCATGATCTGAATTATGGCATTGTTGCTTCAGGAGCCATTCTCCACTATTTGGATTTAACCCAGCATAACCAGGTTCAGCATATCACTGCGCTATCCCGTATTGAAGAAGACAAGTACGTTTGGTTGGATCGGTTTACCATTCGTAATCTCGAATTGTTTTCAGCAATTAATGAAGGGGCAAAAACTCTGGCTCAGGTACTGGACAAGACCATTTCGCCAATGGGGGCACGTTTGTTAAAGCGCTGGATTGCCCTTCCGCTGAAAGAAATATCTGCCATAAATGACCGTCTGTCTGTTGTTGAATTTTTTGTTTCAAACCAGCAGTCGAAAGATGAATTGTCAGAACAAATCAGGCAAATAGGAGATTTGGAACGGATCATCTCAAAAGTAGCTGTTGGTAGGGTTAATCCTCGTGAAGTTGTTCAACTGCGGAATGCACTTCGTGCGATTGAGCCGATTAAATATTTTGCAGATAAAACCGATCATCCGGTTTTGAAACGATTGGCTGAACAGCTGAATCCATGTTTGACTATTCGTGATCGTATTGAGAAAGAAATAACCAATGATCCACCTGTTTTGGTAAGTAAAGGCAATGTGATCCAAAAAGGTGTTTCGGCAGAATTGGATGAACTTCGTGACATAGCTTTTTCGGGCAAAGATTACCTGGTTAAAATGCAGGAGCGTGAATCGGAAAGAACAGGGATTCCTTCATTGAAAATTGCATTCAACAATGTATTTGGGTATTATATTGAAGTTCGAAATACGCATAAAGATAAAGTTCCGGAAGAATGGATTCGCAAGCAGACTTTGGTTAATGCGGAGCGTTACATTACAGAAGAACTGAAAGAATACGAAAGTAAGATTCTGGGTGCTGAAGAGAAGATTTTAGCTCTTGAAGCTCGTTTGTTCAATGAATTGGTTGTTGCTCTTTCAGAATACATTCAGGCGGTTCAACTTAATGCATTTGTAATTGCCCAAATGGATTGTTTATTGTCTTTTGCGCACTGTGCCATTGAGAATGATTATTATAAGCCAGTTGTTAATGACTCCACTGCTATTGATATTAAGCAAGGGCGGCATCCGGTAATTGAGCAGCAACTTCCAATAGGCGAAAGTTACATTGCTAACGATGTTTTTCTGGATCAGGACGATCAGCAAGTGATCATTATCACGGGGCCTAACATGGCTGGTAAATCTGCACTATTAAGGCAAACTGCCTTGATTGTATTGATGACACAGATTGGATCTTTCGTCCCGGCAGAATCTGCTAACATTGGTTATGTCGACAAAATATTTACCCGTGTTGGGGCTTCCGATAACATCTCGTTGGGAGAATCAACTTTCATGGTTGAAATGAATGAGGCTGCCAGTATTTTAAACAATATTTCAAATAGAAGTTTAATATTGCTGGATGAACTTGGTCGCGGAACATCAACCTACGATGGGATTTCAATTGCCTGGTCAATTGTGGAATACATTCATGAGCATGGAAAATGCAAAGCAAAAACTCTTTTTGCCACCCATTACCATGAGCTGAATGAAATGGAGAAATCGTTTTCAAGGGTAAAGAATTACAATGTTACGATCAAGGAAGTTGGCAACAAAGTGATATTCTTGCGTAAACTAGTTCCCGGAGGGAGCAACCATAGCTTTGGTATTCATGTGGCAAAAATGGCAGGTATGCCACCATCGGTTGTTAATCGTGCCGATGAGATTCTGGCTCAATTAGAAGATGCAAACCGAAAAGATAGCCTTGCAAAACCTCTGGATGGTATGGCCGAAAACAGGGAAGGTTTTCAGATGAGTTTCTTCCAGTTGGATGATCCTGTCCTAAAGCAAATTCGTGATGAAGTGAGTAATTTGGACATCAATAACCTAACTCCAATCGAAGCCCTTAATAAACTGAACGAAATCAAAAAATTATCTGGGCTGAAATAAGCTCGGTCTTTTGTGCATTTGATTCGGTGGAATTTTTAAAAATTTATTTTTGCATAAAGAAAAATTAGCGTTACATTTGCATCGCTGTTTTCGGAACTGAAAGTAGCACGTTCTTTTAAAGATGCGAGAGTAGCTCAGCTGGTAGAGCACGACCTTGCCAAGGTCGGGGTCGCGGGTTCGAATCCCGTCTCCCGCTCATTTTTATTGGAAAGTATTAGGATGCCCGGATGGTGGAATTGGTAGACACGTTGGACTTAAAATCCAATGACCCTTCACGGTCGTGCGGGTTCAAGTCCCGCTCCGGGTACTTTCTTTTACATAAACAATTGCGAGAGTAGCTCATCCCGATAGCTATCGGGAGGTAGGCGCGACTAGCGATAATTTTCACGCGAGAGTAGCTCAGCTGGTAGAGCACGACCTTGCCAAGGTCGGGGTCGCGGGTTCGAATCCCGTCTCCCGCTCAGGAAGCACTTCAATTTATTTGGGGTGCTTTTTTCATATTTTCGACCCACTATGGGGAAGCATGCCAGGGTATTCCGGGGCCGTCCCGGTTCCACCGGGATCTCCCGCTCAGGAAGCACTTCAATTTATTTGGGGTGCTTTTTTCATATTATAGACCCACTGTGGGGAAGCATGCCAAGGTATTCCGGGCTCGTTCCGGTTCCATCGGGATCTCCCGCTCAGGAAGCACTTCAATTTATTTGGGGTGCTTTTTTCATATTATAGACCCACTGTGGGGAAGCATGCCAAGGTATTCCGGGCTCGTCCCGGTTCCATCGGGATCTCCCGCTCAGGAAGCACTTCAATTTATTTGGGGTGCTTTTTTCATACTATCGACCCACTATGGGGAAGCATGCGAAGGTATTCCGGGGCCGTCCCGGTTCCACCGGGATCTCCCGCTCAGGAAGCACTTCAATTTATTGGGGTGCTTTTTTATTATCGACCCACTATGGGGAAGCATTCCAAGGTATTCCGGGGTCGTCCCGGTTCCATCGGGATCTCCCGTTCAGGAAGCACTTCAACTTATTGGGGTGCTTTTTTAGTATATTAATCCAATATTGGTTAAACATGCCAAGATATTCCGGGGCCGTCTCGTTAGCTGTCGGTATAATTCGCTGATTAATTCATACGGATTCAATCCGCATATCCCGGATTCTCTCAGAAAAAAAGCCCTGCTATTGCAAGGCTTTCAGGGTGTAATATGAATTTCTTATTTATCTTGGAACAGTGTATCTTTTATTTCGTTGATCTTTCAATGTGAAGTTCAACCCAATTGTAAAAGTTACTCCGACTTCTCTTGACCAACCAATCGTTGCGGCAGTAAATTTGTATGGTGTTAACCCGACTCCTGCTTCTTTCCTAATCCCACTTCCGTCGTGGTATCTTGTTCCATCATAATCTTCAGCAATTCCCAATCCAGCATAAACAAATGCAAATTGATTAATTCCGAATGTTCCACCAAGGATATGTTCAGAGTAATCATTTTTCCCATTTTCTAATGAATAGTACAATCCAAGCCTTTGCTTTATGATATTGTTTACCATTATCATTCCTTTAAAACCCTGATATTCGGATTTTGGTACAATTCCGCCGCTAACAAAAAGATGCCTATAAGTAGGATGATATACCCGTTCGGTTCGCTGAGCGAAAGATGAAGAAAATATTAGGATGCAGATAATAGAAGAAAAAACTATTTTTTTCATAGTAGTTAATTGAATAATGGTCTGTTATTGCTTATAAAAATAGGTGATAAGTTTTTAATACACCAAAGATTTGCGGCAATTACTACTACATGTTTTAGAGCTTATAGGTGAATTCTAGCAAGAAATAGGTAATTTCAGAAGGTATTACAGCTTTTGAATAAGCATTAATCCGTCGCGAAATGGAAGAATGACCTTATTCACACGGGCATCTTCTTTTACTTTTTTGTTGAATTTAATGAGTCCAATGGTCTGTTCGTCCTTCTCAATTACTTTTTCAACTACTTTCCCGCTCCAAAGAATATTGTCGGCTATAATGAAAGCACCGGGGTTGAGTTTTTCAATTATTAAATTGTAATATTCCAGGTAGTCACGTTTATCGCCATCAATAAAAACCAGGTCAAAGTTTGATTTAATTTTTGGAATGATTTCCCTGGCATCACCAGTATGTTGTTTAATAACGCAGGATAAACCTGCTCTTGCGAAATATCTTGATGACATTTCTTCCAACTCATCATTAATTTCAATGGTGTGAAGTTGACCTCCTTTTTGCAGGCCTTTTGCCAGACAAATTGCTGAATAACCGGTGTAGGTACCAATTTCAAGAATTGATGTAGGTTTGACCATCTTGCTGAGCATTTCAAGGATCTTGCCTTGCAGGTGACCTGAAAGCATTCTTGGACGAAGAACGTTCAAATTTGTTTCCCGATCCAGCTCTTTTAAGAGCTCATCCTCTTCATCTGTGTGATCAAGGATATATTTTTCAAGCTCTTTGTCCAGTTTCATCATTTGTATATTAGCGTACTGATGGATTTTTCATCAAAAACCTCGTTGGCAATGTTCATAATCTGTGAGCTGGAGATAGCCTCAATTTTCTTGTAAATTGCGGGCAAGCTATCAACCTTGTTGTAAAGTAAGAAACTCTTGCCAAGCGTAAGCATCAGGTCATCGCGATTTTCACTCGAGATAGCAATTTGTCCAATCAGTTGTTTTTTCGCTTTGCTGAGTTGCAAAGTGCCCATAGTTTTATTTTTGAGCAAGCGAAACTCTTTATTCACGAGCCTTATGGCACGATCCAGGTTTTCGCGATCTGTGCCAAAGTAAACATTAAATTGACCTGTGTCTGAAAACGCTGTGTAATTGGATTCTACATTATAGGCAATGCCATTTTTTTCACGAAGGGCCATGTTTAGCCTTGAGTTCATCGATTGTCCACCAAGAATATTGTTCAGCAAAACCATACCCATGCGCTTGTCACTTTGCGCATTGTAGGCTATGTTTCCTATTACACAGTGTGATTGAAAGGTATCTTTTTCGACAGAAAGCATGCCAGCCTGGTAATGATTGAAAAGCAACCTGGATTGTTTGCGATGATTTTCAGGTATGTCAGAAAAGTATTTCTCGGCCAGCGACACAATCTTTTTTAACGGCATATTCCCCACTGAACTCAACACCATTTCTTCAGTATGGTAATTTCGTTTTAGAAACTGAATGATGTTGTCCCGCTTAAATGACTTAACATGATCCGGGGTGCCCAGGATATTTCTTGCAATGGGATGCCCATCAAAAAGTAGTTCGTCAAACTCATCAAAAATCAGTTCCGAAGGACTATCCTTGTACGAATTGATCTCTTCGATCACCACTTCCTTTTCTTTTTCAATTTCTTTTTTTGGAAAATTGCTGTTCAAAATAATATCGCTTATTAGCTCCATGCTTCTGGCATAGTGCTCGTTAAGGAATGTGGCATAAACAGCGGTTTCCTCTTTGGTTGTGTATGCGTTAAGTTCGCCGCCCACATCTTCAATCCGGCTAAGAATGTGGTAGGCCTTTCTCTTTTTTGTTCCTTTAAAAATTACATGCTCAATAAAATGAGCAATTCCTTGCTCTTCAGGCAATTCATCCCTTGAGCCAGTATTGATAATAATGCCAAAATGTGCTGCCGGCGATTCAATTTGCTGATGAATCAACCGAATGCCATTTTTTAATTGATGTGTATCTATCTTCACGTTCTAAAATCTTGGTGTGCAAAAGTAGAAAACACTCTTGGATTTTCAATCCTAAATAAGTGAAAAAGAAAAGGTTCAAGTGCGGAAACAATATTTTTATTTTGAAGGGAGAGAAAAATGTTTTGTAGTTTAATTTTTTGAACTATATTTGCCACCGCAAAAACACAACGGTGCTATGCTCATCCCGAAAACTGTCGGGAGATAGGGCAAACACTAAAAGGTGCCATAGCTCAGTTGGTAGAGCAACGGACTGAAAATCCGTGTGTCCCTGGTTCGATTCCAGGTGGCACCACTTGAAAGGGGAAAGCATAGCTTTTCCCTTTTTTGTTTCACCCTACTAAGATTATGAACCATTTTGTATATATCATCTACAGCCCAGCCAAAGATCGTTTCTATGTTGGTGAAAGTATTGATCCGATCGAAAGGCTAGATCAGCACAACAAAGGTTATTACTCCGGTTCAAGTACAAAATTTACAAATGATTGGGAAATCTTTCTAATAATTGAATGCCAAAGCAAGTCACAGGCTTTAAAAGTTGAAAAATTTATTAAACGAATGAGAAACAGGGAGTTTTATAAAAGGCTTAGAGGAAGCCAGAAGTTGGTTGATGAAATTGTGAAGAAGTTCTCTTAATCAATGTGTCCTTGGTTCCCCCGAAACTTCGGGGCTGAGTGGCACCACTTAAAAGGGAGAAGCAACAGCTTTTCCCTTTTTTGTTTTTCCGAAGAGATGGTTTACTTTTGTTCCAAACATTAGATCAATGAAGAAAATTCTACAGATACTCTGGAAATACATTGGCAACAAGTATGGTTTTACCTTGTTGTTTTTTTTGATGTGGATTTTCTTTTTCGACGAACACAACCTGGTTCATCATTTTCAGAACAAGCAAAAACTTTCCCAACTGATTGAGCAAAAGGATTTTTTAAAAGGTAAGATTCAGGCAGACCAGCGAAAAATCCAGGAGTTACAAACCAGCCAAAAGAACCTTGAAAAATTTGCCCGCGAACAATTTTTAATGAAAAAAGATAACGAAGACGTATTTGTTATCGTAGAAAAAGATTGATTTCTCCTTATTGTTTTCTTGACGAACTGTTAAAGTTTGCTTAAACTTAAGGAGTCGGAATTCGGTTTATTTTAAAAGTATTGTGTGTAATTATTTGATTAATAAACCTTTTTTTTTAAATTGAATTGGTTTTAATAAGTTTATAGTCTTGGATATCAACCTGTTTAAAATAGAAACGAATCATGTTTCGCCCGAAAAAGGGCGAATATTAATAGCTGAACCTTTTTTGCCAGGAAGCTATTTTAATCGTTCGGTTGTGCTGCTTGTTGCTCATAACGATAAAGGATCGATTGGATTTATTTTGAATAAAGAGATTGATTATCCGATTGATGAAATTATGAGCGATTTCCCCGATTTTAAAGCTGAGGTGTCTCTTGGGGGGCCGGTTAGCACCGATTCGGTTTACTTCATTCATTCGCTTGGAGATGAAATCCCCGGAAGCATTCATGTGAAAGAGAACATGTATTGGGGAGGCGATTTTGAGGTGTTGAAAGAAAAAATCAAAAACGGTGAAGTGAAGAGTGACCAGGTGCGTTTTTTCCTTGGTTATTCCGGATGGGATGAAGGGCAATTGGAAGAGGAGCTTAAAGAAGATTCGTGGGTTGTTTCTGAAATTGAGCAAAAAAATGTACTCGATAAAAAACCGAGTCAAACTTCCTGGATTGATGCAATCAGGGAACTCGGCGGAAAATATTCACTTTGGGAAAACTTTCCACAAAACCCATCATTAAACTAATAAAGCACTGTTAAATTCTTCATTGATTTGGCGAACGGTTTTACAGAAATAGCGTTTGTTTTTGAATCCTTTTACCCATTGAACACCGTGCAAGCTACTGCAAAGGAAAATTTCGTCAGCTTCCAAAAGTTCTTTTTCATCGAGCATCTCGACTTCTGAAAACTTCAATCCAATTTTTTCAGAAATCTGTCGAACCAGCTTTTTGCTGATGTCAACATAAGCCCCGGTTGAAGGAGATGGCGTAAATATTTCAGTTCCTTTTATTATGAATATATTTTTCCCTGGAGATTCAAGAATGCAATTGCTCGTATTGGTGACTAAAAATTCATATTTCAAATCCTGTTGCCCATGTATGATTTTCCAATATGGTTCCGATCCTTCTTTTATTGATGAAAGGGGCGAAATTGCTTTTGGAACTTTGTCGAACAGGTCGATATTTATGCCATTTGTGTTAAAGTTGGGAATACTGAATTCTTTCGCAGCGATCAGATAGCCAATGCATTCAGGTTGGTTTAAAAATGTCAGGCTAATTTCGGCATTCTGAAAAAGTTTGTTTTTTGTTAGCGTACGCTCAATCTGTCGTTTTAACTCGTTTAGAAACTTTGGTATGGGCAGGCCAAAAAGTTTGAACTTAAATTCCCAGAGTCGTAAATGTTCCTCCCAGAACGGCAAATGGGTTTTTACTGCCCTAATTTTTTCTGAAAATATAAATTGATTGAAAATGTTTCCGCTGAACAGCACTTCTTCAGAAGGGAAAAAATCACCATTGTATAGGACAAAACCTTGCTTCATTACTAAATCAAGTCCATGATAAAAGGTTTCATGTTTTGGTTAGACTCAACAAGAATACCAGTAACAGAAGCAGCTTTTGCCGCCTCCATGTCACGCTGGCTGTCCCCAATGAAAAATGAAGTTGCTGGATCAATGTTGTATTTTATTATCAGTTTTTCAATCATAGCTGGTGAGGGTTTGCGGCAATCGCAACTTTCAATGGAATCGTGGTGAGGGCAAAAAATAAAATCGTTGATGTTAATTTGATACTTGTTCATTTCCTGCTGAATATAGTCATGGACTTTATTCACATCTTCATGGCTGTAAATTCCCTTAGCAATTCCCCCCTGGTTGGTTACTACAAAAAATTCAAAGCCCTTTTCTTTCAGAAGAATCAGGTTCTCGAAAATCCTTTCAACAAACACTACATCATTTTTCCTGTAAGTATAGTAGTGGGTTGAGTTGTCATTGATGACACCGTCACGATCAAGAAAGATTGCTTTCATTAGATTACCATAAAAAGTTTGTCGAGGAAACGTTGCAATAAGTCAATATTCAGAACGGCAGGGAAAATGAACCCGAACACTGATCCTAAAAAATGAGCATCGTGTGCAACATGGTCACTTTGTTTTCGGCTCATGTAATAAGAATATGCCAAATAAGCCAATGCAAAAATAATCCCGGGGATAGGGAGCAAACCAAAAAAGTAGATTTTGCTCCATGGATCAAAAAATATGGCCGCAAACAAAACCGCCGATACTGCCCCTGATGCTCCAACGGCATTGTAATAATAGTTGTTCCTGTGTTTGTACAGGGCGTAAATATTCGAGAACAGCATTCCTCCAAAATATAAAATCAGGAAGTATGCATTGTGCATACGTCCAAAAGCATATGAAAAATCGCTCTCAATTGCACTTCCGAATGAAAACAAAACGATCATGTTTACAATCAGGTGTTCCCAGTTGGCGTGTACAAAACCATGGGTGATTAAGCGTTGATATTCACGTCGATGAACTACTTTGCTGGCATTAAATTGCAACTTGTCCATAAACTCAGGGCGGTTGAATGCCGCAATTGAAACTAC
This sequence comes from Sunxiuqinia sp., assembly GCA_965230765.1. Classification (GTDB taxonomy): domain Bacteria; phylum Bacteroidota; class Bacteroidia; order Bacteroidales; family Prolixibacteraceae; genus Sunxiuqinia. Next base: position 1,733,115 of record CBDDLR010000001.1, read on the forward strand.
CGCTGTTATTGCAATAATAATTATTGTCATACTGGTCAGTGTAAAATTTTATAAATCATTTCGCGTTGAAGATCCCCGGCAGTGGCTGAAACATTTCCCATTCCCTTCGATTTCATGTCATATTCCCTAAGCACAGCTATAATATCAACGACTTTTCGGATCGGGTATTGTTTGGCGGCTGCGATGTATGAGCGGACGAAATACGGGTTGATCTGCAAACTAGATGCTACTGAATTTTGCGACTTATCATCCAGAAAATGGTAGGTCAGTATTTTCATGAAGTAGAAATACAAGCTTGCAATGGTGCGTGTTATTGGGCTTGACGCAGGGTTTGCCGCAAAATAGTTGATTATCTGATTTGTCTTCAATACATTTCGTTCTCCCAGCGCATTTTGCAACTCAAAAATGTTGAAATCTTTACTGATGCCGATGTTTTTTTCAATGTGTTCAGGAGTAATTTTGGTATTCTCTGGCAAAGAAATAATGAGTTTGTCCAGCTCGTTTGATACTTTGCTTAAATCAGTGCCAAGGTATTCAGCCAGCATGGCGGCAGCTTGTGGTGCAATGCTAAAATTGTGACTTGACAAATAACTGTTTATCCAATTTGGCAATTGATTATCGTATATCTTTTTTGATTCGAACAGAACACCTTTCTTGCCAAGCATTTTTGCAAAGCTTTTCCGCTTATCAAGTGTTTTGTATTTGTAATTGATGACTAGAATTGTACTCTCAAGCGGGGCATTTATATACGGCTCAAGATCTTCTATCTTTTTAATATTCTGAGCTTCTTTGACAATAATCACCTGGTGGTTAGCCATCATTGGGAAACGTCTGGCATTGGTTATTATCGTGTCAATATCAGTATCTTTTCCGTACAGGATGTGTTGATTGAATCCTTGCTCGGCTTCTGTTAATACATTTTTTGCAATGTGATCTGTAATCTGGTCAATGAAATAACTTTCTTCACCCATCAGAAAATAAATTGGGTGGTATATTTTATTGCGCAGATTTGCCAGTATGTCTTCGTAGTTCATTTATCGGGAATATTAAAATTTCAGGTGCCTTACCGATCTTCCATTGTGTTTGATTTCCAAAAGTGCGTCAATGCCTACTTTTACATGCTTTTGCACATAATCTGTAGTGACCTTTTCATCGCTCACAGCTGTTTTTATTCCAGTTGAAATCATGGGTTGATCAGACACAAGCAACAATGCCCCGGCAGGAATGTGATTGGCAAAACCGACTGTGAAAATAGTTGCTGTTTCCATATCAATAGCAATCGCCCGGGTTTTGTTCAGGTATTTCTTAAAACGCTCATCGTATTCCCATACCCGCTTGTTTGTAGTGTAAACAACCCCTGTCCAGTAATCCCGGTCATTTTCACGAATGGCAGTAGATACCGCTCGTTGCAGGTTAAATGCAGGGAGTGCAGGAATTTCAGGTGGAAGGTAATCATCAGAAGTACCATCACTTCGTATGGCAGCAATGGGTAAAATAAAATCACCAAGTTTGTTAATGCGTTTTAAACCTCCACATTTGCCAAGGAACAAAACTGCTTTTGGGCGAATTGCACTCAGAAGATCCATGATTGTTGCTGCATTTGGGCTACCCATCCCAAAGTTAATGATGGTGATGTCGTTGGCGGTTGCAACAGGCATGTTTTTGTCGGCACCAGATACAGGTACATTAAACTGTTCAGCAAACATTTCAACATACAATTGGAAGTTTGTAAGCAAAATATAATTGCCAAAGTCCTCAATGGCTTGCCCTGTGTAGCGTGGTAGCCAATTGTCAACAATTTCTTTTTTAGTCTTCATATGCAATGAATTAAATTTCAATTAGAAGAAAAATGCAACGCATGAAAAATCGTACCCCCTGAAATTAATCTTTTTTTTGCACCTTTGGATACCCTGTTGTTGATAAATTCCCAACAGGAATATTTTCCCAAAAATACAATTTTGGATCGGCAATAAATGATTGTGAAATTAAATTTACCAACATATTCTTTTCGGATAAAAAAAGAGAACGGCAAAGAGCTGATTTTTGATGAAATTAGGAAGAAATTTGCGGCGTTGACCCCTGAAGAGTGGGTTCGCCAAAACTTCATAAAATACCTGGTTGAAGAGAAGAATTATCCGGCTCAGCTCATGGCAGTGGAGAAAGGGCTAACGATTAACCAAAATACATTTAGAACCGATTTATTGGTTTGTAACCGCAAAGGTGAACCGATTGTGATTGTGGAGTTTAAAGCACCAGGAGTGAAAATTTCTCAAGATACTTTTGACCAGATTGCGCGCTACAATATGAAATTTAAAGTTCCATTTTTGATTGTATCCAACGGATTAAACCATTATTGCTGTAAAGTAGATCATTTGGAGTGCACCTACTCTTTTTTGAAAGAAATACCGCACTATGAAATGTTGGAAAACTTATAGAACTAGCTGATATAGGCCTTCATCAAGAAATCCATCAGAAGTTTTTATCCAGTCCTTTTTTATGCCTATTTGCACAAAGCCTATTTTTTCAAATAGTTTTATGCTCGCAATATTGTCAACTGTAATATTTGCGTAAAGCTGGTGTAAGCCTAATATTTCGACAGCATATTTTGCGATTAATTTCAATGTATCACTGGCAAATCCTTTTTTCCGATCATCTTCAGAATAAATAAGTATGCCAATCCCTGCTCGTTGGTGATAAGGATCAAAGTCAAACAGGTCAACTGCACCAACAGCTTTACCATACAAATCCTCGATGATCAGGCGAAGCTGTTTGGTCTCAAAAATATCTTTATGCGACTCTTCGATGTATTGTTTTAAAATAAATCTCGAAAAAGGAACAATCGTATTGCTGACCTTCCAAATCTGCATGTCATTTTCCCACCCAAAAAGTGTTTCAAGATCTTCCGGTTCCAAGGGGCGAAGTTTGATATTTCCGTATGCTAAATTTTTCAGGTTCATCTTCCGAGTTTTTTCCATCCGGCAAGGATGATTTCCACATCATTCAAAATACGATAATCTTTCGCATAAACCATGTCCCTCTCTAGTTTTTTCTGTTCTGAAAGATTGATGTTTTGTTTGTCTGCAGCAGAAATCACGCCTGTTTTTATTTCAGGAAGATGATAGGAATGATTATTCCTGGTTGAATAACCGACCCAGCTTTTTTTACCAGAAAGAGTTGAAAAAATATTCTTGAATAAACCAGCTTTATTTTCGATAGTCCAGCAGGAAACGGGGAAAATAATCAGCATAAACAACGAAAATGAAACATCAAGTAGCCGTTTGTTTCGTTTGTTATTATCTTTTGAAATTGAATTAACATGAACCACATAAAGTTCCCCAGCTGTCTCAATCGAGTTGCTCCCGATTATTGACAAACTTTTTGGTGGGGCAATTTTATATTCAATATTTAGATCAGTCAATTCAAGCATGATGTCGATAATCTCCTGTGAAGGCAAGTCCATGGAGCTAAAAATGATTTCGTCTATCTTGTGGATTTTCGCAATTTCCCCAAGCTGTTGAATATTCCCAAGGAAGTTTGGTTCGTGATGAGTATGATCGGGATAAACCAAACCAATCGTTTCAATTCGTAATTGCGACTGGCTGATCAGATCATTGATTCGTTTTGCTTCCTCGTTTTTAGCAACAACGACAATTCGTTTAACTTTTTTGAGGTCAAAACGAAACGAGCCAGGTTTGGCTTTGCTTAATACAATCCTGTACAAAAACAAGGTGACTATCGCCCACACCGAACCAAGAAGAATGAGAGCCCTTGAAAAACGAAGGCTTTCATCAACCATTGAATAAATCACCAGAATTGAGAGACTGCCCCAGATTAAACCACGAATGAGCTTAATGATCTTGATTGGTTTTTGATATCCACCTGATAGCCAAATGCTAATTAGCCAGATGAAAATGTAGGCCGGGACAACTAAATGAAGGAATTCATCCGGATAATATCCTCTGCTGAATTTCAGTTTTTCCCAATAGGGGAGAAGCCAAAGAAAACCAGCAAAAATTACAAGTCCATCGAGCAGGGGAAGGAACACAGCTTTTGCAAACCTGCTGATAATTGCCAAAAAGGCGCGAAAGTAAATAGCCAGGTTTATTAAAAATGAAAACATATCGGCACGGCCTTTCGAAAAGTGCTTGCCTGCAAAAATTGCCATGGCCTTATAAAAAACTTTCACATAGTTAATGCTGCCTTTTTTAGTGCTTTCTCCCTTGTAGTGAATAATTTTTGTGCCGGAGAAGTAGTAGTTTTTGTATCCTCCCTGAGTGATTCTATAGGATAGATCAATATCTTCTCCATACATAAAATAATCTTCGTCCAATAAGCCCACTTTATCCAACGTGGTTTTTCTCATGAACATGTAGGCGCCGGAAAGCACATCTACTTCGTGGGTTTCGTCTTTGCTCAGATGCCCCAGATGGTATCTCCCGAATTGTTTTGATTTGCTGAACACCTTTGAGAATCCAAATATTTTGTAAAAGGCCACGGCAGGAGTTGGTAATCCTCGCTTGGATTCCGGGAGGAAACGTCCTTTCCCATCAATCATTTTCACCCCGAGAGCACCAGCTTCCGGGTGATTGTCCATAAATTCCACACATTTATCGAAACTATCTTCTTCAACGATGGTGTCAGGATTTAGTATCAGGACGTATTCACCTTTTGAGAGTTGAATTGCCTGGTTGTTGGCCTTGGAAAAACCTTTGTTGTCGTGATTCTCAATCAGGATTACGCTTGGGAATTTCTCCTTTACCATTTGACAGGAACCATCAACTGAATTATTGTCGACAACGAATACTTCCGCTTCAATTTTGGAACAGGCTTTTTCAACAGAATGAAGGCATTGCTCCAAAAAAAATTTTACGTTGTAATTGACAATTACTATCGACAGTTTCATAAATCAGTTTTATTGCGACAACGAATCTTCGAAATCCATTCGGTTCTTAATTGAACGCCCCAGGGTAATTTCATCCGCATATTCCAATTCATCTCCAATTGAAACACCACGTGCAAGGGTCGATATCTTAACGTTTAAATCCTTCAATTTCTTATAAATGAAAAAATTTGTTGTATCTCCCTCCATGGTTGTACTTAAAGCAAGGATTATTTCCACTGCGTTTTTTTCTTTCACCCGTTCAATCAATGAATTAATTTCAAGATCAGATGGTCCAATACCATCCATGGGTGAGATTATTCCTCCAAGAACATGGTACAAGCCGTTAAATTGCTGGGTGTTTTCAATAGCCATCACATCCTTTATGTTTTCCACAACACAAATAATTTCAGGTACACGAGACGGATGACTGCAAATATTGCAGATTTCGGTGTCGGAAATATTGTGACAAACTTTGCAATGCTTTATGTCGTTACGCAGTTGAATGATGCTGTTTCCAAAAAATGAAACCTCTTCTTTATCTTGTCTTAGCAAGTGCAGAACCAAACGCAGGGCTGTTTTTCTCCCTATTCCTGGTAGTTTTGAAAATTCGTTAACTGCATTTTCCAATAGTCGTGATGGAAATTTTTCATTGATCATGCCAGTAGCTTATAAATCCCCAAATTTAATAAGCCAAATGAAAACAGGCTAAGAATTGGGCTTTTATTTGAGCAGGTACTCTGCAACTGTATTTAAAACTTCGTCAATTTTTAAAGGTTTTATCAAAACGTCATTACAGCCAGCTTGAAGACACTTCTTTCGTTCTTCACTCATAGCGTAGGCCGTTTGGGCAATAATTGGAATGTCAGAATTCGTTTCCCGTATTGTTTTAGTGACTTCATAGCCATTAACTTCAGGGAGTTGAATATCCATGAGGATTAAATCTACTTTGTTGTTGTTGTAGATATTAATGGTGTCAATACCGTCCTTTGCCCAAAGTATTTTTGCCTTTGTTTTTGCTAGAATTTCTTGCAAATATTCATAGTTGTAATCAATATCTTCAGCAATTAAAATAGTGAATTTACTGAAGTCATGATAGTTGGATTTTGGCTCAGGTCTGCTCGTTAAAGGCTTTCGTATTTTGTCGTAAGGTATCGTGAAGAAAAATAATGAACCTTTCTTTTTCTTTGACCGGAAACTAATATTGCCACCAAGCAATTCAACTACACCTTGTGAAATATATAAGCCAAGCCCGGCTCCTGCTTCCTTGGATTTTATACTCCTGTCATCTTGAATAAATTTTTTGAACAAATTTCTCTGGTCTTCTTCCGAAATTCCAATCCCTGTGTCCTCAACATAAAACTGAAGAACCTTTTCCGAAGAAACCTGATAGCCAACCTCGATAAAACCTTTTTCCGTGAATTTTAAAGCGTTTAGAAACAGGTTGCTGAGAACCTGCTTTAATCGAAAAGGATCAGTGAAAATAAAATCGTGATGTTCGGCTGCCGGAGTTTTAAATTTCAGTACAATATTGGGCTTTTCGCTGTTTTTTAGCAACGTTCGAAAATGATCTTCCAGTTCGCTCAATGTTGCGGTAAGCGAGCATGCCTCTTTTTTTATTTTTAGTTCTTTCGATTCAATTTTTGAAACATCGATAATGTCATCAACTAGTGAAAGAAGTGACCTACTGCTTTCTTCGATAATATCGATGTAGTGAAGTTGCTGATTAACGGTAAGGTCGCCATATTTCAGCAATTCAGAAAAACCGATGATCCCGTTAATAGGTGTACGAATCTCATAACTCATATTGGTCAGGAAATTATTCTTGTACTGGGTGGCATTCTTTGAGTTGTGCTTTGCTTTTCTAAGTTCTTCCTGCAGTTTTTTTGTTGAAGTAATGTCTTCTGAAATTTTTAAATAATTGGTAATTATTCCCTTTTCATTTTTTAAACAAGAAATAGAAACAACCTCCCAGAAAATTCTTCCGTCTTTTCGCTTATTTTTAATTTCCCCTCTCCATTCAATTCCTGATTGAATTGTATCCCATAGGTTTCTGTAAAACGACTTGGTGTGGTGACCTGATTTTAAGGTGTTTGGTTTTTTCCCAATGAGCTCATCGGCCGTATAGCCGGTTGTTTTGCAAAAGGCAGGGTTTAGATATTCAATATATCCATCCAGGTCAGTTATCATTATTGATGATGTGCTCGAATTGAATACTTGCTGAAGAAGCATTTGTTTTTCAAGTTGAATCTTTTCATCAGTGAAGTCGCGATTGGTGCCAACAAAACAAACAGCGGTCCCATTTTCATTTCTAATCACAGCCGACCTGTTTTTAAACCAACGATAGTTGCCATCTTTGTGTCGCAATCTAAATTCAGATTCAAAAATTATGGCCGAATTGTTTAAAAAATTATCCAGTTCCCTTTTTACACGGTTGTAATCTTCATGGTGAAGAAGTTTCATCCAGGTGGACAGATTGTCTTCCAGTTCGTCAGGGAAATAACCAACCTGCATTTTCCACTTTCTGGAAAGTGTAAGGCTGTCATTATCAATGTCCCATTTAATTATTCCTAAATCAGATGCTTCAATGGCCAGGTCGTATTCTTTGGATAGATCGTTTAATTGACCCTCTCTTGTTTTCTCTTGAAGAATATCCCGAAATACACAAACGGCTGATTCTGCAATGCCAGTTTCATTGACTTCCGGTGTAATACTTGTGCTGATGTGGAAGCTTTTGTTGTTTTTCGAAAATGATAGTTCTTTGTATTGTTGTTTTTTGCTCTCAAAAGCTTTTTGTAGTAGGGTTTCAATATTTTGCGAAACTTCGGGAAGGTATTGAGACTCAGAGATTGTTAATCCAATTAGGTTGCGTTTTCTAATTTTGAAGAAAGAGAATATATTGTTGGTGTAGAATAGGTGTTCCCCTTTTTTGTTAACCCGGACGATGATTTCAGGACAGTACCTGTTTGATGGCGTACCTTGTACACAACCTTTTCCGGAAAATTTCATCTCATTATCACTGTGGATTTCAGAATCCTTGTTGTTGCCCTGGTTCATTGGAATTTATTTTTTATTCAAAATTAGCCAATAAGTTGCATTTTATGATAACAATGTTTGTTAAATCAAAGTTGTGGTTTCAACGGTTTTCGTATGCAAAACATATGGCTAGGGTGCAAGGTGCTTAAAAAAGGTGGGAAAACAAAAAACTACTTGTCATTTTGGCAAGTGGTTTTCAGTGAAACCTTTTTGAATAAGCCGTTCAATATCTTTTCTGCTTTTCCATCTTTTGAGTTGCTTTTCCCTTTTGAGGGCAGACGATTTATCGTGAAATTTTTCTGAGTACACCAAAACCCACGGTTTGCCAGTTGAGGTAAACCCTTTTTTTGATGAGTTGTGCCGGGCTATTCTTCCGTGGATGTTTGACGTTTGACCGATGTAATATTTGTCAATTTTTTGGGAGTATAGGATGTAGCAGAAATGCATGGTTTAAATATACAAAAAACCACCTATCAGTATGATAAGTGGTTTTCTGTGGGCGGTGATCCCGAGTCCTCGGGAGAACCCCCGGCCCTCCCGGTTTCACCGGGATGCTCTGAGCCTTTTTGGATAAGCCGTTCAATATCTTTTCTGCTTTTCCATCTTTTGAGTTGCTTTTCCCTTTTTAGGGCAGACGATTTATCGTGAAATTTTTCTGAGTACACCAAAACCCACGGTTTGCCAGTTGAGGTAAACCCTTTTTTTGATGAGTTGTGCCGGGCTATTCTTCCGTGGATGTTTGACGTTTGACCGATGTAATATTTGTCAATTTTCTTGGAGTATAGGATGTAGCAGAAATGGATGGTTTAAATATACAAAAAACCACCTATCAGTATGATAAGTGGTTTTCTGTGGGCGGTGATCCCGAGTCCTCGGGAGAACCCCCGGCCCTCCCGGTTTCACCGGGATGCTCTGAGCCTTTTTGGATAAGCCGTTCAATATCTTTTCTGCTTTTCCATCTTTTGAGTTGCTTTTCCCTTTTTAGGGCAGACGATTTATCGTGAAATTTTTCTGAGTACACCAAAGCCCACGGTTTGCCAGTTGAGGTAAACCCTTTTTTTGATGAGTTGTGCCGGGCTATTCTTGCATCGATATTTGAAGTTTGACCGATGTAATACTTGTCAATTTTTTGGGAGTATAGGATGTAGGAGAAATACATGTTTAAATATACAAAAAACCACCTATCAGTATGATAAGTGGTTTTCTGTGGGCGGTGATCCCGAGTCCTCGGGAGAACCCAGACCCTCCCGGTTTCACCGGGATGCTCTGAGCCTTTTTGGATAAGCCGTTCAATATCTTTTCTGCTTTTCCATCTTTTGAGTTGTTTTTCCCTTTTTAGGGCAGACGATTTATCGTGAAATTTTTCAGAGTACACCAAAACCCACGGTTTGCCAGTTGAGGTAAACCCTTTTTTTGATGAGTTGTGCCGGGCTATTCTTCCGTGGATGTTTGACGTTTGACCGATGTAATATTTGTCAATTTTCTTGGAGTATAGGATGTAGCAGAAATGCATGGTTTAAATATACAAAAAACCACCTATCAGTATGATAAGTGGTTTTCTGTGGGCGGTGATCCCGAGTCCTCGGGAGAACCCCCGGCCCTCCCGGTTTCACCGGGATGCTCTGAACCTTTTTGAATAAGCCGTTCAATATCTTTCCTGCTTTTCCATCTTTTAAGTTGTTTTTCCCTTTTTAGGGCAGACGATTTATCGTGAAATTTTTCAGAGTACACCAAAACCCACGGTTTGCCAGTTGATGTAAACCCTTTTTTTGATGAGTTGTGCCGGGCTATTCTTGCATCGATATTTGAGGTTTGACCGATGTAATACTTGTCCAGTTTTTGGGAGTATAGGATGTAGGAGAAATACATGTTTAAATATACAAAAAACCACCTATCAGTATGATAAGTGGTTTCCTGTGGGCGGTGATCCCGAGTCCTCGGGAGAACCCCCGACCCTCCCGGTTTTACCGGGATGCTCTGAACCTATTTGGATTAGCCGTTCAATATCTTTTCTGCTTTTCCAACTTTTAAGTTATTTTTCCCTTTTTAGGGCAGGCGATTTATCGTGAAATTTTTCTGAGTACACCAAGACCCACGGTTTGCCAGTTGAGGTAAACCCTTTTTTTGATGAGTTGTGCCGGGTTATTCTTGCATTGATATTTGAAGTTTGACCGATGTAATACTTGTCAATTTTTTGGGAGTATAGGATGTAGCAGAAATGCATGGTTTAAATATACAAAAAACCACCTATCAGTATGATAAGTGGTTTCCTGTGGGCGGTGAGGGAGTCGAACCCCCGACCCCTTGGGTGTAAACCAAGTGCTCTGAACCAACTGAGCTAACCGCCCGTATGTTTTCTGAACGTGCCTCACTTTTCAGAAAGGCGATGCAAATATAAATCCTTTTTTTTCTTGTGCAAAACAAAAATTAAAAATTTCAAGAAAAATAGTCTGCAACAACGAAAGTGCTGCCCCCAATAAATATGAGATCATCTGTATTTGCAGCGTTTTTAGCCGACTCTACAGCTGTCCTGACATCACTAAAGATTTCACCTTTTAGATCAAACTTGCTGCCTTTTTTGCCAAGTTCGTGGGCAGGCAAGGCTCTTGGTATTCGCGCATTGGTAAAGTAGTATGTCGCATTTTTTGGAAGAACGGACAACACATCTTCAATATTTTTGTCATTGACCATCCCCAATACAATGTGAAGTTTTTCCCAAGGTGTTGATTTTATTTGATCAACCACTGCTTTTACACCAGCTATGTTGTGAGCAGTGTCACATACAATTAATGGATTATGCCCAACAACTTGCCAACGACCTTTTATCCCGGTGTTTGATGAAATGCTCTCCAATCCCCGGTAAATATTCTCGCTGTTAATCTTCCAATTTTTCCAGTTTAATATCTCTATAATTTTTAAAACTCCCCCAACATTCTTCGATTGGTAATTTCCCAGAAGATCCAGTTTTAAGTTCGGAAATAGTAATTCACCATTTTTCTTAAAATTGAAGATTTGCTTTTCATCAGTGGAAAACATCGCATAATCAGCATTGAATTCCTGATCTGCAAAAAAATGGTCGCTTCCCAGCTCTTTTGCTCTGCTCGTGAAAATGGAATTATATTCCTCATTGCTCTCAGAAATAACAAATGGAATACCTGATTTGATGATCCCAGCTTTTTCGTGCGCAATTTTTTGAATTGTATCACCCAGTAAATTGGTATGGTCTAAGCTAATGTTTGTAATTAAACCGACCTCCGGGCTAATAATGTTGGTCGAATCCAATCTTCCCCCTAATCCAACTTCAATGACAGCAATATCAACTCTCTGTTTCTTGAAATAATCGAAAGCCATGGCCACCGTTAATTCAAAAAAAGAAGGTTCAATATTTTTACTTTCATTTTTCGACTTAAACTCTTCGACAAAATCCACAACAGCTGCTTCTTCAATCATTTCGCCATTCACCCGGATGCGCTCCCGGAAATCGATTAAGTGAGGCGAAGTGTATAAGCCGGTTTTGTATCCCGCTTCTTGTAGAATTGATGCAAGCATATGAGAACAAGAACCTTTGCCGTTGGTTCCGGCAATGTGAATGGTTTTAAACGATCGGTGTGGATGTCCAAATAATTTATCTAATACTATGGTATTGCCAAGCGTATTTTTATAGGCTGCCGGACCAGTTCGTTGGTACATCGGAAGCTGGCTAAATAAATATTCAAGTGTCTTTTTGTAGCTACTCATTCTTAATCAGGAGTTTATAGGAAACGAGATTTTAGAACGCTAAAATACGTGATATTTTAACAAATATTAATGACAGATTCTTGCAAATTTTCATACTTTTAGAGAAAGCTAAATAGAGAGATATGCCGAGTAAAAAGACTACGAAGATCTTCGTAATTGACACCAATGTTATTCTACACGATCACACATGTATTTATCAGTTCCAGGAAAATGACATCATAATACCTATAACGGTTTTAGAAGAGCTTGACAAATTTAAGAGAGGGAATGACCCAATCAATTTTCAAGCTCGTGAGTTTGTTCGTATACTGGATGATATCGTAGGGGAAAATTTGTTTAACGGAGGGATAAACCTTGGTAAAGGATTGGGGAAATTGATCATTGCTACAGGTAAGCCTTCAAGTGATGCAATTAGGCAGTCTTTTAAAGAAGATATCCCCGACCACCGGATTTTGGCAATCGCTGATCATTTTACAAAAGATAATCCCAACAGAGCAACAATTCTTGTAAGTAAGGATATTAACCTTCGGATGAAAGCCAAGTCTTTAGGGATTCTTTCTGAAGATTATGAGAACGATAAAATTAAGGATCCTCTTGTTTTTGAAAAAAGCATTAACGAGATGGAAGGGTTTAATGATCAGCTAATTGATTCCTTGTATGAGTCTGGATCGTTCCCTGTTACTGATGGTGAATTTAAAAATGAGCCTTCGCCGAATGAGTATTTCATCATGAAGGGGAACAAGTCGAGTGTTTTATCCAGGTACGATAATGTTTCAAAGCGAATTGTTAGGGTTGAGAAAAAAACAGCTTATGGTATTAAACCCAGAAATGCAGAGCAAACATTCAGTTTAAATGCTTTATTGAATTCAGATATCAAACTGGTATCGTTGACCGGGAAAGCTGGTACCGGAAAAACCCTGCTTGCGTTGGCTGCTGCGTTAGAGCAAAACAAGCAGTACGAACAAATTCTTCTGGCGCGACCAATTGTGGCATTGAGTAACCGCGATTTGGGATACCTTCCTGGTGATGCTGAAGAAAAAATCAGTCCGTACATGCAGCCGCTATTCGACAACCTTTCAGTGATAAAGCACGCGTTTAATCCAAGAAGTCAGGAGTATCAGAAAATTGAGGAGCTTTTGAAAGAAGAGCGGTTAATTATTACCCCTCTGGCATACATACGTGGACGAAGTTTGTCAAATGCATATTTCATTGTTGATGAAGCTCAGAACCTTACCCCACACGAAATTAAAACGATTATCACCAGGGCAGGCGAAGGAACAAAAATGGTGTTCACCGGTGATATTATGCAGATTGATTCACCTTACCTGGATATGAAATCAAATGGTTTGGCTTACATGACCGACAAAATGCGCCGACAAGATTTGTTTTCGCATGTTAACCTTGTGAAAGGGGAGCGTAGTTACCTTGCAGAATTGGCAAGTGATTTATTGTAATCTCAGGATATTTCAAGGCAGGCGATATCTTCTCGGTCAATAAAATCTTTTATCAGAGGTGCATTCTTTTTGATTAGCACCTCGATATTTTTTGTGGTTTGGTTATGGGTTCGAATCCAAACAATTTTTGGAGGGTAACCATTCAGAACGCTGATGTCAAAAAAATCTGAATCGAATGTGACAATTACAAAATCATTTTCTTTGGCAAATGACCAAATTTCCATATCAGGGGCATTGTTCAATCCAAGTTGAAGAACTTGTCCGGAATCAGGAAAAACATCACTGATCTTCTTTAATAATCGATAAGAAATATTTTGATCCAATAAAAGTTTCATGAAGCAACCCTGGTTTTATTTTCACGGTCTGCAACAAATGCCAGGCAAGCATTGATGTGTTCTTCAGAAAGTTCTGGATAATCATTGATTATCTCAGATTTTGTCATTCCATTTGACATCCAGTTTAAGATGTCGTAGACAGAAATCCGCGTATTCTTTATGCAGGGTTTGCCAAATCGTTTTTCTGGGCTTATTGATATATATTTCGAATAGTTTTTCATGATACTCGCTTTTTCCAAATTTATAATTTTTTACTGACATAGAAATAAATGGAACTCTTTATGAAATTAGACACTCGTGTATTTTTTATAATTTTGCCAGCTCTAATTTTATTGGTTCATGGATTATAAGGGGAAGAAAGTTGCTTTTTTTACATTGGGGTGTAAACTGAACTTTTCAGAAACATCAACCATTGCCAGGCATTTTGAGGTGATGGGTTTTAATCGTATTGATTTTAAGCAGCAGGCAGATGTTTATGTGATCAATTCATGTTCTGTTACTGCTGAAAGCGACAAAAAAAGCCGCAATATTATCCGACAGGCCATTCGTCGAAACCCAGCTGCAGTTGTTGTGGTAACAGGTTGTTATGCGCAGTTGCAGGCCGATGTTATTAAAACGATTGAAGGGGTAGATTACATTTTAGGCACCAATGCCAAATTTCGTATGACAGATTTTATGGGTGATCTAAAGAAGAACGATGAACCATTTGTCCTTTTGGAATCCCAAAATAAAAACCGCGAATATTTTCATGCTGCATCGTGGGGCGATCGTACCCGAAGTTTTTTAAAGGTACAGGATGGCTGTGATTATTTTTGCACGTATTGCACCATTCCTTTTGCCCGTGGAAGAAGCCGGAATGATACCATTGAGAATACGATTGCAAAAGCGAAAGAAACAGTTGAGGCAGGAATAAAAGAAATCATTCTAACAGGCGTAAATATTGGTGATTTTGGAAAAAGTACCAACGAAAAATTCATTGATCTACTTCATAAATTGGATGAGGTTAAAGGGCTGGAACGTATCCGTATTTCTTCTGTTGAACCGAACCTGTTAACTGATGAAATCATTGAGTTTGTTTCGAAGGCCAAACGAATTGCACCACATTTTCATTTACCTCTGCAATCCGGATCGAATGATGTGTTAGGTTTGATGAAAAGGAAATATAAAAGGGAGCTGTTTGCCGAACGTGTCAAAAAAATAAAAACAATTCTACCGAGCGCATTTATTGGTGTTGATATTATTGCCGGGACAAACGGAGAAACGGATGATTACTTTTTGGATAGCTATCAATTCGTAAGGGATTTGGATGTTTCCCAGTTACATGCTTTTCCCTACTCAGAACGTCCGGGAACAAAAGCATTGGAAATAAAGCCTGTAGTCCCGGTTGATGAACGTAAAGAGCGGACTCGAAAACTCATTTCACTTTCCGATAAAAAATTGAGGCAGTTTTATGAGCAAAACCTTGGGGCAGAATCAATGGTGTTGTTCGAGAATGAAAGTAATGGCAGCAAGCTTTATGGGTTTACCGAGAATTATATACGAGTTGAAACGGAACACGACACAGGGTTGGTCAATCAACTAGTGAAAGTTAAACTTTCAGAAATAAATAACCAGGGAAATTTTGAAGTTGAGTTTCTTTAATCGAATTTCACCAAAAAATTAAAAAATGGACTTACAACATCTTTGCCAACAGGTTCAGGAAATAGCTAAAAAAGCAGGTCAATTTATTCGTGAAGAAAGGAAAAAAATAACCCCTCAAGATATTGAATTGAAAGGAAAGGCTAGTCTGGTCACCTATGTAGATAAAACCGCAGAGCAGATGATTGTGAAAGATTTACAGAAGTTGCTGCCAGAAGCGGGTTTTATTACCGAAGAAGAAACTGTTGATGACAATGACGCACAATTAAAGTGGGTCATCGATCCGTTGGATGGAACGACCAATTTTATTCATGGCATTACCCCTCATTCGGTTTCAATTGCTTTGATAGATGGAGAAGATGCCCTTGTTGGCGTGGTGTATGAAGTCGGATTGGGTGAATTGTTCTATGCCTGGAAAGATGGTGGCGCATTTTTGAACGGACAATCAATTTCAGTATCCAAAAACAGTACACATGAAGATGTTTTGTTGGCAACAGGTTATCCATATTACGATTTTGGCAAGCTAGCCGAATACCTTCAGTTATTGAAATTTTTTATGATTGAAACCCGTGGTATGCGCAGGATGGGATCGGCAGCAGTTGATTTAGCCTATGTGGCCTGCGGACGTTTTGATGGATTTTTTGAGCATGCGCTGCATGCCTGGGATGTAGCGGCCGGGATTCTAATTTTAAAGGAAGCCGGAGGTAAGGTCTGCGATTTTAATGGTGAGAATAACTTCTTGTTTGGTGGCGAAATCGTCGCGTGCAACACAAACTATTTTCCTCAGTTTTATGAAAAAGTAAATAGCTTTTTGGGAAATTAAAGTACTGTGAAGATTTTGCTGCAAATGGCTAAAAGTGTAACTTGTAGGAAAATCAATAGCAATGGCTCAGAAAGAAATCGAACTTCTAAAAAAACAATTAGTAAAGCTTGATGAAAAAAGCTTTGACCTGGAAGCCTGGAAAAAACAGACCCTATTATTTTTAGATCGGATATTTGGGCAACAACACAGCATTGTTAGCTTGATAAACGACTTGAAATATGACTATTCGAGTTGGAACTTGCGCGATGCAACCGGAAATGAAAAATCTGATGATCCGGTAAAAATGCAGGCCAAAGAAATTCTTGATGCAGCCATTCTTGAATTGGAAACACTGGGCTTACCCGAAAGAGCCCGTTCTGCTGAAAAACTTTGGGAATTCCTGGAAGAGGAACTTACGGGCAAACAATTGAAAGAAATTAAATCAATTCTGGATTCTGGCGATGAAAACAAGCTTGATAAGATTTCAAGCATATTAAGTACACTGGAAAAAGAAAACTTATTGAATATCTTATCCCGCCTATTGATTTCCTGACTATATTTGCGGGCATGAGTTTTCAGAAAACAGCCATTGTTATACTAAACTGGAACGGGGAGGAGCTTCTTTCCCGGTTTTTGCCTTCGGTGGTGGAACACAGCCAGATTGAAGGTGTAGAAGTAATTGTGGCTGACAATGGCTCAACTGATCAATCCATATCATTTATTGAAACGAATTTCGCAACCATAAAAGTTTTGCCGCTGGGTGAAAATCATGGATTTGCGAAAGGATACAATGAAGCCCTCAAAAAAATTGATGCTGATAATTACATCCTATTAAATTCTGATGTTGAAGTTACATCTGGCTGGGTGCAACCAATGATTGATTTGTTAAATGAAAACGAGGAAGTAGCAGCAGTTCAGCCAAAAATTTTGAGCTGGAACGAGAAGGACACTTTTGAATATGCTGGTGCTGCAGGTGGTTTTATCGATCGCTTGGGCTTTCCATTTTGCAGGGGGAGAATCCTGAACGTGATGGAAAAAGATGAAGGTCAGTATGATCAGGTAACCAGTGTTTTTTGGGCCAGCGGTGCGTGCATGGCTGTTCGCGCTAGCTTATTTCATAAAGCTGGTGGCTTTGACTCTGACTTTTGGGCACACATGGAGGAAATCGATCTATGCTGGCGATTGAAGAACATGGGGTACCAGGTACAATTTACACCATTCAGTAAGGTATATCATTTGGGCGGTGCATCTCTTTCATACGGAAATCCTAAAAAATTATACCTGAATTTTAGAAACAGTCTTTGGCTACTTTATAAAAATTTGCCTCGAAGAAAATTTTACCAGGTATTGCTTGTGCGAATGGTTATGGATGGAATGGCAGCCTTTAAATTATTGAGTGAATTGAACTATAAAGGTTTTTGGAGTGTTCCGAAAGCTCACTTTTCGTTTTATAAAGGTTTTAGTTCGATTAAAAGAAAGCGAAAGCAACTAAAAAAAATTGCGAAGCCGGGTTGGCATGATGAAATCTTTTGCAAAAGCATTATTTGGAAATTTTACATCAAAAACCAGGATACTTACCGCGAAGTTGATTGCTAATTAGTTGTTATTTTGAATGGCATAGTTTTTGATTTAAAGAAGAAAAAAATCAACTAATACACGCATGAAGCCCCGGATAATTTTATTCACCCTTTTCTTTTTTGTATTCAGTTCTTGTGCAGTCCATCATAAAAACATTTCTCATGTACAAGACTGGTCTTACCCTCAAGTGCAGTTTGATGATCAGTTTAGTTTTGGCTATGTTGATCATTTACTGGAAAAAACCAACAATAAAAAAGGCAGTCGTTGGGCTAGGAGAAAGAACATCCACGTAATCGGGATTCGATTGGTCAATAATACGGATAAACCCATTCATGGTTCACAAGTAATGTTTATGAATAATGGAGAACGGGTTGAAATTATCCATAACAAATGGTTGGCAAAAAAAGTGCGACAACGTTTTTCCCCGTTAATGATTTTATGGCTTCCGGTTTTGGCAATTGAGGCTGCATTGTTCCCGCCGGAGGAAGACCATGAAGGCTTTACTGTTGACGAACCGAACTATATTAGCAAACAGGCAATGAGGGAAGAGAACAAAAAAAGGATAAAAGCAAATTTCGACTTGCATCAGGAGCTGATGGATTTTCAACTTGCATCCAAAATTTTGTTGCCCGGAGAAATTGTAAATGGAGTGATTGGTGTTAAATGTAAGTCTGACCCGGGTGATTTGCGCGCAGTAGTAAAACCTGCTTCTTTTGATGTTGTTTTAGTGGAAGAATAACGATCAACATTGAAATTTCTATTAAAATTGATAAAGTGAAATAATTTCTATTAAATTTGCAGCGACATTTACGCAATGGGGTGTCCCGGTAAAACCAGGACTGAGATCATACCCAAAGAACCTGATCCGGTTAGTACCGGCGTAGGGAGGGCGACAGGGATTATTTCCTACCTCATTGGTTATTTTAACCAAATTTTCAAAAAAGATGAAAAAGTTATTGATGATGATGCTTCTGCAGATGGCAGTGGTGTTTTGTTTTGCTCAGTTTTCAGTTCAAGGAGTGGTGAAAAGTGAATCCGGTGAATTGTTAACGGGGGCTAATGTTGTTGTGTCTGGAAGTTACCTTGGGGCTTCTACCAACGAAAATGGAGAGTTTGAATTCTCAAACCTGAAAAAAGGTGAGTATGAATTGAAAGCTTCATTTATTGGGTTTCATACAAAATCTATTCACGTTTCTTTAAGTGAAAACAAATCAGTTGAATTTGTAATGCAGACCTCAAGCATTATGGCTGATGAGGTGCTGGTTTCTGCAACCAGGGCTGGTGATAAATCCCCAATTGCCCATACAACTGTAACAAAAGAGGCGATTGATGAAATGAACATGGGGCAGGATATTCCTTACATGCTGAATATGACCCCGTCCTATGTTTCAACTTCTGATGCAGGGGCAGGTGTTGGATATACCAATTTTAGGATTCGTGGAACCGATTTAAATCGGATTAATGTTACGGTTAACGGCATTCCAATGAACGATGCAGAGTCTCATGGAACATGGTGGGTTGACATTCCTGATATTGCTGCTTCAACGGATAATATTCAGGTGCAAAGAGGTGTGGGTACATCAACCAATGGAGCTGCTTCTTTTGGAGCAACTATCGATCTGCAAACCATGCAGATGAATACTAAGGCACATGCCGGATATCGTTCAGCAGCAGGTTCATTCAATACCTTCAAAAACACGGTAGAAGTTGGTAGTGGCTTGTTAAATGATCATTTTATTGTTGAAGCCCGTTTGTCCCGTGTGACATCAGATGGTTTTATTGACCGGGCAAGTTCTGATTTGAAATCGTACTTTGTCTCTGGTGGATATTTTTCTGATAAGACCATTCTGAAAGCAACCATTTTCTCAGGCTTTGAAGAAACTTATCAGGCATGGTGGGGAGTTTCTTCCGATTTGCTGGGAACAAACCGTACCTACAACTATGCGGGTTCATATTTCGATGAAAATGGCAACGAACAGTTTTATGAAAATCAGGTAGATCATTACATACAAGATCATTATCAACTGCATTTCTCACATCAGTTAAATTCATTTTTTAATGTAAATGCTGCTTTATTTTATACGTATGGGCGAGGGTACTATGAAGAATATCGGGAAGATGACAGCTTGGAAGATTATCTTTTGCAGCCAATCTCATTAGGCGGTGAAACAATTGATGCAACAGATCTGGTTCGTCGAAGATGGCTGGATAACGACTTCTACGGAATGACTTTTTCTACTAACTACAACGATGGGGTATCTGATTTCACTTTTGGTGGAGGATGGAATACCTATGATGGTCGCCATTTTGGTGAAGTAATATGGGCACAGTATTTAGGAAACGCAGTTCCAGAACAAGAGTGGTACAGAAGTACTGGTTTGAAAAAGGATTTTAATGTTTTTGCAAAATACAATTACCAGCTGACTGAAAAGGTGAACCTGTATGCTGATCTGCAATACAGAAGGATTGATTATGAAATTGAAGGAATTGATAATGATTTGAGGGATATCACACAAGCCCACGATTTCAATTTCTTCAATCCAAAATTTGGGATTTTCTTTAAACCCGATGATAAGCAAGAGGCGTATTTAAGTTTTGCCCGTGCAAACCGTGAACCAAACCGTAGCAACTATGTGGATGCCGATCCAAATGGTGTGCAACCTGTTCATGAAACATTGAATGATTTTGAAGCAGGTTATACCTTGAAGTCATCCAATTACTTTGTAGGTGCAAACTTATATTACATGAGTTATGTTGATCAGTTGATTTTGACTGGTGAGATTAATGATGTTGGTGCGCCAATTATGGTTAATGTAGATGATAGCTACCGTTCTGGAGTTGAATTGTTGGCTGGATTAAAGATATCGCCAAAAGTTAACTGGGATGTAAATGCAACATTCAGCAAAAACAAGATTAAAGATTTTGTTGAATATGTTGACAACTGGGATACCTGGGGACAGGAAGTATTTGAGCTAGGGGATACTGACCTGGCTTTCTCGCCTGAGTTAATTGCAAACAGCAAAATTACAGTGAAGGCTTCAAAAAACCTTAATCTGAGTTTGTTGTCATCGTATGTGGGGAAACAGTTTATTGACAATACTTCCAGTGATGATCGCAAATTGGATGCATGGTTCGTGAATAACCTTAAAGTTGACTATGTTGTTCCACAAAATGTCTTTAAAGAGGTTAAGTTGCATTTGTTAGTGAATAATTTGTTTGATACAGAATACGAAAGCAATGCATGGGTTTATAGCTATTTTTCAGGTAATGAGCGCCTAAAAATGGATGGTTATTTCCCACAAGCAGGAATTCACTTCTTTGCAGGAATAGATTTCAAGTTTTAAATCAGATAATTTTTCGTCATTGCGAGGGAAAACTCACGAAGTAATCTTTTGAAAAGAAGATTGCTTCATTTCATTCGCAATGACGTTTTTATTCTATAATAATCTGTGATATCTTACCTGTTTCGATGGTGTAGAATAACGGGGCAATTAATACTCCGGGATATCTTTGTTTAAGTCGTTTAACTTCGGAGACTATAAATTCCTTGGGATCGCAAACTTCAAAAAAAGGCGATAAGTTTTCGAAATGGGTTTTTGCAGCTTCTCTTTTCCATCCTGCATTTTTACTTAGTCCATCAATAAAAGCATCTTTTCGGGCTTCAATATTGGCCATTCCGCATTGGTTATGACCCATTAAGGCGATGTGCTTAATGTCGCCAACTCCAATGGCATATGAAACCTGAAATTCATGATAAAAAAGATTGGCTCCCCCGGATCGGATGATATAGGCAAATTTCTCAGGAATCCAAAGTGTTTTCCTGTGATCCATACACATGCCAATTAACAATTGAGCATTGTCATAATTGCAAAATGTTCGATTTAAATTGTGGTACTCCAAGAGGAGGCTTATCGGGGTATTCCTGTATTCCGGCAAAATATCCTCTATGGATTTTACTTCAATTAGTTGCTTCATGTCACACTGCTGATCCATCTACTATGCAAACCTGATTATTAAAAAAAAGTTCAGGCAAACCCAATCTAATTTGAAAAAGTCAGGGATGTTGTACAATTCCATTAATTTTGTCCTCAAAATAATTCAATTATGGCACAAGATTGGAAAGATCGTTTAGGGGTTGTTTTTTCTACTAACCCCGATTTTCAGTATGAAAATGACTCTGAAGAAGAACAGGAGACGCTTACCCCAAACCAACAGGATTTGCGCGTGATGCTTGACAAAAAAAATCGCAAAGGTAAAGCCGTAACTTTAATCACAGGGTTTGTAGGTACTGATGCAGATTTGAAAGATTTAGCAAAACTACTGAAAAGTAAATGTGGTGTTGGCGGTTCTTCAAAAGATGGTGAAATCCTGATTCAGGGTGACTTTAGGGACAAAGTAATGCACTTGCTTCAGAATGAAGGCTACAAGGTTAAAAAATCAGGTGGTTGATTGAAGTTATTCAGAGCCTCATACCGTGTGAAACCCTGAATAAGCTCTATTGTTATTTGTTATAAACCCGGTTCTCTTGTTCAATTACCCGAATAAAGGTTGTCCTTTTTGATAGTTCTTTGAGTTTTTGTGCCCCCACATAAGTGCAAGTACTTCTTACACCACCGAGAATATTCTGAAGGGTTGATTCTACCGGCCCACGGTATTCAACTTCAACCGTTTTGCCCTCACTGGCACGGTAGTTGGCTACGCCGCCAACGTGTTTTTCCATAGCCGTCCTGGAACTCATTCCATAAAATTGTTTGTATTTTGTACCATCACGCTCAATCAGTTCGCCACCACTTTCATCGTGACCTGCCAGCAAGCCGCCTAACATCACAAAGTCGGCACCACCACCGAAAGCCTTTGAAACATCACCCGGAATTGTACAGCCCCCATCGCTAATGATTTGTCCACCAAGTCCGTGAGCAGCATCAGCACATTCAATAATTGCAGAAAGCTGAGGGTAGCCAACGCCCGTTTTCACCCGTGTTGTACAAACAGAACCCGGTCCAATACCAACTTTAATGACATCAGCACCAGCAAGAAGCAATTCTTCAACCATTTCACCAGTTACTACATTGCCTGCAAAAATTACTTTGTCGGGAAACACACTACGAGCTTTCTTTACAAATTCTACGAAATGCTCAGAATAACCATTGGCAACATCAATGCAGATAAACCGTAATTGAGGATTGGTGTCAAAAATAGTTTTTACTTTTTGGAGATCCTCTTCTCCTGTTCCAGTGCTGACTGAAATATAATTTTCAATTCCTTCGGGAGCTTGTTCTAAAAACAATTTCCATTCATCCAGTGAATAGTGCTTGTGAATGGCCGTGAACAATTTGTGTTCCGATAATTTCAATGCCATCTCAAATGTCCCAACTGTATCCATGTTTGCTCCCATAATTGGGATTCCTGTCCATTCCTGCAACGTGTGCCTGAATTTAAAAGTTCGCTCCAAATTTACTTGTGATCTGCTTTTCAGGGTAGAACGTTTTGGTCTGAACATGACGTCCTTGAATCCCAACTTGATGTCGTACTCTACTCTCATAATATTTGATTTTGGATTACCTACAAATGTAACTAATGATTTTGGTATTTTTCGGTTCTCAAATAGTTAGGATATTTGATTTAACATTGAAATGGTTTAAAAACTAGTTCTCGTTAGAATGAGTTAAAAACCAGTTCCATAAATCCGCTTCATTATAGGCATAAACCCATGATGCAGCGTGATCTCCTTCTGGAAGTACGGTATATTTTACATCGCTTCCCGCTTCTTTTAAAGCCTTAACCAATTCGGCAGATTCACTTTCGGCAACTGTTTTGTCTTTTTTCCCATGGAAAACCCAGATAGGCTTTTCTTTGAGTGCCCTTTTAACAAGGTGTTTATTGCCTCCTCCGCATACAGGCGCAATTGCTGCAAAGTAGTCTGGGAACATCGCTGCCAGGTGCCAGGTGCCAAACCCGCCCATGCTTAATCCGGTCAGGTAAATTCTTGATTCATCAATATTATAGCTTGAAACAATTTTGTCAAGCAAATCTTTTAAAAGGTAGATATCCCAATACTGTCCTTTGGGGCATTGCGGTGCCACAACAACAAATGGGATTTTCCCACCATTTTCAAGAACCTTTGGCGGCCCCCATTTTTTTACTTTTTCAAGATCGTTCCCACGCTCACCTGCTCCGTGCAAAAACAACATCAATGGTGTCTTTTTTCCTTTTGCTGAATAGCCATCTGGTGTGTAAAGTAAATAGTTCAATTTTTTTGTTGATTTAAATTTTTTTTCGGACTGGGAATACACATTCCCGGTGAAAAGTAAGAATATGATTCCCATTACAATTACTTGCTTCATGGTTTAGTTGGCTTAGGATAAATATAAAATGTAAATTCTATTGGCTGTTGAATTTTTGCAATAGTTTTCGCACGCTTTTCACATCGTTAATGTAATATTTTGCAGCTGTCGACTTGGTTCCAACCTTAATGGTATGGGCTGATTCGGGCAACGAGTTGAACGTGTATTCATCGGTCCAGTCATCTCCCAAGGCAAGCATGAAATCAAATTCATTGTTGCCAATTTTGTTTAAAGCTGCCCGACCTTTGTTAATCCCTGCATTTTTGATTTCAATTACTTTATCGCCATCCATAATTTCCAGGTTGAGGTTGGCAATGTAGTTTTTCAAGTCATCTTTTAACTCCCATGCACGCTGCTGTCCCATATCTGGATCGGCATCACGGTAGTGCCAAACCAATGAATAGTTTTTGTGCTCAATAAACGAGCGAGGAGTACGGTCAACAAAGTTTTGCAGCACAGGCTCGATAATCTCCATCCATTCTTTGTCAATATGGTCGGTCATTTTCCATTCCGAGTTGGGGTTTTTATTCCAAACACCGTGTTCAGCAATAAATGCAAGTTTTTCATATTGGTTGAACCACTTCGATAAGGTCTCTTTATCCCGGCCGCTTATAATGACAACTGTGTTGTCCTTTGTTTCAGTCAGGTTTTCTACAATATCATATAGTTCTTCATCTGGCATTGCTTTCTGCGGGTCTTTGTGAAAACCGGTTAATGTTCCATCGTAATCAAGGAAAATGATTCGGTTCTTTGATGCTTTATATTCATCGACCAGCTTCTTAATAATTGCACTATTGACTTTTTTAGTATAATTTGATTCCTGTAGGTCTTTTACACCTTTCAAGCTGTTGATGAAATCATTAGCCCAACGTTCTTCATTATAAATACTTAATCTTTTTTTAAGAACCGAGTTTCTTTTTATTTGATCGGCAACTGACATATTCAATGCCTGATGAATAGTATCTGCTACTTCATGACGATTGTTTGGGTTTACGATTAATGATTCCCCAAGTTCTTTCGAAGCCCCGGCCATTTCACTTAGAACTAAAACGCCAGTGTTGTCCGTTCTGCATGCAATGTATTCTTTGGCATTCAAATTTAATCCGTCACGGGTTGGGGTAATCAATGCAATATCTGCACTGCTGTAAAGTTCGATCATTTCCAGGCGGCTAAGCGATTTGTAGAAATACCAAACCGGCATCCACCCAATGGTCCCGTATCTTCCATTTAACCTTCCCACCAGCTCGTCCATTTCTTTTTTTAAGTTCTGATAATCTTCAACGTTTTCCCTGGATGGGCTTACAAACAAAAACAGGCTGACCTTCTCCAAATATTCAGGGTGCATCTTCAGGAACAATTCGAAAGACCGAATTCTTTCCGGAATCCCTTTGGTGTAGTCCAACCTGTCAATGGATAGAATGATTTTACAATTTTTGTTTTTATTGATGTATTGTCGTAGTTCCTTGTGTATCTCAGATTCTTCAAGAACAGTATTGTTGGCTATTTCAGCAGCGGCAGTGTTAAAAAATTCAAAATCAATCCCTTTAGGGAAAGCATCCACTTTTACGATACGTTCGTCCAATCGTATCAGGTTGAAAAATGTTTCATGTCCAAGCAGTCTTCTTACACAGCTCATAAAATGTCGCTGGTAGTCATAGGTGTGAAACCCGAGTAGGTCGGCTCCCAAAATGCCTTCGAGTAATTCCATTCTCCATGGCAACAACCGGAATATCTCAAACGAAGGAAAGGGAATGTGCTGAAAATAGCCAATTGATATATTGGGGAATTTTTCCCTGACTAGTTGCGGTAGCAGCATCAAATGATAATCATGAATCCATAGAATATCATCTTCATTCATGTACTTTATAAGTTGATCAGCATAAATCTGGTTGACTTTTTTGTAGGCCTCCCAATTGTCGTGCGAATATTTCGTTTTTTGTGTGAAGTAATTGAAAAGCGGCCAAACGGTATTGTCGCAGAAACCTTCTAAAAATTCATTCCGTAGTTCCTGGTCAAGGTATATGGGGATACAATTTTCTTTGCGAAAGTTATTGTCAATTTCAATTTTATCTTTTTCGCTTATCTCATCAATGTCTACCCCTGCTCTTCCGGCCCATTTGATGTCGTACGATTGGTAAAACCGCTTTAACCCAGAATCAAATCCATCGGTTAGAGGTACAAATTCTTTTTTGCCATTTGAATCGATTACCTGTATGGGTAATCTGTTCGATATCATAAATAATCGCTTCATATCAGTGGGTTAATTTTGTTTCAAGAATCGTTTGTAAATTCCTGTAAAAACTGCATTGTAGTATCTTTACAAGATATTAAGTTTTTAGAACAATTTGAATTGCTCATTAATTGTTAGGTAATATAGCCATATATTGGGTTGCTTTCAAATTTTTTTCTATTTTGAAATTCTTAATTCTTGAAAATTCATAAATGAACAAATCCCAAACGATATATAATTATGAAAAAAGACTTATCATTTGATGCCGTTATATTTGACATGGATGGCGTTATCACAAAGACAGCCTTAACCCATGCAGCCGCCTGGAAAAAAATGTTTGACGAATATTTATTGAAGCGTGAAGCCGAGCATGGCGAACAGTTTGTTGAGTTTACCCATGCAGGTGACTATCTTCCGTATGTTGACGGTAAACCAAGATATAAAGGTGTAGCTTCTTTCCTGGAATCACGTGGAATTGATATTCCATTTGGCGACCCATCAGACGCTCCGGATGCTGAAACCTGCTGTGGATTAGGGAACCGGAAAAACGATGCGTTCAACGAAGTATTGGAAAAAGAAGGTGTACAAGTGTATCCATCAACTGTATCGTTGATTGACGAACTCAAAAAAGCAGGGATAAAACTGGGAGTAGCTTCATCCAGTAAAAACTGTAAGCCTGTTTTGGAGCGCGTTGACCTTCTGGGTGTTTTTGAAGCCCGTGTTGATGGTGTTGTTTCTGCTGAATTGGACTTGAGCGGAAAACCGGAACCGGATATATTCACCACTGCATGTGATATTGTTAAGGCAGACTACTCAAGATCGATTGTCGTTGAAGATGCAGTTTCTGGTGTGCAGGCGGGTGCTAAAGGCAACTTTGGATTAACGATAGGTATAGCCCGGGAAAACAACCGTAAAGAGCTGGAAGAAGGTGGCGCAGATATCGTTGTTGAAGATCTTGAGGAAATTAATGGCCTTGAGGGACTAAATGAAATTTTCAAAAAATTTAATTCCTAAACAAAACTTCTATGCCAAATAAACCAAATGATTTCAACCCCTGGAAGTTGGAATATCATGATTACGATCCAGCAAAAGAAAAGTCGCGGGAATCGTTGCTTACTGTTGGTAATGGTTACCTGGGAACACGTGGTGCTTTTGAGGAAGTAAAAGCGTGTGAAACCAATTATCCGGGAACTTACATTGCAGGTCTTTACAATCGGTTGATTTCAAAAGTTGCAGACAGGGATATTGAAAATGAAGATTTCGTTAACACACCTGATTGGACGTACATCAATTTTCGGATTAATCAGGGTGATTGGTTCGATATAAACGATTGCGAAATTTTATCCATAAACCGCTCGTTGTCATTTTCTAACGGGCTGTTAAGAAGAGAACTGGTTGTAAAGGACAAGCAAGGCTTTGAAACGAAGATAGAAAGCTTTCGAATGGCCAGCATGGCTAATTCTCACCTGGTTGCACTTCAATATAAATTTACCCCACTAAATTATTCAGGCGAAGTTGAGTTTATTTCTTCCATTGATGGGAACATCATTAATGACGGTGTGCCCAGATACCGCGAACTTAATCAACAGCACTTAAAACCTTTTGCGCAGGACGAAGAAAAAGATTTTATCTGGCTGACTGTGAAAACGGTTCAGTCTGGCACTGAAGTTTCGGAGGTGGCAAGACTTGCTGTTTCTTTAAATGAAAATCAAAAACATATAGAGCTTGTCAATAATATTGAAGAAGGCAAGGTTAGTTCGACATTTTCAGTTGAAATAACGGAAAACGAAGAATTATCTATTGAGAAAGTTGTCACAATTTTTACGTCGAAACACGATGATGTTATCAACACTTTTTCTGAATGTAAAAAGCTGATCACTCAATCCGGAACGTTTGAATCCATTTTGAAGGAAAGTGAACAAGCCTGGAAGGAAATCTGGGATCAGATTGATATCCAGATTGATGGCGACCCAAAATCCCAGATGCTTGTTCGTTTGCATTTATATCACCTAATGGTAAGTGCTTCCCCAAGAAATGAGTTGATTGATGCAGGGATCGCAGCCAGGGGCTTGCATGGTGAAGCGTACAGAGGGCACATTTTCTGGGATGAACTATACATTTTACCGATCTACAACCTGTTTTTGCCCGACGTGGCAAAATCAATATTGAATTACCGCTATCGTAGGCTTAACAAAGCCCGTGAATATGCGAAAGAGTATGGCTATAAAGGCTCAATGTTTCCATGGCAAAGCGGAAGCGATGGCCGTGAAGAAACACAAATTGTACACCTGAACCCGATTTCGGGCAAGTGGGGAGATGACTACAGTTCATTACAACGGCATATATCCATTGCAGTGGCCTACAACGTTTGGTATTATTATCAGGTATCAAATGATCTGGAATTCTTGAAAGACAGTGGTGCTGAAATGTTCTTCGAAATATGCCGTTTCTGGGCCAGCAAATCAGTTCTTGATGAGTCCACAGGAAAGTACAGCATTTCAAACGTAATGGGGCCGGATGAGTTCCATGAAAAACATGAAGCCAGTGAGGGTGGTGGCTTGAAAGATAATGCCTACACGAATATCATGGTTGCCTGGTTGTTTAAAAAGGCTTTTGGTATTTTGAAAGACCTGTCTGAAGCGTCTGAAAAAATCAAAGAAAAAATCAAATTGATGCAGGATGAGCTTGAGCTATGGGAGCAAATTTCCACCAACCTCAATATTCCTGTTTCAGAAGATGGCATTATTGAACAGTTTGATGGTTATTTTGGACTAAAGGAGCTAGACTGGGATGCCTATCGTGAGAAGTACAAGAATATTTATAGACTGGACAGGATTTTGAAGGCCGAAGGAAAATCCCCCGATGATTATAAGCTAGCCAAACAAGCTGATACATTGATGACTTTCTACAATATTGATGAGGAGGATGTTACTTGTGTGTTGAAAGAGTCGGGTATTACTATTCCTGATGATTATCTGGAAAAAAATTATAATTATTATTTGGCAAGAACATCGCATGGATCAACACTTAGTCGGGTTGTACACGCTAACCTGGCCAACTTGTTTGGTGATAAAAAACAATCTGCACACCTGTTTTTTGAAGCACTGCAAAGTGATTTTACTGATATACAGGGTGGAACAACCGCAGAGGGTATTCATGCCGGGGTAATGGGGGGAACAGCTTTGATGGTATTAACTTCGTTTGCCGGAATAAATTTCAAGAAAGAAATTTTGAATATTAAACCTCAAATGCCTGAAAACTGGAATGCACTTAAGTTTAATTTCAAATTTAAAAAGAATCGATACTATATTGACCTGTCACACAGTCAATTAAAAATTGAGGTGAAAAGTGAAAATTCTGATCCAATTGAGGTAGATTTTTCAAATAAAAAAATAATTTTGCCTCCGAATAAGGAAATGATATTCGATTATTAATAGAAAAAGGGTGATAGATGCTAGGTGATGTACTTTTAATAAATGAACTGCACAAACAAGCTGCAGATTCAATTTTTAAGTATATGTCGGATGCAATGAGCCGAAAGCGCAAAAAGTATCGGTTTATTGTTGCCATTTCAGGTGAATCAGGAGCTGGTAAGTCTGAATTGTCGCATTCGTTGGCTTTACTTTTGAAGAAAGAGGGGAAGCAGGTGAAGGTTTTGCATACTGACAACTACTATAAAATATCTCCAACCAATCGGACTGAGTGGAGAAAAACATACGGTATTGGTCATGTTGGTGTCAATGAATATGACTGGAAGCTGTTGAATCGAAATATTCGCGAGTATAAAGAGGGCAGGGAAGCATTAATGCCTTGTGTAGACATTGTGTCCAAACAGGTGGATAAACTGATAACCGATTTCTCCGATATAGATGTTTTGGTTGTTGACGGGCTTTATGCGATTAAAATAAAAGATGTAGATCTTCGTGTGTATATTGATTTAACGTATCACGACACAAAGAAGAACCAATCTGCGCGTGGTAAAGAAAGTAATGATGATTTTCGTTTTCAGGTTCTGGAAATGGAGCACCAAAACTTGCTGAAATTAAAGCCTAAAGCAGACTTGATTGTCAAAAAGGACTATCAGGTTGAGGAGATGCCCAAAATTATTGAGTAAACTGCAAAAAATATAGAAAGGATGGCATTTCTACAAAAAGATGCCATCCTTTTTACTTTCTTACTCCTCCATCTCTTTCAGAATGTTTTCCACTTCAGCTTCTGTTTTGTGCAGTTTCTCTTTGCAAAGCTTAATTAAGCTGGATACCCGTTTAACCTGTGTTGATAATTCATCAACGTCCAACTCATCATTTTCAATTTTATTCAGGATTTCATCAATTTCATTAACTGCTTCCTGATAGCTTATTTTTTTAGTTGCCATATCTGAAATATTATAAGTTTTGAGAGAGTGACTGAAAGGTAAAATAAAAATCTTCCTTCTTCCAGCGTCCCTGTTCTATCTTTTATTTTTAGTTATTTTGCTGGTTGTTTTTCCATCTGCAAATTGGGTCTCAATCTCATCGCCAATTTGTATTTCTTTTGTTGATTTTAATAAGTCCCCGTTCTTGTAAGTCAGGCTGTAACCCCTTTTTAATACCTGTTTTGGATCAACCAATCTTACTTTTTCTTCAACACTTTTAAGTCCATTCTGCTTTCGTTTAAGACTGTCCTTGAGGTGAATTTTCAGTTCGGTTTCGGTTTGGTTTAACTGATTTCGCTTTATCCGAAACTGTCGTTGGGAATAAAAATCAAGGTTGGCTGTTTTTTTACGAAGGAGAAATGATTGCTCTTTTAGGAAATTGAGTCCGTTTCGTTCCAGTTTGTATTGATGTCTGCTGAATTCAGAATTCTTGTTGCCCAGAAAAATTGAAGCTGATTTTTCAAGCTGGAGTTTTAGCAGATCAAATCTTCCATTTTCAGCAATTATTTGTTGCCTGATCCCGGAAGATAACTGCTGACTGGCTTGAAGCAAAAATGATTTTTGGTGGTCCAGGTGTTCCTGGATCAAGTCAACAAAGCGGTTTTTCTGTTCTGCCAAATGTTGGTCAAAGGCTGTTGCACCACTTATCAGAAATTCAGCAACCGCAGTGGGTGTTTTTAGTTTGGTATGTGCAACAAGGTCGGTAACGGTTTCATCTTTATCATGGCCTATGCCCGTAATTATTGGAATTGGGAATTGTGTAATGTGATACGCCAATTCATAATGGTCAAAGCTTGCCAGGTCAAGCTGTGCGCCCCCTCCACGAATAATTGCTACGACATCAAAAAAATCTTCATACAGAAAAATTTGTTCCAAAGCATTCATGATTGATCCAGGAGAATCGGATCCCTGCATGACAGCCGGGAAAAGCTTAGTGTAAAACTTGTAACCACTGGGATTATTTGCCAACTGATCTGAAAAATCCTTCAACCCGGCTGCGGTGGGGGATGAAATAATGGCAATGCGCTGTGGTACAATTGGGAGCTTAAGCTCCTGGTTCATGGTCAATACGCCATCCTGCTCCAGTTGTTGGAGGATTTCACGTCTTTTCCTGGCCATATCGCCCATGGTAAAAGCCGGATCGATGTCACGAATGTTCAGGCTCATGCCATACACCGGGTGGTATTCAACTTTTGCCTGCACAAGAACTTTTATTCCTTCTGAAAAGGACTGACCGGTGGTGGTTTCAAAATATGGTTTTAACATACGGAAAGAGTATGACCAAATGGTTGCTCTTCCTCTTGCCAGCACCTCGTCGCTTGCTTCATCCATTTCAACCAACTCAAGGTAGCAATGCCCGGATCGGTTAATGGTTATTTCGCTTATCTCCGCTCTAATCCAAAACAAGTTCGGAAACGCATCTTCCAGTGTTCCGCCAATAAGTTCATTTAGTTCAGAAAGTGATAGTTGAGTATTGGTCATGTCTTCATTTAGTTCGCATGAATTTTTACAAGCTTATGAACTTCCTTATTGATTTCAGATTCAATATAAGCAATGTAAATACCTTGTGGCAAGGTACTAAGATTCGTTAATACAAGCGGGTTTCCTGAAGCAAAATATTTATCAACAATCACGTTGCCGTTTATTCCAATCAGGATTACCCTGGTTTCAGCATTTTCAATTCCCCTTAGTGGGTTAAATTGAATTCGATTGGAAAACGGGTTGTATTCAGGTCTCCAAAAATCCGTTGTTTCAAGATTGCCAAGTCCCCAGTCAGTCAATAATATCGATGCTTTTTCAAAGTCAGGTATGCCGTAACCCAACTGATTGTCTGGTGTTTCATAATGGGATGCACTTTTTTCAATGGCTTCTTTTATGTCTGCGTTTTTTGCTCTTGGAAAAGCCTGCCATAAGCAAGCTGCCATTCCAGCCAAAACAGGGGAAGAAAAAGATGTTCCGTTGCCAGCTCCAACATTTCCATCTTGCCTTTGCAAAAATGTGCCCCAGCCCATAGCGGATACATTGGGTTTAATATCGCCGTCAGAAGCGGGACCAAATGAACTAAACGGAGCTGGTGTCCCATCACGATCAACCGCCCCAACACCAATTACATGATCCCCGTCGGAAGGCGCGACCAAGTATTTCCAACCTTTATTGCCTTCGTTCCCGGCGCTGGAGAAAACAAGCATTCCTTTTTGAAAAGCCATATTTGCACCACGGGTCACTCGTGTGGTTTTACCATCTAAATCTTCGTAGGTGTAATTCATGTTTGGGTCTTCAAACAAGGTGTAGCCCAGTGAAGAATTAATTATATCCGCGCCAATACTGTCTGCATATTCAGCAGCAACAACCCAATTGTCGGCTTCAATTTGGTATTCAGAACCGGAATCTTCCGATCTGAAAAGGGAATAATTTGCTTCGTGGGCAGATCCAATTAAGTTATTCGGAATGTAACCTGCCATCGTCGACAAAACGTTCATCCCATGCCAGTGGGTATGGAAAAAGTCGGAGTTAGGTTTAACAAAATCTTTTATTTCAACGATCCTGTTTTCTCCAATCAGTTCAAAAAATGCGGGAAGTTCATCAACCATTAAAAAACCAGCATCTAACACTGCAATGTGCATACCCTGTCCTAAAAACCCTTGGTTGTGCAGGAATTGTCCATTTAACTGCCCGATTTGATAACGGGATAAACCATAAAAGGCAGAATCAATTTCAGAAATAGTCTGCTCAATTTTAAATTTGTTATTTGCAGATTTTAATAACTGTCCTGGTTTTGTTAGTTGTGTTTCTGAAATGAAACTGAACGAAGCGGAAATGTCTTCAACTTCCAGTTGGGTGGCTTCAATTGTTGCACCATTTAACCATTTTGATGTTTGAACGATACGTATTCCCCTGTTCGTAATGCTATCGGTATATGTTTTTGAAACTGGCAGATCTGTTTCATCAATTTTAATGTTTTGATTTTCCCGACGTTCAATCGCTTTTTGAGATAGGAATTCTTCGGGCTTATCAATTGAATAGATTGTGCCAGCTTTGTCTGAAAACTGAACCCAATAGTAGTTTTTTATGGTGTCTTGTTGGGCAAAGCAATCAAAAAATAAAAACAACAAAGGCAGTATTGTCAGTAATGTGCGATGCATAAATTTATATCTTTCTTAAAGATACAATCTTTAGTTAAGATTGGTTTATGCTTTTACCGTCTAATCATTTTGTTTCTTATCATGTACTGCATGGGGTCCTGCATAAACGTCTCCGGATCAATATAAGTTCTGTTTTTATTTTCCAGCTTCAATATGTTCCGGTTCTGAATGCTGTCAGATACTTCAGGGTTCATCAAAGTCCCATTCTCGTATATGAGTGTGTGTGAGTGTGTACCATCCTGGTTAAAGTACTTCCATTCATTGTGCCGCAGGTTCATCTTATAAAATGCTTCAAGCTCCACTTCGTTGTTTGGATAGTAGAATATACAATAGCCATCGCGTTTGTTGTTTACCATCCTGCATTCAAGGTATGGTTTCCCATTTTTATAGTGTGCCTGGTATAAGCCATCCTTCAACCCAAATTTCCATTCAGTTTTTTCAAAAAGTTTTCCATCTGGATAATATGTTTTGCTAATACCATGTTTCTTATTGTTCACGTAATTTTCTTCGGAAATAAGCAGCTTGTTTTTGTAATATTTCCAGGTGCCAATTTTCAATTTTGCAAGGTATGTGCCTTCAGCAATTAGCTTGGCCCTAGTGTTGTAAAGTTTTACTGAGGCAGTATCAGAATACACATCGTGTTTCAAAAGGGCTTTTAGGGCACCGTTGGAATGATATCGTTTAAATTCACCTACAGGTTTTCCGTTTAAAAAAGTTCCTTCGTAAAGGAGCTTGCCATTGTCCTGATACTTTTTCCAAATGCCATGTTTCCGGCCAAGTTCGTCAAATTTATTGTATTCGGTTTGGGAAGAAGCAACGATTGAAATCGTTGCAAAAAATACAATCAATACAGTTTTCATCATAGCCATTCTTTTCTTTCAAAACTAATCTTTTTATGAAAACGGTATGTGATACTCCGGGAAAATTAATTCATTGGGAGCTCAAAGTAGAAAGTTGTCCCTTTGTTTATGGTTGACTCAACCCAAATTTTACCACCAAGGCGTTCTACTAGTCCTTTAGTGATGGCAAGTCCCAGTCCTGTTCCGTCTGACCTTTCAGTTGATTTATCATGTATCTGTTGGAACTTTTCAAAAATGAAATCAATCTTATCGTGTGGTATGCCAACCCCAGAATCCTTAACAAAACAGGTAATGTGGCTATTTATGGCAACTGCGCCAATCTCAATTGATCCCTGGTTGGTAAACTTATATGCGTTGTCAAGAAGGTTTTTAAATATCTGGAAAAGACGATCTTTATCCGTATTAATAACTTGTGTATCGTCGATTCTTGTTCTTTTTAATATCAATTTAATTTTATCAATTTGTTCTTTATTAATCGTTTGGTATAGCGTAAAAATTTCTTCCAGAAACTCATTCAATAAGAATTCCTTCTTCTGTATCTTAATTTGATTCGACTGGATCATTGAAATGTCAAGAATATCATTTACAATGTTTAAAAGCCGCTCCCCACTGTTTTCAATTATTTTATGATATCCTTTCCTTTGGTTGAAAGAAATTTCTTCTTCAGCAATAATGCTGGAGAAACCTAAAATTCCGTTAAGTGGTGTCCTAATCTCATGACTCATATTTGCGAGGAATGCCGTCTTCAGCTGGTCACTTTCTTCTGCTTTTTCTTTGGCAGCAACCAGTTCTTCAATGTGTCTTTTTTCTTCGGTCTGGTCTCTGAAAACTAGCACAGTTCCAATAATTTTACCTTCGCTGTCACGAATTGGAGCGGCACTGTCGGCAATGGGTGTTTCTTTCTTATTTTTTGCAATGAGTATTGTGTGGTTTGCAAGCCCAACTATTTTCCCATATTTCAATACTTTTCGTACCGGGTTTTCAACTTTTTCCCTTGATTGCTCATTTATGATATTGAAGACTTCCGCCAGTGGTTTGTTTGTTGCATCTTCTTCTGCCCATCCTGTAAGCTTTTCTGCAATTTTATTAATTTGTTTGATGTGTCCTTTTTTATCGGTGGTTATTACCGCATCACCAATACTATAAAGGGTTGTTTTAAACTCTTCCTGGGTTTTCCAAAGTGAATGGTATACGTTTTTTTGCCGTAGGGTTTGAAGCAGCCATAATCCAAATGTGAATATTATTATTACCAGAATTGTAACCAGGAATATAAATAAACTTTGTGAAGCTAGTTCTTTAAGCAATTCATCTTTGTCAATCTTTGAGACCATGTACCAATTGGTTTCTGGTACAGGGGCAACATAGGCAAGCACTTCTACATCACGGTAATCATACCCATTTACTATTCCAGTTGTTCCATCTGCTGCCATAACAGCTGGCAATGTTTTCTGAGAAATTGGCATTTTAAGTTTTAATGCTGTGTGTTTTTTATGCCGAAGTTCATTGAGGAATAAAACGTGATTCTCTTTCTTCTGAATTAATAAGGTCTCAGATGTTTTACTTGGGGTTGGCCATGTTTGAATTAATGGATATAAATAAAGATCAGGATTGATCCAGAAAATAAGTATGGCAATTTGATCATCATTTTCATCTAAAATGGGGACAATTACTTCAAAAAAGATTTTTTCTTCCTTTTTATTTAAGTAAAAATCATAGTAAATGTTTTCTTTATTTAAGTGCAAGTTTTCATAATCCCAATATTTTGCTCTACATGCATCGCTAATCTCGCCTGTGCAGAGTACTGATTTGTTATTTTTAGAAATTAAGTGAATAGACTCGTAGAGATATTCTTCTTTACAAATCTGTATTCTCTCTTTGATATAATCAGTCGTTGATTTATTGTCTGGTTGTTCAATCCAATTTGCAACTTGATTTGAAAAACTAGTGCTCTCAGAAAACACGCGGATGTCAGCTTTGCGTTCAAGCATCCATTGTTCCAGCTGGTTGATTTTTAGCTGTGCAATTACAGCTAAATCTTTTTCTTGTTCAATGATTAGCCTTTTCTCAAGATCGCGATAATAATAGTAGCCTGATGCAGCAATGATCAAGCTAACAGCTATTATTATAAGGGTGAATATCTTTTTTGAGAACATGAATGAGGTTTTACTTCTCTAAAAATAAGAAATCTATTTATTTAAATGAAGAAAATCCATGACTTGTTGAGTCATGGATATATGTTTATTGAATTTTAACAATTATTTTATTATTTCTTAAAATCCAATTTAAATCTGCTCATTTGGTCTACACAGAAAATTGTGAAATAACCGTCTTCTATAATTTGATTTCCTTGATTGTCTGGAAAATAAAGCATGGATGGATCGATTTTGAACGAAAATGATTTCTTTTCTCCAGCTTTAAGTTCACTCTTTTCAAAGAATTTCAGCTCTTTAACGGGTCTTGTGATGCTTGCATATTCATCATTTATATACCAGAGAACAGTTTCTTTTCCATCTTTTGATGATGTGTTCTCAATATCAATTGTTGCTATTATGGACGAATCAGCGAATAAAATACTATCGCTTAAATGAAGGTTTGAATAGCTGAAATCTGAATAGCTTAACCCGTCCCCAAAGCTGGCAATTAACGTTCGTGGATTTACAGGTGGAATATCGTAGTTTGAATGTGACGGCTTATGGTTGTAGTTATAATAATGTCCGTTAAAAGCAGGGTAGGAAAATGACAGCTTCCCACTTGGATTTGTTCTGCCCGAAATTATTTTTGCAATAGCACTCCCGCCTTGGACTCCGGGCAGTCCTGCCCAAATAAAAGCCTCTGCGTGATCAAATCCGTTGGTGCAAATGAGCGGGCGTGCACCGATCATAACGATGATGAGCGGTTTTTTCGTTTCGATAGCTTTTTCTACTAGTTTTGTTTGATCATCATCCAAAGAAAGGTTGTTGGTATTGCCAAATCCTTCAGCATGGGGCATTTCACCCAGGGCCAGTACGATCACATCAGCATCAGTTGATTTTGATTCAATATCTTCACTCGTAGCTAACGATACAATGTTTTTCCCGAATTCTTTTTGAAGAGCTGTGTAAACTGTTTCCATATCCTTTGGGAAAATACTGTCATTTTGAGGCCACCAACGAAATGTCCAGCCACCACATAGCGATCGCTTAATATTTGCATTTGGGCCAGCCAAAACAATTGATTGCACCGGATTTTTCAAAGGCAGTATTTTTTCGTTTTTCAATAATACGATGGATTCTTCGGCAGCCTGTTTGGCAACTTTTAAATGTTCTTTACAGCCAATTTTATGCAAGCGATCATCGCGCGAGGCAGGATTGTCAAATAATCCTGCCAGCATTTTCATTCTCAAAATACGTGCTACTGAAAGATCAATTCGTTCTTCGCTTACTTTGCCTTCATTCACAAGTTCAATTAATACATCCCCAAAACTTAAATCTGTCGGTTCCATGGTAATGTCGATGCCGGCATTAATTGCTTTTAAGGTTGCTTCTTTTTCGTTTCTGGCAGCTTTGTGGTATTGGATCATTTTCAGGATATCGTTCCAGTCGGTAATTACAACTCCTTTGAATCCAAGCTCATCTCTTAAGAGTTTGTTCACCAGGTTGTGCGATCCATGCACGGCCTCGCCATTCAATTCACCACTGTTTAGCATGACAGCTTCAACGCCTTCATCAATAATCACTTTAAATGGTGGTATGTGTTTTTCGTAAAGTGTTTGCGTGGATATGTCTGTTGGGGTTCTGTCCCAACCTGCCCGTGGATCAGAATAGGCCAGAAAATGTTTGGCACAGCCAACTTGTTTGTAAGGTGCAATTTCGCTGTTGTTTTTTCGGGCACGAATTTGAACCCTGCATAACTCTGAAGTTAAATATGGATCTTCTCCGTAGGTTTCAAATATTCGAGGCCAAAGCGGATTACAGCCCAAATCACCAATTGGAGACAGTATCCATCGATGTCCGAGATCAGCGGTTTCAATACCTGTAATTAGTGTTTCCTTTTCAATTAGTTCACGGTTAAAAGTTGACGCCATGTTTAGGCTATGAGGGAAAATAGTCGCTCCTGCCACATAATTTGCACCATGTTGATGATCCTGGCTTTGAAGTATTGGAATTGCCAATCGGGTAGTTTGCTTATTAGTTTCCTGAAGTTGTGTGTAAAATTCATGCCAATTTTCGGGAGAGAACCCGTACCCGTTAATGATTGATCCAATTGGGTATTTTTCAAGAAATGGCTTCAGTTTCTCCGGGTTGAGCTTAATCTCGGTTATTCCACTTTCAGTCTCATTGAATTCTTTTGTGTCAGAGAGTACATCAACAGTGACCTGGATCATTTGACCAATCTTTTCTTCGATGGTCATTTTAGCTAACAACTCATCAATATGTGATTCAATTAAAGTGTTGCTTGTCCTTTCTGTTTTCCTACGTTCCTTAATTTTTTCTTGGCTGTCTTTTATTACCTGGGCAAAGCCTGATGTTTGATGAATTATTAAGAGAAAAGTTATCAGGACTAAATGAATTGTTTTCATGCTAGCTAATTATAATTTCAGTAAAACATAGCAGTCAAATTGACCCCGGCAAAATGTTACAGTTGCGGCCATTAACATTCGTGCTTTGGGGTCAATTGACTAACTATCACATAAACCTAGAAGTAATAAACTATTGATATTTGGTAACTAATTCTTTTAATCTTCAATGGCTTTATATTCAAACCAATCAAAGTCCGCATATTTTTTGCGGCCAGTTAAATCCTGGCAGCAAATTCCTGCAAACGAACCAGTAAATGCTGCACGGTAATGAAGCCCATGATCACGAACATAATCATCACTTAAAATACTCGCGTCCAGCACTGGCCCAAACTTTTTCCACTCTGTTCCATCCAATGAGTAATAGAATTGGAGCTTGTCCCTGTTCATATTCCCTTTAAGGTAAACCCGTACAATTCCTGAAATATCTATTGGGTTGTCAAGTGGCTCTGTAAAAGTTCCGTTTATTCCTGAAAGTAGCTGTAAATGTTTCATGCCTGTTTCTTCGTTAAAGCTAACATAGGCATAATACATGTGCATGGGATTGTAATAGAACACCAGCCCGGCCATTTGCTGAAAGGTTTCCGGGTTAAATTCCAGGCAGGTTGCAACTTCAACATTAAAATGCTGAATCCGGCGCGCAACAAAGCTTTGTTCATGGATAGAGCAAAGCGATTCACGCCCAAACAATCGTAGGAAGCTCTCCCGTTCTTTTAATGTTGCCCAATCTTCGGTAACTGGAATTCTTAAGCTGCTGAAGTTCACATCCAATTTTTCCCCTTCAAAATCATCTCTTACAGGAACTTCTTCCCATGGGTGTTCAGGTAAATCAGGTGCTTCAACTTCATGCATTGGTTCATTGCTGCCATGTGCCAGATATGGCCATCCATCTTCTTTCCAAACTAACTTTTGAATACTGGTTTCGCGGCCTAGCGTACACAAGCCAAGTTTTGTTAACGGACGTCCACCAAGGTGAACGACATACCATTCACCATTTTGCGTTTCAACAATGTCACCATGTCCGGATTTTTGAATGTATAGATCCGGGTTATCTTTTGCTGTAACAAACGGATGAACCGGAGGTAGCTCATAAGGGCCATCAATGTTTTTTGAACGGGCAATGGTTACTGCGTGCCCGTATTCAGTGCCACCTTCTGCAGTAAT
The DNA here is from genome assembly GCA_965230765.1 of Sunxiuqinia sp. Classification (GTDB taxonomy): domain Bacteria; phylum Bacteroidota; class Bacteroidia; order Bacteroidales; family Prolixibacteraceae; genus Sunxiuqinia. Next base: position 1,773,285 of record CBDDLR010000001.1, read on the forward strand.
CAAATAGAAGTATCCATTCAATTTATAAATATGTGGCCCTTCGGTAATTCCCAGTTCACTTCCAGGGAAAATGTTCTTGATAGGGCCAACAAGTTTCTTTTCTTCAACTGAATATTCCTGAAGAATAATTCCTCCAAAAAACTTTCCATCCCGGTGGTCAACCAATAGGCTGGAGTACCATTTGCGGCCATCATCGTCGTGGAACAATGAACCATCAAATCCACTACTACTTAAAAAAACAGGATCGGTCCATTTCCCTGATTCAATATCAGTGGTTGTTGTCAGGTAATTTGGTGTGTCCTTCCAGTAACCATCAAAGGTTCTAACGTTGGAATAAACTAAATAGAATGTGCTTTCATGGTATGTTAAACAGGGTGCCCAGACCCCACATGAGTCTGGTGCACCTTTCATGTCAAGCAGGCGTCTTTCTGTCAATGCATGTCCGATTAACCTCCAATTCTTAAGATCTTTCGAATGATGAATTTGGACCCCAGGAAACCATTCAAAGGTTGATACGGCAATGTAATAATCATCCCCAACCCGAACGATTGATGGATCAGGATTAAAACCAGGGATGATTGGATTTTTAATTGTTTTCATGGCTATTGTTTTACAAGTTCTGCTTCAATTTCTTCCAATGATTTTCCTTTTGTTTCCGGATACCATTTTATCACCATCAGCAAAAAGATAAACATTAATATTCCATAGATAAAGAATGTTGTGCTGGAGCCAAGGTGTTCAAGTTCGATTGGTAAAATGGTCACGGTTATAAAACTGGTTAAACCATTTAATGTACTGGCGATGGAAATACCCAGCCCGCGGACTTTGCCGGGGAAAACCTCAGAAAGTAATGCCCATGTAATAGGCCCAATTGAGATAGAAAACCCGATTACAAAGCCCAATATGCAAATCATTACTAAAACCGACTGAATATTAATCGTTGCATCCAGTAGTTTGTCTTTATAATCTGAGTAAATTGAAGCTGATACTTCTTCAATAATCTGTTCTGTTGTTAAATTGTTTTTTGATGTTTCCTCTATAAGATTTCCAAATGCCACCTGCCTTTTTGGATCATTTGTTTGTGTCTCTACAAGTCTACTAACTCCTTTTTTTACATCGTCCCTAAATTGATGGAAGTACTTTGTTTCATTCGTATTGATTGCTCCTACGTAAGGAGTGAGAATTTCTTTCAGAAAAACTGTTTCTTCTGTTTGCTCTGTGCCTACAATTGTTTCAATACTATCGCTATTTAACTGGAAGGTGGCTTGTTTGAAAGCGTAAGTTGAGGCCAGTAACGAAACGGTCATGATTGTTCCACCAATCAACAGGAGTGGTCTTCTTCCCAGTCTGTCGATTAAAAACATGGAAACAATGGTCATGACCACCATGGTAACACCAATTAGGTTTGATTGAAGAAACGAGCCGGTTCCGCTAAATCCGGCAATACGGAATATTTTTGGTGCGAAAAACATGACCGAATTAAATCCCGAAGCCATTTGGAAGAAAGCAACGCTAAAAGCGACAAGGATAACCAGGCGCATTTTGTTACTGAAAAGCTCTTTCCAGGTATCTTTGTAGGAAGTTTTTTCTTTTGTTCCGGTTTGTTCAGCAGCCTTGCAGATTTGTGCGAATTCCTGTTCGGCATATTCATCCCCTCCAATTTTAGCCATCAGCTTTTTTGCTTTTTCAGGCTTGCCGTTGTTTATTAACCAACGGGGGCTTTCCGGAACAAAAAGCATTGAAACGAAATAGATGACAGGGAATACAACACCAACTCCAAGCATCCACCGCCAAACAACGGAGGTATCTTCAATTTGTCCAATAACAATTGAGTTCAGTAAATATGCAAGTAAGAACCCAATTCCAATATTTAGTTGGTTAAAAGAAACCAGAAACCCTCTCTTGTCAGATGGGGCGAATTCAGCAATAAACATAGGCACAACAACTAATGAGATCCCAATACCATAACCACCGATAAACCGTGAGAGTAGAAAAAAAGTATAATTGGTCGCTAATCCACTTCCGAGTGTGCAAAAACTGAATAAAAATGCGGCGAGGAGCAATGACTTTTTTCTTCCAATTTTGTCACTTAATGTTCCAGCTGTAAACGTTCCAAGAAAAGTTGCAAGCATGGCAATGCTTACCCCCAGCCCTTCGAGGAATGATCCTACTTTTAGTCCAAAATAGGATCGGTAAAATTCGCTGGCTCCCGAAACGTTGGCAGATATACCTAGAAGTAACCCACCAATTGAGACAATAAAAGCCAGAATGACAACGTACCAATTATTCTTTTTCATGATTCCAAAATATGTTAGTTAGTATAAAAAGAGGGAGACAATGGGTTTCCTGAATGTTCATGGAAAAATTTGCAACTGTGCCTTCCTCCTTTTTTCTAGTTGCAAAATCAACTTAGTTATTGTTCCAAAGTTCTTCAATTAATTCTTTTGAAGGTTTTGGGTATCGTTCTTTTGAAATTTCTTGTAACCACTTGTCGCTCACATAGTCACTCATTTGTATGCGTGAGTCAACCTGGTTGAATGTTATATTATCAACCCACATGGGTTCAGACGGCCAATCTGCATTAATGTACGAAAATGCCTTCAATACGTCTTGGTTGTCTTCCAGTTTTTTGAAGAATTTAGAGTACCATTCATTCCACATTTTTTCTGCAATTTCAGGTTTCTTGATGTCCGTGTCGTAATAAACATTCGTAAGTCCTTCCTGAAAGATAGGGGTCAGTTCTGCAATAAAAACAGGCTTGTCGTGCTTGCGGGCAAACTTGATCATCTCGTCATCGGGGTGAGCAAAGTAAGTGTAGCCACACCAGTCAACATATTCGTCACCGGGATACCAGTCTGCCATTTCTTCGGCAGTTGTTCCAACGCCTTTCGATTGCCAAACAAACGCAACGTTATCAACCTTCATTGCACGCATTTTATCAACAATGCGATGCCATGCTTTCAGGTAGAGTACATTGTCGTAATGGTTCCATTCATGACCATCAAATTCGTAGCCAATGCGCAAAAATACCGGACGATCACCAAGTGATTTAATCCAATTGCCCAAATCTTCAATCAGTTTGTCGTGTGTCCCGTCTGCAACTTGTTTTTCATGGTCAACATAGCTCAAGCCAATTGCAATTAAGCAATTTTCGAATCCAGGTTGTACCGCCTGAAACGCCAGATGGCTATCACCTGCTCCCCAATTGGCTTTTTCAAATATTCCATCATTTCCAACCATCGTCCTTCCAAAACTCTCAGATCCTGGTGAAAAATTTGTATATCCTGTAATTCCGGCAGGTATTTCAAATGAATCGCAGTAGCCTTCGTTGTAATCAGTTAGTCCCCCAATAGCGGGCATATCCTGGCCAATAAAGAAAAGACACTTCCCATCTTCGGGTTCAAATTTTGCCAATGAATCTTTTTGGCTTGCAATTTCTTCATTCGTAGCAGGTTTTTGATTTTGACTGCAGCTCATTAAAAAAGCTAATAGTACAGCTATTCCTATAAACGTTATATTCTTTTTCATATTGAGTTGTTTGTATTCGTTGTTTTTGTTTGTTTAGAGTTTATTGAGCTACAGTTAGAGTCTCTTTTTTATTGCGAATAATCAGTCTCTTTTGTTTACTGGTAAAGGTAAAAACCAGGCATCAGAAAATTCCAATGCCTGATTCTTGTATGTTAATTATACCCTGGATTTTGAGTTAAAATATTACCTCCAACCAATTGAATCTCATCAAATGGAATAGGTAGAAGTTCGTCTTTCCCAACTGTGAACCCATCGATTTCACTTGCTGCATCTCCCCATCTTACCAGGTCATGGAAGCGATTCCACTCAGTGGCCAGCTCCAATCTTCTTTCAAGCTTCACAGCTTCCAGTGACAATGCTTTTGAAGGCAATCCAACTCTAGCCCTTACGGCATCCAGAGATGATTGTCCATCGCCATTGGCTCCCATAGCAACAGCTTCAGCATGGATAAGTAGAATTTCAGCATACCTTAAAACTTTGTGGTTTAAAGGGGACTTATTGATTTGATTTGAAGCTTCATCAGCAATCTCTTCATGTGTCAAGTAATATTTCCTAGAGTAAGCAAATCCGTCTCCATAACGCTGTCCACCTACAGCTGGGTTGTTGGCCCACCAGCCAAGGAAATCAGCCGGAACTGGGTAGTTGCCTGCATCAATCATTGCCTGCGATTCGATGAACGTGCCTCCTTCAATAATTGTAGCGTCTTTGCGAATTGCGTCCCCTTCGGCGTCAAACGCATCCTGAAGTTCTTTCTCAACAAGGTTGTATGACCAGCCTTCAAGTGGGAACCACCACCATGGGCTGAAGAACTGAGCCGTTAAGCTTCCTTTGTTTTGTCTTGTAAATGCACCGCCAGCCTGATCGAATTCATAATTGAGTTCGAAAATTGATTCTGTCCCAAATTCGTTCGATAAGCTGAAGTTATCCGCGTAGTTTGATTCTAGGTCATAAACATTTAGTGCAATTACTTCTTCTGCGGCATCAGCAGCGTTTTGCCATTGTCCGTTGTACAGGTATACTTTAGCAAGCAACCCGTAAGCTGCGCCTTTGGTAGCTCTCCATGATTCGCCTTGGTTCACTGGTAGCCCCTGAGCTGCAATAGTAAGGTCTTCAATTATTAATGAATATACTTCGCTTGCAGGTTTTCTGCTCATGTCAATATCATCTGTATACGAATCTTCCGTAAACAAAGGAACGTCTCCGAAGTTTTTAACAAGCTCAAAATAATAGTAGGCCCTTAAGAACCTTGCTTCACCTTTTAATGCATCAATTTGTTCCTGAGGCGTTACATCAGGTGTTAGTGAGTTAAATGAGGCAAGAAGGTCATTTGAACGTCTTACCCCGGTAAAGAATTTCTCCCAAACGCCTTTTACAGAAACATTGGTTGCTTGTAAAGTCAACGTTTCAAACGGGTGGTTAGCAGGTTGGAAATAATGGTTTTCAAGAATTACATCGTCCGATCTTACGTCGGTGTAAATATAGGCCATGGTGTATGCATCGCCCAGGTTATCCATAAATTCCCACCTCATGGGTTCATAAGAACCAGCAATACTTAGTGTTGGCTCCAAAGCAGCTTGCTCCTTTGTGATTTCGGTTATAGGCTCAACCTCTAGAAACTCATCGCAAGAGGAGAAAAGTACCACAAGCAATGATAACAGTAATATATTTGATTTGATTTTCATGTCCTTAATATTTTTATCGTATTAAAATGAAATTTGAATACCACCTAACACTGTTCTGGCAGCAGGGTAAAATGCCCTGTCAATACCGACATCCAAAGGATTGCCATCATTCATCCCTATTTCAGGGTCTAATCCAGAATAATCTGTGAAAGTGATAAGGTTTTGACCACTAACGTAAACCCTTACATTACTCATGTTAATTTCCCGTGATAGGGATTTTGGAAGAGTGTAACCCAATGTAACATTTTTCAACCTCATATAACTTCCGTCTTCAACGTAGTAATCAGAGAATTGATGGTTTGTTACTTCAAGGGCTGAAGGTCGTGCAATATTTGTTTCGTTTCCTGGCATCCAGGCATTAAGTACTTTTGTAGTCCTGTTTGTATAAGCAAAACCATATTGATTTGCTGCGTTAACTACCTCATGTCCGTAAGCACCCTGGAAGAAGAAAGAAAAATCGAACCCTTTGTATTCCAGGCCACCTGTAATCCCAACAGTGTAATCCGGGTATGGATTCCCGATATATACACGGTCGTTTTCAGGTTCAATTACTGTATCATCATTTTGGTCAACATATACCAGGTCTCCAAATTCATCCAGACCTTCTACTTGATAACCGTAGAAACTTGCAATTGGATGTCCCTCGTCGGTACGGGTAAGGTTTGGGGCACCCTGAAAAATTCTGGTATTGGCTCCCTCAATTGGTTCACCACCACCAAGGTCTTTAACTTCGTTGGTATTGTAGCCTAAATTGAAACCTATGTTATACGATAAATCCCCGATCGTATTCAGGTGCGAAATCATTACTTCAATACCTTCATTGGAAACTTCAGCAGCATTTCTGGTAGGAGCAGCCTGTCCCAGCATTCCTGGGTTTGGAAAATCCAGAAGCATATCATCGGTTGTTTTTTGATAGTAATCAAGTGTGATACCCAGACGGTTATCAAACATGTTCATATCAAGACCAAAGTTTATTTGAGAAATTTCTTCCCATTTAATGTCTTCATTGAAATCAAGGTGGGCAAGAGTTCCCCTTCCCTTTTGGTACCTGTCTATGTATTGGTAAGGATCGATACGGTCGTTTCCGTTTATACCCCAGCTACCTCTTACCTTTAGTAAAGTGAATAGTTCAGAATCTGCCATGAAATCTTCTTCAGAAAGAACCCAACCTGCAGAAAAAGAAGGGAAATAACCCCATTTGTTATCTTCGGAAAATTTAGAAGAACCATCTGCACGTAATGTCACACCAAACAAGTATTTCTGGTTGATGGTATAATTAGCACGGGTATAAAATGACGCTGTTGTGTTTTTATAACCTTGGTCGATTCCTATTGAAGCATCTTCATCATCTATAATGTTTGAAAAGTTTACTTCACTGATTGTGTTCGGAATGAAGTTAGCTCCAGATCTTGATCTTTGATAAAAATTGTTTTCCAAAAGGCTGGTACCTGCAATGATGTTCAGGTCGTGTCCATCACCAAGCTCAGGTGTAATTGTGAAATAACCTTCCCACTGTTGGAAATTCTCATCCAGAAAAGTTTCAGTCATGCTATTCGTTTCCCTCACATAACTTTGACTGGAATAGTCGTAGCGTGCATTGAAATTTTTGTTGGTAGTAGTTCTTGACAGATATGAATAGTTCGTGCTGAACTTTAAAAGATTTGAAATTTTCCAGTTTAACGAACCTCCTCCAAAAAGAACATCCATGTTGGACTTGTTGTCTGATTGATTTAGGTTGATAATTGGATTCCCAAGTTCAGCCTGTGAGTTTAGTGGAATGTTGCGATAAGTAACACCCGACTGGAGTCCGTTATTGAATGGTACGCCTTCATCATCGTAAATTGGATAAACAGGAGGCATGGACATCACACTTGTCATCAAGAAGCTGTTTTCGCTGTTTTCCGCAATGAAGTTTCTATTGTTCATTGTGTAATAGGCAAACAGGTTCACATCCACATTGTCAAAAAGGTCAATGTCGTAAGTGAATTTGATATTTCCTCTTTTAAATTTTGTTTGATCACCGCCAATTATACCTTCCTGGGACAACAGTCCACCACTTAAGGCGTAGGCTGTTTTCTCAGTTCCTCCGGTAACATTCATATAAAAATCAGACATTGGGGCAACTTCGGTGAATTCATCAATCCAGTCAGTACCACCTTCCAGGGTCGCAATTTCGTTTGCAGTAAACGTATCACGTCCAGGCAAATTTCCTTCCGGGTTTCTCCATTTATAATATTCTACTGAATTATTATAATACTGTACATACTCGTCAAAATTCAGGTAGTCGCCAGATGAGGCGAGTGATTGAACACCATAGTAGGCTGAAAAGTCGATTGACGTCTTTTTAGCATTTCTTTTTCCGCTTTTTGTTTCAACCAATATTACACCGTTCCCACCGCGAGAACCATATATTGCAGTTGATGCAGCGTCTTTTAGAACAACAATGTTTTTAATGTCATTCGAATTAATGAAGTTCATATCTGGAACTTGAACCCCATTCACCATGATTAGCGGAGTTGCATCGCCAGCAGTACTTACACCACGCATGCGGATTGTTAGTGGAGCACCTGGCGAACCTGATTCCTGGATGATTACAATACCAGGGGCTGAACCCTGTAGCGCTTGTTCGGGGCGGGTTACCGGCAGCTTTTCGATATGTTTCGAATCTACCGTAGTAACAGCCGTACTTACCGTTCGTTTGTTTTGTGTTTGACCATAACCAACTGCCACAACTTCTTCAAGGCCGATTGCATCTTCCGTCAACGTTACATTGATTTCAGATTGATTGTTAACTTGTACTTCCTGGGTTTTAAACCCGATGAAGCTAACAACCATTGTTGCATCAGGAGCTACATCGTTAAGTGTGTATTTACCGTCTAGGTCGGTGATGGTCCCTTGTGTTGTACCTTTTACGAATACATTGGCACCAGGTATGGGATCACCGGTTACATCACTTACTTTTCCCGATAATCTGTTCTGCGCCTGCACGGATAATGCAGCACATACTACAATTAGGATAGTTAGGACTTTTTTCATAATAATTTGTTTAGATAATAGATTTGAATAACCTTTCAAAAGTATCTTGATCGGACATTAAAATCAATTTTTTCAACCCTTTTAAAATACGTCATCAATTTCATTAAAATACGTCACAAGAATTTAATATGCTAAAAAATAGATAATTATGTATGTTAATAAATCAAAAAATTATAAATTGCATACTTCATGGGTTGTAATTCTGAGGAGTAATTTATGTATTTTTTGAAGTGAGTAGCTAAGTGAAAAATAAAATAGGATATATTAAAATATTATGCGGATGAAAAATTATATCATTCTACTGTTAGTTATTTTCTCAGAGTTTTTTAGTCCGGGTTTAAGCATGTCTAACGAGATTGTGGGATTTCCGTTTATTTCCAGATTTACACGACATGAATATCCTGGTGGAGCTCAAACCTGGTCAATTACTCAGGATGAAAGAGGAGTAATGTATTTTGCAAACTATGATGGTGTGTTGGAATTTGACGGGTATAAATGGGATTTGATTGAAATGCCAAATAAGGCGATTGTGCGCAAGGTTTTTCGTTCGAAAAGCGGTAGGATTTATATTGGGGCATACAATCAATTTGGGTATTTAACTTCAAATCAAAATGGGGATATTGTTTATCGTTCAATATCGGATAGCCTGTTAAAAGCTGAGCCAGATTTTGAAGAAGTATGGAACATTGCAGAAATGCCCTGGGGAATGGTGGTCACATCTTTTTCATCAATTCTGATTATGAATGATAACAAGTTGGAGATTCTGGTAAAAGATGAATCGCTGAATTTTTCCTTTAAAGTTGATAATCGGTTATTAATTGGACATGATAGAAAAGGCTTGATGGAAGTGAGTGAAGAGGGACTTGTCCCAGTTGCGGGTGGTGAGGAGTTTGTTGGAAAATCAATTTCGTCAATTCTAAAAACCAAAAAAGGCGACTTGTTGATTTCAACCTCTTTTAACGGCGTTTATTTATATGATGGAACTACTTTCTCCAAATGGCAATCAGAGATAGCAGATGAATGCTCAGATAAGCAAATATATTGTGGTATCCAGATTAAAGATAATGTTTGTGCTTACGGGACAATCAAGAATGGACTCTATTTCTTTGATTCAGATGGGAAAATTTTATCCAATATAAACAGGGAAAATGGTCTTCACAATAATTCGGTTCTTTCGTTACATCTCGACAATGCCAGGAACTTATGGGTTGCACTGGACAACGGTATCAATTATATCAATATAAACTCTCCTGTAACCCATCTGATTCCGCAAGGCATGATTGGAAGTGGGTATGTTTCATGCCGGGATGAAAGTAGAATCTATCTTGGCACTAATCAGTCCCTTTTTTCAATTCCGTGGAGGGCTGAAAGCAAAGCTTTTAGTTTGTCGGAAATAAAACAAATCGATGGACTTGATGGACAGGTCTGGTCAATACAAGATTTTGATGGTCATATTTTGTGTGGGGCACATAGCGGTGTTTATGAGATTATTGGAGACAAAGTTCTGAAGGTTGTTGATATTCTTGGTGGATGGAAGTTTCTTTCCCCTGATGAAGATTCAAATTATTTGATTGGGGGAACTTACACGGGCTTAATACTTCTTAAAAGAAATATTGGATCTGTGCCCTATTTTGAATTTGTAAAAGAATTGGAAGGATTTGATATTTCCTGCAGGGAAATGGAATTTGACAACGATGGTAATCTGTGGGTAAGCCATGTTCAGCACGGTGTGTACCGTATACGGTTTAACGAAGTTTTTGATGAAATTATTAAGGTTGATTTTTTTAATTCTGAGCATGGGCTGCCATCCGATTTTTATAATTCCATCACCAAAATTAAAGGAAAGATTTTCGTTTCAACAAAAGATGGTTTGTATGAATACATAAAATCAAAAAACGAGTTTAAACTTTCGGAGAAACTGGCAAACATCATTGGACGAAAAAAGATTGATAAATTTTACGAGGGTGATGAAAACGATATTTGGTTTTTTACTGCTGATCGTTTGGGGGTTGCGAGAACCAATTTTCAGGGCAATTACTATTCCGAGATTCTTCCATTTAAAGAATTAAAAGGGAATTTTGTAAAAGACTTCGGGCACATACTTCCCTTGGGTGACGACAAGTTTTTGATAAGCACGGTGGATGGATTCTCATATTTCGACAAGACAAAGGCCAATGATATAGATTTTAAGATGCAGTTACTTTTAAGGTCGGTAAGTTCAATTAACGGACATCGGATTTTTGGTGGTAATTTTCTAGATGACAATCAACACCTGATAAGTTTTCAACCCGAGGGAATGTTTCCTGAGATTCAGCATAAACACAATAATTTGAGGTTTGAGTTTAGTGCAAATGCATATTCCGATCAGGATAAAATTCAATACAGGTACCGGATGGAAGGCTTTGACCAAAAGTGGTCGGACTGGAGCGAACGAAGTTATATTGAATATGGGGGGTTGCCAAATGGGGAATATGAGTTGCACGCTGTTGCCCAAAATGAGGCAATGATCGAATCAGAAGAGCAAATATTTCGTTTCAAAATAAGGCGGCCATTTTTTCTTGAGCCATTTTTTCTAATACTTTACCTAATTGCCTTTTTTCTAATCACATTCTGGATGGTGAGCCTGGTACGTAAGCGAATTGAAAGGGAACGGGATATATTAAAAGCGAAGCAGAAGGAAGAATTGGATATGCAAAAAAGTAAGCATGAGAATGAACGTCTTCGTATTGAGCAGGAAATTATCAGGCTGAGAAATGAAAAATTAAACCTTGAAAATGCAAGGAACCAAGCTGAGCTGGAGAATAAATCGAAAGAGCTTGCTTCAATTATTATGAAGATTTCATACACGAATGATCTGATCAACAGAACGCGGGCGGAATTGGTTGAAGTGCTTGGAAAAATGGTTCATAAACAGTCGAAAGTCCAAATTCAGAAGTTGATCACTAAGCTTGAGAATGAGCTTAATAGCGATGAGGACTGGGATCAATTCCAGGTTTATTTCGATAGTGTTCACGAGAATTTCATTCAGAACCTGAAAAATACTTATCCGAGCCTTACCAATAAAGATCTGAAGCTGGCTTCTTATTTAAGAATGAACTTGACGACCAAGGAAATCGCTCATTTATACAACCTAACACCAAGAGGTGTGGAAACCAGCCGTTACCGATTAAGAAAAAAAATGGGTTTGGGTAGGGAAGTTAATCTTACCGATTTTTTATTAGGTGTATAGACTAAAAATAAAAAACCCTGCCAGTAAATCTGACAGGGTTTAATCGTTTATATTGAAATAATTATTTCACTTCTTCAAAGTCAACATCGGTTACTTCCCCGTCTTGAGAAGCATTGGATGATTGTCCGTTCCCACTTTGTGCTCCTGCATCGGGACCAGGTTGTTGAGCACCACCTTGCTCACCGCCTTGTGCCTGTTGTGCATTGTACATCTCTTGTGAAGCAGCCTGGAAAACCTGGTTTAGTTCCGCGGTTGCAGCGTCAATTGCAGCAATGTCTTGTGCTTTGTGTGCTTCTTTCAGCTTGTTCAACGCTTCTTCAATAGGACCTTTTTTGTCAGCAGGTAATTTGTCACCAAACTCTTTTAGTTGTTTTTCCGTTTGGAAAATCAGACTATCGGCCTGGTTTAATTTATCTACCTTTTCTCGAGCTTCCTGATCAGCAGCTTCATTCGCTTTAGCCTCATCCTTCATTTTTTGGATTTCATCATCACTCAATCCTGAAGATGCTTCAATACGAATTGATTGAGATTTGCCAGTAGCTTTATCTTTTGCATGCACCTGCAAAATACCATTCGCATCAATGTCGAAAGAAACTTCAACTTGAGGAACACCACGTGGTGCTGGAGGAATGCCATCCAGGTGGAAACGACCAATTGTTTTGTTGCCAGCAGCCATTGGACGCTCGCCTTGCAGTACATGAATTTCTACTGAAGGTTGATTGTCTGCAGCTGTTGTAAATGTTTCTGCTTTTTTGGTTGGTATGGTTGTGTTTGCTTCAATCAATTTTGTCATTACACCACCCATGGTTTCAATACCAAGCGAAAGTGGGGTCACATCAAGAAGCAGTACATCTTTTACTTCACCGGTTAACACACCTCCTTGAATGGCAGCACCAACAGCAACAACTTCATCTGGGTTAACCCCTTTTGAAGGAGCCTTGCCAAAGAATGCCTGTACTTTTTCCTGGATTGCAGGAATACGTGTTGAACCACCAACCAAAATTACTTCGTCAATGTCAGCAGCTGTAATACCAGCATTTTTCAAAGCAGCCTCACATGGCTTCATGGTTGCATTGATTAATGAATCTGCTAACTGTTCAAACTTGGCACGGGTCAATGTTTTTACCAAGTGTTTTGGAATACCATCAACTGGCATGATGTATGGCAAGTTGATTTCAGTTTGCGTAGAGCTTGACAATTCAATTTTTGCCTTTTCTGCAGCTTCTTTCAAACGCTGAAGGGCCATTGGGTCTTTTCTCAAGTCAATGTTTTCTTCATTCAAAAACTCTTGAGCCAACCAGTCAATAATTACTTCGTCAAAGTCATCACCACCTAAGTGCGTGTCACCGTCAGTAGATTTAACTTCAAAAACACCATCTCCCAATTCAAGAACTGAAATGTCAAATGTTCCACCACCAAGGTCAAATACGGCAATTTTCATGTCCTTGTCCATTTTGTCAAGGCCATATGCCAATGAAGCCGCAGTAGGTTCGTTGATAATACGACGAACTTGCAATCCGGCAATCTCGCCTGCTTCTTTTGTTGCCTGACGTTGTGAATCGTTGAAGTATGCAGGCACAGTAATAACCGCTTCTGCAACTTCTTGTCCCAAGTAGTCTTCTGCAGTTTTCTTCATTTTTTGAAGAACCATTGCCGAAATCTCCTGTGGAGAATATTTTCGGTCGTCGATCTGTACACGTGGCGTATTGTTATCCCCTTGAATAACTTTGTAAGGAACACGATTAACTTCTTTACTTACATTTGAGAAGCTTTCCCCCATAAACCTTTTAATTGAATAAACGGTTTTCTCCGGGTTTGTGATTGCCTGGCGTTTTGCCGGGTCGCCAATTTTGCGTTCACCGTTTTCGATGAATGCAACAATTGAAGGAGTTGTTCTTTTCCCTTCGCTGTTAGGAATTACAACAGGCTCATTACCTTCCATTACGGAAACGCATGAGTTGGTAGTTCCTAAATCAATTCCAATAATTTTTCCCATTGTATCTGTTTTTTATGAATTATTTTCGTTTTAACACGACCATACAGATCAATGATTATGCCATGGCAAATCAGTTTGTTTTTTGTGAAAATATGACACAACAAACTTTCGGCACACGATAATCATGTCATTTTTGGTGACAAAAAGACAGCGAATCGTATTCGAGTTTCAGATGATCAAAAGAAGTTTCGATAAAAGTTACTTTCTTTGTAGAAAATTATTATAAGAACCATGTCAGTACATAAAGAAGTTCGAAAAGTTACCACCCATGTTCTTTCAGCAATGAAACTTCGTGGTGAGAAAATATCCATGCTTACCAGTTATGATTACAGTATGGCTAAATTGGTGGATGAAGCAGGGATTGATGTTATTCTGGTTGGTGATTCAGCCTCCAATGTCATGTCCGGGAATGAAACGACACTTCCAATTACCCTGGATCACATGATCTATCACGGAACATCTGTGGTTAAAGCTGTTAACCGGGCTTTGGTTGTTGTTGATATGCCTTTTGGTACTTACCAGGGCAATAGCAAAGAAGCACTGAGTTCAGCCATTCGGATTATGAAAGAAACCGCTGCTGATGCCGTAAAATTAGAAGGTGGAAGAGAAGTTCTTGAATCGGTTGACCGCATACTTTCTGCAGGAATCCCGGTTATGGGGCACTTGGGATTAATGCCACAATCCATTCACAAATATGGTACTTACACGGTTAGGGCTAAGCAAGATGAAGAAGCCGAAAAATTGATTGAAGATGCAAAGTTGCTGGAGAAAGCAGGTTGCTTTGGCATTGTGCTTGAAAAAATCCCGGCAGAACTTGGAAGAAAAGTAGCTGAGTCGGTGAAAATTCCGATTATTGGAATTGGTGCTGGAAGCGGTGTTGATGGACAAGTACTGGTGATCCATGACATGCTTGGAATTACCCAGGAGTTTTCACCTCGGTTTTTGCGTCGATACCACAACCTTGCCGCAGAAATTAAAGGTGCAGTTGGAAATTATGTTGATGATGTGAAATCAGTGAATTTCCCGAACGAACGCGAACAGTACTAAATCCCAGAATCCAGTATCCAAAATCCAAATAACAAGGAAAATCCATGCAAGTAATTTACGAGGATAATCATATAATCGCCATCAATAAAGCGTGTGGTGAAATTGTGCAGGGTGATAAAACGGGCGACACCCATCTTATAGATAAAGTAAAAGCCTACATCAAAAAGAAATACAATAAACCTGGTGATGTTTACCTTGGGTCACCTCACCGTTTAGATAGGCCAACCAGTGGCGTGATTATTTTTGCAAGGACCAGCAAGGCATTGACCCGCTTGAATACTATGTTTCAGGATAAAGATGAAATAAAAAAAACGTATTGGGCAGTAGTCGATAAATTGCCTGAAGAAGAGGAAGCAACACTGGAACATTACCTTTGGAAAGACGAGGGCAAAAACAAGAGTTTTGCAACACCAAAACCAAAAAAAGGAGCCAAGCTTTGTAAGCTAAGCTATAAACATAGGGCAAGTTTGAACAGGTTTCATTTACTTGAAGTTAGTTTGCAAACGGGACGTCATCATCAAATCCGAGTTCAGCTTTCAAAAATTGGATGTCATATCAAGGGTGACCTAAAATATGGAGCTGCCCGCAGCAATGAAAATGGGGGCATTCACCTGCATGCCAGAAAACTTGAGTTTATTCACCCTGTAAAAAAAGAGCCCATCAAAATAGTGGCAAATCCGCCCAAGGGAGATGCAATTTGGGATGAATTGATTAAAATTAAAGAGTTGAAAGAAAGATAAACTACTTTTTTAATGAATCAGGTGTGAAGCTTAAAGGGAGCAAACTTCTGGCACTTTCGAAGACAACAATTTTTTCTTGCCCATCTAAAATCACACGCATATCGTGTTGGTATCTCGATTCGGTTTCTACCATTACCTGGCGGCATGCCCCACATGGAGCCGCAGCTTCATAAAGGGGCTGACCATTATTTGAAGCGGTAACAGCCAGTGTTTTTACTTTGGCATTTGGAAACCGCGAGTTAGCATAAAACAAGGCTACGCGCTCGGCACATAAACCTGACGGGAAGGCTGCATTTTCCTGGTTGCTACCGGTTACGATTTCCCCATTGTCCAATTCTGCGGCAGCGCCAACATAAAATTTGGAATATGGGGCATAAGCATCAACGGAAATCTTACGGGCAGCTTCGAGAAGTTTTTGATCAGAAGGATTTAGTTCGAAAATATCACTGTACTCTGATATAATTATCTTGATTTCTTTCGTTTGCATAAAAGAATTTTTTCTTTCCATTCAAATGTACAGATTTCTGGATTGAAAAAAGGCGGCTTTTTATATTTTTGGTAAAATTTTGAATTTTATGTACAAGAACATTTTAGCCATTTTGGCTGTCACTATAATCTCCGTTAATAGTTTTTCGCAAAGTAAAATAACCCGTGAAGAGTATATTGCGACTTACGCAGACCTGGCTGTGCGTGAGATGAACCGAAGTGGGATACCCGCTAGTATTACCTTGGCACAGGGCTGTCTGGAATCTGGTAATGGAAATAGTAAGCTGAGTCGAAAATCGAATAACCATTTTGGGATTAAATGTAAGAAAGATTGGAAAGGTAAGCGTGTTTATCATGACGATGATCGGAAAAATGAGTGTTTTAGACATTATCGGACAGTTGAGGATTCTTACATCGATCATTCTGATTTTTTGATGGAGAACCCAAGGTATGCCAGCCTTTTTGATTTGAAAATTACAGATTATAAAGGATGGGCAAGAGGACTGAAGAGGGCCGGTTATGCAACTGCCCCGCATTATGCATCAGAATTAATCCGGATCATTGAAGAGAATAAACTGTATTTATATGACCAGGGGCTAAACAGGTCCCAACTGGCAAAGCTCAAGAAAAATGGATTTGATGGGCACCAAGTTGATAATGGAACGCTTGTTAATCCTTACACCAAAAGAAAAGTTGTTTACCGTAATGGATTGAAGTCTATCGTAGTGAAAGCTGGTGATAGTTTTAAAACGATTGCTCAGGAGTTTGACATGAAAACCTGGGAAGTTTATACTTACAACGATTACCCAATTAATCACCCAATAAAAGTTAACGAAATACTATACATTCAACCTAAACGGACAAAAGGTACTAAGAAGCAAATAACCCATCGCTTACAGGCTGATGAAAGCATGCACTATATTTCCCAACGATATGGGATTAAGCTAAAACCTTTAATGAAAAGAAATCGGTTGAAGAAAAATGAAAAGCCTGTTCCTGGAACGACTATTTACTTAAGAAAAAAGAAGCCCAAAAGTTAAGAGTTTTTGATCCAGGTTCGATAAAATTTTCGAATTCCTAAAAACAAGAAAAGTAATGCCAGGCTCAGATAGAATAATATCGGGATGTAAGCTTGGTTGTCATGAAATTGGAATGAAAGGATATTTAATTCTTCGTTTATTTGAATGGTGCCATTTTCCCATGCAGGTAGAACTACATTTTTAAAAATGAACCAGTCGATACGAAAAAATATTAAACTGAGGAACAGCAGAAAAAACACACCAATGCTTCTAAATGTCTTTTTTAAACCTGGTTTCATACTAATTTGAAATTTTCAATTCCTTGGAATCCCCTTAAAAAATCTTTGACAGTCATACGTTTTTTCCCGGCAAGTTGAAGTTCGTTGATTCTGATCCAATAGTCTGAGGTTGAAACCTTCAAATACGATTTGCCTTCACTGTCAATTGTGCCAGCTTCTTCGTTACAGGCTTCATCAATTTCAGTAGCGAATACTTTCATCCCTAAAGAATTGCCATCGCCATCAATAAGTTCGGTCCATGCAGCAGGGTAGGGCGAGAGGCCTCGGGTCAAGTTGTGAATCTTTTCAGCTGACTGGGTCCAATCTATTTTGCAATCTTCTTTAAATATTTTTGGGGCATGCTTCAAGTCTCCTGAATGTATTTTGTCTTGCTCAATTGCAGCATAGTTTCCTTCTGCTAGCGCATCCACCGTTTTTAAAACCAGGCCTGAACCAATTTCCATTAGCCGATCATGAATATCCCCAACCGTGTCATTGTTTCCAATGGCGATTTTTTCCTGAAACAAAATAGCTCCCGTATCAATTTCATGTTTCAACAAGAATGTTGTAACGCCTGTTTCTTTTTCACCATTAATTATTGCCCAGTTGAGCGGAGCAGCACCTCTGTATTGTGGTAACAACGATGCATGCAGGTTGAATGTTCCCAGTGGTGGCATTGACCATACCATTTCAGGGAGCATCCGAAATGCAACAACAACCTGTAAGTCTGCTTGAAGTGATTTTAGTTCAGATATAAACTCAGGATTTTTTAGTTTCTCAGGTTGAAGGACATGCAGATTGTTTTCCACCGCAAATTTCTTTACTGCTGATTCGTGTAGTTTCCTGCCGCGCCCTGCTGGCTTATCGGGTGAAGTGATTACCCCAGCAATGTTGTAGCCACCATCAACCAACGCTTTCAAACTGGCAACAGCAAAATCGGGTGTTCCCATAAAAACAATACGCAAATCTTTACCTATCATGTTAACGAGTTTTATGCAAAGATAAAAGAATGGGCTGAGTAGCCAGTTATTTATAAGCCATGCTTTTTGGCTACATCAGGTCTAAGTTTGCGGTTGCCCTTTTGTGCTTTCGGATCGTATGGGCAGTGTTTGCATCCATTTGAGCAGCAATAGCCTCTTTTTACCAGGTAACTTTCAGTCATTACCCGATAGCCTTTTTGCATGTAATAATCCACTCCTTCTTCAAGGTTGTCGTAGCTATCGCTAAAAAGGTGATCGAACATACCCATTTGAAAGAATTAATCGTATTTAAAACGCTGAAGGAAATGGCCCATTTTGTCGCGCTTGGTTTTCATGTAGCGCTGATTGTATTCATTCGGCTCAACTTCAATCGGGATTATTGAATCAACCTGCAATCCAAAGGCCTCAATTCCAACCCGTTTAACCGGATTGTTGGTGATGAGTTTCATTTTGGTTACGCCAAGGTTCCTAAGAATTTGGGCACCTACCCCATAATCGCGTTCGTCTGCATCAAATCCTAAATGCACATTGGCCTCAATCGTGTCCATCCCCTCGTCTTGGAGTTTATAGGCTGCAATTTTGTTCATCAAACCAATACCGCGGCCTTCCTGCATCATGTAAACGACAATTCCTTTGCCTTCTTTGTCAATTAGTTCCATCGATTTGCTGAGTTGGTCGCCACACTCACAGCGGAGTGAACCAAAAATATCACCAGTCATGCAGGAAGAGTGCATTCTCACAAGAATCGGTTCATCAGCTTTCCAGTTGCCTTTTATCAGTGCAACATGTTCTGCTCCATTCGACTTTTGGCGGAATGGAACGACCCTGAATTCACCATTCTTTGTTGGTAAGCTAACTTCTTCTCCTTGTTCAATCAGGCTTTCCGATTGGAGACGGTAAGCAATCAAATCTTTGATGGTAATTATTTTCAGACTGAATTTTTCAGCAATTTTCACCAGTTCAGGAAGCCTTGCCATGCTGCCATCCTCGTTCATGATTTCAATTAAAACACCAGCAGGTTTTAACCCAGCCATCCTGGCAAGGTCAACAGCAGCTTCGGTATGGCCTGAACGACGCAACACTCCACGGTTTTTAGCTTTCAATGGGAAAATATGCCCTGGGCGGCCAAGGTCTTCAGGCTTGGTATTGTTGTCTGCTAAAGCATTTATTGTCTTTGCCCGGTCACTGGCAGAAATACCGGTTGTACAGCCATGTCCGATCAAGTCAACTGAAACTGTAAATGGGGTTTCGTGCGAAGATGTATTTTTCCCAACCATCAACTCAAGCTCCAGTTCTTCACATCGTTGTTCTGTAAGCGGTGTGCAGATTAACCCCCTGCCGTGGGTAACCATAAAGTTCACCTTTTCTGGAGTAATTAATTCCGCAGCAGCGATGAAATCGCCTTCATTTTCTCTGTCTTCGTCGTCAATAACAATAACCAGTTCCCCATTTTTAATGGCCGCAACTGCCTCGGGAATTGTATTTAATTTGAATTCGTTCATTACTAAATCTTGGATTCTTTAAGCCGTTGCAAAACTAAAGAAAATTATCCATTTATAAATGATATTGCGCAGTTTAAGCCCTTTTTGACTTTTCCCAAATTACGGATTGACGTCCTTTAAAATAGTTAAAGAAACCTTTTATGGATGCATAATTTATTGCTGTGAAATAGTAGGGGACAAAGAATAGTTTTAAACGAATCTTCTGGTTTTCAAAAGCCCAGCCGATGGCTCCAACAAAGTACATAATTAGCTGAAAGCAAAAGAATAAAAAGAAGAATGAATTAAATTGCCATGCTTCAGTTTGATTCAAGATTAAAAAATTGATAATAAGGAGTAAAAACAAAGCAAATGGCGCAATTGTCCAGCGAAGTATTTTGTGCGAAAAGTATTGAAACGAAAGCCATCCGAACCGAAAAGGATTGAGTAATTCCGGCATTCTCAGCATGGTTTGAATGCCTCCTGCAGCGATACGGGTTTTACGTTTAAGTTCTTCTTTTACATTAGCCGAGGCAGTTTCAACTGCATAAGCGTTTGGTGCATACGCAATTCGATAACCTTTTTCAACTATTCTGAGTGAAATGATAAAATCGTCGAGAATGGCATCTTTTTCAACTTCCGAGAACAGTTCTTTACGGATAGCAAATAATTCGCCTGCTGCGCCAATTGCCGAGCTCAATTCGGCATCAAGGTTTTTAGTCAATGATTCTATTTTCCAATAAAACCCTTCGCCTGAACCGGCGGCGGTGTCATTTTTCAGATCAACAATCCTTTTTTCTCCGGCCACACAACCTACTTTCGGATCCTGAAACTTTTTAACAATTTCCTGTATGGAGTCTTTTCCAAGCAATGTATTGCTATCCGAAAAAATCACTATCGGAGCCTGGACAAAAGACATTCCCCTGTTCATCGCATGGATTTTTCCTCGACGTTCAGCTTGGTGTTCAACTTGTTGGTGTGGGTGTTTTTTTAACGCTTCAGGTGTTCCGTCATCTGAGCCATCGGTCATCCACAGGTATTGAATTTTATCTTTAGGGTAGTTTAAATCAAAGGCGTTTTTTACTTTTTGGTCAACATATCCTTTTTCATTGTAGGCGGTTACAAACATGCATACCCTTGGAAGCTCATCAGGTAATTCTGTTGGATCGGGTTTGCCTTTTGAAAATATACGTTTAAAAACAACAATAAGCCACAAGGTGAAAGTATATCCGAGATAGGTGTAAAAAACGATGAAGAGCAGTATCCAAAATGTGGTTTCAAGCATGGGTTTGCTGTTTGTAAAATTCGATTAATGAACCCGTGATCGCCAAGTTATCAAATTTTTTGTGAATAAAGTCAATCGCGTTCCTCGAAATTTTTTCAAATAGTTCCTTGTTGGTTGTGAGCTTTGTAATGGATTGGATAAATGATTCCGGATCATCTGCTATTAGGATATTTTCTTCTGTTTTTGTAGGAATTCCTTCCGAACCAATCGATGTTGAAATTATGGCTTTACCTAATGCCATGCCTTCAATAATTTTAATTCGCATTCCGCTGCCAGAATGCAAGGGGACGATCATGATTGACTTAGAGTTCATAAATTCATAGGCATCATTTACCTCGCCAACGTATTCAATTCCGTCTCCGTAGAGTTGCTTTTCAAGCCATTCGGGTGCATTTCTTCCAGCAATGTAAAATTTAAGGTCAGGGTGAAGTTTGTTAATTTCTGGCCAGCATTTCAGAATAAACCATAGCAGGCCTTCCTGGTTTGGAGCCCAGTCTAATGCCCCGATATGAAACAAAGAAGGGTGTTCCATATTTTTCACTTTGGGGATTAAAGTGGAAAGATCAATGCCGGTTTGTGAAGTATGCCTGGGTTTTAGGTTGCCCAACTCATCTAAAATTGCACCGTCCCGTTCAGTAATCGACACCAGTAAATCATATTCGTTTAAATAACTCAGTTCAAACTTTTTTATTCGCTTCGCCAGTATCTTTAAGTAAATCTTTTTTAAACCCTTGACCAGCTTAGCCCCCCTGTCCCAAATTTCAAATTCTACATTGTGGGCACGGTATGCAATTTTTGCATTGCTATGCTTTCGGATTAAGTGAATGTATGGGCATAGGTAGAGCCCTTCAAGTTGAATAATGTCAAATTCCTGCTGGTCGAGTATCTCGATAAGTTTTCGGCTATAACTTTCATCAATAAAGCGAACTGCGTTATAGGGAAGTTGTGAAAAGAACAAATTTGAAACCAGCCCGGTAAACTTAATCTCGGCGGGAACTTCCACCAGGTTAAATTTCACCATCGACCGGAGATTTTCGGGAATTTCATCGTATTCAACATGATGCTTGACCGTGTTCATTGAAAGTACGGTAACTTCATGCCCAAGCATGGCAAACCCCTTGGTTAGGGTTAGGGTTGCAATTGCTCCTCCATCCTTAGGAGGCCAGGGAATTTTATTTGTCAGTTGAAGAATTCTCATTCGTTATTTCTTCTGAACTGGTTTTCCGAAATAAAATGAAATTGATGAAGCGTTTCAAGTTGTATTGATAGGTTTCGATGTTCATTATTCCAGAATCGTTTGCAGCTTTATAAGTTAGGTAGATGCCAAGTGGCATAAAAATAATGGTAGAAAACCACATTCCCCTGAACATTCCCCAAACATCTTCACGGGCAAATTTTTCTCCCGATATGGAAATCATATAATAGGTAATAAACATTAGAATGGAAACAACAACAGGCATGCCCAAACCGCCCTTTCGGATAATTGCACCAAGCGGGGCACCAATGAAGAAGAAAATCAGACATGCCACGGAAAGGGTGAATTTCCTGTGTTTTTCCATGGTGTACTTGTTCAGCAGCTTCTTTGCATTGTACAAGGCTCCTGCGTTCTGATCAATGGTTTGGGCGTTTCTTCTTGCGCTGGCAACGGCTTCATGAATTGCTTCACTTTTTCTCATAAGGTCCATTGAACCAATAAGGCTTGAATACTCGAAAATGGTATCAGCTTTAAAGTTGTACTCTTTTTTTAAAGAATCATGGGGAGCTGTTAAGTTTACAAGTTCGCGGTTTGTAACCCGGTTGTAGTTCATGCCCAATGCAAAACGGCGAACCCTAGTCTTATAGTCAGTGTTCAGCGAATCTTCGTACTGTTCAAGCTGGTCCAGGTTCATCATCCGGTAATTTGGTCGGTATCGGTCTTCATCGGCTCGTTGAAAATCAAAGCCTTTTAGGGGGATGTTTATTACCTCTTTGCCGAAATATTCCCTTCTGAACGGATATCGTTTATTTCTTCCTCGTTCCCTTGGATTAGCATTGGTGTTTGTTTCTCCATGGAATAATGTAAGTGTCATGAATTTTTTATCTTCAGAAATAACCATGTGTCCAGAGTCAGCCGTTGTAACCTTGATGTTTCCCTGATTATCAGTGTGATCATAGATCATGATGTTATATAGGAAGTTGCTCGTCCTGCTTTTTTCTTCAACACGAATACTGTACCCGTCAATGTCATTGGTGAAAACACCTTCTTTTAATACCATTTCAGGCTTCTGTCTCTTAACGCTAGTAAGAAGGTAGCCAAATTTCTTGTTGGTAATGGGTAAAATATTATTTGAGAAATAGAACGCAAAAACTGCCAGAAATCCAGCCACAAATAAAAGGGGTTTCATCATTCTGAAAAGCGAAATGCCAGACGCTTTGATAGCCACAAGTTCATAGTTTTCACCCAGAGCACCAAAAGTCATTATTGATGCTAGTAGCATTGCCAGTGGGAAGGCCATTGGTATCAGGGCGAACGAAGCATAAAGTAATAGTTCGGCTACAATATTCCATTCAAGTCCTTTTCCTACCAAATCGTCAATGTATCTCCACAAAAACTGCATGAGCAGAATAAAAACACAAATGAAAAAGGTCATAAAAAAAGGACCTAAAAAGCTTTTCAGGATAAATGTATGTAAGCGCTTCATTTTAAATCTTTGGAAACGTTACAAAGCTAAGGTATTTTAAAGAAATTAAAAGTTAAAAAAGCTTTAGCATCCTAAAACATGCTTAAGGTCGGCTATCTGGGTGTTCCACAACTCGGTTGTTTCATCCTCTTCTTCTTCATCGTGAAAATCAAAAACCATTAATGATACGTCACCTGTAAGTTCGTCTTTTGTAATTCTGAATTCAAAATAGGTACCTTCAAGTTCATCATCAAGCCAGCTATACCTTACCAGTTGATTTTCTTTGTGAAGCGTTTTCTCTGCAGTTTGTTCAGTTCCTTCCCAAACAAAAGTGAAATCTTTCCCTTTAACCCTAACATCGTCTGCAAACCATTCTGCAAGCCCGGAGGCTGTACTCAAACGATTAAAAAGAACTTTTGGGGAACAATTAATAGGGTATTCTAATTGTATTTTTGTTTTGGTATCCATTTCACTTCATTTTTCAGCAAGATAAGGATAATCAAAGAATAAACCAATCTGCATGTAAAAAGTAGGATAAAAATGCCCGATTAATGGAGTGCTGAATAAAAATAAATACTATATTTGCACCGCATTTTTGGAATGGCGAGGTAGCTCAGCTGGTTAGAGCGCATGATTCATAATCATGAGGTCGGCGGTTCAAGCCCGCCTCTCGCTACAGGAAGGATCGTTCAATACGATCCTTTTTTTTTGCCCTATTCGTTAGTAAAAAATTCTTTAAGGCAAGAACAGTTTATACCGTATAAAAGGGTGTGTTATAGTCACAAAAAAAAGTGCTAAAACCTACTTTTCAGTTTTAGCACTTTCTAAATCAAAATTCAAAATATTGATCGCAATACAGCCGCAGAAATAATTAAATTAGAAAATTATGGTTTACCGCCGAAAGGTCCGTTTCCTGGTCTGCCGCCGAAAGGTCCGTTTCCTGGTCTGCCGCCGAAAGGTCCGTTTCCTGGTCTGCCACCGAAAGGTCCGTTTCCTGGTCTGCCACCGAAAGGTCCGTTTCCTGGTCTGCCACCAAAAGGTCCGTTTCCTGGTCTGCCACCAAAAGGTCCGTTTCCTGGTCTTCCGCCACCAGCACTCTGTTTCCAGCCTCCATGCCCACTTGGAGATGTATGGCAGGCGTTTGCGTTATTGCTTAGCAGCACCATCATTGTTGCAGCTGAAAATGCCATGTAGCCTGTTTTTTTTATGGCATCTTTTCTTGAAATCTTTTCTCCTTTCAGTTTTTCGTTCTTTTTTACTTTTTCCATCACATTAATATTTCTTAGGTTTTACAATTAGTATCTTGTTGCTTATTGTTGTTGCAGATAATGCTGCATACCCCGTTCTTTTTAGTTTGTTTTTCAAGGATGAACCTTTGCCTTTGTTTGCTGATATGTAAAATTTTGTCATGGTTTTATTATTTAATGACTTCATGATCCGTTACAAAGATGGAGTTCAATTTATATGTTTACAATGGGTGTTTTTACCACAAAAAAAATGCTCTGGGTGATATTACCCACTGGTAATACTCATCTAATATTTCGTTTCACTGAATAAATAGTTCTTATATTTACTAGATAAATTTTTGTTGTTTGGTATGAGTGATATACAATTATTGAGTATTGAGTATGTTAAGCTGAAAATTGAAGATTTATATTTAGTATGGATAGAGAATTGTGATCAATTTTTTCAACTTCAGGAGCCTGCTTGGTTTGTGTTTGAAAAGATTGTAAACAATGAAAACTTAAAAATGATTGCTTCAATTTTTTCTGATAAATATGATTTGGATATTGAAGAAAGTTTACGTTTTGTAGCTGACATGCATTCGAGACTAGAAGGGTTAGATAGGATAAAGCCTGCACCTAACCCTTTGTCAGAACGTGAATTGTTAGAGTGTAACTTGCCTGTTTGCGGTCATTTCTCACTTTTTGAATATTTGATTGGAAATACTGTAGTAAAAATTGCTTACGAAACGACATGGCTAGAGGACTATATCCATCCATTAATTGAGCATCTAATAAAAAATGATAAAAGCGTTGATGGAACAACGATATTTTATGAGCTGTACACTATTGATGAAAGAGTAGTTTTACGCAAAGACAATGCGGTAATTGGTGTATGGAAAAATAATGAAAGTGAAAGGGTAAAAGGTCGGGTTTACCTTGAGCTAGTAAATTTACTTCATGATAAAAATGAAGAAGATTGGTTAATGACAATCCATGCTTCGGCAATTTCCAATGGTCGGAAAACCATACTTTTTACAGCTGCCCCAGGAAGTGGCAAAACTACAATGGCAGCAATGTTAAGGGTGCAGGGATATAAATTGATATCTGATGACTTTGTACCCATCGACAAATATTTATTGAACGCTTTCCCGTTTCCTATTGCAATGTCAGTAAAAGAAGGTTCGATGAATTTACTTCTTCCACACTTCCCAGAGCTCAATGAAAAACAGGTCAATTATATCAGTTCTGAAAAAAAGGTTCGCTATTTGCCTATTGGAAATGAATTGATGGATATGATCTTTCCTGTAAGGGAGATTATGTTCGTAAAATATGATCCGGAATCTGAATTTGAAATTGAGCAGCTAAACGTTGCCGATGCTTTGCCTTTATTGTTTGAACAGATTTGGGTTACGCCAACTAAAGAAAATGTAGAGATATTATTTACTCAGATTTCGAACTTTTCTTTTTATAAAATTACCTACCCTGATAATAGATTGGCACTTGAAGCCATAAAGGATATTTTCAATGATGAATAGAAAAGAAACATTTTATTTCATTGGTAAATGTTTAGCTTTAGATGAAAATCCAGATTTTAGAGATCAAGTCTATGATTTATCTTCTAGAGGAGAAATTGACTGGGAGCAATTTGTTGAGATTTCCAGTGATCATCTTGTTTTGCCTGTAATTTATCTGAAATTTAAGACCCATGATATTTTAAAATTTATTCCTGAAGAGTTGGGCGATTTCTTGAGGCAAACGTATGAATTAAATGTTGAGAGAAATAAACAGATACGCAAGCAAGCAATTGATATTGTTAAGGTTTTAAATGAGAATAACATTGAGCCAGTTTTTCTAAAAGGGACAGCTTTCATTTTAGATAGACTATATTCTGATATTGGGGAGCGCATATTAGCAGATATCGATTTCCTTGTTTCAGAAGAGCAATTCTTAAAGACGGCAAGGATTTTAAAAGATGTTGGGTATAGTCAAGTGCACCCAAAATCAATCCCAACAAAAACGTTTAAGCATTTTCCCCGAATCGTTCACCCAGATTTTATTGCCGATGTTGAAATTCATAAATTTCCTGTTGATCTTTATTATAGGCACTTGCTGAATGAAGAAATGGTTTTAAGAGATAAAAAGCATGTTTCAGAAATTGAAAAATGTTTTGTCCCTTCAGAGAATCATAAAGTGATCCATAATTTTGTACATGGTCAATTGGGGGATGGAGCGTATTACTCTGGGAAAGTATCGTTGAGAGATATTTATGATTTATTATTGTTATCCAGAAGGATATCTTTTAATGATATTGTTTCCAGTATGAAATATAAACAAAAAATCACTGCATATTTTGCTTTTTCCAGCAAAGTCTTAAATCTAGATGACTTATTATTTAAAAAGAAAAATTTTGCTTTCAAGTTGCTTCTCGAAAGTAACTCTCTGTGTTTCAGAGAAGGACGGTTTTATTCTTTTATCAGAAATTTGTTCATTATTACGAGATTAATTCAACGAACTATCTCTGAGCTTTTATTTGCGACATTCAATCGTGAAAGGAGAGTGATCTTTTTGTTGAGATTGAGAAAATCTGATTATCGAAAAATGATAAAGCGGTTGTTGGGCTAATGCATTTATTTGGTTTGATTCTTTTTTAGATATAAATAATTCCTCCCAACATACTGCCCCAAAAAGAAAGCACCCAAAAGAATTGGATAGGTGTATAGTTCAAAGCCAATATTGCTGAATATTCTCAACAGAACTACAAAGGGAACTGGAATATGAATGTAAAGCCACCACATAAATGTGAATTTTTTATGTCTGGCTCTTAATGCCCCAAATGGAAGGTTAATGATAAATACGATAAGAGTAACCAGCAACAGTTTCTCCATAACAGGTTTGTTTTTGTCTCAAAGAAAGTGAATTTTATCTGATGCTAAAATTGGTGTTTAATTCCAAAGAACCAACTCTTTACTTTTCTTAAATTTTTTACTCTTGCATTTTGGGCAAATGGCGTATTTCAAACTGTGTATGTTGGTGTGGGTTAAAGTGATTTTGCAAGCAGCGCATTTAAACCGGGTTTTATGCAAAATTTTTTCTCCATGCAATACTTCAACATTTAAACGATCAGAAACCTGGAGGCATTGATGGCATCGGTGTATCCGATATTCCATTTTTAGGTGTAGGTTATTATGCTGTTTATTTAAATCAAGTATTTTCTTATGGGTTTTGTAATGAAGTTTTACCCTGCCGGATTTTAGGTAATCGCTAACCGATTGGTCGTGCACCATAAACGCCCAGCCTTCGTAAAGTTGCTGTGTACTTTTGCAGTTCTCGCATTCAAATTGGTAGGAATGACCCATAATCCCCGGTTTATTTATCTTTCAAGTTACAAATAAATTGCTTCATCTCATTCTGTTGTTTGTCAAATGATTAATGTTCTTTAGCAAGATTTCTTGTTCCGAAAATATTCGAGTTGTTAAGGTTCTCTTAATGTAATGATCTTATCATTAGTTAGTGTGGGAAATAGGATTACCTTTGCAGCTCAATTTTTCGGCATCGATGGCATAGGGGTATATTGCAAAGTAATTTTTATTGTCATCAGTGCTTATTGGGCCGAAGTGCATGTTGCTCTTCGATAAAATAAATACGATGATGACATTTGAACAAACGGGTATTAAACCCGAGTTGCTCAGCGCTATTACAGAACTAGGCTTTGAGCATCCAACTCCTATTCAGGAAAAAACAATCCCACATTTAATCAATAACGATAATGACCTGATTGCTTTGGCGCAGACGGGTACCGGGAAAACGGCAGCTTTTGGATTGCCAATATTGCATAATTGCGACTTAAATAAAAAGGACATTCAGGCACTAATCCTTTGTCCTACTCGTGAATTATGTTTGCAGATTAGTCGTGACCTGGAAACCTTTTCAAAAAACCTGAGGGGTTTTAAAAATATTCCGGTTTATGGAGGAGCTGATATAGGTAAACAAATACGTGATTTACGAAGTGGGGGACAAGTTGTTGTTGGAACTCCAGGGCGCGTGCATGACCTTATCAGAAGAAAAGTATTAAACGTAAGCCAGATTAGGTGGATGGTATTGGATGAGGCCGATGAAATGTTAAATATGGGATTCAAAGAAGAGCTGGATGCAATTCTTGCTGAAACCCCAGCAATTAAGCAAACACTTTTGTTTTCGGCAACCATGCCTCGTGAGATTGCAGCCATGACAAAAAAATACCTTCATTCACCTGAAGAAATTGCCGTAGGAAGAAAAAATGAAGGAGCTGCAAATGTAATTCACCACTATTATACGGTTCAGGCTAGAGATAAATATGCAACCCTTAAGCGAATTGCAGATAATTATCCAAATTGTTATGCCATTGTTTTTTGTCGAACCCGAATGGAAACCAGGGAAGTGGCTGAAAAGTTTATGGCTGATGGTTACAATGCTGATGCCTTGCACGGTGATTTATCGCAGGCTCAGCGAGACCATGTGATGAGCAAATTTCGCAATAAAAATTTGCAGATGCTTGTTGCAACCGATGTCGCAGCACGTGGGTTAGATGTAAATAATTTGAGTCATGTTATTAATTATAGCTTGCCGGACGATCCTGAGGCGTATATTCACCGTAGTGGGAGAACTGGCAGGGCCGGTAAGAGTGGTATTTCAGTTTCAATTGTCCACATGCGTGAAGCTGGTAAGCTAAGGCATATTGAAAAACTATTAAATAAAAAGTTTGAAAGGAAGTTAGTCCCTGGAGGAGAAGAAATATGCAAAGTTCAGCTAATGCACCTTATTGACAGGGTAGCTCAGGTTGAAGTTGATAATTCGAAGATTGATCCATACTTGCCTGCAATTCTTGAAAAGCTTGAAGGGCTTGGAAGCGAAGAAATTTTAAAACGATTTGTCTCTGTTGAGTTTAACCGTTTTCTGGAGTATTATAAAAATGCTCGGGATTTAAATGTGCAGGTCAAGGAGAAGAAGAGTTTTGACAAGCGAAAATCTGTTGAATTTTCCAGATTGTTTATTAATGCCGGGAAAAAGCAAAACTTAAATGCTTCCAGGTTGATAGGCATGATTAATGATAGTCTTAGAAGAAAAAATATTGAAATCGGGAAAATTGACATCCAGCGAAAATTCTCCTTTTTTGAGATTGATGCCAACTATGAAGAGGAATTGATTCAGTCGATGAAAAAATCTAATATTGACGGACAACCTGTAGATGTTGACAGGGTAACAAGTCCTCCACGTCCTGAAGGAACTGGATCACGCTCAAAAAGGTCAGATCGATCAGGATCACGTACAAGGGGATCGGATAATTATGGATCTTCTCGTCCACCAAAACCTAAACGTAAGGCGAAACGGAAAAGAACAAATAGGTAGTAAATAAAAGAGGTTGACAAATATTTGTCAACCTCTTTTATTAATTGTAATGTTTTTAATTTAGCTGGGTCAATAGCTCTTGAGCCCTGTCTAAGATTTTTGTGTCGTCAAGCAATACAACTCCGCCGTTTGGTCCCGGTTCTATGTGTATGCCTACTGATTTGCCACGATCATAATTTGCGCCCCCAAAATAATTCCTGACGGTTTCCACTTCCATTTCAAATTCTTGCGCAATCTGACGAATTGAACCGTCAGGTAAACTGTCTTTGATTTTTCGAAGCTCATTAAATGTGATTTTCTTCTCCATGGCAGTAAATTTTATAGTTATTAATTAGGATCTATTAAAAGTTCCTATAAAGTTAGAATTAATAATTTAATAACGTAAAAGTCACTGCTAAGTTATAGTAATACGTTTGAAATCATTGTGGGTTTTTTGCAATTAAAGAGCGTTATTTCAAGATGCAAAATGCTTTAAATAGGGCAGTTTTGAGATTAAGAAATAGGCGGGTTGCAACGCCCATGTTAAAAAACATTTTAACAATTTTTAAGGATAAGGGAGCGAGAGTTTTCAATTTTTTTATAGCATACCAGGGGCTGAATGGGGATCAACATAACTAAAAGGTTGTAAGGGTTCATTTGGAAGCCAGGGTAAATTAGGTATTTTTAAAAGCTGAACCAAGGCAAAAACTATTCATGGAAAGTATGAGCTTCAGAAGAACCAAATCCTTTTTTAGAAGGTGCTTCTTTTTTTTAGTCCTTCATTTGTTACATCAAAATATTTTAGCGCAATCAGCAATATATGCCGGAGGACCAATTTATAATGAAGATCATATTTCAATTAACGAGCTCAGAAATTCAGGATTTACAAATCTCATTGTTTGGACAATTCATATTAATGATGAAGGCGATTTAAATTTCAATGCCGAATTTCCAATTTGTGAAGATGGGAAGTACGTAGGAGATAAGCAGTATCCTAATTTTAGACAAAACATGGGACTTCTAAAAACTGCCCCTTCATCAATAAATAGGCTAGAGGTTGGGCTTAGTGCCTGGGCATCAAGTACATTTGATAATATCAAAGCCATTGTAGAGAGGGATGGAATGGATGAAAATAGCATCCTTTATAAAAACTTTAAAGCCCTTAAAGAAGCAATTCCGGCAATAGATGCAGTAAATTTTGACGATGAAAGTACCTATGATGAGCCTTCGGCAACAAGTTTCGCAATAATGTTGGCAGATATTGGGTATAAGGTATCTCTGGCACCATATACTAGTTCTACCTTTTGGTCGGATTTAGCAAAAAATACGAATAGTCAACGACCAGGAACTGTTGATCTTGTTTACCTTCAGGTTTACGCTGGAGGTGCAGGGAACAATCCCTGTGACTGGCAAGACTATTTCGATGACATTGAGATATACCCGGGCGTATGGGAATCTCAACCATCTGTTGTCACCACTAAAATGAAAAATTGGAAATCTGAATGTAATATTAAAGGTGGTTTTTTATGGATTTTTGATGAAGTTAAAGATTTGTCCTCGTTTCCGGATTTCGGTAAGGCATTCAACGATGTTTTTGATATTGAAGTCGACCTAAATGCAGTTGCTTCTTCGCCTTATCCGCAACCAGGGGCTGTTGAAGTCCCGATGGATGTTCAGATTAGCTGGGAACAAGGTAGCGATGCTCTATCACACAATGTTTATTTCGGCACGTCGTATAATCCTGAGTTTGTAGTGAGTCAGACTGAAACAACTTATTCTCCCGGTTCGTTGGATCAAAATACGACTTATTACTGGCGTATTGATGAAGTAAAAGAGTCTGATACCATTACGGGACCGGTTTGGTCGTTTCACACACTTTATCCGTTTCCGGAAAAGGTTTCCGATCCGCTGCCTTTCAACGGGGCGACTGATGTTGCAACGAATCAAAGTTTAAGTTGGGTCAGCGGTCTTTATAACTCGAATTTCGAAATCAGATTGGGAACAAGTAGTAATCTTGTATCTCCTGATTTTATCGAACAAACAACAAAAAACGCTATTCGGCCTGACCAACTTAATCCATTAACAACCTACTACTGGAGAGTGGATTCAAAAAATGAAACTGGGGTTACTGAAGGTGAAACGTGGAGTTTTACAACCTCTGAAGTTAGTTCTGAAGCTGGTGGCTATTCCTTGGAATTTGACGGAACTAATGACTATGTGTATTGTGGGACGGATCAGTCATTAAATATTACTGGTAGAAATATAACACTTGAGGCATGGATCAATCCGACTGAATTTAAAAATGAGATATGGAGAGGGGTTGTAATTGCAAAGGATTTTGGCGGAGGTGGTTCTGATTACGGATATAGTTTAAGATGTGGTGGGGAAGGCCAAATTGATATAAGCCTTGGTGGAGGAGTATGGTATGAATTGAAATCGCCGGCAAATAAAATCCCGCTCGGGGCATGGACTCATATTGCTGGAACATATGATGGTGCAACCATAAAGTTATTCATTAATGGAGATGAGGTAGCTACAAAGTCGGTTTCTTTCAACATCAGGGGAAGCAGTAATCCATTGAGGATAGGTGAATCTTCGGCATTTCCTGGAAGGGTTTTCAATGGGAGTATCGATGAGCTTAGAATTTGGAATGTCGCCAGAACTGCAGAAGAAATAAAATCGTCAATGAATAGCGGACTAGACTCCACATATTTTGCATCTGGGGATAAAGGATTGGTTGGTTATTGGCGTTTTGAAGAAAATCAGGGGCAAGAATCGAGCGACCTTTCTTTTTATAAAAATCATGCACGCTTGGGGTCCTCTTCTGCTGATGATGTTAATGATCCGATATGGAATTTCTCAGATGTAATTGTCAGCAATAGTGATCGGATGGTTCATGCAGGTATTTTTGTTGGGCAGAATTATCCTAATCCAACGAACGGATTTGCCTATCTGCCTTATCGAATTAGTTCATCAAAAAAAGTAACGATTAGCATTCACGATGTTTATGGGAAAGAACTAAAAATTATTGCAGATAATAAACTTCCCGGAGGAGAATACATCTGCGGGATTAGAACAGAAGACTTAAAAAACGGGATTTACTTCATAGCTTTTAAGACCAAGGAATATTCTACAGTGAGAAAAATGATTGTCGATCATTAATTTTTCAGTCATTCTTCAGAATAAGTAGCTGTACTAAAACAATCGTAAATAGCCTGATGTAGACTTGGGCGGAGGTTTAAATCAAACAGCTTCGTATTTTCCCTTGAAGGGTAGACCCTGTTCGACATAAATATAAAAAGCAATTCATTATCCGGGTCTGCCCAGCAAAAGGTACCAGTATAGCCGCTATGTCCAAAGCTGTTCTTGCTAGCGCTTACGGCTGGGTATGCTTCTTCTAATATGTTTTGATCGTTGTCAATATATGGTTTGTCAAAACCTATACCTCTACGGTTTTCATTTTCGGGATATTGAATTCTTGTAAATTCATTGATACTATTTTCTTCAAAAAACTGAGTACCTCCGTATTTCCCTTTCTGAAGGTACATTTGCATTATCTTCGCCAAATCAGTGGCTGTGCCAAAAAGCCCGGCATTTCCTGAAACGCCGCCCATCATCGCGGCTCCTTCATCGTGCACAAAACCTTGTAATAATTCATTCCTAAATTGCTGGTCGTTTTCAGTTGGCAAGATGTTTCCTTTTGGAAAATGTTTGTATGCATTAAACGTAACGGTGCTTGCTCCCAGGGGAAGGTAGAATGTATTCTTCAAGTAGCTTTCGTAATCTTGTCCGGTGATATTTTCAATAATCTTTGGAAATAGGTAAAAAGCCAATCCCGAATACTTGTATTCCTGATTTGGAATTAATTCTGAATCCCGGATTTCATCAAACATTTTTTGCTGATATTTTCCCTTCATATAAAGATTTGAAGAAACTCTCAAGTCAAATCTTGAAGTTGGGTGATCTTTAAAAACTGTTTTGCGCAGTTTCCCATTCTTTTTCAGGGTGTTGTGCCAGTACGGGATCCAGGCTTGCAGCCCTGCCTGATGAGCTAAAATTGTCCTGGCCGAAAGCTTGTTTTTATTGCTGTTCCTGAAATCAGGCCAGTAAGCATAAAATGGTACATCCAGTTGAAATTTCTTTTCGCCATGTAATTTTATGAGTGCAGGAAGTGGCCCGGTGATTTTCGTTACAGATGCCCAGTCGTAGATATTTTCTTTCAGTACCGGTTTTTGTTTTTTGTATGTGTGAAACCCGTAGCATTTATGAAAAATCACCTTGCCACTTCTGGCTATGAGAATTTGGCATCCGGGATATGCTTCCTCAGTCAGGCCAAATTGTGCAATTGAATCTATTTTCGATTCGAGAAGAGAAGAGGAAATTCCTACTTCTTCAGGGATGGTGTATTTTAGTCGTCCGTTTTTTTTTATTTCAATGCCTGTCCCTTCTCTATAGTTTGCATTTACAGAAACCGGAAGCGTACCGTTTACATCAATTGCGCCAAAAATGGCCTGTGCCGCCAGCTCTTGGGTAATCCGGTTTTCCTGGTAGGTGATAAGGAGTGCATTGCAATTAAATGCTTCATCAATAAACTTTAGCGCATATGGGTTCCCGAAAAGTGAAATGATTTTCTTTTTCTTGGGCAACTGAGAAAAGAATTGGTTAATTGTTGGCTCAACCCCGTAATTTGACTTGGGTCCCAGGTTTAGCTTGTGAATTCCTATAATCAGCAGATTATAATTGTTGAGGTAGCTTGTCAGTTTCTGAATTTCGTTAGTAGAAGCGTTTTCATCCAGCTGAAAATGGTCAACTGTCATGTAGTTCCCAAGCATTGTTTGGAATGAAGTCTGGTTGTTTTTGCCAATTGATATAGACGCAATTTTCAATGTGTCAAGACGTTCCAGAGGCAGCAAATCTTTATTGTTCCGCAGCAAAGTCAACGATTGTTCGTGCAATAATTGTTTGGTCAGTTCATAACGAGGGGAATTTATTCCCAGTGCGCTGT
This sequence comes from Sunxiuqinia sp., assembly GCA_965230765.1. Lineage (GTDB taxonomy): Bacteria > Bacteroidota > Bacteroidia > Bacteroidales > Prolixibacteraceae > Sunxiuqinia. The sequence goes on from CBDDLR010000001.1 coordinate 1,808,324, forward strand.
TTTGATCCGGTTTGTCAAGGCCAAGCCATTTTTTTGCTGCCAGGATTTTCCGGCATTTCCAGTCAATTTCCGATTCACTGATCTCACCTTTTTTTATCGTTTCTTCCACTGCTTTTGTAGCAGCGGAAATATCAGGAACAATTTCAAGTAGATCATTCCCGGCCTGCAGGGCTTTTACAGCAGCATCACCAGTTTTGTATGTTTTTGTAATGCCGTGCATGTTCATTCCATCGGTAACGATCAAGCCACTAAAACCAAACTCATCAATTAGTTTGTTTTGAATGATTTTTTTAGAAAGTGAAGCCGGAATTTTCTTTTTCCGATCTAAATTAGGAACGTGAATATGTGCCGTCATCATACCTGCAATACCACGATTGATGAGGTAATTAAATGGTTTCAATTCCACGGAGTCAAGGTGTTCTGCTTTGTGCTTAATGATAGGCAACCCTAAGTGTGAATCTGTATTTGTGTCGCCATGACCCGGAAAATGTTTGGCAACTGCCAGCACTCCCGCATCTTGCATGCCTTTTGCATACATCCACGATTTTTGTGCAACCCGTTTTGGGTTTTCCCCAAATGAACGAAAATTAATCACCGGGTTGTCAGGGTTGTTGTTGACATCAGCAACAGGGGCAAAATTTACACCCACTCCCAGTTGTTTAAGTTGAGCTCCTACTTCCATTCCCATCCGATAAATAAGGCTGTCGTTTTTTAGTGCACCCAATGCCATTTGAACCGGGTACTTGGGAGTTCCTTTTAGTCGGAAAGCAGGGCCCCATTCTGCATCCATACAAGTTAAAAGCGGCAGTTTGCTTTGTTGCTGAAATTCGTTTGCAAGCCTGACCATTTCCTCTGACTCACCTCGCATGAATATGATGCCCCCAGGCTTATATCTTTCAATGATTTGTTCCACTTTTTTATATTGGGCTTTATCATTGTTCGAATACACATCAATAATAAAAAGCTGTCCAACTTTTTCCTGAAGGGTCATCGACCGTAGGCACGAATCAACCCAGGAATGGTTCAAATAACGAATGAAATCCGGGGCATTTTGGCCTTGTAACAAATGGGTTCCAAAAAGAAAAAGGGAAACTATAAATAGGGTTCTAATTTTCATTGTTCAATTCTTTCAATCGTTAAAAATAAGAAGATTCCTGTAAAGAAAACCGTTACATCAATTTGCTTTTGCTATTTTCGTGTAAAAGGAAATAGAATTATTATGCGGATTATATCTGTATTCATCTTCGCTTTATTATTTTCATCTTGTCATTCGTCTTCAGTATTAACCGGAGCAGATCAATCTGCTCGTTATTTGCCACTTCTTTCCGGAAAAAGAGTTGGCCTTGTTGTCAATCAAAGTTCGTTGGTTGGAAACAATCATTTGGTCGATTTTTTAATTAAGAACGAAATTGAAGTGACAAAAATTTTCAGTCCTGAACACGGTTTTCGTGGGAAAGCTGACGCTGGGGAAAAAGTTGATGATCACCTAGATGTAAAAACTGGATTGCCCATTGTTTCCTTGTATGGTAAAAATAAGAAACCAACCAGGGAGCAATTAGCTGACTTGGATGTACTTGTTTTTGATATTCAGGATGTTGGCATTCGGTTTTATACGTACATTAGCACATTACACTATGTGATGGAAGCTTGTGCTGAGAACAACAAGGAGTTGATTGTTCTTGACCGACCAAATCCAAATGGCGATTATGTGGGCGGACCAGTTTTAAAGGAAGAGTTTCAATCTTTTGTAGGCATGCACCCCATCCCGATCGTGCATGGTTGCACGGTTGGGGAACTGGCCATAATGATTAACGGAGAACAATGGTTGAACGAAGGTGTACAATGTAAGCTGAACGTAATTTCCTGCAAAAACTATACACATTCTATGCCTTGGTCCCTGCTTGTAAAGCCTTCGCCAAATTTGCCTAATGATTTAAGCGTGAGATTGTACCCATCGCTTTGTTTTTTTGAGGCGACACATGTGAGTATTGGTAGAGGGACACAATTCCCGTTTCAAGTGATTGGATATCCAAACCCTGAATTCGGCGATTTTACATTTACTCCCGAAAGTATTCCCGGAATGGCAAAAAATCCAAAGCAGGATGGCAAGTTGTGCTATGGGCTTGATTTAAGGCAAGAGGGATTGAATCATAAATTTAGCATATCTTATTTCCTTGGCTTTTACAAACATTTTGAAGCAGAAAGTGACTTTCTGAGTTCTGAAAGATGGTTTAACCTACTGGCAGGAACAGATCAGCTTTTGAATGATATTCGGCAAGGAAAAACCTTGTTGGATATTGAAAATAGCTGGGAGGAAGAACTAACTGATTTTTTAAGGTTGAGAAAAAAGTATTTATTGTACCCTGATTTTGAATAAAAATTATGCAGCCATATTTCTTTTTTTCCATAGTCGTTGCCTACTTCTTTTTATTAATGCTTATTTCATGGCTTACTTCAAGGAAAGCCAACCATCTCAGTTTTTTTAATGCCAATAAATCATCCCCCTGGTACTTGGTGGCCTATGGCATGCTGGGGGCAACACTTTCTGGTGTAACATTTATTTCGGTTCCTGGAGAAGTTGGAAATTCAGCTTTTTCCTATTTACAATTTGTGTTGGGAAATTTGATTGGGTTCTGGCTGATAGCTTTCATCCTGCTGCCGTTTTATTACAAATTGAAACTCATATCGATTTATTCTTTCCTGGAAGATTGCATGGGTTTTTTTAGTCGAAGAACAGCCAGTTTTTTCTTCTTAATTTCTAAGTTGATTGGGGCTGCTTTTCGTTTTTATCTGGTTGTTTTGGTATTGCAATTGGCTTTTTTTGATGCGTTTGGAGTCCCATTTCCTGTCACAGTTTGTATCTCCGTTTTATTGATCTGGATTTATACCTTTCGTGCTGGAATAAAGACCATTGTTTGGACCGACACCCTGCAAACCACCTTTTTAATCCTGGCGTTGGGATTTACATTTTACTACTTATCGAAAGAAATGAATTTGGGCGTTTTTGCAATGATCGATTCTGTAAGAGAGAGCCATTTATCAACCGTGTTTAATTGGAATTGGAGAGATTCTGCTTTTTTCCCAAAGCAATTCATTGCTGGAATTTTTATGGCCATAGCAATTAACGGATTGGATCAGGATATCATGCAAAAAAACCTTACCTGCAAATCGTTACCAGAAGCGCAAAAGAACATGCTCGTATTCAGCTTATTCTTTGTGATCATTGTGCTGCTTTTTATGGGATTAGGTGTTGCATTGTATCAGTTTGCAGGTTTTGCAGGTGTTGAAATACCATCCGAGTCCGATAAGCTTTTTCCGTTACTGGCTATGAATCATTTGGGAATGACCGTTGGGATTGCCTTTTTAATTGGAATAACAGCTGCGGCTTTCTCCAGTGCAGATTCAGCATTGACAGCGTTAACAACTTCTTTTTGTGTTGATTTTTTAGGGCAAGGCGATGAACAAAACAATAAGAGTAAACGCATCAGAACCTTGGTGCATGTATCATTTTCGGTCATTTTAATATTTGTCATAATTGCTTTTAAAATCATTAATAACGAAAGTGTTGTGATGGCGATTTTTAAAGCTGTGGGTTATACGTACGGCCCTATTCTTGGACTGTTTGTTTATGGCATATATATCAAACGGAAAGTAAATGATCGACTTGTGCCTCTTGTTGCGATAATCTCACCTGTTTTAACCTATCTGGTTGCCAGGTTTTCGGTTCAAATTTTGAACGGATATCAGTTTGGGTTTGAGTTGCTGATTTTGAATGCTTTCATCATGATTTTAGGCTTGCTGTTAACTAATTGTAAAAAATGAGGGGTAAATTCAATAGATTCTTAACGTAAAATGTTAAAAAATGTAAAATCATTTCCTATTTTTACCATACTAAACTTTTGAATGAAACCGTTTAGACCTAAAGTTGCCTGTGAAAAGATTTTATCACATTATCATTTTTCTGTTTGCTCTTGCAGCATTTTTTTCATGCGAAGACGAAAAATATATTTCTTCTTCTGATGCACAATTGCAGTTTTCAGTTGACACGGTGATGTTCGATACCATTTTCACCAGCATTGGTTCTACTACAAGAAACCTACGTGTTTATAACCCTTACGATCAGAAAGTGTTAGTTTCCAGCATTAAATTAGCTGGTGGGGAAAATTCAAACTTCCGCTTAAATGTTAATGGATTTGCAAGTGATGAGATTACTGATTTTGAGATACCTGCCAATGACAGCATTTTTATATTTGTTGAAGTAAATGTTGACCCTAATGGGGGCAATATTCCAATGGTTGTGCAGGATTCAATTGTGTTTGTCACAAATGCCAACCTACAGGATGTTGACCTGGTAGCCTGGGGACAAGATTTTAACCTGATTAAAGATGCTCAGATACCAACATCAACTTGGACCGCAGATAAACCTTATTTGGTGTACAATTATGCTTATGTTGACAGTTTGGCTACACTGACGATTGAAAAGGGAACGAAAATCTATTTTCATGAAGGTGCACGGTTATTTGTTCGTGGAAATGTTAATGCAAAAGGTACTGCGGAAGAACCCATTATATTTCAGGGCGACCGATTGGAAGAAGTTTATCAGGATGTACCGGATCAGTGGGGTGGAATACTTTTATTTTCGGGTAGCCATGATAATGTATTTGAACATACTGAAATAAAGAACGCCAATATTGGTTTGCAGGTAGGGACCATTGAAAATGATGGTTTTGCCAGCGTTAAACTTTCAAGTGTGAAAATCCAAAACATGGCCTATGCGGGTATTTTCTCAATGAAATCAGAAATTGAAGCTGATAATTGCCTGATTACTAATTGTGGCTATTATGGGGCTGCTTTGTTGGTTGGGGGCAGTTACGAGTTTAATCATACTACGATTGCCAATTACTGGGGTGGATTTTCTACCCGCTCAAGATCTACTTCTTCGCTTGTTTTGTCAAATCTATTGATCATTGACGATGAAAATGGAGGCAGTACACCTTATGTTGGTGATTTAACAAAGGCCGATTTTGGCAATAGTATTGTAACCGGAAATTTAACCAACGGGAATGAAGTTGAGCTTGGTCAATCTGATGAAGCCGTGTTCAATTTCTATTTTGATCATTGTTTGTTGCAACTTTCAGATACTTTCAATATTTCGGATAGAAACAACTTTAATCAAATATTAAAAGGACTTGATCCTCGTTTTGTTGATCCTTTTGAAGATCTGAACTTTGAACTGGATACACTTAGTCCAGCCAAAGATGTAGGCTCTGTAACAATAGGCAGTTCGTTTCCTTTTGATTTAAAAAATGACAGCAGGATTGATGATGACGGCCCAGACTTGGGTTGTTACGAACGGATTGAAAAATCTTCCGAATAGACATCATGAGATTACCCCTTTTCTTCATTACTTGTTTTGTGTTTTTAAATTCTTTTGGTCAAGCTGAATGTGTTAAAAAAGAATTTAATATTGTATTCTACAATGTTGAGAACTTGTTTGACACCTATGATGATACAATAACTTTAGACGATGAATTCCTTCCTTGGGGCGACAGGCATTGGACAGAGAAAAAACTAAAGAAGAAAATAAATAATATTGGAAAAGTGTTGTTGGGTTCCTGCGATTTTGAATTGCCGGATATTATTGGTTTATGCGAAGTTGAAAATAGGTTTGTCCTCGATAAGTTAACAAAGAAAAGCCCGCTTCAGTCCTTCAAATATAAAATTATCCACAAGGATTCACCGGATAGAAGGGGGATTGATGTTGCCCTGATATATCGGGATGAAAAATGCAGGCCAATCAATTTTGAATTCATTCCGTTGAAGGATAAAAAAGGGGATGTTCTACTTTCCAGAGAGATCTTGTATGCTCAGTTTTTCGTTTTACCGCAAGATACCTTGCATCTTTTTTTTAATCATTGGCCGTCTCGGTATGGTGGTCAATCTGAAACAGAGCATAAACGCATTAATGCAGCTGAGACATTAAAAAGAAAGGTTGATCAGATTTTGGAAAAGAAAACGAGGCCACGAATCGTATTGATGGGTGATTTTAATGATAACCCGGATAATAAAAGTTTGTCAGGTACTCTTGATGCAAAACGATTTGACAATGATTCTGTCATGGGTGAATTAGTGAATTTGTCATCAAATTGGCAAGGGCAGGGGACATTGAAACACCGTCAAAGTTGGATGGTATTTGATCAAGTTATCGTATCAGATTATCTGTTAAATTCTAAAAACAATTGGAAGACAAGTGCAGTTAATGCTACCACCGTAAGCCTTCCTTTTTTGTTTGAAGATGATACTAAATACCAGGGGAAAAAGCTTTATCGAACCTATTATGGAATGAGGTATCATGGCGGTTTTAGTGATCATTTGCCAATTCGATTGAAGCTATTCCGTGCCAATTAGTTCTTTGGGTTCAACCCCAAATCCTTAGCTTTTTCCAGCATGAATGCATAAGCTTCTTCGTAATCGTTTCTTATTTCTCCGTCCAGAATTGCCTCTTTTATTGCATTTTTAATGTCTCCAACTTCATGCGATGGTGCGAGTCCAAAAACCTCCATTATTTCTTCACCAGAGACGGGTGGTTGAAAGTTGCGAATATGATCACGTTCTTCCAGATCCTTCAGCTTTTCACGAACTAACTGAAAGTTTTTCATGTAACGTTTAACCTTCTCCGTGTTTTTTGAAGTAATATCAGCCTCACAAAGGGTCATCAAATCATCAATGTCATCACCCGCTTCAAACAATAGTCGGCGAACAGCAGAATCAGTCACTTCTTGTTCTGAAAGTACAATCGGGCGCATGTGCAGCGATACCATTTTCTGAACGAACTTCATTTTTTCATTTAATGGAAGTTTCATCCTTCTGAAAAGCCCGGGAATCATTTTTGCCCCAACAAAATTGTGTGCATGAAACGTCCAGCCTAGTCCAGGGACATATTTTTTTGTTCTTGGCTTTGCAATATCATGAAGAATTGCGGACCATCTCAACCAAAGGTTGTCCGTGTTAGGGACAATCCGGTCAAGCACTTCCAGCGTGTGGTAAAAATTGTCTTTATGACCAATTCCATTCACCTCTTCACGTCCTTTCATTGCTGCAAGTTCAGGGAAAATAAGATTGAGTAAGCCCGTATTGTTCAGTAGCTTAAACCCTTTTGATGGTTTGTCTGAAAGAATTATTTTATTCAACTCTTCCATGATCCGCTCTTTCGATACGATTTTTATTCGTTCTTTGTTTGCACTAATTGCTGTTAGTGTTTTTTCTTCTATTACAAAATCCAGCTGCGTTGAAAAGCGGATAGCACGCATCATTCGCAAAGGGTCATCGGAAAAAGTTATTACCGGGTCAAGCGGAGTCCGGATAATTTTGTCTTCTAAGTCAGAAATGCCTTCAAAAGGATCAACCAATTCGCCAAACCGATCAGCATTTAAACAAATCGCCAACGCATTAATGGTAAAATCCCTTCTTTTCTGATCGTCCTCAAGCGTGCCATCTTCAACCGTTGGTTTTCTGGAATCTTCTCGGTACGATTCTTTTCTTGCACCAACAAATTCAACTTCTAATCCCTGGGATTTTAGCATGGCAGTTCCAAAATTTTTGAAAACGCTAACAGGCGTTTTGGGGCCGCAGCGTTTTGCAACTTTTTTGGCAAGTTCGATCCCGCTTCCCAAAGTAACTATGTCAATGTCCGGGGAATTTCTTTTTAATAAGATATCCCTGACAAAACCGCCAATCACGTAACACTCTTGCCCTAATTGGTCTGCTTCTTCTGATATGATCGAAAATATGCTGTGTTTAAGATGTTCTTTCATCGGGTAAATTGCAGTCAAAAAAATGACTTACTAAAAATAATATGACAAATCGTTTATAAAACGTGACAAAATTACAATTTTTCTGTACCTTATTGGAAAAATAACGGGCAAAATAAGATGGCATAAATGTTGATATGTAAATATATAAAAAAATAAATATATTTGTAATAGAAAAACTGATAACAATGGTAGAACATTTAACCCAAGAAACATTCAAGGAAAAAGTCTTCAATTTTGAACAAAATAAAGATTGGAAATATGAAGGTAGCGTACCCTGTTTAATTGATTTTTATGCCGATTGGTGTGGTCCATGCAAAATGGTTGCCCCAGTATTGGAAGAGCTTCAAAAAGAATATGGCGATTCGCTAAAAATATATAAAGTTGACACCGAAGATCAAAAAGAACTTTCGGCGATGTTCGGTATTCAAAGTATTCCATCTCTGCTGTTCGTCCCAAAAGATGGACAACCTCAAATGGCACAGGGAGCTTTGCCAAAAGAAACTTTTGAGCAAGCAATCTCTGAAGTATTGAAGGTTGAGAAGCCTGCTAGTTAATTTTAGAATGGTTTTCTAAAGAATACCAAGGATTTTCTCAAGCTGAACGCCCCGTGATCCTTTTATGAGAACGAGGTTTTTCTCCAGGGAATTTTGTTGGTACAGATATTCAGAAAGAAGTTCGACATGTTCGAACTTCTTTATTTTTGACCCAGTCGTTGTTCGAAGAAATAGTTTGCCAACCAAATAAACTTCATTAAGGTTTTCGCCCTCAATTAAATTAACAATGTTCTGATGCTCTTGTGCTGAGTCGCTCCCAAGTTCAAGCATATCACCCAGTATGATCATTTTCTTTGGATGCTTAATGTTGAAAAAGTTTGTCAAAGAAGCTGCCATGCTTGTAGGGTTAGCATTGTATGCATCCATGATAATACGGTTGGTCCCTTTTGTGACTAGTTGCGAGCGGTTATTGCTTGGTTGGTATTCTGCGATTGCCTTTTGTATTTGCAGCGGATCGATATCAAACTCAATACCAACACGGGCTGCAGCTAAAATATTCTCAAAGTTATAGGACCCAATCATTTTCGATTTCAAGTATAGCCAACCCTTTGGGAATAGTGTCTTGACAGTTAGGTAGTAGTCTGATTCCTCGGGGAGTCCCCTCAGGTCAGCATTCTCTGATTTACCGTATGTTTTAAGCTCAAGCCCCTGAGCTTGTTTAACCAATATATCATTGTCAATATTGATAAAACAAGGTCTCTTTTTTTCCCGAAGGAAATCGTAAAGCTCCGCCTTTGTTTTGATGACACCTTTGAAAGAGCCAAATCCTTCTAAATGCGCTTTCCCAACATTGGTGATCAGCCCAAAATCAGGTTCGGCTATTTGGCAGAGAAATGCAATTTCGCCTGGATGATTTGCACCCATTTCAACGATGCCAATTTCAGTCCCTGCATTCATGCTAAGCAAGGTTAGCGGTACGCCAATGTGGTTATTTAAATTTCCCTGGGTGAACGAAATCGAAAACTTCTTCTTTAGCACGGCAGCAATTAACTCTTTTGTGGTGGTTTTACCATTCGAGCCAGTAATGCCAATAATTGGAATCCTGAGCTTATTTCGGTGAAAATTTGCCAATAGCTGAAGTGTGCTTAAAACATCTTCAACCCAAATATGATTTGGTTCTTCTTTTAGATTTGTATCATCAACGATGGCATAAGCAGCACCTTTTTCAATTGCTTCGTGCGAAAATTTATTGCCATTGAAATTTGCTCCTTTTAGGGCAAAATACAACGACCCCTCTTCAATCTTTCTGGTATCAGTAGAAATGATTGGGTGTTTGCAAAAAATCTCGTAAAGCTCTTTGGTATCCATAGTTCATAAAAAAGAAAACCTCATTTTTTCAAATGAGGTTCTCATATTTCATTTTGTTGATTTAAAATCCTTCAGGGCTTCCAACACGTGTCATAGCACAACGGAAACCAATATCACTTGTAGCATCGTTTTCAGGCATGTACCTGCGTGTGCCCGGAATCAACCAGTAAGGACGGTCTTTCCAAGAACCACCCTTGTATACACGTACATCATCTGTAATTAAAGAAGTGAATCCTTCTTCTTCTGGTTTGGCCTGAACATACATATCTTCGGTTTTCAGCTGATCTTTAAGTGCTTTCCAGTCTTGCCCTTCAATTACCTGCGAGCTGAAATCTCCATCTTTATAGTTGCGGTAGTCTGCAATAGTATCTTGAATCAAGCGTCCAAATTCGTCACGAACCAGGTTGCCATTTGCATCACGACGATATTGGGTGAACGTATTACCTCGGAAAGGTTGGAACTCATTCACGTCAAGTTGGTTCAACGGACGGTAAACATCGGCAACCCACTCATTTACATTACCTGCCATACAGAACAAGCCATAATCGTTTGGTTCATAGGAGAAAACAGGTGCAGTAATATCTGCATTATCGTTCAGTGCTCCAGCCATACCCATCATGTCACCTCGTCCACGGGTGAAGTTGGCCATCATGCGGCCACGCTCTTTTTTGCCATCATTACGTAAGTATGATCCGTTCCATGGGTAAAGTTTACGGTCAGTAAGAAGCTCTCCGTCTGAATTACCAATTAAGCCATAAGCGGCGTATTCCCATTCTGCTTCAGTTGGAAGCCTGTAGTCAGGAAGCAACAATCCATCTTCCCATCTTACACGGCGAGCTTCACCCGCTGCATTCTCTACAGGACGGTTGCCATCAACTCCCTGGTACATTCCGGCAAGGTATGTTTTTGTTGTAAACACATTTTGACCACCTTGGGTGTTGTCGTGGTTAATAATACCACGGTCAATTAAAATATGCTCATTAACACGATCGGTTCGCCATGCACAGTAATCATTTGCTTGTGTCCAGCTAACACCAACTACAGGATAGTCGCTGTAAGCAGGATGACGCAGATAATTGTTGATGTATGGTTCGTTGTACGCCAGCTCTTCTCTCCAGACTAATGTATCTGGAAGTGCTTCTGCATATTTTTCAGGATTATTGGGATAAACTCTTTTTAACCAGAAAAGGTATTCGCGGTAGTCAAGGTTTGAAACTTCTGTTTCATCCATGTAAAATGAGGCAACAGTAACCCTTCTTGGAAGGTTATTCCAGCTGAACATGACATCTTGTTCAACCCTGCCCATGGTAAACGTACCACCTTCAATAAATACTAAACCGGGTCCAGCGACTTGCATGTAGTCATCATCGGCTTGGAAACCACCGTTCTCGGGGTCGTTGTAGTTCCAGCCAGTTGACTTGGAAACACCACCACGAGATCCGAATCCGCCACCACCTCTATTGCCTAACAATCCGCAGCCTGCCATTAGGATGGCTAATGCGAAGAATAATATGGCCTTACATTTCATGTTGTTATCGATTTCAGGTTGATTTTTAACATTCACAAATATAACTAAATTGTTCAATTCTTATTGTTTGACAACTATAAGTTTTTAAGAAGTATTTGTTGAATACTCTTTGTACTTTTGTCAGCTTCCAGACAATGCTTGTCGGGAATTTTGTTTTTATTAAACTCAAATTTGGCAACAATATTGCTATGGAACTAACGTTTCTCTTTTTGAACTGTTGAAATATGCGAATGAAAAACTATATACTTTTAATTGTTTTCTTGTCTTTTTATACCGGGTTGATTGCAAAAGATCATTCCCGTAAAATACAGTGGCATAGTGAAATAGAAAATAACTATGCCGGTGCGGTTGCAAGCTTTGATGGCGCCTATATTAATGAGTATAACCTCCCCGTTTATATTGAAAATATATCACTTAAAAAAGGAGAACGAATTGAGCTTGTCAATCTTAATTATGAAATCGTTGACATCGAGAATGACTCACAAATGCTGACTAAACTTCCGGAGAAACTTTCTGTTTTGCCCCAATACGTAAAATCAAATGGTGAGAAGGTTGCTTTGTTGGATTTTATTCCATTGGTTTACAAAGAAGGTGAATTGAAAAAGCTGGTATCTTTTGATATTAAGATCGTAAATGACCCGGCACTCAAGTCAGCAGAAATACAGAATTCGGTTGAATGGAAAAGTTCTTCCGTATTAGCTTCGGGCAAATGGGTGAAAGTAAAAACCGATTCAAGGGGTATTTATAAAATTCCATTTAGTGCACTTCAGAATGAATATGGTTTCACAAATCCTTCTGAAGTGAAATTATATGGGAATGGTGGTTACATGTTGCCAAAAATGAACGATGATTTTTTCTATGATGACCTGGAGCAAATAGCCATATGGCATGGAAATGCAAATGGGGAGCAAAATTTATTTTTCTATTCAACAGGTACAGTTAAGTGGGAATGGGATGAAAACGATGAAATGTTCAGGCATATTCCAAATGATTATTCTGATGTTGCATATTATTACCTGAGCGATGTTGGAACGAGCAAATTCGTTGAGCAACTGCCTGAAGAAACTGCTCAGCCAACCCACACGATTAATGAGTTTGTTGATTATATCGTTCATGAACAGGATCAACACAACCTAATAGAGTCCGGTAGGAGGTGGTTTGGAGAACAGTTTGGACAAGGGTATAGCAGAACTGTTTCTTTTACGCTTGAAGATCCATCGCAGAACAATTCTTCAAAGATATTAGTCGAAGCTGCTGCTCGTTCATCAAGTTCATCATCTTTAAGTGTTGCAGTTTCTGGTTCAAACCCGGAAGACATAGAATTTCAATCTGTAAACGTTACATCAGTTGAGTCACTTTATGCTGATCTTGATTATCGTATATACGATTTTGAAAATCTGTCTAGTTCTTTTGATGTTGGGTTACAGTACAAGGCTTCCAATAATTCATCTTCAGCCTGGCTTGATTTTATAGTTGTAAATTATACACGTCAATTGAATGTAAATGATCAGCTAATATTTCGGGACAATCAAAGTGTTGGGGGCAACAACGTTACCAGTTATCAGTTAGGTGTTTCAAATAGCGAGTTGCAAATTTGGGATATTACCGACTATCTAAACCCGAAATCATTGCAGTTTTCGTCACAGGGAAATCAAGTTTCTTTAAAATCTTCATCGGAAACGCTGAAAGAGTTTATTGCATTTTATCCGGGTTCACAGTTTCCAGAACCGGAAAAAGTCGAAGATGTTGAAAATCAAAATCTACATGCTTCCAATCTAGCCGAATTCATTATTATCACACATCCAAAATTTATTAACCAGGCAAATGAATTAGCCGGGTTTCACAGGCAACTTGATGGAATGGATGTGCAGGTAGTGCTTCCAGAAAAAATATACAATGAGTTTTCAAGCGGAATACCCGACATTTCAGGTATCCGAAACTTCTTGCGGATGTGTTATGAGAGGAGCAACCCTGCCGCTGGCTTGAAATACGTTTTGTTTTATGGTGATGGGAGTTTCGATAATAAAGACATTTTGGGGTACGGTAATAATTTAATTCCTACTTATCAATCAGCTAATTCACTTTTGCCTACTTCATCTTTTGTGACAGATGATTTTTTTGCGTTGCTTGATGAAGGAGAGGGCGAATACAGCGGACTGATTGATTTAGGAATAGGGCGCATTCCATGTAGAACAACTGCGGAAGCTGAAACGGTGGTTGATAAGATCAAAAATTATGTCGATACGACCTCTTTAGGTGATTGGCGAAATGTGGTTTGTTTTATCGGTGATGATGAGGACAATCCTGATTTCGATTATCATACACATGTTAGACAGGCAAATAATTTGGCTAATTATGCAGAAGGACTGAACCCTGGATTGACATTGGACAAAATATACTTTGATGCATACATTGAAGAAGTAGGTCCTGGTGGACAAAGATATCCAGGTGTTGAGGATGCGATAAAAAATAGAGTAGATAATGGGGCCTTAATTCTAAATTACACAGGTCATGCTAACACAACTGCAATGTCTGATGAACGGGTGCTTGGGTTAAATGATATTGATAGTTGGTCAAATTACAATCAATTACCCATTTTTGTTACAGCAACTTGTGAGATAAGCCGCTTTGATCTGGCTGAAGAAAATTCAGCAGGGGAACATATTTTGTTTAATCCTAATGGAGGAGGAATAGGGTTGTTTAGTACAACTAGAGTTGTCTTTTCTGGTCCAAACTTTGCAATTAACAAGGAGTTCTATGAGCATGTTTTCAGCCAGGATGAAAATGGTGAGAATTTGCGTATGGGTGAAATTATGAGGCGAACCAAAAATGGAGTAACTGGAACCAATAAACGAAATTTCACCTTGTTGGGTGACCCTGCCCTAAAGCTTGCTTATCCAAAGTTTAAGGTGGTAACTGAAACAATAAATGATAAATCAGTTGAAATAGAAACTGACACAATTTCTTCGCTTTCAACAGTAACAATCAAAGGTTATGTTGCTGATCATTTGGGGAATAAACTCGATGATTTTAATGGAGAACTGATACCCATCGTTTATGATAAAGCACAAATGGCAGAAACTTTAGGTAATGGTGGCGAACGACCATTTGAATTCAAAGTTCAAAACAATATTATATATAAAGGGGTTACTTCGGTTTCCGATGGTGACTTCGAATTTACGTTCATCGTCCCCAAAGATATTTCATATTCGGTTGCGCCAGGGAAAATAAGTTATTATGCTGATAATGGACAGGATGACGCTCACGGGTATTCTGAAGATTTTTATATTGGTGGTTCTTCTGGTATTGTGATTGACGATAATGAAGGTCCTGAAATTGAATTGTTTTTGAACGATACTACTTTCCAGGATGGCGATGTAGTCGGGAAGAATCCAGTCCTGATAGCCAGGGTTTCAGATATTCACGGTATAAATACTGTTGGAACAGGCATTGGACACGATATTACCGCTGTAATTGATGATGATTATAGCAATATCATTGTTTTGAATGATTTTTATTTGGCTGATAAAGACAGTTACCAGAGTGGTGAAGTTATTTATCCATTGAGGAACATTACTGTTGGCGAGCATACCTTGCGTTTTAAAGTGTGGGATGTGCTGAATAATTCTTCTGAAGTGCTTATCAATTTCAAGGTAACAGCTGATTTGGAGATTGTTGATGTATGGTGTTATCCAAACCCGGTAACGGACTACACAAATTTTCAGTTTGCACACAACCGTTCTGATGAAACCATGGATACACGAATTGAAATATTTGATATGACAGGTGGTTTGCTGGATGTTGTTTTGCAAAGACAAGGCTCAAGCAGGAATACTAGTTTCCCTATTTTATGGCAAGTGAATAACAGCACCATGTTATACCGCAGTGGAACTTATCTTTTTCGCATTACGATTGATGCTGATGATGGCGCATCTGCAAGTAAAACCGGGCGTATGGTAATCTCGAAATATTAATTTACACTGAAATATACTTTTTAAGATTGTTTTACGTTTTCAATTTTGAGTTTTCAAATTGGGAACTCCAAACATTCGTTTTTATATTTGCAACTCAATTTTTGAAAAGAATAAGATGAAAAGAAAATTAGCGATTTTAGCAGCTATAATTGGGCTAGGGATTTTTGCACAAGAAACAATGGCACAGTCTTCTACCACTGGTGCCAATACAATAGCTACAGGTGTGCCATTTTTAACAATTGCTCCTGACTCAAGGTCTGGTGCAATGGGTGATGCTGGGGTAGCAACTTCTCCAGATATCAACTCACAACACTGGAACCCATCTAAATATGCATTTATTGAAAGTGAAATGGGTGTTGGTTTATCTTACACTCCATGGCTTCGAAACCTGGTTGATGATATTAATCTGGCATATCTTGTTGGATATAAAAAGCTTGATGATATGCAGACTGTTAGTGCTTCACTAAGATATTTTACATTGGGTGATATTTTTTATACAACTGATTGGGGCGAGCCGAATGGGCAACACAGTCCTAATGAGTTTGCTTTTGATATTGCTTACACTCGTTTGTTATCCGACCAATTTTCAGGAGCTGTGGCTTTAAGATATATAAGATCCGATTTGACTGGTAGTGCTCTGGTTGGAACTACTGAATCATATCCTGGGAACTCTTTCGCAGCTGATATTGCTTTTTATTATCAGAATGAATTTCGGGTAAATAGGAGGGAGTCTGTTTTTTCTGCAGGGATCAACATTTCTAATATCGGCTCTAAAATTTCTTACACAGATGATGCTACTAAAGACTTTATACCTACAAATCTTAAATTAGGATTGGGATATAAAACAGAGATGGATGCCTACAATACAATTGCATTTACTGTTGATATTAATAAGTTATTGGTCCCAACCCCGAACTTTGAATTTGATGAGAGTGATCCAGATGATCAAGTTGGAGTAGGCGCCGGGTTTAGTGAGGATAAATCAGTAATCGCAGGTATATTTAGTTCGTTCAATGATGCGCCTGGTGGTTTTAGCGAAGAGCTTCAGGAAATTAGTGTGTCACTTGGCGCTGAATACATCTACAATGAACAATTTGCCCTTCGTGCCGGGTATTTTTACGAGCATGAAAACAAGGGGAACCGTAAATTCCTAACAGCTGGTGCTGGTTTAAAACTCAATGTATTTGCGCTTGACTTTTCATACCTTGTGCCAACAGAAAGGAACCACCCACTTGAGAACACATTAAGGTTCTCATTGACATTTGATATTGAAGCATTCGGTCAACAACGTCGTTGATGAATTTCAGAATAGGATATGGATATGATGTGCACCGCCTTGCTGAAGGGGAAACCCTTTGGCTAGGCGGTGTTCTTGTTCCACACCAAAAAGGAACTGTGGCGCATTCTGATGGAGATGTGCTAATTCACGCTCTTTGTGATGCGATGCTTGGTGCCGCAAAAATGAGAGATATTGGCTACCATTTCCCAGATACTTCTTCTGATTTTAAAAATATTGACAGTAAAATCCTTTTGCAAAAAACCAGCGAGTTAATTGCATCTAAAGGATATCGGATAGGTAATGCCGACATCACGATTGCTGCTCAAAAGCCCAAGCTGAAAGACTCCATTCCTGAAATGGAAAGAACACTTGCTGCTGTTTTGGATGTTGATGAAGAGACGATTTCAGTAAAAGCAACAACTACGGAAAAGTTAGGATTTGAGGGGCGCGAAGAAGGCATATCGGTGCATGCGGTTGTGTTGATTGTTAATGAAAATTAGAATGAAGAAGAAAACCCTTGTTATCGGTGCCTCCGAAAAACCAGACAGATATTCAAACAAAGCGATACGTGCGTTGAGGGCGCATGAACACCCTGTTGTTGCACTTGCACCTCGTGAAGGGAAAGTAAAAGATGTTGAGTTTACTACCCACAAGAACGCCATTCCCAATTTAGATACGGTTACCATGTATGTTGGTGCGCAGGTTCAAAAAGAGTATTATGATTATGTCATTCAATTAAGTCCTAAACGGGTAATTTTTAATCCAGGCACAGAAAATCCCGAATTTGTCAATTTGCTTGAGCAAAATGGCATAAAAGTAGAGTTTGCATGTACTTTACTTTTATTGGCCGTTGATGAATATTGATGTTTACTGAAATTGATAATATTAGTGATTTTCACAAGTTGTTGAGAACCAATTCTGCGGTTCTGGCATTCTTCCATTCAGATAATTGCAATGTGTGTCAAATTCTCAAGCCTAAAATTGAAGAATTAATCGTAGGTAATTTCCCCCAAATTAGGGGGGTGTCTATCAACCTCAATAATGCACGTGAGCTTGCAGCCGACTATACTGTTTTTAGTTCTCCTTCTGTTCTTATGTTCTTTAATAACAGTGAGTTATTTCGAAAAGTTCGAGGATTCGGAATTCACGAACTTGAGCAGGAAATTGCTCGTCCGTATTATCTTCTGTTCTCTTAACTCGCTTTGATGAGACCTTAATTAAGCGTATTTTTAACTGTCATTTTTAAGGCTTGAAAATTGAAAAGAACACAAAAAAAAAACGTCCTGTTTTTACTATTTTTTGTTGTCTTTAGTGGGGTAGGTTTTTGCCAGAATCCCAAAATAGACAGCATCAGTAGTTCTTTGTCTATTTTAAAAGGAATGCCTCTTGCCGATTCATATCTCGAACTATCAAAAGAATATTTATACATTTCCCCCGCAAAAACTATTGAATACGCCCAGCTAGCTGTACCTATAATTACAATTGAAGGTGATTTATCAAAAGAAAGTTATGCAAACCTGCTTATTGGAACTGGCCATTTATACTCGGGGAATTTTGAAGAAGGTAGATCGTTTACCGAAAAGGGCCTAGAGGTAGCCTATCAGACCGAAAACCTTGAAAACATTTGCATCGGGTTAAACTCCCTGGCGGCTTATCACATGAACATTGGAGAATATGATACTTCAGTTCAGCTGTTTGAAGATGCTCTTAATGCTGCAGAAGAAGCAGGGATGGAAGATAGGGCTGCAAGTGCCCGGTTCAATTTGGGATCAATTCTCACAAATAAAGGTGAACGCACTAAAGGGTTAAGGTATTTAATAAGTGCCCTCGATTATTTTGAAGATAAAGACGACACCAAAATTACGTTCCGTATATTAAATAATATCGCCGTCAATTACCATTCGTGGGGTATGCTCGATAGGGCACTAAGTTATTACCAGCAAGCCAATGAACTTTTTAATGATTCACTATTCGTTGATGAAGTTGGTAAAATTACGGTATTAAATAATATTGGCGAGATTTATAAAGATCAAGGTAAGTATGATGAAGCGATTCAACAGTTCAATGAAATTCTGGTGATTGCTGATAGTACTGATGTTGGTGAGTATCACAAAGCCTTTGGATGGTTGGGCTTATCTGAGTCATACATGCTAAGTGGTCGCTTAAGTGCATCACGAACTCATGCAAACAGGGCTCTTGCAGTGTATGAAAGAACAAGCATGCAAGAGGGCATTGCAAATGCAAAACTTGTTTTATCGCAAATATTTTTAAAAGAAAAAGATTTTTATCAAGCCATAATCCATTGTGATGCTTGTTTGGATATTGCAAAATCTGCAGGAATGCAACAGTTAATGCAAAAAAGTTATTTGGTCAAATCTCAGATTTTTGAGCAATCGCAGCAGCATGAACTTGCATTTAAAGCATACAAACAATATGCAGAACTGACCGATGCTCTTTACGAAGAAAAACATAGTCTTGAGTTGGCTCAGTTACAGGCAGAAATGGATTTGAATTCGAAACAAGCTGAAATTGAGCTGTTGCAAAAAAATAGCGAGATTAAAGATTTAGAAATAACCCGACACAAAAATCAAACCCGGTTTTTGATTATCGGCATTGGCTTGTTGGTTATTGTTTTTGTTCTTACGTTAATATACAGTTCAACCCGTAAAAAGGCAAATGAATTGTTGCAGCTGATGAACAAGCAAATCTATGATCAGCACGAAGAATTGAAACGTGTAAATGAAACGAAAGATAAATTCTTGTCGATAATTGGTCATGATTTACGAAATCCCATTGGAGCATTTAAAGATGTTATCAGTCAGTTGGCCGATTACCCGGAGATGTTTTCTGATGAGTTGCGGAATCAAATTCTCAACGAATTGAGAGTTGAAGCTGAAAGTACTTACTTCCTTCTCGATAACTTGCTTTCGTGGGCAAAGAACCAACGAAGCTCCATCAAGTTTGAGCCGGAGAAAGTCGATTTGTACGCTTCTGTTAATAATAATGTTCTTCTGAATTCCCGTTTTTCAGAAGGTAAGAAAATAGCTTTAAATACCCACTTGAACGGAACACAATTTGTGTATGCTGACCAAAATATGGTGAACCTGATTTTACGAAACCTAATCTCTAATTCAATAAAGTTTACCCCGGAAAATGGAGAGGTAATGGTTAAGACTTCAGATCATGGTGAATTTGTTGAAGTTGCAATTGCTGACAATGGTGTTGGGATTCCTCAAAACGATATTCCAAGATTGTTTGAAGACAGTAACCACATATCTACCTATGGTACAAACCATGAAAAAGGCTCTGGGCTTGGATTGCTTCTTTGTAAAGAGTTTGTCGACAAAAATGGCGGTCAAATCTGGGTTGACTCAAAAGTAGGTAAAGGAAGTACCTTTTCCTTTACCCTTAAGAAATTTGCTGGCGTTTAGATTTCCTTTCGCTAACGCTAAAATAAATTGTCAATTAGCTTATCATCAGTTTGATTTGGAAGTGTAACTTTCAAAAGCTTGTTTTCTTCCATCGCTCTTTTAATGGCAAAAATAGCGCTGTCGTTTCCAGCCCAGTTTCTTCTGGCAATTCCATTGTTTACGTCCCAATGAAGCATCATGGTTAGTCTTCGTTCAGATTCTGAGCTTCCATCAATGGTCATTCCAAAACCACCATTAATTGATTCGCCCCAGCCAACACCACCACCATTGTGGATTGATACCCAGGTTGCACCTCTAAACGAATCGCCAATTACATTTTGGATGGCCATATCGGCGGTAAATGAAGAGCCATCATAGATGTTTGAAGTTTCCCTGAAAGGGGAATCAGTCCCGGAAACATCGTGGTGGTCGCGCCCAAGTACAATTGGCGCTGAAACGTCGCCATTGGCAATGGCATCGTTAAATGCTTTCGCAATTTTCATACGCCCTTCAGCATCGGCATACAATATGCGGGCTTGCGAGCCTACAACGAGCTTATTTCGTCCAGCTTCTTCAATCCAATGAATGTTGTCCTGCATTTGTGATTGAATCTCTTCTGGGGATCGAGCTGCAATTTCTTTTAAAACATTGGCAGCTATTTGGTCTGTTTTTTCCAGATCACATTCCAATCCGGAGGTGCAAACCCAGCGGAATGGACCAAAACCGTAATCGAAAAATTGAGGACCCATAATGTCCTGAACGTATGATGGGTATTTGAACTTTCCTGTTTCGT
This sequence comes from Sunxiuqinia sp., assembly GCA_965230765.1. Taxonomy (GTDB): domain Bacteria; phylum Bacteroidota; class Bacteroidia; order Bacteroidales; family Prolixibacteraceae; genus Sunxiuqinia. The sequence continues at coordinate 1,828,984 of CBDDLR010000001.1, forward strand.
CAAATACGTCAGCACCGGCACGACCTGATTCCAAAAGGAACGCATTTCCATAGTCCCAGAAATACATATTATTTTGGGTCATTCTATTTACCGCTTCAACATGTTTCCGAAGGCTTTCGTATACTTTTTCTTTAAACAATTCCGGTTGCTCAGCCATCATCTGGTTCGATTCTTCAAAGCTCAATCCTGCAGGATAGTAACCTCCGGCAAATGGATTGTGAAGCGATGTTTGATCAGAGCCCAAATCAACATAGATATTTTCGTCAGCAAATTTTTCCCACAAATCAATAATGTTGCCCTGGTATGCCAAAGAAATAGCTTCTTTATTATCTTTTGCTTCAAGCATCCTTCGTATCAATTCGTCAAGGTTAGTAAAGACTTCATCAACCCAACCTTGTTCGTGGCGAACTTTTACAACTTTTGGGTTAATTTCGGCGACTACACCAATCATTCCGGCAATTTTTGCTGCTTTTGGCTGAGCCCCACTCATTCCCCCTAAACCTGAAGAAATGAAAATTTTGCCCCGCATATCAGTTGCACCTCTTAATCGTGCTGCATTCATCACGGTAATGGTTGTTCCATGAACAATTCCTTGTGGCCCGATATACATAAACGATCCGGCGGTCATTTGTCCGTATTGACTAACTCCCATGGCATTCATGCGTTCGTAATCATCCCTGCCTGAGTAATTCGGAATGACCATCCCATTGGTAACAACTACGCGTGGAGCATCAGGATGAGAAGGGAACAGCCCCATTGGGTGACCGGAATACAAAACCAATGTTTGCTCATCGGTCATTTCAGATAGGTATTTCATGCATAGGCGATATTGTGCCCAGTTTTGAAATACCGCTCCATTTCCGCCATAAGTAACCAATTCGTGCGGGTGTTGGGCAACTGCATAATCCAGGTTGTTCTGAATCATTAGCATGATGCTGGCAGCTTGCGTTGATTTTGCGGGATAGTCAGAGATCGGTCTGGCTTTCATTTCATGTTCCGGGCGAAAACGATACATGTAAATTCGACCATATTTGTTAAGCTCTTCGGCAAACTCTGATGCCAAAATGGCATGTTGTTCTTCCGGGAAATATCTCAAGGCGTTTTTCAATGCTTGCTTCTTTTCTTCATTGGTAAGTATTTCCTTACGCTTTGGCGCATGGTTTATGCCTATTCCTGAAGTTCTGATTGAAGGAAGAGTGGTCGGAATTCCTTCTTTTATTTGAGCTTGAAATTCTTCTCTTGTCATGTTCTAACTATTTTGGTTCGCCTTTTGAGATACTGTGTCTAACGGCAAATTTGCGACTTTCCCCGAAAAAAAAAGGTGATTTTAGTCCAGTTTTGCCAATTTTGTATAACACTTTAAATTTTAAATCATGAAGAAAAAATGGATTGTTCTCGCAGTCATCGTATTGCTTGGCATTTTTTTATACTCCTCAATAAAGGGGACATATAATTCAATGGTAACTATGGATGAAGGGGTTAATGCCAGCTGGGCTCAAGTTGAAAATGTTTACCAGCGTCGGGCAGATTTAATTCCAAACCTAGTAAATACAGTTAAAGGATATGCTTCGCATGAAAAAGAAACTTTAGAGGCTGTTATTGAAGCTCGCTCAAAAGCTACTTCAGTAAATGTTAATCCTGAAAATATCAATCCTCAAATGTTACAGCAGTTTAATGAAGCCCAATCTGGTTTAAGTTCTGCACTTAGTCGGTTGATGGTTGTTGTTGAACGCTATCCTGATCTAAAAGCAAATCAAAGTTTTCTTGATTTACAGGCCCAATTGGAAGGTACTGAGAATAGAATTACTGTTGAGCGAAGAAAATTTAATGAGAGTGCAAGAGGTTTTAATACATTCATCCGTACGTTTCCAAAAAACATTTATGCCAACATTTTTGGATTTGAGAAAAAGGCCTATTTCGAAGCAGAAAAAGGAGCAGAAAAAGCACCAGAAGTTAGTTTTGATTAAAATATAAATCCATGTCTATTCATAATTTCTTTTCAGAAGAAGAAAAACAAAAAATTACTGATGCAATAAAATCAGCTGAGCTGAACACTTCGGGTGAAGTTCGGGTGCATGTTGAAGGAACATGCAAAGGCGATGTGCTTGACTGTGCAGCTTATTGGTTTGAAAAATTGGAGATGCACAAAACAGAACAACGAAATGGCGTGCTGTTTTATTTAGCTGTTGATAGTCATCATTTTGCAATTTTAGGAGATGCAGGCATCAATGCAAAAGTCCCCGATAATTTTTGGGATGAAATACAAGCGTTTATGGCTGCAAAGTTTAAAATTGGGCAATTTGCTGATGGACTTTCAGAAGCAATTTTAAGAGCCGGAGAGCAGCTGCAAAAACATTTTCCATATCAAACGGACGATGTAAATGAACTGTCGGATGAAATATCATTTGGCAAAAACTAAAATGCATGAAAAAACTAGTTAGTCTTATTATAATAGCGATTGTTGGGTTTTCAGCTTTTGCTCAGGATATTCCTGATGCACCAAATCCTCCTAAGTTGGTGAATGATTTTGCCAATGTGCTTTCTAAAGCAGAAGAACAAAAATTGGAATCAGAGTTGGTGCAGTTTGCCAGATCAAGCTCTACACAAATCTTAATTGTGACAGTGAAAAGCCTGAATGGGAACGATATTTCAGATTTTGCTTTCAAATTGGGGGAAAAGTGGGGAGTTGGACAAAAAGGTAAAGATAATGGGGTAATCGTTCTTTTTAAACCCAAGACTGCCAATGAACAAGGACGAGTGTTTGTTGCTGTTGGTTATGGGCTTGAAGGCGTAATTCCTGATGCAACGGCTAATCGTGATATCGTTCAAAATGAAATGATCCCTCGTTTTAAACAGGGAGATACCTTTGGTGGCTTATATCGCGGGACAAAAGTCATAATGGGCTTAGCTTCCAAAGAATTTACTGCACAGGAATACAACGAAAAAGTTAGTGAAGGTGGTGGTGGATTTCCATTTGGATTTCTTTTGTTTCTGATATTCTTCTTCATTATTCCAATTTTTAGAAGCAGGAGAAGAAGGTATTACACTGCCGGAAAAAATAGCAGTTTGCCTTTCTGGCTAGTTATGGGTGGCATGATGGGATCGAGTAACCGTGGTGGCTCCTGGAGTAACTTTAGTGGTGGAAGTGGCGGCTTCGGTGGCGGTGGTTTTGGCGGCTTCGGCGGTGGAAGCTTCGGCGGCGGCGGTGCTGGCGGAAGCTGGTAGTTACAACGAATTTATAAAATATATTTGGCAAAAATAACCCGGTTGTTGTCTTTTTCAGCAATTGGGTTTTTCATTTTATTCAGGTAAGTTTGGTTAGTCAAACCAAAAATCAAATACCATGAACATGCTTGTTTTAATTGCCGGGTTTTTTGCTTTACTAGCTACGATCGGTCATTTTACCATGGGTGCAAAATTGTACCTGCGCCCGCTAATGCAATCTGATGTTGATCTTGTGGTGAAGAATATTTTCAAAGGGCTTTTCCATTATTCCTCCGTATTTCTTGTTACCAGCACTGTTTTATTAATAAGGTCGGGTATTGCTGGAGACGGGTGTAAATTTGATCCGTTTATGGCTCAGGCTTTTATTTGTGCAAACTATCTGTTAATGGGTGTTTTGCAAATAATTATCGCACTGACTTCGAGTGTGGAAAACCCACTTGGGAAAATGTTTCAATGGGTGTTTTGGTTAATTATTGGAGGATTGATATTGGCCAGCCTTGTAATCTAGTTCAAATTTTGTTCCCAGTTATCGCGGTCAAAATCTTCAGAAAGTGAATAACGAAAACTGTTTTCTGATTGTTCGATCTCCAGTATTCCAAGAACAATAAAATCGGAGATAATTTGTTCAGCTTCCCTGAATGTGATGTGGGCTTTTCTGGAAAATGCTGAAAGACTAATTGATTCATTGTTTTCCAGGTAATCCAATAACATTTTCTCAGCCTCAGAGTATTTGATAAAAATTCCCTTGGGGCTGTTTTCTTTTTTCCAGACTTCTATTAGAATTTTGTTGGCCAGTTTGTTTTCATCGTTTTGACGGAAATAGGCCAGCCATTTTCCACTTTCATCTTTGGCAAAATGGGGCTTTTTTTTGCTGGGCTGAATGATCACCTCAACGACAGTTTTTCCATCAACAGTATGTTGTTTTACTTCAAACGGGATTTCCGGTTTGCTGAAAATGGAGGCAGCAGACTCAATCATGTAATATTCTTCTTCGGAACGCACCCCGGCAATGCTGCCATTGTCTTTTACGCCCAACAATAATCTGCCCCCATCTGTGTTGGCAAATGCAACCAGCGATTTGGCGATTTTTCTCGAATCATTTACACAGTACTTAAAATCCTGTTTCTGATGTTCGCCTTCAAGGATCAACTTATTTAGATAGTAGCTCACAGCAATTCAAAAAAACGGATTTAGATCTCAATGCCAAAAATAATACGCACAAGATATCCTAACCCAAATGATAAAATTCCGACTACGGTACTTAAAACAACCATCTCCAGGAAGCGTTTACGGAAAGGCTGATCTTTTGCAACGGATATGTAGTAGCTGTAAATGAACACCACAAAAACCGAATCAATCACCGCTACCATAAGTGCAACAAAAGGCGAGGTGAAAATGAGAAATGGGGCAACCAAAAACACAACAGCAAAAATGTACGCAAGACCTGTAAATATGGCTGGTTTTACTGCACCTTCAACATTGCCTTCCGATTTGTGTGAAAGGTATTCGGAAGATGACATGGACAAAGCACCCGCAATCCCGGCAATGATTCCGGCAAGTGCCACCAGTTTGGTATTTTGCAGGGCAAAAGTCAAGCCGGCAAGCGTTCCAAGAATCTCAACCAGGGCATCATTCAGTCCCAGCACAATTGAGCCAATGTGTTCCAGTTTTTCTTCCTTTATCATTTTAATCAGCTCTTCCTCATGGTCGTTTTCTTCTTTGCTGATTTGAGCTGCCTCTGGAATTTCATGTGCAATTTGATCGTAGTTGATCTGGGCTTTTTCTTCCCCGCGTTCCATGAGTTTTATGCCAAATGTGATTCCAAAAATTTGTGCAATCCAGTAAAATTTCCAAATCTCCCAACGGCTTGGTTCAACTTCACGGTCGGTGTATTTGTGCCATATTTTATAGTGCCTCAATTCATCTTCTGCAATCTTGTCTAAAACCGATGCGTTGTGTTTGTTCTTCGACTTTCTTGCCAATTTTTTATAAAGATGGTACTCGGTTACCTCGTTGCGTTGAGCAATAATCAGTTGCCTGCGAGTTTCAGGTGATAATGGTTTTCTGTTCATCAAATTAATTTTTTAACCATTCATAAAGATGATAATGATCCCCGTCCATGCCTAGTTTTGAGTAAACTTTTTGAGCTGTGTCATTGGTTTTTTCAACATAAAGGCGGACTCCCATCAATGCAGGGTCATTTTCTACGAGATTGCGAATATGCAAATACATGTTCTTATAAATGCCTTGCCCCCTGTATTCCTTCAAAATAAATACTGATTGAATCCAAAGCACAGTTCCGTTTCTCCAATCACTCCACTCAAAGGTGGTTAGCAGGGAGCCAACAATCATTCCATCCTTTTCAGCAACAAAGTAATCCCCTTTCTTTTCATCATCAAAGACTGCCATGACCCCTTTTGTTACGATGTTCATATCCAGTTGTACTGACTCCGTTTCAAAGGCCATTTTCTGTTGGAATTCTGCAATGGTTTGTGCATCTTCAGGAATTGCTTTACGAATGATCATCTCCATAATATTTTGATCGGTAAAAATAGCAAAACTCGTTTATTGAATCTAAAATCAATCTTAATAGTTTTCCCATGAAAATTGTTGTTGCCTCAAAAAATCCTGTAAAACTAAAAGCTGCACAATCGGGGTTTGAGATTTCGTTGAAACAAAACGTTGAACTTGTGGGTGTTTCGGTTGAGTCGGGTGTTTCGGATCAACCGAAAACTGATGATGAAACTTTGCAAGGAGCTAAAAACAGGGCCAAAAATGCAGCATTAAATTTCCCCAACATGAACTACTATGTAGGTATTGAAGGAGGAATTCATCAGTTAAACGGAGAATTGCTCGCTTTTGCATGGGTTGTGGTTTCTGATGGGAAAAACTTTTCGAATGCCCGAACTGGTAGCTTTACGCTGCCACCAGAGGTTGCCCGATTAATCAGTCAAGGGATGGAGCTTGGAGATGCTGATGATATTGTTTTTAAGAAGAAAAACTCCAAACAACAAAATGGTGCTGTTGGCTTGTTAACCAATGATCTGTTAACACGTGAGAAATTGTACCATCAGGCAGTTGTCCTTGCCTTAATCCCTTTTACCAACCAACAACTTTACTTTGATAGTTAAACGGAAAACTTTTGAATTATTTCCTGGATGTTGATGTGCTCTTCGTCCAGCATAATTATCTGGATTTTTGCTTTTTCAAGCTCTTTCTTTGCAGTAGGGCCAATTTCTCCAGTGACAATCTTCTTTACCTGCCTTTCTTGCAATAGTTTTACAACCCGAGGGGATACGTTTGATTCTTCTTCGCAAAAAGGATTGTCGACAAATGAGATATCTTCTCCGTTATAGATACAAAAATAAGGAGCTCGTCCAAATCGTAAATCCATTAAAGCATTTTTTCGTTTTCCGGTTACACTAATTGCAATCATGATAAGTAATATTTAACTGTTTTTTCTTTTTTAATTTTCATTTAACGCTTCCCAGTATTCAACTGCCCGGCGTGTGTGTGGTATAACAATTGTTCCTCCAACAAGGTTTGCTATTGAAAATACTTCAAAGATTTCTTCAGTAGAAACCCCTTGTTCGTGGCACTTCTCCAGATGGTATTTTATACAGTCATCGCAGCGCAAAACCATGGATGAAACCAACCCAAGCATCTCTTTTGTTTTTACTGAAAGTGCCCCTTCCTGGTAGGCAAGCGTGTCAACACTGTAAATGCGTTTTAGAACTTTGTTGTCAGCGCCCAATATCTTTTCGTTCATTTTTGAACGGTATTCCTGAAATTCTTCAACTAGTTTACTCATTCTATAAATTTACAAGTTTTCCAATTAAGGTAGTCTGCGTGCAGTTTTCCACTTTTACTGAAACATAATCACCCTTTTTGAAGCCCATGTTTGGAAATACGACCACTTTGTTTTGTGAGCTCCTTCCAAAAAACTCGTCCGGGTTTTTCTTTGATGGCCCTTCTACCAATACTTCAAAGGTTTTGCCAATATCGTCCTGGTTGCTTTCGATGGAGAGCCTGTTCTGAAGCTCAATAATTTCGTTCAACCTTCTGGTTTTAACTTCTTCAGGAACATCATCTTCCAGGTGCGAATGAGCGTATGTGCCCGGGCGTTCAGAATATTTAAACATGAAAGACATATCAAAACCAGCCCATTCCATTAGCGATAAGGTTTCCTTGTGGTCTTCTTCTGTTTCGGTGCAAAAGCCGGAAAAAACATCAGTCGATAATCCGCAGTCAGGGATAATTTCTTTAATTGCAGAAATGCGTTTCATGTACCATTCCCGATCGTACTTGCGGTTCATCTTGTTCAATATCCGAGAACTCCCTGATTGTAAGGGCAAATGAATGTGCCTGCAAATATTCGGGTTTGCAGCAATGGTTCGCAGCACTTTATCCGACATGTCTTTGGGGTGCGAGGTGGTAAACCGTATTCGTAGTCCGGGAACTTCTTTGGCAACCATTTCAAGTAAATCCCAAAAACGAACTGGTTTGCGCTCTCCTTCGGGGAGCCACTTGTAGGAATTTACATTTTGCCCAAGCAAGGTAATTTCTTTGTAGCCATTCTTTTCCAAATCCAGTACTTCAGCTACAATGTCCTGCGGATCGCGGCTACGCTCACGTCCGCGGGTGTAAGGAACAATGCAATAGGTACAGAAATTGTTGCAGCCACGCATGATGCTTACAAAACCGGAAATGGCTTTATCGCCAATACGAACGGGAGTTATTTTATCGTAGGTTTCGTTGGTCGATAATTCAACATTGATTGCATCGTGCGTCTCAGTTGCTTTGTCAATTAAATAGGGCAAATCTCGGTAGGCATCAGGTCCGGCAACCAGGTCAACTGTTTCATGTTCTAAAAACTGTTCGGCAACCCGTTCTGCCATACAACCTAAAATACCAACGATCAGGTTTTTATTTTTTCGCTTTTGTCCTTTCAGGTGGTTTAGCTTTCCCCAAATTCTTTGTTCCGCATTATCCCTTACCGAGCAGGTATTTATAAAAATTGCATCTGCCGTTTCAGCAGAATCACACAATGAATAGTCCCTCTCCTTCATAATGGCTGCCACCACTTCGCTATCTGCCACATTCATTTGGCAGCCAAAAGTTTCTATAAACAGTTTTTTATCACTCATCATCTTAAACTAAGCCTGCAAATTTATTGATTTTGACCGGATTTGGAAAAGATTTTGTACATTCTACATCGGCAATATAATTCAGGTTTTTGATGTTTAATCAATGTAAACATTTAAATTTTCAACTGATGGTTTATAACTTCCATGAACGTAATTCAACAAGATACATTATATTTGCACCTTTAACAGGGATAGGTATGAAACTATTGCTTCTGGGAATAACTTTTCTTCTAAGTTTTGGGCTTTCTGCTCAGGTATTATCATACGAAATTTTGACCGTGTCAGACTCAACTGGTTTTTTAGATGAACTCAATGTTTATCAGGATGCCAGGGTTGATTCAATGCTGAAAAATCACATTAGTATGAATCAACGTAAGAAGGGAACAGACGGTAAGCAGGGAATGGACGGTTATCGATTGGAAATCTTTTTCAGTTCGGGACTGAATGCCCGAGGAAAAGCATTGGAAGTAAAAACAGATTTTTTAAAAAACTTCCCTGAAGAAAATGCATACATTTCTTTTTTAAGCCCAAATTTTAAAGTCCGGGTTGGTGATTTCAGAACAAAAAATGAAGCGATAAAGCTTAAACATAAAATCAGGCGGCATTACCCCAACGCCTTTGTTGTAAAAGATATCATACAGTTCCCAGAACTATATACCGAAAGAAAGAGCAATGAGTGAATCGATTAAACACGAGTGTGGGATTGCGTTAATTCGTTTAAAAAAACCGTTACATTATTATCAGGAAAAATACGGCACCTGGCAGTATGGCCTAAACAAGCTTTACCTTTTGATGGAAAAGCAGCACAACCGTGGGCAAGATGGAGCAGGGGTGGTGAGCGTGAAGCTGGATCTTAACCCGGGGCAGGAGTACATACACCGTTACCGTTCTACCGAAACTAACCCAATTAAGGATGTTTTTGAAAAAATTGGCAAGGGAGTAAAAAAGGCCGTGAAATCGGGGAAAGATATTAGTAATATTGATTGGGCTTACCAGAATCTTCCTTACGCAGGTGAACTTTATTTAGGACACCTAAGGTATGGTACCTTTGGCAGGAACAACATTAATTTTGTGCATCCTGTTTTGCGCCAGAATAACTGGAAATCAAGAACATTGGTGCTGGCTGGCAACTTCAATATGACCAATACGGATGAGCTTTTCCAGAAATTAATTGATCTGGGTCAGCATCCGAAAAATTATACAGATACGGTTACCGTACTTGAAAAAGTGGGGCATTTCCTTGATGAAGAAAACCAGTTTCGTTTCCGTCAATATAAGAATGAAGGCTATTCGAACAGGGAAATTTCACCATTGATTGAAGAGAACCTGGATGTGCAAAGTATTCTGGAGAATGCAAGCAAAGATTGGGATGGCGGATATGCAATGGCTGGATTAATTGGTCATGGCGATGCGTTTGTTACCCGTGATCCTTGGGGGATACGTCCTGCACATTATTACGAGGATGATGAAATAGTTGTTGTTGCCTCTGAGCGTCCGGTGATTCAAACGGTGATGAATGTGAAGTATGACGAGGTGAAGGAGGTTAAGCCAGGTGAAGCCTTAATTATAAAAAGGAATGGTGATGTTTCGAGTCAAATGGTTCGTGTGCCCCACAAACGCAAGTCCTGTTCTTTTGAGCGAATTTATTTCTCCAGGGGCAGTGATGCCGATATTTACCATGAGCGAAAAGAGTTAGGTAGGTTGCTTGCCCCAACTATTTTGGAGGCCGTCGATTACAACATTGAACAAACTGTTTTTTCATATATCCCAAACACTTCTGAAACTGCTTTTTACGGCATGATGAAAGGCGTGGATCAGCATATGATCAAGTGGAAGAAAGATCAAATTAAGGGCAGGAATGGTAGTTTGAGCGAGGAAGAGTTGGTTGAAATTATTTCCAGGGAGCCACGTATTGAAAAAATAGCTATTAAGGATGTAAAGCTTCGTACGTTTATTGCAGACGATGCCAGCAGGGATGATTTGGTTGCCCACGTTTATGATATAACTTACGGTGTATTGAAAGAAAATGAAGACACCTTGGTGATCATTGATGATTCAATTGTTCGTGGAACAACCCTTAAAAGAAGTATTCTTAGGATATTGGACAGACTGAATCCGAAGAAGATCATCGTTGTTTCTTCTGCTCCACAAATCCGTTATCCTGATTGTTATGGTATTGATATGGCTGTTCTTGAACGGTTCATTGCTTTCAATGCTGCCATTGAGTTGTTGAAGGATCATGGGAAAGAAGGCCTGATTCAGGAAGTATATCAAAAATGTAAAGCTCAGGAAAATCTCCCCAAAGAAGAGATTGTTAATTACGTAAAAGAAATATACCGTCAGTTTACTGCTGAAGAAGTTTCTGCAAAGATTGCCGAGTTGTTGAAACCTGAAGATTGCAAAGCAGAGGTTGAGATCATTTATCAAAGCATTGAAAACCTTCATCAGGCTTGTCCTAACGATTTGGGTGATTGGTACTTTACAGGAAACTATCCTACTCCTGGTGGAAACAAAGTTGTAAATACTTCATATATCAATTTTGTTGAGGGGGTTGAAGGAAGAGCTTACTAAGCGATTAGTAAATTATAAAGCATTAAAAAAGGATCTGTCATTTGACGGATCCTTTTTTAGTATATGGTGTGTTTGTTTTATTATTCTACCGGAGGAAACTCATCGTTCTTGTCCTTCACGTAAGTTTCAATGTGCCTGTCTTTTTTTGCTTCGTAAATATCCTTAATGGTAAGGATTATCCCGGTTTCTTCCACCTCGCCAAATCGATCATTCAGGATGGTCCCAAAAGTTTTCATTGAAGGGCTTAGATTCATATAAGCATTAATAAGAGGAGGAATGTTTTCTCCGTGTTCCCTTACTTTTTGTGTAAGTATGCGGTAATCGTCTTTGTAAGATCCGCCATCGAAAACTTTATCCATCGCTTCCATGTCCATGTGCATTTCCATCGGTTTTTTTGGATAAACCAAGTTGCTTTTGTCGCGGAAGTATTTTAGGAAAAAGTATTGGATCAGATTTCTTGCTTCGGTATGAAAATGGGTATACATGGTAACCTTTCCGAAGAAATATTTCATTTCCGGATGATCAACAATTAATGCCCCTAGTCCGTCCCACAGGTTGTCCAGTGCAAAGAGTGCTTTTGCCCCTGCCTTACTCGACTGGTATGCTGGCTGTACAAAAGATCTTCCAAGCTCAACGGTATGTGGCAAGTATTCGTTCACAAACTCATCAGAAAAATGGAATAACCTGGAAGTAGCAAGTTTTACGTTTCCTTCTTCGTCCAGCGGAGGGTTGTCGCACATTAGATAGCGATAGCCACCAAGTATCTCTTCTGCGTCAGGATCCCAAACGATAAGTTGTTTGTATGGGTTTTTTTCGTCGGTGTCGTATTGGTCTATGTCAATCTCTTTCCCTGTTCCACCACCTGCATCCCTAAATGTTATTTCCCTTAATCTGCCAATCTCATGCATCAAATTTGGTGAATCATGATGCGTAAACACATATATCTCATTGGCACCCTTGTTGGTTTTCCGCAAAAGTTTTTCTGGCGTTAGTTCAGCCAGTACGGCTTCTTTGGGAGCAGGTGCAACAATATCCTTCATACTTAAGTCTGCTTATAATAAAATGTGAGCTACAAAACTAAAAAAAATAATGATAGATTCGGATTCTATCCGGCGTAATTTAATAATCAGCCATTTTTAGGAAGCGAATATAAAACGTTACGAACTTCATTGGCCCATTCTTTGTGTGTTTTGGATTTGTCAAACGTTTTGTAAGGTATTGGTTCCCCAAAAGTGATGGTGAATTTTTGTCCGCGATGTTTAAAGCTTTCATCTGCTAAGTAAAACATTTCCAGATTCCATTTTAACCGGATGGTTTTTCTGAAATTGGCCAGCCTGTAAAAGAAATTTGAATTTCTTCCGCTAACGTGAACCGGAATAATATCTCGTTTATATTGAATTGATTTTTGTATAAAATGCTTTTTCCATTCGAGGTCGGTTACTTTTCCTTTTATTTTTCTTGAGGCATATCCTGAAGGGAAAATCAAAATTTGCACATCTGATTCATAATTTTCATGGACAACCTTGGCAAAGTGTCGTCCATGAGGGCCATGCTTGTCTATCGGCACAAAAACTCCCTCAAGTTGAGGGATGTTCATCAAAATGTCATTCACCAAAAAACGAACTTCACCTAAAATTTTATTGACATTGGTCATCAGCAAAATACCATCAAATCCTCCTAGTGGGTGGTTTGCTGCAAAAATGAATCGACCTTCCTTTGGAATGTTTTCAATCCCCTTAATTTCTTGATCTACATTGAAGTAGTCGACCATACTGTTACAGAAGTCAATCCCTCTTTTATCACCGTAGTTTGAAAGTATTTCGTTTACTTCCTCGATGTGCATGATGCGGTTGATGTATCTGTAGATAAAACCGGGTACTAGTTTTGCTAATCCTGGTGCCTTTTCTTTAAAGACATCACGCATGTCAATAGGCTTGAAGTCATTATTTGACTGTTCGTTCATTTTGTGTCGATTATTGGAAGCCGAAAAATAGAAAAAATAATTCTGATTTGCCCTTGGTGACTGATTGATAATTTCCTCCAATTTGAATCGTTGATTTATTAACTGATGTTGATAAGTATTGTTGTAGCTGTAAGGTATTGAAATAGAGGTGTGGGTGATGGGTTGTTGACATCTATTAAAGCTCTATTAACAGGATATAAACAAAATTGGGAAAAATGAAATGTGCCTAATAGTGACTGAGTGTGACTTAAAGTGGATTAATTTGAAAGAAATTATTAATTTTACGATTAATTAAAAGGCAAACAATTCATGGACTTTTCAGCAGAAAAAAACGCAACAATCGATGAAAAAGGACGCGTTGTATTGCCTGCCGATTACAAAAACGAGATGGGAGGCAGGATACCCGGTGGTCAATTAGCCATTGAGGTTGATCCGTATGAAAAATGCCTGAATGTTTACCCAGTTGAAACCTGGGAGAATCGCCTGTCGACTTTGAAGTCAAAACTGAACCGCAATAATCGACAGCAAAGTCGTTTGCTGGATATGATTTATAGAAGTTTTAAAATCATCAATGTTCCCGAGAGTTGCCGAATGAACCTGCCAAACAATTTTATGGACAAGGCTGGAATTTCCAAAGAGGTCATTTTTGTTGGTCAGGGAGATCGAATCCGCCTCTGGGATGTGAGTGAATACGATACCTATCTCAAATCGATGGGTGACTACGGAGAGTTATTTTCAGAATTTTTTGGGGAAATAGAAGAGTAGCATTGGAGCAAGCTTACCACATACCGGTTTTATTGAATGAAAGCATCGAAGGGCTGAACATTCATAAGGACGGCGACTATGTTGATGTCACCTTTGGGGGTGGCGGCCATTCCCGTGAAGTATTGAAGCACTTGAAAAAGGGGAGGCTTTTTGCCTTTGACCAGGATGAAGATGCTGCCGCTAATGTGATTGACAACCCACGATTTTTTTTTATCAGGCATAACTTCAGTTATATACGCAATTTTTTAAGGTATTATGAAGTTGAAAAAGTAGATGGGATACTTGCGGACTTGGGCGTTTCTTCCCATGATTTTGATGTGGCTGAACGTGGGTTCTCATTCCGTTTCTCTGGCGACCTGGATATGCGCATGAACCGGGATGCAAAAATGACTGCAGCCGAGATCGTGAATACATATACAGAAGAAAGACTGATCCAGATTTTCAGGGATTACGGGGAAGTAAAAAATGCTTATCGACTAACCAAAGAAATAATTGCCAGACGGGAGCAAAAGCAGATTAAAACCATTGACGATTTTAAAAATGCGATAGAAAACTGCATTCCCAAAAGGCTGGAGACAAAGTATCTGGCAAAAGTTTTCCAGGCTTTGCGAATTGAAACCAATCAAGAACTGGAAGTGCTGAAAAACTTTTTAGAGCAAAGTGCCGATCTGCTGAAAGTGGGAGGTCGCCTGGTGGTGATTACCTACCATTCGTTGGAAGATCGATTGGTGAAGAACTTTATTAAAGCCGGGAATTTTGAAGGGAAATTGGAGAAAGACTTTTACGGGAATGTAACCTCTGGATTGAAATCGGTGAACAGAAAAGTGATCATTCCAACTGAAGAAGAAATTGAAAGGAACACAAGAGCCCGAAGTGCAAAACTTCGCATTGCAGAAAAAATATGAGTAGCAGCAAAAAAAATAACGAGAAACAAGGACTGGGAAGCAGGCTGAAATCCCTTTTGGGGGGCAACCTACTTGCAAGCGAAAAGGTGATGAAGCAATTGCCTTTTGTTTTCTTCCTGGTACTTCTGGGTATGCTGCTTATTTCAAACAGGTATTGGTCGGAAAAAACCATCAGACAAATGGAGGCTGTCCAGGATTCAATAAAGGAACTGAAAGCAGAATCTATTACTTATGAAACAGAGCTGATGAAAATGAACCGGCCAACTGAGATTACAAAAAAAGTGCAGGAAAGCGGTTTGGATTTGGTTGAGCCAAAAGAACCTGCCCGTAAAATTATAGTTGAAGAACTGGATCAGGATTAAATGGAAATTAGAAAAGAAATAACATTCCGTTTTGGGGTCATCTATTTCCTTGTGGCATTGATGGGGATTGTCATCGTTGTCAAAATGTTCATGATTCAAACTGTTGACACGGAGCAATGGAAGCAGATTGCTAAGGATTTAAGGACAAATACTTCAGAAATACAGGCCAAGCGAGGGAATATTTGCGCCGATGATGGAAGTATTTTAGCTACTTCTGTCCCATATTTTGAATTGAGGATGGATTTGGCTGCACCGCGTGTGAAACGTGTATTCGAAAGTCAGTCTGATGCGTTTTCCCTTGAGGTTGCCAAGTTTTTCGGTATTTCAAAATATCAGTTCAAGAAAAGGCTGCAGAGGGATTTCAGAAAAGGGAACCGCTGGTTCAAAATTTATCCTGAAAAAGTTGATTATGCCAAGCTGCAAAAGTTCAAGAAGCTGGAGACCTTGCAGCGAAGGTCGTTCGGGGCGGGATTAATCGTAGTTCGCGAAAGTGAGCGAATTATGCCGCATGGAGATATGGCCAGCCGCACAATTGGGACTCTCAACAAAGGGGCTTTTGGTGGAATTCACGGGAATATTGGTTATTCCGGTATTGAAGGATTGATGGAAGGCTATCTGAGTGGTGAAAATGGCAAGGCAATAAAGCGAAATTATTCAGGGCATTGGATTAACATGCCAATAACGGAGCCTAAAGATGGAAGTGATGTGGTTACAACCCTGAATGTGAACCTGCAGGATTTTGCACAAAACGCCCTTCAGAGGCAAATGGAAGTATCACAAGCTGAATGGGGTACGACAATCGTGATGGAAGTAAAGACTGGCGAAGTGAAAGCGATTGCTAACCTGGGGAAACGAAAAGATGGGACTTATGCCGAGACCTACAATTTTGCTTTAGGGCATGCCGGGTGCAGCGAGCCAGGTTCAACATTTAAGTTGATGTCGATGATTGTTGCGATGGAGCATGGTTATGTTGATACCTCTGATGTTTTCGATACCGAAAAAGGATATTGGGATTATCGCGGGCAAACCATTTATGATAGCGACTGGCGGCACGGTGGGCACGGAGAAATATCGATGAGGGATATTTTCAAGTTGTCTTCCAATGTTGGGATTGCAAAGATTATTACAAAATATTATGAAGGTAGGGAAGAGGATTATATCGACCGCATTTACAATTTTGGACTAAACAAGCCGCTTGGGGTTGGTTTTGAAGGTGAAGGTATTCCATATATAAAATATCCGGGCGACAAAGTTTGGTGGGGACCTTCACTGGCATGGATCTCTTATGGTTATGAGATTAAGCTGACACCGCTTCAAACACTCACTTTTTACAATGCTGTTGCCAATAATGGGAAGATGGTCAAGCCAAAATTTGTAAAGGAAGTCCACGAAAATGGATTGCTTGAAAAGGAGTTCAAGACCGAAGTTTTAAATCCTTCAATCTGTTCAAAAGAAACATTAAAAAAGGCTCAGTCTTTATTGGAGGCTGTTTGTGTTGATGGAACCGGAAAATCTCTTGCAAACCCTTATTTCCCAATTGCGGGAAAAACCGGAACAGCACAGGTAGCCTATAATAATGAAGGGTACGAAAAAGATGGGCGTAAAAATTACCAGGCTTCATTTGCCGGGTATTTTCCTGCTGATGACCCACAATACACATGTGTGGTGGTAATCGTTGGGCCCAAAGGTAAATATTACGGTTCATCGGTGGCAGGGCCCGTTTTTAAGGAAGTTGTTGGAAAAGTTTATTCTTCATTTTTAGAACCAAGGAATACAGAGGATCCTTCCCAGAAGGAATTACCTGTAATTAAGTCAGGATCTAAGGATGAGGTGTTGGTGGCTTCAGAAGAGTTAAATATCGAAGTTCCTGCAAAAAACACCCAGACTCCATTCATAAAGCTGAAATCCGGTGAGCAAAATATTGAGGCTGAAAATCTGGCGATACAGGATGGATTTGTTCCCGATGTGATTGGAATGGGATGCAAAGATGCTATTTACCTACTTGAAAATTCTGGACTGAAAGTGCGGATGAAAGGACTTGGGAAGGTGAAAAAGCAATCGTTGAAAGCTGGTCAGAAAGTACGCAAAGGACAAACAATTTATATCGATTTAGGATAATGACGTTATTGAAAGATATATTAAAAGGTATTGACTTCGACTTAATTGAAGGGGAAGTTGGGGTAGAAATCGGAGAGGTTCACTTTGATTCAAGAAAAGTGAAAGCGGGAGATGTGTTTGTAGCAATTGCTGGTGTTCAGGTTGATGGGCATGATTATATATCAAAGGCAGTTGAGGCGGGAGCATCAGCAATTGTCGCAGAACGGTTTGTGCAACAAATTCCAGCTTCGGTGGCTCAGGTGAAGATCAAAAACACTGTCGAATCGTTTGGTCAGTTAGCTGCCAATTATTTTGAGAATCCTTCTTCAAGCTTGAAAGTTGTAGGCGTAACCGGAACAAACGGAAAAACCACTATTGCCACTTTACTTTATCGCCTTTTTACAAAGCTGGGGTACAAGTGCGGGTTGATTTCGACCATAAAATATTATGTGGCTTCTGAAGAATATCCGGCGACCCACACAACGCCTGATGCGCTTCAAATTCAGTCGATGATGGCGAAGATGGTTGATGCGGGCTGCGATTTCTGTTTCATGGAAGTGAGTTCCCATGCAATTGATCAGGACAGGATTTCCGGGATTGATTTTGATGGAGGTGTATTCACCAATCTTACACACGACCATTTGGATTATCATAAAACGTTTGCTGAATACCTAAAGGCTAAAAAGAAATTTTTTGATCAGCTTTCACCTAAAGCTTTTGCACTTACAAATGCCGATGAGAAAAATGGCATGGTGATGCTTCAGAATACAAAGGCTACAAAAAAGACATACGCGCTAAAATCATTGGCAGATTTCAAATGTAAGATTCTTGAAAAACACATGGATGGTTCGTTGCTGAATATCGAGAACCATGAAGTTTGGACACATTTTTCAGGTGTATTCAATGCTTACAATTTAATGGCTGTTTACGCATGTGCCGTTTTGTTGGGTGAAGAAGCCGATGAGGTGCTTTCAGTAATCAGTGAGCTAAAACCAGTTGCCGGACGATTTGAAATTCTTCGTTCACCGGAAGGTAAATATGGAATTGTTGACTATGCACATACTCCCGACGCTTTGAAAAATGTACTGAACGGGATTTCAGAAATACGGACTGGAAATGAGCAGGTGATAACGGTGGTTGGCGCAGGCGGTGATCGTGATAAAACGAAACGTCCGGTGATGGCGCAGGAAGCTGCGCAGCAAAGTGACAAGGTGATCCTGACTTCTGATAACCCACGAACTGAAGTGCCTGAGCAGATCATTGCTGACATGGAAGCAGGGATTGAACCACATCAAAAAAACAAAGTGCTTTCAATAGTGAACAGAAAAGAAGCAATACGAACTGCATGCATGCTGGCAAGCCCGGGAGATATCATCTTGGTTGCAGGGAAGGGGCATGAAGATTACCAGGAGGTCAATGGTGTGAAACATCACTTTGATGATAAAGAAGTTTTAACGGAAGTTTTTAACGCAAAATAAAAGAAACACGATGCTTTATTTATTGTACGAATGGTTGCAAGATTTTGATATTCCCGGTATGGGAATGCTGCCCTATATTTCGTTTCGTTCTGGTGCTGCAATTATCACATCGCTCTTTATCACCATGGGGTTTGGTAAAAAGCTTATTGTTTTTCTGCAGAAGAAACAAATAGGGGAAGAAGTTCGAGACCTGGGGTTGGAAGGGCAATTGCAGAAAAAAGGTACGCCAACAATGGGTGGCCTGATTATTATTGCATCGATCATTATTCCAACGCTTCTTTTTGCAAAACTTGACAATACCTACATTTTACTGATGTTGATCACTACAGCCTGGCTGGGATTAATTGGGTTTACAGATGATTACATCAAAGTATTTCTGAAGGATAAAAAAGGGCTGGCCGGGAAATTCAAAATTCTGGGTCAGGTTAGTCTGGGTGTTATTGTTGCCTCAACCATGTTTCTTTCAGATGATGTTTTGGTTCGAGAAAAACTGAAGGATGGCAACGGGGATATTATTGAAGAATTGGTCGTTGACCAGGAGACTGGAAGACAGGAATTGCGTGTGGTAACCAATGATGTTAAATCTACCCGTACAACAATTCCGTTCATAAAAAACCACGAGTTCGATTATGCCTGGTTGATCCCTTTTATGGGTGAAAAGGCCGATGTGTGGCGCTGGCTGGTTTATGCAATTGCCATCATTTTAATTATTACGGCCGTGTCGAATGCTGCCAACCTTACCGATGGAATCGACGGACTGGCAACGGGAACATCTGCTATTAGTGGTGTCACCTTAGGGATTTTAGCCTATGTAAGTGGTAACGTAATTTATTCCGATTACCTGAACATCATGTACATTCCCAACATTGGTGAGTTGACTGTTTTTATTGCTGCTTTCATTGGGGCAACAGTTGGATTCCTTTGGTGGAACTCCTATCCGGCACAGGTTTTTATGGGCGACACAGGAAGCCTTGCTCTTGGTGGAATTCTGGCTGTTTTTGCAGTGGTCATTCGTAAGGAAATACTCATCCCAATTTTATGTGGAATATTCCTTTTAGAGAATCTGTCGGTAATCATTCAGGTAAGCTATTTCAAATACACAAAAAAGAAATATGGTGAAGGTCAGCGTGTCTTTTTAATGAGCCCCATTCACCATCATTATCAGAAGAAAGGTATTCCTGAAGCGAAGATTGTAACGCGCTTCTGGATTGTTGGGATCATATTGGCTGTGTTTACTATCGTTACGCTAAAAATGAGGTAATAATGGCGGAGCGTTTGGTCATACTGGGAGCTGGTGAAAGTGGGGTTGGAGCCGCCATTTTAGGCAAGAGTAAAGGGTTTGAAGTACTGGTTTCGGATGCTGGAAAAATAAATAAAAAATACAGAGACGTTCTTTTAAATTATGAGATAAATTTTGAAGAAGGAGCTCATTCACGTGAGTTAATCCTGAAAGCTGATTTGGTAGTAAAAAGCCCGGGAATTCCGGATCACATTGCATTGATCAACGAAATAAAAGGGGAAGGCATTCCTGTAATTTCAGAGATTGAATTTGGCGGCAGGTATTGTTCGGCCAAAACCATTTGCATAACCGGAAGTAATGGGAAAACAACTACTACAATGCTAACTTATCACATGCTTAAGCAGGCAGGATTAAATGTTGGTTTGGCAGGGAATGTTGGCGATAGTTTTGCCTGGCAGGTTGCCGAAAAAAACTTTGACTACTATGTGATTGAATTGAGCAGCTTTCAGTTGGATGGCATGTTTGAATTTAAAGCAGATATTGCTGTTTTGCTAAACATTACTCCAGACCACCTTGATCGCTACGATAATGATTTCCAGAAATATGTAGATTCAAAATTCAGGGTGCTACAAAATCAAACTGCAAACGACTTCTTCATCTACTGGGCAGAAGACCCGGTCATTCAACAAGAATTAGAAAAACGAAATATACCTGCTGTTTGCCTGCCATTTGGGTTGAACGAGCCAGTTGGCAACGGAGCAGGGATCAAAGGAAAAGATTTAATTATTAACAGGGAACAAAATTCATTGAGTATGTCAATTTTTGATATCGCATTACAGGGACAGCACAACACGTACAATTCAATGGCTGCGGGGTTAGCCGGGATGGTGTTGAATATCAGGAATGAAAAAATCAGGGAAAGTCTTTCTGGTTTTCAAGGCGTGGAACATCGTCTTGAGCATTTCCTTAAAGTACACGGAATAGCTTTTGTGAACGATTCGAAAGCTACAAATGTCAATTCAACCTGGTACGCATTGGAAAGTTTGAACAAACCCATCGTTTGGATTGCAGGTGGTGTTGACAAAGGGAACGATTACGAATCGCTAAAACCATTGGTGAAAGAAAAAGTAAAGGCGATAATTTGTCTGGGAGTTGACAACAAGAAGATAGTCGAAGCCTTTAAAGACATTGTGCCTGAAATTCACGAAACGCAAGACATGAAAGAGGCTGTTCGTTCAGCTTATTATTTGGCGAAGAATGGTGAAACAGTCGTGTTATCGCCTGCTTGTGCCAGTTTCGATTTATTTGAAAATTATGAAGATCGTGGCCGTCAGTTTAAGATGGCAGTAAGGGAGTTATAGAATGAACTTTTCGTTAGGTAAAATATTGAAGGGTGACCGGATCATTTGGGTGGTGCTGGTGTTTTTGTCCCTGGCCTCGCTGCTGATTGTTTACAGCGCAACCGGAAGGTTGGCTTACCGTCAGGCAGGAGGTAACACCGGATATTACCTGATCAGGCAAATTGTGTTTATCCTGATTGGTTTTGGGCTGATGGCATTTTTGGTCAATATTATACCTGTAAAGTTTTATTCGTGGATTGCACCCCTGTTATTGATAATTACTGTGTTTGCGCTTTTTGCAGCCATTGTACAATATAAACTTGATCCCGGAAAGCCAACACCCCGATCATTAAACTTGGGATTTATTGCTTT
This sequence comes from Sunxiuqinia sp., assembly GCA_965230765.1. GTDB lineage: Bacteria > Bacteroidota > Bacteroidia > Bacteroidales > Prolixibacteraceae > Sunxiuqinia. The sequence goes on from CBDDLR010000001.1 coordinate 1,850,449, forward strand.
TCAGCCTGCTGAATTGGCAAAGCTATCGTTGATGATGTTTGTCGCCAAAGTGCTAGGCAAACGGCAAAAAACGAAACAAGATTTGAAAAAGGCATTCATCTGGGTGATGGGTGTTAGTGTGGGAATTTGCGGGATCATATTCTACGGAGATATTTCCACATCAGCATTAATTTTTGGTAGTGTGATGGTGTTGATGATGATTGCCCGGGTGCCGATCAAGTTTTTGCTTATGCCAATTGTAGCCGGACTTGCACTAATGGCACTTGTTTATTTTACAGCAGATCTATTGCCCGGTTCTTTTGGGCGTGTGCATACGTTTAAAGAACGAATAGATGATTTTATATATGGCGATGATAATGCCCAACTGGGAACCACCCAGGCCGACTATGCAAAACTGGCAATTTATGAAGGTCGAGGGTTGGGTAAAGGTCCCGGAGGAAGTGAAGTGAGCAATTACATGGAGGCTGCCTATAACGATTTTATCTATTCCATTATAATTGAAGAATATGGTTGGGTTGGCGGAATTTTTATTGCCATGCTTTACCTGATCCTCCTTTATCGTGGTGTGGTTATTGTACGGCGTTCAAACAGGACATTCCCAGCGTTCTTAACGGCTGGATTAGTGTTGTTGCTGGTTTTTCAGGCCATTATTAATATGGCGGTTTCAGTAGGTGTATTCCCGGTTACCGGACAACCTATGCCATGGGTTAGCATGGGTGGAACATCAACCTTGTTTACAGCCATATCATTTGGGGTTATTTTATCAGTAAGTTATCAGAACCAAAAAAATAGAGTCGAAGTTGTGGAGCAGCCAGTGATGCTGGATGTTCCTGACGAAGATGAAGAATTATAAATGAAGAAGTTAAAAGTCATAATAAGCGGAGGTGGTACCGGGGGGCATATTTTCCCGGCCTTGTCCATTGCAAACGAAATAAAAGACCGCTTGCCTGAAACGGATATTCTGTTTGTGGGAGCCCTGGGGCGGATGGAAATGGAACGTGTTCCTGATGCAGGATATGAAATCGTTGGGCTACCTGTAACGGGAATGCCTCGCAAAGCTTCTTTGAAGATGTTCAAGTTTGTTTACAGATTGTTCATGAGCATGCAAAAAGCCCGGAAAGTGGTTAGTGACTTCCAGCCGGATGTGGCCATTGGAGTGGGTGGTTATGCCAGTGGTCCTGTATTAAAAGCGGCATCACGGAAAAGAATTCCATGCATTCTTCAGGAACAAAATTCCTATGCGGGTGTAACGAACAAGTTGTTGTCTGCAAAAGTGAGAAAGATTTGTGTAGCCTATTCAAATATGGAGCGGTATTTCCCAGCTGAGAAAATAGTGCAGACCGGAAATCCGGTTCGGCAGAATTTATTGGAGAATGTAAATGGGGAACAGGCGTATGAGCATTTCGGCCTGGATTCAAAAAAGCCAGTATTGTTGATTGTTGGAGGAAGCCTGGGAGCAAAAACATTAAACGAAAGTGTGAAAGCAGCGCTGGATTTGGTGAATGGATCTGATGTGCAGATAATTTGGCAAACAGGTAAAATATATTATCAGAACATCATTGATGAATTGGGCGAAAAGGTTCCGGAGAACCTGAAGCCGATGGAGTTTCTTTCCAGAATGGATTTAGCATACAAAGCTTCTGATCTGGTGATCTCAAGGGCAGGGGCAGGCACTATTTCTGAGATTTGTTTGTTAGGAAAACCATCCATTTTGGTTCCTTCCCCAAATGTGGCGGAAGATCATCAAACAAAAAATGCCATGGCCTTGGTTGATCAAAATGCAGCTGTTTTGGTAAAAGATATTGACGCAAAAGATAAGTTGATAAAAACTGCTTTGGAGTTAATAAAAGATGAAGACAAGTTGAAGGAAATTTCAGCAAATAGCACAAAATTGGCTAAGCCAAATGCAACGAGTGAGATAGTTGACGTTATTCTTAACGAATTAAAAAATTAATGACCGGATTGGATCACATAAAACAAATATATTTTCTCGGTATCGGAGGTATTGGGATGAGTGCTTTGGCACGCTATTTTAAGCATGCCGGGTACGAAGTTGTGGGATATGACCGAACAGAAACGGAATTGACCAGGCAACTTGAAAAAGAAGGGATTGATGTTCATTACGAGGATAGACCAGAGTACTTAGAGAAAGGTGTAAAGAAATCGAGTTGCCTGGTTGTTTTCACGCCGGCAATACCCGCTGATTTGGGTGAGCGAATCTATTTTGAGCAGAATGGTTTTGAAATGAAAAAACGTTCTGAAGTGCTTGGGATGATTTGCAATACCGCTATGTGTGTGGCTGTAGCCGGAACACATGGGAAAACGTCGGTGTCTACGATGCTGGCTCATATCATGACAAAATCAGCTGTTGGGTGCAATGCATTTTTAGGAGGTATTTCAAAGAATTATCAAAGCAATTTGCTGCTCAATTCAGAAAGTGATTGGTTTGTTGCCGAAGCGGATGAATTTGATCGCTCATTCCTGCGTTTGTTCCCAAACCTAGCAGCCATCACTTCAACTGATGCTGATCACCTGGATATTTATCGCTCGCACAGCAAGATTGTAAACTCATTCAATGAATTTGCAGGGCAGGTAAAAGAAGGTGGTTCATTGGTGATTAAAAAAGGATTGCCCATCAAGAAAAGACGGAATGGCAAAAAATATTTCTCCTATTCATTAAATGAAGAAGCGGATTTTTATGCAAAGCACATTGAATTGAGAAACGAAGCTTATTTGTTTGACCTGGTTCATCCTGAAGGAATTGTAAAAGGCTTGCAACTGAATTATCCGGGTTTAATGAATGTGGAAAATGCTGTTGCCGCTTCTGCTCTGGCTATGTTGGCAGGTGTTACTGCAGATGAATTAAAAGAAGCATTGCCGGTTTATCAGGGGGTAAAAAGACGCTTTGATATACGGTTGAAGAATGAGCAATATGTGCTGATTGATGATTATGCACATCACCCAACTGAGTTGAAAGCGACCATTACTTCCGTGAGGGCCATGTTTGCCGGTCGAAGGATCACGGGTGTGTTCCAACCTCATCTTTTTAGCCGAACGAAAGATTTTGCAGATGGATTTGCAGAAGAGTTGAGTAAACTGGATGAGGTAGTATTGCTGGATATTTATCCTGCACGTGAAAAGCCAATTCCAGGAGTTTCTTCAGAAATCATTTTTAAACAAATTGAAAACGAACACAAAACATTAATACCAAAAGAAGAATTACCCGGTATCGCAGAACGTTTTGAACCAGGGGTAGTTCTGATGATGGGAGCTGGGGATATTGACATCCTGGTTGAGCCAGTTGTTGAGAAATTGAAAGAAAAAGTGAATGCGTAAGTCGATTCAAAATATAATCGTTTTAGTCATTGTATTACCAGCAATTGTAATATCGCTGGCTTTTTCCATGAATGGCCTTTCAAAAGTAAAATGCTCGAAGGTTTTGGTGGTCATTAAAAAAGACTCACCACGCTTTTTAGAGGAAGAGGATATTTCAGAAATTATTATCAAAGCGCAGCCTGAAATAAAAGAAAAAACCTTATATCAAATTGATACCAATGTACTTGAAGAAAAGTTAGAGACAGTTGCTTCAATAAAAAAAGCAGAAGTTTATCGAAAAGTTACCGGGACTAAAATGGATTTTGAAGGTTGTCTTTATGCTGAGATTGAACAACGCAGTCCAATTGTTCGGATCATTTCCGGCAGCAAAGATTATTACCTGGACATCGAGGGGGTGAAAATTCCAACCAACGATAAATTCACAGCGAAAGTGATGATTGTTAATGGCTTTGTAAAGGATAAGTTCACCATGGAAAAGCTTCTGCCATTCGCACAGTTTATCAACAGTGATGAGTTTTGGAGTGCCATGATCGAGCAGGTTTATGTCAGGCAAAATGAAGAATTGGTTTTGGTTCCACGAATTGGTGATCAGCTAGTAGAGTTTGGAAAGGTGGAGCGTGTAGAAGAAAAATTCAGGAATTTGAAAGCCTTATACCAGCAGATATTTGCTGAAACAGGATGGGACAAATATAGAAGCATCAATTTAAAATATAGTAATCAGGTAGTTTGTACAAAAAGATAGAGCTTATGGGCAAGAGCGAAAAAATAATAGCGGCAGTTGATGTAGGTACAACCAAAGTTGTAGTGGTAGCCGGCAGGAAAAAGCCCGATGGGAAAATTGAAATTTTGGGTGTTGGAAAAGCACGCTCCATGGGGGTGAAGCGCGGAGTGGTATTGAACATCGAAGAAGCTTTTAAAGCCATTCATCAGGCAGTTCGTCAGGCTGAAGACATGTTTAATGGCGATATTGATGAAGTGTATGTCAACATTGTTGGTCAGCAGTTAAAAACGATAACGAACACCGCGCAAAAATTTATTGACGAAAGCCGTATTGTTTCAGAAGAAGACATTGCGCAACTCTATGCTATTGCCCAAAATATTGAGTTGCCTGATGAATACAAGATTTACCACACTTGCCCACAGTTATTTACCATTGATAATGAGGCTGGCATACCAAATCCAATTGGAATTGCAGGAGAGAAGATTGATGCTGAGTTTAAATTATTGGTAGCCCCAAAACTATATGAAGATAATTTGAGGCTATGCCTGGAGCGGGCAGCTATCAATGTCAACAAAGTAATGGTCGATCCATTGGCTTCTTCAGAGGTTTTACTTTCAGAAGATGAAAAAGAAGCTGGTGTAATTTTACTCGATATTGGAGGGGGAACAACCAAAGTTGCAGTTTATACGGAAGGAGTGCTTAGTTTTTCTTCACTCATTCCTTTCGGAGGAAATGTAATTACACACGATATAAAAGAAGGTTGCAGCATTCTTGCACGTCAGGCCGAATCACTGAAAGTGCAGTTTGGACAGGCTATGGGAGAATTTGCTCCGGAAGATAAAGTGGTAACAATTCCGGGCATTTCCGGCTGGGAACCCAAGGAGATTTCATTCAAAAACCTGGCATTTATTATCCAGGCACGCATGGAAGAAATCATTGATGCATTTTTCTTTCAAATTGAAGAATCCGGACTGATGGATAAAATAGGCGCAGGTATCGTTATGACCGGGGGTAGTGCGTTGTTACCCAATCTGAACCAGTTGATCAAGTTTAAGACAGGAATGGATGTTCGCAAAGGGATTCCACGCATGCAAATTGATCAGCAATGGAAGGAATTGGAAGATCCCCGAAATGCAACAGTCCTTGGTTTGCTGACTGCTGCCCTGAATGAATCAGCTAATGGAAATATTGCTAAAAAGAAGAAAAAGAAAATACGCTCTACTGAACCTGGCTTTTTCAGTCAAATGAAAAAAGAGGTAGCTCGCCAGGTAACGCTGTTCTTTGAAGATGAACAGGATACGGAAATGTATTAACGAATAAAATCCTCGATATGGAGGAAATTTTAAACTTTGGATTTGAACAATCAAAGACCTCAATCATAAAAGTGATCGGGGTTGGGGGAGGTGGTTGCAATGCAGTCAACCACATGTTTGATGAAGGGATTGAAGGTATCGATTTTTTAATTTGCAATACCGATGCCCAGGCCATGCGAAACAGTCCTGTCCCAATTAAAATTCAATTGGGGGTAACCTTAACTGAAGGACGTGGTGCTGGCAATATGCCTGAGCAGGGAGAGCAGGCTGCCATTGAAAACCTGGAAGATGTTCGATTGGTGCTGGAGCATACCAAAATGCTTTTCATTACTGCCGGGTTAGGTGGTGGAACAGGAACAGGGGCTGCACCCGTTATTGCAGACCTGGCAAGGGAACTGGATATCCTGACCATTGCGGTGGTGACTATTCCTTCTCCGTCAGAAGGGAAAAGACGCTTTGAACAGGCATTGGAAGGCTTGGAGAAACTAAAAGAGCAAGTGGACAGTTTGCTGGTTATCAGCAATGAAAAACTACATAAAATATATGGCGATTTGCCAGCATCGCAGGCATTTAAAAAGGCCGATGATATTTTGGCTACTGCCGTAAAAGGTGTTGCTGAAATTATCACACTGCATGGCAACATAAACATCGACTTTGCTGATGTGAACACGGTGATGACCAACAGTAAAGTCTTTATTATGGGAACCGGGATTTCGGAAGGTTCAAACAGGGCGATGCATGCAACGCAATTGGCCCTTGAATCGCCATTGTTGGACAGCAATGATATTCACGGTTCAAAAGATATTTTATTGAATATCACTTCCGGTAAAGATGAAATTACTATGGGAGAAATAGGTGATATCATTGAACACCTCCAGGATAAAGCCGGACAGGATGCCAATATTATTTGGGGAAATGGCATTGATCATAAGCTGGGTGATAAAATCAGCGTGACGATTATTGCCACACGATTTGATAAAAACCCGAGCCAGATACTTCAGGATCAGGAGCCAAAAGAAGAGTTTGTTTTGGAAACCCAGGCTTATGATATCAACCTGGAAGACGAAGATGAAAACCTGGTTGATATCAATTTTGAAAAACCGAAAATGAAAGAGCCAGTGATGGAAGAGGCTGTTTCATCCCAAGCAAATAAAAAAGAAAAACAACCAGCAGATACTGAAAAAGTGGATAGCTGGTTTCAGCGACAGTTTAATCGCTTATTTGATGATCAAGATGATACGAAATTATAAACATATAAGACAAAGCCTATGTCAGACGATATAATGAACTTCGAACTAGATAAATCTTCAGGTACAATCATTAAGGTGATTGGTGTTGGAGGAGGTGGCGGTAACGCCGTGAACCACATGTATGAAGAAGGCATAAAAGATGTGGGTTTTATGCTTTGCAATACCGATGCACAGGCCTTACAAAACAGCCCGGTGCCACTAAAAATTCAATTGGGCGAGTCGCTCACCGAAGGGCGCGGTGCAGGTAATAAACCTGAAATTGGGCGCGATGCAGCGATTGAGAACATCGAGAATGTGAAAAAAATGCTAGAAGAGAAAACCAAGATGGTTTTCATCACTGCTGGTATGGGGGGAGGTACCGGAACAGGAGCCGCCCCGGTAATAGCAGAAGCAAGTAAAGAACTCGGGCTTTTAACCGTTGGTATTGTAACCCTTCCGTTCAGGAATGAAGGACGGCGCAGGATTAAGCAGGCGATTGATGGCATTGCCCAGTTGGAAGGACATGTTGATTCATTGCTGGTAATCAATAATGAGCGCATTCGGGAAATGTACGGCGATTTTAAAATTTCTGAAGCGTTTGCAAAGGCCGATAATGTGTTGACAACTGCTGCAAAGGGTATTGCTGAAATTATTACTGTGGCAGGCTATATCAATGTTGATTTTGCAGACGTGGAAACAGTAATGAGAAAGAGCGGTGTGGCCGTAATGGGGTCATCAACCGCTGAGGGCGAAGACAGAGCGATAAAGGCAGTTGAGGACGCATTGAATTCACCTTTGCTGAACAACAATGATATTGATGGGGCACGAAATATCCTTTTGAATATCACATCTGGTTCAGAAGAAGTAACCATGGATGAGATCGGTGAGATTACAGACTATGTACAGGCAAAGGCAGGGAATGATGCTGATTTGATTTGGGGAAATGGCGTGGACGAAAGTTTGGGAGGAAAAATTTGTGTGACGATTATCGCAACCGGGTTCAGTATGACAAGTATTCCGGAGATGATGGCTGCGCGTAAAGTTGAGAAGACCTACCATACGCTTGCCGATGAGCCCGAGCCAAAACCTGCCCCTAAACCAGCTCCCAAACCCAAAGTTCCCTCAGCTGGCGATTCCGGGTCGGGGAGTACCAGTCAAAGAACGTTTGAATTCGACATAAACCCTGCAGAAGGCGATGAATTTGATGAGTTGTATGGAAAACCGAAATCAAAAGAAACAGATGATTACTTTTCGGTGAAGATGGATTTTTCTACTTCAAGTGATGAGGCTGTTGATGAACTGGAAAACATTCCGGCCTACCGCAGGAAGAAAGTAAACATCAAGGACATGAAGAAGAAATTTGAACAACGGTTGTCACGTTTTTCACTTTCGCCAGACGATGATGAAAAAACGGTTCTTCGTGACAACAATTCATACCTGCATGATAATGTGGATTAAAATATTAGTTGCTGGTAATTAGTAAATTGGAATTTGGATTTTGTTATTTGGAATTTAAAATGAAGATATGAGTCTATTAGAACAAATAAATGAAGATATGAAAGCGGCCATGAAGGCACGCGAAAAAGAAAAGCTTGAAGCCATTCGTGGCATTAAAAAAGTAATTCTGGAGGCAAAAACAGCGAAAGGTGCTTCTGAAGAACTGACAGATCAAGACATCGTGAAGGTTATTCAAAAACTGGCCAAGCAGGGAAATGATTCTGCAAGCATTTACAAAGAGCAAGGTCGGGATGATTTGTATGAAACTGAAATGGTGCAGGTGAAAGTTTTTGAAAGCTATTTGCCAGAAAAAATGAGCGATGAGGAACTGACAAAAGCTGTGCAGGAAATCATTGAATCGGTTGGTGCAAGCAGCATGAAAGAAATGGGAAAGGTGATGGGAATTGCCTCTAAAAAACTGGCGGGACAAGCAGATGGGAAAGATATTGCTGACAAAGTAAAGTCATTACTGAGTTAGCACTTCAATCATTTCTTAGAAATACTTTGGCGAGATTCAATTTTTTGAGCCTCGTAATTTAGGGTAAGAAAGCGGGACGTGTTTTTGCTTTTTGGTTGCTTAAGTTTCTACAACTATTTGTCAACTTGCTCTTGATTAGAATCTCGTTTGGATGCTTCTTGGCCTTGTTTGAATCCTTCAATAAAATCATCAAAGCCAAAAACAAGCTCAACTAATAACATAAACAGAACTCCATAAATAAAGTACTTGGCATCTCTTTTTGTAATTTTCATAGGGTGTAATTTTGGGTGTTATTTATTCAAAAAAGTTTTCGTTGAAAGTACATTGACGATTCCTTTCGTTGGGATTAATTCTTTCCAAAGCCAGTTGTAATGGTTGATAATGCTTTCTGCATTAACGTGCGGGCGGTCTGCAGTTGTGTGGGCATCTGAAATAACGTTGACCCGATAGTCGTGATTTAAAGCAGACCGAACAGTGGAATCCACACAAAAATCGCTTGCACATCCGGTGATTACCAATTTTGAAACTTCGAGCTTTTTTAATACAGCATCCAGCTTAGATCGATAAAAAGAATCGTTTGCTGTTTTACTGACAACAATATCGGATTCAGCCCTGAACAAAGAAGGAAGTATCTCCCACTCAACGGTGCCGGGGGCATAGCAATCAAATCGGCTGCCATCATGCTGAATGAAAATAACAGGCTCATTGTTTGCCCTGAAATGTTCCGACAGTTGATTGATCCTGTGAATCACATTTTCTGCATCAAAACGTGGTGTCTCAGGGGTGAATGATCCTTTTTGCATATCGATGATTAGCAGGGCTTTCATGTTTTTATTGTTGGTCGGAATTAAATTTTTAGTAAGATAAGTATTTTTCGATTCTTTCTGTTTATAATAAAAAAATAACTTTGGCGTTTGATTTAAAACTCAGGACTGCGGATAATGACCAGACAATTCTTCATAATTATATTTCTACTTCTTTCCACCCGATTGATGGCTCAATTAGGAGGTGAATCGACTTATGAGTTTTTAAACCTGCCAAACTCATCTCGCATGGCTGCTTTGGGTGGTAGTCAGGCGGCAATTTATGACCCGACTGACTTAAATGTTGCCTACAACAACCCATCGCTTTTACACGCCGACATGGACAATCACTTGTTGATGAATTACGTGAGCTATATTGGTGACGTACAGTTTGGGTATGCGGCTTATGCAAAAGATTTTGACGAGTTAGGTGTTTTTGCTGTTGGCATGCACTACATCAACTATGGAAGCTTTGATTACGCCGATGAATTTGGAGCCCGGGGACAGGGGACTTTTAATGCAGCCGAATATTCCTTAAACATTATTTGGTCGCAACAGTTTGGAAGAATCCGAACCGGAGCAACGCTTAAACCTATCTTGTCTTCCTTTGAAAATTACCAGTCGTTTGGCTTGGCTGTCGATCTTGGTGTAAGCCTGGTCAGTGATGATGAGCTAACTTCTGTTGGGTTAGTTGCCAGAAATATTGGTGCTCAAATAACCACTTATTATGAGGGTGCCGATCGCGAAAGCATTCCATTCGATCTGCAAATCGGGTTGTCAAGAAGATTGCCGCATGCACCTTTGCGTGTTTCGGCAACATTACATCATTTAAATAAATGGGATTTGGGTGAAGTAAGCCAAAATGAAGATGGTACAGGAACTGTCACAAACGAAGTTGGATTTGGCGAGCAAATGTTGCGTCATTTAATTATGGGTATTGAGTTACTGCCTTCTGATAATTTTTCAATCAGGGCAGGTTACAATTATCAACGCCGAAAGGAATTAATTTATGATGATAAAGCATCAACTGTTGGTTTTTCCTGGGGTTTTGGGTTTAAAATAAATCGCTTTCATTTCAACTACGGATCAGCCCGTTACCACCTGGCCGCTAGCAGCAACCACATTTCTGTTGCCATCAATCTGAATGAAGGGTTGAGGAGATAAATTATAATGGAATTTTTATTCCCAATAATGGTACAAAGACTGTTTCATCAACTGTTGGAAATAGAACACCATAATCAATAAAAACTTTCCCAACTCTTGAACGACCTCCAAATGAAACAAATGCGCCATCATATCTCTGAGAGCTGATATAGCTATCAGCAATGATGTATGCTTTTGGACGAACTTTTATCTGAAATCCGATGTTGAAAATTGGATAATCTGCGTAACCATCTTCAACATAGCCCCAGCTCATTCCAAAACTCACATTGTTTCTTCTAGATCCCAAAGTATTCGAGAAATAAACAACACCATAATTAGCATCTTCGCCAAATGTTGTCCCGAATAAACCACCAGCTGCTATGTTATACTTATCTTTTACGATAGGAATTGAAACTTTTGGTGTAATCCAAACCGGTGTTGGACCTCCATCAATCAAGAACAAAGGCATCATGCCAATTCCAAGGGAAAAGTTATCGGTCAAACCAAAATTTACCTGATTAAAAAATACCCAGAAATTTTGATAATAAATTTCACCTTCTTTTAAACCGTATCCACTGGATGTTAAAAAATACCCAGGTGCAAAGTCATGACTGATTATTCTGCTCCTTGCCTTCCTTTTTAACTCTTTGATGGATAAGATGTTTTTTTTGTCAATTTTTATTTCACCTATAGATTCAACCTGGATTGTAAGCGTGCTATCATTTTGATGTGAAATATTCCCGATAAATACGTCGTGTCCAGAAACTTTAATTCGATGTAGTTTTTCTGTCTTTTCGTTGTCTTGCCCGTAAGAAAATATTGAAATAAGAAAAAGCAAAAATACTATTGGGATGGTAATTGGTTTCATCGCTGTTATTTTTGTTTGCAAGATATACTATTTGTCTTTTAGGATGAATTTTTCAAGAATATATTTGGCAATGAGTCTCCAGAATCCTTTTATCTTTACCTGAAATTTTTGCAAATGACAGCTTCAAAAATCATCATTGCTATTGACGGGCACTCGTCTTGTGGGAAAAGCACAGTTGCTAAACAAGTCGCAAAAAAACTAGGGTATATTTTTATCGACACGGGGGCAATGTACCGATCAGTTACTTTGTTTGCTATACGTAATGGGCTTGCTGTTGATGGAAAGGTTAATGAGCAGGAATTGATTTGTCGTTTGGGTGAAATAAAGATTGAGTTTAGGTTCAATCCTGAAAAACAATTGAATGAGACTTATTTGAATGGCGAAAATGTAGAAGATGAGATTCGTCAGTTGCCAGTTTCCACTCATGTGAGCCCGGTTGCAACAATTAAGGAAGTTCGGGCTGCCATGGTGAAGTTGCAGCAGAAAATGGGTAAAAATAAAGGCATAGTTATGGACGGGCGAGATATTGGAACGGTAGTTTTTCCTGAAGCCGAACTGAAAATTTTCATGACAGCCCGACCTGAGGTGCGGGCGCAACGACGATACGATGAACTGACAGAAAAAGGGCTGAAAGTTGATTTTGATGAGATATTGAAAAACGTGATGGAACGTGATCACATTGATTCTTCCCGAAAGGAAAGCCCGCTCAAACAGGCCGAAGATGCATTGTTGCTTGACAATAGTGATATAAGCCGGGAAGAGCAATTGGAATGGGTGTTGAATAAAGTGAAAGAGTTGATTGGATGAGGGTTATCATTGACGATAAATCAGGCTTTTGTTTTGGGGTGGTGAATGCCATTGAGATGGCAGAATTAACGCTTCAGAAGGAAGACAAATTATATTGTTTGGGCGATATTGTTCACAATGGGATGGAGGTAAACCGGCTTGAGTCGCTTGGTTTGATCACCATCAACCGGGAACAATTCCTAAAACTCAAAAACTGCAAAGTGTTGCTTCGTGCCCATGGGGAGCCGCCATCAACTTACGAGCATGCCCAAAAGAACAACATCGAACTGATTGATGCTACCTGCCCGGTGGTGCTAAAACTTCAGCAACGAGTCAAAAAGGCGCATGACGAGATGCAGGGAAAAAACGGGCAGATCATTATTTTTGGAAAAGCCGGACATGCTGAGGTGATCGGTTTAAACGGACAAACGAACAACACTGGGATTATCGTTGAACAGGAGGAAGACCTGGAAAAAATTGATAAAGAAAAACCAGCTTACTTCTTTTCCCAAACCACAAAATCGATTGAAAAATTCCATGCTTTGGCTGAAAAAATTCAAGCTCAATCAACAAAAAAAATAGTTGTAAAAGATACCATTTGTCGTCAGGTTGCCAATCGTGTTCCACGTTTAGAAAAGTTTGCGAAAGAACATGATGCAGTTGTGTTTGTTGGAGGAAAAAAAAGCTCTAACGCACGTTTTCTTTTTGAGGTTTGCAAAGCCAATAATTCAGACAGTTTTTTTGTGTCGAATAAAGATGAAATAAACCCGGATTGGTTTGTTGGAAAATCATCAGTTGGGATTTGTGGAGCTACATCAACACCACAGTGGCTAATGGAAGAAATTGCTGGAATTGTTGGCAAATTCTGAAGAACACACGAACTCACGAGACTGCAAACACACGAACACGAAACCTGTAACTTGCAACTTGAACCAGATTTTGGGAATAGCGGAAATATTCAAGAATCTTTGAAGTTTTAATTATTCTACTAAAAGCTTAATCAATAAATTTTACGAAGTTTGTATGTTATGCACAACGAACTTTTTGCTCAAGTGATTTTACCATTGCCCGTAGGTGATTTGTTTACATACAGAATCCCAGCGGCGTTTGGACCCAATATAAAAGTTGGAGTGCGTGTTGTTGTTCAGTTTGGTGCACGGAAATTTTATTCTGCTTTGGTGTATAAAATTACTTCAGAAAAGCCGGTTGGTGATTTTGAATTAAAGGACATTGATGCCGTATTGGATAAAGAACCGATTGTAAATGAGGCACAGTTTATTTTATGGGAATGGATAGCTGAATATTATTGCTGCACTATCGGAGAAGTTTACAAAGCTGCGCTACCCTCAGCCCTGAAATTGGAGAGCCAGTCAAAAGTAAGTTTCAATCCCAACTTTGAAATCCCATCTGGTCTGGAAGGGGAAGAAGAGGCCTTGCTGTTGATGTTGCAGGGGCATGGGCAAACCAGCATTCAGGAGATCAACCGCTTTCTGGGGAAAAACTCTTCGCTATCTACTTTAAAGTTGCTGTTAGAAAAAAATGCCATCATTCTTGAGGAAAAACTAGCAGAGAACTATCGCCCAAAAACCGCCTCTTTCGTTTCATTAGTTGCTGGAATTGAAAGTAGGTTGGAAGCAACTTTTGAGCAAATTAAACGAGCCAAAAAACAAGTAGCCCTTCTCGAATATTTTTTATCAGAATCGATTCATCATCCTGAACAAAGAAAGCATATATCTAAAGTGGATTTGCTGAAGAAAGGGAAATTTTCTGAGGCGGTTTTGTCAGGATTGGTTAAAAAAGAAATTCTTCAGGTTGAACAAATTGAAATAGGGCGCTTGGATCAGGAACCTTCTACTGAGATAAGACGCAATGAATTAAACCCTGCCCAAAAGGAGGCATTGAACCAAATAAAAGATGGGTTGAAAACTGATCGTCCGCTATTGCTGCATGGAGTGACTTCCTCCGGGAAAACCGAGGTGTACATAAAGCTTATTGAAGAGCAGGTAGCCATGGGTAACCAGGTGCTTTATCTCGTTCCGGAAATCGGTTTAACAACCCAATTGATCAATCGATTGAAGAAAGTGTTTGGCAATAAAGCCGGGGTTTATCATTCAAAATTTAACGATGCAGAGCGGGTAGAAATCTGGATGAATATTTTGAACCAGCAGGAAGATGCCTATCAGTTGGTTGTTGGGGCGAGGTCGGCCGCATTTCTGCCATTTAAAAAACTGGGGCTAATTATTGTTGATGAGGAACATGAGTCGAGCTATAAACAGTTTGATCCGGCGCCACGCTACAATGCCCGGGATGTTGCGGTGGTATTAGCGCAAATTCATCAGGCTGGAGTTTTGTTAGGGACAGCAACCCCTTCATTTGAAAGTTATTTAAACGCCAAAACTGGCAAATACAATTTGGTTGAATTGAAGGAAAGGTATCTGGGAATTGAGCCACCTGAGATGATTGTGGCGGATGTCCGCAAAGCAACCCGGCAGCGTTCCATGAAGTCTTTGCTCACTCCCGAATTGTTTGACCAAATAGAGATGGCATTGGCAAACAATGAGCAAGTAATTCTTTTTCAAAACAGAAGGGGGTTTGCCCCGTACTTGCAATGCAATTCGTGTGGTTGGATTCCGAAATGCAATAACTGTGATGTTAGCCTGACCTATCATAAATACCGTTCGGCTTTAATTTGTCATTACTGCGGACATACTTCAAGCTTGCCATCGAATTGTGGCGAGTGTCATTCAGAAGAGTTAAAAACAAAAGGTTTTGGGACCGAGAAAATAGAAGAGGAATTGAGCCTTCTGTTTCCTTCAGCAAAAATTGCCCGGATGGATTTAGATACGACCCGGGCAAAAAAGGCTTATGAACGAATAATCTACCAGTTTGAAAGCGGGAATGTGGACATGCTAATCGGTACCCAGATGGTGACCAAAGGCCTTGATTTTGACAATGTTCGGGTTGTTGGGGTTTTGGATGCCGACCAATTGCTTAACTATCCCGATTTCAGGTCGTTTGAGCGTTCTTATCAGTTAATGGCGCAGGTTAGTGGCCGTGCCGGACGAAAAAACAAACAAGGTACAGTGGTTCTTCAAACCCATCAGCCAGAGCATACCGTGATAAAAAAGCTTGTTGAAAGCGATTTTGTGGGCTTTTTCAATCAACAAATGCTCGATCGAAAAATGTTTAAGTACCCTCCATATTACAGGTTGATCAAGATCGTATTGAAACACAAAAATAAAGATCGTTTGGATTTGGCTGCAAGTAATTTAGCAACCGGACTGAGGAAGAAGTTTGGTTTTAATCTTCTTGGACCAGAGTACCCGGTGGTTGGTCGTATCCAAAATTGGTTTCAAAAAGAAATATGGATAAAACTTGCCAAAAATCAGCATGTTTCAGATGCTAAAAAAGAAATTCAAGCCAATATCGCTCATCTCAAATCTTCAGCAAATAATTCAAATTTGAATATTTATATGGATGTTGACCCTTTCTAATGTGAAAGTGCAAATGACATCATTTTTTCAATGTTAATTTTACTACATTTGCTGTCAGAATGTAAAAATGAGGTAAGTGGATAAGCTTAAAGTTGAAGCGGTTTTTGAAAAATTTGAGAAGGTTAAAGCCCTTGTTATTGGTGATGGAATGATTGATTCTTATCTGTGGGGCACTGTGGATCGAATCTCGCCAGAAGCACCTGTGCCAATTATCATTGGCAAAGCACAAGAGAGCAGGTTAGGGGGTGCTGGAAATGTTTCCATGAACCTAAAGTCATTAGGGGCAACTCCCATCCTGGTGTCATTAATTGGCGATGACATGCATGGCGAAATTTTTCAACAGTTATTAAAAAAACGAAACCTTTCTAACGAAGGGATTATTCAAACAGATACTAGAAGAACTACCTTAAAAACCCGTATTCTAAGTGGGAATCAGCAAGTGGTTCGAGTTGATGAGGAAGTGTCTGATTATATTGATCCTGAATTGGAACAACAGGTTCTGGATCGCATTGAATCACTTATTGAAAAGCATGACTTTCAAATATTGATCTTCGTTGATTATGATAAAGGTGTAGTGACTCCAAAAATCATCGAAAGAGTCATAACTTTAGCAAAAGCGAATGATATTCAAATTGCTGTTGATCCAAAATTTAGAAATTTCAGCAATTACAAGAATGTGGATCTGTTTAAACCAAATTTTAATGAGTTTAAACGTGGGATTGATTTGAACCTGGACAAAAGTGATTTGGATTCAGTACTCTCAGCCGCTGAAGCATTGAAGGCCAAAAATGGCTGTGAGATTATTTTCGTTTCCCTGTCTGAATTGGGCGTAATGATAAGTAATGGTGTTACACAAAATCACTTCCCTGCTGAGATTAGGGACATTGCAGATGTTTCTGGTGCTGGTGATACAGTTATTGCCGTGGCAAGCCTTTGTTTGGCAGCAAACTTATCAACAAAAATAATGGCTCAGCTATCCAATTTGGCCGGAGGACTGGTCTGTGAAAAATCGGGTGTAGTTCCGATTGATTGTGACCGTTTGAAGCATGAGGCCACAAAAGTTGTAGAAGATTAATTGCCCTTTCCCAATCCCCCTCGGCTGTTTATTAAATTTCTTTAAAAAAGATTCAGTTTCTGCATAAAATATTAACTTTGGGACTTATCAATTTTCAGATAAAAAGACATGGGAAAAGTTATTGCTTTTGCAAATCAAAAAGGAGGGGTAGGAAAAACAACTTCTGCAATTAATCTTGCAGCCAGTCTGGCCGTCTTGGAAAAAAAAGTACTTATTATAGATGCTGATCCTCAGGCGAATGCAACTTCGGGCATAGGTTTCGATGTTCGAAATGTAAAAACCAGCATTTATGAATGCATTGTTGATGATATTGATCCCCGGAAAATCATCTTAAAATCTGAAATTGACAACCTTGATTTGTTGCCTTCGCATATTGATTTGGTAGGTGCAGAAATTGAAATGCTCAACCTTCCAAATCGTGAAAAAGTAATGAAGGTGGTTATTGAAAAAATCAGGGATGACTATGACTTTATTTTTATTGATTGTTCCCCATCACTGGGACTGATCACTGTAAACTCATTGACTGCTGCAGACTCAATTATTATTCCGGTGCAGTGTGAATATTTTGCATTGGAAGGCTTAGGTAAATTGCTGAACACCATCAAAATCATACAAACACGTCTTAACCCGGAATTGGAAATTGAAGGATTTCTTCTTACCATGTACGATTCGAGGTTAAATCTTTCAAATCAGGTTTTCGAAGAAGTGAAAACACATTTCGGCGATATGGTGTTTGAAACTTTGATTCACCGTAATATTAAGCTTAGCGAAGCACCAAGTTATGGTGTGCCTGTTGTAATTTACGATGCAAGCTCGAAAGGTGCAGTTAGTTATATGGAATTGGCTCGGGAAATTTTGCAGAAAAATGATCTGACAAAAATTAAAAACGCCGAGAAAGTAATTGAATAATAGCGCGAATATGGCAAAACGAAATGCTTTGGGAAGAGGGCTTGGTGCCTTAATTGATGATGCTGACAAGGTGGAATCCGGATCGTCGATCAATGAAATCCCAATTGAAAATATTGTAGCAAATCCCTACCAACCAAGGACAAAGTTTGACGAAACTGCTTTAAATGAATTAGCGGCTTCGATTAAAGAAATTGGAATTATCCAACCAATTACTTTGCGTGAAGTTGATACGAATAAATACCAGATTATTGCTGGTGAAAGAAGATACAGAGCTTCAAAAATTGCAGGCTTAGAAACAATTACTGCCTATGTGCGGACAGCCGAAGATGAGGGAATGCTGGAAATGGCTTTGGTTGAGAATATTCAACGTGAAGATCTAGATGCCATTGAGATTGCCTTATCATACCAGCGGTTAATTGAGGAATGTAAGCTGACTCAAGAAAGTTTAAGTGATCGTGTTGGTAAAAAACGCTCCACAATTTCAAATTATTTGAGATTGTTAAAGTTGCCAGCAAAAATTCAGAAGGCTATCATAGAGAAGCAAATATCAATGGGACATGCGCGTGCCTTGGTTAATGTTCCTGATGCGGATCACCAGTTGGAAGTATTTGACCTGATTATAGCTGAAGAACTTTCAGTAAGAAAAGTTGAAGAAATTGTTCGAAACCTGAATACACCTACCGAAAAACTTACAAATTCAGCCCCAAAACAAAAATTCCCCGAAGAATACGGTGAGTTAAAAAGCCATTTAAGCAAATTTTTCCAAGCAAAGGTGGATTTTTCTTTAAACAATAAAGGAAAAGGGAAAATCGTTATCCCGTTTAATAACACTGGTGACCTGGAAAGAATCATGGGGATTCTGGATAAAATTAAAGATTGATAGGAAAAAACTGAAAACATTGAGCAACATATTTAAAGCCTTTCTTTTGATCCTGTTTATTACAACAGGATTTTGTGCATCTGCTCAGCGGTACAGAAATCAGGTTGATAGTTTAGGTGTATATCAGGAAGAACTGAAACATTCGCCACGCAAGGCCACGATATACTCCGCTGTTTTACCCGGATTGGGGCAGATTTATAATAAAAAATACTGGAAAGTCCCCTTGGTTTATATCGGATTTGGGGCATTGGCTTATTTCATTGATTGGAATAATGATCAATTCACGCAATACAGGCAAGCATATTCTGATATAATTGATGACGATCCGAACACGAATTCATTTATGGATTTGGGTATTGAAGGAACGTTTGATTATGATAATGCGAGTCAGGTGGCACAGTTAGCTGATCGGATTGAACGAGCGAGGGATGCCTCAAGAAGGAACCGGGATTTAGTGATTATTTCAACGGCAGCATTTTATGCAATCAATATTATTGATGCCAGTGTTGATGCTCATTTTTTTGATTTTGATATTAGTGATGATTTAACTTTTAAGTGGGTTCCCGGACCGGTTTATTGTGCCAACCAAACACTTATGGGAATTCACTGTAGGATTAGATTTTAGAGAAGTAAGATGAAAAGTTTGAAATTTTATGGCCTGATTGTGGGCATTTGTATATTTTCCCTTTCAGAGTCGTTTGCATATAAGAAAGAATCCATAAGGCGATTGAAGTCAATACATGTAGTTGCCCTGGACACCTTGGATGGTTATCAAAAGAAGTATGTTGAACCAGCTGAAAACCTCAACGATATTTTTGCCGAGAAGATTGACAGCATGCTCAATTCATGGTATATTCAAAATACGTTTACCATAGAAGATAACTCCGGAGGAATAGAAAGCAAACCAGTTCCTTCCTTGTCTGATTCTGTGTATATCGAGCGGCTGCAATCCATTGAATCGTATGTTGACCTGTCTTTCAATAAAACAGTTAAAAACTTTATTGAGCTGTACACCCAAAAGCGAAGGGGGCAGGTTGAAGTAATGCTCGGACTGGCGCAATACTATTTCCCGATATTCGAGGAAGCTTTTGATAAATATGATTTGCCGATGGAACTTAAATATATGGCAATCATTGAATCAGCATTGAATCCAACTGCCCGATCAAGAGCAAATGCAGTCGGGCTATGGCAGTTTATGTATCCTACAGGTAAAATGTACAAGCTGGAGATTGGAACTTACGTTGACGAGCGCCGTGATCCGGTAAAAGCAACAGAAGCCGCAGCAAAGTACTTAAGTGATCTTTACAAAATATATAAAAACTGGCACCTGGTTATTGCTGCTTACAATTGTGGCCCAGGAAATGTAAACCGGGCCATTCGTCGTTCTGGCGGGGCGCGAGATTACTGGACAATTTACTATCGGCTTCCAAGAGAAACCAGGGGGTATGTGCCAGCATTCATTGCTGCTGCTTACGTAATGAACCACCACAAGGATCATAACTTGCATGTTAGGTATCCTGACTTTCCTATTGTAACCGACACGATGCACGTCAAAGACTACCTTCACTTCAAACAGGTATCTGAACAAATTGATATTCCAGTAGAAGCGTTAAGGGCTTTAAACCCACAGTATCGAATGGATATTATTCCTGCAAAAGCTGATAAACCGTATATTCTAAAAGTGCCAATTGAGAAGGTTGCAGATTTTATTGACAATGAGCAGGAGATTTTTGCTCACAAACGAAAGGATTTTTTCCCCAATAATCAGATTGTTAACCCAAAGAGCCGTAGTTATTACCATCCGGTTGATATTAAAGGGAAAACTAAATTGTTTTATAAAGTCAAATCGGGTGATAATTTGGGTTTCATTTCTGAGTGGTACAATATTCGAATTTCTGATTTACGCTACTGGAATAATATTTATAGAAACCTGATCAGGGTTGGGCAAAAATTGGTTATTTATGTGCCAAATGACAAGTCAGATTATTACAAAGAAGTAAACTCATTAAGCTTTGCACAAAAACAAGCAAGAATTGGTAAAAAGCCCGTTTCAAATGTGAATGCTGCTGTGGTAAGTGCTGTGCCAATCGATTCAAATTATACCTATCATACTGTTCGAAGAGGTGAAAACCTTTGGATTATCGCAAGGAAGTTCCCCGGGATTTCGGCAGATAACATTATGAAACTGAACAATATTCGAAATGCCAAAAACATTTATCCAGGGCAAAAATTAAAGATCAGGCCAAAATCATAAAGTAAGTTATTGTTGCACAAGCACGATTTTAGCATTATTTTAGTTTTTCGCTAAAATAATCTGATGAAACCATTCAAGGCTTTTTTATTTCTGTTTATTGTATTGATTTCATTCCTGTTGGTTCTTTTTTTTGAAGAACAATATGACAATGAACAGGAAGAATTCCAGTCTCTTACGGAGATCGATTCCATTGTATTAGAGCCAGTTTCAGTTGATACATTAGTAAAAACAAAACCTATAGTAGCAGAAATTGAACCAGTAGAAGCGCTTCCAGACACGATTGAAAAAAGAAAGCTTATTAATCCACAGCCATTTATTTTTTCTTCAAATGATTCGTTGGGCTTTCAGTTTTTATTTAGAAAGCTTGCAAAAATTGATCAGGAGAAACTTCCTGTTCGGATTGTTTACTTTGGCGACTCCCAAATTGAAAATGATCAAATAACACTGGCCTTTAGGAAAAAGCTTCAAGCAAAATTTGGAGGGCGGGGGCTCGGGTTTGTTTCATTGGATCACATGTATAATTCAGGGCATCAGTTAATCCTGGAAAAATCAAAAAACTGGAAGCAAAATACCTATCAGGATGAAGTATTTAAGAGCAAGAGCATTCTTTTTAAAAATACTTATCTGGATGAAAGAGGAAACAATGAATGGTTTTTATTTAAACGGATCAAATCCTTAAACCCGCAGCCTGATTATCAATTGTTGAAGTTGTATTATAACTTATTTGGACGCACTAACCTTCAGGTTTCTACTGCGGGAAATCTGATCTATGAAGGTTGGTTGCCAGCTGAGGATGGAATAAATGTTCTGGATTTTGATTTTAACCGCACACCTGATGAAATAAAATTTAAGTTTAAAGAAAGTGACCATTTGGATATTTTAGGGATTTCCCTTGAAACGAAGCACGGGATTTTAGTGGATAATATTGCATTGAGAGGCCTGTCTTATCCCACTTTTGAATGGTCTGATGAAAAGGCCATCAGGCAAATGATTGACAAGCTAAATATCGGCATGTTTGTTTTTCATTTTGGAGTGAATTTAGTTCCGTATCAATCAAAGGACTACTTTTATTTTCGAAAACATTTCAAGCAGCAAGTTCTATTTTTGAAAGAAAATTATCCTGAGGTTCCAATTCTGATTGTTGGGGTATCGGATATGGCCAAAAAAAATAAAGGAAAGCTGGAATCGTTTCCAAATGTTCAGCAAATAAAGAACATTCAGAAGACAGTTGCAATGGAAACCGGGGCTGTGTTTTGGGATCTTGAAGCCTTTATGGGTGGAAAAGGCGGCATGATTAACTGGGTAAATGCGAATCCTAAGTTTGGTAGAAAAGATTTCATCCATTTCACAAAAGAAGGTGCTGATGCAATCGGGAATGAGCTGGCAGAAATGATTATTACTGCTTTCGAAAATGATTCAACTAAAAAATAGATGATACCAGAAAGCTTCATACAAATCATTAAAAACATTTGGGTTTATCAAGCAGAAAAACCATTGTTTTATACAGGCTTGTCTTTTTGGGTAGCATTAACAGCAATACTGGCAGTTTACTCCATACTTTACAGGAAAAACCTAATTCGCAATATCTATCTATTGCTTGTAAGTTGGTTTATTTATTATCAGATGAATGGTACTTTTCTTGCCCTGCTAGCCTTTTCCTGTTTCTCAAATTACGGTTTTGGATTGCTTATTGGAAAGTATCGAATAAAAGTCTGGATGATTTTAGCTGTTGGCTTTAACCTGTTTATTCTTTCCTATTTTAAGTATGCTTACTTTTTTACTGAATCGTATAATCGCTTGTTTGAGTCGGATGTGGTAGTCATTAACTGGCTTGCAAGGTTCTTTAATTTGTTTGTAGAAGATGCATTAGATACACAATCAATTTTACTCCCAATAGGAATTTCATTTTATACTTTTCAGGCTATAAGTTACGTGGTTGATGTGTATAAGCAACGAGTTGACCATGTTCGCAACGTTCTCGATTTTAGTTTTTACCTCAGTTTTTTCCCTCAGCTTGTTGCCGGGCCAATTGTGCGGGCTGCTTCTTTCATCCCCCAACTTTATCAGAAATACCAGTTGAGTAAGGAAGAGTTTAGTCATTCTATCTACCTAATCGGTAAGGGGTTGTTTAAGAAGATGGTAATTGCGGATTACCTGGCTATAAATTTTATTGATCGAGTATTTGATGCCCCACAAGCCTATTCCGGCTTAGAGAACCTAATGTCGGTTTATGCTTATTCCATTCAAATTTATTGCGATTTTTCGGGCTACACCGATATTGCCATCGGACTGGCACTTATTTTCGGTTTTAAAATCCCGGTCAATTTTAATGCTCCGTACCAGGCAACCAGCCTGACTGATTTTTGGCACCGTTGGCACATCTCGTTGTCGTTGTGGTTGAAAGATTACCTATACATACCACTGGGTGGAAACAGAAAAGGAAGTGTCAGGACACAAGTTAACCTTTTGATTACAATGCTGTTGGGTGGATTGTGGCATGGTGCAAACTTACGATTTCTGATTTGGGGCGCTGTTCATGGTCTGGGCTTAGTTGTTGAAAAAGCAGTTAGAAAGTTGATGGGAGCAAAGAATCACTTAAAAAGGTGGCAGGAATTTTTGTCCATATTTGTAACATTTCAGGTGGTGAGTATCGCTTGGGTTTTCTTCAGGGCAGATGATTTTCAGGTTATTGCAAAAATGATGAGTCAATTGAAGTACCATTTCATTCCAAACAAACTCAATTCGTTTGTTGAAGGATATTTTCCAGTTCTGGCTGTCTTCATTTTGGGGCTCGTCCTGATTTGGTTTCCGTATAAACAGAAAGAAAAAATCAGGGGGCTGTTTATCTCTGCACCTTACCTTCTGCAAGGATTGTTAATTGTTTGTATTTTACTGATAATCGCCTTTGTCTCCAGATCTGGATTGCAGCCATTTATCTACTTCAGGTTTTAGCAATTATACCCGTTCCCAGGGGATAGATACAACAATTAGAATCGTAGACAGAACTACCCAAAACAAAGCTTTCCCAAATCTAGCTTTTGAATTTGTTGCTTTTTTGGATCGGGCTCTTCCAATGTGCACAAAGGCAACAGCCAGAATCATTAAAAGGAAGTGTTCTACCAGATAAAACCTCAAATCGGCATTTTTCATGGCAGCACCAACATCTTGAAAAGCTGTTTTCGTAATCGGGCTTAAAAAGAAATACAAGACCAAACCAACCAACAACTGGATGTCCATCAATGACGTAAGAACAATTCCTAAGATGTTATCTGCTTTTTTCCACGAAGCATTGCTAAGCCATCCTGTAAGGTACTTGAAAATAACTACTAGAAGTATCAATAAAACCAGCCATCTTAGGCCGCCGTGTAAGTGTAAAAATCCGGTATACATAGTCAACTATTAAATTATTCAAGATAAACACATAATTATAAAATAAGTTGAAAAAAAGAAGCATCATTGTTGATACTTCTTCTTATTGTATAATAATAGGAATCCTCTTATTCTTTTATAATTCGGACTGGATGATAACCATCAATTTTTAATAAATATAGTCCGTTTTTAAGATCAGAAGCATTTACAATGTTTTTGGCCTCGATTTGTTTAACCAAAATTCCTGACATACTATAAATCCTCACCAATTCAGATTTGTCAAGGCCCTTCAATATAACATTGTCTTGTGTTGGGTTCGGATAAACTGTTAATTCCTTATATTCCAGAAGTTTGTTTGTGCTAGTTGCCGTATTTTTTGATCCTAGTATCTCAATTTCGTATAGTCGTACCCTGTCTTCGGTGGTTTTCGTTATATAAAGACGAACCTTGTTTTGAACAACTACAGGATCAAATGTTTTGGAATAAACCGATTCGGTGTTCCCTTCCTCGGACATAATGTCCAACCATTCTTCGCCATCCAGGTACTGAAGCTTAAAGTCATTTATTGGTTTATTGTATCCGTCCCAGCCAGTATATAAACCAATCCCGGTTACAGTTGATGATGCTTCCAGGTCAATTTCAAGTGTAATCGGATAGCTGCCATCACCGGATACCCACCGGCTATTGTTTGTGCTATTGTCACCATCATTTGCTTTGTTTGCTACGTACGAAGTATTGTAATTAGAAGACGAAACAATCGGTTTATTTAAAGCCAGGTTTTCAGCTTTAGTCAGGAAACTCCATAACTTTCCTGTTGTAACACCATTTTCATTGACTTCATCAACCCTCCAGTAATATTTATGCCCTTCTTTTAAATCGCTAAATGAGAGTAAATCTTCTATTTTTTCCCCTAGATAATCTTCAGCGTCAATGGAGTCATCTTCGCTTAGGTATACCTGATGGCTCATGGCTCCGTCGCCTGGAGTCCAGGAAAGGGTTCCATTTGCTAAAATTTGTACTGCGCCATCTACTGGCGATGGGGAATACGCTGAATTTGGACTACTTGATGGGTTTATTTCCCCAAAAAGATAGAGCTCAGCCATATTCAGTGTTTGTTGATTGCTTTCGTTAGATAGCCCTCTTAGTTTTATATACCTGCCATTTGCATTAAAGGTGCTTGTTTTTAGTTTGTTGTCCTGTACCCAGTTGCCTGAAGTTATGGAATCCCATTCCGTTGAATTATCGGAAACAAAAATGGTGTAAGTTTTTATCGAGTTTCCTCCCTTGCTGTACCGAGGCAAATATTGTAGTTTGGTCAAATCGTATGAAGCACCTAAGTCAATTTCCATTTCAAACGGAGTGGATGGGCTAGCTTGACATATGAACGAATAATATGGTGTCTTGTCAATTGTGCGTGAAATGGCTTTTGATACAGAAATATATTGAGAATTGATAATTTCCCAGTTTTCTTTTTCAAGCATATCGGTTGGTTCAAAACTAACTTTGAATGTCATTGAATCACCAATAGCACTTACATCATATATTCGCAGTCCACTTTCTTCTCCCGAATGCCATTTAGGGGACGGTGAAGTTTTGCTACTAAACTCGCTAACTAAATCTGAACGATAGGGGGCAATATTGTGTGTTGTAACTGCATTATAGGAGTGTTCAATGTAAACAACTTGATCTTCAATGTTATCAGCCTGGTGCCATCCGTTTCTGTCAATGTGCCAAATGGTTAATCCCGATCCAGGGATTCCTCCATTACGTCCTTCTTTTAACCTGCTTTCAATTAAAAAGAATTCTTTTGGATCATTTGGATTTACATACTTATAGATGTTAAAATCGTTGGAAACGCTAACAAGTGTTGTGTCTTTTTCTCCAATAAGGACTTCATTTCCCCATCCGGCAAGGTTTCGGAAATGTGGGTTAGGAGGAGGTGGGTTTTTGCTCCCACTTGTACACATAAGGTCCCAACCACCAATACCGTCTTCTGCTCCACTATATTTGTAGGTGTCAGGCCAACCACAAAGCATGTGCCCATTTTCGTGGCAAATGGTGGATATTTTTAAGCCTGAATTGGCCGGTGAGCAGTTGTAGGTTTTTGCAGAAACACCGTCAGCGCTAAAATTGGAGAAATTTCCTTTATGATACCACATCCCTTTAGACCAACCTTTCGGGTGACCGGTATACATGAGGTTAATTGCCAGTATTTTGTTGTTCGAATTCGTCGTCAATGTTGAAAAATCAAAATCCAATGAATCATTCACCCAATTTAGGGCTAGTTTCAGTATCTCACGGGCTCCTGTTCCGTAATCCATTGCATCATATTCCGCAAATGTTTTTGGGGCACGAAACCATCCGAATACTTCGTTTTCGTAAGTTACCAGTCCATTAGATATTTCATTGTAAAATTGCTTAACGGATCCATTATTGCCATTTGTGGTAAAGTTGTCCCCATTTAGCATCTCTTTAATTAATGACATCTCATGTACACCTTCATTGTCTGAAAAATCAACAACGATAGTAATCCCTTTGTAGTGACCTTGTACAGCATTAACGGCAGAAACAGATTTGAGACCGCTTGCTTCTTCAGTAAGAAGCTGTTTTCTGTTTGAATCAATAATGCTATTTCTTTTGCTTGCAGAAATATCCTGATGTTTAGCCAGGTTTACACCCGATTTTAAAAAGGAGCCATTCGTATTTTTGCCCGTATATTTTATCCCGGTAGAAACCAGTTCTCCGTTTTCTTCTAAAAGTTCTGCATAACAAATCCATCCAGTACTTTCATCTCGGACAAGGGTATAACCATCCAGACTTTCACACCTGCTATAGAATTCATCCCCAAATATCTTCACTTCTACTAAAGAACCATCAGGTTGTTCAAATTTGAAAACTTCGCCATTGTAAGGAGCACTAAATAGATTAATAGAAATGAACAGAAGAATTAAGAAAAAAATGTATCGAGATTTTTTATTCATTTGTTTGTTTTTTAGATTTCGATTCCACTTTGATAAGAGTCGTCAAAAATATAAATAGGATTTAATTTAACAATTTATTTATTCGTCATTATATTTTAATCATTATTCAAGTGGGTGATAACTGTAAGTTCTTTTAGTAGGCTATTGTTTGATGAATTTCATTGGTTTATACCCTTTGATTTCAATAAAATAAACACCATTTACGATATCGTCCAATGGGACTTTAGAGCTTGAGTTAGTAGTCTTGACAAGGCTTCCCGAGATATTATATACCTTAATGTTCTCTTGTTTGTCAAGTCCATTAATGTACAGTACATTTTTTGCAGGGTTTGGGTATAGCCAGATATCCGTTTGGTTTTGATATTGGTAACTGCTCGTAGTAAAGCTACTTCCAAATACTTCAATCTCGTACAGTTTTGCTGCATCGTCAGGTGCATCTGTAATACTTAGGCGTACTTTTTCTGTAACAGTAGGAGTAAAACCTGCCGCATAGGAAGCATTTGAATTGTTTGTAATATTCAGTAGGTCTGTCCACTCAGAGCCATTCCAGTATTGAAACTTGAAATTTTTAACAGCATTGTTATAACCATTCCATCCAGTATAAAATTTAAGGAATGTAATTTCATAAGTCCCTCCGAAATCTACTTCAATCCAATGAGGATAATTTGCACTGGTTTCGGTTAGCCACCTGCTTGTATTTGATGAAATATCACCATCAACAGCGTTTGAAGCGGCATAGCTGTCTCTAGCGCTACTTGCAGTAACTGTTTTCTGTAGGGCAATGTTTACATCTCCTTCTCTAAGATTGGTTACTGAAGCAACATTTGAATATGCGGAGTTTCCAACACCAACAATCATTTGTCTGACCCGATATCTGTATTCGCCAAATGTAATATCATCATCAAGGTAGCTGGTAATATTTGCTTCTTCCATTCGTGCAATTTCTTCGAATTCGCCTCCATTTGCAGAACGTTCAATTTTCACCCCATTTTCATAATCTGAAACATCATCCCAGCTTATGGTAACAGTACCAGATCCATCTTCATGTTGTTGCAAGTCAGCTTTCAGGTTTGTTACAACAGTCAACTTGTTGAAAGCGTTCTCATATTCTTTGTCCCTGTTGAATGCCAGTGGGGAAATTTTGTCTCGATAAACTTCACCTGCAGCAGTAAAGGTAAACGGATCCCAGCTGTTTAGCATTTTGTGAGTCTTAGTTAGGTATTCATATATCGAATACCTTTCAACAAATGGTGCATCATCAAGCATTTCAATCATAGCCTTGATGTCTTTCCTTTGTTCTTCGTAAGTAGGAATACAATTTTTTGTCCAGTTGGCACCATTGTTCCACTCGGTTATCCAAATTGGTCGACCAGTTCGTTCATGTACTTGCTTAAGCCGATTTTTAAAGTTTTGTGCAGTCTGACAACCTAGGTACCAGTGCATTGCTATAAAGTCGACACGGTAGTTTCTTTTGTCACACTCATCAATGAATTTATAGAGCCAATTTAATCCGCCATCTGAAGGGGCAGGAGAGCCTAATCTTAACCCGGTGGACATTAATTCTGGCCAATGTTTCAATGCGGTTTCAACGGATATGTTTGCTTGATCAGGCCTGTCTGGCTCGTTAAAGCCAAGCAAATGGGTAGAATTACGTTTGTCTTTAATCGAATTAATTCCAGGCCAGTTATGTTTTTGTTTGATTGGTATATATTCAATATTCAACGTGGAATTCCCACCTGAACTCCAATTGTAATGCCATGAGCAATTTAATGCTTCTGCTGCAGATCTTCCACTTGTCCACCCTTTTTTATGTGGCCATCTCCAGGGAATTACCCTGGCAAATGAAATGTTACTCTCCAATCCTTCAGGCATCACATTTACAATAAGGTCTTCCTCATCAGCAATAAACACTTTGCTGTAGCCCATGCCATCCTCATCTTGTGCAAATGTTACGTAATATCCTCTTTTTACTTTAAACGAACTGATGGCATCGTTCAGTTCCCCAAGTTCGGATGTTTTATAGTAATCATAGGGTTTAAGGGTTTTAGATGTACCAGCAAGGTTTGGTTCTGAAAATACTTCAACAGCTTCAAATTCTGGGATGTGAGGGATAATCACCGCACCATTGTCATATTGTACTACCCGTACGTTCTCATCCAATATGGCTTGTTGCCCAAATGCTTGTACACTTGTCAAATAGTTGTCAGCAACCATTTGTGGTTTTATGCTGTCATAGAACAGCCACGAGTCAACCGAATTAAGGTTTACCGAACTTAAACTAATCGGGTCGGTTTTGCTTGTAATATGCAATTCGGATGTTCCTTCCAAAGTGTACCTTTTTAGTTCAATACGTATTTCTTCAATAATGGAATTTTCAATGGTGATGTCTGTTATCTCATCTGATCCAAATGTGATGGAGTAAATTTGTTCATCTCCGTTTTCAGCTGTAACACGGATTTGACTGTTGGCATCAATTGTTGTTGATCCAGAAAGTTCCGAACCACTGTTGTCCGTAATTTTCAAGCTGGCATAATCGGATATGCTAATCAATGATTTTAGTTGATCAACATCAATATTTGCAGGAATATCAGAAACAGTTAGCGAGTTCTCATCAAACGAACCGATAGTCATGGAAATGATCGAATTGCCTGTAGCAATATCCCTAAGTTCAATGGTATAGTCTTGGCTCGCATCGGTTCCAGTAACGCGAATTATCATATCTTCGGTAACAGTTGTAGTCGACTGGTCGCTGATTGATTGCTCAGATGTTTTATCGAGCAGATCAACCGTTGCACCTTCAAACAGTTCGATTGTTGAAATGAATGTTTCAACGGTGTAAACAGGTGTCACATTTGAAACCGTATAATTTTCATTATCCAATATGGCATCATCGGTCAACGACTTAATAAATTGGTTACCAGTAACAATATTGTAAGTTTCATAAGCCCCATTTTCGGCAAAAATTTGAACGGTATTTTCGTCGCTTATAAAAGAAGTCGGTCTGACCCATTTTTGACTATCTGAAAAAATAATTGCTTTTGCTTTTGGGGATATTTCAAGGGCATTAATCAATTGTTCAGCCGTAATGCTATTTTTAGGAATATTGAAGATCCTGTTATTGGTCTGGTCTACTCCTCCAATTGTTGTACTAAGTATTTCATTTGAAGAACCTAGTGTGTCAGGCTGTGTGATCTCAACTATTTCAATATCATCAATCCATACTTTACTTCCATCTGGTTTGTAGAAAGCTACTCGGAACGATGTAGTTTCTGTACTATTTGGGTTTACAACAAATGAAAACTTGCTCCATGTTGTTGTTTGCATTGTTTCGTACCTCAGGTATTTCCATTTTCCGTCATTATATTGAGCTGAGAAAAATGCAATTTCATCTGAAACTTCATTTTTAGCATTGCAGGATAATTGATAAAAGCTACCTGCTGTTGTTGTCACCGTTTGACTAAAATAAGCTTCTTTGGTTGTCTCGGCAGCGTAGCTTCCATTATGAACTTCTACACTTTGGATTGTAAGATTTTTTATACCGCTCCAGCTGGAATTACTACCAGTTTCGAAGTCTCCGTTATCAATAAGATTTTGAGCAAATCCTGATTGAATCAAACATGTAATTGAAAAAATGAAAAGTAACAGTCTATTCATAAGTTTTCTAGTTAGCGTCAATAAAATATTAGTAGGGATAAAACTAGTAATTAACTCATTAGCGCATGTTTTTAGTGTCTTGTTTATTCTCGGAATCGTTTTCGGTAACGGTTTAAATTTTCGGTAACGTTTCCGTAGAGAGATGAAAAATGGATTAGTAAATATGAAAAAAGAACAAGTCGCATAACTCAAAAATTCAAAACATTCACTTTGAGGATTCAATTTGATGAAATAATTCGCTAATTTTATTCAGTATAAATAAGAATAGGAAGCAATTTGCAAACTTAAACTTGATTAAAATGGTAGACAAGATTCATAGTTTGGGTGGTTATATCCACGAATATCAAAAAAGTATTGCTGACCCTGAAGCTTTTTGGGCGCAACAAGCAGAGAACTTTTTTTGGCGAAAAAAGTGGCAAAATGTTGTTGAATGGGATTTTAAACGACCGGATGTAAAGTGGTTTATTAATGGAAAATTGAATATTACCGAGAATATATTTGAGAAGAATCTTTACACGCATGGCAGTCAGGAAGCAATTATTTGGGAACCCAACGATCCGAAAGAGGAAAGCCGGGTGATCACCTATGCCGAATTGTTTGCAGAGGTTAACAAGTTTGCAAATACCTTAAAACGGCTAGGAGTTGACAAAGGGGACCGTGTTGCTATTTATATGCCCATGGTGCCCGAATTAGCCGTTGCCTTGTTGGCATGCGCAAGAATTGGGGCTATCCATTCTGTGGTATTTGCAGGTTTCTCTGCTAATGCATTAGCAGAACGAATTAATGACTCATCTTGTAAAGTATTGTTGACCGCTGATGGAGGTTTCAGAGGTGAAAAAATTACTCCACTCAAAAATATTGCAGATGAGGCGTTGCAAAACTGCGCATCTATTGAGACCGTTGTGGTGTTGAAACGTACAAACTCTCCTGTTGATATGCTGGTGGGGCGTGATATTTGGTGGCACAAGGCAGTTGATGGGCAGTCGCCTGAATGCGATGCAACTGAAATGGATGCTGAAGATCCTCTATTTATTCTGTATACTTCTGGTTCAACTGGCAAGCCAAAAGGTATTGTGCATACTACGGGTGGTTACATGGTTTATTCGGCTTATACCTTCAAAAATGTTTTTCAATATTCTGCTGGCGATATGTATTTCTGTACTGCTGATATTGGCTGGATTACCGGGCACTCGTATATTGTTTATGGACCATTGCTGAATGGTGCCAAAACATTAATGTTTGAAGGTATTCCCACCTGGCCGGATGCTGGTCGGTTCTGGGATATTGTTGACAAGTATGAGGTCAATCAGTTTTATACAGCTCCCACGGCAATTCGTTCGTTGCTGGCCAAAGGAAGTGAGTACCTGGATGGTAAGCATCTTCAGTCACTGAAAGTTTTAGGCACTGTTGGTGAGCCTATCAATGAGGAAGCCTGGCACTGGTATCATGATCATGTTGGTAAAAATAAATGTCCGATAGTAGATACCTGGTGGCAAACTGAAACGGGAGGTGTACTTATTTCGCCGATTGCAGGTATAACACCAACCAAGCCTTCTTTTGCAACCATGCCGTTACCAGGAGTTCAGCCAGTAATTGTTGATGGTGAAGGGAAAGAATTAATTGGGAACTCTGTAGAAGGAAACCTTTGTATAAAATATCCCTGGCCAGGAATTGCACGAACACTTTGGGGCGATCATGAACGATTTAGGGAGACATACTTTTCATCGTTTCCAAATTATTATTTCACTGGCGATGGCGTTAAACGGGATGAGGATGGCTATTACAGAATTTTGGGAAGGGTTGATGATGTCATCAATGTTTCTGGTCATCGGCTTGGAACAGCTGAAATTGAGAATGCCATTAACGAGCATCCGCTGGTGAATGAATCAGCTGTTGTTGGTTACCCACATGCCATAAAAGGGCAGGGGGTTTATGCCTTTGTTGTATGCGGTGAGCTTTCCACAGGGGGCGAAGAAGGAATTCGCAAAAGTATTATGCAAGGGGTAACGAAAATAATTGGTCCAATTGCTCGCCCTGATATGGTTCAATTGGTTCCAGGCTTGCCTAAAACAAGAAGCGGAAAAATTATGAGACGTATTCTTAGGAAAGTAGCAGAGGGGGATGCAAGCAATTTGGGG
This sequence comes from Sunxiuqinia sp., assembly GCA_965230765.1. GTDB lineage: Bacteria > Bacteroidota > Bacteroidia > Bacteroidales > Prolixibacteraceae > Sunxiuqinia. Next base: position 1,883,377 of record CBDDLR010000001.1, read on the forward strand.
GATACCACAACCTTGCTTGATGAAGATGTTGTTTCAAAAATAATTGACGGAGCTTTAGTTGATGTAAAAGTTTAATTTCAACGAAAACATAAAATTGAAGAGGCTGTCCAGAAAGTAAGCATAATTGTGTATTTCATGAAATTCAGTTTTACCCTAACCCTAAAGGGAACCTGAATCTCAACGACTTCCCTTTAGGGAATGTAAGGGTAAAAGTCGTTGAAGGTGCAGATAAGGTACTTTTTGGACAACCTCTTTCAATTCCACTTATGAGTGCCCCTTTACAACAATGCGCATGATTTTATAATTCAATCTAAAGAATTTGTAGAGTTGATAAATGAAGTTCGTTCTCCAAAACAAAGTTGTTTTTGTTGGTACCGGTGGATAAAATTCATCCCTGTAAGCTCTTATTTCAGTTTTTTTGTTCATGATTTAGTTTTTTAGTTATTCGGGAAGTAGCCACCAAAATGGATACCCTTTTGCTTTATGAATAAACATGTAGTGCAGGAAAAGCTTAATCCAGTGACCTGCCAATCCCACTTCACCTACGGTTGAATTTATGTCACGGCCCCATTCGGGGTATTTTTCCCAATCAGGCACAATTGGAGAAACAGTCATGGTTGCACCAAGTCCTTTGGTCATGCTGTAACCTGCAGAAACAATGCAGGCTGCACCCATTCTTCCCATGTTGGCTGTATGAACATGCTCTGTTCCACCTTTTTTAATGAAATGGGCAATGTTTTGCGCAACAATTTTCCCAATTACACCTGATGGCATTCCAGTACGCGGAGGTGCAGGTGAGATCGATAACCCATTTGGGTTTTTCATGGGTTTTGAAATTGGGTGGGGAGGGGCAAAAGCGATTCCTGTTGCATAAATATTCTTGTATGCAGGGCTTTGGTAGTTTTGCGGCCAGTCATTGATACTCCATTCTTCAAAAGGTTTTGGCGTATAATCGGCATCAACTTTCATGAATCCGTTTGGTGCGAACAATTCGGGAGTAATATCATTTTCATTCTTATCGAAAGCCTTGATATCTTGTCCTTTAAATGCCGGGATGAGCATGGCAAAGTCAAATTCAATGTTTTTTTTATCGCCAGCTAATGTTTCATAAATTGCTTTGCCTTCTTCAACTTTTGTAACTCCGGCTTGCTTAATCCATTTGATGTTATTTTCTGTTAAGACCGATTCAGTAAATACTTTGGTTGGTGTAATGTATCCACCACGTTTAATGAATGCACCTCCCATTCCAAAATCACCCAGTTCATATTCATTGGTTATCCAGGTAATTTCTGCCATGTGGCTGAGTTTTTTTTGTTTTAGTTCGAATGCAATGTTCAGTGCGTATTCAAAAGCTGCACCCTGGCAAGTTGCCCCAGGATGACCTGTGCCAATAAGCAGGCGTTGTTTTTGCCCCTGCTTCATTTTTTCAATAGACTCTTTCAGTTTATCCCAGGCATGTGCGGCATGGTCGTATGAGCATACCGATAGCGAATGTTCTTTAGGTCCTAGTCCGGGAGTCGCCTCAAAGTTTAGCTTTGGCCCGGTTGCATTCATCAAATAATCATACTCAACATCTTCAACGGTTCCTTTTTTGTCTTCAGAAACAAATTCAACAGACACAAATGGTTGACTGGAGGATGCATTTCCTTCAGGGTGAATGGAAATGGCTTTGGCCTGTTTGTACTCAATTTTCCATTTTCGATAAACCTTTTCAAGTTTAAACCGAACCTGGTCAACTTTCATACGACCAACACCAACCCATATATTTGAGGGAACCCATTGGTAGTAACTATTCGGTGAGACAACGGTGACTTCATGTTTTTTGCCTAACATTTTTTTTAGGAAGGAAGCAGCAGTGTGACCTGAAATACCTGCTCCAAGGACGACAACTTTTGCCATAAGCTGAATTTGTTTTGCTGGTTAGAATATGTAAATATCTAGATTTTTAGTTAAGAAACAAATGTTCATCAGCATTGTTCAGCAAAGAGCAAAAAAAGAGCAGCCATTTCTGACTGCTCTAATGATTGTATATAAATCGTTGTTTGTCTATTTGGCAACGCGTTCAAGCCATTTAACCATGAAAATAATGGTAAACATAGAAATAGCTGTTGCAATCACAAAAATTGACCAGGTCATCCAAATTGGTATAGCTTCATATAAAATTGCACCAATAAATAGAAGTCCATTCCCTAGTGCAGTTGCACCAAGCCAACCACCCTGCATTAATCCTTGGTATTGTGGAGGGGAAACTTTAGATACAAATGAGATACCCATTGGGCTGATAAATAATTCAGCAATAGTAAGAATAAAATAAGTACCTAACAGCAAGAATGGAGTTACACGTTCCGCATTCGTTAGTGGTGAGCCACCGTGTAGAGAACTAATTTCTTTGAAAAGAGGAAGGCCAAACGAACCTAAAACCATCAAAACAAAACCTAAAGATGCAATACCCATTCCAATTGCAATTTTTCGAGGAGTTGAAGGTTCAATATTTTTATTACGTAGCCAGCCGAATAAGCCAACTACAACTGGAGTTAAAAACACAACAAAAAATGGATTCATAGATTGGAAGATTTCAGCACCTTCAAATCGAACTCCGAGAATGTTGAATGCAAATAGACTTAAATCGGTATAGTCTCGAGCAAAGAATGTTAGCGTTAATCCATTTTGGTGAAATGAAAACCAAAAGAATATCACAACTCCAAATACTGCCAATAGTGCATACATTCGTTGAGCTACTTCTTTTGCTTCCATCTTGATTTCTTCAGTAATCTCACCAGCTTTTTCATTTACAGCTTTTTTTACGTCTGGGAAATTCTTTTTGTTGAAAAGGTAAATAACCAATGAAATCAACATAGCAATAATCGCTATACCAAATGCATAATGGAACCCTGTATTAAATACATCCAGGTATTGGTTTGAGAATGCAGTCAGATCAGAAACTGTTGAATTCGTTGCAGTGTTAGCATATTCCTGAAAATTAGACACATTATCAGCAGACATGTTGCCTCCCAGAAAAGCGTGACATTGTTCTGGCAAACTTGCATCATAGTTAAAACCATGTTTGCTTAGCCACCAGTTTCGTACACCAATTGCTGCAAAAGGAGCGAAAATAGCCCCAATATTTATAAAAGCGTAGAACAATGAAAATCCTGAATCCCTAAGTGGTTCGTGTTTCGGATTATCGTACATCTGACCTACCAATGCCTGAAGGTTGCCTTTGAATAGACCATTTCCAAATGCAATTACAAATAATCCGACTACAGTTATAGTTAAAACTAAATTGAAGTTTCTAACAGGAGTATTTGTAGGAAGGGCTAAAATCGCATATCCGATAGCCATCATTAAAATTCCGACAAGAATAGTTCCTTTGTAGTTTTTAATTCTATCAGCAATAATTCCACCAACTAATGCCAGGATATAGATCGAGAAATAGAAAATACCGTAAATTACCCCGGCATGTCCACCACTCAACCCGAATTTTGCTTGTAAAAACAATACCAGAATTGCCATCATGGTATAAAAACCAAATCGTTCCCCCATGTTAGCCAGTGAAGCAGGGATTAATCCCCTTGGATGACCTTTAATCATTTTTTTCTTTTTAGTTAGTTAATATTTTAGTTGTAATTCTTTGCAAGACTGGCAAATATAGTCATCTTTTCTACACGTACAATTTGATAAATGTCAGGTAAAAGAGATTGTTTTTGTAATTTAGAGTTGAAAAGCTAAGTTGTAAAACATGTATTGATCATGAAAATATTTACCACCAAACAAATTGCTGAAATTGATCAGTTTACCATCCGGAATGAACCAATTGCTGATATTGATTTAATGGAGCGGGCCTCGCTACAAATAGCCAACTGGCTAATCTTCAATATTTCAAATGAAGAAAAACTAATTTTTTTTGCAGGACCCGGTAACAACGGAGGAGATGCATTGGCTATTGCGCGTTTGATGGCTGAACACGATTTTGACTGCGAATTGTACTTGCTTGATTTTGGCAAACCATTAGGTGAAAATTCTGTGACAAATTGGAAACGGCTGGAAGATCAGGGAAGAGTAAAGCTTGTTGTTATTCATGCCGAAGAAGACATTCCACAATTTAGCAACGATGTGGCAATTATAGATGGGCTGTTTGGTTCCGGTTTGTCCAGATCATTAGATGGCTTGTCGTTGAAGGTTGTAGAAAAAATTAATCAATCAGGGGCAATGGTTTTGTCTATCGACATACCAAGTGGATTATTTGGTGAAGACAATTCTAAAAATGACCTCTCAAAAATTGTTGAAGCTGATCATACACTCACATTTCAATTCCCAAAACTCAGTTTCTTTTTTGCTGAACATGAACAATTACTGGGCGAATGGGAAGTATTGCCAATTGGATTGCATCCAGGTGCAATCGCTAAATTTGAAACAATTTATCATTTTTTGAATACAGAGTTTGTAGCTTCTAAGATGCAAACCCGTTCAAAATTTTCACACAAAGGTACTTTTGGACATGCCTTGCTCATTGCCGGGTCATATGGAAAAGTTGGAGCAGCTGTATTGGCATCCAAAGTCAGCTTGCGCTCAGGGGTTGGACTGCTTACAACTCACATTCCACGCACAGGTTATGAAATCATTCAAACAACTGTGCCTGAGGCTATGTGTTCGATAGATCGTTCCGATTTAATGTTTACAGAATTTCCAGACTTGGTAAGTTTTACGGCAGTTGGAGTAGGACCGGGACTGGGGATGAAGATTAATACGCAGCGGGCTTTGAAAGAATTGCTTTTGGCAAAACCTGAAAAGATGGTCCTTGATGCTGATGCTTTAAATATCCTTGCTGAAAACAAAGATTGGCTGGAATTGCTTCCCGAAAATTGTATATTGACACCTCACCCAAAAGAATTTGAGCGTCTTGCTGGGAAAAGCGAAGACTCCTATTCACGTATGAAACTTCAGGTGTCTTTTTCTGAAAAGTATAAAGTTATTGTTGTTTTAAAAGGGGCGCATACATCCATTTCCCTTCCTGATGGACGGATTTATTTTAATACGACTGGCAATCCGGGAATGGCAACTGCAGGCAGTGGCGATGTTCTTACCGGGATTATACTGGGTTTTCTGGCACAGGATTATTCGCCGGAAGAAGCTGCTATGATTTCTGTTTATTTGCATGGGATTGCAGGAGATATTTCTGCCGAAGTGCATAGCGATATTGCTACTATTGCAGGAGATTTAGTTGATTATTTGGGTGAAGCAATTCTTCAGGTTCAAAATAATTAAAGCATAGTTCAGTTAAACTATTCACAGTTTTTAAGGTTTCTCTTTGCCCTTTTGGTTTAAGAATAGCTATTTTTGAAAATCAGAAAACTTATAGAATCATGAAAATAAAAATTACAGGATTGTTGTTGTTGCTATTTGTCTCAACTGTTTTTGCAGTCCAAAAAGATGATAAAAAGAAAGGAGAAGAGGGTACGGCAGTCGTTGTTCCTGCTGAAGGTGTTGTTTACAACTTGCCAAGAACCGGGATTCGTATTCAGGTTGAAGCTAGCCGGGAAAGTTTTTTCCATGGTCCCTATTTTCGATTTGCTGAAACCTTGTTGGGAATAAAAGGTGCACCATCTTCAGATTATACGAAATGGTCAATAACTGATATAAAGTTGACAACTTTTGCTGAACCCGATCCGGCACAGGTACATAAGGCTATGGATATTTCTGGCTCTTTGATCAGTTTAACACCAGATGGACTTATTAGCGGGATTAATGTTGAAGGCGAACCATTAGATGAGTCTTTGACTGTGTCATCATTCATAACTCAAAATAATGCTCCTGAATTTCCATTTCCAGATCTTTCGATGAAAGCGTTTTATGAGCGTGGTGATTCAACACAAAGTAACTTGTTGCTTCCTAAATCTTTTGAGCAAAAAGCAGTTGATGCCGCACATGCCATTACCAAACTTAGAAAGCGTAGGTTTAAAACGCTGGCAAATGCTTATGAAGAACAGCATCCTGATGGAATGGCCTATAAAATTATGGTTGATGAGTTGGCAAAATTGGAAGAAGAATATGTTGGGTTATTCATTGGCAAATCATACAAATCTACACAGGTTTTTAGCTTCGATTTTATACCTGGAGAAAAATCGGTATCTGGCGAGGTGGTATTTCGTTTTTCTGAAACTAATGGAGTGTTGCCTAAAACAGATTTAAGTGGACGTCCGGTTGTTATCGATATGAAAAAAGTAGAAACACTTTCTACTGCACAGCAACAAATAAAGTCATCCGACAATCCTTCTGCAGGCGAAAGTGGCGTTTTTTACAGGATGCCTGGAAAAGCGGACATTAAAATCATGCAGGGACTATCACTAATTGCAACTTCAAGGGCAACAATTGCACAGTTTGGAGAGCTGGCTCCTGTTCCTGAAAATTTACTGAATACTGCTTACGAAATAAAATACCATCCAGAGACTGGATCGATTAAAAGCATTATGGAGAAATAATAAGAAGCAGCCACCCGGCTGCTTTTTTGTTGTCTGACATGTTTTTACACCTATTAATTTTCTTACTTTTATCGACTTGAAAAATAATCTTAAAAGAAATAATATGAATCAAATTTCACAATCTCTAAGAGAGAATGCAGGAGCAAGATGGTTCGTGCTCATTTTGGTGTCATTATGTATGCTTATTGCATACACATTTATGGAAGTTTTATCCCCACTTCAAACTTTGGTACAAAGCACATATGGATGGAGCGGTTCCGAATGGGGAATTGTGACAGGTGCTCAAGGATATCTGAATGTCTTTGCTTTTATGTTAATATTTGCCGGTATTGTCCTGGATAAAATGGGAATACGATTCACCGCAGTTAGTTCAGGTATTGTGATGATTCTCGGTGCAATTGTTAAATATTGGGCTTTTGCAGGTAACTTTGAAATTGGCGCAGAAATCATTGGAGTTGATTCAAGGGTATTTATTTCTGCAGCAGGATTTGCAATTTTTTGTGTTGGTGCTGAAGGAGCAGGTATTACCGTTTCAAGAATTATTGTAAAATGGTTTAAAGGGAAAGAAATGGCACTTGCAATGGGAACAGAGATGGCTTTAGCTCGTTTTGGTTCATTTATTGCTTTGTTTGGGGCGCCTAGAATTGCAAACGCATTTGATATTCCAACATCAGTGTTGGTTGGAGCGATTGCTCTTTGTATAGCTTTAATCCTTTTCATCGTTTACACGGTAATGGATCGTAAACTAGATAAGCAGCTAGAAGAAACGGCAGAAGAAGAGGATCCATTTAAAATATCCGATCTTAAATTGATCATCTCAAGTAGAGGTTTCTGGTATATTGCAATCTTATGTTTATTGTTCTATTCTGCAGTATTCCCGTTTTATAAGTTTTCATCAGGGCTTATGGTGAACAAGTTTGGTGTATCTCCTGCTACTGCTGGTGATATTCCTTCAATTTTACCATTTGGAACAATCCTGTTAACTCCACTATTTGGTTATGTATATGATAAAATTGGTAAGGGAGCATCGATTATGATTCTGGGAGCAATGCTTTTGGTTATAGTTCATACGATTTTTTATATTCCATCGCTTACTGAAACATGGACTGCTATTTTTGCTGTTGTTCTTCTGGGAATTGCATTCTCACTTGTGCCTTCGGCTATGTGGCCTTCAGTACCTAAAATTATTCCAGAGAAACAATTGGGATCAGCTTATGCGTTAATTTTCTATGTTCAGAACATTGGATTGATGACAATCCCTATTTTATTGGGTGTTGTCCTTGATAAAACAAATCCTGGAGTAAATGAGGCTACTGAAACAGCAATTGCTAATTTCCGTGAAGCAGGAGTTCCAGCCAGTGAAATTGCAAATAAAGTTCAGGAGCTAAGGGTTGCTGGTGAAATACCGTTATTCGATTATTCCCAAACTTGGCTAGTATTTGTAGCTCTTACAATACTTGCTGTAGTTTTCGGCTTCTTGTTGAAGGCAGAGGATCGTCGTAAAGATTATGGTTTGGAACGTCCAAATATTGAAAAATAATCAATCGATTAAAATCATATCTCAGCCCTGCTTGTTATCGACTGGCAGGGCTTTTTTTTCTTGGCTGATAAAACTCAGAACAAGATGATGTGTTTAATTGTATTTTTAACGGATATTTATTCTAAAAGACTAATCAAATAATAAATAAAATGAGTAACGAAATTAAGAATCTAGAACCCAAGGCACTTTGGGAAAATTTTTATAGCCTGACACAAATTCCACGTCCTTCAAACCATGAGGCACGAATTCAGGATTTTGTATTTGAATTCGGTAAAAATCTTGGATTGGAAACAATTAAAGATGAAGTGGGAAATATCATTATTAAGAAACCTGCTACCCCTGGTTACGAAGATTGTCAGGGAGTGATTATGCAAGGTCACCTGGATATGGTTCCACAAAAAAATAGCGATAAAGAACATGATTTTGAGAATGATCCGATTGAGACTTTTGTAGATGGCGATTGGGTAACTGCGAATGGAACGACCCTGGGAGCCGATAATGGAATTGGTGTTGCTGCGGCGATGACAGTTCTTGCTTCGAAAGAAATTGAACATGGGCCATTTGAAGCGTTATTTACCGCTACAGAAGAAACAGGTATGGATGGTGCTGAAGGATTAAAGCCTGGCGTTATTGATGGTGATATTCTTTTAAATACCGATACGGAAGATGAAGGTACTTTTAGTGTAGGATGTGCTGGAGGTGTTGATGTAATTGCATCATTTAAGGCAAAAAGAGAAAAATTGAAAAACAAAAACTATGTGGCTTGTAAGCTAAGTATCACTGGCTTAAAAGGTGGCCACTCAGGTATAGATATTCATTTAGGCAGGGGAAATGCCAACAAGATTTTCTTCCGTATTTTAAAAGAACTAAATGCTGAATTTAAAGCGGTATTGGCTGATATTCAGGGGGGAAGTTTGCGTAATGCTATTCCACGTGAGGCATTTGGTGTTATAGTTGTAAAAGGAAAGTACGCTGGCTTGGTAAGTGAAAAAGTTGCTGAACTTTCAGAAATTATAAAAACAGAGCTGGCTAACGTAGAACCAGATCTAGCAATTTCTTTTGAAGAAACAGAATTGCCGGAAAGCGTGTTCGAGAAAGATTTGCAAAAGAAACTTACAAACGCTGTTTGGGCTGCACCAAATGATGTTGTTCGTATGAGTGATACCATGAAAAGCACAGTTGAAACTTCGACAAATATGGCTATTGTAAAAGCTGGTGAAAAAACGGTTGAGGTTTCTTGTTTGGTTCGTAGTTTTTCTGAAACAGCAAAAATGGCACTTGCCTCAAGGTTACAATCGGTATTCCAATTGGCGGGTGCTAAAGTACTAATGGAAGGAAGTTATCCAGGCTGGATTCCAAATATGAAATCACCTGTTTTGGACGTAATGAAAAACCTGTATGCCGAGAAGTATGGAAAAGAACCTGAATTGCTTGCCATGCACGCTGGACTTGAATGTGGTATTCTTGGTGCTACCTATCCTAACTGGGACATGATTTCCATTGGGCCAACTATTAAATTTCCACACTCACCGGACGAGAAAGTAAATATTGAAACTGTTCAGAAATTCTGGGATTTCTTATTGGATGTACTAAAGAATATTCCTAAAAAATAAACTAAAAATGAGGGTCTCACTTTTGTGAGACCCTTTTTTATGAATGCATGCCGAATTGATTCATTTAATGCATTCTTGAAAGCATGTGAATTCGTTCTCCTTCAGTTGTTAAATAACCTCCCATCATGTTTGCTGTGAGACAGCTATGAACCGGAATAATTTCAATGAAATCCCCAATTTTAAATAGCTTAAAATCTTTTTGGGTGATCCTTAGAATGCCATGTTCCTGGCTCATGCCCTGAAGATAATTTCGTTCATCCAATAATACTTTTTCCCCATCAATAGTCAGCACTATTCGTCCGTACATTTGCTTGCCAGCCTGGTTGGTTATTGAATCTTTTGACATGTGAACTGCACCGCCATAAATAACCACTTCATTTCTGGAAGGGTGCATGGCAACCACCGGGCATACCAGTCGCAATGCGATGTCATCCAAACGGCAACAACCGAGTTGATATTGCATCAGATCATAAAACACGAAATTTCCAGGCCTTAATTCATCCACACCATCAAAATTCTCGCAGATGCTTGCAGATGGGGTATCTCCCAGGGATATTATCAGGTTTGGGAAATCATTTTTGTAGTAATTTTTGAGTGATCGCATTTTTAGCAACGCATCAAAATGCCGATTAAATATCTCGTGCCTGCTGTTTGCATGGTAGGTGTGCCCTGCATGAGACAAAAAACCTTTAAATTGAAGTAACTTATTACCTGTTATTTGTTTTAGTAAGCTATCAATAGCATTGTACCTGCCGGCTAAAATTCCGGTTCTGTTGCTTCCAGTATCAATCTTAATAAATATTCCAACAGGGAACTTGATAAACTTGTCGAGGTATTCAAGTGCTTCTTTATTTTCAACTAGTAAATTTAAGTTGATAATTTTTGCAAGATTGTTTATTTGATCAATTTCGTGATAGTTAACTGGAAAGGCAATTGTTATGTCGGACCAGCCGTGAAGTGAAAAATACGTAGCCATGTGAACGGATGAAACGGTAATTGCAGAAACATCATGCTCTTTGAACCATTCGCCAATTACCGCAGATTGATGGGTCTTGAAGTGTGGTCTGAAAACCAGGTTTTTAGAACTGATTTTCGAAGCCATTCGTTCAATGTTTTTAAGACAAATATCTTTGTCTAGCACGAGAGTTGGGCGCACAAACTCCATAAACGTTCACTTTGCTGTTAGTTATTCTATATCTCTATCACTAATCTTCGTTTCCTAAAAGTCGTGTTGAACGTTGTAAATAACTTCTAACCAGAAGCTATTCATTTGCATTCACGAATCAATGAAAATTTAATTAAAACCAGTTTAACAAAATTCTACCTTGAGCAGCAATAAATTTCCTTTTGTCCTGTTTCAAGGCATATTTGTTAAAAAATTGCTCCTAAAAGTAATTATTAACTTTAATTATCAAAAAGATTTAATGTGAAATAAAAGTAAAAAAGAGCCTCAAAATGAGACTCTTGCGCTTATAATATTTGTTATGTTTGTTTATTCTCTCTCCAGCAGTATGGTTTGTGCCCTATTTGGCCCTACTGATGCAATCGTAATTGGCAATCCTGTTTCTTCCTCAATGAAGTTGATATAGTTGTTAAATTCTTCAGGGAATTCGTCTTCGCTGGTCATTTGTGTAAGGTCAGTTTTCCATCCAGGAAGTTCAACCAGAACAGGCTTTACGTCTTCGTTTAATTCAAACGGAAACTTGTCGGTAACTTCACCATCAATTTCATATCCGGTACAGATTTTAATGCTGTCGAAATCATCCAGTACATCACCTTTCATCATAAAGAGTTCGGTAACGCCGTTAATCATGTTTGAATATTTCAAGGCAACTAAGTCAAGCCAGCCACACCTGCGTGGGCGACCAGTTGTTGAACCGTATTCATTGCCAGCATCCCTAAGTTTTTGTCCAACTTCATCATGAAGTTCGGTAGGGAACGGTCCCATTCCTACTCTTGTGCAGTAAGCTTTAAAAATTCCGAATACTTTTCCAATCTGTTGGGGGGCAATTCCAAGCCCTGTGCAAGCCCCGGCACAAATTGTATTGGATGAAGTAACAAAAGGATAGGAGCCAAAATCAATATCCAGCAACGTTCCCTGAGCTCCTTCAGCCAGAACAGATTTTTCTTCAGAAATCAGGTCATTCACCATGTGTTCGCTGTCTATAAAGGTGAAAGATTTGAGAACTTCAACACCTTCGAACCATTCTTTCTCACAGTCTTCAAGCATCTGTTGATAGTCGAATCCATAAAATTTTTCAAGAAGCTCTTTGTGCGCGTTGATTCTCTGATTGTATTTTTTTTCGAAATTTTCAAATAAGTCGCCAACCCTTAATCCATCGCGGCCAATTTTATCACGGTACGTTGGCCCAATTCCCTTTAAGGTCGATCCAATTTTCGTATCTCCTTTGGCAGCCTCCGAGGCCGCATCCAGGAGTTTATGGGTTGGAAGGATCAGATGTGCTTTTTTAGATATGTAAAGGTTTTTTCGAAGGTCGATATTGTGCTTCTCAATTGATTCAATCTCCTTTTTGAAAACCATTGGGTCAAGTACGACCCCATTACCAATCAGGTTGATTTTATTTTCATGGAATATTCCAGAGGGAATGGTATGCAATACTTGTTTGAAATCATTTATTTCAAGGGTGTGGCCAGCATTTGGGCCTCCCTGAAACCTTGAGATTGCATCGTATTTTGGGGTGAGAACATCGACAATTTTTCCTTTTCCTTCGTCTCCCCATTGGAGACCTAAAATGACATCTACTTTCATTATTAATTTTTAGAAGGTTTTCAAACAAACTAAACCGCAGAAATTATGCCTTGGGAAATGCAAATTCCTACGGTGCCATGTTGAAATTAATTAGGCAGATAAAATTACAAATAATTTTTGCAAACCTGCACGATTAAATCCGTGATTATTTTTAGGGACACTATTTAGACTAAATATAAACCAATTAAGACTCAGTGTTTTCACCATAGATGTACAAGGTATGGTGAGAAAGCTTGAAGTTATATTTCTGGCATGCTTCTTCAATGATTTGACGAATGCGGGGATCATAAAATTCAAGAACGGTGCCATTTTTCATATCAATAATATGGTCGTGTTGAAGTGTTGCAAAAGCTTTTTCAAATTGGGCAATGTTTTTCCCAAACTGATGCTTAACAACCAGCTTGCATTCCAGCAATAAATCAATGGTATTATAAAGTGTAGCCCTGCTAACGCGATAGTTCTTGTTTTTCATTGAAATGTACAATGATTCAATATCAAAATGCCCGTCGCGAGAGTAGATTTCCTCTAATATTGCAAATCTTTCTGGGGTTTTACGGTGACCATTCTTCTCAAGGTATTCTGTGAACATGTTCTTCACAGTATCTTTCGTCTTATGGTTATTCATACTTAAACCAATTTTAAATAAAGCCCAAAAATAGTAAAATTTTCAAAATAGTTTAGACTAAATAAAAATTATTCTCCAAGATCACCAACTCGTTCAATGTGGTCGATCCCTTTTATTCTCATCAATCTTGAAATGAGGTTTTTTAAGTCTTCAACGTTGTGGATGTATAGAAAGAGGTCTCCTTCAAAAATACCATCGTGTGTGTCGAACATAACTGTCCGCATGTTGATGTTATTTTGTTTTGAAATAATGTTGGTTACTTCATTTAGAATTCCAATCCGGTCGAATCCTTTTATTTTCAGGCGGGTGAGGTAGGAGCGTTTTTTAAACTTGGTCCATTCGGCAGTAATGATTCTGTCTCCCTGATGGGACATGAGTTTTATGGCTTCCGGGCAATCTCGTTTGTGAATAACAACGTGGTTGTTGGAGCTTATATATCCCAGAACTTCTTCGCCAGGTATTGGCTGGCAACATTTGGCAAGGGAATAATTTTTTTCAGGTGTACTTTCCTTGAGAATAAACGTGTCATTTTTGCTGATTTTCTTCTCAGGAATATTTAATTCATTCCCTTCTTTTTTTCCTTTTCTGTTTCTTCCAAAACTTAAGGTCCAGTATTTGGCAAGTTTGTTTTCCCTTCTTGTTTTTAAAATTTCGTCAAGTTCGTTTAGATCCAGGAAACCTACTCCAACTTGAGAATAAAGTTGATCTTTGTTTGACAGGTTATAATATTGGGTAATTTTTTTTAAAGTATCTGCAGACGGTTTTATATTGTGTGCTTTTAGTTTTTTCTCGATAATATCATGTCCTTTGTCAAGGTGCTGTCTTTTATCGAGTTTAAAGGCATGTTTAACTTTCGATTTCGCTTTGGCGGTTACCAGGAATTTGAGCCAGTCCAGATCAGGAGACTGGGTTTTTGACGTAAGTATTTCTACCTGGTCCCCACTTTGAAGAATGTGACTGACCGGAACCAGCTTGTGATTAATTTTTGCGCCAATGCAGCGATGCCCAAGTTCTGTGTGGATTTCGTAGGCAAAATCAATTATTGTCGATCCTTTTGGCAGTGTGACCATATCGCCTTTCGGAGTAAAAACAATAATCTCGGAACTGTATAAATTCATTTTGAATTCGTCAAGGAATTCAAGGGCATCCGACTCCGGACTTTGAAGCATTTCCCTGATTTTCTCGAGCCATCGGTCAAGCTCCGATTCGGGGGACTGATCACCTTTGTATTTGTAGTGTGCCGCAAAACCTCTTTCAGCAATTTCGTCCATTCGCTGAGTGCGAATTTGTACTTCAACCCATTTCCCATGAGGCCCCATTACGGTAACGTGTAATGCTTCATAACCATTCGCTTTTGGAATGGTAATCCAATCACGTATCCTGTCAGGCTTTGGTTTGTAAATATCGGTGATGATTGAAAGGATATCGAAACATTGCCTTTTTTCTGACAGACTTTTTTTGGGTTTGAAAACAATTCTAATAGCCAGTAAATCATAGACCTCGTCGAAGGAAACCCCTTTGGATTGCATCTTGTTCCAAATGGAATAAACAGACTTTAATCTTCCGGAAATTGAAAATTTTATTTTTTCGTCTTGAAGATTTTGTTCGATTGGTGTAATAAATTCCTGGACCAAATCATCGCGGCGTTCTTTTTGGTTGTGAAGCCTGAAAAGAATCTGGTTGTAAGTATCAGGTTGTTTATATTTTAGGCTTAAATCTTCCAATTCTGTTTTTATGGTGTAAAGTCCCAGGCGGTGGGCGAGAGGGGCGAAGATGTATAGTGTTTCAGCTGCAATTTTAAGTTGTTTGTGTGGCAACATACTGTCAAGTGTACGCATATTGTGCAGCCTGTCGCCAAGCTTAATCAAGATCACCCGCACATCATCCGATAAGGTCATCAGCATCTTTCGAAAATTAGTTGCTTGTTTCGAATCGTGTTGCGATGTTATTTCATCCGATAATTTTGTGAGGCCATCAACAATTTTTGCAACTCTTTCCCCAAATAGGTTTTCAATGTCTTGTAACGAATAATCGGTGTCTTCAACAACATCGTGCAGGATTGCTGCCATGATGGAAGTTGCTCCAAGCCCAATTTCACTCGACACGATGTTGGCAACTGCAAGTGGGTGAATGATGTATGGTTCACCGGACTTTCGCTTTACCCCTGCATGGGCACTGTTGGCAAACTCAAAAGCTTTCTCAATCCGTTCCTTTCCTTCTTCGCTTATTCGTTTGTCGAAGGTTTTGGTTAAATCGTCGTAATAGTCGGCGATTAGTCGTTGTTCTGCTTTTGTTTGAAGTTTACTCATTCCCAAATTCAATATCTTATTTCCTTACCCATTTATCGTAAAGCGTAAATATAGATTATTTCTCACAATAATCTTTCGTGCAAAATTTTGAGCAGGATATTTTTTCGTAATTAAAAGAAGAAATGCGGATTTTGTTCAAATCCTTCGAGTTTATTTCAAGAGCCAAATAGTTTTTGTTCAACTATTTCGCAAATAATATGTCCGATTAAAATTTGTGTTTCCTGGATTCGAGGCGTGTCGGTTGAAGGCATATTGATCAACACATCACAATGCTCTTTAAGCAAGCCACCGTTTTTTCCGGTCATTGCAATCACCTTCATTTTAAGTTCTTTCGCTTTGCGGGCAGCATTTAATACATTTACCGAGTTTCCCGACGTGGAAATGGCTACAAAAACATCACCTTCTTTTCCTGTTGAATGTACATAGCGCTCATATGCCTGTGCAAAATGGTAATCGTTAGAATACGCCGTTATAAACGAGGAATTTACATGACATGCCTCAGCTTGAATTGGAGGACGGTCTAAATAAAACTTACCAGACAGTTCTGCTGCAAGATGTTGTGCATCAGCTGCACTACCACCATTACCGCAAAATAATGCTTTGTGGTTATTTTGGTAGCATTCAATTAATAGATCGCAAGCTTTCTCGATACTTTCAATCAGCTTATCATCTTTTAGCACCTCTTGCTTTATTTTTATTGCCTGTTTTATTCTCTCTTTTATCATTCCCCTAGTTATTTGGTCACTTCATCATAAACGCTTAAAAACGCATTAACCATATTTTCCCATGAAAATTTTTGTTTCTCTTCTTTTACGTTTTCTTCAAATTCCTGTTGTCTTTTATTTTGGTAGAAATCAATAACAGCATTTGCAATTGCATTTTCATTTGGTTCCACCACATATCCAACATATTGATCAGGAATGATCTCCGGTAAACCACCAACCTTGGTTACCAGCATTGGTTTTTCAAAATGATAGCCAATCTGGGTTACTCCACTTTGGGTAGCACTTTTGTAAGGCTGAACAACAATATCCGCAGCACCAAAATATTGGTTTACTTCATTATCGGGTATGAAATCGGTTTTTAAAATTACTTTCTCAGTCAAGTTGAGTTTTTCAATTAGCTCCAGGTAAGGTTTTGAATCGGTGTAAAATTCCCCGGCAACAATAAGTTTTAGCGGAAGTTTTTCAAACCGCTTGTCGGCAAATGCTTTTAGCAGAAGGTCAAGACCTTTGTAGTCGCGGATAAACCCAAAGAAAAGCATGTAGTTTTGGCCAGGGTTCAACCCCAGTAGTTCTTTTGCTTTTTTTGGTTCAATCTTATCGCCGAAATTGTCAAAAAGTGGGTGGGGACAAAGCGAGTGGGGAAGCTCTGGCTTAAATGTTTTCATGTCCTTTAAAACGGAGTCAGACATAGCAACCATGCCATCAATACTGTTCATGAAATAGCTGGTCAGAAGTTTGTCGCCCGGTCGTTTTTCGTGGGGCACAATGTTGTCTGCCAAACAAATAACCTTGGTGTGTTTGTTTCGTCTAACTGCTCTGCAAATCGTTCCTAAAGAAGGTGACATAAACGGCAACCAATAACGAACCATTAAGATATCAGGCTGTTCTTTTTTAATCCGTTTGCCCACTTTTAGCCAGTTTAGTGGATTAATTGAATTGACAGTACGTTGAATACTTAATCCTTCGGGTGCATCCCAATCAGCAAACTGGGTTTTCCCAGGAAATAGAATGCCCGGATATTGAACTGTAAACGTTTCAATTTCGACTTCATATCCAGAGGCGGCAAACTCTCTTGCAAGCCGTTCGTTGTAAGCTGCCAGTCCGCCCCTAAAAGGATAAGCCGGGCCAATTATTTTAATAGTTTTTGGTTTTTGCATGAATCTCTATTGGTTGACCAGTTTGTCTTTTAGCAAATTTGCAACATGTTTATCAATTGAGAAAGTAAATTCATTATCAATCTCTTCAGAAATTTTTAACCAACGAAAGGACTGGCTGCCATTTTCCATAGTAACGAAATCAAATTTTTGATTGGAGATTTTAAAATTTACTGGGGCAGTAAGTTTGGCAGTGAAGTAAATACTAATGAGTTGGTGGTCTTCAAAGAAAAGGGCTTTTTGGTAAAAATCGGTGGTGTAAAAATGTTGGATGCCTTCAATTTCCTGATTGCATTCTTCCATCATTTCCCGTCGAAGACAATCAATTGTCCCTTCTCCAAATTTGAGCCCGCCCCCGGGGAATTTCGTCATCTTTCTATTAAGTTGAAATTCATCACTGATCAAAACTTCGTTGTGCTCGTTTACGAAAATCCCGTAAACCCGTATGTTGAATTTTGTTGGTTTGGTCATGGGTAAGATGTTAATGCAGCTCTGTGCTTAGCCATTCAATAATTTCTTTTTCTTGTTCGGGTTGAAACCACTTTATTTCCTGATCTTTCCTGAACCAGGTGAGTTGCTTTCGGGCATAATGCCGTGTGTTTCTCTTGATTAATTCAATCGCTTTTTCAAATGTAGTTTCTCCGTCAAAGTATGCAAAAAGTTCCTTGTAACCGACAGTATTCAAAGAATTCAATGTGCGATGTTCGTAAACCTTTCGTGCTTCTTCCTCCAATCCTTCAACTATCATTTGATCAACCCTGTTGTTAATTCGATCGTACAGTTTTTCACGATCCATATTCAACCCGATTTTGATGATCTTAAAAGGCCTCTCTTTGATATTTTCTGTTCTAAAAGATGAATATGGTTTCCCGGTCATCAAGCATATTTCCAGGGCATGCAATAGGCGTTTTGGGTTTTTCAGGTCAACTTGTTCATAGTAAACTGGATCCAGTTTTTTTAGCTGAAGCCTCAAATGTTCAATGCCGTTTTTTTCGAAATCTTCAATCAATTCTTTACGTAACTTAGGATCAACGGTTGGCAAGTCATCAATGCCTTTGCAAACAGCATCAATGTAAAGCATGGAGCCACCAGTCATCACCACTGAACTGTGTGCGTTAAAAAGCTCATCGATTTTATTGAGTGCTTCGATTTCAAATTTACTGGCATTGTAATAATCGTGTATGGAATGAGAGTGAATAAAGTGGTGGGGGATGGTTTTTAGTTCTTTTTGTCCCGGAACTGCCGTGCCGATGGAAAGTTCCCTAAATATTTGTCGTGAATCTGAAGATATGATTTCAGTTTGTAAATGCTGGGCGAGTTTTATTGCTAATTTACTTTTGCCAATTCCGGTTGGTCCGATCAGTACGATTAAGAATTTGTTCATTTCTATGCGATTGGGGCAGCAAAGGTAGTGGTTTTAGGGCAAAAAAGAAGGGGATTTACTCCCCTTCAACCAGATCCTCCATTTCTCCAAAAATTTCGGTATAATCATCTAGATCACCATAATCTTGGTGAACCGATTCATTTTCTGAACTCTTAAGCCCCTGATCCCGGATGTCCTGTTCGAGTACCTGAATCGGGGCATCACCTTTTTTGAAGGTGAGTCTTGGTTCTTGAAGATTCTTTTCCATACAAATTTGAGTTAGTTCAATATAAAAAGATCTGTCATTAAAAAAGTCAAACACATAGAGTACGCGCTGATCATATTCAGAAATCATGTCAGCCAGGCGCGTTTTTCCCATAATAAGCGACTGGAAACCATTTAAGCCCATATCTAAAAGCGTGATTTCTATTTGCTGTCCATAAGTTTTTCCAGGAACGAAAAATGATGCCAGCTGATCAGTGCTGAAGTTGCATGCTTCCTGAATGCAATAATGAAAGTCAGAAAAAGTGCTCGATGCATCAATTTCTATCTGTCTTTCAAAATCAATATTTTCAATAGAACTTATCTTAAATTGATAAATCATGCAATTGAATATTCGTGGTTCTTAATTTTTTAAATACCTGTTTTTTCGCACACAGGTTTTTTTAACGGCAAAGCCTGAAAAAAGGTTAGGTAATAAATGTTAAAAAAGATTAATTGACAAAATGGCGGTCGTAAACGGTTGACAAGTTGGTGTTTAAAATCGAAATATATTTGTATTGAAATGCCTAAAATATTCAATAAGTAAAATTATGATTTATATATTCAAAATATTTTTGACTGAATTATCAAAAAATACCGAACAGGCTTTTCATACTTTTTCAATAGGTGATGGGATAAAAAAAGAGGATATTTTTTACCAAATATCCTCGAAAATTAAAAACGGTAGGATTCGTCTTAATTCGTTTTTCTTTTGATGCTGCAACCAACGGGTTTTGTTTCTGCCAGTTTAATGTTTTGTCCTGATGCGACGCTTTTCATCGCATCTTTCAAATAGTGGTTGTTTACTTTACCTGCATCGTCGTAGTTGTCGTCAATTGCACCTTTGTAGGCCAATTTAAAATCTTCATCAAAAAGGAAAACGTGAGGTGTGGTTTTTCCTCCAAATGAGTTGGCGATAAGGCTTTCCTTGTCAACCAGGTAACTGAATTGGTAACTGTTTTGCTTTGCATGTTTTTTCATGGCATCGAGGGAATCGTCTCCGCTACGTTTTTTGTAATTGGAATTTAAAACAACCATTCCGATGTTGTTTTTGTCCGCAAATTCTTTTAATCCGTTGTATCGATCTTCCCACTTTATAACAAAAGGACATGTGTTGCATGAAAAGATTATCAGAAGTCCGTTTTCTTGTTTTGCTTCATCCAGTGAGATCGATTTTCCGTCAACGCCAACCATTTTAACATTGGTGTGTTTAGCTTTGTCTCCAATTTCCAAATTACCTGCTGTGGAAACAAGCATTGCAGAAACTGCAAAAAATAGAAATACTAGTTTTTTCATGATTATTCTGAGTATTGATTCAGACCCTTTAACAAAACCTTTTTCAAAGTTGTTTCTTAATAATTGTAAACAATTGTAAAATGTTAAGGGATATTCGAAATAATTATCATCGGTTTCATCTTCAGGAAGAAGACTTGAACACCAGCCCAATAGGGCAATTTCGTAGCTGGATGAAAGAAGCACTGGAGAATAAAGTTTCAGAACCAACAGCGATGGTCCTTTCCACTTCGGTGAATGATCAGCCGGATTCGAGAATCGTGTTGTTAAAAGAAATTACAGAGATTGGCTTCGTTTTTTTTACCAATTATAATAGTGCAAAAGGGCAGCAAATAAATTCAAATCCCAATGTTTCATTGAATTTCTTTTGGCACGAAATGGAGCGGCAGGTCCGGATAAAAGGTTTGATTGAGAAGCTTTCCCGCGAAGCTTCTGAAACTTACTTCAAAAGCCGTCCACGGGATAGCCAGCTTGGGGCTTGTGCATCGAATCAGAGTCAGGAAATAGAAAGCAGGGAAAAGTTAGAAAAACAATTTCAGGAGAAGGAAGAAACGTTTCAGGATGATGAAATAAAAATGCCCGAAGAATGGGGCGGATATTTGGTAAAACCTTTTGAAATGGAATTCTGGCAAGGTCGCCCAAACAGAATGCATGACCGAATTCGATATAGATGGAATGAAAAAGAATGGGTGATTAAAAGACTTCAGCCGTAATAAAAAAGGACACCCGGCATTTCCATTAATGTTGGAGCCGGGTGATCTGTTGTTAAAAGCAAGCCTGTAAGCCGGGTTCTGTACCCACGGTAAACCGGGGCCTCTATCATTTATCTAGCCGAACCATCACTGGCACGGTCGAGCAGCCTACCCCTTCCGAACTTTGTAAACAAAACCAGGACGGGCAATCCTGTAAATCGGAATATATTTGGCCTTGCAACCCATGAGGTGTACGGCTTCTGATGTTGCCACCAAAACCGGTGAGCTCTTACCTCACCTTTTCACCCTTTCCCTAAAATGAATTCATCAATTCAGGGTGGTCATTTTCTGTTACACTACTGAAAGCTTTCGCCTTCCTTCCCGTTAGGAAGCATGACGCCCTGTGTTGCCCGGACTTTCCTCCCCGGTTCGTTAGAACACGGGACGATAGAGCGGCCTGCGCTGCAAAGGTAACAAAAAAGTTCCGGGTTGCGTGTTTAGGGTTTCGAGTTATAAGTTTTCGGTTTCTCTTGAAGATTATGGGTATGAGGATATTTAGGTTGAAACTTCGCTGAAAAATACAATTGAATGACCATCAATGACTATTTAATGACCAATAAATGACCACAAAGATTATCAGCAGGCTGAATAATACGCTCTAAAAATACCTTTACTCATACCTTAAACTTTCAATTGGATCAAAACGTGCTGCTTTTTGAGCAGGGTAATAGCCAGATATAACCCCAACGACAAAGCAAAGTATTGCACCTAGTATTATCCATGCCCATGGGATTAGGAATGAAGTTTTAATCAGTACAGATACAATATTGCCAACTAGAATACCCAGCACAATTCCCAATGCTCCGCCAATTTGTCCAATCACTATCGCTTCAATCAGAAACTGCTGGCGTACCAGCGAGGATGTTGCTCCGATGGCTTTTCGAACTCCGATTTCACGGGTACGTTCAGTTACCGAAACCAACATGATATTCATCAAACCTACTGCGGCACCGAATAAGGTGATCAAGCCAATGATTGTAGCTGCGTAACTAATGTTTCTAATATTGTTCAGAAGAATATTTACAATGTTGTCACTTTTATCAATATTGAAATCGCTTTCATCAAGAGGAGTGAGTCCACGAACTACTCGAAACGTTCCTTCGGCTTCTCCGGTTGCCGCCTCAAGAAGTTGAGGGTTATCGACTTTTACCTGGATGTTGAAGTTCATTCTTGGCCTGGAGAAATAGCTTCGAACATTTTTATAAGGTAAAAGGCATATGGCATCGCCGGAGCCTCCAAATGCACCTCCCTTTTCTTTCAGTGTTCCAATTACAATATATCTTCCATTTCCAATGCTTATTTCTTTGTTGATTGGGTCTGTATCTTTATCGAACAGTCTTTTAACGAGTCCATCGCCTATCAGTACAGAGTTTTTGCCTTCTTCAATATCTGTCGATAAAAAATTCCTGCCCCGGTCTATTTCATATCCCGCAGTGGAGATGAAATTTTGATCAACTCCTCTTACTGTTACATTGGGGTTCGTTTTTTTTGATTCAAATTTTACGGTTGCTATGCCTGTGGCGTTGACTGATAATGAAGTCACAGCAGGGAAATCAAATTTCTCAATAAATTCCTGAGCCTGGTAATAATTAATATAAGCGTGGTTTTTTGTCCGGTATCTTTGGTCACCAACCTGCACCCTCATTCCCCTTGATGTAATGGTGATGGTGTTTGCTCCCATAAACGTAAATTCTTCGGTGATGGATTTTTTGATGGCATCAATGGCAGTTAATATGCCAACAAGAGCAGTAATTCCGACAGCAATTATCAGAACAGTTAAGATAGTACGAAGCAGGTTGCTTCGTATCGACTGCATTGATATTCTTAAATTTTCACGGAGTAATGCACCAAATCTCATAGTTGGGTGATTAGATTCGATAGGCAATTTCAGAAAATATTAGCTCATTGCAAAATCCATTCGTTCTAAAGTGGGAATCTCTGGGGTTAATTGGTGCAGTTGTTAACTTTTGTAGGAAGGAGGAACAAAAAAAACATAAAAAAAACATAAAAAAAACCGCCTCAGGAAAGAGACGGTTCTTAATATTATTGTAAGAAGTGAATTACTTAACTGAATCCATGTATTCAATCAATTCACAAACTTTTGCAGAGTAACCCATTTCGTTGTCGTACCATGAAACAACTTTTACGAATTTATCAGTTAATGCGATACCAGCCTTAGCATCGAAAACTGAAGTTTGAGTTTCACCAATGAAGTCGTTAGAAACAACAGCGTCTTCAGTGTATCCTAAAATACCTTTCAATTCGCCTTCAGAAGCTTCTTTCATTGCTGCGCAAACTTCTTCATAAGTAGCAGGGTTGGCCAGGTTTACAGTTAGGTCAACAACTGATACGTTAGGAGTTGGAACACGGAAAGCCATACCAGTTAGTTTTCCATTCAATTCAGGAATAACTTTACCAACAGCTTTAGCAGCACCAGTCGAAGAAGGGATAATGTTTTGGCTTGCACCACGTCCGCCTCTCCAGTCTTTCATAGAAGGACCGTCAACAGTTTTTTGAGTTGCAGTAGTAGCGTGAACGGTTGTCATCAAACCTTCAGTAATACCGAATTTGTCATTCAATACTTTTGCTACAGGAGCCAAACAGTTCGTAGTACAAGAAGCATTAGAAACGAAAGCCATATCGTTTGTGTAAGACTTGTTGTTTACACCCATAACGAACATTGGAGTGTCGTCTTTTGAAGGAGCAGACATCACAACTTTTTTAGCACCAGCATCGATGTGCCCTTGTGCTTTTTCTTTTGTAAGGAAAAGACCAGTTGACTCAACAACATATTCAGCACCAACAGCAGCCCAGTTAAGATCTGCAGGATTTCTTTCAGCAGTAACACGGATAACATCACCGTTTACAACCAAAGCACCGTCTTTTACTTCAACAGTACCGTTGAAACGACCGTGAGTGGAATCATATTTCAACATGTAAGCCATGTAGTCAACATCGATCAAGTCGTTGATACCTACTACTTGAACAGTTCCTTTTTCAACAGCTTGACGGAAAACAAAACGACCGATACGACCAAATCCGTTGATACCGATTTTAATTTTAGACATAGTTGAATAATTTTAAATTAATGAAAGTTTATTCTATGATTTTTTAGCCTTTAATGTATTTTTCTTAAAGCCACACAAAATAACTAACTAAAAATAAGATGGTCAAATTTTTCATATTCCATCTTCTTTTTTAAAAGAGGGTTTAAAATTTAGTTAATGTTTGAAGAAATGATTTTGTGTTCACTGGGTTTAAAACGAATAAGAAATAATTGGATGGTGCTTACAATACAATATAAAGATTGCTTGGTTAACTATTCGTCACCCTGTGGATATTGTGAAATGTTGAAAGAATCCAAATCGCTTCCCGCAACCCTGAAATTATTGAACTCTTCGAGCAACAGATAAGCCTTTTTTACGTGAACACGATATTTCCTTCTGCCGAAAAGCCCAGAACTCATAATTTTTAGTTCGGTCAGGGTTTCGGCCAATGAATCTTTTATGAATGTCATGAACAATTCGGAATAATCTTTCAGCACATCATCATTCAAATCATGCGCTGCGTGAAATGCTTTGCGGGTGGTGGAAAAATATTCATCGTAATTTTTATCGATTAATTGCTTCCTGCCTCTTGTCAGTAAGACATTTAAACGCTTTAACAATTCCCGATGTTTCTTGTCTTTTATGTCCGTGCTGATTATTTCAATAGCCTCGTCAAAAAAATACTCATTCTCCTTTTGTGAAAAACTCTTCATCTTTCATTCATTAATCGTGCTGTAAGATAAAAAAAAAGAAAAAATATTTATGTGTTGAGTAAAATGTTTTAATGTTTGCACCTGGTTCATTCATTCAATAAAGCCAAAATGAAGAAACTATTTGCTGAAGGTTGTACGTGGATGGATAAATATTGAATCCTAGGACAGTAGAAATTGATCTACACTCAAGACTGTGAGCGGGTTGTGTGCGTTTTTACTTGTTGGCTTTCAACTTAAAATAGAGAACTATTTTTGAGGAGGGGCTGTACTAATACTGGATTGAGATTTTCTTTAATTAGATATTATTCTGTAGATTCTTTTATTAACATTTAATTACATTGCTGTGTCAGAGTAGGTTGTAAATTGAAATGGTGGTAGGGTATTCATTTTGTAAGGGGTAATACACGTGTATTTGTGAAACGCAAAGTTGTTTATGTTCTTTGAAGAAATGAATATTATATAATTAATGTATAAATAAGTTCTCCCCAAAATGGCAAGATTGCGAGATTAGGTATCACGGTCAGCATTTTGCTGGCCGTTTTTAGAAACGATATCGAAATCAACTTTTATAGTTGGTTGAACAAGGGTGGAATTATGAATAATGTGCCGCGAGTTGTTAGAATAGGCCGGGCATTCACAGGTTTTGCATGAATTATTTAAGGCAAGCGTAAGCAAAATGCTTACAATATATAACAGTCGTGTACTTTTCATCATGCAAAAATAAACGTTTTAAGTAAAGGCTTATTGTATTCGGCTCAATAACGGGTGAGATCAAATTCAATTTGGCTAATAAACAGGCATTTATCAACAATGATGTGTTTAAAACTAAAATTAAGTTAACTGCCTGAGGGGATTTGTCTCAAATTATGCGCCTGTAAGCCATTTGGAGCGTTTCTAAATAAGCATTAGTCGTGTGAAAAATGTTGAATTTATTGCAAATAATAGCTTGTACATTGAAAAGAAATTTTATAGGTTTGTAAGGTCTTGGCAAAAAAAATGCCCGGATTTCAAACTGTATCTAAAATAATGAATGATATATTACAATCAATCAATCAATTAAGTACAATTAAAAAAACAAATGCTATGAGAAAATCATTTACTCAGCTTTTTAGTGTATTTACACTAATCTGTGTGTTGGGATTCCAGGCATCGACATTTGCGCAAACTCATTGGGACGCAGACAAATCTGTTCCAGCTGACGATGCACCAAATGTTAATCCTGCTGATATTGCAACACAATTTGTGGTGGCCTTTGATGGCGCTCCTACCATCGCTGATGGTACGATGAGTGTTTATGAAGGGTCAACTCTAATTAAGACCATTCCAATTAACAGTTCAAGTTCAGATGTGGTTGTTTCTGGGAACACAATTGAGGTAACCCACGGAATTGCTTCTTTTGATGAAGAAACAGCTTATTCACTTGCTTTGTCCGCAGGTGCGGTTACAGTTAGCGGTAGTGGAGTTCCAATTTCAGGTTGGGATTTTATGACAGGTGACTTTACTGCTCCTACATTAGGTGACAAAGAGCCAACTGGTGACGATGTTGAAGCAACAATTCTGGAAAATCCTTTTGAATTAGTATTGACTTTTGACGAAGATGTTGTTAAAGGTGAAGGTAATATTGCTATTTACGAGGACGGTGGAACTGTTGTTGAGTTAGTTGATGTTGCTAGCGAAGCTGTTACTATTGATGGAAATGAAGTGACAGTTGCTGTTAGTGGTGATGCTCGTTTTATTCCTCAAACATTATACTACGTTCGTGTTGCTCCAGGAGCATTCACTGACGATGTTTCTGACTATAGCACTGAGGACGCAGAAGCAATGCCTAATGAATATGTTGGTATTACTGATAATACTACCTGGACATTCACAACTCGTGATAATTCTGCTCCTGCAATTACTGCTGAAGTAAGTGATATCACTAAAACTTCTGCAAACCTTACGGTTTCTATTGATGAAGACGGAGCATTTTATTACTTAGTTCAGGAGAAATCAGAAGATGCTCCAACTGTAATAGGTGATTTTACTGGTCCTGTATCTGCAACCGCAGGTGTAGCCAAGGTGATCGCATTGACTTTGGATCATACTACTGAATATGAAGTATATGTAGTTTCAGAGAATGATGAAGACCCTGCTAACCGATCTTCTCTTACAGGTAAGAGATTAACATTTGAAACCGTTGATGGAACTAACCCTGTTTTAAGGGCTTTTAGACCAAACAATGGTAGCAGTGACCAGTATTATACAAACGAATTGGGGCAAACCAACAAGGCAACAATGTTCTTTACAGAAAAAGTAACAGCAGGTGTTGGTACTCTTTCTTTGCGTAAAGTGGAAAATAATGAGTTGATATTCTCAGCTGCCGCTGCAGACTTAGAATACGAAACATCAAAAGTAGGAGGTAGCTCTTCGTTGAAAAACACTTACCGTGTTAATGTATACTTTGACGAACCACTTGAGAGTGGCGTTGATTATTACATTGTATTCCCTAATGGATTTATTGTTGATTTATTTGGTAATCCATTTGAAAACCCAGTAGTAGCTTACAAACCTGTACCTGTTAATAATGACGACTGGACATTTACTTCTCGGGATTTTGTAGCTCCTGAAGTAACATTCTCAACTGAGACAAAATCAACTGAGACAACTTCAGTTATCACAGGTGCTGGTAATAATGACGAAATCTACATTCATTTTGATGAAAATGTAGAATTAGCTAATGGAAATGAATGGCCAAGTTCAGGAGATCAATCTGAATGGACGAAGTATGTAACGATTACTAAAGATGGTATCAATGTTGCTGCTGATTTCGAGGTTGATTCTGATTTAGATGATCCTACAACTACTATTACTATTGATCCTGACGAAGCTCTTGAAAGCAACACTACTTACGTGGTTACCTTACGTGCAGGTGTTGTTGAAGATGCAAATGGTAATGTGGTTGAAGCTGCTCAAACAGTTTCAATTACTGCAGGTGATAATGATGACCCAAGTTATGAATTTAGTCCATCAGACGATTTAGCTGAAATGACTCCGCTTACTATTACATTCAGTAAGGATGTATTTGTTGACGGAACTACTCCATCAGCTCTTGAAACAGCTGACTTAGAAGATATTGTTAAAGTTGAAATTGACGGTGTTGATAAAACAGCTGATTTTGATCTTGTATATGATCCAGCAACTTTAACAATTACTGCTACTCCAACTGTTGCATATCCTACTACTGTTTGTGGTGTTACAACTACTGAAGTCGTTTTCTACTTTGATAAATCAGATTTAGTTGATTCTAAAGGTGGTTCATTTGTAGGTGGTGTAGATTTTTCTAGAAATGTAGTCGATTATAAAGCACCAGTAGCAACCTTAATTACAGGCGAAAAACAAATATCAAGTATTACTGGTGGTGAGCTAACCATTACGTTCGATGAAGCTGTTACTTTGCTTGATTCATATGTTGATGGGGAAGAACTTGCTGACCAAATCATGTTTAAAATGGGAAGCGCAAGTGGCGTAAACCTTGACTTCACCGCAGCAATTGATCTGACAAATAAAATTATTACAATTACTCCTGATGTTGCTCTTGCTGTAGGCAAAACATATTATTATGGTATTGGCTCTTCAATGGAAGACTGTGCTGGTAATGCGAATGTGGCGACTAATGGAACTGTTACAGTAATTGCTGACTATACTCCTCCAGTTGTTTCTGCTTTAACTTATACTGTAAATGGTGGTGATGCAATTGACATTGATGACGCTGCTGAAGGTGTTAAAGTAAATTCTGGTGGTGACATTGTTGTAAAAGTAACATTCGATACTGCTATTGATGATGCAAACCTGACAAATGCTGTAATTACTGACTTTTCAAGTGGAAACGTAACAATTGTGTCAGATGACATTGATGGTTCAATGTTAACTATAACTATTCCTAATCCAGTTATCCCGGAGCCAATTACTACGTATACAGTTACTATTCCTGCTGGATTAGTAGAATCAAATGCTACATATAATGGAACTGACTTCGCACAGTTAGAAGACCCAGTAAATATTACCATTAAAACTGCAGATATGCTGGCTCCTGTAATTACAGGAACAGTTCCTGCTGACTTAGCACCTGATGTAGAGGTTGATTTTGGAACACTTAAAGTTACTTTCGATGAAAAAGTCATTCTTGGTTCAGGAACAATTACGTTTAACGATGGTGCTGACGAACAAGTAATTACAGTTAACGCAAGTAATGTAAATATCGCATCTGATGGTATGTCTGCAGATGTTGATGTTGATTTACTTGACGATTACAATACAACATATACAGTAACTATTGCTGAAGGTGTATTTACAGATAAAGCTGGTAATAAAACAGCTGAAGAAGTATTCTCTTTCACAACAGAAGTTAATCCTCAACCAGTTGTAGTAACTGATGGTTTGTCTCCAGCTGATAATTCAGATGAAGTTTCTCTTGAAATTAGCTTGACCATGGAATTCTCTGAAGAGGTTGATCAAGCAGGAGAAATTGGTACTCGTAAATTAATTTACGTAGTAGAACATACTGGATCCGGTGCTCGCGCTGCTTTTGATACTGAACTAAACCTTGTTGCTAACGACGATAACATTGTTTATTCTGAGTATGTGGAACTAGACAAAGTTACAATCTCTGGAAATATGGTCACTGCGTCAGATGTGACACTTGCAGCTAATAAGAATTACTATGTGATGATCACTCCTGGAGCATTTATTGACAAGTCTACAGGCAATGAGTCATTACCAGCTAATCCAGTTCCTGGAGAATATGCAGGTATTACAGATCATACTACATGGAGTTTTACTACTTCTAATGTTAATGCACCTGAAGTTGAACTAGAATTTACTTCATTTGGGGCTGACGATCTTGTTGCTACTGATTCTGATATTAAAGTTGTATTTAGTAAGCCTATTGTTCATGCTGATGGAACTGAAATTGAAGATGTTGAGATTGCCAACTTGTTTACGTTGACAAAAGATCCTTCATTAGTTGATCCACCAACAATTGAATTTACTGGTACAATCAGTGCTGACAAGAAAACTGTGACAATTGATAATTCATCACTTGTTACTGTTGGAGAACTTGTTGGAAGTACTGAATACGAAGTTTCTTTCGAAGCTGGTGTATTCAAAGTTGAAGATGCTTCAATAAACCTTGGTGCCTGGAATGGTACATTCATGACTTCTGATTACGATGCTCCGGAAGCACCTTCATTCGACTATACTGTTAACGAAGAAACATCTGTTTACTATAGCGGTGGCAAACATGTTGCTAAATTGACATTGTCAGATGAATCTGAAGGTGACGCTGTTGAATTTTACCACTATTGGACAAATGACCCAACTGCAGAGCTAACAGCTCAACAAGTTATGGACATGGGTACTAAAGTAACTTCTGCTCCTAAGAATTTAACATTCAATACAGGAATGGATAGTGAAACTCAATATATGGTTGTTGCCATTGGTGTTGATGCTGCTGGAAATATGTCAAGCGTTGCTGAGTTTGTTTACACAACAGATGATGTTGTTGATCCTGAATTAGCAGAAGCTCTTCCAACTACATTAGGAACAGACGATGCATTCAACCTTGTATTTGCAGAAGATGTTGTACCTGTAGTAGATGCATATGCCAGAATTTACGACGCTAATGGTGTAATGTATGAAGCACCTCTTGCAAACCTTTCTGGACCTAGCTCCGCCGCAAATATTATTACAATTGTGATTGATGCAGCAGGTCTTCCTATTGCTAATGATGTTGCTACTTATACTGTTGAAGTTGATCCTGGTATGATCGTTGACGTACCTCGCTTAACTGAAGACGATACAGATGCAAATACACCTAATGAATATGCTGGTATTTTAGGTTCAACGTTCTCTGTTGTTTCAGATGATGAAGTTGACCCAACTCTTGAAGATGTTACTCCATTTGATGAAGCTGTTTCATTAAACCCAACTTTCACTTTAACATTCTCAGAGGATGTTGACTTGAATAGTACTTTCACTCAGTTTGTGGTTTACGAAGGTGTTGGTGGCCCAACCGCGCTTAAATCTGCACCAATCGGTGGTCCTTATGATATCTTAACTGCTGATAATATCTCAATTGCAGGTCATGTTGTTACGATTACTACAAATCGCGCATTAGTTTCTGGTAATTCTTATTACCTTGAAATTATTGATCAAACATTTAGCGATATGACAGGTAACAAATGGATTAATGAAGGTGATTTAATTATTCCATTTAAAGGTGAAGATACAATTGGCTTACTAGCTACTTTCTATGCTGAAAGCACTGAATTACCAGCTAGCTCTGATCTTACTACCATCCCCGTAGATTTATACATTGACTTTGATGAAGATTTCTTCATTAATCCAAACGATCCTATCGTTAGTGCATACGATTTGATGAGCCATGTATATGTGAAGAAAGGTGAGACTCCTGTTGATTTTGATGTTATCGTTTCTGATGTCGATGAAATTAACCTTGTTCTTGATCTTAGTGCAGCTGATAAAGGTGCTACCTTCACATTTGGATATGAAAATCTGTATGATGCATATGGAAACTTAACAGCTGGAGAATCAGTTAGCTTTACAATAGCACCTGATGCAGAACCAGTTCCATGGCCATTGACATTCGATCCTACTGATGGACATGATGAAGGAGGTAATGACTTTAAGACTGAAATTGGTATTGACGTTGACCAGGTGTTTACAGTTACATTTGAAGGAATTATCTATTCTTGGGATTCTGATCCATTGTTAAGTAACTTAATTGTTGATGCAGACTGGTTGCTAGATAACAATGTATTTGAGTTGAAAGAAACCTGGGCTTCAGTTTATCCAGAAATCACATTAACTTATGAAGTTGTTGATGGAAATTCTGTTGTTACAATCCAATCTGTTGATCCACTTGAAAGTGAAACAGACTATAGGTTAAGGGTGAACCCTGATGGAAACATTCAGGTTGGACAAGGTAATTCAATTCCGATTGAAACGAATACCTACAAAGAATACTATACTACTTCTGATGTTGTTGATCCAACCTTGGCTATGGATGGTGACGAAATTTCAGAATATGCATACAAACCAAATGGATCCAACGGAGGAATTGTTACTATCGAAGATAAGATCGGTCTTAAATTCAGTGAACCTGTTGAAGGAGCTGGAGTTGTAGAAATTCATCGTTGGGATGGAGCTCTTGTAGCTGAAGTTGACGTAACGGGTATGACTAGTAATACTTATAATATAGTATATATACTAGATCTAGGCGATATCGCTGATTATCCTGACTTTGTTACTGATGAAAACTATTATGTAATCGTTCCTGCCGGAGCATTTGAAGATCAATCAGGTAATCCATTTGCTGGTATCCTAGAAATCAATGAATGGTCGTTCGAGTTCCAGGATGATAACGCACCTGAAGTAACATTTGCAGACAATGGTATGGATAATATTCCTGTTAATACTACTATTGATCTATTATTCGACCGTGAGGTTGTCTTCAACCCAGGAGAAAAAGGTTGGCTGGCAATATACGAAGAAGAAGATGGTGATGCTGTTCAGTTGATCCGTATCAATAATGATGTTGCAGAAATCGATCCTGCAGAGGCTTATGACTTTGTAATTGATCCATTGATGCCAAGTACAAAATACTACGTAGAATTAGGTGGTGGTGCTTTCGTACTTGCAGCTGATGGTGTAACCGAAACAAATCAAGTAGAAATTGGTGAATGGTGGTTTACTACCGAAACCAATGATGCTCCAATGGTTGTTTCTTATCAGCCAGAACATGAGTCAACGGTGGTTCCAGTAACTGATCTTGTGATAACATTCGATATGGACGTAGCTCCTGGAGTTGGAAATATTCAACTACATAACGGAAACGAAGTTGGTGACAACATCATTGCTACATTCGATGTTACTGATCCAGCTAAGGTTATGTTTGACGGTGCTACAGTAACTATTCCTGCCGATGTGCTTGGATTGGTTGAAAACTCAAATTACTATGTGATTATTCCTGGTAGCGCTATTATGAATACGAGTTCTACTCCTGAATACTTCGCAGGTGTAACTGTACCAAACGAGTGGAAGTTCTCTACAACGCTTGACGGAACTGCTCCAACGTTGTTAACTTGGACTCCAAATGCAGAAACAATTGCTGATAACCATCCAACATTCGTAATGACATTCGATGAAGAAGTAATGTTAAGCGAACTTGGAGGTAACTTAGTTGTAACTCGCAAAGATTCAGTTAATCCTACGTTAACTATTCCATTAACTGAAGAAATGATTGACGGAACAACTGTTACAGTAACTTACGTTTACGATGAAACAATTGGTGGATTAGATAAAGATGCTGAATACTTCGTAACTGTTGATGGAGGTGCGCTTAAGGACGCGACTGGTAATTTATTTACTGGTGTTGCTGATGTAACTGCATGGACATTTACAACTGGTGACTTCGTTACTGATACTCCTGAACTTGATCAGGTAAGTTATTTAGTTTATCCTAATCCATTTGATAGATTTGTAAAAGTTGATAATGCTTCACAATTGTCTCGTATCGTTATTTCTAACGTAGCTGGACAACGAGTGAAGGACATTGTTAACCCAAGTGATAGAATCACTACAAGTGAATTCCGCAGTGGTATCTACTTCATCACGCTTGTAAAAGATGATGTAGTGGTTAAAACTGAAAGGATTGTTAAAAGGTAATGCCGAATTGATTGATTAAAAAGGGGAGGCCGGATGGTCTCCCTTTTTTATTTTTTAGTGATTTTACCTATTGTACTGTACTGGTCTAGTAGGTACATTTGTATATCCATCAAAATTTGTTGATTTATTCCTGTAAACACGGAATGAATTTAAAAGCCTCAGATATCCTCTGGGGCTTTTTCATTTTGTAGGCGGCAATTCTTA
This sequence comes from Sunxiuqinia sp., assembly GCA_965230765.1. Classification (GTDB taxonomy): domain Bacteria; phylum Bacteroidota; class Bacteroidia; order Bacteroidales; family Prolixibacteraceae; genus Sunxiuqinia. The sequence continues at coordinate 1,916,952 of CBDDLR010000001.1, forward strand.
TTATATTTGCACTCAATGTTTATGCATGACAAAATACAAATGACAAATGGAAACACTATTCAACCATCGTTCGATAAGGAAATATAAATCTACCCCTGTAGAAGATAAATTACTAAAACAAATTCTTGAAGCCGGGACACGCGCATCGAATACGGGCAATATGCAATTGTATAGCGTGGTGGTTACAAAAGATGCTGAAAAGAAGGCAAAATTGGCCCCATTTCACTTCAATCAACCGATGGTAAATGAAGCACCAGTACTTCTAACAATTTGTGCAGATGTGAATTTGTTTAATCGGTGGTGTGCCTTAAAGAATGCTGATGCAGGCTATAATAATTTGATTTGGCTTAATAATGCAATAATTGATTCTATGTTGTTTGCTCAAAACATCTGTATTGAAGCAGAATCGCATGGATTGGGGATTTGTTACCTTGGGACTACACTTTACAATGCAAAAGAATTTATTGACGCTTTAGAGCTTCCTAAAGGTGTTGTTCCAATTACTGCTATTGTGGTTGGATACCCGAATCAAAATCCACCTTTAACCGATCGTTTACCTTTAGAGGCTGTTGTCCATTACGAAACCTATCGAAACGATTCTGATGATACTGTTTTAAGCTATTTTGAGGAAAAAGAAAACCTGGAAAGCTCGAAGCAGTTTATTACAGAAAACAACAAAGAAAACCTTGCGCAAGTATTTACAGACGTTCGTTATAAAAAGGCAGATAATATCTTCTTTTCAGAAAAACTTTTAAAGACCTTTAAGGAACAAGGCTTCGATATATAGTTTCAAGTCAAGTGTTACCTCTGTGAAACAGTGTCATAAAAAAACAGAAATCTTAAAACCGAGCATAAAGTTGCATGCTACCTTTTAATTTCATTCAACTTTAAAGTCATGTGCCTTTATTGCCGATCGGCTTTGTTTTCGATCATTGGATAAGGGCTAAAGCCCAAAAAAATAACTCGTGCTTTTACCCGTGGCTTAAGCCACGGGTAAATGTATAAACACCACCGCTGGGACTTAAGTCCTTAATTCTCGTACAAAGTTATGTATGTGAGCTACCTTCAAGTAACTTCCAATTTGAAATCTTTACAACAAAAGCTGATGTTATTTAATTACTCGTTTATCGATGATCTCGTGGAACGCTTGACGGAAATTATTGCCAACGGGAATTTTTTGCCCGTTAATTTCTACCATATTTCCAACAAGTGCTTCAATTTTGTCCAGACGAATAAGAAAAGACTTATGGATTCTAAAGAAGTCGTTAGTGGGAAGAAGTTCCTCCATTTTTTTCATAGATAAATTGGTAACCAGGTGCTGACCCTGCAGGTGGACTTTAATGTAGTCTCCAAGTCCCTCAATGAAATAAATATCTGTGAAATTAACCCGAATAGTTTTTTTATTCGATTTGATAAATATGAAATCGTCTTCAACTTCATTTTCACTTTGATTATTAAAAAGTGCAAGCTGTTCTTCAGCTTTTTGAATGGCTTTGAAAAAACGATCGAAAGCGAAAGGTTTTTTTAAATAGTCCAGAATGTTTAGCTCGAATGCTTCTAACGCATAATCAGTATATGCAGTGGTTAAAATAACCATGGGTGGTTTTGTCAAATTCTTAAGAAAATCAATCCCTGAAATACGAGGCATATTGACATCGAGAAACATTAAGTCAATCTCTTCATTCGTCAGTAGCGTGTTTGCCTCCATTGCATTGTTGCAAGAACCAACAATTTCCAACGAAGGAATATCTTTAGTGTACTGCACAATTACCTGCTGGGCAAGCGGCTCATCATCAACAATTATGGCTCGGATTTTAGTCATTTGTCTTTTAATGAAAGTTTTAACTCAACTTTAAAGATATTTTCTTTTTTGCTTATATCAAGTTTAAATTCGTCCTTTTTATATAAATATTCAAGCCTTCTTCTGGCATTTTCCATACCTATACCTGATGCTTTATCTTTTGTTTTATCGTTTTGCGATTCCGGGTCGAATGTATTGCTAATAATAAAATTGAGATGTTCATTTTCAATATGAATCAGAATACGGATAAAAGCGCTGTCGGTATTTGAGTAGCATCCGTGTTTAAACGCATTGTCAATAAACGGTTCAAAAATGAGAGGAATGATCAATTTGTTATTTACAGTGCCGTTGATGGTAAAATCAATGTTGACTTTTTCATTTAGTCTTATCCGTTGCAGTTCGATAAAATTGTTGACAAACTCAATTTCCTTTTTTAAAGGGATGAAATTTTCCCTTGATTCATAAAGTACATGACGCATCAGATCTGATAACTTAAGGATCATCTCTGGGGTCTTTTTTGAGTTTATCAATGACAGTGAATAAATGTTATTCAAACAATTGAAAAGAAAATGTGGATTGATCTGCGACTTTAAAATATTTAATTCAGCTTCCAGTTTTTCCCGTTCAATTTTATGAAACTTCAGTGACATGTCTTGAAAAACAAGCCAGTCTTTGGCAAACTTCAATAAAGATGTCAATCCAACATACATTGCCGAAGTAAAGAAGAATGAAGAATACATACGGCGGGTTAATTCCACATCAAGCGTAAAGTGCAGAAGCAGTTTAATGGTTACCGATGAAATGGCAAGGGTAACCAGTAGCCAAAAAGTGTAAAAAATATAATTATTGGCTTTAAAGAAACGCGGGATCAAAATCAACAGGTTGATGTACACAGCCAGGGCAAACCCAAAATTCAAAAATGTAGCTCGAATAATAGCTATGGGTGTAATGCCAATTTTAGAGTCGGTAGCTACATAATACGCAAAAAAAGCAAAAGCAAAACTACATAGCCAAAAAACAATATGACCAATTACTTTTAACCATTTATAGTCTTTGCCAAAGGTCATTAAATGCGGTCTTTGCGTTTTACAATTTTTTGATAATAATATTTGATAGGATTAGAGTACTTAAGTTGTTTCCAGGGGCGGCTGCTGTGTGGCTTATGAATTACTGGTAAATCGGTCAATAGGTAGTTGCTAAACCCAAACGTTTTCGATTTCCTGGAAATAAATACATCAAACCAATCTTTTTCGCTGGATAATTCTTTAAATGAGAAACTTTTTAGCAGGTCAGGGGTCAACAGTGTGCAGCAAAAACTTAAGCTATGGTTGGTGTTGACCACCTTCTTTTTTTCATGCTTGAAATTCAAATAAGGGAAATTGATTTTACCACTTTCATCGACTGTAATTGCGCCAAGCATACCACATTTTTTTAAATAGTTTGCTGCAGAAAGCATTTTGCTCAAGGTGTTCGTTTTAACCAGAACATCAGACTCTACGATTATGAGTGGCAGGTTGTTTGCAACCGCATCTTCCTGTGCTTTTTGTAACACCAGTTTGTAGTTTGGTGAAGGAGTATCAGTGATATCTTCCAAGTGGATCAAATCATACCCAAATTCTTTCCTTTTTGCTTCAAGGGTTTCTTTAGTTTCAATATTACTGAAATCATTGTAAATCATGTGCCTGAAATTTCCATCAGCTTGGCTGATGCAGGCAATGGTTTCCAAGGTAGTTTCTATCGAATTTTTGACGGGTGTTATAACAATTGCTTCGTGCATGAATAACTTTATTTGATCGGACTTGAGTCCCTGCTATTATTTACTTTTCCTCACAAAATCCCTGGCTGATGCCTGGGCAGATGGCGTTATCAGCAGATCGTTCACATTCACATGCTTTGGTCTTGATATGACAAAGTAAATGCTTTCTGCAACATCTTGCGCAAAAAGTGGTGAAAACCCTTCGTAAACTTTGTCAGCTTTCTCTTTGTCGCCTTTAAAACGAACAAGTGAAAATTCTGTGTCTACAGCACCGGGACTTACGGTGCTCACCTTTATGTTATACGGTGCAAGTTCAATACGCATGGCTTTACTAATTGCTTCAACCGCATGTTTTGTTCCGCAATAAACCGATCCATTGGGGTATGATTCCTTACCTGCAATGGATGAAATATTAATGATATGCCCACTTTCCCGTTTAATCATCCATGAAGAAATTGTTTGGGTGATGTAAAGCAGTCCTTTTATATTAGTGTCAATCATCGTTTCCCAATCATCAATATTTGCTTTGTCAATGGTCGCCAAACCTGCAGCCAATCCAGCGTTGTTGATCAAAACATCCACCGCTTTCCAGTTTTCAGGAAGCTCTTCCAATGCTTTGTCTGTTTCACTCTTTGATCGAATATCAAATGACAAGGTAAGCACCTTGCAACTTTCTGACTCTAGTTCCTTTTTCAATTCAGCAAGACGATCTGCTCGTCTGCCTGTTAGTATCAGGTCGAATTTGTTTTCTGAAAGCACACGGGCTGTTTCCAACCCAATGCCTGCTGTTGCTCCAGTGATGATTGCTATTTTATTCATGATTCAAGTTTTCCATTTTGTCAGTCGCATTAAAAATCCCGAAATTCTATGGAAAAATCAACTACTTGACTATTTTTGTTTATCAATTTCCTAGAAAAAGCAAGATTATGACTGAACTAGTTCAAAATAAAGATGCTTCTTTGATCGATCAGATTGAAGAGCCCAAAGATATGAATGATATCGTTTTTAACCTAATGGTTAACCCTAATCTGGATCCGGTAAATTACTTCAATGATTTTAGTGAAGAAGGCATGGAGCTGGATAATATGGGTGGGGCAGAGAACGATGAGACCGGAATTTTCACCTTGGCAAATGGTGACACAATGGCAATGACTACTCATGCTTTTCATCATCATTTAGAGAATGATCCACAAAAGGCAACCGAGATTTTAATTAGCCGTGCTGCCAGGCGTATGATTTGTTTGGGGGCAAAACCTGAAGCCGTTAGTGCATTTTTATATCACATCAATGTAGCCAATCCGAATGGGCAAACTATTGCTTCCGGCTCTAAAAAAGGGTTGGAAAATGCGGCCACTAAGTTTGGAATGAAAGTTACTGAACGCAAAATTCGTTTCGATAATTTCTCAGCCCATGGAACGATTCACCCAACGCTAATTATTAGCATGATGGGGAAAATTTCCGACAAGGAAAAGATGGTCGATCATACCCTCAAGAAAAAAGGCAATAACATTTTTGTAATTGGGAAATCGTACAACGATATAAACTCTTCAGAATACCTTGAATTTTACCATGAAGTGCATGATTCACCACTTCCTGTTTTCAATATTGATGTAGAAGCTTACCTGCATGAAGTGATGTATTCGCTTATTGAAAAAGGTTTAATAAGTTCTGCAAGCCCGGTTGGAAAGGGTGGCTTGTTTTTCTCATTAATGCGCGCCGGTATGCCTGTCGGACTTGGTTTTGACATTACTACCGATGCTGAAATCCGTAAAGATGCCTTTTTGTTTGGCGAATCAATGGGAAGATTGATTGTTGGTGTTCCGCAAGAAAATGAAGATGACTTTGTTGACTTTATGCAGGAAACAAAATTGCCATTCTTTACTTTGGGGCATGTTACAAAAGGCGAAATACGAATTGACGATGAATCATTCGGGTACATCGATAAAATGACACAAAACGCTTAATGGCAGTAACTCCTTATCAGGATTCTTCGGGCAATAAAAAAGAGCAGGTTGAACAGATGTTTGACAATATCGCTCACAAATATGATTTCTTGAATCATTTTTTGAGTCTGGGCATTGACAAGCTTTGGCGCAGGAAAGCCGTGCGCATGCTTTCGAAATATAATCCTCGTAAAATTCTTGATGTAGCTAGTGGAACTGGTGATTTTGCCATTACAGCTTCAAAAAAAATAAGTGCTGAAGAAATTATTGGCTTTGACTTGTCTGAGCAAATGATCCGGGTTGGTGAGAAAAAGGTAAAGCGCTTAAAGCTCGATCATCTCATTCGGTTTCAGAAAGGCGATTCGGAAAATATGCCTTTTGGTGATAATTCGTTTGATGCAATTACTGTTGCCTTTGGAGTTCGAAACTTTGAAAACCTTGAAAAAGGGCTGGACGAGTTTCTTCGTGTTTTAAAACCTGGAGGAGTGGCAGTGATTCTTGAGTTTTCCAAACCAAAGTATTTTCCGTTCAGGCAATTGTATAAGTTTTATTTCTTTCAGGTGCTTCCATTTGTAGGGAGAATGGTGTCAAAAGATATGTCGGCCTATTCGTATTTGCCAGAATCGGTGATGGCTTTCCCAGACGATCATAACTTTTTGAGTATACTGATTGAACGAGGATTTGATTCAGCATTTCAAAAGCGATTAACTTTTGGCATTGCAACGATCTATCTGGCACAGAAATAATCCTGAAAGATGACAAGGTTTGCAAACAATATTTTCTTAATATTGTGGTTTTGTTAGTGAAAACAAATTATTCGCCGGGAGTGAAGAAACTCATCTTTTCCATATTGTTGATATTCATTGTTGTTTCGGGCTTTGCTCAGCGTCCAAAAGTGAAACACCTGACCACTTTTGATGATAAGAAATTACACTTTGGATTTACCATTGGAATTAATGCTATGGATTTTGGGTTGGAACATTGGACTCCAATTGGTAATAACCCTGAGTTCAACTATACTACCTCGAATGATATAAATAATTTATTTGCAGGGGAAGTTCCAATCACTGCGTCTGATGAGCTTCGATCAGATATACAAACAATTGTTCCTGGACTTACAGTTGGCATAATTACCAATTTGAGGTTAGGTGAATATTTTGATTTACGTTTTTTGCCGGGGCTTTCCTTTGGTGAGCGAAGGTTGATTTTTAATGTGCCAATTTATGATAATGCCCCTCGGGATGATATTAATCAACCAGAGTATTATTCATTGAATACAACCTATATTGATCTTCCATTGCATTTCAAATACAAATCAAGTCGATTGAACAATCAACGGCCGTATCTAATTGCCGGACCAGCTTTTCGTGTTGATATTTCAAAATCGGGAGTGGAAGACCTTATCCGTGTTAGAAGAGGGGGCTTTTACCTGGAAGGTGGTGTTGGTTGGGATTCTTACCTGCGTTTTTTTAAATTCTCGGTTGAATTAAAAGCAAGTTTGGGAATCGGGAATAAATTGAATACTCCTGGGGACGGACAAAGAGCCTATTATAGCCAGGCAATTAAAGAGCTTACCTCAAACGTTTTCACTTTAAGTTTTCATTTCGAATAGTTTTGATCAAAGAACTGAATATATCGCTGACCCCGAAACAGGCGTCTGATGAATCGCTGTACAGTCAGGTTGTTGTTTCCAAACTTGGTTTGCAGAAAGAAGACATAACAGCCATAGTCGTTCGAAGAAAATCAATAGATGCCCGTCAACGACAGATCAAAATAAACATGGCTGTGTCGATTTATGTTGGCGAAGAACCTGTCCTGAAAAAAAAAGAATACAATTATCCTTCAGTAGAAAATAAACGCCCGATTGGAATCATTGGGGCTGGCCCTGCCGGGTTATTTGCAGCATTACGACTGATTGAGCTGGGATTTAAGCCAATTGTTTTTGAGCGAGGTAAAAGCGTAAGCGATCGTAAACGAGATATTGCAAAAATACATCGTGAACATTTGATTGATCCGGATTCGAATTATGGATTTGGCGAAGGTGGGGCAGGAACTTTTTCTGACGGAAAACTATATACCCGATCCAAAAAGCGGGGGAGTGTGCAGAAAATTCTGGATGTGTTGGTTCAGTTTGGTGCTGATCCAGAGATTCTGATAGATGCCCATCCTCATATTGGAACTGATAAGTTACCCAAGGTCATTACAAATATCCGTGATCAGATTATTGCTTCAGGAGGTGAAGTGCATTTTGGAAGCAGGGTAGCTGATATTCTGATTGAAGAAGGTGCATGCAAAGGTCTGAAACTTCAAAATGGAGCTCAATTTGAGTTTGATTCGGTCATTGTTGCAACCGGGCATTCAGCCAGGGATATCTATGAAATGCTTTATCGAAGTGGAGTGAACCTGGAAGCGAAAACCTTTGCAATGGGAGTACGTGTGGAACATCCACAGGCATTGATCGACTCCATTCAATATCACATGCCCAATCGTGGGGCATATCTTCCTGCTGCTACCTATTCGTTTGTTGAGCAGGTGAACGATCGTGGTGTTTATTCATTTTGTATGTGCCCCGGTGGATTTATAGTACCAGCAGCAACAGCGCCTGGGGAATTGGTAGTGAATGGTATGTCACCTTCCAAAAGGAACTCGCCGTTTGCTAATTCTGGTTTGGTGGTGGAAGTAAGGCCGGAGGATTTAAGGGAATATCAGAAACATGGTGTTTTTGCCGGGCTTGAATTTCAGAAAAAGGTTGAGCAGTTGTGTTACCTAATGAATGGGAACACTCAGTTTGCCCCTGCACAACGAATTGCTGATTTTGTTTCAGGAAAGAAATCCCAGAATCTGCCAGATTCATCCTATCGTCCGGGACTTGTTGAATCGAGTCTTCATGCAAAATTGCCAAAACGAATAGCCAGCCGTTTGCAGCAGGGGATCATTCAAATTGACAGAAAGGCAAGAGGTTTTTTATCGAATGAAGCAGTTGCTGTTGGTGTGGAGTCCCGAACTTCTTCGCCATTGAGAATCCCCAGGGATGAAAAAACTTTGCAGCATATTCGGGTTAAAGGATTGTATCCCTGTGGTGAAGGTGCAGGCTACTCCGGAGGAATTGCATCATCGGCAATTGATGGTGAACGTTGTGCAGATGCTATTGCAAACGCCTTTTAAATTCGGAACAACAAATAGCGGCAGCTGTTGCCACATTTAATGATTCGGAACCATTTTCTGAAGAATTGAATGAAGGAATATGGATTTTTTGGCTTACAAGCTTTTCAATTTCTGGTGAAATGCCGTTACCTTCGTTCCCCAGCACGAGAATACCATTTTTAGAGAGCTCTGACTGATAAATATTTTCCCCTTCCATAAACGTACCGTAAACAGGAGTTCCCATCGTTTGTGCTTTTAAAATAGCTTCAGGCAAGTTCATGTAACAAAGCTTTAACCTGAAAATTGCACCCATGCTAGCCTGGATAACTTTTGGGTTGTAGCAATCAACTGTGTCTTCGGAGCAAATAATTTGATCAATGCCAAACCAGTCGGCAATGCGGATAATAGTACCCAGGTTCCCGGGATCTTGAACAAAGTCCAAAGCGATGACCAGTTCTTTTTCAAAAGTGGCAATTTCAAATGATCGCTCCTGCATTTTTACAACTGCAAGAGCATTTTGTGGGTTTTGTAACTGGCTTGCCTTTTTTAGTTCTTCGTGCGAGCAGGTAATTATTTCAATATCTAAATCTGCCAAAGAATTATTCTCCGCAATAAAGTTTTCCGTTGCGCAAACCAAGCTTACCTGATCTTTTAAGGCAATAGCTTCCAGAACCATCTTGTCCCCTTCAACCAAAAATACCTGTTCCTTTTCACGAACTTTTTTTCGGCTTAACGATTGCAGATACTTTATTTTGTTTTTACTTAGCATACTAAATCTGTGGCAAACATTTTGTAAAAATAAAAAGCCAAGCGTATTAAATTGCGATACTTACTGATTATTTTTGTCGAAACAATCATTTTATGAACATTAACAAGGCGTTGAAATATCTCAAAAGAACATTATCTATGATCGTTCTTTTAATATTGGTTGCGTCGTGTTCATCTACCCGCTTCGTTCCAGAAGATCGCTATTTGCTTAATGACACTGATATTGAGGTTGATAACCGAAAGGTCAGCAAAGAAGAACTAAAAAAGCATATTCGTCAAAAAGAAAACCTGAAAATCTTAGGCTTCATTAAATTTCACTTAGCTCTTTATAATCTTTCTTCAAAAAAAAGAAACAGAGGTTGGTTGAAGCGAATTGGTGAGGCTCCGGTTGTATATGAAGATTATTTGACCGTTAGGTCGAATGACCAGTTGAAGAGCTTTATGAATAATAAAGGTTTTTACAATGCTTCGGTTTCGGATACGGTTATTTTGAATGAGCGAAAACGAAAAGCGAATGTGAAGTATTCAATCCGTTCGGGCAACCCTTATTTGGTAAGAAACTATCGATATCAAATTGATGATCCAGGGCTTAAACAAATCATATTGGCTGACTCTGTGAATCAGCTTATAAAGAACGGGGAGATTTTTGATGTTGATGTGTTGAATGCCGAACGTGAGCGACTGTCCAAGCTTATGAAGAATCATGGTTATTATAATTTCTCTACGGATCATATTCAATATTTGGCCGACAGTGCGTTGTATAACCATCAGGTTGATTTGACGGTGGAAATCTCAGACTCCGATTTTAGAAATGAGGTTGATTCACTAATTCCACATAAAAAATACAAATTCAGAAATTACAATTTTACTGCAGACTACCTGCCGGTGCAGTTTGTTAACCAGCAAAATGACTTAGCTACCGATACCATTGTGTTGGACAACTATCAGATTAGTTTCAAGGAAAAGCTGAAGTACAAACCAATCGTTTTCAAAAACCTGAACAGGATGCCAGACAGTACTTATTATTGTTTGGCAAATGTTGAAAAGACCTTTCGTGCGCTAAACCAGTTGAGACAGTTTAAAGTGGTGAACATTAATTTCACGGAATTGGACACATTAGTTGATGAAGGTATCGGTTTGCTTGATGCGAATATTCAATTGTCCCCCATGCCCCGGCAAGGATTCTCTGTGGATATTGAAGGTACTAACTCATCAGGTAATATGGGATTGGCAGGAAACCTAAATTTGATGCACAGAAATGTATTCAGAGGTGCGGAAATCTTCGACCTGCAATTGAAAGGAGCTGTAGAACGACAAAGGGCTGTAGTAAATGAAAGTAACCTGGACTTTAATACACGTGAGTTTGGAATAGAAGGGTCATTAACAATCCCCAAGTTTTTAAGTCCTGTTAAAAGCACTAAACTTTTTACTTTTCAAATACCCAAAACCAGCGTGAGTTTGGGCTATAACTACCAACGCAGGCCTGACTATACCCGCACAATCACCAATTTAAAATTTGGATATAATTGGAAATCGACGGTTAACCGGACACATTACTTAAACTTGTTCGATATAAACTATGTGAACCTTTATGAGTTTAATGAGGAGTTCATTAATTCAATTAGGGATTTATACATCCGTAGTAGTTTTACCGACCACCTGGTGTTTGCATTAAATTATACGTTGATTGACAACACGCAAAACCTGAATATGCGAAAAAATTATAGGTATTTTAAGTGGTCGATTGAATCTGCCGGGAACCTACTTTCAGCGTATGCTAATCTTTCTAATAAATCAAAAACTACAGAGCTTGATACGCTAACGAATCAAACCTTTAGTTATCATGAGGTTTTTAGTACCCGATTTGCACAATACATAAAGACTGATATCGAGTACAGATATGGGCACATGATGGATAAGTTCAACTCTTTAGTGGGCAGGGCTTTTCTTGGGATAGGTGTTCCATATGGGAACTTTGATGTACTTCCGTTTGAGAAAAAATATTTTACAGGTGGTGCTAATGGAATTCGGGCATGGCAGGTTCGTTCGCTTGGACCGGGCACCTATGAAGCCCCGGAAGGTGCATACCCGAACCAGTCGGGAGATATTAAGCTGGAGGCAAATTTGGAATATAGGTATCGTTTTGTTGGTCCGGTCGAGGGGGCATTGTTTTTGGATGCAGGAAATATTTGGGCGATCAATGATAGGGACAACAGGCCTGGGGCACAGTTTCAGTTTGATCAGTTTTATAAACAAATTGCAGTGGGTACAGGGGTCGGTTTACGCTTTGATTTTACCTACTTTTTGTTCCGGCTCGACCTTGGGATGAAGCTCCGCGATCCTTCGCTTGAAGAAGGCAAACGATTTATTATTGGCAACTACCCAATCAACTCTGATCACTTTAATTTAACATTCGCAATCGGATACCCGTTTTAACCTCTTTTTAATGTAGCTGGGTGTTTTTTTTTGTAAGTTTGCAGCCGAATTAACTAGTGTTTTACAATCGTAAATAATCCTTTTAAATTTTATAAATAATTAGCTATGAGCGAAAAACTTTTTGATAACATCAAACCTGGTGTAGCAACAGGAGAAGATGTACAATACATTTTTAAAGTTGCCAAGGAAAATCAATTTGCATTGCCTGCGGTAAACGTAACAAGTTCAAGTTCTATTAACGCAGTAATGGAAGCTGCAAAAGTAGTTGATTCTCCGGTGATTCTTCAATTCTCTAATGGTGGGGCACAATTTTATGCTGGTAAAGCATTGAAGCTTGAAGGGCAAACTGCTCAGATTGCTGGAGCTGTTGCTGGTGCAAAATCTATCCATCTTTTGGCTGAAGCTTATGGCATCAAAGTTATTTTGCACACCGACCATGCTGCTAAAAAATTATTGCCTTGGATTGATGGTCTTCTTGATGCAGGTGAAAAGCATTTTGCTGAAACAGGAAAACCATTATTTTCTTCACACATGCTTGACCTTTCAGAAGAGCCACTTGAAGAGAATATCGCTATTTGCAAAGAGTATCTTGCAAGAATGAGCAAAATCGGAATGACACTTGAGATTGAATTAGGTGTAACTGGTGGAGAAGAAGATGGTGTTGACAATACAGATATTGACAATTCATTACTTTACACGCAGCCAGAAGAAGTGGCTTATGCTTACGAAGAGTTAAGCAAAGTTAGCCCTAACTTCACCGTTGCTGCTTCATTCGGAAACGTTCATGGTGTATACAAACCAGGTAACGTAAAATTGACCCCAAAAATCCTTGACGATTCACAAAAATACATTGCAGATAAATACAATACTGAAGATGCTAAGCCTGTAAACTTTGTATTCCATGGTGGTTCAGGTTCTACATTGGAAGAAATTCGTGAAGCAATTTCTTATGGTGTAATCAAAATGAACATTGACACTGATACGCAATGGGCATACTGGGATGGTGTTCGTGAATTCGAAGCTGCTAACAGAGATTATCTTCAAGGTCAAATTGGAAACCCAGACGGAGAAGACAAGCCAAACAAAAAATTCTATGACCCACGTGTTTGGATCCGTAAAGGTGAAGAAGCAATGGTTAAACGTTTGAAAGTTGCTTTCGAAGATCTTAATTGCATTGGCAAAAACTAATTTTCACGTTATATGTGTAAGAAAGGCTCTCTTTATTAGAGGGCCTTTTTTTGTTTTTTAATCAAAGCAGATATATTTGTGGTGACTGCCCAAAATAATTGGGTGAATAAAAGGTAATTATGAGTAAAAAGAGAGCTGAATTTTCAAGTACGTTTGGAGTTATTGCTGCTGCGGCAGGGTCTGCTGTAGGGTTAGGAAATATCTGGAAATTTCCATACATAGCCGGGGTGTATGGTGGGGCAGCCTTTTTATTTGTCTATCTCGGATTTATTCTGGCTATTGGCCTTCCGGTTATGCTCTCTGAATTTATTATCGGGCGAAAGTCAAGAAGAAATGCGTTTGGTGCTTTTCGTAAACTAGCACCTAAATCATTGTGGCAGTATGTTGGCATTTTAGGTGTTGGTGCTGCATTTATGATTTTGGCTTTTTATGGAGTTGTGGCTGGTTGGAGTATTGAGTATGTTTTTGTTTCCATCACAGATGGATTTGGGGGCAAAAGCCCTGATCAGCTGGGGAGTATGTTTTCTGAATTTATTGAATCACCAATAAAACCTGTTTTCTTTCAATCTATTTTTATGGTGCTGACAGGGGCAATCGTGATGATAGGCATTAAAGATGGGATTGAGAGAAACGTTAAAATCCTGATGCCAATTCTGGTTGTGATAATTATTGTGTTGAATCTTCGCGCAATCACCTTGCCAGGAGCAGGAGAGGGATTGCGTTTTTTATTCCATCCCGACTTCTCAAAACTTACGGGAGAAGGGATTTTAAGTGCGCTGGGGCACGCTTTCTTTTCGCTAAGTCTGGGAATGGGCACTTTGATTACTTATGGCTCTTATATTGACCGGAAGAATAACCTGATTAAAACTGCGGTACAGGTAACAACAGCTGACACCATTATTGCGATTCTCGCTGGTGTGGCCATTTTTCCGGCTGTTTTTGCTTTTGGTATTGAACCAAGTAGCGGCCCCGGGCTAGTTTTTATTACTTTGCCGAATGTGTTTCAGCAAATGCCAGGTGGGTATATCTTTTCAATACTGTTCTTTTTATTATTGACTGTTGCTGCACTCACTTCATCCATTTCCATTTTGGAGGTTGTTGTAGCATATTTTCATGAAGAACTAAAGTTGAACCGTAAACTGGCCACCGTTTTTGCCACATTAATGATTGGACTTCTTGGCATAATTTGTTCCCTGTCAATGGGGATTTTCAGCGATTTTACCTTTTTAGAACTTAATTTTTTCGATCTCCTGGATTGGATATCAGCTAACCTGCTTTTACCTCTCGGCGGACTGTTTATTTCCTTATTTATTGGATGGAAGTTTGGCAGCAAGCGTGTACGAAGGGAAATTGAAGAAGGCGGAAGTATCTCCAAATTGGCTCTTTCTGGTTTTATTTTTCTGGTAAGGTTTATTGCCCCCGTTGCTATTGCCATCGTTTTCCTTAGTGGAATTGGATTGATCAAGTTTTAGTACTTGCGTTTTTAACATATAGTTTTTATTTTCGAAGAAAAATCCACCCCCATGGGAAAACTTCGAAACATTATTCGCGACTATTTTACTTTCACTCGTAATGAACGAATTGGCCTTTATATACTTATTGGAATAATTGTCGTACTTCTGGTCGTTAACCGATTAATCTTTTATTTCGAAACTCCAGGGGAAATCAACAGAGATTCTTTCGAAAAATATATTGAGTCCTTTCATAAAGAAAAAGAGGAACAACCTCACAAAAAAGACCAATCGCTGTTTAGCTTCAATCCTAACCAGATCGACTCGTTGTCCCTGGATAGTTTGGATATGCCAGCCTCAATAAAATCAAATCTTTATAAGTATGTGTTAAAAGGTGGTTCGTTTAGGTATAGATCGGATATGAGAAAGTTGTATGGAATGAATGATTCTGTTTTTTCTGCGCTAAGCCCATATATTGATCTGCCTGAAAAGCCAATTGTTAAAATAAAACCAAAACGAAAAGTTCAAGCAAAAATGAACCATGCGTTTAAGGTTGATAAGCCCAAGGCAACGCTGGAAGAAATAAAACCAATCGAATTGAACGCTGCATCGGTTGAAGAATTAAAATCGCTTTATGGAATTGGTGAGGTACTCTCTTCAAGAATTGTTAAGTATAGAAATTTACTTGGTGGTTATTATCAGATTGAGCAATTGAAAGAAGTTTATGGATTGTCTGAAGAAACGTACCAGGCGGTTGCAAAACACTTGGCGGTTGATCGTGATTCAATTAAAAAAATAGACATAAATTTTGCTTCAGGAAAAGAACTCGTTAGGCATCCTTATCTGAAATGGGACGATGTGAATTCAATTTTTGAGCATAAAAGTGAAGTTGGATTTATAAAAACGATTGATCAGCTACTTGAAAATGAAGTTTTAAATGATACAATCTACAATAAAATCTCACCTTATCTTAAAACTAAAAATCCTTGAAATACGTTTAAGAATAAGGTGTACAAGACTTGGTATTTACTTTTGATTCTAAAAAAATTGTAATAAATTTGATTAGTAGCATAGAATTCATAAATTTGCGGCTCAATTTTAACAGCATAAAAAGTTATAAATATGATCGTTATTCCAGTTAAAGAAGGCGAAAATATCGAAAGAGCCCTGAAGAGATTTAAAAGGAAGTTTGAAAAAACAGGTGTAATTAAAGAATTACGTGATAGGCAAGCTTATACAAAGCCTTCTATATCAAGAAGAGCTGAGGTTAAGAAAGCTATCTATATTCAACAACTGCAACGTCAGGAAGACTAATCGGTATTTAGCCTGATTCCTGTTTGCACTTAATGGTTTGTAGATGACCCATCAGGAATCGTTTTTAAAATATTTGAAGTTCGAGAAAAGGTGTTCACAACATACTGTGATCGCCTACAGGAAAGACCTCGATCAGTTTGAAGAATTTTTATTCAAAACGGTCGGGGATTTTGACATTTTAGACGTTAATGCAAAAATGGTTCGGGCTTGGATTGTTGAGATGATGGGAAAAGGAGCTACGGCAAAAACTGTAACCCGGAAAATTACAGCTCTAAAATCGTTTTATAAATACTTAATGAGGCAAGAGCTTATTGAAAACAGTCCGGTTGCAAATGTTTCAACGCCAAAGTTGCCTAAAAAACTACCCATCTTTGTAGATGAAAATAACTTACATCAATTACTTGATAATGGTTATTTTTCTGAAGACATGGAGGGTTTGAGGGATTTGTTGATTGTAAGTCTGTTTTATGGAACAGGAATCCGTCGTTCTGAATTGATCAATTTGAAGGATGGAGATTTTCAAACAAAAGAAAATCTCGTGAAGGTGCTCGGCAAGAATAATAAAGAGCGGATAGTACCTTACCCGAGGAATATGAACGACCAAATTGAAGCTTACATTAAATTAAGGAATCAGGAGTTGGAGACCCGGGATGCATTTTTCTTTTTAACATCAAAAGGTAAAAAGGTTTACGACAAATTAATATATCGGGTAGTCCAAAAAAACTTGAGTTTGGTGACTACCCTGGAGAAAAAGAGCCCACATGTGCTTCGGCACAGTTATGCAACTCATTTACTGAACCGGGGAGCAGATTTGAATGCCGTTAAAGAATTGTTGGGGCATGCAAACTTGGCGGCGACCCAGGTTTATACGCATACATCAATGGAGAAACTACAAAACGTTTACAAACAAGCTCATCCCAGAGCTTAAATTATAGGAGGACAAATTATGGAAATTTCAGTACAAACAATTCACTTTACAGCAGATAAAAAATTAGTCGATTTTGCAAATAGAAAACTTGGTAAGCTGGATAATTTCTTCGAAGGAATAATTTCGGCTGAACTTACCCTGAAAGTTATGAAGCCAGAGACTGCTGAAAACAAGGTTGCAGAGATAAAACTGTCTATTCCATCTAAAGATTATTTATTTGCCAAAAAGCAGGCTGACAGCTTCGAAGAGGCTATTGATTTATGTAATGATGCCATCCGTCGTCAACTCACCAAATTCAAAGAAAAACTGAAGGAAAAATAATTGCTAAAAAAAACTTCAATTCTTGTGAATTAATTAAAAATATTTATACATTTGCAAACCCTTTTTGGACAAGTCTCTGGTTAGACGGAGATTATGGGTTAAAGTCCCCTGTAAGCTTTGTTGAAGTTGGTGTTTGCAGGGGATCGATGTGAAAAGAAATTAATGTTGAAGTTGCCGAATTAGCTCATCCCGATAGCTATCGGGAGGCCAGGGTCCGAAACGTTCTGGTTCGCTTAAGTCGGAAACGCCGAATTAGCTCAGTTGGCCAGAGCACGTGATTTGTAATCTCGGGGTCCCCAGTTCGAATCTGGGATTCGGCTCGAATAACGAAATAGGGTTGTCCCCAGTTCGTCCCGATAACTATCGGGACTGGGATTCGGCTCAAGTTCTAAAAAAATACTGAAAAATATATGGGGAGATACCAAAGTGGCCAACTGGGGCAGACTGTAAATCTGCTGTCTTATGACTTCGTAGGTTCGAATCCTGCTCTCCCCACCACTGGGAATACCAAATTCCAGCATCCAAAATCCAAAAAAGATAATTTGGAATTTGTGATTTGTTATTTGGGTTTTTAGTTAGGTTGCGGGAGTAGCTCAGCTGATAGAGCATTAGCCTTCCAAGCTAAGGGTCGCGGGTTTGAATCCCGTCTCCCGCTCAACTTTAAAGGAATATCGCCGGGGTAGCTCAGGGGTAGAGCGCATCCTTGGTAAGGATGAGGTCACGAGTTCAATTCTCGTCCTCGGCTCAATTTTGAAAAGATTGATTAAAATTAAAATAATTATTAGTTATGGCTAAAGAACAATTTATTAGGGATAAAGACCACGTTAACATTGGTACTATTGGCCACGTTGACCACGGTAAAACTACCCTTACAGCTGCTATTACTACTGTATTAGCTAAAAGAGGTTTGTCTGAAGTTAAGTCTTTCGACTCTATTGACAGTGCTCCTGAAGAAAAAGAGCGCGGTATTACAATTAACACTGCTCACGTTGAGTACCAAACTGCTAATCGTCACTACGCTCACGTTGACTGTCCTGGTCACGCCGACTACGTGAAGAACATGGTAACTGGTGCTGCTCAGATGGACGGTGCTATCATCGTTGTTGCTGCAACTGATGGTCCTATGCCTCAAACTCGTGAGCATATCTTGTTGGCTCGTCAGGTAAACGTACCTAGATTGGTAGTTTTCATGAACAAAGTTGACATGGTTGAAGATCCTGAATTGTTAGAGCTTGTTGAAATGGAAATCCGCGAATTGTTGGACTTCTACGAATTCGATGGTGATAACGCTCCTGTAATCCAAGGTTCTGCACTTGGTGCATTGAACGGTGAAGCAGAGTGGGAAGAAAAAGTAGTTGAATTGATGGAAGCTTGTGATACTTGGATTCCACTTCCTCCACGTGATGTTGATAAGCCATTCTTGATGCCAGTTGAAGACGTATTCTCAATTACTGGTCGTGGTACTGTTGCAACAGGTCGTATCGAAACTGGTGTTATCCACACAGGTGATGAAATGCAGTTGATCGGACTTGGCGCTGAAGGTCGCAAAACAGTTTGTACTGGTGTTGAAATGTTCCGTAAAATTCTTGATGATGGTCAAGCTGGTGACAACGTAGGTTTGTTACTTCGTGGTGTTGACAAGAAAGAAATCAAGCGTGGACAAATTTTGGCTGCTCCTGGTTCAATTACTCCTCATACTAAATTCAAAGCTGAGGTTTACGTATTGAAGAAAGAAGAAGGTGGACGTCACACTCCATTCCATAACAAATACCGTCCTCAGTTCTACCTACGTACGCTTGACGTAACAGGTGAGATTACTTTGGAAGAAGGTCGTGAAATGGTAATGCCTGGTGATAACGTAACTATCAACGTTAGCCTTATCTACCCTGTAGCAATCAACGAAGGTCTACGTTTCGCAATCCGCGAAGGTGGACGTACTGTTGGTGCAGGTCAGGTAACTAAAATTGTAGAGTAATCTTTACAAACATATACAGCATGATGTCCCGGGTCTTAACGATCCGGGACTCTTTGCGGATGAAACCCAACGGGGGTTTTTCTGCTTTTTAGAAAATCAAGTTCGAACCTTGACATCCGACAACTTTATAAAACGAAAAGAATGAAACTTAGAACTTATTTAGAAGAAGCTTATTCAGAGCTTGTTCATAAAGTTTCCTGGCCAACTTGGAAAGAGTTGCAGAATAGTGCATTTATTGTTATGGTTGCTTCCTTAATTATAGCACTTGTTGTATTCGTAATGGATATCTCTTTTGAGAACATTATGAACTTTGTGTACAGTTTATTTTATTAATACTATTTGGAGAACGAAATGAGCGAACACGTAAAAAAATGGTATGTTCTGAGAACGATCGGAGGAAAAGAGAAGAAGGTCAAAGAATATATCGAAAGTGAAATTGCAAATGCCGGACTCCAAGAGTATGTTTCACAGGTACTGATACCTACCGAAAAGGTATATCAAATTCGGAATGGTAAAAAGATTAGCAAAGAGCGAAACTTTTTTCCCGGTTATGTATTGATTGAGGCTGCTCTTGTAGGTGAGATTCCTCACATGTTGAAAAATATGACCAACGTGATAGGTTTCTTAGGTGACACCAAAGGAGGAGATCCTGTGCCAATGCGCCAGTCTGAAGTTAACCGCATCTTAGGACGCGTTGACGAAATGGCTGAAACTGATGCTGAAGTGAATATCCCTTATGTTGTGGGAGAAACTGTGAAAGTCACTGACGGTCCTTTTAACGGATTCAACGGAATCATTGAAGAAATCAATGAAGAGAAGAAGAAGTTGAAAGTGATGGTCAAAATTTTTGGACGAAAAACACCTTTGGAACTTAGCTACATGCAAGTCGAAAAGGAGTAGTAATTATTTATTATTAAATTATGGCTAAAGAAGTTGCTGGATTAATTAAGTTACAAATTAAAGGCGGTGCAGCTAATCCTTCACCACCGGTTGGGCCAGCATTAGGTGCCAAAGGGGTTAATATTATGCAGTTCTGCAAGCAGTTTAACGGCCGGACACAAGACCAGGCAGGTAAAGTGCTCCCCGTTATTATTACTGTATATGCAGATAAATCGTTTGATTTTGTAATTAAACAACCCCCAGTAGCCGTTCAGTTGCTTGAAGCAGCGAAACTTAAATCAGGATCACCTGAACCACACATAAAAAAAGTGGCTCAAGTTTCCTGGGATCAGGTTAGAGGCATTGCCGAATCGAAAATGTCTGACCTAAACTGTTTCACTGTTGAATCAGCTATGAAAATGGTTGCTGGTACTGCCAGAAGCATGGGAATCACAGTTAAAGGCGAATTCCCATCGAATAACTAATTAAATATTTTAAAATGGGCAGAATTACAAAGAATAAAAAGCTTGCTCTTGAGAAACTAGAAGAAGGCAAAGTCTATACGCTACAGGAAGCTGCATCATTGGTAAAGGAAGTTACCTTTACTAAATTCGATGCTTCTGTAGATATTGATGTACGCCTTGGAGTTGATCCGAGAAAAGCGAATCAGATGGTTAGAGGCGTTGTATCCTTACCCCACGGAACAGGTAAAGAAGTCCGCGTTTTGGCATTGGTAACACCTGATAAAGAAGCTGAAGCTAAAGAAGCTGGAGCTGACTACGCAGGTCTTGATGATTTCATTGAAAAAATCAAAGGCGGATGGGTAGATTTTGACGTTGTTATTACTATGCCCCCGGTTATGGGTAAGGTTGGGCCATTAGGCCGTGTTCTTGGACCACGTGGTTTGATGCCAAACCCAAAAAGTGGTACTGTGACCATGGAAATTGGCAAGGCCATTGCAGAGGTTAAACAAGGTAAAATTGATTTCAAAGTTGATAAATTCGGTATTATACACACTTCGATTGGAAAAGTATCTTTCGATGCTGATAAAATCGCAGACAATGCCAAAGAGTTTATGACCATGATCAACAAGCTTAAACCTGCTGCAGCTAAAGGTACTTACATTAAAAGTATTTACTTGTCAAGCACTATGAGCCCTGGAATTCAAGTTGAACCAAAGTCAGTTTCTGACCAGTAAAATATGAGAGAATGAAAAGATCAGAAAAATTACAGATTATCGATAATCTAACCGAACAGATCAATTCGTACAATCATTTTTACCTGGCAGACATCGCTGACTTAAACGCTGAAGACTCAAGTGATTTAAGGCGCCTATGTTTTACCAAAGATGTAAAACTGGTTGTAGTAAAGAATACACTATTGCGTAAAGCTCTTGAAAATTCTGAAAAGAATGCCGAAGAACTTTACGAAGCACTCAAAGGAAATACATCAATCATGTTTTCCGACGCGGGTAATGTACCTGCAAAACTGATTAAAGAATTTACAAAAGAACACGATAAACCAGTATTGAAAGCTGCGTTTGTTGAAGAATCAGTTTACGTTGGAGAAAACCAATTGGATGTATTAACTTCAATTAAGTCGAAAGACGAATTGATTGGCGATCTTGTTGCACTGTTACAATCACCAATGAAAACAGTTATTGGTCAATTGCAATCAGGTGGTAATAAGATCCACGGTGTTTTACAAACACTTTCAGAGAGAGAATAATTTTAGTTACAATTTTATCGCATAAAAATTAAGGAAATGGCAGATTTAAAAGTACTTGCAGAAGAGTTAGTAAACTTAACTGTAAAAGATGTTAATGAATTAGCTGACATTTTAAAAACAGAATATGGAATTGAACCTGCTGCTGCTGCTGTAGCTGTAGCTGGACCTGCTGCTGGTGGCGGCGAAGAAGGTGGTGCTGCTGAGCAAACTGAATTCGACGTAATCTTGAAAGCAGCTGGTGGTTCTAAACTTGCTGTTGTTAAGTTAGTGAAAGAATTAACTGGTTTAGGTCTTAAAGAAGCAAAAGCAGTTGTTGACGAAGCACCTAAAGCAATCAAAGAAAAAGTTTCTAAGGACGAAGCTGAAGCACTTAAAACTCAGTTAGAAGAAGCAGGAGCTGAAGTAGAACTTAAATAAGAGACTAACGACCTTAATACCAGGTCTATATGGTTTAGAATCTCATCCAGGGAATACTCTTGGGTGGGGTTCTAAGCCTTTTTGCATATTTACGTTTTTAAGTTCACATAATTAGATTATACATGTCATTGAATATTGAAAATCAGAGGATTAGTTTCTCATCCACCAAAACTAAATTTGATTACCCCGATTTTCTAGAAGTACAAATTAAATCATTTATCGATTTCTTTCAGATGAATACCACACCTGAAAATCGAAAAAATGAAGGTTTGTACAAGGTGTTTGAAGAGAACTTCCCAATCACAGATACACGAAACAATTTCGTTCTGGAATTTATTGACTATGCAGTGGATCCTCCACGCTATTCAATTGAAGAATGTATAGAACGAGGCTTAACTTACAGTGTGCCACTGAAAGCTAAGTTAAAACTTTATTGTACCGACCCTGAGCACGAAGATTTTGATACCGTAATCCAGGATGTATACTTGGGTACTGTGCCTTACATGACTGAAAGAGGTACTTACGTTATCAATGGCGCTGAACGTGTTGTTGTTTCTCAACTACACAGGTCGCCAGGTGTATTCTTCGGACAAAGTTTACACGCCAACGGTACAAAACTTTATTCGGCACGTATTATCCCATTTAAGGGATCATGGATCGAGTTTGCTACGGATATCAACTCCGTAATGTTTGCATACATCGACCGTAAAAAGAAATTACCTGTAACTACCTTGTTGCGGGCTATCGGGTATGAAAGTGATAAGGATATCCTTGAGATTTTCGGACTGGCAGACGAAATAAAAGTTTCAAAAACCGGGCTGAAGAAGGTTGTAGGAAGAAAGTTAGCTGCTCGTGTATTGAAAACATGGGTAGAGGACTTTGTTGATGAAGATACCGGTGAGGTGGTTTCTATTGAACGGAATGAAGTGATCATTGATCGTGAAACAATCATTGAGACTGATCACATCGAAGAGATTGTTGATTCCGGTGCAAAAACCATCTTGTTACATAAAGAAGATCAAAATCTCCAGGATTTTGCTATCATATACAATACACTTCAAAAAGATCCATGTAACTCTGAGAAAGAAGCTGTGCTTCATATTTATCGTCAGTTACGTAATGCAGAACCGCCAGATGAGGCAACTGCACGTGACGTAATCGATAAGTTGTTCTTCTCTGAAAAACGTTACGATCTTGGAGAAGTTGGTCGTTATCGTATCAACAAAAAACTTGGTTTGAATATCGATATGGATATTCAAGTATTGACCAAGGAGGATATGATTGAGATCATCAAATATTTGATCAAACTGGTGAACGCAAAAACTGATGTGGATGATATTGACCACTTGAGTAACCGTCGTGTTCGTACAGTTGGTGAACAAATGTACAACCAGTTTGGTGTTGGTCTTGCGCGTATGGCAAGAACAATCCGTGAACGTATGAATGTTCGTGACAACGAGGTTTTCACTCCAATTGACCTGATCAATTCAAAAACCTTGTCGTCCGTTATTAATTCTTTCTTCGGAACCAATGCCCTTTCACAATTTATGGATCAAACCAACCCATTGGCAGAGATGACCCACAAACGTAGGATGTCAGCTCTTGGACCTGGTGGTCTGTCCCGTGAACGTGCAGGTTTTGAGGTTCGTGACGTTCACTTTACTCACTACGGGCGTTTGTGTCCGATTGAAACACCGGAAGGTCCAAACATCGGTTTGATTTCTTCATTGTGTGTTTTCGCAAAAGTTACCGATTTAGGATTTATTTCTACTCCATACCGTTTGGTGAAAGAAGGTCAGGTTGACCTGTCTGAAAACGGAGTTGTTTATTTAACAGCTGAAGAAGAAGAAGGAAAAGTAATTGCTCAGGCAAATGCTCCTATCGACGATCAGGGATTCTTCGTGAACGATCGTGTTAAAGCACGTTTGGAAGGTGATTACCCGGTTGTTGATAAAAGTGAAGTTGAGCTGATGGACGTTGGTCCTAACCAGATTGCTTCTGTTGCTGCTTCTTTGATTACATTCCTTGAGCATGATGATGCGAACCGTGCGTTGATGGGATCGAACATGATGCGCCAGGCAGTTCCATTGCTTTGCCCTGAAGCTCCAATTGTAGGTACCGGGTTAGAAGCCAACTCAGCACGTGATTCACGTGTTATGGTTAATGCTAAAGACGATGGTGTTATTGAATCAGTTGATGCAGAGAAAGTTGTTGTTCGATATGATAAAACAGACAATGAGAAGTTCGTAAGTTTCGATCCGGAACTTTCGACTTACCAATTGCCAAAATATCAAAAAACGAACCAGGGTACTGTTGTTGACCTGAAGCCTATTGTTGAAAAAGGCCAGCGTATTTCCAAAGGACAAGTATTGACAGAAGGATATGCAACCGAGGGTGGAGAACTGGCACTTGGACGTAACCTGAAAGTTGCCTTCATGCCTTGGCAGGGGTATAACTATGAGGATGCGATTGTGATTTCTGAACGTGTTGTTCGTGAAGATGTATTTACATCAATTCACGTTGATGAATACGCGTTGGAAGTACGTGATACGAAGCGTGGTGTAGAAGAATTCACATCAGATATTCCTAATGTGAGTGAAGAAGCTACACGTAACCTGGATGAAAATGGATTGATCCGCGTTGGGGCAATTGTAAAGCCTGGAGATATTCTGATAGGAAAGATTACTCCGAAAGGTGAATCTGATCCTTCTCCGGAAGAAAAACTGCTGCGTGCGATTTTCGGTGATAAAGCAGGTGATGTGAAAGATGCTTCGTTGAAAGCTTCTCCATCATTGAACGGTACAATTATCGATAAAAAACTATTCTCACGAGTAGTAAAAGATAAAAAAGGCAAATTGGCTACTAAGCCATTGCTTGATCAAATTGATGAAGAATTTGATCGCGTTGCTGCCAGTCTTAGAGTAGTTCTGGAAGAAAAACTGTTTACAATGGTGAACGGAAAAACCAGCCAGGGTGTTAAAGACTATTACGGTGGTGATTTAATTGCCAAAGGTGTGAAATTCACACTGAAGCAATTGCAGGAAATTGATTTCCTTACGGTTAATCCAAATAAATGGACTACTGATAAGGATAAAAATGAGATGATTTTCAGCCTGATTACAAACTATATCCAAAAGTACAAAGAGCACGAAGCTGTTGCTCGCCGTAAGCGATATAATGTAACGATCGGTGATGAACTTCCTGCAGGTATTATTCAATTGGCAAAAGTTTATGTGGCTAAAAAACGTAAACTGCAAATTGGTGATAAGATGGCGGGACGTCACGGTAATAAAGGTATTGTTTCACGTATTGTACGTGATGAAGATATGCCATTCCTTTCAGACGGAACACCAGTTGATATTGTGTTGAACCCACTGGGTGTACCATCTCGTATGAACCTTGGACAGATCTATGAAACTGTTCTTGGATGGGCAGGTAAAGAACTTGGAATGAAGTTCGCTACTCCAATTTTCGATGGTGCAAGTTTGGATGAAGTAACTGCATATACGGAGAAAGCAGGAGTGCCAGCATTCGGTAAAACTGTATTGCACGATGGTGAAACAGGTGAACCTTTTGACCAGCCAGCTACTGTTGGTGTAATTTACATGTTGAAACTGGGTCACATGGTTGAAGATAAAATGCATGCCCGTTCTATCGGCCCGTACTCATTGATTACGCAACAGCCATTAGGTGGTAAAGCACAGTTTGGTGGTCAGCGTTTTGGTGAGATGGAGGTTTGGGCACTTGAAGCATTTGGTGCATCTCACATCCTTCAGGAAATCCTGACTGTTAAGTCGGATGACGTGCTTGGACGTGCAAAAGCTTATGAAGCGATTGTTAAAGGTGAACCAATGCCACAGGCAGGTATCCCAGAATCACTTAACGTACTACTTCACGAATTACGCGGACTTGGATTAAGCGTTAATTTGGATTAATTGACACAGGAACACGGTTCCTCTATTTAATTAGATTAATATACATCGATATATGGCATTTAGAAAAGAAAATAAAGCAAAAAGTAATTTTTCCAAGATAGCCATCAGTCTGGCTTCACCAGAGGAGATACTTGAACGTTCCCATGGTGAAGTTTTAAAGCCAGAAACCATTAACTATCGTACTTACAAACCAGAACGAGATGGTTTGTTTTGTGAACGTATTTTTGGTCCGGTAAAAGACTATGAATGTCATTGTGGTAAATACAAACGTATTCGTTACAAGGGCATTGTTTGTGACCGTTGTGGGGTAGAAGTTACTGAGAAAAAAGTACGTCGTGAACGCATGGGGCACATCTCATTGGTTGTTCCTGTTGCGCACATTTGGTACTTCAAATCATTACCAAACAAAATCGGTTACTTGCTTGGATTGCCAACGAAGAAATTGGATACCATTATTTATTACGAGCGTTACGTGGTGATTCAACCAGGTGTTAAAGCTTCAGATGGTATTAAAACAAATGACTTCTTAACGGAAGAAGAATATCTTGATATACTTGATACTTTGCCTAAAGAAAACCAATATTTGGATGATGATGATCCTCAAAAATTCATCGCCAAAATGGGTGCTGAGGCATTGTATGCATTGCTTGAACGTCTTGAATTGGATGAACTTTCATATACTTTAAGGTATAAAGCAAGCACTGAAACTTCACAGCAACGTAAAAACGAAGCATTAAAACGCCTTCAGGTTGTTGAAGCTTTCCGTGCAAGTAAAAATATCAACCGTCCGGAATGGATGATCGTAAAAGTTGTACCGGTAATACCTCCGGATTTACGTCCGTTGGTACCACTTGATGGTGGACGTTTTGCAACTTCTGACCTAAACGATTTGTATCGTAGGGTGATCATCCGTAACAACCGTTTGAAAAGACTTATTGAAATCAAAGCACCAGAGGTGATCCTTCGTAACGAGAAAAGGATGCTTCAGGAAGCTGTTGATTCATTATTTGATAATTCACGGAAATCAAATGCCGTGAAAACTGAAAATAACCGTGCACTGAAATCACTGTCAGACAGTTTGAAAGGTAAGCAGGGACGTTTCCGTCAAAACTTGCTTGGTAAGCGTGTCGACTATTCAGCACGTTCGGTTATTGTTGTTGGGCCAACTTTACGCCTGCACGAATGCGGTCTTCCAAAAGATATGGCTGCCGAACTTTACAAACCATTTATCATTCGCAAGTTGATTGAGCGTGGTATTGTAAAAACCGTTAAGTCAGCTAAGAAAATTGTTGACCGCAAAGACCCTGTTGTTTGGGATATTCTTGAGAATGTATTGAAAGGACATCCGGTAATGTTGAACAGGGCACCTACGCTTCACCGTCTATCAATCCAGGCATTCCAGCCAGTATTGATTGAGGGTAAGGCAATTCAACTTCACCCACTTGTTTGTACCGGTTTCAACGCCGACTTTGATGGAGACCAGATGGCTGTTCACGTACCACTTGGTAACGCGGCTATTTTGGAAGCTCAGCTGTTGATGCTTGCTTCTCATAACTTGTTGAACCCTGCAAACGGAGCACCAATCACGGTTCCTTCACAGGATATGGTTCTTGGTCTTTATTACATGACCAAGCATCGTGAAGGCGCAAAAGGTGAAGGCATGACATTCTACTCTTCTGAAGAAGTAATTATTGCTTACAATGAAGGTGAACTGGAAATGCATTCAATCATCAAGGTGAAAGTTGAAGACGTTGATGATAACGGCGAATACTTTAAGCACATTGTTGAAACTACCGTTGGTCGTGTAATATTCAATCAGGTGGTGCCAAGGAAAGCTGGTTATATCAATGAATTATTGACCAAGAAATCCTTACGTAATATCATTTCTGATATCTTCAAGAAAGCTGGTAATGCAACTACTGTAAACTTCCTTGATGAGATCAAAAACATGGGTTACAAAATGGCATACCGTGGAGGTTTGTCGTTCAACCTAAGTGACGTGATTATACCTCTTGATAAGAAAGAGATTGTTGAAGAAGGATACAACGAGGTTGAAGATGTGATGAATAACTATAACATGGGTTTCATCACCAACAACGAGCGTTACAACCAGGTTATTGATATTTGGACAC
Source organism: Sunxiuqinia sp. (assembly GCA_965230765.1). GTDB lineage: Bacteria > Bacteroidota > Bacteroidia > Bacteroidales > Prolixibacteraceae > Sunxiuqinia. The sequence continues at coordinate 1,945,068 of CBDDLR010000001.1, forward strand.
ATGCCAATGCCAAGTTGACTACTTCTGTAATGAAAACCTTAAGTACTGATAAACAAGGTTTCAACTCTGTTTATATGATGCTTGACTCGGGTGCGAGGGGTTCTAAAGAACAGATCCGTCAGTTGTGTGGTATGAGGGGACTGATGGCTAAACCACAAAAATCTGGTTCTACTGGTTCTCAGATTATTGAGAACCCAATTTTGGCGAACTTTAAAGAAGGCCTATCTGTACTTGAGTACTTTATCTCTACTCACGGTGCACGTAAGGGTCTTGCAGATACCGCTCTTAAAACTGCTGATGCAGGTTACCTGACACGTCGTTTGGTTGACGTTGCACAAGACGTAATTGTAGCTGACGAAGATTGTGGTACATTGCGTGGATTGGTTGCTACGGCTGTTAAAAATAATGAGGAAGTTGTTGCATCACTATATGACCGTATTGTTGGACGTTCAACAGTACACGATGTATTCCATCCGCTTACTGGTGAACTGATTATCAAATCAGGTGAAACCATTACTGAAGAGATTGCAAAGCAGATTGAAGATTCTCCGATTGAAAGCGTTGAGATTCGTTCAGTATTGACTTGTGAAGCTAAAAGCGGTGTTTGTAGCAAATGTTATGGACGTAACCTGGCAACAGGTGATCTTGCCCAGCGTGGTGAGTCTGTTGGTGTAATTGCAGCACAGTCAATTGGTGAACCTGGTACACAGCTTACGCTTCGTACATTCCACGTGGGTGGTATTGCAGGTAACATTTCATCGCAATCTACTGTGACCTCAAAATATGACGGTATTGCAGAGATTGAAGAACTTCGTACAGTAGAGTCTGTCGATGAGGAAGGTAAAAAGATAGATATCGTAGTTGGTCGTTTGGCTGAACTTCGAATTATTGATAAAAACACTAAAATCCCATTATCAACACATAGTATTCCTTACGGTTCGAAATTGTTTATCAAGAATGAACAAGAAGTTACCAAAGGAGAAGTAATTTGTGAATGGGACCCATATAATGGTGTAATCATTTCAGAATACGACGGTAAAATTTCGTTTGAACACTTAATTGACGGTGTTACTTTCCGTGAAGAATCGGATGAGCAAACCGGATATAAAGAAAAAGTGGTTATTGAAACAAGGGATAAAACCAAAAACCCATCATTGAGGATTTTGGATAAGAAAGGTGAAATTATCCGTTCTTATAACTTGCCTGTAGGCGGCCACATTTCTGTTGAAGAGGGTGATTCAGTAAAAGCTGGTCATGTGCTGGTTAAGATTCCACGTGCTTCTGGTAAAGCAGGTGATATCACCGGTGGTCTTCCACGTGTAACCGAGTTGTTCGAGGCACGTAACCCATCGAACCCAGCTGTTGTTTCTGAGATTGATGGTGAAGTTTCTTTCGGTAAGATTAAGCGTGGTAACCGCGAGATTGTAATTACTGCCAAAAATGGTGATGTAAAGAAATATCTTGTGCCACTTTCAAAACAAATACTTGTACAGGAAAGTGATTACATTAAAGCAGGTATTCCACTATCTGACGGTGCAATTACTCCTTCTGATATCCTGTTGATTAAAGGGCCTACTGCTGTTCAGGAATACATTCTGAATGAAGTTCAGGACGTTTATCGTATGCAGGGTGTGAAGATTAACGATAAGCATTACGAGGTGATTATTCGCCAGATGATGCGTAAAGTGGAAATTGCTGATCCGGGAGATACTCGTTTCCTTGAAAAACAAATTGTTGACAAAAATGAGTTCTTGCATGAGAACGACTGGATTTACAACAAGAAAGTTGTCATGGAGCCGGGTGACTCTGAATTGAAACCTGGACAGATTGTTACTGCTCGTCGTTTACGTGATGAAAATTCCGTATTGCGTCGTAAGGACAAGAAATTGGTTGAGTCAAGAGATGCTATCCCAGCAACTTCAGGACAGATCCTACAAGGTATTACCAAGGCTGCACTTCAAACACGTAGCTGGTTGTCTGCTGCTTCGTTCCAGGAAACAACAAAAGTGTTGAATGAAGCTGCTATTCAAGGTAAGGTTGACTACCTGGACGGATTGAAAGAGAATGTGATTTGTGGTCACCTGATTCCAGCAGGTACAGGTCTGAAAGAATACAAAAACCTGGTTGTTGGTTCTCGTGAAGAATATGATCGTATGGTTGACATTCACGAAACTGAACACGCAAATAGGGAAGACTAATGGAAGAAAAGAAGAAAAATCAGCTGAACATTGAGTTGAGTGAAGAAGTTGCTCAGGGAATTTATTCTAACCTGGCAATTATTACGCATTCAACTTCTGAATTCGTACTGGATTTTGTTCGCATTATGCCTGGAATTCCAAAGGCAAATGTAAAATCAAGGGTTATTTTAACCCCTGAACATGCAAAACGTTTGTTGATGGCATTGGAGGACAATGTGAAGAAGTACGAAAAAATTCACGGTCCAATAAAAGTGAGTGGTCATGACCCCATGATGCCTCCTATGAATTTTGGAGGGCCTACAGCTCAAGCCTGATTTTTAAATCTGACGATATGGAAAGGTGTTGAATTTATTCAGCACCTTTTTTTATGTCCTTGCAAATTGAAATGAAGTTGTGAATAATGCCCGGATTTAAATATTCGGGGTGAAACTGTAGCGTGTAAAGAGCTTTCTTTGTATGCTTCATAGCCTGGTTGAAACATTTGTTTGACTTAGCCAAATGAATAAACCCATCTGGCAATGTGACAGAATCATTGTGCATTTGCCTGGCAACAAATGGATTTGTAAGATTGGAAAATATAGGATCATTCGCCAGTTTCTCGATAAAAACATCACCCGATTCTGGCTCAACACTCCTCAAATACTCTGCCCCATGCATAAATGCTGTAATATGGTGCCCAGCGCAGATTCCCAGAACGGGGGTGTCAGTTTCTTTTATCCATTGAAAATATGGTTGGTGATTTTCCACAATATCATCTCCCTGAGGCGATCCTGAAATGAAAATGCCATCGTAATCGTCAATATTTGTTAACAGTGTCTCCCTGTAATTTATACTATTGCAGGTAGTCTCATCTTCTGAAATGTGCTTTTTGATGTTTTCGGAAAACTCATTAATCCCTGGTTCTGCACTGTTTATGATTAAAATATTCAGCATGGTTTAAATTTAAGAAAAGTCACAGATTGGATGAGCGATTTCACTGAATTTATCTGGATTATTTCTGTACATTTAAAACAAATAATTAAGTCATGAGCCAACTTACATTAACTACTCCCGCTTTATTGTTTTCAGCTATATCCCTTATTTTGCTGGCATACACCAATCGGTTTTTAGCGTATGCTTCGGTTGTTCGAAATTTGCACAGCAGGTTTAAAGAAACCCCTACAGAATTGCTGCTGGGCCAAATTGAAAACCTGAGAAAACGATTAAAGCTTACACGATCCATGCAGGTTATGGGAATAAGCAGCCTGTTGTTATGTGTGTTGTGTATGTTTTTAATTTACATCGAATTGATGATATGGGCTGAAGTTATATTCGGGGTGGCGTTGGTATTACTGATATTGTCGCTTTCACTTTCAATACAAGAGATATTTATTTCTGTAAAAGCGCTCGATTTACATTTAAGTGATATGGAGGAAGAAAAGTAATGGCGTATTTTGGAGAATTTGCTGCACTTTTAACCGCTGTGTTTTGGACGGTTACTGCCATGGCTTTTGAGTCAGCTGGTAAAAAAGTTGGCTCGCTTTCTGTAAACCTGATCAGGCTGGTTATTGCATTTTTTATTTACTGTGTTTATACGCAAATAACCAGGGGAATGTATTTCCCATTTGACGCCACTCTTGAAAGTTGGATGTGGCTGGCGTTATCTGGCCTTGTAGGTTTTGTTATTGGCGACTTGTTGCTTTTTCAGGCGTTCGTCGTGGTAGGTGCACGCATTTCCATGTTGTTAATGGCCATGACACCACCTTTTACAGCATTTATTTCCTATTTTATATTAGGGGAAGTATTGTCACCAAAAAATTGGTTGGGGATGGGAATTACCTTAACCGGAATTTGTATTGTTATTCTGAAACGGGAAAACAAAGACTTAAACGGAAACAACAAGGTTCGCAAGCGGCTTACATCAGCCTATTCCGTTCCAGGGATTTTGCTTGCTTTGGGTGGTGCTCTTGGACAGGCTGTTGGCTTGGTATTGAGCAAAAAGGGAATGGGGGATTACAATGCTTTTGCGGCTTCACAGATTCGGGTCCTAACAGGAATTATTGGTTTTGGTATTCTGTTCCTGTTCATGAAAAGGTATGGGAAAGTGAGGGGGGCCTTGAAAAACAAGTCGGCGATGAAGCGAATAACCCTTGGTTCTATTTTTGGACCTTTTCTAGGGGTGTCGTTTTCCTTATTAGCGATTCAATATACAAAAGCAGGTATTGCAGCTACCATAATGGCAATTGTGCCGGTTTTGATTATTCCCCCGGCAATTATCCTATTTAATGAAAAGGTTAATTGGAAGGAAATTGTGGGTGCTGTGATCACAGTTGGAGGGGTAGCTGTTTTCTTTATTTAAACTGATCTGTATTTTTATTAGCTTTGAAAACACCAATATAAAATGAATATCTTATGACTCCGCAAGTAAAAGCAATCCTCACACACGTCACGATTATCGGTTGGATCGTAATATTGATAATAAATGCAAATGACAAAGATGAACTAGCGTCTTTTTATTTGCGTCAAACATTGGGAATATACCTAATAGGAATAATTGGAAGTATCATTCCAGCCTTAGGGTTTGTACTTGGCATAATAGCCTTGATTTTGTGGGTAATAAGTTTAGTTGGTTCAATTCAACAAGACTTAAAACCTGTTCCTGTTGTTGGTGACTATTTTCAGGAATGGTTTAGGGGAATTGCCTAATTTGGTTCTTCCTCTTGTGGTTTCGACAATATTCTTAGTGCAATATATCCTATTGTCCCGGCCACAAAGGAGCCAATCAAAATACCAATCTTGGATGCATCAATCAGTGTTTGATTTTCAAATGCCAGGTTGGTGATAAAAAGAGACATAGTGAACCCGACACCTCCCAGCAAACCGACAAATAGCAGTTGTGCAAAGCTTGTATTTTTAGGGAGTTTTGCAATCTTTAATTTAATGGCAATGTAGGACAGCAATCCTATTCCAACGAAATTACCCAGCACAAGACTTGCGGCAATGACCATGGAGTAGTTGAAGTTTGAGAAGCTATTCGAGTCGATTAAAACCCCAGCGTTGGCAAATGCAAAAATGGGCATGATCAGGAATGCAACCCAGCCATGCAGGCCATGTTCCAGCCGCTGAAGTGGTGACTGGATTTGTTCAGTCAGCGATTCAATTTTATCGATTGAGTCCATTTGCTTTTTCGTAAGTACATACCGCGTGTTTCGTTCTGTGGAAATCGATTTAAACTCAGAAAGTTCACCATCCATTTCTTCCTGGTATGCAGCAATTTTTATATTTTTTCGAATCGGGATCGAAAAAGCTACCAGCACCCCGGCAATGGTTGCATGAATGCCCGACTTCAAAAATAAAACCCAGATGACTACCCCGGCAATAAAGAAAATATACTTTGAATACAATTTTAGATTATTCAGGATAACTAAAAAACCGAATATAGCCATTGCGTAGAGAACAAGGTCCCACTGGATTCCGCTACTGTAAAAGAAGGCAATAATCAGTATTGCACCCAAGTCGTCAACAATAGCAAATGCCGTCAGAAATACTTTCAAACCAAATGGAATTCGGTTGCCAAGTAGTTTTAATATCCCCAGAGTGAATGCAATATCAGTTGCCATGGGTATTGCCCAACCTTGCACGGTTTCCCTTTCTCCGTTTAGCAGGAAAAAGAACAAGACCGGGAAAACCATTCCGCCAATTGCCGCAACTATTGGTAAGCTGGCTTTCTTTAAAGATGACAATTCCCCAACCATAATCTCTCGTTTTATTTCCAGTCCAATCAAAAAGAAGAAAATGGCCATTAAACCATCGTTAATCCATAAAATGAGGCTTTTTGATAATTTGAAATCGGAAATGGCAAACGTTAATTTTTCATGCAATAACACAAAATATTCTTCATAAAATCCAATATTGGCGATTGCTAGTGTAAGTATTGTAATGGCTAGCAGGACAATACTTGAAGAAGTTTCTTTCTTTATAAAATGATCTATTGATTGGGTAAATTTTTTCATTAAAGCTGTTGTTTCTGATTTTGTATGTTATAACAAATAATGATAAGTGAAGTTGAGAAAAAAAGTTAAAAAAAGAAGGGCCCGCCAAATGGCAGGCCCTAGAGAAAGCTACAGACTTAAAGGCTGAAGAAATTATTAATTGTAGGCACTTTCTCCGTGTTCATAAACATCTAATCCTTCTTCTTCGATTCGCTTAGAAACTCTGATTCCGATTGTTGCTTTCAATACTTTAAATAGGATCCACCCTGTACCGAATGCCCATGCAAATACAGCAGCAACACCAATAACCTGAGCTAACAATAAAGAAGCTCCTCCACCATAAAATAAACCTCCATCGGTTGCAAATAAACCAACAGCAATAGTACCAAAGGCACCACAAACACCGTGTACAGAAATTGCACCCACTGGGTCGTCGATTTTAAGGACTTGGTCAAAGAATTCAACACTGAATACCAAAATAATACCGGCAATGATACCAATGATTACAGCTGCTCCCGGAGATACGATATCACAACCAGCGGTAATTGCTACCAGGCCAGCCAAGGCACCGTTCAATCCCATTGAAAGGGCAGGACGCTTGTATTTAATCCATGAGGTAAACATTGCAGCCATAGCACCACCTGCGGCTGATAGGTTTGTAGTAAGGGCAATGTGTGCAATTGCCAAGGTGTTGTCGTTACCCGCAGCTCCTAACTGGGAACCAGGGTTGAACCCGAACCATCCAAACCAAAGGATGAAAACACCAAGGGCTGCAAAAGCAAGGTTGTGTCCAGGAACTGCTTTTGCTTTTCCGTCCTTTCCATATTTACCAAGACGAGGCCCTAAGATTGCAGCACCTGCTAAACCAACCCATGCACCAACAGAGTGAACAATGGTTGAGCCGGCAAAATCAAGGAATCCAAGTTGATCCAACCAGCCACCACCCCATTTCCAATGGCCCGAAATAGGATAGATAACAAGTGTAATAACCACAGTAAATATTATATATGCGCTAAATTTGGTACGTTCCGCAACTGCTCCTGATACAATTGTGGCAGCCGTCGCTGCAAATACAGTTTGGAACATTAAATCAGTCTTGTTTGCATAATCGCCAATTCCATTGTCGTTAAAGAATAAGCTTGGCATGCCGATAAACCCGGCAATAGAATCGCCATACATAATTGTATATCCAACTAACCAGAAAACCAGTGATCCCACCGAGAAATCCAGTAAGTTTTTAGTCAAAATGTTTGCAGTGTTTTTCTGTCTTGTAAAGCCTGCCTCAACCATTGCAAATCCAGGTTGCATAAACATCACCAGGAAGGCTGCTACTAAGACCCATATGTTATTAATAGAAATACCTAATTCTTCCATGATTCTTCTTTTTAATAAGGGTTAATGATTATTCTTCCTTGCCTTTGATGTAAAGAGCTTCGTCTCCAAATTCACCGGTACGGATTCGATAAGATTCTTCGATTGAAGAGATGAAAATTTTACCGTCACCAATTTCACCTGTTCTTGCGGCTTTCATAATAGCCAAAACAGTTTTTTCAACGTTCTTATCACGTACAATGATCGACAAGATTTTTCTTTCAATCGTTCCTGTGGAGTAAACCACACCACGGTAAACACGTTCTTGTCTTGATTGTCCCTGTCCGCGCACATCCCAGAAGGAGAAAAATTCGATACCAGCATCGTGAAGGGCCTCGACCACATCTTCGAATTTGGTTTTTCTAATAATTGCTTGAATCTTTTTCATCAGATAAGTTTTTTTTATTATAATGAGATACCTACAACAATCATAAATTGCTCAGTTTCTGGATTTAATATAGCAGATCCTGAAACAGGTAATGAGAAAGAGTCTGTAATTTGAATTTCTTTTGAAGTGCTTACCCCTACGTTGCAAATGCCAAAGTCTCCATCAGGTGTATGCCATCCGTCGCCAGCACCAACAAATAAGTCAACATTTTCAAGGCTTAGTCCCACTTCGTAATACATGTCGCCACCTGCAGAAGCTGCACCTCCTGCTTCATTTAAAATGTAATTGGCTGCAAGGCTAAGTGCTCCAGTTTCGAATCCAGCATTAATTTCAAATGCATGAGCGCCGAAATCTGTACTTGTGTCAAAAAATTCGGTTCCTGGATAATAGTAGTCTGTCATGCCTAGGCTAAGTCCTGAGCCTAAATCCAAAGAGAAATAAAGGTCCATTTCCTGGAAGCCATCATAACCTTGAGAACCCCAAGCGCCAATTGCAAGAATTCCTGAAGAAAATTCCACATATGGCTGAATAGATGGTCCACTGAAATTTGTACCACGCCATACATAGCTTGATACAATGTCTGCACCTGTACTCCAGGAACTCTCTTCCTGAGCTTGCACGTTAGAAGAAAGCATAACTGCTACAAAAAAAACGATAAGTGTAAGTGTTCTTTTCATGATTTTAATTTTTAAAGGGTTTAACTGAAACTTTTTTAATTAATCTCTTTTTTGGTTTTGCTTTAACGTGTGATCTTTTAAAAATGCTCTTTTTGAAATTATACCCCCTTATTTTATGTTCTCCGGTTCAAAAATAGATATAAATTTATATTAGACCCCCAAATAAATGCAGCGAGAAATAAAAAAAGACAAATAATTAACAAATCAACCCTCTTTTGAAATGGGTGTCGTGATTTTTATACATATTATTTCTGGAAATTTGTCAGAAATAAGGGGGTGTGTTAGCAGAATATCACTTTTTCTATCAAAAAGCAGGTATGATTAATGATAATATGTCAAAAAGACATAAAATACAAAATAAAAGAATAGAATGTTAATTATTTGTAAACTTCGAAAAGAAAAAGATAGTTTTTAGGGTGAAACGATACTATTTTGTTTTTACAAGATAGGTGTTTCGCAATGATCGCTCCCTGCTTTTGGGATTTATGAACTTTATTCCTGTTCTGTTCATTCCTCTGTGCCTGAATGTGTAGATCGTATCAATTGGGGCATCAAGTCCTTTTATGTCCTGCAGCCCTTCTTCATAGCAAAATATCCATGAATTACTTTTGTGACTTGCTTCATGCAGCATGTCCCAGCCATCTATTTGAACTGTTTCGCCCTTACCGTAAAAGAAAAGTTCGAATTGTTCGTAGTTGTAATTGTAAAGGATTGCTTCGCTATCAGATTCGTTGTTGAATACTCGTGTAGCTTCGTTTGGTGATTGGTATTTAAAGGTGTATGGAAGTATTCGAACGTTTAAATAAAAACTGATTAGGGAAATAACCAGCATCCCCGGTATAAAAAACCGGGGAAGGAAAGCATCTTTTCGTGTATATATATATAATGTAGCAAGAAAGACTGCAATAAACAGTATCCAATATCCTAAATGGTCGCTTGGGAATAGATAGCTCATGAAAGCAATCAAGCAAACCCAGCACAACACAACCATGCCAATTTGTAATCGTGAGAATGTTCGTTTTAATTTATCGCTTCCTTCTGTAAATACCCAGTCCAGCCACTTCGCAGCTAGCGCAGTAAAAAGTGGAATTAGAATAAACAAGTAATTTGGGGCTTTCCCCTTTGCTACGGAAAGAATGACAAAAAATATCCAGATACCACCCAGTGTGAAATATTCTTTGTGTTTAAACTTTGTTTTAATAAGTGATTTGAATTCCATGAAAATTCCTCCAACTAAAACAATGCTCCAAGGGGCATATATATATAGTATAGTATGGAGGTAAAACGTATAGTCGGTATTCCCACCCACATAGCTGCCAGAAATTCGCCCAAAATTATTGGTAATAAAGAAAAATTTTATGCCTTCAAGTCCAAATTGATTATACAGGCCTATGAACGCTGGTGAAGCGGCCAGTAGTGCAATTCCGATTCCACCAAGCCATTTCAATTTGAAAATCTCTTTTAAGTTGCCAGACAGAATTAAGTGCGTGCCTAGTGCAAAGGCTGGAACAGCACCGCCAATGGGCCCTTTGCTCATCATGGCCAGGCCAATAAATACAAATGCCAGGATAAAATTGAGAGTTTTCCTTTTCTTTAAGTAATCATGCAGTTGCCAAAGCGCAAAGGCAACATTGGCTTGCAGTACGGTGTCGGTATGTACATCCATGCAATACAAAAAGTAAATTTCTGAAAAGAACAGCATGATTGCCGCATAGGCAGCAGCTCTTTTATTGAACAGACTTTCAGTGAGCTTGTAAGTGGCAAAGACTCCCAGGAACGCATAGATCACTGCAAAAAATTTGTACCCAAAATTTGATAAACCAAAGACTTTAAATCCAAAAGTAGAAAGCCAGAAGAGCAAAGGCGGTTTCTGATCATAAGGTTCGCCATGTATTTTTAAATTAATATAGTCACCATTCTCAAGAATATTTCTGGCTATTGCTGCATATTTCCCGGCATCGCCTGTTAAGTCGATGAACAAACCAAAATAATAGGCAATCAGGGCAAACAATATAGTAACAGGGAATAACCAATTCAAGCGGTTCTTTTCTAGCATGATCTGTAAATTGGACTGAATTTATTTGGGGGCAAAATTGGTGATTTTTTCCAGAACCAGAAAATACTTAGGAGGTTTCCTGGATTAAACTTTTAAAGATTTGCTCGATTAAATAAGTATCTTTGTGCAAAGTTCCAGAAAAAGAGCAAATGAACTGATTCTTGTATGCAGAATGATCATAATTGAAATCATTTTAGCAAAATCGGGGAACAAAAGCAAAAGCATTAAATAATATTACAATGAAACTTTGGGATAAAGGCTACTCTGTAAATAAATTGATTGAAGATTTTACTGTTGGAAAAGACCGTGAACTGGATTTATACTTGGCTAAATTTGATGTGCTTGGCTCAATGGCGCATGCCACAATGTTGGAGTCAATAAATTTGCTGGGTGAAGGTGAGCTTAAGCAACTGCTTATAGAGTTAAAGTCAATATATAAAATAGCTGAATCCGGTGAGTTTGAAATTGAAAGTGGCATTGAAGATGTGCATTCGCAAGTAGAAACCATGCTGACAAATAAGCTGGGAGATATTGGCAAAAAAATCCACAGTGGCCGTTCTAGGAACGATCAGGTTTTGCTTGACTTAAAGCTGTTTGCACGCGATCAAATTCAGCAATTGATCAGCTCAATAAATGAACTTTTTGATGTGTTGATTAAGCAGGCTGAGAAATATAAGAATCATTTAATGCCGGGCTATACCCATTTGCAGGTTGCCATGCCTTCTTCATTTGGTTTGTGGTTTAGTGCTTATGCCGAAAGCCTGGTTGATGATTTATTGTTGTTGCAATCGGCCTGGAAAATAACGAATCAGAATCCATTGGGCTCTGCAGCAGGCTATGGTTCTTCATTCCCACTTGATCGCCAGATGACTACTGATTTGCTCGGTTTTGACTCGATGAACTACAATGTGGTATATGCGCAAATGGGGCGTGGAAAAATGGAAAAGACCGTATCTTTTGCGCTTTCGTCTATTGCAGCAACACTTTCAAAGCTTGCCTTTGATGTTTGTCTGTTTATTTCGCAAAACTTCGGGTTTGTAAGTTTACCAGATGAGTTAACTACCGGTTCGAGCATTATGCCTCATAAAAAGAACCCGGATGTATTTGAGCTGATCCGTTCGCATTGCAATAAAATTCAGGCATTGCCAGTACAAATAGGTATGATGGTGAATAACTTGCCAAGCGGTTATTTCCGTGATTTGCAGATAGTAAAAGAAGTGTTTCTTCCAGCTTTTGAAGATCTTCAAAATTGTATTCATATTGCATCTTTCGCCCTTTCCGAAATGAATGTAAAAGATGATATTTTGAAGGACGATCGTTATAAGTACGTGTTTAGCGTTGAAGATGTAAATAACCTGGTTCAGCAGGGGATTCCGTTTAGGGATGCCTATAAGCAGGTTGGTGAAAGCATTCAGGCGGGAGAATATAGCCCTGAAAGAAATGTGGATCACAGCCATCCGGGAAGTATTGGGAATCTGTGTTTGCCTGAGATTGAAGGTAAAAAAGACCAAGTTCTCAAAGGATTTGATTTTGAAAAGGTGAACAACGCTATCAAACAATTACTTTCGTAGCATTCTTCTGTTAATTAATTGTTATTCTTTATAATTGCCATGTCAATATCATGACTTATGTCATGTTTTTATAAGTCTCTTGACTTCACTGATTTACGGGTTTGTTTTTGTATGTTTTTTAGCATGTTCGGAATGTTCCTAAATTGGATAATCTTTCGTTTTTGGCTATTTTTGCTTTCATTTCGATAGTAATTTGTAGGTTTTGCTTATATATTTCAAGTTTCAACTAATTTGCCTGACAGCTTGAAGTGTGTCTTGTTGTGAAAAAAACGAGACTAGGTGTGATAATTTTAAAAATGGACTTAATGATGGAGAAAGGAAGCCCCGAACAACAGGGATTATACCGCTCAGAATTTGAGCATGGTAGTTGCGGGATCGGTTTTGTGGCCAACTTAAAAGGCAGAAAACAACACAGTGTAATTTCCGATGCTTTGTCAATGCTGGCACGCATGGAGCATAGGGGGGGGACTGGTTTCGATATAAAAAGTGGTGATGGCGCAGGTATTCTTATACAAATCCCACACGAACTTTTTCTTGAAGAATGTGCTAAGACTGGTATTAAATTACCTACATATGGCGAGTATGGCGTGGCCATGATTTTCTTTCCTAAAGATGACCGTAAACGCTCAGAATGCAAGGATATTATAGGAAGAAACCTTTTCAAATTCGGATTACCTTATTTAGGCTATCGTAAAGTTCCTGTAGATAATTCAGACCTTGGAAAAGATTCCATGGCAACAGAGCCTAATGTGCAGCAGTTATTTGTCGGTAAGCCGGAAGGTATGTCGGTTGAAGAGTTTGACCGAAAGCTTTTCGTATTTAGAAAATATACCGAACGACTTGCCCGTGAATCTGTTTCAGGCTTGGGTTATGATGGTTTGAATATTATTTCTTGTTCTTACAAGACAATTATTTATAAAGGGCAGTTAACAACCGAGCAGGTTACCCTTTACTTCAAGGATTTAAGCAACCCGCTGGCAGTTAGTGCAATTGCGCTGGTTCACTCGCGATTTTCAACAAATACTTTCCCATCATGGAAGCTGGCGCAGCCTTTCCGTTACATTGCTCACAATGGTGAGATTAATACCAATAAAGGGAATGTAAACTGGATGCGTGCACGCGAGGTTCTGCTTGAGTGTTCAGCATTTACAAGGGAAGAATTGGAAATGATTTTCCCAATTTGCGATTTGAGGGCTTCTGATAGCGCAAACCTCGATATGGCAATTGAAATGCTCGTGTTGAGTGGAAGATCGTTGCCACATGTGCTGATGATGCTTATTCCGGAAGCTTGGCAGAACGATCCAGAGATGGATAAAGCCAAGAAGGACTTCTACGAGTTCTATTCAGCTATGATGGAACCATGGGATGGGCCGGCATCAGTTTGTTTTACCGATGGTGTTTTGGTTGGGGCAACGCTTGACAGAAATGGATTGCGTCCATCGCGTTACTGCGTGACAGATGATGATACATTGATTATGGCTTCGGAAACGGGGGTAATTGATGTGGATCACACCAAGGTGAAAATCCGAGGACGTTTGCAGCCAGGTAAAATGTTTGTTGCCGACCTTGAGCAGGGAAGAATAATTTCGGATGAAGAGTTGAAGGCTGATATTTGCTCCCGTCAACCTTATGGAGAGTGGGTGGAAGAAAATATGACACGTATTGATGAACTGCCATTTCTTCCTGACCTTGAATTGAAAGATCCGGACAAGAATACATTATTTAAAAGACAAAAAGCTTTTGGTTTTACAAATGAAGATATTGAAGTAATCCTGAAACCGATGGCACAGACCGGAAAAGAGGCAATCGGCTCCATGGGGGCCGACAATCCATTGGCTGTGCTTTCTGATCGACCAGTTCAGCTTTCACATTACTTTAAGCAATTATTTGCCCAGGTTACCAACCCACCAATTGATCCTATCCGCGAGCGTGTGGTTATGGATTTGAGGACCTATATTGGAGGATTTAAAAATATACTTACAGAGTCTCCCGAGCATTGCCGGAGGATAGCCATTAATCAACCGGTGCTTACCAATGAGCAGATTGTAAAGCTTGCATATGTTGACCATCAGCATTTTCAAACAAAAAAAATTAGTATTGTATTTCATGCAAATGATGAGCCGGGTAAATTGGAGACTAAGTTGTATCGTATTTGTTGCTATGTTGAAGATGCGATTGATGAAGGTTATTCCATCATCTTGTTGAACGACTTTACAATTAGCACAGATCATGCCCCAGTACCATCAATTTTGGCTGCTGCTGCAGTGCATCATCATCTGATCCGGGTAGGGAAGCGTGGTAAGGCTGATATTATTATGGAGGTAGGGGATGTTCGTGAAGTACATCATTTTGCAACTTTATTGGGATATGGTGTTTCCGCAATAAATCCTTATATGGCCATGGATACCATCAAGCAAATGGTTGAAGAAGGTGTGCTGAAGGACATCACCAAGGAGCAAGCAATTAAGAATTATATAAAGGCAATAGGTGGTGGCTTGTTGAAAATATTCTCTAAAATGGGTATTTCAACACTTGCATCGTATCAGGGAGCTCAAATTTTTGAAATTCTGGGAATTAATTCAGAAGTGGTTGACAAGTATTTCACTGGTACCGTTAGCCGTATTGAAGGTCTTGGGCTGGATGATATTGCAAAGGAGGCACTTGCCAGGCACCGTCAGGGTTTTCCAAGGCGTGAAGGTGGTGCAAAAGTGTTGGAGCCCGGTGGTGAATACCACTGGAGAAAAGATGGCGAAAGGCACTTGTTGTCGCCTAAAGCAATTCAGTTGCTTCAGGAATCAACCAGAACAAATGATTACGAAAAATATAAGAAATATTGTAAGGAAGTTGACGAACAAGCGCATGCAGCATATACATTGCGTGGCTTGATGGACTTTAACTCAGACAGGGAGCCTATTTCAATTGATGAAGTAGAACCTGCGGAGAGTATCCTTACACGATTTGCCACAGGAGCGATGTCCTTTGGATCGATTTCCTGGGAAGCACATACTACCCTGGCAATTGCCATGAACCGCATTGGATCAAAATCAAACTCTGGAGAGGGTGGCGAAGATCCGGTTCGTTATACAAAATTGCCAAACGGTGATGATATGTGTTCTGCAACCAAGCAGATTGCATCTGGTCGTTTTGGTGTAAATAGTCACTATTTAAGCATGGCTAAAGAGCTTCAGATTAAAATGGCTCAGGGTGCCAAGCCCGGTGAAGGCGGGCACTTGCCAGGGCATAAAGTGAATGGCTGGATTGGACGAACTAGAAACTCTACTCCCGGGGTAGGACTGATTTCTCCTCCTCCTCACCACGATATCTATTCGATTGAAGACTTGGCTCAGCTAATCTTCGACCTGAAGAACAGTAATCGTGATGCACGAATCAATGTGAAGTTGGTTTCTGAAACAGGTGTTGGTACTGTTGCTGCCGGTGTTTGTAAAGCAAAAGCTGATGCTGTCCTTATTTCTGGATACGACGGTGGAACTGGTGCGTCTCCTTTAAGTTCAATCAAGCATGCTGGGTTGCCATGGGAACTTGGTTTGGCCGAGACGCATCAAACGCTTGTTAGGAACAGGTTAAGAAATCGTATTGTTGTTCAGTCTGACGGGCAAATGAAAACCTCACGCGACTTGGCAATTGCAACCTTGTTAGGTGCTGAAGAATGGGGCGTTGCTACCATGGCCCTGGTGGTTGAAGGTTGTATTATGATGCGTAAGTGTCATAGCAACACGTGTCCGGTAGGTGTGGCCACGCAAAACGAGGAGCTTCGTAAGAAATTCAACGGAAATCCAGACTGGGTAGTGAATTATTTTGAATTCCTGGTGAATGGATTACGTGAAATTATGGCAGAGCTTGGCTTCCGCACCATTAATGAAATGGTAGGACAATCGCAATGCCTGAAGTTTAAAGATGATGTTGACCATTGGAAGTATAAGAACCTTGATTTAAGCCCAATTCTTTTTAAAGAAACCATTGGGGAAGAAGAAGGATTGTATTGCTTTAAAGAACAAAACCACTTGATGGAAGAGATCCTGGATTGGAAATTTGTTGAAGCTGCTAAACCTGCGTTGGAAAATGGAGAGAAAGTTCAGGCAGAATTTGAAATCAAAAATACCAACCGAAGTGTTGGTACGGTCTTGTCTCACGAGGTTACCAAGAAATATAAAGGAGATGGATTGCCTGATGGCACCATTCAGTTTAAGATGAAAGGTTCTGCAGGGCAGTCGTTTGGTGCTTTTGTATGTAAAGGTATTGATCTGGAAATAGAAGGTGATGCCAACGATTACTTTGGCAAGGGCCTATCCGGCGGTCATTTAACAATCTATCCGGATAAAAACGTTCAGTTTGTTCCAGAGAAGAACATTATTGTGGGAAACGTGAGTTTCTATGGAGCAACAAATGGTGAAGCTTATATTCGTGGTGTTGCTGGTGAGCGTTTCTGTGTAAGGAATTCCGGAGCACGGGTTGTGGTTGAAGGAATTGGAGATCACGGCTGTGAATACATGACGGGTGGTCAGGCTATTATTCTTGGCTCAACCGGACGTAACTTTGGTGCTGGTATGTCTGGCGGTATTGCCTACGTGCTTGACACTGACGATACATTCCCTAAAAAGTGTAACCGTGAGATGATCCAGTTGGAACGTGTTGTTGACGAAAATGAAAAAGCACAACTGAAAGCGACCATCGAGAAGCACCTGGAAAAAACAGGATCAACTGTAGCAGAATATATTCTTTCTGACTGGGATTATTCTATTACGAAGTTTGTGAAAGTTATTCCAACGGACTACAAGCGTATGCTTGAATACATTGAGAAAGCGCGTAGTTCGGGTAAGTACGATAAAGAAGTTGATATTATTGACGCTGCATTTAACATGCATCTTGCTAACATATAATCTCATTATTAAGAAGAAGACATGGGAAAACCAACAGGATTTTTAGAGTATAGAAGAGTTGCTAATCCTACACGCCCTGTAGAGGAGCGTTTGCACGATTGGAATGAGGTTTATGTTTTGCGCGACCGTGAAACTTGCGAAACACAAGGTGCAAGGTGTATGGATTGTGGTGTTCCATTTTGCCATCGGGGTGAAATGTTGCACAATGGAGCTTCCGGCTGTCCGGTGTATAACCTGATTCCGGAATGGAACGATCTGATTTATCGCGGGCGATGGAAAGAGGCACTTGACCGTTTACACCATACCAATAACTTCCCTGAGTTTACAGGTAGGGTTTGCCCTGCGCCGTGCGAGGCTGGTTGTGTGTTGAGTATAAACGAACCTGCTGTAACCATTCACGACAACGAACGGACAATTATTGATAACGGGTTTAAAATGGGTTGGGTAATTCCTGAGCCACCATTAAGCCGCACAGAAAAAAACGTTGCTGTTGTTGGTTCGGGACCTGCGGGGCTTGCCGCTGCTGCCCAGTTGAATAAAGCAGGACACACGGTTACTGTCTTTGAACGTGATGATCGTATTGGTGGTTTGTTGATGTACGGTATCCCCAACATGAAACTGGATAAGAAAGTGGTTCAGCGTAGGATTGATATTCTGGAAGAAGAAGGAATCATTTTCAAAACAAATATTGAAATTGGGAAAGACTTTAGTGCCAAAAAACTGGTGAAAGACTTTGATGCCGTTGTGATGGCTACAGGTGCTACCAAACCGCGAGACCTTCCTGTTGAAGGACGTGAACTAAAAGGTATACACTTTGCCATGGAATATTTGTTGAAAAACACCAAGAGCTTGCTTGACAGTAACTTGAAAGATAAACAATACATTTCAGCAAAGGGCAAAAACGTAATCGTTATTGGTGGTGGCGACACAGGAACCGACTGTGTTGCAACGGCTTTGCGTCATGGTTGTAAAAATGTTACTCAATTGGAAATCCTTCCAAAACCGCCTCAGCAACGCGATCGTGAAAATAATCCTTGGCCTGAGTGGCCAGCCAATGTAAAGGTTGACTATGGCCAGTTTGAGGCTGCCTATAAACAAGGTGATGATCCACGTGAATACTCCGTAATGACCAAAAAGTTTGAAGGTGATGACGATGGAAACCTTGTTGCACTTCAGGTAGTGAATGTTGAGTGGGTGAAGAATGAAAATGGTGGCATGTACCCAAAAGAGGTTCCTGGAACTGAAAAACGCGTTGAGGCAGATATGGTGTTATTGGCCATGGGATTCCTGGGGCCTGAAGATTCAATCGCTAATGAATTGGAGATGGAGCGTGACGAACGTTCTAACTACAAAGCTGAATACGATGAGTTTAAAACAAGCGTGAAGAAAGTATTTTCCGCTGGTGATGCCCGTCGTGGACAATCGTTAGTGGTTTGGGCAATTAACGAAGGGCGAGCAGTTGCCCGCGAAGTTGATCTTTACCTGATGGGCGACACCGTTTTACCATAATGGATATTTGAATTTCTTTAGCATATCTCTTAATTATTGAAGTCCCGGTCGTAACGGGACTTTTTTTGTCTTAAAGGGTTGGTTTATGCATATCCATTATTACTGCTTGTAAAAAATTCCTTACCTTTGTAACACTAAAACGATTTGATGTTTAAATTAAATTTGGATCTGGTATAGTAAATAACCTTTGGTGTGTTGCCGATGGTTATCCCGCAGTAAACTCCGACAAATTCTTGTCAGGGTTATTTTCATATCTATACATTTTATATTATTTCAGCCTGAAAACGGATAGTTGTATCGTTTATTTCAGGCAAAAAATTTAAACACAATGAGTAACGATAATAAATCAATTCACGAATTCGACCTCAATTTAATTTGCGACTTTTTTTCAACAGTAAAGCGACAAGGGCCGGGTAGCCCTGAAGTAACCATTAAGGCCTTAAGCTTTATCGATAATCTATACGAAGATTCCAAAATTGCCGATCTTGGTTGTGGCTCGGGTGGGCAAACCATGGTTTTGGGGCAGCATGCTCCCGGGCAAATTACAGGCATCGACATGTTTTCCACATTTATCACGCTGTTCAACCAAAATGCCGAGAAACTGAACCTTCAGCATAAAGTAAAGGGGATTGTTGGATCAATGGATGACCTTCCTTTTCAAAAAGAAGAATTGGATCTGATTTGGTCTGAAGGGGCCATTTATAATATTGGCTTTGAACGAGGTTTAAAAGAATGGCATGAGTTTTTAAAACCAGGTGGTTTTGTGGCTGTTTCTGAAGCTTCCTGGTTTACCGAAGAGCGGCCAGCAGAAATTGAAGAATTTTGGCAGGATGCTTATCCCGGAATAGACACGATACCCAACAAGTTGGCGCAAATGCAAAAGGCCGGATATGTTCCTGTTGCCTCTTTTATTCTTCCTGAAAACTGCTGGACGGAGCATTTTTATGTACCGTTGGAGGATGCAGAGAAAATCTTCCTGAAAAAGCACGCAGGAAATAAAGCTGCTGAATATTTTGCCATTAATCAGCGTCATGAATCAGAATTGTATTATAAGTACAAGGAGTTTTATGGCTACGCATTTTTTATCGGTAAAAAGATTTAAAATGAAGAACGAGCAAAAAATAAATAGTCTGGCAAATTATGGTTGGACAGAGGAGTTGTTTCGGCAGAAACAGGAATCAGCATACAGCGAGTGTTTGCACGGGAGGGTTTCGGTTAGTCATAAAACCTGCTACGAGCTTGTTTCCGAAGAAGGGGTTTTTACCTGTGAGCTTGCCGGAAATATGCTGTATGGACGAGAGCGTTCGGAATACCCATGCACAGGAGATTGGGTCATTTTTCAAAAGGTTGACGACCGCAAAGGGATTATCCTGGATGTGTTGCCGAGAAGAAAAACACTGTACCGTTTAAAAAGCGGAACGGTGTCTGAGAAGCAGGCCATTGCAGCTTATGTGGATAAGGCCTTTATCGTGCAAAGCCTGGATAATAATTTTAATGTTCGGCGTATTGAACGCTTTATGCTACAGGTAGCGGCTGAGGAAATTCAGCCCGTGTTGGTGTTGACAAAAACAGACCTGGGTTTTGACAGGCAAGAGGTAGAAGAAGCCCTGAAGCATATTTCCCATAAAATGCCTGTTTTTTATACCAGCATTCATGCGTTGGAGAGCATAACGCAATTGCGTGCGTCCATTGCTATGGGGGAGACGGTGGTATTTGCCGGCTCTTCCGGGGTAGGGAAAAGCACCCTGATCAATGCACTTTGTGGGGAGAATATCCTGCAAACAGACACTATTAGTGAATCGACCGGAAAGGGGAAGCATACCTCCACGCGACGGGAGATGATCCTAATGAATGGGGGAGGTGTCTTGATCGATACCCCAGGGATTAAGGTGTTTGGGGTGACCCATGATGATACGGACACTCTTTCGGAGGTGCTGGATATCCAACACCTTGAGGGGCAGTGCCGATTTAAGGATTGCCAGCACATCAACGAAAAAGGCTGTGCAGTAATTGAGGCGGTGGAAAGCGGTAAGATTGATCAGGGGGTGTACGAAAGTTACCTCAAGCTTCGTAAGGAAGCCTGGCATTACACCACTTCCGTTCACGAAAAGCGTAAGCACGAAAAGTCATTCGCCAAAATGGTGAAGGAAGTGAAAAATAACTCGCACAAATAGTTTTGGCTAAAGCCCTTTCGATGTTCCTATATTTTATCCCCGGCTTAAGCCGGGGGTAAAAACCGTAGGTAAAAGTGGCTTTAGCCATTAATGTTGAAGACTGCCAGCGCGGACTAGCAGTCCGTGTTTTAGCCGATAGGCTAATCTGATTGTGTTAACAATGAGCAATTTTACCAATTGCAAATTGGCGACAGCGAACGAAGATATTACATCCTATCACCTTTTACCTTTCAATCCACAGCGTTTTGTGCACAGCGTCATTAACCGATAGTTGTATAGTTGTTTTCACCCTTCAAATTAAGGACAGTTACAACTAGTTTGCGGGTAGCTTCCCGCCCAATGGGTTGTTTATACCCTTCAATTTTCTCAAACAATTTTTAGTAAAAGTAACACCTGGTTTAACACATACCTCCAATAAGGTTTTGAATGAGTGGTGCTGTATTTTCTACTGAGGTTTGTGTTTTATAAATAAGGTTTCAATAAAAAAACCTTATCCATTGGTTTAACCTTAGTAGTTCAATGTTCCCATGTTTCCTATAAGCTTATTATTGTATTTCAAAGAACAAAACTCCAAACAAGAAAGGATTTCTTTCAAGTATAAATGAACCTGTTGCTATCCTTGCCGGGATGAAACCCGAAACCCGGAACCCGCAACAGATATCCACATCGCTTCGCTCCTCGCTATGACGCATGGCTTTTTGCAACTTCTTGCTTCTATCTCACAGCTTTCACCCCCCTGTTTGGCACGAGACTTCAGTCTGTTCCCTATTTGTTTAGCACCAGCTTGAAAACCAGCGCAAGTAGGGATGCATTTCTTAAAAAAGTATACAAAATGTTAATAAAGCTGGGGTAAAAGAATATTCATTAGTATCTTACGTTCAGTGTTTGGAAATTGTTATCGCCTTATAGTACCCAATTTTAAAAACAAATAAACATAAGAACAGGAGTATGGTAAAAATGTACTGGTTATTTTATAAATCCTTGTTGGTAATCAATATTGCTTTTTCGGTATGCTTTTCTCTTGTTGTTACGTTTTACTTGTCTGCTCAGGCGGAAAATGTTGGGCTTATGCCGACAATGCTTAGGCTTGCTGTCTATTTTTATCTCACAGGCGGATTGATGCTTGGGCTTGGTTATCATGAATTCTACAAGAAAAAACGATATTCGTTTTACAACAACCATGCACTCACTAAAGTGCATTTGTTTTTGTCAGCAATTTTTATCAATTCAGTTATTGGAGTCCCCCTTCTAATACTTGTTTCCTATGCATAATATACTCGAAATTGATAGCTTGATTAAATCATATGGCTCAAAAAGAATACTCTCCAACGTGTACCTGAAATGTGAAACTGGAGAAGTTGTCGGAATCCTTGGGCGGAATGGCTGTGGTAAATCCACCTTGCTGAAAATATTGTTTGGCACACTGTCTGCCGAGAATAAAAGCATTCGGATTAACAAAAAGGTTTATTCAAGGTTGTTTCGTTCAAAAGATCAGGTTGCATATCTGCCGCAACACAGTTTTTTGCCTGAGCATGTCAGTTTAAAAAGCATCGTAAATGCATACATTAAAGATACCGAAAGCAGACGGGTGATCTTGGGCGATGAGCGGATTAAAAAGCACCTTAGAAAAAAAACAGCACAATTGTCGGGCGGTGAATTACGGTATTTTGAAATGTTATTGTTGGTAAACTTAAAGACCAAGTTTATATTGCTGGATGAACCTTTTTCAGGAATTGAACCGATTTACATTGAAAAAATAAAAGAGTTAATACGAAGTTATTGTGACAAAAAGGGATTTATTATTACCGATCATGATTACCAAAATATACTTGACGTAAGTGACAGGATTGCCTTAATAAAAGATGGCTTTTTAAAGCCCATTGATAAAATGGAGCAGCTGGAAGAGCATAATTATCTGCCCGCTGGTACGCTTTCACGCAATAAAAAGGGTGGTTCAAAGCGAGCAGATGTCCCGGTGAAGTTTGAGGTTGATGAGCAAACATTGCAAGACCTGGATTTATTTGAGAATTCAAAAGAAGGGTTGGTTGTTTCCATTTTTGATAATGTAAAAACTACCGGGGGAAAAATCCGTTTGCATAAAATGCTGAAGACCCCAATGTCCAATCTTGAAATTCTTAAAGACAGAAGTGATTCTATTCGGTTTTTTGCTGAAAAGAACGTTTATCTAAAGATTGAAAAAAAAGACATCGATTTTGTTGAGTATTATAAAACTTCAAAAATTACTTTTACCAAAAAGAACGCAATCAGTTCAGTTTACCAAAGTTTGCGATATCAGTTTAAACCGGACAATGACTATTTTACGAAGAAAACAGGAGTTGAAAAAACCTTGGGATTGTTGAAATATCTTTCTGCCTTTGTAAGACAATTTCAGTATAACGATTTGCCGTGGTATTTGTCCAATATCTTTTTTAGTATTCAGGAGATACTGATGAGCAAAGGGGTTCGTGATGCCATTAGCTTTTATGATGAAACGGATTTAAAAGCATTAGATCTGGACGAGTTGGATCGTTTGTTTCGGAAAAACAGTGTCGATAAGATCAATCAGATTTTGGAAATGTTGTATGAACTCGAGGTGTTCGAGTCAGTCGCTAATTCTAAAAAAAAGCACCAACTTTGTTTTCCTGAATATTCCGGTTCAACAAAACCAAATGTAAAAATAGAAGGCCTATATCATCCGGTTATTGAAAATCCGGTTGTAAATGATTTTCACATTGCTGAAAACAACAGTCTGTGTTTTCTTACAGGTGCAAATATGTCTGGTAAATCAACATTTTTAAAATCATTTGGATTGGCAGTTTACTTGGCTCATGTTGGGTTTCCTGTGCCTGCAACAAAAATGGAAACAAGCATTTTTAATGGACTAATTACAACCATTAACCTTACTGATAATATTTCACGTGGATACAGCCATTTTTACAGTGAAGTTAAACGGGTAAAAGAGGCAGCATCCGTTTTAAAAGAAAAGAAAAAAGTGGTTGTAATTTTTGATGAACTGTTTAGGGGAACTAACGTAAAAGACGCTTCCGATGCATCCCTAATGATTACATCTGCATTGTCAAAAATTAAAAAGAGTATTTTCTTAATATCTACGCACATTGTAGAGATTGCTGAAGACTTAAAAACCAAGCCCAATGTGTTTTTCAACTGTTTTGAATCGAAGATGGAGGGCGAAACCCCTAGGTATAGCTATAAACTAAAAGAAGGCATTAACAAGGAAAGATTTGGGATGCAGATTGTTAAAAATGAAAATATTGTTGAACTGCTGGAAGAGGCTTTGGAGCAGTAGGGTAGCCCTGCTCTGTTCTTCCTATCTTATCTTCCCTCACTAGCGTGGACTTGCGGTCCGTGTTTTAGCCGTAGGCTAATTAATTTGTTTTTTGGTTTGCCAATAACGGGTTTTGGTTGATTATAGTTTAACAATACGAATGACTTGTTAAAGTCGATTAATGGCTAAAGCCTTTTCGATGTTCCTATATTTTACCCCCGGCTTAAGCCGGGGGTAAAAACCGTAGATAAAAGAGGCTTTAGCCATTAATGTTGAAGACTGCCAGCGCGGACTTGCAGTCCGGGTTTTAGCCGTAGGCTAATCTGATTGTGTAAACAAAGGGTAATGTCACCAATTGCAAATTGTCGACAGCGTTTGCTTTTTTTCATGCGAACCCGCAACCCGAAACAGATAGCCACGTCGCTTCGCTCCTCGCTATGACGTATCGGTTTTCTTCCATTTCCCATTTCCCATCTCTCATCTCCCTTCTCCTCTCTCCGTTTTCCGTTTTCCGTTTTCCCCGCTCCCCGCTTTCCCCACAAGTTTTCAACGGTTTGCTGTTAGTTATTGACAATGTTCTGGCACTTTGCAGAGCTTTTGTTTTCTTTATCTTTGCATCAAAATGCATAGGTATGACTCCAAAGTATGATGAAGGATCGATAAAGACGCTGGATTGGCAGGAACATATCCGCAGACGCCCGGGGATGTACATCGGGAAGTTGGGCGATGGCTCGGCCAGTGACGACGGTATTTACGTGTTGCTGAAGGAGGTCATGGACAACTCCATTGACGAATTTATGATGGGCTTTGGGAAGAAGATTGACGTTGAAGTTTCCAATGAACTGATTAGTGTACGCGACTATGGCCGTGGTATCCCGCTTGGGAAGCTGAAGGATGTGGCCTCGAAAATGAATACAGGTGCCAAGTACGATTCGAAAGTTTTTAAGAAATCGGTAGGTTTGAATGGGGTAGGTATAAAAGCCGTGAACGCCCTTTCAACCTCATTTAATATCAAGGCTTTCCGTGAGGGGGAAGTCAAGGAAATCACCTTCTCGCAAGGGATGGTGGTTGATGAAAAACCCGTGGTAAAAACGGAAGAAGCTAACGGAACGATGGTGAGCTTTGTTCCCGATGGCGATATTTTCAGGAACTATGGTTTTCGCAATGACTACATTGTGAACATGATGAAAAACTACTCGTTCCTGAATTCGGGCTTAGTGCTGAATTGCAACGGCGAGAAGTTTCAGTCGAAAAATGGGTTGAAAGACCTGCTGGAAGAAAACCTGGATGCTGAACCTTTGTATCCGGTAATTCACTTGCAGGATGAAGATGTTGAGGCAGCCATTACACATGGCAACCAGTATGGCGAAGATTATTATTCGTTTGTAAACGGGCAGCACACCACACAGGGTGGAACACACCTGCTGGCTTTCCGCGAAGCGATTGTTAAAACCGTTCGCGAGTTTTACAAGAAGGATTTTGATCCGTCGGATATCCGGGCATCCATTATTGCTGCCATCAGCATTAAGGTGGAAGAGCCGGTGTTTGAGTCGCAGACCAAAACCAAGCTGGGATCGAAAGATATTGGGCCAAATGGGCCGAGCGTGCGTAACCATGTGGTGAACTTTATTCAGAAAGAACTGGATAACTACCTGCACAAGAACCAGGATGTTGCCGAGGTGCTGTTGCGCCGTATCCAGGAGTCGGAGCGAGAAAGAAAAGCCATTTCAGGCATTAAAAAACTGGCGAAACAGCGGGCTAAAAAAGCCAACCTGCATAACCGCAAACTGCGCGATTGCCGGGTTCATTATAACACCAACAAGGAAAGTAAGGAAGAAGCTTCCATTTTCATTACCGAGGGTGACTCGGCTAGTGGTTCCATTACCAAGTCGCGTAATGTGAATACACAAGCCGTTTTCAGTTTAAAAGGTAAACCACTAAACACCTTTGGCCTGACCAAAAAGGTGGTGTATGAAAATGAAGAGTTCAACCTGTTGCAGGCGGCACTCAACATTGAGGAAAGCATGGAAGACCTTCGTTACAACAAGGTAATTATTGCTACCGATGCCGATGTGGATGGAATGCACATCCGCTTGCTGCTGATCACCTTCTTTCTGCAGTTCTTCCCCGAATTGGTAAAGAAAGGGCATTTGTATATTCTGCAAACGCCGTTGTTCCGTGTTCGGAATAAGAAAAAAACCATTTATTGCTACTCGGATGATGAACGCATAAAGGCGATTAATGAGCTGGGAAGAAACCCGGAGATTACCCGATTTAAAGGGCTGGGTGAAATATCGCCGGACGAGTTTAAGTTTTTTATTGGACCGGAAATTAGGCTGGAGCCGGTGGTGATGAAAAAGCACGAATCGGTTTCGCAAATGCTTGAGTTTTACATGGGCAAAAACACGCCCGACCGTCAGGAATTTATTATTGAGAACCTGTACGTGGAAAAGGACGAGGTTTAATCGCTACGAAAGATTAAGCCAATTTTGAATAAAATTAATTGTTATTACTTGTGTCAGAAGAGGAAAAAAAGATAGAAAGCACCGACAACGAAAAGAAAGTAAAAATTACCTATCTGTCTGGTATGTACGAGGATTGGTTTTTGGATTATGCATCCTACGTAATTCTTGAACGTGCCGTACCGTATGTTAACGATGGGCTAAAGCCAGTACAGCGTCGTATCATGCACTCCATGAAGGAGATGGATGATGGGCGTTACAACAAGGTGGCGAATATTATCGGGCAAACCATGCAGTACCACCCGCACGGTGATGCTTCTATTGGCGATGCACTTGTTCAGCTGGGGCAGAAAGATTTGCTCGTTGATACCCAGGGGAACTGGGGTAACATCCTTACGGGTGATGGTTCTGCTGCACCGCGTTACATTGAAGCGCGCTTGTCGAAGTTTGCCCTGGAAGTGCTTTTCAACCCAAAAACTACCAGCTGGAAGCTGTCTTACGACGGTCGTAAAAAGGAGCCGGTTACCCTTCCGGTGAAGTTCCCATTGTTGCTGGCACAGGGTGTTGAGGGGATAGCCGTTGGTCTGGCATCAAAAATCCTTCCCCACAACTTTAACGAATTGATTGATGCTTCCATCAGCTATTTGAAAAACGAAGAGTTTGAAATTCTGCCCGACTTCCCAACAGGAGGGGCGGCTGATTTCACCCGATATAACGACGGGCTTAGAGGTGGTGCAGTTAAAGTAAGGGCCAAGATTGAGAAGATCAATAACAAAACGTTGGCCATTACCGAACTTCCTTATGGAAAGACAACCACATCCTTGATTGAGTCCATTATTAAGGCTAACGAAAAGAACAAAATCAAGGTCAAGCGTATTGACGACAATACATCCGAGAATGTGGAGATTTTGGTTCATCTGGCAGCTGGTATTTCTTCCGATAAAACGGTTGACGCACTTTATGCTTTTACCGATTGCGAGGTTTCCATATCGCCCAATGCTTGTATCATTCAGGATGATAAACCACGCTTTATTGGTGTAAGCGAAATTTTAAGGATTAATGCTGATCAGACAGTAGCCTTGTTGAAACTGGAACTGAAAATCCGCATGCGTGAGCTGGAAGAAGCCTGGCATTTTGCTTCGCTGGAAAAAATATTCATTGAGGAACGGATTTACAAGGACAAGGAATTTGAGCAATCCGCCAGCATGGATGAGGCGGTTGCCCACATCGATAAACGTCTTGAGCCCTGGAAACCAAAGCTGATGCGCGAGATTACCCGTGACGACATCATGAAGCTGATGGAAATCCGCATGGCACGAATCCTCAAGTTCAATACCGATAAAGCCAACGATCATATCAAGTCGATTGAGGACGAGATTAAGAAGATCAAGAACAACATCAAAAACATTATCCCATTTACGATTGCTTATTTTGAAGGTATCCGGGAGAAATTTGGAAAAAACAAAGTACGTCGCACAGAGATTCGCAACTTTGAAAGTATTGTTGCTGCCAAAGTGGTTGTTGCCAACGAGAAGCTTTTCATCGATCGGGAAGAAGGCTTTATTGGAACCAGCCTGAAGAAGTCGGAGTATGTCTGCGACTGCTCGGATATTGATGATGTAGTGGTTTTCAGAAAAGATGGTACTTACTTCATTACCAAAGTTTCGCAAAAAGCATTTATCGGGAAGAATATTCAGCACCTGGCAGTATTTAAAAAGAACGATAAACGTACCATTTATAATGTGGTTTATCGCGATGGCCGACAGGGCAATTATTACATGAAACGTTTTGCGGTAACCGGTGTTACCCGCGATAAAGAATACGATATTACCCGCGGTACAAAAGGATCGCGCATCCTTTATTTTAGTGCCAACGCAAATGGCGAAGCCGAAGTGCTTCGTGTTACATTGAAGCCAAAACCCCGCCTTAAAAAGTTGATTTTTGAAGTTGATTTTGGTGAGCTGGCAATTAAAGGCCGAGGGGCAATGGGTAACATTCTGACCAAAAACGATGTGCACCGTATTCAGCTAAAAGAAAAAGGTGTTTCAACACTTGGCGGACGAAAAATTTGGTTCGATCAGGATGTACTTCGCCTGAACTCAGATAGCCGTGGCAAGTTCCTGGGAGAGTTCCAGGGAGAAGACAAGATTCTGGTTCTGTACAAAAACGGAGATTACCAATTGTATAATTTCGACCTGTCAAACCATTTTGATTCGGAAATCCTTTCCATTGAAAAGTTCGATCCACGGAAAGTAGTTTCGGTCGTTTATTACGATGCAGACCAGGAGTTCTACTATGTGAAGCGCTTTGAGATTGATGTTGTTGTTGGAAGACGTGTTGGGTTTGTTGGTGAGAATGAGGACAATAAGTTGATAAGTATTACCTGGGTGCGTTACCCACGACTTGAGCTTGAATTTGGTGGAAGAAATTCTGAGCGGGAGAAGGAGATTATTGAAGTGTCGGAGTTTATCGGGGTGAAATCGTACAAGGCTAAGGGTAAGCGATTAACCAACTATGAGGTGGAGAACATTACCGAAATTGAGCCGGTTGTAAAAGACGAGGATGATAAGCCAGAGGAAGAGGAGGTAGTAGAAACCAAACCTGTAGAAGATATTCCATTTGAGATAACCCGGCCTGATGATGATGATGAAAATGAAGAAACCAACCAAATGTCGTTATTCTAATGAGAGTTTACCTGATCGGATATATGGGCTGTGGAAAATCTACCATGGGAAGAAAACTTTCCAGGATGTTGGGTACTTCATTTATTGATCTGGACAAATACATCGAATCCAAATACTTTAAAACCATTCCGCAGATATTTGAAGAAGAAGGGGAGGCTGCTTTTCGGGAAAAAGAACGAGCCTGTCTGCATGAAGTTTCCGGCTTTGAAGATGTGATCGTTGCAACCGGAGGGGGAGCGCCTTGTTTTTTCGATAATATGGAGCAAATGAACCGGACTGGATTTTGTGTGTTCCTGGATGTGGTTACGGAGGAATTGGCTGCCAGGTTGATTAAATCGAAAACCGAACGTCCGCTAATTAAAGGAAAATCTGCTGAAGAACTGGTTGATTTTATTGAAGGGATGATGGAGAAACGCCGCCCATTCTATGAAAAAGCCCGTTACATTTTAAAAGGAAAAAGCATCTCGCCCGAAGATGTGTTGGCAGCAACCGGATTAGAAATTAAGCATGCTTGAAATTTGCGCACTGGCCTCAGGAAGCAATGGCAATTGCTATTATATTGGCAATCACCACTCTGCTGTATTGATTGATGCAGGGCTTTCTGCCCGGCAACTACAGCTACGGTTGGTGGCAAAGAATCTTTCAACCAAAAAAATAAAGGCCATTTTTATTACGCATGAACACAGCGACCACTGCCGTGGTGCACGCGTACTGAGCAAGCGTTTACGTATTCCGGTTTACCTGACAAAGAAAACGTATTTAGCTATTCGTAAATCGGAACAACCTGAGTTGGTTCGCTGGTTTCAGCCCGGTGATTCGGTTGAGCTGGGGGAGTTGACCATCCATTCATTCTTGAAGAAACACGATGCGGTTGAGGCCTGCTCTTTTCGTATCAGCTATTCAGGTAAAGAAGTTGGCGTGATGACCGATATTGGCGAAGCTTGCGATCAGGTGAAAGAGCAACTTTCAAAATGCCATGCGGTTTTTATTGAATCGAATTACGATGAGGACATGCTTTGGAATGGGCCTTATCCTTATTTTTTAAAACGACGAGTTGCCTCCAGCTATGGGCACATGTCAAACATCCAATCGTTTGACTTGGTGAATGAACACGCTGGTAGTCATTTGCAAACCATATTTTTGAGCCACCTGTCAGGTGAAAATAATACTCCAGAAAAAGCTTTCGAAAGTTTTCAGTCGCTTCAGGACAAGCACCAAATATTGGTTGCTTCACGAACCGAACCTTCAGAAATAATAACTTTATAAATAAAAAAATCCCGGATAACCGGGATTAAATTTTGCTGTAGTAAAAATCGTTTATTGGAGGAGCTGACTTCTAGTAAGTCTCCGCTCAATATCGGAATTAACCTACTTTTGTTACGTTCGAAGCAACTGGTCCTTTTTTTCCTTGATCAACAACAAATTCTACTTTGTCATCTGGCTCTAAACCAGCAGTTGAATCTACAAGACCAGTGTGGTGTACGAAAATATCCTTTCCTTCTTCGTCAAGAATAAATCCATACCCTTTAGTTGAGTCATACCACTTAACAGTACCTTTCATAAGAATTCAGTTTAGTAGTTAGACCTGTAGTTGTTATCTCTGCGGTTGTAGCCTCCGCCACCGCCACCACGATTACCGCCTCGGAATCCACCACCGCGGTTGTCTTTCTTTTTCTCGATAGACTCGTTAACCACCATAGATCTTCCTTCGACTTCTGCGCCATTCAATTCTTCAATGGCTTTTTTAGCTTCAGCTTCGTCAGACATTTCAACAAAACCAAAACCTTTACTTCTACCAGTGAATTTGTCAGTAATAATTTTTACTGAATCCAGTTCACCATACTCCTCAAAAATTTCCCTAAGATCATCCTCAGTTAAATTGTAATTGAGGTTTCCAATAAAAATGTTCATAAAAAAAATAATAAAATGTGTGATCGCAAATGTAGGCTATTTATATCGGTAAAAAAATATAATTGCCATTTATTTAATAATTTGGGCTACAATTCAATGGATATTACTAATTATTTAAAAGATTGTCACTAAGTGCCTGAAGTGTTTCTTGCTTATTAGCAGTTGGAACCAATACAGAAATGTTGTAATGGCTTCCTCCATATGAAATCATTCGAATTGGAATGCCTTCGAGTGCATTAAACACTTTGGCAGCGAAACCTTTTTCTTCGGAAATGATATCACCAACAATACAAATAATACTCTGTTCCTGATCAACATCTACCTCTCCATATTCTTTCAACTCCTGAACTATCTGATCCAGGTTTTTAGTGTTGTCAATGGTGAGTGACACAGCTACCTCTGAAGTAGAGATCATGTCGATCGGGGTTTTGAAGAATTCGAATATCTCGAAAATATTCTTCAGGAAACCATAAGCCATTAACATTCGCGAAGAACGAACTTTTATAGCTGTGATACCATCCTTTGCAGCAACGGCTTTAATGCCTTCCCCGCTTGTTTGCAGCGTGATTAATGTACCACTGTCTTTTGGGTTCATCGTGTTCTTCAAACGAACAGGTATGTTTTCAATTCGCGCTGGAAGTACCGTTTGCGGGTGAAGTATTTTTGCCCCAAAGTAAGCCAGCTCTGCAGCCTCATTAAACGAAAGTTGTTCAATCTTTTTGGTATTGTCAACAAAACGAGGATCATTGTTGTGGAATCCATCAATGTCTGTCCATATTTGAACTTCCTCCGATTTAATGGCAGCACCAATCAAAGACGCAGTGTAGTCTGATCCACCTCGTTGCAGGTTGTCTATCTTGTTGTCAGCATTTCTGCAAATAAAACCTTGAGTAATGTAATAGTCGGCATCCCCAGCCTTTGCAATAACATCCTTAATGTTTTTACGAATTGCCATCATATCGGCGGCTTTATCCGCATCAATGCGCATAAAATCCAAAGCAGGCAAAAGTTTCGCTTTGTAGCCTTTTTCCATCATCAGCTGTGTGAAAAGGCCAGTTGATATTAACTCGCCTTGAGCCAAAATTTCTTTTTCGGTGGTTTCAGAAAAAGGTGAACCAATACATTTTCGAATCGTGTTAAAGCATTTCTCAACAATTTCCCTGCCTGCTGATTTTCTTGTTTCTACCATAAACAAGCCTTCAACAACTTCATGATATTTTTCTTCCAGACGGCTTGTTTTAGCTCCGGCAGTGTCTTTGTTCTTTTTATACAGGTAGTCAGAAATTTCGACTAGTGCATTTGTCGTTCCGGACATTGCCGAAAGCACAACCAATTTCTTTTCTCCATCGGTAATTAGGTTCATGACTGCATGCATGTTTTCAATACTTCCAACAGAGGTTCCACCAAACTTTAACACTTTCATTGATCGATATTGTTAGTTTTTATTTTGAGCGGCAAAGATTGCAATTTTTGTTGATTTTTAAAAGAATGCGTGTTTTTGCGGTCGAGATATTTTGTATTATGTGCTTTTTGCTTCCAAATTGAAACTAAAAGGCACGAATATGTGGTAATTTAAAAGACTATAGTGACGCCCTTTTCATTAAAAGCCTTAACATTTTAAAAAAAATAATTGCTTGCATAACTACTTTAGATTAAGCAACCTCTGCTACATTCTGCTATAGCCGCATAGCTTTTCTTTAAAAAAAACTTGAAGATTTGATAAAATATCCTTTAATTTGTGTATCACAAAATTCTGGTGGATATCCAGTCTCTTCTCAAGAGATTTATGTGCAGCTAGGGGTGGATGCACGGATATCCACCTTTTCCTTTTTAATAAACATACCCAAAATCAAAACCAATATTTAAGAGCCAAAAAAAAACCTGGCGTTTACCAGGTTCTTAATTCGATATGTATAGCTTATTTACTTAACCAGTTTTGAAATTGCCTTAAACTCGGGGGCACTAGCAGATCTTGTCAACTCAAACAGGATTGATTCATAAGATGTCATCATAATCCCTTCATGGCGGAAACGTTCACCTGCCCAGTCTATATTCTCCAAAGTACGGGATGATACGCAATCCATCACAACAATGGGGTTAAAGCCATTCCTTTTTAAATCAATGGCTGTTTGCAGTACACATACATGGCTTTCAATACCACAAATAATTACGTTGTCTGCATGCAGTTCATGAAATTTCATCGCTATTTTTGATTCATCAAAACAGCTAAAATCAATTTTCTCAAACGGAGTGAATTCATCAAATAATGATTTAATTGGCTCAACGGTTTCTCCAAGCCCTTTGGTGTATTGTTGGCTTGTAATAATCGGTAAGCCTAGTTCTTTCATGCCTTTAATTAAAATTTGGCAATTATTAACGATTCTTTCTGGTTCTGCCATTGCTGGCAACAACCTCTCCTGGATATCAACGACTAATCCAACTGTATGTTCCTTTTTTATTCTCATAAGCTTATTTTTTATGAAGCCTGGCCTGGCTTCTTGATTTATTTCCAAGGTAGCCACCATGGTGGCGTTTGGCATACTCTTCGTTTGTGAACCCAATTTTTTTCATCATTAATACAACCAAAACATCTCCGAGAACAGTCATGGTTGTTGTTGAAGTGCTGGGGGTCAACCCAAGAGGGCAAACCTCCTTTGGACTTCCTGTAGAAAGTAGTGCGTCAGACATTTTTGCCAGTTCACTTTCAGGGTTTCCGGTAATAACAATTAGTGGCAGCCCTTCGTGCAAATTGTCGGCCAACTCTACCAGTTCTAATATTTCACGGGTTTTTCCTGAATTTGATATCAAAAGTAAAACGTCGTCTGGTTGTATTACACCCAGGTCGCCATGTTGCGCATCGCTAGGGTGAAGAAAAACTGCAGGAGTGCCCGTTGAACTGAATGTGGTAGATATATTAAGTGCAATTTGCCCAGCTTTTCCCATTCCACTTGCAACGATTTTTCCTTTTTGGGAATGTACTTTGTTCTCAATAATTTGAATGGCTTTCTCAAAATCTTCGGTTACCGGAATTGAGTTTATGGCATTGGCCTCGTGAGAGATGAGTTTTTTTACTTCTTCTTGCATCCAATTAAAATTTTTTCCTGGTATGCCAAGAAATGGGCACATTCAGGATTCATTCATTGTATTATTTAGTTATTGATATATGCAAAGCTAACGGATTTTTTAAGCATTGGCAATCATTTATGCTACTTCGGTATGATTCACATTCAGTATGAAATGAATAAAATTTTTGGAACATTTTTTAGAAGATTCTGTTTGTATGTTTTAAAAAACGTTCAAAACCTGATAAATATACTTCTAATATTCTAGATGTTTTCATACTTTGTCGTCAGGTATATTTAAAATACTAATCTTTAATTAAAATCACTTATGAAGATACACGAGTATCAAGCCAGAAGAATCTTCAGAAAATATGGCCTTCCTGTTCCGGGTGATCATCTCTGCCATTCGGTAAAGGAAGTAGAAAATGCAATGTCAGGGAAAGAAGAATTGGTTGTTATTAAAGCCCAGGTTTTGGTTGGAGGCCGGGGAAAAGCTGGAGGTGTTAAGCTTGCCAAAAACAAGCAGGAAGCGGTTGAGGCAGCTGCAAAAATCCTTGGGATGGACATTAAAGGCTATACGGTTGAAAAAGTGTTGGTTGCCGATGCGGTGGATATTGAGAAAGAATATTACGTTGGGCTAATCAATGACCGTAACTCAAAGTCTGTTACCTTAATGGTTAGTGCTGAAGGGGGAGTTGAGATTGAAGAAGTAGCCAAAACCAACCCTGAGCTAATCCATAAGTTTAATATTAATCAACAGACCGGACTTCTTGACTTTCAGGCACGAAACATTGCCATGAAGTTGTTTAGTGATATTAACCATGTCCGTCAGGCTGCTTCAATTTTTCAAAAACTTTACAAATTGTTTGTAGAAACAGATTCAACGATTGCCGAGATTAATCCATTGGTATTATCGCCAGATCAAAAAATCTGGGCGATTGACGGTAAAATGAATTTTGATGAGAATGCGTTGTACCGACAGCCTGAAATTCTTGAAATGCGGGAAGTTGATGAAGACGAGCAAAAAGAAATTGATGCCAAAGAACTCGGGCTTTCCTATGTGAAGCTTGACGGAAATATTGGTTGCATGGTTAATGGTGCAGGACTGGCAATGGCAACAATGGATATGATCAAACTTTATGGTGGCTCACCAGCAAACTTCCTGGATATAGGTGGAAGCTCTAATCCTCAGAAAGTGGTTGATGCCATGAACATTCTTATTTCTGATAAAAATGTAAATGCGGTTATGATCAATATTTTTGGTGGGATTACACGCTGTGATGATGTTGCCAAAGGATTGATTGAAGCACTGGATATTATTAAGTCAGATATTCCTATTGTTGTAAGGCTTTCAGGAACCAATGCAGAAGAAGGATTAGCCCTTTTAAAGCAAACAGGGCTTCCAACAGTGGAAACAATGAGTGAAGCCGCAAAGGTGGCCATTGAACTGAGTCAGGATAAAAAATAAAACCAAACACAATGAGCATTCTTGTAAATAACAATACAAAACTAATCGTTCAGGGGATTACCGGCCGTGATGGTAAATTTCATGCCGGACGAATGAAGGAATATGGAACAAACATCGTTGCGGGTACTTCTCCCGGAAAGGGCGGGGAAGAAGTTCATGGTATTCCTGTTTTTAATTCGGTTGAAGAAGCTGTGAAAAAAACAGGGGCAAATACCTCCATTATTTTTGTTCCGGCACCTTTTGCGGCTGATGCTATTCTCGAAGCATCTTATGCTGGTGTTGAACTGGTGATAGCCATTACTGAAGGCGTGCCTATTCTGGATATGATCAACGTTACTTCGGTAATTAAAAAGAATGGAACAAAATTGATTGGACCAAACTGTCCTGGGTTGATAACCCCGGATGAAGCCTTGGTTGGAATTCTGCCGGGGATGATTTTCAAAAAAGGAAATATTGGTTTGATGTCAAGAAGTGGTACGTTAACCTATGAAGTGGTGAACATGCTTACCATGAATGAGATGGGGCAGAGTACAGTTGTAGGGATTGGTGGTGATCCGGTAGCCGGATTGTATTACATTGATCTTTTGGAGATGTTTGAAAATGACCCTGAAACTGAAGCTGTTGTTCTAATTGGTGAGATTGGTGGAGATGCTGAAGAACAAGCTGCTGAGTACATAGCAAATCATATGACCAAACCCGTTGTTTCATTCATTGCAGGTCAAACTGCCCCTCCAGGAAAACGAATGGGGCATGCTGGTGCAATTATTTCCAGTGGTGCAGGAACAGCCGAAGAAAAAATATGGGCGTTTAGCCGGGCAGGAGTACCCGTGGCCAAAGAGCCTTCAGAGATTCCTCAATTACTTAAAGAAAAAATTGCAAAACAAACCGTATAATTTGAATCCCGCTTCAGGCGGGATTTTTTGTTTCTTATTTTCTGCTCATGAAATGAACTTTTAAAGATTTTCATTAAATTGGAGTTTCGTTTCTAATTTCATAATAAATCAACTGAAACATTATATCATGAGTATTGAAAAAGCACAACGATTTTTAGCTGCCCATAAAATGAGGGCAGAAGATTTTGACCTTCACGAATTGGTGGAGAAGTTTACTGCCCACATGAATAAAGGCCTTACAACTGAGCCGGATTCACTATTAATGCTTCCTACCTATATTGAGGCGGATAATGAATTTCAGGTAGAAAAGCCAGTTGTTGCCATTGATGCAGGTGGCACAAACTTTAGGGTGGCCATGGTTAAATTTAATCAGGAAGGTGACCTGGTAATTGATAAGATTAAAAATGACAGCATGCCTGGTGTTGGTAAGGAAATTTCAAAAGAAGATTTTTTTAATGAGCTGGCTGGTCACTTAAATGGATATGCAGAACATACCAACCAAATAGGTTTTTGTTTTTCTTATCCTACAGAAATTTATCCGAATAAAGACGGTAAATTGCTTTATTTTACCAAAGAGATTAAAGCTCCGGAAGTGGAAGGTGAGATGATTGGTGAAAACCTTTTAAAAACATTGGGTACTCCTGAAAAACAAGTGGTCATTTTAAATGATACGGTTGCAACATTGCTTGCTGGAAAATCAGCGTCGACAAAAAAAGCCTATGATTCTTTTATCGGCTTTATTTTAGGTACAGGAACCAACGTGGCATACATCGAGAAAAACAATAAAATTGTAAAAGTTGGCGATCTGGATCAGGCAAAAAGCCAAATTATCAATATTGAATCCGGAAACTTTTCTGAAGCTCCAAGAACCGATGTTGATGTTGCTTTTGATAATGACACGGCTAACCCAAACAATTATACGTTTGAAAAAATGTATGCCGGCGGGTACTTCGGTGGCTTGTGCTTAAAAGCATTACATACTGCAGCTGATGAAGGTGTTTTCACCGATGAAACTGCTACAGGGCTGAAGGGTATTAGTTCATTGGCATCCATTGAAGCCAACTTATTTACTTTGGGGGAGGCTGATGGTGAAAACCCATTGAGCCAAGCTGTAAAGTCAGAAGATGCAGGTGCTGTATCGCTGATTATTGATGGGCTGATTGAAAGGGCTGCGAAACTGGTTGCGGGTAACCTTGCTGCAGTAATTCTAAAAACTGAGAAAGGAACAGATGCTGAAAAACCAGTACTGATGACCATTGAAGGAACTACATTCTATAAGTTAAAAGGCTTGCACGGCATGTTTGAAAAGTATTTGCAAGATTACCTAAGTGGTGACAAACAGCGCTACTTTGAAATTATTGAAGTTGATCGTTCAAGTTTGGTGGGAGCGGCTTTGGCAGCCTTGGTAAATTAAACTGAAGACAAAAAAGCAGACATAAAAAAAGCATCCGTCAATTGGCGGATGCTTTTGTATTTTATACGATTAGCTTTCTAATAAAATTTAGCTCTTTTATCTTCAATCTCCACTGAGTTGCGCTGCGCTTCGTAAGCTTGGTAATTTGCACGATAGCCTAATGATTGTGCCAAACGTTGTTGTTCCGCTTCAAGATCTTCATTCGTTCCTTCCTGAATAGAAATCACTTTTACAATGAACACGCCGTTGTTTCCTCTTACAGGTGAAGAAACCTGATCTTTTTCAAGGCTGGCAAGCGTGCCGATTACTGCTGGTTCAGAACCAACACCCGGAATTGAGAATGAATTAAATCCAAGGTTGTTGGCATCTTTTACTTCCGTTTCAAGAGCAGACGCAATTGCATCCATGTCGTTACCTTCCGCTTTTTCTTGCATTTTAGCAAGCAGTGCTTCGGCCTTCTTTTGTTTTTTTACAGCCAGCTCAATCCTTGGTTTAACCGACTCAAAAGAAGCAGTTCCATCTTCCGTAACTGAGGCAAGAGCAGCAACAATAAAGCTTTCCCCAAGCTCAAAGATTGGTGAGCCATCGTTGTTTTCCAATATATCTTCTTTGTCGGCTTTATATGCTGAACGTATCATTGTGCGAGAATATTCAATCCCTGAAATCTCACGTTGATTTTCAGTTACCGAAGCAATCTTTTTGGTCAGTTTTTGTTCAGCGATTGAGTTTTTAAATGACTCATAATCCTGGTTCTCACTTACAAACTTACTGGCCTGTGCATACACATTTTGGTAAGTTTGGGTGCTAGGCTCAATGTTGCGAGACAGCGTAGCCAAACGAACATGTTTAGTTGTTCTGCCTTTGCGTGTTGGCTGTATCAGGTGAATACCAAACTGTGTGGTAGCTGTGTAAAGTTTTCTTACTTCTCCGTTGAATGCAGCTTCTTCAAATGGTTTCACCATTTGATTTTTCTTAAACCAGCCAAGGTCACCACCATTACGGGCTGAACCAGCATCTTCAGAATATTCTTTTGCCAAAGAAGTGAAGTCTGCTCCATTCTCAATTAGGTTTTGCAGACTGTCAACCAATGCTACTGCAGCTTCGTAAGTACCAACCGTTTCAGGTTTGATAAGAATGTGACGAGCTTTAACTGAGTCTGGCAAATCTTTGAAATCATCAATTTTAACCAGTTTGTAAGCATTATCTTCTTTAAATGGACCATAAACAGCACCAACTTCATTTGAAAAAGCAAATTCTGCTAGTTCGCCACTTAGCTCAGATTGCTTTTGGTATACATTCTCAAAACGTTGATCTGAATTTACATTCACGTATTGTTCGTTCTCCTGAATACCAGCAAATTCTTCTTTCGTCTCTTCAACCCACTTCAATGTGTTGGCATCATCAGCTTCAGAAGCAATCACATCAAAAGCAACATATTCAATCATGCGCGATGCGTTTTGCTCATACTCTTCCTGATGATCGTTGTAATATGCTTTCAATTCTTTTTCAGAAACAGTTATCGCACTGTCTGGTATGCTATTGAATGGTAAGTTGATGAATTGAATATTGGCTTTGCGATTATTCGCATCAATACTATTCTTTGCTTCAAGGCTTGTGGCATTCAATCCTTGGCGTAATAGTGTGTTGTATTTTGCCTGGATTCTTTCGTTTTTAATCTGATCTTCAATATAAAGCCAGTAAGCCCTGTTTTGTGCAGGCGCATTTTCCAATGACTTCAAAAACTGAAGAACTTGTGATTTGTCAACCTGACCTGTGTTTGGGTTGCGGAACAATTGCTGAATGATTGGGTGCAGATTGTTTCCCTGTACCATGTCAAAAAGTTCGTCAGAAGTAACCCCGATGCCCAGTTCGTCATAAACAGGATCCATTACGATTTCACGCACAACTGTTTGCCATGTTTGCTCACGAATCTGGTTCCAGGTAGCATCATCAGGCTGAGCATTACCTGTATTCATTTTATAAATTTCCGCAACTTCTTCAATTCTTCTTTGGAAGTCTGGGTATTGAACGGATTCACCATCGATTTCTGCAACTTCCATTTGTCCTGGCCTCATAAGAGAGCTTCCTGAACGAAGCATGTCGCCCAAAATAAAGGCAACCAAAGCAAGGCCAATAATAATCGCGACTAACAATCCAGCACGATTCCTAATACTCTGTAATGTAGACATTGACTGTAATTATTGAATTAGATTTTCACTTAAATTTTTCGAGCTACGAAGATAACAATTTTAGGGTTTAATCCTAAAAATAGATTTTAATTTTAGCTGTTCTCCAATATCTTGAGGTTAACCAGTTCTATTCGTGTGTTTGAAGCTTTCAGGATTTTAAAAAGGTGATTGCCGATTTGAATTTCAGAATTGATTTTTGGTATACTTTCATGATGGAACAGGATATACCCGGCTAGTGTTTCGAAGTTTTCATCATCAGGAAACCCGAGGTTGTATTTTTCGTTTAAAAAGTCAAGCTCCATTCTTGCTGAAAGTACATACTCGTTGTCGGCAAGTTTGTTGTCAACCAAGTCAATGGTATCATGTTCATCTTCAATTTCACCAAATATTTCTTCTAAAATATCTTCGCTGGTTACCATGCCAGAAGTTCCTCCAAATTCATCAACTACAATGGCAATGCTCCGGTGTTGTTGGATAAATAAACCAAGCAACTTATTTGCAGGCATTGTTTCAGGAACAATGAGTACTTTTTTAAGGTTTGGGCGAATCGATTCCGGGTTGGTGAAAATGATGGAGTGGTGGATGTAGCCAATTATATTGTCGATATTTTCTTTGTAAAAGAGGATTCGGGAATAACCTGTTTCAATAAAACGCTGGCGAATTTCTTCAAGGTTTGTTGATTCAATATCCAATGCGATCATTTCAGTTCGAGGAACCATTATTTCGCGCAGTTTCACCTTTGAAAAGTCCAGTGCATTTCTGAAAAGTTTAATTTCATTGTCCAAATTATCTTCTTCCAACCTTTGTGCTTCATCCGTTTCGTTCACAAAATGATCCAGGTCAATTCGGTTAAAAACTGTTTTCTCATCATCCTTTCTTATTGAAGCTTTGAAAATCCCATTCAGTAACAACCTGGAAATGCCCATTGTGAAACGTGAAATGGGATAAAAGATAAAATAGAAAAAAGCCAGCGGCAGGGCAAAAAGTTTCAGCCATGCATTTGGGTTGATCCGAAAAAGGGTTTTTGGAAGAAACTCAGCAGTAACCAAAATAACAAAAGTGGATGAAATGGTTTGGGAAAGGAGTACCAAACTATCGTTGAAAAATATTTCCTGAAAGAAAGGTTCAAGCAGTTTGGCAAACGCAATACCATAAACCACCAGTGCAATATTGTTCCCCACCAGCATGGTAGCAATGTACTGTCCCGGATTTTTCGTAAAAAAAGAAAGTACGTTTGACTGGAGTGAATCTTGTTGTTTGTCGAGTTCAAGCCGGAGTTTGTTCGATGACACAAATGCAATCTCCATTCCTGAGAAAAAAGCAGAAAACAAAATGGTGGCGAAAATAATAATGATCAGGACTTCCATGAGCTATTCTTGAACCTCGATATAAAGGCTTCCTTTTGGTTTTTTTATTTTCCAGTTTGTCATTTGTTCATCCGACTCAAAACCAATACCGGTCATTACTTGATCTTTACGGATGATCTTTACAAATTGTTCTGAATATATTCTTTGTTTGCTTTCTTCGTGAATAAGCTCTTCTGTTTTCAGAGTGTCATTTTGTGCATTTACTGCAACGACATTGTTTTTAGCAATCCATTTTCTTTCTTTTTCGTAATACCGGGCATAATTGGCAGAAATGCTTGAAGTAATATTCATTTTGCCATCGTATTGTTCAATGTGCACCCCTTTGGGAAACTCCATAAATGGGTCGTTGTCATCTTCAAAACGGATGAGTTCAGGGGTTTTCATTTTATAACGGATCACTGTAGAATCCGAATGGATCATCTCAAAATTTTCTGCAGTAACCGAGGGGCGCTTTTCGTCTGCAGAATATGCCTTGATGGTTTCAAGGTCGTTTGCACAAGAAAAGAAAAGCACTGCAATCCCCATGCTGAGGACTGCAATGCTTAAATGAGTTTTTATTTTTCGCACGAAATTATTTTTTCGCACGGGCTTTTGTTGTTTCATTTATCCAGCTACCAATTTTATAGCTTTGTCCATCCTGATATCCTTCAAAGAATAAAGTTTCGGAATCAGGGAAGTACACTTTATAAGTATTGATCTTTTGATTAGCAGTTGCGAACACATCAGGATCAACACGTTTCGCTTTTTGAAAGTAATCTGTTGCCAACCAATAAAGAGATTGATGTTCAAAATCACTATCACCATAATTTTTACTGTACTGAGCATAAATATCACCGATCAAAATATAAGCACGTCCATTTTTTTGGAAGTTCTCGATTGATTTACGGGCATATGTACGGGCAAGCTGGTAATTTCTTTCTTTTGCAAAAGTAAATACACCTAGCTCAAAATAATATTTTGACAGCAACTCTTTGTCTTCTTCCGTGTCAATTGCGTTTTTATAGTATTCTTTGGCACGGTCAAATTCATCACGTTTTACAAATAAACGAGCCATGTTAAACGCTGCTTCAGCAGAAGGCTCTAGGTCGTAAAGTTTTTCAGAAGCTTTTGCAAACAATTCGCTTTCGGTGCAGTCCTGACGATCAAGGATACGAAGC
Organism: Sunxiuqinia sp.; assembly: GCA_965230765.1. Lineage (GTDB taxonomy): Bacteria > Bacteroidota > Bacteroidia > Bacteroidales > Prolixibacteraceae > Sunxiuqinia. The sequence continues at coordinate 1,987,774 of CBDDLR010000001.1, forward strand.
ATTTTCTTCAACGCATCAATGTCTTGTGAAATAACTTCAAATTGTGGTTCGTACAAGCCAATAAGTGCTTCACAGTCAGCAGCACCACTGGTTTGGAATACCTGATCAACCAGGGTTTTTGCAGTGGTGAATTTTTCGCTATCTGGCTCATCTGCCAAATACTTATTTAGGATATTTGATGCAGTTTGATAGTTTGCAGCTACTTTTTCTTTTGGAAATTCACCCATGATGAACAACCTTTTTGTAGCCTGCATAAATACAACCAAAACAGCTGCTTCTGATTTATCTTTTTCAAGGTCAATAGCTTCCTCTAAATAGCCATAGCCTTTTTTAAGGATTGTTTTCAATTCCTCATCATCAAGGTTTTCATTGCCCAATTTGTGTTTTAGGAAGTCAGTCCCCATGCGGCCAAGCAAATACCCTTTTTGGTTAAAGTACTGGATACGACGTTCGTAAATAGACATCATCTGGTCGATGTGCTTATTTTTTTCTGTCCAGTCGTTGGTGCTTGCAATTGCATGTTCGCACATTTTACATCCATGAATGTAAATATTGGTGGTTGATTTTGGGTATTTTTTATAAACGTACTCCCAGGGTTCTTTTGCCGATTTGAAATCTTTTTGCTTATAGAATTGATCATACATAGACAATTGGGTCATGAATTCCTTGTCTTTAGCTTTAACCAATTCTGCCTGTGAACGTAAATCTACTCCTTCTTCAGAAGCACCTTCCTCTTTTACTGGCAGTTTTCCATCAAAGCTAAAATCGATTACATTGCTTTTATTGCCTTCAATATCAAATTTCCTTGAATCATCAATATAGGTAAATTTCAGGAATTTACTTTTAGCATCAGCTTTAATCTCATATTTTCCATCAAAACTGGTCATGTAAGTGTCTGATGATTTGTGCGCTTCAACCGTTATACCGGCAGCAACTTTTCCTTCGCGATAAACAGTTCCGGTAATCACCCTTTGGGCAACAGCGGAAACACTCATCAGCAAAACCAGTGTAAATGTTAGCAGGTTTGTTTTTTTGAATAAAGGTTTCATGATCGAGATATTATTTAATTATACGTTTAAATTTTAGTCAAACTTCCTTTGGAAGAACCAAGTGTCATGGAGGTTCAAATATACACTTAATTTGGTATAATTCTCACGAATTAAGCCGTTTGAGGTGGTCCCCCTTCTACCAAATTCAGCTGCCAAATTAATTGTTGACTTAGAACGATTTAATGGTAAACCAAAACCAAAACTCATGCCAAACTCATTAATTTGTTGATTGTCAATTTTTAAATATGATTTTTCGTAGTGCAGGCCTGCGCGGTATTTAATCTTTTTTAGATAATTTCTTAATGAAGTTACATCTGGAATAAATTCGAACCCAAGTGCAAACCTACTTTGATCTGTTAGTTCCGGTAAAGTTGATCCAAAAAACTTGGCTTCACTCCATTTTGAATGATAGTAATCAGCATTTATCTCATACTTATTGGGTTTTGCAAGGGAAAGGCCAATGCCAAATGAGGTGGGCAATTGGATGGTACTTCTATCGTCAACAATGCTATCCAGGTTTTGTGTAATAATCCCTTCTGAAGTTTGTAGGATATTTTGACGAATTAAATCATGAAATGCCGTAAACTTGGGTTTATTTTCGAATGTTCCACCAATTGTTAAGAATTTATCATTTTTTAGGGGAATATTATATTGAATACCTAGTTGGTAGGCCAAATCACGTACCCTTGTTCGCTCACTTTCTGTATAGTCGTAGGTTGAAGCATCATCGAAAAACAAGATGGAGTTGTTTTGACTTTGCCTTCCAAACAAATAATAAATGTTTGCACCTACTGAAATAGACTTGCTTAAATCAACGCCAAATCCTAAAAAGGCTTTCGATATTGATCCACTACCAGAATAATTGTACCCGATTCTTCCAAGTTCTGTGTTGTCTTCTTGATAGAAAACTTCATATCCTTTATCTGAAAAAGGGAGAACACCCATGCTAGCTGCTGACCAATGTGTGATTGGGAAGCTAAAAGCAAAGTATCTAAAGTTTACATCGTTGGTCTTGAAATTATTTTCTCCTGATTTGAAATCGGATAGGCGTGCATCTGTCCCAAACTCAAAAACAAACGATAAACTGTCGATTGATGAATAGGATGCAGGGTTGCTCGTATTTATCTGAACATTGTGCCTGCTACCAATTGAAGCACCTCCCATTGCGGCAAATCTTCCAAAGCTGTATGGATGAATATCGCCAAGTCCGAATCGGCTATATGGTGATGAAGTATTCTCGTTTTGAGCAACAAGTGGCAACGAAGAAAGTAATAAAAGTCCGATCGCAAAAAATCCGCTAAGTCTCTTTAACATTGTATTCCAGTATTCTGTTTAGTCCAACCAGGGTTAAATTCAAGTGTACAAATATGGACTTTTTTAACTTCTTATCAAAGAAATTGGCATTGCCGCCGGTTATAATGATTTGTAAATTTTGATAAAGATTGTTAAAGTGATTGATATATTGCTCAACTTCAAATAATACGCCCAGTTGTACACCAGCCCGTATGGCTGACTCTGTATCTGTTCCTATTTCGTCAAACTCTTCATTAAGACAGACTAAGGGCAGTTTACCCGTAAAATGGTTGAGAGCTTTAAACCGGGTTTCCAATCCTGGAGAAATATTTCCACCCAGGTATTCATTTTTTTCAGAAACAAGATCCAGTGTAATGGCTGTGCCTGCGTCAATTACCAGGCAATAGTTATTTGGGAATAATCCATTGGCACCAACAGCAGCAGCCAGCCTGTCTTTTCCAAGGGTTTCAGGTGTTTTATAATTATTTGTAAGTGATGTTGGTGTGTCTTTGTCCAACTCAATAAACGGATTGAAGGCCAGTTTTAGGTATTCGCGGGTTTCCTTTGGGTAGTCTTTTACAGATGATAAGATGGCTTTCCCAAGTTTTGGGTAATCCTTTTGAATTGATTGTATCAGTTCTACAGTTAACTTTTCAGCTACTTTTTCAAAGATGATTTCATTTTTGAAAAAAACTGCCAGTTTGGTGCGCGTATTTCCTATGTCAATAATTAGGTTCACGACTCAATTCTTTGGCTTATGTCCATTGCATTTACCGAATGGGTTAGGGCTCCTATTGAAATAAAGTCAACACCAGTGGCAGCAACTCCTTTCAGCCTTTCCAGGGTCATATTTCCAGAAGCTTCTACTTTTGCTTTCCCGTTTATTAGTTTTACCGCTTCGGCCATGGTTTCATTATCCATATTGTCAAGCATGATAATATCTGCACCAATGTCAAGTGCTTCCTTAACCTGATCGAGGTTTGTTGTTTCTACTTCAATTTTTATATCAGATGGCACTTTCGATCGTATTTGTTCCACGGCTGGGGTAATGCCTCCGGCAACTTCAATGTGATTATCTTTTATCATAACCAGATCGTACAAGCCATCGCGGTGATTGCTTGAACCACCTGTGCGAACAGCATATTTATCAAGGATCCTGTAGCCTGGAAGTGTTTTCCGGGTATCTAAAACAACTGCTTCAAAATCTTTAACTTCTTCGGCAAAAATTGCGGACATGCTTGCAATTCCACACATGCGTTGGAAAAAATTTAAAGCAATACGCTCCCCGGTAAGCAATGCCCTGTACGATGCCCTGAATCGAACTATAATATCTCCTTCCTTTACGTGATCACCGTCAGTAACATTGGGATTCCATTCCAGGTTCTTGTCCAGGCGGCGAAAAACCATTTCCGCAACTTCTATGCCTGCAATCACACCATCAGCCTTCGCAATCATGTAAGCATTACTCCTCGATTCTTCGGGGATTAAATTATTGGTCGTGATGTCACCAGTGGCAATGTCTTCTTTAATTGCAATTTTTAATAACTTTTTGGCTGCCTTCAGCTCTCTTTCGTCCATCATTTTTCTAAAGGTATAAATATGGGTTGTTTATGTTTTTCCTGAACTATATGAAGCCTGAAATCCGGATTTTCATGTTGGAAATCTTCCCGGATGTGCCCACCGCGACTTTCTTCGCGGCGAATGGCTGACTGGATTATTAAGGAGCAGATATCAATAGTATGTTCCGCTTTCATGATGTTGTAATCTGTAATTTTGTTGGGCATTCTGTAGCGAATAGCCTGAACCCTGTATAGTGTTTCTTTCAGGTCATTTCCATTTCGAACAATACCAACGTTTTTTGACATTAAATCAGCAATTTCATTTTTAATGTTCAGGAAGAAACCTTCATTTTCCTCAAGGTTTGTCAATTCTTTTAGCCCAGGAACATCAAACTTCGGTTTTTCCCGTTTTGCTGCTTTTTCGCTTGCCCGTTTGCCAAACACCAGGCACTCAAGCAATGAATTGCTGGCTAGTCTGTTTGCTCCCATAACGCCAGTTGACGCAACCTCACCACAGGCAAATAATCCGGCAATATTGGTTTCGCCATGCAAGTCTGTGCGTATTCCGCCTACCATATAATGTGCCGCAGGCGCAATGGGCAGAAGGTCTTTTGTCATGTCAAATCCGTATTCTTTTAGCTTTCTTGCGATGTTCGAGAACCTACTTTTAATTTTTTTATGATCAAGGTGCTTTACCGATAAATAAATGTTTGGCCGGTCGAACTTTTGCATCTGTTTAAAAATAGAAAAGGCAACGATGTCTCGTGGGGCAAGCTCGGCAAGTGGGTGAACATCTTTCATAAAACGTTCGCCATTTTCATTAAGCAACCAGGCGCCTTCACCACGAACAGCTTCACTAATTAAAAATGCATCCTTATCTTTTACTGATAATGCAGAAGGGTGGAACTGGATAAATTCCATATCGGCAACGCGTGCGCCAGCATTATAAGCTAAAGCAATGCCGTCGCCTGTAGCTGTGTGTGGGTTGGTTGACCTGCTAAAAATCCTTGATAAACCGCCTGTGGCAAGAATAGTCGATTTGGCGAATATGATTTTATTTTCTCCAGAAGTAAAGTCCATGGACTGAACGCCCAAACATTCTTCGTTTTTTACAATCAATTGGGTTACTGCATTGTACTCAAAAACCGTAACCGTGGGTTGCTCCATCACTTTCTTGAGCATGAACAACGTAAGTTCCTTGCCTGTGGCATCACCTCCGGCGTGTAAAATTCGCCTTTTGTTATGCCCTCCTTCAAGTCCAAGTACAAATTCTCCATCTTGTTGATCGAATTCCATGCCCATTTCAATCAATTCCAGAATTCGTTCTCGTCCTTCGTTGACCAATATCTTTACAGCTTCTTTTTCACACAATCCCCTTCCAGCCAACAAGGTGTCATGATAGTGCAGCTCAGGTGAGTCATTCTGTGCGATAGCCCCGGCAATCCCGCCCTGTGCATAGTATGAGTTGCTTGTATCAAGCTGAGACTTAGTGATAATGGCCACCGATCCATGTTTAGCAGCATGAAAAGCAGCCGTTAACCCTGCGAGGCCACTGCCCACTATAATCGTATCGAATTCAAGCTTTTGCATTGATTGTTCAGCCAAATGATATTGAACGGCAAAGTTATAAATTCTTATTGTTTAGAAACTTGACAAATACTATATGTTTTAAAATTTTGTTTTTGAATTTCTTTGATGAAGAAAGCAATTAAAAAACATTAACACTTTTTTTATAAAAAAGAATTGGAAATGTGTAATGGAAGATAGAACTTGCATACTAGTTGGTAGTGCAACTAATTTTAGAAAGCCATGAAAATTCCTATAACTTTTTTGATCTATCAGGCAAGTAGGGCTATCCATTTGCATCTAAATAAGGCGTTGAGTGAGAATGGCTTACCATTGCTTATTGAGCAGTGGCCTGTGTTGATGGAGATTGTACATAATAATGGGATTTCTCAGCAAGAATTGGCAAATAGAGTTGGAAAAAACAAAACAACTTTGACACGTATTTTGAATACACTTGAAAAGAACGGTTTCATTCGAAGAGAAACTTCAACTGTTGACAAAAGGAGCAAGTTGTTGTATCACAATGATGAGGCTGAAGAGATAAGTCCAAAGATTATTGAGGTGTTAAAGGAACAAAGCCTGGAAATATTGAAAGGACTTGAAAGCGATGCGGAAGAGGGAATGCGTGAAGGATTGGACGTGGTATTCAGGAATTTAAACTGTGAGTTCAATTTTTTAAATATAAAATATTCATATAAACAAAATCAAAAGCCATGAATTGGAGAAAAATTACGTTTGTTGTGGTAGGGCTGATTGTATTGCTTGGAGGGGCAGCAGCTTTATCAGCATTGTTTAGTTCTATGAAACCTGAACCGCCACGGATGCCTGACACAGAAATTAAGCGCTATGTGAAAGCTCAGCCCGTAGTTTATTCTGAAGTTACCTCATCAGTTATAGCTGAAGGAAGGGTGGTTTCCAGTATGGAAGTCTCACTGGTTTCTGAAGCTTCTGGTAAAATTGAGCCCGGTAAAGTGGCCTTAAAGAAAGGAACATCGTTTAAAAAGGGAGACCTGATTGCTACCATTTACAAAGACGAGGTTGAACTGGCTCTGAAAGCCAGGAAAAGCCTTTTTCTGACTAGTTTTACCAACATGTTGCCGGATATCAAAATTGATTATCCGGAAGATTATCCAAAGTTTCAGCAATTTTTTAATGATGTGAACCTTGATGAAGCCTTGCCAGAGATGCCAGTTTCATCAAATGAGAAAGTGAAAATTTTTCTTTCCAGTAGAAACATCCTTAGCGAATATTACGGTATTCTTCAGGATGAAAAACGCCTGGAAAGACACTCGTTTGTGGCTCCTTTTGATGGGGCATTTACTCAGGTTAATTATGAAGTTGGGGCTTTTGTTAATGTAGGGGGTATGATTGCCAGAATGATTCGGACTGATCAACTTGAGATTGAAGTTCCAGTAGAAAATGGAAAGAGCAAATGGATTAAGATTGGTGACAAAGTAACAGTTCTTGGAACTGATGGCGCTTCGGAGCTAAACGGAAAGGTTGTTCGGAAATCCGGATTTGTTGATGAAGGCACGCAATCGCGGAGCATTTTTGTAAAAGTAGCTGTGAAAAAGGGCGATGAACTACTGACTGGTGAATACAAAAAAGTATTGTTCAGTGGTCAAAATATAGCCGAGGTAATGGAAATGCCCAGGAGCGCAGTATTTAATACCAATGAAGTTTTTACCGTTGTTGATGGACGACTAAAGAAGCAGACGATTAATGTTGTCAAGGTAAATGATAAGACTTTAATATTTAATGGGATAGGGTCTGGTGAGGAGCTTGTGGTTGAGCCGCTGATCAATGTGAAGGATAACCTTGCAGTAGAAATTATCCGATAGGGTTTATTGGACATAAATTGATAATTTGATTATGAAAAGATTAGTCGAAATATTTGTAAGGTTTCCTTTTTATGCCAATCTGATTATTCTCATATTGGTAGTTGCAGGATTCCTTAGCATGGTTTCCATGAAGATGTCCTTCTTCCCGGAAACGAAATCGAAATTCATTTTTGTGACGGTGTATTATCCCGGTGCTTCTCCCGTGGAGATGGAGGAGGGGGTCACATCGAGAATTGAAGAAGCGGTACGGGGCATTGTAGGTATTCGTGAAATAACCTCCACTTCATCTGAAAACTTCACGAGGGTAAGCATTGAGACTACCGGGGATTATAATATTGACGAAACATTGATGGATGTAAAAAATGCTGTTGATGGTATCTCGTCGCTTCCTACTGCTGCTGAACGACCGATTGTTTTTAAGCAGCGAAACACGACCTGGGGAATGTTTATGCGCGTAACAGGCGATGTGGATTTGGTTACACTGAAGGAATATGCGCAGCAAATTGAGGAAGACTTTATGGCTTCTGGTGTCATGTCGCAGGTGAGTATCTCCGGATTTCCTCCCTTGGAAATATCTGTTGAAGCCAAAGAAGAGACCCTTTTGCGATATGGCATTACATTCGATCAACTGGCACAGGCTATTTCAAGCAACAACAGGGATGTCTCCGGGGGCTTAATCCGCTCACAGGAAGAAGAACTTCTGATTCGATTACGGTCAAGGAGTTCAGATGCCAATAAGATTGGGGACATTGTGCTGAAAGCCAACACCGATGGTGGTATTATTCGCATTAGGGATGTTGCTGAAGTAAAAAAGAAATTCGCCGATGAGCCAACAAAGGTACTGACCAAAGGTAAACCGATGGTTTCAATTACGGTCAATAAACTGATTGAAGAGGACTTGGAGGAAATTACAGAATATGCCCAAAACTATTTGGAAGAATTTAATGCAAAGGATTTGGGTGTGCGCCTCGAAATGAGTTACTCTTTTCTTGAAATGCTTCGTGCCCGATTACAGTTGCTGTATGAAAATGGTCTTATCGGGTTGGTGCTGGTCGTACTTTCCCTGGCACTGATGCTTAGTTTTAGGTTGTCACTCTGGGTAGCGTGGGGTATTCCTTCTGCATTCCTGGCCATGTTTATTGTGGCCAACATGGTAGGTGTTACCATTAATATGATATCCTTGTTTGGGATGATACTCGTGATCGGTATTCTCGTTGATGACGGAATTGTAATCGGTGAAAATATTTTCCAGCATTTTGAGGCCGGAAAGGGGCCAATGCGAGCCGCTATTGACGGTACGATGGAGGTAATGCCGGCTGTTGTTACTTCTATTTCAACTACCATCGTTGCATTTACCCCACTGTTTTTCCTTACCGGGCAGATGGAGTTCCTTCAGGAAATGGCATTTGTAGTAAGTATAAGTTTAGCCTTTTCGCTTATTGAGGCATTTTTTGTTCTTCCGGCCCACCTCGGTAATCGGCATGTGTTAAGTGAACGATCGCTTCGACAAAAAGATAGCGGTTTGAAGAAATACACTGAAGGTTTCTTTACATGGTTGCGTAACTATGCTTACGACAGGGTGTTGAGATTAATTCTTGAATGGCGCTACATAGTCATTGGTATACCAATTGCCTTGTTCCTTATAACTGGAGGTCTTATTGGAGGGCAAATAATAAAAACCACCATTTTCCCACGCCTGGAATTTGACCAGTTTAACATTGATATGGCGTTTACACCTGGTTCTGGAGAAAAGCAAACCATGGAACACCTGGAGAAATTCGACAAAATCATATGGGAAATCAATCAGGAGTTGATGGAAGAACGTGGAGATACAGTTGATATTATCGATAATTGTTACCTGGTCTTGGGATCAGCATTTAATGGACAGGAAACAGGTTCACACGCTGGTAGTATGCAGGTTTTTCCAAGAAATCCGGAAGAAACAGGGATAAGTACTTATGAAATTGTAAACCTGGTTAGGGAGAAAATTGGAGTTGTGCCGAAAGCTGAAAAGTTTACTATTGGCGGACAAACCCGGTTTGGGAAACCGGTATCGGTATCACTGCTGGGGCGTAATCTCGAAGAGATAAGAAAAAGTCGGGATTTCCTGGTTACTAAACTGGAAGAAATGCCTCAGTTAAAAGATGTAGTCGATAACAATGCACTGGGGAAACAAGAGGTGAGATTGAACCTTAAACCAAAAGCATACATGCTAGGTTTAAACGAAGCTTTTATTGCCAATCAGGTGCGCCAAGGGTTTTACGGTGGTCAGGCCCAACGCTTACAGGAAGGTAGGGATGAGTTGCGCGTTTGGGTCCGTTATCCTTCGAGTGACAGAATGCGACTTGGACAATTGGAACGAATGAGGATTAAAACGCAAGTAGGGGAATTTCCATTGACCGAGCTGGCTGACTATCACCTGGAGCGAGGCCCGGTTAGTATTCAGCGGTACAACGGGAAACGTGAAATCCGGGTAAGTGCAGATTTGTCTGATCCGGACGCATCGGTAACTGCAATATTGGAGCAAGTAAGGGCTGAAATAATTCCCGAGATTGAAGCAAGATATCCTGGAATCTCAATCGAGTTTCAGGGGCAGTCGCGCGAGAGCCAGCGAAATGTGGGTGATATGATGGCCGCTTTTCCAATTGCTTTTGGTGTTATTATCATACTCCTGATGATCAATTTCAAATCGTTTGAACAGCCTTTCCTGATCCTGATAATGATCCCATTGGCAATTTTAGGATCAGTATGGGGGCATGGTATTCATGGTAAACCAGTGTCGCTGCTCAGCCTTTGGGGAATTGTCGCGCTCACGGGGGTAATTATTAATGATGCCGTGGTATTCCTGGCAAAATATAATCTTCTGATTACTCAGGGGAAGAAAGTTGCCGAAGCAATTATTGAGGCTGGAAAAACGCGTTTACGCCCAATTTTACTAACCACCTTGACAACTTCCCTGGGGTTGTACCCATTAATTCTTGAGAAAAGTTTCCAGGCACAATTCCTTATTCCAATGGCAATTTCACTGGTTTATGGTGTAGCAATCGGTACCCTGTTTATTCTGCTATTCTTCCCGGCATTAATAATGGTTCTTAACGACTTTAGAAGAGTGGTTAGACAACTCTGGACAGGAAGGAAGATCAAGCCTGAACATGTTGAAATAGCCTACTTGCATAGTTTAAGGGAGATTGGGGCTGAAGAAAGAAAAGCGCAGCAAAAATTAAAAGAATCTCAAAGCAAAAATTAATCGAATGAAACGAATTCAAATAACTATATTTTTTGCCTTTCTGGCTTTTACCTTGGTGGCGCAGGAAAAACTTAGTTTGGAAAATGCCATAACGAAGGCCCTGGAAAATAATTACGACATGGTAATTACGAGGCAAACCCAGCAAATTGCAGAGCTAAACAATAATTGGGGGACAGCCGGTCGGTATCCATACATTGGGTTAACGCTTGGAAGTGATAACACGATAAACAATAATGAAACAGAGGATTTTGCGCAGAACCGTTTTTCAGCAGGGGTGAATTTAAACTGGACAATCTTTGATGGTCTTTCAGTCCGTATAAACAAACAGCGTTTTGAGGAGCTTGAAAGCTTATCAAAGCACAATACTGCTATTATGGTTGAAGGCACGATCCAGTCTGTTGTGTTGGCTTATTATTCAATTTTATTGGAGAAAGAAAGCCTTGAAGTTCTTCAGGAGTTGATGAGTCTTTCGCAAGATCGATATCGTCAGGTAGAAGAGCGAAAAGACTTTGGTAGTGCTGTCACGTTTGATGTACTTCAGGCTCAAAACGCCTACTTAACCGATAAAACAAACTATCTATCCCAGGAAGTGGCATATAAAAACGCATTGCGTGATTTAAACTTTCTTATGGGGGTAAAAGAGTTTGAGAAGTATGAATTAACTGAAGGGTTTGAAGCAAAACCAGCAGATTATGTTTTAGCCGACTTGCACCAGCAATTGAAAAGCAACAACAAAGCATTAAAAAACCAGTACATCAACCAGAACCTACTGGAGAATGCTGTTGCTGCTGCAAAAAGCAGTTACTATCCGAGTGTGAACCTTGTAGCAGGTGGTGGTGTGAACCGGACCCGAATGGATTTTGATGTTCGAGGGGAAAGTTGGGAAAATTCTTCCAATTTATATGGAAACCTGACTTTGAGTTATAATCTGTTTAGTGGAGGTAATCGGAAGCGTGCATTGCAAATTGCAAAGATTGAACAGGAAAGTGGTACGGTAGGTTTGGAGCAAATGCATCATGATTTAGGAAACAAACTGAACAATTTGTACGAGTTTTACCTGGTAAGAAAAGAGTTGCTAAATGTTGCCGAAGAAAACCTGGAAGCGGCGAAATTAAATCTTCAGATTGCCTCTGAAAAATACGAGGCTGGATCGATTAATTCGTTCAATTTTAGGGATGTGCAGCTAATTTACCTAAATGCTGCGCAACAACAGCTGCAAGCAATTTACAACTTTATTGATACACATACATCACTGCTTAGGATGACAGGAACGATCATTCAACAGTATGAATGAGTCATCCTAAAATAGGTTGACAGATTTTTAATGATATTTATAGAAAGAGGCCGTCTCAAAAAAACTAGTTCTGAGACGGCCTCTTTTCTATTTCTAAATGGCCTATGCCTATAATTCTTTAATCTTAATATTTCTGAACCAAACATCATCTCCGTGATCCTGAACACCAAAGTAACCTTCTTTGGCAACGTCAGCAAAATTCTCGTTTAGTTTTGGAAATTTACTTTTTGCAACCATTGCTTTCCAGTCATCGGTCCAAAGGTGGTATTCAACAACAGAAACACCATTTTGCTTGTGTACCACAGTTCCGTTGTACACGATAACCTCTACCTGGTTCCATTCACCAACTGGTTTTGCATTTTGCGGTTCCGCAGGAATCATGTCGTACAAAGAACCTGCCTGACGGTTTCCAGCGATACCTAAATTAGCATCGATGTGCTTCACGTTATCCAGTATTTGCATCTCAGGTGCAGTTTTATAAATTGGCCATCCATCAATTTCCTGTCCAAGGTAGAAAATGCCCGAATTGCCTCCTTCGCTGAGTTTCCATTCTAATTTCAGATGGAAGTTTGAAAACTTTTTGTCATAAATAATGTCGCCACCATCATCTGCACCGGCTTCTCCTTGTCCCGATCCTTTGCAATGAATGGTTCCGTCAACAATAACCCACCCGGTTGGGAAATCTGTTTTGTTGTAGCTCCTCCAACCTTCAGAATTTTTGCCGTTGAAAAGAAGTACCCAGCCATCTTCTTTTTCTTTTTCAGTTAGTGTGTTGTTTTCAATAACTTCTTTTTTTTCTACATTTTTAGCTATTTTTTGCCCACCCGTACAGGCAATAAAAACAAGGAAAGAAGCAGCAAGCAAGAATGAAAAAAATCGTTTCATGATAATTCTCGAATTTTAGGTTAATATTAAATTTAAGTTGATTTGCGAATAATTGCTTACGAATTTAAATAAAAAACTTCAGTTTTTTTGATAGTACAGGCATTCCTTTAGTCAGAAGCACTGAATATTGGGTTGAAGAATGAACAAGATGAAAAATAACAAGTTTTTATTCATGAAATCAGGGAGTTGCAAATTGAACTGCCAAAAAGTATAAGAATTGATGAATAGTTTTATTAATTTCGATATCCAAATGATGTTTTCATCATATTTGAATCAATAAAGAAGAATTATTATGAGCAACAAAAAACCAAAACGAATTGGAATATTGACTGCCGGTGGTGATTGCCCTGGATTGAATGCAGCAATACGAGGAGTAGGAAAAACGGCCATTGTTGAATATGGAATGGAAGTATTGGGGTTTAATGCAGGTTATACCGGTTTAATCAAGAAAGAATATACTGAATTAAAGGAATCTGACCTATCAGGCATCCTAACCCTTGGCGGAACTATTTTGGGAACATCACGAGAAAAACCATATAAATTTGCCAATCAGGGAGATACAGATAAGCCTGGGCTCATCAAAAAGAATTATTCAGAGTTAGGCTTGGATGCGATTGTTTGTATAGGTGGAAACGGAACAATGAAAACAGCTAACCGCCTAAGGCAGGAAGGACTAAATGTTATTGGTATTCCAAAAACCATTGATAATGATGTGTGGGGTACCGATGTGACTTTTGGGTTTGACTCTGCACTACAGATTGCAACCGAAGCGATAGACCGATTGCACACAACAGCCAACTCGCATCAGCGTGTTATGATTATTGAGGTAATGGGGCACCATGCAGGGTGGATTGCATTATATGCCGGAATGGCCGGGGGTGGTGACATTATTCTGGTGCCAGAATTGGAGTACAATATCCGTTCAGTTTGTAAAAAAATTGAAGAGCGTTACGAAAGCAATAAAACCTATTCAATTGTTGTGGTAGCCGAAGGAATTAAGCACCCAAAAGGGGTTTCTGCGGCAACGCATATTGCCGAAGCCATTCAAACATACACCGGAATTGAAACCCGTGAAACAGTATTGGGTTACATACAACGTGGAGGAAGCCCCACTCCGATGGACCGGATACTTGCTACACGTTACGGAGCTTTTGCAGCACAATGTATTGCAGAAGAAAAGTTTGGTACCATGGTTGCTTTAAAGAATAACCTGCTAACAGCTGTTTCATTAAATGAAATTAGCGATAAACTGAAGCTTGTACAAAAAGATAATTCGTTAATTGCAAAAGCTCGTCGAATGGGTGTTTCCTTTGGGGACGAATACCTGAAGTAATTTTTTTTCTGAAAGGATAAAATAGCCCTGTTCATCAATAGAAGGATAGGGCTTTTTTTATTATACTTGGCAATGATAAACAGTGGCTTATAAGTAAACGATAAAATATGAATATAAAATTATTATCGCTAGTTTTTTTAGTCCTAGTAGTTGGGTTAAGTGAAAAAATAGAAGCTCAAGAACCTGACCTTTATAAAAATATGTATACACACGAGCTACTAAGTAAAACTGAATATACTAATCTGGTTGGGTCGTTACTTATGGATTATCCGGATTCAATCCGTCATGACTTACATTTAGGAATAAAATTTCAATCATTAATTGACTCAAATGGTTTTAAAATTAGACCATTTAAATACGAAATTAGAATTGGAACTGAGTATACAGTCAGGGCGCTTAAATATGAGAAAATAGGAATGGAGCTAAACACAAGAAATTTTCTTACTATTGATGGCGATAGTGTCGCAATTGGTGGAAAGCAAACAAAGCCGACATTAATTAACCTGTGGTTTATCGGGTGCAGGGGTTGTGTTGCCGAAATACCTGCATTAAACCTACTAAGAGATAAGTATTCTGATAGAGTTAACTTTATTGCTATAACATATGATGATGATTTGGATGTTAAAGAGTTCGTTAAGAAAAAAGAATTCAATTTTCAACAGGTTGCAAGTAGCAATTTTAATGGCTCTGGTACAAGTATTAAGGATTATATAAAAAAAATAGGAAGTTATCCTTACCCAGAAAATATATTTGTAGATAGAAATGGAATAATAAGATATATTGAAGGGGGATTATCCCACGGAGAGGATTTAGAAAAAATAATTAAACATTTTGAATTAATTTTAGAAGAATTACTTTCACCAACAAAAATTTAGGTCATTTTGTGGGTAGTAATAATTTTGAATGTTGTGACAACTAACAAAAATTATAGCGACAAAAAAATAAACTACTTTGAAAAAATCATTTTTAGGGCAACAATGATGATAAACACCCCAAAAACTTTCCGAAGGATTTTCTCAGGTAGGTTGAACGAAATAAGTGACCCAAGGTAAGCGCCCACAAAAAAAGTGACCGAAAGGATCAGCGCAAACTTCCAGTTTACATAGCCTTCTTTCCAGTAGTTGATTGTGGCAAGCAAGGTAACTGGTGGCAGCATAAAAGCAAGTGCTGTTCCTTGCGCAAGGTGCTGCGAGAACCCTAAAATCAGCACCAGCGTTGGAATGACAATAATTCCGCCACCAACACCAAGAGTTCCACCTAACAGGCCAGCAATTAATCCGGCAATAATTAAAATAATTAGTTGAGTAACGCTCATGCTGGCCATAATTTATTGTTTTTGAATTGGGGCATTAAACCGGAAGCCAATACCGTGTAGGTTAATGATTTTAATGTCAGGATCATTTTTAAGGTACTTGCGCAATCTCGAAATGAACACATCCAGGCTGCGGCCAAGATAATAGTCATCCGAACCCCATACCTTTTTAAGAATATCGGAACGGCTAAGAACTTTGTTGGGGTTTTCACAAAAGTATTTTAGTAGCTCTGCTTCTTTGTAGGTTAAAGTTCTTCTTTCATCACCATTTTGCAAAACCAAATTATCGAAATAAAAATCGTACCTGCCAATTTTGCAGCGGTTAATTCCATCGTCTTCCAACTCATCGGCTATCAAGCTTCTTTTTAGAAATACCTTTATACGAAGAAGAAGCTCCTCCATACTGAAAGGTTTTGTGATGTAATCATCGCCTCCCAAGGTTAATCCGTTAATTTTGTCTTCTGTCATTACCTTGGCGGTAAGAAACAAAATTGGGATATCCTGGTTTTTCTCCCTGATTTTTTTGGCAAGCGAAAATCCATCAAGCTTGGGCAGCATAACATCGAAAAGGCAAAGGTGAAACGATTCGCTATTGAACGCAACAAGCCCTTCCTCACCATCTTCAACTGATTTTACGACATATCCTGCTTCTTCCAGGTTGTCGCGAATAATAAAGTTGAGCGTCTTGTCGTCTTCAACCAGCAAAATTTTTTTTCCGGTAAAATCCATATTATTTAGGAATGATTATCGTAAAAATACTTCCTTTTGGTGAATTATCCGATACGTTTATTTTCCAACCATGCCTTTCAACTATTTTTTTCACGTAGTCTAAGCCCAATCCAAAGCCTTTCACATTGTGGATGTTGCCAGTTGGAACCCTGAAAAAACGACCAAATATTTTTTTGCGGTATTCTGTTGGGATGCCAATGCCATTGTCTGCTATATCAACCATCACATTCTTTTTGTCATCTCGTAGCTTAACCTGGATATGTGGATCGCTGTCACAGTATTTTAACCCGTTATCAAGAATGTTGTAAATGATACTGGAAAAATGAAGCTTATCGGCCAATATCCCGATCTCATTACCAGTCTCATAAAATTCAATGTTGTATTTATGCCCGTTTTGGCTTGATTTAAATTCTTCGATGGTTTTTGAAATGAACCCGTTTAATTCAACTTCAGTTTTATTAAGATCAATTTTTTTCTTTTCAATAGTGGCCATTTGAAGAACTCGTTCTACCTGGGATGATAATCGTTGGGTTTGTTCGTTGATGATTTTTGAATAATCAGACAAACGTTTTGGGTTCGATGCAATAGATGGGTCGGACAATACTTTAGCAGAAAGGTCAATGGAGGCAATCGGGGTTTTAAACTCGTGGGTCATGTTGTTGATGAAGTTTTTTTGGACTTCGCTCAGTTTCCGTTGTTTCAAGATTACATTTATTGTGTAACCAAAAAACAGGATAATTATAAATAGAAACCCCGTGATGTAATACCAGGCCCTGACTTGAGAGCTATAATATTTTGAACGGTTTGGAAATGAAACACCAAAATAGTAGGTGAACTTTTCGCATTTTGGCAAATGGCAATCTGTTTTTTTGTGGTCGGTTTTGTAGTGATGTTCAAACAGGGCTTCTTCCGTTTCGCAATCGAGATCAGTAATCCTGGATTTAATCACGATAGAATCATTTTCTTTTTTTAATGATTTGCCGAAAACCATTTTTTCATCAGCACAATCGTAAACAGCGTATTCAAAATCAATATCCAGGTTTTGTTTTTTAAACTCTTTTATAAGAAAGTGTTCCAACAATTCGTGATGCACGATATCGTCGACATTGACCACATAGTAATTGTTCGATATTTGCTCAACAGAATTCCCCGCATCAAGAACTTTCTTTTGATTAAAAACTTTGTTGTTGTATTCTATCAGGTCGGCAGCTACGTTTTTAAGGGCAATGGTTGTTGAATCGTGAAATTTTTTTTCATTTAAATCCACGGTATTCTTCAAAAAGAAAAATTGTATAACCAATATACCCAGTACCGACAAGGTTGCCAGCACAATCACAAACCGTATTGTATTTCTTCCCATCACGTACTTGTTCTCCCTTGTAAACCACGAAACTACAGAATTTTTGATAATTTTTTTTGGTTTAACAAATCATTAACAAAAGTTTGTGGGTGTTAACAATGCATCGAGAAGTGTTTTTTTAGATTTGTAAAGAAATTAATCTTTTGGCTTTTGTTATCTTTGAGCCAAAGTTCGATTAGCAGGATTTAACTTTGTTTGACAGAAAAGAAAATTTTAGATGATGAAAAGGATTATTTATTTTATTGTGATCGCACTTTTCGCATTTTCCACCCAATTATTTGCGCAAAACAATAAAGCAAAAATTGAGTTTGAAAAGTTAATTCACGATTACGGCACATTAAAAGAAGAAAAAGGACTCCAGCAGTTTAGTTTTAGTTTTAAAAATTCGGGGGCATCTCCATTGGTTTTAAACAATGTTCATGCATCGTGTGGGTGTACAACGCCCGAATGGAGCCGAAAACCAATTGCACCTGGTGAAGAAGGTTTCGTGAAAGTCAGTTTCAATCCAAGAAACCGTCCGGGACCGTTCAACAAAACAATTATCGTAAGTTCTAATGCTTCCAATCCAAGGATAATTTTAAGGGTTAAAGGTAAGGTAACGCCAAGGAAAAAAACTTTAGCTGAGTTGTATCCAAGGAGAATTGGCCCGGTAAGCGCCAAGACAAATCACATAGCTTTTGTGAAAATAAAAGAGGGACTAGTTAAAACGGACAGCCTGGAGATTGTGAATACATCAGACCAGCCAGTAGAAGTAAAATTCCGCCAGGCTCCTGCGCATCTTAAGGCAGTTGTTAAGCCCGCTAAAATTAATCCTAAGGAAAAAGGAATTGTTTATGTGACTTACGATACAAAGAAAATCAAAACCTATGGGTTTGTGATGCACCGCATTTATCTGGATATTGATGGAAAAGCTGATTACAGAAACTCAATTGGTGTATCTGCAACCATTGAAGAAGATTTCTCAAGCCTAACAGCTGAAGAACTTGCAAATGCACCTGTAATAAATTTTACCGAAACCACTTTTGACTTTGGTGAAATTAAACAAGGGGATAAAGTTGAGCACACGTTTACCATGAAAAATATGGGGAAACGTGATTTGATTATTCGCAATGTGAAAACCACTTGTGGTTGTACTGCTGTTACGCCCCAGAAGAAAATAATCAGTCCAAATGAATCAGTACCGTTGAAGGTTGTATTTAATTCAAAAGGAAAGCGAGGACGTCAGAATAAAGCCATTACTGTAATAACAAATGATCCTAAAAAACCAACATCAATTTTAAGGGTTTCAACAAATGTAACAGTCGCCGGTTAATCAACAACAAAAGATACAATGGAAACTGCTTCAACATAGAGGCAGTTTTTTTTTATTACCAATCATTATACCTTCGCATTAAAAGAAATAATTGTGTCCAGGGATAAAAAGAAACATATAGAAAATGAAGACCAGTTTAAAGGATTAACGGTTAACGATGGTGTTGACCAGCCTTCTTCATTTGATGATAGCTCCATTCAACGTTTTTTAAAGGCAAAGCGAAAAAAACTTCTGGCACCAGATGATTATGTGAAAGGAATCCTTGAAGGGAATATCACCGTTCTAAGCCAGGCAGTTACTTTGGTTGAAAGTTCAAAAAAAGATCATCAGAAGCTGGCACAGGAAATAATTATGAAATGCTTGCCTTACAGTGGTAAGTCGGTTCGAATTGGGATTACCGGGGTCCCGGGTGTCGGTAAAAGTACGTTCATAGAAACAATGGGTAAGTACATTACAGGAAGAGGTGGTAGACTTGCGGTGCTGGCCATTGATCCAAGTAGCGAACGATCGAAGGGAAGCATTCTTGGGGACAAAACCAGGATGGAAGAATTGTCGGCAGACCAAAACGCCTATATCCGGCCTTCCCCTTCTGCTGGTTCTTTAGGGGGCGTTGCCCGGAAAACCCGTGAAACCATCATACTTTGCGAAGCAGCCGGCTTTGATACCATTTTTATTGAAACAGTGGGAGTGGGGCAAAGCGAAACGGTAGTTCATTCCATGGTCGATTTTTTCTTATTGCTTATGTTGGCTGGGGCAGGTGATGAATTGCAAGGCATTAAACGTGGCATTATGGAAATGGCTGATGCGATTACTATCAATAAAGCAGATGGCTCAAATGTTGAAAAAGCCAGTCAGGCCAGGGTGCAGTACCTGAACGCGCTGCATCTTTTTCCTCCTACAGAATCTGGGTGGAAGCCCAAAGTGCTTACTTGCTCAGCTATTGAGAAAAAGGGAATTGACAAGATATGGGACACCATAACGGAATACCTTGATTTTGTAATAACGAATGGCTATTTTCAGCACAAAAGAAATGAGCAGTCGAAATACTGGATGTATGAAACGATTAATGACCAGTTAAAAGGCAACTTCTATCACAACAAGGAAATTAAACGAATGACTGAAGAATTTGAGCAGAAAGTTTTGAAAGAAGAAATAAGCTCTTTCGTTGCCGCACGGGATTTATTAGATCATTATTATCAAACACAAAAACATAAAAAATGAAAAGTTTAAAATTTCTGGTGATTGCAGTATTAATTGCTTTTGCAGCATGTCAAAGCAATAAAAATACGTATGAAATTTCAGGGTCTATTGCTGGCTTGGATTCGGGTGAGGTTTATTTGGTAAAAGCCGAAGCAGGACAGCCATTGGTACTTGACACTGCAATAATTGAAGCAGGCAATTTTGTTTTTACAGGTACACAAACTGCTCCTGTTTTACCTGAAGTACATTACCTACGCATTAATCAGCGTGATTATTTTGCCCAGTTTTTCCTTGAAAATACGAACATTAATGTTGAGGCTTACAAAGACAGCCTTGATAAAACGGTTGTTTCAGGATCAGAAGTGACTGAAGTTTTTAATGTGTACGTTGAGGAACTAAATAAGCTGAATAAAAAATATCAGGAATATCAGCAAGCCTATTCACAAGCCCGGATGAAAGGAGATCAGGATGAGATGGACCGGGTTGTAATCGACTTGGAAGCAACTTCTGACAACATGAAAATTTATGCAAAAAACTATGTCCGTGATAACGCTTCTACGGTTGTTGCACCTTTTATTGTTTTAAGTCAATTGGTTAATCAGCTACCGTATACTGAATTGAAAGAACTGGCTGATTTGTTTCCTGTTGAAATTCAAGAATCGATTTATGTAACCGAGTTGAACAAGATTCTGGAAACCATGGCGAAAACTGCAGAAGGAGCTGTTGCCCCTGAATTTACAGTAAATGATCCAGAAGGGAATCCTATTGCTTTATCAAGCTTTCGTGGAAAATATTTATTGATCGATTTTTGGGCATCTTGGTGTGGCCCATGCCGTGCAGAAAACCCAAATGTTTTAAAAGTATATGGTGAATACAAGGACAAAAACTTTGAGGTTTTAGGTGTTTCTCTTGATAAAACTAAAGAACCATGGTTGAAAGCGGTAGAGGCAGATAAGTTGACATGGTCTCAGGGAGCAGATCATAAGGGGGAAGTTGCAAATATGTATGGTGTAAAAAGTATTCCTCACACTTTATTGCTTGACCCAGAAGGCAAAATTATTGCTAAGAACCTTCGAGGTAAAGCCCTGGAGGAAAAATTAGCAGAACTACTAAATTAGGTAGAATTTCATATTCATATAAGCTAAAGCTGTCTTAAGTAAATCTAAGGGCAGCTTTTTTTTAGGAATAGCTTTGGATTTGCGCCCCGATAAGTTGGGGTTATCAGTACAAATAGAATTACAAATAAAATTAGCTGTACTTGATTCTAATTTCTGTTGGTGATATTTGATGTATTAATGGCTAAAGCCAAAGAAAAATGCGCCTTGCTTTGCCCGAGGCTTAAGCCTCGGGTAAGTGAACAGCAACCAGATTTGGACTTTAGTCCTTAATGACCGAACACTTCAAACCCATACTGAACAGTTTTCAACATAAATTGATATATATCGTTTTATTCGGAACCCTTGGTCTGTAATTTTGTTATTGAAATAATGTCAGATTTTAACGACTTTGGAAATTTTATACTTTTGTTATCTGAATTCTGTCTAAATAAAAATAAAACATATAGAAATGAGTTTTGATTTAATAGTTATTGGAAGCGGGCCTGGTGGTTATGTTGCTGCAATTAGGGCTGCTCAACTTGGAATGAATGTGGGTATTGTTGAACGTGAAAATGTTGGAGGAATTTGCCTGAATTGGGGATGTATTCCTACAAAATCATTGTTGAAAAGTGCTCAGGCATATGGGTATGCAAAGCATGCTGCTGATTATGGGGTTTCTATTTCAGGAGAAGTAACTGCTGATTTTTCTGCCATGGTAAATCGCAGCCGTGATGTAGCAGAGGGTATGAGCAAAGGGGTTCAGTACCTGCTAAAAAAGAACAAAATTGAAGTCATAAACGGTTTTGGAAAATTAACAGGTAAAAATACGGTTGAAGTTACTGACCTTGAAGGCCAAACAAGTACACAAACTGCAAAACATATCATTCTTGCAACAGGTGCTAGGTCAAAAGAATTACCTAATTTAAAACAAGATGGCGAAAAGATTATTGGCTATCGTCAGGCCATGTCACTTCCTAAACAACCTGAATCAATGGTAGTTGTTGGCTCTGGTGCTATTGGCAGCGAGTTCGCTTATTTTTATCACTCCATTGGGACTAAAGTAACATTGGTTGAGTTTATGCCGACGCTTGTGCCAAACGAGGATGAGGAAGTGGCAAAAACATTGGAACGATCTTTCAAGAAAACCAAAATGAAGGTGTTGACAAACTCATCTGTCGAGTCTGTGGATACTTCTGGTGATCATTGCAAGGTGACTGTTAAAACCAAAAAAGGAGAAGAAGTAATTGAGGCAGAAGTGGTTCTTTCAGCAGTTGGTATTACTCCAAACATTGAAAATATTGGCTTAGAAGAATTAGGCGTTGAACTTGAGAACGGAAAAGTAAAAGTGGATGACTTTTACCAAACAAATGTAGAGGGTGTTTATGCCATTGGCGATATTGTTCATGGTCCTGCATTGGCTCACGTTGCTTCAGCTGAAGGTATTACCTGTGTTGAAAAAATAGCCGGACTAAATCCTGAACCGGTTGACTACGGCAATATTCCTGGATGTACGTATACAAGCCCTGAAGTTTCTTCATTGGGTATGACAGAAAAGCAAGCTAAAGAAGCCGGGTTTGAAGTGAAGGTCGGTAAATTTCCATTTACAGCAAGTGGGAAAGCGAGTGCAGCCAACATGAAAGAAGGTTTCATTAAGCTTATTTTCGATTCAAAATATGGTGAGCTGTTAGGGGCACACATGATTGGTGGTAATGTTACTGAAATGATTGCTGAACTTGTCGTAGCCAAAAAACTGGAAATTACGGGTCACGAATTAATTAAATCCATTCATCCTCACCCAACTATGAGTGAGGCAATTATGGAAGCCGCCGCCGCAGCCTATGATGAAGTAATCCATCTATAGATATCAAAATATTACAGTTACGAATACCCTGTTCGCCAATCGGCGGGTGGGGTATTTTGCTATTTAAAAGATTCGAACAAAAAACCCTAAAGTTTTATAGTTCTATAATTGCCTGATTTACAACATGAACCCTTTGTTCATTTCGAAAAAATTTTACTTTTGTTATCGCAACTAATCTTATTTACTTTATGAAGAAAACATCCTTGCTGATTGCTTTCTGCGCAATCTTCACGTTACCTGTTTTCGCAGGTGGACTTTTAACAAACATGAACCAGAGTGCACAATATGTGCGAATGTTATCAAGAAATGCTTCTACTGAAATTGATGCAGTTTATTTCAACCCTGCCGGATTAATCCAGATGGAGGACGGATTTTATGGTGGTTTGCATAACCAAACAATTTTTCAGTACCGGACCATCGAAAGCTTTCATCCGTTTTTGAACGATTCTGAATATGAAGGGGATATCAAAGCGCCATTATTTCCATCGGTTTTTGCAGCCTACAAAAAAGATAAGTGGGCTTTTTCCTTGGGGTTTGGACTGAATGGCGGTGGAGGTACTGCAGTGTTTGACGAAGGGATCCCAACCTTTGAAAAACCGCTTTCTTTACTTGCGCCAGGACTTCAGTCGGTAGGTGTTCCTGCAACTGGATATGAAGCAGATTTATTTTTGGATGCCTGGTCTGTATTTTTTGGAACTCAGTTTAATGTGTCGTATAAAATCAGTGATGTAGTTAGTGCTTCTGTTGGTGCTCGATGGATTCATGCACATAATACCTATGAAGGATACATACGAGATATTAATGTTTTGGTAACTGGAATGCCAGAGCCACAATCGGCTAGCGCAGTATTTACTTCATTAGCTGCACAGGCAACTGCAGGAGCACAGGCTTTATCAGCAGCACCTGCTGATATACTAATACCTACTGAAACTGCCCAGGCTCTTGGGTTACCTGCTGGCTTAACTTATGGACAAGGTGCAGCAGCACTAACTGCTAGTGCAGCAGAAGCAACTGCCAGAGCCCAGGCAACAGCAGATGTAGAACAAGATACTAAACAAACTGGTGATGGTTTTGCTCCATTGTTGGGATTGAACATTGCCTTGGATAAGCTAAATATAGGTATTCGTTATGAGTTCAAGACCTCATTGGTATTGACGAACGAATCAGCTGTTGACGGTACAGG
This sequence comes from Sunxiuqinia sp., assembly GCA_965230765.1. Taxonomy (GTDB): domain Bacteria; phylum Bacteroidota; class Bacteroidia; order Bacteroidales; family Prolixibacteraceae; genus Sunxiuqinia. The sequence goes on from CBDDLR010000001.1 coordinate 2,011,895, forward strand.
ATTTTTCCCTGACGGGGCTGATGACGGTAGCGATATTCCTGCTATTTTAGCTATAGGAGCTGATTATATGATTTCAGATAAAGTGAAATTGTCAGGTTCTTTTAATAGTTATTTCGACAAGCAAGTCGACTGGGATCCAAATATTTACAGGCAAGAACGTACGTTTGATCACAACCACTGGGAGTTTGCCATGGGAGTTGAATATGAATTAGATGAAAAATGGAAAATAAGTGTTGGAGGGATGCACACCAACACAGGTGTAACTGAGCAGTACCAAAGTGATTTTTCTTATGGAAACACAGCTTACACTGGTGGATTTGGATGTCAATATAAAATCAACGATCGTTTAACGCTGGACGCTGGATTCTTATACACATCTTATGTGAAAAGCCCTAAAACTTTTGTGGATGAAAATGTTGGTTCATACTTGGAAACATATGACAAGCGAAACTTTGATTTTGCGATCGGGATTGGCTATAAACTTTTCTAAAAAGCTTATTTAGTATTATTAACAAAGACAGGATCATCTATTTGATCTTGTCTTTTTTTGTGCATGTAATTCTTTTTATTTTTGGGCTACTTACATGTTAATCTTATTACATTACATTATGAACAGAAGAATTTTAAAGAAGATCAGTTGGATTTTGTCGGCCTTGTTTTTTCCTTTTTTACTGAATGCCCAATCAATCGATTTGGAGCAAATAAATGAGATTCGCAGCTCATTTAAAAAAGATGCATACACCAAAGCCATGCAAAATGCGCTTTCATCGAATGATATAACCAAAATTGCCTGGAACCGTGAGAACCATGGTACTGTGGATCATTTTTTTACTTACAAAGTAGATGTTAAAGGTATTACCAATCAAAAGAAATCCGGCAGGTGTTGGTTGTTTACCTCATTGAATATATTCCGTCCGGTAGCTATGGATAAGTTTAATAAGACTTCATTCGAATTTTCAGAGAACTACCTGTACTTCTGGGATCTTTTTGAGAAATCAAACCTTTTCCTGAATAACATCATTGAAACAGCAGAATTACCTCTGGATGGTCAAAAGGTAAGGTGGTATTTTCGTTCTCCGGTTGACGACGGTGGACAATGGATCAACTTCGTGAACCTGGCCAACAAATATGGCATGGTGCCCCGAGAGGCAATGGAAGAAACACATTCCAGCGAAAATACAGCATGGATGAACCGTTTGATTAAAAGAAAACTTCGAGAGTTTGCCCTGGAATTGCGTGACTTAAATTCTTCAAAAAAGAAACGAAAAGAAATACCTTCCAGAAAAAAGGAAATGATGAAAGATATTTACCGGATGCTGGCATTAAACCTGGGTGAACCACCTGTTGATTTTGAATATCGTTTTAGGAACAAAATGGGTGAGCTATCTGAAAATAAAAAGTATACTCCGATTGAGTTTATGCAGGAAGTATTGGGCGAAGTGAAACTGAACGATTATGTGATGTTGATGAATGACCCATCCCGTCCGTACTGGAAGCACTACGATATTGAAAACTACCGGAATGTGGAAGAAGGTGAAAACTGGCATTACGTCAATCTTCCCAATGAAGATATTAAGCGGTTTTGCATTGAATCAATCAAAAATAATGATGCCATGTACGCTTCTTGTGATGTTGGCAAGCAACTGCGCAGGGATTTTGGTGTGTTGGATGTGGATAATTTCGATTATGAGTCTGTTTATGGCGTCACATTTGGAATGGACAAAAAGCAGCGTATCCAATCAAGCGAGAGTGGTTCAAGCCATGGAATGGCACTTGTTGCTGTAGATGTGGATGAAAATGAAAAGCCACTGAAATGGCAATTTGAAAACAGCTGGGGCGCACAATCCGGCGAAAAAGGATATTTAACGTTTACCGATGAGTGGTTCGATGAGTATATGTTCCGCATTGTGGTTCACAAAAAATATGTCGATCAAAAGGTAATTGATATTTACAACGAAGAACCGGTTAAACTACCTGCCTGGGATCCTATGTTTTAATAGATATAAAAAACGGCTGCTCTTGGGCAGCCGTTGCTGTTTTCTAAAAATGTTCGTCGCTAAAAGGTTCTTCGCCTCTAATTCCGATTAAGAATGCGGTAATTTCATCTGCCGCTGAACTTGTATTCTTATGATAATTGTCACCACGCATTTGAAGCAGGTATCTTGTCAGGTTGGTTTCACCTTCACCGGAGATATAAACATTGTAAAATTCGGCACCGGCATCAGCCATCACGCCCTTTATATCCGTGAGTCTATTTTCAGTAACCTGAGGTGCCAGGGCCAGCATGCGTTGTAGTTCTTCACCATCAACAATACTTAAGCGTACTTCAGATTTGTTAAGGTTTTGCTGAAATTCCTGCAGGCTAATTGTATTGTCATCTGCAAAGTTCCACCCTTCAGGCTGGTCATAGTCATAGATGTTTCCATTTTGGTCAATCACAAAACCCTGGTGGACATAGCCCCACGCATGGTTGATGTATTCAAACTGAAAATATATTGTTTTTTCATTTTCTTTAAACTCTTCTGCCTCATGACACGAAAAAAATAATGTCACTAAAATTAACATCCAATACTTCATTTTATTCTAGTTTAATGGTTATTTCTTCGTGATAATGCTCGTAGTAATTATTGGCATTAAAGACGATGGTAAATTCTTCATTCCCAAATTCATCTTTTAATGGACTTAAATCAAAACTATGCGTGGTAGTTAGAAATGCTTCGCACATATCACCTTTTGAATCATGCCTGATTTCAAAGGTTGGTGGAGGTAGAGGGGGTGTCCCGCACCAGGGGTGCATTCGTGCAAGGTCAATTATGTGATTTTCACAGCCACCACTGTAGCTTAGCTTTACAACGAGGCAGTTCCCATCCTGATAAACCTCTCGGATCATCACAGAATCATTTTTCAAGGAATCGTAATTGTGGAAATTTAAGTCAACATACGGGGTGCATTCCAAAACTTGCAAACTTAGGAGCCTGCATTCTTGTCCATCACAATCGGTTTGTTTATCGAGTACTTCATATTCAACCACTACCCGCTGGTCAGAAGCCATTACAAAATCAGTTTTATTGGCAGGAATAATCGTTACTCCATTGTCCAATAGTATTTTGGTATCACATTCTGCCAGTCCTCCGCTTAGTTGAACAATACCCGTTGCCTGGAATATAGATTCTTCTTGTTCATTTTTTTCGCAAGCAAAAAGGATTACAGCTGCCAGTAATAAAATAATCAGACGTTTCATTCTCCATCTTTTGAAGGGTCAACAACTTTTCCAATAAATAGAATTGCGTTTGTGTCTTTTTCACGTATCGCAAAAACAAATGGATGATCTACAGCAAATATTTTACCTGGTTGAATAGAGGTGGTTTCAAAAACAATTCCCGTTACTGCAGCAGCTTCAGTTCCACGTTCATCTACTTTTATGTAGCTTTTATGTTTTACATCTGAAATAAATAAGTCGGTGTCATCAGTTATACCTCTGAAATTGCTTATTTGAGCATTGAAAGCATCAGTCATTCCTAAAGCTTTCAGATTGTCCACCAAGCTGTTTTCATAAGCAAACTCCATTTTTGGAAGAAAAACTTTCTTTTCCCAATCAGCCATGTTGTTAATCCAATCATCCAGCTTCTCAGGACTAATTTCTTCAATCACATCACCTGTTGAATAACTTTCATGTGGAAGAAATATCAACATCGAATACTTTTCGCTTCCATAGGGCATTTCAAGCAATTCAAACTTTTCAGTATTGAGGTATGGAAAAGTTTCCTCAATCATCATGGTTGGAACATCGATGTCATTTTGGTCATCCAAAAAGAAAACCTGGTCAGTTGTATTATCCTTGTCAAACTGATAAGTCCATTCACCATTAAAATAAATGGCGTTGATTAAGTACATTACGTGGGCAGGTGAAACAAACTCGATAATTTTTTCAATCTTATCGCGGGTATTTTCTTTCACCCATCCATTTACGCGAGCAAGCGTTGCTGCTTCATCCCTAAAATTGAGTGCTTCCACTTCTGCATCGTAGTAGCTTTTGTTTGTTGAAATAAATTCATCTTTTATTGTGTAATCCTGGTGATAAAAAATGGAATTGGCAATGGCAAGTTCAACCTTTGGGTCGCGGCTTTCCAATGCTTCTACCAAATATTTATACGATTGATTGATTTCATCTGGCGTGAGCCCTACCTTGTGGAGCATTTCTTCCATTTGCTCCTGGGTGTTCCCTTCTGCACCGTTATAGGCCATTGCCAAAGCTATGGAAACACTCAACGGGGATATCATCAGGTTTTTGTCCGCCTCTTCTTCATCCTCAATTAAACGAAAGAGTTCCAAGCCAAACTGATTGTCAGCAGCAATAATTTGTGCTGATTTTTGGTCGATATCAAGATTTTCGGGAATGAATACGTCGTCATTATTATTACAGGCAGTAACCGAAAATATAAGGGTGAAAAGGATTAAAAGTATTCGAATTGTATTCATGATTTTTCCAGTTTATTTCAATAACTAACTGTTAGATGCGTTTGATAAAAATTAGTTGCGTCAATATATTAAAATTTAATAAACGCAACCTTTTTGAAAGAACAATCATCTGTTACACGGTAAACCAAAGCAAAAGCAGTGCCAGTGATAAACCATTTAAGCAGTACAAGATGTTACAAAAATGGGAATAGTCTGGTAGAAAGGCTTAAATTTGATCTTGACCAAGTTGAACGATTTTGGAAGACCTCGGTAAACTCATAAAAGACTGTGCTGCTGGAAAATCTCGGGCCCAAGCCCAGGTTTATGAGCTGTTTGCACCCAAAATGTTTGGGGTGTGTATGAGGTATTCTAAAGACAGCACAGAAGCTGAAGATAACTTGCAGGAAGGTTTCCTGAAGGTCTTTGAAAAGATTGGCACGTTTAGGCATGAAGGTTCATTTGAGGGTTGGATGAGAAGGATTATGGTGAATGTGGCGCTTGAGAAATTCCGTAAACAGCATATCCTGCACCCGGTTGAGGATGTGGCTGTTTTTGAGGAAACACGGTTCTCGAACGATATTATTGCGGCCATTTCAGCTGCCGAATTAATTGAAATTATTCAGCAGTTGCCACCTCGCTACAAGATGGTTTTTAATCTGTATGTTTTTGATGGATTAAACCACCAGGAAATTGCAGCCGAAATGCAAATATCGGTTGGTACGTCTAAGTCGAACCTGGCCCGTGCCCGGTTAATATTGAAGAAAAAGATTGCAAAGGATTTTGGGGAAATTGAAAATAATTTTTCAGCATGACAAAGGAAGACAAACATTTTGATGATTTGTTTCGCGAAAAAGTGGCTGGTTTCGCGGAAACACCTCCTGCACATGTTTGGGACGGAATAAAAAGTGCGCAGCAGGCTGCCAAAAGGAAAAAACTATTCTTTTATTTGAAGCTTTCAGGAGCCGCCGCAGCTGTAGTTATCGCATTTGTTATGGGTTGGCAGTTGGCCAATAAACCAGTCGAGGACCTACAGCCAACAGAAGTTGTTCAAGCTCCGTTAAATGAAGAATCATTAAGTGAAGAAGGTTCTGTAACAGAAACTGTAGCCGAAGAAACTGATAAACCCAGTCAGGATGTAACGAAATCAATAACAACACAAGAACCCCAAATAATAAAGAAAGAGATTGAACCTGAAAAAGTATCAACCAGCCAAAATATACTTACCGCATATAACAATGAACCAGTTGTAGCTAAAGAAGAAACCGCTCAAAATGAAGAAAGGGAAAGCTTTCAACTGTTATCAGCACTGACTCAATTCTTGTATGATATTGAAGATTCGCCAAAAACCAATATACTGGAGCCAGTTGAACGAAAAAAAGAACCTCAATTTCTTACTGCGGAAGATTTAAAAATGATTGAAGAGAACCAGCAGCTGCTGGCTTTGAATAGGTCTGAAAAACGCAAAAAACTGTGGCAGGTTGCAGCAATGGTAGCACCCAGCGTATCAGTTAATCAAACAAGTTATAAGGAAACTTATGCCAGCAATATGTCAAATCCAGGATCGAAGGACAACCTGAGCTTAGGTGGCGGTTTAGCGGTGACTTACAAAGCTGGTAAACGATTAAGCATTCAAAGTGGGGTTTATTTTAGCCAGTTGGAACAAGCTTCATCAAATACAATTTCTAATGGAGGGAATCGTTTTCAGGGAGAAACTGCTTTTGATTTTGCCTCAAGTGCCGGGTATTTTAACACATCTCTTGAAGTCAAATCTGATCAGTTTCTAATGAATGCTTCTGCAGGGGTTGTTGAATTCGATAACTTGCCTTCCAACGTTCAAATTGGGAATAAGCTGGAAGATGCTGTTGCCAATGAGGCCGTTTTTCTATCAGCGGCAGAATTTCAGCAAAACTTTGAATACATTGAGATTCCGCTAAACCTAAGGTATCAGTTAATCGATTCAAAATTTGGTGTAAACCTGCTTGGTGGTTTCAGCACAAACTTACTTGTTGGCAATGACACTTACATTGAAAATACCCAGGGGCGTGAGCGGATTGGTCAGACACGTGATATGAACAAGGTGAGCTACAGCACTACTGTAGGCTTGGGCTTTGGTTATGGACTTACAAACAAGTTAAGGATGCATGTAGAGCCGCAATTCAAATACTTTCTGGGCTCGTTAAACGACAATTCTCAGGTTAGTTTTAAACCTTATACCATCGGGGTTTATACCGGGATTAGTTATCAGTTTTAAAAAAATGTATTTATGTAATTTTTGGTATTGATCGTAAGTTTATAAAACGATATATTTACCTCCAATAGTACAAATAACTGACTCCTATCATCCAGCATGAGAATTAAACTTTTTTGTATCCTTTTACTGTATCTCTTACTTTACAGTGATGTTTTTGGCCAATCTGATCGTAAAATTGAGGACGTACAACTATCTGGTACGTTTAAATCATCAATGACTGGGTTCTTAAATCAGGTTTGTAAAACAAATGAAATCAGAATTTATTATAAACCCGCTTGGACCAATTCGATCGAGGTAGATGCTGAATTCAACAATAAAAACTTGTTTTTGTTGTTGGACGAATTACTGAAAGATACTCATATCGCTTTTACCGTATTCCAGAACAGTATTGTCCTGGTGCCACGTTCAGTTGTGAAGGAATATTCCATAGGTAATGAAGATGTTGCTGTTTTATTAATAGGGGACAAGTTAAATGAAGGTAAATATAGAAAGGCAACAATCAGTGGTAAAATATTAAACGGAAAAGATGAGGAGCCATTACCTTCCGCTGTTTTGTACAACGAAACAATCAATGAAGGGATATCGACCGACAATAAAGGGAATTTTACATGGGAACTTCCTACTGGCGAACACAATCTTCAGGTAAGTTTTATAGGGTTTGAACCATTAAACCAGAAAATAAAATTGATTGAAGATGGGTACATTACATTCGATATTTTTGAAGAAACACATAATTTGGATGAAGTAGTCGTGAAGGGAGACAATAATTCCAGTTCACGGTCGCAAATGAGCTTGGTTGAAGTGGAATCGAAAATGATTAAGGAATTGCCGGTTTTGATGGGGGAGGCTGATGTGATAAAAAGTGTGGTGATGATGCCTGGGATACAAAGTATTGGCGAACTTTCTTCAGGATTTAATGTTCGGGGAGGTAATTCTGACCAGAACCTTGTGCTCATAGATGGAGCCCCAATATTCAATACTTCTCATTTATTCGGTTTTTTCTCAATGATAAACCCTGATGCAGTTGATGATGTAACGATTTACAAAGGGGGAATGCCTGCCAGCTACGGTGAACGGGTTTCGGCAGTGATGGATATTCAGTTGAAGGAAGGTAATACTGAAGGGCTTAAATTATACGGTGGTCTTGGTTTGATTAATAGCAGGGTTACTGCGGAGGGGCCTTTCAGGAAAGATAAAAAAAGCAGTTTTGTTGTTGGTGGTAGGTCAACCTATTCGGATTGGATGTTGAAGAGCGTGAAAGATGCAGATTTTCAAAATAGCACAGCGCGGTTTTTCGATGTGAATGGGAGTGTTAATCTGCAACTTGGCGATAAGAATAGCCTAAAACTAATGGGCTATTTAAGTGGTGATGAGTTTAACCTCAGTTCAAATTCACTGTATAACTATAAAAATTACATTGGTGCCATCAACTGGGATGATGCTTATGGAGACAAGCTTTTAAGCCGCTTTAATGCTTCTATTAGCAAGTATGATTTTGAACTGACAGAAACCAGTGATTTTGGATCTGAGTTGAGTTATCGCTTAAACACCGGAATTGAAAATGTCGGATTAAAATACAACCTTTCATATATTCCCAATAATCTCATAAATTATCAGATTGGTATTCAAGGTACAGCTTACAGGGTAAATCCGGGTAAAATATCACCAGTTTCTGAAGTGACCCAAATTGTTGAGGATAAGGTTCAGGACGAACAGGGAGTTGAAATGGCAGCTTTCATTAGCGGCGATTTTGATTTGTCTGACCGAATGGCAATTAGCCTTGGGCTAAGGTATTCGAGCTACATGAACCTCGGTGAATCGAGGATTTATCTTTACGGGGCAGAATCTACAAAAACCGATGGGAACATTGTAGATATCCAAAGCTATGACAAGAATGAAGTAGTAAAACGTTACAATGGAATTGAACCCAGGGTTTCGGCAAAGTATACCCTTTCTGCAGAAAGTTCATTGCGGGCCAGTTACCAGCGGGTAAATCAGTATCTGAACCAAATATCAAATACTTCGGTAGTATCGCCTGCCGATTTCTGGAAAGTAAGCGATTATCATACAAAGCCTTTAATTGCTGATCAGCTTGCTTTGGGCTATTTCCACAATATGAGTGATAGAGACATTGAGGCATCGGCAGAGGTTTATTATAAAAAGTTACAGAATATTTTAGAATACAAAAACGGGGCTCGGTTGGTGATGAACCACCAAATTGAGCAAGATTTATTACAAGCAGAAGGTTATTCCTATGGCTTGGAATTATTGCTCAAGAAAAGTGCGGGAAGATTAAACGGATGGCTCAGTTATTCATATTCGCGTACTATGCGTAAAGCTGATAATGTTTTTCAAGAGGAAACCATTAATCAGGGCGATTATTATCCTTCTGTTTACGATAAACCACACGACTTGTCTGTGATTGCAAATTACCAAATAAGTAGGCGGTGGCGTGTTTCCGGGAATTTTGTATTAGCCTCTGGAAGACCAACTACCTTGCCCGAATTAAGGTATAAATACCGGGGGGAACAGATCGTTTATTTTTCCGACCGGAACGAATACCGGATGCCCCCATATCATCGATTTGATATCAGTATCACACTTGATGAGAACTTACGAAAAAAGCGAATGTGGAAAGGAAGCTGGACACTTTCAATCTATAATCTTTATGGAAGGAATAATCCATACTCGGTTTATTATCAGAGGAGAACTGCCAAGAATATTGGTGCTGATTTGTTTGGACTATATAAATTTTCAATTATTGGTGTACCCATTCCATCATTAACTTATAATTTCAAATTTTGATGAAAAAGTTTCTTATATATATTTCTATCATTTTGTTTGCAGTTTCCTGCGAAGACATTTACAAAGCAGACTTAAATGCTACTGAAGACATTTTGGTGATTGAAGCAAGGATCACAAACAATGTGAAACAAAACCTGATACGTTTAAGCAAAACCAGAAATTTTTACAGTGATAGTTCTTTTGTTAATGTAGCCGGGGCATCTGTAAAACTGGAAGATAGCCAGGGGAATATGTATGAAGCTACCGATAACGGAAATGGCTTTTACCATATGGAAATATCGGCAGTTCCTTTAGAAAAATATCGTTTGATAATTGAGTTTGAAGGGGAGAACTATGAGTCTGATTTTGAAACAATGTTAAAAGTGCCTGAAATTGAATCTTTTGATGTTGTCCTTGATACAACAATTAAATATGAATATAATCAAGCAGATAATAAACCAGATGAGAAAACAATAATTGGAACAAGCTCACGAGTAGATCTTCCTCTTACAGATCAGGATTCACACTATCTTTTCAGAAAGAGGATGGTCTTAGAATATATCGAAACTGCGGAGCCAAATTCTGGCCTACCTCCAACTTATCATTGGTTATCTGTTGGCCCTGACCCAAAATTTAATATAGCTGGCCCGTTTGAATTTAGCGACCAGTCGGTTATTTCCGGGCATCCAGTTGAATTTCATCAAAACAATATTCGAGTTTATGTACCATTTAAATCTGAATCTGATGTGGAAATTACTCCTGCAGTTCTTGATGAATATTACTCAAAGTTTATAATGGAAGGGTGGATTTTAATGCTGGATCAATTTGGGATTTCTGAAAAGACGTTTGAATTTTATAAAACGTTAAACGCACAGTTGGAAGCAGAGGGCAAATTGCTTGACCCGGTTTACCCACAGGTTCAAAATAATATTCGTTGTGTTTCCAACCCCGAAAAAGTAGTGTTAGGTTACTTTGAATTGAGTTCACATAATCATACCCGTTATTTTATGGAAGCGCTTAATCGCAATACAGTTGGATATTATGAGTTTGATGAATTCTTGGTTATTCCAGATAAAGGGGAATTGGAACAAGAAGATCCACCATATTTTTGGGAGTACTTTGGAAAACCTGGTCGTGACAGATGGAACAAATAATGAAATTTTTATTCATGAGGCAGTCAAAATACATACTTTTCACCATTTTCCTTTTTGTGGCTAAGGGGCTTTTTGCTTCTGAAGATAAGATACAGGTAGTTACAGACAGAAATATTTACATTAGTGGTGATACCTTGTTGTCTAAAATTTATCTTCCAAAAAGCGAAAAGTCAAAAATTGTATACCTAAGTCTTGTAAATAGTTCCGGTTTGCATATAATTGGTTCAAAACTTTTTGTGGAAGATCATGAAGCCAATGGATTTCTCCATATTCCTGATTCTCTCTCTTCAGGTTGTTGTTTGTTAAAAGTTTGTACAAACCAGAACAGGAATAAAACCTACTTATTGAAAGAATTGTTTGTTGTTAACCGTTTCGAGAGCGAACAAAAAAACTTTTCTTTTGATCTGTTTCAGTTCGAAAAAAAAGAAACTGAAACTTTAGATATTATAACCAATGGCTTGTCAAACAGCTACTATAAACGGCAATCAGTTCAGTTAAATATCGAACTTCCTGATGAACTACTTGCTCAAATTGAAGACGATGTGCTGGTTTCTGTAGTTCCGGTTAATGAAGGTTACCCTCTTGGGGAACTTTATGTGAAAAATGGCTTGGTGAAGGATGGTTTACTTGAGGAGAAAGGGATAATCCTAAAGGGGAAGGTGATTGACAAATTATCTGGAAAGCCTGAAAAAGGCAGCATGGTTTATTTGTGTTCACCGGACTCGCTACCTTACTTTGACTATTGCAAAACAATGGATGATGGGAAATTCTACTTTGCGTTAAAAGATTTTTATGGCGAGATCCCACTTATTATTCAGGCGTTAAATGGTGGGAAAGAAGATCGTTTAAAAATCTTGCTTGAAAAGAAGTTCTCAAACCTAGAGATTGCTCTTCATCAAGAAAAGTTTTTTGTTCCTCAGGAAATGAACCTAAATATTCAAAACTCGATTAAACTTGCAAAATATAGGCTGGCGTATAATTTATCTCAATTCAATATTGAAGAAAAAGAGAGAAAACAAGAGTATGATTATCCATTTTATGGCAAGCCAAAATACCAGGTTGATCCTGATCTTTTTTATGATTTCACGGATTTCAATGAATTGTCAAGAGAGATATTGCCAGGGGTTAAATTCAGGCAAAGAAAAGATTCGATTACATTGAATATTTTTAATTCCGTTTCAGAAACATACTTTAATGCGCTGCCATTCATTTTGTTAGATGGAGTTGTGGTGACTGACTTATCTCTAATCTCAAAATTGAAACCAAGCAAAATTGATTGGGTGGACATTATTAATGGGCGCAGGTACTATGGTGATATTGCGATGGACGGAGTTCTGGCCATCTTTTCCAAAGAGCAGAATGCATCCATGTTAATTCCTTCAGATAATCTTTTAAAATTTGATTATCAGACTTTACAAAATCAAATTACTTATTCTAATAAAAGTGTATCGCTGAGCAATATTCCTGATTTTAGGCAAGTACTTTATTGGGATCCTGAAGTAAAAGTAAAACGGCAAATCAATTTTAATTTTGTGACCTCTGACGTTTCAGGAGATTATCAGCTAAAAATAGTTGGTAAGTTTAAGGATGGTAATATTTGTGAGTTCACAAAAACATTTAAAGTCAATTAGCTATGAAGCATATCATTTATATTGCAAGCTTGATCTTGTTAATCAGCTCCAGCTATTACGGGAATGGACAGGATTTGAGCGATTGGGGAAAAGAAAAGCTTAGGGGAGAGTTATATGTAGAACAATTATATCTTGGCAATCAATATATTTATAATGGCTGGAATGAAGGTCAAATTGAGTTGATATCGGGAGAAATCCTGAATTATGATTTGATGAAATATAATGCTTTCCTGAATGAATTAGTAATCTTTAATTCAACATTACTTCAAATGGTGAAGGTTGATAAGGCCTCTGTTAAAGGTTTTGTTCTATTTATTAATGGGGAAGGTCATTCGTATGTAAATATGGAGTTTAATAATAGCTTCTTTAATGGAGATTATTACCTTGAAAAACTTTTTGAAGGGAAGAATAGTTTCTATTGTCTTCGAAGAATAAATGCAATGCAGGTTAACCTGTATGTTGATGAATATGGGGTGCAGAGGAACGAAGAATTGGTTAGGGATGATATTTACCTAATGAAGGGTGAGCGAGATGGTTTTCATCGCGTACGGTCATTTAAGAACTGGTTAACGAATAAAATGGAAAAGAAAGAAAAAAGAACAGCCAAAAAATTATTACGCTCAAACCGCATCAAAATTAAGAATGAAGAAAACTTTATCGAAGCATTAAAATTGTTCGAACACAATAATTTAAGCATTAAACTTTAGACACCTTACACTTTAGCCTGCTCACTTTCTCATTTTGACATAAAAAATACTATTCCCGCGCAACCCAAATGATTATTTGTTCATCTCTCTGGTGTTGATTAACCATTTAAACACCTCACGATGAAGAAAACCATTTTTTTGATGCTGTGTGTTTTTCTTGTTGCACATTCCTTTGCACAGAAAGGCAAGAAAGAAATTATTTATTTAAAGAACGGATCGATATTCAAAGGCCGAATGGTTCCGGTTGATGATGAACGGGTAGTCATAAACTCAGGAAAAAATAGCTGGGTATTACAAAAATCAGATGTAGACACAGTCATGTCAAGTTGGTTCACAACCCCCGAACGCAAAACTCATGATGACTGGTTCATTAATTTCTCAGGTGGATTTTTGGCTGGCAGTTCGAGCAATACAAAATCATCGCCCCTATCGTTGCAGGCTTCGTTCAACTACAAAGTTTATAAAGGGCTTTATGCAGGAATCGGTGCAGGGGTAGAGTTTCTGGAAGAATCGTACCTGCCGGCTTTTGTAAATGTCGATTATTATTTCCGGGAAACCACCATTACCCCGTTTATTGGTATTATGGGTGGTTACATGATCCCGCTTGATGATAAATCCTACTCAGGGTTTTATCAGGATTACAGCGTGTATAGTTCATATTGGCCTGGACCAAGCTATCGGGAACTGGAAACAGATGGCAGCTTTATGGTTAACCCACGATTTGGCTTTAAAGGCATGTTTTCACCAAACTTTGGCTGGACGTTCTCCATTGGCTATCGTTATCACCAGTTAAATTTCTCTGGTGAAGACGAGTATGAGATTGAGCGAAACTATAATCGGCTATCCATTCAACTAGGTATTCTTTTCAACTAAAAACACCAAGCTATGAAACAACTTCAATATAAAATAAGCATTTTAATTATCCTGCTAAGTGTAGCTTTTTCGGGCTGTAGGGATGAAGTATATGAATCGTTTAAAGGGCTTTCGCCTATTTATATGAGCTATGATGATTTGCGCGATGCCGTACAAATGACAACAACCCGTGAAATTGAAAAGCCGGGCAAAATCTATTTCAAAGACAATTATTTGTTCATTAATGAAATCATGGAAGGTGTTCATGTGGTTGATGTTACAGATCCATCCAACCCTAATAAAATTGGGTTTATTGAAATCCCCGGAAATGTGGACATAGCCATTAAAGAAGATGTGCTGTATGCCGATAGTTATGTAGATTTGGTGGCGATGGATGTGTCTGACCTGAACAATGTTACTGAAGTTGGGCGGATTGAAGATATTTTTCCATACATGCTACCCGAGTATGAAGAGGGTCACAGAATGGGTGATGTTGACCGGGACAAAGGAGTGGTTGTTGATTGGGAAATTATTACGATAAAACAGGAGCTGGAACCTGTAGTACATTACTATCCGGTTTATCGGAACAAGTTTTATTTAAACGAAGGGACGTTTGATTTGGCCAATTACGCTACAACAGCATCAGGAGTTGGTGGTGGCAGTGGAACAACTTACGGTGTTGGGGGATCGATGGCACGCTTTGGCTTGTACAAAGATTACTTGTACACTATTGATGACAATACCTTATACGCCTTTGGTATTCAAAACCTCGACAGCCCCGAAGAGTTATCAAAACAAGGCATTGGTTGGGGTGTTGAAACCATGTTTATCTACAATCACCATATGTTTCTGGGAACAAGGAATGGCATGTTGATTTACAGCCTTGAAATAGAAAATAGCCCTAAGTATGTAAAAAATTATCGACATATAACAAGCTGTGATCCTGTGGTAGTACAGGGCAATCTGGCATACGTAACTTTGCACGATGGAGGTGCTTGCGGTCGTTCAGTAAATCGACTGGATGTAATTGAAATGAACAGCGATTATAGCGAACTGGATCTGATGGTTAGCCACTCAATGGCCAACCCACACGGACTGGGAATTGACGGTGACATCCTGTTTGTATGCGATGGTGATGCTGGCCTTAAGGTATTCAATGCCTCTGATCCGATGACTATCCCTGAAAATAAGCTGGCCGAGTTCCCGGATATAAACACCTACGATGTAATTCCACTAAACGATTACCTGTTTATGATTGGTGATGGCGGTTTCTATTTATACGACTATTCAGACATACAAAATATCCACCTGCTTTCAACCATTCCCGTTTCAACAGGCAGTTAATTTTTGAGTTAGTTTTTTAGGGTTCGGGTTCGGAAGACTCCGATCTTCCGGTTACCGGACAGGAAGTTTCAAACTTCCATTCCCATTTCGAAAGTTCAGAGAGCCTTGCAATACGCAGGGCTTTTTGTTTTTAAAGGAATTTGCAAGCTCCAGCTTGCAAGGGAACAAAGTAATAGAGTTGCAAGTAGAAAGAAAATATAAAAAGAATCCGTCAATGCGAGGAAACCTGATGTCAATCGGGAGACGAAGCAATCTGTTTTGAACTGACAAAAACGTCATAGCGAGGAGCGAAGTGACGCGGCTATCTGTTTCGAGTTTCGGGTTTCGAGTTTCGAGGCTCGTCATCCTGTCGCGAGCACTCGGGATCAGGATCTCAGTAGGATTCGTAATCAGTCTACAGCAACTAGCCATTTATAGCAAAATACCCTATCTGCCGCAAATTTGCAATTCGTGCTATTTTTTTCTGAATCTTTGCTCAAATGCAAAAGCATGTTTCAGTTTATTTTTCATAACTTCGAAAACACCTATTAAAAGAATTCTTAAAATGTGTATTTATACATCCAATACTTAAGGATTTGTGTATTTGTAAAACGCGATGTAAAATAAAAAATTATAAAATGACAAAGACAATTATCACTCTAACAGCACTATTGCTTAGCTTTGCAAGTCTTGCCCAAAACCAAGGAAACTATATAATAGTAATCAATAATGATTCAATTCAGGTTGATCTTGATGCCGATATTCTATATGAAACATCGTCAGGTGAAGAATTGACTATAAAAATAACTCAGCCTGAAATATTAACTTATTCAGACGATATGATTTCTTTTAATTATGACAGATATCTTAGCATATCTGATTCCAAAATTGACGAAGGTGTTGAACAATGTATGATACTAAAATCTACAGGTAATGGTTTTATGGTTCAGAAATATAGAACAATTAACCCAAGCAGTTTGACTGAGTTGATGTTAAACGAAATTACAAAAGAAAGCATCAGTTATGGCTATTCAAAAACTGAAGAGAAATTCAAAAAAAAACTAAGAAGTGATCATACAATTGAAGGGATTAAAGCAACTTTGACTTACAAAGGAGAAAAAGAAGTATATACAGTGGCTACATATGGAGGGAAAGATGAGGGTATAATTGTAATAACAATGATGTTAGATGATGATTATCAGTGTGATAAAGAGATTATTGACTTATTCTTAGAGACATTAGAAATAAAAGAAAAATAAACCTTGCATAACAGTTTGTAATATGGCAGGCGGGGTAGGTAGCGGTTTGACAAGTTAAACCTTAGCTCCATTAACCTATCGGTCTGGCAGGATTTCTTATTGAAATCCCGTCCGACCACAAACAAGTGACCGTCAACATTCATCTTAACTGAGAACAAAACACTAATGAATAGGATAATAATAATCGGTAATGGCTTTGATAGGGCATTAAATATAAAATCCAATTATGAACATTTTATTGATTGGTACTTAAAAAAATGTTTGTATGATGCACAATATGCATATATTGATCGACCAAGTATCAAAATCGAAAGGTTGGATAATCATTTGAGGAATTACCTTTGGAGACAAACTGATGCTATAGGAGGACATGGAGGTTGGAATGATATTGTAAAAGTTTTGAAAAAAAACTCTGACAATGGAATTAAAATAAATGACAAATACATTGTTAGGATAAAAAAAGGAATTATAAAACAAGCGATCAATGACATCAATGTTAAAGGTTGGGCGGATATTGAAAGGGTTTATTATGAGCAATTAATTGCAATCTTTACCAATGTTCATAACAATCCACCACAAAGTCAAATTGATAGTCTGGATAAGCTTAATGATGAACTTAGAGAAATAAAAGAACAGCTTCAAAAATATCTTACGGATGAAATAAATGAATTTAAATCTAAAAAGAAGGGAATGGGGATCCCTTCTAGAAAAGTTGCGTTTACAGAGTTTCAAGAAGAAGATTTTATTGACCAAGACTGGAATAACCTTGATTTAGAAAAAAACAAGAATCCTGAAAAAGTTTGTATTCTTAATTTTAATTACACAAACTTATTTGAAGGAGATACTGATAAAATTGAAGTAATTAACATTCATGGAGAACTTAATAATCAAATTTCTCCTATTGTATTCGGTTACGGAGACGATTACGATGAGAACTACAGTAAGATTGAGAATTTAAGCGAAGACAGATGGCTTCATGGTTTTAAATCTTTTAAATATTTAAAGACAAACGCTTATAAAAGACTATTAAACTTTATGAGTAAAAATGTTTATGAGGTTTTTGTTGTGGGTCATTCATGTGGGTTAAGCGATAAGACATTGTTAAAACTAATTTTTGAGGATGAAGGCTGTTGTCATATAAAAGTATTTCATAGCAAGGAGTTAAATAATTTTGACGAAATTATTTATAACATCTCAAGGGTTATGGAGGACAAAATTAAGTTTAGAAAAAGAGTTGGAACAAAAGATGAAATTGCCCAAGTTAAATTATTATTGTCGCTAATATAGAAAACGAAATATTAATCTTGCGTTACGCAAATTTGCAATTCTTACTATTTTCAACCCGCAACCCGCAACCCGCAACCCGCAACCCGAATCCCCGCAACCCGTAACTCGATTTCCGAACCCCGCATCTCGCAACAGATTGCCCCGTCCCTTCGTTCCTCGCTATGACGGTTGGCATTCTCCTCTTCTCAGTTCCCACCCTCTCAGATTCTTCCAGGTTCACCTTCTTCATTCGCAACATTTCTGTTATTTTTGTGGTTTTCTTTAAAGCTTACGAGTAGGAGAGCCTTATCGTTTGAAATAATCTTTCAACAAAGGCTAATAAATTAATAGCAGGACAATCTTTTAGTGGGTTAGCTTGTTGTTAATGGGTAACGATAATTGGTGATGAATTTTTGAAGGAGTAAACACATGAAACAAGTTATTAGACGGATCTTTTTCAGCATATTTCTGGCAGTTATTTTATTTGCAGGCATTCACTTTTTTGGGGCATCTACTTTGCCCGAAGGTGATCCGGCACCTCTACAGGAGGAGTTTTTATATGAGGCTGTTGACTTGCCGAAAAAATTAAAGTTTGCAGACGAAAAAGTACCGCTGGAATATTTTGATGTTAAGGAAAGCCTGGATCGGGAAATGCTGGTGAATTCCTATTTTCATTCGCAAACCTTGAGGTATATAAAATTGGCACCGAGGTTTTTCTCCATTATTGAGCCTATTTTAAAGCAAGATAGCATACCGGATGATTTTAAGTATTTGGCCTTGGCTGAAAGTGGATTTGATCCCCGTGCAGTTTCACCAGCTGGGGCAGTTGGTTTTTGGCAGTTTATGAAAGGCACTGCCAAGGATTATGGGTTGGAAGTGAACAATGAGGTGGATGAGCGTTACCACATTGAAAAAGCGACCCATGCTGCCTGTGCATATTTGCATGAATCATATGAAAAGTATGGCAGCTGGACACTGGTTGCTGCAACCTACAATGCCGGGCGTAACTTTGTGAGCAAACAAATAGAGCGCCAGCAGGAAAACAATTATTATGATTTGTTGCTGGGCGAAGAAACCAGCCGTTACGTGTTCCGCATTTTGGTGTTGAAACTCATTATGGAAAACCCCAAGGAATACGGCTTTGATATTTCAAAAGACGAGCTTTACCCGGTTTGGAAAACAAAGTCCATTGAAATTTCGGGAAAGGTTGATAATTTTGCTGAGTTTGCCAAAACACATGGCACAAATTATAAGATACTGAAAATGTTGAATCCCTGGTTGCGTGATGCCTATCTTACGAACGCTTCGGGAAAAACATACGAAATAAAACTCCCTGCAAAAGGGTTTCGAACAAACACGAATTAGAGCCGATGCAGAAAACAGAAACCAAGGTGTTGAACGAAGAGCTGATTGAGAACGAAGAGAAGGTGATGGTGTACGGGGCACGCGTTCACAACCTTCAAAATATCAATGTAGAAATTCCGCGCAACAAGCTAACGGTAATCACCGGGCTAAGTGGCAGTGGTAAGTCATCGCTGGCTTTTGATACCATTTATGCCGAAGGCCAGCGCCGCTATATTGAAACGTTTTCTGCATATGCACGTTCCTTTCTGGGCAATATGGAGCGCCCCGATGTGGACAAAATTACCGGACTGAGCCCAGTGATTTCCATTGAACAAAAAACCACCAACAAAAACCCACGTTCAACGGTGGGCACGGTTACCGAGATTTACGATTTCCTACGTTTGTTGTATGCCCGTGCTGGTGAAGCCTTTTCATACGAGACGGGGGAGAAAATGGTGAAATACACCGATGACCAGATTTTGAAACTGATCAATGATCATTTTGCAGACAAGCGCATTCTAATTATGGCGCCGGTGGTTCGTGGACGAAAAGGGCATTATCGTGAGTTGTTTGAACAAATTCGCCGAAAAGGTTTCCTGCATGCCCGGATTGATGGTGAGGTTCAGGAGCTACGTCCAAACATGCGTGTGGACAGGTATAAAAATCACTTTATTGAAATTGTTGTTGATCGTATTGTGGCAGATGATGCCAGCAAAAAGCGGCTGAAAGATTCGGTTCAGATAGCAATGCAACAAGGGCACGGCATCACCTTGGTAATGGAGCATGAAACAGACAATATCAAGTATTACAGCCGTCAGTTGATGTGCCCCACTACCGGTATTTCATACGCCGAACCGGCACCGCATAATTTTTCGTTTAACTCGCCACAGGGTGCTTGTCCAAAGTGTAATGGGCTGGGCATGGTTTCTGAAATTGATTTGGAGAAGATTGTGCCAGATCCGCTTCTGAGCATTGCAAAAGGCGGGATTGCCCCATTGGGTACAAAGAAAAATACACTGATTTTTTGGCAAATTGAATCCTTGGGCGAAAAGTATGGATTCAACCTTACAACCCCGGTGAAAGATATTCCTGAAGATGGCTTGAACGCTGTGCTGTTTGGAACGAATGAACGCATTCAATTAAAAAACTCGCCACTGGGAAGTTCGGTGAACTATATGATGACTTATGAAGGAGTGGTGAAATATATTGACAACCAGAAAGATGACAACCCTTCGAAAAAAGCGCAGAAATGGGCTAATCAGTTTGTGAAAGAGCAGGTTTGCCCGGAATGTAAAGGTGCGCGATTAAAAAAAGAATCGCTACACTTTAAGATTGACGGAAAAAATATCTCCGAATTGGCGCAGATGGACATCCGTGAGCTGAACAATTGGGTGACTGGTTTGGAAGATAGAATAACCGATCGTCAGCGTAAAATTGGAACGGAAGTCATTAAAGAAATTCGAGACCGTATAAGCTTTCTAATGGATGTTGGCTTGGAGTATTTATCGCTCGACCGTACTTCCAGAACTCTTTCCGGAGGTGAGTCACAGCGCATTCGTTTGGCAACGCAAATCGGTTCACAATTGGTGAATGTACTTTATATTTTGGATGAGCCCAGCATTGGCCTGCATCATCGCGATAACCTTCGCCTGATTAATTCGCTTGAGCAACTGCGCGATACTGGCAACTCGGTAATTGTTGTAGAACACGATAAAGACATGATGCTTTCTGCCGATCATGTGGTGGATATGGGACCCTATGCAGGACGGCATGGCGGGGAAGTGGTTGCCAGCGGAAAACCAAAAGAAATATTGAAGGCCAAAACACTGACTTCGAAATATTTAAATGGTGAAGAAAAAATAGCTGTTCCCGAAAAACGAAGGGAAGGCAATGGTTTGGCAATTAAGCTAAAAGGTTGCACTGGTCATAACTTGCAGGCAGTAAATGCTGAATTTCCCCTTGGGAAATTGATTTGTGTAACCGGGGTTTCGGGCAGTGGGAAATCAAGCTTGGTGAATGCTACCTTGCAACCTATTTTGAGCCAGCATTTTTACAAGTCGGTGAAAGATCCGCTTCCTTACACAAAAATCGAGGGGCTGAAAAACCTCGATAAAGTAGTACAGGTTGATCAATCGCCATTGGGGCGAACACCTCGTTCGAACCCGGTTACTTACACAGGCGTGTTCTCCGATATCCGATCGTTGTTTGCACAGTTGCCAGAAGCTAAAATTCGTGGTTACAAGCCTGGTCGTTTCTCTTTTAATGTGAAAGGAGGACGCTGTGAAGAGTGCCAGGGAGGTGGTTTGAAGCTGATTGAAATGAATTTCTTGCCCGATGTGTATGTGCATTGCGATAGCTGCAACGGCAAGCGATACAACCGTGAAACGCTAGAGGTTCGTTACAAAGGAAAATCCATAAGCGATGTGCTGGACATGACCATTAACCAGGGCGTTGAGTTTTTTGAAAACCTTCCTTCAATCGCCCATAAACTAAAAACCCTTCAGGATGTTGGATTGGGTTACATTACTTTGGGGCAGTCGTCAACAACACTATCAGGTGGTGAATCGCAACGAGTGAAATTAGCAGCTGAGTTGGCGAAACGTGATACTGGTAAAACATTGTATATTCTGGATGAACCAACAACCGGGCTTCATTTTGAAGACATCCGTGTGTTGCTCGATGTGTTGAACAAATTAGTTGACCGAGGCAATACAGTTATCGTAATTGAACACAACATGGATGTGATCAAAGTAGCTGACCACATCATTGATTTGGGACCTGAAGGTGGAAAAGGTGGAGGGAAAATTCTTTGTTCCGGTACCCCTGAAGAGATTATCAAAAACAAAAAATCATACACAGCGAAATTCCTGAAAGAAGAGCTTACCTGAGTCATTTAAACAGATAAAGATTTGTAATCTTACTTATGCTTTTAAAACTCAATTTTGTTGATTTATCAGTTTTGTTTTGCTGAATTATTATTTTTATGCTGGTTTTTTGAAGATGTAACCTGAATTTTTTCAGTAGTTTTTTTGTGTGCGCTGATTCTCATCTTCGGTTAAAATGCAAATTCGAGAGTTTAATGAAAAGAAAATCTGACAAACAAAATTTTGTGAAAGTCTGTGGAGAATACCGTAGCCTGTCAGATATTTTTGATCAATATTATAATCCGCTTGTGCTTCATGCACATTTTTATATCCCTGAGATTGAGGAATGTGAAGATTTGGTTCAGGATTTAATGGCTACTTTGCTATTGAATAAGAAGGAATTTACAAACGAAAAAAACCTAAAAGGATATCTATACACTTCAATAAAAAATAAAGCATTAAATATCATTCGATCTCACAAACTGAATGAAAAATATGTAGCTTACACAGAGAGATTTGAAAGTGATGGTGACAACTTAATGGATACCATTATTGAAAAGGAAGTTCATTCAATAATCCACAATGCTATAAACCTGCTGCCTGGCAGGTGCAGGGAAGTGTTCATGTTGATTGTGTTTGAAAGTCTGTCTTATGAAGAAGCTGCTGAAAAATTACAGGTGTCTGTCAATACGATTAAAACACAGAGGTCCAGGGCTGTGAAGATTCTTAAGGAAAACCTTGAAAAACATTTCTATTTTCTTCATATTTTACTTTCTGGAAAGTAAATTGTAAAAAAATCAACCCTTTTTTCACCCATTTCAAACTGTTGTGTGTATTGCATTAACAATAGGTTAAAGAAATGGAAAAAGAACAGAATAAAAACATCTCTAAATTAATATACAAGAGTGTTGTTGGGATCATTACCAAATCTGAACTTAACGATCTGGAACAATGGAAGTCAGAAGGGAATAATCTCGATGTTTATAATCGAATTGTTGATCGAAAAATCATAAAGCACTCTCAGGAAATCCTTTCCGGTATAAATTCAGAGGAGGCAATTTCTAAAATCCTTGCTAAATATGAAAAGAAGCGAAGCAACAGGAAAGTCATTCGATTATATCGATATGCAGCTGCCATTCTTATTCCTGCTGCTGTTATTATTTCTGTTTTCATTTATAATAGTGGGCAGGAATTGTTGAGCGAGTCAGTTTATGAAAATATAAAACCCGGAGAACCTAAGGCAGAGCTCATTCTTTCAACAGGTGAACTATTGAGCCTATCAAACAAAACCCAGGACACCACGATTTTAACTGAATTGACCCAAATCAAAAATCTGTCAAATACACTGGTTTATCGTCGAGCAGAAGAAACCCTGAAAGATATCCCCCAAAAACTTACAGATGCATTCAATACCTTGCGGATCCCTCGTGGCGGCGAATATAAATTGGAATTGTCTGATGGTACAAAAGTATGGGTTAATTCGGCAACAGAGCTTACATATCCAGAGCAGTTTGTTGGTGATGAACGTATTGTAAAACTTAATGGGGAAGCCTATTTTGAAGTTGCGGAAAATCCTGAAAAGCCTTTCATCGTGAGGTTAAACGAAATGGATGTTGAAGTGATCGGGACATCGTTCAATGTAATGGCATACAATGATGAAGATAGGATTGAGACGACCTTAATTGAAGGAATGGTTTCTATAACAACAAGGGCAGATGAAAATATTCTCTTAAGCCCTAATCAACAGGCTCAGTTAAATAGGGAGTCGAATATTATTAGCAAAGCAACTGTCGATCCGGAAAAATACATTGCCTGGACCAATAAAGTTTTTGTTTTTGACAATGACCCGCTTGAGAAAATCTTTCACAA
Organism: Sunxiuqinia sp.; assembly: GCA_965230765.1. Taxonomy (GTDB): domain Bacteria; phylum Bacteroidota; class Bacteroidia; order Bacteroidales; family Prolixibacteraceae; genus Sunxiuqinia. Next base: position 2,035,657 of record CBDDLR010000001.1, read on the forward strand.
GCTGAGCAGATGGTACTTTGTTGAGATAGACTATGCGAGTGAAGATATTAAGGATTTACATTTTACCGGATATTTTGAACGTTACGATGAAATTGGGAAAATATTGGATTTAATAAGTTCTACAAACAAAGTTCGATTTAATGTAGATGACCATGTTATAAGAGTAGAATATAAAAACAACTAAAAATCGCTAAAAAAAGACGGGAAATGTGCCAGCATCCCCCGTCTAAATTCCATCAGTGTGTGATGGAACTTAATACAAACAAATAAATACAAATCTATGAAAAAAAAGAATCGTCTGCTAATATCCAGACCACTGGGTATTAGTAAACAAAACTTGTTGCGGATGAAATTTTGTGTGCTTTTTCTTTTCATTGCTGTAATTCAATTGAACGCGAGTGTTTTTTCACAAAGCGTCAAGTTAAACTTTAGTTTGAATGAAGCTACTTTGAACCATGCTTTCAAGCAAATTGAAGCCCAGAGTGAATTCAAATTTATTTACAACAATGAAGATGTTGATCAATTCCAAAATGTCAATGCAGATTTTGAATCTGCTGAAATTGAAGATGTTTTAGATGCTCTATTGAAAGATACCAAACTGGACTATCGTTTTGAAAATGATTTGATTATTATTTACACAAATGATAAAAAAACTGAACCTAAACCAAGCCAACAGGAAAAGATAACCATAAAAGGATCAGTTGTTGACAAAGACAATGGTATTTCCTTGCCTGGGGCAACTGTTTTAGAAGATGGTACCACTAATGGAACAATTACTGATCAGGATGGAAAATTCACCATTTCTGTTGCTGGCCCTGATGCGGTTTTGGTTTTTTCATTTGTAGGATATGAACATCATGAAGTTAGAGTTGGAGACAAAAAAGTATTGTTCGTGTCATTGGAGGTGGGCAATCAGGAAATTAATGAGGTAATTGTCTCTACTGGTTACCAGGAAATTGAAAAGGAACGAATGACCGGTTCTACCAGCACGATTACTGCAAGGGAGATTTCCAATAAAGGGTTTAGTTCAATCGAAGAGGTTTTGGAAGGAACTGTTGCTGGTTTGACAGCCATTTCAACAGGTCGCCCAGGAGAAGATGCTCAGATTACTATTCGTGGTGTTAACTCGTTAACTGGTGATACAAATCCAATTTGGATAGTTGATGGTATGCCTTTGCAAGGTGATATCCCAAATATTTCGGATGGGGCTAATGATATTCAATCAACAATTTTTACTACAGGTATTGGAAACTTGACCCCCGACGATATTAAGTCGATTACGGTATTAAAAGATGCTGCTGCAACTGCAATTTATGGAGCTAGGGCAGCAAACGGTGTAATTGTTATTGAAACCAAATCTGGTACTGTTGGCAAAACCTACTTTAATGCCACTGCTCAGTATGGAATCACAGAAAAGCCAGCCAGTGATATCCGTATGATGAACACTGCTCAAAAAATCCAGTTTGAAAAGGATTTGTATGCTGACCTTCGTCGATATCAAAACTATGGTAGGGTTTTCAATTTAATGCGTGCTGTAAATTATGGAAAAATATCTCAACAGGAAGCGGATGCTCAAATTGCAGATCTTTCGAGAGTCGAAACAGATTGGTTCGATGAAATATTTAGGGTTGGAAATTCCAAGCGAGTTGGCTTGAGTATGCGTGGTGGTACTGAAGAGACCCAATATTATGTATCTTCCAATTATCTTTCTGAAAAAGGGATTGAACCCAACAATAAGTATGAAAGAATGGGGCTTACTATGAAGCTGACCCATAACCCAACAAAAAATGTTCGTATTAATTTAGGTTTAACTGGAAGTTTAAGGAATGATAGATCAAATGCTTCCTATGTTGACCCATTGCGTTATGCGATGTATGCCAATCCATATGAAAAACCTTATAACGATGATGGCACTTATGCTTATGATCTTAGCTATAATGTTAGTGAAAGTAGTCTAAGGGATGGTTTTGCCTGGGGAAAATTCAATATTATAAAGGAGTTGAATGAAAATGTAAATAACAGTAAGTACCTAAGTGCTCAGACAAACTTAAAAGTAGAATGGGAATTACTACCTGGATTGATGTTGACTACTCATGGTTCATACAGTGCCAGTTCTAATCACAGTATCCGTGAAGAAGGGGTTGACACGTATACAAATTTTAGAAATAACTGGCTTAATCCTGCTTTTGGTAATGAAGTGCCTCATGAATTAGTTCGAGGTTCATTAAGAGAATCAACAGGACGTTCTACTGAGTATACCTGGAGAAATACAGTATCATTTAATAAGGAAATAAACGACGTTCATTTTATCAGTCTTTTTGGAGGACAAGAGATTAGCAATACTTATACGAATAATTTCTATAATTATTCTCCGGTTTATGACAAGATCCACCGAATAGTAGGTTTCCCAGAGTTGGGGGATGTTCGTGTGACATCGTTAAAAATGAATGAACTAGGAGGAACAGGTGTGTTGGAAGAGAAGTATTCATCTTTCTTTTTGAATGGTTCATATTCATATCAGGATAAATATATTGTCAGTGCTTCGGTTCGTTATGATGGTTCTGATATTATTGGAAATGATAACCAGTTTACTCCGTTGTGGAATGTGGCCGGGCGTTGGAACTTACACAATGAGGAGTTTATTGGCAAATACAGTTTCGTGAATGAACTTGCCGTCCGGGCTGGTTTTGGATATACAGGAAGTATTGACAAAAAAGCCTTGCCATTTTTGGTTATGAAAGTTGGTAATGTGCTTAATTATGACGGGCAGGTTGTTCCTACAGAGTATAACTACCCCAATCCCAATGTAAAGTGGCAAACGAAAAAGGACATCAATTTTGGAATTGATTTAGCTCTCTTTGATAACAGGTTGGAATTGTCTACTAACTACTATCATAATAAAACGATGGATGTTTTGGACAGAAGGAAATTACCATATTCATCGGGAAGAGGTGTTGTACGTGAGAATGTTGCGGACATCTTAAATAAAGGTTGGGAGATTTCATTGAGTACAACCAATATTAAAACACAAGATTTTAGATGGATTACAAGATTAATCCTTTCAACTAACGAAAATGAAGTAGTGAAGACCTACCTGAGTTCGCTTGGAGAGGTCGGAAAAACAAAACAACATGAATTTGTAGTAGGTTACCCTGTAAATGCCTGGTATGGATATAATTTCGCTGGTGTTGATTTTGCAAATGGTAATTCATTAGTAAAGAAAGATGACGGGAGCATAGCTAATTTAGATGATGTTTACAGTAATTCATACTTAAACATTGGCCCTCCTCCTGTTTCATACTTAGGTGAAGCGTATCCTCCAATTACAGGTGGTTTTATTAATACCTTCATTTATAAACGTCTTACACTAACTGCAAATTTTGAATTTAAAGCAGGTCATACCATTCGATCGTTTAACACACATGAGGGCATGAGTTCTACAAACAGATATTATACCGATACATACAGATGGCTTCAGCCTGGTGATGTAACAATTGTTCCAGCTTTTACTGGAAATACTAAATATGCGTATAATACATATTTTTTTGATCAAAAACTTGAAGATGGTGATTATCTGCGCTTAAACCTGTTGACACTTGGATATAATGTTGATCCACAGTTTGCTCAAAAATTAGGTTTTAAGAATGTTCGAATCAATGCAACAGGAAGAAATTTATTGGTATTGACTAAATACAACGGGATTGATCCTGCGTTGATGGGGGCTTTTGATTATCCAAATACACGGAGCTATATGATTTCAGTTAACCTAGGATTTTAAAAAGAACAAGAGATGAAAAAGTTAATTATATTATTCTTTGCTATAAGTATTTTTTGGTCGTGTGACGACTATCTGGATGTAGATCCTAAAAACACACTGACACTAAAGACCTATGATGATGCGAAAGCATTAATGGGGGCGTATTTGAGAAGCCTGAGCCATTCTGAGCAATTGGAGGATATGCAATCTCGCAGGGAATTAAAAAACCCGCTGACAAGTTCTACTATTGATAACTACCTTGTTTTTCAATATTATTCAGATGATTTGGATGTTGATAAGTATTTGACGGATTCATGGACTGCCAGAAATAATGAAGGGCTTTTTCTGCAAAGTCTTGATTTATACGAAGGTAGTATTCATGAACGATTGTGGAAGGACTTATACAGCAATATTGGATTCTGCAACCAGATTCTTCAAGAGTTAAAAGCATTTGAAGCTGAAAAATCTGAAGATGAATTAAATATCATCAAGGCTGAGGCCAAATTTATCAGGGCATATCAGCTGTTTAAACTCATGCAGTATTTCTCACCCTATAACAACAACGAGCTTGGTTTACCGTTGAATTTGGAAGCGAATGAGGTTAGTTCTTATGACAGGGGAAGAAAAACACAGACGGAAGTTTATGAAATAATTATTAGGGATTTGGAAGATGTATTGGCATATACCACCAACCCCACAGATTATAACGTTTTCTTCGATAAGGAGATCATAAAAGGTTTATTGGCTAAAATTTATCATTTTAAAGCAGGATCGGGTGCCGGAAGCAATGACGACTATGATAAAGCAATTTCTTATGCCAAAGAAGTTCTGGCTGGTAAATCATTGATGACTACTGATAATTTTAGCGAACTGTTTGCTTTTGATTATGGCAACTATGGTGTTGTTAAAGAATCAGGTCATTCTCTTGTAGTATATAATCCGATAAAGTGGTATAATGGTGGCTTTTTTAATATTGTCTCACGTGTTGCGTGGAGGCTTGATATTTTTTGTACACAAGAGCTATTCGATTTATATGATGATAATGATATTAGGAAGTCAAATGATGTAGGTGCTACAGGCGCATTTGTAGCCGAAGGAAACGTAATTACCAAGTTTTCTAATATAGCTGACGACTATGCCCAGTATTTTTTAAGAACTGCAGAACTACAATTGATTGTAGCTGAGTCATATGCACGTCTTGGAGATGAGGGGAATGCCAAAACGTATCTAGAAGAGTTTCAGGCAGCCCGAATTTTTGACTATACTGGTTATTCAGGTGGTAATATCCTTCAGGAAATCCTGGATGAAAGGCGTCGTGAGTTCTGTTTTGAATATGATATGCGATGGACAGACCTTGTTAGGCTACAGACTGGATTTACCAGATCTGCTCTCGACAAAATCGAAGAAGGTCAGGTGTATACCATCGAAGATGGAGACTACCGATTTACTCAGCCTATTCCACAAACCGAGGAATTGGAAAACAACAACCAAATAGAACAAAATCCTGGTTGGTCAATTTTTTAAGCTTTAAAACTTTAATAGAATGAAAAAGTTATTATATCTAATTATACTATCATTTGCCATTTTTTCCTGCGAGAAAGAAGAAATGGTGGAATACCTGAATACGAATGAAGCAAGTGATATTAAGGAAATAAAACTATATGCCAATAGCTCACAACTATTTGCAGATGGTAAAAGCTCCCTCTCATTTTTGTATGATGCAATTGGAGAGGTTCAGGTTGTAGAATACATTGCACTGGATACCGAAGGGACTTATAAAGATACCCTGGTTACTGAAACATTCACTTTCAAAGAAGGAAGGCTTCCTGAAGGCTCTGTGAAAATTTACACCGAGGATGGTACTGAAGTAACGGGAGATTTTTTTACTACACAGTCAACAGCAGATTCTATTAAATTTTATGCTGAGGGTGGGGGTGTACGATCTGAATTAGTTGCAGTTGACCTGCAGCCTGCCCCAACTGAGAGCTATGAGCAAATCACGATTCCTGTAATTTTCCATTTGGTATCAAATTCAGGTAATAAGCATGCTGTCAAAAATGTAACTTCTGAATTTCTGGAAGAAAAAATTGACCGCATGAACAAAGTTTTTGCTGGAACATTATTCCCTTCGCCACATTCAATTGATGCGAAGGTTAAGTTTGAACTTGTTGAGCATGACAAAGATGGGATATTCCTGGAAGAAAAAGGGATACACCGAATTAACGCTGGCGATGCGACCCAGTTTGATTTAACTAATTTTATAAATGGTCATATTTGGGATCCTTCCAAGTATCTTAACGTGTACATAAGCGATTGGTATTATGAAAGATGGGGGTTTGCCTATTCCGTTGAGTTTGAGTCTATTCCTCCCAATTATATAACTACCGATCCTTCTGCTTTGCCATTCCCCAATAAGATTCAGGCTGCCAGGGAGTATCGCTACCATGCATCAGCACAGGTGGACAGTATGGATGTGCCTTATGAATCAGCTGCTGATGTGGGCGTAATTATTTCAACAGATGCCTTGTTTGATCAATCTAATCAGTATTCTTTTGAATATTTCTTCGGTCCTTTCTTCGGTATTTTACCTACCAATTGGAGGTCGGGTTATTCAACCCCATTAAAAGAAGGCGATATTGATTTTTGTTCGGATACTTATCTTCATCGGATCGTTTTTCTGGTACGGAGAAAAAACCTTGTTGAGCCAAACTCCCCAACTTCAACCAGTGCAAGCTTTATAGAACCGAGATATGCATATGAATCTTACAATGTAATGGATGAATACAGCTCATCAACCACACTGACTTATGAGCAAGTGAAACGTATACGCACTGTATTGGAATATTGTCCTCACAGACAATTCAGAAAATAGATTAGTACAACTAAGTAATGTGTCCATTATTTTGATGGATGCATTACTTAAAAATCAACGAACATGTGGAAAATAGTTATTGCTATTGGGATTGCCATGCTTTTGGGCAGTTGCAAAAAGGAAAAGGTCTGTCTGCTTGTTGGTGAAATGGATGCATCGGTCAATGGAACACTAATCATTTACCCATACAAGGATGTTCAATCGTTGGAAGATCACAAAAAACGATCAATAACCATAGATATAATCAATGGCAGGTTCAGTTGTCAGATTGATAGTTCTATTGTTTGTCGAACTGGATTACTGAAAAGTGGTGATGTACGAAAAAGGGTTGAGTTTTTCACCGAGCCAGGTGAAATTCAACTAACAGGTAGTGCCGAAAACTTTACTATTTCTTCAGGAATAATAAACCTGGAGTACTTGGAGCTAAAAAAGAAGCTGGACTACCCAAAATATTCCAGTTTGAAATATAAAAAGGAATTAACATCAGAGGAGGATGCATTTTTGTCAACCTACGAAAATATGCTTTGGGAACTGGTTAAAGAAAATCCGAAAAGTATCCCACTTTCTATGTTTTTTCACGATAAATATTGGGGGGCAGATATAAAAACGCTTGAAAAGGTGATTTCTGCTTTTTCAATTGAAATTCATTCTTCATATTACCTCAGTAATTTTATAAAACGTAGAGATGCTGAGCTTAAAACAGCTATTGGTCAACCGGCCCCGGCATTTGAAATTGAAAACCTGGAAGGAAAACTGGTTTCTCTCCAATCTTTCAAGGGAAAATATGTATTAATTGACTTTTGGGCATCCTGGTGTGGCCCATGCAGAAAAGAAATCCCAAACTTGAAAAAGATATATGAAGTGTATCATGAAAAAGGGATTGAATTCATGAGCATCTCCACCGATACCAATGAGGAATCCTGGGAAAAAGCCCTTAAACAGGAAGCGATGCCCTGGATACAAATCAGGGATACCAAAAAAATTTCCGATACTTATAACGTAACAGCCATACCCCATATTCTGCTCCTTTCACCCGAAGGCAAAATCATTGCCAAGAACATTCATGGTGATGAAATCTGGAAGAAACTAGAAAAAATCGAATTCTGAAATAAAGTAAACACATGAAAACATTAACAATAATTACAGTTTTAGCTCTTTTGGTCAGTTGTAGTTTAACCGATAAAGAAACGACAATGACCATTGAGGTTGATGATAAGATCGAAAAGTCTGTAAGGGTAATCAGCCAGGCAGATAGTATAAAAGATGAAATCCCTGCAGGACAACTTAAAACATACCAGTTTGAAATCGTTGGGGATACTGTAAAGCAATTTTTTGTTGGGGGGATGAATTTATCGATAAAGTTTGCAGTTGGGGATGACATCATATTAAAAGTTTCAGATACTGGTGCTGAAATTACAGGTGGAAAAAACATAGCGTTAAATTCTTACAACCTGTTTAAGGCAAAATACATAAAATTTTCATGGTCAAAGGATGAAAGTTTAACAGATACAATTGAGTTCAAAAAACAAATGGATCAATTGATTCATGATTCCAATGAAATGTTGGCTTCATTACTCGACAAGGGGAAAGCAGAACAGTCATGGGTTGATGATCAAAAGTTGCAGATCAAGTATTACGTTTACAATCGGCAACTATCTTACCCATTCATGAATGCAGCCTATAGCTACAAAAAAAAGCCGGATGTGCTTCCTTCTTTTACAAAAAAGGTGCTGAGCCCAGAAGTGCTAAACGATGGCGAGATGGTTGAATATGGGCAAAACCTGCTTGGCTCCATGATATATAGCTTGGGTAAGTATCATGAAGAAGAATCTTCTGGTTCATCGAATCCAAAAGCTTTGGGAGTCCTTCAATTCTTTAAGGACAGGCTTTCAAACCCTGGCGTAAAGTCCATTGTATCGCAGCAACTTTTAAGCTATCAGTTAAGTAACTATTCAGATGCAGGAATTGCCCCTATTTTGGAATACTTCACTGAAAACTGCCAGGATCAAGAAGCTAAAACGCAAATGTTGGCCAAAGTGGAAGAGATTTCAGTTTTGGGGCCCGGGAAACCTGCTCCTGAAATTGAATTGATCGATCTTGAAGGCAATACGCATCATTTGTCAGATTACAAAGGTAACAAGGTATACATTGATGTTTGGGCAACCTACTGCGGGAAATGCCTGGCAGAAATGCCATACGTGCACGAAATTGAAAAAGACTACAAAGATAAAAACTGGGTTTTCATAATGGTTTCGCTGGATACCGATGTTGAAAAATGGAAGAAGAAAGCAAAAGAGTTGGGAAATCTTGACCACCAGTTTGTGGTTAGGGATGGACATCACTCACAATTTAATAAGGACTACCGGATTGGTTTTGCCCCTCGCTACATCATTGTCGACTCCAAAGGGAAACTGGTCAACTTTAATGCACCCTTCCCGTCAGATCGCAAAACGAGAAGAATTATGGACAAAGTGCTGTAAATCAAAATCCTTAAAAGAAGCAAAATGAAAAAAATACTGATTGTCCTTATTCTCATCGTTGGATTGAAATGTGAAATAGCAGCGCAAGGAATCCAGTTTGAACATGGAAACTGGGAGCATGTAAAACAAAAGGCAGTAGAAAACCAGAAGAATATTTTTATTGACTTTTATACCGATTGGTGTGGCCCATGTCGGAAAATGAGCAAAGAAATATTTCCGTTGGAAACGGTTGGGGATTTTTACAATGCTCAGTTCGTTTGTTATAAGGTTGATGCAGAAAAAGAAGAAGGGATTGAATTGTCCAAACAATTTGGTGTTGGCTCCTATCCAACATATATCTATGCTGATGCCGATGGGAAGTTGCTTCACCGTAAATCAGGTTATACGGGCGAAAAAGACTTTATCGAACTAGCAAAAATTGCCCTGGATCCAGATCGTAGATTTGCTCCGTTGGAAGAAGCCTTCAATAATGGGAACAGGGATAAGGAATTTGTTTTGGAATACTTTACCAAACTGCGAAAAGCAGGGGGGAGTGTTGATCCAAAACTTGGAATTTACCTTCGGGGACTTAGCAACGATGAACTGTTAACGCAAGAGACTTTCCAACTAATAAAACAATACGGAACAAATATCCGGGGTGAAGTTTTTAAGATATTAATCGATAATTTCTCGGTATTTTCTTCCATTGTTGATGAAGATGAAATAGTTAATAAGATTTCGAAAAGGTACCTTTTAAGCCATAGCCATCATTTTGGAGCAGGATCCGCTGAAAAGTATGTCGATCATTCCGTGTTGGAATTTCTCAAACAGACAAACTATCCATATATCGATCGGTTAACAAAAAGGATAAAAATCCATTACCTTATTAATTGCCAAAAGAATCTGGAAGCTTCAGATGGTATTATTGATTTCTTTAACGAATACGCTTCAGGTCATCCAGGGCTAGTGGAGGACATGTTGTTGGCTTCATACCGCCATATGCGAAATGAAACACTGGCTGCCAAGTTGATCCCATGGAGCAGTAAGGCATTGAAAAACAACAATGAGTCTGCTGATTTGTGGTACATGAATGCCAGTCTTTTGGGTTATGCCGGCGACAAGAAGAAAGCAATTGAACATGCGGAGAAAGCACTTGAACTTTTTTATTCGAAAGAAGAAAATTTTAGGGATGTTGTGAATACGCAACTTATGCTGGCAGGTTTCTACAAGGAACAAAATAAAAATGAAAAAGCACTCGAAATGGCACAAATGGCATTGAAAGAATGCACTGAAACTTCGTATTCCAATGTGGGCTATTACAAAAGCAAGACAGAAAAACTTATTCAGGAAATCAATCAATAATCAATATATATCATTATGCTACCTAGATATTTTAGGGTCATCCTTGTATTTTTAATCTTGACTTTCTTAATGAATCACGTACAAGCTCAACACTGGTTAAAAAAGGAAGACAAAAACCAAAAACTAAATTTCTTTGAAATTCAGAAAAAGTATAACCAGGATCAGTTGAGGCTGAAAAGTACCAATGCAAAACCAGCGGGTTGGAAACAATATAAGCGCTGGGAGTGGTATTGGCAGAAACGTGTGAATGTTGTTACCGGTGAATTTCCAGAGAGTGTTGCTACTGGCAATACTCGGGAAAACTATTCAGAAGAAAATGACGTTGCAGACTGGGGCTCAATGGGTTTAAAAAAGGTTACCAACAGCTGGAGCGGTCTGGGTAGGATCAACTGCATAACCATCCATCCTTCAGACAACAAAACTTTTTGGATTGGTACACCTTCCGGGGGAATTTGGAAAACAAGTAATGATGGAAGGACTTGGAAAGTGCTGAATGACAACGCTGGCATGATTGGGGTTAGCTCCATCGTATTGCCATCGGATTATGAAACATCAAAAACGATATTCATAGCAACAGGCGACAGGAACAGTGATTTTCGCAGTATTGGTGTACTTAAATCAACTGATGATGGGGAAACATGGCAGGAAACAGGGTTAAAAATTGAACCGAAGCTTGAGTCGGGTATTGGGAGGCTTTTGATCCGGCCTGGGACGAATAATATTTTATACGCTTCTGCTTACAATGGAATCCATAAATCAACAGATGGTGCAGATACGTGGACACATACATTCGAGTCAGATAACTATCACATTGATATGGAGTTTGCCCCTGAAAGCCCAGATACCATGTATGCATGTACTAAATCACCAAATGGGAATCCACACATCATACGTTCAACGAATGCTGGGGATACATGGCGCATAGCTAAAACTTTTGGGGAGAACGATGACCGAATAGAAATGGCAGTTACAAAAGCCAATCCGGCTAAACTTTATGTGGTTGTATCTGATGATCGTGGTGGGCTTAGTGGCATTTATATTTCTGAAGATTATGGAGAAACTTTTGAGCTGGTTTATGATGAGTACAATTTGTTGGGAAGAGATATTGAGAAAGCCTATGGACAAGGTTGGTACGACCTTTCCTTGTATGTTTCACCCAATGATGAAAATGAAATATATCTCGGAGGCATCGACTCTTACATTAGTGATAACGGAGGGAAAAGCTTTAACGAGCTGGATCAAACAAGTGTTCATGCCGACAAGCATGGGTTTTTATTTGACAATGAAAACACCTTATACGAATTGAATGATGGAGGGATTTATCGTCGTAAAGGTGAAACCTGGTCAAACCTTTCCTGGGGGCTGGAGATTACTCAACTCTATCGTTTGGGCTGTAGTGCATCCGATCCAACTAAAGTGATGGTGGGGGCACAAGATAATGGTAGTAAGCTGAAAAATGGCACCAAATGGTTAGGCACCACTGGAGGCGATGGTATGGAAAGCATCATTGATTGGGAAAACCCAGACTACATGTATGTTTCCACCCAAACAGGAGAAATCTCCCGAAACTCTGACGGATTTGCAAGCAACACAAAAGTGAAGATATCTGAAAATATCTCGGACACCTGGGCAGGAGGTTGGACTACCCCTTACATCATCGATCCCAAAGACAGCAAAACACTTTATGCTGGATTTCATCACATCCATAAAACAACTGATCGGGGCGATACCTGGACTGATATTTCTCCAAACCTTGAAATGCAGGCTGTGGCGAGACAAATGGATATTTGCAAGTCAAATCCCAAATACATAGCCGTGTCGTATTCGAATGGTCTGGTAAGAACCACGGATGGTGGATCTAACTGGGAAAACATAACCAATGAACTTGCCGAAGTGGAACATGAAATTACTTCCATTGAATTTCATCCAAATAACCCAGATACCATGTGGGTAACACTTGGAGGATATTCCGAGGGGAATAAGGTTTTCAGGACAAATAATGGAGGAAGTTCCTGGATCAATGTAAGTGGGTCTTTGCCCAATACTACAGCTTTGTCGTTAGTTCGAAATGAACAGGTAACGCGTCATGACGAACTATTTCTGGGAACAGATATTGGCGTGTTTGTAAAAGCAGGTGATAGCGACTGGAAGTTGTTCAGCAATGGTTTGCCAGTTGTTATTGTAAACGAACTGGAGCTTGTTTACCCAGATGGGGAACCCGCAAAATTGCGTGCAGCCACCTGGGGGAGAGGATTGTGGGAAACGCCGGTCCCTAACGTGATTACTGATGTAAAACAGGATTTAGTTCGCAAGGAAACCAAAGTCTTCCCAAACCCGACAACCGGAGTTGTCTCGGTGGAAAGAAATTCAAATGACGGTGCTGTTCTGACAATTGTAAATATGAAAGGTGCAAAAGTATTTGAACTTGAAACAGTAGAAAAAAACGTTCAAATTGATTTAAAACATTTTCAATCAGGTAACTATATTATATCTGTTATTTCACCTAGCGAAAATTTCAATGAAACACTTATTGTTCAGGGTGAAGAATAGCAGACCAATTCCTCCTGAAATGCAGGGGGAATTTTAAACTTTTGTAAGTATTAATCCAAAAATTATAATATATAATAACAATGAAAAAACTAATTCTTTTAGCCATCCCTTTATTAATAGGGGTTAGTTTATATGCGCAAAAATACAATGCCTCCAGAGGCTACATTGTTGCTGGCGATACAATAACCGGTTATATAAAACACTCAAAAAACCTGCATGATTCAATTGCTTTTTGCTCCCGTGAGCAAGAACGTTTCAGCTATTATACACCAAGTGAGATATCAGAGTATGGGTTCGAAAACGGACCTGTTTATCATAGGTTAAAGTTTAAGTTCAATGGCGAGGTTTATAATAAATTCGTGAAAGAATTGGTTAGTGGGGAAGCATCGCTTTTTAATTTTGAAGATATCTATTTCCTGAAAAAGGAAAATGAATACTTTCGTTTGGAGTATGAACTTGGGACAATGCTCAAAAATGTTCCGGTTAAAGATATACGCTACAAAGTTGTTCTTGAGGAAGCTCTTAAAGACTGTGAAAATATAAACGATAAGATATCAACAGTAAGATATTCGAATAATGAATTGGCTGAACTTATAGATTATTACAATACAGAAACAAATGTTGCTTCGAAAAGAGTATATAAAAACAAAATTAGGGTGAAAAAAGGTTTTCGTGTTGGGTACGAACACAGCACGGTTCATTTTCCGCATCAGCGAACAAATTTTGTAATTCGCAATTTTGATTCGTCAGGAAGCATCGTTTTTGGTGGCTTCTTGAATTTCTCTAAAGACTTCAGTCGATTCTCACTTCAGCCAGAGGTTCTTTTTGTTAAAAGAGAAACAAAAGGTTTTGAAGAGCGCATTGCCGACCAGCACAATGTTGTCATATCAAGTACAAAAATAAAAGTGCCGTTGTCCCTCTATTATACCTTCCCAACTTATAAAGTAAAACCATTTCTTTGTGTGGGTGCTGTTACTGAGTATGAAGTAGAAGGGGAGAACTTTTCAGAAGATATTCTGCACTTTGATGGGGCGACACGAACACATGACCTGGATTTCAATAAATTCGGTATTGGATTTAAACTTGGAGCTGGTATCTCAAAAGCGGTATCAGAGGATATTGTACTAAATTTCGAATATAATTATGAGGTTGCTTATTCGAACTTTGATTTTATTAAGGATTATTTCAATTGGAAAACTCATACTTTTTCTATGTCAATCGCTTTTTAAACGGCTTTTTTCAACGCAAAGGTTCTTTTAGGATCAAGCTGTACTTTTGTAAAATAAAATTGCTTCAAGAATTCTTTATTTAAATTGGAAAGTACGACTATTTGTAATAATTCTTTTAAAAGAAAAAAGTTACTTTAGTTGGCAGGAAATTTGATGATTATTCTACATGAAGACAGTTCAGATATATTGCGAAAATACCCGTGAAACAAAGGAGTATCCGCTTGGAACCACGCTTGAAGAAATTAAAGAGGACTTGAAAATAGACCTTGGCAACCCGATTTGTGGTGCACTGGTAAACCACAAGGTCAAGGAACTATCGTTTTCTGTTGTAAAATCCAAACGTATTCGTTTTATCGATTATACCGATCCGGACGGGCGCAGGTTGTATGTGCGATCGTTGCTTTTTTTATTGTATGTTGCTGTGCGGGAAACATTTCCAATGGTGAAGCTGAGGGTGATGCACGGAATTAGCCAGGGGTATTATTGTGAGCTGGTTGGTTTAGGCCGACCTTTAACAGCATCTGATATATTTCAACTAAAGAATGAAATGACCCACTGGGTTGAAAAAGATATTCCCTTCGTTAAAAAGGGCATAGAAACCGACAAAGCAGTTGATATACTTCAACAAAATGGGCTGGAAGAAAAAGCCAGGTTATTTGACCAGCAGGGTACCATGTTTTCATACTTGTATTTCCTAAATGGCTTTGCCAATTATTTCTACGGGCATCATGTTCCATCAAGCGGTTATTTAAAAACTTTTGATATTGCTCGGTATTTTGATGGGTTATTGCTTCAGGTTCCACAAGCTGATAATTTCGATGAGGTGAATGAAGCAGTACATCAAGGGCAATTATTCGATATTTTTCAAGAACATAAATTACGAGCTGAAATATTGGATGTTCCTAACCTTGGAAAATTGAATGAGTATGTGATGAGGCGAAGAAGTGGCGATATCATTAAGATTGCTGAGGCTTTGCATGAAAAGAAAGTGGCTGAAATAGCCAATATGATTGATGACCGAAATGGACAGATAAAAGTGATCCTTGTTGCCGGGCCATCAGCTTCCGGGAAAACAACATTCAGCAAACGTTTGTCTGTTCAGTTGGCGGTGAATGGTTTGGTTCCACACATGATTTCGCTGGATGACTATTTTGTTGACCGCGAGCTAACACCCTTGGATGAGTATGGTGAATATGATTTTGAGTCGTTGGAAGCGATTGATGTAGAATTTTTTAATCAGCAGTTACATGAGCTTTTTAATGGCAAGGAAGTTATTCTCCCAAAGTTCAATTTTGAGTTGGGAAAAAGGCAACAATCAAATCGCAGGTTACGACTCGGTGAAGGTCATGTTTTAATTGTAGAAGGTATTCACGGCATCAATCCCGGGTTAACCCCGCACATTGAAAACGGCAGGAGCTTTAAGATTTTTCTTTCGGCACTGACCCAAATATCATTTGACGACCACAACCACATTTCCACCACTGATAACCGTTTAATACGGCGTATGATCCGTGATAGCAAGTACCGGGGATATTCAGCAGTTGAAACCATTAAACGATGGCCTAGTGTAAGAAGGGGAGAAGAGAAAAATATATTCCCATACCAGGAGAATGCGGATGTGATGTTTAATTCTGCTTTGGTTTATGAATTGGCCGTGTTGAAAAAATATGCCGAACCGCTACTGAAAAATGTTCCTGAAAACAAGCTTGAATTTTGTGAGGCTAACCGCTTACTCAAATTCTTTAGCTACATGAAAGACATTGATGATTATGAAATACCACCTACTTCCGTAATCCGTGAATTTTTGGGTGGAAGTAGTTTTAGGTATTAAATTAAAAAGTCATCCCGGATAGAACGTAGTGGAAGTCCGGGATCTGTGTAGGATTGGAAAATGGTAATTCGTAATTGGAATTTGGGGTTTCACCGATAGCCATTTCGATCGTCATTTATTTAAAACTAATCCTCACTACCCTTGGATAAAGAATAGTTTGAAACACACCCCTGCCAAGCATAAAAAGCATAAGTGCCAGCCAAAGGGCGTGGTTGCCCAAAATGTTTTGTAAGAAGAAATAGGCAGGTGCAAATACAAGTATTGTTGCAGCCAGCATGGTGTTGCGCATTTCTTTTGAAGCGGTTGCACCAATATAAATTCCGTCCCAGATAAATGAAGTAAAGGTGAAAAGAGGAGTGAGGATCACCCACCATTTAAAATCCAGGGCTGTCTCAATTACTTCATTTTGTGTGGTTATAATCCCCAGTATTTGTTGGTTGGCAAAAAGATAAAATAGTCCAAATCCGCCTGCCAGCAAAGCTCCCCAAACAAATAGTTTACGGGTTAGTTGGTAGAAAGCAATTTTGTTTCGTTCACCCATAAACTTCCCAGCCAAAGCTTCTCCGGCAAATGCAAAGCCATCAATAAAAAACGAAAACAACAGCAAAAACTGTATCAGAATGGAATTTACTGCCAAAATGTGATCATTGATACTGGCAGATTTTGAAGTAAAAAAAGTAAACACGAAAATCACGCAAAATGTGCGGATAAAAATATCGCTGTTTACCCGGAAGAAGCTTTTCAACTCATTCAGCCGAATAATCTCCTTTAGCTTAAAGTATTTGAAAAGATTACTGTATTTCTTGAGCAGAAGAAAAATTCCAATGGCGATCCCGAGATACTGTGCGATCAGTGTGCCCCAAGCCACCCCGGCCGATTTCATATCAAAACCAATTACCAAAAGCATGCTAAAACCGATGTTAAACACGTTGGCAAGAATAGAAGTAATCATCGGATACCGTGCATTTTGCATGCCCAAAAACCAACCGTTTAAAACATACAACCCCAATGTGGCTGGTGCGGCCCACACTCGAATGCGGAAATATTCTGCTGCCAGCGATTCCACTTCCTGACTTCCATTGATCAGCTTGAAACTGAGAAATTCAATGGGGATTTGAAAACAAATAATTAGCAAACTAATGACACTTGAAACCAAAAGTGCACGGGATAGCTGATTGAAACAGTCTTTTTCATCCTTGCGCCCAAAAGCCTGCGCCGTAAAACCGCTGGTGCTCATGCGTAAAAAGCTGAAACCCCAATAGATAAAGTTGAAAATAACCGTTCCCAGCGACACAGCACCAATGTAAATATCCGAGCCCAAATGCCCCATCAGCGTGAGGTCAACCAAACCGAGCAGAGGAATAGTTACGTTGCTGATGATGTTGGGTACTGCAAGTCGCAGTATGTCACGGTTTAAATTCATAGCCTGCTAAAATAAGGTTTTTGGAAGAAAATTAGAAGTTGTGAAGATGAGTAAGGATGAAAGAGAGAATGGGAGAAGTTGAGAAAGGAAGAATTCCCAAACGTCATAGCGAGGAGTGTCGCGACGTGGCTATCTGTTGCAGATTAAATATTTAGTCATTAGCAATTGGCTAAATGGTAATACAAAAGTCATTTTTTCATCGAGGCCACCTATCAGCCATCAAGAATTTCAATAAAAAATTGTAAATGTGAATTTGTATGCGAACAATTTTGCATATAGATTTGTAGTAAAAGATGATAATATCTTAAATATTAAAAATAGAATAATTTATGGCATTCGAATTACCGAAATTATCTTACGCATACGATGCATTAGAACCATACATTGATGCACGAACGATGGAAATCCATCACGGCAAGCATCATGCAGGTTATACAAACAATTTAAACAACGCTGTTGGCGGAGGCGATTTGGAAGGAAAATCAATTGAAGATATCCTTTCCGGCGTTTCGGCACATGGAACAGCGGTTCAGAACAATGGGGGTGGTTTCTACAACCACGTTTTGTACTGGGAGATTATGGCTCCCGGTGGTGCCCCTGCCCCAGAGGGTGAATTATTAGATGCAATAAATGATTCATTTGAATCAGTAGAAAATTTTAAAGATGCTTTTACCAAAGCTGCACTGACCCGTTTTGGTTCGGGTTGGGCGTGGCTGGTAAAGCAGGGTGATAGTTTGGTGGTTTCATCAACTCCCAACCAGGACAATCCGCTAATGGACGTTGCCGATGTTAAGGGAACACCGATACTAGGTGTTGACGTTTGGGAACATGCTTATTATTTAAAGTATCAGAACAGACGGCCTGAATACGTTGACGCGTTCTGGAAAGTCATTAATTGGGACGAAGTCGCCAAACGGTTTAAAGGTTAGTTGATTTTTGGTTTTTTTCCCCGAAGCAGAGGCTTCGGGGTTTTTCTTGCCTTATTGTGGAATGTTATGTTAAAATGAGCAAGGAGAGGGAAAATAACAATAACCTTATCTAATTTTTAACCTTAGTAGCTGAAGAAAACAGAAAGCCCACAACCTTATTCAATAAGGTTTAACGAATGTGGTATTCAATTTCTACTAAGGTTTTATGAAGAGATATGCTTGGGCCGGCAATAACTATGAATGACTAATTACCAGTTATTTTTTACTGTTGACAACCGACAACCGACAACCGACAGCTGAGTACGACACAGATTCCGGATCTTCACTATGTTTCTTCCGATAGATATCGGAACGGGTTGACGTGTAATTTACAATGGGAGGTTTATACTTCCGGCTTCAATCTTCCATCTTCTTTTAGTCTTCCCGTTCCCCGCTATCAAGGGTTTGATTAAGCAGATTCATGAATTTTAGGATTCCAAATTCCTGTTAGGGCTGTATTTTTCGCATAAGCTGAAAAATTAGTTGCTGGTCTGCCAAGTACTTTCTGAATATCAAAACTAACTTCAGAACTAGCTACCTTGGAAAATACTTCTGTAAACAGATAATTTATCAGCCAGATAAAATCAGCCGGAACATTCATTTCTTCCAGGCCTTTAGTGTATTCTTCTATAGAAATCCCCTGAAAACTGATTTTTCTACCTGTTGCCCTGGAAATTTCTTCAATAGTTTCTTTAAAAGTAATTGCCTTAGGACCAGTTAATTCATAAAGCTGTCCATCATGTTCATCATTGATTAAGGCTTCAACTACAACATCTGCAATATCATCAGTGTCAACAAAGGGAATTTTAGAATCAGCCATAGGCAATGCTACATGTCCTTCTAAAATTGAATCCAATAAGAAACTTTCACTAAAATTTTGATTAAACCATGAAGCCCTCACAATCGTATAGTTCAATCCTGAGTTGATAATGATCTGCTCACAGTACTCTGCTTCTTTTTCACCTTTACCTGAAAGTAAAACTACCTTTTTGATTCCCGCTTTCTTCGATGCATTTGCTATTCCTTCAATGGCTTCTTTTGAACCTGGTACTGCTAAATCAGGATAATATACAATGTAAACTTTATCCATTCCCTCCAAAGCAGCAGGCCAGTTTGACGGTTCATTCCATTCAAATGGTGGATTCTGATTTCTTGATCCAATTCGAACGTTTTGATTCAGTTGATTCAATCGTTCAACTACTCGGCGACCAGTTTTACCGGTCCCTCCGATTACTAAAATGTTGTTTTTCATTTTTAATTGTGTCATGTTTTTAAATTGATTAATAAAGTACATTCATGCTTCATTTTGATGATAATTGCTCATAATCATTTATTTAAAGTACTGACACAAAGATGCAGGCAATTTTACCGGAAGATTTGTCTGAAAGGGAGCAAGATTTGTTCGAAAGGGATTTCTACTTATTTTACCTGACTGGGGCGATAGCCAAAATGTTTCTCAAAAGCATTTGAAAATGAACTCAGGCTGTCATAGCCAACATTCCATGCAGCTTCCTGAATGTTCATTTGCTTGTTTTTTATCAGGTTGTGGGCTTTGGTTAAGCGTTCATTTTGCAGGTATTTAAATACAGGCAAACCAAAGTATTCTTTGAATTCTTTTTTTAGCTTAAATGTATTCAAACCAATTTCCCTGGATAATTCATTCAGTGAAGGTGGGTTGTCAAGATTATTGGTGAGAATTTCTCTTGCGTGGTCAAGTTTCTCTTTTTCAAATTTATTTACACCTTCATGTTGCATCATGGATAGCTGACCAAAATAATGGGAAAGTAGCGTGGTAACCTGACTGCGAAAAAACATCATTTTCGTTTTCCCTTGGTATTGAATATTGAATACCTGCCCTAGGATTTGATGCATTTCCGGAGTCATTAAAAACAAAGGTCCCTCTACATAGTGGTCTGAAGGATTAACCAATTGGTTAAGCATCTGGTTGAAAATTTCGCCTTCCTGGTTAGGAAGCTTCCTAAGGTTTTTTATTGCTGTTGCAATGACCAGGCATTCTAACGGTTTATTTGTTGATATTGTATGTACAAACTCAACTTGTTCATCTGCATAAAATGAAAGCACCATGCCTTTTGTATGTACAAATTTTTTGCTTTTATTACCGAAATTTACCGTTAGATCCACATTCCCAGAGCCATAAAACGCAACTGCAATTACCGGTTCATCAAAGCTGCAAGTATCCACCAACGGTTCGGCGGAGTTTGCTTCTTCAACCAGTATGGTAAAATCGTTGATGTCAATAATGTCCCTGTTCATACCATCTTGTTAACATGAAAAAGTAGATTAAAGTTTTTAAGAGTTCAGGATATTCATATTTCTACTAAGATTTTTTGAAGATAAGTTTTGTAGGCATATCATGTTAATGAATGACGAATTACCAGTTACTTTTTACTGTTGACAACCGACAACCGACAACCGATACCGACAACTGAGTACGACACAGATCCCGGACTTCCGCTTCGCTATATCCGGGATGACGTGGTAGATTGAAAGATTTTCTTATTTTCTTAGCTCTCAAATTCTTCCCTTCTCAATTCTCATCATCTCCAGAAAGCTCATCCCTGATGTCAATAATTTCCTGCCGAATACTTTTCAGGCGATCAACCAGTTCGTGGTTGGAGATGGTTGCGTCGCGGTTATCTTTTAGCTTTTGTTTGGCCCCGTTTATGGTCAGCCCTTTTTCTTTAATCAGGTGGTGAATGAGCTTCAGTTGTTCAAGGTCATCTTTCGAAAATAGCCGGTTCCCCTTTTTGTTTTTTTGAGGCTTGATCACATCAAATTCTTTCTCCCAAAAACGTATGGCAGAAGTTTTCATGTCAAACATATCGGCTACTTCACCGATGGTGTAAAAAACCTTTTCTATTTTGGGTTTTTTGTATGGCAAGGCATGCAGTTTTAATCGTAAGACTGTCCCATGTTCGAAGAAATGGCAATCATTTTTTCATATTCCTCAGGGCTCAGGTCTTTGAAATAATAATGTTGTGGGTTCACTGGTTTGCCATTTTTATGCACCTCGTAATGCAGGTGTGGGGCTGTAGATGTTCCTGCGTTGCCTACATAACCAATCACACTTCCACGCTTCACTTTTTGGCCTTTTTTTACATTAAATTCATGCAGATGCCCATAAAGTGTTGCAAAACCAAAACCATGGTCAATCACCAGCCAGCGTCCAAATCCAATACGTGATGTACGAACTTCTTTAACTACACCATCTCCGGTTGAATACACTTCAGTTCCAATGGGTGCTGTAAAGTCCATTCCGTAGTGGAAACGACGAATTTTAAAAACCGGATGAATCCGGAATCCCCAGCCAGAAGCCGTTCTTCGCAGATCTTTGTTGGAAAGTGGCATAATAGCCGGGATGCTTGAAAGCATTTTTTCTTTGTCGAGCGCCAGTTTTAGCACCTCGTCGTATGACTTTGATTGAATGTAAGCTGCTTTAGAAACTTCATCCAGTTTTTTTGCAGTCTTAATCACCAACTCGGAATTGTCCATGCTTTCCAGTTGTGCATATTTGTTTATTCCTCCAAATCCAGACTTTCTGATTGAATTGGGAATTGGGTCAGCCTCAAAAATTACCCGGTAAAGATTGTCATCCCGTTGCTGCAAATCAGCAAGCACATTCTCAATACTTTCCATGTTTTTATCCATGATTTCATATTGTGTTAACAATTGCTGATTTTCACTTTTTAAAGCACGCATTTTTGGTGTTTCATAAAACTGAAGAAATGTGATCGTCAGGAGAACTCCCATTAGGATGCTGGAAGATAGGAAAATAAAAAAGCGGGGAAGTTTCGATTTCAGGTTGTGATCAACCTTATCATAACTCAACGTATCCGGGTTGAATTTATACTTCGCTTTAGCCATAAAACCAATTTCTTTTTCCGAGTGGTAACAAATTTAAGTAAATAATCTAACTTTGCAAGGTTTTTGAAAATGCCTGTTTTTAACAACGATATGTTAATGTATTTATTACATTTTGTCGGTTAAATCAGGGATCAAAAAACCATTATTAATTTAAATATTGCAAGAACGATGGAGATGAATTCCAAAGAGATCAGGAAAGCCTTCATGGATTTTTTTAAGTCGAAACAACACGCCATTGTTGAGTCAGCTCCAATGGTAGTGAAGAACGACCCAACACTGATGTTCACCAATGCGGGGATGAACCAGTTCAAAGATATTTTTCTGGGTAACAAACCTGCCAAATCAGTTCGCGTGGCCGATACGCAAAAATGTTTGCGCGTTTCCGGGAAACACAACGATTTGGAAGAAGTAGGACACGATACCTACCACCACACCATGTTTGAGATGTTGGGCAACTGGTCGTTTGGCGATTATTTCAAAAAAGAAGCAATTGATTGG
This sequence comes from Sunxiuqinia sp., assembly GCA_965230765.1. GTDB lineage: Bacteria > Bacteroidota > Bacteroidia > Bacteroidales > Prolixibacteraceae > Sunxiuqinia. The sequence goes on from CBDDLR010000001.1 coordinate 2,058,491, forward strand.
GCATGGGAGTTTTTGCATGAAAAAATGGGTATTCCTGCAGACCGCATGTATGCAACAGTTTTTGAAGGAAGCAAGGATGACAACCTGGAGTTGGATGCTGAAGCGCAGTCTTATTGGAGAAAGCACTTGCCAGCCGACCGTGTGCTGAACGGCAACAAAAAAGATAACTTTTGGGAAATGGGCGATACAGGACCTTGTGGACCATGTTCTGAAATACACGTGGATATTCGCAATGATGAAGAACGCACAAAAGTTTCAGGAGCGGAATTGGTGAACCAGGACCACCCTCAAGTGATTGAAATCTGGAACCTGGTATTTATTCAGTTTAACCGAAAAGCTGATGGCAGCCTAGAAGAACTTCCAGCCAAACACGTAGATACAGGAATGGGATTTGAGCGTCTTTGTATGGTGCTGCAGGGGAAACAGTCGAACTACGATACAGATGTTTTCCAAACTGTTATTGGCAAGATTGCTGAGCTGAGCAACAAGAAATACGGCAAGGATGAAAAGGATGATATTGCCATGCGCGTAATTGCTGATCACTTGCGTGCAATTGCCTTTGCCATTGCTGATGGACAATTACCTTCAAATAACAAAGCTGGTTATGTAATCCGCCGAATTTTGCGCCGTGCAGTTCGTTATGGATATACTTTCCTTGATTTCCGCGAGGCTTTTATATACAAGTTGGTTGAAACCCTAAAAGAAAATATGGGTGATGCATTTCCTGAGCTGGAAGCACAGCAGACTTTGATTGAAAAAGTGATCAAGGAAGAGGAAGAAAGTTTCTTACGTACGTTGGAAACGGGTATTCGTTTGTTGGATGATGTGATGGCAAAAGCCAAAAAGGAAAAGAAATCTGAAGTTCCCGGTAAAAGTGCTTTCGAACTTTATGATACATTTGGCTTTCCATTAGATTTGACCGAACTGATCCTACGCGAAAATGGACTAACTGTTAACCGTGAAGAGTTTGACTCGGAGATGGAGAAGCAGAAAAACCGTTCGAGAAATGCAGCTGCTCAGGAAATGGGTGACTGGATTGAGTTGAAGAAAATTGATCAGGTAGAATTTTTGGGATATACCCAACTGGAATCAGAAGTGCAAATTGCACGTTACCGTGAGGTGAAGCAAAAAAATAAAACATTGTTCCAACTGGTTTTCGATCAAACCCCATTTTACGGTGAGTCTGGTGGCCAGGTTGGAGATACAGGATATATTGAAGCTGATGGTAAAAAGGTAAGCATTGTTGATACGCAGAAAGAAATGGACCTTACGGTTCATATTGCCAAAGAACTTCCAGCTGTTCCTTCAGCAACATTCAAGGCAGTAGTGAATAGTCCGAAACGAAAACTAACGGCCAATAACCACACAGCAACTCACTTGTTGGATCAGGCATTGATTGAAGTGCTTGGAACACATATTGAACAAAAGGGGTCGTTGGTAAATGCAGACTATTTGCGTTTCGACTTTTCGCATTTCCAAAAGGTTACCAAAGAAGAGTTGGATAAAGTTCAAGCAAGAGTGAATGAGCTAATCCGTGAAAACATAAGTCAGGAAGCGATGAATGGAATTTCGTTTGCTGAAGCTGAAAAAATGGGTGCCATTGCTTTATTTGGTGAAAAATATGGAGACACCGTTCGCGTGATTAAGTTTGGAGATTCTGTTGAACTTTGTGGTGGAACCCATGTTCCTGCAACTGGGCAAATAGGTCAGTTTGTAATTACTTCCGAAAGTGCAATTTCTGCAGGTGTTCGTCGTATTGAGGCAATCACGGCTGATAAGGCAGAAGCATTCATCAACAAAAATATGGATGAGCTTGCTGAAGTGAGGAGTCTGTTCAACAATACCAAGAACCTGAAAAAATCGGTAGATGATTTGTTGGATGAGAATGCCAAACTGAAGAAACAACTCGAAGGCTTTGAGAAGCAGGCCGCAGCAGGTGTGAAAGATGAGTTGAAACAGAAAATCAGCGAAGTGGATGGAGTAAATGTGATTGCTGAAAAAGTGGCATTGGATTCTCCGCAAGCCATCAAAAATCTGGCTTTCCAATTGAAAGGTGAAGTGGATAATTTGTTCCTGGTACTTGGTGCTGAAATTAGCGGCAAACCAAGTTTAAGCATCATGATTTCTGATAATCTGGTAAAAGAAAAAGGATTGAATGCCGGACAGATTATTCGTGAAGCTGCCAAAGCCATGAAAGGTGGCGGTGGAGGCCAACCATTTTATGCCACAGCCGGTGGAAAAGATGTTGCCGGAATTGAAGCTGCCATAAATAAGGCAGTTGAGTTTGTAGGCTAAAAAAATAGATTTTTAAAAGTTATATAGATGAAGATGGCATCTTTCCAAAGATGCCATCTTTTTTTGTTTAAATGGGGGAGACGGCTTTAATCTAATAATTCCACGTGGCTTGCCGCGAGGTTTCTTTATACTTTCCCCTTATTTGGGGAGATGTCAGTCGAATGACTGACAGAGGGGTGTATAATGAAGATTCAGGTTTCAGCTTTTATGCTGAAATGAAGTTGGCGAAATACCCTTTGGCTCTGCCAAGGGGATAGTCAACTTTAAGAATTCTGTTTATTTTTTAAATGTATAATTCTTCGATTTCAATCGAAGAATTAACGGTTAATATATCGTATATGACCGAAATATATTACCTTTATAAAAATTTTGATCATATGATTCCTCGTTTGTTAAAGCACAATATTGAAAACGATTTTAGTTTAGGAAAAGCTATAATTCTACTTGGGGCAAGACAGGTAGGTAAAACAACATTGCTCAAAGAATTGACCAGTAAGCTTGACAACATATTAATTATAAATGGAGATGAGCCTGACTCTACAGATCAACTGCACAATCTCACGTCGTCGAGGCTTAAGGCTATCATTGGTGGAGCACAGGCGATTGTAATTGACGAAGCGCAGTTAATACCCGACATTGGAATAGCACTGAAACGAATAAATGACTATGTCAAAAATGTTCGATTATTTGTTTCAGGGTCTTCATCTATTGAACTGGCCAATTCAATCAATGAACCTTTGACAGGACGTAAGCTGGAATATCAACTCTTTCCATTATCATTTCAGGAAATGGTTAATTATACAAGCTTGAATGAAGAAAAAAGATTGTTGCCGCATCGATTTATTTTTGGTTATTATCCAGAAATTGTTACTTCGCAAGGCAATGAAGTAAAGTTATTGAAGAATCTTGCGGGGAGCTATTTGTATAAAGATATTTTGTCGTTTGGAACGATAAAAAAACCATTACTTCTTGATCGCTTGTTAAAAGCTTTGGCCTTAAAGTTAGGAAGCGAGGTGTCTTATAATGAGTTGAGTCAGATGGTAGGTGCAGATAAAGAAACTGTTGAGCGATATATTAACTTACTTGAAAAAGCATATATTATTTTCAAATTAAATGCCTTGAGCCGGAATGTTAGAAATGAAATAAAAAAAGGGAAGAAAATTTACTTCTATGATAACGGTATTCGAAATGCACTTATTGGAAATTTTCAGCAATTTGAACTAAGAACAGACAAGGGGGCATTGTGGGAAAATTTTATTGTAAGCGAGCGCATTAAGTTTTTACATTATAATAATTTTTATGGGAATTATTATTTCTGGAGAACTTTTAAACAACAAGAGATTGATTTTGTAGAAGAAAAAGATGGATATTTTTTTGCTTACGAGTTTAAGTTAAATTCTAAAAAGAAAGTACGACTGCCCAAACCTTTTGCTGAATCATATCCAATAAATGAGTTTAAAACAATTACTCCTGAGAATATTGAAGAGTTTTTACTTTAGAAAAGCTTAATGATATTATCATTTGTTAGATCAAGTTCTGTCTATTACAACTAAAGATAAGGTTTTTTATACTAAGGCTTGATGCATTAATTTGATTTTACAATTGCTAGACAAAAAACCTTATTTAAACAAAGTAACCTTAGTAGCATATTTGTGACCGCCAACCCCAACCTTATTTTGTTTTTTGATCTTTGGTTTTAATAAGGTTATTGTGTGGTTAGTGATTTTCCTACTAAGGTTTGAATAAAAAATAAGGTTGTGCAGTGGTACCTGACAAATAACCTTATTTAAATAAAGTAACCTAAGTAGTAATTTTGATCACAACCAATCCCAACCTTATTTTTTCAACGTATCCTGATAATGCTTCATGAATTTCTGATACTCTTCCTCAAAAGTAGTCTTCTTATGATGATCTGGCTGGCTCAAAATATATCGGCAAACATTTTCAATATCCGATTTTGAAACAGAAAATGCAGAAGCAGATTGTTGCCATCTGAAATTCCCAATTGAGAGCATATTCTGGTTAATGAATTGCTCTGAGCTATCAGCAACGATAGTTGCCAGTTCTTGCTCTGAAATGTTTGGTGAGCGTGAAACCAAAAAATGAACATGCTCAGGGTTTGCGAAAATAGCATATAGTTTCGACGAATTGTTATTCACAATTCCGGTTATGTATTTCTCTATCCGAATTCGGTTTTTCTCTTTTATCAAAGGAATTCGTTGGTAGGTAGTAAATACAAAATGAGTATACAGGTTATTGTATTCGATTCTCATCTCTATAGATTTAATAAGGTTGAATTATGAGGTGCCCCCAGAACTACTAAGGTCAATTCTAAAGATAAGGTTTTTTATACTAAGGTTTGATGCATTATTTTGATTTTACAATTGCTAGACAAAAAACCTTATTTAAACAAAGCAACCTTAGTAGCATATTTGTGACCGCCAATCCCAACCTTATTAACCATATTTTCTTATCTTTAAGAAAACCCAAAAAAAACAAACATGAGCTACAGCAGAGATTATATTGTTCGACAAATAGAAATGATTGGCCAATTTATTGCCGCTATTTTAGGGCTATTGAAAAAAGGGGAAATGGATAAAGCCCAGGAGGCGATTGATCAGGCTTATTACGACATCCTGAAAGAAGATGCTGCACTATTTAGAAATATACCGATAGATCGTTTGACCGATGAATTGATGACAAAGCACAATTATACACATGATCATTTAGAGATAATTGCCGAATTGTTTTATGCTGAGGCTGAATTATGGAAAGCCAGGCGGAAGAATGATCATGCTTCTTACAACTACAAAAAATCATTATTGCTTTTTGAATTCATCGAGAAGGAATCCGGTGTTTTTTCAATCGATAAAAAAAGCAAAACAGATTTGATTCGGGCAGAATTGGGAAAAATGAAAAACTAGCAAGTACTAAATTCATAAGAATCTTCTCCAAATATTTCAACCAATTATTCTTGTAGATGTTAATTCTACTAATGATTCGATAAATCAGTATTTATATTTATCGAAATATGTATATTCATGAAATTTTTCTAAGCAAGCACCGATGAAGAAGATAGTTCAACTCATTACTTCCTTGCCCTTTATGGGCTTTTTGTTGTTAATACTGGCTTTTGCTATGGCTATTGCCACATTTGTTGAAAGCAATTACGGGACACCAGCCGCCAAAGCATTGATATACAATACTCACTGGTTTGAATTAATATTTTTGCTTTTAGGGGTAAACCTGGTTTATAACTTTATCCGGTTTAAAAACTATAAGTTGCAGAAACTTTCTGTGGGAATATTTCACATTTCGTTTATCCTAATTGTGATTGGAGCGGCAATTACCCGATACATTAGTTATGAAGGGATGATGCACATCCGTGAAGGAAACAGCTCAAGCCAGATTGTTTCAACCGAATCATTTTTAAAAGCGAAAGTTGGCGATCAGGAAGTAGAAGATGATGTTATTTTTTCTGAAATAAGTTACAAGCAGTTTTCTGAAAAAATTGAAGCGGAAGGGAAGCAGTTTTCGGTAAAATCAGTTGGATTTGTAAAAAGTGCAGTGCGTACACCCGTTGAACATCCAACCGGGTCGCCGCTGGTCGATTTTGTTGTATCTGCGGGGCAAGGCATGCAGCCATTTAGCTTTCATCAGGGAGAAATGGTCAACCTGGGTGTTGCAACAGTTGGTTTTAACCCAAATGCAGATATCCGATTTGTTGTTGAAGATGATGTGTTGTTTATTGAGACAGATATTGATTTGCAGATACGAAGTATGGCAGGCGGAGAACCCGGTTTATTGGCAGCTGGGCAACGCGAACAGGTAAAGGTTATGCATTTGTATGCTTTTGATAATTACATGGTTTTGGTGAAACGATACTATCCCAAAGCCATTTTACGGGTGAACCGTGATGCATCTGGCAATTCTTCTGAAGATGCTGTAATTGTTGAAGTGTCTGATGGTCAGCGAAAAACTTCGGTTAATGTATTTGGCAGGGCTGGCAGAGTTGGTGAACCAACCTCTGTGTCCTTTGGGAATACCACTATTGAACTCACTTATGGCTCAGAACCAGTGAAAATTCCATTCGCACTACGGTTGAAAGATTTTCAATTGGAACGGTATATTGGTTCAGAAAGCCCTTCCTCATTTGCCAGCGAAATTGAACTTATTGATGAAGAGCGTGGCATTAATCGGGATGTGAGAATTTTTATGAATAACACACTGAAATACCGGGGATATCGTTTTTACCAGTCGTCCTATGATCAGGATGAGTTGGGGACTGTCCTTTCGGTTAATAAAGATTTTCTGGGGACACTGGTTACATACATTGGTTACTTCCTAATGACCGTTGGGATGATTTGGGCACTGATTAATAAAAATACCTATTTCTCTCAGTTGGTAAGGCATTTAAAAGAATTGAATAAAAAGAAAATAGCTACAATACTCATTTTTGGATTCTTTTTGTTTGGAGGTAAAGCTCATGCAAATGATGCTGCAACCGCTGGAATCCCAAGATTAGAAGAGCAGATTGTATCTGATTTTTCTGAATTATGGGTACACGGGCGAGATGGACGAATAGAACCCATGTCGACCTTATCCAGTGAAATTCTTCGAAAACTTACTCGTAAGTCATCCTTCAACGGAATGTCTGCAGATGAGGTTGTGCTGAGCATGAAACTTTATCCGGATTTATGGAAGACTGTTTCATTCCTAAAAATAAACAAGGAAGTTGCAGCTGAATTGAAGATCACCACTAAGTATGCTTCCATTTCAGAAATGTTTGATATCAATGGACATTATCGCATTTCCGATCAGGTGAAAGCCGCCTATGGCAAAATGCCTGCTTTCCGAAATAAGCTGGACAAAGCATACATTGCAATTGATGAGCGGGTGAATATTTCTTTTATGATATTTAATGGAAATATGCTAACGTTTTTTCCACCTGTTGATCAGTCAGACGCCTGGTGGCATGCGGAGAGCAAGCCAATTGGTTTGCCAGCAGCCGATTCGTTATTTGTTAACCGTAGTTTCGACTTGTTGGTTGAATCCATGCATCCTTCAAGCGAGCTTGAGCCAAGGCAAATATTGTCAACTATTGCAGCGTTCCAGGAAAAGTTTGGTGCAGAAATCCTGCCTTCAACAAAGAAAAAATCAGCAGAGATTTTCTATAATGAATTTAATCCGCTTAAACGGATTTTTCCATGGTATTTGGCAGTGAGTTTTGTATTGGTGTTTATCATGTTCATCAATATTTTCAGACAAAGGGCAATGCATGCGTTAACCCGGCAAATTTTTACAGGATTGATATTCCTGATATTTATTATTCATACTGGAGGCTTGATCCTACGTTGGTATATTTCTGGTCATGCGCCATGGAGTAATGGTTACGAGTCGATGGTGTATGTTGCCTGGGCAGCTATGCTAGCTGGTTTTATTTTTGGGCGAAAATATCCACTGGTTATTGGTACTGCGGCTTTTTTAACCGGGCTAACTTTGTTTGTAGCGCACCTAAACTGGATGAATCCAGAGATCACGAACCTGGTTCCGGTGTTAAAATCCTACTGGTTATTAATTCACGTTGCCATTATCACTGCCAGCTACGGGTTTATTGGGCTGAGTGCTTTTCTTGGTTTATTAGTACTGGTTTTGTATGCCATTATGAATCGTAAAAACCGAAATAATATCGATCATTTTATTGAGCAGTTAACAACTATCAGTGAAATGTCGGCAACACTCGGTTTGTACATGCTTACTATAGGTACATTCCTTGGTGGTGTTTGGGCCAACGAAAGCTGGGGCCGTTACTGGGGATGGGATCCTAAAGAAACCTGGGCATTGATTACCGTATTAATTTACGCTTTTGTGGTGCACATGCGTTTAATTCCGTCATTGAAAGGAAGGTACAACTATAATTTGGCGACTGTAATTGGGTTTACTTCCGTGCTAATGACCTACTTTGGGGTAAACTATTTCCTTTCAGGATTACACTCATACGGTAAGGGAAGTGCTGACGGTGTTCACTGGGCTGTTTATGTATCAGGAGGATTAATTGCCTTGTTGGTATTCATTTCTTACACCAAGTTTAAAAAATTTGAAGAAGTGACGGAATAGAACAATCTGGTTGATTAGTCGACTTTGTGTTTTGTAACTGACAGGTATTCAGTGCTTTATATTTATTTAGAGAATTTCTAAATAAACTAACCCTTTTCTAGGAGATATTTATTCACAACAATTCTCATCTTCAAAATATTATATTTGCCTGGTTAAAAGGGTATAAATCAAATTTTACTTCATGGGTACTGACGTTAGAAGGACGTTTGATCTGTTAGATCGTTATGCTGAAAACTTTCCCCGCCCTGATGCATTGGGAGGTAAAAATGGTAATGGCTGGTACACGTATTCAACCAGTGAGTACAAACAAAATTCAGAACTTTTTGCTTTAGGGATGATGGTCCTCGGGCTGGAAAAAGGCGATAAAGTTGCAACAGTAACTACCAATCGTCCGGAGTGGAATTTTGCTGATATGGGATTGGCGATGGGTGGTTTTATTCACGTGCCTATTTATCCAACTATTGGAGAAGAGGAGTATCGTTACATCCTCGAGCATGCTGAGGTAAAATACATTCTGGCAGGTGATAAAAAGCTTTGTGAAAAGTTATATCCCTTGGTTGATGAGATTGATTCTATACAAGGTATTTATAGTTTTGAAGAGATAGACAGTTGTAGTAACTACAAGAAAATACTGGAACTTGGAGAAAAAAATAAAGCTGAATTTGAGCCGGAACTTAACAAACGTAAATCATCTATTGACCCGGATGAAATAGCTACACTGATTTATACTTCTGGAACAACTGGTGTCCCTAAAGGGGTGATGCTTTCGCATACCAATTTGGTAGCCAACTTTTCCGAGCATGTGAAGAACCACGAGCTAGGTGAGAAGCATAAAGCCATTTCATTTCTTCCACTTTGCCATGTATACGAGCGTAGTATGAATTATCATTTTCAATACAAAGGAATTGGTGTTTATTATGTGGGGAATTTAGCGGGTATTATGCCTGCCGTAAAAGAAATTCAGCCGGATATGTTTAACTCTGTTCCCCGATTGTTGGAAAGGATTTATGATGGTTTGGTTTCACGCGGAAAAGATTTGGACGGGATAAAGCGTGTAATTTATTTCTGGGCACTGAACCGCACCCGAAAATTTCGCTATAACAAAAAGTTTAACCCCTTTTACTTATTGGGAAACCGCATAGCTGATAAGTTGATTTATTCGAAATGGAGGGAAGCCTTTGGTGGGCAATTGAAAATTATTGTTTCAGGCGGAGCAGCTTTGCAGCCACGCATTGCACAGTTACTCGGTGCAGCAAGAATATATACGCTTGAAGGGTATGGATTGACCGAAACTTCACCCGTAATTGCAGTAAATAATCTGACAACACGGGAAATGAAAATTGGTACGGTTGGACCAGTTCTTCCAGGAATGCAGGTCAAAATTGCTGATGATGGCGAAATATTGTGTAAAGGCCCCTGTGTAATGAAAGGCTACTACAAGGCTCCTGAATTAACAAAGGAAGTTCTTACTGAAGATGGCTGGTTCCATACTGGTGATATTGGTGTTTTGGAAGAGGGGAAGTATCTGAAGATTACCGATCGCAAAAAAGAGATGTTCAAATTATCGGGAGGTAAATATATTGCTCCTCAAATGATCGAGAACAAACTGAAAGAATCATTCTTTATTGAACAGGCCATGATTATTGGCGATAACGAAAAGTTTGCAAGTTCATTGATTTCACCAAACTTTGAGTATCTGCACGATTGGTGCTCGAAGCATAAAATCCATTTTCGCGATAACGAGGAACTTATTCAAAAAGAGGAAGTGGTTGCTCAATATCGAAAAGAAGTGAATATCATCAACAAAACACTGGGCGATCATGAGGAAATTAAGCGTTTCAGATTGGTTTGTGAAGAATGGACACCTCAGTCTGGGGAATTGTCTCCAACGTTGAAATTGAAACGAAACTTCGTTGGCAAGAAATACCAACACATCATTGAAGATATTTATTCTGTTTCGAAACCAACAAATGGAAACGGCGGCTTATTAAAATTGAACTTCCGTTTTGATATTAACGAATTAAGGAAAAGGTTGAAGTTTTAGGTATAGCGGTTTTCAATCGTTGATTTAATTAGCAATTAGAAACTTCCGCACCAACAGTCTGACCTGTCTTCACGGTTTTTTGTAAAACCTGCTTTTATAGGGTTGTTCAACGTATAAACGATGGCATTCATTAAGTGTTTGTCATTGCGGATTGTCATGTCAAAACTCTCCTTTTGTTCACAAAAACCTTATCATTATTTTCAAAACCTTAGTAGTTCTAAGGTCACCTCATAATTCAACCTTATTAAATCTATTGAGATGAGAATAGGATGTGATAATTTGTACACATTCTGTTCCAAAAAATAAGGTTAATAAGGTTGGGGATAGTACAGTTTGTTTTTTCTACTAAGGTTTTTTGAAACAGATAAGGTTTCTTTTTTGTTATAAACAACCTGATATTTAAACTTTAACTGTTATCGCTTTGATTTGTAAAATACAAGTAAGCCTTCAAAATATAGGGGACAGGTATTTTAAAGGCCTTAAGTAAGGTTGAATGTGCCTATAGTGTTCTTTCTTTTCCATAGGGATGATTTTAATGAGAGGGATGATTTTCAATTGCTTGTTTATCTGTAGTTTAAAAATCTCCAGACCCACACAATTCATCAACAATGGCAAAAACTACGGGGCACACTTCGCAGTTTTTGTAGGTGAGATCAAGTATCTGGAAGAAACGTTTGCGGTCGGTATGTGGATATTCCCTACATGCACGTGGACGGTTTTCATAAACGCAACAGTAGTTGTCTGACATTAAAAACGGACAAGGTGTTTCCTTAAACACATAATCGTTATCATCATCCACAAATAAATAGGAATCAATAAACTCGCTGGCCTTCTGTTTGTTTGATTTTGCCAGGCGCTCAACATCTTTGTCGGTAACAATGGGACTAATGCTTGAGCAGCAGTTGGCACAATCCAGGCAATCAAAATTTTCAAAAGCATTCTGATGCAATTCGTGTACAACATCATCCAAATTTTTGGGCTTTTTCTTTTTTAATCTTTGAAAAAGGGCGGAAAATTCCTGCCTCCTGTTAGCAGTCATTGCTTTCAGTTCATCAGGTTTGAAATATGGGATGTTTCCTTCCATTTTTATGTTTTTTCCTTTTTAATTGAGCCAGGAACAGACCTGCAATAACCACACAAATCCCAATGATTTTTTGTATGCTTAGTTCATCTCCCAGAATAATAAATGCAAGAATAGCAACAAACACTGGAATGGCATTGATAAACATGCTCGATTTATTGATTCCAATATTCCGAATACTGTAAGTATATAACAAAAATGCCAAAATTGATGCAAAAATGGCCAGCTTAATAATGGCCATAAACGCTTCCTGGTTGAATGGGGTAGCAAATGTTTTTGAAGCTTCAAAAACCGCCCAGAATGGTAGGAACATAAATATTCCAATGAAGTTCTGATAACTGACAATTGTAAAGCTGTTGTACCTGTTGGCCAGTTTTTTTAGTATAACTGAATATCCGATGGTTGATAAAACGGCTATAAATTCCAGGGCAATGCCAAGAGGTGAAGCAGAAAACCCAAACGATTTATTGAGAACAACCATGCTAACCCCCATAAATGATATGGTCAATCCTAAAATATTGGCCCAGCTTAGTTTTTCTTTGTGGAAATACCAGGCAGCGATGGGGGTAAAAAGTGGAATGGTTGCCACAATTACTGCAGCTACGGTAGATGAAACATATTTCAATCCATAGCTTTCACCCATAAAATAAAGGAATGGCTCAAAAAATGAGAGTAAGATCATCCAGCCAATATCTTCTTTTCTTATCTTTTGAAGTTTGCTAATTGACTTTGCAACTACAAACATGATGGCAGATGAGATTGCCAAACGGAGTAAAATCACGGTCATGGGTTCGTAAGCCTTGTACGCTATTTTAAACCATACAAACGAAAAGCTCCAAAAGAACATGGCAAGCAAGGCTGCGCCATAATATTTAAGCGTTTGGTTTTTCATCCTGAAAAATATTGAAGGCGCAAAAATAGGGAAAGAAAACTAAAACACGATGCATTGAAAATAGATAGGTTTAATAGATGAATGAAATTCATGAACAACACGCCAGGGAAAGACAGTCTGGAAGACCGAAGTTGGAAGCTGGAAGGAACACTATGCAGATCGATAAACTTCCAACTTCCCACTTCCAGCAATATTTAAAAAATATGGAAATTGATAGTAGCTGTATTGAAAATGTGGGGTTTAACCAGTAGCTAGATAATAACGATAAAAAAGAAAGGATGTCATCCATCAACTGACGGACAACATCCTTAAAGTACGGCTTTTTGAAAACTGACTTATCGGTAAAGCGCACTAAAATTTTCCAAACTTGAATACTAACCCTGCGGTGAATCCTTTTAAAATATCAGGATCTGTATCCAACATTTCAATATCTGAAGTAAAGCGGTAGCTCCCTGTGATGGCTAGCCTGAAATGACGGGTCATATTTAATTCAACTTCAACTGCTGGCTCCAGTACAAAAAATACATCTGAATGTTCATCGTCAGACCACCAATAATCCCAATGATTATGGTCTTCAATATAAGAAACACCACCGATCCCAAATAGAATGGGGAAAGATAAATGAACAGGCATTTTTGAGCCAATTATAGGTTCAATAAATAGTCCACCATAGCCACCAGCCAAATCGTAATCATGATCATCATTGAAAACATTGTCATAGTCAAGGTCATTTACAAACCCGTATCCACCCAGCCCAATTGCAATGGAGTGGTTGATAATCCAGCCTCCACGTGCTCCGGCTATAAAGGCATCTTTGCCATCAATTTCAGTATAGCCAAATGAAAGTGCCCCGTAGCCCCCGTTCGATCTTCTTTTTGAAAAAATGGTCGACATTTCATCCGGATCACGGTATTCATCCTGGGAATAACCAAATTGGAAGGCAAAAACAAGAATTAATAAAAGTGCTAATTGTTTCATTGTATCTCTGTTTAATTGTTTGTTTTAGAAAATGTATTTAATAGTAAAGGCAAAATCGAAAGGTTGAATTTGGAAGAAGTTTTTTCCAAAAAGATTGAAGTACGGTTTTACCTCAAATCCAATGGATAGTGGGACTTCCCAAAACTCGTATTCAACGGCAGCAAGGCCATCTAAACCTGCAATGGGGCCTGTACGTTTTTCAATCCGGTAATAAGGATAATAGCTTTCTCTCGGATCATAAGCATTCCAACGTTCGTAGCCAACATGTGCACCGAAACCATAAATAAAGTTTAACTGGTCGGAAAAATCGAACATCCCCGGGTTATGAAATTCCTTCATTCCTGTTAATTGAATCCCACTTCTCCTGAAACTTAATAATGCTTTGTATGAAACAAAATCATTAGCAAATGCCCGGTACTCAAATCCTGAGGAAATACCACCTCTAATACCGATTTCCTGAGTGTGGTTTTGTGCCGAAGCGCAAAAGAAAGCGAGTGACAGAAGCGTAAAAATGACAAATTTATTCATAGGGTTTTTAGTTATTAATTATCATCAATTACTTTACCTGAGCCACTGATACGGCTTTGAATATCAGGAGTGTTAACAAATAATACGTCTCCGCTTCCCGAAATGCTAACATCCAATCTTCGTTCAACATTTACATAAGCATCTCCACTACCCGAAATTTTTACATCGCAATATTGTTGAAGTAAATCGTATGAGAGAATTTTTCCGGAACCGCTAATGCCCATGTCTGTTTCAACAGTTTCTCCTGAAAGGATGACTTTGCCTGAACCTGAAATACGAACACCGACTTCGCGTGCAAAAACTTCACTTTCAATTTCGCCTGAACCAGATAAATGTGCCGAGAAGTGATCGACTTCAAAAGTGCCTGTTCTGATTTTACCACTACCGCTTAATCTTGCTTCGTTCAAGCGAGGCATGGTAATTAGAACCTGCATTGGATGGTGATAGTGAAGACTATGTCCGGTTTGTGTACGGATTTTTAGTTTGTCGTTGTCCACATCGGTAACAATGTATTCCAGAAGGTTGTCTTCTGCCGTTACTTCAATACTATATTCCTCTCCGTAAATTACATCGACAATAAAAGGGCCGCTGGATTGAATTTCATCAAAATAAGAGGCCCAGCGTGATTCTGTGGCAACAATTCCGTTCCCGTTGATACTGTAATCTTCCCAGCAGGAAGACAAACTGAATGCCAGTGCCAGTGTGAGCACAAGGCTAAGTTTTGTTCGTTTCATGACTTTTTCTGTTTAATGGTTTTCTGTTTCTCAAGCTTGTTTGTTTCCTGTTTTCTGTTCTTATTGACAAGCTTTTAAGACAAGGGTTGCAATATTCGTGCAAAAAATTATGAAGCAGTTAAGAAATTAGTTACTGTCTATGATTAATTCGCCCGATAATGACCTGATATACAGCTTTTCATCTACATCGGGATTCTGCCCAAAATGCCCCATGATGCGGGTCGTCCCATCCTTCGAATTGATTTCTTTTCTATCGGTTGTTTCTATTTCACGGGCCAGGTCAATTTTCGTTTTTGTTTCATTAAGCTCAAACTTAAATTCTGATTCAGTAGGAAAATAAAGGTTGATATCTGTATTCCTGGATTCGATGTAAATATTCTCAAATTCTACGGGGGCATTTTCAATTTCCAGATTTCCGTAAAGCATCTTGAAATTTGCCCTGCTAAGTAGGTCATTTATCCTGAAATTTGAAAAGTTCCCATCAGCTTCAATAGAGCCAATTCTTCTTAGCCTGAATTTATCCCTTCGTGAGTCTGCTGTCAGGCTTTTTGTTTCAATCATCTCAATTTCAGATGACTTTCCTGAATACTTTAAATCATTTCCTTGTTTGATGTAGATGTCACTGTAGTTGGCTTCTATCCCGCCTCTTTCCATCTTGTTAATGCTGGCATCGGCAAAATTTAGGATTAGGCGTGCTTGACTGCCAAAATCATGTGCTTTAAGCTTTCCGTTACTAAGATTGATTTCCAGTTCGCCATCATAATCATCCATATATATGTCGCCAAATTTATTTTCTATTTTCAAAGGATTGGTTGCCGGTAACCAAACCTTGTAATCTATTTCAATGCTCCCATCGGTTTGAAGCAATGTTTCTTTGAATTTTAGAAACTCACTTCCAAGTTGAGTCCTGTTTTTGTCCACGATTGTTCTGCCTATTAAATAATGTTGGCTTTCAGTAAAATCGAAGTCAATGTTATCCAGTGCTTTGTCTAAGCGCGAGAGTTTCTTTTCTTCCACCTTCATTTTTACTTCAAAAACTACGGAATCCTTTTCCCAGGTAGTCAATTCAATTTTTCCGTATTTGTTGGTGATCTCAATGCTCTGCTCCGGAGTTACCGCAAAACGTTTTGTGAACTCACGTGTTTCGGTAAACTGTGCCCGAACTGTTGCAACCCCGGCAAGGATAGCAACGAGCAATACAATTAAATGGCGAATTAAATATCTCATAACTTAGCAATTAACCTGTTCCAATACTTCATCTACCAGCTTCATCCTGAAGCGGTTGTTTTCTATCATGGCCTCAATAACGTCTTTGTTGGCCACGTTTTCTTTTAAATCATTTCTCAGTTCTTTGTACATCCCTTCAAGCTCGAGCAAATCATTTTCTACTTCAGTTTTAAGCTCTGGAATTAGTCGGTAGCACTTACGGATTTCTTTCATCTTTCCATTCACTTTTTGGGCGTAATAAGCTTCTGCTTCAATTAGTTCACGAACCTCAGGATCAGCATTTTTGGATATTCGCAGGTTGTCAGAATGCAAAAACGAATTTATAATGACCCCTGAACTGAGGATAACCACTGCAACAACTGCGGCAACTTTCAACCATCCAGACTGATACCAGTGTTTGCTTCCTCTCTGTTTAAGGTTCTTGTTTAGCTTATCCCAAACATCGGGTGATGGGCTATATGCATCAAATGATGCTTTGTTTTCCTGAATAAATGATTCTAATCTGTCCTTCTTCATGCTGTTTGCATTTGTTCGTTCCTTAAAATATCCTGTACCCTGCGTTTAGCCCGCATAAATTGCGATTTGGATGTTGATTCGGTGATCCCCAATATTTGAGATATTTCACCGTGGTCATATCCTTCCAGCAGGTATAACGAGAAAACGATCCGGCCACCTTCGGGTAATTCCTCCATGGCTTTGAGTACTTTATCCACTGTCAGTTCAACATCGTTTGCTAATTCCTCGGATGTGTCCTGATCGTAAATCTCCTCGCAATACACTAAATCAAGTTTCCGCTTTTTTATCGCATTAATGCAGGTTCGTATAGCAATGGTTTTCAGCCAGGTGCCAAAACCTGATTCAAAGCGAAAATGATCCAGTTTGGTAAAAGCCTGCAAAAATACTTCCTGTAGCATATCTTCTGCATCCTCGCGGTTGTTCATGAAACGGTAACACACGTTGAACATCGCTTTGGAATACAACTGATAAAGCTCATAGCGGGCACGGTCGCTGCCGCGTTTGCTATCTTCAATCAGGTTTTGATGTATAAATGCTGCTTTTCCCAATTTTTAGTCTGTTTTCGCCTTTATTGACAAGGATTTTTTTACAGGGTTGCAATTGGGAATAAATTTATTCAAAAAAGTTGAAAAGGGAGTAGATGAGAAGATGTGAATGTGAGAGTGTGTGAAGTGAATTAGAAACCGGAAGCCTCAAATTTAATGAAGCTTTCCGGCACATATTATTTTATTCCAACTCGAAACGTGCAAGTACAGAATAACTTATTCGAATTGTTTTAAGTTCGAAGTCTGGATTGATTCCCGGGTTAGGGGAGTCTAGACCTTTGATGATAACGATGGAGTTCACGCTACTTTTTCGGCTGGAAAATAATTGACCTTCTACTTCTTTGATGTAGAGTGCTTTTCCAATGCTTTGGTTGATGGCACGAGCAATTGAACCCGCTTTTTCCCGTGCATTTTGAATTGCTTTTACTTTTACCTGGGATTGGTAGTTGGCTAATTCCGTGTTAGCAACTCCATCAATCGAAACATCGGAGATACCAATCGATTCGAGGTTGGTAATTACCCTCATTGCTTTTGTGGCATCGTCTACCACTAGTTCGTACTCAATAGAAGAGTTTGATGGGTTATCGCTTTGCCAGTAGGTTTTAAAATTACTCAGATGGTCTTTTATGCCAATATCTTTAGAAATATCAATGCCAATCAAGCTAAGTTTCTTTAACATAGCATCTTCTACCTCGTCAAACTTTTCTTTGCTGTCAAAGTCTTTTTCTTTCAAAATGATTTTCATGAAAAACTGATTCGGTGCAATTTCAATTTCAGCGTCACCAGTTACTTCGATATAAGGGTGATCAATGAAATTTTTCGAACCATCTTGTGCGCACACACTTAAAGCAATAATTGTTGAGAGGGTTAGTAAAAATAACTTCATAACCATTCAATTTAATTGTTTATAAAAATTATGACGCAACATTAATGGGGTACATGTAAAATAAGTCCCTAAAATGAAGTGTCGAATCGCAAAGCCCATAAATGTACTAGAATACAAATGGATATCCAAACCATTATGTATATCAGTTGGGTAATTATCTAACCACTAAAACCGTCATTTAGTTCTATAATGATAGATTATTTGACAGAATGATTCGTTAGCTAAGGTTTAAGTTTACATTAGCTTATGGTGAAAAGATTATAATGTCTACTCGATGAATTTCTTTGCATTTTCCAAATCTTCAGGGGTGTCAATACCTATACTTTCAAATTCGGTAACTGCTGCTTTAATGTTGTAGCCATTTTCAAGCCAACGCAATTGTTCCAACGATTCGGCAAGCTCTAATGACGATTGTGGTAGTTTTGTTATTTCTTTAAGTGCGTCCAGCCGGTAAGCGTACATACCCAGGTGGCTATAAAAGGTAAAGCTGGAAAGCCATTCGTTTTTTTCTTTGCCCCTTAAATATGGAATGGTTGAACGGCTAAAAAGCAATGCATTCATGTTATTGTCGAGCACAACCTTAGGTCGGTTGGGGTTAAAAAGTGTGTCTTCATTTTCAATAACTTTAACCAAAGTGGCAATCTGCGTTCTTTCATCAGTAAAGCAAGATTTAAGAGCCTCAATTTGTTCTACTCTTACAAATGGTTCATCGCCCTGAATGTTAATGATCACATCAAAGTCTGCTTTTTCTGCAAGTAAGTCAGCCGCTTCTGCACATCGGTCTGTTCCGCTCTGATGATGCTTGCTTGTCATAATGTATTTGCCTCCAAAATCCGAAACTACTTTTGAAATTCGCTCGTCATCAGTTGCAATCCACACGTCGTCAAGCACTTTTTTGGCATTGTCGTATACATGCTGAACAATGTACTTCTCTCCAAGAATTGCCAAAGGCTTCCCTGGGAAACGTGTTGACTGGTAACGGGCAGGTATGATTCCGATAAATTTCATGCTTTAAATTTTAGATAGTTTCAATACAATTTTTTACAGTGTATTTCGCAAATCACTATACAAAAGAAATAATTATTCATAAAAACACGTAAAATTACCCATCTTCATTTTACTTGACGCAATAATATTTTTGCCTACTTTCGTAAATACTAAATTTGTTTATGCAGAATGGTTTGTGCAGCTTTCATTTTTTAATGAAAAATTCTGTTGAATAGTTTGAATAAGTGGTTCATTAGTGATAATTTGTAAGCTGTTCCAAATTTAGTTGTTGTTGCCTTGTAGAAAATGACCAAGTTAATTGGCAAATGTATGATCATGAGTCAATTAAGTATAAAAACAAGATAATTCCGTTTCTATGAAAAAGATTCTTGTCGCTGAGGATAATAAGCTGATCCTCGAAACGATTAATCACAAGTTACAAAAAGATGGATATGATGTCGTGAAAGTACTCAATGGGAAAGATTGTATCGAGTACATGCAGGATAATGAAATTGATCTTCTGATAACCGACCTTTATATGCCATTTGTAAATGGTCACGAGGTGATTAATACTGTTCGGAACGAATGGAATAAACAGATACCTATTTTGGTTTTATCGGCGGATGGTGCAGAAGATACCGTTTTAAAGGCTTTTGAATTGGGGGCTGACGATTACGTTGTAAAACCATTTAGTTTAAGTGAACTAACCATTCGTATTCGAAAATTACTGACTACATGAAAAAGGGACAACAACTGCTGAGGCAGTTTCTACTTTTAATTGCGATTTTATTTCATGCATCATTATTTGCGCAGGAAAAATTTAACGCAGATTCATTATTTCACGCCGCACACGATCAAGCAGTTGCCGGGAAATATTCCGAAGCCATTACAATGGTTGATCGTATTTTAACAAGCTTCCCAGAATATCATGATGCCCGGATACTTAAGGCAAGATCATTTGCCTGGCAAAAAGATTACACAACAGCTATAAAGGAAATCAATATTCTTTTAAGGGAAGATAAGAAACACCATGAAGCAAATGAAGCTTTGTGTGATTTTTATCTATGGAAACATGATTATCAATCATCAAGAAGGGTAGCTAAAACAGCTTTGGGATATTATCCTGATGATGAGAAGTTTCTATTTAAAATATTGCAAAATGATTTTGCAGCCGAAGAATTTGAGCAAGCTGAAGAAACCGGGGCTGGGCTGTTGAAATTATATCCTGATAATGCTGAAGCGAAAGAGATACTGCGTTCGATTGAAATGCAGGAATGGAAAAACGAATTTCGATTTGAACATTTTACAGATGGGCACAATGAGCCGTTCAAACGCCGATGGCACATGAGTTCTGCGGGTTACGGACGAAAAACTTCTTTCGGAACATATTATGCAAAAGTAAATATTGGAGACCTGGTGGAGCCTGGTGATGCTCTTTACGATACGGATGTGGATGTGGAGTATGCATTTGAGGCTTATCCTAAGTTCAACAAATACAATTACATGTTTCTGAACTATAGCACTTCTTCTGATGAGTTTTTTCCAAAAAACCGGATTGGTGCAGAATACTACCATGTATTTAAGGAAAGTGGGATTGAAGTTTCATTGGGATATAGGTACTTGCATTTTGACCCTGAGGTTGCCGATGAGGTAAAAGTGAATATTTATACAGGAACATTTGCACGGTATATTGGAAAATATTGGGTATCAGCCAGACCATATATTGTTGACGATGGTGAAGATACTTTCTTTAGGTATACGCTTTCAATAAGAACATTTTTGAAGCCGGATGTCAGTTATGTGGAGTGGTTTATTGGAACCGGTACATCTCCTGAGAATCCGGTTTTTTATGTTTCCGGACCTGCCAGATCTGGCTTGGATTTGTGGAGAGTTGAAATGGAGTGGAAGCAACGAATTAGTAAGTTGATATCACTTGAATTGGAAGCTGGCTTTGAAAATACAGAATACGATTTTGAACGAAGACGCAATCAATTAATACTTCGGGCTGCACTTTCATTCTTATTTTGATGAAGAAATTTTTGCTCCATATTGTCATTTCTTTTGCGTTTCTTTTGAGTGCAGGGTTTGGGTATGCATCAGAAATAGCCGAATTGAATGCAATTGAGAAGTCTGGTTTTTATAGTGTTCCAGGAGAATTCTCAAAGATAGATGGAAAAGCAGACCCACAGCGATTTGCAAGCCCCGAAGAGCGAAGACAATATTGGCAAGAAAAATCTGAAAACATTCCACACAAAAGTTTTTGGACCAGTAAGAAAGATCAATTCAAGGAGGATGTCAAAGCTTTTGGTCATCAATTCCTGGGAACTAAAGGAAAACGGGTGTTTGACTATGTTATTGATGTGGTATTTGATGTACCATTGCTCATTGTTTTACTGGTTTTGATCGTCGCTTTTTTATTCAATGTGTTTTTGGTCGCATTCATTGTTGTCATTTCAAACCTTATAAAAAATGCCCGCGATAAATATTTTAGCGGACTGAAAGATCGCTACGAGGATGTGTTAACCAATTTTTTATTTGAAGAAATAAATGATCAGGAAGCAGTTGGCAAATTGGAACGGGTGAAAACTTCAACGGGAAGAAAGATACTGATTGAGATACTTTTCAATTACTTAAATAATCTGAGCGGCGAATACAATGAGCGCATTTTAATGTTGTATCTGCAGCTTGGTCTTCAATACGAATCCATTCGTAAAATTTCATCAATATTTTTCCACAGGCGGGTTCAGGGAATTCGTGAACTGGCAAATATGTATCCTTCCGGGGCAAAAAACATTATTGTGCGTTACATCCGCGATAAGAATGATTTTGTTCGTAATGAAGCACAAATTGCCTATGTGTATTTAGACAAGGAAGCCTCTTTTGATTTTTTGGATAACCTTGGGCGGCCATTCTCGCAATGGGTGCAGTTAAACTCATTGAATTTTGTAAAACTCCACGAGAAAGAAGTTCCCTCGTTTGACCAGTGGGTTAATTCAGAAAACAACGATATTCAAGATTTCAGTATCCGAATGATCAGCTATTATCAGCAATCGGAAAACGAAAGCGCAATCCTGTCAATGCTGGATCATAAAAACGAGAAAACCCGCTTGTATGCTATTCAGGCAGTTAAGCACATGAGCTTAATTGGAGCAAGGGATATCGTTAAAATGAAATATTTGAATGAAACCCGTCGGAATAAACTCGAGATTATTAAGGCTTTTGAAACTATTGGTGATGAAAGGGATTTTGAGTTTTTAGACCAATTACTGGCAGGTGATGATTTGGAGCTTAAGCTTGCAGCTTGCCGTGCTTTGTACAGAATGGGAGATGTTGGAAGAAATCATCTTGATGAAATTAAAATAAATCCGGAGTTGGATTTGAATCGGTTTATTGAACACGTTAAAGACCCCAGGAATTAATGGACGTTATTGGAAAAATCATATCATTTTGGGTTGAAAACTTCATTCTGTATTATGCCTTAAGCATTTTTACGGTTTACTTCATTTTGGCAATTATTTCAGCGTTCGTTTTACGCAAATTCTATTATACCGGAAAAATTAGTAGTAGCACTGAAGTTCTGTCTTCACCTTTTGCTCCCAATATTTCCATTTTGGCCCCGGCATTTAACGAGTCGTTAAACATTGTTGAAAATATTAAAGCACTACTGGCACTTTACTATACCAATTTCGAAGTGATTGTAATCAATGATGGTAGCAGGGACGATACATTGATAAAAGTAATTGAAGCTTTTGAGCTTGAAAAAGTTAGCTTCGTTTTTAATGAGAAGATTAAATGCCAGGAGGTTCGGGGCATTTATAAATCGAAGAAAAAAGCGTTTAATAATCTTACAATCATTGATAAAGAAAATGGTGGTAAGGCCGATGCTTTAAATGCCGGATTGAATGTTGCAAAAGGGGATTATTTTATTTCCATTGATGTTGATTCGATTATCGATCCATATGCTTTGCAAAAAATGGTGAAGCCATTCCTTGAGCAGACAGGGACTAAGGTAATTGCAACAGGTGGTGTTATCCGAATTGCCAACTCATGTGAGATTCAAGATGGGCATTTGGTTGATATCCGGTTGCCCCGGAAGTTATTGCCACTGTTTCAGGTTCTTGAATATAACCGTGCCTTCCTGCTTGGGCGCCTTGCCTGGAGTCGGTTAAATGGTTTGCTGATTATTTCAGGAGCCCTTGGCCTTTTTGATAAAGATGTTGTTATTGCCTGTGGAGGGTATCAACGTTTTGCCGTTGGCGAAGACATGGAACTTGTGGTGCGAATGAGGAAATACATGGCTGAACAAAAGGAGGACTATCAGGTGGTTTATATTCCGGATCCTTTGTGTTGGACTGAAGCGCCTTCTAAATTAAAAATTCTGGGAAGGCAAAGAAACCGATGGACCCGAGGTACCATTGAAACGCTGTTTAGCCATTGGGATATTTTCTTGCGTCCGAAATATGGGTTGATGGGAATGGTTTCTCATCCGTTTTGGGTAGTTTTTGAATGGCTTGCTCCCCTGATTGAAATTTTTGGTATCATTTATTTTATAACCATTGCCATTCTGGGGCAGGCAAACTGGCCGTACTTCTTTGTAATGCTGATGTTTGTTTATTTTTTCGCCATCTCTTTTACAACATATGCTATCCTTTTCGATCACATTGCGTTCCACCGCTACAAGAAAAAAAGAATGGTTTTGAGGCTGCTAATGGCTGCCTGGATCGAACCTTTTATTTACCACCCTATGGTCCTCTACTGGTCAATTCGGGGAAATTTCGATTACTTCATTATGAAGAAAAGATCTTGGGGGAACATGTCCCGTGTTGGATTGAATAACCTAAAAGACAAGTAATTCTAAAAGCTGGTTTGAGTTCATAAGTTCATGAGTGCGAAAGAGTGTGATGACTTCAAGCAACGAAGATTATCTTTTCATTTTAGCTACAAACTGCAAGCTACAAAGGAGTTTGTGCCGTGAATTCTTTAGCCTGGGATTACATGTTTTCAAAAAACAGATAACCAAAAAACAGATAACCAAAAAACAGATAACCAAAAAACAGATAACCAAAAAACAGATAACCGAAAAACTGAAAACAATACTTAATTATCAAACTTGAAAATGGGCAAGCTGAAACCCGAAAATCATTTTTCAGGTTAAATCTTCACTACTCGTTTCACTATCCGTTTCTCGTTTTCTGTATACTGAAAATAGAATACACCACTTTGTTGGTTTGTTAAGTCAATTAGTGACCCATCTTCAAGATTAGGAATAATTTTAACCAGCTGTCCAGTTGAATTGTAAATCCTTAAATTCTGCAACCCTGAATCATATCCAGCCAATTTCACTTGGTAAAGACCATTCCCCGGATTTGGGTAAACGCGCATATCTTTTTCCAATGCATAAATGTCACTATTTGTGCCAACATTGTTGTCTTTGATGTGAATAGTCACGGTAACCAGTTTGCTATATTTATCACCATCCGAAGCGTAGTACATGAACTCGTCATCACCGGTTTCGTCCATATTTGGCTCATAAACAAATGATCCGTCAGGGTGAAGAAAAAGATTTCCTTTAAAAGTATTGTACCCAAATGGTTGAACTACTTCCAGTTCATTCCCATCATAGTCATAGTCGTTAGAAAGCAGTCCATCGGATTTCTCAATTTCAAGTAACCCATTGGGCATAACCGTGTATGAATCGCATTCCGCGAATGGGGAGTTGTTAAAATTACTCAGGTGTTCAGAAATATAAAGCACTGACTTTTTTTGCCGCTCAATTGGAGGATTTGCAAGTATGTCGCTTTTGTTCCAGTTGTCCCAAACAAACCTTGAGGTTTGATATTTTTCCGTATCAGTTACCAGGGTAAGTGCAATGCCATCAGATACCCTGTCGCGTGTCAGCACATTGACCTGCCCGCTTTGCTCTTCAGAAGTATAGTGCATTACTTCTTTTTGTGTCGGATCACGAAAATTGAGTAATGTCCAAGGCAGTCGAATACAAATGCTGTCAGTGTTCCAGTTTACCCCACTTAAGAAACTGTACGGATTATTTTGATGTTCAATTTTGATATCGCCGATGTATTGAATATTGTTTTTTGCATAGTTTGTCCTCCATCTAACCAAATTCCAGGCTGCACCATCGGTTAAGGTAGAAACCACCGTGTCTAACCTCACTTCTTCATCAATATTAAAAACATCATAAGCATTGGTTACATACAACTTGGCGATGGTGTCATTCAGGTTGATTTTTAACGCAAATTCTGCTCTTAGGGTATTGTTGTTACTGGTAATTGATACTCCGCTGGGCAGCTTTGATTCTCCCAGGTTTTGATCGTAAGTATCAATAGCCAGCCAGTAGTCATTCCCAAAATAATCTTCAGTTCTTGTTCGTATAGTCACGTTAAAAAACGTTGGGTCAGCCAAAGCCCTGATTTGGGTCACCGAAGAATTATAGCTGCCAATTAGTTCTGATTTTTCTGGTTCGTGAGTGAAAGTAACCAGCCCAAAGTTTTGTTCAGGGGTAGCAATATTGTGCCAATTAAAGCGGGTGTCTGCATTAGTCAGCGGGTTAGTAATCCAGGTTGGTTTAAACCATTCATCGAGCCATGCAAACTGAATACCGCCAGCCAAATTCGCTTCCTGCATATTATCCAGCATGCGAATGGTGTAAATGCCCTGTTGGGTTTCAGAAATACCTCCGTGGTGCATTTTGCTCGAAGCGTAGTGCGCCATTCCCCAGCTGGATGGAACACCAAATTCAGCAATTAAAAGCGGGAAGTTGGTGTAATGATCTTTCAAATCCTTCAAATAACCGAGATAACTGTTTGGCCCAAATGCATCTTGTTCGGTTTGGTAGTTTGGATCATCTGAAATGAATTCGGGGTAATGCGGATAGGCATGATAGCTGACAAACATACCTGCTTCAGCATTTGAGTCGTCTATTTTTGCAAAATCCACCTGCTCGCTGTCTTCTAGTCCATTATAGCGGTCGGCCTCAATGGGGTGACTAATTGGATCAAGGCTTGCCCAGCTAGAAAAACTAACAGGTCGTTGAGTGTCATAGTTGCTTTGTTCATAGCTGATTACTTTGTCCATACGCGCTGTCATCCATACTTCGGAAGGAGATCCGTTGGAGATTTTAAGGTATAGACCGTTGAATGAACTCACTCCACTGTTATTTGAGTTGGTGGTAGCAATTTCTGCTGGGTAAACTTCACGACCAATTATGTACCCAATGACCCATTGTGAAATATCAGAAGAGTATGTACCATGTGCTTTCCCAAGTCGGTTGGCAATTGTTTTGTTCCCATGAACGCAATCAACCACATATTCAATCTCCGTCTCGTAGGCAGAAGTCTGACTGTATAAATCAAAATTAGAAAGCTCGTCTAACCAAACACCTTGCAGAATAAGAAGTGGATTTTCCGGATGCTCCAGGTTATAGTTTAAAAGCTCATCGTAAAAGCGGGGGTAGTGTAGGGTAAATAGTCGAATGCAGTTAAAACCAATTTCTTTAATCTCTTTAAACCACTTTCTGTACTGTTCGCTGGTTGCTGCTAATTCCCCTGGCTGAGTTCCGGGAACAGAAATGCCCAGGTTTGTTCCTTTAAGAAACAGGTCGGTGTACACGCGCCCATCCCAGGCTGAAATGAAATCGCCCTTTGCTTTAAATGGAATGGAACTGTTTTGAGAACAACTACTTAAGTCACTCAAGTTTGCTTCTTTTTGTTTTGTGTCAGGATTTCCGAACAGGTTAAATGAAAAAGATAATATCAGAATAAGAAAGGGTAAACGTGCTTTCATTTAAAATCGATTTCAGAATTAGTTTTATGCGATAACAAATATACCAATTTGTGATTTACAATGTAGGACCAACGCAAATTGCGATAGAAAAATAGGTATAAACACTAAGATTTCATAAAGAGTGTTAAAAGATTGCATTGAGCAGACAAATTGGCAGACTTTATTCGTTTTTCAGGGGCTAATTTTACTTAAAGTTTTAACTTTGCATTTCAAAACTCGAAACAGAAATATGGATGTTCAGGATATAAAACAACGGTTTGGCATCATTGGGAACAATTCGGGATTAAACAGGGCAATTGAAGTGGCCGTGCAGGTTGCACCTACCGATTTGTCAGTTTTAATTACCGGGGAAAGTGGAACAGGTAAGGAAGTATTTCCACAGATTATTCACCAGTTTTCAGCCCGTAAACATGGAAAATACATTGCGGTAAATTGCGGTGCAATTCCGGAAGGGACTATTGACTCCGAGTTGTTTGGACATGAAAAAGGTGCTTTTACAGGTGCTCTTTCTGATCGGAAAGGGTATTTTGAAGAAGCTAATGGCGGAACAATCTTCCTGGATGAGATAGGTGAATTACCGCTTTCTACACAGGTTCGCCTACTGCGTGTTTTAGAGGCAGGTGAGTTTATAAAAGTAGGTTCATCGAAAGTTTTAAAAACTGATGTACGTGTAGTTGCTGCGACCAATGTCGATATTCCTACTGCCATTGAAGAAGGAAAGTTCCGTGAAGATTTATATTACCGTTTAAATACCGTCCCAATTCGTGTAATACCGTTGCGTGACCGGAAGGAAGATGTTCACCTCCTGTTTCGAAAGTTTGCAATGGATTTTGCCGAAAAATACCGCATGCCCCCAATAAGACTCAATGAAGAGGCACAAAGTGTATTGGTGAATTTTACCTGGCCGGGTAATGTTCGTCAGCTAAAAAATATTACCGAGCAGATTTCAATTATTGAAAAAGAACGATCAATTGGTGCTGATGTGATGAGTTCTTATTTGCCGTTGGGGGGCAGCACTCAACTTCCAGCTTTGTACAAAGGGGTGGATGAAGAAACATTCAATTCTGAACGCGAAATCTTGTACAAGGTTCTTTTCGATATGAAAAAGGATATGACTGATTTGAAAAAACTGGTGCTGGATATTATGCAGGATGGCACCCAGCATCCTGATTTACATTCTGAAAATGCCCAAATTATCCGGAAGCTATACGAAAAGGAGGAGGGGCATTTTGTTCCCGAACAGCCGCAGTCGGCTCCGGTACAATATGAGCCTGTTGAACGACCCGATATCCAGGATACTGAAGAGTTTGTAGAAGAATCCCTTTCATTGGAAGAAAAGGAAATTGAGTTGATTAAAAAAGCTTTGGAAAAACATAAAGGAAAACGAAAGTACGCAGCACAAGAACTTGGAATTTCTGAAC
The DNA here is from genome assembly GCA_965230765.1 of Sunxiuqinia sp. GTDB lineage: Bacteria > Bacteroidota > Bacteroidia > Bacteroidales > Prolixibacteraceae > Sunxiuqinia. The sequence goes on from CBDDLR010000001.1 coordinate 2,086,542, forward strand.
GAACTTTATACCGAAAAATTAAAGAATATGATATTCACTAAAATCTGGAAATCATTCTTGATTTCAACATTATTGGTTTTATTGATCAATGGAAGCATGACCTCGTGTAGTTTTCAGTATGGCTTTACTACCAATTCACTCGATTACAATTTGTTAAAAACATTTTCGGTGTATTATTTCCCAAACCGGGCACGTTCTGGGATTATCAACCCGAACCTAAGCCAACAAATTACCGAAGCGCTTCAGGATAAATTATTGAGGCAAACCAAACTTGACCAATTGGAAGAAGGTGGTGATTTGGAGTTTGAAGGACAGATTGAAGATTACAGCACCCGGCCAATGACCATTCAGGAGGGAGACCTGGCAGCCCAAACCCGGTTGACAGTTAGTGTAAAAGTGAAATACACAAACAATAAAAATCACGATGAGGACTGGGAAAAGACTTTTTCAGCTTATGAAGATTTTAGTAGTAATGAGATTTTGAGTGATGTGGAGGAAGCCTTAATGGTTGAGATCCTTGAAAAGCTAACTGATGATATTCTTAATTCTTCCGTAGCAAATTGGTAATCTATGGTTAAAGAATTTTTCAAATATTTGGATCATCCTGAAAAGCTGGGTGCAGAAAGCTTGCCAAAGCTAAAACAATTGGTTGAGCTTTACCCCTCATTTCAGGCAGCGTGGATGTTGTTGTTGAAAAACCTCAAGAACGTGGATGATCCTGAATTTGAAGCATATTTAAAAAAGGGTGCGTTACGGGTTTCAAGCCGAAGGCAGCTTTATATGTATTTGTTCGACAAGGAACATCAGGATAACACAATGGCTGACTCACTGGAAAGTGAATATTTATCAACTGCAGCATATCGGTTAACGGATGAACCACTAGAGGCAGATGATTCTTTGACTAACCTGGTTCGGTCAATTCAACGCAAAAAAAGTGTTCCTGTTGAAGCGGAAAATAACCCTCCAAATGAGTTCGCTACAGAAACTTTAGCAAAGATTTACGCCAAGCAGGGACTCTATCCTGAAGCGATTCAGGCATATGAAAAATTAAGTTTGAAATATCCGGAAAAAAGTACTTACTTTGCCGGGCAGATTGAAAAACTGAAAAATTTAACGGATTAAAAAGAAGATAGAATCATGTACACGCTAATAACTGTATTAATATTTATCACCTGTATTCTTTTGGTACTTATTGTATTGGTGCAAAACTCAAAAGGTGGTGGTTTAGCAAGTAATTTCCAATCGTCGAACCAAATTATGGGTGTTCGTAAAACAACTGATTTTCTAGAAAAAGCTACATGGGTTTTGGCTGCAGCTTTATTGTTTCTTGCGGTAATTAGTAGTGCATTTATTCCACGTACAGCTGAACAGGTAAACCAATCAGCAATTCAAGAACAAATTGAAAGTGCTGTTGATCCAACTGTAGTACCTAATTTCCCAACTTCTGTTCCAGAAACTGAAGAAGCAGAAGAAACACCTGCAGAATAAGTTATTTTATAAGATATTTTGAAAGCCATTTGTCAGCTGACGGATGGCTTTTTTCGTGCTTGTACTTTTTTTGGCTACATGCTCTTGGACATTTCTTCTTTTAATGACCCTCCTAAACCACCCATTATTATTGACTTTTGGAGGATTGAATCTGGAATTCTGAATAAACTCATTTTTTAAATTGAAGAATCGTCTTATCTTTTGAGGGATTTGAATGAAGTTTAACACATTATGGATACCATTCAATCTTATCAATGTCCTATCTTTTTTTACATCGGGCTTCCTGAGTGCCTCGATGAAGATACGGTTTCACATTAGCCGCGCCTGCGGCTGGTCATGATTCTATTGCCTTATAGTTTGTGCCATTGTGTTTTTTCACTAATTAATACCTATTCTTTAAGTAAGTACGTATAAAAAAAAGTGGTGTATGCACTGGTGCACATCTGTGATCAGATGATTTTTACATAATTGATTTCATTAACTTTTTTCTAAGAATACAATACGATGAAGAGAGAGATTGAACACTCGGATATCTACAAAATGCTCCTGGCTTATGATTTTAGTGAGGAGACAATTCAAATAATCAATAATGAAAATTTGCTTCCATCAGGATTGATGAACCGCTTGAACAAGTGTTTTCCACAGTATTCGGGCTTTCAGAAGGATGAAGCGATATTTAAAGGAAAAACCCATTACATTGGGCTGAAGGGATTTCGTGAGATACTGGAAAAACTAAAAGAACGTGGAATAGAACTTCAGGATGTGAAGGAAAGGGAGTTTTTTCTGGAAGTGTACAGGTTTATGGCTGCCAAGCATATCCTAAACACGATGGACTGGGGAAATTTTGAAGATGATTCCATCTACCATTTGATTTTCCCGCAACCGGGAATGATCAACCAGGATGATGTGCAAAAATACCTGGATGCAAAAAATGATGCAGAACGCCAAAAGGTTGTTGAAGATTATCAGCTAAAAACAAATCCGCACGATGGAAAACAAAAGCTGAACAAGCCTTTCTTTGTTAATTGCGACGGGCAGTTGGAAATACTGGAAGGTAGCCAGCATAAATATCCACCCATTAAATTAATTCTTGACGTTGGTACACAGAATTGCTTTGCATTTTGCACCTATTGTTTCAGGCATGCACAGGTGCGGGGCGATGAAGATATGTTTGTTCAGAAAGATATTTCACAGGTGCACAATTACCTGAAGGAACACAAAGAAGTTACTGATGTGTTGATTACCGGGGGCGACGGCGGGTACATTTCATACGATCGCTTAAATGAATATGTAACACCAATGATGGAAGATGAAGATTTGTTACATATCAGAACGCTTCGGATTGGCTCCAGGGCAATTACTTTTCATCCTGAATATTTGCTTAGTGAGAATTTCACCCGAATTCTTGAATTGCTCAAAAAAGTAGTAGAGAGCGGTATCCAGGTAATGTGGATGGCACACTTGTCAACGCCAAGGGAAGTGATGAACCCGGGCGCATTGGCTGCGATTCGTCGTTTGAAAAAGTACGGGATCCATATCAAAAGCCAGAGCCCGATAATGAACCACATCAGCCTGTTCAAGGATGAAAATGGGAAGGTTGATGTTGATCGTTCAGCTCAAAACTGGATCGATTTGGGCAACATTCTGGCCATGATTGGTGTTGGGTTTCACTCCATGTATTGTGCAAGACCAACGGGCGAACACCATTATTTTACCGCACCACTGGCAGATATCTCCAAAGTATTCAGTAAGGTTTATCGTGAACTGGCATCCATTAACCGCCCTTCAAGGTACATAACCATGACTTCTTCTGCAGGGAAAACTTCATTATTGGGCACAACAGAAATCAATGGAGAAAAAGTTTTTGCACTATTGTTTAATGAAGCACGGAACATGAAGTGGATGGATAACGTATATTTTGCTAAATACGATGAGCAGGAAAATACGATTGAGAAACTGAAGCCTTATCAAGCTGAAAAATATTTTTATGAAGACGAACTGGAGGTGATTGAGAACCAGCTTGAGGATGCACTAAAAAAAGAAACACTAAAACAGGAACAATGATCAACAAGATTGTAAAATCGGCGACAGAAGCGGTGTCTGGTGTTTTTGATGGTGCAACAGTCATGATCAGCGGGTTTGGTGAAGCTGGTAGTCCGGTGGAATTGATCCATGCGTTGGTTGATCAAGGTGCAAAAGACCTGACCATCGTGAGCAACAATGCCGGAAGTGGTCATGTGGGATTGGCTGCACTAATCGAAAACCGTCAGGTGAAGAAAATTATTTGCTCGTTTCCACGCACTCATATTTCTGTTGTTTTTCCCGAATTGTACAAGGCAGGTGAAATTGAATTGGAACTGGTTCCTCAAGGCACTTTGGCAGAGCGGATTCGTGCTGCCGGGGCAGGCATTCCGGCATTTTATACACCAACAACGGTAAATACACCCTTGGAAGAAGGAAAGGAAACCCGAACTTTCAATGGACGAAAATATGTGTTGGAAGAGGCAATAAATGCTGACTTTGCTTTGGTGAAATGTTCAACTTCCGATAAATACGGGAACTTGCTTTACAACAAAACTGCCAGAAACTTTGGACCGGTTATGTGCATGGCGGCAAAAACAACAATAGTCCAGGCAAAGCAGGTGGTCGAACTTGGATCGATTGATCCGGAACAAGTTGTTACGCCAGGCATTTTTGTAGATTGTGTGGTTGAAGTTGCCAATCCTGAAGATGAATCAAAATTAGTTGCAGCTAACGAAAAATACCATGGAATCAAATACTAAAAATAAAGGATGGAGTGTGCCGGAAATGGCACAGAAAGTTGCTATGGATATTCACGATGGCGCTTATGTGAACCTGGGTATCGGTATTCCGGAAATGGTAGCTGGATTTATCCCTGAAGGTAGGGAAGTGATTTATCATACTGAAAACGGACTGCTGGGCATGGGTAAGGTAGCTGAGAGCGGAAAGGAAGATCCTGAGCTGGTGAATGCTGGGAAAAAGTATGTGACAGCCATCCCGGGTGCTGCATATTTCCACCATGCCGACAGTTTTGCCATGATCCGTGGTGGGCATATTGACATTTGTGTGTTGGGGGCTTACCAGGTTTCCGAAGAAGGTGACCTCGCAAACTGGTCAACCGGAAACCCGGATGATATTCCTGCTGTTGGAGGGGCAATGGATTTAGTTGCCGGGGTGAAAACGATTTTTGTAATTACAAAACACCTTACGAAAACCGGAGCTTCTAAAATCGTCAAAGAATGTACTTATCCACTTACGGGAAAGAATGTGGTTGGTAGGATTTACACCAACTTTGCCATTCTTGATGTGAAGGATAAGCAATTATGGGTTCGGGAGTTGGCTCCTGGTATTGATGCTGAATATTTGCAGCAACATACCGATGCCCAATTAAATTGGACGTAATTCAGTAAAACGATTGTTATGTCGAAAAAAGAACACAGCGAAAAAATATATGAGAAAGCACGAGAGGTTATCGTTGGTGGGGTGAGCAGGAATACTGTATTTAGGAAACCCTATCCCAATTATGCCAATACGGCTTCAGGATGTCACATCACGGATATTGAAGGAACAGTTCGGACTGACTTTGCCAACAACATGGCGGCGCTTATTCACGGTCATTCTTTTCCTCCAATTGTTGATGCTGTCATTGATCAGTTAAAAAGAGGCACTGCCTATACGCTTGCTTCAGAAATTGAAGTGGCATTTGCTTCCCACCTGATTGATCGGGTGAAAAGTTTTGAGCGCATTCGGTTTGTTAATTCAGGTACAGAAGCGGTGATGGCAATGATCAAAGCTTCCAGGGCTTATACCGGAAAAGCCAAAATTGCTAAAGCTGAAGGGGCTTACCATGGCACGTACGATTTTGCAGAGGTAAGTCAAACGGCGAATCCTTCTAATTGGGGTGACATCGACAGCCCAAGTAGTGTTCCTTTAGCATATGGCACACCACAAAGTGTATCAAAAGATGTACTCATTTATCCATACAATGATATTGAACGAACACTAGCGATCTTAGACAAGCATGCTGATGACATGGCATGTGTAATTGTGGATCCTGTTCCTCACAGGGTTGGTTTGATGCCTGGCAAAAAAGAATTTATTGAGGCAGTATATAATTGGACCCGCAAAAATGGGGCATTACTTGTTTTTGATGAAGTGGTTACTTTCAGGGTAAACTACGGCGGCGCTCAGGAAAACTGCACGGTGACACCAGACCTTACTGCGCTTGGGAAAATAATTGGGGGTGGGTTTCCGGTTGGAGCTGTTTCCGGTTGTGCCGAAGTGATGAAGGTATTTGATCCGCACGAGAAGAACCTTTTGCTTCCCCATTCCGGGACATTTTCAGCCAATCCAATCACAATGACTGCTGGTTACACGGCCATGCAGCATTTTGATCAGGAGGCGGTAAAGAAACTAAATGACTTAACTGAAAAGGCAAAAAAGCAGATTAGCGAAGCCATACAAATCGCTGATGTTCCTATGTCTGTTACCGGGGCTGGATCAATGTTTCGTATGCATTTACATCCAAATCCACCATTAACTTACAGGGAAGCGTATCAGAATGAAGAAGGCAAACAGTTGATCAATGAATTGCTGGATTATATGTATTATGACGAAAATACCTTGATGATCAATACTTTTTCTTGCATGCTATCTACAGTGATGGAGCAAAAAGAAATCGACCAACTGACGGAAAGTCTCCAACGAGCATTTGTGGCATTTAAACCCAAGATTGAAAAATATAACAAGCTATAATATGATGAACGAAGTATTTATATGCGATGCAATTCGCACTCCGGTAGGAAAGTATGGCGGAAGTTTGTCTTCTGTACGAACGGATGACCTGGCTGCTATTCCTTTGAAAAGCTTGATGGAACGAAATCCTGATATGGATCTAAATGCCGTGGATGATGTGATCATGGGTTGTGCCAATCAGGCAGGGGAAGACAATAGAAACATTGCTCGAATGGCTCTGCTTCTAGCTGGTTTTCCTGAAACTGTTCCCGGAGTAACAGTAAACCGCCTATGTTCATCAGGAATGGAAGCCATTGGAGTGGCTGCTCGTGCAATCCGAACAGGTGAAGCAGAACTAATTGTTGCTGGTGGGGTAGAGAGCATGTCGCGTGCACCGCTGGTCATGGCGAAAGCTACCCAGGCATTCTCCCGAAATGCTGAAGTTTATGATTCAACAATTGGCTGGCGTTTTGTAAACAAGCTGTTTGAAAAACGCTATGGAACGGATCCGCTGATTTGTACTGCTGAAAACCTGGCTATAGAACACAAAATAAGCCGCGAAGATCAGGATCGTTTTGCACATAACAGTCAATTAAAGTCAGCCGATGCTCAGAAGAACGGAAAATTTTCAAGAGAGATTTTGCCTGTAACGATTCCACAACGAAAAAGTGATCCAATCCTGGTTGATACTGATGAGCATCCAAGATTAAGTTCATTGGAGAAATTAGCTACACTCAAACCGGTATTTGGTGAAGGAAGTACCGTAACAGCAGGTAACGCATCAGGTGTTAATGATGGTGCAGCAGCTGTTATTGTGGCATCCGGGGAAGCTGTAAAAAAATATAAATTGACAACCAAAGCCAGGATTTTAGGAATGCAGGCAGCGGGTGTTCCACCACGGATCATGGGCATTGGACCGGTTCCGGCAACCAACAAGCTTTTAAAACGACTAGGAATGACATTGGATCAAATGGACATCATTGAGTTGAACGAAGCTTTTGCAGCTCAGTCATTGGCTTGTACCCGTGAGTTTGGTCTTGAAGATGATGACCCAAGAATTAATCCATTGGGTGGTGCAATTGCTTTGGGGCATCCGCTTGGCATGTCAGGTGTACGGTTGGTTACTACCGCATTTTATCAGCTTCAGGAAAACAATGCAAAGTATGCGCTTTGTACTATGTGCGTTGGCGTTGGGCAAGGGCTTTCCATGATATTGGAGAAAGTTTAATTGAGAGAAAAACGAAAAGAAATAATAATAAAATAAACGAACAACAAGATGGAATTTAACATTCAAGAGGTATTAAAGGAATTAGGAATCAAAGAAGTAAACGAAGGGTGTTGCACCGGTACGGTTTGGACTGAAACTGAAGGTGACATCCTGAAATCATATTCACCTGCCGATGGAAAAGAAATTGCAGGTGTGAAACAGGCAACTAAGGACGATTACAACAAAGTGATTGAAACGGCAAAGGAAGCATTTAAGGTATGGAGGAAAAATCCAGCACCTGCACGGGGTGAAATCGTTCGTCAAATTGGTCTTGAACTTCGAAAATACAAAGAACCCCTTGGAAAATTGGTTTCCTACGAGATGGGTAAAATTTACCAGGAAGGACTTGGTGAGGTACAGGAGATGATTGATATCTGTGACTTTGCAGTAGGTCAATCTCGTCAGTTGTACGGTTTTACGATGCACTCTGAGCGCCCTGAACACCGCATGTACGATCAATACCATCCGCTCGGAATCGTTGGTGTGGTTTCAGCATTTAATTTCCCGGTAGCAGTATGGGCCTGGAATGCCATGATTGCCATGATCTGTGGTGATGTTGTGATCTGGAAACCTTCATCAAAAGTATTTTTGTGCTCTGTTGCAGTGCATAAAGTTGTTCAAAATGTCCTTGAAAGAAACAATGTTCCGGAAGGAGTATTGAGCTTGGTAGCTGCCGGGTCAAAATACCTGGGAAATGACCTGTTCTGCGACAAAAATATACCATTGGTTTCATTCACTGGTTCTACCAAAATTGGCAAGAAAGTAGGTGAGTTAGTAGGTGCACGCTTAGGCCGCACCATTCTTGAATTGGGTGGTAATAATGCCATCGTAGTTACTGAAAATGCTGATATCGAAATGGCATTAAGGGCGGCTGTATTTGGTGCGGTTGGTACATGCGGACAACGCTGTACATCTACACGAAGAATTATTTTGCAGGAGTCTGTTTATGAGCAATTCAAAGAAAAACTGGTTGCCGTTTACAAGAACATTTCGATTGGACACCCACTGGATGAAAACACCCTTGTTGGGCCGCTAATTGATACCTGGTCAAGAGATACTTTCCTGAATTCTATTGAGAAAGTAAAAGCGGAGGGTGGTAAAATCCTTTATGGTGGTACAGTGCTAACCGGGCCTGGATACGAGTCTGGTTGTTACGTGATTCCTTGCATTGCTGAAGTTGAAAACCATTACGAAATTGTTCAGGATGAAACATTTGCACCATTGCTTTACCTGATTAAATATAAAGATTTGGAAGAAGCCATTGAGATTCATAATGATGTGCCTCAGGGACTTTCTTCAGCCATGTTCACCACCAATGTTCTGGAATCGGAAAGATTCTTGTCTCATGGTGGTTCAGACTGTGGAATTGCCAACATCAATATTGGTACTTCCGGAGCAGAAATTGGCGGTGCTTTCGGTGGGGAAAAAGATACCGGAGGTGGCCGTGAATCAGGTTCAGATTCATGGAAAGCTTACATGCGCAGACAAACCAATACGATTAATTACAGTACAGAATTACCGCTGGCCCAAGGAATTAAGTTTGATATCTAAAGGTGAATACTACCTGTTTGCAGGAAGTAAGGGTTGTAGGAGAATAAAAGAGAGGTGCGCTGTCCTTTCTCTCTACTCCCTACTCCCTGCTCCTGCAAAAAACTTCAAGCTTTATTATCTATATTTAGGGGTCTAAGTGTAAAATCAAAAAAGTATGAGATTAGGAATTTTAAGAGAGGGGAAGCAACCTCCTGATAAACGTGTGCCATTTTCACCAACACAATGTAAAGAATTGCTTGAAAGGTTTTCAGATTTGGAAATCATTGTTCAACCAAGTGAAATACGTTGTTTCAACGATCAGGAATATGTTGATTTAGGGATTATCGTTTCAGAAAACCTGAATGATTGTGATGTGTTGATGGGCGTAAAAGAGGTGCCAATCAGGGATTTGATTGCAGACAAAACTTATTTCTTCTTTTCCCATACCATAAAAAAACAGCCGTATAACCGGAAGCTTCTTCAGGAGGTTGTAAATAAGAATATTCGATTGGTCGATTATGAAGTGTTGACCGACAAAGATGGTTTACGGATTATTGGCTTTGGAAGGTTTGCTGGTTTGGTTGGCGCTTACAATGGATGGAGAACTTATGGCCTACGCAATAATTTGTTCAATTTGAAGCCTGCCCATTTATGTGATGACCTGAAAGAAATGAAAACACAAGCAAAGTCGGCTCATCTTCCTTCAGCAATGATTGCTGTAACTGGCGGTGGGCGTGTTGCTCACGGTGCCATGGAATTGCTCGATGCCATGGGGATTAAAAAAGTTTCAGTTGAAGATTATTTGAAAGTAACGGATTTTAATGTCCCAGTTTATGTCCAGTTGGAGCCAGGAGATTATAATCTTCATAAGCAAGGGGTTGAGTTTGACTTGAACCATTTCTTCAAAAATCCAACGGAGTATAAAGGGAATTTCAGTCGTTTTCTTCCAAAAACCGATATGTTGGTTGCTGCCGCTTTCTGGGATCCCAATGCACCGGTGTTGTTTTCTGCGGAAGAAATGAAAAAAGATAATTTTAACATTCAGGTTATTGCAGACATCACTTGCGACATTGAGGGGTCTATTCCATCAACAAAGCGGGCGACTACTATTGACGATCCATTTTATAACTATGACCCTGAAACGGGTGAACTGAAGGAGGCTTTTTCATCGGACAGGCATGTTTCTGTTATGGCGATTGACAACCTACCGTGCGAGTTGCCCAAAGATGCTTCAATCGATTTTGGGAAAAACCTGTCGGAAAAAGTGATGCCGTTTCTTTTAGGAGAAGATGATAATGATGTAATTGGAAGGGCAAGCATTACGGAAAACGGACAGTTAACACAAAAATTTAACTATTTGACGGACTATTTATTAGGCAAAGAATGAAACGAACATGATTTTATTAATCATTACCCCGAAGTTTCGGGGGCATTCAGAGATATGATTAAAAAAATTATGTGAGAGCGTAGCGGTTACATGAGTTTGTAAATTTTTAATTAACTCATTTGCCGGGAATTATAAAATTTTAGACGAATGAAGAAAATATTAATCATAGGAGCAGGAAGATCTTCCACCTCGTTAATTCGTTACCTGGAAGAAAATGCTGTGAAATATAATTGGGAACTAACTGTTGCCGATCAGGATTTGGACTTGGTAAAAGAAAAAACGAATGAGCCAACAATCGCAATTACTTTTGACGTTTTTAACGACGATCAGCGCGATGCGGAAATTGAAAAAGTGGATGTGGTGATTTCCATGTTGCCAGCCAAGTTTCATCCAATCATTGCAAAGTCATGCCTTCGATTTTCCAAGTCTCTCTTTACTGCATCGTATGAATCGGATGAAATCAAGAAGATGAGCAATGATGCCAAAATGCTTGGTGTGCTGTTTCTGAATGAACTGGGACTAGATCCCGGGATTGACCACATGTCGGCCATGCAGATTTTGGAACGGTTAAAGGCTGAAGGGCACACAATTACCGGCTTTGAATCGTTTACTGGCGGCTTGGTAGCCCCGGAATCTGACAATAACCCCTGGAATTATAAGTTTACCTGGAATCCGATGAATGTCGTTCTTGCAGGGCAGGAAGGGCCAGCCAAGTTTGTTCAGAATGGCAAACTCAAATATATTCCATACAATCGTTTGTTTCGAAGAACTGAATTTATTGATATTGAGGGTTTTGGTCGTTTTGAGGGATATGCAAACCGTGATTCGTTAAAGTATATCGAAAAGTATAACCTTCAAGACATTCCTACAATTTACAGGGGGACACTGCGCCGTCCAGGCTATTCAAAAGCCTGGAATGTATTTGTACAACTCGGTGCAACCGATAATTCCTACATCATGGAAGACACCGAAAACATGACCCACGAGGAATTTATCAACTCATTTTTGCATTATAGCGAGGATGCTTCGGTTGAATTGAAACTTTATCGCGCCATGCATATTGACCAGGATTCGATGATCCCTGAAAAATTGCGTTGGCTGGGAATTTTCAGCAATGAAAAGGTGGGCATTAGCAATGCAACACCTGCCCAGGTTTTGGAACATATTCTGCATAAAAAATGGGGGCTTGAGCCAGATGATAAAGACATGATTGTGATGTGGCACAAAATTTCATACAAAGATGTAAGTACGAATAAAGATATCGATCTTTCATCTTCACTTGTTGTAATTGGCGATGATACGAACCACACGGCCATGTCAAAAACTGTTGGTTTGCCATTGGGGATTGCCACCAAACTTTTCCTGAACGGGCAAATTCAACTAACAGGTTCACACATTCCAACGGTAAAAGAAATTTATGACCCGGTTTTGAAAGAGCTTGAAGATTATAATATCTGTTTCAATGAGAAAATGATGTAAGCCATTCAACCTTTTTAGTTCCTATTATCGATCTGCAAGGTTGGTGTACGTGTCGGTAACTTTGAAATCGTACTCCGGGTATTGGTAAATGGGGGTAATCTGTTCGGTTTCACCGATGGAGTATCCCCATATACTTTCGTATTCGTTAATGTCTTCACCCATCTCTTCAAGTTGCTTAAGATATTCACTTATTGATTTTGATTCGATAACGATTATTTTTTCCATTGATTTAATAGCTGGGCTATGTCTTCTGGTATGATCAAAGCTGAACTCCAGGATGCGGCGTCCATAGCGGGTGATGCCAATTGTTCTGAATGAAAGGCTTTTGCCAACGCCCGGAAGATTTAATACATTCCGGTCGGTTGAAAGAAACGGCAAATCCCTTTTTTTCATTAGTTCGGAAATGTTTTTTTGAATAATTTCAGAGTCTTCGGCAAAGGTTTTTATCATGGGGTAATCATTTTCATTGATATGCCCAATAATTTTTTCTTCAATTTGTTCCTGCACAGCCCGCTCATTTGTGGCAAAATTGTTATTGTTTTCCATGTAGCCTTTTACTGAAAAGGTATAATAACAAAGGATGCCAATCTCGTTGAGTACCTGGCGGAGCTTCGCCGAATGCCCCCTGCGCGAGGCTGCTGCGGTAAATACCAGTTGGTTGGTAATTAGCCATCCGGAAGAAATTAAAAGCTCAACTGCATTTTTAACTTCAGGTGTCACTTCCATTGGCGATTCAAAATGGGTTTGGATAATGAATTGGCGAATGCCCAACTGTGATGCTTCTTTCTTAAAGTTTCCCAAAATATTTACCAACTCCGGAGTAATACGTTGAGGTAAGTAAACAGGAAGTCGACTTCCAAGTCTAACTCTCAAGATTTCGGCGTACTTATCCCCATTTGGCCGTTTTTTATTGGCTTCTATTTTGCCCTTTGCCATGCTTAGTATGCCGTCCAGTATTTTTGAAAGAGACTTATCTGAACTCATTAACGCATCTCCTCCTGTTATTAAAATATCCCTTAATTGAGAATCTTCTTCAAAATATTTCAGTAACTGTTTTAGTTTCTCTTCCCACCGCTGGTTAGGCAGAAGTTGATCAAGTTTGAAATTGAGGTTTCCGCTCTGAAAATCGTACATGCGCTGGCACGAGCTGCACAACCCGCCACAAGCCCTGGCCATGGTGTCCGGTATCATAATGGCAACTTCGGGATAACGACGGTGAATATTTTTATAGGGGGGTAAGTACCAGCCCGCAGCATTTGGTTTTCCCTCTTCAATTATATCTTCTTTTTCCCAGGCCTCGATCCTGCCAAATTCATTGACCAGTTGCTTGCTGTACACAACATAGTTTCGAATTGCCAAATCAGCACCAATAGCAAAATACGGCACCCTTACATGAAGCAGTGACAGGTAATAGGGATTTATGAAAAAAGGAATGCCTTTCGCTTCAGCTTCATATAAAATCCTCATGGTATCGGGATCCAATGAATTTCCAAGCATTTCGTTGAGCATGTCTGGAGAACGGACGGCAAAATGAAGATGAAAACTGCTTTCATTCCACCATTTCAAAACCGACCTGAATTTTTGTTCGTAGGTCAGCCCGGGTGAAAATTTATATTTAGAGCTTTTAAAAGTACCAGCATCAATTTTTTGAATGATAATCCGGATGATCCGGTTTCTGTTTTCTTCACGTAGTTTAACAATGCGGGGATCCAAGCCGCTTGTCCATCTTTCACTCCATGCCAAAACCTTGTTTCTTGAAGGCTTGTTTTGTTTCATTTTATTGGATAGCTGACGAAACAATTGGAGCATATCCATGAAGAAATCAGGCTTGGCACCACCTGTACCAAAATTAGCTGCCAGCCATATTAATTTAACCGGATTACTAAGAGCATTTTCGTCCACCAGGTTTTTGTCTTCAAACTCTCTCCCGGCGTGGTCGATATAATCCAATAATCGAATTGCAGCAAGATCTTTCCAGCTCAATTTGTTGAAAAATTTTCGGCCTTCTTTTTTACCCAGGTAAAACTCAAATGATTCCGGGTTCTTTTTCAATTCATCAGTAATCCAGTTCCGTACACCTTCAAGTGCTTCTGTTTCGTTATGTGAGCGAATCATAATTTCTTCAAGCCGGGGGTTTTCCTGGAGCAACTGCTTTAGCAGTTTATGTGATTTTACACTGATGGCTATATAGTCAAGTTCATGGAGTTGTTTAAGCATGGCAGAGATTTTTAGCATTCTTTCTTTTAAGATACGAATTTATAGTGAATTATCCCGGTCAATAGTTGGTTCAATGACTGTCATGCTGACACTTTTTGTGCCATTGCTTTAAGGTGTTGAAAGTCAGTGATAATTAGTTAAATTTGTGATCCTGAAATGCATCTCAGTGAAAAAATGTCCTTAATTACATGATATTTTTTCATCATATCCTTTTGGCATAAAATTCGATAAGGAAGGGTGTCAATTTAAAAATATGTATAACCTAAAATAAAGTAAAATGGCAGATTTAAAAGGTAAAATCCTTGCAGGTAAAATTCTTGTTCAGCCACAAGAAGCTGAAACAAAAACAGCAAGTGGAATTATTATTCCAGATTCAGCTAAAGAAAAACCACAAGTTGGAAACGTGGTATTAGTTGGTGCAGATAAAAAAGATGAACCAATGGAGTTAAAAGCTGGAGATACTGTTTTCTACGGTAAAAATTCAGGTACTGAGTTGAGTATTGACGGAGTTGATTACCTGTTGATGTCACAAACAGATGTTCTTTACATCGTTTAATTTCCAATCTTAAAAAATTAAAAACGCGAATAAAATGGCAAAAGAAATTAAATTCGACATTGAAGCTAGAGATATGTTGAAAAAAGGTGTTGACCAATTGGCTGACGCTGTAAAAGTAACTTTAGGTCCTAAAGGGCGCAATGTAGTTATCGAGAAAAAATTTGGTGCACCACAAATTACAAAAGATGGTGTAACTGTTGCAAAAGAAATTGAATTGTCTGATGCATACGAAAACATTGGTGCTCAAATGGTAAAAGAAGTTGCCAGCAAAACTGGTGACGATGCAGGTGACGGTACTACTACTGCTACTGTTCTTGCTCAATCAATTATCAATGTTGGGTTGAAAAACGTAACTGCTGGTGCAAATCCAATGGATTTGAAACGCGGTATCGATAAAGCTGTTGCTAAAGTTGTTGACAGCATTAAAACTCAGGCTCACGTAATTGGTGACGACTTTGCAAAAATCAAGCAAGTTGCAAAAGTATCGGCTAACGGTGACGAATCAATTGGTAGCCTAATTGCTGAAGCAATGGAAAAAGTAAGCAAAGAAGGTGTTATTACAGTTGAAGAAGCAAAAGGTACTGAAACATACGTTGATGTTGTTGAAGGTATGCAATTCGACCGTGGTTACATTTCTCCATACTTTGTAACCGATACTGAAAAGATGGCTGCTGACCTTGAGAATCCTTTCATCCTGATCCACGATAAGAAAATCAGCACGATGAAAGACCTTCTTCCTGTATTGGAAGCTACTGCTCAAACTGGTCGTCCGTTGATGATCATTGCAGAAGATGTAGATGGTGAAGCATTGGCAACATTGGTTGTAAACCGTCTTCGTGGTTCGTTGAAAGTATGTGCTGTTAAAGCTCCAGGTTTTGGCGATCGTCGTAAAGAAATGTTGGAAGACCTTGCCGTACTAACTGGTGGTACAGTGATTACTGAAGAAAAAGGCATGAAGCTGGAAGAAGCAAGCCTTGAAATGCTTGGAGGTGCTGAAAAAATTACTGTTGACAAAGAAAATACAACAGTTGTTTCTGGTGGTGGTGCACAAGAAGCTATTGATGCCCGCGTTGGACAAATCAAACGTCAGATTGAATCAACTACTTCTGACTACGATCGTGAAAAATTGCAAGAGCGTTTGGCT
Source organism: Sunxiuqinia sp. (assembly GCA_965230765.1). Lineage (GTDB taxonomy): Bacteria > Bacteroidota > Bacteroidia > Bacteroidales > Prolixibacteraceae > Sunxiuqinia. The sequence goes on from CBDDLR010000001.1 coordinate 2,102,365, forward strand.
AAATTAGCTGGTGGTGTTGCCGTTCTTTACGTTGGTGCTGCTTCTGAAGTAGAAATGAAAGAAAAGAAAGACCGTGTTGATGATGCGCTTCACGCAACTCGTGCAGCAGTTGAAGAAGGTATCGTTCCTGGTGGTGGTGTAGCATTTGTACGTGCTATTTCTTCACTTGACGGTATGACTGGTGACAACGATGACGAAACAACAGGTATTGATATCGTAAAACGTGCTATTGAAGAACCTCTTCGCCAAATTGTAATCAATGCTGGTAAAGAAGGTGCAGTAATTGTACAAAAAGTAAGCGAAGGCGAAGAAGATTTCGGTTACAACGCACGTGTTGATGAATACCAAAACTTCTACGAATCAGGTGTTATCGATCCTGCAAAAGTTACACGTGTAGCTCTTGAAAATGCAGCTTCTATAGCTGGTATGTTCCTGACTACTGAATGTGTATTGGTAGATGAAAAAGAAGATGCTCCTGCTATGCCTCCAATGGGCGGTGGAGCTCCTGGCATGGGCGGCATGGGCGGTATGATGTAAAAATCAACTTCTCAAAATACTTGCCTGGCGATAGTCAGGGATCTAAGCCTCTTTCGAATTTCGGGAGAGGCTTATTTCTTTTCGGTCATCCTGTTCCGATAGATACAGGAATTGTTTCAGGTTCTATAACTAAAACAACAAAGATTCCGAAACAAGTTCGGAATGACGAACATTCAAAAAGGATGTGATTATACATATACTTACAACCCAAAAGGAAGGGTGTAGAATACAGAGTAAGTAAAGTCGAAGTTGAATTTGTTCTCAGCATTTCCGTAGCCTGGATTGAAGAAAACGGGTGGCATTTCAAAATCTTTCTGCGATAATATTAACTTTCCACGGATAGACCAACCAAGGAAAATGTTGTTGAAAATTTCACCTTTAATTCCCAGCAAGACCTCAAACCATTGGGCATTATATGTTTGTTTTGGGAAACGGCTACTTGTATCTCCCCAATAATTTTCTACCCGGTAGGAAGTAATATTTTGATTGGCAAAATCAAAACCGTAACGTAGCCCGACAAAAATAATGTCTTTGTCGTTTTTATGATCCGCTGAAAGAAAGTTATAATCAAAACCGATTCGTGTATAAGAACCTGAAGCATCATAATTCACATAGTCTTGATCGATTTTTAGCTTTTCCCAACCTGTTTCCAGAACAGGAAAAAAATTGGGGATTAGTTCAATGTCAAAACTTAGCTCGGTGCCATATCGGTCTCCTGTGTGCCATAGGTGTTGAGCCGGCCGTGTTAAATCAAGTCCAACACGTATGCCGTGCATTCTTACGTAATTGTCGGCTCGTTTGGGTCGTTTTTTTAACTCCCGTTCCTGTTGTGCAAAACTAGTTGTTGACAGCAGTAACAGTAGAAATATATAGCTCAATATTTTCATGCCAGTTTTTGGTTACAGCACTGTCAACAACCAATGCAGAGTCAATTCGTTGCAGCGTGTGTTCAACATCCAATATCCAGTGCTCATTGTAAAAGCCTGATTCAATTGATTCGTATTTGAATTCATTCTCGTGGAAGATAGTTAGTGTGTCAGGAATTGAGTCTAGCAATACCACAAAACTAGATGAGCCTTGCGTTGACAATGGTACCCGGAACGTACTTTGTTGTACCTGATAAATCCAGATGCTATCTTGCCCGACTCCATAAACCGAAACTTTGGGAGTACCTGTGGCCTCCGGATCGGAATGAATTAAACTTACCTCCAGCAAAGATTGGGGAGGCACTTCATAAACTTCTTCGCATGCCACTACAGCAATAATAAACAATATGAAATAAACGATCTTCTTCATACAAAATCAAAAACGCTAATTTATACCAATTTCAATAATAAATAGGCTATTTTGAAATTATTTTGAAGTTGGTATAATGCCGATCTAGGAATTTCCAGCTATTGGGAGATCGAGACCGATAGCTAAGAATAGTTCATTATCGGTATTAAAGATATTCTTATGGAGTTAATGAAAAGCTTTGTTTTTTCAGCAATAAGATTTTTAAAGTGGTTCAGCATGAATGGTCGTTACGAGTTCAAACTTTTCCCAAATCATGTTTTCAATCTGACTGCAAATATCATGTGCCTCTTTTAGGGGCATATTCGCTGGTAGTTTAATATGGCAGCTTAATTCATTGTGGTTGCCATATTGGTGAAGATGGAAATGATGAATGTGTACCTCCAAATCAAACAGTTGGTCTACTTCTTGAATGATTTCCCTTAAAAGCTCCGGTTCAATATTCTCGCCCAAGAGTTTTTTAATTTCTTTTGAAAGAATTTCATAACTGGCAAACCCAATCATTAAAGCTACAATAAAAGCTAAAGCGGCATCAATCCACCAAAAATATTTTCCAATAAAAATACCAATCAGGATAATTACCGAAGAGAGTGCATCAGTTCGGTGATGCCAGCCATCGGCTTTTAAAATTGAGGAATTCGTTTTTTTGTAGCCCCAAAAAGCGTACTGCGCCATGGCCTCTTTGGCTAAAATTGAAATGATGGTGACCACAATAGCAATGGTTCCAAAGTTTCCGGCCTCCCGGCTTTGGAACTTGTCAATGGCATTTAATACAAAATCAAAAGCCACGATTGCCAATAAAACCCCAATAATTATGGCGGCAATATGTTCGGCCCGTCCATGCCCAAAAGGGTGGTCGTCATCTGGCGGTTTGCTTGAGATTTTTCCGCCTATTAAAACAATGATAGATGAAACGGAGTCGGTAAGTGTATGCCAGGCATCGGCAACCAAAGCGATTGAGCCGGATACAATACCTGCCCAGTATTTCAAACCAAATAACAAAAGGTTGGTAAAAATGGATACCCAACCTTCACGAACAATGTATTTTTGGTTTTTTTGATTCATATCTGCTCAGTTAAACAAAACTACAAATCAAGACTAAGAAAGTTTTATTTGCTATGATTAATCTTTATGTACCACTTCACAAAATTCTCAACCCCTTTTTCAAACGAATATTTTGGGTTGTAACCAAGCAGTGATTTTGCTTTTTCAATATTGGCAAAAGTGATATCCACATCACCAGGTTGCATGGGCAGTTGTTTGATGTTGGCTTTTTTGCCTGTTGCTTTTTCAATTGAGGCAATCATGTCCTTCAGTGTCACTGGCTGGTTATTTCCAAGGTTAATTGTTTCGTAAACCGATTCATTATTCTGCAAATAGCTGATTGCACCTTTAATTCCAGTCACGGTGTCTTCGTAATAAGTATAGTCGCGCGATGTGCTTCCATCGCCAAACATGGGTATTTCTTCACTATTAAGAATTAGCCGGGTAAATTTATGAATGGCCAGATCAGGGCGCTGACGAGGTCCAAAAACCGTAAAAAAACGCAAGTTAATAATGTCCAGTTTATGCAAATGGTGGTAAGTATAGTTAATCAGCTCACAAGCTTTTTTACTAAATGCATAAGGTGAAATTGGATTGCTTACATCTTGTTCTTCGTTGAAAGGAGTTTCTTTTGTATTCCCATAAACTGAAGAGGAAGAAGCAAAAGCCATTTTTTTGATGCCTTTATCGTTCATTAAGTCCAATAGGTTTTGGGTAGCCACAATATTTGCCCGAATATAACCCTGAGGATCTTCAATAGATGGGCGAACACCAGCTTTGCCTGCTAAGTGAACAATCACATCAATTTGGTCGTCTTTCAGGCTATTTGTAAGTGCATCAAAATCTGCCAATTCAAGTTCTTCAAAACGAAAGTTCGGGTGATTAATGAAAGCTGATAGGTTTCGTTCTTTGACTTTCTTGTCGTAAAACGGATCGAAATTGTCAATTCCGATTACGGTATTTCCTTCAGATAAAAGTTGCTCACTCAAATGAGAGCCAATGAACCCGGCGCAACCTGTAACGATTATGGTGGACATTTTATATTGTTTTAGGTGTTAAACACATTTACTTCCAGCTTCCTACTCCCAGCTTCCAGCTCATTTTATTTTCCCTGAAATATAAGCAATTAGTTTATTAATTACAGGAATATTTACACGGTCAAACAAACTTTTCTTGTTATAATAAATTAAGATATTTCGCAGGTAAATGAACATTCCAAGGCTGTGTGCAGCAAACAGTACAGGGTCGAGTCGGTAAATGGCATAAACAAAGTTCATAGCAGAGCCACAAATGCTGATCACCCAGAAGCCAAGTGGCAAAACGGATTCTTTTTGGTTTTCAGAATAAATCCACTGATAAAAAAATCGTGAAATAAACACGATTTGAGCGGTGATGCCCCAAGCCATTAGCCAAAATGGAATATCATCATTTTTGAAAAAATTATCCAGTGTGTAGGAAGTTCCAACAAACAGGTAGCCAAGAATTATTCCAGGAGTAAATAAAAAGACCAGCTTAAATAAAAGAGGTGTTGGCTGCCAGACCCTTTTTAAATGAAGGTTTCTTACATAAATAAAATAAACCAATAGTTGGCCAACCAAAATTGCTGGGTCATTTCTTAAAATCCCATACGTTAGCATGGTCATGGATGCGACCAGGCTTATTCTCCAAAAAAGGGCAGGAGAGAGGACTTTCCCCTCTTTCTCAGACTTAAACCACTGTACAATGGTTCGGGCAAAAAACAAGATTTGAGCGGTAAAACCTACGCCGTATATCAGGTATTCTTTCATTAAACTTATAACTAAAAACCTTGCAAAGATAGTATCTTGACAGAAGTAGTGAAATAACATTTCATTAAACTTCCTGAACGTTTTTTTGTATGTCTTATTGTAAATTATTTTTGAATATCTTTGCGCCAAGTAAATCCAGAGTGATTGATTAATAGTTTTTTGAAGAAGATCAGATGAAGAATATACGCAACTTTTGCATTATAGCACATATTGACCACGGGAAAAGTACATTGGCCGACCGTTTATTAGAGGTTACCAAAACAGTGAGTGAAAGGGACATGAAAGAGCAGGTGCTCGATGACATGGACCTGGAAAAGGAACGTGGAATCACCATTAAAAGCCATGCCATTCAAATGGATTATGAGCAGGATGGTGAAAAGTATGTATTGAACCTGATTGATACTCCTGGGCACGTTGACTTTTCGTATGAAGTATCCCGTTCAATTGCTGCATGCGAAGGCGCGTTACTGATTGTTGATTCCACTCAGGGGATTCAGGCACAAACCATTTCAAACCTTTATTTAGCGATTGAGCATGATTTGGAAATTATTCCTGTGCTGAACAAGATGGACTTGCCCAATGCTATGCCAGAGGTTGTTGAAGACCAGATTATTGATTTGATTGGTTGCAAAAGGGATGATATTTTACGTGCCAGCGGAAAAACCGGTGAAGGCGTTGAAGACATTTTGAGAAGAATTGTTGAAATAGTTCCAGCTCCAAAAGGAGATCCTGAAGCACCGCTTGAAGCATTGATTTTTGATTCGGTGTTTAACCAATTTCGTGGTGTTATTGCTTATTTCAAGATTGAAAACGGAAGCATAAACAAAGGGGACTTGGTAAAATTTGTCAATACCAAAAAAGAATACGATGCCGATGAAATTGGCGTGTTGCGCTTAGGCATGGAAGAACGAAAAAAACTAAGTACCGGGGACGTTGGTTATATCATTTCAGGAATTAAAGCTGCAAAAGAAGTAAAGGTTGGAGATACACTTACACATCGCGAGAACCCTTGCGAAAAAGCGATTGAAGGGTTTGAGGAAGTAAAACCGATGGTTTTTGCCGGAGTGTATCCAATTGATGCCGAGGATTATGAGGATCTTCGTGCAGCGATGGAAAAGCTTCAGTTAAATGATGCTTCTTTGACTTACGAACCGGAGTCGTCTGCTGCATTGGGTTTTGGTTTTCGTTGTGGTTTCCTTGGGCTTCTGCACATGGAAATTATCCAGGAACGATTGGATCGTGAGTTTGATATGAATGTGATTACCACTGTTCCAAACGTTTCATACCTGGTTCATACCACAGATGACGAAACCATGACAGTTTACAATCCATCTGGACTGCCAGCTTCTACCAAAATTGATGAAATTGAAGAACCATATATTCGTGCGCAGATTATTACTAAATCCGATTTTATTGGGCAGGTAATGACACTGTGTTTAGAGAAACGTGGTACACTCCTAAAGCAAGACTATCTGACAACCGATCGTGCTGAACTGACTTTCGATCTTCCATTGGGGGAGATTGTTTTTGACTTTTACGATAAACTAAAATCTATTTCTAAAGGGTACGCTTCTTTTGATTACCATATTTCCGGTTATAAACCTGCCAAACTTGTTCGGTTGGATATTCTACTGAATGGTGAAATGGTTGATGCACTTTCATCGTTGATACACTTTGACAATGCTTACACACTTGGGCGCAGGATGTGTGAAAAATTGAAAGAGCTGATTCCAAGACAGCAGTTTGATATTGCCATTCAAGCGGCTATTGGTGCAAAAATTATTGCCCGCGAAACCGTAAAAGCTGTTCGTAAAGATGTAACTGCCAAATGTTATGGTGGTGACATTACCCGTAAGCGCAAGTTGCTGGAAAAGCAAAAGAAAGGTAAAAAACGAATGAAGCAGGTTGGTAATGTAGAGGTTCCTCAAAAAGCTTTCCTGGCAGTACTAAAACTGGATTAACTTAACATGAACGTTCCCTCTGAAAAAAAACGTATTGCAGTTGTTGATGCGCTGCGTGGCTTTGCCGTTATGGCCATCATGATCCTGCATAATGTCGAACGATTCAACTTATACATATTTCCAGAAAAATCATCATTGCCCGAGTGGATGGTGAAAATGGACAAAGTGGTTTGGGACAGCATGTTTTTTATGTTTGGGGGTAAAGCCTACGCTATTTTCGCCCTTTTGTTTGGGTTTACTTTCTTTCTTCAGTTTAATAGTCGTTTATCAAAAAACGAAGATTTTGGTTATACTTTTTTGTGGCGCTTGCTCTTATTGCTTGGCTTTGCCATGTTTAATGCAGCATTGTTCCCAGGTGAAGTGCTATTGTTATTTGCAGTTGTAGGTTTATTTCTTTTTGTAGCCAGGCATTGGCAAACCAAATGGGTGTTTCTGTTTGCAACGGTTTTGTTGTTACAACCCATGGAAATAGGTCGGTATGTTTACCATTTGTTTAATCCGGAATATCAATTACCTGAAGGAATTATGGGCCCACATTACAATGCTTTTAAGCAAATTGTAAGGGAAGGTGAGTTTTGGAGTACCATAAAAGCACATTTGTACCATGGCCAAATTTTTAGCTTTATGTGGGCCGTAGAGAATGGCCGTTTTTTCCAAACTGCAGGTTTGTTTTTGATGGGTATGTTAGCAGGACGTGGTGAAGTTTTTTATGATAACCGAAGAAATACAAAATTTTGGAACAAGACATTGGTCGTATCAGTCATTGCATTTATCCCACTTTGGTGGATCGTTGAAAATAAACTGGGAGGGCTTACTCAACTTGAGATGAAAACCCTGGGTGCTTCCATAAAAATGTGGCGCAACCTGGCGTTTACTGGAGTGTTGGTTTCTTCGTTTGTATTGCTCTACTATCAAACTGCATTTGAAAAAATATTAGAGCGTCTAATCCCGTATGGTAAAATGAGTCTGACCAATTACATTTTTCAGTCCTTGATCGGTTTTATAATCTACTTCCCTGTATGCTTTTACATTTCGCCAAAAATATCAATCACCTACAGTTTCTTGCTTGGAATAGCCTTATTTGTTGGTCATTTGCACCTTTGTAAGTGGTGGTTAAAACATCACCGACAAGGACCGCTTGAATACATTTGGCATAAACTCACCTGGGTGTTTAAGGAAAAATAGGCATTAATACAATAATTTTTGAATCTCTTCTTTTAATGTAGGAAGCGACTTGTGGATGATTAACCACAAAATATCAGCAGTAACACTATCGTAACCATGAATGATTCTGTTCCTGGTGTCTACAATTCTTCTGGAGTCTGTGATTCCAATTTCGGGATAAACTTTAAGAATTCGGTTTAATGCTTCACCTATTATTTCCAGGTTTCTTTCAACAGCTTTTCTTGTTTTTAAGTCTTTTTCAAACTCAATGAAGTTCCTTTCAGTAGGAAGGAAATCATTGATCTCATCAATTGAACGTTCAATATCCTCAAGCCATGTTTTTATTTCAAGCTTCATAAATGGCTTTTTTGCTGTTGTTTATTTGTTGTTTTAAAAATGAATTTTTTAATCCCTTTTGTTCTAACAAATCAATAGATCGGTTTAAAAGTTCTTCCAGTTTAAACTTTAAATTAAAATAATTTTCAGCATAGATTATTGGATCATTCGAATTGATATCTACAATCATATCAATATCACTTTCTGCTTTGAATTGATCGGTAAGAACAGAGCCAAAAGCAAAAAGATGTTTCACTTTGTACTGCTTGCAAAGCTTATGGATTTGATCGGTATAATTATCTAAATACATGCTGTGTTTTTATTCAAATATACTAAAAACAAAAAATACAGATGAATGTTAAAAAATAGTATACTAAAAAAAGGATGTGATCTTTTTAAAAGATGACAACCAACAATAGCTTTAAAGTTTATAGTACCCCATCAGCAGCTTTTCAAACCAGCTGGCAGGCAACAGTGTTTTTACCTTTGGCATAAATAGCTCAATTGGTGATCCAACCCGGTATTTGGGTTTCAGCTTTTTCTTTTTCAGAAGTCGGCTAATTTTTTTTGCCACAACAATAGGTTCAGGTGCATGGGCAACATTTGCAATTGTTGTTTTATTGATTTGATTAAACTGATTTTCGTATGGCGATTTTGAAATGCTTTCTGGTTGTTTTCGATGGTTTGCAACATCGGTTTTAAAATCACCAGGTTGAATAACACAGGCTTCAATACCATATTGTTTTACTTCCATCCGAAGTGATTCCGTTAAAATATCCAATGCTGCTTTGCTGGCAGAATAAACTCCGTTAAACGGTAGTCCGGCTTCTGCAGCTAAGGAACTAATCATGATAATCCGACCATGACCTTGCTTGCGCATAAAAGGGATTACAGCCTGATTTACCCGCTGTATACCATAAATGTTTAATTGAAAAACTTCATCAATTTCTGCAGGGGAGAATGCTTCAACAGGGCCAATAGCCCCTCGCCCGGCACATTGAATGACCACATCAATTTCTTCCAAAAAGGAAATTGCTTTATCAATGGCTTTGTCAACAGATTCTTTGTCGGTTACATCCATCTTTAACCAGGAAATACCACCATCATAGAGTTTATCTTCAACTCTTCTTCCACAGCCAATTATTTGATGACCGTCGTTACATAAATATTCTGCAATTGATTTTCCAATACCAGAAGTTGCACCTGTTATTAAAATTTTCATTGAATAATTTTTTATGAAAAATAGTGAAAATGCATTTAGTAGATTCTATTTTTGTTGCAGAATAAAAAAATTGGTACTGTTCGGTTGAACTCTTTTGGTACAATTCTGTATTTTAATTAAAATTGATGCTGTAACTCAAAATCATTCACTCATAAATTAGCAAGATGGAGCTTATTCTGCTGAAGGATATCGTTATAATATTTGCCCTTTCAACCCTGGTGAATTACCTGTTTACTAAAATTAATGTGCCCACAATTATTGGCTATTTACTTACTGGTGTTGTTGCCGGGCCATATTGTTTTGGGATTATTGGTTCGCCGCACCAGATTGAATTAATCGCCGAAATTGGCGTTGTATTACTGATGTTTACTATCGGGTTGGAATTTTCGGTAAACCACTTATTTCGAATCCGAAAAATCGTTTTTGTAGGTGGTTTTATGCAGCTGGTGCTTACAGCAGGGGTAACGATGATTCTTGGCAGAGGTTATAACATGGAATGGCCGGGCGCTATTTTTGTTGGGTTTTTGACTGCACTGAGTAGTACTGCGGTTGTGCTGAAAATATTGCAGGAACGTTCTGAGATTACTTCAAATTATGGACGCACTGTTTTGGGCATTTTGATTTTTCAGGATATCATCCTGATTCCGCTTTTACTATTTACACCTGTTCTTGGCGGTGAAACATCTGGGCAGGGTGGTGAATTGCTCCTTCTTATGGGAAAGGCGATTGTATTAATTGCCATGGTTTATGTTGGAAACCGATGGTTAATGCCAAAGTTGCTTTCACTGATTGCACACACTAAAAGCCAGGAGCTTTTTTTGATGAGCATTTTCCTGATTTGTTTGTCGGTGGCATTGCTGACTTCCGAGATGGGTATATCGCTTGCTTTTGGGGCGTTCTTAGCCGGATTGATGATTTCTGAATCCGAATATAGCCACAATGCTTTTGGGCACCTTATTCCTTTTAAAGACACGTTCACCAGTTTTTTCTTTGTATCTATAGGGATGTTACTTGATTTGGGCTTTGTTGCAGATCATCCATGGCTAGTACTTTCTACTGTTTTATTAGTTTTAGTGGTGAAGATGATCATAGCCGGATCAACAGCATTTGTTTTGGGGCATACGTTCCGTGGAACAATTATGGTTGGTTTTGCTTTGTGCCAGGTTGGTGAGTTCTCATTCATTTTAGCACAATCCGGTTTGAATTATCAGATTATTCCTGAATATTACTACCAACTATTTCTGGCAGTAGCTGTAATCTCAATGTCGGTAACCCCATTGTTGATTCTTGCTTCAAAACCAGTGGCCAACGTAATTTTAAAGCTTCCTTTACCAAGCGTTTGGGTTGAAGGTTTGTTCCCATTGACCCAAATTGAAATTCCTGAATTGAAGAACCACCTGGTTTTTATTGGAAAAGACCGCAGGGCCCTCAACCTTTCTAAGATGGCAAAATACCTTAACTTACCCTATATCTCAATTGTATTTGATCCTTCAACAGTAAAACGAATGCAGGAAAGCGGGGAGACGGTGCTTTACGGTGATGCTGTAAACGAACCAATATTGGAGAAAGCCCACGTTGATACTGCCGATGTTGTCGTGGTTTCAATTGGCAATTCGATCACTGCTATGTCCATAACTCAGAAAGTCCGAAATTTAAATCCGCATGCGTTTTTGTTGGTCAGGGCAAAAGATGTGTCAGAAATAGAGGAACTTTACAAGTTAGGCGCTAACGAGGTTATCCCGGAAGAGTTTGAAACGTCTATCGATTTGCTTGAACGTGTGATGAATAGAAGGTTAGTGCCACAGCGCGAAATAAACTCAGTGATAGCACAGTTGCGGGATGACCACTATGGGATTTTCCGTGAAAAAGAAAATCATTCCAATCAAATTTTCAAGGAATTACCGAATATTGAAATTGTTGCCTTGAAGGTAAAGGAAGATTCACCGATAATAGGTAAGAGTATTCAGGATGTGCGATTTAGGATTGTTTATGGCGTAACGCTGGTGGCAATACTCCGGGGTGAAAACTTGATTGAACATCCAGAACCAAACGAAGTATTGGAATTAAACGATACTGCTTATATTATGGGTAAGCCAGAGCAAATTGCCAAAGCATTTGAGGTTTTTGGCGACAATGAACTTCCAAAATTATAATAAAAAAATCCCGACGAATAGCCGGGATTGAATGTATAGTTTTGAAATAATATCAGACGATTAGTTTGTACCCTTTACCATGAACATTAATGATTTCAACAGAAGGTTCATCTTTTAAGTGCTTACGAAGTTTAGTAATGTAAACATCCATGCTTCGGGCATTAAAGTAGTTGTCATCAATCCAAATGGATTTTAGCGCAAAGTTTCGTTCAAGCACACTGTTGGCATTGTTGCAAAGCAAACGCAAAAGTTCCGACTCTTTGGTGGTTAATTTCACCGAGTCATCATCGGTTGTTAATGTTTGTTTTCTAGGGTCAAACGAATATTTTCCGAGTTTAAATACCGACTGTTCGCTACTCTTTGTTTCCTGTGAGGTGCGGCGTAAAATGGCTTCAATACGGAAGATTAGCTCTTCCATGCTAAATGGCTTGGTAATGTAATCATCGGCTCCCATTTTAAAACCTTCCAGTACATCTTCTTTCAAATTTTTTGCTGTAAGAAAGATGATTGGTACATCATGGTTTTGTAGTCGAATGTCTTTGGCCAGTGACATGCCGTCTTTTTTTGGCATCATGATGTCCAGGATGCACAAATCATAATTATGGTTTTTCATAAAACCTTCGTAAGCTTGCTCCCCATCGGGGAACAAATCAGTATCGAAGTTTTTGGCAATCAAATATTCTTTTAATAAAAGACCAAGGTTCTCATCGTCTTCGGCCAATAAAAGCTTTACTTTTTTTTCCATTTTCTTTTGAATTTAATGGGAAGGAAATAACAAATTTCGTTCCTTTATTTAAAACGCTCTCCACCTTGATTTTACCCTGGTGGGAGTCAACGATTTTCTTTACATAGCTTAATCCCAATCCAAAACCTTTTACATCGTGCACATTACCTGTGGGAACGCGATAAAAACGCTCAAAAATCTGATCCTGATGTTCTTTTGGGATTCCAATCCCATTATCCTTAACTGAAATTAGTATTTGATCTTTTTTATTTTCAGTCGTCAAGTGAATGGCCGGGGTTTCTTTACTGTATTTTACGGCATTATCCAACAAGTTGAAAACAACATTGGTAATGTGAATCTCATCGCCTTTTATATGGTCATCCCCGGCATTTAGTTCAGCGCTTATTTCACCATTTTTATTTTTAACCCGCAATTCAAAGTTAAGGATTACATTGTTAATTAGTTCATTCAAATTAACATCTTTAAACTTTAGCTTCAACCGACCTTCATTGAAAACGGCCATTTGCAGCACCTTTTCAACCTGGAAACTCAATCGTTTACTTTCCTGAATGATAACGTTCGAAACATGTTCAATCGTACGAGGTGTATTGGTTACACTATTGTCATGCAGCATCTGGCTGGCCAGCGAGATTGTAGAGATCGGTGTTTTTAGCTCATGGGTCATGTTGTTGATGAAATCATTTTTGACTATTGAAAGTTTTTTCTGACGAAGGATGATTAAAATCGTATAAACAAAAATGGCGATCAGTAAAGCTGTTAAAACTGCTGTGGGAATAACCATAATCCCGGTTTCTTTCAAAAGGAATGATTGTCGCTTTGGGAAATAAACATTCAGATAGATTGGTTTTATTTCGACAACATCATGTGGAAACAATAAATTTTTGTATTCCCTTCGTTTTTGAGGGCTATAGTCGGGATGCCCTAATACAAGTTGTTCATTTGCCCTTGGTGTATATTTAACGGCATATTTATAATCGATGTTTATACCACTGTTCCTAAACTCTTTTTTCAAAGTCCGTTCTAAAAGGGACTGGTTTATGCGGTCTTTAACTGGTAGGTTTGAAAATATGTATTGATTCTGGATAATCCGAAATACATCTGCTTTTTGTGCAAGGCTCCTTTCATATCGTTCTTGAATGTAAGTCTGGCTGTCTTCAATTTTATCAAAGGCAGAAGGGAACTCACCTGGTCTTCCTCTTTCGTTATTCAGATTTACAGTAGAATCAGAAGAGCTTATTGAAAACTCTTCCATGTATATACTGGAAGAATTATTTCGTTGTTGCGAAGATCGGTAAGTAATGCTGATATTACCTTGTCTTCTATTGTTTGGGAACAAAGACCCCTGCCTCCCGCTTGGGAAAATTGGATTAGAGAGACCATTTGACTGGCTTGAACTCGCTGCAATTAGCCGAGAAGCCTCATCTCTTTCAAGTTTGGTTACAACTTCACGTAATGTTCTTGAGACATCCCTGTCAAACTGTTCTTCTTTAATTTGAAAAGCTTTTTTTATGGAGTTTGTTTGTACCAATATCAAACTGGTCATTACAACGGCCATCAACACGATCAAACTAAGAATGATTTTTCTACTCATAATTACAAAGATAACCTTTAAAATATAGGATTTTCGGGGACTTAACAATATTTAACATTGCCCTGTTGTAAAGGTTTTTAGGAGATATTTTTGCCAATAATTCTTAACAGGCTTTAACAAAAATTTGCATTAGGAGGGATCAATTTAAGCTATCTTTGTTACATAGACATTATTCAAAAAATGTCTGCTCAGTTTTGGGGTTTAACTGAGTTTTTACAAGGTGAATTTAGGTTTTGGTTTTAGGCGGGGTCGTTGGGCTCCGCCTTCTTTTTATAGTGAAGATGGGTAAATTTCTTTAAGCTTTTTTAGTGCGTCTTCAGAAGCTTTTTGTTGAGCTTCTTTTTTTGAACTTCCAGTACCATTTCCAATTTCATCCTTTTCAATAAAAATCTGGGATTTGAAAATGGTGTTATTGTCATTATCATCAGAATGTTCGGTTGTTTCGAAGTTAATTTCCTTTTTAACTTTTTGACCCCATTCAATCAATTGACTTTTAAAATTGGTGTTTGTTTTCTGAACTTCATTTAGATCAACGTATTCAGGCAAAAGTTTCTTGATAATAAAGTGTTTGGTGGCGTAGTAGCCTTTGTCTAAATAAAATGCACCAATAATTGCTTCAAAAGCATCGCCATAAATGTGGCTGCCTTCAATGGTATTTTTTGTGTTTGACTGAATGTGATGGTTTAACCCAATTTTGTAGGTGAGATCGGTCAAAAAGCTCCGGTTAACAAGCTTTGATCTCATTTGGGTGAGAAAACCTTCGTCTTTGTTCGGATACCGGTTATATAAAAATTCTGCAATAATTGCACCCAAAATTGCATCGCCCAAATACTCCAGGCGTTCGTTATTGACCCAGTTGTTTTGTGAGTCTAAAATTGAAGCCGACTTATGGATCAGGGCAATATCGTACAATTTGAGGTTTTCTGGGTAAACCTCGAACAATGACTTTAAAAACAAATAAAACTCTTTCCTTGGAGAAGAAAAGAGTTTTATTTTTCGTGCGAACGTTTTAATCACGTTATCAGTATTTCTTAAATATTACTGTCGCATTGTGTCCACCAAAACCAAATGTATTGCTCAAAGCATACTTCAAATCCTTTTTCTTGGCTTCATTGAATGTGAAATCCAACTTGGAATCAATATCTTCATCATCTGTGAAGTGGTTGATTGTAGGAGGAACAATTCCTTCCCTTAAAGCAAGAATTGAAGCAATACCTTCAACAGCACCGGCAGCGCCTAAAAGGTGACCAGTCATTGATTTAGTAGAGCTAATGCTTAATTTATAAGCATGATCGCCAAAACATTTTTGAATTGCCTTTGGCTCAGCAATATCTCCTAATGGAGTAGAAGTACCGTGAACATTAATGTAATCAATGTCTTCCGGTTTGATGCCAGCATCTTCAAGGGCCCAGTTCATGACCAGTGAAGCTCCTGCACCATCTGGATCCGGGGCAGTCATGTGATAGGCATCAGCAGACATTCCACCACCAACAACTTCTCCATAAATTCTAGCACCACGTTTTTTAGCGTGTTCGTACTCTTCAAAAATAAGAGCACCAGAACCTTCTCCCATAACAAAGCCATCACGGTCTTTGTCAAATGGACGTGAAGCTGATTTTGGATCATCATTTCGTGTAGAAAGTGCACGCATGGAGTTGAATCCACTTAACCCAGCTTCATTTATTGCCGCTTCAGAACCACCAGTAATAAAAATGTTGGCTTTGCCCATGCGGATGTAATTGAAAGCTTCAATCATTGCATGAGAAGCCGACGCACAAGCAGTTACTGTGGTGAAGTTCGGCCCTCTAAACCCATAACGGATAGAGAGCAACCCCCCGGCAATGTTGGCAATCATTTTGGGGATAAAGAAGGGGTTAAACTTGGGACGCTCGATATTATAAGCCCTGGCTTCTTCAAAAAATGTTTGAAGCCCGCCAATACCTGCTCCCCAAATTACACCAGCACGGTTCTTGTCAATGGTTTCCAGGTCAAGGCCTGAATCTTCCATTGCTTGCTGTGCGGCACCATAAGCATATAAAGTGTATAGGTCGTGTTTGCGAACCTCTTTTTTCTCTACATAAACTGTAGGGTCAAAATCTTTTACTTCACATGCAAATTGGGTCTTTTGAAGCTCAACGTCGAATTTAGTAATTCGATCAGCTCCACTTTTCCCGGTTTTAATCCCTTCCCAAAATTCCTCAACAGAATTACCAAGCGGGTTTATGGTTCCAAGTCCGGTTACAACTACCCGTTTAAATTCCATAAATGTTGTTTCTGATTTATAACTATACGTTTGCTTCTATGTGAGCGATAGCTTCGCCTACCGTAGAAATTTTTTCAGCTTGATCGTCTGGAATAGCCAAATCAAATTCTTTTTCAAACTCCATGATCAATTCAACAGTGTCCAAAGAGTCTGCACCTAAATCATTAGTGAAAGAAGCTTCATTGGTTACTTCACTTTCGTCAACGCCTAATTTGTCGACAATAATTGCTTTAACTTTACCTGCAACGTCAGACATAGTTCTAATTTTAAGTTAATATTCAAATTTGTTTTTAAAAATCCGGTGCAAAGTAATAAATTTACCCAAAATATATCAAAGAAAAACTGAAATAAATAGCGGATTTGAGCATGGTTGAAGCTTGAGTTTCAACTATAATCGAACAAAAAGGTCAGTTATTCAAATTTTTATCTGTAAGATTATTTTTAATGAAAAAGATTGCCATTTTTGCCTCAGGTTCAGGAACTAACGCACAAAATATTATTGAATACTTTTCAGGAAACAAATACATCGAAATCGACTCTCTTTGGTCAAATAATGAAAACGCATATGCACTAATCCGGGCAGAAAAATTAGGGATAAAAACATTTACTTTCAGCAGGGAAGAGTTATATAACAGTGTTGAGGTGTTGGAAACATTGAGCAAAAGGAAAATTGATTTAATTGTTTTGGCTGGCTTTCTGTGGTTGGTTCCCGGTAATCTAACGGAAGAATTTACCATAGTTAATATACATCCAGCCTTACTTCCCAAATATGGGGGGAAAGGAATGTATGGTAACTATGTTCACGAAGCGATAGTTAAGAACAAAGAAAAGGAAAGTGGAATAACCATTCATTTTGTGAACGAGCGGTATGATGAAGGCAATATTATTTTTCAGGCAACTTGCAATTTGGATACCTCCGATACTCCTGATGATGTGGCTGCCAAGGTTCACAAGCTTGAGTACGCACATTTTCCCCGTGTAATTGAAGAAATTGTGTTGATGGATTAATTCATTGATTGTCCGGAAGCTAAATTACCACCGGATAGTTGATTTGATTTTGGGTAATCAATTTTTGTCAGTTCCAAAATCAAAGAATCTTTCACACTGTTGTAATCCATAAGATTGTCTTCATGAACTGGTTCCACAGGAGGGGCTTTTAGGCTGAGTGGGTTCATGGCTGAACCATTTCGAAATACCCTGAAGTCCAGGTGCGGTCCGGTAGCCAGTCCGGATTTTCCCACATAGCCAATTGTTTGACCTTGACGAACCCTCGCACCCGGTGCAATACCTTTCGCATATCCATTTAAATGCATATAACAAGTGGTATAAACTGAATTGTGTTTGATGTAAAGATATCGGCCACCGCCACCTTTCTGATAGCCCTTTCGTGTAACAACTCCATCACCAATTGATTCTACAGGAGTTCCAATGGGTGCTGCATAATCAATGCCTAGATGTGGTCGACGATATTTTAATACCGGGTGCATGCGGCTATATGAAAACCTGGAGCTGATTCGTGCTGAATATCGAAGCGGTGATTTTAAGAATGTCTTTTTCAAACTTTTCCCTTCTTCATCAAAAAAGCTTTCCACGCTGTCTTGCTCAAAAAGGAAAGCGTAATAATCTTCATTGATATGATTAAACTGGCTGGCATAAATTTTTCCAATTCCTACAGAAGTGCTGTCTACATAGTTTTCTTCGTAAATTACTTTGAATTTATCCCCTCGCTGAATTCCGTAGAAATCAACAGTCCATTGGTAAACATCCGATAACTCAAGTGCCAATACAGGATTCAGATCATTGTCAGTAAGCGCTTCCCATAATGAAGATTTAATTACACCTGAAGATGCCTTTAGCCTGGTCTCAATCGGTTTTTTCCCTTTGTAAATGTGAAGACTGTCATTTAGTTGATAAACGACATAATTGATGGCATCAATTTCATACACGAAATACTGGGCCGTTTTTAAACTGTCGTTTCCTAAAAAGAAATGAAAAGGGTTTTTGTACTTAATCTTTCGAACATCGAATAGTGGTTTTGATTTTCGCGCTAGTTGGTCGATTGCCTGAAAAGATACACCTTTTTTTGAAAGGATATCAGATAGGTTCTGATTTCGGTTCACCTTCCCGTCTTCAATAATAAATGAATCAATTGGCAACCCGAATTTCAATATTGGATCAGGAATTTCTACAGGTTCATGTACTTCAACCATCATTTTCTTTTTTGCTGCAGGAACAACAATCAGGTAAGAAAACAATGAAACAAAAACGAATGTAAAAATGACCTCAATCCAATATTTCTTCATACTATATCTTTATTTTATCAAAACCTTGTCCGAACACACCCATTACACTTCCCATGGTAACAAACGCTTCCGGGTCAATTTGTTTTATTTTTCGAAAAATCATACTCGATTCGCGTTTGCGCAAAACAGTCATGATAATTTTAACATCTTCTTTGGTATACCATCCGGTTCCGTTAACTACAGTAACGCCCCTTCCGGCCTCTTTATTGATAAAGTCTGCAACTTCTTCATATTTTTCTGAGAAGATAAACATTTGGGTTGATCGTTTTGCACCGTTCAAAAAGGCATCCAAAGAATAGGAAATCACCCACATGGAAACATATCCGTAAACCAGTTTTTCAGGGGAATGGAAAACTAAGTACGATGAGGCAATAATAATCACGTCACAGGCCAGAATCACGCGGCCAGGACTGATATTTCTATATTTGTTTATAATCAATGCGATGATGTCGGTTCCTCCGGTACTTCCTCCTCGGGTAAACACCATTCCGAGTCCAACTCCTCCCATCATTCCGCCAAGAACAGCCGAAAGGAATGTGTCGTCGATTATTGGTTCTTTAATTAAATTCTGCGATAGGGCAAATATCAAGGAGATTAAAGACAAACTGAAGATTGTTTTAATGCCAAAACTTGCACCCAGAATTTTCAAAGCTAATACAAGTAAAAGACAATTAATCGCTAAATACGAAATCCAAACAGGGATTCCCCAGCCATAAAAAATTACAGCAGCAACACCAGTAATGCCACCTCCGGTAATTTCGGCAGGTATAAGGAAAAGTATCCAGCCCAAGGCGTAAAGTAGTAATCCAGCTGAAATAATCAGGTAATCCTTAACAGTTGTAATGACTTTTTGCTTCATTTTTATAAAAAATCACAAGGTTTTAAAATTAAAAGAATTCAATAAAATTGCGCGCAAAAGAACGGATGTATTTATTAATATTTATTGAGATTCGTCAGCAAAAAATCGTTTTAACAGAAAATTTATATAAAAAAAACGACCCAGTTATCTGAATCGGTTTTCATATATATGTTTTAGTAATTAACTAACGACCACATTAATAATTTTCTTTGGTACAATAATCATTTTCCGAACAGACTTTCCTTCCAGCCATTTTTGGGCAAGCTCATGTTCTTTTACTTGTTTTTCAATTTCTTCTTTTGGCATATCCAATGGCAATTCCAGCTTGAAACGCATTTTGCCGTTGAAAGAAACCGGGTATTCATGTGTGTTCTCAATTAACAGGCTTTCATCGGCAATAGGCCACGGCTCATAAGCCAAGGTGTTTTCATTGCCATAAAGCTGCCACAGTTCTTCTGCCAGGTGGGGAGCAAATGGTGCAAGAAGTGTCGCAAATGTTTTTGCCGTTTCTTTGGTTACTTTTCCTTTTTTGATAGCCAGGTTGTTGAATACCATCAAGGCCGAAATGCCCGTGTTAAATTTAAGGTTTTCAATGTCGTCACCCACTTTGATAATGGTTTGCTGAAGCAGCTTCAATAATTCTTTGTCTTCTTCTCCATCACCAATGTTATCCAGATTAGCAAAGAAACGGTGGGCGCGGCTTAGGAAACCGAAAACACCTTTAACTCCATTTTCAGCCCAAGGCTTGGTGTCATCAAGTGGTCCCATAAACATTTCGTACAAACGAAGTGCATCAGCGCCATACTTTTCAACCACATCATCAGGGTTGATCACGTTTTTCAGCGACTTCGACATCTTTGCAACAATCTGCCTCAATTCTTCACCTGTTTCAGTATGGAAATATTTACCATCTTTTTCTTCCACAAGGTCTGAAGTCACTTTCCCACCAGTTTGTGTTTCGTAGGCAAAAGCCAAAATCATTCCCTGGTTGAACAGCTTTTTAAATGGTTCATCGGTTGAAACCACACCCAAATCGAACAGTACTTTGTGCCAAAAACGTGAATAGAGCAAGTGCAGCACAGCGTGTTCCGCACCACCTATGTACAGGTCAACAGGCATCCAGTAGTTTTCTACTTTTGGGTCGAATATTTGTTCATCATTTTTTGGGTCGATGTAACGCAGGTAGTACCAGCATGAACCTGCCCATTGTGGCATGGTGTTGGTTTCGCGGCGGCCTTTTCGTCCGTTTTTATCCACAACGGTTAACCAGTCACCAGCATTTGCCAATGGTGATTCGCCACCATCACCGGGTTCAAATTTTTCCAGTTCTGGTAAGCTTACTGGTAAATTTTCTTCTAAAGTAACTTCACCATCTTCCCAGTGAATAACAGGGAATGGTTCGCCCCAGTACCGTTGTCGGCTAAATAACCAGTCGCGCAGTTTGAAATTTACTGTAGCAGTTCCAATGCCTTTTTCTTCCAGCCAGCCAATGGTTTTTGCTATTCCGTCCTGTTTGTTTAGTCCGTTAATGTCAAGCCCGGTTATTTCGCTTGAAGAATTTATGTAGGCACCGTCTTCTGTCCAGCAAGCTTTGCCTGCTAATACTTTTTCGCGTAATTCGTCTTCTGCACCTGTTGGATCAAGAATGCAGATAATTGGTATTTCAAATTTCTCAGCAAATTCAAAGTCGCGGGTATCGTGTGCCGGAACTGCCATAATCGCTCCCGTTCCGTAACCCATCAACACATAGTCTGCTACCCAAATTGGAATCTCAGTTCCGGTTACCGGGTTCACTGCATAACGTCCAGTGAAAACACCGGTTTTATCTTTTGCCAGTTCAGTTCTGTCAAGGTCTGATTTTAGAGCAGCTGCCTGTGTATATTTTTCAACTTCTTCTTTTTTCTTGTCTATTACAATTTCCGAAAGCATTGGGTGTTCTGGTGAAATTACCATGTAAGTAGCACCAAACAGTGTGTCAGGGCGGGTCGTGTACACACGTAGTTTTTCACCTAATCCAGGAAGCTCAAAATCGACTTCTGCTCCGGTTGATTTGCCAATCCAGTTTTTCTGCATGTCTTTTACGCCTTCCGGCCAGTCCAAATCATCCAGTCCTTCCAACAAACGTTGTGCATAATGTGGAATACGCAGCAGCCATTGTTTCAGGTTTTTGCGGATTACCTGGTTGCCACACTTTTCGTGCGACCCATCGGTCAATACTTCTTCGTTGGCACAAACCGTTTTACAATGCTCACACCACCACACTTGTGCATTATCGTAGTAGGCCAAACGTTTTTTACCGATGTATTCGGTAACAGCAGCTTCTCCTTCTTCTTTAATTTCTTCGGGAATAGGCAATTCTGAAATTGGACGACCTTTGCCCTGTTCAGCATCAAACCAAGTGTTGTATAATTTGGTGAAAATCCACTGCGTCCATTTGAAATATTTTGGGTCAGTTGTGTTGATTTCACGATCCCAGTCGTAGCTTAATCCCAACGTTTTAATCTGGCGACGGAAATTATCGCAGTTCTTGTGGGTTGTAATCGACGGATGTGTGCCCGTTTGAATGGCATATTGCTCGGCTGGCAAACCAAAAGCATCCCATCCCATGGGGTGCAGCACGTTAAACCCTTTCATGCGCTTGTAGCGGCTGATGATATCAGTTGCTGTATATCCTTCAGGGTGGCCAACATGCAGCCCGGATCCCGAAGGGTATGGGAACATATCGAGTATGTAATATTTTTGTTTTGAAAAGTCGTTTTCGGTTTTGAAAGTTTTGTTCTTTTCCCAGTAGGCTTGCCATTTCGGCTCTATTTCCCAGAATTTGTATTCCATCGTTTTTGGTTGATTTAAAGCATTCTAAAACTGAGCGGCAAAGATAGAAAAAACTACCAACAGTGCATAAGGATTTTTGCATTGGGCAGAGTGCATTGAGAAAAGGGTATAAGAAAGTTTTTTTGAGTCGTCTTCGTTAACTATTAGTTGCCAACCTTGTCCATAAATATGTTATAGTATGTGCCTTAGGGGGGAATAATCCTATGCTTATAAATGGACTTTACCAGTAGTTAATGCATTGCTGCAATCACTTTAAAGTATAACTTATGGTGAATAATATCTTATAAAGTTATATCTTTAGAGAAAAAGTGATGTATTCAAGATCCTTACGTGAGAAAATAGAAAATAAGATTGGTTCAGGAAAAGCAATTGTTGTGATTGGGCCAAGGCAGGTTGGCAAAACAACCTTAATTGAGTCAATACTTAAGACAAAAGATTATTTGCTCCTTGATGGGGATGATCCTAAAACAAGAACATTGTTGACAGCTCCAAACACAGAACAAATCCGAACTATTTTGGGCAAGTACAAATATATCTTTATTGATGAAGCGCAGAGGATCGCAGGAGTTGGCCTTACGATGAAAATCATTACGGATAGGTTTAAAGATGTTCAATTATTTGTGAGCGGTTCTTCATCCTTTGATTTATCGAACAGGATAAATGAGCCGTTAACCGGAAGGAAATGGCAGTATCTATTGTTTCCTATTTCTTGGGAAGAGTTTGAGGATCACCATGGGTACTTGCATGCAGAACAGCAGTTAGAGAATCGGCTTTTATTTGGGCTTTACCCTGATGTTTTAAATAATCCGGGTGAAGAAATAAGTATCTTGAGAAATCTAGTTGATAGTTATTTGTATAAAGACATTCTTTCACATGCTGATATTCGGAAACCGGAAGTGCTCGATAAGTTAGTTCAGGCTCTAGCCCTTCAGGTTGGCAGTGAAGTGAATTATTCTGAATTAGCTCAGCTAGTTAGTGTGGACAAAAATACGATAAGCAAATACATAGATATTTTACAAAAAGGATATATTATTTTTAAACTAGGCAGCTTTAGCAGAAATGTTCGGAATGAGATAAAAACAAACAAGAAGATTTATTTCTACGATAATGGTGTGAGGAATATGGTAATTGGCAATTTTGATCCAATTGAGCTAAGAACTGACAAGGGAGCTTTGTGGGAGAATTTCTTAATTGCTGAAAGGATTAAGCAACTTGAATATAAGCAACGTCTTTCTCGAACCTATTTTTGGCGAACAAAGCAGCAACAAGAAGTTGATTTTGTTGAAGACAATGGTGGTAAAATAGTAGGGTTTGAGTTTAAGTGGATTAAAAAGAAGAATTCGAAACTACCGAAAACGTTTATTGAGGCATACAATGCTGAAGGAAGGCTTGTTGATCGGGATAATTTTAGGGAATTTATAATCATTAATTGATTTTCGTCTTTTTAAAGATGAAATTAGGGAACTGTAGTGTATACCAACGTGACATGCAAATTTTGATTTGGGATAGTGTCCGTAAATTAACGGATGCAATTCTTAGTCTTCAAATAAGTTTATACCAATCCAATCAATTTCAAGGAAAAAAGAACCTTCCTGTTTTTCTGAAATTAAGAACCCAAGTTGCCTGATATTCTTCAAATTAAGTTTGGGAGCTAACGGTATTTTTCTTCCTCTGAAAACTGCTTGAAAATCTGAAGCTTCGAAGGTGAATGTTTCCCATTTATCTTTTGTTGTTGCAAAAAGTGCCCGATAAGCAATGCCATCAAATCGATTGTTGGATCGAAGCCTGAGCTGGTATGTTTTTCCATCACCTTTAACCCGGATCGCAAGGTTTTGAATGCTGTCAGTGCCCAATGATTGAATGCTTGTTCGGGTGGATGCAAACCCTCCATTATTCTCCAGCGAAACTGTCCCCGTAAAAATACCTTTTCCCTCACGAACCTGCATCGTGCTTTTAGATAAGCCACCCATCACACCATCATTAACAATTTGCCATTCTGCCGAGGATTCAGTATCAAAATTTTCAATGATTTTCATTCCCGGAATGTTTTGTGCATTGCCAATTGTTGCAATAAGCAGCAAAAGAATGCCCGTGTAAAATTTAAAATATAGTTTCTCAATTGTTTTCATGCTTATTTATTAAAACCTAAAAAAATGTTGATGGTTCAAAAGGGGTAGATGAATCCAGGTAGGAACAAGGTGAAGTAATAGAAGTGGCAATTGTTTGTAATATTGATTTAATCTTTTCAAAAGATGAAATCCTCATGAATGGAATAGAGGATTGAAGAAGATCCTGAAACAATCCCGATAGTTATCGGGACAGGATGACGCTTTTCAGTACCACAATATCAAACCTTAGTAGAAAAATACGTCTCCCAAAAAATTAAACCTTATTGAATAAGGTTGTTGCTGGTGTGTTTTATGGGCTACTAAGGTTAAAGGTTTGGGATAAGGTTTTTATCTTCCTCTTGTTGTGATAATTAAAATCAGAAAAGATAGTTCATTCCCTCGAAAGAGGGAATCTTTTTATATTTTTATGAGCAATAATAAACTCAATACCCCTAATAAATACACCTATGGGAAAAAAAACAATTTTGATCTTGTTTGTAATTGTAATTATTGTTTCTGCATTCATATTTATTTTCATCAAGTATAGTAGATTTATGAAAATTGATTCTTGTCTTGATAAAGGTGGAAGATGGAATTATGAAATGAATGAATGCGAGGATGTTATTGACCTAGAATTAAATAGACTTGAGGATTATTACTGGTCAACTAGAACCGATACTTTTTTAAATACAGAGATAATTGAACAAGGTTGTAAAATGTTAATTGATTCATTTCCAATTGATCAACTAGTTTGGGTTTTAAATAGAAGAAGTTCTATACCGAAGATCAATTTTGTTAATTTATCCAATGATACGATTACTATAGAAATAATAGAAGATGAATATTTGGGAGAAAGAATGGGATCGACAGGTGCAAATTGTTATATTGGGGAAACAGTATTTACACTTACAGAAGATTCACGAATAAATTATGTGAATATTGAAATGGAAGAAGGTTCACACGCTTCTCCAGGAGTTTATGCAAGGAATTTTTTTAATTATATAGAAATTGCAGAATAGATTATTTACATTTCTAGAACGTAAGTCTGAAAATTGAAACAGATTCCAGCCTGCTCAGGAATGAATCTAATATCCAGTAATCCGAGAATCCAGTTATCCTACATTCTTTTTCTGCAAGTCAGTTCTTTAGCTTAACCCAATTTATAATTGATTTAAATAATGTATTGAAATGTAAATGCTGCTGAATATCAGTTGATTGAAATGGTTCAATATTTAAATTTGATCTAAATTGTGGTTGGCCGTATACGTATTGACAAAAATACATATTTAGATATAAATATTAAATTACTTTTGTTTAGAACTAAACGTATCTGAACATGGCACAAAAACGTCGTGATTTTATCAAGATTTCTTCATTAAGTGCTGCCGGGCTGGTCTTTGTCGGACAACAACTACACTCAGCCGTTTCTAACAATCCGAAAAAAGATTTAGGAACTTTTGGTCCTTTGAATAACAAAAGAACCCCTACATACTGCGAAGTTTGTTTTTGGAAATGTGCTGGATGGGTGTATAAGAATGATGAAGGAATCATTCAGAAAATTACAGGTAATGATGAAGATCCGAATTGTAATGGCCGTTTCTGCCCAAGGGGAACAGGCGGTGTTGGCATGTATTACGATGAAGATCGTTTGAAAAAACCATTGATCCGTGTAACAGGCAAAGATGGCAATCAAACATTCCGTGAGGCAAGTTGGGACGAAGCGTTGGATGTCGTTGCCAAAGGATTGGAGAAAGTGAAAAAAGAGCATGGTGCAGAATGCACAGCTTTGTTTACGCACGGCTCAGGAGGTAAATATTTTGGTAATTTATTGAAAGCTTTTGGTTCAGCAAACATTGCAGCCCCATCGTATGCACAATGTCGTGGCCCTCGTGAAGTAGGGTTCATTGCCACATTTGGCGATGGACTGAACTCACCTGAACCGACAGACATTCGTGATACCCGCTGCCTGGTTTTAATTGGTTCGCATTTGGGTGAAAATATGCACAACGGGCAGGTTCAGGAAATGTCAGATGCTATTGACAAAGGTGCATCCATCATTACTGTTGATCCTCGCTTTTCAACTGTTGCCAGCAAATCAAAGTTTTGGTTACCTATAAAACCAGCAACCGATTTGGCATTATTGCTGACCTGGATCAATGTGATCATTGAAAACGAATGGTACGATAAAAAATACGTTGAGAAATATACCTATGGTTTTGAGCAGCTAAAAGCCCATGTGCAAAATTACACACCAGAATGGGCTTATGGTGTTACAACCATTAAACCTCACATTATTCGTGAAACAGCCAGGGAAATGGCTAATACAGCACCTTCTGTTATCGTTCATCCCGGACGCCATGTGACATGGTACGGTGATGATACCCAGCGATTACGTGCAGTTGCCATATTGAATGCGCTTTTAGGTTCATGGGGCAGACGAGGTGGTTTCTTTTTGCCGGAAACTGCATCAGTGCCTTCTTATCCTCATCCACCTTACAAAAAACCAGCACGCACCTGGCGCGATGCCATGAATGGCAATTACAAGCTGGCTGACCTGGCTTTGGCTTCTGGTGTGTGTGATGCAACAATACCAAGTCCAAATCTGGATTGTAATATTAAGGCATGGATTGTAAATGGCACCAACCTGATCATGACATTGCCGGATCAGAAGAAAACAATTGATGCAATTAACAACCTGGATCTGTTGGTGGTGGTTGATACCATGCCGATGGAAATCACGGGTTATGCTGATGTGGTTCTTCCGGAGTGTACTTACCTGGAACGTTGGGATGATCTTCGGGTGGTGCAGGGACGTGAGCCAAACATTGCTTTGCGAATGCCTGCAGCCGAACCAAAATATGATACTAAACCAGCCTATTGGATGGCCAAAAAGCTGGCAGGTAAAATGGGCTTAGGCGAATATTTTGCCTGGGATAAGTTTGAAGATAAACTGGATTGGCAGTTAAAACAGGTTGGTTCTTCTCTAGAAGAAATGAAACGAATTGGTGTGAAGAACTTGCCACGTGAATACGGAGGTTTGTATTTTCAGGAAGGTGAAGATATTGAATTCAACACAAATTCTGGAAAAATTGAATTGTATTCTACAGCTTTTGCAGAAGAGGGATTTGATCCGATGCCAGTTTATAAAAAACATCCGGAGCCGCCCGCAGGATATTACCATTTGAACTATGGTCGTGCTCCGATGCATACCTTTAGTCGCACTTCGAATAATCCGAACTTGGTGGATTTGATGGATGAAAACACTGTTTGGGTGAACCCGAAAGTTGCGAAGGAATGGGATTTGAAAAATGGTCAGCCCGTTTATTTGCAGAACCAGGACGGAGTGATTTCTGATTTCAGCATAAAAGTTCGCGTGACCGAGCGTGTGCGTTATGATTCGGTGTACATGGTACATGGGTTTGGTCATGCCAATAAAAAGTTGTCGCGTGCATTTGGGAAAGGAGCAAGCGATTCACAATTAATTACGAAAGTGATGATTGACCCAATTATGGGAGGAACAGGAATGCGTGGAAATTTTGTGACCTTCCGTTTTAATAAAGAAAGTGAGGTGCAATCATGAGATATGCAATGGCGATAGATACCAAAAAATGTGTTGGTTGTGCTGATTGTGTGGTGGCTTGCCAAACGGAAAACAATGTGCCAATTGGTTATTGCCGCGACTGGATTGTGGAGGTGACTGATGGTACCTACCCACAATTGGAAATTGAAATCCGCTCGGAACGGTGTAACCATTGCGATAACTCTCCTTGTGTACGTTGCTGTCCAACAGGAGCCAGCCATTATGAAGATGGAGGAATTGTGAAAGTTACCCCTCATAAATGTATTGGCTGTGGTGCTTGCGTTGCCAGTTGTCCTTACGATGCACGATTCTCACACCCCGATGGTTATGTGGATAAATGTACTTTCTGCGATCATCGCATTAAGAATGGGCAACAACCATCTTGCGTAGCAGTTTGCCCAACCAAGTGCATGTATTTTGGCGATTTGGACGATCCGAATAGCGATGTGTCCAGAGTTTTAAAGAAAAGAAAATATAAAACCTTGATTCCTGAAGCTGGAACAAAACCACAGGTTTATTACCTGATATAAAACAAAAAAGATGAGAGAAGAAATCATAACCAGCGGGCGTATGAACCCGAATATAGATCCACATTTGGAAATCTGGCACTGGCATATTCCGCTTTATCTTTTTTTAGGTGGTTTGGCAGCCGGTATTCTATTCTTTGCCTCATTGTATGTCATTCTTGGTAAAGAAGACAAATATTGCAGCGCAGTGCGCAAAGCTCCGGTTGTTGTTCCTTTTTTATTGATAATTGGTTTGCTGGCATTATTCCTCGATTTAAGGCATAAACCTTTTTTCTGGCAACTTTATACAACCATTAAGTTGCAGTCACCCATGTCATGGGGTGCATGGACATTGATGGCAATTACGCCAATATCTGTTATTTGGGTGGCTATTCATATCAAAGAGTTCCTTCCAAAATGGGAGTGGAAGAATGTTTTATTGAAAGATATGAATGAATTCTTTTTAAAGAACAAAGTTGGACTTGCATGGGTAACGATTATCCTTTCTGTGATTTTGGGAATTTACACCGGGATTTTGTTCTCAGCATTTAATGCACGTCCGCTATGGAATACTTCCATTTTAGGGCCATTGTTTTTAACTTCTGGCTTATCAGCCGGGGCAGCTGTAATCATTCTCTTTTCTAAATCCAAAGAAGAAATATTCAACTTTGCAAAAATTGATATCCTTTTAATTGGGATTGAATTGTTCCTGATTGTGCACATGTTTATGGGCTTTTTGGCCAGTACACAAGTGCAAATTGATGCGGCTAATTTATTCCTTGGCGGGCCTTACACTGCTCCGTTTTGGATATTCGTAGTCGCTATTGGTATGGTTTTACCAGCCATTTTGGAAGTAATGAAATTGAATAAAGTAAAAATACCCACAGTTTTACCAGTAATGCTGGTTTTGTTTGGAAGTTTAATGCTTCGGTTTATAATTGCTTATGCCGGACAAACGAGCAGGTGGCTGTATTAAGTTGGAAGTTTGAAGAGGGAAGTCGAAAGAAAAAAATGAAAAAAACACAAAATATGAAAGAACCTAAAAAATACATGAACCCATATCTCGGCGGAGTATTGCTGGGTTTGGTTTTAGTCGTTGCATTCTGGGTTTCAGGGCGCGGTCTTGGAGCCAGTGGCGCACCAAAGTCGGTGATTGTTGCAGGAGTTGATGCTGTTGCACCTGCCCATGCTAAAGGTGCAGCCTTTTATAAAGATTATTTGTCAACACATGAGCATCCATTGAAAGGGTGGTTGGTATTTGAAATGTTGGGTGTGTTGGTCGGCGGATTTTTATCCGGGGCAATAGCCGGGCGGTTAAACTTTAAAATTGAAAAAGGACCCAATGTGACCAGCAAGATCAGAATCATTTTTGCTGTAATTGGTGGAATCCTATTTGGTTTTGGTTCGCAATTAGGAAGAGGTTGTACCAGTGGCTCAGCCCTTACAGGTATGGCAGTACTCTCTGTTGGCGGGTTTGTAAGCATGGCGGCCATTTTCGGAACTGCGTTTGCCTTAGCTTATTTCGCAAGAAAACTATGGCTTTAATCAATCATTCAGTAATTCTAGGATTCAGTTAATCAGTAATTCATACATTCAATAAATATGGGACCTTTAATTGTAAACGAAATAATATCACCCAACACGAACTTGTTAATTGCCTTTTTAATAGGGATTGGTTTTGGTTTTGTGCTGGAGTCAAATGGTTTTTCTTCAAGCAGGAGATTAGCCGGAATGTTCTATGGATACGACACAACAGTCTTGAAAGTATTTTTCACTGCTGCGATAACAGGAAGTATTGGCTTATTGTTTTTAAGTCTTTTTGACTGGATTGATCTTAGCTACATATATATTAATCCTACCTTTTTGTGGTCAGCAATTGGTGGTGGCGTAATCATGGGGGCTGGTTTTATTCTAGGCGGATATTGCCCCGGAACCTCATTTGCTGCTGCTTCCATTGGCAAGATTGATGCACTGGCTTTTATTGGCGGCTTGTTCATTGGTATATTCATTTTCATGGAAGGATATCCTCTTTGGGAAGGATTTTACAAGGCTGAATTTTTAGGAAGCCCAATTATCAGTGAAATGCTCAATATTTCACGTGGTATGTTCACTTTCCTACTGATCCTGGTTGCACTAGGCATGTTCTGGGTTGGCGAATGGGCCGAAAAGAAATTTGCCCGGCAAGACTATAAAGTGAAATAACAAATGCCTAAAGTTGGAAATTCTTAAAGTTTTAAGTCAAATGGAGAACAAAGAGTTAGCTAAACAAATAGAGCAGCGCACGAAAAATTTTGCAATCTCAGTTATTAATCTTTCGATAACTCTTCCTGGTATACCTGAAGGTAAAGTTATTAAGAACCAGCTTACAAAATCAGGAACAAGTATTGGTGCAAATTATCGTGAAGCAAACAGGGCAAGGAGTAAGGCCGACTTTTTGAACAAGATAAAAATTTGTGAAAGTGAGGCAAGTGAAACATTATACTGGCTAGAAATAATAAAAGAATTTAAATGGACTAAAGATATTCAAGTAGATAAAGTCAAAAAAGAATGCACTGAAGTATTGGCAATTTTTACATCAATTGCACAAAAATTAAAACTTTAGATTTTAAGTACTTTTAACTTAATAGTTGAAAAATGAAACCACGATTAATATTAGCAAGTGTTTTAATACCGCTGGGAATGATTATCGCAGCAGTACCTGAAAATACAACAAAACCATATAAATTATCTGCTGAAGAACTGTTGAACGAAGTGAAAGAACAGCTTCAGTTTATTCATCCGGATCAGGTTGCAGATATGTTGATCAATAAAGATCCGAGCTTACAATTGATTGACGTGCGGAGTGTTGCTGAATTTGAAAAGTTTAGTTTGCCAGGAGCCATAAATATTCCATTAGAGAATTTGTTGTCTGAAGACTATGAAGACTACATCGACCAAGATGTTAAATTGAATGTGTTTTATTCGAATGGCTCAACTTCTGCAAACGAAGCCTGGATGATTACCAGGCAATTGGGATATGAAAATAATTACGTTCTTCAGGGTGGTTTAAATTTTTGGGTTGAAACCATTATGAGCCCGGAAAAACCAACAGAAACCAGTCCGAGTGAAGAACTTGCAAAATACGATTTCAGAAAAGGTGCAGGTGCTGCTTTGGGGGGAGCAGCAGTTTCCACAGCTAATAATTCGAAAACAACTGCACCAAAACCTCCTTTGGTGAAGAGAAAGAAAAAGAAAAAAGTTCAAGGAGGTTGTTAAGTCTGTAAAAAATTTTGTGTTTAAAATTTGCCAGAGGGTCATTCATTGAATGATCCTCTTTTTTATGAATATCGCTATTTATAGATAAATAAAAAACTTTCGTATTTTTGGATTATGGGCATTATTGACAAAAATATAGATAACATAAGGGCTTTATGTAAAAAGCATAAGGTGACTAAGCTATTTGTTTTTGGCTCTATTCTTACCAACAATTTCAAGAATTCAAGTGATATTGATTTCCTTGTTGACTTCGCAGGCGTTGATTTGTACGATTACGCCGATAATTATTTTGATTTAAAAAAATCTTTAGAAAACTTGTTGAAAAGGGAAGTTGATTTAATCGAAGATAAAGCTTTAAAAAACCCATTTCTTAGAAAATCTATTGACTCTTCAAAAATGCTAATTTATGGATAATGACATTAAAACATGGCTTTATGATATTTTGCAATCAATTAATGAAATTGAAAGCTATTATAAGAAGAAGTCAAAGGTTTTTGAAGAGTATGTTTCAGATATTAAAACAAAAAGGGCAATTGAGCGTGATTTGGAAATAATTGGAGAAGCTGTGAATAGAATAATAAAAAAGGACAAGGATTTTCAACTGAGCAATGCTGAAAAAATTATTGCAACAAGGAATCGGATCATTCATGGCTATGATAAAATATCGGATGATTTGATTTGGAGTATTGTGATTAATCACATACCAAAATTGAAAAAAGAAGTGGAGGGATTTTTAAAATAAACAAACCATTTTCAAGATTTGGCAACTTGTTCTTCTTCTAACCTTATATTTGTTCAATGAGTTTCAAACTAACCAATATCTCTTCCCTGCAGATTTTTCAGTTACTGCGTTATTCCACCCTTATTTTAATTGGGGTTGTTTTTACAAAAACCAGTTTAACAACTGCTGAGATTGGTGAATACGAAACATTTTTGTTCTTGTGTGGTGCGGTTAGTTTCTTTTGGTTGAATGGTTTGATTCGTGGCTTATTGCCTTTAGCTAAAGAAAAGATAGAAGAAAAGTTTTTTAGCGCGTTTGTACTTGTAAGTCTTTTCACAATTTTTGTAATCTGTTGTCTGGCTTTTATCAACCATTTTGGGCAAGGAGTAATCATCAAAGAAACAGAAATTCCTTATTCCCAGATATTGTTGGCTTATTTATTTTTTAGCGTACCAAACGGATTAATTGAACACTTCTTTCTCCTGAGAAACCAATCAAAACTAATTGTTCGGTATGGGGTTGTGAGTTTTTGTTTTATGTTCTTTGCTGCGTCAGTACCAGCCATTTTAGGATTTCCAATTCATTATTCATTAATCGGATTGTTGATAACGGCGGCGCTTCGCTATTCCTACTTGCTTTATTTAATTGTTCGTCATGTTAGGTTGAAAATATCAGCATCATTCATTAAGGAACATCTATCCCTGTCTTCTCCACTAATTTTATCGGCTCTGTTGAGTGGGTCAGCACAATATGTCGATGGTTTTATAGTTACCACGAAGTTTGATGAAGCAACTTTTGCAATTTTTCGTTATGGTGCCAGGGAATTGCCATTGGTTTATCTGCTTGCTAATGCGTTCAGCACAGCAATGCTCCCGCAAGTAACAGAAAAGAATAAGCTGGCAGAATCACTTCAGGCAATAAAAAAAGAGTCACTTAAAATGGCGAACTATCTGTTTCCGCTTACAATTGTTTTGCTGTTTCTGACTCACGCATTGTTCCCTGTTGTATTCAATTCGAATTTCAAAGAAAGTGCCACCATTTTTAATATTTACCTCCTGCTAATTATTAGTCGTTTATTGTTTCCGCAAACCATATTAATTGGCTTGAAAAAGACAAGGGCAATAGCTATTGCTTCGTTTTTTGAGTTGCTCTTGAATGTTTCATTAAGCCTTTGGTTTGTTCAGCTTTGGGGACTTGCAGGAATTGCTTATGCAACAGTTGTAGCTTATGTTTTTGAAAAAATAATATTGATTTTGAGTGTAAAAAGAGTATTTAACATTCAACTAACAAATTACCTGAATATTCCAGTTCACCTAATCTATTCGGTATTTTTGATAATTGTTTTTTATATTGTCGAATTTCTAATTTATTAAAATGGATATTCTGATTGACAACCCTGAAGTAGAAGGACAATTTCGTGAAATTCTTTCGAGAATTCGGATGTTGAAAAATGGCGAAACCGTAGCTCAAATGAAAGCATTGGGGGTAAACTACAAAATAAACTGGGGGGCATCTGTTGTGTCACTTCGAGAGTTGTCAAAAGGTTATCAGCGAAACCATTTACTGGCCTTGAAACTTTGGAATAAAAAATGGCGTGAAACAATGATACTGGCCACCCTGCTTGATGAACCTGAAAAGCTTACTGAAGAGCAAATGGATTATTGGGTAAAAAGCTTTGAGACTACCGAGCTGGTTGAGCAGGCAGTTGCTAATTTGTTTGTTTATTCGAAGTTTGCTTTTGCAAAATCATTAGAATGGTGTAGGGGTAAAAAGCATTTAGTGCGTTATGCCGGTATTCAACTTATGGGCCGTTTGGCGATGGTTGATAAAAATGCCATTGACGAAATGTTTGAACCATTTTTCGAAGTTCTGTTTCCACTTGCAAAAGATCCTTCTTTGGGGCAAATCATTTATCGATCTATGTTAATTATGGCCAACCGATCTGAAGATTTAAAAGAATCGTGTATTCGGTTTTTAGAATTGGTGGCTGAAATGGAGGAAGAACACCCTCGAAACCTTGCCAATTTACTTCAGGAAGATATTGCAGAACTGTAATTTTTGAAAAAATGTCAGGCTTTTTTCATGGCAGGATTGTTGATGAAAAAGGAATAATATTTTTGCAATTCTTGATATTTTATAACTTTTAATTTTAAACTTTCAACTTAAGATATGAATTTAACGAAATCATCAAACCCGGTATTTGGAAAATCTGTTTTTGAACGTACACAGGTTGGTGTTCAGGAAGACAGAATGACAATTAATGGCACTGTGAATAAAACAGGCCTGATGTTATTGATTGTTGTTTTTGCTGCGCTATTTACCTGGCGCAAGTTTTTTGGTGCGCTAGAGTTTTCTACGCCTGAAGCTGCAATGAGTGCGGTTGGTCCATGGATCATTGGAGGCGCAATTGGCGGATTTATTGCAGCAATAATAACAGTTTTTAGTCCAAAAAGAGCCAGCATTTTTGCACCCATTTATGCTGTGCTAGAGGGTTTGTTTTTAGGGGGAATATCGGCACTATTTGAAAGCATGTACCCTGGGCTAGTGATGCGCGCTATATCATTAACATTTGGGGTGTTTCTTATTATGCTCTTTTTATTCCGCTCTGGAAAAATCCGTGCAACCGGGAAATTTAGAATGGGCGTCATTGCTGCAACCGGAGGAATAGCTTTGATATACTTCATTAGTTTTATTGCCGGGCTTTTTGGTGCAAATATCGGTTTCCTTCACGGGAACAGCTTGTTCAGTATTGGGTTTAGTTTGGTTGTAGTTGGTATTGCCGCTTTAAACCTGATCCTGGATTTCGATTTTATTGAACGAGGCGCTGCTTCTGGCGCACCAAAATATATGGAATGGTATGGAGCATTTGGCCTTATGGTAACGTTGGTTTGGCTTTATCTTGAATTGTTAAGGCTATTGGCTAAAATTGCAAGTAGGGATTAAACATTTCAGTTAGATACATTTTGGCAGGGACTCCGGTCCCTGCTTTTTTTTTAGTTATAAAACAGCTATTTTCGGGGGCAATAAAAATCACACTTAGCAAAAGAACTTCCCTATGCAAGTTATTGAGGTAGCAGACAAGCATTCAAAAAACTCGTTTCACGAATTGCCTTACAAGGTTTATAAAAATGATTCCAACTGGATCCCACAGCTCAGGATGATGGTTGAAAATGTTTTTGATCCACAAAAGAATAATGCTTTACAAAATGGCCAGGCAAAACGTTGGTTAGTTTATAAAAGCGATCAATGTGTCGGTAGGATTGGCGCCTTTTATACCAGTTCGTATTCCAATGAATTTGAACAAGCTACAGGTGGGTTGTGCTTTTTTGAATGTATTGATGATCAGAGAGTTGCTGATCTTCTTTTTGATGCAGCGAGGGATTGGCTGTTAACCCTTGATGTTGAAGCAATGGATGGTCCAATTAATATTGGGGAGAACTTTTTTAATTGGGGGCTTCTTGTGGATGGGTTTATGCCACAAAGTTATGGAATGAATTATCACCCCGGATATTACAGAAAGCTTTGGGAAAATTATGGTTTTAAAACCTACTACGAACAGTATAGTTATCATCTGGATATAACCAGTCCGGATTTACCAGAACGATTCTGGAAAATAGCGGCATGGATGGCCAAGAAACCAGGTTATCGATTTGAGAAATTCAGTTTTAAAAAGCAGGAAAAATACATAGCCGATTTTTTAACCATTCATAGTAAGGCCTGGAAGAAGCATGACAATTTTAAACCGATCGACCCTCAGGATTTGCGTGACATGTTACGTGAGTCAAAAGTTTTGGTTGACGAGGATTTTATTTGGTTTGTTTATCACAATAATAAACCAATCGCTTTTTTTATGATGATCCCCGATTTTAATCAACTATTAAAGCGTTTTTGGAATGGGAAAATGAACCTTTTCCGTTATTTGAGAATGATTTATTTGAAAAGGAAAAAGATTATTAATCGATGCCGTGTATTAGTGATGGGTGTAGTGCCAAAATTTCAAAAAACAGGAATTGAGTCTGGCGTTTTTTGGCAAATCCGCCAAGTGTTGTTGAAGAAAGATTGGTACAATGAAATGGAGTTGAGCTGGGTTGGGGATTTTAACCCAAAAATGATTTCAATATTTGATGCTACAGGAGGGGTTCACTCTAAAACCCATTTAACACTACGTTACCTTTTTGATCGAGAGAAAGAATTTAAACGTTCACCAATCATTGAAGATTAATTAAATCACCAAATTAAAGTTTAAAAAACCGTAAATTGCAAGCCTAAAATAATATTCATGCAACTACTTGAAGTTACAGATAAAAAAACCAAAAAACTTTTTCATAAAGTTCCACATATCATCTATAAAAACGATGAAAGCTGGGCTGCTCCAATCGAAGGGCAACTGGAGAATTTATACAGTCCGGAGAAAAATCCTTCGTTTAAAAATGGGGAAGCTATCCGTTGGGTATTGATGGATGGAAGTCAGCCAGTTGGAAGGATTGCTTCATTCGTTAATTATGGTAAGGCAAAAACATTTGAACAACCTACTGGTGGTTGCGGATGCTTTGAATGTATCGATGATCAGGAAGCCGCAAACCTACTGTTTGAAGCTTCAAAAAAATGGCTTGAGGAACGTGGCATGGAGGCCATGGATGGACCTGTTAACTTTGGTGAAAACTATATGAATTGGGGTTTGTTGGTTGATGGGTTCATGCATCAGGGGTATGGCATGCCATACAATCCACCTTATTACCAAAAACTGTTTGAAACCTATGGTTTTCAGATGTATTTCAAGCAATTTAGTTATCACTTGGATTATTCGGTTCCGTTTCCAGAAAGGTTTTGGAAGATTGCAGGTTGGGTGGCGCAAAAACCTGGCTATAGTTTCAAGCATTTTAATTATGATGAAACAGAACAGTTTATAAAAGACTTTTGCTATATCTATGATGAGGCCTGGCGTTTTCATGAACATTTCAAGCCGCTTGACCCACAGGATTTAAGAGATTTCCTGAAAGATTCAAAAGCTGTACTTGATCCGGAAATGGTTTGGTTTGCTTACCATGAAGGCGAACCAATCGCATTATTTGTGATGATCCCGGATATCAATCAAATTCTTAAAAAACTGAATGGGAAGTTGAATTTTATCAACTTGATGAAATTTCTGTATTATAAAAAACGCAAAGCAATTAATAGGACCAGGATTTTGATTATGGGTGTGATTCCAAAATTCCAAAAATCTGGAATTGAATCAGCAATATTTTGGCATCAGGATAAACTCATGAAGAAGAAGCCACAATATACAGAGGTTGAGCTTTCATGGGCTGGAGACTTCAATCCCAAAATAATTTCATTGTACGAATCGGTAGGTGGGAAGCATGTGAAAACACATTACACCATGCGCTATTTATTTGATCGAAATAAGCCTTTTGAGCGTGCCCCAATTATTGGCGAAGAAATTGAAAAATAATAAACAAAAATCTTTGGATATTAGGAAAGTGTATATATCTTTGCAACCCGATTAAAATAAAGTTGAAAAGGAGATCAGCAATGAAAAAAGGAATACATCCAGATAATTACAGATTAGTCGCTTTCAAAGATATGTCTAACGGGCAAGTATACTTGACTAAATCTACTGTAAACACTAGAGAGACAGAAGTAGTTGATGGCGTTGAATATCCATTGATGAAAGTCGAGATTTCTAGTAGCTCTCATCCATTTTATACTGGTAAAATGAAACTTGTTGATACCGCAGGCCGCGTAGATAAGTTCATGAACCGTTATAAAAAACACATGGATAACCGTAAGAAATAATTATTTTCTAAGATATCTTGAAAGCTCCGTAATTTACGGAGCTTTTTTTTTCTATATAAATTCTTCAATTTTGCCATTATGAACTTAATTTTATTTGAAGAAGCCCCTTCGAGGAAATTGTGGCCTTTAACTTTGACAAAACCAGCATCAGAATTGCGGGTTGGAATTTTAAGCTTGCGCGAAAAATGGGAGAGAAGAATTGCCGGCAACTATTCATGGTTAACGGCGGATTACTTGAGCGAAAAGTACCCTGCAACGTATGAAGAAAGAAATTTGTTGTTGAATGCAACAGTTTGTGCATCCGATGAGTTGGCAGAAAAAGTAAAAATGCTTTCAATTGGGGAAGGAATAAAAAATGAAGATAAGCTAGTTGCAGCTTGCATATCAGGAGAGTATGCCGGGAATTGGCAAAAAGCAAATATTAAGTGGATCGAATGTAACTCTGAACTTGATTTTGTACAAAATACCTGGGATGTTCATGAGCTTAACCACAAGCAATTGCTTGCTGATTTTGAACTGATCACCAGCGGGCGGAAGTCTCAGGCAATTAGTAGGACAAATCAACTTTTAGGAGAAGAGAATATTTTTGTTGAAGAGGGTGCTAAAATTGAATGCAGTGTTATCAATGCAGAATCGGGGCCTGTGTACATTGGTAAAGATGCGCAGGTACTGGAAGGTTCGTTGATAAGGGGGCCATTTGCTTTGTGTGAACATGCACAGGTAAATATGGGCAGTAAAATTTATGGTGCAACAACCATTGGTCCTTTTTCCAAAGTTGGTGGAGAGATTGCACAATCAGTTATTCAGGGTTTTTCGAACAAAGGGCATGATGGATTTTTAGGGCATTCTGTTATTGGTGAATGGTGCAATTTGGGTGCAGGAACAAATGTTTCCAACTTGAAAAATACCTACGAGAAAGTACGTGTCTGGTCATATGCGGAAAATCGTTTTGCTAAAACCGGACTTCAGTTTAGTGGGCTGATTATGGGTGATCATTCGAAAGCCGGGATTAGCAGCATGTTCAATACCGGGACTGTAGTTGGTGTTGCTTGCAATATTCATGGGGCTGGATTTCCTCGTCAATTTGTTCCTTCTTTTGCAGATGGGGGCGCAAGTGGATATAAAACACACCAATTGAAATCTGCATTTAATACTGCCGGGAAAGTAATGGCAAGAAGAAATCATCTGCTCACAGAAGTTGATCAGAAAATACTTCAGAACGTATTTGAAATTACATCAGGATATCGAAAGTTCTAAAAGTGCAATTTTTGGCATAGCTATTGACCTGCTTAATGGTCAATTAAAAAAGAACAATTGTCGGTCAGTTTGACAGACTTGTATTTGAAGCAAAGAAAATGGGAGAGCATAGCGATAAATTTATGAAAGACATTATATTAACTGGATTATCGGACGATGATACAGAACTTATACCAATAATTGCCGATGGCAGTGAGGAGGAATTGAGCACATTTGATGCACCGGAGGTACTGCCAATTTTACCACTCCGAAATACCGTATTGTTTCCTGGGGTTGTGATTCCAATTTCAGTTGGAAGAAAAAAATCGTTGGAGCTTATTCGGGAAGTTTTTTCAGGTGATAAGCTTTTGGGTACTGTTACCCAAAAAGATGCCCAAATGGATGATCCTGAAGTGAAGGATATTTATCAGGTTGGAACAGTGGCACAAATCCTGAAAATCCTGGAAATGCCAGATGGCTCTACATCGGTTATTATTCAAGGAAAAAGACGTTTCAAAATTGAAGAATACGTTCAGGAAGAACCATATTACAAAGCGCAGGTAACCCTGCTTGAAGAAGCTAAACCTCATGTTGAAACCGCTGAGTTTAGTGCAATAGTTGGGTCACTAAAAGACTTGTCGATTAAAATAGCGCAATATTCTTCCAACGTTCCGCCAGAGGCTACGTTTGCTGTTAAGAATATTGAGAATTCAACCTTCCTGATCAACTTTATTTGTTCAAACACCGATTTGAAAGTTGAGGAAAAGCAAAGCCTTCTGGAAGTTAATGATATCAGGGAGCGTGGTATTCAGGCCATATCTTTCCTTGTGAAAGAAGTTCAAATGCTTGAACTAAAACAAGATATCCAGTCGAAGGTTAAGTCTGACCTGGATCAGCAGCAGCGAGAGTTTTTGTTGAACCAGCAAATGAAAACCATCCAGGATGAATTGGGGGGAAATCCGATTGAGCAGGAGATTGCTGATTTAAAAGAAGGTGCAAAAAACAAAAAATGGAATACAGAGGTAGCTGAGTTTTTTGATAGGGAAGTAAATAAACTACATCGATTGAACCCGGCGGCTGGTGAGTATTCTGTGCAATTTACGTACTGCCAGACTTTACTCGATCTACCATGGAATGAATATACCACTGACAACTTCGATTTAAAGCATGCTGAGCAAGTTTTGGATGAAGATCACTATGGGCTGGAAAAGGTAAAAGAGCGTATTTTGGAACACCTTGCCGTTTTGAAACTGAAAGATGATATGAAGGCGCCAATCCTTTGTTTGTATGGTCCTCCTGGAGTTGGGAAAACTTCATTGGGTAAGTCGATTGCAAGAGCACTAGACAGAAAATATATACGAATGAGCCTTGGTGGGCTGCATGACGAAGCTGAGATTCGTGGTCATCGAAAAACATACATCGGCGCAATGCCCGGACGTATTTTGCAAAACATTAAAAAGGCAAAATCATCAAATCCGGTATTTATCCTTGATGAAATAGACAAGGTCTCAAAAGATTTTCACGGTGATCCTGCTTCTGCACTCTTAGAAGTGCTTGATCCGGAGCAGAATAGTGAATTTCATGACAATTACGTAGAGGTAGACTATGACCTTTCTAAAGTGATGTTTGTTGCTACCGCAAATACACTGAATACAATTGCGCCACCTTTGCGCGATCGCCTTGAGCTGATTAATGTTAACGGGTACATCGTTGAAGAGAAAAAGGAAATTGCAAAACGGCACTTGATTCCAAAGCAGTTGAAGGAGCATGGAGTTGAAGAAAATCAAGCAAATATCCCTGATAATGTAATTGAGCATATTATTGAGCACTATACGAGAGAGTCAGGAGTTCGTGAACTGGATAAAAAGCTTGCTAAAGTAATCCGTAGAATTGCCAAGAAAATTGCATTTGAAGAGCAATATAATTCTATGGTTAGCCTGGAGGATGTTCGGGAGTACTTGGGTGTTATTGAATACAATCGAGAAACTTATCAGGGCAATGAAATTCCGGGGGTTGTAACGGGCTTAGCCTGGACCGCCCATGGAGGTGAAATTTTGTTTGTTGAGTCCAGCCTGAGTAAAGGAAGCAGCAAGTTAACTATGACCGGAAACTTAGGGGATGTCATGAAAGAATCAGCAATGTTGGCTCTTGAATATTTGAAATCTCATACCGCAGAACTTGATGTCGATCCTGAACTTTTTGATAAGAATAATTTTCACGTTCATGTTCCAGAAGGAGCTATTCCCAAAGATGGTCCATCAGCAGGTGTAACAATGGCTACCTCATTGGCATCAGTGCTTACAGGAAGAAAAGTTCGCGAAAATATCGCCATGACTGGAGAAATCACTTTGCGAGGAAAAGTCCTCCCCGTTGGTGGGATCAAGGAAAAGATACTTGCTGCCAAACGGGCTGGTATAACCGAAATTCTGCTTTCTGAAAATAACAAGAAAGACCTGGGAGAAATTAAAGATGTGTACCTGGAGGGGCTTAACTTCAAATTTGTAAAAACGGTTAGCGAGTTGCTTGATTACGCTTTGTTGAAAAACTAGTTTATTGGGAAACAATTTAGTTTCTCAAAAAAAGCTAACCCGGTGCGATTAAGTGTTTCCTCAAGGTTGATGTCCTTATGTTGTAAGACGCAGATTTTACTCTTTCGTTCAATTCTCCTTAAATAGTGGAGGTTGACGTAAGCAGAACGGTTAACCTTTACAAAGCTGGGGGAGTCAATCAGGTTAATAACCTTTAATATACTCAATGCAACAACTTCTGAATGACCATCGGTGGTAAATACTAGTGTGTGGTTATTTTCAACCCTGAGAAGCATAATTTCATCGGGGTCGATCATGATTGCACCAAAGCGGGTAGGGAACTTAATTTTAGGATTGTTCTTGTTGTTTTTTACAAAAATATCCATCCTGCGGTCAAGTTCTTTTCTCTTGGATTTGGTTTTATATTGGTTGATAACAGAAATCAGTTCTTCCGGGCCAAATGGTTTTACAAGGTAGTCAAGCGGTTCAACTTTTAATGCCCTAAAAGCATAGTCAGAGTGGGCAGTCGTGAATACGACTTCAGTTTTAAGCTTGTTTTCTTTAATTAGGTTTGCCACTTCCAATCCATCAATTTCTGGCATGTCAATATCAAGAAAAACGATATCGGGCATTTTCCTTTTAACCAAACGAATCCCTTTTTGAGGGCTGGATGTTTTGTCAATTACCTCAATTTCACTAAAAGGTTGGAGATATATTTCAAGTAAGGAAATAGCCTCTTCTTCATCATCTATTATTATAGCACTAATTCTTTCATCAACCATATTTCCGCTAATTGATTTGGCAAAGAGCTTTTATAAGCTTTGCAGATCCACGTAACTTAACCTCATTATCATTTGCCAGCAACGTACACGTGTTTTCGCTTCTGTTTACTTTCCACAAATAATCTAAATTAATAAGAGTTGACCGACCAATTCTAAAAAAACGAAAATCTTGCAACAATGTTTCGATTTTAGAAAGGTTTGCGTTAGCAAGTTCAATCGTACCGTTTGAGAGATGGATGTCTGTATAGGCTCCTTCTGCTGTACAGTAAACAATTTTAGCAGGTTCAACCACAAGATGACTATTTCTTGAAGATATTTTAATTTTAAAACTGCTGTCGATATTATTTAAGACTTTGTCCAGCTTTTGGTTTATATTCTCATGCTTCTGATCCTGATATTTGTCTATCAGTTCAAATAGCTTTTGTTCATTAATGGGCTTAAGAATGAAATCAAATACCTGTTTTTTAATCGCTTCAATAGCTGCTTCCCTATGGGCGCTAGTGATAATTAAATTTGTTTCCAGGTTGCGCTTTTTTATCAAATTTATGAAATCAATACCAGATTTTCCTGGCATAACAATATCTAGAAATACTATGTCGGGATTGATATCGATAAACTGAAAAAGTCCTTCTTCTGCAGAATTTGCAACATGCACCTCTTCTATACCAGGGTGGCTTTTCAGTAGGTAAGAAAGCAAATCCCTGTCAGACTTTTCATCATCGACAACCAGTGCCCTTAATTTCATCTTTTTCATTCACGGGGTATTTATCGCAAAAACAAATTTAACCAAAAAAGGAATATAAAGTATATATTTTGATTAATCAAATATACTGGTCTGGTGTGGTGTTAAGGGTGATTGTTCATTATTTGATGTAGTTATTTGATGTGAAAAGCTTTAATATTAGTGGGTTATGTATTGGTTTGTTTTATATGGCAGTATTTAACATTTTTAAGAATTTTAACGAATTCCCTATATTAATTATATACAGTAATTCAGCGTAAAATCTATTAATTCCAATATATTTGTAGAAAAAGCAATACTATGATCCGAGTTCAAGGAATAGCCCGAAATGTGTTATTGGTAATTGGCACGATACTCATTCTGTTTTTAGTTTGGTATTTTAGTTCACTCGTGACCTATATTTTAATTTCTGCTGTGTTGTCACTGATTGGTCGACCAGTTGTCAGGTTTCTTACCGGGGTTAAGATATGGCGATTTAAGGTATCCACAACTTTATCGGCATTTGTAACACTAGTTTTGTTTTGGGTGTTTTTATTGGATCGTTTCGGTTTTTAATCCCTCTTTTAATCAATGAATTTGAGCAGCTTTCTACGATTGATTTTCAAGCGGTATTGGAAGAAGTTGAAGAGCCAATCAGGCAGCTTGGAGCTTTGCTGGGCAGGGATGGTCAAACTGCAGAAAACGGGTTTAGTGGAGTGTGGAAAGAACAACTTTCTGAAATCGTAGATGTTTCAAAACTTTCGGATGTATTTAGTTTTGTGGCCGGAGCAGTTGGCGAATTATTTATTGCTTTCTTTTCAGTTTCCTTCATTACATTTTTCTTTTTGAAAGAAGAAAGTATGTTTAAAGATGGAATTTTGTTGCTGGTCCCTTCTGACTATGAAGAAAAAGTAGCCAAGATACTCCATTCAATTTATTATTTGTTGCGTCGTTATTTTATTGGGTTGCTATTTGAAGTAACCATGGTTGGAGGGTTGGTGTGTTTGGGACTTACCATTGTTGGTATTGGCTTTAATCATGCCGTTGTAATTGGCTTATTTTGCGGTTTGTTTAATGTAATTCCATACCTGGGACCATGGATGGGTGCTACCGTAGGTCTTTTAATCGGGATTGCGATTAACATTAATGCGGAATTTATGGATTATACATTACCCATACTTGGCTTCATGTTACTTGTATTTATTACTGTTCAAATCATCGATAATATTCTTTTTCAGCCGCTTATTTATTCAAGTAGTGTGAAGGCACATCCTATTGAGATTTTTCTCGTTATTATGGCCGCTGGTAGTTTGGCCGGAATCATCGGAATGATCCTGGCAATTCCTTCCTACACCATTGTAAGGGTGATCGCAAAAGAGTTTTTGGACAATATGAAAATTGTAAGAAAACTGACTGAAAACCTCGAATAGCTTATAAATAGTTTCTATTTTATTCTTATAGTTATTG
The DNA here is from genome assembly GCA_965230765.1 of Sunxiuqinia sp. Lineage (GTDB taxonomy): Bacteria > Bacteroidota > Bacteroidia > Bacteroidales > Prolixibacteraceae > Sunxiuqinia. The sequence continues at coordinate 2,147,155 of CBDDLR010000001.1, forward strand.
TGATAATCTATTTGCATAGGGCGATGGAGTTTGTTCATGTCTTTATATTTCAGTGTTTTAGTGCTGGCCTGTTGGCATGCTACAGAACAAAAAGGTAGCAGAAGTAAATCTTTATTATATTTTTTATCTTGCAAGGGAAAACCATAGACCCAAAAGATTGTTAATTTTGATGAGTTCCAAAAAACTGGGTCTAAAAAAACTTACAAAAGCTTTTAGAATGAAACTTGACTTGCCTTATTCTCCTGCTAAAAGGATTATATCCTTTCTATTTCTGCTGGTCTTTCTTTTTTCATTTCAATCGGGAATTTATGCTGCATCAGAAACCAAACATGGTGATCATGGGGTTTCACATCGTGATGTGAAGCGTGGTGAACGTTTTTTCAGAGGACTGCTCCCGTTTGAATTGAACCATCAGGCCTGCATATCATGTCATGCATTAAAAACTGCCGATACCTTAAATTGGAACCCTTCGGCCTGGGAAATAGCAGGGAAATACCTTGATCAGGATTTTGCCTCATTTAAAAATGTGGTCATGAATGCTTCAGTTGGGAAAATGGCTGAAGTTCATCAGGCTTTTGAGATTAGCGATGAGGACCTGAAAACAGTAAAAGTATATCTGGATGATCTGGCAATGAAAGGCCCTGATCCTTTATTGCCCAGCGTAAATAATCTTATTCTATTTATTTTTCTTGGGGTGTTAATTACCTGGGCATTGCTGGAGCTTATATTCTTCAGGAAAATGAAGTACCGTTTTATTCCTGTTTTAATATTTGTGGCTGCATTTGGTTATCAGGTAAAAATGATGGTTGAAGAAGGGATTAAACTTGGTCGTTCACAAGGGTATGCACCAGATCAGCCCATAAAATTTTCGCACAAAGTTCATGCAGGTGATAACGGGATTGATTGTATGTATTGCCATCATACTGCCGAACACAGCAAATCAGCAGGTATTCCGTCTATGGATCTTTGTTTGAACTGCCATGTGTTGATTCGCGAAGGCAGCAACTCTGGGAAGTTTGAGATAGCTAAAGTGATTGACGCTGTTGAAAATAAAAAACCGGTAGAATGGGTTCGCTTACACAATTTACCCGATCATGTGTTTTTCAGCCACGCCATTCATGTGGGTGTAGGCAAACTTGACTGTAATGAATGTCATGGCCCCGTTGAGGAAATGGACTTGATGCGTCAGCATAGTGATTTGTCGATGGGATGGTGTGTGAATTGCCATCGTGATACCGATGTTCAGTTTACAGAAAATGATTATTACGAAACCTTTGTGAAACTTCACGAGGAACTGGATGCTGGTGATTTAAAAAGCATAAAAGCAGAAGATATTGGCGCAAACGACTGTATGCGTTGCCATTATTAAGAATATTCATATTGAAAAAAGATATTGAATGAAGACCTATTGGAGAAGTCTTGAAGAACTGGAAGACCCTAAAGCTTTACGAATAAATGAAGCGAGGGAGGAAGCGCGCCAAAAAAGTTTGCTGTTTAAAGAAAAAGCAGCAGAAGGAAACTCCCGAAGGGATTTTCTGAAAACACTCGGGTTCAGCATGGCGGCCACTGCAATTGTAGCCAGTTGTAAACGCCCGGTCGATAAAGCCATTCCTTATTTGGTGAAGCCCGAGGAAATCACACCCGGGAAAGCAAATTATTATGCTTCTTCTTACTTTGAGGCAAATGATTATTGTAGCGTTGTTGTTAAAGTTAGGGAAGGCAGGCCTATCAAAATTGAAGGCAATGAGCTGAGTACTATTTCGCAACAAGGGACAAGTGCACGCGTACAAGCCTCTATTTTGAATTTATACGATGGAGCACGTTATAAAGGACCTGAACAAAATGGCAAGTCTATTTCCTGGGAAGAAGCAGACGAATCGATTCAGTTGGCATTGAATGAAATTTCGACAAAAGAAGGTAAAATTGTTTTGCTGACTTCCACCATTATTTCTCCATCAACGAAAGCAATCATTCAAGAGTTTCTAAATAAATACCCCTCTGCAGAATGGATTCAGTATGATGCGGTTTCTGCCAGTGGGATGCTGAAAGCCAATCAGAAAAGTTTTGGACAAAAAGCAATTCCCGATTATCGGTTTGACCAATCTAAAGTGGTTGTAAGTTTTGCTGCTGATTTTCTTGGAACTTGGCTTTCCCCTGTTGAATATACAAAGCAATATACTTCTCGCAGAAAATTAGACGAAGGACAAAAAGATATGCTTCGTCATTATCAGTTCGAGGCTGGCATGAGCCTTACTGGTTCTAATGCAGATGTTCGCTTCCCTATAAAACCATCTGAAGAACCGGGCGTTGTTTTGGCTTTATATAATGCTATTGCAAAAGCAAAAGGAGCTGAAACATTTTCCGGCATCGAATCTTCTGTTGATGTTTCAGCATTGGCAGATGACCTGCTTCAAAATGAAGGACAATCAATTGTGGTTTCGGGCAGCAATGACGAAAATGTACAGTTGGTAGTAAATGGAATTAACCAGCTGCTTGGAAATTATGGAAACACCATTTCGTGGGAATCACCTTTGTTGACGAAACAAGGTACCGATGATGAAATGGAAGGGTTGATTAGTGAACTTCAGGAAGGAAAAATTGCTTCCATGTTCGTTTGGGGTGCCAATCCGGTTTACGATCATCCTAAAGGAAAAGATATTGAATCCGCTATCTCCAAATTAGAGCTATCACTTTCTTTTTCGGAACGAAAAGATGAAACAGCTAAAGCTTGTCAGTTTATTCTTACCAGAGCCCAATTATTTGGAATCATGGAATGACCTGGAACCTAAAGCTGGATTATTCAGTCTGGCACAACCAACCATTGCCAAATTATTCGATTCAAGAAATGTGCAGGAAAGCCTGCTAAAATGGTCCGGTGTTGAAACCACTTATCGTGATTATATTAAAGCACAATGGGAAAGCGGTCAGTTCCTTCAGCAAAATGAACTAGCCGATTTTAGAATGTTCTGGAATACCAGTTTGCAAAAAGGTGTATTTGAGCCGGGTGCATCTGTACAAGCAGCCTACAATAATGGTGGTTTGTCCGGTGCTGCATCAAGCTTAAAATCAGCAAATACTGGAACTGAGCTTGTTCTTTACGAAAGTGTAGCACTTGGGAATGGTAAATATGCGAACAATCCCTGGTTGCAGGAATTGCCTGATCCTTTGGCAAAAATTAGTTGGGATAATTATGCTTCGGTACCTGTAGCTTATGCTGAGGAGAATGGGTTGACCAACGAGAGTGTCATAAAAATAAATGGCATCGAACTCCCAGTTTTTGTTCAGCCGGGACAAGCCAAAGATACCATTGCTGTTGCATTAGGGTATGGGCGAAAATATGCCGGAAAAGTTGGTGAGCAGGTTGGAAAAAATATGTTCGAGTATCTAACTTCTGCAAATGGAGGCCGACAATATTATCTTGAAAATGTAGATATTGAAGTAGTTGCTGGTGCAACTTATCAACTGGCACTTTCCCAAACCCATCATTCAATGGAGGGGAGGCCAATTGTGCGTGAAACAAACCTTGATAAATACTTACTGGACAATGCTTCTGGTAATGAATTCCATAAAAAAGCAGAGAAGCACCATGTTTCCTTGTATGAAAAAATGGATTTTAAAGGTCACCATTGGGGAATGGCCATTGATCTGAATTCATGTACTGGATGCGGAAACTGCGCGATTTCCTGTCAGGCCGAAAATAATATTCAGGTAATTGGGAAAGAAGAAGTTCGCAACCGACGCATCATGCACTGGATACGTATTGATAGGTATTATTCCGAAGACCCTGCAAATCCAGAGGTCTCTCATCAGCCTGTTATGTGCCAGCATTGCGACAATGCACCTTGTGAAAATGTTTGTCCTGTTGCTGCTACTCCGCATAGTGATGAGGGAATCAACCAAATGGCATACAACCGCTGTGTTGGGACAAAATATTGCATGAACAACTGTCCGTATCGTGTTCGCCGCTTTAACTGGTTCAAGTATGTAAATAACGATTCGTTCGATTATAATGCAAATAACGATTTGGGAAGAATGGTACTGAACCCTGATGTAACGGTTCGTTCCCGTGGTGTGGTAGAGAAATGCTCGATGTGTGTGCAGCGTATTCAGGAGAAAAAACAAGAAGCTAAACTGGATGGAAGAAAGATTGATGATGGTGAAATAAAAACAGCTTGTCAGCAATCATGTCCGGGTAATGCCATTGTATTTGGTGATATGAACGATCCGAATAGCAAGATTAGCAAGATGTTCAAGGATAAGCGGAATTATCACCTTCTGGAAGAATTGCATACCTTACCTTCAGTAGGATATCTAACTAAAGTGAGAAACAAAGCCTAAGAAATAAACTTGAGTCTATGTATAAAACCGAAATAAGAGGAAAACTAATCGATGGGGACAAGTCCCTAAAGCAGATTTCAAGTGAAATTTTAGCCCCGATTGATGCCAAAACTCCGATTTGGTGGCACATTGCATTGCTAGTTAGCCTTGTTATGTTTGGCTGGGGGATTTACTGTAAATATGTAACCATAACAGTTGGTATTGGTACCTGGGGTGTAAACAATACTGTTGGCTGGGGATGGGCAATCATCAATTTTGTTTGGTGGATTGGAATTGGTCATGCTGGTACTGCATTCTCTATATTCTTGCTGATATTAAGACAAAAATGGCGTACAGCAATTAACCGGGCAGCAGAGGCAATGACGGTAGTTGCTGTGGGTTGTGCAGGTCTTTTCCCGCTTTTACACATGGGGCGCCCCTGGTTGTTTTTCTATATTTTCCCTTACCCGAATACCCGCGGGCCGCTTTGGGTGAATTTTAACTCACCCTTGTTTTGGGATTTCGTGGCCATTTCTGCATACTTGCTTATTTCTGCAAGTTTTTGGTATTTCGGGATGGTTCCAGATTTTGCAACTATTCGTGATACTACCAAATCAAAAATCAAGAAAAATGTGTATGGCTTCTTTTCATTTGGTTGGACAGGGTCATCCAAAGAGTGGTTACGCTACGAAGCACTTGCATTTGTGCTGGGCGGTATCGCTGCTGTGTTGGTAGTTTCGGTACACTCCATTGTATCTACCGACTTTGCCGTTTCAGTTGAGCCTGGCTGGCACACCACAATTTTCCCACCTTACTTTGTTGTTGGGGCGATATTCTCTGGTTTTGCCATGGTATTGACACTGGTTACACTAATGCGCAAACTTTATAAAATGAATGATTTCATTACCGATTCGCACGTGGATGCTGTTTGTCGGATCCTGATTTTCATTTCATTAATAATGGGTACAGCCTACATGACTGAAATTTTTATGGCCTGGTATTCAGGATCAGAATATGAATTTTTTACTTTTTTCAAAAACCGGATTACCGGTGATTATGCCTTCCAGTTTTGGGCAATGTTCACCTGCAATGCGTTAGTTCCGCAACTATTCTGGTTCAAAAAAATTAGAAGCAATATCTGGATCGTTTTCATTATTTCAATATTAATCAATATTGGTATGTGGTATGAACGGTTCAATATTGTGATCACATCACTAACAAAGAATTATATCCCTGCAAATTGGGCTACTTATTCGCCTTCGATGATTGAGATAGGCCTATATGTAGGAACGCTGGGAATGTTCTCTGTGGGTGTATTGCTGTTTTTCCGTTACATACCAATGATTGCAGTATCTGAGGTGAAAAGTGTAGCGAAATTTGATAAAGATTTAGATCCTGATCATCATTAAAGAATAAGTTATGGTTGGTGTATTTGACAATGAATTTGATTTGGTAGAAGCTTTTGAAAAGGTGAAAGCCAAAGGCGTTAAAGTAAAAGAAGTGTACACGCCTTACCCGATCCACAAAATACTTGAGGGAATGGGTAAAAAGACACGAATTACACATGCCGCTTTCTTTTTCGGATTGTTTGGGGCATTATCTGTTTTGGGTGGAATGTATTATGCTTCGGTTATTAGCTGGCCGCTCAATTTTGGTGGGAAACCATTCAACACATTTCCTTCGTTTATGGTGGTCGCCATCGTAGCAACGATCTTAATTGTTACAATTTTGACTTTGTTTACATTTTCGGCTCGAGCTAAAATATTTCCGGGCAAACAGGCTGAAATTATTGATGATCGTGCTACAGACAATAAGTTTGTAATGGTACTGGAATCAGATGAAAAAGAAATAGAAAGTATCCTGAAAGAAAATGGTGCTTCTGAAGTTTATTAACGAATTTGTTCAAACAAGAATATGATGTACCTGAAACGTGGAATCCAATTAGTCGCAGTTTTTGTGTTGGTGTTGATTATTTCGTCGTGCGATCACAGCAGGAACAATCCTGGCTGGCAGTACGGAGATGATATGGTGACTTCGCCAGCTTATGAAAGCTATACGGCCAATCCGAATTTCAAGGATGGCAAAACCATGCAATCAAGTATTGAAGGTACTATCCCCAGGGGGTTTATGCCTTATCCTTATCAGAAAACCGATGAAGACAGGTTACTTGCCGGGGAAGTGTTGGAAAACCCACTTATGGCAACACCAGATAATATGGCAAGGGGTGAAAAAGTATATGGCATTTTCTGTGCAAGCTGCCATGGCGACAAAGGTGATGGCCAAGGCAATTTGTATACCACAAAGAAATATCCTTATCCACCAGCAAATCTGTTGACTGATAAAATAAGAACAGCTCCGGATGGCGATATTTACCATGTGATCTCAGTTGGCTGGGGTGTGATGGCTGAACACGGTTCGATGATTTTGCCGGAAGACCGTTGGAAAGCGGTGCTTTACATTAAAAACGAATTGCATAAGAACTAACGAAAGCATAATAAGCTATGGAAGAAAAATTTGTAGTACCACAAAAACTAAAATACATTACTTACGGGCTGATTGCTGTTGGGGTAATTTCATTAGCTATTGCTTTTTTTACCGACCCTGTTCGTGGGTGGGCAAACTACCTGTTGAATAACTTTTACTTTGTTTCATTAGCTGTGGGTGCTTCATTTTTTATTGGCATTCAATACATTTCCCAATCAGGATGGTCGGCAGCGTTTAAGCGCATTCCCGAAGCTATGTCAGCGTATTTGCCGTTTGCTGCGGTATTGTTTATTATATTGCTTTTTGGTGTGCATTCGTTGTACGAGTGGTCGCATGAAGAAGCAGTTGCCACGGATGAATTAATTAAGCACAAATCGCCCTATCTGAACTTTCCTTTCTTCGCAGTGAGGGTAGTGATCTTCTTTGGCCTTTGGATATTGCTGACTAAAATGATGCGAAAGGTTTCAATAAAAGAAGACATCGAAGGTGGGCTTGCTCACTTTCATCGTTCAGAGCATCTTTCAAAAATTTTCATTTTTGTTATTGCTATAACTTTCTCAGCCTTTGCAGTTGACATGATCATGTCGTTGGAAGTGCATTGGTTTAGTACAATTTTTGCTGCGAAAGCATTTATTGCAGCCTTTTTGCATGGTTCAGCAGTCATTACCTTAATCGTAATTATTCTAAACAAAACTGGACATCTGAAAATCCTGAACAGATCGCATTTGCACGATTTTACCCGTTATATGTTTATGCTATCCATTGTTTGGGGGTATTTCAACTTTGCACAATTTATGCTTATCTGGTACGGAAATATACCTGAGGAAACGCACTTTTACGTTCACCGCTGGCATGGAGCATTTAAAATTTTATTCTACGTAAATATTGTTTTGAATTGGTTAATCCCATTCTTGTTCCTGATGCCAAGGAAAAACTCCAGAAGTAGGATGGTAATGGTTCCTGTAATTATTTTGTTGATGATTGGGCAGTATGTGGAATTGTATTATGAAATTTGGCCTGCTACGGTTCATGAGGCAAAATTTGGTTTGGTAGAGGTTGGTATTTTCCTTGGATTTCTTGGTTTATTCACGCTAGTGGTAGTAACAACCCTTGCAAAAGCAAACCTGGTTCCTAAAAACCATCCATACCTTGAGGAAAGTTTGCACCATCATTTTTAAAATAAAAAATATATTCGATATAGGGGAATTGATTCGTTTCAGTTCCCTTTTTTATGCTGTAAATTATAGTTGCTTATATTTAAAAATAATGTAATTTTACCCACCAGTACCTACTAGTTAGAATTATCAAAACTAAACTACTATGAAGAAATTAATTATTTCCTTGTTTGTTTGCTTAGCAATTTTCTCCTGTACTACTAAGCAACAAGAAGTTGAAAAGCCGAACATCATTGTTATTTATGTTGATGACCTTGGTTATGGAGACATTGGAGCCAATGGTGCAAAAGGCGTAAACACACCGGTACTTGATAAAATGGTTGCTGAAGGGGTTAACTTTACCGATGCCCACTGTTCTGCAGCAACCTGCACCCCTTCACGATATTCTTTGTTGACGGGTAAATATGCGTTTAGGGACAAGGCTGGTATTTTGCCTGGAGATGCACCTTTGTTAATTGATCCTACAAAGGAAACGATGCCAAAAATGCTTCAACGTGCAGGATATGCTACTGCAGTAGTTGGGAAATGGCATTTAGGGCTTGGCAGGGGTAAAGTTAATTGGAATGAAGAAGTTACCCCCGGACCTCGTGAGATTGGCTTTGATTACAGCTTCCTAATTCCTGCAACAGGTGACCGTGTACCTTGTGTATACATGGAGAATCAGAAGGTAGTTGGATTGAATCCTGAAAACCCGATTTCAGTAAGTTATAAAAAACCGTTCGAAGGTATTTCTATTGGATATGAACATCCTGAATTGCTAAGACAAGCTGCTGACCGTCAGCATAGTGGAAGCATTATCAATGGAATTAGCCGTATTGGTTATATGAAAGGTGGGGAAGAGGCTCATTGGGTTGATGAAGATTTCCCATATGTTCTTACCGAAAAAGCGGTCAACTTTATTGATGGTAATAAAGAGAAGCCTTTCTTCCTTTATTTTGCTTTCCACGACATTCACGTACCACGAATTCCTCATCCTGATTTTATTGGGAAAAGTGAAATGGGGCCTCGCGGAGATGCAATTGCCCAGGTTGACTGGTGCACAGGACAAATAGTAGCTAAGCTTGAAGAACTTGGCTTGGCTGAAAATACCTTGATCATTTTTAGTAGTGACAATGGCCCCGTTTTAGATGATGGCTATGCTGATGAGGCAGAGGATAAACTGGGTGATCATGATCCTGCCGGTGGTTTGCGTGGTGGAAAATATAGTGCTTTTGAGGCTGGAACACGAGTGCCAACCATAACGTATTGGCCAGGTAAAGTAAAACCCGGTGTGAGTGGTGCCTTACTGACACAGACAGACCTTTACGCTTCTTTTGCTGAATTGGTGGGCATGGAATTGCAGGAAGGCGAAGCTCCTGACAGTAAAGGTATGCTGGATGCCTGGTTGGGGAAATCTGAAAAAGGCCGCGAGGTGATGTTGGAAGAATCGTTCACGTTAGGAATCAGAAAAGGAAATTGGAAGTACATTGAACCACAAAGGGGAAAAAGCCCGGGATGGATCAAGAACAAAAAGATTGAAGGTGGTTTTGGAAATGAAGATCAACTTTACAATTTGACTGAAGATTTAGGTGAGCAGAACAATGTGGCTGCAGATCATCCTGAAGTTGTTGAAGAAATGAAAAAGCTTCTGGAAGAAATTCGAACGAACGAAGTAACTAGATAAGTTTGGGAGTAGAAATTTCTAAAAGTAGTTAAAGGAAGTTGAAACTTTTACACCCAATAATATTTTTAAGGCCTGGCTTTTGCCGGGTCTTTTTTTGCTTGAAATTTATCGAAAAATGGACTAAATTTCTATGGTGGATTATCAACCAGACCAACAATCATATGAACAAAAAAAGGAAAAAAACCATTGAAAGATATATCCAGGCCTACAACCAGTTTGATGTTGAAGGCATGATTAAAGATCTACATCAGGATGTAGTTTTTGAAAACTATTCAGGTAATGAACTATCCTTGTCAATTAAAGGGATTGATGAGTTTAAAAATCAGGCTGAAACTTCTAAAGGATATTTCTCAAAACGAGAACAGGAAATTTCTAATTGGGTCATTAAAGGCGATGTGATTGAAGTGGGTATTAATTTTAGGGCTACACTAGCAATTGATTTCCCTAACGGGATGAAGGCTGGTAATGAGTTATCACTCAACGGAAAATCCATTTTTCAATTTTCAGAAGGAAAGATTGTTCGAATAACCGATAAAAGTTAAAATTGACTTACTCGCTTTTATTCTGCTTTTTCTTAAAAAAAGCTAAGCGTTTTTCATTGCCATTTTGCTTGCTGGTTCTTGATTTCTCAACCAATTTAATGATGGTGATTTCTTCAAGCGAATTGGTCAGGCTTGATATTTCAACTGTTGATGGCAGATAACCATTTAAACTAATCATTAATGTTGAAGAATCCCCTGGAATATTCCAAAGCCTGAATTCACCTTGCTTATTGGTAATGGTGCCAATACCTGTTTGATCATTTTCAAGACTGATATTAACTCCAGATAACGGTTTGAGGGTGGTTTTGTCAACTACTTTTCCCCAAACGCTCATTGTTTCACCATTTCCTGCCAGCGAGGTAAAAAAGCAGGAAACAACAAATACAATGATTAAAAAGGGTACTTTTTTCATGGCAGTTTCTTGTTTCTATTTACTTAGACAAGAATTGCGCCAAAAAGGTTGCTTAATATGTGTTAATTTTTTATTGTATTTTGTTAAGCAAGCTCACTTCTGTTGACTGTAAAAGAATTCTTCGAGCGTGGTACGTGGTTCGCCAAGTAGTGCCCATGTTTTGTCAGCAACAAATTTTTCCTGAAAGTTTTCGTAATAGGACAGAAGCTTTCCAAATGCACCCATTTCTTTTTTGATAATTTGTTTTTCAATTTGAATTTCAGGATTGGTAATTTCTAAAAAGCATTTACCAGCTTGCTCAAAAGTAAGTGCTTTATTGCCCTGAACGGCAAACTCACGATTATAAGCTTGGGTATTTCCAATTGCAGCAGTTAGCTGGTCGGCAAAATCGGTTGTATTGGTCCAGTAAAACGGGTTTTCATCCTTACCGTAAACCATGAATTTATTGTCTTTGATAAACCAGGGCAGTGAATTTAAAAACCAACTTGGATGGAAAATAGTATATGCTATTCCGGATTCCTTTAAAATCGGATGTCCAACCGACCGGAGTTTATTTGCTTCGTATATTTCACCTTTCACGTTAAACTCGGGATGCAATGCCCCAATTCCAGATATTTTCAGGATTTGTTTTATCGGCGTTTTTTTAGCCACTTCCACCACATTTCGTACTCCATCAATTTCAGGAACGAAGTCATCCTCGTATTTGCCTGCGGAAAGATTTAGGTAAAGATATTCAGTGCCCTGTAAAGCACTTTGAAGTGAATCTTTATCAGATAGGTCAGCGGCCAATATCTCTACACCCGTAGGTAAAACAGATTGCGCTTTAGCTACGTCCCTCACAATCGCAGTAACGTCAACACTGTTTTCCTGCAAACGCTTAATGATCGGTACCGCAAGTTTCCCGGTAGCACCAATAACTGTTAGTTTTCTGTACATATATTATTTAACAACTTTGAAGCCTCTTTTCTCGATCGCCTCAGCAATTTGTTTTTTATCGGTTTTCGAAGGATCAAATACAACCAAAGTAGTTGAGTCTTCATGATTTGCTTGAACTTCGGAAATACCTTCAAGGGCAGTTACGCCTTTATGAACCGACATTTCACAATGATCGCAAGTCATGCCTTCTACTTGAAATACGATTTCTACTGGTTCGGCAGGAGTTGTTTCTTGTTTCGGTTTTTGGTTTGAAGTACAGGCAAAAAGTACCGTAGTAAGAATTAGAATGAGTAAGATTTTGAGTTTCATCTGTTGACTTTTTTGATTTCTTTTTACTTGAACAATGGTTTTAGAATATTTTCACTGTCATCTCCGGCATCTCCCATCACGGCTTTAATATTGCCACCAAGAAGTTTTGAAAGCAAGCCTGCATTCATTCGGGCAACATAAGTTTTACCATCATTTTTTTCGTAGATGGCCACACGGCAAGGCATCATGGCAGAAACATGCTTGTCGGTATCATTATCCAAAATGCGAACAGCAATATCTGGTTTACAGATGGAGAAAACTTTTACAGGTTTAACTGTAAAACCATGCTTCTTCATTGTTGCCTGTAAGTCATAATGATGTGGCATTGCCCACTGGTTTTCTTTCGTAGATTCAAAAATCATTTCTGCTGTAGTATCGAAATCGTATTTACTTTCGGAAACAGTAAAAACCACTTTCGGAGCCAAAACAAATACGAAGATTACGCTTAAAAGTATTCCAACAATAAGACCGATTAAAAACATAGCTATTGTATTTTTCATATTGATGTTGATAGTTAAAAATCTAGATTCATCAATATAACATTCCTGGAAAACATTGGTTCATTAACGATGAAAGAGACTATCGATAATCAAGGCGATCATCATAAAAAGATATAAGAAGTTAAGCTTAAAGAAAGTTTGCTTTGGGTGCAGGTTCTTTTTTACCAATAATTGCAATGTAGTTGATGCCAACAAATAAAAGATGTAGAAAATTAAAATAAACATAGCGGTATGCCCTTCAATTACTTTAAGTGCAATCAACATAGCAGAGGCGATTGTTGCCAGTATCCAGGTAAAGCTTAAACGTTTAATCTGATTGTCAGAGAAAATGTCGGTTAATGTAGGGTAGTTGACCAGCTTGTATTCTTTCCCAAACATTAACAAAAGCAACCAAAAATGAGGAATTTGTCCGATAAAGAAAAAAGCCGCTACCCAAAATATAGTTGGATGCGAAATAGGACCTCCGGCAGCCAACCAACCAATGTATGGAGGTAATGCACCAACCAAAGAGCCAGGTACAACTGCAAACGCTGTGTGTTTCTTTAGCGGTGTGTATAGAAGATTATAAGAAAACAGTGTAATTACGCTTGTAATCAGTGCCGCAATTGGGAGGTAGTTATACAACACCCAACCACCTGCCAAAAAGTAGCCAACAAATACCCAAACGGCAAACACAGGAGATATTTTTCCAGAAGGTATTGGCCTTTTTTGGGTTCTTGGCATTTGCGCATCTATTTTATGTTCTTGCCAATGGTTAATTGCCCCTGAGCTGCTTGACATTAAAAATACACCTAGTAGTAAATAAAGCGCCTGGGTGTCAATAACACCAGTAACTAAAGTGTATCCGGTTAATGCGGATAAAGCAATGGGCAAAGAAATGCGTGCTTTGCCCAGTTGTAATACTATTCGTATGTAGGAGATTATACTCAATTTTTAATTCAATGTTTTTAAGTATTCAATGATCTGTCCAATTTCTGTGTCGGTTAACTGCCCCTGATAGGAAAGCATCAGTCCTTTGTTAAATCCTTTTACCAAATCAGCGTTCGGATCATAAATGGACTGTTTAATGTATTCGTCATCAGCTACTACCTGACGTTCTTCTCTTTTGGTGACTACTGTTCTTTCAGCTCCATAAATACCTTTAAAGCTTGGACCAACCAATTTAGAGCCATCTAGTGAATGGCAGGCAAAGCAGCCTATATTGGTCATGATTCGTTTCCCTGCTGCTGTAGGGGAGTCCACTGCTTCTGCAACACGAACCGTGGTGTCAACATACCATTTGTTAAAGTCTTCTTGTGGCATCACCTTCACCCAGTTGTACATGTATGAATGTTGCAAACCACAATATTCTGTACAGAACAATTCGTATGTTCCTTCTTTCTGTGGTTCAAACCACATAAATTTATCATCACCAGGAACCATGTCTTGCTTCACCCTAAAAGCAGGAATGTAAACGGAGTGCAGTACATCCAGTGCCTTCAGGTTCAGTTTTATGGGCTGATCTTTGGGGATGAAAAGTGTATCGGTTTTTTTACCGTTTTCATATTCGAACGTGAAATTCCACATCCGACCTACCACAGTAATCTCAAAACTGTCATCCGGTGGGGTTGTCATAGGTTTCCAGCCTGCCCATCCATAATAGAACATGATCAGGACCAAAATAGTTGGAATAACTGTCCATATGATTTCCAGCGTATTGCTTCCCTTTATCTGTGTCGCTTTTGGGTTACGTTTCCTGTTATATTTATACATGAAATAGATCATCATAAACGTTAACCCGATAAGGAATATAAACGATATACCAAGGATAATCAAGAATGCACGGTCAACTCCCGTTACAAAATTTGAGGCTTGTGGTGATGTTAATAAAACCATAGTATATTATCTGAAAAAGTAGTCAATAAATGTGATAACAATTACAACCAAAAACACGGCAAATACAAATCCAACCATTATTTTGATATATGGTTTGTCGTACTTTAAATGCATGAAATAGGTTAGAACCAAAAAAGATTTAACCGATGCCAGCAGCAATGCCCCGGTAACTGTAAAACTGCCCAGTTCAATGTTTGTAATACCTATCGAAATAAATGTAAGTGCAATTAATGCCACCAGGATTATTATGTATGTCCTGTACGGAACGATATGATGCTTTTCATTTTCCATAATTCAGTTTTTAAGCGATTAGGTAAAATAAAGGGAACAGGAAAATCCAAATCAAATCCACCAAGTGCCAGTACAAGCCGGCATTTTCAAGTAGTGAAGCCCTTTGTGGGTGCACAGTCCCGTTCTTGATTTTGGCTAAAGCAAAGCCCATAATCACCATTCCGACAATGATGTGAAGTGCATGTAAGCCAGTCATTACAAAGTACAAACCAAAGAACAGGATTTCTCCCTGACTCATTTCTGTTGTTAAATATTCAGAGCCAGGCCAAATTCCATGTTCAAACTTTACCCCCCATTCAAAGTATTTGTTGATAAGGAAAAGCAAGGCCAGCATGAACGTTACTTCTAAAAGAATAATGGCCGTGTTAATTTGCTTTTTTTGCAACGCTGTGGTCGACATGGCTATGGTCATACTACTAACAAGGAGGATAATGGTATTTAATGCCCCTATCGTAACATTCAATTCTTCGGCAGCCATGTGAAAGGCTTCCGGGTTCATAAATCGGTAAACCGAATAGACAATAAATAAGCCTCCAAAGAGCAGTAGCTCTGTAAAGATAAAAAGCCACATTCCAATCTTTGACCCTTCCGGATCATAATGTGCATCGTGGTGAATTGCTTGTGACATAGGTATTTGTTTTGTCAGTTTTAAAGTCTTCTTATAATACGTTTTTCTTTCTCATCTTTCCCAATTCTCACCTTCATTTTCTAGTACTCATAAGGTCCGTCTTTTTCCTTGTAAACAGGTATTTCATCAAAATTCTCCACTGGAGGAGGAGATGGTACTGTCCATTCTAGTGTTTTACCTTGCCATGGATTGATCGTTGCTTTTTTACCAACTTTAGCCGAACGGAATAAATTCACAATGATGATTACCAGTCCAACAGTCATTACCCAAGAGCCCAGGGTTGACAAGATATTTGCAGAGTGGAATTCTTCCAGATAATCATAGTAACGCCTTGGCATTCCCTGCATTCCCAGATAGAACATGGGCGAATAAAGAGCAAGAAACCCGATGAAGAAAGTCAGCCAGCCAATGTTTGCCCAGCTTTTTTCGTACATACGACCGTAGATTTTTGGAAACCAATAATGGATTGCGCCTAAAAATGAGAAGCCAACTCCACCAAATACAATGAAGTGGAAGTGCGCAACTACGAATGCGGTATCATGTACATAAATGTCGGTTGCCAATGCTCCAAGAACGAGGCCGGATAGACCACCGATCATAAACACAAAGATGAACGAAGCAGCCCAGTAAAACGGTGTCTCCATTTGAATTGAACCTTTGTACATGGTAGAAATCCAGTTAAATACTTTAATAGCACTTGGTATAGCAACTAAGAATGTTAAAATGGAGAAAGTGTATTGTGCAGTTCCACTCATTCCGGAGGTGAACATGTGGTGTCCCCATACAAAGTAGCCCACAAAGGCAATTGCCAATGTTGATGCAATAATGGCACGGTAGCCAAAAATATGTTTTTGTGCAAAGGTTGGGATGATCTCAGAAATAGCACCCATTGCAGGTAATATCATTACATAAACGGCAGGGTGGGAGTATATCCAGAATAAGTGCTGATAAAGAATTGGATCGCCGCCTAAAGCTGGATCAAAAATCCCAATTCCAAAAATTCGTTCAAGCGCAACCAAAACAAGTGTGATACCTACCACAGGTGTAGCCAATAGTTGTATCCAACCAGTACCATACAATGTCCATGGGAACAACGGAAGCTTTGTCCAGGTCATTCCGGGCGCGCGTAAACGGTGAATGGTTACAATGAAATTCAATCCGGTAAGAATGGATGAAAAACCAAGTACAAATGCACCAAAAATTGCAGGTAACATATTCGTCCCGGTTTTAAAACTGTACGGTGCATAAAAGGTCCAACCCGTATCGGGTGTTCCAGGTCCATACAAAAGTGATGCAATTACCAGGAAAGCACCAGCAATGTATAAGTACCATGAAAACAAATTAAGCTTTGGAAAAGCCACATCTTTTGCTCCAATCATTATGGGTAAAAGAAAATTCCCAAATACAGCTGGAAGTCCCGGAATTACAATCATAAATATCATGATCACACCATGAACCGTGAATACAGCATTGTAATCACTAGCTTCCATAATGGTTTTACCCGGCGCAATCAATTCCAGTTTCATGGCCAGCCCCAACAACACCCCAACGATGAACAAAACCATCATTGAATACATGTAGAGCATGGCAATTCGTTTGTGATCGGTCGATAAAATCCAGCTTAATAAACCCGTGTACTTCCCCTTATACTCTAGGTAACTTATGTCAGTGGGGATTTTTGAACTCGCTTGCATATTTCTGAATTAGTTATTTTTTCTTTTTGGTTTGAAAATCAGATATAGGAAAATGATGACGGCAAAAAACAAAATCAATATCCCGGCAACTTTGGTAACATTCAGGACGTAAGTCTGACCCTGTGGATCGTAGGAATAACAAAATTGAAGGATTTTATTGATTGTTGGCCCACTTTTGCCTTTTGAGGCTTCAATAATGGCCATTTTCCATTCGAAAGGTAAAAAGTATAATCCGTTTAAATAACGGGTAATTTTCCCATCAGGGCTGATGACGCTCACTGAAGCAGCGTGCAGGAAATCATTCCCTGTACGTTTGTACCTAAAGCCAACAGCTTCGGTCGCTTTCACAATACTTGCACTATCTGAAACAAAAAACTTCCAACCTTTTGAAATCCGGTCTTTGTCATCGACAAGATTTAAATAGTTTGTCTTTTTCCTTAATGCCAGATCCAGTCCTTCAGATGGGTCGAAGCTGATGGTTAAAACCTGATAGTCTTCTCCTGGAACTAAGTCTGATTTACTCATCACCTCTGCAATTCCTTCCATCAGCGGACTGCAAATACCAGGACATCGGTAATACACAAAATTTAAAATGGTTGGCTTATCAATTAGTTCTGTCAGAACAACCTTCTGGGAGTCTTCACCCACAATGTAAATGTCGGTAGGCAGGTATTTGTCTAAGTGCTCAATCACCCCAATCTCAGGGTCATTGGCATCCTGATTAAAAACCGTTTCCTGGGCATAACCAACAGATTGGGTTAAAACGATCAATAAAACAAGAATGATTTTAGGACAATGCCTCATATCTATTGACTTATTGGTTTTATTTTATTCAAACTTTTTACCTGTCTTCTTATTAAAATATACAAACCAAAAAAGAACCTGAATGTTTACTGAAACAGGCTAAAACTGTATTTTTTTATCACTCGGGTTTTCATGTCTAAATTTTGATTTGTATTCATTTTAAATATTTCTTCTTTTTAGTGGCAACAACTATCGTCAATCGATCTTTCAACCGGGGTTAGTTTTTCTACTTTGGGGCTCACATATGGAATGCCCAGTGAAAGCCCTCTTAAAATGAAAAGAATTCCCAGTAGGACTACAAAGTATGGAACTACTTTTTGCATCCCGGCTTTTAGTTTTGCACTAATTATATTTCCTGTTAATGAAATTATGAGCATCATAGGAATCGTTCCCAGTCCAAACAGAATCATAAAAAGCGCACCGGAAATAACCTGGTTTGTGTTGATGGCTCCTGCGATTGCAACATAAACCAGCCCGCAAGGTAAAAGGCCATTCAGCAATCCAATGCCCAATAGCGAATTATAAGTTCTGCTGGAAAATAGTTTTCTTAAACTGTTAATCAATCTTCCGGCGTAGCCAGTAAAAATTGAGCTGATATTAATTTTTTGTTTGAAAAAATAAGGGAACAATACGCCTACAATCATGAATACACCCAACAAAATGGATGTCCATTGTTGAAAACCTGCCAGCTGAATTCCCTGCCCCAACAAACCAAAGAATACACCCAAAACACCGTAAGTAAAACTTCTTCCAAGGTTGTATATAATTGCTCCTGAAATCCGAGCAAAATGACTGTTGTTTTTTAATGGTAGTGCCACAGCAATTGGGCCACACATTCCAATACAATGGAAGCTGCCAATCAGGCCAATGGTTAATGGAGTAATCAGGTCAAACATTACTTGTGCATTATTTCAGTTTCCTGGTAAAAAGGTGTTTCATTCGCCACCCAATCCAGTTTCACTTTGTATCTTCCTTTTGGTAATTTTTCCAGCGAAACAAGTTGACTTAAATTGGAGTCCGTTTTTAGCGTTAAGCTTAAATCATACTTGTCATTCACCGGGTTATATAATTTGATTTTTCCCTCTAAATTATCCTCTTTAAAATTTGCAGGAAACTGAAGCTTAAGGTGCTCATTGTTATATTCAAAGCTTACTTTTTCTGTTAGTGAATTTGCATTCGCAATTTTATCAATCTGTTCCTGATAATTGATGGCTTTTTGATAATAATCTTTGTCTACCAAATGATAATCCGTTTGTGTGGCAATAAATACCAAAACCAGCATAAATGTAACCATCACAACAATGGCTATTACAATTCCTCCACCCCAATTAATTTTCAACTTCATCTTTACTATTATTTATCTAAAGCATTTGGCCCGACAAAAGTCGAACTAATTTCTTCCAGCAATTCGTCACCTGCAAAAACACCTATCGTAATGTGCGTGTTTGAGCTTTCCAGCAATTCTTTATTCAAAATGATCAGCAAATTCCTTTTTTCAACTACCCCCACATTCACATTCAATTCATCACCCAAAACTTTAATCTCTCCATCGTGGGATATCAGTTTTAAATTGAGTGATGCTGGTTCGTTAGTTTTGTTGATCATCTGTAAATTATACAAATTGGAGTAGGCATCTTCTCCATATTCCTGAAACATGGTTCCTTGAGTTCGGATGATGGTTGTTTCCACATCGCCACGCCACATGAATGCTACTGTAACCACTCCAATAAGCAATAATAATACGATGGAATAAGCAATTGCTCTTGCGTTAAGTAATTTTTTCTTGCTTTCAGAGATTGAACGCTCTGAAGCGTACCGAATAAGCCCTTTTGGTTTTTTAACAGCATACATTACTGAGTTGCAGGCATCAATACAAGCGGTGCAATTAATGCATTCCAACTGTGTCCCGTTGCGAATATCAATCCCTGTTGGGCACACTTCCACGCACTTGTGGCAATCAATACAGTCTCCTTTTTCATCATTTTTACCTCTTCCACGGGGCTCGCCTCGAATGTAGTCGTAAGCAACTACAATGGAATTGGTGTCAAGCATCACACCTTGCAACCTTCCATAAGGGCAAACCAGTGTGCAAACCTGTTCTCGGAAAGATGAAAAAACAAAATAATGCGCTCCGGTAAATGCAAATACTCCCAGTAAGGTGGAAAACTTACTCCCTGGCCAGCCAGCCATAATAGTTTGCACTTCAGGATACCCTTTTATATATGCGTAGAATGTGATGATTGTCCAGAATGAAATAGCCAGGAACAAGCTATGTTTAACAATTCGTTTTATTAGCTTTACTGGTCCCATGGGCTGTTGAGCTAACTCACGTTGCTTTTTACGGTCGCCATCAATGATATACTCAATTGGTCGGTAAAGAAACTCCATGAACACGGTTTGTGGGCAAACCCAGCCACAAAAAATACGACCATAAACAACGGTGAAAAGAATAATAAAAACCAGCAGTGTTATGAAAGAAAGTACCAGCAAATGGAAGTCTTGTGGATAAAATGTGCTTCCAAAAAGTACGAAACGCCTTTCCAAAAAATTGAAAAATAACAGGGGCTGCCCGTTCATTTTCAGGTGAGGGGCAAGGTAGAAAAACAACAACAACAGGTAAGCAACTACCCTCCGGTAATTATAAAATTTGCCTTTGGGCATTTGTGGAAAAACCCAAACACGTTTTCCTTCCTTATCGATGGTTGCAATCCGGTCTCGAAAGGTTTCTTTTTGAAAATCGGTTTTTTTATCGTCAGCTTCCATAGTTGAGCGTTCTAACTGGCAGCTTCTTCAGGAACATATTTTTTACCTTCTGCTTTTTTCTGGTTGGGTGGGTTTGTTCCTTTTAAGCTTATGATGTAAGTGATGACATCCTGTATTTGAGTTTCGCTCAATTGGTTTTTGTAAGAAATCATCCCTTTCTCAATAATACCGTTCACAATAACCTTGTACTGATCTTCCCTGGAGCCACCATGTATCCAGTATTCATCAGTGAAATTTGGCCCAACCAAACCTTCTCCGAATTTACCATGGCAGACAGCACAAATCTTGGTAAAGGTATTTTTCCCACTCGCCATAATATCTTCTTCTGTACGTACAACAACGACCGCTTCAGCTCCTTCTTCAGGGGTTTTTTCTTCTTCAAATTTGGCCATGGCCTGTGCCATTTCTTTTTCGTATTCCAAATCCTGAATGATGCTGTCATCTTTAAACACCCACAACAAAATCAGGTAAGCCGCTGAGAATACAATGGTAGCATAAAACAAATACTTCAGCCACGGGGGGAGTGGGTTTTCCAGTTCGCGGATCCCATCAAATTCATGACCACCAATGAACTTTACATTGGTTACCTCATCAATTTCAACTTCTGGTTTATTTTTGTCGATATTTTTTTCTTCTTGTGTACTCATAATTTGACAATTTGCTAAGCTGATTCAATGGTTTTGACCTCTTCTTCCAATGGCAGTTGCTTAAACCGTTCAACATCTTTTCTTTTCAGTTTTATGGTGTGAATGGTTACCATCACAAAAAAGACAAAAAAGATGAGGAACCCAATGATGGCATATATTTCAACGCCTGTAATATTTTGTAAATGCTCTTTAATCATGGTGTTCTTCTTCTGCGGGTTTCATAATGTCTGTGCCCAAACGCTGCATGTAAGCAATAAGCGCAATAATTTCCTTGGTACTTTCTGTTTCAATACCAGCCTCGCGAAGGTTTTGAGCAATCTCTTCGGCTTGCTTTTTCAAATCTTCGTTGGCTTTGTGTTCGTAATTTTCGGGGTAGGGAACACCTAGTTTTATCATGGCGCGAATTCGTGCCGGGGTTGATTTCATGTCAATGTCCTTTTTGGCCAACCATGGGTAAGGTGGCATAATCGAGCCTTCATTCATTTTTTGCGGATCAATGAAGTGATTGTAATGCCAGGCATTGGGTTTATACAACGGTCCGGTTTTTACACCCTCGCGAGCCAAATCAGGTCCGGTACGTTTTGACCCGAACTGGAACGGGTGATCATAAACAAATTCACCTGCTTTGGAATATTCCCCATAACGCTCGGTTTCTGAGCGGAATGGTCGGATCATTTGCGAATGACAATTGTAGCAACCTTCCTTCACGTAAATGTCCCGTCCGTGTAGTTCTAGTGGTGTGTATGGTTTCACACTTGATATGGTTGGTATGTTTGTTTTGATCAGGTATGTAGGAACAATCTCGAATATACCACCGATAAGAATAGCTATGGTAGCGAAAATCAGGAAACGTACTGGTTTGCGTTCAAGGAAGCTGTGCCAGCTTTCCGAGCTTGTTTTTTCTGTTGGCTGAGGTTTCAAAGCTGGTGCCTCAGCAGCTTCTTCCGCAACAAATTTTCCGGATTGAACCGTTTTTATGATGTTGAAAATGAGCAGTAACATTCCTAACAAGTAAAGAACTCCACCAAATGCCCGGATGGCATACATGGGGATTAACTGGGTCACTGTTTCCAAAAAGTTCGGGTACATTAAAAATCCATCTGGTGTAAACTGTTTCCACATCAGCGCCTGTGTAATTCCACCAATGTAAAGTGGAACGGCGTAGAAAATGATGGCCAGTGTCGCTATCCAGAAGTGTGCATTGGCGAGTTTAACCGAATACAGTTTTGTGTTGAAAAGCCGTGGGATCAACCAGTAAGTCATCCCAAAGGTTAAGAGTCCGTTCCACCCCAATGCACCAATGTGAGCATGCCCAACGGTCCAGTCGGTAAAGTGGCTAATGGCATTTACTGTTTTCAGTGATAACATGGGGCCTTCAAAGGTGGACATACCGTAGGCTGTAATACCCACCACGAACATTTTCAGGATTGGATCTTTACGTACTTTGTCCCATGCGCCCCGGAGTGTTAGCAGTCCGTTGATCATACCACCCCAGCTTGGTGCAATAAGCATGACCGAGAAGGTTGTTCCCAATGCCTGAAGCCAGTCGGGTAGTGAATTGTAAAGCAAGTGGTGTGGCCCGGCCCAGATGTAAATAAAAATCAGTGACCAAAAGTGTACAATCGACAACCGGTATGAATAGACCGGACGATTTGCTGCTTTAGGAACAAAGTAATACATCAAGCCAAGGAATGGCGTGGTTAGGAAAAATGCTACAGCATTGTGTCCATACCACCATTGCACCAATGCATCCTGAATACCAGCATACACCGGGTAGCTTTTAAGTGCACTGAAAGGCAATTCAATTGAGTTGACAATATGAAGTACAGCAACGGTAACCCAGGTTGCAATGTAGAACCAAATAGCTACATAAATGTGGGTTGTCCTACGTTGAAGAATAGTTCCGAACATGTTTATACCAAACACCACCCAAACCAAGGTAATGGCAATGTCAATAGGCCATTCCAGTTCAGCATATTCTTTGCCGGTAGTAAAACCAGCCAATAAGGTCACGGCAGCAGAAACAATGATTAACTGCCAGCCCCAGAAGTGGATTTTGCCCAAAAGGTCGCTAAACATTCGGGTTTTTAGCAGTCGTTGCATGGAATAATATACAGCCGTAAAAATGGCATTTCCAACGAAAGCAAAAATGACCGCATTGGTATGTAGCGGGCGTGTTCTTCCAAAGGTGGTGAATTCCAGTTTGAAATTCATTTCCGGAATAAAAATTTGTAAGGCGATCAGTACTCCTACCAGTAAGCCTACAACTCCCCACACCATTGTCGCAACAGCAAAATTGCGGGTGATCCTGTTGTCATAGCTAAACTTTTGTAACTCCATATGTTATGATTTTTTTGATTTTTCTTCAAGCGTCATATCGTTCGTCTGGTCCTCATCATTTTCAGATGAAGAAATATTATCATCAAATAAAATACGTACTGAAGGGGTGTATGAATCGTCAAACTGTCCTGTTTTGACAGCCCAGATAAATGCAATTAGAAAAACAGAAGCAACTATAATCCCTATAATAATAAGCAAGAATACTACGGACATAGCTATCGTTTAAGTTTATCGGTTAATAAAATGCGGTTTTTAATTGAAAACATTAATCCACAAATCAATTTCAAACAACAAGCATCACTCTACTTTGTTGCACAATTTAGCCATTTTTTTCAATAGTTATTGTTTAAATCCATTTGCTGAATGAATTTGATATTGTTTTGCAATAAATTAAGCGAGCATTGTTTTTTAGGTTTGTGGATTTAAAGGGGTTGTAAATGAAAAAGTTGATCCCTTTTCGGGTTCGCTGGTGACCCATATTTTCCCGTTATTTTTTTCAATAAATTCTTTGCACAAAATGAGACCAATTCCAGTTCCTTTTTCACCTTTGGTGCCTGGGGTCGATTTGATGCTTTGAAAATCGAATATTTTATCAACCGTTTCATTGTCCATGCCAATACCATTATCTGTAATTTTATAGCAAACACGGTTTTTCTTGTACGTTCGTGTTTTAATGGTGATTTTACCTTCTAGTTTGCTATACTTGATGGCGTTTGTTAAAAGGTTTCTAAAAATTAGTGAAAGCATATCCGGATCGACGTAAATCATCAGGTCTTTATCTTTTATCTGATTCTCGATGGTTACACTTTTACTTTTTGCAAGAGAAATAACTTCAATTATTGCGTTTTCAACTATTTCATATCCGTTCACGGGCTTTGGGGAAAACCTGATTGTACCTCTTTGAGACCTAGACCAGTGAAGCAAATTATTTAAGAGTGTATAGGCATTGTCTGAAGAATCTTTCATCAATTCAAGATGGTTCATCTTTTCTTGATCATTCCATTCGTTGTGATTAGAAATAAGCATTTCAATAAGCCCCAGTATTACATTAAACGGATTAATTAAATCATGAGCGATGATTGAAAACAACTTATCTTTAGTGGTGTTTGTTTTCGACAAGTTTTTATTCAACTCTTCAAGTTCTTTCGTCCTTTTCCAAACCTCTTCGCTTAATTGTTTCTTTTGTTTTCTTAAATTGGCTGTTCTTATACGGAATATTGCCAATAAAATTCCAATAAGAAGAAGAGCAATAATTATTTTGAATAAAAGAGTTTGCCACCAGGGTGGGAGAACTTTAACTTTTAAGCTAACACCTTTTTCGTTCCAAACATCATAATTATTTGAACCTTTAACCCGCAATGTGTATTCGCCAGGATCCAGATTGAAATAAGTTGCTGTTCGGTTTGCACCAGAATAAACCCAATCACGATCAAAATTCTCAAGTTTATATGCGTACCTGTTCTTTTTTTGATGGGAATATGACAAGGCTGAAAATGTAACAGAAAAATGATTTTCCTGATGTGTCAATTTTAGAATATCATCTCTATGGTTCATCGTTATCGGTTTATCCATAACGGTAATTTCTGTAAGAACAATTTCTGGAATTGTATTATTGAATGAGATGTCTTCAGGGACAACTTTATTTATACCGTGAAACCCACCAAAATAGAGATTTCCTTCCTGGTCTTTGCATGATGCATTTTTAATGAAGTAATTGCCCTGCAAACCTTCATCGACCGTGTATTTCCGAAAATAATATTCCGCAGTGTCCCTGGGGTTTGATACCAGGAGCCCATTGTTGGTTGTTAGCCATATGCTTCCATCATTTCCCTGAAGGATATCATAAATTTCTTCACAGTCAATACGGTTATAATGGTCAAACTTATAAAACGCATTCTTGTCGTTCTTATAAGCGTAAAGTGAGTTTCCTGTTCCAGCTATCCACAGCGATCCATCATTTAATTCAGTAATGGCATGAATATAGAGTATGTTTTTCTTATCAGAATGAATTGGAATAGGTTTAAAGCTAAGCGAACCTGTTTCTGTAATTGGTTTTTCAGATTTATAAATCCCAGCATTTTTTGTGCCTACCCACAGGTAACCCTTTTTGTCAATTAACAGGCTCATGCCAGTCAGGCTCTTTGAGTCCTTTTTTAATTGAATTCGGTTTATTTTGGTTTCACCATAAATGTTTTTTGCCATAAATATTCCCTGGCTGGTTCCAAAGATAAGCTTGTCCTCGTAGATGACCATATCGTTGAAAAATCTTCCTGATACCTTATGCGTTTTCTTCGTGTAGTATTTTGTAATCTTTTCATTCGTTTTGTAATGAATTAATTTCTGGTTTGCACCTATCCAATAATTCCCCGCAGAATCTTGTATAATTTGGCTAACTTCTTTTAAATAGTCTTTAAAACCACCAAAGTGAGGATTTCTAAATACAGGTTGAAATTTTTTAGAAGTTTCATTGTAAATACTCAGGCCAATTTTATTGAACGAGCCTAAAAGGTTTCCTTCTTTATCTTTATATAGGCAGTCTAACTTAAGGATTTGTGTACCCTCTTCCAAGTTAGTTTTAATCGGCATGGTTGTGAAAAGAGTGCCATCAGGATCAAACTTACTGACCCCACCACCATTTGTGGCAATCCACATTAGGCCCGAATTGTCCCTGTAAATATCTGCCAGGTAATTATATGACAGGCTTTTGGGGTTTAGTGGGTCATTTACATAGGTGTCAACTGTATAGTTATTACTTAAGGCATTTTTGAATATGTATAATCCATTTGACGTACCAGCCCAAATATTTCCTTCAATGTCTTCATTTATGGAATAGGTATTGATTGGGGCACTTGTTGCTTCATTCCCTCTTAAAATCGGAATCCTCTTAACAATTTCAATATCTTGAATTTCTTTGTTGTAACGAACAACGATGATGCCTTTTTTCCAGGTTGAACACCAAATATTGTCATCTGAATCAACATACAAACTCCAAACCCGGATTCGATCCAAACCTTTTATGTAATTCAGAAGCTTATATGTTTTAAACTGATTTTCGTTTTCATCATAGAAATAAAGCTTTTCGTGCCAATCGGAGATAATTAGTTGTCCGGATGATAATTCTGCACAATCAGTATAATAGTAAATATCAGTGTTTGAATTTGTTTCATCCTTTCCCATTTGATATTTTGAAACGATGTTGTCAACACCGGTTATTTTAAAAATAGTTGATGGAGAAACTACCCATAACCGATCTTTTGAGTCGACTTTAATTGACCTTAACGAATTAATCGGCTTTTCTCGCAGTTGAAATCGATTTATTGATTTGGTTGCTGGATTATACTTGTAAAGTCCTTGATTTTTGCTGGCAAGCCAAATACTACTATCTTTTCTTACAGCTCCCCCTTTAAATGCAATAGTTTTTAAATCGATCCCATTGATATTATCCGCTTCTATGGCTGATAATTCATACCCATCATACTTCATTACCCCATTGTGGGTACAAAACCAGATATATCCTGTACGGTCTTGAAAAACATTAATTACTTGTTCCGATAGCAGGCCATGGTCAGTATTAATGCGTTCGAAGACTCTAATTTGCGCAGGCGAAGTAAATGTAAAATGAACTAGTAAGCTTATTACTAAGTTCGTCATCCCTATTTTTGTCCAACTCCCCTTCATAGCCAGAAAATTAGCAGGTATTCTTGTATGTTCATTTTATAAAAATGCTTGAGTCCCTGGTTGAAAGCAAGTAATCGTTAAATAACTAAATTTTCATCCATCATCCTTAAGCGTGAAATACAAGCTATTTCAAGTTAGTCAATTTTGTTTAGAAATCTACGCTATTTGAAGAGATGGGAGGTTGTGTTTAAAAACAGTCAGTTCGGGAATCGTTGTTTTTTCATCATAAAATTTACTGAAAATGTGGCAAATGCTACTACTGTTACAGAGCTTAATGGCATTAATATGGCAGCAATAATTGGCGATAGGTTTCCTTGAACTGCAAACGAGATTCCGAAGAAATTGTAAATAAATGAGAGCAAGAAACCCAGCCATACTATGCGCATGCTTGTTTTGGTGAATCGAATAAACTGGTGCAAAGATGAAAACTTGTCGGCCTGAAGTATGGCATCACATGCTGGGGTAAAATGGTAAATGTTGTCGGCAATTACTACTCCTACCTTGCTTTCGTTTAGTGCTCCGGCATCGTTTAACCCATCGCCAATCATCAAACTTGCTTGCTTGTTTTCCTGAAGCTTTTTTATATACTGAAGCTTGTCAGTAGGCGATTGGTTAAAGTTCAAGCGGGCATGATCTTTAAACAAAGGTTTTAAGTTTTCCCGCTCCGATTCATTGTCGCCACTGATAAGATGAAGTTCGTAATTGTTGTGCAAGTTTTCAATTGTTTGCTCCAAGCCATTCCTGTAATTGTTTTCAAACTGAAAATGTCCCAACACTTTTTTATTCAAATAAACCCACACCTGGGTTTTTAAGTCATCTTTTGCTTGCTCATCCCCGGTTACAAAATACTTTGAACCAATATTGACTCTTTGGCCATCAACTGTTCCACTGATTCCCAGCGAGGGGATTTCCTTGAATTTTTCAACCTCCAATAACTTTTCTTCATCAATGTGCTCAAAAATGATTTTGCTCAACGGGTGAGATGAATGAAAAACCAGCGACTTAATTATTTGTAATTGTGCATGGCTCAGCTTATCCCCCATAAATTCAACTTGCGATGAGCGTGAATGGGTAATGGTTCCGGTTTTATCAAAAACAATGGTTTTAATTTTTGAGAGACGTTCTATTACGTCTGTATTTTTTAGGTACATCCCTTTTCTTCCAAACTGCCGCAAGGTGCTGCCAAATGTAAATGGAATGGTAAGTGCCAATGCACACGGACAGGCAATAATCAGCACCGAGGTAAATGCGAAAATAGCTTTTTCAAAATCCTGAAAATACCAATAAACACCAGCGGTCAGCGCAATAGAAATAATAGTGGCTGTAAAATATTGGCTTACCTTGTTTATTAATAAAGACATGGGAGGGGTATCCTTCTCTGTCTTCGCATCCTGGTTCCAAAGTTGTGTCAGGTAGCTTTGCTCCACTTCTTTTTGAACGAGTAGCTCAATCGCACTCCCAATTTGTCTTCCCCCGGCAAAAACAAAGTCACCTTCTTTTTTTGAAACGGGAATGGCTTCGCCGGTAACAAAGCTATAATCAATATTGGCATGCCCTTTATGAATGATGGAATCAGCAGGAATAAGTTCCTGGTTGCGTACCAATATTCGATCTCCTGCCCTGAGCTGATCCAACGGGATGGTTTCATTTTTTGAATCGGAAACTTTCGTAACGGCAACAGGAAAATAGGACTTGTAATTTCTTTCAAATGTCAGCGCAGCATAGGTTTTACTTTGGTACCATTTGCCAATCAATAAAAAGAAAACCAATCCTGTGAGCGAATCAAAATAGCCAATGCCTTTACCAGCAAATATTTCAAGGGTGCTTTGTACAAAAAGGGTGATCAAACCCAAAGCGATGGGCAAATCAATACTGATGATTTTTTTCCAGAGGCTTTTGTAAGCGGATAAGAAATAGTCATTTCCACAATAAAACAAAACAGGTAGGCTAAGTGCAAAACTCAGCCAGGCAAAAACAAGCCGAAAGTCGGTCTCCAGGTTTTCACTGCCAGGCAAATACTGTGGAAAATGATAGAGCATGGCATTCATAAAACTGAATCCGGCAATGCCAATTT
Source organism: Sunxiuqinia sp. (assembly GCA_965230765.1). Classification (GTDB taxonomy): domain Bacteria; phylum Bacteroidota; class Bacteroidia; order Bacteroidales; family Prolixibacteraceae; genus Sunxiuqinia. The sequence goes on from CBDDLR010000001.1 coordinate 2,176,287, forward strand.
TAATGATTAAAGTGTTGTCTGATTTGGCTTTCTCAGGTTTTTCAAGGCTTTGCTGATTAATCTCTGGCACATAATGAATTGATGCCAGTAGCTCAACCAACTTCCGAAGACTAATTTCATTTTCGTTGAAGGTAACACTCACTTCTTTTTTTGGAAAATTGACAAAAGATTGTACGATGCCCTTATTCAGCGAATGTAAGTTTTCAAGTAGCCAGATGCAGGAAGCGCAATGGATTGTTGGTATAAAAAATCGAACTTTTGAAATCCCTGAATCCGAAAAGTCAAGCAGTTTGGTTTTGATTTCTTCCAAATCCAGAAAGGCAAATTTATCGCTTGAAGGAATGTTGTCAGTTTCAAGTTTTATGCCGGGTGACCGCTCTATTTCGTAGTATTTGTCAAGTTGTTTATCATTCAGCAATTGATAAACGGTTTGGCAACCATGACAGCAAAATGGTTTTTCTTCCCAAAAAATTGGAGCAGGGCCGCAATCGTCCCCACAATGAACACAGGTATGTTTTTCGCTTTTCAAACCGGAAATAATTCTATAGCTATCGGAATTGATTTTTGTTTTGTGTTAAAACAGTTTTGGCATGCAAAGGTTGTGAAAAAAATCTGTTTCACTAATAATCAAGCAATCTTCAATAAATAAGTTCTTCAGAATAAATTTTTAGTAAAAAAGTTTTGTTGGATGCGTTTTGATCGTGATTGGGCCTAATTATTTTTTATTCAGTAGCTTAAGATAAAAAGGATAAAAAGGTCTGAAAATCAGGGGTTTATTTCTTAGGTAAAACTGTTCGATAAAAGCAATATAAACTTGTTTAGCTCAAGATAAAACTTAACTTTACATATCCAGATATCTCAATACGATCGAATGTTTAAATCAAAATTTTTATCACGTGCCTGGGACCTGTATTACGATGGGTTTCGAAATATGGGTAAGTGGGGCAGGCAGGTATGGCTGGTTATTATAATCAAGTTGTTTGTGATGTTTGTAATCCTCAAACTTTTCTTTTTCCCAAACTTTTTGAAAACCAATTTCGAAACGGATGAAGAACGTGGTAATCATGTACTTGAACAATTAACAGAACCTAAAAAATAAAAATCAATGTTAGAAGCTATCGACTTTTCTTTAGTCAACTGGTCGAGGGCACAATTTGCCCTAACAGCAATGTACCACTGGATGTTCGTTCCTCTGACATTGGGTTTGACCATGATCATTGCGATTATGGAAACCCTGTATGTTAAGACCGGAAATCCGGAGTGGAAAAAGATCACAAAATTTTGGATGACCCTGTTTGGAATTAATTTTGCAATTGGGGTTGCAACCGGAATTATTCTTGAATTTGAATTCGGCACAAACTGGTCAAATTATTCCTGGTTTGTGGGCGATATTTTTGGAGCGCCATTAGCCATTGAAGGTATCCTGGCGTTTTTTATGGAGTCGACTTTTATTGCGGTCATGTTTTTTGGCTGGAATAAGGTGAGTAAGAAAGTCCACTTGTTGGCGACCTGGCTTACTGCTATTGGAGCGAACCTTTCAGCCCTTTGGATTTTGGTCGCCAATGCCTGGATGCAAAAGCCAGTAGGAATGATTTTCAATCCTGAAACTGCCAGAAATGAGATGGTCAACTTTTGGGATGTGTTGTTCTCGCCAATGGCCGTCCATAAATTTCTGCATACCACTTCATCGGGTTTTGTGCTGGCTGCCATTTTCGTAATTGGCGTTTCAGCCTGGTTTTTACTGAAAAAGCGCGAGGTTGTTTTTGCCCGTAAAAGTATTGTTGTGGCTGCTGTTTTTGGTTTCCTTTCTTCTGTTTATGTAATCTGGACAGGCGATAGCTCTGCCAGGGATGTAGCCTCTGAACAGCCTATGAAGTTTGCTGCTTTTGAAGGATTGTACAATGGTAGCGAAGGGGCAGGATTGATTGCCTTGGGTTTTATGTCAACATCAGAAACAGACCCGGGGAATGAAAACCTGAAGGACTTCAATATGAAAATTGAAATTCCGAATGTACTTTCATATATGGCTTTTCTTGACTGGGATGCATTTGTTCCGGGAGTGAATGATTTGATAGAAGGAAACCCAAAATATGGCATCATGTCGGCTCATGAAAAGATTGATCGGGGTAAGATTGCCATTGCCAAGCTGAAGGCGTTTAAAGATGCAAAAAAAGCTGGCAACGAAGAGGAAGCCGAATTACTGAAGACTGAGTTTATGAGCCCGGCCTTTCAGGATAATTATTTCAAATATTTTGGTTACGGGTATATTGAAGATGTAAACATGCTTATTCCAAGTGTACCGCTTTCTTTTTATAGTTTCCACATCATGGTCATTCTGGGAGGGTACTTTATGTTCTTCTTCATTTTTGCATTTTTCTACGCCATTAAAACCAAGCTTCGTGAAAAAAGGTGGTTCTTACGTGTTGCCATTTGGACAATACCGCTTGCTTACATTGCTTCACAGGCAGGCTGGATTGTTGCTGAAGTAGGGCGACAGCCTTGGGTGATCCAGGACTTAATGCCTACCATTGCAGCTGTTACAAAAATCAGCTCAAGTGCTGTTCAGGTAACCTTCTGGTTGTTCGCAGCTATTTTTACGATACTCATGATTGCTGAAATTAAAATCATGGTTCGACAAATTAAAATTGGACCTAAAATAGAAGGAGGAGCCAAATAATGTTTGAAAATTTATCACATCTTGCTTTGCAACAATACTGGTGGGTAATCGTGTCCCTTTTGGGTGCATTATTCGTGTTCCTGACCTTTGTTCAGGGTGGTCAGACTTTAATTTACACCATTGCAAAAAACGAAACTGAACGAACTATGCTGGTGAATACCCTGGGTAGAAAATGGGAGTTTACCTTTACTACATTGGTGACGTTTGGGGGTGCTTTTTTTGCTTCGTTCCCCTTATTTTATTCAACCTCCTTTGGTGGTGCTTACTGGGTTTGGTTGGCCATTCTAATCTTTTTTGTTATTCAGGCTGTTTCTTATGAATACAGAAAGAAGCCAGCTAACTTTTTAGGGGCAAAAACCTTTGAAATATTCCTTGTGCTGAATGGTGCTTTTGGTACCATTTTAGTTGGAACAGCCGTAGGTACATTTTTCAATGGCGCCATGTTCCAATTGAATGATATGAACCAGGTTCTTTGGCAAACTCCATATCGCGGACTTGAAGCTGTATTGACATTTCACAATGTAGCCCTTGGCTTGTCGGTGTTCTTTTTAGCCCGAATATTGGGTGCGCTGTATTTTATGAATTCTGTTGAAAGTGATGAAATATTTGCCCGTTCCCAAAAGCAGGTTCTCTACAATGCCATTCCGTTTTTGGTATTCTTCCTGTACTTTTTGATAGCCTTGTTGCTGAAAGAAGGGTTTGCTTACGATCCTGCAACGGGTGAAGTATTTATGGAAAAATACAAATACCTGCACAACTTGTTGGCCATGCCTGTGGTATTGGTGTTGCTGTTGTTAGGTGTGGTTGCAGTACTTGCAGGAATTGCACGTTCAATCTTACAGAAAGTGACCTGTGGAATATGGTCTGCAGGTGTGGGTACAGTACTCACTGTTCTGGCGTTGTTTCTTGTTGCAGGTTTTAATGGAACGGCTTTTTATCCATCAATCGCTGATCTGCAATCATCGCTGACCATTGAAAAAGCATCGTCAAGCCACTTTACCTTGACAGCGATGAGCTACGTTTCCCTGTTTGTTCCTTTTGTACTGGCCTACATTTGGTGGGTATGGAAGGCGATGAACAATAAGAAAATTGATGCAAAGGAAATGGAAGAAGAATCGCACGTTTATTAAGACTTTACGCCAATATTAAATGAAGTTTATGAGTACACAGAATATGAAAATGCTTCAATGGTTTTTAATAATTTTGCAACCAGCTAACGAACGATTGAACCTGTGTGTTTGTGAATGAATAAGTAAAGAAAATTAACCGCAAAAAAGATAGTTATGTACTGGAGTTCAATAATTTGGTTTTTAACATGGCCAGCGCTAATCGTGATTTCCTATCACCTGGTTAAGTTCACCATGAAAAAATACAAAGACGTATTTGAGAAGGTAGAAGAATAAATCACGGAAGTCAATAATAACATGATCGTGAAAGCACCTGATAGAAGAATTCACGGAAGTATTACTGCACCTGTGTTTCTGGTGCTTTTTTTGATAATTCAAAATGCTTCCTTGAACATTGATTTATTTTGTTTGATATTGGTTTTATCGTATTGATTAATATATGTTTAATTGAGTGGTGAAAAGCACATAGTTTCTTTATATCTTCGTAGTTATTCACCTATCATGAGAAAAGAAAAGAAATACGAATTTGTCAAATTTTCTTCTGGAAAATTAAAAGAAGGGGTAATGACTTGGCTTAAAATACTTCCTAGAAAAGGAAGGTTGGAAGTGCTTGCCCGCATAATTGTTTTTGACAATGAAACCTGGGATTATGATTCCGATGAAGAATTCTTTGATGATTTTGAAGAAGATCATGATATGGGACATTACCGTATTTGCTACTGGGGCGATAAAGACGCATACTTCATGTTAGAAGTTGTATCGAAAAAAGGGGAAAGCACAACCATCCAAATTGCTGCACCAAACAGATCAGATATTCAAAAGGTATTTAATGTTTTTGATAAGGATGTTCACGAGTTTAAAGTAGTAAAGAAGACTGATGGGGAGCTGGACAAGAAACCAGTTATTTTTATTGGGCATGGGAAAAACTGCCAATGGGAGCAGTTGAAAAAACACTTCGATAAAAACAAGGATTTCCGTGTTGAAAGTTACGAAACCGGTGCAAGAGCCGGGCATGCAATCCGTGATATTTTGGATGAACACACTGCCAAATCATCGTTTGCCTTTTTGGTATTGACCCAGGAGGATGAGCAAAATGGTGACCCGTTTCATGCCAGGCCAAACATCATTCATGAAACAGGTTTGTTTCAGGGTAAATTAGGCTACAACAGGGCTTTTGTTTTGGTTGAAGAAGGTGCCGGTGAGTTAGCTGATCTTTGTGGAATTCAACAGATTAAATTTCCAAAAGACAACATCAAAAAAAGCTTTAAAGACATACAAGCAACTATTGAAAGAGAGTTAAATTAAACGGTCAACTTTATCGTATCATATTTTCAACAAAAGGCTTTAATCCTGCAAAAAAGAATTCAACAGCTATTACCATAACAATCAGGCCCATGAGTCGCATCATTACATTTATTCCAGTTTGACCCAAAAACTTGATTATTCTGGAAGAGCTATATAAAATTAGAAAAGTCAATGTCATTACAACTGCAACTGAGATTATCAGAACCACTTTTTTTTCTAATGAAGTTGCATCCTCCATCATGATAATTGCATTTGTAAGTGCCCCCGGGCCACAAATCATTGGAATGGCCAGTGGTGTTATTGAAATGTCATTTACGTATGTTTTTATTTCTGTATCTTTTACTTTCACTTTTCCCAGCCTTGCTTGCAACATATCCATACCCATTAAGAAAAATATTACGCCACCAACAATACGAAAACTATCTACAGAAATTCCAAAGAAGTTGAATAACACTTGACCCAGGAATGCAAATATTATTATGGTGATAAGTGAAACAATTGAAGCTTTTTTTGCTGCTTTAGTCCTGTTTTCCTGACTCAATTCTGCTGTCATCGTCAAAAATATTGGCATCGTTCCCAGCGGATTTATCAGGGTGAAAAATGACGTGAAGGATAAAAGTCCAAATGTTAATATTTCATTCATCTTCAGTAGTTTACAAGTGGTTTTTTCTTGTGGTTGTCTAACATCCCGGTTGTAAGAGGCGTTGTTGCCTTATAATATTTTTAAATATACCTATTTTTCCCGGGAGTGAAAACGAAGCGATTTATTGAAAGCGGAAATGACTTGTATGCATACTCATCTTATTTTTTCTAAGTAAAAATCATGTAATCGGTTTTGTTCAATATGTTCAGGTTTATCCCGATGTATATTATAATTTTGCAGACTAATAAAAACCTGAAAAAAAACGTTATGTCAAAAGTAGAAACCTTAAACCTGATCGGTAACACACCTATGGTACATTTAAAGACTCTTGATCCCAAACCAGGTGTGGAGATACATGCAAAACTCGAGTATATGAATCCTACGGGAAGTATGAAAGACCGAATTATTGCTTATATGATTAAAAAAGGTGTTGAGGAAGGGAAAATCAATGAAAACACAACACTCGTTGAGGGAAGTTCCGGTAATACTGGAGCCTCAGTTGCCATGATTGCTTCCACTATGGGGCTTAAATCAATTATTTTTGTTCCTGATAAATGCAGTGAAGAAAAGATTGCAATAATTGAATCATACGGTGCGGAAGTTATTGTAAAGCCTGAGCTGACATACGGAAAATTTCCCGCAATAAAGGCCAGCGAAAGTGATGACTACTATCATATTGATCAATATAACAACATTTATAATCCTGAAGCCCATTACATGACCTTAGGAAAGGAAATATGGGATGATATGAACGGGGAGATTGATGCCTTTGTGGCTACAGCATCTACAGGCGGTACATTATCGGGGGTTTCAAAACGATTAAAAGAGAATAATCCCAATATAAAAACCATCCTGGCAGATCCGGTAGGGTCTGTTTATAAGCCTTACCTAGACGGCAAAGAAGATTATATGTCCTATATAAAGTCATTTCATGTAGAAGGAGCCGGTAAGACTAAACTCTGTGCAACCATGGATTTTGGCCTGGTGGATGAAGCGATTGCATTTGATGATGAGAAAGCAATAGCTATGGTGCATCGGCTTGCCCGCCAGGAAGGCCTGATGGCAGGTGGTTCAAGTGGAGGTAATGTATGGGCTGCTTTGGAAGTTGCAAAGAAAATGGAAGCTCCTGCAAAAATTGTAACTGTTTTGCCCGATAGTGGTTTTAAATACCTGAGCAAAATCTTCAATCCCCAATGGCTAAATGAAATGGGATTTTGTCATCTGGCTAATTAGTATACCATACCATCACCATACAAGAGGTTGTCCAAAAAGTACCATATCTGCACCTTCAACGACTTTTACCCTTACATTCCCTAAAGGGAAGTCGTTGAAATTCAGGTTCCCTTTAGGGTTAGGGTAAAACTGAATTTCATGAAATACACAATTATGCTTACTTTTTGGACATACTCGTTTAATTTTTGCTGGTAATTGACCAGACAATGGTCTGCTTTAGTTGAATCTGCTTCAACGGTTTGTTCATGCTGCAATGCAAAAAACGCAGTTGCTAACTGCACTAACCCCGCTCTGAAATATGAACTTTATTTTGTGTAGTTTTTATTTATTCGGCTATTCGATTCATCAAATCCATTTGCTCGTGTAAAATTCTAATAACCTCAATTATCTCATCTGAAAGCACTTGGTAAAATATGATATGTTTTCCGGATTTTAGTCCAAGCAAGTTTTTGCTTATCCCATCATATTCCTTTCCTATGTCAGGATTTTCGCCAATTGCTTTACAAGCAAGCTTTATTATTGTGTAATACTTGTCAGCTTGTTTTTCTGACCATTTCTCAAAAGTATAGTCCCAGATATAATTCAAGTCATAAATGGCTTTCTGTCTCAGTATAACTTTAGCCATTTTTTCTTTTTTCAGCTTTTAATATTTTTAGGTTTTCGTCAAAGTCAAAGTTTTCAACCAATGGACTGTTTAAACCTTCCTGGATTGCATTTCGTAAGGCAATAGCTTTGCTTTCCTCATTTTCCAAAAGTCGAAGTCCAGCCCTGATTACTTCACTAACATTTTTATATCGACCTGCCGAAACCTGGTTCTGAACAAATTGGTCAAAATAGTTTCCGAGTGAAATTGATGTGTTTTTCATTTTTAAAAATTTTATCAAATTTACCAAATATTGGTAAAATGTCAAATTAAACTCGTACGGCAAAATTACACAACGGTCATTTTTAAGTTTTTGTAACGGATTTATCGCGATCGTCAGTCCTGAGTGCTTGGAGGACGGTCGAAAAAGAATCCGTAGAACGGTACTGCTTTAATAACCAGTCGCCTGCCCATCCTTTCTGCTTTCGGATGCTCCATGATAAACACGGTTTTTTTCATCCCATAAAATGGCTTGATAGCCACCAAATATGCCATATCCATAGCTCACCTTATGTCCTTTTTGCATGAGTTTTCTAATTGTTTCAAAGGAGATTCCTGATTCTACCCTGATTTCACCCATGCCAATCGAAAGTTTTCCGGTTGGCGATGAACTCCCGGTATGATCCCACCTAGGGGCATCACCTGCTTCCTGAACATTCATCCCAAAATCAATTAAGTTCATTACAATCTGGACATGTCCTTGTGGTTGAAAGTCACCTCCCATCACACCAAAACTCACAAAAGGTTTCCCTTCTTTGGTGATGAACCCAGGAATGATAGTGTGGAAAGGTCTTTTACCGGGTTCATAGGTGTTTGCTTGCTCACGGATAAGACTAAAAAGTTCTCCTCTGTTTTGAATCATAAAACCCAACTTTGGTGGCACTATACCAGAACCCATTCCACGGTAGTTACTTTGAATGAGTGAAACCATATTCCCGAATTTATCTGCAGTCGTCAAATAAATTGTTTCCCCTGCACTAATCTTCCCTGCATTATAGGAGGATGCATATTCCGAAATATTCTTATTTCGCCGTTTTGCATATTCTTCTGAAATCAAAGAATCTACAGGAATTGCAGAGAATTCCATGTCAGCATAATATTTTGCCCGATCTTCATAGGCTAACTTTTTAGCTTCAGTAAATAAGTGAAGGTGTTCTGCACTGCCAAATTGTATGTTTGAAAAATCATATTGCTTGATAATCTGCAGCATTTGCAGGGCTGCAATTCCCTGTCCGTTCGGTGGCAACTCCCAGATATCATAACCCCGATAGTTTATACTTACCGGACTAACCCATTGGGAATGGTGCGCTTCAAAATCTTCTTTTGACAAAAAACCACCCTGTTTTTTTATAAATGAACTAATTACTTCCGCAATTTCCCCTTTATAAAATTCATCTCTGCCTTTCTTTGCAATTCTACGGTAAGTTTCAGCCAGGTAAGGGTTTTTATAAATTTCCCCCTCCCTGGGTAATTTCCCGTTGTTTTGATTAATATAGGTGTCCTCAATGTTTTCAAATCCTTGTTTTTGAAATCGTTTTACCGATTTTAAATAGTGCCCAATCAATTCAGTTACTGGGAAGCCATTTTCTGCATAACTTATTGCAGGGGCCATTAAGGTCTCCATGTTCATCGAACCAAATTTGTTAAGCAGTTCAAACCATCCATCTACAGCTCCAGGAACGCTTAGCGGAAAAGTACCATAGGACGGAATGTGTTGAATGTTTTCTTTCTCAAAATATTCAAGCGTTAAACTTTTTGGAGATCTTCCACTGGCATTTAGTCCATATAGTTGCTTTGTTTTAGCATCCCAAACAATTGCAAAGAGGTCGCCTCCAATGCCACACCCAGTAGGTTCCATGAGACCAAGAGCAGCATTGGCAGCTATTGCTGCGTCTATCGCATTCCCTCCTTTTTTTAGGATATCTATTCCAATCTGACTTGCAAGTGGATGACTGGTAGCCACCATACCATTTTGTGCAAGGATTTCGGACCTGGTGGTGTGAAGTTTGCCGGTAATGCGATCCTGCGCATTTGTAATATGTGCTAGTTGAAATAAAATTACAAAGCAGAAAAAAGTATGTCTCATTTATTAGTGTTTAAATATGTAGCTGAATTTAGCGAATTTCTATTTGATTTTTTGAGTGTTGTATAAATGTTTATATCACAAACAAAAACAACAATTCTATCATGTCAGGTTGAAAAAAAGAAGCTTTACTCAGCTATCTTCTTGATGATTGAAATAACGATGTAGCTAATGATTACCAATGGTATGGCGTAAAACTTCAGTAAAACGGCCATTGCAATAACCAACAGGATAAACACAAAACGCAATTGGTTGTCCTGCCATTTCAGGTTTTTAAACTTTAGCGAGAACATGGGGACTTCTGAAATCATCAGTGCGGAAAGAAGTACCATGGCGGTCATCAGGTTAAAACGGTTGAGGATGATGGTATTGATTTCAGGTTTAGTGCCTATTTCCAACAATAAACCAAGTGATGCATAAAAGATAGCATTGGCTGGTATTGGAAGTCCGAGGAAACTATCTGTTTGGCGATCATCAATGTTGAATTTAGCCAAGCGGAATGCACCGGCAATTGGCACAATCAGCACAGAAAATAAAAAGGCCCATTGCATGGGGGTTCCTTCAATTTCAAAAATGGGTTGGTTTTTTTCAAAAAGTGTTAGCTCCATCATGGTAAAAAGCATGGCGGCTGGTGCCAGCCCAAACGAAACCAGGTCGGCGAGTGAATCAAGTTGTTTCCCTATTTCGGAGTAGGCTTGCAGAAGGCGTGCTGCCATTCCATCCAGGAAATCAAAAACGGCGGCGGCAAAAATAAAAATGGCTGCCCAGCCCAGCTGGCCTTCAATGCCAAAAAAAACGGCCAAACTTCCACAAGCCAGGTTGAGCGATGTGATAAAGTTTGGAACCCAAAAAAATATGTTTCGTGCCTTGCTCATTAGCTTAACTCTCCAATTATGGTTTGCGATCCGGTTACTTTTTGTCCCAACTCAATGTTTAGTTTGGTGTCCAGGGGTAAGTACAAATCAACACGCGACCCAAAACGGATGAATCCCATTTCCATATCTTGTGTTACTTCATCATCCTTTTTCAGGAAATTCAGAATCCGACGGGCAACAGCCCCTGCCACTTGTTTGGCAACAATTTGTCTTCCATCGGCAAGTTTAATAGCTGTTGTGTGGCGTTCATTTTCTTCAGCCGATTTATCTTTAAAAGCTGCATAAAACTGACCGCGTTTATGCTCACAATAAACTACTTTTCCAGGAACAGGCACCCAGTTGATATGCACATTCAAAGGTGACATGAAGATAGAGACCTTCAAACATTTCTGGTTGAGGACTTCCATTTCAACGGATTCTTCAATCACACAAATCTTACCGTCTGATGGTGCTAAAACTTGTTTTTCGTTCAAAATAACAAAACGCTTTGGATACCTGAAAAATTGCAAAACCAGGATTAGTATTACTAAGCTGGCGAATGATATCAACCCATTGACTTCAGAAAAGGAAATAAAATACCAACAAACAATATTCAAAAGAATTAAAGAGATAAGTGTATTACGAATAATGCGATATCCGGCAGGATGAAACTTCATGTCAAAATGTTTTACTGGCAAAAATAATGAAAAATTGCCGTTCGGTTTTTTATTTCTTTTAAAGTACTACCTTGATGTAAAAAACAACAACAGGAACGGCAAATAGCAACGAGTCAAAACGATCGAGGATGCCTCCATGTCCCGGGAAAAAATTACTGCTGTCTTTTAGCCCAACCTGGCGTTTGATCATTGATTCGGTCAGGTCGCCAAAGGTTGAGAAAACGACAACCAATAGTGTTAATGTCATGGCGTGCCATTGGCTAAGCTGAGGAATTAAATCGGCAAAAAAGTAGGCCGCAACCAATGCCGATAACGCACCGCCAATTGCACCTTCCCACGATTTTTTTGGTGATATGCGCTCGAATAACCGATGTTTTCCAATGGTTACACCAAACAGGTATGCAAACGAATCGTAGATCCAAATAATTGCAAATAGTCCAATAATTAGATTCGGGGTGTATGCACTATTGTTTGGAAATGCCAAAAGATTAATCAGGCTAAACGGAATAGCTACATAGGTGATACTTAATATTGAAACAGCCAGGTTTTGAACCGGATTTTCACTTTTTCTGTACAATTCAGCAATACAAATGAAAATAAAAACAGGCACCAGTAAATACAAGTAGTTTTGCTCAATCAATCCTGAAGAAGCTCCAAAGAAGAGGAGGTAGCTAATGATTGTACCAAGAAATATCGGGACTTTTGCAGGTCTTGTAGTTGATTTATCGAAGAAGTTCAAAAACTCAATAACACCGCCAATCATAAATGCAAAGAACAGGATGCCAAAAGTGTATTGTCCAAGCCAGATACAAGCCAGGATTAGCGCAACAAAAACAATTCCGGTAAGTGAACGGATCAGCAGGTTCTTCAACTTTTTAACTTTTTAAGGATTTCTTCTGCTTTTTCCATGGAATCTTTATGTACGTATACCTCAATTGTTCCCTGGATAAACGGCTGCATCGAATCACGTTTGTTAAGAATAACTGCTTTAATGTCATTGTCTTCAAGTAATTCTCTGGCTATTTCTGCCTGATATTCCTGCTCAGTTGAGTATATCAATTCAAAATCTTTTTCCATATTATGGGTTTAGAAAGGTTCTTCGCATAGAAACACATACAAACTGCGTGGGCCGTGCATTCCCATGACCAATGTTTTTTCAATGTCGGCCGTTCGGCTTGGACCGGTTATGTTTGTAATCATGGAAGGTAAATTACTTCCATATTTTTGCTGAATCTGATCAATGGCATCATCCAAATAGTTCACCAGTTGTTCTTCGTGGGCAACAACAATATGTGTTTCCGGGAAAACGTGTAGTCTTCTGCCAGATGCGCCTGCTGAACTGATCATTACCGAACCTAAATGAGCAACTAAGAATTCGCATGGTGTAATGCCAACCTGCATGTTTTCAAAGTCTTTCTTTAAACCTGTAGTTTCCAGCTTGTCCTTAAATGCTTTTTTCAATTTAAGGTCTGAACAGAATGGTTTTTCAACTTCGAGCTCAGCAAGTAATTGCTTTAATTCTTCTATTGCTGTTTCAAGATTTTTTGTGCGAATCACATTCCCGGCTATCAATTCCAGATTGGTTTTGAAGTTTTCAGCCAGCTTTTTGCCCTGTTTCAAATAAATCGGACTATCCAGGTCCGGTTGAGGTATCTCAACCTTTCCCCTTCTGTTACTGGCCTCCTTCAATCTTCCAAGAATGTTTTCGCGTGCTCCCATTTATGATGCTGTTGGTGTTTCAGTTTCATCATCCGGAAGTGACTTTGTTTTGGATTCTGCCTCACCGTTTGGTTCCCCCAACATCTCAACATGCCATGGTCTCTTTCCAAAAATCTCTTCCAGGTCTTCACCAAATATAACTTCTTTTTCTAAAAGTTTCTCCGATAATTTTTTGAATCCGTCCTGGTTTTCTTTCAGAACACTCAACGCACGTTCATATTGATCGTCAATAATTTGTTTGGATTCCTTATCGATTAACTCGGCTGTTTTTTCGCTGTAAGGTTTTGAGAATGCAAAGTCACTTTGGCCTGTCGAATCGTAATAGCTTACGTTCCCAACCGAATCGCTCATTCCAAAAATGCTAATCATTGCGTAGGCCTGTTTGGTAACTTTTTCCAAGTCGTTTTGTGCACCTGTTGAAATCGTGCCAAAAGTAATTTCCTCAGCAGCACGTCCGCCCAGTGCCGAACACATTTCATCCAACAATTGTTCTTTGGTGGTTATTGAGCGCTCTTCAGGCAAATACCAGGCAGCACCCAACGCTTTACCACGAGGCACAATAGTAACTTTTACCAGTGGATGTGCGTGTTCCAGCAACCAGCTAATTGTCGCATGACCTGCTTCATGGAAAGCAATGCGTTTTTTCTCGTCTTTTGAAATAATTTTATTTTTCTTCTCCAAACCACCAATGATGCGGTCAACGGCATCTAGGAAGTCTTGCTTGGTTACTTCAGTATGATTTTTACGAGCAGCTATTAAAGCCGATTCGTTACATACATTGGCAATGTCTGCACCCGAGAATCCTGGGGTTTGCTTCGCCAGGAAGTTTACTTCAACTTCCTTTGATAGCTTGATAGGGCGTAAATGCACTTGGAAAATCTCTTTTCGTTCATTCAAATCAGGAAGTTCCACATGGATTTGGCGATCAAAACGTCCGGCACGCATTAGTGCACGGTCAAGTATGTCGGCTCGGTTAGTAGCTGCCAGAATGATCACTCCGGAATTGGTGTCAAAACCATCCATTTCAGTCAGTAACTGGTTCAGCGTATTTTCACGTTCATCATTTGAACCCATGTTAGGGTTTTTCCCCCTTGCACGGCCAATGGCATCAATTTCATCGATGAAAACGATACATGGTGCTTTTTCTTTGGCTTGCTTAAACAGGTCTCGTACACGTGATGCACCCACACCTACAAACATTTCTACAAAATCAGAACCCGACATAGAAAAGAAAGGTACATCAGCTTCACCTGCAACAGCTTTGGCAAGCAATGTTTTCCCTGTTCCAGGTGGGCCAACAAGCAATGCGCCTTTAGGAATTTTCCCCCCAAGCTTTGTATATTTTGAAGGGCTTTTCAGGAACTCAACAATCTCTTCAACCTCCTGTTTTGCTTCAGCCAATCCTGCAACATCTTTAAAGTTGGTGCTTACACGAGAGTCTTTATCAAAGACTTTCGCCTGCGATTTTCCAACATTGAAAATGTTTCCGGCACCTCCACCGCCACCAGCACCTTTACTCATTCTGCGGAATATCCACCACCACAATGCAATAATGATTGCGAATGGTAAAATCCATCCCATCAGTGTTCCAAAGTAATCGGTAACGGTTTCAAATTCCACATCAACTTTATCCGATTCCGGAAAGTTCTTTTGCATTTCCCGTACATCTTCCACAAAAATATCAACGGGTGGTATTTCATAAGAAAAATGTGGGCCATGCTTTTGTGGGCTGTTAAACCCTTTGTTTAATTTATCGGTGTACTTGTCGTAGCTGGTCTCTTTGAGGTATATTCTTGCTTCTTTCTGGTTTATAACTGATATCCTTTGAATATCTCGTTGTAAAAGCATATTTCTTACATCGGTCCAGTTCGTTTTAACCGGGCCTCCACCAAAAGAAAAATATTGGATGGCAAGAAAAACCACAATTACAATCCCATAAATCCAGTATGGATTAAATTTTGGAGCCTTTCCTCCGGGTTTAAAATTCCCAAGGTTTGGTTTCTGCTTGATATTATTTTTGTTTTCAGTCATTATTATTCGTTTCTAAATACTAAAGTATCAACATTACTTATATGATTACTGTTCTCTTTGTTTCGCATTTTTGCTCCTAACTATGTTTCGTGAAATAAATCGCACAAAAGCTAAAAAAAGTAAGATAAATATAATGGGAAGAGACCAACTGAAGAGTTCACCCAAATAACTCGTCTTTGTTTCAAATTCAATACTAATTTTGTCAGATTCTGAAAAGTTTAGTTGCGCTTCTTCAATATTCTTCACAAAGGTTTCAACTGATCCAATTTCATGTGAAAAATGAGGACCGTATTTCGCAGGGGGGGCAAAACCTTTATTTAGCTTGTCAACATATTTTTCGTAGCTTGTTTCTTTCAGGTAAATCATCGCTTCATTATTATTCACAATAACGATTCTTTCAATATCGTTTTGTTGGAGCATCTCGTTTTTAATTTCAGTCCAGTTTGTTTTAACAGGGCCTCCATCAAAAGAAAAATATTGGATGGCAAGAAAAACCACAATTACAATCCCATATATCCAGTATGGATTGAATCTTGGAGCCTTTCCTCCGGGTTTAAAATTCCCAAGGTTTGGTTTCTGCTTGTTATTATTTTTGTTTTCTGTCACTTCTAATTGTTTTCTGTTATTATGTTTTCGATTGTGGCATCTGCCCACAAGTTTTCCAAATTATAAAAATCCCTGGCTTCTTCCTGAAATACATGAACCATGATGTCTGCATAGTCCAGCAATATCCATATTGAATTTTTGTACCCGTCTTTATGCCAGGTGGTCTCACCTGTAAGTTCTTCAACCGTATCTTCTACTGAATGAGCAATTGCATCTACTTGTGTGGAAGAACCCCCATGGCAAATGATGAAATAATTACATTCGGAATGGTTTATTTTTGTTAAATCGATTTTCGTAATGTCAATCCCTTTTTTCCTCTGAATACCCTCAATAATTGCGCTAATTAGTTCTTCGCTTTCTTTAACTTTTGGCTTTTTGCTCATAAATGGATTTTAGAACTACAAAGATAAATTTTTTAGTTTATTTTAATAGTTTTACATGTATCAGGTAATAACCTGAAAATTAAAAAAATAGTTTTATCAATAAAGCATAAATGATCAAAAAAATGTGTCATTTTATCGGACATAACATCGTTAAGATCAAGCAAGCCAGAAGTTCCAATAATTATGCCATTGAGCAAGTGCGTGATAATGAGGTGAAAGAGGGAACTGTCTTTTTGGCATATGAACAAACTGCGGGGAAAGGGCAATTGAACAATAGCTGGGAAAGTGAGCCCGGGAAAAACCTTACTTTTTCAATTTTACTGAAACCAGGGTTTCTCGAAATCAGGCATCAATTTATGCTTTCAAAGATTGTGTGTTTAGGAATTGAATCTGTTTTGTCAGATTATGTGCCCGGTGTAAAAATCAAGTGGCCAAATGATATTTATGTTGCTGATAAAAAGATTTGTGGAATTTTGATTGAGAATTCAGTGATGAATGGCCGGATTCTTCACTCTGTTGTTGGTATTGGAATTAACGTGAACCAGGATTTGTTTTTGTCTGATGCACCAAACCCTGTTTCATTAAAAAACTTAGTTAATCAACTGTTTGATTTGGATGATTTATTGGGCACGCTACTCAAATCAATAGATTTGTATTATCAGAAACTAAAGCGGGGAGAAGATCATATCATTAACGAATCTTTTACTAGCAAACTCTATCAACTAAATGAACGAAAATGGTATAGGGATGAACTTCATACCTACCAGGGAGAGATCGTTGGGGTAAATACTATTGGTCAGTTAATTATTCAGGAACCAGGTAGTACCGTGCATGCATACCATTTCAAACAAGTTGAATATTTAACAGGAAATCCAAATGAATAGTTTCTATTGGTAAGGTAGCTGCGCAAGCATATCGGCCATTCTGTTTACACCTTCATCCAGTTTCTTTCCTGCCATCATTTTAATCATCATGCTCATTTCTGCATGTAATGTAAGCCTCATCTTTGTTTGGTAGGCATTTATCGGTAGCAGCTGAATCCAAAAAGTAAAACTTAATGGCAGACCACCCGAACTTTCAACTTTTATGGTTTGATGGGGTTCCCGGTTTACAATCCGAATTTCAGCCTGACCCATTCCACTGATGTTAAACCGACAAGAATCATTGTCCGATTCGAAATCAGTAATTTTTATTTGAGGAACCTGCTCAGTTACTTTTTCAAGTAATCCTTCATTGATATATTTCGAAAGATTCTCAAAGTTAGCGAGGTAGTTGAAAATTATTTCCTGGTTGTGACCGATGTATTTCACATCGCTAACATACTTGCTTGTACTCATAGTTTAAGAATAAAAATCCCCGGAAAAACCGGGGATATATTGTTGTTCAGTAAATGAATACTCAATTATTTTCCCCAATCAGCAGGGGCTTTTCTCCATTGGTTAAGCGATTCAAGATCAGATTCTTTGATGTCACCAGATTCCAAGGCAACATCAAGAAGGGTTTTGTAATTGCTTAATGTGGTTAGTTCAATACCTGCATTCTCAAAGTTTTCCTGGGCAACAGGGAAATTGTATGTGAAAATGGCCATCATGCCCAATACTTCACCGCCAAAGTTGCTAATTGCTTCAGCAGCTTTTAAGCTACTTACCCCCGTTGAAACCAAATCTTCAATCACCACAACTTTGTCACCAGGTTTCAGGTCACCTTCAATCAGGTTTTCCAACCCATGACCCTTTGGTTTTGCACGAACATAAATAAAAGGTAGTCCTAATTCCTGAGCTACTAGCATGCCATGGGCGATAGCACCAGTGGCAACACCGGCAATAACCTCAGCTTGTGGGTACTGTTCTTTAACTAATTTGACAAATTGTTTGCAGATGAACGTTCTTGCATCCGGGTATGACAATACTTTACGATTGTCACAATATATTGGGGCTTTCCATCCAGAAGCCCATGTAAATGGGTTTGATGGTTGGATTTTTATTGTGTTAATTTGTACGAGCTGTTTAGTTACTTCTAAATGAATTTCTTGCATAATGTTCTTTCTTATTTTCTAAAAATCAAGACAAATGTACAAAGTTTTTTTCAATGACCATAGCATGACTTTTTGCGGTAAATCCAAAACTTTACTTAAAGATAACAAATGTCAAGTTGTTGATATTGAGAATTTTAGGGAATTTGAAAACATGTTTTCCAACAGTGGGTTTATGGAACTCTCTGATAGCTTGGTTGTTGTTAGTGATGATCCAACGAAAATGTGGGAAGATTTCCGTGCCAGCATGCATGCAATTGTTGCAGCAGGAGGGGTGGTTATTAACTCAAAAGCTGACATTTTGTTTATAAATCGTTTTGGACGGTGGGATCTGCCAAAAGGCAAAGTGGAAAAAGGGGAGGGTATTGAACATGCAGCTTTGCGTGAAGTTGAGGAAGAATGTGGATTGAGCGATTTGAGGGTTTTGAGGCAACTGCCTTCAAAATTTCACCTTTATTATTCACCATACTTAAAAGCACCTGATAATTTGGTTTTGAAAGAAACATATTGGTTTGAAATGGCTTACAAGGGGAGCGTAATTCCTACACCACAAACAGAAGAAGATATTGTGGAAGTAAAATGGTTTTCAAAAAATGACCTCAATGAAGTTTTGTTATCAACCTATCCAAATCTGGTTGAATTAATAGAGGACTACCTGGCCTGATTTCTTAGCTTTTCCATGTGCCTTTTTTGTAGCATCGAACCTATTTGGCGGTTAAATCCATTCAGCGGATTCAATGCTGGCGACTTGATAAGCATTCCTTTTTCATCAATCAAATAGCTAGTTGGAAATGTCATTACCTTCCAGTTTTTTGCATCGTCTTCTGAAACAATCAAAAATTCACCTGGCCAGTTTTTTCGTTTGATCATTTCTACTTGCTTAATTTCTTCTTCGAGAATCAGATGAAGAATATGAATGTCATTCAGAACAGCTTCAGGCAATTTGTTCAACTCGTCCAGGTGTTGACGACATAGTGGATTTTCAACCCGGGTGAAATGCAAGTAGCATATTTTGTCGCGATATTCAACTAGGGTTTTGTTTTCACCTTCAAATGTTTGCATACTTAAGTAAGGTGCAGCGGTATCTTCAAGCAGGTGAGCCAGTTTCTTTTTTAATCTTTCAGCAAGTTGTTTTTGTTCTGCAGTCCAATTTGTTTGTTGTATTGCCGACAAAAGCTTTAGAAGACCTGTTTGAGAAAACTGCCCTTGATAAAAAACATCGTTGATCGCTTTTAGCAGAATTAAACGAGTCATTTCTGAATTCAGCTTGTCTTTTTCCTTCAGGTAGCTTTCCAAAGCAATTGGGTTCGAACTCGCAAGCACTTTTTTGAACTCGCCGCCATTTATTGAATTCGCTAATCGTGAAAAATAATTTGTGAAAACGCGATCAAACAAATCCTGGCAAACTATTGCTTCAAAGTTGGGTTTGCTGGTGTTAAAATATGTTTGGAGAAACTCCTTGTTTTGTCCCTGATGAAAGCTAAAATCGATAAATGCTAGACGATAATGTTTGTATGTCTCAAAAAAAGAATCTGTGCCGGAAGGGAATTGCCTTGATAAAATAGATTTTACAGAATCAACAGCCGCCTTTGAGCGTTGCCTGTATATTTTATTGAAAAGACTATTTTCGGTTTTTATGTATACTCTTTCAAATTCGCGAATCTTCCGGTTTAATTCATTTTTATCCCCACCTTTATTGGCCAGATGAACTTTAATTGGTTTAAAAAATGGATTGTTACGTTGACCACTCGTAATTTCTTTTTTGGGTGGAAGTATTATTTCATAGTTTTTACCCGGAACCAGGTAGATAAAAGCTGAATAACTGTCAAAATCGGCCTGAGCACGGATGACTGATTCAAGCTTTATGTTGGAATGAAACGATCCGCTCTGATCAATTTTCAGTTTAAAGAGCTCAAGCTTTTCTTTGGTTACTGGATCAATATGCCTGTAAAATTGAATTTCTGAATTGGCGTATTCTGGGGCATTACCTGAAATGGTTACATTTTCAGCAGCAAAAAGGTGGCTGGAAACAAATAAAAGTAACAGAATTAGCTTATTCTTCATGGTCGTTAAATTCTTCCATGTTTAAGCCCTCAGGTAAAAATTGGCTGGCATCACCACCATGCCTAATAATATCACGAACAATTGAAGAATTTACAGGTGTGTGTTCTGGCATGGTAAGTAAAAATACCGTTTCAATTTCGGGGTGCATTTGTTTATTTACCTGTGCAATGGCACGCTCGTATTCAAAGTCGGATGAGGTTCTGATACCCCTTAAAATGTAACGTGCATCAACAATTTTGCAGAAATCAACTGTCAATCCCTCATGGCTTTGCACATCAACTTTTGGTTCATTCTTAAATACTTCACGTATCCATTTTAGTTTTTTATTCAGTTTGAAAAATGATTGTTTGTTGGTGTTTACCCCAATCATCACCACTACTTTATCAAACATGGGCAGTGCCCTTCTAACAATACTTTCGTGCCCAATAGTAAATGGATCAAAAGAACCTGGGAAAATTGCAATTCGTTCCATGCCTGTTCTATTTTGTTTCAACATCAAATATAACGGATAATTTTAGAGAATATGGGCTCTATGTTACAGACAAGTTGAAAAAATATTCAATTTCCATAATCCAAATTCTAAAATTGAAACATAGGAACTACTATGTATTTCTTCCAGTTTCCAGCTTCTAACTCCACGCTTATTCAATATCTTTTGCTTTGTTTGCGCTTACAAACAGGATGTTGCCCAAATCATCAAACCCTTCAAAAAACTCAAAACTACCTTTTAGCATTTCATTGCGGAACCCAATTAAGGTAAGGTCTGCATCTTCTGAATAGTCTGAAATAGTTTTTTTACGATTCCCTTTTTCGTAGGGGACCATTTCAATATTTGAAGGACTGATAGGAAGTCGACCATCTTTCACCAGATCCATCAGTTGTTGGCGTTTGTCTTCAACATGTTCAGTAGGGAATAATGCAAATATTTTTATGAAACCTTTTTTCCAGTCCGGGTGTCCAAGGATAATGTAACCCAGCAAAATCATTAGGTTGGCGTTTTCAAAATCATCCGGTCTTATCCAAATGTGCATTTCCCGTTTGTACCCAAAGCTTTTATATGAAGTGTCCAAAATGCAAACATCAAAACCTGCCGATTCCATCATCTTGTAGTTAGGTAGGATTTCCTTCAAGGTGTCAGGTTCTGTTTTCGAGAATTCAAAAAGTATCAGGTTGTTTCCTTTTCCTGAAATCCCTGAAAGCTGAACGACCTGCGCTATAGCAGATGTGTACGAAGGCGAAATTATGGTGTCCAGATAAACCCTGTTTTTGCTACCATGGGATAACTGGATTAATCGTCTCAATGCTTCTTTTGATTCTTTATTCGTATCTTCATTTAAGTACCCTTTAATAAAATGAATGTACGTTCCAAAACCATATTTGAATGAGATCCATCGCATCACATCAAAAGCACTTCTTCGTTTAAATGTATCATGCGAAATACAAACACCGAAAGGTCGCCAGCTTACTTCCCGATCTTCCCGGTCAGCGCGTTGTGCAAAAATCTGAAGTTGCCTGCTCATTTGAAATACGACCCCTCTGAACAACTTGTTCAATCCTCTTTTTTCGTTTCTGTAATGGGTAATTATCCAGTAAATCATGGACATAATTACAACTGACAGGCCGGCGTAAGGTGCATTCATTTTATACATGATCCAGAGCGAAAACAATGCACCTACTAATGAAATATACCATTTCGAACGGAAAGTAGGTCGGTAGGCTGGGTCTGCTGCAAAATGCTCCAAAACCGAGACCATGCAAATTGCCCCATAAGTAACCATGAAAAACATGGAAATGATTTGTGCAACAAAATTAATATCACCAATAATAATGAAGAAGAATGCAATGATGATGGTAATCAATGAACCATTTATTGGTTCGTTATCGCCTTTTTTACCTTTGGCAACCCAGGCATTTATTTTTTTCTGTGGGAAAATATCATCGAACCCAATTGCTTGAAGCGTGCGCGGTGCTACCATGATTGAACCCAGCGCAGAGCTTAATGAAGCGGCCGCAAGCCCAATCGGGATAATTGGTCCCCATATCGCAATTCGTTGCATAATCAGTTGGTCGGCCACCAAATCTTCGGGGCTGGCAGAAACCGAGAATTTATAGGCTGCTGCAATGTAAACCAACATACCAGCCACAGTGGCCCAAAGCGTACCTTGTGGAATTGACTTTTTAGGGTTCTTCAAATCGCCGGATAATCCTAAGCCCGCTGCCAGTCCGGTAAATGCAGGAAATATAATGGTAAATACAAAAAAGAAACTTTCATTATTCGCTATGTGTGATTGAAAATGAAATTCATCCGGTTTGATCGGGGAGTCGCCCAAAAAGAAAAACAACAATGACCCCAATAAAATGGCTACAACAAAATACAATGCTTTCATGCCCATGTTGGCACCTTTAAACAGGATAACTACTGAAAGTATGCCCATTGTTGGAATGGAAATCCATCTCCGGTCCGTTAATTCAAAACCAAACTGATTGTTCAGGTAATTAATGAGTGGCTCAAATGCTTCACCAAATGCAATAACATAAAAGGCTACTGAAATGGCTTGCGATAAAAACAAAGCGATACCAATAGCGCCACCAATATTCAATCCAAACGAACGGGAAATAATGTAATAAGCTCCACCGCCCTGAACTCGTTGATTCGTAGCAATTTCAGCTACTGCAAAGGCAGTGGGGATTGTTACAATATGTCCAAGTATAATAATTCCAAGTACGCCAAAAAAACCAACCTGCCCCACAGCCCAGCCAAAACGCAGAAACAGAATTGCTCCAAGTATAGTTGATAAGGCAGTTAGGAAAACAGGCATGGTACCAAACTTAGCCTGTGAGTTCATCAATGATTTAGCCATAGATTGAGTTTTTCCCAAAGTTAAACGTTCAATGGTAAAATCAAAACCCCCAAGTTTTATAAGATGTTCAAAGAGCTCCCTTAAATAATTTTTCTTAGATTTATCCGTTCAAAATTCGTACGATCCTAAGTTTAAAATAATGAGTAAAACCCTATCCATTGTAATTCCTGTATATAACGAGGAAAAAACAATAACACAGCTACTTGATAAAGTAATTGAAGTTGATTTAAAATATGACTTTTCAAAAGAAATGATCATTGTGAATGATTGCTCTACAGATAAAAGTGTGGAGGTAATCGATAAATACATTCAAGAACAAAAAAAGATTGATATTAAGTTTTTCCACCAGCCCAAAAATATGGGAAAAGGAGCCGCATTGCACCGGGGTATTAAAGAAGCAAATGGGGATTACATTATTATACAGGATGCTGACTTGGAATATGATCCTCGTGAGTACAATGATTTACTGAAGCCTGTTGCCGAAGGTTTTGCAGACGTTGTTTATGGCTCTCGTTTTATGGGAGGTAACCCGCACCGCATTTTGTTTTATTGGCATTCAATAGGAAATAAATTCTTGACGAATCTTTCCAACATGTTTACTAACCTGAACCTAACAGATATGGAAACATGTTACAAATTATTCAAAGCAGAATATGTTAAAGGATTAATCTTAAAAGAAAATAGGTTTGGATTTGAACCTGAAGTAACTGCCAAATTATCACGAATTCCCAACATTCGTATTTATGAGATTGGAATATCATACTATGGACGAACCTATGATGAAGGCAAAAAGATAAATTGGAAAGATGGTTTTAGGGCATTGTGGTGCATCTTGAAGTATAATCTTTGGGCGAAATAATGTTTATCCGAAAGTATATTAACCAAGGTAATCTTTTTATCCTTCTCATAGTTTTTTATGCAGTAGGGCTCGCATCTCATGGAATTTATCGTAACTATGAAGGGTTTGAGCCAAGACAAATAGTGATGAGTTCAGATATGGAAGGTTATTACCAGTACCTACCATATTTCTTCTTGAAAGACAAAGAAGAACTGAAAAGAATGCGCTGGGCAAAACCATACGAAGAAGGAAAAAGATTAAATGTGTTTACCTGTGGAGTTGCCATAATGCAATCTCCTTTTTTTTTATTGGCCCATGTTTATAGCAAGGCATATGGACTACAGGCTGATGGATATGCACCAGCCTATTTTAACTCTGTATTGCTTGCAACTCTTTTTTACGTATTTTTAGGTTTGTTTTTTCTTTTTAAAGCCTTGATAAGGTACTTTGAGAAACGTTTTGCTCTACTAACGACATTGCTTATCTTTTTTGCTACCAACTTATTTTATTACACGATTATTAGTCCAGGCATGTCTCATGCATATTCTTTTTGTTTGGTTTCAATTTTCATTTTTCTAGTGCCTGTTTTTTATGATTCCCCGTCCATTAAGAATGCCATCTATATTGCTTTGCCATTTTCGTTAGCTGTATTAATCAGACCTACGACTATAGTTCTTAGCATTTACTTCATTTTATATGGAGTGAGAAATATTGACTTGTTCAAAGAGAGGATTAAGCTACTTTTTAATAAATGGTATTTGATTTTGATAATGGGAGTTATTGGTCTAGTAGTTTTTCTCCCCCAAATGTTGTATTGGCATTTGGTAACTGGAAAATATATAGTCTATTCCTATCAGGAAGAAGGGTTTATCAATATTTTATCTCCATATATTTCAACAGTTTTAATAGGTGTTAGAAATGGGCTGTTTTTGTACACACCGATCATGTTATTGGCAACTGGTTCATTATTTTATCTGATCTTTTCACAAAGAAAGTATAGTGCAATTGCTATCGTATTGTTGATGTGCATAATCGTTTATCTAGATGGAAGTTGGTGGAGACCAACCTTTAGTGGTGCAGCAGGATATAGAGCCCTAATTGAGTATTACCCGATTATGGCCATCCCATTAGCGTTTTTAGTTCAAAAAGTATTACAGTATAAAAATAGAATTTTGACTGGAACTTTTCATACAATTCTTGTACTCTTCACAATCTATAACATTCTTTTCTGCTATAAGTATTCCCATTGGCTTTGGTGGAATACTGAATGGCAATGGAGTCATTTTTTAAGATTGATTAAATTCTAGCAAAGAATTATGAAAACTAATTTTTCAGAGGTAAAGCAAATCATTTTTGAAATATTTCTTTTTGTCTTATTTCTAATTCAAGGGTTGAATTATACCAATAAAACTATTTCAGGTGATGGAGTAGGTTATTATGAATATTTGCCTTCAATCTTTATTCATAATGATTTTGTAAAAAAAAATTCCTCTGACGAAGAAATAGCTGATTTCATAGAACGGACAAAGAATTTTGGGGTTTATAATAAAATTGACGATAAGTGGGTAAATAAATATCCATGTGGAACAGCGTTGCTTGAGAGTCCATTCTTTTTCATTGCTAAAATACTTACTCCGACGGAAAATAGTTATGAAGATGGATATCAAAAACCATTTCATCAGGCGATTTATTTAGCTGCTGTATTTTATGTGCTGTTGAGTATAGTTTTTCTTCGAAAGCTACTTAGTTTGTATGGTTTCAAACTATTTACAATATGTTTTTCGCAGATCTTGATGATATTGTCAACCTCGATAGTGCAATATGCTACGCTTAATGCGTCATTTAGCCACATCTTTTCCTTATTTGCGATAACTGCCTTTATGTATTTTATAAAATTGTTTTTTTCCCAACTCAATAATAGGGCATTTTTGATAGCCTGTATATTGTTAGGTACAATAATCATAATTAGACAGATTAATGGATTTATAATATTATTTGTTCCTTTTTTAGCAGGTTCATGGGAAAATTTCTCAAACGGAGTGTTATTTCTTTTTAAAAAGTGGCATTTTCTATTTGTTGGGATAATTTTATGTTTTTTAGTGATTTCAATACAACTATTTGCATGGTACTTTCAGACTGGATATTTCATTGTTTATTCATATCAAGGAGAGGGTTTTAATTGGCTAGAACCTAGAATTATTGATATTTTGTTCAGTTATCGAAAAGGATTATTCATATATGCCCCAATAACATTTATAGGCTTATTTGGTCTGATTTACTTTGTAAAAGAAAAAAAATATTTTGAGCTTTTTTCTTGGATTTTTTTCTTTGGAACACTTAGTTATTTGTTGTCTTCGTGGCATATGGTATTATGGAAGAAGCTACGGATTAAGGGCTTACATTGAATTTTATCCGATTTTCTTTATCCCGTTGGCCATTCTTTTAGAAACAAAGATTAAGAGTTTAAGGATTATCTCCATAGTTTTATCGTTATTGACGATTCCTTTAAATTTAATCCAGACTAATCAATATCAGCGATATATCTTGCATGGGACGAATATGGATAAAGAAAAATACTGGAAGGTTTTTTTGAAGACAGATGAGCGGTATAATGGAATTCTATATAAGAAGGATTTTTCTGAAGATGATTATGATTTAGTAAATTCAATTAGCTTGGGAGGTTTTTCTTTAAATGAAAATTCGGATCAAACGATCTGGGAAGATAATGGAAACAATTTGTTTGAGAGCAAAATTTCGATTATTCAAGTTAACCTCGATAATAAATTCCAAAAAGATGATTGGTCAAGACTTTTGATTACGGTGGACAGTGAAGGGGCAAATAAATTATTCCACCGCCCATATTTGATCCAGTTTGCCGAAAGTAAACTTGGCCTTATGCATACTGGCATGTATAACTATACGATTCAAAACATTAACATTTGGCAAAATACTAAAGCAAAATTTGTATTGTATAGTAAAGATAAACCGTTATATGTTGAAAATGTTACGTTGAAATTTTATTCAAAAAAAGACTAAATCACGATCTTACTTTTTTGCCAGAGGAAAATTATTGAATAACTGCTTGTTTTTGAACTTGTTTATTAGCACATTTGATTCAACAGGCTTTATAAGCAAATCATCAATCGTAATGTATTTTCCCTTTGCTGTAATTTGATAGGTGAGATCATTCCTTACATCAATATCCTTTGAAATTCTCACCCAATTTTGATACACATCATGTACCTCACGATTGTTGAATTTCATTTTTAAAACCTCCTCGCCTTTATTGTCAAAAGCTCTTAATATGGGTTGTGGCATATCATATTGGCGAGTATCAAAATAGAGCCAGAATGATATTTCTACTTTACCCGAGTCGACATGCATTTTCCCATTGAAAACTTCAACTTCACCTCTTCTTTTAAAAAGAGCACCTTCTCCACAAAATGAATTCTCTGATTTTAAATTCTCAAACGAATTGTGATAGATTGCCCGGTGGTTGATATCAGTACAAATGCCGTTTTCACAATTTAGTTTTGGCGTAATTGAATCTACAGAGTTTTTCCAGTTGTTATGATCGGTTTTAAAGGCTGAAACTGGGAGGGTTGACATCGTAATGTATTTGTCTTCCCAAAATACGTTTGCTTTTGACGTTAGATTTTTTTCCTGTTCATTCAATTCTTGTTTGGTACAAACCAACAATACTGGCTTCTGATTCATGTCATCCAATCTGCTTTTAAATATTGCCGAGTCAGCAAGCAGTTGTATGCTACTTAGTGCTTGGGAAAATGACAATCTGGGAGAAAAGCTTTGAATTAGTGGAATGCCAGTATGATAAGAGCATTTCATTCCTTCTCCGAAAGCAGTCATTCCCCTTTCAAAAAGAAGTTTATCTCCACAGGTGCTTGAATAAGGTAGTGTGAAAATAGCTTGGAATTGACCAGGATTTATTCCAGCCTCGACAAACCTTCCAAGAAATTCATCATCGTTATTAATAAGTTTGTCATTTTTGTTAAACAACCCTCTTGTTGCACGTAGAATATTTTTGTTAGCATCAATACCCCAAAGAATAAAAACAAGAGATAATACAAGTATGCCAAGGATATTTTTTTTCGTTTCTTTTAACCAATTGAATAATTGATAAATCAAATAGGCAGAAAAAATAGTGAATACATAGTAGAAAATCCATGTAAACCTTCCTAAAGCCCTAAATTGTTTTACAGGGGGAAGTAGGTCCAATAAAAAGCCAAACCCCCATTTGAATGGGAAGCACATAGAAAAAAGCAAAACAAGTGTAGCTGCAATTAAATAAGTGTGAAAGGTTTTGTTACTAAAAAAAGCAGGCAATTCGAATCTTTTATTCTTAATAAACCTGAGTGAAAACGAAATAATAATTGATAGAGCGACGAATGCGGCAGGTAATCCAATGTATGCCCTTCCTTCCCACTGATAGCTAAGGTTTAACAGCTCTTTAAACGGATAATTGGATGGGAAAAATACACTGGGAATTGTTGAATGGAATACATAAAACCCCCAAGGATTATATGGTCGGTCATCAACCCAGTCGGTTAAACCAACCAATCCTTTTACCATGAGAATAGGAACTATTGCTAGTAAAAGGAGCTTAACGCCGATTTTATAATATGAATTTAACTCTTTGCGATTTATCCATACTTCAGCAATTAAAACTGCAAATAAGAAAATGGCATAAAAGGCTGCAAAATAAGCACTAATAAAACCTCCAATACAACCTATTAATACCAGTAAACTCCCCCAAAGCCATTTATTGGAATCTTCTTTCCATCGAATTAGCAAGTACCAAAACATGGGGATAAAGAACCAGTAGACCATTTCAAAATGCCCATGGATACGATCAAATTGTGGGTTCATAAAACCAATTAGTAAAGCAACTATGATGGAATACCATGCAGGGAGCTTAAACCTTCTAAGTATCAGGTACAAAAATGGCATGGCTATCAAGAATGAAAAAATCATTGATAGGTTTAATATAGCAACACCAAAATTTGCAATTGGGTATATGTGCTTATCAATAAACTTCAATACAGTAACATAGAGGGGGTGTGAATTTATGTATTGTAAATGGTCACCATACGGGTAGTTTATACCATCATGTTTTATACCCGAATCATGTTTTAAGTAATAGGAAAAGTTATAATAGCTTTTAAGCGGGTCAACTGATTTTGAATATAGAATTCCGTTTGGATGCTGGAGAACTGGTTTGAAAATTATAATCAATGCAATGGAGGTGATGATTGTCAGAATGATTATGGGAAGGAGGTTTTTTTTCATGGAATGGCTAAGATTACTTTTGTATTACCCCTAAAATATAAAATATATTGTTCTGATGAATGACTTCACAAAAAAAGATTCGAATGTTTGATTTTAATCGGACAAAAGCTATAGTTTTATGCTTCGAAATATAAAATAACTGAAAATGCAAAAACCCCATCGCTTACTCAATAAACTATTTTTTATTGGTGCAATTGTCGCAATTTTTTATGCAATTGGTATTCAAAATTACCTTGATTTACGTCCTCAAAGTATTCATATTTGGAGACAAACAGATTGTTTAGCAATAACACAGAATTATTACCAAAACAATGTTCCTTTTCTGGAGCCAGAACTATATAATCAGTTGAGTGATGGAGGAATTTCCGGGAAGTCTGCAGGTGAGTTCCCCGGACTATATTATTTCGTTGCTCAGTTATGGAAACTTTTTGGGAAACACGAATGGATATATAGAACGTTGGGGCTTTTTTTGTTCACCATTGGTTTATATTTCATATATATGGTTGCATATAGTTTTACAAAAAATATTGCTTTTTCTTTATTTGTAGGACTGTTATTGTTTGCTTCGCCAACAGTCGTATTTTATTCATTTAGTTTTCTTCCCAATGTTCCAGCCCTGGCATTGGTACTTCTTGGATGGTGGTTGGTTTACGAATCTTATGTGAAAAAAAGAAAATGGATTATGTGGATTGCCATTAGCTCATTATCCATGGCTATGTTGCTTAAGGTTACAGCAGGAATTAGCTTAGTGGCTTTGTTTGGTTGGTGGTTTATTGAGCTTTTTATAAAAAAGAGGAAAGGTAAGCTTTTCAATAAAAATGTTTATGATATAATATTGTTTGTTTTTGGCTTTTTCCCTGTAGTATTTTGGTACTGGTATGCAGATAATTACAACAGTCTTCATCAGGGTAAATACACATTCAATAGCATATGGCCGATTTGGGAAATGTCTAAAGATCAGTTGCAAAATACACTTGAAGCTGTTGAGAAAATTTGGCTTAAAGAGTACTTCCACGGCAGTTTATTGATAATATCTGGATTAATTTGGGTATGGCTATTAATTCAATATAAGAAGGTGAAACCATTCTTCTATTATTTGATAGTCGCTATTCCTTTAGGCAGTATTCTTTATCTGCTTCTTTGGTTTCAATCATTACAGAATCATGACTATTATCTCATAAATATTTTTTTAGTCATAGTCCTGTTTTGGTTTGTTTTTTTACATACATACATCAGAAATAAGTGGATAAATAACCCAATCTTTTCAGGGATACTCGTAGTATATCTTGGTTTTCTTATTTTTAATTGCAAAGTAAGGATAGATGATCGTTTTCAAGGAAGTAAGAATAATCCCTATAAGTACAGACTTGAAGCGGTTGGTGAATTGGAACCAGTTCTGGAAGAATTAGATATCAAGTTGGAAGATAAGGTTATATCTATACCTGATCGTTCAATTAATTCAAGTTTATACATGATGAACCGTAAAGGTTATACCGAATATGGAAGTAGATTTGAGAAAGAAGAACAGTTTTATAAGAGAATTAGTCAAGGGGCAAAATATCTTATAATTTCTGATACAACGATATTGAAGAAGCCTGTATTACAACCTTTTATAAAATACAAAATGAAGGAATACAAAAATGTGATTGTTTATGATTTGAGAAGTATAAAGCTAAATATGGATAGTCGGTAAAGATTCTCAATTTAAGAAATAGAAATTATTGTTGGTTTTCTTTTAGAACGGAATTCTTTGATTTGCCAACTATTTTCCATGAACTAATAACTGATTTCTCTACTACTAAATCATCGGTCAAAATGTAATGATAGTCATCGGTAGGTTGGAAACCGTCCCTTTCAACCGGAGCTAACCAGTTCAGATTCTTGGTTATTCGGTAATAGTTTATTGTTGGTTCAAATAGCCAATCAACTCCAAGTTTAACTTTTATATTATTTTTTGAAGGGGTAATCTGATTCTCAAGTTTAGCGAGCATTTGTTTGGTGTTCATATCATACCTCCAGTCTTTGTAGGAGTGTAGATTTATATTTGCATACATATTCCAACACAAAAAGGGAATAGATAAGAAAGAAATAGCGAATACAGGATATTTAAGTCTGGTTGACAAGAAATACTTCAGTAAAGAAAATATATTTAATCCAATTAGTGGATACAGGAATAAAGCAAATCGATCCTTAAAGTAGTCATTTTGAAATAGATAGTGTTGTGTTGTAGTTGCAGTTAGAATCAAAATTAATATCCAATTAGAAATGAATAGCCCAGCGGAATTCTTCGAAAGTCTTCTCTTCCCGATAAAATTAACAGCTGTGACTATAAGGTTTCCCCCGATAAAAAGAATAATTAAGTACGTCAAGAAATCCCTTAAACTTCCAGATATTGGCACATCGTATAAGGCGTTGTAAACCTGTGATCTAAGCGTATCCATTAGGCTTTTTGCACCGTAATCAAGTTTACCCACTTTCCACAATCTCCTAATTGGTTCGAAAAGAATCAAGGTTGAAAACAACAAGGATAAAAGATTAATATTGTTGGTCTTCAAAAGACGTTTTAATGAAGTGTTAACCGACTTGTCAGTTGAGTTTTTTAGGGTTAAGAAATTGAAAGTGATCAATGCCGCCAAATAAAAATTTAGCATGGTAAAATTTGCGAGTATAGCCAGCAATGCAGCGAAGTTGAAAAGTATAAGGCTTCTATTCGTACTTTTTCTATCGAAATAGTCAACCAAATAATATATACTCATCATCATAAAACAAATTGATAATCCATATCCTCGAGCGAGCCCAAAAAAGTCAAGAAGAAATGGATTGAATGTCATGAGTATAAATAATGGTAGAAGAATTTTTTTTTCTTTTTGAAGTATCAGGTATGTAAAAGTGAGGTATGTGATTAAAGCTAATATATTTGGAATTCTAAGCGCAAACTCAGAGTTTCCGAAGATTTTTTCAGAACATTTAATAAAGATTGTGTTTAGAATGTGATTGTTCGTATATGGTTTTTTAAAAGAAATTATGTGCAAGAATTTTTGATGTACATAATTAAGATAGGTGAAACTCTCGTCGTGAGTAAATGAGGTTATTGCTGATTTATAAGAAGTAAATATTACTAAGGATAAGCCAATACCAAAAATGATTAGGTTCTGTACTTTATATATCCTATTAGTTTTGAAAAATTTCATATTCTTTTGTCCCCCATTTTTGCAATCTGTATTTTATTGAAGTATTGAGAACACCAATCCCATAAATACTACTGTTTTTAAAGTTGATACTCGACGCATCATCAAAATATTTGGTTGGACAAGTGATTTCCGCAATTTCATAGCCGGAATGCCAGATTTGTGCTAGCATTTGATTGTCAAAAACAAAATTGTCTGAGTTCGCATTGTAATTTACTTTCTCTAAAACTTCGCGTGAAAAAGCCCTGTATCCAGTATGATACTCAGAAAGTTTAGCATTCATTAAAATGTTTTGGATAAAAGTTAATCCCCTATTTGCTATGTATTTTATGAGTGGCATACCTCCTTTTAATGCGCCTTTTCCTAAAATTCGTGATCCTAATACAACATGGTAGAGACCACTTGCAATTAAGCTACTCATTGCAGGAATCAGTTTTGGGGTGTATTGATAATCTGGATGGAGCATGATAACAATATCGGCATTTAGCTCGAGGGCTTTGTTGTAACAGCTTTTTTGGTTGCCTCCATAACCCTTGTTCTGTTCATGACGGATGATATGTTTTATGCCAAGTTGCTTCCCAACCTCGATGGTTTTATCATTACTATGATCGTCAACTAAAATAACATCATCAACTATTGAGAAGTCAATTTCATCATAGGTTTGTTTAAGTGTTTTTGCAGCGTTGTATGCAGGTAGAACTACAACTACTTTTTGTTTTTTGATCATTTCAGGGCTATGGTTAAGTATTCTGAATAAACTTCAAAAATATAACTTTAACTGATACAATTTATTATGAGGTAAGAAAAGTTTTTTTAAAAATAAAACCCCTGATAACGTTGGTCCTACCGGGGAACAATTAAACCCGGGTTAAAGTGTTTAAATACGCCATGACAACAACAAAAGACTTCCCGTAATCAGAGGTTTATTTTTTTAGCTATGTCTAAATGATAAAATCATTCATCATCTGATGTTTTATAACAAGAGAGTTTGGAAGTTGTTTCAAAAAAAACGAGTATAAAGGAAGTTTTTTAGTTCGATTATAATCTAACTTAGGCAGCTACAATATTTGAGGACAAACGTTTATTGGCATTTGTTGTCATATGTGGTCAATTTGTTGTCATTAAGAAGGGGATGATCAAGTATTTTTTATGCGAACAGATTGTGTGGTTGTAAAAACAATTATTGACTAATAATGACTATTAATGTCATGATTTTGCAGAAAGTTATTAATCGAAATTAGAGTTACTGAAGTATGTGAAACCTTTTCAGGTGTTACTTCAACGGTTTGGCAAAATTACTGACATCATCACCGGTAATTGATTTATCACACAGAATAATAAGCCGTTCGATTACGTTTCTGAATTCGCGGATGTTACCCGTCCATGGCATTTTCTGTAATTGATTGATGGCATCGCTGGTAATTTCTTTTTCCGGAATACCATATTCTGCACAAATTTGCGCCATAAAGTGTTTGGCTAGTTCAGGAATATCTTCCGGGCGTTCATTTAAAGGTGGAACCTGAATAAGGATCACGCTCAAACGGTGGTAAAGGTCTTCCCGGAAGGTGTTGTTATCTATTTCTTCGCTGAGGTTTTTATTGGTTGCAGCAACTACACGAACATCAACTTTTATTGGTTTATCACCTCCAACGCGTGTAATCAAACTTTCCTGCAAGGCCCGAAGCACTTTTGCTTGGGCAGAAAGGCTCATATCCCCAATTTCATCGAGGAAAAGTGTTCCTCCGCTTGCCTGTTCAAATTTTCCTTTACGTTGTTTTACTGCTGATGTAAAAGCACCTTTTTCATGACCAAATAACTCACTCTCAATCAGCTCTGATGGAATAGCTGCGCAGTTTACTTCAACGAATGGGCCAGTTGCACGGTTGCTGAAGTCATGCAGTCGGCGGGCAATCAACTCTTTACCAGTTCCGTTTTCACCGGTAATTAGAACACGGGCATCGGTTGGGGCAACCTTATCAGCCATTTCCAATATTTTGTTAATAGCCTGAGAATTGCCAACTATTTCATATTTTTTGTTGACTTTCTTCTTCAGTACTTTGGTTTCAGTAATCAGATTCGACTTGTCCATTGCGTTGCGAATGGTAATCAGCAATCGATTTAGATCGAGTGGTTTTTCAATAAAATCGAACGCCCCTTTCTTAATTGATTCAACAGCAGTGTCAATATTCCCATGACCGGAAATCATTACCACAGGGGCATCCGGAGAAAGTATTTGAATTTTTTCAAGTGCTTCAATACCGTCCATCCCAGGCATTTTAATATCGCATAAAATGATTTCGTACTCATTTTTTCGGATCAGTTCAATCCCTTTATTTCCATCTTCAGCCAAGTCAACTTCGTACTTTTCATACTCCAAAATATCTTTTAGGGTGTTGCGAATGCTCCGTTCGTCATCGATTACCAAAATTTTCGACATATCGTATTTCCTTATTTACGTTGTTTCAAAATTAATTATAAATCCGATCGTACAAAACTCCCTCTCGTAAAGCGTAATCGGTTTGAATAATGCTTTTGATATTCAATTTTTGTGCCACCAATCGGATAAAGATAAAAGCAGGAACGATCATTTCAATTCGAAGAGGCTCCATGCCAGTCATTTGTTCGCGTTGATTTTTTGTTGAAGAAATAACTTCCTCAAAAATCTTCTTCGATTCTTCAATAGAAATCAATTGCATAACGCGGGTCTTTGTGCCTGGTGCAGTCTGGTCAATCAAATCTGCAAGCGTATCAAAAGCACCAGAACAGCCAATAAGTTGGGTGAAGTTTTGATTTGAAGCCTGTTCCCATAGACTTTGCATATTTTTCTGGAAATAGTTTTCAATTATAGCTATCTCATCATTTGTAATTGGGTCTGATAATGTGAATAACTCAAGTATCCGTGATATACCCAACGGAAAGCTTTCTTTCCACTTAATAACTGAATGGTTTGGAATAATAAATTCATTGCTGCCGCCACCAATATCAAGAATGATGGTGTCTTGAGACACTTTTTTCATGGCGAGTTGAACGCCCTTGAAAATTAAGGTTGCTTCTTCTTCTCCAGAAATAACTTTTAATTCTATTCCTGTTGAATCAAGCAGGTACTTACAAAATACATCCTTGTTTGCTGCATCACGAACTGCAGAGGTTCCTATTGCAACCATTTCATCTACGTTAAAATCATTAATGGTAGAAAGGTGAATGTCTATGGCATTTTTGGCTCGAACAAATGCTTCATCAGTGATCTGGTTTTTATGAATACCAGATTTCCCAATCTTTACTCCAACCTTCCCCTGTTGAAGAATTTTATAATTCGTTTTATCGTATTCAGCAATCAGTAAATTGCATGTGTTTGTTCCCAAGTCAATAACTGCAAGTCGCATAAACTTCGTTTTTTGTAAATAAAGCCAAAGTAGTTTGCAGCGAAAATAAGCAGAATTCAATGCTAATATGATAACATTAGTGTCCACTAAAAATTAAATAACGTTCTTTGAAACAATTGTAAATCTATACTTTATGCGACTTTTTTGAGCGTGACGATTTGAATCGATTAAGTTCGTGGATTTTTAGAATCACATGAACAACGGGAAATACGTTTTCGCTCAACTCATAAGTTTTTTGCCACAAAGGGTATTCGATAAATATGTTGCCAAATATTCGGGCAACAAGTATGTTCGACACTTTACCTGCTGGAATCAATTGCTTTGTATGATTTTTGGTCAATTGACCAATCGTGATAGTTTGCGCGATTTGATTGTCATTATTGACGCTCATCGAAGCAAAGCTTACCATCTTGGTTTTGGAAAAACAGTAACAAGAAGCAACTTGGCCAAAGCTAACGAAAAGCGCAATTACAGAATCTTTGAAGATTTTGCGTATTATATGATTGATTTAGCCAGAAAAAAGCTTGCCAACAATGATTTTGAAATCCAAGGGAAAGTTTATGCATTTGATTCTTCAACCATCGATTTATGTTTAAGTGTCTTTTGGTGGGCAAGTTTTCGTAAAACGAAGGGAGGGATAAAACTCCACACGCTTTACGATATAACCACACAGATACCAGCATTTATCCACATTACGGCAGCTTCGGTTCACGATGTCAACGCAATGGATGTTATTCCTTACGAAACTGGTTCCTATTACATTTTTGACCGTGGATATGTTGACTTTGAGCGCCTTTACCGAATAACAACACTTTCTGCATTTTTTGTAGTAAGGGCAAAAGCAAACCTGAAGTTCAACAGGATGTACTCAAATAAAGTTGATAGACAGTCAGGTCTGGTTTGTGACCAGATTGGAAAACTATCAGGTTTTTATGCCTCTCAAGATTATCCTGA
Organism: Sunxiuqinia sp.; assembly: GCA_965230765.1. Classification (GTDB taxonomy): domain Bacteria; phylum Bacteroidota; class Bacteroidia; order Bacteroidales; family Prolixibacteraceae; genus Sunxiuqinia. The sequence continues at coordinate 2,212,895 of CBDDLR010000001.1, forward strand.
AAAACTTCGGAGAATCAAATTCTATGACGCTGAAAGTAACCGCTACTTCGTTTACTTGACTAATAACATGGACTTGACAGCCGAAGAGATTGTGCTTTTGTACAAAAACAGGTGGCAGGTTGAATTATTCTTTAAATGGATAAAACAACACCTAAAAATAAAAGCATTCTGGGGTACGTCTGAAAACGCGGTCAGAATACAAATTTATTCCGCAATAATAGCCTACTGTTTAGTTGCCATTGTAGGTAAAGAGTTAAAAATTGAACGTTCAACCTACGAAATATTACAGATTTTAGGAATATCCCTACTGGACAAAACGCCTATAAATGAATTGCTTACAAATATAGATTACAAAAATGTCAAAGAACTAAATTATAACCAGCTGTCCCTCAGCTTATTTTAAGTGGACAGCACTGATATGATAATTTTATTGAAGAATTTAATTACATGAGAAACTGCTTGCTTATACTTTTTGTATTTGTTATTTCATGTGGGAAGGATGAAAGTAATGAACCAGTACTAAACGATCGGGAATTCATCAATGGTGCTGATATGTCTTTTTTACCGATGATTGAAGAATCAAATATTCATTTCTACAATCAAAATGGAATTGAAGAAAATGCATTGTCGATATTGAAAAGTAGTGGACTGAATACAGTTAGAATAAGACTTTGGCATACGCCTGATTCAGAGAGCTCATCATTTAACGAAGTAAAAATATTTTCTGAAAGGGTAAAATCGAAGGGATTGAAAGTATTACTGTGTGTACATTATTCCGATACCTGGGCTGATCCCGGACATCAAGCAATTCCTTTAGCTTGGCAGAATAGTTCGTATGAGTCAGTAAAAGACAGCCTGTACAATTACACGCAAAAAATTGTAAGGCAGATTAAGCCGGATTACATTCAAATAGGTAATGAAATTAATCCTGGATTTTTACTGCCACTTGGTGATCGCTTTCAACATAAAAGCCAGTTTCTTGGGTTGTTATCTGAGGGTATACGGGCAGTTCGAGAAAACTCGCCAGGTACAGAAATAATTATTCATTATGCTGGAACTCAAGAGGCTTTAACTTTCTACAATCAGCTTTCTCACCTTGATTACGATATCATAGGGCTTTCGTACTATCCATGGTGGCATGGCAAAGACATGAATAATCTGGCTTCAGTAATTACACAATTGAACTCTTTATTTAAACAAGATGTAATTGTGGTTGAAACGGCTTATCCTTTTACTTTGGGATGGAATGATTGGACGAATAACATAATTGGTTCCCAAGATCAGTTGATGTCACAATACCCTGCAAGCGCAAATGGGCAATTAAATTTTTTGAGGGATTTAAAAGCAAAAATAAAAAATGCAGGAGCTTTAGGAATTTGTTATTGGGGTGCAGGGTATGTTGCTTTTGATGGAGATCAATCTGCCAACGGTTCTCCCTGGGAAAATTTGGCGTTGTTTGATTTTGACCAAAAAGTGCTGCCTGCTGCTGAAGTATTCAAGGATTAATAGGTTGAAGTAAAAGACCCGATCCTTTTAGGGGATCGGATCTCTATGTTTTTAAAACAACCCTTCAATAGACAGGTAGCGTTCGCCAGTGTCATAGGTGAAGGTCAGTATTTTTGAACCTTTCGGAATTTCATCCAGCTTTTTTGCCACAGCAGCAAGCGAAGCACCTGAAGAAATACCAATGAAAAGCCCTTCTTCTTTTGCGGCTCGTTTGGCATATTCAAAAGCTTCTTCTTTTGATACTGGAATAGTACCATCCAGAAATTCAGTGCGGCAGTTTTCAGGAATGAATCCAGCGCCAATACCCTGAATCGGATGAGGGCCGGGGTCGCCACCACTAATTACCGGAGAAAGTTCAGGTTCAACAGCAAATGTTTTCAGTTCGGGGAAACGTTGTTTTAAAATTTCACTTACACCTGAGATATGTCCGCCAGTTCCAACTCCAGTAACCAGGTAATCAAATCCATCTGGGAAATCTTTTAAAATCTCCTGAGCGGTATTTTGGCGGTGTGCATCAATGTTTGCTTCGTTATCGAACTGAGATGGGATCCATGCATTGTCATTTTCTGCTGCAAGTTCTTCAGCTTTGGAAATGGCACCTTTCATGCCTTTTTCTTTGGGTGTTAAAACCAGTTCAGCTCCATAAGCGGTTAAAATACGTCTGCGCTCAACCGACATGGATTCAGGCATTATCAGGATAAGTTTGTAGCCTTTAACGGCAGCAACCAAAGCCAATCCGATGCCAGTATTCCCCGATGTTGGCTCAATAAGCAGGCTGTCTTTGTTAATAATACCTTTACGTTCAGCATCTTCAACCATCGACAGGGCAATCCTGTCTTTGATACTTCCACCTGGATTGGTTTTTTCCAGTTTTACATACACTTCATATCCTTCCGGATACAGGTTGTTCACCTTGATTAAAGGTGTGTCCCCAATAGTTTCGAGAATGTTGTTAAACTTCATGATTTATAATTTTAAGGATTTGCATTCATTATTTCTGTTCAAAAAAAAAGCCTTCCAATTTAGGAAGGCCTTTGTACTATTCATTAATTTAATTATTCGCTTAAATATACCTTCCCTGTGTTGAATTATCACAACAGCACATACACATATTTGAGAAGGTGTTCATCATAGATTTTTACTTATCTGGATCAAATCTAAATAAAAAATATCAAATTCCTATTTTAGCAACAAATTTAATTACGATATGTTAGCCACTTAACAATTTCTTTAAATCCGGCTTTTTTTCCGTACATCAAAATTCCGGTTCTGTAAATTTTACCAGCCATCCAGATTGTACCTAAAATTGAGAGTATCAAAATTCCCATGGAAAGTGCTAGTTCCCAGATTGGAATTCCAAATGGTACCCGTGCCATCATAACCACAGGTGAAGTAAGAGGAATCATGGACATCCAGAATGCCAGGCTTCCTTCGGGGTTTTTAGCAACAGCAAACAGTACGATTATTGAGAATATTAAAGGAATCGTTACAGGAAGCATCAATTGTTGTGCATCTTCTTCATGATCGACAGCAGAACCAACGGCACCCATCAGTGAAGCATACATCATAAAACCACAAATAAAATAGAATAAGAAAGAAAACAAGATCAAACCTAAGTTGAGGTTGCCAGCCATCTCAATTAATTCCAGGGCTACATTTTCCTGTCCTGCCGCTGCTTGTATTTGTTGGCTTCCTGACTGCATCAGGTTTTGTGATTGCCCTATTGATTCTGGGTTTATGCCAAATGCTAACTGAATCCCCGCAGTGATTGCTGTCCCCAATACAATCCAGAAAACCAGTTGGGTAAGGCCAACCAAACCAATTCCGACAATTTTGCCAAAAAGAAGCTGGAAAGGTTTAACAGAAGAAATAACGACTTCGACAATACGATTGGTCTTTTCTTCCATAACCCCTCGCATCACCATTGCACCGTAAATAAAAACAAACATATAGATGACAAAACCGCCAGCGTATCCAAAACCCATGGCCATTTCAGAAGAACTTTTTACTGCTTCGCCTTTTTCTCCCTGCATGATCGTTTCTACATTCAACCTGGTTTTGGTGGCTGCAAGCTTATCTTCCAAATCTGGAATCCCCGATTCATCAATTACTTTTTGTTTTTTGTCAGCTTCAAGTATGCGTTCCAGTTTGCGGTCAACCATGTTTTTAATCTCGAAATTGATTTGCTTGTGCGAAATCATTTGTACACGGTTAGACGATAATACGTTTGGTGGAATATAAAGCAACGAATAATATTTGTTCGATTTTAGGTTAGCTTTTGCATCTTCATATTCTTGTTCTGGCATAAAATGAAAAAGCGTGTATTCCGTATTTTCAATCCTTCCAAGAAAGATGCCTGTAGAATCATAAACACCGATAATTCGTTCTTTCTCGTCATCCATCATTGCCAGGTAGGTGGGCAAAACAGTTAATGCACCAAAAATAAAGGGAACCAGCAAGGTTAATATGATGAATGATTTCTTTTTTACCCGTGTAAGGTATTCACGTTTTAGTACCAATAAAGATTTGTTCATGGCTTAGTTTTTTTGATTGGCTTGTTCAACAACTTTAATGAAAACTTCATTCATGCTCGGAATAATTTCCCTGAACGATCGGATTTCCATTTTCTGCATCAGTTCCTGCAGTACCTCATTGTTAGATTCTCCGTTAGTTTTTTGAAACTTCACCAATTGGGTATTTCCTTTTTTAGAGTGGGTGAGTAGCTCAAATCCGTTTCCAACAAATTCATTGGAAATATCGGCTTGAACAGTTGTTTCAATCTCAAAAATATTGCTTTTGTATTGTTCTTTCACCTGGTGGATTTCTCCATCCAGGATTTTTTGTGAATTGTTGATCAGTGCAATGTGGTCACATACTTCTTCAACCGAAGCCATGTTGTGGGTTGAAAAAATAATGGTTGCGCCTTTTTCTTTTAAATCCAGTATTTCATTTTTTAAAAGATTGGTGTTTATCGGATCGAAGCCGCTGAATGGCTCATCAAAAATCAACAGTTTTGGTTCATGCACCACAGTTGTTATAAACTGTATCTTTTGTTGCATCCCTTTCGAAAGTTCTTCAATCTTTTTATTCCACCAGGCCTGAATTTCAAATTTTTCAAACCAATATTTAAGTCGTTTTAATGCATCATGTTTAGACATGCCTTTAAGTTGTGCCAGGTACAAAACCTGATCTCCAACTTTCATCTTTTTATAAAGCCCCCGTTCTTCAGGAAGATAGCCAATTTGGTAAATGTCGTCAGCCTTAAATTTTCGGCCTTGAAACATCAGGTCACCACTATCGGGAGCGGTAATTTGGTTGATGATGCGGATGAGAGTGGTTTTTCCTGCACCGTTGGGCCCAAGCAAGCCAAAAATGCTCTGGTCTTTTACAGAGATGCTGACATCATCAAGCGCCCGGTGCCCGGCATAATCCTTGACGATATTCGTCGCTTTAAAGATTTCCATGGATAGATTTCTGTTTTTAATTTATTGGTTCAGAACAGCGTTTAAATATTACAAATAATGTTATCCAAAATTAATAAAAATGATCATTTCATTTGATTGAACAATATAGAAAAATATTATATTAAAAAGTGCTGAACCTAATGCTCTTTTCATTGGTTATTTCAAAACCAAATCTCATGATGATTTTAAATACATTATCTTCGCAACTGATTGAAAATAGCTTGAATAATTCTTTTGAAAATGAATGACTTGAAAACTACAAATAGATTATTGCTGATTATAGTAATCCCACTGGTTTTTTATTTATTAAAAATCCTTTCTTTTATATTTATCCCGTTGATTCTGTCGATGTTTATTGCATTGCTTTTTTTGCCATTAATGAGGTGGATGAATACCAAAAGATTTCCTAAACTCCTCAGTATTTCCGTGGTAGTTTCAATAATTTTCTTGGTATTTAAAGTAGCCGGAGAACTTTTTCAGTTGTCGAGCAAAGAGATTATGGCGGCTGATAATTTATTTATTGAAAAAGCTACGGCTAAGTTGTTAGGTTTAATTGTTGCTATCGAAAAGTTTTTTGGAATCCAACGTTTAGAAGGGGAAAGCGTCATCTCACACTACTTTCAAAGTAACAATCTGCTTGAGAATTTTGGATCAACACTGGACTTAATTACAGGTACTCTTTCCATGAGCCTGATGACTGCCTTTTTTGTGATCCTGTTACTTCTTGAGTCAATAAATTTTGAGAAATTGATGAACACCACTTTGTTCAAAATCAAGTATTCATCGGTGAAAACGTTTATCAAGATTGAAAAGGACATTATCCGTTTTATGAAAGTCAAATTTCTGATCAGTTTATGTACCGGAATTGGTTTTAGCCTGGTTTGTTTAGCATTTGGGGTAAGCTTCCCCATTTTCTGGGGACTTTTTGCATTCATCATCAACTTCGTACAGATGGTTGGCTCGGTAATATCAGTTGTTTTACTGGCTTTATTTGCTTTTGTTGAAATTGAACCTACCGGAATATTGCTGTTGTTTATCCTTTCCATTACAGCTGTTCAGGTTTTGATGGGTGGAATCCTTGAACCTGTTTTTATGGGTAAAACATTCTCGTTAAATATTGTAACGGTTTTAATTGTACTGATGTTCTGGGGATATATCTGGGGTGTGCCCGGCTTAATCATGTCCATTCCAATTACCGTTTTTATTAAGATTGTATTGGAACAATTTCCTAAAACGAAGGTTGTTGCTACACTTTTATCGGGAAATGTAACAAAGAGATAAAAAGTGTTTGGCTATATTTTTTATGAATGATCGATTTTTATAAATTTAGATTGAAACATTTTTTTATCATGAGCAAACTATTTGGAAGCAGAACAAATGTTGTAATTGAAAATTTATGGTTATTAATTCTACGGGTTTCAGCGGCTGCATTTATGTTGGTGCACGGAATTCCAAAACTTCAAAAGTTGTTGAATGGTGATGTTGCCTTTGCTGACCCTTTTGGTTTGGGCGAGACAGTTTCACTGATTTTGGCTGTTTTCGCGGAGGTGGTTTGCTCGGTACTTCTCATCCTGGGTGTTTCTACCCGCTTGGCAGCCATTCCATTGATTGTAACCATGGCTGTGGCAGCATTTATGGTTCATGCCAACGACCCTTTTCTAAAAAAAGAACTGGCGCTTTTATACCTGTTGGTTTATATTTCAATATTGATTTTTGGAGGCGGTAAATATTCGGCAGGCAAATTTTTTAGCAGGAAATAGTTAGGTATTATTTCTTTTTGTCCAGTTCAACGGCTTCAAATAAAAAGGTTTTTAGAATGTCCGTTTCAATTTCTTCAATGTTGAAGAATGTTTTTGTGTAAATCTTTTTCCGGTTTCCTTTTTCCAGGTAGTTGATTTCGTCGCTTAAAAGATGACCATTTGTAAAGCCAATCATTACCCCATCGACTTTTACATTGCCCCATGTAACACTTGATGGCCAGATAAAACAAATTCGCGAGTGCCGGTAAAAATAAGGAACATTGTAAGCCAGCTTTTCTTTGCAGTTTGGAATGCATTCATGAATGAGCTGGCGCAGAAATTCAACAATTTTTAGTTCATGTTCTGGCAAGTAATCAAGAAGTTCCTCAATCGAACTGAAATTAACATTCTGAATACTCATTGCAGCCTTATTTTAGCTGATTAAAGAAGCCGCTTTTTGATCTAAGAAGAAAGTAATATTTCCCAGTTTTGGTTCAACATGAAATGCCGGAAGTTTTTCTGCTTTCTTCAGGTTGTTCATAATTTCAGAAACCCGTTTGGCTTTGTCTTTCCCGGTAATCAGAAAAGCTACCCGGTTTGCATTGTTCAGGACATCACCAGTAAGTGTTATGCGGTTTTGTCCTGTTTCCGGATGGGTTGCCACCGCACAAATATGAGGTGATTTTAAAAGCTTTCTTTCATGTGGAAAAATGGAAGCAGTATGCCCGTCACTTCCCATTCCCAAAATAATCAAATCAAAAATAGGCCAACCATGTCGTTCATTGAGGTTTGTTTGAATTTCCAGGATATAGTCTTCGCAGGCAGCTTCCGGGTTCAATTCACCTTTTATCCGGTGAATCTGGCTTTCGTCAATGTCAATGTAGTCAAGTAAATATTCTTTGGTCAAGCCGAAATTACTTTCGGCATCGGTTGGCGAAACACAACGTTCATCGCCCCACCAAAAATGAATGCGCTCCCATGGTATTTTGTTTTTGTATTCACTGGCAAGTATTCCAAAAAGTATTTTTGGTGTTTTCCCTCCGGAAAGGGCAATATCAAAACGTTGCCTGGTGGAGGTAATCATTTGATGAAATTCATGAGCAAAAGCTTCAGCAACACTCCTGGGACTTTCAAATATTTTAACTTCTTTTATTTCTGCCATAAGGTTGATTTGATGACAACGTAAAGTTAAAGTAAAAGTTATAATTCGCAATAATTTCCATCATCGGTTAAGTTTTTGCATGGGTATCTCCATGTGCCTACTTCAACCAGATTATCAGTAACGTCAGGTCCCCATGATCCTGCTGGATAACCATAAACAGGTATGTCAGTGTTATTTTCCCATGCGTTCAGAATTGGCTGAACAAATTCCCAGGCTTTTTCTACAGCATCACCTCTTGAGTACAGCGTGGCATCTCCCTGCATGCAATCGAGTAGCAGGCGCTCATAAGCCGATGGAAGGTGAACATTGGATAAGTCAGTGTAATGAAAGTCCATGTTTACAGTTTGTACATTAAAGCCTGCCCCGGGAACTTTCATGCCAAATTTAAGCAAAATACCTTCATCTGGCTGAATACGTATGACCATTTGGTTTCCGGTTTGCATACCAGCTGAAACTTCCCCAAAAAGTTGTGTAGGTGGCTGTTTGAAATGGATAACCACTTCGGTAACCCGGGTGGGAAGTTTTTTACCTGTTCGAATGAAAAATGGGACTCCTGCCCAGCGCCAGTTATCAATGAAGAATTTCATTGCAAAAAAAGTTTCGGTGCGGCTTTCCGGATCTACACCATTTTCCTGCCTGTAGCCTTTTACCGATTCTCCTTTGATGGTTGATTCAATATACTGTCCGCGAATGACTCGCTTTGAAACTTGTTCTTCAGTAATTGGGCGAAGCGATTGAAATACTTTCAACACTTCGTTACGAATGGCATCAGCTTCAACCACAACAGGTGGCTCCATGGCAACCAGTCCCACCAGTTGCATCAAGTGGTTTTGAACCATATCGCGCATGGCTCCAGAGTGGTCATAATATCCACCACGGCCTTCCACACCGAGACTTTCAGCAGAAGTAATTTCTATATGTTGTATGAAATTGTTGTTCCAGATTGGCTCAAATATTCCGTTTGAAAAACGAGTGACCAACATATTCTGAACAGTTTCTTTCCCCAGGTAATGATCAATCCGGTAGATTTGTTCTTCATGAAAATAATGAAGTAAGTTTTTATTTAATGCCTGAGCAGTTACAAGGTCAGTGCCGAATGGCTTTTCAATAATCAGCCTTCTAAATCCATCGTTCGATTTATTCAGGTCAACGCTAGCCAGGTTTGCGGGTATAATTTCATAAAGGGATGGAGGGGTAGAAAGGTAAAAGATATAGTTTTCTTCAATTGAGTTTGCTTTAGCAATTGATGCTAATCGGTCGCGCAAAATAGGATATTCGTAGCTTTCGGAAGTACTGAGCGCCTGATAGTGCAATTTCGCTAAAAAATCATCGAGGTTTTTATCTGATGGAAGAAATTCAACCATTTTCCCGCGAAAATCTTCATCGGATAAGTTTGTTCGACTAACGCCAAGAACCGCAAAATTTTGCGGTAGCAATTTCTGTTCGTAAAGCGTAAATATTGCTGGTATTAATTTCCGTTTGGTCAAATCGCCAGAGGCACCAAAAATGACCAATATATGTGAATCTATATTCTTCATAATGCAAAGTTTTTCAGGATTAACAAGTGGGAGCTATTGATGTTTGAAAATACTAAAGATTTTCTATTGATCAATCAAATAGCAAATCAATTGATCTTGATGAAGGAAATAACTAAGCCGATACGATTTTGTTGTGTTGGCCTGAATGAAATCAGCCATTAATGATGTCTTATCAATGTTTTTTAGCTGAATTTGATTCGCAAAGTGAACGCCAGGTACTCCGGCAGCCTTATAAACAGCTTCTTTGGCGCACCAAAAAAGGGCAAGTCCATTTTCATTGTTTTCGGTCATTTCAAGTTCGAATGGGCTAAGGTATTTGTGTTTTACGGATTCGTAGTTTCGGCCTATGCATTCGATATCCAACCCAACAACAGAATAAGGATGCAATATAATTCCTGCCAACTTATTAGAATGGCTAATGCTGATGTGTTGATAGTATTCATGGCTTATTTTGGGTTGCCCAACGTGGTTATAAGATACCGAGAGGTTTTTGCACCCAACCTTTTTCAAAAGAAGCCTAACTGCCAACCATTCTTTTTTTCTACGCTTGTTTTTAATGGCTTTCAGCTCTTTTTCTATGCCTTTTTCAGCAACTAACTGGATTAATGTGTCAATATCTTCATCTATTTGCCAGAGTGCCAGCAATCCTTCATCCAATTTTATTTCTTTCAATAATGGCATTATTCTTTCCAGCTGGTTGTTTCAATTAAACGAATCACATCTGACTCAAGGAATTCAATTACCGGACGAATGGAATCGATATTGGGGATTTCACGGATGTACAATGCACCACGAAGGAAATGTTTGCTACTATCGGTTAGGTAGAACTGAAAGGGGGAAGCTGCATTACCATCGATTAAATAAATGGTTCCGTAAACCTTGTTTTCAGGATTTACAAATATCCGTTCGTCAATGGCATCTGCTTTTATCGAATGCTGGTAAGCCAGTTTCCTCGATTCTTCAGTCAGTTTTGCCAGGTTGTTTTTCACTTTCTTGTAACTGATGTGTATCTCCGCATTATTTTTTGAAAATAGTATGTTAGCCCAAAAGTCTTCCGCTCCCGGCTGGTTGTCTGGGATAAGTTTTCCATAAGCAGGAATTTGAAACTGGTAAGGGCTACTTTCGGTGATGTTTTGGTAGCTTTTTTCAGGAAAGCTGATGCGAAAGTACCCCCTGGGTTTTGGGACATACTCCTTTTTACAGGCACTAAAAAACAATATGGTGGCTACTAGCAAAAATATCTTTCTCATATCAGCTGTTTATCGAACTATAAAATCTCAACCTTGATTTTTTTGATGCGCCGGTTATCGACAGCTTCTATAGAGAAAACGAAATTTTCGCATTTTATTTTCTCGTACACACTGGGGATTTCACCTTTTAGTTCAAGAATTAAGCCTGCAAGCGTGTCGGCATCGCCCTTGTGTGTGTCAAAAACAGTGTCATCGCAGCCTGTCACACGGTAAAAATCATTCAACATTATTTTGCCATCAAACAGGTATTTGTTCTGCGATATTTTGGTGTAGTAGTTCTCGTCTTCATCAAATTCATCCACAATCTCACCCACAATTTCTTCAAGAATGTCTTCGAGCGTTACTATGCCCGAACTTCCACCGTACTCATCAACCACAATGGCCATGTGTACCTTGTTTTTCTGAAATTCTTCCAACAGGTCATCGATCTTTTTGGTTTCAGGGACATAAAAAGGAGGGCGGATTATGGTTTGCCAGCGGAATTTTTCTTTTTTGTGAATGTGTGGCAGCAAATCCTTGATGTACAGGATCCCCCTAATTTGGTCAAAGGTTTCAGAATACACCGGAATCCTTGAATAGCCGGAATCATTAACCATGTTGATCACTTTGTCAAATGATGATTTTAATTCCAGTGCAATCACATCAACGCGAGGTCGCATGATTTCCGCCACATTTTTGTTCCCGAATTTTACAATGCCCTCAAGGATTTCCTTGTCTTCCGAAATTTCATGGTCAGAAGTTAACTCAAGGGCCTGCGAAAGTTCATCAACAGAAATGTTTTGTGAATGCTTTTGAATGCGCCTGTTTACGAAAGAGGTGGAATAAATTAAGATTGAGTTGATAGGCCTGAAAACATGTTCGAGTACATTTAATGGGCCTGCCATAATTTTTGCAAAACGTAGCGCATTTCGTGTTGCATAAACTTTGGGGATAATTTCTCCAAACAAAAGCAAAAAGAAAGTGATGATGATTACATTAAATATGAACCCAACCGTAGGAGCGGAGCTGAAATCAATGATCAGGTTGGTGGTGTAGGCTGTAAGAATTACAATGCCGACATTAACAAAATTATTGGCCACCAAAATAGTAGCCAATAATTTTTCGGGGTGGCTCAAATTCTGTAGTGTAAGACTACTGTTGTTGTCTTTATTATTTCTCAGGGTGTCTTTGTTTGAAGGACTAAGTGAAAAATAAGCTACTTCTGAGCCGGAAATTAATGCTGAAAAAATCAGCAAAACAACAATCAGCAATAAGCTGATTAAAAACGCAGTTGAGACCGTGTAAAACTGAATGTCCCAATTAAAGATTGCCAAATTCGGTAAAGGATCTGTTTCCAATGAAATCTTTTTTAGTTACTAAAATGGCAAATCATCTTCTTCAGAAGGAGTGAAGTCAGGTTCATTTACACTTTTTGCTGGTTCACTTTGAGCAGCTGGTTGTGCGGATTCGCCTCCATTTTGAGGTTTACCTCCCAACATTTCAAGGTTGTCGCAGTAAATTTCAGTCGTGTAACGTTTGTTGCCTTCTTTGTCGTCCCAGGAGCGGGTCCTGATCCGGCCTTCAATAAAAAGCTTGTCGCCTTTTTTTACATACTTCTCAACTACATCGGCTAATCCCCTCCAAACAACAATGTTGTGCCACTCTGTTGTGGTAACACGTTCTCCGTTTTTGGCTGTGTAGCTTTCTGAGGTGGCAAGGGGAAAATTTGCTACAGCAACGCCTTTGTCAAGATGCCTGACTTCAGGATCACGTCCTACGTTACCAATCAAAATTACTTTGTTTACTGACATAAATGTGACTTTAATAATTAAACAATAATTGCGGGTATCAACCCTCCGACCGTGTCGGGTTTCAATTCCGTTATTCTGTACAGAGAAATTCGGGCATGAAAAATAAATTTACGCATTTCACCCTTGAAAAAAGAACACTTAAGCAACTTTTTTAAGAAATCAGCTCGTTCATTCCTTCAAAACTGGTCGTAAGAAAAACAGCTAGAACCAATTCAAGCGGTTAATTTCCCGTTCTACCAATTTTGGGACAGCAAAGTTAAAAATATCTTTCTTATTCACTTTTATAAAATGAGCCGGAGCAATCAATTCTGAATCAATCTTAATAGTGATAAATCGATAGTAAATATGTTGGTGGCTCAAAATATGTTTATGCCATGACGTTTTATCAATGATACTAGTGCTAGTTTGTTGTGTAAGTGATTGAATGTCTGTAGTTATGTCCTTGATTTTTGTTTTATTTGCAGTCTCAATAACAGGAAACTCATACAGGTTTTTCCATATGTCTTCCTTCGTGCGCTTATTTAAATAAGTGTTTTCATCTGAAATGAAAATGAGGTAATTGAAATATCGGTTTCTTATTTTAGTTTTTCCTTTTTTTACGGGTAAATCATAAATTGTTCCTGAAGCTTTTGCAATACAGTTTTTTTGAACCGGGCAGTTTTTGCATTGGGCATTCCTGGGTGTGCAAACCATTGCCCCCAGCTCCATCATAGCCTGGTTGTATGTTCCGGGATTGTTTATGTCCATATTTTCTTCTGCAAGGGCTTTAAACAGTTTTTTCCCTGCCGAAGAGTCGATTGGCTCAGAAATTCCAAAGTAGCGTGAAAGCACCCGGTAAACATTCCCATCAACAGAAGCATGTGGCAAATTGAATGCGATAGAGGCAATGGCTGCCGCAGTATATTCTCCAACTCCTTTCAGCTTTAATAGTTCTTCATACGATTCAGGGAAGTTGCCATTGTGTGTTGAAACAATTGTTTTTGCAGTGAAATGTAAATTTCGTGCCCGGGAGTAATAGCCAAGTCCTTGCCATAACTTTAATACGTCATCTTCAGATGCTTTTGCCAATTTTTCAGCCGTTGGAAACCGATCTGTAAAACGATTGTAGTATGCTAAGCCCTGATCAATCCGGGTTTGCTGAAGAATTATTTCAGACAACCAGATAAAGTATGGATTTTTTGTTTCACGCCAGGGTAGATCACGTTTATTAATGGTATACCATTCAATAATTTTCAGTGTAAAATCTACTTTTTTTCCCATAACTGCTTTAGAATCTTCACAAAATGTAAAAATAATTCAATTCAGGTGTTTCTAGTTTTTAAATAATTTTTATTTTTGCACACCGAATTGTTCGAAATTATAATTTATTGAAAACTAAATATTTTAAGAGATGACTAAAGCAGATATTGTTAATGAAATTAGCAAGAACACAGGAATTGAAAAAGTTACTGTACAAAAAACTGTAGAAGCTTTTATGGAAACCGTTAAGGATTCCTTGACAGATGGTAAAAATGTTTACCTGCGTGGATTCGGTAGCTTCATCGTTAAGAAAAGAGCAGAAAAAACAGCACGTAATATTTCAAAAAATACAACGATTATTATTCCTGAACACTTTATTCCTGCTTTCAAACCTGCAAAAACATTTGTAGCACAAGTAAAAGATAAAATTAAAAAGTAAAGTTATGCCAAGCGGAAAGAAAAGAAAAAGACATAAGATGGCTACGCATAAGCGTAAAAAAAGACTAAGAAAAAATCGTCATAAGAAGAAGAAATAGTCTTTTGCTTTATTAGCGGTAGCTATTAAAGATATTTATTATTAAACCTAAAGTGCATTTGTGCTTTAGGTTTAATGTGTTTATTAACCAATTAATTATTATAAAAGCAATTTAAACTAAAAAAACGTTGTGAGTAGCGATCTGATTATTGACGTCTCTCCCTCAGAAGTTGTTATTGCATTATTGGAAAACAAACGGTTAGTTGAACTAGCCAGGGAAAAAAGCGGAGCAAAATTTGCCGTAGGCGACATTTATTTAGCCAAGGTCAAAAAAATTATGCCGAGCTTAAATGCTGCGTTCATCGACGTAGGATATGAAAAAGATGCATTTTTGCATTACCTCGACATGGGGCCGCAATTTTCGACTTTGAACAAGTTCATGAAAATTGCAAGTTCTAAGAAAAACCGTATTTCTTCTGTGTCTAAGATTCATTCTGAACCAGACATTAACAAAGAAGGAAAGATTACAGAGGTGTTAAAAGCCGGGCAGAATATTTTGGTACAAATTGCCAAAGAACCTATTTCCACCAAAGGGCCCAGGTTGACATCTGAACTTTCTGTTGCAGGAAGAAATTTAGTTTTGATGCCATTTAGTGACAAGATCAGTGTTTCTCAAAAAATTAGTTCACCCGAAGAGAAAAACCGGCTGAAGAAACTGATCCAGAGCATCAAACCAAAGAAATACGGTGTGATTGTCCGAACGGTAGCCGAAGGTAGAAGGGTTGCCGAACTAGACCAGGAGTTGAAGAAACTGGTCGCCAAGTTTGAAACAATTTTCCAAAAATTGAAGAAACCAATTACCGCCCCATCTTTGATTCTTGGAGAACTCGATCGGACATCTGCCCTGCTGAGGGACATTTACAGTCCAAACTTTAACAGCATTATTGTAAACGACACTGCTGTTGCCGATGAAATCACAGAGTACCTGGGTACGATTGATCCCGAAAAGAAAAAGCTTGTCAAGCATTATAAAGGCGGACAACCTATTTTCGATCATTTTGGGATTGAGAAGCAAATAAAAGCTTCATTTGGAAAAACCGTTTCGTTTAAAAACGGAGCATACCTGATTATTGAACACACCGAAGCTTTTCATGTCATTGACGTGAACAGTGGAAACCGCTCAAAAGCGGGTGTCGATCAGGAAACAAACGCATTGGAAGTGAATTTGGCAGCAGCCGAAGAAATTGCCAGGCAACTGAGATTAAGAGACATGGGAGGTATTATCGTAATCGACTTTATCGATATGCATAATACAGAAAACCGTCAAAAGGTTTTTGAACGAATGAAAGAGGCGATGGGGGTTGACCGTACCAAACACAACATACTCCCGTTGAGTAAGTTTTGTTTGATGCAAATTACACGCCAGCGAGTTAGGCCAGAAGAGCATGTAGAGACAGCTGAAGTTTGTCCATCATGCAAAGGTACTGGGGAAATAACTCCGTCTATTCTCTTTACGGATGAATTAAGTAACAAGGTCAATTACATTTTTAAAGACCTGCAGAAAAAAAGTCTGACGTTGAAAGTTCATCCATATGTGGCCGCATATTTAAACCAGGGATTTCGATCCATCAGGCGAAAGTGGGCACTTAAATACATGAAAAAGGTACGTGTTGAAAGCGTAAACTCATTAAGCTTTCTGGAGTACCAGTTTTTCGATGAAGAATTAGAAGAAATTATTCTTTAATATGAATCCCGGGCAGTTTGTTCGGGATTTTTTTTGTTAATAGTTGCAAAATGCACATTTAGTCATTTTCTGCCAATCAAAATGCAGCTAAATTTGTTACTTATCAGTAATCAAAAAAATAAACAAATGAAAAAGCTACTTTTTGCATGTATTTTACTTTGTATTGCCAGTGCCGGTTTTTCACAAGCACCCCAGGTGGTTAAATGGGAGTTTGACACCAAACAAGAAGGTAAAAATGCCAAACTGATTATAAAGGCAACCATCGATAAGGGATGGCATTTGTACAATACCCAATTGCCTGAAGGAGGCCCAATCCCAACAACATTTACTTTTAATGAAACGGAGCTGGCTAAGTTTATTGGTGATGTTACTACAAGCCCAAAGCCAATTGAAAAATTTGATAGTAGTTTTCAGATGGATTTGAGCTATTTTGATAATGAGGTAGTGTTTACACAAAATGTAAAATTACTGACCGATAACCCAGTTGCTATTAGCGGTAATGTGCGTTTTATGTGTTGCAACGATGAAACCTGCTTGCCACCTAAAAATGTTGAATATAGTTTTAAGCTCAATCAGTAGTTAGATATTGCTGAATGTGATTCAGCGGTCGGTTGTATGTGTCTGTCGGTGCAAAGTGCTTTGGATTTATTTACTTAAATACTTTGTGAGGCAGTGTCTTTAAATTTATAATTTGTTATTCTCTTGTCTTGTGGTTTCATGGCCTATCTTTCTTGATACTATCATATGATACTATCAAGGATGGCCTATTTTATTAATTACTTCAAAGTTCAAACCTGCCAGCCTGAAGGCTGGTTTTTTATACAATTGGTTAATTATCAAAACAATTCAAGTTTCTATTAATTAAATAGAGTATCTTTATAGCAGGTTTATACCATTTTTGATTTCAATCAGTCATTACTCCATTTTGCTGCGCAAACAATAAAATCTTTCACTTCAGCAAATAATTTCTCATTGAAGATTACGGATAGTCGGGCCGACATTAATTTGTTTATCACAAAATTAACAAAGGAGAATTTATGAAAAAAATAACCTTGGGAGTTATAGGAACTTCAAGAAAAGAAGATGAAAGACGTGTGCCAATTCATCCAGATCACCTATCACGTTTACCAGAGGATATCAGAAAGCAATTAATATTTGAAAAGGGTTATGGAGCACCTTTTGGATTAGATGATGATTTTTTTGTTTCTCAAACCGCAGGAGTTGCGACTCGTCATGAATTATTAGCTGAACTGGGCAACGTTATTATTGCAAAACCAGTATTAAGCGATTTGAAAGAAATTCGTGAAGGAGGATTCATTTGGGGTTATCCGCATTGTGCGCAGCAAGGAGACATTACACAAACTGCAATCGATCGAAAATTAACGCTAATTGCATTTGAGGATATGTTTGTTTGGTCTCCAAGTGGTCAGGTTGGGCGACATACATTTTATAAGAATAATGAAATGGCGGGCTACTGCGCAGTTATTCACGCATTACAGTTAAGGGGTATTGATGGTCATTATGGGAACCAACGAAAAGTAATTATTTTTAGTTTTGGAGCAGTTAGTCGTGGCGCTATTTATGCACTAAAATCTCATGGGTTCAGAGATATTACAATTTGTATCCAAAGGCCTGATCATGAAGTTCGGGAAGAAATTTTAGATGTTCATTATGTCCGTATTCGTGAAGGTAATAATGGCGAGCCCAGAATGGTTACAGTTGAACATGATGGTACCGTTCAACCTTTATCCAAATTAATTAGCGAATCTGAAATCATTATTAATGGTACCTATCAGGATACAGATAACCCTATCGATTTTGTTACAAAAGAAGAAAAAGAGACGTTGAAACCAGGAAGTTTAATCATCGATGTTAGCTGCGATGAAGGCATGGGGTTCTATTTTGCAAAGCCAACAACTTTTAAAAATCCAATTCTGAATATTGATAAGATTGACTATTATGCAGTTGATCATACACCAAGTTATTTATGGGAAAGTGCATCAAGATCAATATCGGCTGCCTTAATTGTTCACTTGCCATCTGTTTCAGAAGGTCGCGAAGGTTGGATGAAGAATAGTACAATAAAAAAAGCGATTAATATAGATTGTGGTACGATAAAAAAAGAGTCAGTTTTATCATTTCAAAGTCGTTTGCCAGATTATCCACATAACTTTATTAAAAGCTAATAATTGTTTGATTAATAATGAGATGCCTATTCTGTAAAGGAATGGAATTTACCTACGGATGGCGGTATGAAACGTTGCGCATTTTGAAACACAAACCTATCAGCTCGATAAGCCGTTGATTAAATGCTATTTCGTTTAAATATAGCACTATCCGCACAATATTTATGACCGCGTGTTGGGCTCTGCTATTAATATCCCTGTTAACTCATGCTATCAACTATTTTTTTCTGATGAATTGTCAACAAGGATTCAAATCTGACGGTATCTAACTTGAATAAGCAATACCTGATTTTTGTATAAGGATTAAGCCTCTGTTTTATCTTTTGTTCTATTTCATCAGAAAAAGAAATATTTTTTTCAATTGCATCATTTAATTCACCCTCAGTAAAATTTTTCTTCAATGTAAGAATCTCATCAACAAACCCATCAACCTTATACTCAATGAAATTATAGTCCGGGAAATATTTTAGAACCACAAATAGAAACCTGAATACATCTATGTTTTTTGTTTTTTCGATTCTACCTCCTTTTTTTATTCTATTGTGGATTTTAATTTCTTCTTGGCTTATCTCTTTTTGAATATTTAAAAATTCATCATCTGCAATTTCAAACAATGCTGATAAGCGATTTATTCTTCGTTTTAAATTCTGAGGGATGCTTTTCTTATACTTTATTTTATGGTCAAGAATACTCCATGCATCTTGTATGGTAGTTCTTATTTGCAATTCAAATTGAATATTTCGAAATCTCTTATAATCAGGAACGTCATTGAGCCTATTCTTTAGCACTAATTGAAGATGGAGGCTTTTATAACCAAATTTATCTTCAGTCTTTTCCAATTGACTCGACTTATCTGTGTTATCTACCTCATGAAAATATTTTTTTAAATCTTTTCTTATTCGATTGACATCATCTGAGTAAAGACAAATTGCTCTAATCCCAATCAAATCTGTAATAAATGTATTTATCTCGTAATTGGTTTCTTTTGTGTCTAATATTGGCAAATACTTTCGTTTGAACTTGCTGATACACTCATTTCTATCTTTTAATCTTCCTCTTACTGATTCAACTTTCTGAAAAGAACTAATTAGAGAAACGAAAAAACGAATAGCTTCATCATGAAATATGGATTGCTTTAAATACCAATCAGTGAAGTCTTCTGTTTTTTTCTCAAAAATATCCATTTGTCTGTTTATATCTATCTGCAAAATTATTATTTTAATTTTGCTTATCTATCAACAGCAGTTGCTTTAGCTAAATGTGCCTGAACGGTAAGTGTATGATTTTGTGAGTGATTACGGGCTTCAAACCTTTCAAGTTCCCATCCAGTTAATGCGGGAGACGATGCTTCTAATACCTCTGAAACCCTTATGAATTATATACATTGGTTGCAGTAATTAATTTATCTTCAATCCATTTTTTGAAATTAAAAGTCCCAAAATTGTATATTATAGTTGAAGATTCAATAATTCTATCAACCCATTCTAAATTAATCTCGGTTCTAGTTTGAAAATCAGTGTGCCAAATGTCATTAAGTTTTTCAATATCCGTATTTACAAACTCTTCAGTAATTGATACAATATTCTGAATGAACTTAACAAGTGCTTTTGGCAAATCTGCAAGCTTACTGCCTTTTACTATTAAATCATCTATACCTCCTGCTGTAAACATATCACGTACATTAGGGCAGATCACTCTTTGTTTTACAGAAAGCCATAAAGTGAACTTATCAAATTTTGACTGTCTATTCCCTAGTATTTCAGGGAAATATGCATAGCCCTTAATAATAAATTCATCTTTTTCTTGTTTTGTCAGTGAGTTCCAGATTCTGAAAATTATTGAATCAGGTTTATATTCCTCATTGTCAAGCCACCAAAGTTCCTGACCTTCTGAAAGTTTGTTCCGGTAATACTCTTTGAATGGTTTTATTGGGTTTTGACTTTGTCTGACAGTATCATAATCAATCCCCACTTTGTCAAAAATCGTTTCTCCTTGGGTTAAATCCATGTCAATAGCATACCTTGGAGAGTGCGTTACAATTACATCATATAAACAATCTTGGTATAATCTGCACTTAAATTCAATAGGGTCATGTATTTTTCCAAATAGCATATATATTCGTTGAATATCTTCAACTCTAGTGCTTTCAAGCACACTATTCCCAGTTGTTTTCCAATGATTTTGTTTAGTTGACTTTACTTCAACTCCATAATAGTTATTAGCTATAATATCAGGAAATTTCTGACCAGATACTAATTCTACTGTTCCTTCAAAAGGAGTATTTGTAGCACAAGAACACATTACATCGTAAACTTCATTTTCTAATTTATTTCCAAGAAGTTTTAAATATCTTTCGTTTTCTTTTGTTGATGATTCTTGTAATGTATCGGTAGTTAATGAAATTAGTTTCTCAAAATCTACATTATCAACATCTTTATTTACACTAATCAGCATGGGTTATTCATTAAAATATTTGTCCCACAAGTCTTCAATGCGTTTCGCTAAATTATATGCCATTAATGGTGGTACAGCATTTCCGATTACTTTATAAGCTTGAGATGGACTTATTAAAAATTTCTTACGTGGCTCATTTGATTTAACTACAAATTCAAAATCTGGAGGGAATGATTGAATTAAACCACATTCTCTAACAGTTAATCTTCTTTCAATTTTTCCAGAATCTAATTCTGCTTTATATTGTCCACCATTCTCAATCGAAAGTCTTCTAAATTCAATGTTCCCATGATGTTCTGCTCTAATTGTAGGTCCTATTTTATTCAAATTGATTTCCGATTGTCCTTGACAATGCTTTCCCATAAATTTCGCTTTCGAATAATTTTGCTGGGATAAATCTTCTGATTGAGAAGGTTCCTCAATATCCTTCAATATATCATTTAACGATACAAAAGATTTCTCATTATGTGTAATCGGTGGATAAGGATTATATTCCTCAGACACTTTTTTCTTTTGAAGTTCTTTGAATGCCTTAGATGTCAATTCTGATTTCTTAATCCCAATAAAAATTACTCTTTCTCGGGATTGTGGAACACCGTAGTTTGCAGAATGTAGAACCTGTGGTTCCAATACTACATACCCATTTCCATTTGCTGCAGCAAAATCTTTTTGAATAATATCTTTTACATCTGATAGGTTTACTAATCCTTTTACATTTTCTGCAATAAATATCTTAGGTTCAGTTATTTCAATAACCCTTTTCATCCAGTAGTAAAGTTTACCTCTTGTTTCTTCAGTAGGCAAATCTCCATTTATAAGTTTACCGTCATGCTTTCGATGTGAGTTAAATCCATTTCTTTTTCCTGCAACACTAAAGTCTTGGCATGGAAATCCACCTGTTACAATATCAACTTTATCAGGAAATACTTTTAATCCTTGTTCATGAAGTTTTACAAGGTTCACAATACTTTCTGTATGAAATACTTCAGGCTTGAAATTATTCTTTGAGAAATTATGAACCCAAGTGTTTCTTGCATCTTTTAGAATGTCATTTGCAAAAACAGTTTTAAATCTTGTGGATTTTAATTCTATGTAATTTTTATCAATACTCTTTTCTACGAAGTTTTCATATTTTTCTTTTGAAATAGACTTTTTATGAGCCTTAAATCCACCTTCAAAACCTAAATCCATGCCCCCGCAACCAGAAAATAAAGAAATTACATTTAAGTCCTTTGTTTCATGATCAATATTGTTCAAAGATTTAAGATATAGAGAAAGTTGCTCTTTTACCATATCTAATTGCTTATCTTCTATTTCAATATTTTTTAATTCAATACCCATAGCAACAAATATACAAATCTGTTTTCAATTCCCGATTTTAATTTTTGTAGTGCATTCTCTCACTCGGTATTACAACCAACGAGTTTGTGTGTAAGGTAAAACCTTTTTATATCTATTTATCTTGGAGATATTGTAAGGTTTATATGTATAATATTTTTGGGGCATTTGTTTGAATTTAGTTGGTGAAAGTTAGCAAAAATCGATTCAAGAACAAAGAACCAAGAGTCAAGATTAAAGACTAATTACCAACCACTAACTTGAAACAGATTCCTGACTTCCGCTACGCTTCATCCGGAATGACGATAAATGATGAAATGTGACAGGCTCTTAATAACTGACAACCGATAACCGTTAACCAACAACCCGACATACACAATTATCCCCCAATACGAATGACTAGTTATCTAATTACTATGCCATTTTATTTAGCACCATTCTGTTCTATTCTGCATTAACGATCATTAACAAAAAACGGATATGGCTTTTTGATTTTCTGGATAAATTAGCAGGGCTAAAAACCAAAAATGATGACTAAGAAACCCAATTCTTCTAGCTGGAGTATTAAACTCTACCATTATCTATTAATCGTTTTATTATTGGTTGCCGTTTCAATTCGTGGTGGGCGTGATTTTTCAAAACTCTTTTCCAAAAAGCAGGAAATAAACTATGATTTGCACGATATTCAGAAAGCGTTTCCTACAGCTTATGGTTTTTTTAAGCAGGATGATGGCAGCGTTTTGGTGGAGGATGGACACCGGGATATTATTGGCAGGGCGCTTTTAACCACCAAGTTTGCCGATAAAAGTTTTGGTTACGGTGGGAAAGTACCGGTGTTGTTAGCCGTAGATAAAACTGGAAAAATAAAAGGCAGTTATTTGTTAGAAAACAGCGAGTCGGAAGAGTTTTTAGAGTACATATACGAAAGTGAATTGCTGCAAAAATGGAATAGCTTAACGCTTGCAGAGGCTGCTGAGGCCAAGGTAGATGGGGTTTCTGGAGCTACTGAAACTGCCGATGCCATTCGACATGGGGTGCAGCAAACTGCGGCCTTGTATGTTGGGGCGCAAGCCAAACCACCAATCGATTTTATGAAAATTGCACATTCAGTTTTGTTTGTGCTGCTGGTGGTAGTTGCCTTGCTGATGACCTATAAATCCGGCTTAAAAAAATGGCGATGGGTTTACCTGATTGCCGTGCTGGCGATAATGGGTTTGCTCACCAAAAAAATGCTGTCGTTGGAAATGCTGAACGGCTGGTTGGTAAATGGTTTTCCCTGGCGAACCAATTGGGAATCGATTGTTTTGCTGGCCTTGGCGGTGTTTATGCCCATGCTTTCGAAACCAAAATTTTACTGCAACTATTTGTGCCCAATGGGTGCAGCACAGGAATTGGTGGGTAAGATTAGTCCGGTAAAAAAGAAAAACCTAAACATACGTTTTGCAAAAGTAAAAATCAGGGAGCTGTATTTGTCGTTAATTTGGATGGCTGTATTGCTGGGCTTTTTGCCATCGCTTGCTAAGTTTGAGCCATTCCTGTTCTTTTCGCTTCGGGTGTCGGGTTACTTTTTTATTGTGTTTGGGGCTGTTATGTTAGTGGCTTCGTTCTTTTACAACAGGCCATGGTGTTCGCTTTGCCCAACCGGATGCCTGCTTGATACGCTTGCTCCTGTCAAAAACAAAAACTCATAAATCAGAATAAAATGAAAAAAAGCTATCTTTTAAATTTAGCGCTTGCGGTGGTGATCATCGTCCTTGTATATCAAAATGTTAATCTTGGCAATAAACCGGTTGTTGCTCAAAAATCAGAAGCAGTTGTTGATACCGTTCATCAAAAAAAATCAATAGGTAAAAAGGGGGCTATGTTTCCACAGCCGGCTATGGTTATTGGATCATACAACAGCGAAGGTGTTCCCAATATCATGACCGCTGCATGGATTGGAATTGCCAACTCAAAACCCACAAAAATTTCGGTATCAATGCGTCCGGCCACACTTTCATACCACAATTTAACCGAGCATAAAGCATTTACCATTAATGTACCTTCTGCAGCATTGGCAAAGTATGTTGATTATGTGGGCAAATATTCCGGTAAGGATATGAATAAATTTGAAAAGCTGGGATTAACAGCGGTGAAGGGTGATTCGGTTTATGCTCCCTACGTAAAAGAATTCCCAATTGTTATTGAATGCAAAATAACCGAAATGCACGATTTGGGTTCACACAGGCAGTTTATTGGTCAGGTTGTAGATACAAAGGTTGATTTGTCTATTTTAAATGAAAAGGGACATATTGATATGCACAAGCTGGATCCTATTGTATTGGGTGCTGGAGGTTACTTCACCATTGGTGATTTTATTGGCAAGCCGGGCGAAGTATATAAACTAGCTGAAGAAGAGGAGCTATAAATACCTTGAGGTTTGTACTTTGTACGCTTTGTACTTTTCGTTAAAGGTATTGTGTAAATATTTTTCTTCTTTTAAAATAATAATATGGTGGGCAGTTATGTTGAAAAGAATGATTGCTGCCATGAACAGACTGGGAACAATTAGAAAACAGGATAAACCGAAAAACCAGAAACTGGTGTACATAGGATTTCTGGAGATTTTATAGACTCCGTTAGTTTCCAGTGCATGTTCCCCTTTGGGTAAGCCAACACGTGTAAAAATGCCAAGTGCCGCATAACCAGGCAGGAGAAGCAGGTTGCCGCCAAGCATAAAAACAAGACTTAATAATTTTTGCACATCGGGTACTTCCAGCTGGATTAGAAATGGGAATTTAAGGAAGAAGCCGGATTGAATGCTTGCCAAACACAAAATGGCCATAATAAATACAATGCTCAGTTTTGATAAATAAAAAAAGAATGGGCGAATGGTTGGTTTTCCAAATGCACCCTGCCCGTTACGCATCAACTGGTAGGCGAGGAGTAAGGTTGCCAATCCCGGAAGAAGGCTTAAACATATTAGTCCCAGTTGGATTAAATTCATTCTGCTTTACCTTTTAGTTGATAACCAATGTTGGTGATGGTTTTTTCTATTTCAGACATATTGATTTTACTGCCTTTTAGTTTCACTTCATGGGTGTGCCGGTTTGCAAATACTTCATCAATTCCTTTCAATTTAAGAAGATTCTTGGTTACACTGGCTTCGCAATGCGAGCAGGTCATTCCTTCAACCTGAATAGTGGTAAAGTTTTTTTCTTTTGAACCGGGGAGCTTTTTCACTCGCTCGTAAATATAGCCCACAAGCAGTGATGCAACCAACAAAACACTTGATGAAATTTGTAGCCAGCGAGGTAGCATTTCATGTTCGCCATTACCGTGGATATGTTCTATTTGCGTTAATATCAATTCTGTTGGGATTAACCAATTGGTAAGCAAGCCAAATAATGTTGCACCAATAATTATCGTGCCCAGATAAACGTAAAGCGACTTACGCCCCATGGTACTTCCAATAACCGTCATGGTGGCAACATTCGTTGCTGGTCCAGCCATCAGGAATACCAATGCAGCACCCGGAGAAACGCCTTTCAATAAAAGCACTGCAGCAATAGGAATCGATCCGGTAGCACAAATATAAATTGGAACTGATGCTGCCAAAATGATCAGCATTTCCAATACACCCCAACCTTTAAACGAACTGAAGAAATTATCCGGTAGCAATACCGAAATTAGTGCGGCAATTAAAAATCCAATTGCCAGCCATTTGGCAATATCCTGAAGTAGTTCAATAAACGCGTAATGTGTCGCACGAAAAAGTGCATTTCCTTTTGGCTTTGCTTTTTCATGACAACCACAATTATCATCGTTGCAAGCTGTATCCTCTTTCCCAAGCGCAGAAGCATCTATTTTAAAGGAGCCAAACGGATTAGGGGGCGCTGGCTTTTCTTTTATGAAAATATTGGTGAGGATTCCGCCCACAATTCCAGTTACAAAAGCAACAATCGGCCTGAGCAATGCGAAAATCCATCCCAACATCGAGTAGGTTGCGAAAATGGAATCAACCCCGGTTTGTGGAGTCGAGATCAAAAATGAATTGGTTGCTCCTTTTGAAGCCCCGTTTTTGTAAAACGAGATTCCGGTTGGGATAACCCCGCAGGAGCAAAGTGGCATCGGGATTCCTAGCAGGGAGGCATTCACTGCTGATTTTGTATTCGGTTTCCCCATGTATCTGGTGACTTTGTCTTCAGGAAAATAAACTTTTAAAATGCCTGCGAAAATGAGTCCCAAAATTAGCCAGGGAGCCATTTCGTTTAACAGGTAAATCAATTCATTGAAATATCGAACAACAAAATCTATCATCACCAATCTTTTAATTTCAATAACAATTAGTAGAGGAAAAATATTTGAGTTGGGTAGGAATTGAGCGTTTCATTTGAAGAAAAACGCTCAATAAATCTTATACTTCATCAACATACAGTTGTGCAGCTTCAGCCTTAACAACCTTAATCGCTTCTCCTTTCTCAATCATAGCCATAGTTGTCATGGCATCGTAAATTTTGCCTTCAATTTGTACTTTCCCGGAAGGACGTAAAACAGTATAAGCAATCCCTTCTTTTCCAACCATTTCATTGTAGCTGGTATCTACGCCAACAAAACCACTTTCTTTTTCCTGAACAGATTGTAGTGCAAGGTTTTTAAGTGCACCTGAGTTGGCTGTAAACACTTTTTTCCCAACAATAATGCTGACAACAAAACCACTGAACATGGCGACAACAACCGTGGTTAAAGCTGTCATGATTTTTTCAGGTTCAACATTTTCAAAATTGAAATTTACATTATCGAGCAAGCTAATTACTAGTGCAGTAAAACTTAAAAGTATGCCGAGAATCCCGGCAATTCCAAAGCCGGGTATGACAAATATTTCGATGGCAATCAGAATTAATCCAACGATGAAAAGTAAAATTTCCCAGTTTGCTGCAAGCCCTTCCAGGTAAAGCGGGGCAAAGTATGCCACTGCTGCAACTATGGCGATTCCAAGCGGAAATCCAATACCGGGAGTTTGCATTTCAAAATAAATGCCGCCTAAAATGGCCATAATTAATAGTCCGGAAACCAATGGGTTTACAAGAAAACCAATAAACTTCTCAAGTGCTGTTGGTTTATATTCAACGATTTCATATTCTTCAATGCCAATTTGTTCCAGTACCTCCGGAATGTTCTCAGCGATGCCTTCACAGAAACCATATTTGACAGCCTCAGATGGGGTGAAGGTCAAAACCTTTCCGGTATCAATAATTCCTTCAATGTAAACACTTTCATCCACCATGGCTTCGGCAATTTTTGGGTCACGAAACCATTTAAAAATGGTATCCTGTTCCGTGAAAATGCTATCGCCACCATGCGATTCAGCTGTTGCCCGCATAATTGATCGCATGTACGATTGGTATTTATCCGGCATTTCTTCACCCGTTTGGTTCACAACAGTTGCGGCACCAATCGAACCACCTTTTCGCATGAAAATACTGTCGCAGGCGACTGAAATCAGCGCTCCTGCACTAGCTGCGTTATTGTCAATAAAAACATAGACAGGCAGGGAACTGTTGATGATTTTGGTTCGGATGGAGTCAGCATCCAACACAGTTCCTCCATAGGTATTCATATGAATAATCATCAAGTCGGCATCCAAACTGTCAGCTGCTTCAAAAGCTTGTTTTGTTTGTCGCCAAACCGCTGGTGCAATGTTGTCTTTTATATTGAATTTATAAACCAGCTTTTTTTCAATTCCTTGTTGTATCGTATCGGCAGGAAATGCAACTAGTTGGGTTATCGTGCAAAATATTAGTGCTAGTGTTGAAAGTAAATATCTTTTCATATTCGGTCCTTGTTAACAAATTCGTCGATTATCTGAATTAATTTATTTACTGGAGAAAAGTATGGTTGTACTTTAGATTCATCGAAATCAAATAGATCATCGTAGTCGCCTTTTTGTCTCCAGGTAAATAATTGCGAGAATAGTTTCCCATATTTTTTGTCGATACGGCCAGTTTTTATGAAATGCTCGGAGAAATTTGATTTAGTACCATTGTGGGTGGTCGGTTTATAATCATAGTAAAGTAACAATGCCATTATTGCATAATATGCGGCGTAGTATAATCTATTAATTGATGAATTCCACTTGCCTCTTTCAGCAAGAATCTGAGCATCCTCCAAAGTATCTTTTGCCCTTTTAATGCGGTAGACTACCAAGTCTTGCTTTGTTCCTGTCATTTTAATTTGACTCCTTCATTTTTGATGTTTTCGTAAAGAGGTGTAATTGAATGTTTTAAGTTCCAATCTTTTTTTGAATAGATAATGGGCGAGATGATTTCTCCGGTCTTAAGTTCAACATCGTAAAGGTCATCAAGAATTTTTGTTTCAAATTCAAATGATATATTTGGGCGGTTGAGTAAAATTAATAAATCCCAATCCGATAGCTTTTTAGCATCACCTCTGGCATGTGATCCATACAAATAAATTTCAGAATCAGGAGCATTTTTACTGATTGTGTTAACAATAAGCTGCAGTATAACTTTGCGATTACTCATATTAACAAATATAATTAAAATTCATTTCGATATAACTGTTTCTATACGCATATTTTGGAAGTTAGAAACTTCCTCACCCTTGAAAAAATGCTAACTTTGTGGCTCGAAAAATAAAAACCATGGAATTGAATTTATTGACTGCTATCTCTCCGGTTGACGGACGTTATCGAAACAAGATTGAAAACCTTGCTGAATACTTTTCAGAGTACGCTTTGATCCGTTATCGGGTGTTTGTTGAAATTGAGTATTTTATTGCACTTTGCGAGTGGCCGATCCCACAATTGGCGGAATTTGACAAAGCTTTATTTGCAGAGCTTCGTAAGATTGTTGCCGATTTTTCTGTTGAAGATGCTCAACGGGTAAAAGATATTGAGAAAGTAACCAACCACGATGTTAAGGCAGTTGAGTATTTTATTAAAGAAGAATTTGATAAGCTTGGATTGGAAAAATACAAGGAATTCATTCATTTTGGATTGACTTCACAGGACATAAACAACACTGCCATTCCAAAATCAATTCAGGATGCTATTGAAAAGGAATACTATCCTGCAATTGATGAATTGGTAAAAACGCTGGACAAGCTTGCTACAGAATGGAAAGAGGTTCCTATGTTGGCTAAAACACATGGGCAGCCTGCTTCTCCAACCAATTTGGGAAAAGAAATCCGGGTGTTTATTGAACGTATTCAGGTTCAGCTTGAGCAACTAAAAGGGATTGCCTGCGATGCCAAATTTGGTGGTGCAACCGGGAACTTCAATGCGCATAATATTGCATATCCTGAAATTGACTGGGCTGCATTTGGTAATAAGTTCCTGGGCGAATATTTAGGTTTGAAACGTTCACAATACACTACGCAAATTACGCATTACGATAACCATGCTTCAATTTTTGATGGCTTGAAACGAATCAACAATGTGATCCTTGATTTAAACCGTGATATGTGGACTTACATCTCTATGGACTACTTCAAGCAAAAAATAAAAAAAGGGGAAGTGGGTTCTTCGGCTATGCCACATAAAGTAAACCCAATCGATTTTGAAAATTCAGAAGGGAATATTGGTTTGGCTAATGCTATGTTTGAACACCTGGCAGCAAAACTTCCAATTTCACGCTTACAACGCGACTTAACAGATTCAACAGTTACCAGGAATATTGGCGTTCCAATGGGATACACGCTTATTTCAATCAATTCAACACTGAAAGGACTGGGTAAGTTGTTAATTAATATGGAAGCGATTGACGCTGATTTGGAGAAAAACTGGGCGGTTGTTGCAGAAGCCATTCAGACCATCTTGCGTCGCGAAGCTTACTCAAATCCTTATGAAGCCTTGAGAAACCTTACCCGCACCAACAAAAAGATGGGGCAGGAAGTAATACATGAGTTTATTGATACGTTGGAGATTAGTGACGAATTGAAAATGGAACTGAAGAAGATTACTCCTCAAAATTATACAGGTATCTTTTCATGAAGGAATTTATCAAATTATTAAGGCGCTTTGTTCCGCCATACAAAAGCAAAATCTGGTTAAACTTCCTGTTTAATCTATTGGGAGCCATTTTTGGTGCTTTCTCATTTGCTTTGTTAATACCAGCCCTGGAAATATTATTTGAAACCAGGGAGGCTGTGGTTGAAATCCCGGAATTAACCATGTCCATTAATTCGGCGGCCGATTATTTTAACTACTACATTACTGTAGTTATCGATCAATACGGACGACATAATGCCTTAATATTTATTGGGATCTTCCTTGCAATTGCTGTATTTTTTAAAGTAGGTTTTACCTACTTGGCCAGCTATGTAATGATTTCACTTCGCAATGGTATTGTGTTGGATATTCGTTCAAGAATCTATAACAAAATTATCAAATTGCCGCTGGGCTTTTTCTCGGAAGAACGAAAAGGTGATGTGATGGCAAGAACCACCAGTGATGTTCAGGAAGTGGAAAATTCGATTGCTAACTCGCTGGAAATGATGTTTAAAAACCCAATCATCATCCACATTCATTTAGCAGTAATGATATACATGAGCTGGTCGCTGACCTTGTTTGTGTTTATCATGTTGCCGTTTACCGGAATTGTAATAGGAAGGATTGGACGCAGCTTGAAACGGGTTTCGGTTAAAGGTCAAAATAAGTTGGGCGACATCCTTTCCATTATTGAAGAAGACCTTTCCGGCTTGAGAGTTATAAAGGCATTTAATGCTGAAGATAAAGCAATCAACCGTTTTGAAAAGGAAAATCAGAATTACCGCTCTATTATGAACCGATTGATGTGGCGCAGACATTTGGCACATCCGGTGAGTGAGTTTTTGGGCACAATCGTAATTATCGTTGTTTTGTGGTATGGTGGCCGTTTAATATTAGCAGGTGAAGGTTCATTAACTGCTGCTGAATTTATGGCTTATTTGGTTTTCTTCTATGGAATTATCAATCCGGCAAAAGCTTTTTCTACAGCCCTGTACAGCATAGAAAAAGGAATGGCATCTATGAGCAGGATTGATAAAATATTGCTTGCCGAAAATGAAATTAAGGATAATGAGAACCCTGTTGAAGTTGGTTCTTTTGATGTTGATATTGAGTACCGGAACGTATCTTTTAAGTACGATAAAGAAAAGGTTCTAAAAGAAATAGATTTAAAAGTACCCAAGGGAAAAACAATCGCTTTGGTTGGGCAGTCTGGTTCGGGAAAAACCACCATGGTTGATTTGCTCCCACGCTTTTGGGATGTGACCGATGGGCAAATTTTAATTGATGGGAAAGATGTTCGGGATATCAAACTTCATGATTTACGAAACCTGATGGGAAATGTCAATCAGGAAGCCATTTTGTTTAACGACACATTCTATAACAACATTGCTTTTGGCGTTGAGAATGCTACAGAAGAAGATGTGATAGCTGCTGCTAAAATTGCCAATGCGCATGAATTTATCATGCAGACTGAAAATGGTTATCAATCAAATATCGGTGACCGTGGTGATAAGTTATCAGGTGGACAGAAGCAGCGTATTTCAATTGCACGCGCAATATTGAAAAACCCACCAATACTAATTTTGGATGAGGCTACTTCAGCATTAGATACCGAATCGGAAAAATTGGTTCAGGAAGCATTGGAGAACCTGATGAAGAACCGTACCTCATTGGTTATTGCGCACCGTTTGTCGACTATCAAAAATGCAGACATGATTTGTGTGCTACACAAAGGAAAAATAGTTGAGACTGGGACACACGAAGAACTATTGACACAAGAAGGGCGATACCACAAGTTGCATCAGATGCAGGTTTTTTAGGCTAATTTTAAACAATACAATCCCGCTTCTTCATTGATCAACGAAAAAGGGGATAAACACACGCATGTTAAATGGGGTGCTGTTTCTGTGCAGAAACATTAGCCAATATGTTTTTTGCTTAGTTTCCTTTCAGAAATCTCCCACGGTACCACATAGTCAAATCTGTCGCCTTCACAGAACATACCTTTTTTGTTTATGTTCGGAACATAAAGCTTTTTACTTCTGGTTCTAAGGTATCCAGGTCTTTTCGTTGGTGTTGTCACGTGCATCTTCTTTTTTGAAGTTTTTGCTGACACAGCAAATAGATTTTAATTACAAAACGTCCATCAAAATTGTGCTGATTTACCTTTATAATAAGATAATGTTCAGTACATTAAACAGTCCTGTTCGAAAAACGAACTTTTAAGATCGGTTCATAAAAGTTAAGGTATATAAGTTACGAATAAAAACCCAAAAAAGTTTAATTCTTCACTGTTAAAAAGATTAAATAGTGGTGTAATTTTTCGGTAAGCAGAAGTTTTTATGATGACGTTTAAGTATAGGCCGTTATTAGTTCCATCCAGAGGTTAATATGTCTGCAATATGAATAGGCTTAATGGGAAGCTTATTTTTCTTAATGTAGCCTTCGATATTAAGAATGCATGATGACTCTGTCGAAATAATATAGTCTGCACCTGTATTCATTGCATGCTCTACTTTTTGCTCGGTCATTGCCGATGAAATGGCTTTAAACTTGGACGCAAATGTTCCACCGAAACCACAGCAAGTTGATGTTTCTTCCATTTCAACCAACTCCAATCCCTTAACATTTGAAAGCAATTCACGTGGTTCTTTTTTTATACCATATTCCCTCAAAGCTGTGCAGGCGTCGTGATAACAAACTTTATGTGGAAAGCTTGCCCCAAAATCTGTATAATTTAATTTGTTTACAAGAAAATCGGTAAGCTCAAAAAGTCTTTCCTGCAGTTTGAGATGGATCTCATAATCAAGGTCTTCCGTAGTAAAAAGTTCGGAATAATAATTCTTGATAAATCCGGTACATGAAGCAGATGGACTTACGATAGGCCTGTTTCCTGGGAAATCCTTGATGAATTTTTTTGCAAGGCTTTTGGTTTCTTTCCAATAACCGCTATTGTATGCTGGTTGACCACAGCATGTTTGCTCGGGATTGTAGTGAACTTTAACACCAGCCTTTTCGAGTAGCTTAACAACATTGAAGGCGGTATCAGGATAAATCTGATCAATGAAGCAGGGGATAAACAGGTCGATTTCCATAGCGTAAAGTTTGCACCGAAAATAAGAAAAGTATTGAAAAGAAAAAACCCCGCTGATGCGAGGTTTTTGCACGGGAGGAGAGACTCGAACTCCCGACACCTGGTTTTGGAGACCAGTGCTCTGCCAACTGAGCTACACCCGTATGTTTTGCTCTAGCTCCCGATAACTATCGGGATGAGCTACACCCGTGTTTGAATGCGAGTGCAAATATAGTAAATCTTGCAATACTACCTAAGCATTTTTTATTTTTTGAAATGAGCATTTGTAGGAAGCAATCCTTATGACAAGTTTACCCCGTATATGCTAACAGGTTGTTTTTTTCCATAGATTTTTACCTGATCAATAAAGTCGACAAGGTATCCGTTTTTATTTTTCTGAAGTATTTCGGTGAATGATTCAGTAGCAAGTACTTTGGCATTGTATTTTTTACATTGTTTCTGTATTCGTGCAGCTGTGTTTAAAACATCACCGTGGTAGGCGATTTCATTTTTAATTTCCCCAACTTCGGCTACCATAATATTTCCTGAATTAACCGAAGCCGTGAATTTTGGTATTAAACCAAACTTCTTCTCAAAATACGAACTTCTTTTTTCCAGGTCAGCAGTAAATTGATAATAGAAATCAACAGCTTTCAAAAAGTTCTTTTGTTGGCTCGATTTCCAGGTTAGCACAGCTTCGTCACCAACAAACTGATAAACTGTGGCATGGGTAAGTAATATAGCATTGCTCATTATTTTATAACATTCCTGAAGAAAAGAACTGTATCGTTGATGTCCCAATTTTTCTGCAACTTCAGTAGAGGAAACAAGGTCGACAAATAGAAAAATACGATCTTCTTCTTTGGGGGTTCTGTATTTGCCAACGATTAAGCTTAAAAGATTTGGCCAGCCCAGATTTCGCTGAACGGATTGAATTAAAAATAAGGAAGACGAAATTAATAAGCCAACAACAAAAAAGTAAGTGCCAACCGATTAAAGAAAAAGCTATCCAATTGCCCCAATGTTTGAAGAAAACTAAGGTTTCTTTCAAATGAGTAATGGTAGGTAGCCATTATCAGTCCAATGATCGAGAATGCAATAATGTTTGATATAAATCTTCTCAAGCTCAGTACCCTCACAGAATTTCGTTTAAGTAACCTGTTAAAAACAAACGTGTCAAAACACCAATCGATAATTGCAAATAAGGATACAATTAGTGAAGCCAGTGAAATATTATCGTTAAAGAATGCAAATGATTTTGGCATGTGACCATCAAAGGGAGCGTTAATCGATCCAATGAATTTTAACGAAATGAAAAGTCGGATGAATACATTCCACCAAACCAAAGCGAATAATAGATTGAATAAAGGAATCCTTGCTTTTGTGAAGAAGTTATAATGCTTTTTATGACACTTCTTTATTGTCATATTCTTACTAATTCAATGTTTAGGTAATCTGCAACATCACCAATTGTCTTCATCATAGTTGTTTGCTCTTCCGGGATACTTACCTGAAAATAATTTTCAAGGTAAAAAAACAAGCATCCCATCTTGAACGTGTCAAACTCAAAGTCTTCAGTAAAAGAGGCATTCGAATGAATTTCATCTGAGCTAATACCCAGGTATTTTAACATGCGGGTGAATTTTTTTGCTGATTGTAATTCTTTCATGAATAGAATTTTCGTTACATCTATTTATCAATCCATTTTTTGAAATTTGCTGCTTTCAAACGACTGATCGTTATTTTTTCTTTAAATGGGGCGATAAGTTTTACAATTAATTTTCCTGCAAAATGACTTTCAATTTTGTTAATTGCATCAATATTGAGCACAAACTGGCGGTTGCCCCTGAAGAAATGCTCAGGATCAAGCTCATGTTCAAGTCTGTCGAGAGAATGGTCTATTGGATGGTTCTTGCCCTGGTAATCAACTGCAAAAGTAATTTTTTGTTCACTAAAGAAATAAGCAATGTCTTTGGTTGCTATTTTAGTAAATGCTGTTGATCCTGAGACCAAAAATCGTTGTCGGTATTTTTTTTCTCCGTTGCGAATAGCCTCAAGAATTTCCTGATAGTTTAATTCTTTTTTTTCTTTTTGAATACTAGAATGTAGTTTTTCAAAACTTAAAATGGCATATTCAAGTTCATGCTCTTTTATTGGTTTTAATAGGTAATCAATGCTGTTTACCTTAAATGCTTGTATGGCATATTCATCATAAGCAGTAGTAAAGATGACCATACTTTTAATGTCAACTTGTTCAAAAATCGAAAAACAAATTCCATCAATAAGCTGTATGTCCATGAATATCAGATCGGGTTGCTGGTTGGTTTTTAGCCATTGAACAGATGACTTAACACTGTCAAAAGCATTCACAATCTCCCATTCAGGTCTGAGATTCTGAATCATTCCCTCCAGAAGCCTCCTATTATGTATTTCGTCTTCAATTATTACTGCTTTCATTTTTATCATCTATAGTAATGGTACACTAACTTTAAAGAATGTTCCCCCATTTTCAATTTTTACTTCTTTGTCCGAGACAATCTGATACCTTTTTATCAGGTTGTTTAAGCCTGTTTTGGTTGAATACGAAGTGTCCTTAAGTTGTATCCTGTTTTTAACCCGAAGGTATCCTGATTCTGTTGATATTCTAATCTTTAACGGATTGTCAATACTGGCAATGTTGTGTTTTATGGCATTTTCAATTAAAAGCTGAGATGTTAATGGTGGAATTTCCTTGTCAAGCATTTCTTTTTCTATTGAAATTTTAATATCCAAACCATCTCCTAATCTTTCTTTATGAATTCCAATGTAGGCTTCAACGAATAAAAGTTCATCTTTCAGGCTTACGGTCATTTTATCTTTGCTTTGCAAAACATACCTGTAAACGTCTGTGAAGTTTTCAGTAAATTTTACTGCAGACTCTTTGTCGTAAAGTATGAGTGATTTTAAAACACTAAGATTGTTAAATAAATAATGCGGATTGAGTTGATCCTGCAAGGCATTGTAATCCATCTTTAACTTTTCACGTTTTAGTTCCTCAATTTCCTGCTGGGCAAATAACCATTTATCAACCATACGTACTACAAGAAGACCACTCACCAATATAATTGTAAAACTCAGGCCAAAGCCAAGAACTAAATTTCTTAAATTATCAGGTATTTCAGGATCATGCAAGAAAGATGGAAGAAGTTCTACGGTGACGACATAGATTATTATAATCACTAGAATTGAGAAAATAGTTTGGATCAAAAAACGATGCTTCAAGCGTTCAGGAATTGGAAAGATTTTCTCAAGGTAACGATCAATAGCGATAATTGATTCACTCAAAATATTGAAAGACAGTATTGTTGTTAAGTATTTTCTGATTTTAATTTCTTCAAGAGGAACATCAGAAACACTTACAAGAAATCGCATTGTAAATATCCCTACAATACCAATTACTACAAACCTGGTAACAAAAGAACTCCAGGTGTAGGTTGGTAGCTTATTTATGTATTTATTACAGAGTCGTTTCAATTTATTGGTTTTATAAATATTCGGTAGAGCGAGGAAGTTGAAATTTAACTTCCTCATATTTAGTTTATTCTAGGTTCCCTGTTACCCTGAGCCAGTTGGTTTTTAATACTTCATATCTTGTTAAAGAGGCAATAAGATTGTTTTGAGCCCTTTGCCACTCTGCTTGGGCATTCAGAAGATCGGTCGTTGTATTCAAGCCAACCTCAAAGCTGATTTTTGTTTCCTCAAGGCTTTCTTTGGCCTGGCTTATCCCTTTTTTTGCAATTTCAACAGACTCCATGGCTTCTTGAACCTGGATTTGAACCTGGTTAACCTCAAGTGTTATTAAGTCTTGAGAGTTACTCAAGTCCATTTGTGCCTGTTGTACTTCCATTTCGGCAGCCTTTTTTCGATGCTTGCTTTCGCGCCAATGGAATACCGGAATAGAAACTTGTGCTGCAGCCATGGTGTTCCATTGCCCATCATCAAACAATGTAGAAATTTTGCTGTACGTTTGGTTTACTCCTACACCAACTTGTGGTAAATAGTCTGACTGAACCATTTTTTTATCGTATTCGGTCAGGCCTAACCTGTCTTTTAGCATTTTTAGCTCAGGTCTATTTTGAAGTGCATCAGACACACCATTTGCAAAATTGGGCAGTATAATTTGAGAGTTTAAGTTGTTCGACACTTCAACTTCCTCGTTCAAATCAAGTCCCATGATTTGGTTTAAGGCCATTTTGGTTAACCTCAATCCATTTCTAGCTCTTAGCAAACCTAGCTCAGCTTCATTTTTTTGTACGGCTACCTTCAATTTCTCACTTGCAGGGGCAAGACCAAGTTCATACATGTCGGTCATCTGTTCCTCAAGTTCAGAAAGCATACTTAGGTAGTCATTCGCCAGTTTAACATTCTCTTCCATAGCTACAACATTCCAATAGGCTTGGTCTGTTTGTTGAATGATATCAGTATATGTCCGTTTATATGCTTCATTAGAAATATTTACAGCAAGATCCGCCATTTTGTTTGTGTACCTTATTTTGCCACCTGCATATATCGGGAGTTCAATCCCAATTTGTCCCTGCAAAATGGTTAGGTTTCCCAATTCCAGTTCAAGGCCAGGATTCCATACATTACTTTCCCCAGTGAATATTCCTGCTTTGGCTTCTTCTTCACTATTGGCTGTTTGAAGAAACTTCCCTGGTAAAGAAATGTCATCAACACCTGGGACAAGGGTCGCTGTTCCTTGAGCATTTACTGATGGTAAGTATGCAGTCCTGGCTGTTTTTTTGTTTGCTTCTGCTTCTTCTTGTTGAAGTTTAGCAATCTTCAGGCTTTTGTTGAATTCAACAGCTCTTTCCCTGCATTCTTCGAGGGACATTACGTTCTGTGCGTTTGTTTGTGAAAGCGTAACCGTTAATGTTAGCAGAACGATTATCGATTTTATATATGTCATTTTCATGATCGATCTAATTATTAGATTTTTGCCTTAGCGTTTTTGTATTCAAATTATAAAAGACAGCGTACATAACAGGAACTACCAATAAAGTAATAAGGGAACCAATAAGTAGCCCAAACATGATCGTGATTGCCAAAGAGTTGAACATCACATCCCATACAAGAGGGAACATACCCAATATGGTGGTTAGTGAAGCCATCATAACAGGTCGCATCCTGGATACTGATGCATCAATGGTTGACTCAATGGCTGTTTTACCTTCACGGATACCAATGTTGATTTCATCGAGCAGTACAACGGAGTTTTTGATCATCATTCCAATTAGCCCCAGTGCCCCAATGATACCAATGAAAGTCAATGTCATTCCGGTAATTAGAAAGCCAATAACGACACCTACAAACGCGAAAGGTACAATAAGGAAGATAATTGCAGGTTGTTTCAAATTATTGAATAAGCCTATGATAATAATGATCATTAACCCCAAAGCCAGGGGCAGGTACAAGAACAAGGCACTTTGAGCTTCTTCTGCAGAAGCTACTGTTCCATCCCATCTTCTTGTGTAACCATCGGGTAGGGGGATTGCCTCAATCTCATCTTTCAGTTCCTGGTATAGTTCATCAGGAAGTATTCCAGGTGCAACATCGCACTGTGCTTTCATGGCCCGTTCCCCATTGTAGCGGTTAACACGTTCATTCTCCCAGGTCAATTCCATTCTGTTGGTAATTTGCCCCAAAGGGGTGCTGGCCGTGCTGTATTGTCCCCAAACCGGGATGGTAGCTAATTCTGAAACATTATTGTCAACTGGTTCGGTTGTTTTAAGCATAATAGGAAGAATTTCAATGCCTTCGTAAAGTGCCCCAATGGTTAAACCATCTGTAGCAACCAGGATTGAATTGGCCATGTCGTTTCGGCTAATTCCTAATTTTTGGGCTTCTTCAACTGAATATACAGGTTTTAAAACTTTTGCCTGGTTTAGCCAGTTGTCTGTAACCGTAATGGTATTTGGGCTTTGCTGCATAATTGCTTTTGCCTGATCGGTTAATTCCCTAAGTACTTTTGGGTCTGGACCGAGAAACTGTACTTCCAGATCATAATCGTTGAATGCAGCCCCAAATAGGCGGTTGCGAACGATTGCCTGAGGATGGTTTTCAGCAGTATATGCATTAATTTTTTCAATTACTCCGTTGATTTGATCAGAATCGTAAGTTTCAATGATCAGCTCCCCATAGTTATGTCCACCAGTAGCCATTGGGCGCATTAAACTGTACCTTGCAGGCGGTCGGCCTGTTGCTGTTACAACGAATTTTACGTCTTCAATTGTGCTTATATAATCGCGGATATCGTTAATTTCTCTTTCTGTTGCTTCAACCTCGTTGCCCTGAGGAAGATGGTATTCAATAAAAAATTGGTTGTAATCCATTTTAGGCATGAATTCTGACCTTACCCGTCCAAAGTTCATAAGAGCTATAACAAGTATGATGAAACTACCTACCAGGAAGATGTATTTGTGTGATAAAATCGAACTAACAAGTTTGCGGTAGGAAGGATAAATCCCATGTTCGAACGGGTTTGCATTTTCTCCTTTGGGTCGTTCTTTTCGATAGAAGTACTTAGCCATAAATGGGGTTTGTACCATTGCAAAAAGCCAACTTAAGAACAATGAAACCATTAAAACAACAAATAGTGAGCTTAAGAATTCACCAGCAGCATTGGGTGCCATTCGTAATGGGAGGAAAGCCAATATTGCGACTAATGTAGCCCCAAGTAGCGGTAGGGCTGTCCGTTTTGCAGTGGCAACAAATGCTTTGCCCCGGTTCATCCCACTTTTGAGGTCGATTAAAATACCATCAGCTACAACAATTGAGTTATCTACCAGCATTCCCATGGCAAGGATAATTGCTGCTAAGGTTACCCTGTGTAAGGGCATTTCAATACCGAGCATCACAAGCAGGGTAGCAAAAATGGTGAATACCAGTCCGCTGGCAATTAGTAAGCCGGATCGTAAACCCATTGCAAAAAGTAACACAATAATTACAATCCCTACAGACATGATCAGGTTCATCATGAAATCATTGACAGCTACCTGAACACGGTCTGGTTGAGAATAGATATCATGTATATCGATACCAACCGGTAGGCTTTCCCTTAACTCGCTAATCCTTTCCCGAACACGCTCGCCTAATTCAACAACATTGGCCCCTTCTTCATTTGATAGTCCAAGGGACATGGCCATACTGCCGTTAAATGTCATGTTTTCATATTGATGTTCCATTACAGAACGTTGAACACTTGCAATGTCTCCAAGTCTGAAGTTTCCACCATCAGGTACTTGTATCAATAAATTTTCAATATCCAATATATCGTTGATCTTGTTGCCAACGCCCACCCGGATTGATTCAGTACCTGAAGTAATCGTTCCAGCATTAACCATTGCACCCTCGTTTTGAAGTGCAACTGCTATCATCATTGGGTTTATGCTCAGGCTTGCTAATTTATCAGTAGAAAGAAAAATATCGATGGTCTCAATTTGTTTCCCATAAACCTGTGCACGTTTAACACCGTTTATGTCCAACAGTTCTCTGCGTACATAGTCAACATATTCGTTTAGCTCTTTTGCCGAGTAACCATCAGAAGTAATGGCAAAAAACATTCCATAAACATCTGCAAAATCATCATTTACTACAGGCTCCATCGCTCCAGGGGGAAGCTCGCCTTTAACATCGTTTACTTTTCTTCTTAAATGATCCCAGAGTTGAGGGAGATCTGGCGTTTTTACGGTTTCTTTAATGTTAATAGTTATGTACGAAACACCCGGAATGGATATAGATTCAATGTCGTCAATGTTTTCAAGAAGCTGAATACCTCTTTCCAATACATCGGTTACCTCCAATTCTACTTCATGCGCCGATGCGCCTGGATAAAGGGTGACAACAACAGCAGATTTGATAGGGATTTCAGCATCTTCAAGCTTGCCCATGTTTACATAAGCAAACAGCCCCCCAAATATTACGGCAACGAGAATGGTGGTAATCATTGCCTTTTGATTCAGTAGCCTCTCAAGCATTACAGTTGCCCTCCAATATTAGTTTTTGATTTTGCCTTGATCGGTCTTACTTTTTGTTTTTCAGTCAATGAATGAATTCCGGCAATAACGATTTGTTCTCCGGCTTTTAAGTTTTCCTCAACAATAATTTTTCCCTCATTCAACAATTCACCAAGTTTTATCTCCCGCCGGACAACTTGTGAGTTTTTTGAATTGAAAACCCAGATATAATCTTTTTCACCATAGTGAAATACAGCACCAACAGGAACAGTAACTGAACCAGTTGCTGCCATGTTGCAATTGGTGAAAACCTCGGCAGACATGCCAGGTTTTACTTTAGAACCTTCTTCAAGGCTTAACAGAAACCTCACTTCATATAAATTATCTTCTCCGGCTTTTGTGGCAACATTGCTTAACTGAATAGGAATGTTAAATTCATTTGCATTGGCTACTGAACAGAAAGCTGATGCACAGTCATTAACACTTATTAGTTTTGATGCAGGAACATGGATGACCACTTCCTGTTTACTCAAATCTACAACGGAAACGATAGGTTGTCCTGGTGCTACAGTTTCATGGTTTTCGGTAAATTTTTCGAAAATATACCCAGTAACCGGTGCATTTAGTTGAGTGTCAGACAATGCGTTATCGGCATTCTCAAATGCCGATTTTGCCATTAGGTAAGCAGCTTCCATTCTTTCCATGGTATTTTCAGGAAGCTTTTTTTTCTTGTATAATTCATGGTACCGTTCATATTCACCTTTGGTTTGTGTGAATTGTGCTTTTGCTGTTTCAAGTTGCAAATTGTAATCTCGCTGGTCTATTGCAGCAATCGTTTGCCCCTTTTTAACAAAACTGCCAATTTCAACATTCAACTTTGTTAATGGACCACCAACACGGAATGAAACTTGGGTCGTACTTTTTTCTTTTACCGTTCCATTAAATACAAGTTCAGTAGAAGATGACAACGGACTTACTTTTTCAATTTTAACTAATCGGGCAGGAACCTCTTTTTGCTCTTTGTTGCTACTGCACGAGGAAGTTGAAAATAGTACGGAAAATGCGATTGAAATAATCAATAAGAATCTCAGTCTTGTTTTCATTGTGATGTATTTTGTTTTTGATTTATAATCAGTTTTTGAGAGCTAGAAAATCCATGCAAAAGTACGTCGGTATTGATACATAAAAGTAAAAAATATTACCACATTGATAAAATTCAGTGCTGAAGTGAACCGGGGTAGGAGTGAAATGAAAAAAATGTTGAGTAAAAATAAAAAAACCACCTGCCTGGTGGCAAGTGGTTTCTCTTGTTAATCTTTTTGTTCTGTTATTTTGATGGCAAAACATCAATGTCAAGTGCTCCGGTAATTTTTCCAATATTTTCCGGATCAATTATTCCTCGAATACTGATCAGAGCGTTGTCATCTCCTCCAACAACCAATAGCAATTCAGAAAATTTGCCTCCATTGGTTTCCCTGGCGAAAAAACGAACCACTTCATCTTTTTCAGTTACTTCCATGAGTACTTCATAATCATGGTCTTTAAAAAAACCATCTTTTTCCAGTTCTTTGTAAAAATCAAGCTCCTGGTTTAAATCATCGTCATCTACTGCAAGTATTCGTACACCTTCAAGGTCGGAAAGCAGGTCTGCTTCAGGTCCACTGTCCATTTTGCTTGCAAATCCTAGTAGTGCACCGCTAATGTTCACGGTTGTTAGCCCATCTTTGTTGGCATACTTTTCAAATAGCTTGTCGATTGGGCTTTTTTGAGCCATCCCCATTAAAGGGATCAATGCAATTAGTAAAATCAATAACTTTTTCATGACATTTATTTTTTTAGTTTTTCATTAATTTTTTCGAAGCTCTGTACTTCCTGAAAACCTTTTTGAAGGATATTCAGTCCGTTATTCAGTGGTTTTTTTGCTTCATTCACTTTCTGTATTGGGCTTAACTGTGCAATTCCCTTTTGGTATTTGCCGGCTACGTATTGTAAGGTTTTACTTGCTTCAGCATAAGCTATATTTGGGTCAGTATAAGTGTCTTCCCATTCGTACCTGCTTTGGTTAAAGTTAATGGCAAGAAGTGCAACCAATAATGCTGCTGCAACACCAGTAACTGTTTGCCAAAGCCAACGGTAATGTGTTTTTTCCTGGAATTCATTCTCAAGGATGTAATCCATGATTTCTTCTTCAAATTGCTCGTCCCGTTGCTCCGATAACTCATTCAATCCCCCAAAGAACTCGCTGTATTCTTTTAGCTCTTCAGCCACAATCCCTGAGGAAAAATAGTCGTGCAAGACTTTTTCATCCTTTTCGGTACTCTGACCATCAAAGTATTGTTGCAGTAAATGTATGATTTCCTTCAAGTCCATAAGATTGTTTTTTTAGCAATTCATCTCTCACTTTTTTTCTTGCCCGGGATAAATTCACCCGGATGGCATTAATGTTTAACTTGGTTTTCTCAGCTATTTCTTCATAATCCATTTGCTGAATATCCCTCATAAACATTACTTTCTTTTGCAATTCAGGAAGATTGTTAATCAGTTTTTTGATGATTTCAGCAGTTTCTGATAGCTCAACCTCCACTTGCAAATCCAGCTTTTCCTCTTTGTGTCTTTTTAGCTCTTCTTCTTCAATAGGGACAGAACGTTTTGACCGGAACAAATCCAGGCATCTGTTACGGGTCATCCGCATGGCAAACGCTTCCAGGTTGTCAACCTTATCAAGGCTTTGCCTTTTTTGCCAAAGTTTTAGGAATACATCCTGGATCACATCTTTTGCTTCCTCTTCATTTTTGGTGAATTGGATGGCAAAACGTAATAACTTATTGCTCATCGGAAGCACGGATGTTTTAAACTCTTTGGCTAACATGCAATGATCTTCGTTTTCAATCTGTTTTCAAAGTTAAGACGGGGCGGGATGATTTTCATTACATGGAATGTAAAAATTTTAGCTTAACTGTTCTTTTGCTGGATAGCTGGATAGCTGGATAGCTGGATACTTGATACTGGATACTTGATACTTGTGGATGAAATGGGAATTGTCTTATTTAAGCAGAATGAATGGTCTGTTGATAACTATATCCTTAGCGTTAGAATTGTTAATAATCATTGGTTTGGTATTGATTTATGTAAGTGCCTTCATGATTACAATGAGAGTAGTTTCTATTTTAGTATCTTTACAAAGAATAAAATTCTTTTATATGACTATTACCCCAAACACTTTGATGTATATTGGTTATTTTCTCATTTTTATGGGAACTGGAATAACTTATTTCTCAAATTACCTTAAGGATAAAGAAGATACTAAGGATAAGAAAGAATTGGCAGAATATAGGGAGAAACAGGTGGAATTATCAAAACAAGCCTTAGAAAGTCATGATAGACCAATTATCAATATTCTGCCTAATATTAAAAAAACAAAACATACAGATTCTAAAACAGACCATGGTTATTTATTAAATTTAATTAATAAAGGAAAGTCTGAGGCAGATCAAATATTTGTTGAAATTGAATACCCCCACTTTGGGTATTATAAGAAAAAGTATCCATTGGGTTATTCTATTCCCGCAAATAATCAAGAAGGGGCTGGGCTTTATATTGAAGTTTTTCCTGAAGAGATTAGTCAAAAGTTATTGAAATCGCATTTGCATAGGTATCCTCAAGGAGGAAGAGCAATATTCATAAAATTATTATATGAATGGAATAGTAATATTTA
Organism: Sunxiuqinia sp.; assembly: GCA_965230765.1. GTDB lineage: Bacteria > Bacteroidota > Bacteroidia > Bacteroidales > Prolixibacteraceae > Sunxiuqinia. Next base: position 2,257,552 of record CBDDLR010000001.1, read on the forward strand.
TGAAGAATACTATATTATCACTGATATACCAAGAAAGGGTGATAATATTGGAGCAGTAAAAATCGTGCCTAGTTCTAAGAGACAAATAGAGAGTATGAGACAAACTCAAAAAAATAATTAAAGAAATACGAGCAGTTACAATTAAATTTCTAAACCCGAAACCCGAAACCCGAAACCCGTAACCCGTAACTCCCAGATCTACACCAATTCCATATTTTCCATCGGAATAATGGCTTCGCCTTTGTACCTAAGAAGAAGGTTGGCAACGGCTAGTGTGTCTTTTTCGCAGTAGCGGATAATTCGATCCAAATCATTTTCCTGGTAATAAACACTCGCTACCTGGCTTCCATCAATATCATCTTTGGGGGTTGGAATATTAAATGCTGCACAAAGTAAACTGAGGGAAGTAAAGTTTTTATAATCGCCAAATTTCCACAGTTGCAGGGTGTCCATCAGTTTGTCTTTCACATCCCAGGGTTTCATGCCTGCAATATCCAATATTTTCGGTAATCGCAGTCCATTAATTAATGAGCGCCGTGCAATGTATGGATAATCAAACTCCTGTCCGTTGTGTGCACAAAGGCATTTACCAGTGTTTGCAGTAAACTTGTTCAACATATCATTAAACGATGAAAGCAACTTCTTTTCATTGTCATCATAAAACGATTTCACCCTGAAAAAGCGTTCCCCCATTTTTTGTGTAACAAACCCAGCTGATATGCAGATGATTTTTCCAAATTCGGCATAAATACCAGCACGTTCGTATACATCTGCCGGCTCTTGTTCTTCAGTTCGGAAATAAGTTGATTTTTTGTCCCAAAGTTTTTGAAACTCTTCATTGTTTTCTTCAAAAGCAGGGTGTTGGGGTACGGTTTCAATATCCAGAAACAGAACGTCTTCAATGTTCAGGTTATACAGCATGGTTGGAGAGGTGTTGTTTAATAAATTGGGATAATACATCAATCGCTACCAGGTTATTTCCGCCTTGTGGGACTATAATGTCAGCGAATTGCTTGGTAGGTTCAATAAACTGAATGTGGCTTGGGCGTACCGTTTTTTTGTATCTTTCAAGAACTTCTTTAACATCCCTGCCACGCTCAACAATGTCACGCTGGATAACCCGCGATAAACGCAAATCAGATTCACAGTCCACAAATACTTTGATATCCATCATTTTCCGCAACGATGCATTGGATAAAACAAGGATCCCTTCGACAATTACAATGGATGTCGGTTTAACCGTTTTTGTTTCTTTTTGACGTGTGCAAGAAAGGTACGAATACTGGGGTTCTTCAATAATTTGTTGATTTTTTAACTGTGCTAAATGCCTGGCTAAAAGTCCAAACTCAATGGATTCGGGGTGGTCGTAATTAATCTTTTTCCGTTCTTCAATTGGTATGTGGCTATTGTCTTTATAATATGAATCTTGCGAGATAAGAGCTACATCCCCCTTAGGGAGTTGTTCAATTATCTTGTTAACAACTGTAGTTTTTCCTGCTCCTGTCCCGCCTGCAATACCAATAATGATCATACCATATAATTTTTATCAAATATAATGAACCGCCATGGAATTCGAGTTAATCGGTTTAAGTTTTTAGAAACAGAAGCAGGAAAATATTAACTTCGCAACGTAGATTTATAACCCTTAATTTACTTATCATGATAAATCACGTAGTCCTTTTCAAACTAAAAGATTACCCTTTAGAAGAGAAGAAAAAAGTAGTGGCTGAAATAAAAGATGCCCTTGAAGGTTTAAAAGAAAAAATTGAACAGCTTAAATACCTGGAAGTTGGGTTAAATTACGAACTTGAAGCAAAATCGTTTGATATTTGTTTGATCTCACATTTTGAGTCGATCGAAGATTTGGATATTTACCGGGTTCATCCTGAGCACATGAAAGTGGTTGAACTAATTGGCAGGACAACAGAAAGTAGGGCTGCCGTTGATTACGAATTTTAATCCATACACATAAGCATTATGAAGAATTTATATCCGTTAAAGTTTAAGCCCGAATACTTGGATAAGATTTGGGGTGGGGAAAAAATTAAATCAGTTCTTGGGAAAGATTTTGGTGATCTTCCAAATTGCGGCGAAAGCTGGGAACTCTCAGGTGTTCAAGCGCATGTATCGGTGGTGCAAAATGGTTTTTTGGCTGGCAACACCCTTGAAGAGCTTATTGAAGTATACATGGGCGAGCTGGTTGGCGATCAGGTTTACGAAAAATTTGGGGTTGAATTTCCATTGTTGATCAAATTCATTGATGCCAATGATAATTTATCCATTCAGGTCCATCCTGATGATAAGCTTTCCAAAGAGCGTCATCAGGCATTTGGGAAAACGGAAATGTGGTATGTTATGCAGGCAGACCAAGGTGCAAAACTTAACCTTGGTTTTAAAGAAGAGCTTTCAAAAGAAAAGTACCTGGAGAAATTCGAAGCTGGAGAGTTAATGGACATTTTGAATTTCGAAGAAGTAACTTCAGGCGATGTCTTGTTTATGCCAGCCGGACGGGTTCATGCAATTGGGAAAGGGGTTTTGGTTGCAGAAATTCAGCAAACATCAGATGTTACCTACCGAATTTACGATTATGACCGAAAAGATGCCAATGGGAATGGCCGTGAACTGCATACCGAGTTGGCATTGGATGCCATTGATTTTTCAGTTCCAGACACCTATAAAACAGCATATGAAGCTAAATCGAATGAATCAGTTGAAGTTGTAAAATGTGATTATTTTACCACAAACGTGCTTGATCTTGATCAAAAGATTGAACGTGACTTCTTCAAATTAGATTCGTTTGTTATTTACATTTGTATGGAAGGTGAAGTAGAGATTGAGTATGCAGACGGAAAAGAAACCATGAAGAAAGGAGAAACTGTACTTGTTCCTTCTTCTTTGGTTCAGTTTTTCCTGAATCCAACAAGCGGTAAAGCAAAATTATTAGAGGTTCACTTATAAGAAGTTTTTTATGGAGATTAAAAATGCCCGCTTTGTAATGAGCAATACGGACGTAAAAAAATGTCCGGCACCGGATAAACCTGAATTTGCATTTATTGGTCGTTCCAATGTGGGCAAATCTTCCCTGATCAATTTGATCACCAACAATAAGAAGTTGGCCAAAACTTCCTCCCGTCCGGGGAAGACACAGCTTATTAATCATTTCATCATTGACGATTCATGGTACTTGGTTGACCTTCCTGGTTACGGTTATGCGAAAGTGTCTAAGGATGCGAAAAACAAGTTTCAAGAGTATATTGTGCAGTATATCCTGAACCGTGAAAATCTTTACTGTTTGTTTGTTTTGATTGACTGTAGGTTGGAGGCACAAAAGATCGACATTGAGTTCATCAATTGGTTGGGTGAAAAACAAGTTCCATTCACGCTCATCTTTACCAAAACAGACAAAATTGGGAAAACCAAACTTGACAAAAATATTGCTGCGTACAAAAGAGAATTGCTGAAATATTGGGATGAAATACCGCCATACTTGACCAGTTCTTCGTTAAGTGGATTGGGAAAAGAGGATATATTGGAGTACATTGAACAGTGCTTGTAGTTTAAATTTTATCCCTCTTTAAATAATAAGTTTGTTGCTGTAAGTTTTCATCAAACAGTTAAACTTGATTCTTTTAGAAGAAATCAATAACTTGACTACTCAAATTTTTCTAAGGATATCTTAAAGATTTTTTTACCTTTGCGCGCAAAAACCAAGCATAAAATTTAAATTCTATCACAATGGGAAAAAAGGCTCCTTTAAAGATTTTTACTGGGACTGCAACAAAGTATTTAACCGACGAAATTTGTGAAAGTTTAGGTGTTGACCTGGGACGATCATCATGTCCCGTATTTGCCGATGGCGAATTTGAACCCTGTTATGAAGAAACCATTCGGGGATGTCATGTCTTTATTGTTCAATCTACTCCACCCACTGCTGATAATTTACTCGAACTTTTATTAATGATCGATGCTGCCAAAAGGGCATCCGCTTACAAAATCATTGCGGTAATCCCTTATTTCGGTTATGCCCGTCAGGATAGAAAAGATAAGCCACGTGTTTCTATTGGCGCAAAGCTGATCGCGGACATGTTAACTGCTGCAGGTATCGATCGATTGATTACCATGGACTTGCATGCAGACCAGATTCAAGGATTCTTTGATGTACCAGTTGATCATCTGTATGCTTCTGCTTTGTTTATTCCATTTATACAAAAAATGGGGCTTCGCGACATTGTTGTTGCTTCTCCTGATGTTGGTGGAACTAAACGGGCCAATACTTATGCAAAAATGCTTGGAGTAGATATGGTAATTTGCCACAAGTCGCGGGCTAAGGCCAACGTTATTAATAATATGACCCTGATCGGTGATGTTAAAGACAAAGATGTTATCATTGTAGATGACATGATCGATACAGCAGGAACAATTACCAAAGCAGCTGGACTAATGATCAAAGAAGGGGCAAACTCTGTACGTGCGTTTGCTGCACACGGCTTGCTTTCCGGACCTGCTTACGAACGTATTGAAGATTCTGCTCTTGAGGAGGTGTATTTTACCAATTCGATCCCTCCCAAAAAGGATTCAACGAAGATTAAGTATATCTCGGTTGCTAATGAATATGCTGAAGCGATCAAAAGAGTATATAAAAATCAGTCAATTAGTTCGTTGTATTTCGCTTAATTTTATATATTTGCACCGCTTTTTCCATAACGGCAGTTATGCATGCTGTTTGCCCTGACTACGTGGAAGCAATTTCACCAAAAGGGAGGACTGAGTACCATAATTAATTTTTAAAATTTCAAAAATGAAATCATTTGCTATTAAAGGAACTGCTCGCGAAGTAGTTGGAAAAAAAGACGCGAAGAAACTTCGTGCAGAAGACAAAGTGCCATGTGTATTGTATGGTGGAGAAGAACCAATCCATTTTTGCGCTGAAGCTGGAGCTTTCCGCAAAGTAATTTACACACCAAACGTTTTCTTGATTGATTTGGATATTGATGGGACTACTTACAAGGCTATTATGCAGGATGTTCAGTTTCATCCGGTTGATGAGCAAATCCTTCACATCGATTTCCTGAAAATTGATGAAGACAAACCAGTTAAAATCGATGTTCCTGTAAAAGTAAGCGGATATGCAGTTGGTATGCGTTCGGGTGGTAAACTTAAAGTTAACCTACGTCGATTAAGGGTTAAGGCTTTAGCAAAAGACCTTCCAGACAATATCGAGGTTGATATTACAAACCTTGAAATTGGACAAAGTTTTAAAGTAGGTGAATTGGAATCTGATAAATTGGAATTCTTGAATTCAAAGTCGGTTCCGGTTGTAACTATCATGATTACTAGGGCTGCTCGTGCTGCTGCTGGAGATGTTTCTGAGGGTGCAGAGGGAGCTGCTGAAACAACTGAGACACCTGGTGCAACTGAAGAATAAAACACTGAGTTTTGAAATATCTGATAGCTGGATTAGGAAATCCGGGTAAAGAATACGAAAACACCCGTCATAATATCGGGTTTAAAATATTGGACGCTCTTGCAGATGCGTCCAATATTGCTTTTAGCGATAAACGTTACGGGTTTGTTACAGAATACAAATTCAAATCGAGGACGCTTGTTTTGCTAAAACCAACCACCTTCATGAATTTGAGTGGTAGGGCAGTCAATTATTGGCTTCAAAAAGAAAAAATCCCGTTTGAGAACATGCTTGTTTTAACAGACGATCTTGCTTTGCCATTCGGAACATTGCGATTAAGGGCAAAAGGGGGTGATGCAGGCCATAATGGACTTAAGAACATTCAGGAAACTTTTGGGCGCAGTGACTATGCTCGATTGCGATTTGGAATTGGTGATGATTTTAGAAGAGGACAGCAAGTTGATTATGTGCTTGATGAGTGGAGCAAGGACGAAGCCCTGGATTTGCCGCTAAAAATTGATACCTGCATCGAAATTATCAAAGGGTTTGTTACAGTTGGGACAGCAAGGACGATGAACCAGTTTAATAAACGTTCGTAGATGGAAAATCAGGTGAGGGTAGATAAATGGTTGTGGGCTGTAAGGTTGTATAAAACTAGAAGTATGGCAACAGAGGCTTGCAAAAAAGGCAGGGTCATCATGGATGATCTTCCCGTAAAGCCTTCACGGGTGTTGAAAGTGGGAGATGTAGTTAAGTTGAAAAAAACGCCTGTTACCTATTCATACAAAGTTCTGAAGCTTGCAGAAAAACGAATGGGTGCCAAATTGGTAGTCGATTTTGTTGAAGACATAACCCCTCCCGAAGAATTGGAAATTCTGGAGGTGCAAAAAAATATGAGTTGGTTTCAACGTGAACGAGGAACAGGAAGGCCAACCAAGAAGGATCGCAGGGATTTGGATGACTTTTTTGAAACAGAATAAATATGCTGATAGCAAGAGAAAAAAGAAGTAACAACATAGCCGAGTACATTTTATACATGTGGCAGGTTGAAGACATCCTGCGGAGCATGGACTTTGATCGGGATAAAATTGTTGAACAATTGGTTTCCAGGTTTCAGGTTGATGAAAAAAAGAAATCGGAGATTGAAGGCTGGTATGTAAATCTTGCATTGATGATGCAAAAGGAGCAGATCACTGCAAGAGGACATCTTCAGTTTTTAAAAAACCAAGTCGATGATTTGAATCAGTTTCACCTGCAATTGGTTCAAAACCCAAAGGGTGCACAATATCAGCAACTGTTTCAGTTGGCTAAGCCTGTAATTGATGAATTTCGTGAATTAAGCAAGGCTGAAGCTGAAAACGACATCCATGTTGCTTTGCATTCGTTGCATGCAATTATGCTTCTAAATATGCAGAAGAAAGAAATTTCCACCGAGACAAAACAGGCAGTGAGCCATGTTGCTAAATCCCTGGCACATTTGTCTGACAAATATCTAAAATACGAAAAAGGGGATTTCGAACTTTAGTAGTATTAGATAAACCTGTCTTTGAATTCCGGTCTGGGAACTGTGCAGCTTTCATACCTTCCAAACCATTTATAACGATGGGAAGCAACCCAATTGTAAAGTTGTTTGCGATAAGTTTTTGGGATCCCGTAAAATATCCTGAAAACGTGAAATATTCCTCCAAAACGTTTGGCGATTAGAAGTGCTGCTTCAGCTTGTAAATATTCCTCATTCTTATGAATGACAACAATTGAATCAATGGTGTTCGGGATTGAAAACCTGGCTTTGTAATACGTTCCCGTTGGACCAGATAGCGGACTGAAAAGGAACTTCTTCCTTTTATCGAATCGTAGAATGATATTTACAGCGGTATTGCACAGGTGGCAGTAACCGTCAAAAAGCACCAGCGTTTTGTCCACAGGAAATTCCATCACTTGTTGTTCTTGTAATCCAGTATCATAGCATCAGCCATCCAGTTAGCCAAAGCCTGTCGGTTGTTTTCTTTAATAAAACGTTGTTGGTCGCGGTAGTGGTTAATGTTTCCGAGTTCAATAAAAACAGCAGGCGGATAGGAGTATTTCAGCACATAAAGGTTGCGGGCTGAAACCGTTCCGTGATAGCCCCGATTGGGTTGATGCTGATTATATTTTGCTTTAAACGTATTCTGAAGGTTGAGCGCCATTTTTTTCCCGGTCTTACTTCTTCTGTCGTAGTAAAAGAACACATCAATATTCTGCCGTTTACTTCTCGAATCAACATGGGTGATGATCAAGCGTTGGTGTTTGCCTTTGTTTTTTACATAAAGCTTATTCACTGCATCTTTTCGCTGGCGGAGCCTGCTGGTTTGCCCTCGTGGAATAACCAAATTCGGATAGCAACGTTCATCTTTGTCGCACTTTAAAAAGCTGGCATCCCGTATGCCATCATTATTGTCACGGGTAATCATATACACCAAAGCCCCGTGTTCAATCAACCTTCTGGCTAGTCTTAAAGTTACATCGTAGGCATATTCATCTTCGCATAAGGTATGATTCCCATATTTTCCCACAGCACCCGGGTCCGGCCCACCATGCCCACTGACCAGGTAATACACGGCACCCGATAACTGGTTGTCTTTCCTTGTAACTTTTTCGTGAGCTTTGCCAAAAATTTTGTAAGTGGTACCGGAAGAGCTGGCAGTTCCTGTTGTTGCGGAATTGCTTTTTTCAACCGGAAGTTTGTAAGTTCTTCCTGCAAAAAGGCTATTGTTCCTCCCCAAATTCGACTTATTCAGTTCAATAAACTTATTTAAGTATTTTGAAGGGGATAGCCCATGCCTGTTTAACAGACTATAAATTCCTTCGCCTTTTAAGGCTTTGGTGGTCTGATAGTTTTGGGCGATTGCCACTTGCCCGATTATAAAAAATAATAATGTAAAATATATATAGAATCGGCGTTTTGAAACACCTTCGTTAACAACACTCATTTTTATCAACAACTGATTTAATTAAAGAACGAAACCTTTTTTTTATTGTTTAAAATTATTTGATTTATACTTAAAATTGGAATAAAACTATTTCTAAATATTGAAAAATAAAAACGAATGAGAAATTCACTTTTTATTTTTGTTCTCTTATTGTTCCTGGCATCATGCCGCTCTGTGTTGGTTTTGAGTGAAGTACAATCGCAAAATATATCCAACGATCCAACAGATTTTAATCCCGATTCAAGCATTGTTTTTATGGTTGAACCCTATAAACAGGAATTGGAAGCCGACATGTCACGGGTAATTTCGTATGCACCGGAGGCCATGTATAAGCAAAAACCCGAAAGTAGTCTGACAAATTACCTTTCTGATGTGTTGCTGAAGCAAGGCATCAATTATTGTAAACAACAAGGATATTCATTTCAGCCACAAGTTGCTTATGTGAATTATGGGGGAATTCGTTCTTCTATCCCGGAAGGGGATGTTTCGGTCGGAAATATTTATGAATTGATGCCATTCGATAATAAGTTGGTGATTTTGGAAATTAGTGGGGAGGATTTATTGGCATTTGCAGATCATGTTGCAAGTCGTGGTGGTGATGGGGTAGCCGGGTTAACGATTGGTATTAAGGATCAAAAAACTACTCAGGTTGAACTAGGAGGCAAGAAGCTTGTTCCAACTATGAGCTACTATTTTGTAACAAATGATTATGTGGCATCGGGTGGTGATGGTTTAAAAATGCTTGAGAATAGAAAGAAATATATTGATACAGGTTTGGTAATCAGGGATATATTGATTTCTACCATTGAAGAAGACTTTAAACAGGGAATTAAGCTTGGTGCATCAAAAGATGGAAGGATTTATTATGAAGAATAGCCGGCGTAAATTTTTGCAACAATTATCCGCTTCAACTGCTGGAATGGCCTTGTTGTCTTTCCCGGATGAATTACTCGCAAGTGAAGACCTGGTCAAACTAAGCATTTTGCATACCAACGATATTCACTGTCATATTGATCCTTTTCCATCGGAACACAAATATTACAAGGGCAGGGGAGGAATGGCCCGCTTGTCGGCTTTGGTTAACAGAATCAGGAGTGAGTCTGCCAATACCTTGTTGTTTGATGCAGGCGATATGTTTCAGGGAACACCCTATTTCAACTACTACAAAGGTGAGCTGATATTGAAAGTCATGTCAAAAATGGGATATGATGCTTCCACAATCGGGAACCACGAATTTGACAATGGTTTGGAAGGAATATTGAAGCCTGTTGATTATTCCAATTTCCCATTCATTTGTAGCAACTACGATTTTTCACAGACCATTTTATACGGAAAATTTCCCGACCATGTCATCTTTCGCAAAGAAGGAATAAAAATTGGCGTTTATGGCCTGGGAATTCAGCTGGATGGACTGGTCAATCCAAAACACTATGGCGGAACAGTATACAATGACCCTATAGAAACAGCCTTGGAAAGGGAGTCGTTTCTGAAAAATGATAAAAAGTGTGATTTGGTTATCTGCTTGTCCCACCTGGGTTTAAGTTACCAAGACAACACGGTTTCCGATAAGGTAATTGCCTCTCAAACTTTCTTCACCGATTTAATTATTGGCGGGCACACACATACCTATTTAAAAGCCCCTCTTGAACTTAAAAATGCGGAAGGGAAAAGGGTTGTTGTCAATCAGGCAAGTTGGGGTGGAATGGTTCTTGGCAAAGTAGATTTCATTTTCGATAAAGCGAAGAAAGAATCACCCGTTGTTTATGCCCAGAATATGATTACTGGTTAATGAAAAGAATACACTTAATAGCTCTTTCAATATTAAGTGGGGTCTTGCTGAGTTTGCCATGGTTAAATGTATTGCCGGGTTGGGTGTTGTTTTTTGCGTTTACCCCATTATTCATTGCTGAAGATTATTTGTTTTCGAACAGTTCCCGTTTCGGAGGAACGACATTCTTTTGGTATGCTAACTTGGCTTTTGCTGTGTGGAATGGGCTGACTTGCTGGTGGATTATTCATGCTACTTTTTTTGGGGCATTTATGGTTATTATCTTAAATGCCTGTTTTATGGCCACGATTTGGTGGCTGTTTCATCAATTCAAAAGAAATTATAAACCGGGTATTGCTTACCTGGCATTGTTTGCTGTTTGGCTTGCTTATGAGTATGTCCATTTTCACTGGGACATTGAATGGCCTTGGTTAAACCTGGGCAATGGTTTTGCCAACAATGTTAAGCTGGTTCAGTGGTACGAATATACCGGAATGCTTGGAGGATCTCTTTGGGTTTTAATAGTGAATTTGTTGATTTACGAAATTATTAAACGGTTCAGGGAACACCGACAAGTTAATCTTGTGAGAGTGGCCGTATTGTTTGTTGTCATAGGTTTTCCGATCATCTTTTCTTACAACATTTATTCCTCTTATTCAGAAAAAGGGGATTCCGTTGAAGTAGTTGTTCTGCAGCCCAACATCGATCCATATACTGAAAAATTTGGTTCAATTTCACCCGAAGACCAGTTGAAGATCATGCTTGAGTTAGCTGATTCATTGGTGACTGGATCAACGGATTTTGTTGTCGCTCCTGAAACGGCCATTCACCCAATCTGGGAGGGCGATCAAATGTCATTAAATCCTTTCTTATTGCCATTTAAGAAGCTGGTTGATGAATACCCATCGCTAAAAATTGTGTCAGGGGCAACCACTTACAAAAAGTATGGCTCAAAAGACAAGCTGCCCATAACCGTTCGGTACAAAAAAGAACAAGGTGTTTATTACGATGTGTTTAATTCAGCCTTACTGATTGACAGTACAGAAATAGTTCAGGTTTACCACAAAAGTATTCTGGTTACCGGGGTAGAAAAGATGCCATTCTACAAATATGTTTCATTCCTCGATAATTTTATTCTTGACCTTGGCGGGACAACCGGAAGTTTAGGCTATGATCCTGAACCGATTGTTTTTAATAAGGCGGATGAGTTTTCTGTTGCCCCTGTTATTTGTTATGAATCGGTGTTTGGAGGGTATATTTCCAGGCACATTCAAAAAGGGGCAAACCTGATTTTTATTATTACGAATGATGGCTGGTGGCGTGATACTCCTGGTTACAGGCAACACCTTTCTTTTGCTCGTTTACGCGCTATTGAAACCCGGAGAAGCATAGCCAGGTCAGCAAATACTGGTATTTCGGCTTTGATTAATGAGCGGGGTGACATAATACAAAAAACCAATTGGTGGGAAAGAACTGCAATAAATGGAAAAATTAGTGCAAACAACAAGCTGACTTTTTATACAATTTATGGTGACTTTGTAGGAAGAATTTGCTCATTTATTGCGGTACTACTAGTCTTGTTTTTCATAGTTCAGAGGAAATCGGGTTCGTAAGGCAGCTAGCAATCTTTTTGGGTATCCATCTATTTATCTAACAGGTATTTATTGTAGTCATTAATTTTAATTTATTGTCATTCAGTTGTCAATTATTGCTTTAAAGACCAAAATGACCATTATTGACTATTTAATGACTACTTGGAATAACATTGGGTAAACAACGAACATTCAATAGCTTTCTATTTAGAATTTATCTAAATATTTGCAACCTGTTGATATTCACGCACGAATGTTCTAAATTGCATGTCACCTAATCAAATTATTAACATTTTAGCACCCCTTATCATGAAATCAAAATCTTATCGTTTTATTGGTGCGGTTATCTTTATCGCAATTAACTTTCTTTTATTGTCCTGTCTGAAAAATGAGCTGCCATTTGATGAACACAAAGGTGTTTTGAGTTTAAGTGTAAGCATGGAGATTGTGGAAATTGAAACTGGTAGTTCGTTAAAGTCTGCCTTGGTTGAAGACTACAAAGTCGAAATCTTTAAGGTTAATCAAACTGAACCTTACCTCACATTTGATCATTCATCGGACATTCCGGATCCATTGGAACTGCCTGTTGGTGAATATTATGTAACGGCTTCTTCTGGTTTAAACCCTGCTGCTGCTTTCGAGAGCCCCTACTATTTTGGGCAGTCTGCAAACTTCACCATCCTTTCAGATGAAACTTCGCAAGTACAAATCACTTGTTCACTGGCCAATATCATGGTTAGCGTAGTTTATTCCGATCAAGTAAAAGATGCATTTTCGGATTTTAACACACTTGTGAGTAATGCCTCGGGCAGTTTAACTTTTGGAAAAGATGAAGAACGAAACGGTTTTTTTAATTCAGGACCGTTGTCGGTTGTTGTCAGCCTGGAGTATTCACTGTCTGACGGAAGTACAAAAACCAAAACATTGTCCGGAACAATAGCTGACCCAGTACATGGTAAACACTACCAAATTAACATTGATGCCAGCTTGCCAGACGGAAGCAGTTCGATTAGCATTACCCTAAATGATGATGTTGAAACAGTAATTTATGAACTCACAGACGATGATGAGAGCAGTACCGTAAGCGAAAGTGGAATTCAATATGGAGATTTGTTGATTACAGAGATCATGTATAATCCTTCAGATACAATTGGTGAACCTCAAGGAGAATGGATCGAAGTTTTTAATAATTCACAAGATACGATTAACTTAATTGAACTTGTAATACGAAGAGGCTCGAATGACGATTTTCACCAGATAAATTCAGATGTTGAACTTATCCCCGGTGCATTTGCTGTGATTGCAAGAACCGATACAGCAACTGCAAACGTAGATTATGTCTATGATATTACGTTGAAAAATTCTGGTGATGAGGAAATATTTTTAAGTGAATATGGAACTAATGGGACTGATGGATTTGTAATTTGTTCTGTTCCTTATCTTAACACAGGTTTTCCTTCAACAACTGATGGAAAAGCAATTCAACTCGCTCCTTCGATAAAAGATGCCGACCAGGCAAAAGATGGCTCAAACTGGTGTTTGGCTACTGAAACCTATTCCACTGGTGATTACGGAACGCCGGGGGCAATCAATTCAGCATGCGGTAATTAATGCATAACATAGGGTTTGGGAATAAACCATTTTACAAAAAGGGGTCGACTAATTACTTGTCAACCCCTTTTTTCGCGCTGTTTAATTAATCAATTTCAGCAAATTTGCCTTGGAAAAACCGAAGGTTCTCAGGCTCATAAGTGAAATCAAGACCTTTTATTTCATCACGTTTATTGTAAAGTTCAATAATGCTGTCAGCAACTAAGTCCATGTGTGCATTGGTATAGGCACGACGTGGAATCGTTAATCTTACTAATTCCAGTGCCGGGCAATAGTTTTCTCCTGTCTTGCGGTTTCTTCCGCTGGAGACATTGCCACGCTCCATGGCTCGAATGCCAGACTCTACAAAAAGCGCAGCAGCAAGTGCCTGCGCCGGATAGTTGTTCTGATCAATATGGGGAAGGAAACGTTTCGCATCGAGGAAAACGGCGTGTGTTCCAATTGGTTGAACGACCGGGATGCCATTCTCAATTAATTTGTTGCCCAAATATTGGGTCTGTTCCACCCTTGCACTGATGTAATTGAAGTCGAGCATCTCACGTACACCCTCTGCATGCATAGCCATATCCCCGGCAGACATACCGCCATTGGTACGTGTGCCTTCATAAATCCGAAGCATGGATTGTGCTTTTTTGTAGAAATCTTCATCTTCACGAATAGCGAGGAAGCCACCAATATTTACCAAATAGTCTTTTTTGCTCGAAACGGTACATCCATCACCATAGCTAAATAGTTCCCTTAAAATTTCGTGAATCGATGTATGGGTATAACGAGGATCGTTTTTCTTGATCATGTATGCATTCTCGACTGCACGTGTGGCATCAAACATTACCGGGATGTTGTGCAATTTACAGTATTCATATACTTCGCGGGCGTTGTCCATGGAAACAGGTTGTCCACCTGCCAGGTTTACGCTGAACTCGAAGCTGATATAAGGAATGCAGCCTTCGCCATGTTCATCAATAATTTTTTGAATTTTGTTGATGTCAATATTCCCTTTCCATGGGAATGTTGAAGTGGAATCGTGTGCCTCATCACAAATCACATCAACGAAAGTGCCACCCGCTTTTTCCTGGTGAAGCTTGGTCGTGGTGAAATACATATTTCCAGGAACAAATCCATCGGAAATAAGCACCTGTGACATGATATGTTCTGCCGCTCTCCCCTGATGTGTTGGTATAATGTATTTGTACCCGGTAACATCCTGAAGGGTTTGCACCATGTCGAAGTAGTCCTTGCTCGATGCTGGAGTTTCATCGCCGTTGTTGAAATGCGACCATTGTTCATTGGTTTGAGCACATGTTCCAGAGTCGGTTAAAAAGTCGATCGTTACATCACGGGATGGAAGAAGGAAGGTATTGTATCCAACTTCTTCTACGATTGCCTGTCTTTCCTCACGGGTTGTCACACCCACATATTCAATTGTTGTAATGCGATAAGCTTCGCAGGTATAATTGAACGTTTTCAGTACCGGGTTGTCCCACTCAAATTGAGCTTCATCTTCCCATTCCGGATTATTTATAAGCTTGAACGAGTTTAATGCGTTGCGCTCTTCATAAACTTCAGTAATTGCCAGTGCAATATGTTTTATCTGGTCGTTGGTGAAGCCAAGCCTTGGAATTTGAACAGGTAAAATTTGGCTGCTTTCATATTTCCCCTGAACAATGCAGCGAATACCAGCTTTCAGGAAAAGTAGTGAAGAAAGCGCCTGTGCCTGATCCTGTTTTAAATGTGAAAGAAACTTATCGGCCTCGATGTAAATGCCATCTGCACCGCGGAAATGAGGGATGTTCTCCAAGCTACTTGACATGAGTTCGACCTGAGCGTTTATCCATTCAGCTTGTGGTTCGAAAACCATTTCCTGAATACCTCTTTTAAATGATTCCATCGTGCGGCCAGCCATACCTCCGTATGTGTGCAATCCTTCGTAAACAACTACTTCGTTCATGTATTTTTCGTAGGTCTCGTAAATGTTCGATGCAATCAAGCCACCTACGTTGCAACGAGGATCCTGGGCTGCATCTAAAACAATTACATGAGCCAATTGGGCTACTTTATATACAATCTCCTTGATGGACATAGAGCGGAACGTTTCATAATTATTCCTGTAGTGCAAGGCTAATTCTACAATGCTTGAAACATTTACCACCAAAGTCGTCTCGTATTTTTTTGCCAGTTGGTAAACAGCTTCCAGGTTTTCAAAGGAAACAGGTCGATAACCATCTGCCATCAAATCCATAAAGATATAAGGGACTTCAATATTCGAGCTTAAAAGTGCTTCAAGCTTTTCAGTATTTACGTCACCTATGGTTGATGATCTAAGCAATTCAATTTTTCCCTTTTCCCCTTCTATAAGGAATTTTGGAAGGATAGAATTCGATAATACAGTGGATGTTTCGTTCACCATAGTGGTAGTAACCAACTTAAGTGCTCCTTGTAAATTGTGGGTTGGGCAAACATGCTTCTGTCCAAAGGTTTCGTCTACGACTTGAACAAGGTCTTCGAAATTTCGGCTTCCTGCATAGGTTTCGTCACCAATCAGGCTTCCAGACTCTTGCTCCTGGCTTTTAGCACTTGTTCCAAGGCTTACCATCTCATAAGTTACTTTGTCACTTTTAATATTGAAGGTATTCAAGCCTGCTTCTCGAAGCAATACGCCACGTTCGAGTTGCGTTGTTATGTAAAGGTTTTTAATGGTTTTAATTTTGTGTGGTTCTGCTCTCATGTGTCTTTTGTTTATAGTTTATTGTAGGATAAAGTTATGGTTATGTTGGTTATTGTTGGGGTATTATTCTTTAAATATAAAATATTAAGAACAAACAACTGTGATTAGATTTTATTTCAGAATAAATAACTTTTGTAACTTTGTTTGAAGTAGTAAATCAGAAAAATAGTCGTCATGGAATATTTAGACAAAACAGACAGGCAAATCCTGAATATCTTGCAGGACAATGCCAAGGTGACCCATAAAGAAATTTCAGAAAAACTGTATTTATCGCGAACACCCATATTTGACCGAATAAAAAAACTGGAGCGACGGGGTATTATTAAAAATTACATCGCATTGCTGAATCCAAAAAAAATTGAGCGGGGATTAACGGTACTTTGTTTTATTTCACTGAAAGAACATGGTATTAAGCCCGTTGCGCAATTTAAAAAAGAGATTGAGAGAAATCCGAGGGTTATGGAGTGCTACCATGTAGCAGGGAACTTTGATTTTCTCCTAAAAGTTGTTGTGAAAGATGTGCAGGAGTATCAGGATTTTGCAGTTGGGGAGCTGTCTGAAATAAGTAACATTTCGCAAATACAAAGTTCATTCGTTTTGGATGAGATTAAGTATCAATTAAAATATGAACTCAGGGAGGATTGAGTTTTATAATTTAAGTTCAGATTTATTACAATAGGTATATTAAGTATTCCTTACCCCTGGAAATATGCTGTTGCAATTCCTTGCAGGCTACTTAATTTTATAATATAATTGAATACAAATTTAAGAACAGTAAAAGCTGGATTTTTGCAGCAGATGGTCTGGCATTCTTTACCTAATACACCAATTATGAAACTACTATCTAGTACTTTATTGATATTGAGTATGGCTCTTTTGATTTCTTGTGACAGCAAAAAAGTGTCAAAGACTGATTCCGAAGTTGAAAAAAATATTGAGGAACTTTTGGCTCAAATGACCCTGGAAGAAAAGGTTGGTCAGATGAATTTGTATAATGGATTTTGGGACGTGACAGGCCCGACCCCAAATGCTGGGGATTCAAAGGTAAAATATGATCATTTACGGAATGGGATGGTTGGTGCCATGCTGAATGTGGCAGGTGTTGAACAAGTTCGTGAGCTGCAAAGAATCGCAGTGGAAGAATCTCGTTTGGGTATTCCCTTGCTATTCGGTATGGATGTGGTGCATGGGCATAAAACACTTTGCCCAATCCCTTTGGCAGAGGCTGCCAGTTGGGACATGGAAGCCATTCGAAAATCAGCTCGGGTTGCTGCCATAGAAGCAACTGCGCGAGGGGTTAACTGGACGTTTGCCCCGATGATAGATATTTCAAGGGAAGCTCGCTGGGGGCGGGTAATGGAAGGAGCAGGTGAAGATCCTTACTTGGGTTCGAAAATAGCCGTTGAGAGGATAAAGGGATTTCAAGGGGATGACTTATCTGCAAATAATACAATGGCTGCATGTGCAAAGCATTTTGCGGCTTATGGCTTTGCTGAGGCTGGGCGAGATTATAATACTGTAGATGTAGGAACTTCAACATTGTATAACTTGGTTTTTCCACCCTTCCAGGCAGCTGTTGATGGTGGTGTGAAAACCATCATGAATTCATTTAATATACTCAATGGAATTCCAGCAACAGGGAATAAATTTCTGCAACGTGAAATATTGAAAGGAGAGTGGGGGTTTGATGGATTTGTTGTATCTGATTGGGCGAGTATTGACGAAATGAGATCGCATGGATTTGCAAAGGACTTGAAACATGCTGCTGAGCTTGCAGCCATTGCTGGCTCTGATATGGATATGGAATCATACGCTTATGTTGGGCATTTGGTTGAGCTGGTTCAGTCTGGAAAAGTTGAAGAATCGATGGTAAACGATGCCGTTCGTAGGATTTTGAGGGTCAAGTATGAACTGGGGTTGTTTGATGATCCATATAAATATTGCGACGAAGAACGGGAAAAGGAGTTGTTGTATCATGAAGATCATAGGACAGCAGCACTCGATATCGCTAAAAAATCGATTGTTCTTTTAAAGAATGAAAGGGGGCTTTTGCCACTTTCAAAGAATCAAAAAAACATAGCCGTTATTGGCGCTTTGGCAGAAGATAAAACCAGTCCGTTGGGAAGCTGGCGTTTGGGTTCCGATGACGAAACGGCGGTTTCTGTATTAGAGGGGATTGAAGATTATACTTCGGCTTACAAATATGAGAAAGGACCGAAATTGGTAAACGGACCGGTGTCATTTACAACTAAAGTAAACATTAATGTTACTGATAGAGGTGGATTTGATGAGGCTGTTAATCTGGCAAGAAAATCGGAGGTGGTGTTAATGGTGTTGGGGGAACACAGTTTTCAGAGTGGAGAGGCTAGAAGCCGTGTTAACCTGGATTTACCTGGTTTGCAACAAGAGCTGCTTGAGGCGGTGTATAAAGTCAATAAAAACATTGTTTTGATATTGATGAACGGAAGGCCTTTGGCACTAACCTGGGCTGATGAAAATATTCCCGCAATTCTGGAAACCTGGCATTTAGGAACGCAGTCGGGCAATGCAATCGCACAGGTTTTGTTCGGAGATTACAACCCTGCTGGCAAACTGCCCATGACTTTCCCAAGGCATGTGGGGCAATGCCCAATCTATTACAACCGATACAATACTGGGCGCCCGGTTGAAGAACAGGAGGTGTTTTGGTCACGTTATATCGATGAGTCCAATGATCCATTGTATCCTTTTGGATATGGTTTAAGCTATTCTAATTTTGAGTACTCCGACCTGATAGTTGATGATACAAACAAGGAAAAAATCAAGCTGTCTGTATCAGTGAAAAATACTTCAGGGGTAGGTGGCGAAGAAGTTGTGCAATTATACCTTCACGACAAGGTTGCTAGTGTTGCCCGACCTGTGAAAGAACTGAAAGGGTTTAAGAAAATATATATTGATGCAGGAAAATCAGTCAAAGTAGAATTTGAACTGGGCAATGAAGAGTTGGGGTTTTACGATAATTCCGGGAACTTCATTGTTGAAGACGGTGAATTTGAAGTAATGGTTGGCACAAGTTCAATGGCAGGGCTAAAAGGAAAATTTGAGTTGTCGAAAGAATAACGAGTTTTCAAGTCAATAAAAAAGCCTTTAAATCATATGATTTAAAGGCTTTTTTTGTCGGGATACCAGGATTCGAACCTGGGACCCCCTGCTCCCAAAGCAGGTGCGCTAACCGGACTGCGCTACATCCCGAATTACTTCCGGTATTTTTATCAGAACCTGGGACCCTCCCGGTCCTAACCGGGATGCGCTAACCGGACTAAGCTTCATCCCGATGTAAACTCCATATTTTTACGAAGGAGTTTGATATCTTAAGTTGTGTTAAGAACGTTTAATACTCCTTTACTAAAGCTTCAGAGCATAAATGCGGAGAGAGGGGGATTCGAACCCCCGGTACCCCTTGCGAAGTACGCCAGTTTAGCAAACTGGTGGTTTCAGCCACTCACCCATCTCTCCATTGATGGTTGACTAAATTTAATCTCCATTGCAATTTTTTGCAGAACTCTTTCGCCTAGGGGTTACCCTTTTCGAATGTGCGTGCAAATATAGAACTAGTTTTCTCATTCACAAAATAATTTTTGCAAAAATATCCAGCTTTTTTATTTGTTTAAATATAACTGTCAGGTTATGTGAAAATAACACTGTTGGTGGGCGTTCGAAGGCGTTTTACGCAGAAAATTAAATAATGTTTTGTGCATTGGATTTTGACCTGATCAATTGCGCTATAAATCAGTGAGATAATTGAGTAAATGTTTTTAAAACACTGGTTATACTTGGAAGATAGAGGATTTGCATATATATTTGAAATCAGAAAACGTTCTTTAACAAAGATATTGTCCGCATTAATTCATATTTGGCAAATTCAACAGTTTATATTAAACCGAGAAAGCTTTTGGATCGTAAAGACAGGCCTTGTAGTCCCGGTTCGCTGGGGTGAGTAGTTCGCTACCTTTGGAAGTCTGATCGATTCGGCACTCAAATCCTGTAAATCAGGGATTTTGTACAAACGGATTAGTGCGGATTTTTTTTGTCCTTTCCTAACAAAAAAAGACCGGATTTCTCCGGCCTTCATATCGTTGTAGAAATAATATTCATTAAACCATCGGGTACTTTTTAAAGATTTCTTCCGACTTCATTAAAATGTCGACATATTGTGCACGTTGATAAGTAAACGGATCTTTCAGGTTTTTGCGTGAAAGGTTTCCACGGAAATCATCCAGGGTTTTGTAACCTTTTTTGTCCATCCAGGCGCTTATTTCATCAAGCATTGTCTTTACAAACGCTGGCTGGTTACGATAAATTGCTGAAACAACTTGTACCACATCTGCTCCGGCTAAAATCATTTTAATTGCATCTGCGGCATCAGATATGCCACGGCTTGCAATTATACTGGCGTCAATGTTTCCGTAAAGAAGGCCAGCATAGCGTAAAGGAAGCTGATGGGATATTTTGGTACTCAAATCCCAGGGGTAATGAAATAGTTCTTCTTCAATATCAATATCTGGTTGAAAGAACCTATTGAATAGAACATATCCATCTACTTCCGCTTCTTCCAGTTTTTTTATAAAATTCAGCGTGTTGGTGTAAAACGGGCTAAGCTTAACACTCACAGGTATTTTAACGGCCTTTTTAATGCTTTTAACAGCTTGTACTTGTTTGTCTTCAATGCTGCTTCCGTCCACTTCAAAATAACCTGGGGTTGCATACAAATTGATCTCAAGCGCATCAACTCCGGTTTGTTCCAGTTCCTTGGCATATTCCACCCAGGTTTTTTCGTAAACTGCATTTAAACTACCAATTATAGGAACTGAAGAATTGGCTTTTAAGGTTTTTACATTGAAAAGGTGCTCTTTAGGGCCAGCATGTTCAATATTTGGGAACAAACGGGCCATTTCGGCATTCCTGTTTTCATATTCATGAAGTTCTTCATCAAACTGAATGCTTTCCAGTTGAATTTGTTCCTCGAAAAGTGACTTGTAAACAATGGCAGCAATCCCTGCTTCTTCCAGTTCGTTAATCACGTCTGGTTTATTTACCAGGTTGCTTGCACCAAGGATGATTGGGTTTTTTAACTCAAGCCCCATATAGGTGGTTGATAACTTTGCCATATTCTTGATTTTTTAGGTTACTTTCTGATACAATAAACTAAACGAACTGGCTTTTGTTCAAGAGTTAAAGATTAAATTTTATAACGTACTGGTTGCTATTGTTTTATAAGGGAATGTTCTTTTCTGCGATAATTTTAGAAACTCCATTTCAATCTTCCAAAGAACAGTTGTCCTATGTCTCCATATTCAGTATTATCTTCCCCAAAGAATAGTTGACTGGTAAGCATCAATTCCAAATTATTTTGAAGTGAATAGGATATAGTTGGGCCCAGATAAAATGAGCCATCACAGGGGTTTATTATGCCCGATAAGCTTCCATTGATAAGTGGATTGACAGGATAAGAAACTTGCCCGAAAAGTGAATACTTGGCGAAAGACAATGTCTTGGCAGAAAGGATTTCGTTTCCCAAAGGATTTAAACCTGTGATTTGACCTGTTTGACCATGGCTATTAAACAGGGTGCTGAATTGAATGTAAATGGAATTGCTAAATGTGTAATCACCAGTAATAGATGCAACGGTTGCTGTTTCGGATTTCGATCCGGATTCACGAGGGATAAAATGGCTGACTTCTCCACGAAAACCTCCGCCTTCAATATCGCCAGCCCATCCGGCACCAATTACCAAATCCGGGCCAACCCAGCCTCCGATAAACTGAAAATCGTAATTCCATTTTGAGAACCGGAGTAAACCTGCCAGCGCCATTTCGTCTGTGTTTTCACCCAGCTTGTAAACGATCTCGGCTGATGAAGTCATCCCCAGATAATATTGAACCCGCAAGGCGTCAGAGCCGGGGCGTTCTTCGTAATCAAAATCAAAATATGAGAATGAATTGAAAATATCATTGGGGTTCCATACAGTGTTGATCCCCCAGTTTATCCGCTGACGACCTGCCCGTATTTGCCAATTGCCCGATGTCCAATCAAGGTAAAGGCGATCAATCATGGTATGAAAAAACCAATTGTCGCCATCAATCGGGCTAAACGATAAGTCAACATAACCATTGTCTGTTTCTAACATGGATTGATAATCGGGGAACTCTTTGATCAGATTGCCTGATAAAATCCGGTTTCTCATTTCGATGGCAACAGTCAATTTTTTGGTTGTGTACCACCTGAAATTAAGTCGGTTGTGGATGGTATTGGTAGTGAGCTTGTCAGTGCCCAGTCTTGGGATGCTTTCATTGGGAGAATAAAACATGAACAGCTCTTTTACATAGCCATTCAGTGTCCAGTTTCTTTCTTGTGAGATAGCTAGAAAGGGTAAAAAAAGAAATATGTACAGGAAGAATTTTTTCATTTGTATTTTGAATTAAATCCTCCTGCAAAATCCATCACACACATGGTTCCGTATTCCGGGTGTTTGCCAGTAGCAACACCAACCAATTTAAAATCGTTGTTTAAGATATTCTTTCGATGCCCCCTGGAGGGAACACCGTCATCGACCAGCAGGGCAATCACTATTTGACGTGCTTCATGATTTCCATAGGAAATATTTTCGGCTATTCGTACTTCCCATTGTCCGTATTTCTCAATTCGATCAACAGGTGTTGATTTATTTCTTCCAATATGCCCAACTTTACCGTTTTTGCTTTGAAATGATACCAAATCATTCGCTGCTTCAGATATTCCTTCATTGGGATTTAGAACTCCAACAGCAGTGGCTTTTTTCATAGCTTTTATGCATTCTTCAACTGCCCGTTTACCCTCTTTGGTCATGATGGGGATCTGATTTGGATAGTGCATCAGCTTTCCCTCAAAAACTTCAATCAATGGTCGGATGAAGTTTTCAGCATATTGGGCAGGATTGGTTCTTGCCAGGTTGAGTTCATAAATAATCTCTTTTTCAAGATTATTCAGGTAGGAAACTCCCGAAGCTGTATTCATGGCTGTGTGTTCCCATACGTTTGCGGTTTGTCCAAATATTTTGCCGGGCAGCCAGGCTACCGACATGATTGAAACCATTAAAAATCGAAATCCAACCATCTTAATCCTTTCTAATATCGCTGATAATTTTTCCATCTTCCAAAGTAATAACACGTTTTGCTTTATTGACAACACGCTGATCGTGTGTACTAAAAATAAACGTAATGTTCTCTTTCTTATTGAGTTCTTCCATGATGTCCAGCAGGTTTTCCGTAGATTTGGAATCCAGGTTTGCTGTTGGTTCATCGGCAAGTACAAATTTTGGTTTTGAAGCCAAAGCTCTCGCCACAGCAACACGTTGCTGTTGTCCTCCAGAAAGCTTTGAAGGACGGCTGTTCTCACGGCCTTTTAAACCAACTGCTTCGAGAAGCTCATATGTCCTGGCTTCACGTTCTTTTTTTGATTTACCTTGAAGTTGCATGATAAACTCAACATTCTCTTTTGCAGTCAGCACCGGGATCAGGTTGTAGGATTGAAACACAAATCCAATATTTTGCATCCTGAAATTGATGAGCTGTGATGACTTTAGATTGCTCAGTTCTGTTTGGTCAATCAGAATGTTTCCGCTCGAAGGATCATCGAGTCCACCCAGCATATTTAGCAAGGTTGTCTTTCCTGATCCTGAAGGACCAACTATGGCTGCAAATTCACCTTCCTGAATGTTTAAATTGACCCCATTTACTGCGTGAACTTCAATCTCGGAGTCATTGTATGTTTTCTTTAAGTTTTTTATTTCTATAATGTTCATGGCGTTAAATTTTGTTATTTGTAATTGTTCAATCGATTCAATCCTTCAATCCCTCAATCCCTCAATCCTTCTGTCATTCAGTCCGTATAGCTTCTGATGGATTATATTTCAGGGCTTTCCTAGCCGGGTAAATAGCAGCCAATATTCCAGTTAAAATCACCAGAGCGATAATGACCGATACAATCTCCGATTCAATAGCCGGATACACAATAGGGGAGTACCCAAAATCTTCAAATCCTTCAGCGTACATGGATAGGTTGATCCCTTTTTCCTTTAGTGCAGATGCGGTTAAAAAACCAAGTAAAGTACCTATGGCGCCACCGGTTAGTGTTAGTAGTACTGTTTCCAGCATTAACATTAAAAATAGCCGGATCTTACTCATGCCAATGGCCATTAACATACCAATCTCTTTTACCCGTTCTAGCACAACCATCAGCATGGTATTAATAATTCCAAAGCCAAGTGAAAGGAGTATGATGATAACCAGAAAATACGTGTACATATTGCCAAAATCAGTGAGCATGCTTAGTTCGGGAACGAGTTGCTTCCAGTTATTTACTTCCAGGTCTTGATAGTTATTGGCAAGCATGGTAGTGGCATCCTCAAGTTCATCCTGATCTTCAAGGTGTACAATGATCTCATGGGCAACACCATCGGGGAGAGCAGCCAGGCGTTGCAAGTCTGTGTACTTCACAAACACATTTCCTTCTTCAAACATTCCGTTACTTGTGTCGAAAATCCCACACACGCGGAATGCACCACCTGTAATATTGCCGTCGATATCCTGCAACGTAATTACCACTTTAGAGCGTAGTTTTACTTTTAGTTTCTGTGCCAGCTTGTCCCCAATGACGATTGGGTTTCGTTTTACACCTTCAAAGTATTTCCCTTCTGAAATTTTAGTGTATAGTTTGGTAACCGTTTTTTCTTTTTCCGGATATATTCCCATAATCTTCACACCTGTTCCGGTTTCTGCAGAAGATACCATGGACTGGATGGCGATATGGGGGCTAACTCAATTCACTAGTTCTTCCCTGGCAATATCTTCAGATATCTCCAAACCATTTGGAATGAATTTGCCAATTTCATAATTTTCCCGGTATTCATTATGATTGACATGGATATGAGAGACCTCGGTTTCTACCCCGGCTTCTAATCGCTGGTTCATCCATCCTTTCATGAAAAATGCACTGAATACCCCTGCAAACATTCCCAGCGTGATTGCAGTGATAATAACCCCTGAGCGGAGTCGGTTACGCCAAATATTTCTCCAAGCTATTGATGTGATCATGATAATATATTTATGCTCGCAGAGCTTTGATGAGGTTTAATTTGTTTGCCGAAATAATCGGGTAAACAGAAATAATCACCGTGAAAATGAAAACGGTAAGTGCTTGTTGCCAGAAAACTGCTGGGTCAATAGAAAAAAACATATAAGGTTCCATCCCGAATTCTTCCATCACCTTTGCGGTTTGTCCCCTTAATGGGATAGGGTTGTAATGCTGGAAAAGAACGATAGGAATGCTTACAATCAGGCCTGAAATGGCACCAACAAGTCCAATGAGGATTGTCTCATAAAAGAGAATGACTGCCAGTTTGGTTCGTTGCATGCCGATGGCAACGATCACCCCAAACTCACGTTTCCGCTCGGCTATCATCATCATAATGGTTCCCAATATGCCAAAACTGATAATGATGTAAATAATCATTTTCATAATGGCACCACCAGCCCGGTCGCTTTCGATTTGTTGAACCAGTTCAGGAGACATTTCACCCCAGCTCATGATGCTGTATGGGGAATTTAAGTCAGCGTTTAGTTTTTGTTGTGTCTTTTTTAGTTTGTCAACGTTCTTTACATTCACAACCATGGATGTTACCCTTTTATCTGCAGAAAAGAATTCCTGGCAATTGGCTAAATCCATGAATACAATTCGTTTGTTCAATTCCGGCGAACCATGTTTTACCAAACCACGGATTGGGTATTTCCCTGCAGCACTTATACCATGATAGCCCTGGCTAATCATTACCAATGTATCGTTCACTCCAAGTTTTAGGTATTTTGCCAATCCTTCGCCGATAATTAACCCGTTGTCCCCTTCTTTCAGATATTCCCCCTCTACTACCCGGTCGGACAAGGACATAAATTGGTTTTCCTTTTTTGGGGAAATGCCCAATACCAAAACCCCTTTGGTTAGATTTTCCGATGAAGCTAAAGCAAACGATTCCAGACGTGGAATCAGGTAGTCAACTTCTTTGTTAGTCAAGACTTTTACTTCCAGTTCAGGCTTCAGTTCAAACGTGTTGTTTATTGTCTTGTTTTCCCAATAATCTTCATGGTGAATTTGCATATGGCCAGAGTAATATTTTACTACCATATCAATCATTTTATCGTATGAGCCCTCTTGCATGGAAGACATGTAAGCAGATAGCAATACCCCGAAAAATATAGATCCAACGGTGATCAACGTTCGCCGTTTATTGCGCCATAAATTTCGCCAGGCAAGTTTTATATTTGTGTTCATATTGAAGGATTGAATTACTGATTTATTGAATGTCTGATTTTGAATTTTTTCTGGCAGTGGCCATTATTTTCAGAATTTCAATACTTTCTGAATGTAGTTTTTGAGTCAACTCATGATTGTAAATTTGCGATAGGATCAATAGTTCTAACCACATTTCAGTTTCATCTGCTTCTTCAACAACAATGCTTAGTTTGCTGAAAAATTCATTTTTAGAGCGGGCTCTGCATGCAGCGCGATAATTTGCATAAACGGAGCTTCCTGATCGGATCAACTGGCCCTTTATTACCTTTGACTCTTGTGTTGTAGGCATATTTTGGGTCATTTTTAAAAGTTGTAATACAAATGTTCTAAGTCTTAACTTTAAGTCTTCTCTAAATTTTATTTTATCCGAGGTGGTCATTTTAGATTGTTTTTAGTTTATACTTGTAAAGAATATAGCTGCTATCCTTTCCTTAATCTTTCAACCTTTGCTTCCTTCAATCCTTCAATCCTTCAGTCCTTCAATCCATCAATCCTTAACGTATTCGTTTCATATTCTGGATGGAAAAAAATGATTCCTTAAGCGGTGCATCAAAATCAATTTCATCAAAAGTCATCACTGTTTTCTGTCCTTCTTTTTCTGCTGGTATCATGATCAATCGGGTAGGGATCACACGGTCATCCATCAATTTTATGTCCGTAAGAATTTCGGTGTTGACCAGGTAATCATCTTCATCGAAAAATTCTGCCTTCAGCCACAGCAGTTCTTCTTTACTTACCCACATATAAATTTTCCCCCAAACAACAGGTGCATCTTCATGGGGGATCAGCTCAATCTTGTAGCAATCATATCCTTCCAGTGTTTCTTCCTGAACGAGACGGTGCGTATAGTCTTTTACTAGTGATGATTCTTTCACCAGGTCATCGTTGGTGAAGTCTGATCCCATCCAGGACTGCATCATCATACTTGGGGGGATTTTAATCATCCGGTCAATACTGGGCACCCAGTTCCACATTTCGTTTTTACGTTTCAGGAAAACCTGGCCTTTTTCTTTAGCCGGTGCGGTAATATATATTATCGAAAATTCTGTACCCAATGTCCAACTTTTCATGGTAATTGATCGCGACCACTTGGGGCGTTCAATGGTCATGGTGTACGTTCCAACACTTGAAGTGCCCCTGATCTTTTCATCAGCTTCTTTCACAATTTGCTTGATGTCTTGCGCATTTGAGAAGCTAATGATGAACAGCGATAGTAGGAGTATAAATGTCTTTTTCATGGCTTTAAGACTTTATTGTTTTGTTGAGTTTATAATTCGAAAAATCCCATCAATAATTTTTTCTTTCATCATGTCAATTGGGAATAGTTCAGGCGCAACAATGGCATACATGAAAGCACCTTCAATCATTGAGTTTATGATGATCATATCTCCCTCAGGATCCTTGCTGCCTTTTTCAACTAAGAATTGATGCATCATTTTAAACATGGCTTCACCAGCTTCAGCATATCTCGTCATGAAGTTCTCTGAGACAACAGGTTGGAGCATTAAGGAGAAAAACAGCTTCCAATGTCGAAGGTTGTTTTTCACAATTTCAAAACTTGTGTTTATAAATGAAATTAGTTCTTCTTCGGTAAGAATACCGTCATGGTTAGGATCGAACAGATCATGGATTTGATGAAATCCACCTTCAATGATGGCTTCTAATATTTCATTTTTACTGCTGAAATAATTGTAGGTAAGACCTTTAGATATTCCTGCTTTTTGAGCGATTTGGTTGATGGATGTTGCATGAAAGCCAAATTCTGCAAACAACTCCAAGGCTGTCTGCAGAATTAATTCTTTCTTTTCTTTTCTGATTTGTTCAAATTGTTCTTCTGTTCGAGGCATGATGACTTTTTAATGATTGAACGGTTGGTCAAAAATAAAATCATTTATAATATCTGCCAAGTAGAGAATGTTAATTAATTATTAATAATGACCGACTGGTCAGTCATTGCAAAAATGATTCACAATAAACTTAATGATTATCTATTCCATGTATCATGTACAAAGAATGCTCAAGGGTAGGTAATATTACTTTGCAATATTCATTTACAGCTTTAACACTGCCAGGCAAGGCATAAACCAAGGTTTGGTTAATAACACCTGCGATGCTTCTGCTTAAAAGAGCGGCAGGTTTTTCCATTCCATATTTTATGCGGATCATCTCCATAATGCCAGGAATTTCTTTATCAAGAAGCGGCTTTATGGTATCAGTTGTTATATCCCTAGGCCCAATTCCTGTTCCGCCCGTTGTAAATATGACATCGAATTTCTCATGGATAGCTTTTTCGATTAAAGCCTCCAGGTGATGGCTGTCATCAGGAATCAAAATTTGCTCAAATTCAACTTTTCTGTTTATTTCAGTAAAGAAAGAACTGCAAAGCTGTTTTAATTGAGGGCCACTTTTGTCTTTGTATTCGCCACAACTGGCACGATCACTTAATGTGATTATAAATATTTTAACTATTCGGGGTTTGTATTCAAGCTTGTCGCCGGGTTTTAATTCCCCGTATTTAACAACCTTGGCAAATATCCCTTCTTTGGGCATTACACAATTCCCTACTTCTTTGAATATGTTGCAGTTGTCACCGTGACATTTTTTACCAATCTGTGTTATCTCTAACTCAACATTGTTGTTAAAAAAGCGATCCATGGGTTTGCATTCATGAAGTAGCAATCCTTCTGTCGTGATGTTCTCTGCAAATTCCCCATAATTTATTACTCTCCCGGCTTCTTTGGAAAATTTGTCGATACTTTCCTTTGCCAGCAAACTAACTTGGCGGTGCCAATTGCCGGAATGTGCATCTCCAACAACGCCAATTTCTTTTAAAGAGATTTCTTCAACGGGCTTTTTTATCGTTCCTTTCTTTTCTGAAACATTGACTGAACGTATTTTTATTGATTGGTTCATTTGTCAGATATCGGTTTTGGTTTTTTCTACTAGCCTTACATTTGCAATTATCATGGACTGATCAACAGCTTTGCACATATCATAAATAGTAAGCAAGGCAATCTGAACTCCGGTCAGTGCTTCCATTTCAACACCGGTCTGACCAATGCAATGGGCTGTGCACTGAGCCTTCACACCTTCATCCTGAATTTCACATTTTACTTCCACTTTAGTGAGTTGCAGTTGATGACAAAGAGGTATGAGTTCGCTTGTTCTTTTTGCTGCCTGAATACCGGCAATTTCGGCAACTGTAATCACATCCCCTTTTTTAATCTGATTGTCTTTGATGAGTTGAATGGTAGGCTTTTGGAGTTTTATAAACCCTTCAGCATTAGCAATTCTTTTTTGCTGGGTTTTGCCTCCTACATCCACCATACTTGCCCGACCAGACTCGTCAGTATGTGTTAATTTTTTATTCATCAGAATCATTATTTATCATTCAATTATTCAAACCATCAGTCCTTCAGTCCTTCAATCCATCAGTCCTTCAATCCATCAATTACCCACCAATGTTGTAAAATTCATCCGATCGGTTGAAGCTCCCGGCTTTTGGTTTTTTGCCTATCGCCTGCTCAATTGCTTTCTCCATTCCAAGTTTACGAATGTTAAAAGCCAGATCACTGAACAAGCAGGGCTTCACATCGCCATTGGCTAGTAAACGAATCCTGTTGCATCGGTTGCAGTTTCCACCTTCACCGCCTTCCACTTTCGAGAACTCTCCTGTTTGTAAGTTCATTTGGTGTATGAAGCGCAGGTTGAGACCATTCTTTTTGCAATATTCTTTTAGTAGAAGCATATTTTCATCAGGTTCGCCTAATAAAACAGCATTAATTTTTATTGGGGAGAAACCTGCTTTTTTTGCTGCTTCAATACCTTTTATCACATTTTGGAGATCGCCATTTCTGGTAATTTCGCAGTATTTTTCAGCATCAACCGTGTCAAGGCTAATGTTTACCCGGTTCAATCCAGCTTTTTTTAATTCTACTGCATATTTATCCAGTAATGCTCCATTGGTAGTCATCGATAAATCTTCGATGCCCTTTATTTGTGAAAGCATTTTTACAAGCGATACAATTCCTTTTCTAACTAATGGCTCACCTCCAGTTAAACGAACTTTTGTCACACCTTTCAAAATTGCCAGGCGCACAAATTCTTCAATCTCTTCAAAGCTAAGTATGTCTTTATGCTCCAACTGTTTGATCCCTTCAGCAGGCATGCAGTATCTGCATCGCAAATTACAGCGATCAGTTACAGAAATGCGCAGGTAGTTGATATTTCGTTCAAAGCGGTCTAACATGTACTATTTCTCCTTTTGCAAGCCTGGTTGTTCCTTGGGGGACTTTCAAAATGCCAAAAGCTTCATGATAAGCGTGAATATGTGCCGATCCGTTATATTTTACTGTTTCAACCTGACTGTTTTCATTTATTGTAATGGGAATAAACTCTTCCCTGTCAGCCTTTTTACGTTGGTAGTCATGTGCCAAAACAATTGGAACGAAATACGATTGATAATCATGTCCTATTAATTTGTACAAGAACGGTTTGGCAAATAGTTCAAACTGAATGAATGATGAAACTGGATTGCCAGGCAAGCCTATGATGTACTTGCTGCCTTTCACTGCAAACGTAGTATGTTTGCCAGGCTTCACCGATAACTTGTTGAATAGAATTTCAAACCCCAGTTTTTTAATTACAGAAGGGACAAAATCAAAATCACCTACCGAAACCCCACCAGAAATAATCGTGACATCATTTTCTGTAGTAGCTTTTTGGATGATTTTAAATGTTACTTCCTCATCATCTTTTACAATGCCATAATAATTAGCGGTGCAATTCATCTCTTCTGCCTGGCTGACCAACTGGTGCCCATTGGAATTCCTTATTCTTGACAGCTCCATATTTTCATCGGGTTCGATTAGCTCAGAGCCAGTAGAAATAATACCGACAGTAGGTTTTGCATAAACCAGGGGAGACGTGTAGCCTACGGTGGCCAACATAGCAATATGTTGTGGTTTTATAAGTGTGCCTTTGTTTAAAACAACTGCCCCCTTTTGAATATCTTCCCCTGTAAGGCAAATATTGCTGTTTGTTTTTGTTCCTGTAAAGCGGACATAGCCAGGTTTTGAATCAGTGCTAAATTCTACCATAAAAACCGTATCAGCACCTTTAGGAACTTCTGCTCCGGTCATAATCTTTGAGCATTGTCCACTTTTCACTTCAAATCTTGGAGGTTTCCCTGCAGGAATTACTTCCAGCACTTGAAGTTCTTTTCCTAAGTCTTCTTTTTTGCAGGCATAACCATCCATGGCCGATTTGTTGAAAGGGGGGAGATTGGTGTCAGACAGGACTGATTCTGCCAATACAAAACCTATTGATTGTTTAAAGTTAACTCGTTCAGTAAATTTTGCAGTAGCTTTATCCAGTGCAATATTCAGTGCTTTGTTTAGTGATATAATTATTTCCTTTTCCATGTTCCCTTAAAAATAAATTTCCCTGCTTCCCGTTGCATGTTCGAACCATTTGAGTGAACCATGAAATCAGCAATTTTTCGATTAATGTTCGTATTTGGCTTATCTGCATTCTCATCATCGTAAATGAATAAAAAGCAACCTCCTTGAACATATTTGTGCAATGCTGCTGATTCAATAAGTATTGGCTTGTCTGCTTCTAAAAAGGGGAGGAGTGCCAAATAGGCTTCGGGCAAATGCTCATCATTTGCCTGAATATAAAACGAACGGTTTGCTCCATTTTGCAAAAAGAGCGAACTGTCTTTTTGCGTTTGACGGTTGGTTTCTTCAAAAAGCTGATAATTGACTGTTTCAGAAATGAGTTTCAACCCTTCTGTTTGCGGATGAAAATGTGGTGAAATTTTTATAGCAACAGGTTTTTTTTCCTTGTTGGCTTTTAACAACTCACAAATGAATGTCGTTTTACCCACATTACTACCTGAACCTGCTACCAATAGAATATTTTCCCAATTAGCTGCCATAAAAAATCCCCATTCTTTTAAAGGAAAGGGGACACACAACAAACTACAACACGAATGTGAAGTATCAGGTTTCTCCTTTCCAAATTCACCCCGGGTATTCGGGGTTCGGGAGGCTAAAACGTTTCCATTTTAACCCATCGGCTCAACAAGCATATTCGCAACTTAGCAAGTTAAGCTCGGAGTTATTATATGCAAATATACAAATATATTGATTTGAAAAATCAAGGCTGATAATTTATACTGAATTTAAAGGTATTAATAGAGCTGGGGGAATTTTTTAACATCCACCTCGTGCATCATTTGATACACTGTTTCAAAAATCCTTTCTACGTTGGGTTTTGAAAAATATTCACCGTCAATTCCATATGCAGGGCGGTGTTCCATC
The DNA here is from genome assembly GCA_965230765.1 of Sunxiuqinia sp. GTDB lineage: Bacteria > Bacteroidota > Bacteroidia > Bacteroidales > Prolixibacteraceae > Sunxiuqinia. Next base: position 2,290,309 of record CBDDLR010000001.1, read on the forward strand.
GCCGAAAGGGTTCTTGGAGCAGTATCCAGGTGGTCAAATGCATTTTGCTCATCCAATACTTTTTGCATCATGTAGGCCGTGCCACCTCCAGGTACATCTTCATCAATGAATAAAACTTTATTGGTCTTTTTTATTGATTCAAGGATCGTGTGATTAACATCAAATGGCATTAAGGTTTGCACATCAATAACTTCAGCTGAAATATTTTTGGTTTGCAACAATTCAGCAGCTTTTACAGCATGATGAACATTCCACGCATAGGTTACCAAGGTAACATCAGTACCTTCTACCATAATTTCAGGTACGCCAAGCGGAACTTTATATTCTCCGGGGTTTGAAGGAAGTGGCTCTTTTACATTGTAGCCTTTCAATGGTTCAATCACCAATGCCGGATCATTAGCTTCGAGTAAAGTATTATAAAAACCTGCAGCCTGCGTCATGTTTCGTGGAACGCAAAGGTACATGCCACGCAGCGAGCCTAACAACAATTGCATGGGAGAGCCAGCGTGCCAAATTCCCTGAAGTTGATGGCCACGGGTCCTTACAATCACAGGGGCAGCCTGTTTCCCCATTGATCGATATTGCATACTTGCCAGGTCATCGCTCAAGGTCGATTGGGCATAAATCAGGTAGTCCAGGTATTGGATTTCTGCAATTGGTCTAAATCCACGCAATGCCAGTCCAATTGCCTGACCTATAATTGTCGTTTCCCGGATACCTGTATCAGAAACCCGTTCAATACCATACTTTTCCTGCATGCCCTTCATGCCCTGGTTCACGCCACCGAGCTTGCCTGTGTCTTCTCCGAAGGTTACCAGATTGGGGTACTTTTCAAAGAGTTTATCAAAATTGTAGTTGAGAATTTCAGAACCATTCGCTTCAACAGGGCTTGAGTCATATTTGACCGGAACTGAGTCAATGTTTACAGCAGCGTCAGTGCCTTCACGATGGAGCTGCCTGCTATAAAAATTATGGCTTTTGCTTTCAAATTTTTCAATCCAGGTATGTAATGACTTCGATTCACTATTGAGTGAAGTATTTCCATGCAACTCAAAAGCAACTCTTTTTGCCAGGCTTATCAATGATCTTCTGGTTGGAAAGATCTTGCTTTTTGAAGCCTCAAGCTCTTCTGTGTGGTTAATTGAATTTTTTGAGTTCTGCTTTATATTTTCAATAATCTTTTGAAGCTCTTCTGTTTCAGTTTTATAACTTCCTGTATAATGTTTCCAGGCTTTCTGTTTTGCTTTTTTTGCATCATCTTTAGCCCTGTTTTCAATGCTTGAAATTGTTTCAATATCTGCTTTCCCGGAATCAATTAGCCATTTTTTGAATTGATTGATACAATCGTATTCATCTTCCCAGTTAAGCCTTTCTTTTGTTTTATAGCGTTCATGCGAGCCCGAAGTGGAATGCCCGGTTGGTTGGGTAACTTCGTGAATGTGAAATAAAACAGGGGTGTGGGTTTTGCGGCAATGGTCGATGCCTTTCGAGAATGTTTTTAATAGATTTGGATAATCCCAACCCTTACAACTATAAATGGAAATTCCGTTTGTATTTCTTTCTTTTTGAAACCCGGCCAATGCTTTTGAAATGCTTGATTTAGTTGTTTGTAGTTCAATTGGGACACTGATGCCAAATCCATCATCGTAAACAGCAACAGCCAATGGTACTTGCATTACTCCAGCTGCATTAATGGTTTCAAAAAACATGCCTTCAGATGTGCTTGCATCGCCAATTGAGCCAAAAGCGACTTCGTTTCCATCGACATTGTTGTTCAGTTGCTTTTTCATCTCAGGATTTTGCCTAACAATTTTTGATGCCTGTGCCAATCCCAGTAAACGGGGCATCTGGCCTCCGGTAGATGAAATATCTGAAGCGGAGTTGTACTGATCCATCAGGTTTTTAATTTCACCTGCAGAGTTAATATTTTGTGTGCTGAAGTGATTATTGAAATTCCGACCACCAGTTGAAGGGTTAAATTCCAAATCGGTGTCTCCATATATCATGGAAAAAAATTCTTCAGGTTTTAGCAACCGCAGTGCCAGCATAAATGTTTGATCACGGTAGTACCCTGACCTCCAGTCACCTTTTTTAAAGTTTTTAGCGTAAGCAATTTGTGCCAACTCCTTGCCATCCCCAAAAATTCCAAAATGTGCACGTCCGTTATGTACTTCACGTCTTCCAAGAACACTCAGCTGTCTGCTTAAAAAGGCAATGTAATAATCGTTCAAAGCCTCAGTTGTTGATTTATCTGTTGTCGTCAATAGGTTTTCTTTTTCTAAAAACATTTGGCAAAATTACGTTCAAAATAGAATCACAATATTTAAAGACATTCCCGTCTTTAATACACATCAATAACATTTCGTTGGAATATTTGTTTGCGCATTATTGCATAGGATGATATAGTTCATGTTATTCAATATCTTTTTGAATGCTTCTGGAAAATTATCTTTGTTATTGCCTAATATTATGAACCAATAAACCTAAGAATATGAAAATCGATTTTATCAAATTGACGTATCTGATAGTTATTTGTGTTGGTTTAATTTCCTGCCAACAAAGAACTCAATCGAAAGAAAATCAAAAACCAAATATTCTGTTTATTATGAGCGATGATCATGCTTTCCAGGCGATTAGCGCTTATGGGGGCGGGCTAAACCAAACTCCAAATATCGACCGCATTGCAGAAGAAGGGGTGATATTTAACCGCGGATTTGTTACCAATTCAATCTGTGCACCCAGCAGGGCAGTTTTGCTTACCGGAAAACACAGTTTTGTAAATGGAAAAGTCGATAACGTCCAACCATTTGATTGGGATCAGGATAACTTTCCAAAGCTTTTGCAAAAGAATGGCTATCAGACTGCAATGATAGGGAAAATTCATTTGGATGGGCTTCCGCAAGGATTTGACTTTTCGATGGTTCTTCCAGGGCAGGGACATTATTATAATCCGGATTTTCTTATAAACGGGGAAAAGAAAAGGTTTGAAGGCTATTGCACAGAAATAATTACTGATGTTACCTTGGACTGGTTAAAAAACAAGCGTAATCCAGAGAAGCCTTTTTGTGTGCTTTATCATCAGAAAGCTCCACACAGAAATTGGAAGCCTGCGCCAAAGTATTTGACTTTGTACGATGACACAACTTTCATTCCCCCATCCAATTTTTTTGATGATTACGAGAACCGGGGTATTGCTGCAAAAGAGCAAGAGATGCAAATTGATGGGCATGCCATGTGGGGGCACGATTTTAAAATGTTAACTGATCCTGAAGATACCCCGACTGGTTTTGAAAAAGAACTTGAACGATTTACAGAAGAACAAAAAGAGCAATGGCTGGCAGCCTATACCCCCAAGAATGAGGCCATGAAAGCTGCAAAACTCGAAGGCAAAGAATTGGGCATTTGGAAATACAATCGGTACATAAAAGATTACTTGCGGACCATTAAATCGGTTGATGATGGAGTGGGAGAGGTGTTGGACTATTTGGATGAAAGTGGCCTGGCTGAAAACACCATTGTGGTTTACACCTCCGATCAGGGGTTTTATTTAGGGGAACATGGCTGGTTTGACAAGCGGTTTATGTACGAAGAATCTTTTCGTACGCCAATTTTAATGCGTTATTCCAAAGAGATAAAAGCAGGGACATCGATTGATCAGCTCATTCAGAACCTTGATTTTGCCCCTACATTTTTGGATTACGCAGGTGTTGAGATACCCCTAGAAATGCAGGGAGAATCGTTTCGGAAAATAGTAAGTGGTGAAAGTTCCGATTGGCGCGATGCAATCTACTACACTTACTACGAATATCCTTCAGTTCACATGGTGAAACGTCATTATGGAGTTCGTACCGATCGGTATAAGCTAATGCACTTTTACTTCGATATTGATGAGTGGGAAATGTATGATTTGGAGCTTGATCCACAAGAAATGAAGAACATTTACGATGACCCGGAATATGCAGAAGTGAAGGAGATGATGCATAAAAAGCTTCAGGAACTGAGAGAAAAGTATGGTGATAGTGATGAAAATGATCAGCGCTTTTTGAAAGAATACCTGGAGGTAGTTGCTATTTGATTCCTTAACAATAATGATCTTTTCTGTGATTATTAATTGTATATAAAAGTAAGATTAGTATATTGTACAATCCGGTTTTTAAAATGGGTGGAAGTGGATAAAAATAAAAAAAACATCGAAAAACTTAAGGGTTTAAAGATATTAGTTGCTGAGGATGAGCAGTATAACTTTATTTTTCTTAGAGAGATTTTGAGCGAATATAAAGTGGAAGTAATTCGGGCAAACAACGGATTACATGCGGTTAAACTTTGTAATGAGCATCCTGAAGTTGATTTGGTATTAATGGATATCCGGATGCCTGTAATGGACGGATTGGAAGCAACGAAAAAAATTAAAGAGACGTTCCCTAAATTACCCGTGATTGCCCAAACAGCTTTTGCACTTGAATCGGATCGGAAAATGGCTATGAATGAAGGTTGCGATGATTATATTGCTAAGCCAATCCGCAGAAATGATTTGGTTTCAAAAATTATTGACAACCTGAAATTGTAGTTTCTACCTCAAAATCTCAAACTGTTATTACATCATAAAAAAGCCGTTTCAGAATTTCTGAAACGGCTTTAGTTTTATCGTATAAGATAATTAGTTCTTGTGTATAATGTTTGCCTGAGCAGCAGCAACACGTGCAATTGGAACACGGAATGGAGAACATGAAACGTAATCCAATCCAGCCCTGTGGCAGAAATCTACTGAAGATGGCTCACCACCATGCTCACCACAAATACCTAATTTGATATCTGAACGTGTAGATCTACCTCTTTCAACAGCAAATTCAACCAATTGTCCAACACCAGTTTGATCCAATGCTTCGAATGGATCTTGCTTTAAGATGCCTTTTTCAATGTAAACAGGTAAGAATTTACCAGCGTCGTCACGTGAATAACCGAAAGTCATCTGCGTAAGGTCATTCGTACCGAATGAGAAGAACTCAGCAACTTCAGCAACTTCATTGGCAGTTAATGCAGCACGTGGAATTTCAATCATTGTTCCAACCAAATAATCAACTTCAATACCTTTTTCTTCCATCACTTTCGTTGCAACGGAACGAATTATTTCTTCCTGAAGTTTCAACTCTTTTACAGTACCGATAAGCGGAACCATAATTTCAGGTTTTGGGTCGAATCCTTCTTTCTTCAAGTCACAAGCAGCTTCAATGATTGCGCGAGCTTGAGTTTCTGTAATTTCAGGATAAGTATTACCCAGGCGGCAACCACGGTGACCTAACATTGGGTTGAATTCGTGTAATCCTTCTACTTTTTCAGTAACTACCTCAACAGGAACGCCTAATTTTTCAGCCATTTCTTTTTGAGCATCCAAATCATTTGGAGTAAACTCGTGTAATGGTGGATCCAGTAAGCGAATTGTTACACCAAATCCATTCATTGCTTTAAGGATTCCGTAGAAGTCTTCACGTTGGATAGGTAATAATTTAGCCAATGCTTCTTTACGTCCTTCAACATCTTCGGCAAGGATCATTTCACGCATTTTCCAAATACGGTCACCTTCGAAGAACATATGTTCTGTACGGCAGAGACCAATACCTTTTGCACCAAATTCGCGAGCTGTTTGTGCATCTGCCGGAGAATCAGCATTTGTACGAACATACATTTTTGTATTGTTTTCAGCCCAGTCCATTACTTTACCAAAGTCACCGTCAAGTGATGGGGTAATTGTAGCAACTTCGCCATCGTATACTTCACCGGTTGAACCATTCAGTGAAATGAAATCACCTTCGTTATATTCTTTATCACCAATTTTCATTGATGTCATAGTTACAGTAATACCAGCAGCAGAAGAAACACAGCATTTTCCCATACCACGTGCAACAACAGCAGCGTGAGATGTCATACCACCACGTTCGGTAAGGATACCTTCAGCAGCATACATACCCGCTAAGTCTTCTGGAGAAGTTTCGCGACGTACCAAAATTACTTTCTTACCTTCAGCAGCTAATTCTTCAGCTCTTTCAGCAGAGAAAGCACAAATACCTGTAGCAGCACCCGGAGATGCAGGAAGTCCTTTGCTTAGCACTGTGGCACCAGCAATAGCTTCTTTATCGAATACTGGGTGCAATAATTCATCTAATTTGTTAGGCTCTTGACGCAACAATGCAGTTCTTTCGTCAATCAATCCTTCCTCTAACATGTCAACAGCCATTTTTACCATGGCAGCACCAGTCCGTTTTCCGTTACGTGTTTGCAGCATCCAAAGTTTACTATCCTGAATAGTGAACTCCATGTCTTGCATATCTTTGTAGTGGTCTTCTAGTTTTTGCTGAATGTCATTCAATTCTGCATAAACTTCAGGCATAGCTTCTTCCAATGAAGGGAAAGTTGCTTTGCGATCTTCTTCCGAAGTACCGTTGCGCTCTGCCCAACGACGAGAACCTACTAACGTAATTTCTTGAGGAGTACGAACACCGGCAACAACGTCTTCTCCCTGTGCGTTGATCAAATACTCACCATTGAAAAGATTTTCACCTGTTGCAGCGTCACGAGAGAAGCAAACACCAGTACCTGAGGTATCGCCCATGTTCCCGTAAACCATAGCTTGTACGTTTACCGCTGTACCCCATTCTTCAGGAATTTGTTCTTTTTGGCGATAAAGGATTGCGCGTGGTGTATTCCATGAATCAAATACAGCACATACAGCACCCCAAAGCTGATCCCAAGGATTTGTTGGGAAATCTTTACCAGCTTTTTCTTTTACAATTGCTTTGTATTCTTCTACAATTCCTTTCAGGTCTTCAGCTGAAATTTCAGCATCGGTTTTATATCCTTTCTCTTCTTTTACACGATCTAAAACTTCTTCAAATGGATCATATTCGCCTTCTTCAGCTTCAACTCCCATTACAACATCACCATACATTTGAATAAAACGACGGTATGAATCGTAAGCAAATTGTTCGTTGCCTGATTTCTCAGCTAAGATTTTTACAGCATCGTCATTCATCCCAAGGTTAAGTACAGTATTCATCATACCTGGCATAGAAACCCGGGCTCCTGAACGAACAGAAAGCATTAAAGGAAAAGCTTCCCCTTTTGTGCCGAATTTAGCATTCATTGCCACTTCTGTGTCAGCAATCGCTTTTTCCACGTCGCTTTTCAACATGTCAATTACTGCATCTTTCCCCAGCTTGTTGTAAGCAGTACAAACTTCAGTTGTAATAGTGAATCCGGCAGGAACTGGAACACCAATAAGGTTCATTTCAGCAAGGTTGGCACCTTTACCTCCAAGTAAGTTTTTCATGTCGGCTTTACCTTCAGCCTTACCGTTCCCGAATGTATAAACGTACTTTGTCATAAGTGTTTTTTATTGATTAATTTTAATTGTATGTTGTTTCAATTTTGCGTGCACAAAAGTAACTATTTTTTGAAATAATCGTTTCTAAGTTTTGTGGTTGCGAACGAATTTTGAACACAATTGATGAACAAAACCAGAGCTCGTTAGCAGAAGATTCCAAATATATAAAAATTGATATGAATTGAGGTGATTTGAACTTTTAATTATCAAAGAATTAACATCAAAAAAAATCTTAACATTTATTAACGTTGCTTTGGGCTTCTTAACTCTTTATCACCGTATTTTTGTAATGTGATAGTTCACTAATAAGACAATTTTTTTCATAGAGATAGGTTTGGTTAAGTTTTGAGAAAGGGTGGTAGTTGGCCATCCTTTTTTTGTGCCTTTTTTTCTGAAATCCCTCAAGGATTAGGCTCTGTTAAATCTGTAATATGCATTTTAAAATGAAGTTCTAGTACATCACTTGTATTTGAAGGGTTATATAACAAAGGACTAAAGTCCCAGATGTGTCGGCTGTTCAATTGTCCGAGGCTTAAGCCTCGGGTAAAGTAAGGCTTGATTTTCTTTGGCTTTAGCCCTTAATAAATCGGTAGTAAAAAAATAATTAATTTTAAGGAGTCGTATATGTCTTTAAATTTTTATCTGCTCAAAAATTTCCTTTAAAACAGATTCTTCTTTTTCCCAGCACAGTTCCTTTGACGCAGTTTCCAGATTCCCTTTCCATGTTTTTCGCAGATCAGCATTTGTCAGTGCTTCGGTTATTTGATTAGACATGGTTTCTGGTTCGTGCTTTTCAAGAATCATCCCAATTTGATAATCTTCAACAACCTTTTTCATTTCAGGTAAGTTGCTGACCAATACTGGGACTTCTTGCTGGATGTAATCAAACAGTTTGTTGGGCAAGGCGAACCTGTAGTTTAAGCCTAAATCTTCCTCAATGGATAATCCCAAATCAGCCTGAGCTGTAATGTATTTCATTTCTTCAAATGGGAATTTCCCCAAAAACGAAACCTTTTCATCCAGGTTCAGGCTTCTTGTAAGTTTTTTTAATTGATTGGAAATATCCCCATCGCCGGCAATTACCAAATGGGCATCGTCAACATACTGCATTGATTTTATGGCACATTCCAACCCACGGCCAATATTTAAAGCCCCCTGGTACAGGATGATCTTTTTACCTCCAAAATCAATTTTATTTTGGGTGGGAATATTCGTATGCTCATTCTTGAAAGGTAAATTGCGCACCACCTGAAAATCAGTACCGTATTTTTTCTGATATATTTGTGCAATTGATCCACAAACGGTATATGCATAGTTCAGCTCTGGAACTATCATTTGCTCCAAACGTTCCCATATCTTTTTTGTTGTTGGTCGGTTTATGAGTTCCGGTACTTCCGTGAAATATTCGTGGCTGTCGTAAACAATAGGAATGCCTTTAATCTTCGAACAAAGATAATTTGCCAACAGGGTATCTAAATCGTTAGAAAGGAGAATGTCAATTTTTGAAAATAAAAGTAAAAAGAAAAGCCTGAAATTGTATTCGAGATAAAAAGCTGGTCCGTGCGTGAAAATAAGCTTCATTCTTTTTGTTGTGTACGGCCGATTGTTGATGGGTTGACTTTTAGGTAACTTTCTGCCAATCAGGGTTACCTGGTAGCCTAACTTTTGCAGGCTAACTGCAACCTTGTGTACACGGTTGTCTGTAACAAGATCGTTAATGACTGAGATGTAAATTTGTTTGGTCATATTCTCAATTCAACAAAATAAACGAAAAAGCCGAAGCTTCTATTATCTTTGGCAAAAAAAACATCGATGATCCGATTCCATGAAGGGTATTCCCTGAAGAACTACAATACATTTAATATTGAAGCAAAAGCCAGGTATTTTTTTGAGTTCACTGAACTTGAAGATGTGCAACAATTTTTTGAAGCCAATGAAGAGGCCTCAAAACTTCCCGTGATGATTCTTGGAGGAGGCAGTAACTTGCTATTTGTAAAAGATTTTGATGGATTGGTGGTTCATGCAAATGTTCCGGGTGTTCAGCTTGTTAATGAAGATCGTAATCATGTTTGGCTTGAAGTAGGTGCAGGTGAAGAATGGGATCGGTTTGTAGAATATTGCGTTACTCAAGAGTATTACGGTATTGAGAACCTTTCGCTAATTCCAGGTAAGGTTGGGGCAGCTCCGGTGCAGAACATTGGGGCCTATGGTGTTGAGGTTTGTGATTTTGTGGAGACAGTAAAAGGCTTTGACCTGAAAACGAAAGAAGAATGCCATATTCCCGCTGCTGAATGTAGCTTTGCATACCGCGACAGCATTTTTAAACAAGAGTTGAAAAACAGGTTTGTAGTTTGCTCTGTTGTATTTCGCCTGGATAAATTTCCAAATTTCAAATTGGATTATGGACACTTAAAAACCGAAGTTGAAAAATTGGGTGAGGTGAATGTCCACAATATCCGGAAGGCAGTCGTTGATATTCGTGAATCGAAATTGCCCGATACCAAGCTGATTGGAAATGGGGGAAGCTTTTTTAAAAACCCGGTTATTTCAAGAGAATTAGCAGATAAGCTAACTACCCTGTATGAAAATATGCCAACATACCCTACTGATGGAGAAGGCATAAAAGTGGCAGCTGGTTGGCTCATTGAGCAATGCGGATGGAAAGGATACCGTGAAGGCGATGCCGGGGTACACGATAAGCAGGCACTGGTTTTGGTAAACCATGGCGGTGCAAGTGGAGAGCAAATCTTTCAGCTTTGCGAGAAAATAAAACAATCCGTTCATCAGAAATTCGGGATTGAACTGGAACGTGAAGTGAACGTGATTTAGTTTTGATGAATTTAATTTTCTAACAACATAAATAAATTCACCTTGTTGTATCTTTAAATTATGAAAAAGGAGCAGCTTAGATATTGTTATTTTCTGATCGAGTTTATCCTGTTCTTTTTTGGGGTGCCATTATTGCTTCTTTTCGAAGGTGATATTATTCACCCAAGTTCGGTTCTTTTACCATTTTTGCTTGTCATATTTCTTATCCTGAATTTTACCAAAGGGTTTAAGTGGAAAGAACTTTGGGCTTTTCCAATTAGTTGGAAGCAGTTGTACACGCAAGTAATCATTGCCATTGGTGTTTCAATGCTCATGTTGGCCTGGGTGTATTTTTTCGATCGTAAAAACCTGTTTAATTTGCCAAGGGGAAACTGGCGGGTATGGTTGGCCTTGAGTACTTTTTATCCCATTTTTTCAGCTTATGTGCAGGAGGTCATTTTCAGGACTTTTATTTTTAGGCGTTACCACCGGGTTTTTGGTAATGGGCGCTTAATGATTATTGCAAGTGCTTTTGTATTTAGTTTTGCCCATATATTTTATTTTCATCCTGTTTCAATGGCGCTGACTTTTCTGCTAGGATTGTATCTCGGATGGATTTACCAACGTACACAAAGCGTTTTGTTTGTTGCATTTTTACACGGTATTTATGGCAACATGGTTTTCACTATCGGCCTTGGTCATTACTTTTGGCTCGATATGTTTAAGTGGTTGTAAGGTTGACAGAGAGTAGGCAACATAAAACAACCTGCTATTGGTTGTCATTTTTCGCTGAAAGGAGCAGGAGCAGGGGCAGAGGGCAAAGGGCAAAGAGTACTAAGACAACACGAAACACGAAACACGAAACACGATTGCCAATGGTGGAATACCGATGACCAGTAACTACTTATCTTTTGACCAAACGACTCCTTTAAATTTCATTTCTTTTTCTTTTTTCTCAATAATTTTAAAAATCCCTTCAAATCAATTCCGGTCATTTCCCTCTCAGGATTATACGGATTAATTGGTGCTTTAAGCTTTGTGATCCGATACTCTAGTACCATCTCATCAATATTATAAGTAAAATTTTCCAAATTCTCATTCAATATTAATCGTCGCTCATTTTCTATTGTCGAGACGGTTCCGATAAGGTACCTTCGTTGTGTTATGTAGAACTTATTTGATTCGGGATTTTTTTTATTTGCATGTATTCTTGTTGGCATTAAAGATAGGTGGTTAATCATTAATGAATCGCCTGTTTTAACTTGAATCTTGAAAAATCCATTTTCATTTGTTGTCACGATTTTTGTATCGCCATAATTTATAACATGTACGTTTTCAACAGGAATTGAGTCTTCAGAAAAGATAAAACCACAGAAGATGAAGCCACTGTCTTTTTCGTTTTGAGCCGAAACGTTTATGAATAGAAATGAGAGGCAGCTTAGTAGAATTAGCTTCATTCGTTTTTAAACGAATCTAGCCTTTTAATATGTTAAGGTGTTTTAATAGCTGGTAAGAAAATGAAATGATTGTTAACGAATTGAAATTTTGCTATTTACCGCCAGATTTTGTTTTTGTTTAAAGCACGTTGGTATTTCCTTGCGTTGGCATTGTGTTCGCGCAGTGTTCTTGCAAAATTGTGGGTCCCATCAAACTGATCGCTGGCACACATGTACAGGTAGCTGTGTTTTTCGGCGTTTAAAACGGCTTCAATACTCGATACTTCTGGAAAGTTTATTGGGCCTGGTGGCAGTCCTTTGTTTTTATAGGTATTGTAAGGCGAATCAATTTCCAGGTGTTTGTTCAATACGCGTTTAATGCCAAAGTCGCCCAGGGCAAATTTTATGGTCGGATCAGCTTGCAGCAACATGCCTCTGTTGATCCGGTTGATGTACAACCCGGCAATCCGTAGTTTTTCTTTTTTTCTTAAGCTCTCTTCCTGAACAATTGAAGCAATCGTTGAAACCTGGATCGGGGTTAGTTTTAGCTTTTCAGCCTTTTCTAACCTTTCTTTGGTCCAAAACCGATCATACTCCGCTTTCATTCTTTTCGTAAACTGTTCCGGAGTTGTTGTCCAGTAAAATTCATAAGTGTTTGGTATAAACATGGCGTGAAAGGAATGTTTATCGAACCCCAGTTCTTTAATGACTTCTTCATTGGTTAAATAATCCAATAAGGTGATGGAATCCGGCTCAATGTAACTTGAGACTTTGCCAGCTAAATCATCAATAAACCGCAGGTTGTTGAAAATAACTGAGACAGGTTTTTGATTTCCGGCCTTTAACATGTTGACCATCTGGTTGGTGTTCATGCCTTCGTAAAAAACGTATTTTCCAGGTTTGATAAACTGCGGATAGTCTTTTCGTTTAGATACCCATCTAAATGCTTTTTCATTGATCAGAATGTCGGCAGAATCCAGTGAATCCAAAACCTGCTGAAAACTAGCTTCTTTTGGAATAGATATGGCTCCCGGGTTTTTTACATTTTCTTCAAAAATATATTGAAACAGTTGATAGCCACGCAGACCGGCAAATACGAATGCGACAGCAAAAACAATGATCACAATTTTATTTAGCTTTGGGAAAAGCATGATGCGGTTTCTGTTTTTCAATTCCATAGTTTATTTTTTGGAGCTACAAAAATAAGCTTTTCTTTGAATCCTTAGTTGGAGTATTTGCTTTCCCGCTTCTCCACGGTTTTTCTAATTTCTTCTATTACTCTGGGATACTTTGAGATGAGTTTGTCAAAAGATGCTTTGTCCAATGAATAAATGTCGCAGTAAGTTAACGCCTTAACTGTTGCACTGCGGGCTTGGTTTTTAAACAGGGCTATTTCACCAAAATAATCCCCAACGTTTAATTGGGTCAGGATTTTATCTTCGGACTGCGTCAAGGTGTTTAGTTCACCATTCACCACAAAATACATTTTATCCCCTTCATCACCAGCTTTGAAAATACAATCACCGGGTGTTAGGAAAATTGGTTTTAATGAAAGGGCAATTTCCTGTTTAAACAGATCGGATGCATTTTTGAAAATGGAAACCTTTTCAATGACATCTTTTTTCAGGTAAAGGCCCACTTCGGTTTGCAGGTTTTCCGGGAGTGTTCTTAAAAATTGTGTTTCATCATAACCCAGTCGGTTTCTCCACATGTGCTTGTAAAAGTCAACAATCTTGCTCCGCATACTTTTAGGTAAGGTGCGGTAATGCATTAAGGAGGTTAGTCCATCCATATTTTCTTCATACCGAACACGTGCCGGATCTTTCCTAACCAATTGGCTGGCTACTGCACCAATAATAAAGGTTAATACCCCAAAACCGAAGACCTGGACACAAATTGCATAAATCTTTTGAGGATTGGTTATCGGGGTAATATCTCCATAGCCCACTGTTGTAAGAGTTGTGATTGTCCAGTACAGGTCGTTTATGTAGCTTGAAGCCATGTCAATGTTTTGTTCCTGTTCATGTATGGAATGCCACCCACAAGCAATTATATGTGTGAAAATCAGAAACCAAAATGAAAAAGAAACGAATAGAAAGATACCTGCATATTTCACGAGGGAATGCAGCCAATTACCTAATAGATTATATAATCGGGGAAGTTTAAACAACCTGAACAGGATGAAAAAAGGTGAAGCGTTGAACAAAGCAAATGGTATTGCTGCCAACAAGTCGGTAAATAAAATGGAGAACTTGTACCATCCCTGATCTTCCAATTCAATGCACCTTGCTTTTTTCCTCGATGAGAATATGTATGCGTTTAAAAGAAAATCTACCATGAAAATTACAGAAATGAGTTGATATATCGGTTTTCCAGAAACTGTAACTGCTTCATATGCAAAATCCAGGGGAGCCATAATTGCAGCATAAATGGCTGCGAAAATGACCACGATATTCCATGTGTGATAAATGGTTTTGTTTTTGTTAGGCATAAAGTAGCTTCTTTATAGATCATGTAAAAGAATAAAAATTAGCTCATAAATCCTAGTTCTGAGCTTCCTTGCTTGAAAGAGCATTTATAAAAAAAGGGCAAACCCGAATTCGGATTTGCCATTGCATCCCAACTGACTAGATACATCTAATTTACACTCCGGTATTCTGCCGGGCTTATGCTTGTTTTCTTTTTAAAAAGCTTACTGAAATGCTGTGGGTATTCAAAGCCTAGTTCATAGGCAATTTGACTGATGGAGTCAGTTGTGCTCAACAACGAAGTTTTAGCTTTTTCAACGACATAGTGGTGAATGTGCTCTTGTGCATTCCTTCCTGTTTCTTTTTTCAGGAGATCACTTAAATAGTTTGGGGACATGCCTAATTCTGTTCCACAATATGAAACAGTTGGAATCCCTAAATCCAGAGGTCTTTCAGAACGATAATAATCCTTGAGTAAACGCTCGAAACTACTTACTACATCACTGTTTAGGTTGGTGCGGACATAAAATTGCCGATCGTAGTAGCGTGTGCAATAATCCAGCATCAACTCAATATTTGAGATGATTAGTTTTTGGCTGTGCTTATCGATGTTCTGACTGTATTCTTTAATAATTTTCTCCAGCAAATCTTTGATCGTTTGTTTTTCTTCATCTGATAAATGCAAGGCTTCATGGACATCGTATGAGAAAAATGAATAGTTATCAATATTCTTCCCCAATTCAGATTTGCGGATCAGGTCCGGGTGAAAAGCCAGTGTCCATCCTTTCGGTTCATGCTCTTTGCTAATGTTATCAAATGAAACGACCTGTCCCGGACTAGTGAAAATCATGGTGCCTTCTTTAAAGTCATAGGAGTTCCTACCATATTGAAACGATCCCTCGTTACATTTTTTTAAAATCACCTGATAAAAGTCAAACGATAATTTAACGTTGCCAAGTTCTTTCTTAGGCTTAAAGTCTTTGTGCATGAATACACTTACCAATGGATGTTTAGGTTTCTTTAAACCCATTGCGTCATGGGATTCAGAGATTGTTTTAAGCCGGATAATATCTTTCATCATTCTACATTAAATATACAAATCTTATTTTTCAAAACGCATTAACCTGCATTATTGACCAAAACATCAATCTTACCTTCTTTTTTAATAATATTTGACCTACCGTTACTTCAATGTCTTCTTCCTTGGTGATATCTAGTTTTATTGCATGTCCACCCAAGTCAACGAGATCTTTCATTTTTTCAATTCTTCGGGCAGCACCGTAAACAACATACCCTTCGTTGATTAAACGTATGGCAGCAGCTTTTCCAATCCCTGCAGATGCAGCTGTAATTACTAGTACTTTTTTAGTTATGTATTTTTAGTTTTCTGCACAAAGTTACCTCATCTTCAACAGTTAGACTTACATCTATTGCTTGAATTTCAATGCATTATCCAGACCTGGTATGTTATAAATTGATTAACTTTCTAATATCACGGTTCTCAAAGGTTTGCGATGACAGTTCAGCTTTTAAGCCTTCATTCACCATGGCTTTTGCCAAATCATGGTCTTTTATGCCCAAAGAAGGCGAGAGCCTGAAGATTAAATTGTATAGTGGCTGGAACAGTTTGTAATCCCATGAAGATGGTCTTCTTTTTCCTGTTGGTTTGATAAAACCTGGTCTGAAAATATATTTCTTTGGAAAGGATGTCAGGTTTGCCAGGTTTTCAGCTTTACCTTTGGCTTTAGCAAAAATCATCCTGCTTTGTTCAGAAGGATCGGCACCTGCAGCTCCAAACAATACAAATGTTGCGCTAGGGCTGTGTTTCTCCAGTTCATCGGTAAACGCTTTCTGATAGTCGCAGGTAATTTTTATGTAATCTTCTTTAGTTACCTGATTTTGATAAACAGCCAAACAATAAATGCACAAATCGATGTTTGAAAATTCTTGTTTCATCCCAGAAAAGTCAAGGAAATCGGTATGCTCAATCTCTTTTAGCTTTTTATGGTTCAAGCCTGTTTTTTTTCTGCCAACAGAAATTACTTCACCAACACGGTTATCATCAAGCAAATGTTTAAGAACATAGCTCCCGACCATACCTGTAGCCCCTGTAATAACGACGTTTTTCCCTTTTTGCGTTGTTGTATTGCTGATGTTAGCATTCATGTGTTCAATTCTTTGAATGATTGTTTTTTTCGTTTCTAAAATTACGTGTTGACTTATTGAAAGTTGTATACTTTTTACAGAATGTTCAATATCAATTACTCATTGAACCTAAAGTTTTTATAAAAAAGAGCCTGTCCAAAAAGTAAGCATAATTGTGTATTTCCTGAAATTCAGTTTTACCCTAACCCTAAAGGGGCCTGAACTTCAACGACTTCCCTTTAGGGAATGTAAGGGTAAAAGTCGTTGAAGGTGCAGATAAGGTACTTTTTGGACAGCCTCCTGTATAAACCACGAAACAAGTTTTACGCATTATTTAAAACATACGTAAGCATATCTTTTGAATAAAGTGCTTCTGCACCATATCGTTTGGCTATCGGAAGCAGGTCTTCAATAATTTCTGGAATACAATCTTTTGAAATATTTCCTTCTTCCAACGATACCGGAGTGCCAATTTGACGGTACCAGTTTTTTAGTGCATCAATTCCGGCATCGGCACCTTCAACTCCAAATATCTCTTTGGCAAAACGATCGAAACGCTCAGGCAGTAATTGTTTTTGCCATTGCATCCATGCGGGCACTATAATGGAGAGTCCTGCTCCGTGGGCTATATCATAAAGTGCCGATAAAGTATGTTCTATAAAGTGGGTGTCAAAACGGTTTCCTTCAACACCACAGAATGTGCTTAAGTTAAGTGCGTTGGTTGCAGCCCAGGCAAACTCGGCACGTGCATCGTAATCGTCTGCATTTTCAAGCAAGGTATTGGTTGTACGAATCACCGTGCGAAGAATGTTTTCGATGTACCCTGCAATGTATTCAGGTAAATGGGTTGCCGTTAGGTATAAATCCAGGCAGTGGGCAAAAATATCGGCAGCAGAGTAAGTCAAATACTCTTTAGATACGGTGGATTGCAATTCAGGATTGATAACGGACACTGTTGGGAAAATAGCCGGACCAATCATGCTCAACTTATCCTTGGTGTCTTCTTTTCCAACAACTGCAAAGTTGTTCATTTCACTACCTGTTGCAGCCAGGGTCATAATGTCGAAAATCTTCAAGGCTTTCAGAGGAACAGCCTTATGTGTAAAGAAGTCCCACACATCGCCTTCGTAAACAGCTCCGGCTGCAATGGCTTTTACCGAGTCCAATACCGATCCGCCACCTACGCCTAAGATTGCATCAGCCCCGCAGCTTTTTGCTAACTCAACCCCTTCATAAACTTTACTTAAAACCGGGTTGCTTTTAACACCTCCCAATTCTTCAAAAGTAATATCGTTTGCAGCTAAAGAAGCGGATACCTTATCGAACAACCCGCTTTTTTTAATTCGGTCAGAACCATAAACTACCAATACTTTTTTGATGCCGTATTCAGCAATGTATTTACCAATATTTTCCTCTTTTCCTTTCCCAAACTCTATTCTTGTTGGGTTATAAAATTTGAAGTCTTTCATTGTTTAATTTTTTAATAATTTAAGCACAGTAAAATTACTGGAAATAAAGTAAAAGTATTTATACAAATTACAGGTTGTTGAATACCTATTACAGATTAAAAAAGCATCAACTTTAATAAGCTGATGCTTTGCAATATACTAGAACAATTAATTGTTTCTGATTTGATCATCATATCTGCTCAATCACTTTTTTGATTTCGTCCATAATAATTTCACCATTGGCTGCGGGTTCGCCAAAGTTTACTTCAACCCGAAGTGCCCTTAGGCCTGATGCACCTTTTAAATCTTCTAACTCAACGTCTTCAATGGTTTCTTTGATGTAGTTTTTCGAAATCAGGTATTCAAGGTATTTTTTGTATTCCTCAATTTCTTCGGCATGCGAATAGATGATGGCAATTTTGCCAACCTGGGTTACCCGCTCATTGGTTCCTTTGATCATGGCCTTGTCAATCCGCTTTTTAGTGATTTCGTAACGAATATTGTAAGCACCGGCTACATCAAATTTTTTCTCATCTTGCCTGAAGGTGATGCTTAACGGATTGCTGTGAACAAGGATAAGCTGGGTAATGTCAAGCTTTGTTTTAAGTTCAGGTTGGAATTCCTTGATCTTTCTGGCAACTTTTACTTTTACCAACAATTGCCATAAACGGATATTTTTCAGGTAGATTTCATTATAGTCCAAATCTTTAACCAACGACTGACCGATGTATGCATTGTATTCAACACCATCCGTTCTATATTTTTCAAAGTAATGCGGGAATACCTCCTGCGCTTTTATTTCTTCTTCATCAACAATGTCACCAACAATGTCGTTGATTTTCATGAGGCTTTCCTCAAAGTCTTTCCGTTTTTTATAGATCACATGGAGCTCGGGGTCCATTTTGTTGAAGTAATCATCAAACATGGTTTTATCGGCAATATCCCGTTGTTGAAGTTGCCTGAAAACAGGGTCAATTTCCCGCTTCAGGAATTCAATGATACTGACTTCATCACCAGCCTTAAGCCCGTCATTTACTGTTTCTAAATGATGATCAACTTTAAATGACAACTGGTCCAACAGGGGCATTTCCGTATTGGTCATGCAATTGTTAAGTATGTGCCTGGCCATTCCCAGATGTTCCAGTAAATCAGCCTGAATACCTTTATTGCGTTCAATGGAAGAACCACGTATGTCACTTGCCCCGTAAATTGGGACTACATCGTTGAAAATGATCTGTTCTTCTGGTGTTTTTTCACCGTTCACCTGGTTGTTGAAAATGTTTCCGGCAACCTCGCGGAACCTCCACTCAACAGTTGGGTGTATCGATGTAAAATCTTGTTGTATAATTGCCCTTATCCGGTCGTTAAATTCATCCCTGGATCGTTTTAACGCAATCGCAAATACTGGGAATACCTCATGTAACCTTTTTATTTGGTACATGTTTATTTGACCAGCTTTGCGCGCTCCAATCTCCATCATACCCACAATTTCATTTTCCAGGATCAATGGAATGATGGCGTGACTTTTAATGCCCTTTTGCAAAAATAAACTGGTCATTTTGTTTTGTTCCAGCTTGCTCAGGTCATCAGTTAATACCACATTCCTTTCTACGTAAGCCTTTTCGTAAACCGTATTTTCATATTCATGGCAACTCAGTTCTGAACGTGCTACTATGCTTTTCCAGATCACATTTTGGTTCACGTTCGAATCAAAATCACTGAATGCAGCAAGGCCAATTTCCAGATCAGGGATTTCGAACAGAACCTTGATTTTCTCTTTAATGAGTTCAAAATTTTCCTGCTGAATTATGGCATCTTTATCTAAAAGGATTGACTTTAATTCCGAGACAACAAAGTCGTATGTGATGTCAACGAAGGAGTATTTTAAGAATCCGGAAAACTCAAATTTATCAAGAGGTACATACTTATTCCAATAATCCAGGTTCTCTGAATTATCAAAAAGTTTTGACATTTGCTCCTGGCTCAACTTTTTGATTTTTCCATGAGACTTAACATCAACATATTTCGGATTGACAATCATTTTATAGTACCTGATCGATCCGGTTTTTTCATTCGTTATTTTGTAATTGAAAGGAACATCAATATCGAACTTGAAATCGAAAAACTTCTTTAAAATAATTAAATAAGCCTGGTAGATTATAGCCAGGAACATGCTATTTTCACCCGCATCAGCTGTCGGTTCAATCTTTATAGAATCGTTTAAAATCAGATTTTTATGCAGGCTTGTGTTATAAATGGGTTTAGGTATAAAAGGTGCGCCTGCTGAAGAAATCGTAATGTCATCTTCAAGTGGATTGAAAACAAAAGCCATTAGTTTGTTGATAAGCTCCCTGTTTTGTTCAACAAATTCAAACTCACACGAATGTCCTTTAAGTTCAGGGCTGTCTTTAAGTTCACCCAAGACCATATTGGCCTGATGGTTCATTGGATGGTTGCTGTTTTCACCAATCTTTTTTATTTCTTCAATTAAATACTCAAAACTAAGTGTAGTCTTAAATGGTATTTTTGAAAAGCTGCATTGTATATTTTCCTTCTGTTTCATTCTTTAAAAGTTTAATCCACTTACAATTGTTACGGTTGTAAAAGCGTTTCGGTTTCTTTATGTAGGTGTAACCCTCTGCCTGAGCAAGTTGTTCACTCGTCAGATTTTATTCAAAAACGTTTAAATATTGTTTATTTTTTTGACAAAGCCAAGCTGATCCCCAATATGCCTAAAACACCAACTTTGCTCCATTTTGTTATTTTCCAAAACTTATCGCTGTTCAGATAAATTGCAAAACGCCCGGAAAGAATTGAGATAAGTGAAAAAATTATTAATGCCTGGATCATGAAAATAAACCCAAGAACGATTAATTGGACTGTGATGTTTATACCCCCTTTGCTTATAAATTGCGGGAGAAGAGCAATGAAAAAAAGAGAAACCTTTGGATTTAATACATTCATAAAATATCCTTTACGAACCAGTTGGAAAAAACTCTTTTTTATCTTGTTGTTTTTAATTGTCAGGTCAACAATCGACTTTTTTTCTTTCAAAGCCTGATAGGCAAGGTACAGTAAATAAGCTGCACCTAAATATTTAATGATGGAGAATACAAAAGCTGATTTTTGAATAATGATGGAAAGCCCTGTTGCAGCTGCTAAAGTATGTGTTAAAATACCTATTGCTAAACCAATGGACACTGCTATTCCATTTCGATGCCCTTTGGTAATGCTTTCAGTTAAAACGAAAATATTGTCGGGACCAGGCATTAAGGTAAGCAAAATTGCAGCTCCCAAAAAAGAAAGGATCAATTCAACTTGCATTATTTGCTTAATTTTTGATCTGATAAAGGAATCAGCCTGGCTGATAAGTCTGGATCTTCCATGTCTTTGTCGAGTGGGAACATGGGTCGGTTGATCCGTTTGTAGGGCAATCGCTCCAAATCCTGATCAACACCGCCTGGCGTGAGAGCCATGAGCCAGTCTGCCCGCATGTTGTACAGTTCGGGAACCAGGTATCCAATTTTTACCACTAGAATGTCTGTTTTATGCGGATTTAGCCCAAGGTTAGTAAAGTCTTTTTCGCGATGGTAAGGTTTACGCGTTTTTGTTACAATAACCTGCACGCTTCCAACCTGAACCACTACCTCCGTTTCGGCGTATTTGTCGCCATGAACGATTGCTTTTACAGTTCCTTTTAACCTGATTGGTGGCGAATAACGATCATCAATTGCGGCTCCTGCATTTGCTTCAACTGTGCCACCAATTCCGGCTTCAATCGCTTTTTCCACCAACTCAGGACCGGGTATGGAAGCGTAAATCAACGATGGCCCGGTTTCTTTTTTAAACTCTTTTCGGTTCAATATTTCAGTTAATGTCCAAGTCACATCGCCTGCGCCGCCAGCAGTAGGATTATCACCTGTGTCGCTGATTATAAATGGTTGTTGATCACTGGCAATTGCTTTGTCAAGGCATTCATCCAAAGTAGCAACCGGAGCAACAAACACAAACTCGTTTCTTACATCCCAAAAGCTTTTGGCTAAATCTTCTGCACCTTTCGTTACCTTATCTTTGTCATCTCCAACAACCATCACCACAGCATGGTTTCGTGGTTCATCAGCCCAGGGGTAGGCCATCCAGATAGAAGCGTCAGTTACCCCTTCCTGATCAGCAATTGCTGGTATTTGAGCGTACAAACTTTTCCCGGGTTCAATCCGTGTGCTGGTTTTTTCACCTGGGAGTAATATTGGAACGGGAATCCATGCTTTATAGGCCGGTTTATCCAATCCATTTTCCAGTCTATTCAGCAATTCTTCAACAGCTCGCTGTTTCGAAATCATATAATCTTCATGTGGCGCCATTCGGTAAGCGGTCATTAAATCAGTATGGTGAGCTAAGCGTTTAGAAACATTGCCATGCAAATCCATGCAGGTTGAAATGAGTGTTTCCGTTCCAACCACTTCACGAATTCGTTTTATATAATCACCTTCAGGATCATCCAGCCCTACAACACTCATTGCACCATGGATGTCCAGGAATAAGCCATCGTAAGGTAGGTTTTGTTTTAGTTGATCCAGTGTTTTGTTGACCAACGATTCATAGGTTTCACGTGTTACAATTCCTCCTGGTATTGCTTTTGCCCTTATTGTTGGAAACCATTCGGCGCGTTTCCTATTTGCCGAGTCTTCATGAAAAAAAGGATAGTAGCCGTACAGCTCTTCTCCAAACTCAGTATGAAAAGCTTCTTCTGTCGTTTGGGCAGGGGAGAACGTACTTGACTCAATGCCCAATCCGGCAATAGCAATTCTGGGCAAAGATTTTTCTTTAATAGTTTGATTGCATCCGCAAATAATTGCGATAAATAAAACTCCCAAGCTCAGGTATCTCATGACACTATTTTTTTGGTGAAAGCAAAGTTATGAATTTAGACAAAGATATATTGTCCCCTGCAGCTGAAGGAGAATATATTCTTGTGAAGAGACAATCATAAATCATATATAGCCAATCGGAATAACTAGACTATTTTCTCCAAAATATTATCAACAATACCATATTCAACAGATTCTTCAGCAGACATCCAGTAGTCGCGATTGAAATCTTTCATCACTTTTTCAATCGGCTGTCCACAGTTTTCAGAAAGAATCTTTGCTCCTAGCTTCTTGGTTTTGATGATTTCATCCATTTGGATTTCAATGTCAGAAGCCCTTCCTCCTGCACCGCCACTTGGCTGATGCATCATCACACGGGCATGGGGTAAAACGTACCTTTTCCCTTTTTCTCCCGCAGAAAGAAGTATTGATCCCATGGATGCAGCTAACCCGGCGCATACCGTTGACACAGGACTGGAGATACTTTTAATTGTGTCGTAAATCGCAAAGCCGGATGTTACGTAGCCACCGGGACTATTAATGATTAGTTGGATTTCTTTTTTTGGAGCAATCATTTCCAGGTAAAGCATTCGTTCAACCACCTGCTTGGCTGTTTTATCCTCAACTTGTCCCCATAGAAATATTTTTCGTTCATTCAGTATTTTCGATTCAATGATGTCCTGTAGTTTTAAGTTTTCCATTTTTATGTTTTTTGATATTTTTTGTTGAAAAATCAGAATGGAAGTTATGAAAACTTGTGCCAAGAACCAAGCAGGTAAATTGATAAATTAGATAAAACGTTGTAAGGCATCCATAAATAGCTGAGGTTGTTCTGCGTGTAGCCAGTGCCCTGCGTTTGGAATGGTTTCAATAACTACTTCAGGATAAATTTCTTTTATTTTGGGCAGATCACTATCCATCACGTAGTTGGATTTTTCTCCACGGATAAATGAAACCGGGTAATTAAAAATAGGAAGACGGTCTTCAAACCAGCGATAGTCTACACCAGCAATGATATCATCCAAAGCATCATAAATAACTGGTGCATTCACCCTACATGCAACCCGTCCGTTTTCTTTATTCAGGTAGAAGTTTTTCATTAGGAACTGCACCAATGAGTCGCCATCAATTTTTATTGTTAGCGCATCTGCAACTTCCTGCCTGTTGGTGTAATTTGCTTCTTTAATTTCTATAAGCGATTCCAGTATGTTTTTGTGCAAATAATATTGACTGGTTTCCTGAAGTTGAAAATAATCCTTTGGGGCAATATCCACAACTACAAGCTTGTTGATTTTTTCTGGATATTCGGCGGCAAAGTACATGGCTGTTTTTCCGCCCATGCTGTGCCCAACAACCGTAGCTTTTTCAATTTTATGATGGTTGAAAAAAGAAGCCAAATCTTCTTTCATCAATTCAAAACTGTGTTCATCAGCTTGAGGTGATCGTCCATGGTTGCGTTGGTCAACCATGTAAACGTGATGGTTTGCAGCCAGCTTTTTGCCTACGGTAAGCCAGTTATCCGATGAGCCATAAAGCCCATGAACAATAACTACCGTGTTTTTATGCTCTTTGCCTTCTTCGCGGTAAAATAAATTCATCCTGTCTTTTTTACCTTAGGAACCTTAAACCCTGCAATCTTTTATGGTTTCAAACACTCAAGGTATTCGTGAATGGTATTTTTCAATCCCATGTACAAGGCCTCTGCAATTAAAGCATGACCAATAGAAACTTCATCGATAATTGGGATTCTGTCAACAAGGTACTTGAGGTTTTTTAAGCTCAAATCATGACCTGCATTAATGCCAATTCCATATTCTTTTGCCAAATTAGCAGCTACTAAGTAAGGGGCAATCGCCTTTTCAGGGTTTTCGGGATACATGGTAGCGTATGGCTCTGTATAAAGTTCAATCCGATTGGTTCCAGTCAGGCTCGCCCCTTCAATCATCCTCGGATCAGGATCAACAAAAATAGAAGTGCGTATCCTTGCTTCTTTAAAACGGTGAATAACTTCCTGAAGGAATGTTTCATGTTCAATCGTGTCCCAGCCATGATCAGAAGTCAGTTGATTGTGTTTGTCAGGAACCAAAGTCACTTGGTCTGCCTGAACATCAATCACCATTTTAATAAATTCTTCACTTGGGTAGCCCTCAATGTTAAACTCTGTGCGAATGTGTTGTTTTATGTCATAAACATCTTGTCGGCGTATGTGCCTTTCGTCAGGTCTTGGGTGAACTGTAATTCCCTCAGCACCAAAGTCCTGACAGTTAATAGCAGCTTCAACTACGTTAGGGATATTCCCCCCACGGCTGTTTCTTAATGTTGCTATTTTGTTTATATTTACACTAAGTCTGGTCATGTTCTTTAAAATTGGGCAGCAAAGTTACAACAATGAAATGAAACGTCCATATGTGAAAAATCATAAACTTACATTCAAATGCTTATTTGCGAAGGATATATTTCATGTGATGATTGAAGAATGGAACATAGAAAGATGAAAATTATTTAAAACCCAGTAAGAAAAGTTTTGATTGCAGAACAACTCATATCAGAAGTAATTCCATCATTAAGGCTTTCAGATACAGGTCAGAAAGCTTTGAACTGGATGGAGGTTTTCAGGATATCGCACCTCCCGGTTGTTGATAATCATGAGTACATAGGATTGATTGCCGATAAAAGCATTTATGATTTGAATTTGACAGAAGAAAAGTTTGAAGACTGTCGAACCCATATGCTTACCCCGCATGTTCATACAAACCAGCACATTTATGAGGTTGTATCGGTAATTTCTGAATTAAAAATATCGTGCTTGCCTGTTTTGGATCTGCACCACAATTATTTGGGTGTTATTACGGTGTTCGATTTGGCTCAAAAGTTTGCTGATTTGGTTGCGGTGCACGAACCAGGAGGAGTGATCCTTCTGGAATTAACCCCGATGGACTATTCTTTAGCAGAAATTGCGCAAATTGTTGAGGGGAATGATGCAAAAATTCTAAGTTTGTATGTAAACAATGAGCAAGACTCAAAAAAAATGATTGTGACACTGAAGGTGAATCAGATCGATTTATCGCCAATCATACAAACGTTTGTCAGGTACGACTATTCGATTTTAGCCGTATTTATGGATGAGTCCATTCTTAATAATATGTATGATGATCGGTTGAACCAGTTGAGGAAGTACATGAATATTTAGAAATTATTGGATATGATTATCGCCATTTTTGGGACCAGTATTGACCCTCGTTTCTCAAAAGACTTACAACACCTTTTTACATTACTAAAAAAGAAGAAAATAAAGGTATATATGTACCAGCCTTTTTTTGCTTTTGTTAAGCAAACCTGCAGTGTACAACCTGATATTGATGGAGTGTTTTTTTCGGGTGATGATATCCCCGATAAAGTGAAGCTTCTTTTTAGTATTGGCGGTGATGGTACATTTCTGAAGTCGGTTATGACCTTGCAGAATAAATCTATTCCCGTTGTTGGGATTAATCTTGGCAGGTTAGGTTTTTTGTCAGATATATCGCGGGATGATATGGATGAGGCTATCGAGTTAATCTTGAATGAAAAGTATCAGATTGAAAAGCGTTCTGTGTTTCGGGTGAAGGGGCACGATAGATTGTTCGGTAACTTCAATTATGCGTTGAACGAATTGACGGTAACTAAACTGGATACCATGTCAATGATTAATATTCACACGTACCTGAATGATGAATTCTTGAATACCTATTGGGCAGATGGTTTAATTGTTGCAACCCCCACAGGTTCAACAGCTTATTCATTGAGTGTTGGAGGGCCAATAGTAACCCCGGATTCGCAAAGTTTTGTGATAAGCCCAATTGCACCGCATAATTTAACCGTGCGCCCAATTGTTGTACCCGATAATAACAAGATTACCCTGAAGGTTGACGGTCGTGGAACACAGTTTCTGGCCTCGCTCGATTCACGGTCCAAAGCGCTTGACTTTCCTGGTGAACTTGAGATATACAAAGCCAATTTTTACGTACAAACGCTAAAGCTTGAAGGACATAGCTTTTTCAGTACTTTGCGCAACAAATTGATGTGGGGTGCCGACAAAAGAAATTAAAAATTTATGCTTAACAATTTTTAACCTCTATTTCGGTTTTATAATAGGCAGTCGGCATGATGTTTAGAGAATTATATTACTTTTGTAGCCTTTGAAAGGTGTTATGTTTAGGAATCTAAATCATGATCTCTGTTTTTATTTGCCGAGCTGTCTTTTTTAGGAATAAGCTTTCGCAAAAAAAAGATAGTCGATGAAACGAATTGTTTTAGTCACATTTAGTATGCTGTTATTGGTTTGTGCGTCTGCACAAAAGTCAGCTGATGTGGGAATTTGGGGTGGCGCCGCTACCTACTTCGGGGACATGACCAAGATAGATTTCCAGAGTTCTTTGAGACCAGCTTATGGTTTGTATTTAAGGTATAATTTCAACCCACGCGTGGGCGTCCGGGCAGGGTACATCAGAGGTGATATTTTTGCAACTGGTGAATACGAAAGCCGGGGAATGAGTTTTGAAAAAAGATTGAATGATTACCATGTTTTGGGCGAATTCAATTTTTTCAAATACATCATGGGAAATTATAAATACCCCATTACAACATATTTGTTAGGTGGACTTGGGGCGAGTAGTTATGAATACCTTTACAGTCCTGGTAATCTCCAGCTTTTAGGTATTGAACTTGACCCGAATATGCCAAATACTGATACACGGGAAAACCTGATGGGCTTGCATTCAACGCTTGGATTTGGTTTCAAATTCAATATAGGAAAACGGTGGGGAGTTGGAGCAGAAGTGCAGTTGCGAAAGTATTTTAACGATAAGCTGGATAACCTGGATGATCCAAGAAAAAGTGTTAGGAACGTAGTTGATCCAATATCTGGTATTTCAACTGAAGTAGTTACAACATATACCGATACCTGGCACAATAACGATTGGACAGTAAACGCAGGGGTACATATCACTTACAGGTTTTATTTGGGCAAAAAGGATTGCCCGGTTTACGAGAATTTAAATTAGACTTGAATGTCATTGAAAGATAAGATCATAGAAAACAAATTGCCACGCCATATTGCAATAATTATGGATGGTAATGGCCGTTGGGCTGCCTTGCAGGGCAACGAACGGGTCTATGGACATGAACATGGTGTTGAATCAGTTCGCTCAGTTGTTGAGGGGGCAGGGGAGATCGGTTTAAAATACCTTACCCTTTATGCATTTTCAACCGAAAACTGGGGGAGGCCACAACATGAAATTAATGCACTAATGGGCTTGTTGGTTGAATCAATCAACAATGAAACCGAAAAGTTAAAGGAAAACAAAGTGCGTTTACAGGTTATTGGTGATATTAAAAGCCTTCCACCTGCAGTGCAGCAAAAATTAGATTGGTCGATAAACGAATTGAAAGATAGCACTGGCTTAACCCTAACGATTGCTTTAAGCTACAGTGCACGATGGGAACTGACAGAAACCATGAAAGATATTGCTGTTCAAGTTAAGAATGGTCATATTGATCCCGATGAAATTACCTCAGAATTAATAGATAAAAACCTTACCACCGCCGAAATGCCAGACCCCGAACTACTTATTCGCACCAGTGGTGAATCACGGATAAGTAATTTTTTGTTATGGCAAATAGCTTATACTGAACTTTATTTCACTCCAAAACTTTGGCCTGATTTTAGAAAGGAAGATCTGTATGAAGCGATTTGTAATTACCAAAGAAGAGAAAGAAGGTTTGGTAAAACCAGTCAACAATTAGTGAGCTAATTAACTCGTAGATGATGCGTAAATTGAAATTTTTATTGTTTGTTTTTTTGTTAATAACCGGTGTTGGTACGTATGCACAGGTGGCTGATAGTACGAATTTTTCGATCTATTATTCTAGTCCAAAAAAATACGTAATAGGTGGGATTGATGTTATTGGTATCCGCTATCTTGACACGAATGTGTTGATTCAAATTTCCGGATTGGCTGTTGGGGATGAAATTACTGTCCCAGGCGAAGAAGTGACCAACGCAATTAAAAAACTGTGGGGACACCAAATGTTCTCCGATGTTAAAATTGAAGCCAGCAAAATAGTTGGTGATAAAATCTGGCTGAATATTCATTTGCAGGAAATGCCACGCCTTGCGGATGTGAACTTTTATGGTGTTTCCAAATCGGAGAAAGATGATATTACTGAAAAAGTATTGCTCCTAAAGGGTAGCCAGGTTACAGAGAACCAGTTGGTAAATGCAGAACGCCTTATTAAGAATATATTTCTTGAAAAAGGGTTTTTAAATACCGAAGTGAATATTGTTCAACGGGATGATACGACACAGAATAATAGTGTGATACTTGACATCAATGTTGACAAAAAGGAAAAAGTTAAAGTAGAAGAGGTTGTTTATCACGGGGTTGAGAAAGTGAAGCCAAAGCTACTGGATCGAGCCATGAAAAAAACCAACGCACGAAAACTTAAAAACTTCTTCCAAACCAAAAAGTTCCTTGAAGAGAAATTCGATGAAGATAAAGTAAACGTTGTTAAAAAATATAACGAGAAAGGATATCGTGACGCAACCATTGTTGCTGATACTATCACAAAGCTTGCCAACGATCGTGTTCGTATTGACATGTGGATTGATGAAGGGAACAAGTATTATTTTCGCGACATCAAGTGGATCGGTAACACTGTGTATCCGGAACAATACCTGGATGCGGTTTTGGGTATCAAGGAAGGTGATGTGTTTGACCAAAAATTACTGGACAAGCGTTTGAATGAAGATGATGATGCGGTAAGTAATTTGTACCTGGACCAGGGATATTTGTTCTTCTCTCTTGATCCAGTTGAGGCTAAAGTTGATGATGATTCCATTGATTATGAGATGCGAATCATGGAAGGTACACAGGCAACGATCAACAAGGTAATAATTGAAGGGAACACCAAAACCCATGAGCACGTTGCACGTCGTGAAATCCGTACATTGCCTGGAGACTTATTCAGTAAAACAAAAATTATTCGTTCTGTTCGTGAGTTGTCACAATTGGGGCACTTCGATCCGGAAGCGATTAACCCAGTTCCAATACCACACCCGGAAGACGGGACAGTAGATCTTAAATATGAACTTCAGGAAAAGGCAAACGACCAGATTGAACTATCGGGCGGATGGGGTGCCAACATGTTTGTTGGGACCGTTGGTCTGAGGTTCTCGAATTTTTCTGTTCGTAACATCATGAACAAAGAGGCATGGAGGCCTCTTCCAACTGGTGATGGGCAAACCTTAAGTTTGCGGGCTCAGCTAAGTGGTCAGTATTACCGCTCTTACAGTTTTTCTTTTGTTGAACCTTGGTTTGGAGGTAAGAAACCAAATTCTTTTAGCCTTTCGTTCTCTCGCCAACGAGTAAACTATTCTGCTAATAACTACAATAGTTACAACCCTTATGGCGGTTATGGCGGCTATGGTGGTGGTTATGGCGGCTATGGTGGTTACGGAGGCTATGGTTATGGCGGCTATGGTAGTGGTTATGGCGGATATGGCTATGGTGGTTACAACCCTTATGGCTACGGTTATATCGATCCTGGTCAATATTATAACTATGATACCGGCAATCCTGATGAAGATCAGATACAAGTAACTAATGCCATTGCTGTAGGTTATGGATATCGCTTAACCTGGCCTGATGATTTCTTTACCGTTTATCACGAGATTTCATTTGAGCATTACAAGCTTCAGAACATGGCCAATTACTACTACTTCCTGAATGATGGTGAAAACTCAAACGGTAACGGGGAATTTCGTAACCTGAGTTTTAAAACAGTATTTGCCAGAAACTCTGTGGATAATCCGCTGTATTCAAGAACTGGTTCTGATTTTTCATTGTCACTTCAGTTTACACCTCCATTTTCATTGTTTAACGGAAAAGATTACAGCGATCCAAACATGTCGGCTGAAGAACGCTATAAGTGGATTGAATACCACAAGTGGAAATTTAAAGGTTCTTTATTCACTCCTGTGACAAGAGACAATGACTTGGTGTTGCATACTAAAGTTGAGTATGGTTTCCTTGGGTATTTTGACAGAGGACGTCGCTCACCATTTGAACGTTTCCGTGTAGGTGGTTCAGGTATGTCGGGTTACAACTTCTATGGAGCAGACATTGTTTCGCTTCGTGGTTATCAGGATTACAGTTTGAGCCCCAGGACTGGTTCAAATATCTACAATAAACTAACCATGGAATTGCGTTATCCAATTACATTGAAACCATCGGCAACTATTTATATGCTTGGTTTCCTTGAGGCCGGTAATGCATGGATGGAATACGACGATTATAATCCGTTTAACTTGAAGCGTTCAGCTGGTATTGGTGTGAGGATATTCTTACCTATGTTTGGTTTGATGGGTATCGATTGGGGGTACGGATTTGACGAAGTGA
This sequence comes from Sunxiuqinia sp., assembly GCA_965230765.1. Classification (GTDB taxonomy): domain Bacteria; phylum Bacteroidota; class Bacteroidia; order Bacteroidales; family Prolixibacteraceae; genus Sunxiuqinia. The sequence continues at coordinate 2,321,295 of CBDDLR010000001.1, forward strand.
ATGGTGATTCATCGGTTGGCGGAAGTCAATTCCACTTTGTTATGGGTCAGCAGTTCTGATAGTTACAAGTTTGGCTTAGTATTTGTTTTAATCGAAAACAATAGAAACTAAAAAATAAATACCATGAAAAAATTAATCGTACTTTCAGCTTTTTTGTTTGCAGGATTGATTACAATGGCTCAAAAATATGCTTTTATTGACACCGAGTATATTTTAGAAAATATTCCTGCATACAATGCAGCTCAAGAGCAGTTGGATCAGGTTTCAAAACAATATCAGAAAGAATTGGAAACAATGCATGCTGAGATTGAACAAATGTATAAAGATTTTCAGGCTGAGGCAGTTTTGTTATCTGAAGACATGAAACGTAAACGTGAAGATGTAATTATCTCAAAAGAGAAGGAATATAAATCTCAACAACGTAAGTACTTTGGGCCAAATGGTGATTTGTACAAAAAACGCCAGGGGTTGGTAAAACCCATTCAGGATGATATCTTTAACGCAGTTCAAGAGATAGCCACCGGAGGTAGTTATGCCGTGATTTTTGACAAAGCCGGAGGCCTTACCATGCTTTACACCAACCCTAAATATGATCTTAGTGATCAGGTGCTTGAAAAGCTTGGATATAAAAATTAATAACCTATATTTGTGACACAAAATTAAAATCCAATAACGATTATGAAACGCGCATTAAAAATTTGCTTATTAGCTATATTGGTAGTTGCTACAGGTGCAGTAAATGCCCAAACACTTAAGTTTGGACATATTGATTCACAAGCTTTGATTGCAGTGATGCCAGAAACAAAAGCTGCACAAACTGAAATGGAAAACCAGGCAAAAAGTTTGGAAGATCAAATGGCAGCTATGCAGAATGAATATCAAACAAAATTGACCGAGTTTTCACAAAAAGGAGATTCTTTATCTGATATCGTTCGTCAAGCTAAAATTGAAGATTTGCAAAGCTTGGAACAACGAATCAGAAACTTCCAGCAGAATGCACAGCAGCAGGTTCAACAAAAAAATGCTGAATTGATGCAGCCAATTTTCACTAAAGCCAATGAAACGATTGAAGCTGTTGCTAAAGAACAAGGTGTGATTTATGTTTTTGATGCCAATGCAGTTCTTTACAAATCAAATGAAAGTATTGACTTGCTTCCTTTGGTTAAAGCTAAACTAGGAATTCAATAAGAATTACGATACAATAACAGAGAGCCATTCGTTTTGACGGATGGCTTTTTTTTGTCTATTTTAGTCGAAAAGCAAAGTATGTCAGCATATCATCCAATTGGAGTATTTGATTCAGGTTATGGCGGTTTAACGGTTCTGAAAGAAATCGTTAAAACGCTACCAGAATATGACTTTGTTTATTTAGGTGATAATGCCCGTACACCCTATGGAACCCGTTCCTACGATGTGGTTTATGAATATACCCTTGAAGCAGTTAAAACGCTTTTTGAAATGGGTTGCCATTTGGTGATTTTGGCTTGTAATACTGCTTCAGCAAAAGCGTTGCGTACAATTCAGCAAAACGATTTGCCAAAAATTGCACCAAACAAACGGGTTCTTGGGGTTATTCGCCCCAGTATTGAAGAAGCTGCCGAGATTACCCAAAATGGACATGTTGGTGTGCTGGGTACCAGAGGTACGGTGACTTCTGATTCTTACCCTGTTGAGTTAAAGAAATGGTCTGGTGATAAAGTAAAATCTACTAGCCAGCAAGCTTGCCCGATGTGGGTTCCCATTGTTGAGAACAATGTAATTGGAAGTCCGGGTGCCAACTATTTTGTGGAAAACGACCTGAACCATCTGTTTCAAAAAGATTCAACAATTGACACATTGATTTTGGGTTGCACGCACTACCCACTACTCATCAATAACATTAGGGAATTTTTGCTAAACCCGGATGTAAAGATTATTGAGCAAGGAAAAATAGTAGCTTCCAAGTTAGCCGACTATTTAATCCGTCATCCTGAAATTGAACAAAACTGTTCAAAAGGAAATACTATTCAGTATTACACCACAGAGCAACCTGAACTTTTTGAATCCAGGGCAAAACGTTTTATGGGACAAGAGGTAAAAGTGAAAAATATTCATTTTTAATTTACACCCACAAGTGTTTTGGATAAATACCTGCCTCAGTCAATTTTTTTACTTGTTCAACTACATGTGGTTTGTCTTCGGGATAAGTAACACCAAACCAGGGAGAGTCCGCTTCCAATACTTTTGATTGAGCATCACCGCTGGTTATTAGTTCAAACACAACAGTCGGGATATATATCTCAGACTTTTCCTCATTGATTCGTTCATCCAGAAAAGTCTTAAATTTTTCTTCCAAATAATTGAAAATGGTAGGATGGAAACCCCAATAGTTCATTGATACCAACTCGTTTTCTGCCAGTTTGGTTTTGCTGCCGTCATCATCCGTAAAGAAAATATCTGTTCCATCGCGGGCAATTTTTGTGCGTTCCGTTATTTCAACAAGATTGTCTTCTTCATCAGACTTGCAAATGCCACGTGAAACTGTTCCAAATTCCGATAGCGTATTTTTTAATTGATAGCCAACCATCGCATATTGCTTTTCAGATACTCCGTTTTTGAAAAAACCAGCTATAACTTCAAATGCAGGTGCACCGTAAAAATCATCGGCATTTATCGTGGCAAAAGGTTCGTTAATAACATCTTTAGCCATTAAAATGGCATGCCCGGTTCCCCAGGGTTTTACTCGGTTTTCTGGAAGTGTATATCCTTCAGGAAGATTATCAAGCTCCTGATAAACGTACTCTACTTCAATTTTACCTTTTAGCTTTTCATCAAAAATGGCTTTGAATTCTTTTGCAAAACTTTGTCTGATTACAAATACAACCTTTCCAAAGCCTGCCCTGATTGCATCAAAAATGGAATATTCAATAATCGTTTCACCATTTGGGCCAACAGGTTCAACTTGTTTTAGGCCGCCATAACGGCTACCCATTCCGGCAGCTAAAATCAATAAAGTAGGTTTCATTTTCATTTTTTTTATTTAGGGTGAAGATATTAAATTCAGAAAATAACCTGAATTTTTTTATTCAAATATTGTATTAAACAATTCATCTTATGAGATTCAATTAACCAATGACCAATCTCCAATCACTACTCTTTGTACCAACCAGCATACATCCCATAAGCTTTGGCTATTCGGTTGATTTCGCCTTCCAGTAATTCTGTGCTTATACTTTTTACTTTTTTTGCAGGAATTCCAGCATAAACACTCCCAGATTCAACAACTGTTCCTTTTGTTACAACCGATCCGGCAGCAATAATTGAGTTGCTTTCAACTACAGCATCATCCAATACCACGGCATTCATACCAATCATTACATTATCCTTAATGGTACAGCCGTGGATAATGGCTCCGTGTGCTATCGTAACGTTGTCCCCAATATTGGTTGGGGATTTTTTGTAAGTAGCGTGAATTACCGCACAATCCTGAATATTTGTGTTGTTGCCTACTTTAATGTAATGCACATCACCTCGCAAAACGGCACTGTACCATACACTGCAATTGTCCCCCAATACAACATCCCCAATAATTGTGGCATTTTCTGCTAAAAAGCAATTTTCCCCAACAGAAGGTTTCTTCCCATTTAAAGTCTTAATAAGTGCCATTATCTGTAATCTTTATAAATAAAAGGCAAAGATATCAAAAGCTCGCATATAGTATAAAATATCATGGTTTGACGTATTAAATAATGTTTATTTTTACACAAATTTTGTGAGAGATCATAAGATTTACAGGCCTTCAAATTTATGGATTGTTATTTTTGAGACCGCTTAATAACTAAACTATAAGTCAGATCGTAAGTAATTAAATTTTCTGTTACATGAAAGATGCAAAAGTAATTGAACTTGAAGAAGTGGCCATTCGGTTTTCAGGTGACTCTGGAGATGGAATGCAATTGACCGGAACCTTGTTTTCGGATGCTTCGGCTTTTTTTGGGAATGACATCTCAACATTCCCTGATTATCCTTCTGAAATTCGGGCTCCGCAAGGAACTGTAGGAGGTGTTTCTGGGTTCCAGGTACAGTTCGGGCACAAACAAATTAATACACCGGGTGATTATGCACACGTACTGGTTGCAATGAACCCGGCTGCAGTGAAAGCAAACGCTGCATTTATGAATCCAGGTGGTACGATTATCTATGACGTTGATTCGTTCAACGAAAAAAACATGGAGAAAGCTAAGTTTACCACCGATGATCCGTTTGCTGAATGCAAATTGGATGATTTCTTTAAGATTCCGGTACCGATCACAAGCCTTACACGTGAAAGTTTGAAAGAATATGGTCTCGACAACAAATCAGTTTTAAGGAGTAAAAACATGTTTGCTCTTGGTCTGGTTTGCTGGATGTTTGGACGACCAATTGATTATATTGAAAACTTCATTAAAAGTAAGTTTGCAAAAAAAGAGGTGGTTGTTGAAACCAATCTTAAAGTATTACATGATGGTTACAACTACGGAATGAACATGCAGCACATGACCCCTCGTTATTTTGTTCATCCGGCAGCGATTGAAAGGGGAACCTATCGAAATATTAATGGTAACCATGCTACTGCCTGGGGATTTTTAGCAGCAGCTGAAAAGTCGGGGCTGGATTTATTCCTTGGTTCATACCCAATTACCCCGGCAACCGATATCCTTGCATACCTTTCTGAACGTAAGGATTTGGGTGTAAAAACCTTTCAGGCAGAAGATGAAATTGCTGGTATTTGTACCACCATTGGTGCAGCTTTTGCTGGTAACCTGGCCATTACCAATACATCTGGCCCAGGCTTCGCATTGAAGTCTGAAGCGCTTGGCTTGTCAGTGATGACTGAGTTACCAATTGTTGTAGTGAATGTACAGCGTGGGGGTCCTTCTACAGGCCTTCCAACAAAAACCGAGCAATCGGATTTGTTGCAAACATTATATGGCAGAAATGGTGAAAGCCCTGTGGTTGTAATTGCAGCCAGTACACCATCCGACTGTTTCTACTACGCTTATCTTTCTTCAAAAGTTGCTTTGGAAAGAATGGTTCCGGTTGTGCTTTTAACTGATGGTTTCCTTGGAAATGGTAGTGAGCCAATGCGTATTCCTTCCATGGACGAGCTTCCTGAAATTACCCCTCGAGTTGCTAAAAGCAGTGAAGGATGGAAAGCTTATAGTCGTGACCCGGAAACATTGGCCCGTGAGTGGGCATACCCAGGAATGAAAGGGTACGAACACCGTGTTGGTGGTTTGGAAAAGAACCTTGAGGGTACGGTAAGTCATGATCCTGAGAACCATCAACGCAACTGCGAAATTAGAGCTGAGAAGGTTGAGCGTGTGGTTGACATGGTTCCTGATTTGGAAATATGTGGTGATCAGGATGGCGGCGACCTATTGGTCGTTGGATGGGGTGGTACTTACGGGCATTTAATTAACACTGTTCAAGAAATGCGTGAAGCTGGCAAGAGTGTTAGTTTAGCTCATTTCAACTTCATCAAACCACTACCTAAAAACACCGAAGAAGTTTTCAGTAAGTTTAAGAAAATTGTTGTTTGTGAATTGAATCTTGGACAGTTTGCTTCTTATTTGAGGGACAAAATCCCTGGATTTGAATATCACCAGGTAAATAAAGTAAAAGGGCTTCCTTTTACTGTTCTTGAATTGACTGAAAAATTTGAAAAATTATTGGAGGACTAATCATGACAGATTTCAATTATACAGCGAAGGATTTTAAAAGTGATAACGAAGTACGTTGGTGCCCGGGGTGTGGCGATTTTGCCATCATGAATGCCGTGCAACGCACAATGGCAGAAATGAATGTACCGCACGAAAAATTTGCAGTAATATCGGGTATTGGCTGTTCTTCACGTTTCCCATATTACATGAGTACATATGGGTTTCATTCAATTCACGGACGTGCCACAGCTATTGCTTCAGGGGTGAAAACGGCAAATCCAGACCTGAATGTTTGGGTAATGACCGGAGACGGTGATGCCATGGCTATTGGTGGCAACCATTTCATTCACCTTGTGCGGCGCAATATTAATTTGAATGTGGTTCTTTTCAATAACAAAATATATGGTCTTACAAAAGGTCAGTATTCCCCAACATCAGACAGGGGTAAAGTAACCAAGACTTCACCTTATGGAACCATTGAAGATTCATTTGTGCCAGGTCAGCTGGTTCTTGGGTCAAGAGGTACATTTTTTGCCCGTGCAGTTGACAGTAATGTAAAACATACCCAATCAGTATTAATGGGGGCTGCCCAGCATAAAGGAACTTCTATTGTTGAAGTGCTTCAAAACTGTGTGATTTATAATCAGGGTATCCACGAAGAGATTGCCAATCCAAAGTTTAGGGCTGAGCGCCAGCTGTTCCTTGAGCATGGCAAGCCAATGCTTTTTGGAAATGAGAACGAAAAAGGGCTTGTCATGGAGAATGGCAAACTGAAAGTTGTTACTATTGGTGAAGATGGGTGCACGGTTGACGATATTCTTGTGCATGATGCAAAAGAAAATGATCCAACTTTGCACATGGCGCTTATCAATATGTCATTGCCGGATTTTCCTGTTGCCATGGGCGTAATCAGAAGCGTTGAAGCACCTGTTTACGATATTGAAATGGAAAAGCAGATTGAAGAAGTGCAAAAGACCAGAAAGGTTTCAAAGGTTGAAGAATTACTTCTTTCAGGGAATACGTGGGAAGTGGATGATGAAAATAGCTGCGACCCTGTTCCATTCTTCAAAAAAAGATGCCTAATTACAGAATAATTTTACCATCAGATATGTTTAACAAAAGGAGGCTTTGGCCTCCTTTTTTCGTTTTAACTTCCTTAATTTTCCTAAATTTCAGAAAAATTTTAGCATGGAGAATCTTGATAATATTACACTATCATCGATTTATAAAAGACAGAAGAGCGATCGGGATATTTTTGAAGAGTTAATGCCAACAAAAATAAAGGAAGTTTTGTTGGTCGCGACATTGTACGACAGTTATTCAATTGTTCGTGAAGGACAGTTTACAGATAAAATATTTGGCGAATTCCTTCAGTTAAACCTGTACGTGCACCCACGGTTTACCAGTGTAAATTCACAGGAAGATGCACTTGAAATGATGAAGGTGCGAAACTTTGGACTGGTGATCATCATGGTTGGGGTTGACAAGGATATTCCAGTGAAAATGGCCGATGAGATACACAAAGTTAATGCAGATATTCCAATCCTTCTTCTTGTAAATAATAATGGTGATTTACGCTATTTCCAGGAAGCTGCTTTGCTTCTTGAATCCATCGACAGGGTGTTTGTTTGGAATGGCAACTCCAATGTTTTCCTTGCTATGGTTAAATATATTGAGGATAAAAAAAATATTGAAGCGGATATCAGAAATGGAAATGTACGAATGATATTATTGGTGGAGGATTCTATTCAGTACTATTCCCGCTACTTGCCCATGCTTTACACGAATATAATGACCCAAACTCAAAATCTGGTTGAAGATGAGTCGAGTGATGAACTGCATATGATTTTGAAACTTAGGGCACGGCCAAAGGTAATTCTAGAAAGTACTTACGAGGGAGCAATAGAAAAACTGAATAAATACCGCGATTCACTTTTGTGTGTAATTTCTGATGTTCAGTTTTTCCGGAATGGGGTTGATGATCCTGAAGCAGGTGTTGAGTTGTTGAAACATGTGAAGAATGTGTTGCGTTTTCCTGTTCCGATTTTGTTGCAAAGCCATGATGTTAATAATGCAGCCCGTGCCCGTGAAATTGGGGCTGAGTTTATCAATAAGAATTCAGAAAGCCTTTCCCTTGACATTCATAATTTCATATACAAACGCCTTGGGTTTGGAAGTTTTGTTTTTAAGGATTTAAACGGAAACCCAATCATGGTAGCCCGTAATTTGCATGAGTTTCAGGAAATGCTAAAAGTTGTTCCGGATGATGCCTTTAAATATCACGGGAAACGAAACTCTTTTTCAACCTGGTTGATGGCCAGAGGGGAGATCAATACGGCGGAACAGTTGCGACCATACAAATTTGAAGATTTTAGAAACGTAGAAGAGTTGCGTAATTTCTGCCTGGATGTGTTTGAAAAGGAACGCATAAAACGTTTACGTGGACGTATCATTAACTTTGATCCAGACCTGGTAAGTAGCAACCGTTTTATTGTAAGAATGGGAAAAGGATCGCTTGGGGGTAAGGGCCGTGGTATGGCATTTATGAGTAATTTTATTGAAAACATCGACTTTAAAAAAATCATACCGAACTTAAATATTCGCATTCCTGCTACCAGTATTATTGGGGCAGTCGAGTTTGATAAATTTCTTGAGCAGAATGACTTATATGAAGTTATTTACAGCAATAATGACTACGAGCACATTAAATCCATGTTTCTGGAATCTCAATTAAGCGATAGCTTGAAAGATCGCTTGATGAGCTATGTTGAGCGCATGAACAAGCCACTGGCTGTTCGTTCATCCGGTTTGTTTGAAGATTCATTGCTGCAGCCTTTCTCTGGTGTTTATGCCACATATTTGGTTCCCAATAACCATCCTGATGTGACTGTAAGGTTGCACCAGCTTGAAACAGCAATTAAATTGGTTTATGCAAGTATTTTTACCGAATCTGCACTTTCTTATTTCGATGCGGTAAACTATAAGATTGAGGAAGAAAAAATGGCTGTTATTATTCAGGAGGTAGTTGGCAACCACCGTAACGGACGTTTTTATCCATCTATAAGTGGGGTTGCTCAGTCGTTTAATTATTACCCTGTTGCATACATGGAACCCGAAGATGGCTTTGCAGTTGCAGCCGTCGGGTTAGGAATGTATGTTGTTGGTGGGGAAAACTCGTTTCGTTTCTGCCCGAAATATCCAAACATTAATCCGACCAATGTGCGGGATCAGGTTAGGGATTCACAGAAAGATTTCTATGCGTTAGACATGAGCGTTACTGATATCGACTTGATTAACGGGGGCGAAAACGCTGCGATTAAAAAGTTCCGGATAAAAGAGGCTGAAGGCGATGGTATCTTGCAGCATTGTGCTTCTGTTTATGACCGGGAAAATGATGACCTTGTTCCCGGAGTAGAATTGGATGGACCTCGTGTGATTGATTTTGCAAATATTCTTAAGTATAACTATATACCATTGTCTGAAACCATTCATTTTTTACTCAGGCTTTTCCGCGATGCGATGGGCTCTCCTGTTGAAATGGAATTTGCGGTACATTTGGAGAAGGGCGAGTGTGATTTACCCACGTTTTATTTGCTGCAAATTAAGCCATTAATAAGGCGTGAAGAACAAATGCAAATCGATATAGGAAACATACACGATGAAAAAGTACTGCTATATGCCAAGCGTGGGATGGGAAATGGTATGGTTGATTCGATTTGCGATGTGGTTTATGTAGACCCGGGCAAGTTTGACAAGCTGAAAACACGTGAGATTGCCCGTGAAATAAATGAGATTAATAAAAAGCTTGATAAGGAAGGTCGCGAATACATTCTGATTGGCCCCGGAAGATGGGGAACAAGGGATCAGTTCACGGGTATTCCGGTAACATGGGCTAAAATATCGCATGCCAGGGTGATTGTTGAAATGGGCTTGCCTGATTTTCCACTGGATGGTTCGCTTGGTTCCCATTTTTTCCACAATGTAACTTCAATGAATGTGGGTTATTTCTCTGTACCACATAATTCGAGGGATGCCAGGATTGATATGTCTATTTTAGAGAAACAGGAATTGATTGAAGGGTTGACCTACGTAAAACATGTGCGGTTCAAAAATGCCCTGACGGTATTGATGGATGGTAGAAAACGTGAGGCATTGATCAGGTTTTAGCGAACAAGCATTTTTCCTGAATTACAGGACGCCTATTTGTACTCATTTTTGTGAACAAGCAATAGTTTCTACTGTTTATCTTCCAAACCGAAATGAAGAATGACAGAATTAAAAAATAATAGAGAACGATTGCCTCGGTGGATGAAATCACCGCTACCTAGTGGTGAGAATTATTCGAAAGTTAAGCGTTTAATTGCCGATCATAAATTAAATACCATTTGTACAAGTGGAAACTGTCCTAATAAAGGTGAATGTTGGAATGCAGGTACTGCAAGTTTTATGATATTGGGAGACAAATGCACCCGTAATTGTCGATTTTGCTATGTGAAAAATGCCATTCCCGATCCTGTTGATTGGGATGAGCCTTTGCGCCTTGCAGAGACCATCAAAACACTGAATTTAAAGCATTGCGTGATAACATCGGTTGATCGGGATGACTTACCCGATGGCGGTGCCAGGTTTTGGGCGCACACCGTAAAAACCATCAAACAGTTAAATCCGCAAACTACAATTGAAACATTGATTCCTGATTTTAATGCACGCAAGGAATTGGTTAAGCAGGTTATTGATGCCAAACCCGAAGTAATTTCTCATAACCTGGAGACGGTAAGAAGTTTGACACCAAAAATAAGAAGCACTGCCAGGTACGATCGAAGTTTAAAGGTTATTGAATACATTTCTGAATCCGGTATTGTTGCCAAATCAGGAGTGATGCTGGGGCTTGGGGAAAAACCTGAAGAAGTGCTGGAAACAATGGACGATTTAAAAAAGGCTGGTTGCAAAGTGTTAACGCTTGGGCAGTACCTTCAACCTGATCCGCACTTAATGCCAGTGGTTGAGTATATAAATCCTGAACAATTTGAAACTTATAGAAAAGAAGCTTATAGTCGTGGTTTTCGGTATGTAGAAAGCAGTCCGCTTGTTCGGTCATCCTATCATGCAGAGCGCCATGTAAAAGCATAAACATGAACCAATGACAAATCAATCTCACAGGGTATTAGACATAGAACATTTGACACCCGAAACATTCGTGCTTCATATTGAACGCAAAGATTTTATGTTTGAACCCGGACAGTATGTTGTTTTGCGTGATCCAGAAACAGGCGAAGGACGGGAATATTCTATTTACAGTTCCATTCTAGAAGATCGTTTATCGTTTTTAGTGCGTGAAGTGAAACGTGGCGATTTTAGCCGTTTTCTTAAAAATTTAAAATGGAATGATGAGTTGATTGTAGAGGGACCGAATGGCTTTTTTATTCTTGATGAAAAAAATAAGAATGGGACACCCGCACTTTTTATTGCTACAGGAACAGGCATATCACCCTTTTATTCCTTCGTGAAAAGTTTTCCGGATTTAAACTACACAACACTCCATGGGGTTCACTTCGGAGATGAAGCTTATGGAAAAGAGGCTTTTCAGGAAGATCGTTATTGTTTGTGTACCTCACGCGTTGATGAGGGGGATTATTTTGGCCGTGTTAGCTACTACCTGAAACAGAATTCGGTTGACAAAGAAACTATTTGTTATCTCTGTGGCAATTCAGATATGATTGACGAAGTGACTACGATTTTAGAGAGTTACGGAATTGTACCTGAAAACATCAGAACAGAGGTGTTTTTTTAATTGTTTAGGTGCTTGTTGGCAAAACGGATGAAATGCTTCCAGTCACCATGCGAAATTCCATATTTCCCCTTTCTGGTTATATAACTAATATCACCATCGATAGGCAGGTTTATCTCTGGCAGTTCGTTGATAGTAATGCCTTTTAATCCATACATTTCATAAACAGGAGAGGCATGTATGGCTGATAGGAACTCTCCTCGTGGGTCAGACCAGATATCATCTTTGGCACTGACGATGAAGAGTGGGCGAGGAGCAATACTTGCAAGCAACATGTGTTGATCTACTGGTAGTTCGCTCTCCATCCCGGCATACTTTTTTAGGTTGTTACAAAACCAGTTTTGATTTTTGTAGGCAAGTTTTGCAACTGTGTCACCAAATTTTCTACGGGACAAAGCTGCCCCAAGGCATCCCGAATTAGAAGCGATGCACATTGCTACCCGTTCATCGATAGCGGTAGCCCACAGGGCAGCTTTTGCAAGCTTATCGTTTCCGAAAAGGATAATGTTTTTGCTGTCAATAAGTTGGGTGGTTTCGAAATAATCGATGGCCCTGGAGAGGCCCCATGACCATGCTGCCACTGAACCCCATTCATCTTTTGCAGGACTGATTTGACTATTTGAGTAAGCCAGCGGGTGTATTCCATCCGCATAATTATTTCTGTCAGGATCAATATCGCCATGGTAGATGGTCGCAATTCCATATCCTGCTTCAAGGATCATTTTAATCGGCCATTTTTCTGAGCTAACGCCCCTTGATTGTTCGGTTATTTGGTTATGTACAATCCCAAAAGATGGGTTGTCTGCCACCCAGGATTCAGTAAGCCGAATGCTTGGATCTTCAGATACTGTATGGTTGCCATAATGGTTGTACCCTATAAAAACAGGTGTGGTTAAGTATTTCGCTGGTAAATAAATCAAGATATCAAAATGAACGATCCGGTTGTTGTTCTCAAAAGTGAGTTCAACTTGACTTCGTTTACCCAAGCCGTCAAAAACCATTGTTTCTTTTTCAATTACCCGTGTTTTTTTTATGGGTAAAGGGATTGGCACTTCCCCGTATATTTCCTGTGCAAAAAGTTTTAAAATCTCAGGTTTGCGGATCTTCTCCCATTTCTTAATGTTTTTGATTTTTTTGCCCGACCTGCTTTTCAAAAGTGGAGGCAATTCGTAAGGAGGGATTTCATGTTCACTTTTTATGTGGTAATATGGTTGTGCAAGAATTGTGCCCCAAATCAGTAAAAGAGACAATAATGTTAGTAGCTTTTTCATAGAACCTTTATTCACTTTCAACTTCAACCAATGCATCAGATCCTTCTGTTTTGTGTTTATGCGAAATTAATGAAAACCCCATAATTAGACTCGAGAAAATGATTACAACCAGCAATGCACCGCTTTCAAATTCGGGTACGTGATAATCTTCAGGAATAGCGAAAAATAACAGTACCGATATCAATCCGCGTGGTGCGATAAATATTTGTGGGCGGAGGTCTTTACGCTCAATACCTAAAAATAACAGGTAGCGCACTCCATAAAGGATAAGCAGGAACAACAGGCTTATAGCCCAAACTTTCCAACTGGTTAAGGTGCTAATAGATAAACTAATTCCGAATGCAACAAAAAAGAATGTTCTTATTAGGAAGGATGATTCGATCGTGATCATTTTAAAATCTTTAAACAGAGCGTCGATCGATTCGGAATTGAGCCATTTTTTTAGTTGGCCAAACAGAAGAACCCGATGGTTTCTTAACAACAAACCAAACATTAGTATAATTAACAGTGAAGACAAGTGAAGTAGTTTAGCAGCTGCATATAGCAAAACCAATACAGCCAGGAAAAGAAAAAATTTGGCATCAGATTTTATAAACTGAATGACGTAAGTGAGCAAATAGCTGAATACAATGGCCAATACCAGCGTTAGCATTATATTGCTACTTAAAGCCCAGGCAACGTCACTAAATCCGTTCGCATTAATATTTTCAATGAGCAAGTAGAAGTACATAATCCCCAAAATATCAGAGAATGTACTTTCGTAAATCATAAATTCCTTTTTATGCTCGGCAAGGTTTACCACGCTGGGGATGATAATGGCGCTACTCATAATGGAAAAAGGAATGGCATAAATGAGTGCAGGCAAAAATTCAATGTTCTGAATAAATAATTGAATGATGAATGCAATTAAAACGCTTGATACAATAAGGGCAAGCAGTGCAATGGTGAATGATTTCCAGATGATTGGAAATTTTTTTCTCTCCAGTTCCAAATCCAATGCTGCTTCAAGGACAATCATGATAAGTCCTACAATGCCAAGTATTTCCAGTGTATTGAAATATTCTGGTTCTATTCCGTAGTGGTTTAATAAAACCTGAATTCCAAGCCCCGTAAAAATCAGCAACAATACACTGGGAACGTTTGTACGTTTTGCCAGCATGTTATAAAAGAACGAAACGATGACAATCACACACAAACTAATAACAAACAAATATGCACTCATGATATTCTCCTTATGGAAGCCTAATATACGAATATCATTTAAACTGAATAGATACTATTTGTAGCGTGTGCTTTTATTTGTTTAATCCGGGATGCGCGAATATACCTTTCTCTATACGTTCTATTGCTTTGTGTATTTCATACTGGCAGAACATATTTTTCATGCTTCCCATAACACGTTTCACCTTTTGGATCGTTTTGATAAAGCTCTTTTAAAATGGGTAGTGCTTATTGCGAACGAATTTGTCCTAATGTCCAAAATAGCTTTGTGGGTTTTTTCGTAAGCTGATTTATTTTCATCCTGATGAAAAGCAATCAATGCATCCTCTGCAGTTCCTGTATATTGTTGTTACGCAGTTTCAATGTGTTCTTTAACGCTTTGGCGAATTATATAATGGATTGCAGCAATTGAAATAAAGTACACAACACATAAACCTATTCCGAATCGAATAATAATTTTCTTCACATTTGGTTTTTTGATTCGTAACGGAATAAGGCTGAAAAGTGTTGCAATCTAGTGAATGTCCTAGTAATCCATTTCCCAACGTTCACTTGGATCGCCTGGCAAGGAAACTTCTTTCACTGAAAACTTGAAAACGCGTGGTTTTACCAGACTCTCAAAATCAGCATATCTAAGCCTGATAATTTCGGTGTGATTACCTGCATTGAACGCAATTTCTTCATCTTCGGCAAGCGATTCAGCTACAAATACATCCATATCGTACAAATTTCCGAATGGAGGCATGGCCCCAAGTTCGCAATCAGGAAAAAGGTATTTGAATTCAGATTCTGTGGCTAAAACAACTTTGTGTTTTCCAAAAATATCCTGTAAAACACTAAAATCTACTTTGTATGAAGCAGGTAAAACGGCCATTGTCATTTTGCCGTTGATTTTGATCATCACTGTTTTAGCAAACTCCTTTCCCGGAAGATGTGCAGATGCCGCAATTTCTTGCGAAGTGTAAGCACTGGAATGCTTAATGGTAACATACTTGATTCCATTTTCATCAAGGTATGCTTTTAACTTTTTAATTGGCATGGCTCATGGTTTTTAGTTAAAAAGTACAATGTGTCCGATAGTAAAATGAGTACAGATTTATTCCCTATATAGAATTGTACTTTCTTCAGCCAATAAAGTTTCAACTACATATATTGTTGTGTAATCGTTTCTCAATGAAAATGTAAAAAGATTACTTAGTCAACAGCCTCCTCAACCACCACGCTGTACATGCAATAACCTGATCCTTCAGATTCAACAAATTCTGGTGTTTTCATTCCTTTTCCAAGACAACCTTTAATTTCTATTTCCCCGGCAGTGAATTTTTTAGAGTAAACTGTAAAAACACCTTTCATGGTTTCAAAAGAGGAATCTTTCCGGAGTACCTGCAGGTTGGTTTTTTCAAAACTGTCCAGCCAAACCGGGTTTACCGGGTATTTGTCTGCATAAATTATATGCACGATTATATCTTTATTGGCGTAAAATGTGAAGCAGGTCTCATGTTCTTCATACATTTTGTCATTACCGGCTGTCATAATCAAGGTTTTGCCCTGAAGCGATTCGGGCACTTTTGAAAATTCATAATCCCTGTCGATGTATTGGTTGCCATCAACATGAAATCCGTTGTGTTTTATTTGATATGCTTTTCCAGATGCAGCTTTTAGGTCAGTTAGTTCAAATGGTTGAGCCTTGCAGCTTAAAGACGTTGATAATAAAATAATTGACATAATTGGAAGGATTAGTTTTTTTTTCATAATAGTTAGATTTTAATTTCACCTTCTCCTCGAAATCCATCATAAATATCGTAACCGGTTAAAGTTCCCTCTACAGCCTGAACAACCATATAAACCATGGGATCTCCGGAGTCATTTCGCAACGTTCTACTACCATCGGGTGCTACCCTGACAATTGATCCTTCTTTAATCTCAAATACTTCTCCATCAACCTGGTACTTGCCATGTCCTTTCAGAAAAATGTATGTTTCTTCGTGTTTCTTGTGCTGATGTAAAAAGGAAATTGTCGTCTCTGGTGGTAGTTCCATAAACGAAATCTCCGATCCAGTCGAGTTCAGTGCTTCTCCGACAAATAGTTTGCTTTTTACTGTGTGCCCCAATTTCTTGTGGACGTACGAATGGTTTGATAATTGATTAAGTGAACCAATATCGATGGCTTTATGGTTCTTACCTTCAGAAATTGTTTTAATCATGGCATTAGTGGTTTGTTTGTTTTTGCAATGCTATGTTAAAGAATCTTCCTTTTTATTCAAAAAATATTATAAATAATTAACATTTTTTAGGTGCGTGATTTCCAGTGCTTTTCTGGGTGGAAAACTAAAAACCCTTGACATTTCTTAATTGTCAAGGGTTTTAAATATGAATGATGTGATCCCACCGGGATTCGAACCCAGATCGCAAGAACCGGAATCTTGTATTCTATCCATTGAACTATGGGACCATTTAGCGCATGCAAAAATAGCAAAACATTTTGTACTGGGGCATTTTATATAAAAAAGTTAAACCGGTCCCAAAATCTACGGGGTATTGTTAATAAGTAAGTTGGATTGCTTACTTTTCTGGTGCATAAAATCTTTATTTTTGCTCCTCTATGGAAACGATAAACTTTAAGAAGGAGACTATTGAAGCCAGTCATATTTTCTTTGAAAAATACGTGGCTTCGTTTATCCAACACGAGGATAGCTTGGTAGCTGATTCGCTTTTATTAAAGAAAGAGCATTCGGAACGGGTGGCACACTTATGCAGGTTTATTGCAGAGAAATCACTACTAGACAAAGAAGAACAAGAAATGGCTGAGTTCATTGGGTTGTGGCATGACCTTGGTCGTTTTGAGCAATATGAAAAATACCGAACTTTTAATGACGATGAATCTGAAGATCATGGCGAGTTAGGAATTAGATTATTGCAGGAGCAAGAATTCTTTAAAACCTTACCTGAAAGCAATCAAGAGATTATACTTCAGTCCATTAAGTATCATAGTCATGCTCAACTTCCTGCCAAATTAGATAAGCAGATTTTATTATTTAGTCAGATTTTACGCGATGCCGACAAGCTGGATATCTGGGAGACTTGCGTAAAAAACCTTCAGCGGGATGGCTCTTTTAAATTGGCATCAATCAATTATGGTTTACCAAAGTCCATTACGATATCAGAAGAAGTTATAAAGCGGATAAGCCAACAGAAAACAGTGTTGAAAAAAGATATTAAATCGTTGGATGATTTTAAGTTATTACTTATTTCAATGGTGTTTGATTTAAACTTCAAATGCAGTTTTCTTATTTTAAATGAGAAGCAGCTCGTGAGAAAAATCTACGATTCGCTTCCCAAGAAAGATGAAGTTTATGAAGCCTACAGGAAAGTAAAGCTTTATATTGAAAATAAGTTTGTGGTTTAATGCAAAAGGTTATCCATATACCTACTCATGATCACGATGGTTTGTACGATATAACCAGTCAGGTTGAAGCTATTGTGAAAGAAAGCAGGGTAGGGCAAGGGGTTGTCAATGTTTACGTTCAGGGTGCTACCGCAGGGATCATGATCCAGGAAAACTGGGACGATTCCGTACAAAATGATGTGATTAATTTGTTGAGGAAATTGATACCATCGGGGGTGTGGCAGCACGATGCCCAGGATAATAATGGAGACTCACATTTGAAGGCTGGAATTGTTGGTCCATCAGAATCCATTCCAATTGTGGAAGGGAAAATGGGACTTTCTACCTGGCAAAACATTTTTTTGTGTGAATTTGACGGACCACGAGAAAACCGATCAATAGTAGTAACTGTTTTGGAAGATAAGTAATGGGAAACAGGTTAGTTTGTATATGCAATATGGTGTCGGAGAAGGAAATAGTTGATGCGCTAAAAAAAGGTGCACGAACTACAAAAGACATTCAGGAAGCTTGTTATGCCGGTACAACTTGTGGAAAATGCCTGATGACGATTGATACCATTGTTGAAGAATTTAATTCAAAACGTCCAGAAGATCCTCAGCAAAGTATTCAGTTCGGTTAGTCGGTACGTTTACCTGCCCACTCAATAGCACCAGCAATATGCTGGCGAATATTTGGATCATCAAAAGTTTCAGCGGTGTGCCCAAATACAGTGTAAAATGATCTAATACCATCATATTCCTGCCACCAGATCAGAGGATGGTCGCCCATTTTCCAATCATCGTTTTCAGCTTCTTTTATTGACGATTCATCCAGCCTTGCCAGCACATTCACATTTTCTCGCGGATTGGCTTTAAAGGTGTACCATTCATCAAAAGTTGTATAGGTTTTCATTTCTTTAAATGCCTCCATGGCAGGATGATCGTAATCCTCAAAGATTACCGTACCAATTTGTGATGGTGGGTGAGATTCAAAGTATGCACCATTTAATTCACCGTACCATTCCCATTCATATTCGCAATCAGCGCTTGAGTGGATACCAACAAACCCTTTCCCTGATTTCATGTGGTTTTGAAATGCCTTTTGTTGTTTGTCTGTAAGAACATCACCACTGGGATTTAGAAAAACCACCACATCAAATCGTTTCAAAAAGTCGTTGTTGAAAAACTCAGAATTTTCTGTAGCAGTAACTTCCCAGTTAGATTCCTGGGCTAACTCTGATAACATTTTGATACCGTTGGAAATTGATTGATGGCGGTATTCCGTTGTTTTTGAAAAAACGAGTACATTCAATTTCTCGTTTTTCTCTACTTTGTCATTTGCATATAGCTGTGTGAAAAAGAAAAAGCTGATCAGTATGGTTATAATCCGATTCATTTTGCTGGTTGAATAATTAGTTCATACAATGTTACGAAAAAAGAGCACCGTGGTTTGGTAGGAAAGTAAAGAGTTTTCAACAATAAGCTATTAACAAGTCGCTCAGATTATCAGTGGTTTAGCGCTTAATTTCTGTGTGGCATACATTCATTCTTCCGATAGAAGATTTGAGAAAATCATAAAAAAAAGGATTTCATCCGAGAATGAAACCCTTCTGGTATAGTAGTACGGTCTTTTTTACATTAAGAAGCTCAATAAGATACCTGCACCAATTGCTGAACCAATAACACCGGAAACGTTAGGCGCCATGGCGTGCATTAACAAGTGGTTCGAAGGATCGTATTGTAGCCCGAGGTGCTGAACTACGCGGGCACTATCTGGAACAGCAGATACCCCTGAAGCACCAATCATTGGGTTGATTTTGTTTCTTTTTGAGAGGAACAGGTTCATCAATTTTGCACCGATTACACCACCAGCTGTTGCAATAATAAATGAAGCAGCACCCAGTCCAAATATCTTGATGGATGAAGGTGTTAGGAACACATCGGCCTGAGTAGAAGCACCAACAGTAATACCTAGCAAAATAGTGATGGTGTCGATTAATGCATTACTGGCCGTGTTTGCCAAACGTTTGGTTACACCAGATTCTTTCAACAAGTTCCCGAAGAAAAGCATACCTAAAAGAGGTAAGGCAGAAGGTGCAATATAAGCCGTCAGCATCAATCCAACAATGGGGAACAAAATCTTCTCAAGCTTTGATACCGCACGAGGAGGTTTCATTTTAATCCTCCGTTCGCGTTTTGATGTGAGAAGACGAATCACAGGTGGTTGAATTACCGGCACCAATGCCATGTATGAATATGCTGCAATAGCAATCGGGCCAATCAGGTTTTGAACAACTTCGCCATTCGGCATAATGTTTACCCCGTTGGCAAGTTTCGATGAAATAAAGATCGCTGTAGGGCCATCTGCACCGCCAATAATACCAATTGCACCAGCCTCAGGTGGGGCAAATCCAAGGTACAATGCACCTAAGAATGTAAGGAAGATACCAATTTGTGCCGCAGCACCCAATAGCATCAATTTTGGATTTGAGATCAATGAAGAGAAATCGGTCATTGCCCCAATGCCAAGGAAAATCAAAGGTGGGTACCAACCCTGTACAACCCCTTGGTAAAGGATATTCAATACTGAACCCGGCTCGTATACTCCGAGTTTAAGGTTGAAGTCCATCGCCTGGAACATGGGAATGTTACCAATCAAAATACCAAATCCGATAGGTATTAAAAGAAGTGGTTCAAAATCATAACGAATAGCAAGGAAAATAAAGAAAAACCCAACCAGCATCATTACCAGGTGTTGCCAGGTAACGTTTGCAAATCCAGAGAACTCGTAAAAGTTAAACAGTCCGGAAACGGCATTGGGATAGTGCTTGTAAACATACCCGTCTCCTTCAAGTTGACCTTCTTCATTCATGCTTAAAACCCTCGTTGGAAGGTTTAAAACCTCATCATAGGTGTCGTAGCTGGAACCCATTGCATTGGGATCCATGTTCTTGCGCAGGTGGGTAAGTTTCTTTGAATTGAAACGAAGCGTGATCATTCCGTTTTCAACCTGCCAGGTACCGGTGTACCGTTGTTTGGCAGAGTCAAGCAAGAAAGAATGATCCTCTTCAAACCCAAACGTTTTATAGCGTTTTTGGGTACGAGGGTCTTTATTTTCACTTATTTCCGCATCGTAAGTTGGGATAGGAATATATCCATCAGCCCTGTTAATCCATTTTCCGGTAATCAATTCATCAGCAATTGCTGAATCATCAGCACTTGAATATTGCGGAAAAATAAAGAGGAACGCAGCTAATATCAGAAGTAATTTTTTCATTCTTATTTCTTTTTAGTTAGCTGATTTCAATCAATACATCATCTTGAAGAACTGCATCGCCTTCCTTCACTTTAATGTTACTTATTACTCCATCTTTTTCTGCCAGTACCTGGTTTTCCATCTTCATGGCTTCCATAATCAAAAGGTTTTGACCAGCTTTTACAGTATCGCCTTGACTTACATTCAATTTCAGAATTGTTCCTGGAAGTGGCGCTTTTACTGTAACAGAACCTGCTGATTCCGTTTTCTTGATTTCACCTTCGCCTGGTTGCTTAATAACCGGTTTCCGGATAAGCTGTGGAGTTTTATTTTGTTTGAATTCGGCATGGATTTCAACAGCATACTTTGTACCGTTTACTTCGATGTGAGCAACATTGTCTTCCATATCCTGGATATGCACATCGTAATCGTCGCCGCTTATGGTAAATTTATACTTTTTCATGATTAACTTGAATTGGGATTTAAGATTGACGCGGCCAGTTGTTGGTCACACTGTATATTTTAGAGCTCCATGGGGAATAAGCCTTACGAACCTTTTTAATGGTTACGATATTACTTTCTTCGTCATGCAGTTCGTTGAAGTATAAATGCAGGGCAGTACTAATTGCTGCAGTTACATTCCCTTCAATATGGCAGATATCCTCATCACAATGTCTTTCGTGTTTGCGAATGCGTTTCTTCAGGTTCATGTTGATCAGTTTTGGCAATCGTAAAAAGATAACCACCAGCAGGGTCAACGAGAACAATACAATAGAGAAACCCACTAACGCAACAGTCAATCCAACATCGGCATGAAATGCTAATATAGTCGCTAAGCTGTTCATAATTCAATTATAATGGAATGTTTGAATGTTTCTTCGGTGGATTGACCAATTTCTTCGTTGCCAAACTTTGAAGGCCACGAATAATACGGAATCGTGTATTCATAGGTTCAATCACGTCATCAATATAACCAAGTGAAGCAGCCTGGTAGGGATTGGCAAATTTTTCCTTATACTCCTCTTCGTGCTTGGTAATAAATTCAGCTCTTTCTTCCGGATCTTCAATCTTCGAAATTTTCTTTCCTTCAAGAACCTCAACAGCTCCAGCAGCTCCCATTACTGCAATCTCCGCAGTTGGCCATGCATAATTGAAATCTCCACGAAGTTGTTTACACGACATCACATCATGCGCACCGCCGTATGATTTACGAAGTGTAACAGTGATTTTTGGAACAGTAGCTTCACCATAAGCAAACATTAGTTTTGCTCCATGGGTGATGATACCACCATATTCTTGTCCACTTCCTGGTAGGAATCCAGGAACATCTACAAGGGTAATAATTGGAATATTGAAGCAGTCAAGGAAACGCACAAAACGGGCAGCCTTGCGTGAAGCTTCAATGTCAAGTACCCCGGCCAGGTAATTAGGTTGGTTGGCAACAATACCTACCGACTGTCCATCGAATTTTGCAAATCCAACAACAATGTTTTTCGCATAGTTACGGTGAACTTCAAGGAACTCGCCAGAGTCAACTATTGAATAAATAACCTCTTTTACATCGTAAGGTTGGTTCGGGTTATCAGGGATAATTTCATTCAATGATTCCTCCAAACGGTCAATAGGGTCAC
Organism: Sunxiuqinia sp.; assembly: GCA_965230765.1. GTDB lineage: Bacteria > Bacteroidota > Bacteroidia > Bacteroidales > Prolixibacteraceae > Sunxiuqinia. Next base: position 2,343,527 of record CBDDLR010000001.1, read on the forward strand.
TGCATTCTGTAGTTGGTGCTTCTTCCAGGTTATTTTGTGGAAGGTAGCTTAACAACTTACGGGTAAGCATAATGCCTTCCTGTTCATTTTCTGTAAGGAAATGAGCAACCCCAGATTTACTTGCGTGAACTTTACCGCCACCAAGGTCTTCGGTTGTAATGTCTTCTCCGGTAACTGTTTTTACCACTTTGGGCCCGGTAACGAACATGTACGAGTTCTGCTCACTCATCATGATGAAATCGGTGAGGGCAGGGGAGTATACTGCACCACCAGCACAGGGACCAAAAATTGCAGAGATTTGAGGTACTACACCAGATGCAAGGATGTTGCGTTCAAAGATTTCCGCATAGCCTGCCAAGCTGGTAACACCTTCCTGAATACGAGCGCCACCACTATCGTTAATGCCGATAACAGGAGCACCAACTTTCATGGCCATGTCCATCACCTTGCAAATCTTTTGTGCAAAGGTTTCTGAAAGCGAACCACCAAATACCGTAAAATCCTGGGCGTATACGTAAACAACCCGGCCATCAATTGTACCGTGCCCTGTTACAACACCATCTCCCAAAATTTTTGATTTTTCCATACCGAAGTTTGTGCATCGGTGGGTGACAAACATATCAAACTCTTCAAAACTACCTTCATCAAGAAGCATCTCGATGCGTTCGCGTGCAGTAAATTTTCCTTTTGCATGTTGGGCATCAATTCGTTTGATCCCACCACCTAATTTGGCTTCTGCACGTAAGTCAATTAGTTTTTTAATTTTATCTTGATTGCTCATTTGAGGTTAAAATAGATGATTCTGGTTATTCAGAACAAAACTCGGTTAAAACGCCCAATGTTGCTTTTGGATGAAGGAAACCAATGTTTAAACCTTCAGCTCCTTTTCGGGCAGTTTTATCAATTAATTGTACGCCTTTTTCCTGCGCTTCATTTAGAGCTTCATTTACATCGTTTACAGCAAAAGCAAGGTGGTGAATGCCTTGTCCTTTTTTCTCGATGAATTTGCCAATTGGTCCTTCAGGATCAGTGGATTCAAGTAGTTCGATTTTTGTGTCACCAACTTTGAAAAAAGCTGTTTTAACTTTTTGGTCAGTAACTTCTTCAATTGCGTAACATTTCATTCCCAATACGTTTTCGTAGTAAGGAATAGCTTCTTCAAGGCTCTTTACCGCAATTCCAATGTGTTCAATATGTGATACATTCATTATTTGGTTGGTATATTAGTTAATAATTCAACGTTTCGCAGGTCAAATTTTTTTAAACGAATGACTCAAATGTTCGAAAAAGAGATGAAAATTATTCAGAAGAATAGATCTTTAACGAATTTGAAGTCAAGAAAAGAACGGATCAAAATCTTTTGCAAGCTTATTAATTCCGTGAATATTATTTAATAATATTCGTCAGGTTTATCGATAAAAAAAGGCAGGACGAACCCTGCCTGCTTATTTATACTTCTTCTTTGTTACTTACGAAGTGAAAATGTGGTCCAAAACGTTCAAACGCAGCTTTGTCAAGTTCCTCCCGATGCTCTGGGTGAGCAATGGAAATTAACAGTCTCGCTCTTTCCTGCAACGTTTTTCCGTACAAGTTAACTGCACCATACTCGGTAACTACCCAGTGCATATTTGCGCGTGTACTTACAACACCAGACCCGGTGATAAGCGTTGGACATATTTTAGAGACTCCTTTTGCTGTTATCGAAGGAAGGGCAATAATCGGCTTTCCACCTTTTGAGTGACCAGCACCACGAATAAAATCAATTTGCCCACCAACCCCGGAGTAATGTTTTATTCCGATTGAATCAGCGCAAACCTGACCCGTTAAATCAATTGCCAGGGCCGAGTTGATAGCAGTTACTTTATCATTCTTACGGATTACATGAACGTTGTTCGTATGCGCAACATCCATCATGGCAACTCGTGGGTTGTCATCCACAAAATCGTAAAGAGCTTGTGAGCCCATCAGGAAAGAAGCAACCATTTTGCCTTTGTCAATGGCTTTGTGCTTTCCGGTAACGATCCCTTTTTCCACCAAAGGAAGAATTCCATCAGCAAACATTTCAGTATGGACGCCCAGGTCTTTGTGGTTTTCTAGCTGTGCCAGAACAGCATTTGGAATACCGCCGATTCCCATTTGAAGGCAGGCACCATCTTCAACCAGTTCAGCAACTCTTTTACCAATGGCGATATCCAAATCAGTAAGTGGGGCAGGGTCATGAACATAAAGAGGGCTTTCATCCTCTACAAATAAGTCAAGTTCGTCGACATGAACCATTGCATCGCCCCAGGCTCTTGGTACATTCGGGTTAATGGCTGCAATAACAACATCGGCACATTCAATGGCCGCCAATGTTGCATCAACCGATGTTCCTAAAGATACATAACCATGCTTGTCAGGTGTTGAACACATGATCATGGCTACATTTACTTTCAAATATCCTTCCCGGATTAATTTTTGCGTTTCACTTAAAAAAACAGGGATGTAATCGGCATATCCTGCCTGAGTTTGTTTACGTAAATTTCCACCAACAAAAAATTGCTCAGAAATAAAAACTCCTTCAAACTCTGGATTGGCAAAATCAACTTGTCCTTCAATGTGGATATGTTGAACTTTTACATCGTATATTTCACCATTCCTTCCCCTCTCAACCATGGGCTTTATTAGTGTGTGTGGCGTAACTGCCACACTGCTAAAGTGAACACGGTCTCCTGATTTTATAACTTTTACTGCTTCTTCAGCAGAAATGAACTTTATTGGTTTCATATATATTTTTTATAATAGGTTCTGCTTTTGAACGAGTAGCAAATATAGGATATATATTATGCACGGTAAGTTTCTAAAAAGTTATTTATAAGTTGTCTAAGCAATAGCGGGTTTTTGTAAAGTTAATGTTAACAGTACAGATCGGAATAGTTCAAAGCGTATGAGTTGAAGAAGAAGGGGTGCAGTCAGGCTTTTTTTAAAACAATAATGGGAACCACTCGGTATGAATAGCTCCCATTCACTTCCGATAACCGAAGTTATCTTCTGCGTCAGGCTACTGTTATTATGGCTGGCTATCTTTTTATGACCGAGGTCGTTTTGATAACCCTTTTCCTTCCCATGTTCCCTGTTACAGCAGCATGATCCGGATGTCTTTTCTTCTATTCCCGAAGGAACGCTTTCCAAGACGAAGTTTTTTGATTTATTACAGATTTGGTAGGTCTTGCGATCTCCATTTCTGTTTCGATGATCGTAACCGAAGTTGCTTTCATCTCATCTTCCTTTCAAGAACCAGGTTCCTTCCCGGAAGAAATAATCATTTGCAAAAATACTTGCTCGTTTGCACGAGGTTCTTTTTACTCAAGCTTTGAAAGAACGTGTCTTTGTTTGGCTAAAACTTCGGCTCTTTTGATGTGCAAATCCGGGGACTTGGATGATTTGATTCCGGCTCAACTAAGAACTTTCCTCGCCTCCACATTTTCAGAGCTGCCTTTTATCGCTCACCTGATACATTCAAAAGTACTAAAGATTAGGGGCTTGCACCAAATAAATTTTGGGTTTTAAATTCACGAAGAATTCACGTGTGAAATTAACAATTGTTAGTAACCTCCAGAAGATCAGTTGTTAAAGCTTTTCAGCGGATTTAAAGGTCTTAAATTCTAAGGTTGTTAACAAAACTGGCACTTCAATTATGAACAAATATTGACTTAAATACTTGAATTTGAACACAAAAAAATGCCCTCGGTTTTGTGAGGGCATTGAAATATTATCTGAATTTAAGCTTAACAGCCTTCTGAATTCGTGTCGTTAGCTTTTTCTTTGTACCAACTTAATGGGAACGATGATGGACGCTCGATCGGTAATCCGTATAGTCTGTCCATAATTAATGAGGCCAATACTCCAAGTGCCCTTGATACACCAAACAATACGGTGTAGAATGTGTGTTCCTTAATTCCGTAATGATATAGGATTGAGCCCGAATAAGCGTCAACATTTGGCCATGGGTTTTTCACTTTTCCTGTAGCTTCTAGAATTGGAGGAACCACTTTATACAATGTGTCGACTATATGGATTAGTGAATCGCCTTTTACATATTTATTTGCAAATTTTTGCTGTGCTGTAAAACGTGGGTCAGTTTGGCGAAGTACGGCATGGCCATATCCGGGAATCACCCGTCCTTCAGCAAGCGTTTTTTTCGCAAATTCAATAATTTGTTCTTCGGTTGGTGTTTCAGTTTCCAGTTCCTGGATCATATCAAAAATCCAGTTAATAACTTCCTGGTTGGCATACCCGTGAAGCGGACCAGCCAAGCCAAGCATTCCGGCAGCGTAAGAATAGTATGGATTGGATAAGGCAGAACCAACAAGATGGGTTGTGTGCGCAGATACGTTTCCTCCTTCGTGGTCGGCATGAATAACCATGTAAAGACGAAATAGTCGTTTTACTTCCTCGCTGTCGTGCCCCATCATGTGTGCCAAATTTCCTGCCCAGTCCAGTCGTGGGTCTGGTTGAATATGTTTATCATTGTGGAAGTTCCTTCTGTAAATGTATGCCGCAATTCTGGGGAGACGAGCGATAAGGTTCATAACATCCTCGTAAGTGGTGTCCCAGTAGTGCTTTTTGTGTACACCAGCACGGTAGGCCTTCTGGAAAATAGAGTCGGTAGCCATGCTCAAAATCGCAGCACTAAATTGTGTCATTGGTTTCGAGTTTCTTGGTAATGCATCAATCACATCGAATACATGCTGAGGAACGTGGGCGCGTGTAGCCCAGTCTTTACTAATGTTTAATACATCATCGCGTTCCGGGATTTCACCAATTAACATGAGGTAGAAAAGTCCTTCAGGAAGTGGCTCCCCTTCAGGGTTTAACCGGGGCAACTTTTCGCGAAGATCAGGGATTGTATGACCACGAAAACGTATTCCCGTATTTGGATCAAGCTTTGAAGTGTCCGTAATTAAGCTTGGCACTCCTTTCATGCCTGTCATCACCTGCCCAATTGTAACCTCTCCAATCACTTGGTCGCCAAATTCCGACTTAAGTCGCTGATATTCGGCAATGCATTTACTTGCCTTTTGGTAAAACCGATTCTTGATGTATTCCATAATGTATTTGTTTTATTGATTTTTCTGTTAAGAAAGTTAGTGAATATTCCTGATTATTTCATCAGCAAATTCAGTTGTGGTTAAAAGGGTTGCACCTACCATCATTGCATGAAGGTCTGATGTAACTTTTCGTTTTGAAAAAGCATGCTCCATGGCATCCAGAACATGTTCTGCCGCCTCGTTCCATCCCATATATTCAAGCATCATTACCCCAGACAATATTAATGAACTTGGATTTGCCTTACCTGTACCTGCTATTGCTGGCGCTGTTCCATGCGTAGCTTCGAAAATGGCATAGCCGCTTTGGTAGTTTATATTTGCCCCAGGTGAAATTCCAATACCCCCAACCATCGCAGCAAGTTGGTCAGACACATAATCGCCATTAAGGTTCATGGTCGCAATTACCGAATGATCGTATGGGTGCAACAGGCTATCTTGCAGGAATGCATCGGTTATTACATCTTTTACAATAACTTTCCCTCCTTTTTTTGCTTCTTCCAATGCCTTTTGAGCATCAATCTGTCCTTTTTCATCCTGAAGCTTTTCGTATTGTCGCCAGGTGAAAACAGAATCGGCAAATTCTGTTTCAGCTAAGTCGTACCCCCAGTTTTTGAATGCACCTTCAGTAAACTTCATAATATTTCCTTTATGAACAAGTGTTACTGAAGGAAGTTCTCTATCAATAGCATACTTTACAGCATCTCGGATCAAGCGTTCAGAACCTTCTTTTGATATGGGTTTAATTCCAAACGATGTTGTTTCAGGAAAACGAATTTGGGTTGATCCCATTTCATTGATTAGAAAATCACGAAACTTAATGGTCTTCTCGTCGCCAGTCATAAATTCAATCCCTGCGTAAATATCTTCCGTGTTTTCGCGGAAAATATGCATGTCAACCAACGAAGGATAACGAATGGGCGAGGGGACACCTTTAAACCAGCGAACCGGGCGCAGACATACATATAAATCAAGTGTCTGGCGCAGAGCTACATTTAGTGATCTGATACCACCACCCACTGGTGTTTGTAATGGCCCTTTTATACCAACCAGGTATTCTTTAAAAGCATCTAATGTTTCATCTGGTAAATAGCTTCCGGTATCCTGGTTTGCTTTTTCACCGGCTAATACTTCTTTCCATACAATCTTTCTGGAATTCCCATAAGCCTTTTTAACCGCTGCATCCAATACTTTTTGGCTGGGTAATGAAATATCTTTCCCAATTCCGTCCCCTTCAATAAAAGGAATGATCGGTTCATTTGGTACCTGGAGTTTACCGTTATTTAGTTCGATCTTACTTCCCATGATTGTACAATTTAACCCAATTTGTTTTGCAGGTTCTCATCAATCGCACTTAGGAATTTTTCTGTAGTAAGATAATGTTCTTCTTTTAAATCTTTTTCGTGTATAATGAGCGCAAGGTCTTTGGTCATTTTACCACTTTCAACAGTTTCGATGCAGACTTGTTCGAGTGTTTCAGAGAACTTGATGAGTTCCGGGTTGTTGTCAAGCTTTCCGCGGAATGCCAGCCCTCTTGTCCATGCAAAAATTGAAGCGATTGGATTAGTTGAAGTTGGCTTGCCTTGTTGGTGCTGACGGAAATGCCTGGTCACTGTTCCGTGTGCAGCTTCCGCTTCCATCGTTTTACCATCAGGGGTTACCAAGGTGGAAGTCATCAACCCAAGAGAGCCAAATCCTTGAGCAACTGTGTCTGACTGTACATCACCATCGTAGTTTTTACAAGCCCAAACAAAGCCACCTTCCCATTTCAATGCTGCTGCAACCATGTCGTCAATCAGTCGGTGTTCATAAGTAATTCCAGCGGCTTCAAACTTCTCCTTAAATTCTTCTTCATACACTTTTTGGAACAGATCTTTGAAACGTCCGTCGTATTTCTTAAGAATCGTATTTTTAGTTGACATGTAAAGTGGCCATTTTTTTGTAAGTGCCTGGTTCATACATGCACGGGCAAATCCTAAAATAGATTCATCGGTATTGTACATCGCCATGGCAATGCCATCACCTTCAAAATCATACACATCATAGCTTTGTGGTTCACTGCCATCTTCCGGCGTAAACGTAATGGTCAATTTCCCTTTTCCTTTTGTAAGAAAATCAGTGGCTCGGTATTGGTCACCAAAAGCATGGCGGCCAATGCAGATTGGTTTTTCCCAGCCAGAAACTAACCTGGGAATATTTTTTATCAATATAGGCTCCCTGAACACTGTTCCACCTAATATATTTCGGATGGTTCCATTTGGGGATCTCCACATGTGTTTCAAATCGAATTCTTCAACACGTGCTTCATCAGGCGTGATGGTTGCACATTTAATTCCCACTCCGTATTTACGGATAGCGTGTGCTGCATCAATCGTAATTTGATCATCCGTTTCATCACGGCTTTCCATGCCCAAGTCATAATACTTGATGTCTAAATCAAGGTATGGGAAGATTAGTTTTTCTTTAATAAATGACCAAATAACCCGGGTCATCTCATCTCCGTCTAGTTCTACTACCGGATTTACAACTTTAATTTTTTGCATTACGGGTGTTTTTATTTTTAGTTATGAATTTTGTTTTTTTATGAGGTTTAATGCCGAACCCGCTTTAAACCATTCTATTTGCTGCTGATTGTATGAGTGGTTCAGTAAGATATTTTCTTTGCTGTTATCGCTATGCACAATCTCAAGTGTAAGCTGCTTTCCAGGAGCAAAGTCAACCAGATCGATGAAGTTGAATGTATCATCTTCCTGGATTTTGTTGTAGTCATTTTCATTGGCAAATGTCAGCCCCAGCATTCCCTGTTTTTTCAAATTCGTTTCGTGAATTCGGGCAAACGACTTTACAATGACAGCTTTCACTCCTAAATGACGTGGCTCCATGGCAGCATGTTCTCGGGAAGAGCCTTCACCATAGTTGTGGTCTCCAACAACAATAGAGGGAATACTTTCAGCCTTGTAAGCACGTTGTACTTTTGGAACTTCATCGAAATCACCATTAAGCTGGCTTTTAACTTTGTTTGTTGCACCATTGAAGGCATTTACCGCACCAATCAGCATGTTATTGGAAATGTTGTCCAAATGTCCGCGGAAACGTAGCCATGGCCCGGCCATTGAGATGTGGTCGGTTGTACATTTTCCTTCAGCTTTAATGAGGAGTTTAGCCCCTTCAATATTTTTACCGTTCCAAGGCTCAAATGCGGTGAGTAGTTGCAGTCGTTTAGAATCAGGAGAAACAATTACTTCAACAGAAGAACCATCAGTTGCTGGTGCCTGGTAACCAGGATCATCAACGTCAAATCCCTTTGGTGGTAACTCTGTGCCAGTTGGGGCATCCAATTTTACCTGATCACCATTTTCGTTGGTTAAGGTGTCTGTTAATGGGTTAAACCTCAAATCACCTGCAATTGCCAGAGCTGTTACCAATTCAGGTGAAGCCACAAAAGCATGTGTGTTTGGGTTTCCATCCGCTCGTTTCGAGAAATTACGGTTGAATGAATGCACAATTGTATTCTTTTCACCTTTTTCAGCACCAGGTCTGTTCCACTGCCCAATGCAGGGGCCACAGGCATTGGCAAAAACACTTGCGCCAATTTTATTGAACGTATCAATAAAACCATCTCGCTCAATGGTGTACCTTACCTGTTCCGAGCCTGGCGTTATGGTAAATTCAGATTTGGTCTTCAGGTTTTTTGCAACAGCTTGCTCTGCTAGCGAAGCTGCACGAGAAATATCTTCATACGATGAATTGGTGCATGAGCCAATTAAACCTACTTCAACTTTTGTTGGCCAGCCATTCTTTTCAGCTTCTTCTGCCATTTTAGAAATTGGTGTTGCACGGTCGGGGGTGAATGGCCCATTTACATGAGGTTCCAGTTCATCCAAATTGATCTCAATCAACTGATCAAAATATTGTTCCGGGTTTTCATACACCTCTGTATCAGCGGTTAAATGTTCTTTTATTTCATTCGCTAATTCCGCAACTTCGGCACGTCCTGTAGAACGCAGGTACCTTTCCATGGATTCATCGTAACCAAAGGTTGAGGTTGTTGCACCAACTTCAGCACCCATGTTGCAAATTGTTCCTTTACCAGTTGCCGAAAGTTCCTTTGCCCCTTCGCCAAAATATTCGATAATACAACCGGTTCCACCTTTGACAGTTAGAATTCCAGCCACTTTTAGAATGATATCTTTTGGGGCAGACCATCCACTTAATTTTCCAGTCAGTTTAACACCAATCAATTTTGGGAATTTCAACTCCCAAGGCATTCCAGCCATTACGTCTACAGCATCAGCACCACCAACACCAATGGCAATCATTCCCAAACCTCCGGCGTTAACCGTATGTGAGTCTGTTCCAATCATCATCCCTCCTGGGAAAGCATAATTTTCCAATACTACCTGGTGGATAATCCCTGCTCCTGGTTTCCAAAAACCTATTCCATATTTATTGGAAACAGATTCGAGAAAATTAAATACTTCTTTATTGGTTTTTAAAGCATGTTTTAAATCAGTAACTCCTTCAACTTCAGCCTGGATGAGGTGATCGCAATGAACAGTGGAAGGAACAGCGGTCTTACTTTTCCCTGAGTTCATAAACTGTAGCAAAGCCATTTGCGCCGTTGCATCTTGCATGGCAACCCGGTCGGGTGCAAAATCCACGTAATCTGTGCCTCTTTTGAAATCTTTTACATTGTTTGGATCAAAGAGATGCGAATAAAGGATTTTCTCAGAAAGGGTTAAAGGTTTGTTTAATGTGTTTCTGGCCATTTGTATACGGGGACCAAAATTCCCGTAGGTTCTTTTAATCAATTCAAGATCGAACATATCTGTGGTTTTTTAAACGTGATTGTGCAAAGATGATAAAAGTCACCATTCTTAACAAAAACTGAGCACAAAGGTTTTTTGAATACTTTTCAAGACATCAAAAAAACGTATGTTATATATGTATTTATGAAGATGTTCTAAACAATGTTGTTTTTCAGAACCTATTAAAAGAAAAAGCTATTTGCTCTCTGGTACTTTGTACCACTTGTTAATTGGTGAAGGAGGAGAGTAGCTGCTAAGGTAATCCATCGCTTCTTCGCTGCTGTTCGCTATAAAATATAAGTCTCTATAAGCTGGTTTTGCAAAGTTCTCTTCAAATGAACGGTCAAATTGTTTGAAGAGGTCATTGTAAAAACCATTGGTGTTTAGGAACACAATGGCTTTGTTGTGATAATCCAATTGTTTTAAGGTGATAACTTCCAAAATCTCTTCCAGTGTTCCAAATCCACCAGGTAGTGCTATAAAAGCGTCTGAAAGATCACGCATAATTGATTTGCGTTCCATCATGTCTTTTGAAACGATGAGTTCATCGGCATGGTCAGAAGCAAGTTTATGCCCGTTAAGTTTTTCAGGAATCACGCCAATGGTTTTTGCACCTGCTTTTTTTGCTTCTTTCAACACCGTTTCCATCAACCCAACATTGGCTCCCCCGTTTACGAGTGAGTGTTTTTGTACCCCAATCATTTTTGAAAGCTTAATGGCTTCTTCGATGTAGGTTGAATCAATGGCATTGCTTGAAGAAGAAAAGATGCAGATTTTCATGTTTTTAAAATTCTGGATTCTTGTTTCTGGTAACTGGATAAAAAAACTTGTATCAAGTATCTGGTATCAAAAAAAGATGGCATCCTTTATTTAGGGATGCCTCAGGGATTATTCGTCATTGCGAACAACGTGAAGCAATCTTCAATAGATTGCTTCGGTCATTCTTCCCTCGCAATGACGTTATTTTACGCATCAATATTTGCGTAGATTGCATGTTCTTCAATGAACTGGCGCCGTGGTGGAACTTCGTCTCCCATGAGCATGCTGAAAATGTGATCTGCTTCAGCTGCACTTTCAATGGTTACCTGTCTCAATGTTCGACGCTCAGGATCCATGGTTGTTTCCCAAAGCTGTTCTGCATTCATCTCACCAAGACCTTTGTAACGTTGAACACCAACACTGGAATCATTACCTCCTCCAAACTCTTCAATCAGTTGAAGGCGTTGTTGTTCGTTCCAGGCATAAGCCTCTTTTTTGCCTTTTTTAACCAAATACAATGGTGGTGTGGCAATGTATAAATAGCCATTTCTAATCAGGTCATTCATGAAGCGGAAAAAGAATGTCATGATCAGTGTGGCAATGTGGCTTCCGTCCACATCGGCATCGGTCATGATGATGATTTTGTGGTAACGAAGTTTTTCAAGGTTCACTGCTTTCGAATCTTCTTCGGTACCAATGGTCACACCAAGTGCAGTGAATATATTTCTGATTTCCTCGTTCTCAAAAACCTTGTGTTGCATGGCTTTTTCAACGTTCAGGATTTTACCACGCAATGGCAAAATAGCTTGAAATTTACGGTCACGACCTTGTTTTGCTGTACCCCCTGCCGAGTCACCCTCAACCAGGTAAACTTCGCATTTTCCAGGATCCTTATCAGAGCAATCAGCCAACTTGCCAGGCAGACCACCTCCTGAGAGTACGTTTTTGCGTTGAACCAGTTCGCGTGCTTTGCGAGCGGCGTGGCGGGCTTGTGCAGCAAGAATTACCTTGTTAACAATTGCTTTCGCTGATTTTGGATTTTCTTCCAAATAATTGGAAAGCATTTCGCTGACAGCCTGGTCAACAGGAAGACTAATTTCCGAGTTCCCTAATTTGGTTTTTGTCTGTCCTTCAAATTGTGGTTCAGCAACTTTTACAGAAACAACCGCTGTTAATCCTTCACGGAAATCATCACCGCTGATGTCAAATTTCAACTTAGCAAGCATACCTGAAGTATCTGCATAGTTTTTCAGCGTACGGGTCAAGCCACGACGGAAACCAGTTAGGTGGGTGCCACCTTCAATGGTGTTGATATTGTTTACGTAAGAGTGAATATTTTCGGTGAAGGAAGTGTTGTAATGCAATGCAATTTCAACAGGTACATCTCCTTTCTCCGAAGAAATATGAATGGTTTCATCAATTAACTTTTCACGTGTACCATCCAGGTATTCAACAAATTCTTTAAGTCCTTCTTCAGAAAAGAAGGTTTCACTTTTATAATTTCCTTCTTCGTCAACATTTCTTTTATCAGTAATGATAAGGGTGATCCCGGCATTCAAGAAAGCCAACTCACGCAAACGTGCAGAAAGGATTTCGTATTTGTATGTAGTTGTCAGGAAAATACTTGTATCTGGTTTAAAGGTGACGATCGTTCCTGTTTTGTCTGTTTCGCCAACAACTTTGGCAGGGTATAAAGCACGTCCTGTGCTGTATTCCTGGTTCCAGATTTTTCCGTCGCGGTGAACTTCAGCTTTCAAATGAGTAGAAAGTGCGTTTACACATGAAACACCTACACCGTGCAATCCTCCAGAAACCTTGTAACTGTCCTTGTCAAATTTACCACCTGCATGAAGTACAGTCATAACCACCTCCAGGGCAGACTTATTTTCTTTTGAGTGCGTTTCGGTAGGAATACCACGGCCATCATCTTTTACCGTGATTGAATTATCTTCGTTTATAATTACATCAATATTATTGCAGTATCCTGCCAGAGCTTCATCTATTGAGTTGTCAACCACCTCGTAAACTAAGTGGTGCAGCCCTTTTTCATTTACATCTCCAATGTACATCGCCGGACGTTTTCGTACGGCTTCCAAACCTTCCAATACCTGGATACTATCTGCTGAATAGTTTCCATTACCATTTCCATTGGTTTGTTTTTCTTCTAATTCACTCATTTATAATTGTCTTTAATTGATTCAAAAAAATAGTTAAATGTGATGGGCACATTTGATGTTTTTTGTTGTTAAACTGATCAAAAATCCGAATAACAATTGCTCATTTTTTATGATGGAAATCTATTTTGAAAGTTATCTCAAATTCAATTGGTTAATCATCATTTTATTCCCGCTACATCCAACACGCAAATATACTAAAAATATGCTTATTTGAGCTTTATTTTTTTGCTTGTGACAATCAAAGTTTTCAACAAATTATCAAGATGTAATATGCTGAAATATAGTTTGTTGTAGTTTGTTTTTTGAAAGAAGATAAAAAACTCGTTTATTTTACCGAAATGGACAAGGTTTTAGAATGAATAAGTCGCACCAAAAAGAAGGTTAAAACCTTGTTTTGTATAGCCTAGCCAGCTTTCATATTTTTCAAAGGCAAAGTTGTTTGCCCTTCCGAAAAAACTAATCATGGGGCTAAATTGATAATCAACGCCAAAGTTTAGATCGAAAACAGGATCCATAACGGTGATACTTGTTAGATGATCACCAGATAACGGAATCATATTTTCAGTTGCTTCGCGTTCTCCAATCACAATAATGTCTGCATTAAAGCTTAAAGGCCCTTCAGGGCTGTAATTAATTGAAAACGTTGCGTCGAATTCAGGATAATTCCAAGGTGTTTCAAGTGTGTTAAGGTCGTACGAATAGTAATTGCCTTTGGCATAGAAATTAAATAGTTCATTGGCTGTGTAATAAATCTCCGTGCCTATTGTCAGTTGTTTCATATCATCATATTGCACATCGAATACATTAGACAAATTGCTTGGATAATTACCTTCAAAATGGTAGGGACCGGTGTGGTTTAATACATAAAAGTGTTGGTTTTTAATTGAAGCATACTCAACTTGTAAACGGTAGTTGAACTTTTGGGTGAATTTACCATTTATCCCACCAAACAACTTGTAGCGTTGTTCGCTGTTTTCAATATCCTGGAATGGATTAACAAATGGGTTTTCCGCAGCGATTACCGAATAATGATTGTGCTGCAATTTACCACTTGCGCCTGCGTAGACAGTGATTATATTTTCAATTGGAGACCACTCTCCACGAATATTTGGTGTAACCAAAAGCTTTGCATCACGGTCATCGTCAAACATCAAGTCCAGGTTTACCCCGGCTTGTAAATAAGCATTATCTGTTGCAAATAATGCTGCAGGGCTTGCATGAACCAGGATTTGTTGTTTTTGTCCGAATGCATTGTTGGACGTGTTGAAAATGCTGTCCGTTTTCAGGTACTTCACCGATGCATCCAAAATCCCCGTAAATGTTTCAAATTGATGAGAAAGTTTAGCTCCTGCTTTGAATACATTTTCAGTTTGATCTGTTTTTGTTCCAAAATAATGATAGTAGATGCCAATATCATAATCCGTGTCAGCACGATTTGATTCATTGCTGATCAGGTTAAGTTGCAATCCTGCTTTAGAAAATGCCTGTTCCTGTTGCCAGTTGCTAATGACAGTTTCCTTGATATCATTAGGTATTTGTGGACCTGTGTAACCGTAATATTGATGTGCATCCCTGCTAAAGAAAAGCTTAGTGTGTATTGTAGATCCTCTGAAGTAATGATTGGAAAATAGTTCAGCTTCATTGTTGCTGTAAGGAGCATCCACCTTATCATCATTCATCAGTTTAACTTTTCCGTTTGAAGAAATGTGTTTAAAATGAATTCCGAAGTCGGCATATCTTCCTGCTTTTGCATTGTAAAAAAGTTCTGCGTAAGGTGTTTGGTAGTTGCCAATACCAGCTTTCACGATTCCTTTTCCAAGTTCAGGTTTTGGTTCGCCAACCATTTTTGCTGCTTTTACTGGTTCGGTTGTAAATGTACTGAATACAGGTTGTGTGTTGATTTGGTAATTGAAGTTTGGTTTTTCTTTCGAATCCGGTTCTTCAATTTTAGGAATATCGTTTATTTTAAAAGCATCAGAAATGCTCGGTTTATAGGCTTTGATTACTTCAACTTCCTTTCGTAAGCTGTCTTGCTGGGCAGATAATTGCACAGCGAAAATCAGGTTTATTACCAATAATGATGTTAAGATTAATATCGTTTTCATGTCGTCCTGTTATCAATTGTTTATGTCTATTTCCATTGGGCTATCATCGACCTTTTGTTGTTGTGCTTGCAGTTGCTCCAAATGTTTCAGTTTGGCAGATGCTGTTTCAACAATCCCATCGTCTGGTACCGGATAGTTTTCAACAATACTTTTTATGGTGTGTGTGGCCTGAAATTCGTCTCCCTGGGTGAGGTAAATATCTGAAAGAAGAATAAAACTTTTTGCAAGCCAGAATTGATGAGGGGTATTTTTCGAGATGAAATCCATCACTTCTTCTTCAGCTTCTTCCAGTTTGTTTTGGCTGGTCAATATCTCGGCAACCAGGTATTTCGCTTCAGCACCTTCAATTGATTTTGTATCTTCTGCCAAGTTGCCTAAAACAGGAAGGGCTTTTGCAGACTGGTCGGTTTGGTAGTAACTTTTAGCCAGCTTGTAGTTTGCCTCGCGTTTTAGAACATCAGTTAACTTATCAGAACTTAACAATGTTTTAGCAGCATCAGCACATGAATTGTAATCGGCAAGTTCAAAATAACAGCGCATTTTTCCAGCCCGGGCTTTCAGTAGATTCCATTTGGTGTTCGAACTCTGCTCTAGTCGGTTAAAATGGCTTAGGGCTTTTTCGTAATTGGCAGCATTTAGTTGCAACTCAGAAGCTTTAACCAAGGCAGGTTCTGTAAAAATGTTATCTGATTGGTTTAAAACATATTCAAAATCATTTAGTGCCAAAGAAAACTGTTCGGCCTGGTAGCGCAATTCACCCAGGTAAAAATGCGCATTGATGGCAAAACTGCCCGATGGGTATATTCTCAGGTATCTTTCCAGTTGATCTTTTGCTTTCGTGTCTCTGGACATGTATAGCTTTTCTGCGGCCAGGTAGCTTAACGAATCTTGTTCTGACACAGTAACCTGAACCCCTGAGCCTAATCGGTTGGTGTATGCAAAATAACCATCTACATTGTTCATTTCAATGTAGTTGTTCTTAATTCCCAGCAACGCTGCTTTGGCTTCTTCTCCATCTGGATATTGGCTAACTACTTGTTTGTAGTAGGTCATTGATTTGCTGAACTCACCCTGATTGTAGAAAATCAATCCAAGTTGAAGCATCGCTTTCGGGCGGTAGCTGCTTTGTGGATGGTCGTCCAGCAAGTCCTGGTAATAACCTGACGCCATCTTGGGCTGTCCGCTCCGCTCACAGGCTCTTCCAAGTTCGTAAAATGCATCGTCCACCATTGCTGAATTAACAAATGTTTGAACCAGTGTCTTAAGTGCGCTGATTTTTTGTCCATGCTCCTGGGTTAATCCAAGGCATTGGGCTTTTTGGAACAAGGCATAATCCGGATCGTAAGATTTTAATCGATAAGCAGCATCGTAACTCTTAATGGCATTTTTGAAATCACGTGAAATATAAAAGCAATCGCCCAATCGGTTAAAGGCATCGGCTACTTTTTCGGAGCGGTTGTTTTCGTTCACCGATAAATATTTTTCAAAAAATGATTTTGCAGAACTGTAATCTTCCAGCTTGAAGTAGGCATATCCAAGGTTGTAATGAACGTTTTGGTATTCAGGCACCGATATGGCGCCAGGAGTTTGAATAAAACGGTTAAATCCGCTAATTGCAGTATTGTAATCCTTTAAACGATAATTGGCTTCAGCTTTCCAGAAAATAGACTGGGCTTTTAAATTACTGTTGTATTGCCCGTTTTGCAATGATAAATCGAACAGTTTAACAGCACCTAAATAGTCCAGGTTGTTAAACATCTCAAGGCCTCTGTAATACGAAACACGCTGGTAGGCTTTTTTCACTGAAGTGCTTTTAACCTGTATTTTCTCTATGGAAGTAATGGCATCACGATAGTTGCTGGTGCTCATGTAAACATTCACCAGGTAATCGTAAGCTGCATCATTTCGTTCCGAATTAGGATAAAGTGAAATGTATTTATCGAAAGCTTTGATTGTTTCATTAAATGGTGAGTACGATAATTCGTAGGTTATTTTTGCATAGTTGAACAAGGCATCTTCTTTGATCTCTTCATTAAAATCCATTTCCGAAGCAGACTCAAAAGCTACGCGGGCATTCTTTTTATCATCAATTTTGATATAAGAATCTGCCAAATGGTAATAAGCATTTTGTGCCAGTTCATCTTTACCTTTTGTTGCCAGTTTTAAAGGAGGTATAGCTTTGTTGTAATTTTGGTTTACGTAGTAACAATAACCGAGCATGTAATTTTCATCCCGCAGCCTGCTTTTGGTTGCATTGAAGTAATTTTCAAGGTGTGGGATAGCCTTGTCAAATTGTTGCATGTGAAAGTAAGAACTTCCAATTATCTTTTCCAATCCGGGTTTTTGGTCTGCTTTTACTTTGCTTAATAGCGGAACTGTAAAATCGACCACCTTTTCGTATTCGCCCCGTTTGTAATAAATCTGGCTCATGTAAAAAGGAATTACAGCAGCAAAGGCCTGATTGTCTTTCAGTTTCTCAAATTCAGAAATGGCAGCATCATAATCTTCCTGAATGTATTTGATATGCGCCCAATAATATTTTGCTGGTGCTGCATACAGGTTGTTCGAGCCTTTAATCTTGTTGAATTCCGTTTCGGCTTGCTGGTATTTTTTGGTCTGAAAAAATGCATAGCCTTTTTGGTAGTGCACCTTGATTTGATCTTCATTGCTAAGAGCAGCAGGCTTTAGTTTCCGATAGGCACGGAGCATTTTGCCATAATGCCCTTCGTTAAATTCGTAAGTGCCCAGTTCGAACCATGCCTGATTGGTGTAAGGGCTTTCGGGATGATTTTCGATAAACTGTTTGACCAGGTGCTGGCTGTTATCGTTTTCCATTCTCAAGGCACAAAGTGCCTGATAGAACATAGCTTCAGACTGTATCTCCGAATCAAGTCCTGTTTCCTTGGAAATGGACTCGAATTTCTTTTGGGCAGCTATGAAATTATTTTTTTTGAATAGTTCTTTTGCCTGATGGATTTCTGCTGCCAGCGATGAGTGATAGGCTGTTTGCTGTGCTTGTAGCTTTGATGGGATAATACCAATCAACAGCAGAAACAGAAAACATATTGTTCTCATAGACTTTGTTTTATTTTTGGATAAAAATAACGATTCTGATTTCGCAATTAGACGATAATTCAACCGACTTCTTAACAAGAAACTGTTTATTTCTACACATTATTATTTAATCGACAATATTTTTTCGTGTTGGTTGCAGGGAATTTATAGCTAATATGGGATGCCATCCGTCAACTGACGGATGGCATCCCTTATTTCATATTAAAAGAAATAAATTAGCTTTGTATGCATCACGCAAAATCGACTTTCATGGAAGAAAATGCTATTATCTCGTTACAGTCTGTAGATGTGTTTCAGCAGGAAAAACTAATACTTGCCAATGTGAACCTTGAAATAGCTAAAGGCGAGTTTGCGTATTTAATTGGGAAAGTAGGTAGTGGAAAGTCGAGTCTTATAAAAATCCTGAATGCAGAGCTGGAACTGCAAGTGGGTGAAGCAACAATTGCAGGTTATGACCTTAAAAAAATTAAACGTTCCGAAGTTCCATTTTTAAGAAGAAAACTGGGCGTTATTTTTCAGGATTTTAGGTTGTTGATTGACCGTAACGTTTTTGAGAACCTGGCTTTTGTGTTAAAAGCAACAGGCTGGAAGCAGACTGATATAAAAGCGAGGGTAGAAGAAGTTTTGGAAAAAGTGGGCATGCTGGATTTTCAGGCTCAAATGCCTCATCAGTTATCAGGTGGTGAGCAGCAAAGAGTGGTTGTGGCACGTGCTCTTTTAAACGATCCGGAAATTATTCTAGCCGACGAGCCTACCGGAAACCTTGATCCAGAAACTTCAGAAGATTTGATGAAGATTTTCAAAGAAATTAACGAGCAAGGCAAAACCATTTTAATGGCCACGCACGATTATCCAATTTTGAACAAATTTCCAGCGAGGACTTTGATTTGTGCAGATCAAAAAATAACAGAATCCAACCAAGGGGCGGAAGAAATGGACTTCTCGGAATTGTTGGAAGAGTAAACCCGATGCAAGTAAACAAAAAAAGGATGCCATCCGTCAGCTGACGGATGGCATCCTTTAAAAATTCTTATTTAATAGGAAGCTAAGAAACTTCCGTGCCTAATTATCCTTCGTAGCTGTTGATACCAGAAGTTTCCATTTTGCGGTCAACCTTCATCATTAAACCTTGCAATACTTTGCCAGGACCAATTTCAGTCCATGAAGTTGCTCCATCTGCGATCATGTTCTGCATGGTTTTGGTCCAGCGTACTGGTGCAGTTAATTGTGCAATCAGGTTTTCTTTTATTACCGTTGGGTCTGATGTAGGCGCTGCATTTACGTTTTGGTAAACCGGACAAACAGGAGTGCTGAACTCAGTTGCCTCGATTGCAGCTGCTAATTCTTCGCGGGCAGGCTCCATCAGCGGCGAGTGGAAAGCACCACCAACAACTAGTTTCAATGCACGACGAGCTCCTTTTTCTGTTAAAATCTCACAAGCTTTGTCAATACCTGCTATTGAGCCGGAAATAACCAATTGTCCGGGGCAGTTGTAGTTTGCAGGAACAACCACATCATCGATTGATGCACATACTTCTTCCACAACCGAATCTTCCAAACCAACAATAGCTGCCATGGTTGAAGGTTCACTTTCGCAAGCCTTTTGCATTGCCATCGCACGTTTTGAAACCAGTTGTAAACCGTCTTCAAACGTAAGGGCTCCATTTGCTACCAAAGCCGAAAATTCACCCAGTGAGTGACCAGCTACCATGTCTGGCTGAAAATCTTTCAGCGTTTTTGCCAATAACACTGAGTGCAAGAAAATTGCTGGCTGGGTAACCTTAGTTTGTTTTAGGTCTTCAACAGTTCCATCAAACATGATGGAGGTAATGTCAAATCCTAGAATTTCGTTGGCTTTGTCGAAAAGTTCTTTTGCTTCGGGGGAGTTTTCATACAAGTCTTTACCCATTCCTGGGAATTGTGCTCCTTGTCCTGGAAAAACATATGCTTTCATCCGTTTATTTTTTAGTTTTAAAACGCGGCAAAGATAACAGGAATTTCGAGAAGATGTGAAGTTGAGTCTGTTAGAATATGAAAATTCAATTATTTGAAAAAGCTTGCTTCATAAGTTGATTCATTTCCTTTTGAATCTGAGACCTTAAGTTCAAGATGATGATTCTTTTTAAACTCGATTCTTTCAGAATCAAAATCATAGCTGATCAGGCTATTTTTTGCATCATATTCAAACAGCACCCATTTCCCATCAATTTCTCCACGGTAGCTTTTAAGGCCGGAAAGATCATCTTTAATTTTAAACCGAATGCGATTTTTTTCAATCAGGTTTTTATGGTTTCGAATACTTAACGATTTGATTGTGGGGGCAATCGTGTCAACAGAAACAGCAAACAAACCCAGTGTTCTGATGCTGGCCTTAACAAAACCATCTGTGAATTCACCGCCCATGGAATAACTTTTCCCGCTTTTATCATTTATCGAGACAATAATAGCTTTCTCCTGAAGGCTGTCTGGCAGGTTAGTTGGCCTGATGCCCAGGTTATAAAATTTATGTACCGGAACCGTGTGACTGTGCAGCCTGTGTATTTCAGAATAATAAAGATTGTTCGAAGGTTTAGCTTCGTAGTTTAACTGAAAATCAGAGTAGAACGTACCTTCACTAAATTCTGCTTTTAATCCTTCAGTACTAAAGTTTGATGTCTTATCATGTTTCACAGGGAATCCTTCTTCTTGATTCTTCAATACAGTAAAAGGTTTCGATTTCACTTTGAATGATAACTTACTCAAGTTTCCATGCACATCGGTTATTTCGTAGTCAATCTTATGAACTTGGTTGTCCGATAGGTTTACAATGCCACGGTTTTCGTGATTGGGGTAATTGCTTAGTTTATTTCCTGGCTCAATCCAATTTTTGTGAATTTTCCGCCAGTGTGTTTGGTAATATTCATAGTCAATATGGCTGTTTAGGTAACGTGTTTCTGAAAAACTCAACTCATCCATCGAGAATTTGTAGATCAATTTCCCATCAACGGACAACTTTATTTGATAAACGCCACATTTACTCCAACTTCCATTTAAATAATCCAGTGCCTGTACACCGAAACCAATATCTCCAAAAACTGAAAGAACCGGATTGCTTTTTAGATGAAACGCACCATCGTAATACACAGTCTCTATCCGCTTTGGTTCCTGCCTGGTTGATACATGTGCATCTTCTGAAAGTGGGTAAATCATCACCGATAATACTTTTGGCTTCATGTCATCCTTCACCGGAAAATTAAAATGAAGCGGATTTAGCGGATGCTGATTGCTGGTCTTCCTGATTTCAAAGTGCAAGTGAGGGCCGCCCGAGCTTCCACTGTTCCCACCATAGGCAATCAAATCCCCTTTTTTTACATTGAATGTCCCTTTTGGAACTGTTAAATCAACCCGAAACTTTTCCCTTTTATACTGGATGTTTTTGGCGTACGATTGCATATCGTCCCTTAGTTTTTGCAGATGCGCATAAACTGTTGTTGTCCCATTTGGGTGATCAATGTAAAGCGCCAAGCCAAATCCGCTGGGTGAAATATTGATGCGTGAAACTGTTCCGTCTGCAGCTGCATAAATTGGGAGGCCACTTTTACCTTCAGTTTTAATATCTATTCCAGAATGAAAATGATTGCTACGTAACTCACCAAAATTGCCTGTTAGCAGAATAGGTATTTTTACAGGAGGTGCAAAATAATCTTTATCAAAGGATTGTGAAATGCTATATTTTGAAACGAATAATATGAATGCGAATAAAATGATTCTCATGTTTACAATAGGTGGATTTATTACCAATGTATGTAAAACTTAGCTGCTTTAGTTTTGTTCAAAGCCTGCACCGTTTCAACAAATAAGTTTAACTTCGTGTTAACAATTGGGCAAAAATATTAATTTTGTCCAAGAAAGCATGCAGCAATGACCGAGCAAGAACAAGTTTTACTGGATGAATTCAAGACCAAGTTCAGGCTGCTGATCCGAAAATATGATCGCTTAAAAGAAGAGAACAAGCAATTAGCAGATCAGCTGGCAAACGTAAACCGTGAGTTGGAAGAATTTCAGAAAGAAAACGATGAGCTCGTCAAAAAGTATGAGAATTTGAAGTTAGCAAAGGTAATTTCTGCTTCGCAGACGGAGCAACAATCTGCAAAGCAACGATTAAATAAATTAGTGCGGGAAATTGATAAGTGTATTGCTCAGTTGAATGTGTAGCGATACTTCAAGAAGATGAATGAAAAGCTTTCAATAACAATAAAGATCGATGGTCGGGTTTATCCATTAAAAATTGATCGCGATCAGGAGGAGAAATACAGGAAAGCTGCTAAAATGTTAAATGAAATTATTCTTCAGTACAAAACAAAATATGCTAACCACGATTCCCAGGATTTTCTTGCCATGACTGCTTTCCAATTTGTATTGAAGAATTTGGACATGGAAGAGCGAGCAGATGATTCTCCATTTATTGAGGAAATAAGAAAGCTTAATGATCAACTGAGTGATTATTTGTTGTTGAACGAATAATAACCAAATATAGTCAAGCCCGTTATTGATCTGAAAATGACAGATGATTAGCACGGCTTTTAATTTTTTTAATACCTATGATATGGAAATATTGATATACGCAGTTTCTGGCTTTTTGGGCGGGGGTGTGCTTTCCTATTTTTTATGGGACAAAGCCATTCAATCCAAGAAGAAGAAAATAATCCGGGAAGCAGAAACTGAGGGGGAAGTAATAAAAAAAGACAAGATGCTGCAAGCGAAGGAGAAATTCCTTCAGCTGCGTACTGAGCACGAAAAGTACATTAACGACAAAAACAGCAAAATCGGTGTACTTGAGAATAAGCTTAAACAAAAGGAATCGGCCTTTTTGCAACGAAAAGATGACCTTCAGCGTCAGGTTAAAGAATTTGAATCGACAAGAAAGGAAGTTGACGTAATCCGTGAAAACCTAAACAACCAGATTCAAGTTGTCCAGCATAAAGAAGAGGAACTTGAAAAAGCCCACAAGCAGCAGGTTGAGCAATTGGAAGCTATTTCCGGATTATCGGCAGATGAAGCAAAGGCTCAATTGGTCGAATCGTTAAAAGGCGAAGCCAAAACCGATGCCATGTCTTACATTAATGAGATTATGGAAGAGGCCAAACTAACTGCAAACAAGGAAGCGAAAAAGGTAGTTGTAAAAACCATTCAGCGTGTTGCAACTGAAACAGCAATTGAAAATGCAGTTACCATTTTCCACATTGAAAGTGATGAAATAAAGGGCCGTATTATCGGTCGCGAAGGACGAAACATCCGTGCGCTGGAAGCGGCTACTGGTGTTGAAATTATTGTTGACGACACGCCGGAAGCAATTGTATTATCCGGCTTCGATCCTGTTCGCCGTGAAATTGCAAGGCTGGCACTTCACCAACTGGTAACCGATGGACGTATCCATCCTGCTCGTATTGAGGAAGTGGTTGGCAAAGTAAGGAAGCAAATTGAGGAAGAGATCATTGAAACCGGGAAACGTACTACAATCGATTTGGGTATTCATGGTTTACACCCTGAATTGATCCGATTAATTGGTAAAATGAAGTACCGTTCATCATACGGACAAAACCTGCTTCAGCACTCCCGCGAGGTAGCCAACCTGTGTGCCATCATGGCATCGGAGTTAGGACTGAACCCAAAACGAGCCAAACGTGCCGGACTGCTTCATGATATTGGTAAAGTGCCGGATGATGAGCCGGAATTGCCACACGCAGTATTGGGTATGAAGTTGGCTGAGAAGTTTAAGGAAAAGCCAGATATTGCCAACGCAATTGGTGCTCACCACGATGAAGTAGAAATGGAAACATTGCTTGCGCCTATTGTTCAGGTTTGCGATGCTATTTCTGGTGCTCGCCCAGGTGCTCGCCGCGAAGTAGTTGAATCATACATCAAGCGTTTGAAGTCGCTTGAAGATTTGGCACTTTCTTACCCTGGCGTTCTTAAGACATACGCTATTCAGGCCGGACGCGAATTGAGAGTGATTGTTGGAAGTGATAAAGTTTCAGACAAAGAATCCGAACAGCTTTCATTCGATATCGCAAAGCACATTCAGGATGAAATGACATATCCTGGTCAGATCAAAATTACGGTAATCCGTGAAATAAGGTCTGTTAACTACGCGAAATAAGAGATAACAACTTTTCTATAACATAAGCTTCCTTCAAACCTGAGGGAAGCTTTTTTTGTTTTTCGAATAAATTGTTTAATAAAACTGTAATGCGTTGTAATTAGCCATTACTTATTCTGAAATTTTTAATAGTTGGTTTAAGTTTAAATAATTTACACCTGTCAGAAATCATAAAATGGGCAATCTCCGAAGGTGTAAAATTGTTATATTTGAAACTAGTTTTAAGAAGATATAAATTAATTGTTATATGAGAAGATTTAATGTGTTGTTTCTTATGATTTGCTTTGTTTTTTCGGCAATAACCGCCGTTGCTGAAAATGATGAGAAACAAGAAGACGGTTATCAATTTACTGATGTAAAAGTTTTATCAAATACTTCTGTTAAGGATCAAAATCGTTCTGGTACTTGCTGGTCATTTTCTGGTCTTGGTTTTTTAGAAGCTGAGATGCTTCGCCTTGGTAAGCCAGAAGTTGATCTTTCAGAAATGTTTATTGTATGGCATACATACGATTCAAAAGCAGTTAAGCATGTGCGTTTGCACGGTAACTTAAATTTTGCTGCTGGCGGTGCATTTCACGATGTAACTTACATGGTGAAAAAATACGGTATTGTTCCTGAAACAGTTTACAATGGACTGAACTACGGAGAAGAAAAGCATGTGCATGGTGAGATGGACCGTGTTTTAAAGGACCAGGTTGATGCCGTGATTTTGAACAAAAACAAAAAACTATCTACGGCGTGGCGCGATGCAATTCGTAGCACATTGAATACCTACTTGGGCGAAATCCCTGAAAACTTTGAATACGAAGGGGAAGAATACACTCCAAAAAGTTTTGCCTCTGACGTTGTTGGCCTGAATATGGACGATTATGTTGAAATTAGTTCATATACCCACCATCCTTTTTATAGCACATTTATTATTGAAGTTCCTGATAATTGGATGTGGAATGAAGTATACAATGTGCCAATTGATGAGATGGAGCAAATTATTGACTTCTCACTGGAGAATAACATCACGGTAGCCTGGGCATCGGATGTTAGTGAAAAAGGATTCAATACATCAAAGAAAGGTGTAGCAGTTATTCCTGAAATTAGTGTTGAGAATATGGACAACGCTGAGATTGCTAAGTGGGAAGACATGTCGGATAAAGAGAAGGAAGAAAAGATTTACAAATTATCCAAGCCTGGTAAAGAAAAGGAAATTACACAGGAAATGCGCCAGCTTGCTTTTGACAACTACCAAACAACCGACGATCATGGTATGTTAATCGTTGGTACTGCTAAAGACCAAAATGGAACACCTTACTACAAGGTGAAAAACTCATGGGGAGAGTACAATGACTATGATGGCTATTTTTATGCATCAAAGCCTTATGTGCGATACAAAACCATGAGCATTATGGTACACAAAGACGGGATTCCGAAGAATATTCGAAAGAAACTCAACTTATAAAAATGAAAAGCTCCCAATCGGGAGCTTTTTTTATGTCTCAGGTTTTCACCTAGAGTTTGGTTGATTGGTATTTTTTAATCAGTTTCTTGATTGACTCATTCTGGTTGGCCTCGGGGTAGTAATTGAATAGATCGGAATGACTATTATAATCTACCTTCAGGGCTTTTTCAAAATAACCTGTAGCTGAAATCTCATCCTGGTTTTTCAGCAAGTAGGCTGCCAGCCTGTAGGTTATAGCCGAATCATCCGAAATGTACTTGTAAGCTTGTTTTAGTATCTCGATAGCCTTGCCCAGGTTGCCCTGATCGTATTTCATTTCGGCGTAAGATACCCAGCTTTCAGCGTTTTTAGGATCAAGCATGGTTGACATCTCAAAGGCTGATTCAGCTTGCTCAAACTGCTTCAGGTCTTCATTGATCTTTCCATAAATCAACCAGAAGTCAGCGTTTTCTTCATCCAGTTTGATCGCCTTTTTCAGCATTGTTTGGCTTTCATCAAGCTGGCCTTCCATCCACATCACCAGTCCACACCCGTACCAGGCATTCGGATTGTTTTTATTTAAACGAATAGCTTTTTGGTAGCTAACCAAAGCTTCATTATTGCGGCTAAGGTTCATGTAACATTCGCCAAGGTAACAAAGCGCATCGTCATTGTCCTTGTCAACCTCCAGGTATTCCTGGTAGCTTTTTATGGCTTCTTCGTATTGTTCGTCATTCGATAAGGCATTGGCCTTGTTAAAGATAGATTGTTCAAATTCATCGTTCAATGCAATCGCATAGTCATATGCTTCAACAGCCTTTTTATAATTTCCTATACGGTTGTAGGTGATCCCCAGGTTGTACCAGACAGACGCATTAAACGGATCAATATCCAGGTACTTGTCGTAGTGCTTAATCGCACTTTCCGATTGAAGATCCTTGTCCAGATAGTATCCCAGCTCATATAAAACCAATTCGTTTTTCGGATTGAGCTCGTGTGCCCGTTTTAAAAACTCGATGGCTTTTTCTACCAAGCCGGCCTGGCCAATCGTGATGCCAATATTGTAAAGCAATTCGTCTTGCTCGTCGTAGTTGTAAAAAATGGATTGTTCGTAAGCCTTAATGGCTTCGTCTGTTTTGTCGAGGAGGATTAATGCTGAACCTTTAATGAGGTAAACATCCGAGTTGGTATCTTCAATTTTTTCAACAAGCTCAACAATCTCCAACGCTTCTTCAACCTTGCCATCAACCAGGAGGATCTGGGCATTCTTAATTTTAAGTGAAATCGCCGACTGGTGCATTTCAAGTCCAAAATTTACAGCTTCCTGCGCCAGCGAAATCTTCCCTTCATCCAGGTAATGATCCACAATTCCTTCTATTTCGAACACATCGAAATACTGAAATTGCTCATTATTCATCATTTTGTTGAACCTGCTTACTGCCTGGTTAATCTCGTCTTCTTCGTAAAAGTCCCTTGCGTCCTCGTTCATATACGTTCAATTGCGACTGCAAATTTAAAAATACTTTTTAAATCATTTATTCCGGTTGGTGCTCTTTGCGTAAAAGATCATTTACTGTTTTTACCGGATTAAATGTGATGATTGGTACTTCAACAAATAGGGTGTTCCAATCTGCCATTGCACCATTCCACAAGCCAGGTAATTCCTGTGCTTTCAGTTCTTTGCCATCTTTCGATTTGTATGAAATGAACCCAGTTTTCGGGTCTCTGTATTTGATTAAATCGTATTTTTCACCTTTGTAATTTTTTACCGCACAAATCAGGTCAACCGGGTTAAAGTGTGTTGCCCCGTTCACCAATTCCTTTTGTTGAGTATTGCTCATGTCAATTTGTGAGCTTTCAACTACCTGCAACGAAACCGATCCATCGCTGTTTTTCGACCAGAACGGGCCACCACCAGGTTCGCCTTCATTTTTTACCATGCCGCACACACGTATTGGGCGGTTGAACTTGGCTTTCAGGTAATGATATAATTCTTCTTTTTCGGTGTAATATTGATCGTGAGGTGGTTTCGTGTTCAAAATATTTTCAAGGAAGTTTGCAGCTTCAGCAAAAAACGCACTGTCCAATGCACTGTAATGTCTTGAGTCCAACACCTGTTGATATTCGAAAATCTTTTGCTGGTAGTCGAGCAATAAACCGGCCAATGCCTTTTTGTAGTTCACGGTTTCCTCTTTCAGGTAATCCGGCACCACGTTGTCGATATTTTTTATGAAGATGATGTCGGCATCCTGATCATTCAGGTTTTCAAGTAACGCACCATGTCCGCCCGGCCTAAACAAAAGACTGTCATCGTTATTCCGGAATGGTTCGTTTTTCATGTCTGATGCAATGGTGTCGGTAGATGGTTTTTGCTGACTAAAACCGATGTCGTAACTCACGCCAAAATCAGATTCATAAGTTGCTTTTATTTCACCCAGGTGCTTTTCGAATAATGGTTGATGTTCGGGTGAAACGGTGTAATGAATTTTTACGTTTGAATCTTTATCTGCAGCATATTTTGCGCCTTCAACGCAATGCTCTTCAAAAGACGTACGGGAGCTGTCGCCATATTGGTGGAACAGCAACAATCCTTTCGGAAGACTTCCGTAGTTAAGCCCTTGTTCGGTTAATACCAGGTTGAGTATTTCCAGCAAACCAGCTTCTTCGCTTGGTTTTCCCAGTAAGTTTTCCAATTCTGCTTTAAACGCATAATTATTCAATTCAGCCCTGAATTGTTTTATTGCTTTGTCCTCCAATACTTCTGCTTCCGGTTTTCCGGCTTCCAGTTGTTCTTTGGCTGAAAACAATGATTTAAACATGCGGCTAGCTGCACCCGAGGCAGGTACAAACTTTAACAAGGTGTTTCCGTTTTCACGGGCTTCTTCAAAAACACCAATGTATTTTTTAACTGCATCCTCGTCAAGTTTGATTATCCCTTTTCCAATGGTGGCAGCTTGAATAATTTCCATAAAAGGAAATCCTTCTTTAAAGTTATTCATTTGTTCCTCAACGGTAACCGGATCACTTCCACGTGATTTAATGAAGTCAAAGTCTTTTGGAGTAAACATGGGCCAGGTTTTTTAGTGTTTGTATAAAGTTAGAAAAATACGAAGCAAAAATGGAAGGGGAAAAACCGCTGAAAGCCTTAAAGTTTTCAACAATTGTTAACAATCTCATCGTGTTTTTTTATCTGCAGAAAGCTAAAAGATTAATTTTGTGGATCATATCAGAAAAAATGGAAGACCTGATTTTCCCCTGGGGACATAACAGACGCTACAACGATTTTCCAACTTATTTCAGGAATAAGTTTCAGCAACGGGTGCAGAAGGTATCGGTTGATGCCGGGTTTACCTGTCCAAACCGTGACGGGACAAAGGCGTTTAGCGGATGTTCGTATTGCAACAATACTACTTTTAAACCAGATTATTGCCAACTTGAAAAAAGCATTATCGAACAGGTAGAACAGGGCGTGGCATTTTTTGAAAAGAAGCATGCTGACATGAAGTTCATCGCCTATTTTCAGGCTTATTCCAATACCTATGCGCCACTTGAAATTTTAAAAGAACGGTACGAGGAAGCCCTTGCACACGAAAAAGTGATTGGACTAGTAATTGGTACGCGCCCCGACTGTTTGACCAATGAAGTACTCGATTACCTGGAAGAATTGTCGAAGCAGGTTTATGTGATGGTCGAATTTGGGGTGGAATCAGTGAAAGATTCTACGCTAAAACGGATTAACCGCGGACATGCTTTTCGTGATTCGGTTTGGGCCATTGAAGAAACATCCAAACGTGGAATTCATAATTGTGCACACCTGATCCTTGGTTTACCTAGTGAAGATCGGAACGACTTTTTAATCCAGGCACGAGAGATTTCCAAGCTTCCGCTAGAGAACCTGAAACTTCATCAGCTGCAAATTCACAAAAACACCAAAATGGAGGCTGAGTACAAAACCACACCCGATGATTTCCATTTATTTACTGCAGAGGAGTATCTGGAACTTGTTGTGGATTACCTGGAGGTTTTAAACCCCGCAATAATTATTGAACGCTTTGTTAGCCAGGCACCCAAAGACATGCTTATAGCTCCTAAATGGGGACTAAAGAATTTTGAGTTTGTTGCCAAACTGGAAAAACTACTCGAACAACGAAATACATGGCAAGGAAAGCTTTTCGAAGGATTGAAAGGGTGAAGGATTGAATAACAGAATTATTGAATGGGTATAGCTGGTCGGGGTACTAAAACCATTAAGTAATATTGTCTTTCTGATGGAGCGAAGCGGAAGTCCGGAATCTGTTTCGAGTTGGTCATTAGTGATTAGAAAATCGATTGTTGTCTGTTGTTGGATTTTTGTGCCTGGATCGCATCATGCTTCCTGGTTCTTGACTCTTGATTCTTTGCTCTCTATTTGTTAACTTACACCACGCAAAATCGAACAAATGCCCCAAAAGCAAAAAATAACCTGTTACTTAATATATGCAGTTGTATGCCTAAAATGGTCGTGTAATAAAGCTTTTATAGAATCTAAAAGAGAAATGATGTTAAGGTGTTGATACATAGTAGTTAAGGCTAATTTTTAAAAAGAATAATGCGTGCCAATTAATAAAAATAATGACTAAATTTCAAAAATAAACACCCTATGAAAAAATCACTTCTATCACTCTTGTTAATGATTCTTGTTTTAAGTACAACTATAGCCCAAGATCTAATTTATACTATAAGCGGAGAAATCAACCAAAACAAAACTAAACTTGATTCAATTTTAGTTGAAAATCTCACAAATGATACAAGGATATTATTCGGAGACTTACCGGAGCATGATTATTATCAAATTAACCTGACAAAAAATGCTTATTGGGGAACAGTTGGGATTAATGATATTTTTGAAAATGATATAGCTTTTGAAGTCATAACAAATAAACCTGGTAAGATTTCCATTAGCTATCTTAAAAACAAGTCTACTGAAATAAATGTATCCATATATAACATCAATGGGCAAAAAGTTTATGCCTCAACAAAACGTTTAATTAATGCAGGGAATTCTGTTGATGTCGGATTAAGCAATTACGGAGTCTATTTCGTAAAAGTTGAAACACCACAAACAATGCAAACCTTCAAAGCAATTGGTGTGGATCACATAAATCAACATTCTTTAAAAACGTCTGTACGAAGTAGCAATAAAATGACATTAAAAAGTAGTACTAATTTTACCAAAGGTGACTTTAGTTTCGTGCTTGGTGACAGTATTGTTATTACTGCATACAAAAACGAATATTACGCAGCTCCGGTGGCTATCAAGGTTGCTAGCTCCCAGCATATCAATTTCCTGTTTGAAATAGTAATATACAAGCCCAGCGTAATAACAGCAACAACGACAGACATCGAAACAAATTCGGTGAGATTAAATGGAGAGGTTTTGTCTGATGGAAATACAGTGATTAGTCAACGAGGGTTTTACTGGAGCCAGACAAACCAGGTGCCTGGCGAGGTCGATAACAAAGAAATTGTTGAAGGTACAACCGGTAGTTTCAACAAGGTCATCGGCGGACTTTCTCCCAATACAACATATTACTACCGAGCATTTGCAATGAATAGTGAAGGCACAACGACTGGTGATGTTCATGAGTTTACCACCAGTCAGGAACTATCATTTCCATCAGTCCAGACAAATGCAGCCACGGACATTACATCAAGTTCAGCTAAATTGGGTGGAGAGGTTTCGTCAGATGGTAATGCTGAAATAATAGAACGAGGTTTTTACTGGAGCCAAACAGATCAGACTCCTGATGATAATGACAACAAAGAGATTGTTGACGGTACAACTGGAGGTTTCAATAAAATCATTAATGAGCTTCAGGATAATACAACTTATTACTTTAGGGCTTTTGCGGTCAATAGTAAAGGTACAGCAATTGGTAGAGTACAAAGTTTCAAAACCCCAGAAGTTATTAAGTATTTATCATTAGAAGTTGACACCATATTTTCAGACAAAGAAGGAGGAACATATAGTGTTTCCATAAACACCAATACTTCGTTCACAATTGACACAACAAGTAATTCTGCGAGTAATATAGAAGAAGTTAAGTTTACTACAATAGCTAATGATAACGAAATCATCATCAATGTTACACCAGCTACTGTTCCATTTTTGAGTCCCAAGTCTATATTAATAAAGTCAGATGATGAGAGTTTATATGAGAATTTACTTGTTATCCAAGACGGCGACTTCTCCAATGAATCATCTGATGAATATATAAATGTAATACTATCTCAAGCTGCATCTGCGTTTGATCATACACATACCATTGAAGCTTTTTATAGTAATTCCTTTACGACCAACTCTGAGAAATGGAGTCCGTTTATAGCGCATAACATAACATCATCTAATCCTGAAATATTAGATGCCTGGAGAGCTTTATATAAATTAAACAATATCTTAAATTCTTTACAAAAAGCAGCTGGTAATAACTCAATAAAATACATTTCGTCTTTAAGGGCATTACTATATTATCAATTAATTGTGTTATGGGGTGACGTTCCTCATATTACAAATTTCAACAATTACGATTTTTTCCCTTCACGTACTACTACTTCAGAAATTTATTCTTCGTTACAAACTCAATTAAGAAATTGTATTGAGGAGATGCCTGAAGCTGACAGCGGGTCACTTTTTAAAGTTTCAAAAAACGTCCCTAGATCTTTACTTGCGAAAATATTAATCCAACAAGAAGAATACTCAGAAGCTTTGTTATTAATAGAAGATGTTATTTCAAGCGGGATGTATGCACTAAACAATGATAGAAATGAAACATTGAGTTCAGCATCTACGGAAATAATTTATGGGATAAATAAAAATACTTTTCCAACCCCTAATCATAGTAGTATTATTTCAGGCACTTATATGCCACTTATTCAATACTCGGAGTTATTACTACTTGCAGCTGAATGTGAAAATAATATTGGCAACAAAGATTCAGCAATTAATTATCTAAATCAAATACGAAACAGGGATGGTGATAACCTTGCATCTAATGAAAGTTTTGAAACAGACTTAAAAGAAACATGGAAAGATAATATGATTGGTAGATTTTCTTACTTTGATTTTCTTAAGCGTAAAGGTTTAGCTGTAAATGAACTTAATATTCAAGAGTATAAAAATCTGTTACCTATACCAGAATCGGAAATCATACTTAACCCTAACATGACACAAAATCCTGGATATTAAAATAAAAAAATAAACTCGGACAATTCATAATAAACATTACCGACTTTTTATTGTAAGAATATCCATAAAGTAACACTTTGTATAAGTATTTTGCTAAAAACTTTATAATATCAAGTTTGGAACCCGCTCAAGTGGTGCGTTTCCAAAGTCTGCAAAAGAGTTGTTTCCATATTGTGCCTCTGAAATTGTTATTCATTGTTAAAAAAATCATTTTTTGCAACATTGTTGCATTTGGCTTGTTGTTGCAAATATGAATAAAGTGAAGGAGATATTTCACTAAAACAATTTGCTACGTACCACTTGTCAGAATTAATTTTGCAAGCTTTTTTTGAGTCTCCTGTCACGCTTTCAAAGAGGAAATGAAAACATGAATATGGATAACAGAATTCCGGTAACAATTATAACAGGTTTTTTGGGCGCTGGTAAAACAACGCTTCTGAACCAACTCATTAAAGATAATCCCAATAAAAAGTTTGCCATCATTGAGAACGAATTTGGGGAAATTGGTATTGATGGCGGATTAATTGTGGGGAACGACGAAAATATATTTGAACTCTCGAATGGTTGTATTTGCTGTTCGTTAAGCGATGGGTTTTACGAAACGATTAAAAAGCTCTTAGGCAGCCCTTATCAGTTCGACCATTTGTTGGTTGAAACCACTGGGATTGCAGACCCTGATTCGATTATTAAAGCATTTCTTTCTTCGGAAGCTATTCAGCTGAATTTTAGGATTGACAGTGTTATTTGTCTTGCCGATTGTGAAAATATGGAAGACCTTATGGATGAGCAAACCGAAGTTAGAAAACAACTGGCTTTGGCCGATGTTGTACTTCTAAATAAAGTGGACACCGTTCAGCAGGAATACTTGACAGAACTTGAAAACGTAATTGGTAGCATTAATCCCATGGCTACAATTTATCCAGTAAAATTTGCAAAAGTTGAAGCGGTTGATATTCTTGATTTAAAAGCTTTTTCTGCTAAAACCATTGAAAAATCAACTTTGTCATTTCATAATCTGTCGGTTTTTGGTGAATCAATTGTTAATCAATCTTCATTCTTAACGAAGTCGGCAGATGAACGCCATAAACACGACATTAAATCATTGGGTTTGATTATCCCTGGAAGTTTTGATAGTGACAAGTTTAACCTTTGGATGCAGAACTTTCTATTCTTTAATCAAGATACTGTGTTCAGGGTAAAAGGTATCGTGAGTTTTATTGATTTACCTGAGAAACAAATATTCCAGGCGGTTAGAAGCAATTACATGCTTGAATCCGGTGCAGCGTGGGGAGAAGAAACCCGTTTTAGCAAACTTGTTTTTATTGGAAAAAAATTAGACCACGATAAACTTGAAGATAATCTGTACCAATTACTTGGAACACCTGTCGAAGAATCACATTGACAAACTAAATCTTACTTGGAGGTGGTTTAACAATGATAAATGTTGCATCGCATAATATTGATATTTTATGAATAAGAAATTACCAGTTACCGTTTTAAGTGGTTTTTTAGGAGCAGGAAAAACGACCTTGCTCAACCACATTTTGCATAACAAAGAAAATCTTCGTGCTGCCGTTATAGTTAACGATATGAGCGAAGTAAACATAGACGCCCAGCTTGTTGAAAACGAAAATGTGTTGTCACGCACCGACGAAAAACTTGTTGAAATGAGCAACGGTTGTATTTGCTGTACCTTGCGTGAAGACCTTGTAAAAGAAGTAGAAAAACTGGCACAACAAGACAGGTTCGACTATCTTTTTATAGAAAGTACAGGAATTAGCGAACCTATACCTGTAGCTCAAACATTTACGTATGCTTTTGAAGAATCGAACGTTGACCTTACGAAATGGGCAACACTGGATACCATGGTTACTGTGGTGGATGCCTTCAATTTTGAAAAAGATTTTGTTAGCCTTGACACCTTGGCAAACCGCAATTTGAATGATGATGATCCAGACGACCATCGTACCATTGTAAACCTACTGACCGACCAAATTGAATTTGCTAATGTGATTATCATTAACAAAGCTGACTTAATTAATACTGAAAAACTGAAACAATTAAAAGCAGTTATCCAAAAACTAAACCCAGTTGCCAGAATATTAGAATCCACTTTTGGAAAGGTTAAACTGAACGAGATTGTAAACACCGGGCTTTTCGATTTTGAAGAAGCTTCTTCGGCTGCCGGGTGGATTAAAGAACTTGAGGGAGAGCATATACCTGAAACCGAGGAATATGGTATTTCTTCCTTTATATTTCGGGACAAACGCCCATTTCATCCTGAGCGGTTTTGGCAATACGTAAATCAGGAATGGGATGGGGCCATTATACGCAGCAAAGGCCTGTTCTGGATTGCCTCACGACCCGAAGCTGCCCTTAACTGGAGCCAGGCTGGAGGTTCGCTGAGGGCAGAGAGAGCCGGTGTTTGGTGGGCTTCTCTCGATATTAGGGAACGTAACCAACACCCAGCATTTCAGCAAAATGAAGAGTATATTTTGAGAAAATGGGACAAACGTTTTGGAGATAGGCAAAATGAACTGGTCATTATTGGTCAGGATATGGAGGAAGAGGCAATAATACAAGAGCTGCAAGATTGTTTGTGTACAGAAGAAGAAATTCAGGATATGGAACTAAAAAGACATAATTTTTTGGATAACTGGCCAGTTTAATTGTTATATTAACAGGACTGGATTTTTTCATCGGTTAAAACCAAAAGCACCAGTATAGTTTTAGTATGAGCTTTTCGGTGTTTTTTTAACGTTAAGTATTTGAATAAATATGACCTCTATTAAAATCGCAAGCCTTTCATTTCAATACCCTGGCGGTAAGCTTATCGACTTTGCCAATATAAATATCGGAGAAAAAGAATCGTGGCTGCTTACAGGTAATTCAGGTAGCGGGAAAACCACTTTGCTTCATTTGATTGCTGGTATCCTAAGTCCTTCAAACGGCACAATAACCATTGCCAATACTGAAATAAACACCTTAAGGCCAGCACAACTTGATGCATTTAGGGCGAAGCACATTGGCTTGGTTTTTCAGAAGAGTTACTTTATTGATGCGCTTAGTATGCGTAAAAACTTAAAGTATTTTGCTGAATTGTCAGGTGGAAAAGTCGATTCAACATACCAGGCAAAACTACTAAGCGATTTAGGCATTGATCATTTATCACATAAAAAACCAGCACAATTGAGTAGTGGCGAGCTACAGCGTTTTTCAATAGCCCGGGCTTTAATTAACAAGCCGGAAATTCTTTTAGCAGATGAACCAACATCAAGCTTAGACGATGATAATTGCAAACGCTTTACCGAACTTATAATTAGCATTTGCAATAGTTATCATGTAACACTTGTAGTAGCAACACACGATGCCCGTTTGAAAAAAGAATTTGTAAATACAATCCAACTCAATTAAGTATGCTAACAATCGTAAAAATAGCTCTGGCAAAATTGCTTCATAAGCCATACAACAGTGCGTTAAGTGTACTTTTATTTGCAATAGGTGTAGCACTTATTTCTTTGATTATAAAAACAGAGACTTTTGTTAATAGCCAATATAAAGCCAATATGGCCGGTATCGATTTGGTAGTTGGGGCAAAAGGTAGCCCGTTACAACTCATACTATCATCAGTACTACACATTGATGCGCCTACCGGAAATATCCTGATCAATGAAGTGGAAAAAGTGCAGAAAAACCCGTTGGTCAAACAAACTATTCCAATTGCGCTGGGCGACAGTCATAGGGGCTTTCGTATTGTGGGTACGAATACCGATTATTTGCAGCTCTATGCGTGCGAATTTCAGAACGGTAATTCGTTCTCAAAACCATTGGAAGCTGTTATTGGGGCAAATGTTACTGATAAAACGGGATTGAAAATTGGAGATACATTTACCGGAGTACATGGTTTCATGGACGAAGGGCACAGTCACGACGATTTTAGCTACACTGTAACTGGAGTCCTAAAAAAATCAGGAAATGTTACTGACAACCTTATATTAACCCCTGTTGAAAGTGTTTGGATGGTTCATAGCCATACGCACAACCACAATGAGCAAGGTGAACATGGAGAAGAAGAACATGTTTATGGAGAAGATTGTAATCACGAGCATGATGAGAATTGCACACATGAGGACGGGCATCATGACCATCATAAAAGTCATACCCATGGAGATGAAACATTGGAGCATCATCATGAACATGATGAAACATGTACGCATGATTATGAGCACAGTGAAAGTCACTCAACTGCTGATAAAAGACTGGAGCATTTACAACACAAAATTTCGCATGGTGAAGAATTAACTGAAGAAGAAGCAAGCTTATACAACGAATTGAAAGGCGAACTAGTTGTTAAAAACACAAATCCATCAGAAGCAATTACTGCTTTGCTGGTTTTTTACAAAAATCCACGGGCAGCTGTAACCCTTCCACGGGCAATTAACCAAAATACCTCCATGCAAGCCGCCTCTCCAGCAATTGAAATGAATAGGCTTATTTCTATGTTGGGAATGGGACTCAATACATTACGGTTATTGGCATGGATAATTATTTTAATCTCAACACTCAATATTTTTATTTATCTGCTAAACATTTTCAATCAAAGCATATACGAAATCGCACTCTTACGTCTTGCGGGGGCTTCACGTTTTAAAGTCGTAGCTTTGCTTTATACGCAGGGAATAATTCTGGCAGTCTCAGGTTGGTTCATAGGTATTATTGTTTCATATTTAATTTGGGCATATTTACCTCAATTTGAACTTGGCAATTATTTCAATTATGGAGTTTTTTATAAAGAACTGATCCTATTAGCATTTTGTACAGGCATTGGCCTTTTGGCTGCCTTTATACCAGCAATAAAGGCATATATGAATAACATACATTTTACTTTAAGTAGTTAGTGATGAGGATTAAAACGTTGTTGTTGTCTGTTTTTATTGTAACTACTTTTTCATTAAATGCTAAAAAGAAACCGACGAATAAAGTTTGGGATTTGTTGCTGAATGATGTAAAAATTAGATACACCTATTCGCTGGAATATAATGCATTACAGCCAAAACCAAAATTTGGTAAACAGGTGCAGGAATTAGATGGAAAAACCATAATCGTTAAAGGTTTCTTTTTACCTCTGGATGTAACCGGAAATATATTTGTTCTTTCTTACAACCCAATGAATATGTGTTTCTTTTGTACGGGAAACGGACTTCAAACGATTATAGAATTAAATGTGTTGCCAGAACACCTGCGGCAGTTTAATCGCTTAAGAACAGATAACTATTTTGAGGTAAAAGGAAAATTAAGGCTCAACTCAGATCTATCGGAACACCTTATTTATATTTTGGATGAAGTTGAATTTGTAAGATTGATTAAATAAGACCTAAAATGTTACGGGACAGCATAGCTAACTGTTTGCCTGAAGGGTTTGAGGATGGGAAGATGAGAAGGTGTGTCTGGAGACCGGAGACCATAAAACCATTAAGTAATATCGTCATTCCGGATGGTGCGAAGTAGAAGTTCGGAATCTGTTTCAAGTTGGTCATTAGTGATTAGAAAATCGATTGTTGTCTGTAGTCGGATTTTTGTACCTGGATCGCATCATGCTTCTTGACTCTTGATTCTTTGCTCTCCTTTTGTTAACTTACAGCTCGCAAAATCGAACAAATGCCCCAAAAATATTATACATATAAACCTTATAATGTTTCCAAAGTAAGTATATATAATAAGATTTAACTAACATACATATTAGTTAACCAAGGCAAATAAAAGACTCTATATGAAAAAGTTGATATTTATATTATTCGGATTTATTCTTTTTTCATGTTCAACAAAAAATGAACCTGCCATTTTAGATGATGATGTTGTATCCCTTACTCTTAAAAATTTGTTATTACAGGGAAAAGTAAAAGAATACACTTTATACAAATTAGACTGTTTACATTATGAAAATGACAAAAACCAATCCCCAATAATTGTAAGTAAAGCTGTATTCTCAAATTTCGGCAAATTACTTAGCTCTGAATATTATAACTCTCATGGGAAACTAATCAAAACCTCACATTGTGAGTACAATAGGTTCAAACAAAAAATAAAAGAAGTAGAAAACGACCTTGAACGC
Source organism: Sunxiuqinia sp. (assembly GCA_965230765.1). GTDB lineage: Bacteria > Bacteroidota > Bacteroidia > Bacteroidales > Prolixibacteraceae > Sunxiuqinia. Next base: position 2,382,446 of record CBDDLR010000001.1, read on the forward strand.
AATATTGAATATGTTGAAATAATAGAATATGATAATAAAAGTAAGAATATTACAATATCTCACAGAAACAAATATAATAAAACAAAATTTTGTTATTCATATAATCATTATAAGGACGTGGTAAAAATTATTACTTATAATTCTAATGATACTACGATCTCATTATTCAATTACAAGTATGATTCAACCGGCAAGGTTCTAGAAATGGAAAGCCAAGATCAAAATAATAGTGAGCTAGAATTTCTATATAACCAGAAATACTATTACAACTCTAATTCGAAACAAATTATATTGAATAGAGCAGGAGGAGGAAAACTAACACAAACTTTCAAATATAAGGATGATAAGATTTTAAAAAGCTTAACAAACTATAGAAACGATAATCTATCACAAGAAAAGTTCTTTGACCAATATTCAAATCCTGTTTTAATCAAAAACTATTCAGATCAAGGTTTGAAAGACATTGTAAAGTTTGAATACAGGTACGATCAACAAAATAATTGGATTGAAAAGAAAGAGTATATAAAAGATTATAAAAAAGAGGAAAATAAGTTTTCTCTTTCAAGTATTGAGACAAGAATGATTAAATATTATAAATAGTGCCCAGCGACTAATAAATTGTATTATGGCAGGTGGGGTACTTATCGGTTGACTTGTCAAACCTTGTTGCTACTTTACTCGGTCTGACTGGATTTCTAACCGAAATCCAACCCGACTATATATAAGTGACCGCTATGGGTAATTTTGAGAAAAGTAAGATGATAGAATTTTCTATATATAATTTAAATAGTAAAAACACTTTGACTCTTGAAGTTCTAATTATGGGAAGTTTAATTGTCTCATTGTACCTTCTTTTCCCGAAAATAAATATTGGTTTATTGTTGATTCCGCTTATTGTATTCATTTTCTTCAAAGTATCAAGGAATGACAAAAATGAAATTATTGGAAAGATTTACTTGACAAACCACCATATTAAAGTAAAAACGAAATCAAATGAATTTCAGGTCGATATACACAATCTTGACAGATTTGAGATGACTTATAGCGGATATCATGGACAAAGATTAAGAGGTGATATTATTGGTCCATTTAATACATTTTCTGGAATTGATAATTACATCTCATTGGTTAAAGACAACTCTGAATTTAGGTGTCGGTTCTTAGTGGAGAATTCAAAAGAAGAATGTGAATTAATCGAATTGATTAAAAAGTGGGAAACACTTGGATATGATATTGACGACATTAGAATTAATAAATAAAACAACATACCCACAACATAGTGTAAATTTTATAGCGGGGTTGGTGCAAGCCTAGGCGGTGGATTCTTTTTCGACCGTCCTTCCGAGTATTCGGGACTGATACTAAACCGAAATCCACAACGACTACTATCTATTAATCCGATTTTCGTACAAACATGGAGAAATGTACGCTGCCGTAGTGGCGGGTTTCCTGGTATTCGGGAAGGTTTGAAAAGTCGTAGTCTTTTGAGTGTTCCAGAATAAATAGTCCGCCTGGTTTTAAAATGTTGCCGGAAAGAACTAGTTCAGGAACTTCAGCAAATTTTGGGTGATCATAGGGTGGGTCGGCAAACACAAGCTCAAACTGTCGGGTAATTTTTGGCACGTATTGGAACACGTTACCTTTAATTGCTTTTATACCGTCTTCGTTCAGCTTGGCAATTGTTTCTTTTATAAACTTAAAATGGTTGAAATTCAACTCAATAGCAGTGATGTCTGTGCAGCCTCGTGATGCAAATTCAAACGAAATACTTCCGGTGCCGGCAAATAAATCCAACACAGCAATTTCATCAAAGTCAATCCGGTTTTGTAAAATATTAAACAGGCTTTCTTTGGCCATATCGGTTGTTGGCCGGGCTTTAAACGCCTTTCCGGGGTGAAACTGACGGCCTTTGTGTTTTCCGCCTACAATGCGCATGCCTGCAGGTTTAAAAGGGTTACAAAACGGGAATCAGGGATTTGATCGAACAAGTAACTGTAATGGTAATCAGGCGAAGCTGCTGCAAGCTGTACATGCTTGAGGTACTGCCTGAATCGGTGATAAATTGCTGCTTTCTTGCTGGCCATTCCTTCCATGTAAATGGGTGTCTTTTCCGGATCGAGCCCCAATGATGAGATCATGTTCAGGCTGAAGTAAAGGATATCGTCATCGGTTTGGTACGCGAACGAATTAAAAAACTTAAGTTGTCCCTTGTCCGAATATATCAACCAGAAATAATCCTTCCGAATGAATACGGCCACAAATTTATCGGCACTCACGCTTAGGTTTGCACTCCACAAAAAAGGAAGGCATTCATGAATAATTGCCTGACCCGGATATTGTTTTTTGATAAAACCTTTCAGTTTGTCTGGTATTCCCACAATCAATTTCCCGGAAAAACTAGGTAGTGTATTGGTAAATGTTTCATCAGTTGATGAATCCCCATAGTTCAGCTTAAGGATATTCTTGCTCTTTTCTTCTGAAAAATAGGTGTGTGGAATTAATGTTGCCCTGGGCGAAGAATAGGTGAGGTGAACGGACTTAAAGCTTTTGTTAATTTTTTCTTCTCCCTGAAAAAATTCCTGAAGGTTCTTGGTTATCAATGGGGAATCGGCATTCAAATGCGGCTGGTACGAAAGCAGTACATATTTTTTTTGAATACCATCAAGTATACAAAAAGAAAGTCCATCCAGACTAAACTGGATGGACAAGTGATATTCTGATATAAAATTTAAATCGAAAGTTTCGTCAACAAGAGATAACTTCTGCATAGAAATAATTACTCCCAGTTACCTGCGTTGTTGTTAGCCTCAGTTAGCGAACCTACCTTTAGTCCTGGATATTTGCTGTTTGTACGTCTTTGGTCATTCAAGTTAATTACCAACTGACGATCCAGACTATTAAGAATAGTGTTGTTGTGTGCTTTAGCTTCAAATACAGGAACTTTAATTCCAGAACCAGTAGTAACAATGGTTGCCCCTAAATGGAACTCGGCAACGGTGTCTGTTACAGGGATCATGTTGATTTCATCGATTGGGTAGTCAGCTCCAAAAAGTGTATCCAATACGCTAACACGGATCGTGTCACGAATAATCAACCCTTTTTTAAGTGCAAGTGCTTCGTTCAATCCAGCATCAATCATACTGTCGGTAAGCATACCAAGCTTTCTAACCAAAGGAAGTGAGTCGTTTTTCACAAAACCAATCAATGTATCCCAGCTGCCGGTAAATTGACCATACACATCTTTGTAAGCAATTTGTGCTTTACGGATGTCTTTTAGTTTTTGCACGGTAACATCGTATCTTTCATCTTTAGCTTTTTCAAACTCAATTGGTTTTTCAACGCTTTTATAGATCAGGAAGGTAAGGACAATCGCGAGTACGATAAGAGCGATTTGAATTACTGTCTTCATCTGTATTTTTTTAAGATTAGTTTTTATGTTTGCATGCAAATTTATAAAAAAAATCAAATTACATTCTGTAGAATAGTTTTAATTTAGCATGAATGTTAAAAAAACACCTTCATCAGCAGATACTTGAAAAACTCGAATTTTCCCCAACCGCAGGACAGGAGGTTTTAGCTGCCAAGCTGGCTGAATTTATTACCTGCAATATTGACGATGCTATTTTTTTGTTAAAAGGATATGCAGGAACCGGGAAAACAAGCTTGATCAATGCGCTGGTAAAAACCCTAAAAACGTTTAAAATACAGTCTGTTTTGCTAGCGCCAACTGGGCGGGCTGCTAAAGTTTTAACATCCTATACCGGAAGGAACGCTTATACCATTCATAAAAAAATATACCGGCAGAAAACAACCACTGACGGCATGGGTAAATTTGTATTGGACAGGAACCTGCATAAAAACACCTTTTTCATTGTAGATGAAGCTTCCATGATATCCAATAACGCACTAGAAGGTTCGGTGTTTGGATCGGGTAGGGTGCTGGATGATTTGTATGAATATGTGTATAGTTCGCAAAATTGTAAAATCATATTGGTGGGCGATACTGCACAGTTACCACCTGTAGGAATGGATATCAGTCCTGCATTAGACATTTCGGAATTGGAACTATACGGGCTGGAAGTATTTGATCATGAACTCACAGAAGTTGTCCGTCAGGAACATGATTCCGGGGTTTTGTACAATGCCACGAATATTCGCGAAATAGTAGCCAATAACTTTTTCCAGCCCGGATATTTTCCTATTGAGCTGGAAGGTTTTGAAGACATAAAACGAATTGGCGGAGGCGACTTAATTGAACAAATTGGCAATTGTTATGATCGTTTTGGGGAGGAGCAAACGATGGTTGTTACCCGATCCAATAAGCGGGCCAATAAGTTTAACGAAGGAATTCGATCCACCATTCTTTACAAAGAAGCAGAAATTACTCCGGGCGATTTGCTCATGGTGGTGAAAAACAATTACTTCTGGCTGGGAGAGGATGAGAAGGTAGATTTTATTGCAAACGGGGATATTGCCAGGATTCAATCCATAAAAAATTACGAAGAATTGTATGGTTTTCGTTTTGCCAATGTATGCTTGAAATTTATCGATTATGAAGAGCTTGAGGTTGACTGCAAAATATTATTGGACACGCTTTCTATTGAAACGGCTTCGCTGAGTTCGGAAGATAACCAGCGATTGTTTCATGCGGTAGCGGAAGATTATTTGGATATCAGAAGCAAAAAGAAACGCTGGGAGAAGATTAGGGAGAACCCATATTTTAATGCCTTGCAGGTGAAATTTGCCTATGCTGTTACCTGCCATAAAGCTCAGGGCGGGCAATGGGATGCGGTGTTTTTGGACCAGGGCTATTTAACCGAAGACATGATTAATGTTGAATACTTGCGTTGGTTGTACACAGCTTTTACACGTCCGGTGAAAGAACTTTTCCTGGTGAATTTCAATAAAGATTTTTTTCTGGAAGAATAGGTGGGGAGGTTGTCTGTTTTCAGTTATCTGTTTTCAGTTGTCTGTTATCAGTTATCCGAATCCAGTATCAACTATCCAGTATCCAGTATCGAGTATCCAGTATCGAGTATCCATCTATCCCTGGTCGACTGTGTAGGTGTCGCCATCTGTTGCAGCGTAGGTTTCCGGAAATATCTCCCGTGCTTCATCAAGTATTTTTTCAGGTTTTTTGTAGCGGGCTGAAAAATGTCCAATCAAGAGTTTTTTTGCATTGGACAGTTTTGCAATTTGGGCGGCTTCCTTACCAGTGGAATGAAAGGTGTCTTTTGCCAGTTTTTTGTCTTCTTCAATAAAAGTAGCTTCGTGATAGAGTAAATCAACATCTGCGATGTAACTGACTATCGTTTCAGTGTAAGCAGTGTCTGAGCAAAATGCAAATGACCGTGGTTTTGGTGGTGGGGTGACCAACTCTTCGTTTTTAATTGTTTCCCCTTTTTCTGTCACAAAGTCTGCCCCTTTTTTTATTTGCTTGATTTCTTTAATGGGAATGCTGTATTTTTTTATCTGCCCTTTTTTAATGTTGGCTTCCCGTACTTTCTCTCGAAATATAAATCCGCAGCATGCAATCCGGTGCTTCAACGGAAAAGAGTGGATAATGACTTTTTCGTCTTCGTAAATTTGCTGTTCTTTTTTGAAATTGAGGGGATGAAAAACCAGTTTGTAACCCAATTCTTTGATGCCTAAAAATTCTAACTGAAATTCAATGTACCGCTGGAGTTCGGAATGTGCGTAAATGTGCAAATCATTCTTTCTGCCAAGCAAAATCTGGGTGGAAATAAAACCAATCAGTCCAAAAATATGGTCACCATGCAGATGGGAAATCAGGATATGGTTTAGTTTTCCGTAACCAACTTTGTATTTGCGAAGTTGATGTTGGGTCCCTTCTCCGCAGTCGATTAAAAAAAACCGCCCAAGCACATTGAGCACTTGAGCGGTTGGATATCTTGAGGAAGTAGGCATTGCTGAACTACTTCCTAATACAGTCAGTTGAAATGGCAAATGCATTTCTATAATTTGCCTTTCTCTTCCAGAACTTTCTCCGCTTCTTCTACATCTTTCGTAATGATGAGAACTGTGTGAAGCATCGAAATTTGAATGAGATGTTCAACATCTGGTTGAAGTCCACATAAAATAAATGTACCGATAGCATCTTCACAAAGTCTGTTGGCCACCAAAATAGAACTTAGACCGGATGAATCGACATAACCACATTGACTCAAGTCAAGGATGATGTTTTTTTCACCTTCGTTACCCAATACAACCAGCTCCGATTTTAACTCAGGGGCAATCGCTGTATCAAGCTTCTTGTTCGTTACTTTTATGACCGTATGACCTTCTTTCTTAAGTATTTCAAATTCCATAATACGTAAATTACGAATTTTTGACGGAACTAATTGTGCTTCGGCTTATTTTTTTTCTTTGCTTTCTTCAGCTTCCATCTGCGATTTCAATGCAGCAAGTTCGCTGATATCTCCAAGCGTTGTTTTTTCCAAATTGTCTTTTACAGTCTTAACTGCTTTTTTGGTTTGTTTTGCCTGGGTCTTCTTCGCTGCAGTTTCTACTGATTTCTTTTCATCTTCGAATACACGAGAGTGAGAAAGAATAATACGTTTTGCAGCTTTAGAGAACTCAATTACCTTGAAGTCAAGCTTTTCTTCCATGCGGGCCTGTGAACCATCTTCTTTCACCAGGTGACGTGGAGTTGCAAATCCTTCAACACCGTATGGCAACGCAATAGTTGCACCTTTGTCGAACAATTCAACAACAGTACCTTCATGGATTGAATCAACCGAGAAGATTGTTTCAAATACATCCCATGGGTTTTCTTCCAATTGTTTGTGTCCAAGGCTTAAGCGACGGTTGTCTTTGTCGATGTCAAGAACAACAACTTCAATTTCTTCACCGATTGAAGTAAATTCAGATGGGTGCTTGATTTTCTTGGTCCAGCTCAAGTCTGAGATGTGGATCAATCCGTCAACACCTTCTTCGATCTCAACAAATACACCGAAGTTTGTGAAGTTGCGAACGCTTGCTTTGTGCTTGGTTCCAACACCAAATTTAGTATCAATTTCTTGCCATGGATCTTGGCGAAGTTGCTTGATACCCAGTGACATTTTTCTTTCGTCGCGGTCTAGGGTAAGGATTTGAGCTTCTACTTCATCGCCAACTTTCAGGAAGTCCTGGGCACTGCGTAGGTGCTGTGACCAGCTCATTTCTGAAACGTGGATCAGACCTTCAACACCTGTAGCGATTTCTACGAATGCACCGTAGTCAGCCATTACAACAACTTTACCTTTCACGCTGTCGCCAACTTTCAGTTCTGCATCCAGGTTATCCCATGGGTGAGGGGTCAATTGCTTAAGGCCAAGTGCGATACGTTTTTTGTCATCATCGAAATCAAGGATAACCACGTTCAGTTTTTGGTCTAATTCAACAATCTCGTTTGGATGAGAGATGCGTCCCCAGCTTAGGTCAGTGATGTGGATCAATCCGTCAACACCACCAAGGTCGATGAACACACCGTATGAAGTAATATTCTTAACAGTACCTTCAAGTACTTGTCCTTTCTCCAGTTTAGAGATAATTTCTTTCTTCTGTTGTTCAAGCTCAGCTTCGATAAGTGCTTTGTGTGAAACAACAACGTTGCGGAATTCCTGGTTAATCTTAACAACTTTGAATTCCATCGTTTTACCCACGTACATATCGTAGTCGCGGATAGGTTTAACATCAATTTGAGAACCTGGCAAGAAAGCTTCAATACCAAATACGTCAACGATCATACCACCTTTTGTGCGGCATTTGATGTAACCTTTGATGATTTCGTCTTTTTCAAGTGCTTCGTTAACACGATCCCATGAGCGTACTGCACGGGCTTTTTTGTGAGACAAAATCATTTGGCCTTTTTTGTCTTCAAGGCTTTCAATGTAAACTTCAACAGAATCACCCACTTTAAGGTCAGGGTTGTAACGGAATTCGTTTAAGCTTACAATACCATCGGATTTGTAACCGATGTCAACAACAACTTCACGTTTGTTCATTGAGATAACCGTACCCTCAAGAACTTCTTTTTCAGATACCGTGTTCAATGTGTTGTTGTAAAGATCTTCAAGTTCTGTGCGGTTTTCGCCACCAAAACCTTCGTCGTCGGCTTCCAGTGCATCCCAGTCAAATTCGTCATCAGCAGCAACCGGATCGGCAACTTTCTTTGATTTTTTTGGAGCTGATTTTTTCTCAGCGACTACTTTTTCTTCTTTAACCTCTTCTTCAACAGGCGCTTCTTCTTTTGCTTCTTCAGCGGTGGGAGTTTCTTCTTTTACTTCAGCAGCGGGAGTTTCCGCTTTTTCTTCTTTGGCTGGAGCTTCTTCTTTTTGTTGTGCTTCCTGAACAACTTCTTTTTGTTCGAGTTCCTCCTTAACTTCAGGAGTCTCTGTCTTTTTTTCTACCATGTAAAATGCAATTAATTAATAAGTTAGACTTTATATTGTTGTAAATGCGCGGCAAAATTATAAATCTTAACCTTTAAATCAAAGATTTTCAGTGGTTTTTTGCATCTTTTTTAATTGTTTTAATGGATATTTGTTGCTGATTTTGAATATTTTATCCGAATATCGAAATAGTGTTGTTTTTTGACATTTTTTTTAGGTTAGTCCGAATCTATTTTTTTATACATTTGAATTCCCAAATCATCAATAAAAATTAAATAATTTGTATGAAAGGAATTATTCTCGCAGGTGGGTCAGGAACCCGTTTATATCCTATCACGAAAGCAATATCTAAGCAAATCATCCCTGTGTATGATAAGCCGATGATTTATTACCCGCTATCGGTTTTAATGTTGGCTGGCATACAGGAAATTTTAATTATTTCAACGCCGGAAGATTTGCCAATCTACAAAAAATTACTGGGAGATGGCAAACAGCTTGGGCTTACATTGGAGTACGCTGAACAACCCTCTCCAGATGGTTTGGCGCAAGCTTTTATTATTGGCGAAGAGTTTATTGGTGATGATTCGGTTTCGATGATCCTGGGTGACAATATTTTTTATGGATACAACTTCAGCTCAATTCTTCGTGAGGCACGTGAACTAAAGGATGGCGCAGTAGTGTTTGGTTACTACGTGAATGATCCGGAACGCTATGGTGTTGTGGAGTTTGATCAGCAGGGAAAAGTACTTTCGATAGAAGAAAAACCTGAGCAGCCAAAATCAAATTATGCGGTTACCGGCCTTTATTTTTATTCGAATGATGTGGTGCAAAAAGCCAAAAGCCTGAAGCCTTCAAAAAGGGGAGAACTGGAAATTACCGATTTGAATAGGTTGTACCTGGAAGAAGACCGGCTTAATGTAAAATTATTAGGTCGTGGCTTTGCCTGGCTGGATACGGGCACGCATGAAAGTTTGTTGCAGGCATCAAACTTTATTGCTACAATTGAAGAACGCCAGGGGTTAAAAATTTCCTGTATCGAAGAAATAGCTTTTAAAAAGGGCTACATCGATAAAGATCAGTTGATTGAACTGGCAAAACCCCTGATGAAAAATCAATACGGTCAATATTTATTCAAATTGGCCAATAAAGAAATATCATCGTTTTAACAGAGAGATATCAATGAAAATATCTAAAACCCCAATTGAAGGTTTATTGGTTCTGGAGCCCAACGTTTTTTCGGATTCCAGAGGTTATTTTATGGAAAGTTTTCGTACTGAAGTTTTTGAAGAACTGGGATTGAATGGTAACTTTATTCAGGATAACGAATCGAAATCATCTCGAGGAGTTCTTCGTGGGCTTCATTACCAAATAGAGCCACATGCACAGGCAAAACTGGTGCGGGTAGTTGTAGGTTTGGTTTACGATGTGGCTGTAGATTTGAGGAGGAATTCGCCAACGTTTGGGCACTGGTTTGGGGTCGAGTTGAGTGAGGAGAATAAGAAGCAGTTTTATATTCCCCGGGGATTTGCCCATGGCTTTTCAGTTTTAAGTGAGTCAGCGGTTTTTTCTTACAAATGTGATGGTTATTATCAGCAAAGCGCTGAGCGGGGAATTCGGTTTGATGATCCGAAACTGAATATTGACTGGAAACTGGAAGAGGATGAAATGATTCTTTCAGATAAAGATTTGAAAAATCCATATTTTGACGAAGCAGATTTCAATTTTGAATTATGAAGATATTAATTACTGGTGCTGATGGTCAGTTGGGCTCTGAGTTTAGGGCACTTGCAGAGGAGTTCTCTGAGTTTGATTTTATATTTACCGATATCAATGAACTGGACGTTGCAAAATGGAAAGAGGTAGAGGCGTTTTTCGTAAAACACGAACCAGATTATGTGGTTAACTGCGCTGCATACACTGCTGTTGATATTGCAGAAAAGGACAATTCCTTTGCAGAACTGTTAAATACAAAAGCACCTTCATTTATTGGGAATATTGCCGAGAAATTCAACAGCAAAGTCATCCATATTTCTACCGATTATGTTTTTGATGGAACCTCTTGTGTTCCTTATACCGAAGCCGATTTGGTAAATCCGGAATCTGTTTATGGCAAAACTAAACTAAATGGTGAAATTGGCCTGATAAAAGAACATGATTCGGCCATTATTATCCGCACTTCCTGGTTGTATTCTTCGTTTGGGAAAAACTTTATGAAAACAATCGTTCGACTGAGTGAGGAACGGGAAAAATTAAGGGTTGTTTTTGACCAGGTGGGGTCACCGACCTATGCCCGGGATTTGGCACGTACAATCTTAATAATAATTTCAAAAACAGGTACAGGAAATGTAGATTGGAAGCCTGGAATATATCACTATTCCAATGAGGGCGTGTGTAGTTGGTATGATTTTGCAAAAACAATTATGGAGTTCAAGGAAATCAACTGTGAAGTTTTACCTATCGAAACGGTGGATTATCCTACCCCGGCCAAGCGACCTGCATATTCGGTCCTGAACAAATCGAAAATTAAACGTATTTTTGGCGTCCAAATTCCATATTGGCGTGATAGCCTTTATGATTGTATTCAGGCGTTAAATCAAAAATAAAAACTAGATATGGCAACAAATCAAGACACTTTAAACAACGTTATTGCAACAGCCCAAAGCTGGCTGACAGATGTTTACGATGAAGAGACCCGTGCTGAAGTTCAGCGCATGCTGGATCAGGAAGATAAAACTGAACTGATTGATTCTTTTTACAAGGAACTTGAATTTGGAACTGGTGGACTAAGGGGGATTATGGGAGCCGGTTGTAACCGTATGAATATTTATACCGTTGGTGCCGCAACCCAGGGGTTGAGTAACTACCTGAAAAAAGAATTCGCAGGTTTGGATCAGATCAAAGTAGCAATTGGTCACGACTGCAGAAATAACAGCCGCCTTTTTTCAGAAAAAAGTGCTGAAATTTTTGCTGCAAATGGTATAAAAGTATACCTGTTTGAAGATTTAAGGCCTACTCCTGAACTTTCTTATGTAATTCGTGAGTTGGGCTGTCAAAGTGGAATTATCCTGACTGCTTCTCACAACCCCAAGGAATACAATGGCTATAAAGCATACTGGGAAGATGGTTCTCAAATTGTAGGTCCACATGACGTGAACATTATTGAAGAAGTTAAAAAGGTAAAAGCGGAAGATATTAAGTTTGAAGGAAATAAAGAGTTGATTGAAATCATTGGTGATGAAATTGATCAAAAATTCCTTGAGCAAGTAAAAACTGTTTCGCTGGCCCCAGAGATTGTTGCTAAGCATAAAGACCTAAAAATTGTATTTACACCTATTCACGGTACAGGAGTTAAGTTAATCCCTGATGCTATCAAGGCATTTGGTTTTGAAAACGTCATTAATGTTCCTGAACAAGATGTGGTTAGTGGCGATTTCCCAACAGTAATATCTCCAAACCCTGAAGAAACGGAAGCATTGGATATGGCTATGAAAAAAGGGGTAGAAGTAGATGCAGATGTTGTTATGGCATCCGATCCCGACTCAGATCGCTTGGGTGTGGCCGTAAAAAATGATAAAGGTGAATTTGTTATTCTGAATGGTAACCAAACTGCGCTGGTTTTCATCTATTACATTATTACCCGAATGAAAGAAAGCAATCGCCTGAAAGGAAACGAGTTCATTGTGAAAACAATCGTTTCTACAGAAAAGATTGCTGAAATTGCTGAAAAGAACGGTATTGAGTTTTTCGATGTGTACACTGGATTCAAATTCATTGCTGAAGTAATCCGTGATTTTGAAGGTGAGAAGAAATACATTGGTGGCGGGGAAGAAAGCTTTGGTTTCATGCCTGCTGATTTTGTTCGTGACAAAGATGCTGTTTCTGCTTGTGCATTAATGGCTGAAATCGTTGCCTGGGCAAAAGATCAGGGTAAGTCGTTGTACGAATTGGTGCAGGATATTTACCTGGAATATGGTTACTCAAAAGAAAAGATGAAATACATCGTTCGTCAGGGGAAAACCGGAGCTGACGAAATTCAGCAAATGATGGTTAACTTCCGCAACGATCCTCCAAAAACATTAGGTGGAAGCCGCCTGGCAATTGTGAAAGATTATGCAGACTTGTCTGAAAAACACTTATTGACAGGTGAAGTAAAGAAAGTGAACCAGAAAATCACTTCCAATGTGCTTCAATTCTTTACTGAAGATGGAACAAAAATTTCTGTTCGCCCTTCCGGTACCGAGCCTAAAATCAAATTCTATTTTGAAGTGGCAGGTGATTTGAAATCGCGTGAAGATTTTGATGCAGTTGAAAAAGTAGCCGAAGAGAAAATCGATTCAATTATGGCTGAATTGGATTTGTAAAATAGTTCGATAAAAAACTAATCATATACATAGCCTCTGTGAAAGCAGGGGCTTATTTTTTTATATATCTTTGCGCCATCAAAAATCAAATACATGCAAGAGAAGATTTTAATCCTTGATTTCGGTTCGCAATACACACAATTGATTGGCCGAAGGGTTCGTGAGTTGAACATTTATTGTGAGATTTATCCTTACAACCATTATCCTGAAATTGATGAGACAGTGAAAGGTGTGATCTTGAGTGGAAGCCCTTTTTCTGTTCGTGATGAAAATGCCCCAAAAATTGATCTTTCAAAAATTAAAGGTCATTTACCATTGCTTGGTGTTTGTTACGGTGCTCAATACATGGCACATCATTTCGGAGGTGAAGTTTTACCATCAAATAGTCGTGAGTATGGTCGTGCAAACCTTGAATACATTGATCAGGGGAATGAACTTTTTGAGCATCTGAGCCTGAATACCCAAGTGTGGATGTCGCATGGTGACACCATTGAAAAATTACCTGACAATTATAAAATTATCGCATCAACAGCCGATGTGAAGAACGCAGCATACAAAATTGAAGGTGAGAGCACTTATGCAATCCAATTTCACCCTGAAGTTTACCACACAACAGAAGGAAGGCAATTGCTTACAAACTTTGCAGTGGATATCTGCGGTTGTAAACAAGATTGGACACCAGATTCATTTGTTGAAACGACAGTGGCTCAGTTGAAAGAAAAACTGGGTAATGATAAAGTCGTTCTTGGTTTATCCGGTGGTGTTGATTCTTCGGTTGCAGGGGTTTTACTTCATAAAGCCATTGGTGAAAACCTCACCTGTATATTTGTTGATAATGGTTTGCTTCGCAAGAATGAGTTCGAAAGTGTTTTGGATTCATACAAAGACATGGGGTTGAACGTGATTGGAGTTGATGCCAAACAAAAATTCTGGAGCGACCTGGAAGGAATCACTGATCCGGAGCAAAAGCGTAAAGTTATTGGCCGCGACTTCATTGAAGTGTTTGATGAAGAAGCTCACAAAATACAAGATGTAAAGTGGCTGGCGCAGGGTACTATTTATCCCGATGTTATTGAATCGGTATCAGTAAATGGGCCGTCAGCTACAATTAAATCTCACCACAATGTAGGTGGGTTGCCTGAGAAAATGAACCTGAAAGTGGTTGAGCCGCTAAATCTTCTTTTTAAAGATGAGGTTCGCCGGGTTGGTAAAGCTATGGGGATTAAGCAGGAGCTGCTAGGTCGTCATCCATTCCCTGGGCCAGGGTTAGGAATCCGTATCCTTAGCGACATTACTCCAGAAAAAGTGAGAATCCTACAGGAGGCAGACGCGATCTTTATTAATGGACTGAAAGAATGGAAACTGTATGATGATGTATGGCAAGCAGGTGTTATGTTGTTGCCGGTACAGTCGGTGGGGGTAATGGGTGATGAACGTACCTATGAGAATGTGGTTGCATTGCGTGCAGTTATGTCAACCGATGGAATGACTGCTGATTGGGTGCATCTGCCTTACGAGTTTTTAGCCAAGATGTCCAACGAAATTATCAACAAAGTTCGTGGTATCAATCGGGTAGTTTATGATATTAGCTCAAAACCACCAGCAACCATTGAGTGGGAGTAACAAAAATTAGTCATTGATTGTCTTTTTTTGATTTTTCCATGAATGACTAATAATGACCAATAATCGAAACGCATGTTTACAAGGAGGCTTATGCTTCCTTTTTTTGTTTCGAAAAGTACCGACTTAACCCATCTTCAAGCCTGAACTCGGCTGTGAGTGTGCCGTTTTCTTTCAGTGCAGCAGTAAAGCCTTCGTTCATCATCCTTCCGGCCCTTAAGGGAAATTCGAGTAGCGCAGGATAGTTTTCTTCTTGCTCTGGAGCTTTATAAAAGTCGATACAAGTTTTTACGCTCTGTGAAAGGTAAATTCTACAAGCCATTGGTCTGGCATCATAAGCCAGGCATGCTCCATTTTTTAACAGTGGGCAAGGATGCTTGAAATTTAGAACTTCAGCTTCGTTCAATGTTGATGTTTTTAGTTCTTTTGATTTAGCATCATGAAGTATTTCTTTCCGAATGTTTTTAGGGAGGTTTTTTTCAATATAATTACCCAGGAAGTGAACCTCGTAGGAGTTGGCAAAAATGGCCTGATGGCAGCACCACGAACATCCTTTTTTGCAATCAATGGAGACGTTTTGTTTTTTAGCTAATTGCAGAATAGAATCAATTAAATCATCAATGCCTTTGTACATGGCACTAATTGTTTCAAAAAGCAATGAACTGCCTGGTTCGGAGGTGGCCAGGTTGCCAAGCTGGTAGCCATCTTTATAAAAGGCACGATCCTGTTCTGTAAATTTCTTGTCTTCCATTTAAATCTTTTTCATAAAAATAGCATTTAAAATAACAAAGACAACCTGCAAAAGTAAGTTGTCCTTCAAAAGTCGGGATGATCCCGGTTTGCCGGGACGCGCCCTCGCCATCATCACTTCTTTTTGCTTAACCGATATCGGTAATTTATCAATTTCTCTGGTTTCAGTAGAAGTTGGTTTTGTACCACCTTTTGTACCACCCTTTGTACTACCTATTGTACCACCATCTACAATGAAGAATATCTAATAAACACCAGAATTACAAAAAGTTCCTGCTTTTAGAAATGTTATGGATTTTTATCTTAAGAACCTTCATGTAATGCAATCAGGTTCAGGTTCTTAAATGTCTATTTCCCATTTTATGGTTGATAACCGATCAGATATAATATTCAAGCTTTCCAGGATCATGTTGCTATCTGGTAATTTACCGTACACTAAATTTTTAAAGTTTCCAAAATAAACTTTTTCCAATTCGACCCAAATATCCTTTGGATTACTAAAAATGATAGATTCATTAGGATGGAATTCCAGCCATTTGTTATTGTTCTTATAGCTTATAACATCGTCTTGGGCAACTTTTAGAAGTAATTGATCAAATTCAAGGGAAAAAAGAAATTTTTTAAGATCATTGTTTTGTATAAGTTTATGTATATCATACGTATGCCTTATTTTTAAACCCAGTTCATTGATGGGATCAACAGAATAAGAAAACCGTACAAGGCTCATGATTTTTTCACAAAGAGTTCTTTTGGGAGCTAGGACCAGTACCTCAAAAGGGAGCAATCCATATTCTTCTGCAATGGTTTCCTGTCCAGTCTGGACCATCATATCAAATATGAATGAATTGATTTTCTTGTGCTGATATGGTTCATGATAACCAAGCCATGTTGCTTCCACAACAACGATATCCCTTACTTGTCCATATTCACCTTGAAACTCTTTTCTGTAAGTGTGCCCAGTTTTCCTGTTCATCCCCATTTTGTGGGTTAAACCTTCAACTTGAACTTCAGGTAATACTTGAGATACAACTTTGCTTATTTTTTTGATCTTGCTGGTAAGTTGGTTGTTGGTTTCTCCTATGTGACGTAATACGATCAAATCAATATCTTCTGAGAACCTCTCAATTATGTTGAAACATTTTGACAAAGCTGTTCCCCCTTTAAATACGGTCTCACTTCCTATGGGGTCATTAAAAATTGCACATAAGGCAAATGTGACCCAATAATCCTTTTCAATATAAATTTCTGGTAACCCTTTTTGCTGTGCAGTTGCCCTTATTGCTTGCTGAAACAGCTTAGGGTTTTCATGTAGCCTCATTGTATGTTCCAGTTTGATTGATTTGTAAAAACCTTTTTAGGTATCCCAAGCTTATAAATAGTAATCGGGTTCAATGATTTTCTTAGTGTAGATGTGTTTTCCCCTAAGCTTTCCATTATTGCCCCTAGCAAAGCCCTGGTAGCAGGTGGGTACTTTAAAGCCAATTTTGTCAATGTTGACCTGGTGCCGGTTGAAAGTTCATTTACAATTGCCAATAAACGATTGCAGGAACCAGCGATGTTTGCATCAGGGATTTGCTTGATATATCGAATGGAATCCAATATGCGCAGAAGTGGTATATTCTCTTTTGTTATTTTATTTTTTTGCTTAATAAATGTTATTTTATACCGATCCCGTTGAAGTGAAGGCCTTACCTCGTTTTTCCCAATTTGGATAACATTGCTTACTTGTGAAGTCAATCCAAGTTGGTTGTAAATACCAAGCCCAGTAATATATCCGATAGGTTTACCATTCTTTTCGAGAAGGTCTTTCACGATCTGATATTGGTCTGGTAGAAGATTGCCAAATGGTGTCGGTTCTGCTTTATAAAACCGACCTTTCGAAAGTTTAAATATTTTTCCGGATAATGCCATCCGGTTAAGGTTTTTAATAATTGCTTCTTTCTTATTCACCTCTGTAATGAAATCCTCATAGGTGAATACATAACCTTTTGGAAACTTATCAATCTTAAGTCTTATATAATCAGATGTTTTCTGCATTCTATTCATTGTTGCAAATATAATAATTTGTCCAGTTTATTTAATAAAAAACTGGACATTTTTAGCTTCTCTTATCTTTGGAATCTTTATCAAATGCAATCAGGTTAAACATCTCCCGCATACGGCTACGAAGGCGGTTGCCGTAGATGGATTCCAGCTCTGAGGCTGAAAGATTGGTGGTAATATGTGTTTGCATTCCCTTAGAAAGAAAAAGATCATAGCGGCTCAATAAGATTTCTGCCAACACATTGCACTCATTGCCGAAATGTTTCTGGGACTGTTCGATGCCAAGGTCATCAAAACACCAAACTGCGGGCAATCTTTGGTTGTAAAAAGACTCACTGGATTGAACAATATAAAGTCAAAATGTATGTTCCATAATTACAAAACATGCCTCTGTTACATTCTGACAAACAGTATTTTAAGCCTTTCTGGTGAGTCAAAGGTAAAATAAAAAATGACTCACCGTTTTACTCACCAGAATTTTGATATTTATTGATATGAATTGATATGACAAAAAACATAAAAGCCTGTAAATCATACGACTTACAGGCTTTTGGATTCTTTTGATTTCCCTTTTTGTCGGGATGACAAGATTTGAACTTGCGACCCCTCGCCCCCCAGACGAGTACGCTACCAGACTGCGCCACATCCCGAATTATCATTAATATATCTTATAATTGCTTCCCTCTTTTTCCAGCCTTTCAACTTCTTCTCAAGTTTCATGGCTTCTGATCTGGAAGTACAATCTTCAGCATAAATAACTTCCCAAGGTTTTTTCGATTTAGTTGAACGGTTCAAACCTTGATTATGCCTCTTAAGTCTTTCTTTCAAATTAGATGTTTGCCCAATATAAAAACTTCCATCTATTTGTGATTCTAAAATGTATACAGAAAACTTCATCTTCTAATGTTTAGTTTTGAAGCTAGACTGCGCCACATCTTCCGAAAACTTTCAGTTTTCGAGAACTCCCGATGAAATCGGAGCCGATTTTGTGACCACAAAAGTAATGTTCGCAATCAATTTTCACAAAAAATTTCATTTAAATTCACCTTATTGCGGATTTTTTTTGTCATAGAATTTAGTTATCCGAACTTCATTATTATTGATCGAAATCATATTGTGATTTTCATTGTGAAGTGTAATTTTGTGCAAAGGAAATTTTAATAAATACGTCATGTTTAAACCATTGGATTTATCAGAAGAAGAAAATAAAAATACCGAAATGAATGAGACTACTGAAAGAGTTAAGTGTTTAATTGTTGGGTCTGGTCCAGCTGGATATACAGCTGCTATTTATGCTTCAAGAGCTAACCTGAGCCCTGTTATGTATGAAGGGTTACAGCCTGGTGGGCAGCTAACTACTACAACTGAAGTGGAAAACTATCCTGGTTACCCTGAAGGGGTTACTGGTCCTGAAATGATGGAAGACCTAAAAAAACAGGCACAACGTTTTGGTACAGATGTCCGTTTTGGATATGCAACAAAAGTTGATTTTTCTGGAGATATCCACAAGGTTTGGATTGATGGAAAAACACTAATTGAGGCTGAAACCGTTATTTTGGCAACTGGTGCAACAGCCAAATACCTTGGTTTGGAAGATGAACAAAAATATGCTGGCGGAGGTGTTTCTGCTTGTGCAACTTGCGATGGGTTCTTTTACAGAGGCAGAGATGTAGCTGTAGTTGGTGGTGGTGATACTGCTGCAGAAGAAGCCATGTACCTGGCAGGACTGGCTAACAAAGTTTATTTGATTGTTCGCCGTGATGTGTTGCGTGCATCTAAAGTAATGGCAGAGCGAGTAATGAAAACCCCAAATATTGAGGTGTTGTGGAAGCATCAAACAAAAGGCTTGTTTGGCGATGGTGTAGTTGAAGGTGCGAAGCTTTGGAAAAATAAAGGTGAAGAGAACGAAGAGGAAGTTGATATCAAGATTGATGGATTTTTCCTGGCAATTGGTCACAAACCAAATTCTGATTTTGTGAAAGATTGGTTGGAAACTGATGACGTAGGTTATATTAAAACCATTCCTGGTTCTTCAAAAACGAATATCGAAGGTGTATTTGCCTGTGGAGATGTGCAGGATTCAATATACCGACAAGCTGTTACAGCTGCTGGTTCAGGTTGTATGGCAGCTATTGATGCAGAACGTTATTTGTCTGAAAAACATGCTTAAATTTTTCAATAAGATATTAAATGCCTTCCAAAACCGGGAGGCATTTTTTTTGACTTATTAAATGATGTCGAAAGAGGCAAAAAAAAGAAGGCACCTGCAATTAGGTGCCTTCTAACGAGCAAAAAGAATTGATAATCTATTTAAAGATTATATTGATGGTGAAGGGTTTTGCTTCATATTCGGATTTGCATCCATTTCTGCTTGTGGTATTTGCCAAAGCCAGTTGTCGTTTTCAGATGGTCTGGCTTGTTGAAATCCAGCCTGATATAATGTAGAACTGGCACCAGTCCCGGTTCTGTCAAGTTCTTCATCCCACCTTAACATGTCCATCCAACGATGTCCTTCGCCCCACAGTTCAATGCGTCTGTGTATTTTAATTTCATCCAGCAATGCATCGCCTGTATTCGAAGAAAGTGTATATGCATCATCACGGGCGGAAACCAGATCGAATAATACCTGGGCAGCATCAGCGTTATTTCCAGATTTAGCCAATGCTTCAGCTTCTATCAGGTACATTTCTGAAACACGCATGTAGAGTACATCATCAGGATCGATAGATCCTGCATTCTTATTTAGAAACTTTACGGACATATAAGGATGCAAAGAAAAACGTGTAGACATGCCATATTCGCTAATAATGGCATTTCTGGCATCTACTTCGTCGCTACTTACTCCATCTGTAGTATTGGGTGCTGAAGTAAGCCATAAATCTTTTCGGTAATCCGTATCCGAAATTAAGTTATACAATTTTAAGTTAATAATTTTCGGATTGGATCGATTCTGGGAACCATTAAAAGTTGTTCCAATGTAATAGAACCATGCGCGGTAATATGTTGTTTGGTCAGAAACAATTTGTCCTCCCCACATCCATTCTGTGCCGTTTACTGTGTTGAATCCACTTTTGTATTCGGCCTCGCCCATTAAATTATAGTTCTGGCGAGCAGCATGGGCCATCTCTGCAGCTTTGCTCCAATCCCCTTTGGTTAATGCAACACGTGCACGCAACCCTTGTGCTACTTCAAGGTTTATGTGTGATTTGTTGTCGCGTGAAGAGGCATTTTGAAAGTGTGCAATAGCTTCATCCAGATCTTTCTCTATTTGTGCATAAACTTCAGCAACAGTGTTCCTGGCTTTACCTTCGTATGGGGCTTCGGTGCTTAACATGATTGGAACGCCCAAGTCAGAGGATGGATTACCAGTCATGTATGATTTACCCCAAAGGCGCACCAGGCGGAAATGGGCAAAGGCACGATAAGCTTTTGCTTGTCCCAGTACATTTGACAACAGTGCATCTTCGGTCATACCTTCAGACCCGTTAATTATTGCATTAACACTGCCAATGATATGATAGTAATGATACCAAACCCAACCCAGATCGTATTGGTTCGGATTAGTATGTGCTGTCCAGCGTATTTGAGATCTGAACCATCCATTTCCGGGTGTTGTGTGTAAAGCGTCGCTTCCAGGGAATTCAATATAGGGCATAATAAAACCTTCTCCGGCATAACTGTATCCTGACAGGGGGGATTGAGAATACATTGTACGGTGGATACCGTTGAGGGCAACAACCATATTTGCAGGAGTGGACAAAGCATTACTTGGAGAAACAGCATTTGTTGGTGCTGTTTCGAGGAATTCTTCAGAACAACTAAATGTCGCCAGTGCTAAAACAATAATTAATAATTTACGTGTATATTTTTTCATAATATCCATTTTTTAAGTTTCAATGTTACAGTGATACATTTACACCCAGAGAGAATATCCTTTGGGGCAGGTATACATTACTCGTCGTTCCGTCAAATCCTTCTTGAGGGTCCATTCCTTTTCTTGCAGACCACATATGCAAATTTTCACCTGTAACAAATACTTTTAAGCTATTCAATCCGAGACTGTTACTTAAGTTATTGTTGAATGTATAACTTAAATTAACATTTTTAATTGTGAGAAATGAAGCATCTGTCAGCCATCTGTCGGAAGTAGCCGCAATGTGTTGATTGCCATGCTCCATCCTTGGGATATCCGTAATGTCCCCGGGGTTTCTCCATGCATTTATTAAGTCAACATGTAAGGCATTGCCATAATCGCCTTCTCCCATTAAATTTCGGTAATTGTAATCTAGCACTTTTCCTCCAATTGAATACGTGCATAATATATCAAGTTGAAATCCTTTATAGTTTAGGGAGTTTGTCACAGATCCATATAGATCAGGGATGGATGATGCACCAATATAACCTTTTTCTGTACTTGTATATTTGTTGGTAAGAACAGGTGTGCCATCTTCGTTATATTGAGGGGCAGTGTTCCCATTTTCATCTTCTTCCCAAACATGGTACTGAATATCTCCAGTTTCAGAATCAACACCGTAAAAATCATATAAATAAAAGTCGTAACGGGAATGTCCAATATCCCAACGTTTTGAACCACTCACAAATGGATCGGGTATTTCAGTGATTTCATTTTTTATTGTTGAGGCCTGTAATCCAAGTTCCCATTTAAAATCAGAGTTTTTAATGAGCACAGCATCCAAACCAACTTCGATACCCTGGTTGTACATGGTTGCAATATTTCTTGGTTGGGAATTTAGTCCCATTGACGGAGGAAGAGGCATATCATATAACATGTCTTCAGTGGTTCTTTTATAAAACTCAACCGAGCCTGAGATCCGGTCAAACAGCCCAAATTCTACTGCAACATCAAAACTGTTGATTGATTCCCACTGAAGTTCACTGTTGCCAATTGATTCCCATCCGAGTCCAGGAGCTGAAGCATTTGGTAATGTGCCATAAAGTGCTTGATATACATAAAAGCTACCTAGTCTGTCGTTACCAACTTCTCCATAAGATGATCTAAGTTTTAATTGATCTATCCACGGTATATTTTCAATGAATGCCTCTTGGTCAAGTCTCCAGGACGCACCAACAGAATAGAAATTACCCCATCTTGCATCTTTGTGAAAGACAGAAGTTCCATCACGACGAAATGAAGCTGATAGGTAATATTTGTCTAAATAGTTGTAGTTGAGCCTACTTAAATATCCTTCTGTTTTTTTGTTACTGGTATAACCAGATTGGTTGGTTGGTGTAACGAAATTATCAAACTCATTGATCCCTTGAACAATCAATTGGGATTTCATCCCATAAACTTCTGAATACTCTCTATCGAATGATTCGTGAGCAACCAAAATAGAGAGATTGTGTTTTTTGTTAAAAGTCTTGTTGTAGCTCAATGACTGCAAAAAGTTTGTGGTACTGCGAACAGAACGCTCCTGATTGTAGCGTCCGGATGGGGCGCCATCTCCAACTATTTCATTTTCAAATTCCTGACTTTTAAAGTTTTGTATGTCAATACTGTAATCAATCCGGGCTTTTAAACCGTCGAAGAGTAAAAGTTCAGCGTAAGTACGACTGCTTATATTGTTGGTGTTTGTTTGGTTAAAGTTGTAATCCAACTCGGCAACGATCTGGCGACCTGGGGTAGCAGCAGAAGGGCGGGCATTAATACCATATTCAGAATATCCTCCTCCAAGGTCATATTGCTTTTCACCATTGGCGTCCAGAATATATTCGCCAGTTGTAGGATCAATAATGTAAACCGGATAAATTGACCCCATCTGGCGTGCAAAGAAAAATGGGTTTCCATAGGATGAATTTCCGGTTGTTCCTGAAGCAGCTCCCATTTCTGTTATTGTACCATAAAAATTGGTTCCAAAGTTCAACCATTTTTTAGGAGAGAAATCAATATTGACGCGTGCATTCATACGTTCATAATCGGAATCAACAACATAGCCACGCTCATCCAGGTATCCCAGTGAAACGTAGTATGTGTGTTGTTTTCCACTTCCTGAAGCTGATATATTATAGTTCTGACGATAACCTGTTTGTTCAAGTGGTGCATACCAGTCAAGGCTTTTGGCAATTACTTCTGCACTTGGATTGATTTTTCCGTCAGCACCTAGAATTTGATCATTGGGGACGTTGAATGGATTGTAATTTAATTGACTGAAAATTCCAGTGGAGGCTTCAGCTAAAGCATCTCCTGGTGTATAGCCCTCACTGTGGATTAACGCATTTTTATATGCCTCTCCCATAAGTTCATAGTATGGCTTTGGGCCTACAGTCTCGTAATAGGGGATGGCCTGGGTTACAATACCACCCAATGCATTAACTGATATTTTTAGATCTTCTCTACCTTCTCTGCCTTTTTTAGTGGTAATTAAAACGATACCGTTGGCAGCCCTTGATCCATAAAGTGCCGTAGAAGAGGCATCCTTCAGTATTGTCATGGATTCAATGTCATTCGGGTCAATTAAAGACATACTTCCTTCAAATTGTGCCCCGTCAACTATATAGAGTGGATCAGAATTGCCATTTAGTGATCCAAAACCTCTAATACGTATACCAGGAGAGGTCCCGGGTTGTCCGGAGGATGTTACTTGCACACCTGTTGTTGAACCTTCTAATGCTTGGGTGACAGAAGTTACTGTCCTTTTTCCCAGTTTTTCAGATCCAACAACACCAGCAGATCCTGTAAACGATGATTTCTTTACTGTTCCATATGCTACAACCATTACCTCATCAAGTCCCAGAATATCTTCTTCCATTGTAGCGTTTATTATATTTCCTTCAAAAGGCATTTCGATACTTCTCATACCGATGAATGAAAAGACTATTGTTTCAGCATCAACAGGGACTTTTAATGAATATTTTCCTTCAAGATCGGAAATTGTACCAAGGGTTGTTCCCTTTACAACAATACTTACTCCAGGAATAGCTACATCATTCTTGTCGGTTACTTTTCCTGTAATTATTTTTGTTGCAGGCTGTTGTTCAGATATCACATAGGCTGGTAGTCTGGAAATGTTTGAGCTCTTTTTGTAGAGTCCAATCTGTCTGTCATCAATTTTATACTTAATATCAGTATTTTCAAAAAGTTGATCCAGAACTTTTTTGATTGATGTGTTGCTCACATCAATGGTAAATCTGGAATCCTGGTCAATAATTCCAGACTCATACAGGAAAATGAACTCACTGTTTTGTTCAATTGCTGATAAGATCTCATGGATGGTTGCGTCTTCTTTTGATAGGCTCAGTTTTGTGTTTTGTGAGTAGGAATTGGCCGAGGCTGTTAGGGTGAGAATAATCGTGAACAAAAAAGTTAACTTCATCACTAACATAAATTTGCACGTGTTCTTTTGTGTGAAAAGAACATTTAAATTCATAATTTTTTTCATACATTTATTATTTAAGTTTTTAAATGCCATTAATATGGCTTTAAGGCTCAAAGGCTGGTGTTTGAGTTGGCGCTCTGCCAGCCTTTTTACATGTTAAGTTTTTCCATAGGCATATTTTTTTATTTATTAATTCTGAAATAAATTTTATTATCCTCTATATCATAAGAGGCGTTTGAGATAAGTGTCAATGTTTCCAAAACATTTATATAATTCTCTTTTAGATCAAGTTTTCCCGATATGCGCCTATCCAGCAGTTCATTCGTTAGCAATATTTCGATATTATAATATCTTGATACCCGTTTTAATACCGCATCAATAGTTTCATCCTGGAATATGAACATTCCATTAATCCATGAAACATAATCTTCTACATTGACCTCAGATATTTTGTAGTCTTTAGTCTGTTTAGATAAAGAAACTTTTTGATTGGGTTTTATTTTTGTTTTGTTATTGAAGAGCTTATCCCTAAACTCAACAGATACTAGTCCGGTTGCTAGTATTGCTTCTTCAGTTGGCTCATCGTGGTAGGCTTTTATATTGAAAGAAGTACCAATTGCTTTAACAGCAAGTTGATTTGTTTTAACCACAAATGGTCTCAGTTGATCTTTTGCTACATCAAAGAAACCTTCGCCTTCCAGGAATACTAACCTGGTTTTTTCATCAAACCTAGTTGAATAAACAAGTCTCGACCCTGAATTTAGCCACACTTGGGAACTGTCTGGAAGAATAATTTTAGTCTTCCTTCCATAAGGGACAACTATTTGGTTATAGGTCGGTTTTTCCTGTTTCTCTATGTTATAGTGTTTTTTGCCATCAACTTTAACTTGCGTTCCGTCTTTGCTGAAAACAATGTCAGATTCATCTGTTTGAATTTCAATTTCCTTCTGGTTACCTATAATTAGTTTTGTTTCAGAGTGTTCAGGAACTCGGTAGTTTGACATGTATTGATCGTACTGGTTATAATCCAGTAAATAGTATGTGGTTGCAGTTAAAACAGATGCAACTGCAAATACGGCAGCATACTTAAAAAATTGTAATAAATGAGTTTTTTTGCTCCTTGCTTTTTTAGTGCATTTTTCCCAAATTTTTATCTTTTGGTCGATAGGCACTTGTAATTGATCCTCATTTAGTGCTCTGATGATGGCAACGGCATCCTGTATGGATTTAGAATATTGTGGATGTTTTTTTGTGAGGTCTGCTATATACTCATCAAAACCTACTTTTCCACTTCTTGCCCAATCGCAAAAATCATCATTAAGCAATAAGGATTCAAGATCAAATTCTTGAATGTTCTTTTTCATTATAAATGGCGTTTATCTTTATTGTTATAAAAAAACACCATGTATAGACATCAAATTGAAAATATTTTTACCAAAAAAGCGACAAATTATGAGTATGAGATGTTGTTTTATCTGATCAGAAGTAATAAAAGGTCAAGTAGATTTTTTTCTTGAAATGAAATTCTAATTTTTTTTATAGCTCGATAAATCAGTGTTCGAGAAGATTCAACGCTTATGTTGAGTATCCCTGAAATCTCCGTATAATCAAATCCGCAACTATATTTTAAATAAATAGCTTCACGCTCTCTGTTGCCAAGGTTTCCATAAACCATGTTTATAAGGCGTATTTTTTTGATGTCTTCCTCTTCATGTATAATCTTTTTTTCGATTGAAGGCTGAGAAAAGAACGGGATGTTGTTTGTTTCAAGTTCATCAAATTCTAGATCTTTTCTTTCATGTTCCTTAAGGATTAGGTATTTGAGTGACTTTAGAAGATAGTATTTGATGTTGATAACGGAGGAGAATTTTTTTTGATTGCTCATTAGGTCAACAAACAAATTTTGGATGTTGTCTTTAACAATTTCAGGATTTCTAGTAAACCTTATTCCATAGTTATACAGTGTATCAAATATCTCATAATACAAAATAGACAATGCTCCTTCATCTCCATTCACATATCGGTCCCGCAATGTCAATAGTCTATTTACTTCATCACTTCTCATCAAAGCTTATGCGAAATAAGGCTAAAAAAATAAGAAAGCGCAAATTACATATTTTAATTGATATGCGAAAAAAATCTACGGTATCAATGTATTTTTCACATAAAAAAAGAGGATTGATATCAATCCTCTTAAATATATAGCTTTGTGTAATATGGTCTGTGCAAGGAGGTTAAGCCATGTCAGGAATCTCTTCTCCTGAATATGCACCAGCTTCCAACTTCTCGCGAACAGCTTTAAATGCATCAATGGTCATTTTTACATCATCAAGCGAGTGCATTGCAGTCGGTATCAGGCGCAAAATAATTTCACCTTTTGGAATTACCGGATAAACCACCACTGAGCAGAATATACCGTAATTTTCACGCAAGTCCATTACAATTCTAGTTGCTTCTTCAACACCACCTTTAATATAAACCGGAGTTACAGGAGAGTTTGTTCTTCCGAGGTCGAACCCTGCTTCTTTAAGACCAGATTGAAGAGCGTCAACAATTGTCCAAAGTTTTTCGCGAAGTTCAGGCATGGTACTTAGCATTTCCAAACGTTTCATTGAGCCAATAACAATTGGCATTGGCAATGATTTTGCAAATGTTTGAGAACGCATGTTGTAACGTAAGAAGTTGCATACATCAGTTTCGCAGGCAACGAATGCACCAATTCCGGCCATTGCTTTTGCGAACGTGCAGAAGTGCAGGTCAACCTGATCCTGAACGCCAAAATGTTCCGGCGCTCCAGCACCCGTAGGTCCCATAACTCCAAAACCATGCGCATCGTCAACCAACAAGCGGAAATTGAAATCTTTTTTCAATGCAACAATCTCATCCAGTTTGCCAAGGTCTCCAGACATTCCGAAAACACCTTCAGTAATAACCAGGATGCCACCACCTTGTTTTTCAGCAAGCTTAGTAGCTCTTTCAAGTTGTTTTCTTAGGTTTTCAATATTATTGTGTGGGTATACATAGCGTTTGCCCATGTGCAGACGAACACCATCGAGGATACATGCATGTGATTCACTATCGTAAACAATCACATCATTACGACCGCAAACAGCATCAATGATAGATACCATTCCCTGGTAACCAAAGTTAAGCAGGAATGAATCTGGTTTGCCAACATAAGCGGCAAGTTGTCTTTCCAATTCTTCGTGCTTCGAAGTTTGTCCGGACATCATTCTGGCACCCATTGGATAAGCCAAACCCCAATCAGCAGCTGCTTCAGCATCTACTTTTCTGATTTCAGGATGGTTGCCCAGCCCAATGTAATTGTTTAAACTCCAGGTAAGTACTTCTTTACCCCTGAACATCATTCGTGCATTAATTTCACCTTCTAGTTTAGGGAATGCAAAATAGCCGTGGGCTCTTTCCATGTGTTGCCCAATGTCACCTCTATCTGATCGAAATTTTTCAAAAATATCCACTTCGCAATGCTTTAAAATTAACAGTGCAAAAGTAATTTATTTTAAGAAGTCTGCAAATTTGTTAATTTATATTAAACCATTATGGGCAAAGACTTTTCTTGCTTATTTTGTCGTTCATTATTTTAAATGAAAAATGTATCTTTGCGCCATGTTTAGAAAATTTGAAAAATTTACAATCCTCGCTTTTTTGGTTTTAGTCATTAGTACTTCTTGCAGCGATTACAACAAAATCGTGAAGAGTACCGATTACGAGTTTAAATACAAAAAAGCCATTGAATATTACGAAGACGGGGAATATGTGCGGTCCGCAGGATTGTTGAGGGAGTTGGTAAATATATACAGGGGAACCAGTCAGGCTGATGATATCTACTATTATTATGCCCAGAGCCATTATAAAATGAGGGACTACATCATGGCAGGCCACTGGTATCGAAGCCTTGTGAAGGAATTCAATCGTAGTGAATATGTGGAAGATAGCCAGTTTATGATTGGGCAATGTTATTACGATGAATCGCCAAAGCCACGATTGGATCAGAGTGTTTCGCAGAAAGCTATTGATGCGCTTCAGCTTTACATCAACCTTTATCCGAATAGTGAAAGGGTCGATGAAGCGAACCGTTTAATTATTGAGCTTCGTGATAAATTGGTATACAAATCTTTCCTGACAGGGAAACTGTATTACGACTTTGAAAACTATAAAGCTGCCGTAATTGCACTTCAGAATTCAATAAAAGAATATCCCGATACAAAATACCGCGAAGAGTTAATGTTTATGCTGCTTCGTGCGAAGTATTTGTTGGCAATCAGGAGTATAGAGGAAAAAAAAGAGCAACGATTGAGCGATGCTTTGGATGAATATTTTACCTTTGCAGACGAATTTCCTGAGAGTGAACACATGAAGGAAGCCAAAAAGTATTATGAAACAACTGCGAAGTTGTTGAATTATGATGAAGATTTAAATTAATATTAGATATGGATTTTAAGAAAATCAAAGCTGAAAACACAACAGTACCACGTGATTTGACTGATTTGCAGGAACAAACCGGAAACGTTTATGAAACCGTGATGATCCTGGCAAAACGTTCGAACCAAATTTCTTCTGAGATGAAAGAAGAACTGAACCAAAAGCTTCAGGAATTTGCTTCTTACTCAGATAATTTGGAAGAAGTTTTTGAAAACCGTGAGCAAATTGAAATCTCAAAATATTACGAAAGGTTGCCAAAACCAACCCTGATTGCTTACGAAGAACTGAAACAAACACAGATTTATCATCGTAACCCAGCAAAAGAAAACCGTAAAGGTTTATAAAATAAGCCTTTTATGAGGCTAAAAGGAAAACATATCATTTTAGGTGTAACCGGAAGTATAGCTGCCTATAAGGCGGCTTATCTTTTAAGGGGGCTTGTGAAAGAAGGCGCTGAGGTGCAAGTTGTGATGACACCAGCTGCGAAAGAATTTATAACCCCGGTTACAATGTCAGCCTTGTCGTCAAAGCCAGTAGCATCTGAGTTTTTTGCGGCAAACGACGGCACTTGGCATTCGCATGTAGATATGGGGCAATGGGCTGACTTGATGCTGATTGCACCTATTACCGCAGCAACAATTGGCAAGATGGTGACTGGCGTTGCTGACAATTTGCTTATAACAACTTATTTATCAGCAAAATGTCCGGTTTACATTGCACCTGCTATGGATTTGGATATGTTTGCCCACCCATCAACATTAAAGAACCTGGAAGTTCTTCAATCATATGGAGATGTAATTCTGGAGCCTGCTGAAGGAGAGCTTGCAAGCGGCTTGCATGGAAAAGGCCGGATGATGGAGCCTGATCAGATTGTTGATGAAGTCGTTGATTTTTTCGACTCAAAAAAAAAACTCCTGAATAAAAAGGTTCTGGTTACCGCAGGACCTACCTACGAAAAAATTGATCCCGTTCGTTTTATCGGAAATTATTCATCGGGCAAAATGGGCTTTGCCATTGCCAATGAATTGGCGGAACAAGGAGCAGATGTTACCTTGGTAACCGGGCCTGTTTCACTGGACATAAACCATCCCCGAATTCAACGCATAAATGTGGAGTCGGCTGCAGAAATGCTTGAAGCTTCACAAGCGCATTTCCCGAAAATGAATGCTGCAGTAATGTGTGCTGCAGTTGCTGATTACCGTCCGGCAATTCAAGCCGATCAAAAAATCAAGCGAAAAGAAAATGAACTCTCTATTGAGCTTGAAGCTACCGTTGATATTGCTGCAACTTTGGGTGGAATGAAAGAAGAAAATCAGCTTTTGGTTGGTTTTGCCCTTGAAACCCAGGACGAATTCAAAAATGCCGAAAGCAAACTTCAGAAGAAAAACCTCGATTTTATTGTGTTAAACTCATTGCAGGATAAAGGGGCAGGTTTTGGAGTGGATACCAATAAAATTACGATCCTTTCGAAAGACAATAAAGCACAGGAATTTGAGTTAAAACAGAAGACAGAAGTTGCTGCGGATATTGTAAAAAAGATAGCTGAAGGGCTGGCAAATTTGTAAGACTTCTGTAGATTTTAATTACTTTTACTTTTCTTGAAAGAATTCTGTTTATGAAGAGACTGAGCTTAATTTCTATCATCCTTTTATTGATGTCGTTTACTGGATATTCACAGGAACTCCGCTGTAATATCAGCATATCTGCCCAAAAAATACAGGGAGCTAACCGGAATGTGTTCCGTACCATGCAGGCTGACCTGTATGAGTTTATGAACAATCGAAAATGGACAGATCATGTTTATAAAATGGATGAGCGGATTGAATGCAATATTTTCATTCGTTTGGACGAACAGATTTCAACTGATGAATTTCGAGGAAGTATTCAGGTTCAATTGCGCCGCCCGGCGTTTAATTCTTCCTATGAATCAATTTTATTGAACATTAAGGATAATGATTTTCAGGCCAAATATGTAGAGTTTCAGCCATTAGAATTTAACGAAACATCGAATAGGGACAACCTGACCAACATATTGGCTTATTATGCATACATCATTCTGGGTATGGATTATGACTCATTTTCCCCAGAGGGTGGGACTGAGTATTTTCAAAAGGCCCAGCAAATTGTAAATAACTCGCAAAATGCCCGTGAAAAAGGCTGGAAGGCATTTGAAAGCGAGCGAAACCGTTATTGGCTGGTTGAGAATCTGTTGAATAAATCTTACGCACCTTTTCGTGATTGCATGTACCGTTATCACCGATTAGGAATTGATGTGATGAGTGATAAAGTGGAAAAAGGCCGTTCTGAAATCGCATCTTCTTTAAAATCTATTCAACGGGTATTTAGGACCCGCCCCGATGTGTATATTTTGCGTATCTTTTTCGATGCTAAATCCGATGAGCTGGTCAATATTTTTTCAAAATCATATCCTGATGAAAAAAACAGGGTGCTGACTATTTTGAATGAAGTTGATCCTTCAAACGGAAGTAAATATGAGAAAATAAGAAAAGCTGAAAGTTTCTAAAAAAGTTGCCCTGTGCTACAATCACTCAAAATCCGAAATTATGCCTTGATCGATGAGCTATCCGTTAGTTTTGAGGATGGTTTTAATATTCTTACCGGGGAAACCGGTGCTGGTAAGTCGATTATTTTAGGCGCATTGGGGTTGATTTTAGGACAGCGTGCTGACCTGAATGTTCTTCGCAATAAGGAAAAGAAATGTACTGTTGAAGGGATTTTCAATGTAGAAGGATATCAACTTGAAACGTTTTTTGAGAATAATGATCTTGACCATGATGACATGACCATCTTGCGAAGGGAAATTATTCCTTCCGGAAAATCGAGGGCGTTTATAAATGACACACCAGTAACGCTGGATGTAATCCGAAAACTTGCTTTACAGCTCATCGATATTCATTCGCAACACCAAAACCTGGAGTTAAACAACCGATCATTTCAGCTTAAAATAGTTGATTTGGTTGCTGGAAATGCTGGTTTGTTAGATGAATACCTCCATATTTATGAAGAGTGGAAATCAACAGCAAGAAAGCTTAAGGGGGTTAAGGAAGAAGCTGAAAAATCGAAAGCAGACCTGGATTATTTCCAATTTCAATACAATCAACTAAACGAAGCAAATCTGGTTGCGGGTGAACTGGAAGAACTCGAAACAGAGCAATCCACTTTGGAGCATGCCGAAGACATTAAGCTTACCTTTGATCAGCTTTCTGATGCCTTGGATGGGGGAGAGTCGTCAATCATTCTTTCCTTAAAAGAAAAAATGAGCCAGCTTTCTAAAATGGTTGATTTTTATCCGGAGGCCAAATCAATTTATGAACGCATTGAATCTTGCTATTTCGAGTTAAAAGATATGGCCGAGGAAAGCCATTCGATTGCTGAAAAAACAGAACATGACCCGGAGCGAATCCAACAAGTTGCAGAACGCCTGGACCTAATATTTTCTTTGCAGCAAAAGTTCAGGGTACAAGATGTTGATGAGTTGATTAACTTGAAAAATGAATTGGAGGGTAAGATTCAACATGTTGCTTCTTTTGACGCAGAAATTGCACAGCTGGAAAATAAGCTTGAAAACCGTTATAATGAGCTTTTAAAGAAGGGCGGAGTGCTTTCAGAAAAACGAAGTAATATCCTTAAAAATGTTGAACGTAAAGTTGTAGGGGTTCTTCAGAAATTAAATATGCTGAATGCCGTTTTTTCAGTTGAATTGCAAAAGCTTGAACATCCAACGGAGTTTGGTTTTGATGAGCTGCGCTTTCTGTTTTCTGCCAATAAAAACAGCTTACCACAGGAAATATCTAAAATTGCCTCAGGAGGTGAAATGTCGCGCTTAATGTTGGCATTAAAAAGCCTGATTACCGACAGCAAGGCTCTGCCAACAATTATTTTTGATGAAATCGATTCAGGAATTTCCGGTGAAACTGCTGTGAAAATGGGCGAGATTTTGAAAGAGCTTTCCGAAAATATGCAAGTCATAAATATCACCCACTTGCCTCAAATCGCCGCAAAAGGCGATCATCATTACCAGGTATATAAATTTGATGAAGGTGATGAAACCTTTACTTCGATCCGAAAACTGGATGATGAACAACGCATAGAAGAACTTGCCCAAATGTTGAGCGGTGACCGCAATTCACAAAAAGCTCGTGAAACTGCCAAGGAACTTCTGGAACTTTAGGCAACAGCTTGATTTTTTACTTCTTCCATTTTTACTTTTTCTGTTTCTCGTTATGGCTTTATATCCCATGTTTGTTTGTCATGATTAGAGGAGGTAATTTTTATTACTTTTGAACCTGATTTTTGAAAAACTGTTTATGTTTGTTTAGTAAGCTTTAGTATGGCTTATGCAAAAAAACCAAATCGTATGCTGAAGAAGTTATTACCTGTTTTATTTATTTTTTTAAGTGTTCAGTTTGTTTTTGCTGAAGGGGAACCAGCAGATACAACAATATTCAAATCATTAAGTATTGGCGAAATCACCATTAATTCAACCAAGTACAATAGCGATGTTTTTCAACTCCCTGCTGCTGCCTCGAAGCTTCAGACAAGGGTAATCATTGAGAACAAAATAGAGAACCTGACAGATCTTTCAGGTTTTGTGCCAAACTTCTTTATGCCGGATTATGGGTCAAAGCTAACCTCGCCAGTTTATATTCGTGGGGTTGGAACACGCATTAATTCACCCTCCGTTGGTTTGTATGTTGATAACATACCCTATTTTGAGAAAGCTGCATTTAACTTCAACTTTCAGGATATTGAAAGCATTGATGTATTGAGAGGCCCACAAGGGACACTTTTCGGAAGGAATACCCTGGCTGGCCTAATCAATATTACCACACAGCAACCAAAACCTGAACGCCTGACCAGCCTTCAACTGGATTATGGTAGCTTTAACGAATTACGAACCCAGGTTTCGCACAATCAGCCCATTTCCGAAAAACTGGGGATGATTGTCAATTTCGGGCAGGTACATCACGATGGTTATTTTACCAATCGGTTTTTGGATGAATCAGCCGATGAATTGGATAGTTATTCCGGGCGGTTGAAACTGAACTACGATGTTTCACAATCTTTTAATATTCGTTTTACCCTGCAATATGAAGATAGCGAGCAGGGTGGTTATCCATATGCCTTGTATGATACAGAGACACAAACGGCAGGTGATGTCAATTACGATTTTGCCAGCGGGTATGAAAGGGAATTGTTTTCAGCAGGTATGTCCACAAGTGCCGATTTGGGCTTTGCGTACCTAACAAGCGCAACCAGTTACCAGTTCCTGGATGATTTACAAACCATTGATCAGGATTTTACCCCGCGAAGTTTATTCATGGTGAATCAAGATCAGGAGCAGAATATGTTTGCCCAGGAGCTTACATTAAGTTCAGAAAAAGGAAGTGCCTATGAATGGTTGTTTGGCGGGTTTACATTCAGGCAGGCATTGGATAAAATAGTATTTGTTGAATATGGCGAAGATTTTACATCCCCACGGAATATGCCAAGCCCATACAACTATACAAAAACTTATGATAATGTAACTTCGGGGCTTGCCTTTTATCACCAGTCGGTTTTTAACTGGGGCAAAGTTAATATTATTGCTGGCTTAAGGGCTGATTATGAAAAAGCAACATTGGATTACCAGCACGATAAAGAAGTTGCAGGCAATGCAAGTCATGTTGGCGATGCTGATTTAGAAATGGATAATTTTATTCTTCTGCCCAAACTTTCCATTAAGTACAATATCAATGAAAATATTAGCCATTATGTCACTTTTGCAAAAGGGTATAATTCTGGTGGGTTTAACTCATCGTTTGAGCGTGAAGAAGATCGTTCGTTCGATCCCGAAGAAAGTTATAACTATGAATTTGGCTGGAAGTTTCATTGCCCTGTAAATAATATACGTGCAGGGATTAGTGCTTATTATATGGACTGGCGTAATCAGCAGGTGTATCAACCTAGTCCAAGCGGAAGAGGCTCCATCCTAAAGAACGCGGCAAAGTCAGAGAGTTTAGGTACTGAAATGGAAATTCGTTACAGCCCCAACCAGTTGTTTGAATCATGGGCAATGTTTGGTTACAACAAAGCCCGTTTTGTCGACTACCAGCGGAACGATTCGACCGATTACAGCGGCAAATTTTTGCCTTATGCTCCACGGTTTACCTTAAACTTCGGAGTAAAAAAAGCTTTCAAAATGAAATCTGAATATGTAGATCGTTTAACTGTGCAGCTTCAATATCAAGGATTTGGAAAAACCTACTGGCATGAGTCAAATAATGCCTGGCAGGAATATTATGGGCTGGTTAGCGGCAGGTTTACCATTCAAAAAAGTAATTTTTCGCTAAGCCTTTGGGCTGACAATATTTTTGATGCAGATCATAACGCATTTTATTTTACAGCGCTTGGAAATTCATACGCTCAGGCTGGGAAACCTGCAAGGGCGGGTATTACTGCTAAAATCCGGTTCTAAAACCAGTTCATGTTTAAAAAGGAATTTGACAAATATTTCACGCTGCTGAGCCTTTACCTGGCACAATCTATCCCCATGAGTTTTTTTTCGACCGTGGTTCCTGTAATCATGCGCATGGAAAACTACTCGCTGGAATCGATCGGGTATTTGCAACTGATTAAGCTTCCCTGGATTGCCAAATTCCTTTGGGCACCTATCGTCGATAGAAACTGTAAAACGCCCAAACAATACCGTAGGTGGATTTTGTTGTCCGAACTAATTTATGCCATGATTATAGTTGGCATTGGCTTTTTTAACCTGCAAACCGATTTTTCAACCATTATTGCATTAATGGTCATTGCTTTTACGGCATCGGCAACACAAGATATTGCTACCGACGCTTTTGCTATCCTTTCACTTCGGAAAAAGGAACGTAGCCTGGGGAACAGCATGCAGTCGGCTGGTAGTTTTCTGGGAACACTTTTCGGTAGCGGTGTTTTACTAATCATATACAGCACTTTCGGATGGACTTATTTATTATTTGGTCTGGCAGGCTTTGTTCTCCTGGCACTTTTGCCCGTAACATTCTATAAAATAAAACCGAACAGTGAAATTCAGCAGCAAAATAACAAAGTGCGCCTATATGAGTTTGTCCTGTTTTTTAAAGAAGCTTCTACCATCAGGCATTTAGTATTGCTTGTTTTGTTTTATTCGGGCATTATCGGAGTGCTAACAATGGTGAAGCCATACTTGGTTGATTTAGGCTACAGCATAAAGGATATTGGTTTTATTTCGGGTATTTGGGGAACAGCTTGTGGCGCACTAATGGCAATCCCAGCAGGTTTGCTCATTCGAAAAATAGGGTTTGGCAAGGCTGTATATTTGTTTGCATTTGTGAATTTGCTGGCGGCAACTTTCTTTTTTGTGCTGACATACACCAACCATCCGCTTTATTTGGTTTATCTGGCAATTTGCTTGCTTTGGTCTGCCTACGCTATGTCTTCGGTGTTTATTTATACCATATCTATGGCTGTGGTTCGCAGTGGAAGGGAAGGTACCGATTTTACCATTCAGATTGTTTTAACTCACCTAAGCAGTTTGATTATCGCAGTTTTTAGTGGAAAAGTAGCTGATATGATTAATTATCGAGGACTTTTTGCCATTGAAATTGTACTATGTGTATTGGTTATATTACTGCTTCCTGTTATCTTCAAAAAGGAAATGTACTTGATTGGTGATCCAGGTACTGATTTGCAAAACTCAAATGACTGATTGTGAAAATTCCACAAAAATTAATTGATAAATACAATGTTCCGGTACCCCGGTACACGAGCTATCCGCCAGCCAATTTTTTTACTGAAGAATTTGGTACAAAAAATTATTTAAAGGCTGTTGAAGAATCGAACCTGGGAAAGCCGGAAAACATTTCCATTTATTTCCATATTCCATTTTGTCCGCAGCTGTGTTTGTACTGCGGATGTAATACGCACATTACAAAAAACCAGGATCTAATCAGGCGTTATGTTGATGCTTTGAAAAAGGAGATTCTGATGATCAGGCCATTGCTGGAAAGAACCCGGAAAGTTTCGCAGGTGCACTGGGGCGGAGGAACGCCAAACGCTATCCCCTCTGCTTATATTGGTGAAATCATGGACATCATCAACAATGAATTTGAGTTCATTGAAAAACCTGAGATTGCCATTGAGTGCAACCCGGCCTATCTGGATGAACAATATATTGGAGAATTGGCCTCATTTGGGTTCAACAGGATAAGCATGGGGGTGCAGGATTTTCAGGAGAAGGTACTCAATGCTGTGCATCGTGAAATCCCAACTATTCCGATAGCAAAATTGGCAGATATGATTCGAAGTCATTCAGGTGTTTCGGTGAACCTGGACTTTATTTATGGTTTGCCTTTTCAAACTGCTGATTCGTTTGCAAAAACAATTGACCAAGCCATTGAGATTGATGCTGATCGTTTGGTGACATTCTCTTATGCCCATGTTCCCTGGGTGAAAAAAGCTCAGGAAAAACTGGAAGAATATGGCTTGCCAAAACCTGATGAAAAGGTGAAAATGTTTGAGCAGGCCTGGCAACGGTTGACCTCTGCTGGCTACGATACCATTGGGCTTGACCATTATGCAAAGTCTGATGATGACATGGCCATTGCGTTAAAAGAGCGAACGCTTCACCGGAACTTTCAGGGGTATTGCACCCGTGAAACTACTGGGCAGGTGTATGCGTTTGGAGTGACCGGAATTAGCCAGTTGGAGAATGTGTATGCCCAAAATGCACGTACGGTGAATGAGTACATTGAAAGTATTGAAAACGGGAAAATCAAGATTGTAAAAGGATACACACTGGATGATACGGAGAAAATAATTCGCCACATCATCAATGAAATCATGTGCAATCAGTACTTAAACTGGTCGCAGGTGGCCAGCCAATTTTCATTGTCTGCAGCTGAAATTAAAAAGTTGTTGAGTTTCAATGAAGATAAACTAATAGGCTTTGCTAATGACCAACTGCTGAAATATTCGGAAAATGAAATTACCATTTCCCAAATCGGGCGGTTTTTCCTTCGAAATATGGCTGCTGTTTTTGATGTTCGGCAAAATGATGGATCAAAAAAATTCTCACAATCGGTATGAGTAAAAAAGTTGCAATCATAGGAGCCGGGCTAACGGGTTTAACAACCGCTTTTTATCTAAAAAGAAGAGGTGTTGAATTCAAAGTGTTTGAAAAAGCCAATAGAGCGGGAGGTGTGATTGAAACAGTAGAAAAAAATGGCTTTTTGTTTGAACGTGGACCAAACTCTGGAGTGATTGGACAGCCGGAGGTGATGGAACTGATTGAAGATCTTGGGGATGTACTTCAACTAGAAGTAGCTGATCCAAAAGCAAAGTTCAGGTGGATTTGGAAAGGCGATCGTTGGCATGCTCTGCCTTCAGGTTTGCTTGGCGGAATCAGAACGCCCCTATTTCGTTTTGGAGATAAGATCAGGCTGCTTGCTGAACCGTTTCGCAAACCGGGTACAAATCCGAACGAAACCCTGAAAGCTCTTGTGCTTCGGCGCATGGGAAAGAGCTTTTTGAACTATGCTGTTGATCCATTTGTGTTGGGTATTTATGCCGGCGATCCGGAACACTTGATTCCTCGTTTTGCATTGCCCAAACTTTATAATTTAGAACAGAAATACGGAAGTTTTATTGGTGGTGCAATCAAAAAATCCAGAGAACATAAAAGTGACCGGGATAAAAAAGCCACACGTGAAATATTTTCATTCGAAGGTGGTTTGCAAAATTTGATCAATGCATTGGTAAATGAAGTTGTAGAAGAAAATATTCAACTGAATTCACGGGGAATGCAGGTTCAACCAAACAATGGGAAGTTTAAGGTATTGGTAGATGAAAGAGAACCAGAAGTTTTTGATGAGCTGATATCTACAGTTGGCGGTCACCAATTGCATCGTATTTTACCTTTTGTTGAACAAGCTCATATCGAAAAGGTACAGACCATGCAGTACGCGAAAGTCGCACAGCTTGCTGTTGGTTTTAAGAACTGGGAAGGGATTGAACTAAAAGCTTTTGGTGGCTTGGTTCCATTCATTGAAAACAGGGATGTCCTTGGGGCATTGTTTATGTCGTCCTGTTTTAAAAACCGGGCAAATGATAGCGGTGCATTGCTCTCAATTTTTGTGGGCGGATTGCGAAAGCCTGAGTTGGCTGAACTAGAGGATGATGAGTTAATCCAAATGGTTGAGCGTGAACTTAAATCAATGATGGGTCTAACAAATTGGTCTCCTGATTTGTTGGAGATCAATCGGTACGATCACGCCATACCCCAGTATGGAATTGAATCGGAAGAAAAACTGGCTGCCATTCAAAAAATTGAGACAGACTATCCCGGATTAATTATTGCCGGAAATGTGCGTGACGGGATCGGGATGGCAGATCGTATAAAGCAAGGAAAACAAATAGCAGAAAACATCAAATAGACCATGATGAAAAAGAAAAAAGTTGCGAAACACTACAGGCAATTGCAGAAAGAAATTTGCCTGATGCTTCAGGAAGCGGACGGGAAAGGCGAATTTATGACTGATAAATGGGAGAGTAAACTGGGAGAAGGAGCAAGCATGGTATTTACCAATGGGAATGCCATTGAAAAAGCAGCTGTGAACTTTTCAAAAGTGAGTGCACCGGTTACGAAAAACATGAGGAAGTCATTGAAAATTGAAGATGGCGACTTGTTTTTTGCTACAGGTATTTCGTCCATCATTCACCCCAAAAACCCACATGTCCCAATCACCCACATGAATGTCCGCTATTTCAAGCTCGATAATGGTTTGTCTTGGTTTGGTGGTGGCATTGATTTAACGCCACATTATGTGAATATCGATGAGGCTTCATTGTTTCATAAACAGTTAGAGAAGATATGCAATAACTACGAGGAAGGTTCTTACGAAAAATTTAAAAAGTGGGCTGATAATTATTTTTACTTGCCACATCGCAATGAAACCCGGGGGGTAGGAGGGATTTTCTTCGACCACCTTATTCCTGAAGATGAGTTTCACTTTAACAAGTTGTTTGCGTTTACCCACAATTTGGCAATTGCTTACCCCGAAATTTACATTGACCTAATGAACAAAAACCGGGATAAACCTTTTACAAAAGAGGAAAAAGCCTGGCAGTACCTAAGGCGTGGTCGATATGTTGAATTCAACCTGGTTTATGACCGTGGAACACGTTTTGGCCTTGATTCCGGAGGACGAACAGAATCGATCTTTCTAAGTATGCCGCCAATGGCTTCCTGGGAATATATGCATGAACCTGAAGAAGGATCAAACGAATGGAAAACCTTGCAGTTATTAAAGAAGGACATTGACTGGCTGGGAATTAAAGATGAACTAGTTATTGAACCACATTGATTAAAATGGCAGACGATTATTCAACGAAAACAGCTGTAATTCTAGCGAATATTGGTACGCCCGATGAACCAAAAGTTGGTGCAGTGCGGAGGTACCTTACTCAGTTTTTAAATGATAGAAGGGTGATCGATTTACCTTGGTTGTTACAGAAATTTTTGGTGAATGTGATTATTGTGCCATTTCGTGCGCCAAAGTCAACGAAGCTCTACCAAATGCTGTGGACAAAAAAAGGTTCTCCATTATTGGTTAATGCTGAAGAAAATAAACTGGCATTGCAGGAGCGGTTAGGGAATGATTATGAGGTTTTTGTAGCGATGCGTTATGGAAACCCATCCATTAAAAATGTATTGGAAGAGATTAAAGAAAAGCGGTTTGGCAAGCTGATGCTGTTACCCGTTTTCCCGCAATATGCTTCTTCTACTACGGGGAGCATTGCTGAATATGTTTCAAAAGAAATAGCCAAGTGGTACGTTACACCTGACTTCCGCCTGGTAAGCCAGTTTTATGACCATCCTAAGTTTGTTGAAGCCTTTGCGGAACGGATTAAGTCATACAAGCCGGAAACATATGATCACATTATTTTTTCGTATCATGGTTTGCCAAACAGACAAGTTGACAAAACACACCCTGAAATCGATTCATTAAGCTGTAGATGCGATGAAGATATGCCAGCCCATGGAAAGTATTGCTACAAAGCTACTTGTTACGCCACCACACGCTTGTTGGCGGAATCGGTTGGATTAAAAAATGAGGATTATTCAGTCGCTTTCCAGTCCCGCCTGACCAAAAACTGGCTGAACCCCTTTGCGGATGAAATGGTCATTGAAAAAGCAAAGACTGGGGTGAAAAAGCTATTAATAGTTGCCCCTTCGTTTGTTGCCGACTGCTTGGAAACCACGGTTGAAATTGGTATTGAATACGAAGAACTCTTTAGGGAACATGGTGGCGAAAAATTGCAATTGGTCGAAAGCCTTAATGATCACCCCATGTGGGTTGAATGTTTGAGTGAATTAGTCGGGGAGAATTAGTGAATCCCGCTCATAATTACTTTTTTGACAATTGTTTTTATATTTTATGTTTCAATTAACAGACGCAGAATATCAAAACTTGAAATCGCAATTTGCGACATCAAGCTGGGGAGGACGAAGGAAACCGCCATTAATGTTCACTGAACATGGTGTGTTAATGCTTTCGAGTGTGTTAAATAGTAAGCGTGCAATTCAGGTAAACATTCAAATTATGCGAATATTTACAAAGATTCGAGCGTTACTTACTGATAACTTAAGCCTTAAACTTGAAGAAATCAAAAAGAAATTAGAAAATCAGGATAAAAATATTGAGCTGGTTTTTAATTACCTTGATGAACTTATTGAAAAACATGATCATTCAAAACCCAGAAGAAAGATTGGATTTAAAACGTGACTTATTCTATCCTTCCAATGCATCAAATTCTTCAACCAACTTTTTTGCTTCTTCAATTTGACTGTATTTCCCCAGGTCCATCCAGATCGATTGTTCATCAATAAAGCCTTTTATCGAGTGGGTTTTTGCCAATCTCAGGTAAAGATCAATAATGGAGAATTTTCCGTGTTCTTCAATCATATCCAGTAATTCAGGGTTGATAATTTGTATTCCACTAAAACCAAATTTATCGGCAGTATAAAATTCATCAGGTCTGCTGATCTTTTCCTCGCCCGTTGATTCATTGATCCAGCCACACAACACATTTTCCTGATTGAAAAGCAGGAACCTGGAGCCGTTTCGTTTTCGGATCACAAGCGTAGCCAATGAATTGTTCGTTGAATGAAAATCTAACAGCTCCTGAATACTCAGGTTGGTGAGGATATCCACGTTGATAAGCAAAATCGGCTCTTCTTTTCCAAACAAATCTTTGGTTTTTAAAAGTCCTCCACCTGTGTCTAATAGCTCATTTCGTTCATCAGAAATATGAATGGTTACACCTTCAAATGGATTGTTGTTTAAATACTCAATCATCAAATCGGCAAAATGGTGTACATTCACAACAATGTCTGATATCCCATTCTTCTTCAAATTGAGAATACAACGTTCCAATAGTGTTTTGCCATTGATTTCGACCAATGCTTTTGGTTTATTGTAGGTAAGAGGTTTTAGCCGCGTTCCCAGTCCTGCGGCAAATATCATTGCTTTCATCTGCTTCAATTTTGTGTAAATTTAATCAAATCAAAATTGGGTAATCCGATGAATGGTGAATTTCTCTTGATTTTTGTTTCTTGATTGCTGATCTTTATTCATATGGAAAAACAGGTGCTTGAACAGCTTTGTAATGATTATCTAAGCCAGTTTGGTAAGGAATTAATTATTCAAGATACACACTCAATAGGTGGTGGCTGCATAAGCCATGGGTTACGGTTAGTAACCAATGAATGTGAATTTTTTCTGAAATGGAACCAACATGTAGCCAAAGATTTATTTATCAAGGAAGCGGAAGGTTTGAATGAAATGGCTGCAGTTGAGAATGAATACTTAAAAGTTCCACAAGCATTGTTGTGCAAAGAAGTTGACGAAACTCCGGGTTATATTTTAATGCAATTTCTGACATCAGGCAGTTCTTCGAGGCAAGATGAAAGCCTGGGAAGAGGATTAGCAGTTTTGCATCAAAAATCAGCAAATAAATTTGGTTTTCATCACGATAATTATTGTGGTTCAACTCGGCAACCAAATGAATGGACAAACGACTGGGTTCGGTTTTTCGGAGAAAAAAGGATTTTATATTTGGTGAACGAGATAAAAAAGACCCGATCACTTTCTTCAGATGAGATTGATACGTATAATCAGTTGGTTGAAAGCTTACCGGAACTAATTGGTTTAGAACACACGCCTTCATTAATCCACGGTGATCTTTGGTCGGGAAATTACATGTACACTTCTTCTGGTCCCGCCATCATTGATCCGGCGACATATTATGCCGATCGTGAAATGGAGTTTTCCATCATGACGATGTTTGGCGGCTTTTCAGAAAGAACCTGGTCTGCATATCAGGAAGTATATCCTCTTGAATATGGCTGGCAAGAACGGGTGCAATTGTATCAGGTTTATCACATCTTGAACCATTATTATTTGTTTGGGGGTGGTTATGGAAAACAAGCATATTCAGTAGCAAAAAAATATCTCTAACTTGACAATTGTTTCATCGAATCTTCGTAATATTGGGTGAGAGAAAAAATTATTGGTTTGATTGCTGAAATTTTTGAAATACCCCACCTGGCACGAATCTGTTTTGAAAAAAATAAAGGATTGGTTTTGCCGGAAAAGGTGCCATATATCGGTATGGGGTCATCTTATTTTGCTGCCCTTTGTTTAAGGTACCTGGGTGTTAAAATTTA
The DNA here is from genome assembly GCA_965230765.1 of Sunxiuqinia sp. GTDB lineage: Bacteria > Bacteroidota > Bacteroidia > Bacteroidales > Prolixibacteraceae > Sunxiuqinia. The sequence goes on from CBDDLR010000001.1 coordinate 2,426,142, forward strand.
TCCACAGCTAGCTTCTGAGTATTTTCATTACCTTGATAAAACTAAACAGTTTGACCGTGCAGTCCTGATTTCACAGTCGGGGGCCAGCTCTGAAACTTTTTGGTGCGCCGATTTATTTCAAAGTTTTGTATCGATTGTTAATGATATGAATTCACCGCTTGCAAAACACGAGAATTTGGATTTCTCAGTTGATTTGTTTGCTGGAACTGAGAAATATTCCCCTTCAAAGACGTTCATCAATTCATTGGTTGTTTTGTTTACCGGACATGGAATTGACCCACAACAGGCTATTGATGCTTTAAACTATCGGTATGTACAACTGGTTGAATCGGGTAATGAACTGGGTAAGAATTTGTACAAGCATTGCCGGAAAAGCAAAAGAAAAGGGTTTTATGTAGTTGGAAGCGGCCCTAATTATGGAACTGCCAAGCAAGGTGCATTAATCTTAACGGAAAGTACACGTATCCCATTTATAGGCTTATCATTGTCCGAGTATGACCATGGTATGAAAGAATCAGCAGAAAACTCGGTAGTGATTTTCTTAAATCCTTCTGGCAAACAAACAGAACGATGTAAGAAGGTCAGGCAGAAAGTAGAAGAGGCTGGTGCCATTTGTTTTGAAATCAATGAAACAGAATTGTCTGAAAACTTAAGCCCGTTTACACTTTCCATCCCACTTTTTTCAGCTACAGCCTGGTTGACACAAAAACTGAGGATTAAACATCCGTTCGTTGTAGGTGAAAAAGTTACCCGGGTAACCATGTAAGATTTATTTTTAAAAGTATTGTTGAAAAATTCTTTCTCTTCCTCATCGTTTGGGAGGCACAGTTTTTATACTTTTATAAAAACAAAGCATGTCAAAACTTCAAATCTATAAAGCCTCAGCTGGTTCAGGTAAAACTTTTCGGTTGACGATTGAATACCTGAAAATAGCCCTTTCTGGTGATTTTAACTACAAGAATATTTTGGCCGTGACCTTCACCAATAAGGCTACTACAGAAATGAAACACCGGGTTGTTGATGAACTTTCGAAGTTGGCTGATGGGCAATCCACGCCTTACATGGAGGTTTTAAGTTCGGAACTTTCTCTCTCTGAACTAGAAATTAGTACAAAAGCAGCTACTACGCTAAAAAACATTTTGCATGATTACTCAAGGTTTTCAATAAGCACCATCGACAGTTTTTTTCAGCGGGTTATAAAGGCGTTTAATAGGGAATTGGGAATTAATACCAGTTATCAGGTTGACCTGGAAGAGAATTTGATACTGGAAGAAGCTGTTGATCAGCTTTTGCTTTCGGTAGGCGAGGATAAGGATTTGTTAGAATGGCTTAAGCAGTTTGCCCAGGACAAGATTCGAGAGGGTGGAGGTTGGAATTTGAAGAAAGACATTTTATCGTTGGCCGATGAAATATATAAAGAAACTTTTAAGGAGCAGAATGAGCCGCTTTACCAGAAATTAAATAATAAGTCTTTTATTAAATCTTATCAAAAAGAACTTCAGCAAATAATCTCCATTTTTGAGAATAAGCTTAAACAGCTTGGTAAGCAGGGGCTAAATGTCATGCAGGATGCTGGATTAACGGTTTCCGAATTTAAATATGGTAAGTCGGGCCCGGCTAATGCTTTTAACCAGCTCCTTAAGGCGGAACTGAAAATAGGGAAGCGTATTGAAGAAGCCATATCTGATGAATCATTCTTCTACAAAAAAAATGACACTGAAGCTGTTAAAACGACCGCTTCAAAATTGCAGTTGCTGTTGTTTGAGGCTGTTGAGTTTTATTCGAAAAAATTGGATGAATACAATACGGCCAGGTTAATAAGCAAGCAACTTTATACGCTGGCCATTTTGGTTGATCTGCAGTCGATCATGAGAAAGTTGGTTCGCGAAAAGGGCGTAATATTGATTTCAGAATCGGGCAATTTATTGAAGGAAATTATTTCTGACGCGGAAGCTCCTTTCATTTACGAAAAGACCGGCACTTATTACAGCCATTTTATGATTGATGAGTTTCAGGATACTTCCGGGCTTCAATGGGGAAATTTTAAGCCACTGGTTAAGAATTCACTTTCTGAAGAGAAGTTGGGAATGCTCGTGGGGGATGTGAAACAAGCAATTTATCGTTGGCGTAATGGCGACTGGAGACTGCTTGGAGGAACAATTAACGACGATTTTGTCCTGGAAGGACTGGATGAAAATGTCTTAAATAAGAACTGGAGAAGTGATGAAAATGTGATCCGGTTTAATAACTCCGTTTTCAGCTCGGCTTCTTCTTTACTCGATCAACATTTCAAAAATGAAGTGGGAGATCGGTTCATGGAAACGGATTCTTTCCCTTCAATAGCAGATATTTATCAAGACTGTGTGCAGGAAGTTGGCAAATCGAATGCTGATCCAAAAGGTTTTGTCCAGATGAGGTTTCTGGAAAAACAAACGGATGTAGAGCATCAGGGGTTTGTGTTGGATGAGTTAGTTGAAACCATAAAAGGCCTTCAGGATAATGGAGCCAACGCATCTGATATTGCAATACTGGTTCGCAAAAAAGAGGAGGCAAAAATCATTGCAAACCGTTTGTTGGATGAAAAATTTGCAGTCAGCGAGAAATATAATTTTGATGTACTTTCGAGCGAATCACTGTATGTGAAGAATTCATCGGTGGTCCAATTTATTTTGGGATTGTTGGAATTGCAATTGTTGCCAGGTGATGAGTTGATCCAGGCATTTTTGAGTTACAGCTATCACAATGATTTGGTCGTTCGTTTACGCAAGGTTCAGCAAGAACCCGTTTTTACATCAGTTGATGAACAGGAACAGTTGGCTTTTCATTTTAAGAAAGATTATCAACCTGATATTTCTGAACAATTTGAGAATCCGGATCATCCTGATAATGAGTTTTTGCAGTACATTTCCAGCAACGAGTTTATCCAAACTATTTCTACAAAAAATATTCAGGAGGCGATTTTTGCGATTTGCTCCATGTTTAATTTGTTCAAAATAAAAGAAGAACAAGCCTATTTGCAGGCATTTATCGACCAGGTGGGATTGTTTACAAAATCCAGGACAAATGACATTGCTTCATTTTTAAATTGGTGGGAAGAACAAGGCGCGAAAAAGACTGTTGCAGTTTCTGAAAACATTGATGCAATCAGAATACAAACAATCCATAAAGCAAAAGGGCTGGAGTATAATTATGTGCTGATTCCGTTTTGTGACTGGTTATTGAACGTTTCTGCCCAACATGCGCCAATACTGTGGTGCAAACCAACTGTTGAACCTTTTGACCAGCTCGAACTAGTTCCGGTAAAATATGAGAAGTCGATGGCTGATTCCTACTTCAAAAATGAATACTTTGAAGAAAAACTTAGTGGGTACATCGATAATTTGAATCTTCTGTACGTTGCTTTCACGAGGGCAAAAAATGCACTTTTTACCTGGTCTGTTTATGAAAATGGAAAAATGAACTCCGTTGGAAGTTTGCTTTTTGAAACTGCCAGTCATTCAAATGAATTTGATTTGAATGATGGTCTGTTAACTTTTGGTAATTTTAGTACAAATCAGGAAAAAGCGGAAATTGAGACGAATGCAATCACCATGCAAGAAATTAGTTTTAGCAATTTCCGTGATTTTCTTCATTTGAGGAAACGCAATGAACATTTCTTTAATGCAGATTCAGATAAAAAAAGCCCGGTTAACCTTGGAAAACTTATTCATGAGGTGCTGGCCAAAATTCGTGTTGCCAGTGATGTTGATATGGTAATTAATGATTTGGTATTCAGTGGTATTGTAAGTGTGGAACAATCTCATTCTATTCGAAGTCAGATCGATAAAATGGTATCTGATCCGGAAGTTAGCTCATGGTTTGATGGTAGCTATCGAATTCTCAATGAACGAAATATTCTTACTGGTGAAAATGGGCTAAAAAGGCCAGATCGGATAATGATCAGTGACCGGGAAGTGGTGGTTGTCGATTATAAATCAGGTGATTTGGAGTTAGATAAATATACCTATCAGGTTCGCTCGTACATTCGGTTTTTAAAAGCCTGTGGTTACGAAAACGTAAGTGGCTTTATCTGGTATACAAAAACCAATAAACGTGAACGTGTTGAAGTTTAGCATTTAGATTTTTTAACTTGCATCTTCTTCGCAAAAATGTAATTTTGCCTCAAAATTCAATATCATGATACAACGAATTCAATCAATCTATATTCTCCTTTCAGTAGGCTTAATCGGAATGTTATTTTTATTGCCATTTGCTGAAATCGTGCTAAACAGCGAGTATTTCATTTTTGATATCAGAGGAATTGTAAGAAACGATGTGGTTGAACAAAATGGGCTACCTATCGCTGCATTTGCAGGTTTAATTCTTATTATTCACCTGGTTGCACTGTTTATGTATAAAAAACGCATTCGCCAAATGAGAATACTTGTTTTTGCAATTTTGCTCATGCTGGGCTTGTTTGGGATGTTTTATTTCTTCACGTATTACAGTTTCAACGGTGCAGAAATAAGTTTCCAAATTGCGGTTGTTTTCCCGCTTATAGCCATCATACTGGATTATTTGGCCATTCGAAACATTGGTAAAGATGAGGCTTTGGTTCGTTCAATCGACCGCATTCGCTAGTACATTTTATTCCATTTTACCATTCTTGAAACTTTGGTAAGTTTTTTGCAGTCTAATGATAAGGTTAGGTTTTTAAATCATTATTATTATTTTTGGTGTTCATCTTTTGAAAACGAAAATTTAACATTAATCATTAATACCGCAAAAAAGGAGAGTTATGAAACGTATTTTATTGGTAATTGCATTTTGTTTTGGAATGGTTGCTGGATTTGCTCAAGATGCAGTTGACGCCATTAAATTGAAAAATGAAGGAAATGAAGCATTAAGAGCTAAAGATTACACAAAAGCTCTTGAATTATTTGAAAAAGCTATTGCAAATTGGGGAGAAAATGAAGCTGACAAGGCTATGACTTACAATGCAGGATATGCTGCATATAAAGTAAAATCATATGATGTCGCTACTAAGTACTTTGGTCAATCCATTGAGAACAATTATAAAGTTTCTACTGCATATTTGTATAAAGCTACCTCTCAGTTAAAGGCTGGGGATAAAGATGCATATGTGGCTACTTTGTCTGAAGCTATTGAAAAAAATCCGAATGATGCTAAAGCCAAAGATCGTTTGTCTAAGTATTACCTGAAAGCAGGGAACGCCATTTATAAAAAAGGTGCTTCTATTTTATCGCAAGCAGCTGCCGATGTAACTGCCGGAAAATACACAACGAACGACGATCAGTACAAAAATGCTACTGCAAAAGCAAAAGGGGAATTTAAGAAAGCATTGCCATTGTTTGATAAAGCATTGGAAGTAAACCCTGGAAACAGCACTGCTCAGCAGTTAAAAGCTGCCTGCGAGCAAGCAATCAACGGATAAAAATTTTAACCGGAATATTTGTGGCCTCACCGTTTGGTGGGGCCTTTTTTGTTTTGAGAACTTCGGTAAATAGCTTCAAGGATGGAAATGATTTTCAGGGTTCAATATCTAAAATAAATGTCCAGCTTTTAGTTTCAAACTGAAATTCCGCGGTAATCCGGGGTAATAGTACCGGGGAGCACGACCTCCAAATGAATTGGCGTTAATCAAGTGCATAGACGCATAGCTTTTGTCAAAAATATTATAAACCCCGGCTGAAACTTCAATATCTATTTTACCAATTTTCTTCTTGAAGCGACCATCTAAGTTAATTAGCGAATAAGAATCACTGTAAATCGAATTATCATCCCTTAAAGGCATCTTACCAGTAAATTGGTGATGAAGTTCTACCGCATAGTTTTTGCCAAAATCAATGCTAATTTTTGAATTGTTTGTGTACCTGGGAACTCCCGTTAAATCATTATCTGAATAATCATTCCCTAGGTCTGTGAAATCCAAAAAACGATGCGGGGAATAGGAACCACTGTGTGAAAGTTTTGCAGACCATTTAGTTTGTTGTATGATTTTTGTTCTAAAAAGATATTCGATGCCCGGATGCTCCGATTTTCCTGCATTAATGCCCATATATTCGTCTTCGCCAACCCGGCGTGATAGAAGCAGGTTTTTAATTCGCATGTAGTAGGCAGAAATATCAAAATAGATAGAGGTTAACAGATGACCACGGCTGCCAATTTCGTAATTCCAGCCTGTTTCAGGTTGAATATCCAGGTTTCTTTTTCCATCAGGCAAAAGTGTTTCTTCTATACTTGGCGGTGAAAACCCATGGCTGACATTCAAATAGATACTCGATTTCTGGTTGATCGGGTAAATCATGCTGAGCTTTGGGGATAGGACTGTATTAAAACGATGGTTGATTGTTCCATCATTGGCTTCAGTAAAACGATCGGTGTATTTGTAGCTGGTGGAGTTGAGGTTGCCTCCTGCCGTAATCATTATGCCATTTTTAAACCGGATTTTTCCGGACACAAATACATTGTAGTAGTTTCTTAATTCTTTATTGTCAGAAATCTGCTCACCATTAATCCTATCCTGATTTTCAAAAGTAGCCCATTGATAATCTTCTAAAAATATTTCAGTCCCAAAGGTTAATGTAGTTTGTACCTTTTCAGTAAGAATTGATTTATTAACCAGTATTCTTGAGCCGTAGTAATAACTTTCTTCTTCTAAAATATTGAATGGCCTGAGTTCGTAGTTCCGATATTGGTTTGCAAAAATACCTGCCTGACTGTTCCAACCTTTTTCCCATTCCGATGATGCTGAAACACCAGCCATTAGCTTCTGATAGTCTTCAAAGCCTCTGGTTTCCTGCCAGTTTGCTGCTGCTTTTCTGGGCGTTTGCTCAAAGGTTTCCAGATCAATGGAACTGGGGATAAAAGCTTTTAAGTCAGCATGGTTGATGAGCAAGTTAAACTGATGGTTTTTTACGGAGAGTTTTCCAAAATAAGTTACTGTGGATCGGTCTGTTTTATTATTATACCGGTAGCCATCTGCATTTAAGTACGTGGCGTGTAAACTATGTTGGAAATCGCCATCTTCAATAGAGACAGCAGCCGATTGCAAATAACTTGCGTAAGATGAAAACGTGGTCGATATTTCTATTTCGTCATGCTTTGGTTCTTTTGCTTCAAATAGCAAAGTGCCCCCTAAACCACTTCCGTAATAGGCCGATGATGGCCCTTTAATTATTTCAATTTTTGAAAATGCTGCTAAGTTCAAATCTTCAATCGTGGTTTCACCAACCCCATTGGTCAGGGGGATGCCTTCAAAGTAAGCCCTGATTTTGTTGGTAGAGTAGGGGGATCGTGTGCCAATTCCACGAATGGTCAGTCGATTAGTACCCAATGTCCCGGATTGCATAAAAACACCGGGCGACTGATTGACCAAAAAACTGACAGGTCGGTGGCTGGAGCTTTTTAGTTTATCTTCAGAAATTATAGAAATTGCTACAGGAGTTTTCAGTAGTTTTTCCTGAAACCGAAAGGCACTAACAGTGACTTCTTCTACCGCAATGCTATCCAGTATTTCTTCGTCCAAAGAATTAATGGCAAATAGTTGATTTGCGAATAACAAGTAGAAAAATGATAAGACAATCAGTCGGTACATACTACTGGAAAAGTAGATTAGCTTATTTTTTTTGGTTTGCAAACTTTGCCCTCTTTTTTAGCCTCTGCTTTACATCTTTTGCAATAATATTTTGGGTTGTCTGGTGCTTTGTATTTTTTCTTTTTACAGGCTGTTTTGCTCATTGTTTCAGTAATCTTGTTCTCTGTGCAACAGAACAACATTTACCGGGTATTTGTTTTTCAAAAAATCACTCAATTTTTCGGCTGCATAAACCGAGCGGTGTTGTCCCCCTGTGCATCCAAAGTTTATACTTAAGTGCGAAAAGCCTCTCGAAAGATAATTTTCAACAGATTGACTGATCAAAGAATAAATTGGGTTGAGAAATGATTGCACGTTGGCTTCTTCCAGAAACTTTTTTACCTCAGCGTCTTTCCCGTTCAGGTTTTTTAGTTCGGTATATCGGTTTGGATTTGGAATCGCTCTACAATCGAAAACATATCCGCCCCCGTTTCCAGAGTTGTCAGCTGGTATGCCTTTTTTATAAGAAAAACTTGTTATTGAGACTGTTAGAGAGCCTTCTTGAATGCCAATTCCTTTCAGTATTTCTGATTGGCTGACTTTCTTTAACACCTTTAAAAGTTCGGGTACTTCTATGGGTAGGTTGATGTTTTCAAGAATACTGCCCAAGTCTTGAAGGGCATAAGGGATACTTTGCAAAAAATGCTCTTTCTTTTCGTAAAATCCGCGGAACCCATAAGCTCCCATGGCTTGCATAATACGAATTAGTGCGTAGCCGTTGTAAAATGATTTGAACTCATTCCGGTCAACTGAACGATATTTCTCCAGTTCATCCAAATAAAAATCTACCAGTTCATTACGAATTGGTTGAGGAATATCTGCTTTCGAATCATAAAGCAATGATGCCAAATCGTATTGCAAAGCCCCTTTTCGTCCTCCCTGGTAATCAATTAAAAACACCTGACCGTCTTTCAGCATGATGTTCTTCGACTGAAAATCACGGAACATAAAGAAGTCGCATTCTGCCTCAAGAAGGTAATCGGTAAACTTTTGAAAATCGTCCTCAAGTGCTTGCTCATCAAATTGGATTTTTGCCAGTTTCAAAAAGTAGTACTTAAAATAGCTCAGATCCCACATCATCGATTGTTTGTCGAATGCCGAACGTGGATAGCAAAGCTTGTAATTAAGGCCAATGCCACCTTGCACTTGAATTTTCGGTAATTCAGAAAGTACTTTTTTATATTCTTCAAGGATTGTGCCCGAAAACTCTTCCAGCTCCCTGGTTTTGCTAACAAAGTCAAAAAGCGTTGTGCTGCCAAGGTCTTCAAGCAGGTAGCAGTCTTTCTTTTTATTGACCACAAACACTTCAGGAACAGGGATTCCTTTTTTTCTGAAATGGTCTGAAAAATGTAGAAAAGCATCGTTCTCTTTTATGTCGGCATTGAAAGCTCCAAGTGCTTGGTGGTTTTTACTTTTAAAACGACAGTATTCACGGTATGATCCTGATGGGGGCAAAAGCTCAAATGCAGTTATTTCTTCCTTGAAATAATTTTCAAATAACTTAATGAGTTCCTCTTTTATCTTTAGTTCCAAGTTTTTTCTTTTTGCTGTTTCAAACAAAGATAATGGAAAAAAGAAGGATTTTGCAGAAAGAATGAACCGACAATAGAGTCAAGTCAAGCATCATGTTTGGTTGAAGATTGCTTCATCCTCCTTTGTCGTCTTCGCAATGACGTCATTCCGAGGATTACAGATAGCTATCTGGAGACGAAGGAATCTTTTTTTGTCAAAGTTTGATAGACATTGCACTAGGTTGTTTCAACTTGAATAATTAATTTTCAGAAAAAAATCAAGGTGAAGAAAATACTAATCCGTTTTTACCAAGCATTCAAAATCCTTTGTTGGACAAGTGGCCTGTTTTTTATTATCATGCTGATTTTAAGCTTTACTACCGCTCCATTTTATGCTTATCATTGGTTAGGAACTAGTGTATCAGAAATAGAAACAGAACCCGAATATGTTGTTTTTCTTGGTGGGGGAGGAATGCCCAGTCAGTCCAATTTGATGCGTTCATATTATACTGTTCATGCCGCTAAATCTTTTTCCGAAAGCAAAATTATATTGAGCATGCCGGGTGATTTGCTCAACTACAAAAGCACTCCTAATTTGGTTCATGATGAACTAGTGCTGCGAGGGGTTGATACTTCCCGGATTCTTTTTGAACCAGAGGGGACAAACACTCGGTCACAGGCGTTAAAACTGAAATTTTTCGATGGTACAATGCTGACTAAAAAACCAATTCTTTTGGTTACCTCTCCTGAACATATGCGAAGGGCTGTATTGAGTTTTCGAAAAGCTGGGTTTGAGTATGTCAACGCGTTGCCAGCCTTTGAGAATGCCTTGGAGGCCGATTTGAAATTTACCGATGATGAACTGGGTGGGAATAAGCTTTTAGTGCCAGATGTTGGGAAAAGTATTTCATTTCGCTACCAGTTCTGGAATCACCTGAAATATGAGATTTTGGTTGCACGTGAAATGGCCGCTATGGCTTACTATAAAATGAGGGCTTGGATTTGATCGGGTTACGTGTTGCGAGTTTCGTGTTTCGGGTTACGTGTTGCGAGTTTCGAGTTTCGGGTTACGTGTTGCGAGTTTCGAGTTTCGGGTTACGTGTTGCGAGTTTCGAGTTTATGGGTTTTCATTGATAATAAAACTTGTTTCGCTTACTTTTATGTTTAAGCTCGTAATTTCTTTTTCTGATTCAAATGCAATTAGTCCTGACAAGGTTGCACCGGGCTTTATGATGTGTTCCGCAATGTTAAATTGATAAAGACCTTTTTGAATTGGGTTTGCATCTACCAGTGGGTCTTCTTGAGCTTTACGGACTTTAGGGCTCGAATCACTGAAGCCATCGCCGTCATAATCATCATCTTCATCGATTAATGACATCAAGCCAGCATATATTACGATTCCTACAATTAAGACAGGGATCATGTAAACAACTTTTGGGAAGGTCTTGGTTTTCAGTTTCTTTGAAGCAATTTGATTATTAACAATGGTCAATGGTTGGCCATTTGAATAAAACTTAAATTGTGTGCCGTGTATTGCTGTTTTTGAAATGTTTGTGATTTTCAAGTTTAATACTTGTACATTTTTTCGTTTTGCCCAACCCATTTGAATATGTGAATCGGGATCGTTTAGAAGATCAGCAGAGTAGGAATAAATGATATTGTTTTGGGCAATTGGAGCTTTGTTTGGAGTGATGTTTACAGAATTATCAAATGGTTTGCATGAAAGCATAAAAATAATGCTTGCCAGGCACAGGGCGGTGATTTTTTTCATTTTGCTAAATAGTTTTTAAGAGAGGGCTAAACAAATAATGTGCCGAACAAAGAATCAGGTAAAACTTCCAACTCCCAACTCCCTGCTCCCCGCTTTTTTATACTATTTCTCAAACCGTTTTCCCCACCAGTTTTTTAAGCGTTCCAGTATTTTGGCTTCTGAAGGATTATTTTGAGGCGTGTAAAAACGTTCTTTCTTTATTTCTTCTGGAAGAAAATCTTGTTCGGCAAAGTTGCCTTTGTGGGCATGGGCATATTTGTAGTCTTTCCCATAGCCTAACTCTTTCATCAGCTTTGTTGGCGCATTCCTGATGTGTAGGGGAACAGAAAGGTTGCCAGTTTTTGAAACCATCTGTTGTGCTTTGTTGATCGCTTCGTAGGCAGAATTGCTTTTGGGTGATGTGGCTAAATAAATGGTACACTCGGAAAGTATGATTCGTGATTCCGGAAAGCCAACCTGGTTAACGGCATCGAATGTACTTTGCGCTAGCAGTAACGCATTTGGATTAGCCAGTCCAATATCTTCGGCAGCAAGTATAACCAGACGACGGGCAATGAATTTGACCTCTTCGCCGCCTTCAATCATACGGGCTAGCCAATAAACAGCTGCATCGGGATCGCTGCCACGAATGCTTTTTATAAATGCAGAAATAATGTCGTAGTGCATCTCACCATTCTTGTCATACAATGCCAGGTTACTTTGCAGGCGTTCCAGTACTTTTTCATCGGTGATTACTATTTTGTCTTGTTCTTCGGCATAAACGACTAGTTCAAGTACATTGAGCAGTTTCCGGGCATCGCCACCCGAAAAACGAAGCAACGATTCATCTTCTTCAATAATAATTTCTTTTTTCTTAAGATCGGTATCGTTTTGAATGGCAAGATCCAAAATCTTCAAAAGTCCTTCTTTTTCCAGGTGCTTCAATACATAAACCTGGCAACGTGAAAGCAATGGTGAAATCACTTCAAAGGAAGGGTTTTCTGTTGTGGCACCAATCAAAGTTACCACCCCTTGCTCGACTGCTCCAAGCAGCGAGTCTTGCTGCGATTTGCTAAATCGGTGAATTTCATCAATAAAAAGAATGGGGTTGGGTTTGTTGAAAAACTGTTGCTTTTTGGCTTTTTCAATCACCTCTCGCACATCTTTTACCCCTGAGCTAACAGCACTCAGCGTGTAAAACGGGCGTTCAAGTGTGTTGGCAATAATTTTTGCCAGCGTAGTTTTTCCAACTCCCGGTGGCCCCCACAAAATAATGGAAGAGATATTGCCAGATTCAATCATCTTTCGCAAAACAGCCCCCTCTCCAACCAGGTGTTCCTGACCGATGTATTCATCAAGGGTTTTTGGTCGAAGCCGTTCTGCTAATGGTTGATTGTTCTTCATTAATTACAGTATCTTTTTATGATGTTGTATGCATCCTGAATGCCAAGCTCCCCGGCTTTACTTAAATCGTTTGCCCCACCTTCAACATCATCAAGGAAGATGCGTGTTAAGCCGCGGTTGAAATAGGCCTCAGCAAAATCCGGTTGCAATTCAATGGCTTGATCAAAATTACGCATGGCTTCCTGATATCGTTCGAGCTTGCATAAAATATAGGCTTTATTGTAATATGCAAATGGAAATTTTGGGTTAATAAAAATACAAACCTGATAGTCGTTCAACACGTTTTGGTAATCGGTGATTACCTTGGTTTCTTGTGTTGAATTTTGTCCATCTGTGCCAACAGGTATGGTTAGTTCTTCAGAGAAATCAGGCAGGGTTTCCAACAGGTTAATCATTCTGGCCCGGCAATTTGCCCTGGAAAAATGCGCTAGTGTATTTTTTTCATCCATTACGATTGCTTGGTCAAAATCGGCCAGTGCTTCATTGTAGTTTGAAGTCAAAAGGTTAAAAATCCCACGGCTCAGGTAGTTCTCCGCAGCTTTGTTCGTATTAATTTTTTCATTGAAGTACAGGATATTGTTTTTAAACTCATCGATGTAAAGGCCTTCATCCTGATTGGAAATGGTCATGGTTGGGGTGTAGTTATTGAAGCTGTTCAATTGCTCAAGCGCCAGGTTGTAGTATTGTAAACGTTCCAGGTCTGTCGATTGATTGCTGTATGATGATATCACAAATAAATTCTGAAGTTCAATAATGATGTTTTTATTTTGAATTCGTCCATCATCCACCTCTTCTTCTAAATCAGGTAGGTTACGGGTATCTGCCAGTGCCAGCCTGAAACGTCTCCTGTCTCTTTCTTCTTTAGTTTCCTGAGGCTTGTCTTTAGGTTTTGTTGAAGGACGTTTTGGGGTTTTTGCCGCTTTTTTATCCTGAATATTTTGTGCTTGTTGTTGACTGGCTTGCTGTTTTTGTGCTTGTTGCTGGTTCTGTGCTTGCGTTTGGCCTTGTCCCTGGTTTTGTGCCATTGCATTTTCTTCGATTACCCTTCTGCGAATATCTAAACGTGGATCTAGTTTGGCGGCAGTTTCGTAGTCGCTTTCATATCCGGGAATTTTCAGGATTTCTTTGGCGATCCCCCGGTTTAGATACGCATTGGGCAGGGTCGGGTTTAAGTCAAGTGCCAGGTCGTAGTCCATAATTGCACCCTGGTAATCCTCCAGTTTTTGTTTTACAATTCCCCGGTTGTTATATGCGTAGGCATTTTTTGAATCGAGTTTTAGCGTTTGGTCGAAATCTCGTAATGCAGCTGCATAGTCATCCAACTCGAAGCGAGCTAAACCTCTTAATAGATAGGTACTTGAGAAGTGTGGGCGGATAATGATCGCCCGGTTCAAATCCCTGATCCCCTCCTTTGTGTCGCCATTTAAAATGTTGGCATTACTTCGATTGATCAGGGCGTTTATAAACTTAGGGTTCAGTTCCAGAGCCTTGTTGTAATCTGCAATTGCCCCTTCTACATCCTTTTGCGATAGCTTTGCAATCCCCCGGTTGTTGTAGACAGCTTCATTGTCCGGATCAAGTTCAAGTGCACTATTGTAATCGGCAATTGCAGCTTCAAAATTCTTCAAGTTCAAGTATGCCAATCCACGGTGCATGTAAGCGTCCGGGTAATATGGTTTTATGCGTATGGCCTGGTTGTAATCGTTGATTGCCCCACGGAAATCTTCCAGTTGGTGTTTGGCAATCCCCCGGTAATAATAGGGCTCAGGAAGTTGTGGTTTAAACTTAATGACGATATTAAAATTTTCAATAGCCCCAACAAAGTTCTCAATGGCGATACGTGTGCGCCCAACCCGCATGTAGTGACTAATGTTTAGCTGGGCAAAACCCATTTGCCCAATCATCAGAAGGATAAATAAAAGTCTTAGTTTCATGGAAGCGCAATTTACAAAGAGCATGCCTAAAAAAAGATGCTTCACACGGTTGATTTTCGTATTTTTAATAAAATTTGATTTTTTTAACGCTTTTAGCTTATGTGTAATCGTTGTGATTGGGGTTTTAAAGAAGACATTTTATTGAAATATCATGATGAAGAGTGGGGTGTTCCACTTCATGATGATCAAAAGCTATTTGAGTTTTTGGTGCTTGAAGGTGTTCAAGCTGGTTTAAGTTGGATGACCGTTTTAAGGAAACGGGAAAACTATCGGTTGGCTTACGATGGTTTTGATGCAGAGAAAGTTGCCCGTTATGGCGAAGATAAAATGAATGAGTTACTAGAGAATGCGGGAATCATTCGCAACCGGCAAAAGATTGCAGCAAGTATAAACAATGCCCAGCGCTTTTTGGAAGTGCAAAATGAGTTTGGCTCGTTTGATCAGTACATCTGGGGATTTGTGGATCATAAACCGATTGTTAATCATTTCGAAAATATCAAAGAGCTGCCCGCCACCACATCACTTTCTGATGAAATTAGCAAAGACATGAAAAAACGTGGGTTTAAATTTGTTGGCTCAACCATTATTTATGCCCACATGCAAGCCACTGGTATGGTAAATGACCATGTGGTTTCTTGCTTTCGGCATCAGGAGATTATAAGCATGTATTAATGGCTTATTAAATAATTCATTCATTTCTTTGCCTGTCCATAGAAATGCCCTGAAAGGGGAAAATAATTCAGCCCAGTGCTTAGCGCTGGGTTTGGAAGCCACCCACACCAATCGTCCGGCCTGAGGTGTTGTGAATGGAGGTGGCGTTTTCCCGGACGGAATATTGGTATTGTTTTCAACAATGACAACAATTGCAAATTGGCGCAAGCGGGGTAATTCTGTTCATTCATTTCTTTGCTTGCCCAAAGAAACGAACCAAAGAAAGGGCACTAATTAAAGGTGATTTTTGCTTCGCAAAACCGGAAATGTTCTAGCCCTTCATGCTCCTTTTCGCTTCGCGAAACGCAATTCCGGTTGAACATTCCTATCACTATTAATTAGAAAAAGAAACGCCCTGAAAGGGCAACATAATCTAGCCCAGTGCGTAGCGCTGGGTTTGGAAGCCACCCACATCAATCGTCCGGCGTGAGTTGTTGTGAGTGGAGGTGGCGTTTTCCCGGACGGAATATTGGTATTGTTTTCAAGAATGATACCAATTGCAAATTGGCAACAGTAAGGTAGTTCTGTTTATTCATTTCTTTGCCTGACGAAAGAAACGCCCTGAAAGGGCAACATAATTTAGCCCAGTGCGTAGCGCTGGGTTTGGAAGCCACCCACTCCAATCGTACGGCGTGAGGTGTTGTGAATAGAGATGGCGTTTTCCCGGACGGAATATTGGTATTTTTTACAACAATGACAACAATTGCAAATTGGCGTCAGTAAGGTAGTTCTGTTTGTTCATTTCTTTGCTTGCCCAAAGAAACGAACCAAAGAAAGGGCACTAATTAAAGGTGATTTTTGCTTTGCAAAACCGGAAATGTTCTTGCCCTTCATGCTCCTTTTCGCTTCGCGAAACGCAATTCCGGTTGAACATTCCTATCACTATTAATTAGAACAAGAAACGCCCTGAAAGGGCAAAATAATTCAGCCCAGTGCGTAACGCTGGGTTTGGAAGCCACCCACTCCAATCGTCCGGCGTGAGATGTTGTAAATGGAGACGGCGTTTTTCCGGACGAAATATTATTATCGTTTATAACAATGACAACAATTGCAAATTGGCATCGGCAGAGCAAAATATGTCAAATCAGTGTGTTTGGGTTTTTCGATCTCCAGATCGAAAACTGGAGGAAGCCTGGAGACTTCCTAACCCCATGGGAAAGTGATTATTCTTTTGCTCTCTCAGGGGACACCAGCAGGGCATTTAGGAAAGTTTAGAGCAAAAAAAAGAGTAGAACTCTTTCTACCCTTTTCATAACCTAACTAAACCAATAAAACTAATCAAACCTAAACTTATGAAATAAAATCTACGACAAAGATATGTTGAAAAACACATATAAACGTTAAGTGAATGTTAAAAAACATGCTGAGCAACATATTTTTCAATTTGGTGCAACAAAAAGTCCGACCTGTTGAAGATCGGACTTGATTGTATGCTTTATAAGCTTGTTTATTAACCCTTCTTATCTTTTTCATCTCCGGCAATTGAATCCCTCATATCGGTATCTGCCATGATGTTTTTATACTTCATGTAATCCATAATTCCAAGATTACCTGACCTGAAAGCTTCTGAAATGGCCAGCGGTACCTGAGCTTCTGCTTCAATCACTTTGGCACGCATTTCCTGAGCTTTTGCTGTCATCTCTTGCTCAAGGGCAACTGCCATGGCTCGTCTTTCCTCCGCTTTCGCTTGTGCAATATTTTTATCAGCCTCAGCCTGATCAATTTGAAGACCTGCGCCAATGTTTTTACCGATATCGATATCAGCAATATCAATTGAAAGAATTTCAAATGCAGTTCCAGCATCCAGCCCTTTATTCAAAACTAGTTTCGAAATTGAATCAGGATTTTCAAGAACAGCTTTGTGTGTATGTGATGAACCAATTGATGAAACAATACCTTCACCAACACGGGCAAGGATTGTATCTTCACCTGCACCACCAACCAATTGTTTGATGTTTGCACGAACAGTTACACGGGCTTTAGCGATTAACTGAATACCATCTTTTGCCACAGCAGCTACAGGTGGTGTGTCAATCACCTTAGGGTTTACAGACATTTGTACGGCTTCAAATACATCACGGCCAGCCAGGTCAATAGCGGTGGCCATGTTAAAGCCCAGGTCAATGTTAGCCTTTTCGGCTGAAACCAGTGCATGTACAACCATGTCCACTTTACCACCTGCCAGGAAGTGGGCTTCCAGTTTGTCGCGGTCAAGTTTCAATCCTGCTTTTGTACCTTCAATTAAAGCGCGAACAATAATTGATGGAGGTACTTTCCTGAAACGCATCAGGAAAAGCTGAATTAACGAGATTCGCACACCCGATACCAATGCAGAAAACCACAGGCCAATCGGTATAAAATATAAAATGATAATGAGTAGAATAAATAATCCTACTACTAATCCAAAGGTTCCAAAATATTCCATTATTAATTATTTATAGGTTCTACGATAACGTAAGTCTTCTCAAGGTCGACAACTTTAATTTTAACATTCTGATCAACAAAACCACTGATTGATTTGGCTTCCATGGTTTCATCTTTGATTTTAACTTTACCCATGGGTGCAAGTCTTCCCAATGCGATACCTTCATCACCAACTTTAATTTTTTCTTCGTCTACTTCTTCAACTGTGCCGGTAATTTCTGATTCGAGTACCATTTTTTTGCCAGCTTTTCCTTTAAAGAACCGGTATACCAAAATAGGGGAAACGATCAGAATAAAAGCAAGCGTTGCAAATCCTGCCAGTGGCCCATAGGAGGTGAATGCCAGGTAGGTACTTACTGCAAACAAAATTAGGCCACCGATACCTGCGATGGTTATTCCGGGTATAACTGCAAACTCAAGAAGCAGAAGTAAAATGCCGAGGAAAATCAGGAATAGAATGATAAGAATGGTCATACTGAATTAGTTAGTCAATTGTTGCTTTTAGCTCTTTTTCAACTAAAGCTTTCTTCATAGGACTAAGGTAAGCAAAACTTCCCTTTTTTACATCACATTTTCCTTTGTAGTGAGTGATTAATGTACATTGTTGTGCTTGTTCGTTATTGTGTTCACAAACTAACATAAGTGCATCTACCACGTAATCAAAGGAATGGTGGTCATCGTTATGAAGAATCAAAAAGCGTTCATTTTTCGATTCAATATTTTCATCCTGATTCGGCTTATTTTTTATATTTTCCCCTGGTTTCATCCGTCTTTATTCATTTGTTATCTGCCTCGCCTCCTTAATACTTATCCGGGCTCCTTCTTTGTATGCTGCAATCGATGCATCGTGAACTCCTTCCTGCCTAACCTGATCGCGCATTTGTTTTGCATCATTATAAGAACTTAATTCTCCAACAGTGTAAACTGTAATGCCTTTGTCATCAGTGTATTTGTCAATTTTTCGAATAACTGACAACTTCTTGAACAGGTTTTGTACCCACTGTGGAGGCTTGTTTCGGTAAGCTCCAATTTGAATTTTATAAACAACACCTGTAAGCTCACTTTGTTGTACCGGTTCGGTTTCGTCTAATAAATCTTCTTCAGGAAGCTCAAGAACAATTGCCACATTTTCATTTTCAATATATTGAACTTTAGAAGTATTTGCAATACTATCTTCTAAAATACGTATGTTTCTTCGGAAATTACTGACCTCATCACTCGCTGCATTGTTCCAATAGCTTATTTCATTGTGACTTGCTTTTTGGTACTGCTTGTTAAGCTCAATATTTAAATTGTATGTTTCTTTTTCAAGCTGAAGGATTTTTTCGGCAAGCGCAGCTTTTTCTGATTCGGGAACAGTGGCATATTCATCTCTCAGTTGATTTGTTTGCTTTAGTATGTTTTTAAGTTTCTGCTCAATCACCCATCCGTCAACAAATGATTGAATAGAACTGTCATTTTTAAAATGTCCAATTTTTAAATAATGGATATCCGTTGTCACCTGAAAATGAATAATGCTGTCCTTTAACCCGGTAGGTATTTCAAGTGGCTTTGCTTCTTCAACAATTACTGGCTGAATGGTATCAGGAGTCTCTAGGATTGTCTCAGGCTCAGGTTTGGGGAAAGGGTTGACCTCTTCTTCGCACATTTTGAGCAAAGCTTCAACCTTTGTTTCCTTGCTAACCTTTCGCTTAGCCTGGTTCAAAAATCGGTTGTAGAATACTATTGCTTGCTGAAAATTATTGTGGGCATGCAATGCTTGCCCCTGGTAATAAAAAATTTTCGGTTGAGAATTGTCCTCAATTGCTAGTTGGATTGCTGCGTTTGTTTCTTCGCCAAACTGTTCATTTTCAATTAAACATGCTGCGTAATAGTAGTTTAGTTTTACATCGCTGGGATACAATCCTACTAAATCTTTAAAAATTGGAAGGGCCTGTTCATAATTGCCCGATTTGAACAATTCCCGAGCTTTTGTTTCCGGATCATTTTGAGCAGTAGCTAGTTCCGTGAAAATCGGGTTTGCTGCTATAAACAATAGCAGAATCAGAGTTGTTAGTGAAAAATATTTATGATCGTATGACATGCTTTTTCTTTTGTTATCGACATAAAATTACAAAAAAGTTTGAAAGCAAAATTTAGTCCAATTGTTTAGATTTTGTTGATTATTCAAACTTCTATTACTGATTATTATCATTTAATTCAAGTATATTTGTCAAATTAAGAAAATCGGATTATGGCTTTTTTAAACAAAGGGGACAAAGCCCCAAATTTTTCCGGAGTTGACCAGAACAATGAACCAATTTCATTAACGGATTATAAAGGAAAGAAGTTAATTTTATATTTTTACCCGAAAGACAACACGCCTGGTTGCACGGCCGAGTCATGCAATTTAAACGATAACTATGATTCGTGGCTTGCAAAAGGGTATGAAGTTGTAGGAGTTAGCCCCGATAGTGTTGTCTCGCACAAGAAATTTGCCGACAAATATGGTTTCTCATTTCGCTTAATTGCAGATACTGAAAAAGAAATACTGCAAGCATTTGGTGCCTGGGGCGAAAAAAATATGTACGGCAAAAAATATATGGGTGTTCTAAGAAGTACATTTATTATTGATGAAGAAGGGGTTATTGAAGAAGTTTTCACGAAGGTAAAGACCAAAGATCATACGAATCAGATACTAAAAGCATTAGAACTAGACTAAATGGCAAAAGAAGAATCTAACATGAATAAGGAAAAGCTGAAAGCCCTTCAGCTTACAATGGATAAAATTGAAAAGAGTTACGGAAAAGGTTCAATCATGAAAATGGGCGACCGCGTAGCTGAAGACGTCCCTGCAATTTCAACCGGGTCGGTTGGATTGGACATCGCCCTCGGAGTTGGCGGTTTTCCAAAAGGACGTATCGTTGAAATTTATGGTCCTGAATCTTCAGGTAAAACCACTCTGGCTATTCATGCAATTGCTGAAGCGCAAAAAGCAGGAGGCATTGCAGCAATCATTGATGCAGAACACGCATTCGATCCGTTTTATGCAAAAAAATTAGGTGTAAACACAGATGAGTTACTGATATCGCAACCGGATAACGGTGAGCAGGCATTGGAGATTGCCGATAACCTGATCCGTTCAGGAGCAATTGATATTGTGGTGGTTGATTCTGTTGCTGCACTAACACCAAAGGCTGAGATTGAAGGTGACATGGGTGATTCTAAAATGGGCTTGCAAGCTCGTTTAATGTCACAGGCACTGAGAAAACTTACGGCCAACATTAACCGTACAAAGACTTGTTGCATTTTTATCAACCAGTTGCGTGAGAAAATCGGGGTGATGTTTGGAAACCCTGAAACAACTACCGGTGGTAATGCGCTGAAGTTTTACGCATCAGTGAGATTAGATATCCGCCGTATTGGACAGATTAAGGATGGCGAAGAGGTTTTAGGTAACCATACCCGCGTAAAAGTGGTAAAAAATAAAGTTGCCCCGCCTTTCCGCAAGGCTGAGTTTGACATTATGTATGGAGAAGGTATTTCAAAAACAGGTGAAATTATTGATTTAGGGGTTGCCTTCAATATCATTAAAAAGAGTGGTTCATGGTTTAGCTATGGCGAATCAAAACTTGGACAAGGACGTGAATCTGTTAAAGCGATTATTCGTGACAACCAGGAATTGGCACAGGAATTAGAGACCAAGATTTTGGAAGCAGTGACCACCACAACGACAGAAAATTAAATTAATCAGAAATATGCAGTAATCTCTGGGTGAGGCTGAGCTGCTTCACCCAGTTTTTTTTATAATAGCCACAAAAATAAAGTATTGACAAATGAAAGTGTTGAAATTTGGAGGTACTTCCGTTGGAAGTGCTGAAAACATTCGAAGGGTAAAACAAATTGTTGAGGGTCAGAACGACGATGTAATCGTTGTGGTTTCTGCTTTGGGCGGAATTACTGACAAAGTTTTAAATGCCTCAAAAATGGCGATTCTTGGAACGGAATACTTCAACACGGAAATAACGGCAATTAAAGAAAGACACGAGGAAGTAGTTGATCAGTTGTTTGACGGAGAAAAACGTGAGAAAGTAAAAAATGAGGTTGCTAATCTCTTAAACGAACTGGAGAAAGTAATCATCGGTGTTTCCATGATTGGTGAGTTAACCCCAAAAACCCTTGATAAGATTGGCGGTTTTGGTGAACGTTTGTCCTCTTACATGATTAGCGAATTTATTGAAGGATCAAAGTTGGCTAATTCAGCAGAATTAATAAAAACGGATAGCGAGTTTGGAAAAGCAAAAGTAGATTTTAACCTGACTAATAAAAATATTCAGGAAGATTTTAATGGTTTCTCTGGGGTATGCATTGCTCCAGGATTTGTTGCGAGTAACAACGAAGGTGAATTCACTACGCTTGGGCGTGGTGGTTCAGATTATACAGCAGCCATTTATTCGGCAGCCCTGAATGCTGATGTGCTTGAAATTTGGACGGACGTGGATGGCTTCATGACAGCTGATCCAAGGGTGATCAAAAAAGCATACACCATTAAATCGCTTACTTATTCTGAAGCGATGGAACTTTCACACTGTGGGGCAAAAGTGATTTACCCACCAACAATACTTCCTGTTTACCAGAAGGGCATTCCGGTTCATATTAAAAATACGATGAAACCTGAAGCCGAAGGTACGTTGATATCAGATGATACGCTGGATGGAAAAGATTTCCCTATCAAAGGTATTTCATCTATTTCAAATATCAGCCTGGTTACCTTGCAGGGGCTTGGTATGGTTGGTGTAACAGGTATTTCCATGCGTTTGTTTGGTGCCCTGGCGAATGCAAACATCAATGTGATTTTGATTTCACAGGCATCCTCCGAAAATTCAATATCATTTGCAATTGATACATCTAAAAAGAAGCTTGCAGAAGAAGTTGTGAACGAGGAATTTGAAAAAGAAATTTCAAGGCAACAGGTTAGTAGGGTGGCAATCGAAGACGAGTTGTCTGTTGTTGCGATTGTTGGAGAAAACATGAAGCATACTTCAGGTATTGCCGGCAAGCTTTTCAATACAATTGGTAAAAACGGTGTAAACATCGTGGCTATTGCACAGGGTGCATCCGAGTTAAATATATCCTGGATTGTTAAAAACAGTGATTTGAGGAAAACACTGAACGTAGTTCACGAGTCATTCTTCCTTTCTGAAAATGCTGAGTTGAACGTATTCCTGTTGGGAATTGGCTTGGTTGGCGGAAATTTACTGAATCAGCTTCAACAACAACAAGAAAAGTTGTTAAAAGAAAAGCATTTAAAGTTGAAGTTGGTAGGTATAGCCAACTCGAAGAAAATGCTACTTGACCGGGAAGGAATTGATATTTCCAGCTTTAAAGAGCGGATGGAAAATGAAGGATTGGATTCAAGTCTGGAAGGTTTTCAACAGTCTATTATTGACCTGAATGTGTTTAACTCTGTGTTTGTTGATTGTACGGCAAATAATCAGGCAGCTGACCTTTATGAAGGTTTGTTGAATGCGAACGTATCGATTGTAACAGCAAATAAAGTTGCGGCTTCTTCTGCGTATGACAATTATTTCAAATTGAAGAAAATTGCTAAGCGTAAAGGAATCAAGTTCTTGTTTGAAACCAATGTGGGAGCAGGTTTGCCAATCATTAATACATTGAATGACCTGGTGAATGCGGGTGATGAGATACTGAAAATTGAAGCGGTTCTTTCTGGTACATTGAATTTTATTTTCAATACCATTTCTGCAGAAATACCCTTTAGTAAAACCATACAAATGGCCAAGGAACAAGGATATTCAGAGCCAGATCCACGGATTGATTTGAGCGGAATTGATGTTGTAAGAAAGTTGCTGATCCTGGTTCGTGAGTCAGGGTATAAAATCGAGAAGGAGGATGTTGCGATCAACACCTTTGTACCTGAAAAATACTTTGAAGGCGATGTGGAAAACTTCTGGAGTGGTATTTCAGAATTGGATTCAGATTTTGAGGCCAGACGTCAAGTACTGGAAAATGAAAATAAATGTTGGCGTTTTGTTGCCAAGTATGAAAATGGCAAAGCCGAGGTAGGTCTGCAGGAAATTGAGCAAGGCCATCCATTTTATGACTTGCAGGGAAGTAATAACCTGGTCATGTTTACCACTGAACGTTATCATGAGTTCCCGATGATCATCAAAGGATATGGGGCTGGAGCTGAGGTTACTGCTGCGGGTGTGTTTGCAGATATTATCCGGGTATCGAATATTTAATATCATACTTTGGCTTTTTACTATGATGGCTTCAAGCCACTAGATGCAAGCTTTAAGTTTTAGGGATATGAAAGATTTCAAAAAGCTAAAAATATGGCAACAGGGAATTCAAATTGTTAAGCATTGTTATGATTTGACCAATCTATTGCCTAGCTCTGAAAGATTTAACTTGGTAAGTCAAATTAACCGGGCAGCTGTTTCCATACCATCTAATATTGCAGAAGGAAGTAGTCGTAAAAGCGAAAAAGAACAATCTCGGTTTCTGGAAATTGCTTTAGGTAGTTGTTTTGAATTAGAGACTCAGTTAATAATTTTAGAAGAGTTAAGAATTATACCATCAGCTAAAATTAAAGATTTGACAAGTCTTTTGGAAGAAGAACAAAAAATGATTTCAGGTCTGGCTAAAAAGCTTAACACTTGAAGCTTGTTGCTAGGAGCTTGTTTTTAACTATTAATAGAGTAATAGAATTTATAAATGAAATATATAATTGTATTAGGAGACGGAATGGCTGATGAGCCGTTGGAGGAATATGGTGGGAAAACACCTTTGCAAATGGCCTGTATTCCAGAAATTGACAAACTGGCAAAATTGGGCCGTTGTGGAAAATTAGTTACCGTACCTGCAGATATGCACCCTGGAAGTGAGATTGCAAATATGTCGGTGCTAGGTTACGATGTCAAGTCTGTGTTTGAAGGGAGGGGAGTTTTGGAAGCAGCCAGTATTGGGGTATCACTTGAAGAAGGTGATGTGGCAATGCGATGCAACTTGATTTGCATTGAAGGGGAGAACATTAAGAATCATTCTGCAGGGCATATTTCAAATGAAGAATCGCATGAGTTAATTGATTTTTTAAATGAAAAATTAGGCACTGAAAGCATCATTTTTCATAAAGGTGTTTCATACCGCAACCTTTTGGTTATAAAAGGAGGTAAAAAGCAAATGGCTTGCACGCCTCCGCACGATGTCCCTGGGAAACCATTTGAAGATTACATGATTTCTGCAAAAGAAGAAGCTGCAAAAGAAACAGCTGATTTATTAAATGAATTGATTTTGAGGTCAATGGAGATTTTGAAAGATCATCCTGTAAACCAAAAACGTAAGTCTGAAGGTAAAGATATGGCTAACAGTATTTGGCCATGGTCACCGGGTTACAAGCCGCAAATGCCAACACTTAAAGAAATGTACGGTGTTGAAACTTCTGCTGTAATTTCTGCCGTTGATTTGATACAGGGAATTGGGGTTTATGCCGGGATGGATGTGATAAAAGTTGAAGGTGCTACAGGTTTGTACGATACCAACTACGAAGGCAAGGCACAAGCCACGATTGATGCATTAAAAGACCATGACTTGATTTACCTTCATATTGAGGCGAGTGATGAGGCAGGTCATGAAGGTGATGTGGAATTGAAAACAAAAACCATTGAGTACCTGGATCACCGTGTGGTGAAATATTTGGTTGAAGAAACTGCCAAGATGGATGAACCCGTAACCATTGCAGTTTTGCCCGATCATCCTACACCATGTACCACAACCGTACATACGAAAGATCCGGTTCCGTTCATTATTTATCGTCCTGGTGAAGAAAGTGATTCGGTAGAAAGCTACGATGAGTTTACGGTTGAAAAGGGTGCTTACGGGCTGATCCATGGATCTGATTTTATGAAAGCATTGCTAAAAAAATAATGTAAAGGGCAAATTTGTTTTCGCCTGAACGTGAAAAATATGAAATACTACAGTACCAATAAATCCGTTTCGGAAGTTTCATTAAAAGAAGCTGTTACAAAAGGATTGGCAGATGATAAAGGGCTTTTTATGCCTGAACGAATTGAGGTATTATCAGCTTCGTTTTATAAAAAAATACATACACTTTCTTTTCAGGAAATTGCTTTTGAGGTAGCGAAAAAGTTCTTCGGGGAAGATGTTCCCGAAGCAGACTTAAAACAGATTGTATACGATACCTTAAGCTTTGACTGCCCGGTTGTACATGTGAACGACAACATCTATTCCCTTGAATTATTTCATGGGCCAACACTGGCTTTTAAAGATGTTGGTGGTCGGTTTATGGCCAGGTTGCTTCGTTATTTCCTGAAAGGAAACAAAGAGCAGGTCAATGTTTTGGTGGCAACTTCGGGAGATACCGGGAGTGCTGTAGCTAACGGTTTCCTCGGGGTAGAAGGCATCGATGTTTATGTGCTTTATCCTAAAGGGAAAGTGTCTGAAATTCAGGAAAAACAATTTACAACACTTGGACAAAACATTACCGCCATTGAAATTGATGGAACCTTTGATGATTGCCAACGATTGGTTAAAACTGCCTTTCTGGATAAAGATTTGAAATCAGCTCTTACGCTTACTTCGGCAAATTCGATTAACGTTGCTCGTTTTTTACCGCAGGCATTTTATTATTTCAATGCCTATGCCCGCTTGAAAGAAAGAGGGATTGAAGGAGATGTCGTAATTTCTGTGCCAAGTGGGAACTTTGGAAACCTTACAGCAGGTTTGTTTGCAAAGAAAATGGGATTGCCAATCAAACGTTTTATTGCTGCAAACAATGAGAACGATATCGTTTATAAATACTTAAATACTGGTAAATACGAACCACGTGCATCCGTTCAAACAATTGCCAACGCAATGGATGTGGGTGACCCTAGTAACTTTGCACGAATACTTGATTTGTATAATCACTCACATGAAGCCATTTCTGAAGAGATGAAAGGATTCCGCTACTCGGATGAAGAAATTCGAGAGGTGGTGAAAAGTGTTTACGAAAAATATAATTATTTACCTGACCCACATGGGGCAACTGGTTACAAAGCTTTGGAAGAAGATTTGCAAAATGGGAAAGTGGGTGTTTTCCTCGAAACTGCACATCCTGCAAAGTTCACCGAAACAGTTGAGGAAATAATTGGTGTTGGAAATGTTCCTTTACCCGAAAAGCTAGCCGAGTTTATGAAGGGTGAAAAGCTTTCTATTTCGCTTAATTCGGATTTTGAAGAATTTAAAACGTTTTTGCTGAAAAACTGTTAGTGTTGTTAGATGGTTTTTGAATAAGAGAAGATGGCATTGTCAGTTTCAATATTAGGTTGTGGATGGCTTGGGCTTGCTTTTGGGAAGCAACTTCTGTCCAAAGGGTATCGAGTGAAAGGGTCGGTTACTTCACATGCTAAAACCGGAACGTTGAGCAGGGAAGGTATTGAACCTTATCAGATTGTACTTCACCCAAACGAGATTTTGGCAAGCGATCCAAAGTTTTTTGAAACAGATGTTTTGATGATTGCCATTCCTCCGAAGCGAATTGAGAATATTGAACACGTTTTCCCAGAGCAGATAAAACAGCTTGTTCCTTATATCGAGCAATATCAAATTAAGAAAGTGTTGATTATTTCTTCTACTTCAGTTTATAATGAAACCAACCAAACAGTCACAGAAGAAGATCATCATGTTCCTGATAAAGCTTCTGGAAAGGCGATGCTGTTAGCTGAGAACCTGCTGTTGGAGAATCCTGCATTCAAGACAACCGTAGTTCGTTTTGGTGGATTGATTGGTTATGATCGTAACCCTGCTCGATTTTTACTGAATAAGAAAGCTCGATTAAGTAGCCAAAAGCCTGTTAACCTAATTCATTTGGATGATTGCTTGTCTATATTGAAAGAAATTATTCAGCAGAATGCATGGGGAAAGGTTTTTAATGCTTGTTGTCCGGTGCACCCCACCCGGGGCGAGTTTTATCAGAAAGCAGCTTTGGTATCCGGTTTGCCAATGCCTAAATTAATTGATGAACCTGCTGCCTACAAAATCGTGGATAGCCGCAAACTCATCATAACACTCGACTTTCAATTCAAATACGAAAGCCCACTCGATTGCCTTTCAGAAAGAATGACGTACTGAAAGACTGAATTAAAATAGGAAATGGTTCAGAGGAACTCTCCCAACTTCTATCTTTTTTAATTATTTATTTTGTACCAATGCCCAATAATTTATCAACTTTCAATCTCTAGTCTTGTATTTTATTGGGCATTGAGAAGTTTAATTTTTCATTATCGTTTCGTGGTCTGCAATTGTTTAGCCATGGCAGCACCAATAAGACTTTCAATAGGGGTTCCTCCTTTATCGTCGGCAATAATCATGGTTTCAGGAAACTTAATTTTTGCGATTTCTGCCGCTACTTTTACATCGCGGTCCAGTTCCATTTGTAGTTTAATTTCAGGTGTAATACCTGCACTCACTTTGCGAGCAATTTCGTATGCTTCTGCATCGGCTTTCACTTTTTTGCGCTGTGCATTCAGACGTTCAGTTTCCAGCGCAATAGCAGCCAGTTTTTTGTTGGTTTCTTCCTGCTTTAGTTTGGTTTCAATGGCAATAAGCGCTTTTACCTGTTCTTTTTCCTGAGCAACCCGCTCGGCAGCTTTGTCGCGTTCACCTTCGGCTATAATACGCTGCTGGGCGTCTTTTGCTGTTTCAACTTTCTGCTGTTCCAGTTGTCGTTTTGCCGATTCGTCTCGTTGTGCTTCCAGCCGTTGTTTAAAGGTTGATTCTAGTTCTATGTTATCTACAATTACCTGTGAAACAATGATGTTATTCTCACTGAGTTCATGCTTAATGCGTTTTGGTATTCCATTCTCCAACACTTTGTTTACTTCGTAGGACGTTTGGATTTCTTTAATTACCCGGTCATCGTCTTGTATGTCGGCAAAAACGGTGTCGCGTTTTTCTATTTTCTCAACTGCGTAAGCACCACCTTTCAGTTGTTCTTCAAAAGCTTGCCTGAAGTTTTGGGCTTCACCTGAGATATAGTCCTGGGCTGCAAACATGTAAGCTGTGTTCACCAATTGTTCCTTTACAGTAGGCACAATGGTGTTGTTCACCAAATTGCTCATGGTGCGGAACTTCACCGCAAGGTTGATAAAACTTTCGGCATCGCGTGGTAATTCAAAACGTGTGGAAACAAATCCAGCAGCAGTAACTTGGTCGATAAAACGTAATGGGATAGGTTTCATAATGCCTTCCACTTCGTCTTCATCTACTTCAATTCCTTCGCCAACTACTTTTACGTCAATGAATTTTTGCCATTTATCAATTTTGGCAAATCCACGCCACTTAATACCCTGTTCCATCACTGCGCTCATACGTCCGGTTGGGGAAACGAGCAGGTAGTTAAAACCACGGTCTGCAAAAAAGAAGAGTGAATTGAGTAGCATTAAAAATACACCCAGAGAGATGATAATGTAGCTGTGGGTTTTTGTAAAACTTTTTAACCATTCGAATTTGCCATTCTTTTTCTCAAGTTTTGACACAACGAAAATTGCCACACCAACAATAAATACTAAAAAGCCAATAAAAGTAATCATGCGTGAATATTAATCGTTAATAAATAATTTGTTTTAATTCAAATATTCCCGATCATTCACTTTTAAGCGCACAGTAATTAGGTGGAAAAACAATGACCAATCGTTAAAAAGAAAGTGGTAAAAAGATGCGATTGGGATCGCTTTTACAGTGCTACAAATTATCAAAAACAATTAAGATCATAAAACACAATTGTGTAAAATAATCTAATTCAGTTTGGGTCTAAATAAAAAAGTACTGAATAATTGAATGAATTAATAATTATTAATCACCATTATCTACGGACTTCCAGCTTCTAGCTCTTTCTTACTCTCTGTACTTATCTGCTTCGGTTTTGTTTTCTAAACGGATATATGCATTGAATAAGGCAACCCGTACAGCATTTTTCTTTTCAGCCTCATATGCTTTTTTCAAATAAGGTATTGCATTGTTGAATTTCTGGGCACAGGCCTTTGAGTTGCGGTTAAAGTCTGCATAGTCCATCCGTGTTGGCTTAGCCAGCTTGTTGTATTTTGCTACGATAGCATCGTATTCAGCATTTACAACTCTATAGTGTATTAGTCCAAGCTGAGAGATAGCTTTCATGTTCTCAGGGTCTTGTTGCAGTACTGCTTCCAATTCCGAGATGGCTTCGGTCGATTTGCCTGTGTTATAGTAAGCTACTGCCCGCAATATTTTCGTTTTGCTGGAATTGGGTCTAAGGGTAAGTAATTCATTAGCTGTTTCGATGGTTTTTTCAAAGTCCTGCTTATTGTAATAAAAATAGAGTAGCTTGTTGGTATAACGATATTCCTGACCGGGTAGGTTTTGCTTGCCCATTCGTAATGCAAATTCTTCGGTTTCTTTATTTTTTGTTTTTTTAGCTAACTTAATTAACTGATCATAAGCATCCTGATCAGTTGATTTATAATTAATGGCAATGGTATAATAGTCTAAAGTTTTGTTTTCATTTTTGAGCTCTTGAGCACAAATTGCCGCTAAAACCGCATTCCATGCAACATTGCTTGAGTCGGATGCATTTTCTTTAATCTCAAAAGCTTTGTCGAATTGTGCCATGGCATCCTGATAGTGCATGTTGTTCATATTGTCATTGGCCTTTTTGATAAAATCATCAAAGTTGTCCTGTCCAAATGAAACAATACTGATGAAGAAAAATGCAATACTTATAATCGTTTTAAATGTCATTTCGGAACGTTTTTTTGTTTATCCAGCGAAAATAAAAAAAATAGCGCTAGCAAATTATGACTAATGCCAATTGATTGATAAGCGAATAAAAAAAGGGGAAACAAAAACTGTTCCCCTCTTCAATCAGATAGTTTTTCTTAATATGTTTTATAACCCAAATTCTCTAAATGATTCCTTGATCAACTCGATGGCTTCCATCATTTGTTCTTCGTTAATAACCAGAGGCGGTGTAAAGCGGATGATATGTCCATGCGTTGGTTTTGCTAAAATTCCATTTTCTTTCATCGCAAGGCAAACATCCCAAGCTGTTTTTCCGTTGGTTGGTTTAATGGCAACAGCATTCAATAACCCTTTACCACGTACAATTTCAATCATTTCTGAATCAATTGATTGCATTTCCCTGCGGAATATTTCACCCATTTTGTCAGAATTCTCAACAAGGCCTTCTTCCTGTATAACATCAAGGGCAGCCATGGCTACTTTCCCTGCAATTGGGTTTCCTCCATAGGTTGAACCGTGTTCGCCTGGTTGTATGGTTAGCATGATCTCATCATCAGCCAATACACATGATACTGGGAACATACCTCCAGAAACTGCTTTTCCCAATACGAGAATGTCTGGGCGAACACCTTCGTGATCACAAGCCAACATTTTACCCGTTCTGGCAAGTCCAGTTTGAACTTCATCGGCAACAAAAAGAACGTTGTATTTTTTACAAAGCTCTGATACATTTTTCAAATAGCCGTCTTCAGGAACGTAAACCCCAGCTTCAGCCTGGATGGGCTCTACCAAAAATCCAGCCACGTTTGGATCTTTCAATGCTTCTTCCAATGCTTCTACATCGTTATACGGAATGTTTACAAATCCGGGAGTGTATGGTCCATAGTCGTTGTATGCATCAGGATCTGATGACATAGATACAATTGTGATTGTACGTCCGTGAAAGTTGTCGTTACACACAACGATTTTTGCCTCATTTTTAGGGATGCCTTTTACTTTGTAAGCCCATTTACGAACAAGCTTTAGGGCAGTTTCGTCAGCTTCCGCACCAGAGTTCATTGGTAACATTTTGTCATAGCCAAAAAGCTTGGTCATGTACTCTTCCCACTCCCCCAATACATTATTATAAAAAGCCCTGGACGTTAAAGCTAATTTGCTTGCTTGCTCAGTTAGTGCATTCAATATTTTTGGATGGCAATGACCTTGGTTTACTGCTGAATATGCAGCAAGGAAGTCCATATATTTTTTCCCTTCAACATCCCATACGTAAATGCCGTCCCCTTTTTCCAGAACTGCTGGTAGTGGGTGGTAATTGTGTGCACCGAAACGTGACTCACGATCCATGTAAAATTGTGCATTCTTTGTTTCCATCGTAATCATTTTTTACTGAATATTATTTTTTTACAGAAATACACATTTCCTGCAATATTTCAAAGAGCATATTTGCTGTTAAAAAAGAGGAAACCAAATGATTAAAACTATTTCGGGTTTCATTTTTTTTACTAGAGTTTAATGTTAGCATTATATTATTATGATTCTTTTTATTTTGTTTTATCTTTGAGATGAATTAGAGTGGAGAAGATTATTTGTCAATGAGAAGAAAAGCATACCTGGTAACATTCTTATCGATTTTAACCTGTTTGGGTTTTGCTGGAAATTCAAAAGTTGATTCTTTGATTTTAGAACTCGAAGCAGGGAAAAAACCAATTGAAAAAGCTTCAATTCTCGTTGAGTTGTCAAATTTATTTTGTGACTCAGCAAAGTATCATGAACAAACCGTTCAGTATTTAAACGAGGCAATTGAAATACTCAACACCGAGAAAAACGACTCTCTGAAAATCGTTGCACTTAATTATTACGGCCTTTCCGAGTTTAATTTTGGAAATTATGAATTAGCCGCTTCCCGTTTTTTTGAAGCAATATCAATTGCTGAACACAGCAATAATCATGTACAATTAAGTAAACTTTATAACAATCTTGGACTTGTCTTTGATGAAATTGAGGATTATGAGCAAGCCATAAAATATTATCAAAAATCTTTTGAATTGGATAGTATTGCAGGTGATGAAAAAGGTGTGGGTATGTCGTACCTGAATTTAGCGATATCCTTTCAGAATTTGCAAAAACTGGATTCTGCCTTCATTCTTAACCAGAAAGCACTTACAATATCTGAAAAAATGGGTGACAGCCTGACGATGATTAATGCAATTAATAATCTGGGAACGGTTGAGTATGACAGGAGAAACTACGAAAAGAGCCTGGCTTATTACAATAATGCTAAAGATTTATTTCAAAAGACAAACGATCAATATGGAATTGCCACAGTCTACAATAACCTTGGCTTGATTTATCTTGAGAAGAATCAATACGACAAAGCACTTAAGAATCTTAAAATGGCTTTGGAAATGGCTGATGGAATGCACCTCACAGATTTTAAAGGTGACATTTACAACAGTCTTTCCAGTTATTATGAAGAAGTCGGAGATTTCAAAAATGCGTTTAAATATTATGATCTTTACAGTTCTATATATGATAGTTTGTTGAGTGAATCAAAGGATTTAAATATTCGAAAGGTTGAGGCGCAGTATAACCTGGAAAAAAAACAGGAACTAATTGCCCAGTTGCAAAAACAAACTTCTGATCAGGAAAAGATCATTAGCATGGGGAAGTCTATTCAGTTGTACTTGTACATCATTATTTTTCTGGTCGTCGTTATTCTGGTTACAGGGTATATTCTTCTACAGAAAGAACGTAAACTGTCAAAAGAGCTTGCTAAAACTGCTGAAGAGTTGAAGAAAACAAACTTGGCAAAGGACAAATTTTTCTCAATCATCGCCCATGATTTAAAAAATCCGTTTAATGCACTGATCAGCTATACCAGCTTGCTGAAAACTGATTTCGATCGATTTAACAAGGCCGAATTATCGCAAATACTCGACGATCTGAATAATGCGACCGAGCGCGGGTTTAACCTGTTAGAGAACCTGCTACATTGGACACGTTCGCAAACGAAAATGATCAAGGTTTTTAAAACTGATTTTAATTTGTTCGATGTTGTTGAGGATGTGAAAAATCTGGCCGAATCGAATTTGGATGAAAAGAACCAGGAGCTGAAAATTGATATTGATAAAAGCATTTATGTTTATGCCGATAAAGACATGATTGCAACAGTGGTTAGGAACCTGATATTCAATTCAATTAAATTTTCAGGAGTGCGGACACTCATTCAGGTAGATGCTGAGAAGATCAACAATAAGGTTCAGATTTCTGTAATTGATCAAGGAATTGGGATTGCCCCTGCTGATCACACCCGCATATTTAACTATGAAGAAAACGTATCGACCAACGGCACTGCCGGGGAAATTGGTAGTGGGCTGGGGTTGGTTATTTCCAGGGAATTCATTGAAAAGAACAGTGGTTTTATCTGGGTGGAAAGTAAAAAAGGCGAAGGTGCTACTTTTAAATTTACATTGCCCATTTCAGGAACTACTTCATCCACCGAATAATTGCTGATTCGGTTACCAGAAAGATCAACGCCAGGATTACAAAATAGTACCAAAGTTTATTTCCCTCATTTTTATCCATTAGCTCTTCTGAAAAATTCTCAACAGAACCATTAACTAGCTCAATAGTTGTTGCTTGAGCTTTTTCAATTTTTTCAAGAATTTCTTTTTGTTGCATTTGTCTCGATTTGCTTTCATGGCGATTGTAATTAAAAGCAATTTTCTTAATTATTTGGTCATTCGATGAGAGTTCGTATATGCCTGCCTTGGTAACTAAGTTGGAAAAGTCCAATCTTGCATAGTTATAATCCTCGTTTAAAACAGGAATACGGTATTGTTCGTTATCTCCTGATTTTTTGATATCGAAAGGCGGCATATCTGACAATTCTTTTTGTACTTCTGATATCAGCAGGTTTTCTATGTTAAAATAGTTTTCCTGAACAGGGACACTGTTAACAGCTATGTTGTAAACAATGGAAACAAAAAGCGCATCGTTTAAAAATGCATTGTTTGTCCCGCTAAAAGGAAAACAGAAATTGTAGATTCCACCTTTTCCAACATTTATTTTTGTTAGGGCTGGTTCTCCGTTTATAAATCTCATCAGTGTTTCCTCGTCTACTCCGCTATGTTTATTGTACCTGTAGCTTTGTTTTATTTCTGGCAGTTGAAGTTTTTCATCAACCCTTTTAAATACATCCTTAAAAATGTAATGTTCATAATTTAATTGGTCAATTTTTAAAAGCGATGAATCCAACGTAATGATTTGATTGCACTGCAGGTTCTCATAAAAATTATTGAATGATGATTGATCCAACTCCTTACCCGGAACGATGCAGATAAAACCACCGTTGCTCACATAATCTTTAATGGATAATGATAATCCACTCGGTATGTTGTCCAGTTGGTATAGAATAATAAGTTGATTGGCTTTTAGCTCATCGTATTGCAGTTTGCGCGCATCGGTAGATTTATAATTTATATATGCATCACCATCAAAAATGGCTTGGAAATTTTCTATTCCCTCAGTTTTGTCGTGATGTAATAACAAGCAGTTAATCTGTTCTTTAACCTCATAGCTAAGAAAAAGTGTATTGTCATAAGTAAGTGGGAAATCTTCCAGCTGTATTGTTCCTGTATGGAATCGATTATTTCCATTGCGGTAATTTAGCTCAACTATTTTTTCTTCGCCTGCTTCCATGTTTAATGTGCTGATTGCTTTCAATGAATCATTGATAATTAGCTGAAGTGGATGATTTCGCAGGTTTTGTTCAGAATTGTTGATTATTCTTGCTAATAATTTCTCTGTTGATCCTGCTTTTCTGGTTGGTGTCTCAAACCAGCACGAGTCAATAATGATATTGTCCTGTTCAACAGCTGAAAGCTGAATGAGAAAGACTTTGCCAATACGATCATTGTCATCAATTTCAGCAGTGAGGAAATGCTCTTGAAAGTCGGAAAAGAAATAAAAACTTATATCAAAATCATGCAAATATGATTCAGTATAATTGCTTAAAATTGAATAAACTTCATTAAAATTCAATGATCTTGAACTCTCCTGTATTTTTGAAAGTTTATTTATGAGTTGATCCTTATTAATGGGAAGTTGATCTTCAATTGAAACGTCATTGGAGATCAAAAAGTACTGAACCCCTGGGTCCATTGAATTAGCCAGGTCAATCACTTTTGTTTTGGCCACTTCAAGCAGTGGTCCCGTTTCCGATTGATTCCTCATGCTAAACGAATTGTCGAGATAGATTACAACCACTTCTTTATTTCTCGAAAACTCAACTTTATTAGATGGAATATATGGCTGGCAAAAAGCAATAATTAGTGTTGCAAGGGCAAATAGCCGACAAAGTAATATGAGTAATTTTTTTAGGTCTTGTTTCTTTTTCGTTTGCTGGGTTACTGCTTTTAAAAATGCAACCTGGCTAAAGTAAACAGTTTTATATCGTTTAAACTGAAAAAAATGGATTAGTAGCGGGATTGCCAACATTAAGAGTGCCCATAAGTATTCAGTATATATAAATTTCATATCTATTTCTTTTCAAGTATCCAAAAATAAGGGAAATGTTTCAGCACCCTAGAAAAGGGAATCACTTTTTATCGAATAATGGATAGTAGTTATAATTTTGTTTATTTTTTTAATAAAAACATGAAACAAAATCTTATCTTGCCTGTTTAGCAAATAAAACTGGTTTCATAACAAGATTTAACTAAGCTTTAAAGGAAACTTGATTTCATGGCGTAATTCAGTAATGATTAAAATGAGAAAGCAATGAATTACTATACCATTAAAGATATGGAGACGATCTCCGGGGTAAAAGCACACACTATTCGAATCTGGGAAAAACGATACGGACTACTTCAGCCCGAACGCACCACAACCAATATTCGGTATTACAGCGACGATGAGTTAAAAAAGCTTCTAAATGTCGCAATTCTTGTAAAGCATGGATACAAGATTTCCAAAATATCAATCTACAATGACTCTGATATTCAGAAAGAAGTAATTAAGATCAACTCGAAGCGTGGAACAACTTCCGATGTGATTGAACAGTTGATTGTTTACATGGTTAATTTTGAAGGTAAGAGGTTTGAAGATCTTCTTAATCAGCAAATTGAAGAACGTGGCATTGAGTATGCCATGATGCACGTGATTACTCCATTATTTGATAAGATTGGTGTTTTTTGGCAAACGGGATCAATTTTTCCGGCACAAGAACATTTTGTTTCTAATATCCTTCGTCAGCGATTAATTTATGAATCGAACAAGTATGACAATTCAAATTCAACCAAAACAATATTGTTTTATTTGAAAGAAGATGAACTTCACGAATTGGGCTTGCTTTTTTACAATTTACTCGCTTTGCAGGCAGGATATAAAACCATTTATTTAGGGCAAAATGTACCTTTCGAAGATTTGATCCGGGTGGCAGAAATTAAATCAATTGACTACATATTTACAGCATTTGTAAATGCTATTTCAAAAGAAGAACTGGAGTTATATTTCGATAAGTTGAATAAACTTGTAAATAAAAAGAGGGTATTTGTTAACGGGTTCCAGGTTCAGGAGCATCAGCCCAAATTGCCACGAAACTTTAAGGTAGTTACCGATGTGCCAACATTCAAAAAGTATTTTGGTGTTCTTCAGTAATATTCTTCTTAAACAATTTAAACTTTATGAGCATTCTGCGGTTTTATAAAAAAAGTTCAGAATGAGCACTGGCGGTCAAACAAAACTTTGGTATTTCGAGAATTTTAATTTCTTAAAATCTCTTAGTAAAACTGAAAAAATGGATCTTAGTAACTGTTCAGTAATGAAAGAAGCTGCTAAGAACCAGGTTATTTATCTTCCACATGATATATCGAGTAGGATTTATTTCCTGAAAGAAGGTAAAGTAAAAGTTGCGTCTTATTCGGAGGATGGGAGGGAAATGATCCATGCCATTTTAGGGCCCGGCGAAGTTTTTGGAGAGCTGGCTTTGGCCGGAGAAGAAAGTCGTGAGCAGTTTGCAAAAGCAGCTGAGGATGTTGTGTATTGCCAGATTTCAGTTCCTGAGTTTGAACAGTTTTTAAAGCGAAACCCTTCGTTGAATTTGGAAGTGACCAAGCTTATCGGTTTTCGCCTGAAACGCATTAGTTCCCGCCTGGAAAGAATGTGGTTTAAGTCTGCACCGGAGAGGGTGTGCTACTTGTTAAAGGAGTTGGCAGATGATCACGGGAAAAAAATTGGGGATGAAATAGAAGTCAAATTAAATCTTACCCACCAGGAACTTGCCAGCTTGGCCGCCACTACCCGTCAAACAGTTACGACTACACTTAGTGACCTTGAAAAGAGAGGGGTTATTTTATACGACCGACGGAGAATTCTGGTTAAGCAATATCCCGCATTGTTTTCGAATTAGGACATGTATTTACTTCTCTTTTTTACGTACTGAAACTTGTCGGATAACAAGTTTGTTTTCAATTTTAATAAATTGAGTTGTAAAGCAAGCTACGAAGACAATCAAAAGTGAAATAGCTATTTTTGAGCCATCGGAAAGCAGGAGGTTATTACTGTAATCAGTTTCAAAAGTGAATAGGTTTAAGTAGTAGCTTGCTAAAAACAGAATACTCAGAACCATATTTTTCAACCATTTTTTGTTCGGTAATACTGGGAGCAGAATAAAACTATACACGATAACCGCACCCAATATACTCAGCAGAAACCAAATAATGCAATTCCAGCTAAAACATAAAGGATTTCTGAAAAAATGCTGATAAAGCAGGGCAATTGCCAGCAGTAAACTGGCAACACCCCAACCTTTTAGGGAAAAA
Source organism: Sunxiuqinia sp. (assembly GCA_965230765.1). GTDB lineage: Bacteria > Bacteroidota > Bacteroidia > Bacteroidales > Prolixibacteraceae > Sunxiuqinia. The sequence goes on from CBDDLR010000001.1 coordinate 2,464,112, forward strand.
ATTATTCTTCTAATCATGTTCAACGAAATGAAGAAAATTTATAAGCACGTGCTTTTTCATTCATGATGACAACATGTACCCTGTCTTTCGGATCTAATCTGTCATCAGTATATTTTATTGGAAAAATTAAGCTAGAAGATGTTTTGTAATCGCCATAAGGATAACTACCATAATTTCTGGAATGACCAGTATTTGTATTCATCACTTGTGCTTCTGGATACAGTTTTTTTAACGTTCTCCAATTTGTTTCCAAAGGCATATAGTTAACAGCCTTTAAGCCACTGTTTGTACCTTGAATTGACCGATCAAACAATTGTGACCAGTTAGAATCACTTTCACGATCATAGGGTATTATGTTCGTGTTGTAAAGAAGCCCCGATACACCAAATGTTGTTGTTTTCCCGTTCACCGTTCTATCCCAAACTGTACCTGTACCTGTAAGTGGGCAATAAACTATTGAAACATGCAAGTCGTCAAACGAATCATTCACAATTTCGTGCCAATCCAAAATGTCGTGTGGGTATGCTTTTACAGTATTTCCATTTCGGAAGGCTACTACCAGATCATCGTTTTGCAAAAAGTTAATGTTTGATATATTGTCAAATTTGGGGTTGTTAACGGCCGGTATCCCATCTTTACCTGGTCCTCCGCCTCTTACCTCGTTTGATGGTACTAGCCAGCCGTTACTACCCTCAATACTTTTTCCTTCATGGGGCCCTTTTGATAAACCGGGATATAGTTCTATGCCAGGATAAAATGTTGCAAACGAAAACCAATAGCCCATAAGGCCCTGGGTGGGTGTTAGCCTTTTTCCTACTTCTGGCCCTTCTACTGCAAACCCAAAAATGTCCCACTTGTTCCCTTTGTCATCTTCCATAATGACAGGTAATTCATTTTGAACTGCACTGAGTGCTAATTCTTCGCCTTCGTATTTTTGTAAGAAAGAGACAATAAAATTGTCAGTCTCGCTACCTGCAAGAACAATATTCCTACCCTGAAATTCATCGATTATTACTGTAACTTTACCTGAAGCGCCACCTGATCCACCGCCAGAGCCTGGAGGTGTGCCTGGGTTTCCGGGATCAGGCACATCGGTTACCGGGTCATCACCGCTGCCGCAAGAAAACAAGGCCAACATAAGCCCTAAGATTAAATATGTACTTTTTTTCATGGCTGTATTTTTTATAGATTATTAAAAAGTTTTATTGCTAACCCAACATTAAATCGATAGGATGTCGTTAATTGTGTTCCCTCAAGTTTTCTGTACAAAGGAATTTCTGCTGAAAGGTTAATATCCAAATTGTTGGAAGGGGAGAGACTAAATCCGGGAGATAGGTTTATCCATTTTCCGCCTGTTCCGGGAACTTCAAAATCATCAATTTTATCGGGTAGCGTATTTCTATATTGCAAATGTGCAAATGGCGAAACATTGGTTCTTCCGATGATAAACGACTCGTTAAAGCCCAACGAGGCTATAAACTCATTTCCGAAACGATATCCGGCATCCCCATCAAAGCGTTCCCCTTCAGATGAAATGCGGTAACCCAATGTTCCTGTTATGGTGAAATTTGAATTTAGTGTGTGAAATTCGCTGTGTGATAGGCCAATGATACCGTCCCATGAGCCGGATCCAGGCTGCAAATCGGCAGAGAGGGCCACACCCAGTTCCGGGTCAGTTGCATCAAATTTTCCAATGGGTATTTTTGGCCCGGCAGCAATTACCATGTTGCGTTTGAGGGTTGAAATAACCGAGTATTGCAGCATAAAAACAGCATCGCCTAAACCAGTTGCTGAAGTGTAATTCTCAATATCGCCCGATAGTATGCTACGTTCCTGCTTCACATGCGTAAAAAGTGCGTTAATGGAAAATTTTTCATTTAGCGCATAAATTGCCTGAAGCATGACTGTTTGGGTAGTCCGTTTGCGGCTCAGGTCATTCAATTTGTTGCTTCCGCTGTATAGTGCGTCAAGAAAATTGTAGTCGTAGGAAAGTTGAATATACAAGCTTTTGGGGTCAATTTCCTGTATGCCCAGGTTGCTGGTAATGGGCGATCCTCCCGAACAACATGTCTGCGCCTTCAAAAAAAACGGTGCGCAAGATATAGTTATTGATAGTAAAATTATTCTCACTTTGTCTCTTTTTAAACAAACATAGTGAGCTGGCGATTTGAATAGTGTCAGGCAGCCGACATTGATGCCGATTTAAGGGTGAACGTTTTAGCTTTTTCTGCTAGGGAAGGATTGTCCCTTTTGCACCCCACCAATAAAATGCGTTCATATCAAGAATCTTGGCTTTTATGGCTGGGTCTTCCGATTGCAGTTTAAGTGCTTCTTCAGTGGTTTCAACATCAAAAATAAGCAGTCCACGGTATTCTCCGGCGTCTTCAAAAGGACCTGAGACAGCTAACTTGCCCATCTTGTATAGTTTGTTCAGGTGCGCAAGGTGTTCTTCTTGTATTTTCGCAGTTTTAATTGAATCCTGGTTTCTTTCGGGGCCAGCCAGCAAGTGCATGAAAACATACCGTTTCATGGTGTAGGTGGTATCTCCTTCTGTACTTGTAAATTCTCGCTGAGCTTGTGCAGAGAATATGCTAAAAAGCAATAATGTTGAAGCAAATAGAAGTTTTTTCATTGAAGGCGGTCTTTAAATATTTTCCTGAATTTGTTCAATTTTGGTACAATAACAAACTGGCAATATCCTTGTGTCGGGTTGTTTTCAAAGTAATCCTGATGATAATCTTCGGCTTTAAAAAAGTTTTTCCATTTTGTTACTTCAGTCACGATTGGTTTGTTGAAAACCTTTTCTTCGTTCAGTTGACCGATTACCTCATTGGCGATTATCTCTTGAGAATCGTTGTGGTAAAAAATGGCAGATCGGTACTGGGTGCCCACATCAGCTCCTTGCCGGTTGAGTGTGGTCGGGTCGTGGGTGGCAAAAAATACTTCCAGCAATTCGGTAAACGAAACTTCATTAGGGTCATATTCAATCTGAATGACTTCTGCATGTCCCGTTCTCCCCGTAATAACTTCTTTGTAAGAAGGGTTGATAACATCTCCTCCAGAAAAACCGGAAGTTACCGATTCGACACCTTTTAATTCTTTAAATATGGCTTCAGTACACCAAAAACATCCGCCTCCAAATGTTGCAATTTCCATATTCATATTTTTACTATACCCCAAATTTGCAATGAACAAAAGCAAAATGAGGATGTACGACTTTTTCATTACTTATCAATTTTAATCCCAAAACGACGGAGCATCTTTTTTTCGAATTTCCAAAAGAATTGAAACTGCCCCATTAGTGTGCCTATAATAATTAGTAAGGCTTGGTAAATTGGTATAATGGTTACAATGTAGATTGGTATTAGCCAGAAAATACTCATATCAGAATCAATGTTCATGAAATCAAAAACAAATCTTTTGGCAACTACTGTTGCGCTACCTGTAATTGAAAACACAATAAATATGACTACTAACTGAAAATTTGATTTGACTTCCCAGCGTTCCTTCAATCGTTTAAACATCTTGTTAATTCTCTTTTTTTGATTTATAACAAGATTTTGAAAGAATGGTTTGGCTATTAAAAGAGTTGGTGACCCTGAAAGATGATTGTTCCGTAAACGGCAAAGCGCAAAAGCCGGAACAAAGCCAGGTAGGTATAACGTGATAAGGGATATTCTGTAGATCCGATGAGCATGCTGATTAATGACCATGGAAGAGGTGTTAGTGCAGCAACAATAATTAAAAATGAACCGTATTTACGGAACATTGGCCAGTAGTTGGTGAAAAACTTCTTTCCCAGGTAACGAAAGAATACCCGCCTTCTTAAAAATTTACCAATCAAAAAAGCCAAATAGCCAGCACCGTATGAAACACCTGCAAAAAATGAAAGGTTAAAGAAATATTGGATAACACCGCCTTTGTGGTATGCCCAAATCATAAATAGTTCAGGGGGGAATATACCGAAGAATATTTCTGAACCGATGTAAATCAAATAAATAATAAGTGGCCTGCTGTAAAAATGTTCCAGCCAAAGTTCTTCGTTTTCACCAACAATAAAGCGATTAAAAAGCAGGTAAATCAATACAATAACTGCCAGCCAGGCAAGGCCTCTGAGAATATTTTTAAGCAAAAACTGAAATCGGTAGTTCAACATGGCTTATAGCTGATCAATTTTTTGTGCTAAGTTATGGTCTAGTTCTGTAATTTCCTTCTTTGAATGGGTAAACAGTCGGATATTAACCTTTTTATAACTGTGTAAACAGATATCCGGATGGTGATCGATTTCTTCGGCCAGTACCCCAACCCGGTTTATAAAATCAATAGCCTCTTTGAAGTTGCTGAATACATACTCTTTTTCAAGCTTGTTGTTAATTATTTGCCATTCCATAATGCTTATTTTATGGTGAAAACAAGCCTTTTTATTCTTGGTTCAAAAAAGAAACTAACTATTGATTTTATTTAACAGCCATCCCATGTTTTCGCCTAAGGTTTTCATGGTGTTTATGCCCTCTTGGTCATTCAGTACATCGCCTGGCTTACCGCCAAATGCAAAATTCCAGTAGCTTGATCCGGGCACAATCATCTGGCTGATCAGGAAAAAGTTGTTGATGGTCTCAAATGTATGGAGTGCACCACCACGGCGAACGGAAATAACCCCAGCGCCCAGCTTTCGTTTAAAAATATGTCCGTTTCCCCTGGCAACATATCCGGCAACATCAATCAATGCTTTCATTTCGGTGGTCACATCAGTGAAATATACGGGCGAGCCTAAAATTATTCCATCCGCCTCAATCATTTTTAGAATGCAATCGTTGATGGTATCGTTTTTAATGTGGCATTGCTTGTTGAGTATCTCCCGGCATTTTCCGCAGGCCGTGCAACCATGAACGGGTTTGCCACCAAGTTGAACCAGTTCTGTTTCAATGCCGAGTTCGTTTAGTGGTTTAAATACTGTTTCAATAAGCTGTTTGGTATTGCCATTTTTACGTGGGCTGCCGTTAATTCCAATAATTTTCATGTATTTATTTTTGTTTGCTCAAAAATACAGAGAATTGGGTTTTGTGCAAAGCTGTAGCTATGTAGTAAATATTTTCAAATTGTTTATATTTGGTGTATGCTTACCAAAAATGAAATATTATCACGATTGAAAGAATTGAAACCAATGCTTCGAAAAGATTTTGCAGTGCGTGAAATAGGTTTGTTTGGTTCGTTTTCTGAAGGCAATTTTTCAGAAAATTCGGATATTGATATATTGGTAGTACTTGAAAAACCAATTGGCTGGAAGTTCTTCACCTTAGAGCTTTTTCTGCAGAAAATATTTGACCGTAAGATTGATCTGGTTACTAAAAAAGCATTGAAAGATCAATTGAAAGAAAACATCCTCAATCAAGTGAATTACGTGTAGTGAAAAAGGAAAAACGCAAATACAGGCTTTACCTTGAAGATATGAACCTTGCAATGGAGCGGATTGCTGAATATATTAAAGATTTGTCATTTGCAGACTTCAAGAAAGACTACAAAACCGTAGATGCTGTAATCCGTAATTTTGAGGTAATTGGTGAGGCTGCAAAAAATATCCCAGCAGAAGTAAGAGGAAAATTTCCAGAAATACCTTGGGATGAGATGTATCTGCTCAGAAATAAAGTTTCCCATGAGTATTTTGGAATTGATTACGAAATAATTTGGGATGTTGCCATAAATTACTTGCCGGGGAATAAATTACAAATAGAGAATATTCTTAATTCTGATATCTAGAGTAATTTGTATCAATGTAGATTAATTGTATGAGTTTATTATTCTTTGATTTTTTGAAAACGAATGCTTGGATTTTAAGTATTGTGGTGATTTTGATATCATTATTAAATATAAAGGATGCCATCTCTTCAAAAGATGGCATCCGTATATCCTCGAAAAATTTACTTCCTCAAGCTCACTGCCACCCATTTATTGCCTTCTTTAATTTCAATTTTGGAAAGCAATAGTTCTGAGGCTTTGCCCAAAATATCTTCCAGGTCGTCTTTGTAGAAGCCACTAAGAATGACCATGCCTTCTTCGTTTAGCACGGAAACATATTTTCTCAGGTCTTCCAGAATCACATTCTTTTGAATGTTGGCAAGAATTAAATCATAGCTTTCATTCCCCAGCAAGGAAGCATTGCCTTGTTGTGCATGAAGGTTTTGAATGTTATTGAGCCGGGCATTTTCCAGCGTTCCTTCATAAGCCCACTCGTTAATATCGATAGCTGTTATTTTTTCTGCTCCAACCATGGATGCAAAAATACCCAGGATGCCTGTGCCGCAGCCCATATCCAAAACCGTTTTTCCTTCCAGGTCCAACTCCAACAGGTGCTCGATCATCATTGAGGTCGTTGCGTGATTCCCCGTTCCAAAAGCCATATTTGGTTCAATAATAATTTCGTGTTCAGCTTTTGGATAATCTTTGTGAAAAGGGGCACGGATCAATACTTTTTCCTTTATTAACAATGGCTTGAAATAGTTCTTTTCCCATTCTTCGTTCCAGTTTATATCTGGCATTTCTTCCTGGGTAAAATCTACCCGGAACTGAGCCTCTTTTACTGCACGTTGAATATCTTCTTCGGCTATTTGTCCAATAGGGTAGAATGCTTGTAGCTGATCACCGGATGTGTCGTAACTTTCGAACTCAAGTTCCGATAAATAGGCAACTAAAATTTCGCGGTTTATTTCGTTGTCTTCCTGCAGTTGAAAGGTCGTTTTAATGTATTTCATTGTTGGCTTTTTGTTTTGTGCAAAGATATGAATTCCGAATGTTATGCGTGCAGTGTTTATTCATTCGTTTTCGATTGTTCCCTCCGAGATACTACCTTAAGCAGTGATAAATTGTCACCCCATGGGGTACAAATCATCAGTAGTGTATACTGATGGTTAAGGGGTAAAAAAAAGCCACTTCTGAAATAACAGAAATGGCTCAATATTTTATCCAGTATCCAGAATCCAGAATCCAGAAACTAGGATCTAGTATCCAGATTAATATGCGTTGATAATTCCCAGGAAATCTTCAGCTTTCAATGAAGCACCACCAATTAATCCACCATCTACATCTGGGTTGGCAAATAATTCAGGGGCATTGCTTGGCTTGCAACTTCCACCATACAGGATAGAAATTTCGTCAGCTACTTCAGCATTGTATTTTGCAGCAATGGCATCGCGGATGTCTTTGTGCATTTCCTGTGCTTGTTCAGTTGTTGCAGTTTTTCCAGTTCCAATAGCCCAGATTGGTTCGTAAGCAATCACGATTTTCTTGAAATCTTCTTCACTTAATTGGAAAATGGTTTCTTCCAATTGGTTGATTACAAATTCTTTTTGTGTTCCGGCTTCACGAATTTCCAAAGCTTCGCCACAGCAGTAAATAGGTGTCAGTCCATTTTCAAGTGTTAAGGCAACTTTTTTGTTCAGGATTTCGCTTGTCTCGGCGTAATATTCACGTCTTTCGGAGTGACCAAGAATAACGTATTCTGCACCTGTTGATTTTACCATTTCAGCAGAAACTTCGCCTGTAAAAGCACCTTTTGCTTCGGCAGCACAGTTTTGCGATGCAACACCAACTTTGGTCTTGTCAACAGCGTCAACTACACTTGTAATGTGAGTGAATGGAGTTCCAAGAACAACAACTACATCTTCTGCACCTTCTTTTGCAACCAATTCATTTACAGCTTTGGCCAGTTCAACACCTTCAGCAACAGTAGTGTTACATTTCCAGTTACCAGCAACAACTTTTTTTCTCATGTTTTTTTATTTTGAGGAATAGTGATTATTGATTCGAAAAATATCGCTTCAAAAATAGAAAAAGGTGGATAAACCACCTTAAATCTAATTTCTTATTTCCTTGAATTTAACTTTTGGTTAAACCCATTCTTTTTAGAAGTTCAGTGTGTGCCAACCATCTTTTAAATAGCCGGTTAGCGGAACACCCATGCCTTTTACATCAATGTTCAGTTCTCGCAGGTCGTCAGCTACTCCATACATATTGGCGCAATGAACACAGGCTTCGACTTTTACACCTGCTTCTTGCATGCGTTTCACATAGTCTTGAAGCATTTTATTTTCACTTAAAAGTTTGGATGATGGCCCCCAAACAATCAGGGTAACATCGGCAAACCATCTTTGCTTTTTGGCATTGTAGGTGTACATGAAGCATACCTTTTCGGCTACTTCCGGGTCGCCGCTGGTCCATAGTACGGCCAATTTGTTGCTGTTGTCTTCCATGGTTTTGTTTTGTTTGGCCTGGCTAATGGTAAAGAATCCAAGAATAGCCAGAAGGATGAATGTTAATTTTTTCATCTGTTCTTGTTGTTTAAAGTTTCTAATTATGTCTGTACAATCAAACAAGTTGGGGGCATTCTTGTTTCGTCAGCTCTTGATTTTGTGAAGGGGTAAAAGTTCGAATTCATCTTTGTAGGATTGGTGTTCTCTAATAAACTCTTTGTTCAGCATGAATAACTGGCTGTTGAAACGATCTTGAGGGAACGTATTTTCTTCGGAAAAATCATCGAATTCAGTGAAGTTCAATTCACAGGCAGAAAGTTCCCATTGGTCGTCATTCATAAATAATAATGGCAAGCCATGTGTTCTGCAGATGATCGGTCGGTGTTCATAAATCTGGCAAACATGTTCTTTCAGGAAAATGCACGAACCCTCTTTTGATTTGGTTGTCTCAATAGGTTTATCTTGAATGGCTTGTTTGATGAATTCAAATTCAACCGGGAAAATTTGATAATCCATGCAGCACAGATCACAGCCTTTTTTACATTGCATATGATCTTTGTGAACAGCATGAAGCTTATCCGCCAGTTCATCAATCTTACTTCTCAGTTTTAGGTATTTTTTTAATGCATCTGACATGCGAGCAAAGATGCATGAATAATTTGACAATTCTGTAACCATTAATTAATAAGAGAATGTTAATAAATTCGATCAGTTTGTTGTTGAATTTGTGTCGTGTTTGGTGGTTGTTATATTGGAATTTCTATCTTTGTGGCGTGTTTTACAGCAGATCATTTATCTAAAAAATTCAACATGATTTTATTCTTTAAAACTCCCGAAGGCACTATTATTTCTTTAGAGTCGGTTAAGGCTATTCCAGAAACTGATATTCAAAAACTAATTTGGTTGTTTGGCAATGCTGATCAATTAAAATCAGAAACATTAACAGGCTGGTTTGTTGGCCCCAGAAAAGAGATGATTACACCGTGGAGCACAAACGCTGTTGAGATAACCCAAAATATGGGTATTGAGGGGATTACGAGAATGGAGGAGTTCGTGGAAGTTCCGGATGAGCATGCTGGCTACGATCCAATGTTGAAAGCGATCTACCAAAATCTTGAGCAAGATATTTTTTCCATTGACAAAAAACCTGAGCCTATTCTTGAAATTGTAGACATTGCCGCATACAATGAGCAGGAAGGTTTGGCATTGAGCCTGGATGAAATTGAATATCTGAATTCGGTTTCAGAGAAAATGGGACGAAAACTAACCGATGGTGAAGTTTATGGTTTTGCCCAGGTAAATTCGGAACACTGTCGGCATAAAATATTTAATGGCACATTCATCATTGATGGCCAAGAGAAGGAAATGTCTCTTTTTCAGATGATTAAGAAAACGTCGAAAGAAAACCCAAATAAAATTGTTTCGGCCTACAAAGATAATTGCTCATTCGTACAAGGGCCTGTGGTGGAGCAGTTTGCCCCAAAAACACAAGACAAGCCAGACTATTTTGAAGTAAAAGATATTGAAACTGTACTTTCGTTGAAGGCGGAAACCCATAATTTCCCAACTACTGTTGAGCCGTTTAACGGTGCTGCAACAGGTACTGGCGGCGAAATTCGTGACCGTATTGCCGGAGGAAAAGGAAGCTTGCCAATTGCAGGAACCGCTGTTTACATGACTTCTTACCCACGTTCGGAAGATTCCAGAAACTGGGAGCAGGCAACCGAGGCTCGTCCCTGGTTGTACCAAACACCTGAAGAAATTTTGATTAAAGCTTCGAATGGGGCAAGTGATTTTGGCAATAAATTTGGTCAGCCGTTGATTACTGGTTCTGTGTTGACTTTTGAGCACTTTGAAAATTTTAAAAAGTATGGTTTTGATAAGGTAATCATGCTTGCCGGAGGTATTGGTTTTGGAAATAAAAAAGACAGTTTAAAAGATACGCCAGAAGCTGGTGATGAAGTTGTATTGCTGGGTGGAGATAACTACCGCATTGGAATGGGTGGTGGGGCTGTGTCTTCCGTTGCAACTGGAGAGTTCGAAAATGCCATTGAACTAAATGCGGTTCAACGTGCAAATCCTGAAATGCAAAAAAGGGCTTACAATGCCATTCGTGCCTTATCCGAAGCTGATGACAACCCAATTGTTTCAATACATGACCACGGGGCAGGTGGGCACCTGAACTGTTTGTCTGAATTAGTGGAAGAAACAGGGGGTAAAATCGATACAGACAAGCTGCCCGTTGGTGATCCAACCCTTTCACAAAAAGAAATTATTGGTAACGAATCGCAAGAGCGCATGGGGCTGGTAATGAAGCCCGAGCATGTTGATTTATTGAAGAAGATTGCTGATCGTGAGCGTGCTCCCATGTATTCAATCGGTAAAACAACCGGCGACATGCAGTTTACCTTTGAAAACTCAAAAACCGGGGAGAAGTCAATCGACTGGCAACTAGAATACATGTTTGGAAATCCACCAAAAACAGTTCTTACCGATAAAACCGAAGATGCAAAGTTTGCTGAACTGGAATATGAGCTTGATAAAATTGAAGACTATCTGGAAGATGTATTGCAATTGGAGTCAGTTGCTTGTAAAGATTGGCTAACAAATAAAGTTGACCGTTCGGTTACTGGGCGGATTGCCAAGCAACAAGGGGCTGGTAAATTGCACCTTCCACTTAATAATGTTGGTGTGATTACCTTGGATTATCAAGGCGTAGCTGGATTTGCAACCTCCATAGGGCATGCACCAGTTGCAGGGATGATTAATCCTGAAAATGGCTCCATTTTATCCATTGCTGAATCACTAACAAATATTATCTGGGCGCCAATGCCTGATAAAATTAAAAGTGTTTCGTTGAGTGCCAACTGGATGTGGCCAGCGAAAAACCCTGGGGAGAATTCAAGGATATTTAGTGCTGTGAAGGCTGCGAGTGATTTCGCTTGTGCATTGGGAATCAATATTCCTACTGGAAAAGACTCCATGTCGATGACCCAGAAATACAAAGACGATGTGGTTTATGCTCCTGGAACAGTGATTGTTTCTGCTTCAGGAGAAGTAAGCGATGTTAAGAAGGTGATTGAACCTGTATTGGTAAATGACCCATCGAAACCGCTGTACTATATCGATTTATCATCAACTGATTTCGCTTTGGGCGGCAGCGCTTTTAGCCAGATTGTCAATAAAATGGGGCAAGATGCACCAACTGTTTCCGATCCTGAATATTTTGTGAGAGCCTTTAATGCTGTGCAAGATCTGATTGAAAATGAGTTGATTGTAGCTGGTCATGATGTTGCTTCGGGCGGTTTGGTTACAACATTATTGGAAATGTGTTTCAGTAATAATGAAAGTGGTTTGGAACTGGATTTATCGGGCTTGAATGAAAAAGATACCGCAAAAGTATTCTTTAATGAAAACCCCTCCATTGTAGTTCAGGCTGCCGATGCCAATAAAATTGAGTCGATATTGACTGGAAAAGGTGTTCGTTTCGTAAAGATTGGACAACCTTCAACCAACAGAGGATTATTAATTAAAAACTTCGATAATAACTACCAATTAGATATTGATTCACTTAGGGAGCTCTGGTTTAAGACTTCTTACCTGATGGATAGAAAGCAGAGTGGGGAAGAACTGGCACTTGAGCGTTTCAAAAATTATAAGAGTACAGAACTCGTTTATGATTTCAAAGATTTTTCAGGCAAGGCTGAAGATTATGGTATTGATTTGAAGCGTCGCAAGCCAAGTGATGTAAAAGCAGCTATTATTCGGGAGAAAGGTGTAAACGGGGATCGTGAGATGGCATACATGCTTTACCTTGCTGGAATGGACGTGAAAGACGTTCACATGACTGACCTGATTTCTGGAAGAGAAACATTGGAAGATGTAAACCTGATTGTTTTTGTAGGTGGTTTCTCTAATTCCGATGTGCTGGGTTCTGCTAAAGGATGGGCTGGTGCATTCAAATACAATGAAAAAGCAAACACTGCTTTGAATAACTTTTACAAGCGTGAAGATACATTGAGCTTGGGTATTTGTAATGGTTGTCAGTTGATGGTTGAGCTTGGGCTGGTTTACCCGGAACATGATAAAATGCCTAAAATGTTACATAATGAATCGCATAAGTTTGAATCTTCTTTTGTGAATGTAGATATTCTTCCAAACCAGTCGGTTATGATGAGTTCAATGGCAGGGATGAAATTAGGAGTTTGGGTCGCACATGGGGAAGGAAAATTCAACATGCCTTACGATGAAGAAAATTATTCGATTCCAGTGAAATATGCTTATGATACTTATCCTGGAAACCCCAATGGATCTGAATTTGCAACAGCTGCCATATGTTCTAAAGATGGTCGCCATTTGGCTATGATGCCTCACCTAGAAAGAGCATTTAAACCTTGGCACTGGCCGTATTATCCATCTGATAGAAAGAAAGATGAAATTGCTCCTTGGATGGAAGCATTTGTAAATGCAAGAGATTGGATTAAGAAAAATAAGAACTAATAATCAATAGCAAATTCCCTTTAAAACAAAAGGGAATTTTCTTTTCATATTATAATTGTTTTTTAGGTGGATTTATCATAACTTGCAGTATATAAATTGCGATTTATATGATAAAGGCACAATTCAGTAGTCCCAAATCAGAATTGTCAAACGACAAGAAATCCCCAGATAATAATCCGGAGAATAAATATAAGCAGCTATACAAAACAGTTCGTTTGATGTGTGACAATGTGCCCGACATGATTTGGGCGAAAGATTTAAACCGTTGCTATACGTTTGTTAATAAGGAACTTTGTAACTCAATCCTTCTTGTTGATAACATTGATGAACCTATCGGAAAAACTTCAGCTCACTTTCATGAAATATTAAAAAAAGAAGAACCCCAAAATAAAAACTGGTATACTATTGGTGATTTATCTGTGCATAGTGACGATTTTGTTTACAAATATCATAAACCGATACAGGTTGTGGTGAGTGGGTATGTGCGTGGGGAATTTATTGAAGTTGAATTAAATAAAGCTCCGTTTTTTGACGATGATAATAATTTTATTGGAATAGTGGGTGCCGGTAGGGATGTTACAAAGCGTAGACAAATTGAAAAAGAGTTACGCTATAACGAAGAGCGAATTCAACTTGCAATGGATAGTGCAAACCTGGGAGTATGGGATTGGGATATTGAGAAAGGGAAATTGAAGCTTGATAGAAAATGGGTAAATACGTTTGGGTATTCTACTGAAGAGTTTGATAATGAATTTAGTTTCTTTCTTACTGCAATTCACCCTGATGATGTTGAGGTACATACAAATGAATTACAAAAGCATTTCACTAATCAAACCTCGTTTTTTGATCATACATTTAGAGTTAAAACGAAGGATGATTTTGATTACCGTTGGATTCGATCAAGAGGAAATGTTGTTGAACGGAATAGTAACGAAGAGCCTACACGGATGGTAGGAATTCATCAAGATGTTACTGATTCAATTGATCAGCAGAAGAAACTTAAAAAAGCCCTGCAGAAAGCAGAAGAAAGCGATCGCTTGAAAACAGCATTTCTATCAAATTTATCGCATGAGATAAGGACTCCCCTTAATAGTATTTTGGGTTTTACAAGATTTCTGGTTTTTGAAGACGGTATTCCTGATTCAAGCAAGAAAGAATACATGGACATTGTAGAAAGCAGTTCTGAATACTTCCTTCAGGTTATTAATAACATCATTGATATTGCAAAAATTGAGAGTGGATCGTTTAAGTTGGATAAGGTTAAGTTTGACTTAAGAAGTTTATGCAAAGACTTAATGCAAAAGCTACGTCGCCAAACACATTTTTCGGAAAAAATAAAGCTAAATTTTACACCAGAACCAGCAGATACGGAATTAAGTATTTTCAGTGACAGGAATGTTTTTGAACAAATAATCTTCAGTTTGTTGTCAAATGCTATCAAATTTACACACGAAGGGAAAGTCGAATTAGGCTATGAATTGATTGATAACAATAAGCTTTTTATTTATGTGAAAGATTCGGGAATTGGGATTGATCTAAAATATGAAAATGTTATTTATCAGCCATTCAGACAACTTTCAGATAGCTTTAAAAGGGAATACGGTGGAGCTGGTCTCGGTCTGGCGATAGCCTACAGCATGACAGAGCTTCTTAATGGTAAGCTTTGGTTTGAATCAGAGAAAGATAAAGGGACAATTTTTTACGTTTATATTCCGGTTTAAGACCTACTCATAGTCAATTACTTCACAATTTCATGGAGAACGCTCGTTCTTATAAGAAAAAATAAACATATTTGTAAGCATAAGCTTAGTGTGTTTAAATGAAAAGATTGATATCCAATATATTATTATTCTTTTTTGTTGCTAATATTTTATCTGCACAAACAGCTGATAGCTTACTGCAAATACTCCCAAATACCAAGGGTGAAGAACGTGCTGGAATTCTTGTCAAGCTTTCTGAAAGCTATGTTAAGACTGATAAAACTAAGTCATTGAATTATGCTAAAGAGGCTGTTGAAATATCTGAAGAAAATGAATTTGAATCGATTCAAGCTGATGCGTATTTTCAACTTGGGAATGCACATTATAGAAACGATAACTTTTGGGAAGCTATTGAATATTCAATGCTGGCAAAAGAATACTACCGTTCTTTAGGCGATTCGTTAAACGTTGCCAGAAGTTGCAATATATTAGGACGTTGTTTTGGACAAACAAGTGAATTTGATAAGGCCGTAAAAAACTATTTCGAAGCTTTAAGGATTTATGAAAGGAATGAAAAAATAAATGAGTTAGCTTTAATATATAGTAGTATCGGTTTAGTTCATCTAGATACAAAAAACTATCGAAAAGCGATTAGTTTTTTCAGGCAAGCCTCCATTATCAATAAATCCACGAATAATGTTATTAATCTTGCTAGAAATTACAGTGGAATTGGTGGAGCTTATTTTTACCAAAATGAATATGATTCTGCAAAAGTTTATTACACTAAATCATTAGAGATATTCAGAGTTCATGATTATTTGGAAGAAGAAGCGATAGCCTTAAATAATATAGCAAATGTTTTTTTGCAAACGAATGACAGCCTTCGGCTAGCAGCAGAATATTACAATAATGCATTGAGCGTCTTTCGTAAACTCAATTTAAACTCAAGAAGAGCTTCAGTTTTGTTGGGGATTGGTGGAGTTTGGCGTAGGGTAGAGGAAACAGAAAAGGCTTTAAGGGCATATAATCATTCTCTTAAGATTATTGAAGAAAATAATCTTGGGTACTATCATAAACAGCTTGTATATCACAATTTAGCATTAGCTTATGAGGGCTTAGGAAATGCAGAAAAGGCTTATGCGGCATTTAAAAACTATCATCTTTATAATGATAGTTTACTGAATAAAGAAAAATTGGAGCAGGCTGCAGAACTGGAAAAGAAATATCAGACCGAAAAGAAAGAAGCAGAAATTGAGCGTCTTAACGCAGTTGAGGAAGTGCACCTGTTGAGATTGGAACGTGGAAAACAAGTTCGATTATTTGGGGCAATTCTAATCGTACTATTAGTGGGTATTACAATTTACATTTCGTATCAGTACTACAACAAAAAGAAAACAAACCTGCTGCTTAGTCAGAAAAATGTTCAAATTGAGCTTCAGCGTAAGGAACTTGAAAAACTGAATGCCGCAAAAAACAAGTTTTTCTCTATTATTGCTCATGACCTGAAAAATCCGTTTCATACTGTGATGGGGTATTCTTATTTGATGCACAAAGATTATAAGCGGTTTAAAGATAAGGAACGGGAGAAATATGCTGAAGATATTTATAAATCAACCAATACGATTTTTCGCTTGCTCCAAAACTTGTTGGATTGGTCCAGGACTCAGACAGGCCGATTAAATTTTAATCCTCAGAAAATATATATATCAGATTTATATGAAAACATTTACTCTGTTCTGAAACCTGTAGCAGATGCTAAACGAATTGAACTGAAAAATAATATTTGTAGTGATGATGCAGTGTGGGCTGACCCAATGATGGTTGAAACAATTTTGAGGAACTTGGTAAATAATGCCATCAAGTTTTCAAAAAACGATTCACAAATTGAAATTGCTGATAGCAAACTGGATGGTTACCTTGAACTTAGTGTCATTGATAATGGGATAGGAATAAAGCCAGATGATGTTGAGAATTTATTCAAAATTGATTCAAAAGTTAAGCAAAAAGGTACCAACAATGAAGATGGATCTGGTTTGGGCTTGATTCTTTGTAAAGAGTTTATTGAAAAAAATAATGGAACAATTGCCGTTGAAAGTGAATTCGGAAAAGGTAGTAAATTTTCTATCAGGTTACCCTTGTTTCAGGTCGGTTAGGTGTTGAAAGCTATTCAACCAACATTGCTTTTGCAAGCGAATCTGATTCTTTTTTTCCAACAAGTAGTTCAACAAGCTTCAGCGAAAACTTAAGTGCTGCCCCAACTCCTCTTCCGGTAACAATATTTCCATCAACCACAGCAGGTTCTTCGGAAATTATAGCCCCTACAAGCTCTTTTTCAAAACCTGGATAGCAAGCAGCTTTTCTTCCCTGCAATACTCCAAGATGCCCGTAAACCATAGGAGCCGCGCATATTGCAGCCAACACTTTGTTATTCTTGTTAAAATCGATAATCTGTTTTTTTAGTTCATCGTGGGCATCCAGGTTTTTTGCACCAGGCATCCCGCCAGGAAGGATTAAAACATCATATTCTGCATAATCTGCTTCGCTAAACAATTTATCAGCAACCACAGGAATGTCATGTGATCCGGTCACTTTCCTCTCGCTCGTCATTGATATTGTCTCAACTTCCAGGTTTGCCCGACGTAATACATCAATAATTGTAATGGCTTCAATTTCCTCAAATCCAGGTGCTAATTGTACGGCTATTTTTCTCATGATAATTTCCTTTATGCAAATTTACAAAATTCAAAAGGCACAAAAAAAGTGGCCAACAAAATGACCACTTAACCAATAAGACTAAAAGTATCTAATTTAATTTGCGTATTCTTTCAACGATTTTTCAAGTTTCTTTCGTGTAAAGAAAATGCGGCTTTTAACTGTACCTAAAGGCAAGTCTAGCTTTTCAGCAATCTCTTTGTACTTGTATCCATCCAAAAACATTTTGAAAGGCATTTTGTATTCATCTTCCAAAAGGTTGATGTTCTTTATGATTTCTTTTGAGCTAAAGAATGAATCAGGCGACGGATAAATTTTATCTTTTGAAAAACGTAAATGAAAATCGTTGTTCGATCCGTCAAACGTATTTT
This sequence comes from Sunxiuqinia sp., assembly GCA_965230765.1. GTDB lineage: Bacteria > Bacteroidota > Bacteroidia > Bacteroidales > Prolixibacteraceae > Sunxiuqinia. Next base: position 2,481,641 of record CBDDLR010000001.1, read on the forward strand.
TAGCTTTCACATTCCTGCGATAATTGTTGATGAAAGTATTCTTCATGATCGTATAAATCCAGGCTTTAAAATTTGTGTTTTGCGTAAATTTATCACGATACGTTAAAGCTTTAAGGAATGTTTCTTGCAAAAGGTCCTGTGCTTTTTCCTGATCCGAAGTCAGGCTAAGGGCATAATACAAGAGCTTGTCTTGTAACCCAAGAAGTGCGTTATTAAATTGAATTTGTGTCATGGTAGCGTATTTAATTTGTTTATCGAAATTGTTTAGAACAAATATAAATAACCATAATCGTCAAAAAAAGGAATTCAGGGTCTTTTATCATTCGATTTTATTGAACCACGATAAAAAAAATTGATATGCACTGATTATAAGTTACTAATGAAAAGATATAAATTTTACATAAATATGTTTACCTTTTTTTCGGTGTTGTCAAACAATTTATTTTTACTTAGATTATCTATGAATTAAGCCTCATGTTTTGTATATTATTTTGAATCATCACAGCTTTTTTACACCAATATTATTCTTATTTTTGCGGCTTTCTTACTATAGAAATATTATAAATGAAGTGTTTAATTTTTAACAACCAACGGGCAGAAGTGGTTACTTTCAAGCGCTGGGGGGGCAAAAATTATTCTTTGTTTCAGGCATTAAAAAAAACGGTGAAAGTAGGGGTTTTAATGATTACCTACTTAATCGTGGCCATAACAAATGAAGTTTATGCTCAAGCAGATAGTTTACAGGTAAACATGGAGTATGACCTTGATGAGATTGAGGTAAGCGCCCAGCGGGCACCGGTGAGTTATTCACAGGTGGCACGGATTGTTTCCGTGATTGACCGCACCCAAATTAATTCGGCTCCGGCCGGTAGTATCCAGGATCTTTTAGAATACGCACTTAGCGTTGACATCAGGCAGAGGGGGACACACGGTGTTCAGGCTGATGTTTCAATTCGTGGAGGATCATTTGACCAAACCCTCATCCTTCTCAACGGAATTAACCTTTCCGATCCGCAAACCGGGCATCACAACCTCAATTTACCGGTTAGTCTCAAAAACATTCAACGTATTGAAATCCTAGAAGGCCCGGGCGCACGTGTTTATGGTCCGAATGCATTTTCTGGTGCAATCAATATTGTTACTGATGTTGGTGGAGGAAACAATGTGAAACTTGATGCATTGTATGGCGAGCATCGGCTTGTTGATTTAAACCTTTCCGGGAATGTGGAATCAGGAAAACTGAACAGTTTTTGGGCGTTTAATAATAAATCATCGGATGGCTACATTCAAAATACCGATTTTAAAAGCCACAATTTGTTCTACCACGGAGCACTTGGGCTTGAGGCTGGAAAGCTGGATGTTCAAGTTGGTTATTCTGAAAAAGAATTTGGGGCAAACAGTTTTTATACACCCAGATTTCCGAATCAGTTTGAAGAAACAAAAACAACTTTTGCATCCTTGAAATTCAAGTCTAATTCGAAGTTACACCTTACGCCTGCATTATATTGGAGAAGACATCAGGATCGTTTTGAATTATTCCGGGATAATCCAGCGTCCTGGTATAGTGGGCATAATTACCACCTGACCGATGTTTTAGGTGCATCAATCAATAGTTGGTTTAGTAGTTTCCTAGGTAAAACAGCCTTTGGAGCTGAATTCCGTTCAGAAAATATTTGGAGCAATGTGTTGGGTGAACCAATGGATGAACCCATTGATGTTCCGGGTGAAAGCGGGCAGGTTTTTACCAACTCAAAATCAAGAACGCATGTTTCTTACTTTGCAGAACATACTTTTTACTTCAATAAGCTAACAGTTTCTACTGGGGCAATGGCTAATTGGATTTCTGATTTGAATTTTGAATGGAACGTTTACCCTGGAGTTGATTTGGCATATCAATTAAATGAGAATTGGAAGTTGTACGCGTCAGTGAACCAATCATTAAGAATGCCAACCTTTACCGACTTGTATTACGATGGCCCAACCAATAAAGGAAACCCTAATTTGAAGCCTGAAGAAGCAACAACCTTTGAAGGAGGGATTAAATTCAGAAACAAATTTATGCGAGCACATGCCGGATATTATCATCGGAATGGAAAGAACCTGATTGATTGGGTCAAAGAATCTGAAGAATTTGAATGGACACCTCAGAATCTCACAGAAATTGTGACAGACGGTTTCGAATTTACTGCTGATATTGATTTTCGAAAGTTGGTATCAAACGATTTTGTTTTGAAGAAGCTAAATCTTAATTATTCGTACGCAGAACTAGATAAGGGAGAGAGTGATTTCATTTCGAATTACGTGATGGATAACCTGAAACACAAACTGGTTATAAACCTTGATCATTCGATTATAAGCAATCTTTCAGCTTCCTGGAAAGTCCGGTTTCAGGATAGAAACGGTACCTATTCGAGGTTCGAAAATACTGAATATGTGGATGAGGCTGAATATGAACCTTTCTGGTTGGTAGATACGAAAGTGTATTGGTCTGGAAAAAAGTACCAGGTTTACGGGCAGGTTTCCAATTTATTCGATCGGGAATATGTAGATATTGGCAATGTTGTTCAGCCGGGAAGATGGATCAGTGTTGGTTTTACTTACCAGTTGGATTTCAATTAAAATAATTCACTGTCGTCCGGTAAGTACTTTGTGTTAAGGGAAAAGGTCTAATAGCCAGCAATACATTTATAACTGGACACGAGTGAAAATAATTCATATAATATTTAAGAACCTTGTCTGTTTTAAGGCAAGGTTTTTTTGACTTTGTATCTTCTCCAAAATTTATATTTGGTGAGAGAGGAATAAACCACCAGCTTTTCATAGATAGAAAACCTAAGTAAAAAATGATTCAGCCGGTAGGCAGCAAAAAGGACGGCAACAAATACCAGATTATCAAAAATAAAAGTGATTGTGTTGGCAATATGAGAAGGGAAGCTGTCAGTAAGGAACTTGTTAATTTCGAAATATTGATAGAGATAGTTTAACAAAACAGAAGAGGAAACAACTATTGACAGAGCTAGGAAACCATGTGCTGTTTCAATAGCTCTTTCAGGACAGTTGTTCATGCATTGCATACAGCTCTCGCATTTATAAGTCCAAAATGGCCGTTTGTCAATGGTTTTAATTGCTTTCACCGGACATTTGGAAATGCACAAATTACAGTTGTTGCATTTGTTTGAAGCTATAAATGTTTTTGCAAGGGCAAATCTCCCCACAAAATAGTAAAGAAGGGCAATTGGGGTAATAATTAGATCCTGAACAATCTCCCTCAAAGCTCTAAAATCTTTTTTCCCTGAAACTAATTTATGGGCAAACCGTTCTGTTTCCGATTTTCTTCTCGCAAATAATGAATCGACCACTTTTTGCTTTAATCCCGGATGTAAAGAGATCCAGTTCGAAGGTAAATCAATAGGTTTAAGCGCAATGATTTTGTAACCTTTAAACCATAAAAGTAATGCGGCAAAATATAGTGCCATTCCACTTAAACCCGGTATGAAGAATCTGCCCATTTTCATACCGGCCCTGGTGTTCATTAAAAATACTTTTTCACCTTTTCCTTTTGGAAATCGGAAAAGAAAGTGGAACATGATGGGAGGGTAGTTGAACCCATGAGTGGGGGAGATAAATCCAATAATTGGGCTTTCAGTTTTTTTGATAATTCTATGTTCCGAAATATTAAGAATTTCAGTATTCACATTTTCGTTTTCAGCAATGTTTTTTATCCAGTTGGCAACGTTCCGTGCGTTTCCGGTTCCCGAAAAGTAAAAAATGGTAATTGAACTATTTGATTTATTGCCCATCTTTTGTGAGTGTAACAATTAGTTTATCCGAATACACTTAAAGATAGCCATTATGTATTGATTTTTTTCTGTAAATAAATTAAGCCTCCTATCTTTGGGCTGATGAAAAAAATAGTCTGCATCGTTTTTGCTTTCTTTTTAGTTATTCAGCTCCATGCGCAGGAAGATTGGAGTTGGTGGAATGATCAACATGGCTGGGAGCCTGGAATGCCCAGCTGGCGAACTTTTTTAACCATTAGCCCCGGATATCTTGGGCCGAACGCACTTCATGTGCCAGAAGTGAAGAAAGGTTACCTGACACCTGAAAAAGAATTTGAAGTAGGGACTGATTTTCATTTTAGTAAAGGCGACAATGCACAAAATTTGTTCGCAAAAATTTATCACCCTTTTGCCGATAATAAAATTGCTGTAGAAGCCTACATGGTTGTTGTTGAACACTATGCAATGTCATCTGCGGTGAGGGATGAACGAAAGGCCAGGGACAAAGATGGAAGAGGGCTTGCAGTGGGCGATTTGTATTTTTCAACTTTGATTCAGCTGGTGAAAAATAAGCGGTTCCCAAATACATTGTTGAGAATGGTAGGCAAAACCGCTTCTGGTGGGCGGTTGGATGCTGCCAGATATTCCGACAGCCCCGGTTATTTTTTCGATCTTAGTTTTTCGAAACCACTACAGAATGCAGATAATCCATCTGTTTGGACTCCGTTTGCTTCTGCTGGTTTTTACTCATGGCAAACAAGTGATGATGAAAATCTGCAGAACGATGCTTTAATGTTTGCTGGTGGTGTTGATTTGGAAAAGGCCAACTGGCTGTTTTCGAATTCAATAAGTGGATATTTAGGTTATAAGAATGAAAAAGACAGTCCAATTGTATATACGCTGGATGTAAAACGACAATTCAAAAATAATCAAATACGCTTTCAGTTTTTGCAAGGCATACAAGATTGGGAATATTCAACCATTAAACTTTCGTACATCTGGAAATGGAACTAAATAATAAAACATTCATACTTAATAATAAAGGATTGAAAGCTTTTTTGCTTTTTTATTTTGCTTTTGTGTTTGTTGGGATTATGGTATTCTTCTTAACAAAACACGGCGATATTGTCCTTTGGATGAATGGTCTTTCCAAGGAAGAATGGGATGGCTTTGTTAACTTTTTAACCGACCTGGGGCTGGGTAGTTTTGTAGCAGCATTAATGGCAGCGCTTGTGTTTCTTAGAATTCGATACGCAATTATGGGATTGCTGAATCTGGGATTGGTTGGCCTGTTTACCAGCTTGTTCAAAAAAGGCTTGTTTCCCGAAAGAACCCGACCGTTCAACTATTTTTATTATGATGACTTCCATCGTTTTATTCATGCCGCTGAATTGAATTACCATTCCAGTTTTCCTTCGGGGCATACCATGACCATATTTGCGGCGATGAGCCTGATCGCTTATTTTATTGGCGGAAAAACATGGGGAGTTGTTTTGTTTTTTGTTGCACTAATCATTGGCTTCACACGCATCTACCTATTGCAACATTTTTTCCTGGATGTTTATGTTGGCTCAATTCTCGGACTTATTTGCACATTCATCGTTGTTTGGCTACTCGACCAAAAATTACATTTAAATGAACGTGAATTATTCAATAAACCAATCTATCGGATATCGTTTAAAAAGTCCTAATCTTTTTTTGTTATAAAAACGGTAGTTGGGGTTTCAAAAATATCCCGTGCCGAAAAGCTGATTTCCAGATTCTCAGGTAGATCAACTTTCTCCATTTTTCTTTTGGTTGAAATAATTACTCCTTCCGGAAATGAATTGAAAAACTGTTCGAATTCTGTTTCTTTGAGAGGTTTTAAATGCTTTTGAAGGTAAAATGAAAATGAAGGATTAAACTTTTCAAAATACCTGATTTCTTTATCCTCCAATAGATGAAGGCTTTTTCTTACCGGGTTTTGCTGATCAATTAACGGGAAAGCAAATGTAAAAAAGATTACTGCTGTAATGATTCCGGAGACTCCCAACGTGTGCAAAGCTTTTATTTGCTGATCTTTTTTCAAGAGGTAATAGGAAAGACCAGTAAGAATTGGCAATGGCAAAAAGTACCAGGCAATATAATTGATGTGCGACAGGGCAGGGTCAAACTTCAATCCGAAGAAAACTCCTGGGATTATGATGATAGCTAAAACGAGTGCTACAATGAAACTGCTGTTTAGTTTCAATTTTTCGAGATCGATTTGGGAAATCCATAGTGCGGTAATGATTGCTAAATATGGATATGAAGGGACTGTGTAATTCAGGAGTTTTGTGCTGCTGACACAAAAGAATGTGATAATAGTGAGGGCAGCAATTCCATTAAACAAGGTGAAATCATCCTTTCGGTTTTTCCAGACATTTTTGAATGATTGAACCCAAAAAACTGAAAATGGAAACATACCAATAATCACAAATAGTATCGGAATTAGAAAAATCCCTCCATGCCCTTCCATTTCACTTGTGAACCTGCCAATATTGTGCTTTAAGAAAAAGCCTCTTGTCCACTCCCAATCAGTTTCCAGTCCTGCAAAAATATACCAGGGCACAGCAACCAAAAGAACTAAAAATGCTCCTGAAAATGGGCGAAGTTTGATGATTTCTTTCCAGCTAAACCGTTTGCTGAAAATCAGAAAAAGCAAAAATATCAGCCCGGGCAGCCCAATGGCAACAGGGCCTTTTGAGAGTGTTCCCAATCCGATCGAGAGGTAGAGAAAGGCTGAAAATTTTAGTTTGCCAGTTTTTATAGCCGCATAAAACGACATGATCCCAGCAGTAATGAAGAAAATCAAGTAAGGATCGGGTACCGCCAGATGAAATTGAATACTAAGATGTATGGATGAAAGTAGAATAAAAACACTCCAGTTGGCCGTTTTTTGATCTCTAAATTTCTTCACGAACAAATAGGTGATCAAAATGGTCAGGGCACCAAAAAACGCGGAAAAAAACCTGGCTGCAAATTCATTGACCCCAAAAATCGAGTAACTCAACATCATGAAGAAATAATGCAAAGGTGGTTTGTCCGTTCTCAGAACCTCATTAAAAGTCGGAACTACAATGTCGCCCCGCTCAAACATTTCACGGGCACAACCGGCATTTTTAGCTTCATCAAGAATGTAAATGCTCACACCACTAACGTTTGATAAATAAATACCAAGTGCGAATAAAAAAATAAGTATTGGAAAGTATTTAGAAGCAGTCAGGCTCTCAAAATTAATATTCATGCGTTTAGTATTAGAATACTTAATACCTTTTTGTTAATATTGCAGCGCTAAATAACAAAATTTTTGGGCAAAAATATTCACAAACAGCCATAATCAGAAAAACATGAAAGAATTAAGCCTGGTAATTTGCGTTTATAACGAAGAATTAAATATTCAACCACTTAGTGAACAGATTAAGGAAGCTCTGAAAGGAGTTGATTTTGAGGCCATTTTTGTTGATGATGGTTCTACCGATTCTACCCGACAAAAAATTAGGGAAATAAATGATGAGCGATTTTTATTGGTTGAACTGAAACGTAACTATGGACAAAGTTCTGCTTTGCAGGCAGGTATCGATCAGGCTGAAGGTGAATATGTGGCATTGATTGATGGGGATTTGCAAAATGATCCTGCTGATATTCCAATGATGATGAAGATGGCCAAAGATGGTGAGTGGGATATGGTTGCAGGAGTTAGGGCTAACCGAAAAGATGGTGCGTTTTTGAGGAAAATACCGAGTAAGATAGCCAACTATATCATCCGGGAGTCCACAGGCTTAAAAATGAAAGATTTAGGTTGTACGTTAAAAGTGTTCACAAATGATGCAATTAAAAGCATAAATATTTACGGGGAACTGCATCGATTTATACCTGCACTGTTAGCTCTTGAAGGATCCGTGCGGTTAACACAGGTTGATGTGAATCACCGTGCACGTGAATTTGGAAAATCAAAGTATAATTTGAGCCGTACAACGCGTGTGTTTAGTGACCTTGTTCTAATGCTTTTCTTCAAGAAATACATGCAGCGTCCAATGCACTTTTTTGGTGCGCTTGGCATCATCACGCTTGGCATAGGATTGTTGATTAACGCTTATCTTCTTGTTTTGAAGTTACTCGGCAATGATATTTGGGGAAAACCGATGTTGATTCTAGGTTTGTTGCTGGTAATGGGTGGTATTCAGTTTTTTACGATTGGAATTATTGCCGAAATGCAGATGCGTACTTATTATGAAGCGCAGCAGAAGAAACCGTTCAGGGTACGAAAAGTAAGTAAAACAGGCGAATCAAAAAGTTAGTTCAGGCTTAATAAATTACTGGTTGCAGAAATGGTGAAGTAAAATCGTGAACCTTCACCTAATTCCGAAACAACCCAAATGTGTCCTCCAAGTTTTTCAACGAGCGATTTGCAAATTGAAAGGCCGAGTCCTGTTCCCCCGTAATTTCTGGTGGCAAAATCCTCAACTTGTTCAAATACGGTGAAGATTGTTTTTTGTTTTTCTTCAGGGATTCCAATACCGGTATCTTTAACAAAAAACTGCAATACACTGTCTTCCCTAAACTTATATCCAAATTGAATCGTTCCTGAATCGGTAAATTTCATCGCATTTTCAAGCAAGTTCATTAAAACCTGTTTTAGTCTTATTTCATCGGTTTTAACGCAATAATTATCCTTCTTTACACCCTTCGTTAGTTCAATGTGAACTTTTTTCTTGCTTTTTTCTTTCAACCTATTTTTGAAAAGGGAATATAAATCATCCAAGAGTGCATTGACCCTGCACTCACTAATGTTTATCGACATTTGATTCGCTTCAATCTTTGATATGTCAATTATATCGTTAATCAGGCTGAGTAAATGTTCTCCGTTTGACTGAATATGGTTCAAAAATTCATTTCGTTTTCGGAAGTCATAACCGTCTTCAGCAAGCAATGAAGAAAAGCCTAAAATACTGTTCATCGGAGTTCGTATCTCATGACTCATATTTGCCAGGAAGGCAGATTTCAATTGATCACTTTCTTCAGCTTTTTGCTTGGCCCTAATTATTTCGTTCTGAAATTGCATACGTTGTGAGATATCGTTGACAATTTCCAGCACAAGTAATTTTTTGTTTATTTCGATTTTTCCAGCATGAACCTCTACATCCTTTGACTCTCCATTTTTAAGCGTATGTTTTTCAATAACCTGTATGTTTTTGTTTACAGTAGCCCGAAAAATATTTTTTAAATCTATTTCAGGAAGATCGTTGATGCCAGATATTTTTAGTTTTTTAAATTCTTCCAATCGGTATCCGTAAAACCTGCTTGCAGCTTTGTTTGCATCAACAATCTTTTGCGTTTCAGGATCAATTATGAGCATTACCGAATGGTTGTTAATAAATATGTTGGAGTAATTTTCGGCGTCAATCCTCAGTGAGCGTTCAAGTTTTTGCCTAAACCAAAGAAGGTAGATGATAATCGACATGATCAATAACAATACAGCAGAAATCATTACAATAGTGTAAATGGTTTTCTTCCTCAGCTTGATCATACTGTCTGGCAGGTTTACAAGAGGAACGTCCTCTGGGAGACTTGCTATATTCACGTTTAACTCACTGAGTCTTTTTACATTCAAAACAAAATCATCAGACGAATAGTGGCCAGTCACTTTAGCATTCCCAATTTGGGTTCCTTCCAGAACCTGCTTGCCAAGTAAAAGCGCAGGATAGGCATGATAAAAATGATTAATCATTCTTCCTCCTGCGAAGTTTAATGAAGAATCGATCTTGAAATTACTATATAAAATGTGATTTTTTAATTGTCCATGAAGTGTGTTGGACTCGTCAATAGATAAAAAGCCATCCCTTAATTTCAATGCAGATAGGATAAGAATTACCTTATTTGTATTGATTGATTCAAGCTGCTTTGTGTATTCTGCAAGATCGTATCTGCTAATATCGAGTAAGTCGTATTTAAAACCAGGGAATTGGATGGCAGCTTTGCTAAAGGTTTTTAAATCAGATTTAGCGGTATAAGTGTTGTCGGTTATAACAATAAACCCATCATTGTTCGGGTGAACTTGTTGTATTATACCAATGACATCCTTTGCCTTTATGTCGTGGTAAAAGCCACTTATCCAATGGTTCGAATCTTGTTTTAGGGCAAGGTCAACATCATTTACACCCCAAAAAACAATAGGGGTTTGCTTAAATAATTCTTCCTGGTGTTTTATACAAAACCTTAATGCATTGTCGTTTGCAGCAACAACCAAATCATATCTGTTGAAATCATGCTGCTTTATGTTGATGCGCTCAAATATAGTGCGGTTTAGTTCACCACTTGGGTATCGTTTTGAATCAAGAAATTCAACATCAACACTGTACTTGATTGAAGGGAAAATATCATCTAATAAGCTATTTGATTCTTTGTAGGTATCGAAAGTTGCATCATAAGAATACAAGGCAAGAATATTCTTTTGATTTTCCTGTGCTAGTGCATTTATACAAAAAACCAAAATTGAAAGCAACACAAATATGAATCCGTTTAATTTAAAAGTTTGATCCATTATGGCAAAAAAGACAGTTTAGTAAAGCAGTTTTTCAAAAGTACATAAAAATTATTAAGAAAGCAGGTATTTTATTCTTTGTTTTCTTTTAGGCCAAAAGTGTTTTTCACCCCGCTAAAGACTGTTTTCCACCAATAATTCAATATTGATTTCTTTTGGTTGCGCTGGTAGTATATTTGGTCGGGAAGTAAAATTTTGGTCCTTGGGCTTTTTGACTTTATCATCAGACTATTGGCCAGGAAGCTGGCAAATTTTGATTCTTTTGTATTCCCATCTTTGTATGACAAAATATTGATTTTTAGATCTTCATAAGCAAACTTTAGCTTCCCTTTTGCTACATGGTCATCTGCTGTAAAATCAAATTCAAATCGATTTAGCTGTCCTGAACGAATGCTGATTTGTGCCGCATTTTTTGTCATTGGGTTCAATGAACTAAGCTGGAACGGGGAAATGGTTCCTTCAACATCGAAGTTGTTTTTTGAGGATTTTAAGTCGAATTTCATTTCGACATCCAGTTTTGCACTATTCATAACCAATGCATTTGCGTTAAGCTTTGTGTACTTGTAGTTTTCCAGATAGCTTTCCATGTTGGTGACAGGCCATAATTTTGCAGAAACATTGTTAAATCGGATTTTCCCAGGTTTGGGGATATCATGTAGCTGTTCTGAATAACTAAAATCAGACGATTTTATAAGCAGGGAATCAAAATAAAAAGGGAAAGTGGAATTTTTAACCAGTGTTTGGGGCATTGTTGGTCGTTGATTTTCATTGAACTTCTTTCTCATGTCCCTGTAAATATCGACATAGGCATTTTTTAGCTCAAAAGTATTGCAAATAAAAGCTCCGTCTGTGATGTATTTTTTTAGGTCGAACTGTTTTAATTCGATTTGTCCAATGTTGCCCTGGTAATAATCGGTTTGAAATTGAATTTGATTTTGAAACGATTCCTTTGAAAATTTGGGAACGATGTTAATGCCCTGAAAACTTAATTTTGAAGGATTAGTTGACAAGCTAATTTCCTTGAAATGAATGTTGTACCAATTGTTTTTATCCTTGGTCACATAATCTTTCATCAATAAATCGATATTGTCAGAAGCCAGCAAGTTGTTGGATGATCGCTCATTAATTTTAAAGTTATTTAAAGAAACTTGCACATTGTTTATTTCATGCTTTTTTGTGTTGTTGTTTATTTGAACACTGGCATCGGCAAGATCAATTTTCTTTGCAGAAATTTCTTCAGCAAAGTTCAGAATATCTTTATTCAGTTTTAAGTTGTACAGGCCTGCTAGATTGTTATTGTTACTTTTTGCGCTATTAAATGTAAAAACAGGCTTCTCAATTTTTACTGTTTCAAAACGAATGGTATTGGCTTGTTTGTTCTCCTTGAGGGCAGTTTTTACTTTCACAATGGGAAGCTTCACTTCTGTAAGTCCATCATTCTTCAATGGATTATTTATTGATACATGAAGATTTTCCAGCGTAGCTTCATTATTTTTTTTCTCGTAATGAAGTTTGGAAAATCTGTAACGATAATCGCTTCCTTCCGGGGTAAAACTAAAATTTGTAAGTGTTGTGTTTATGTTCCTCAATTGAAACAGATTGCTATTTCCTTGTATAATAGCACCTTTTTTTACATTGTCTGCCACCAAATCAATGTTCACTTCAGCTATTTTTCTGTTTTTTGTTTCATTGGTTTTCAGAACAGATAATTTGGCATTTTTTAATTCGAGCTGGGTTAGGTGAAATTCTTGGAAAGACTTTGGTAGCGGAAAATTCAATGATTTCATTTTTATACTTTCCCCACTTTCACCAACCATGTAAATTTTGACATTTGGTTGATTTATCGATAGTTTTTTAACGTTAAGTTTGCTTGACTTGAAAGCCTCTCGCAGGTTTATATTTTGTAGGCTAAACGAAGGAACTGAAACATGGAATAAGCGAGGTATTTGGTATTGTCTTTGGCTCGTAATGTCTGGATATAAAATTGCATTGTTAACGGTTATTCGGGAATCTCTCGATGAAATATCAATTTCTTTAGCTTGTAGGAAATGCACTTCATCTGACAACTTAAACAAGTAGTCTTTTAGGGTGAGTTTAAAATGTTCAGAAAGTAATAATCTGTTTCTATTGATTTCCCGTTCATTCAACCTAAATCTGTCCAGTTCAATGTTTAGTTTGTTGTCGAACGAAATTGTTTTACCTTTTTTGTTGTGATTAACCAGCTTTAGGTTTCCATCCCTAACCCGGATTTTCTGAATGTCTATGTCCGCAATGTAATGCTTCAACAATCCATATAATTCATTTAAATCAAGCTCGTTCGGGTTCTTTTTTTCCCGATTGATGCTTTCATAATAAATGTCAGGTTCAACAATTAAAAAGTGATTTATCGCCAATTTTTTATTGAAAAAAGCCTGGTGGATGTTTGTGTTTAGAAGGTGTAATTTTGGGATTGAAACTTTATAAAGTTCCGACTTATTGTATTTGTTTAGAATGTTGATAGATTCGCCCATTTCGTTTGGTTGCAAGTGAAAGTTTTTAATGGTCGCTCTTTTTAAATGACTGGAAACAAAAATGCTATCAATCCTTAATTGATGAAGTTGATCCATTAAGTGCATGTTATAGTTCGAAAATCCCAGATCAAAATTTGTGGCAAAAAAAAGTTTGTCGGTTTTGTTTGCACTAATTGAATCCAATGAAAAATCGGTTAAATGAAAATCAAAACCAGTCTTAACTACACCGGTGTCTTGCTTGGTTTTGTATTCCCTGATTTTAAGTTTACCACCTTTGATGTCAATTAAATGAGAATAAACCCCTTTGATGTAGTTTCCAATAAATTGATACAATAAACTATTTGAATCATGCTTGCGCTCTGACTTTTCGTTTTTGCTTAAAAGATCAACTTCCGGATCATAGATCGCTATTTGCTGCAAGGGCATTTCCCTGTAATGAAAAAGCCGGTGTAAATCGATTTTTTTAAGCCTGATGCTGTCGCATGAAAGATTAACTTGCGTCTGGACTAAATCATTTTTTCTGTGAGGTGACATAGTTAGCTCGTCAGCTTTAATTGATTGTGTTTCAGATGATGCTAAAATATTTTTTGCTCCAAAACGGTGGACCTGATCATTCAGATGAATCGTATAACTGCCCACGGATAGGTCAAACGCATCAGCATATAAAATTTTACGTTTGTTTGTATAGGATGCCGAATCTAACTCAAATCCATCCAGCTGAATATCAATATCGTTAAAGTCCTGTCTGTTGTTGACAGATGAAGAATTTCTGATTATGCTTAATGATCTTGCATTTAATTTTAGCTGGGCAATGTTTAACTTTTTAAAGTCGTCTTTAACAACCTGGTAAAGGTCAAATTCATAGAGCTTTTTAAAGTCCATTTTATTCCCTTTTTCGGGAGGGAATACTTTAATTTTTGCAGATTTGATTTCAATGGAATCCAAATTAATTTCGTCTTGCAGAAAGATGTCATCTATGTTGTCGGAATGAATAAGTAAAGAGGGTACACTTACAAAATAAGTTGTTTTTTCAAAGCTTGTAGTGTCAACTGGCTCAAGCGAAATGTTCTGTGCCAGTATCCCTTTGTTTTTTATCGAATAGCTTATTTCCTTGACTGCTAACTGATGTAGGCTGTCTCCAAGTAGTTGAGAGTAATTGGCTATCTTGAGGAACACATCAGCTGCACTAAAAAAATCTGCAGAATTGATAAAGTGTGCAGAATCGGTGTAAAAATCTTTAATGCCAACATCGAAATTAATAACTATTTCACCTTTCTTCTCTTTTTTGTTTTCGATTATCCCTGCATTTATCAATCCAATTTCATCAATTGAAATAGATTTTAAGTTGTTGTGAATAAACGGTTTTACACGGGTAATTAACTTATCGAAATTTTCTTCGTTGTTGCTTTCCGTTTCTTGCTGATTAAAATGAGTTACGGGTTTATCAATACTAAGTTTTTTTATCTGGATTTGATTCTCGAATAAAATGGCCTTTAGGTTTATGGCTTCAAACGATATCTTTTTGCAACTAAAATTTAATTCTAGCTGGTCATTATTGCTAGGTTTAGGGACAAGGCTAAGCTCATTGATAGCTAAGTTTTGCTTGAGAAAACTGACAGAAATGTTGGCGTAATTAAGTGAGTAATTGTTATTGGTGTTTTTTTCTACGAAGTTGTTCAAAAACCGTTTTGTCAGGTTTTCACCTTCAAAATAAAGGTAAGTTGCCAATCCAATTACAATCAGGAGTACCGATGCAAATGTCCACAATGAGATTTTTCTGATTATCCTGATGAATTTGGATTTCATAGACTGTTGTTCTGTATTTGTTAAGAGTCCAATTTCTTTAAAATAGTTGCCTAATCAAAGAAAAAATAAATTGTTTTTTCGATTTTTATTAAGTGAGGAATTGATCTGTTTAAAAATCAATCAAAAAGAAAATGAAAAATTAAATAGATTCTGGGACTATGAAGTAGAAAATTGAACCTTCTCCAGCTTTAGATTGTACATATATTTTCCCGCCCAGTAGTTCAACCAGGTTTTTACAAATGTTTAATCCTAATCCAGTTCCTCCGAAACTACGCGTGTAGTTATCATCAGCCTGTCTAAAGCGTTCAAAAACAATTTTTAGGTTTTCTTCGGATATTCCGATGCCTGTATCTCGAACAAAAAATTTGTAAGTTGTACCTATTTTCTCATAACCAAATTCAATCTCACCCTCATTTGTGAATTTTTTGGCATTATTTAGAAGATTTGTGACAACCTGGTTTAGCCTGTATTGGTCTGTAATAATCAAGCTAGAATCATCGGGTATTGATAGCTTGAACTTGATGTTTTTGCCATCTTGTTCTAATTCTCTGTAAAAGGACGAATAAATATTGTCAAAGAATTCTTTTAGCAATATTTCTTTCGGTCTTATGGTTAATATTTTTGATTCAATTTTAGAAATATCAATAATATCCGATATGATTTGCAAAAGTTCCTTGCCCTTTTCTTCAATAATAATAAAATATTCTTCCCGAAGTTTATCTTCCAGGTCCTTTTCTTGTCGAAGAATTTCTGAAAACCCGAGGATTGCATTCATTGGGGTGCGAATTTCATGCGACATATTTGCAAGGAATGATGACTTTAGCTTGTCTGCGAGTTTAGCTTGTTCCAATGCATTTTCAAGTTTAATCTCATTCTCCTTGAGCTGGCTGATGTCGGTAAAAACTGCGATAAGCCCTTTGTATTTGTCGTTTTCTATAATTGGTGTGCCGCTTACTAATACCGGCATAGGGGTTCCATCTTTTCTCTTTATTTCGACTTCGTAAGAATCACTGATGTTTTTTAAACGTCTTTTGTTTGCAGCTATGACAGTTTCCTTGTGTTTTTTGTCAATTAACAATTCCCAGTTACTCCCAATTAATTCCCTGAACCGATATTGGCACATTCGTTTAAAAGAGGGATTAGAATAAATGATGTTGCCATCTGCGTCTTCAACGATAATTCCCTCTCTCATAGTGGTAATTATGCGATCATTAAATGCCTTTAATCTTTGAATTTCTTCGGCATCGGTTTTTTGCTTGGTAATATCTTCCTTTATGGCGATGAAGCTAACAATTTCCCCTTTTTTGTTCTTTACAGGGGCTATTGTTGCTTTTTCCCAAAAAAGTGTACCATCTTTCTTTTTATTATGGAACTCTCCCTCCCAGGTATTTCCTGATTTTATTGTTTCCCATAAATTCTTATAAAAGTCTAAACCTTGTTCTCCTGATTTTAATAAGGAGGGGTTTTTGCCTAGTACTTCCTCTTTGGTGTAGCCCGTAGCTTCTGTGAAGAATGGATTGGAAAACTCAATATTGCCTTCGGTGTCAGTTATGACAATTGAAACCGGACTGTGGTTAATCGCCCTGCGAAGCCATCTGAGATCTTTGTTCATCTTTTCAATCTCAGTAATATCTTTTAAAACCCCGGTAATTTTTGTGGGCTTATTTTCATCGTTTAAATGGATTCTTGCATTAACAGAAATCCTTCTTTCTTTTTTTTTGGGATCTGTTAGGTTGATGATGTAGTCTTCTACAAATCCATTATTCATGAGGTTTTCAACAAAAACCTCCCTGTCTTGAGGATTTGTGTAAATGCTGCTAATTTGAGTGCCAATTAGCTCTTCCCTGGAGAAATGCGAATAGTATTTGATCGATGGGCTGATATCCAGTATATTGCCGTCTAGGTCTGCTTCATAATATACATCGCCAACTTTGGTATGATATAGACCTGAACTTGAAAACCTGTTGTTGTTTATTGATGATAATTCTTTTTTAAGCTCTTCTAATTCATGCTTAAGAGCAGAATTTTCCCTCTTTAATTTGGAATAGTTCTCCTGAAGTTCCTTTTTCATACTTTTCTCACATAATCTTAAACCCACAGCAATTGTAAATATAATGATAATATTATGTGTGAAGCAAATAGTTTAAAAACATGCTAAAAAGCCTGATCATCAAGCAAAGAAGATGTGCTTTTTTTGAGTTGTGCTAATTAATAGCAAACCGGGCAAATACTTTATATTTAAGGTTTATTTTTTTGAATGACAACGCTGGTTCTTTTAGGGGAGGGGTATCGTCTGATTCACTGTCCATTAATGCGAACCCAGTCTTTATTCTCGAATATGGAGAAGGGATGTAGCTTTCCCTTTCCTGGATGAATAATGCAGGGCCTGCTTTTTGATTTACCGCTGCAAGTAAATACCCGGCTTTTTCCTTGGCATTTTTAATGGCTTTTATTTTAACTTCTTTTTTGAATTCCTCCATTTGGCTATGATCCACCTTGCTGATATGGGCATTAAGTGCATCAACACTATCCAGTACATCCAGTACAATGGTAAGTTCACCGGTTCCAGGTACTTCGATCATAAATATTTTCGATGCCAGGACGTCTTTCTTTTTTCTTTTGATGGTTACAAAACTCGCATCAGCGTCGGCTAGTGTTAGCTTGCCAAGATCAATCTTTTTTGATCGAAGGTTTTGCTTGAGTTTCTTTTCTAATTCTTCAAGGGTGATTTTTGTCTTCCCATCATATCTTTCTTTTAGTGTAAACTGTAGGAATATTTCATCTGGGATGATTTCCATTTCACCTTCTCCGGTAACTTCAATATAAGGAGTTGAGTGTAGCGGGTTTAGTTCAGTTTGCGAAAAACCAAGTATTGGCAATAAAACGAAAATTAGAATTTTTGTAATCGATTTCATGGCTTTGTGTTTAATGTTGTTTTTAATTTGTTTCGTTGTGCTGTTGATAAAAATCCATATCGCTAGCTAATTTATATATTATCTTTAAGAAAATTTATTGTTTCATGAGGCCATTCCTTCAGCAAGTAGCAAATTTTTTATTTCAGAATTATTCTTCAGAACTGGATAAAATAAGCCTGGTTTTTCCCAGTAGAAGGTCTGGCGTGTTTTTTAATGCCTATTTAAATGAACTTGTTGAGCGACCTGCTATTGGCCCAGAGATATTAACTATCGATGATTTCATTTCTGGTTTATCCGATTTGCAAATATCAGACCAGATTGGTTTAATTATGAAGCTTCACAAGGTTTACCAAGATGAAACTGGTCATTATGAGGAGCTTGATGAGTTTTATTTTTGGGGCGAAATTTTACTAAACGATTTTAATGATATTGATAAGTACCTGCTCGATGCAAAGGATTTGTTTCAGAATATTGCTGACATAAAGGAGATTGAAAGTCGGTTTGATTATTTGAACCCAGACCAGAAAAAAGCCATTGAAACATTCTGGGGAAACCTTGGAAAAGCCTCTGATTCGTCGAACAAAGAAAAGTTCATGGAGGTTTGGAATAAACTTCCGGCAATTTATCAGCGGTTTAAAGAGCTGTTATTGAGTGAAGGCTCCGTTTACAGCGGATTGAGGTACAGGGATGTTGTTGTTAATAGTGACCATATCGAAGATTCCATGGATTCGAGCCATTATTTCTTTGTGGGTTTTAATGCGCTGAATGCTTGTGAAAAGAAAATTTTCAAGGGTGTAAATGCACTTGGTAAGGCAGGTTTTTTCTGGGATTATGATCCTCGGTTCGTTGAAGATGTTACTCATGAAGCAGGTCTTTTTATTCGTGAAAACTTAATGCTGTTTCCTCCTCCTCATGATTTTATTATGGAGGAAAATAAAGTAGGGGATGTAAAAGTAAGATCAGTATCGGTGTCGGGACAAATTGCTCAAGCACAGGTACTGAATCAAGCTTCATTGTATGAACCTGAACGTTCAGGGCATTTTGATGACACAGCTTTGGTGTTGGCCGATGAAAGCCTGTTGATGCCTATTGTTTCGGTTGCCGCAACTCATCATGATGGCATTAATATAACAATGGGTTATCCATTTCAGGACACGCCTGTTTATAGCTTGATAAATTTACTGGTTGACCTGCAACGAAATGCTCGCTTAATGGGGGGCAGGCTTTATTTTTATCATCGAGCTGTCGTGTCTGTATTAAATCATCAGTTGTTGGCTGGCGTTTTAAGTAGAAAGCTGGTTGATGAGATTCATGATAAAAACAAAATCTATGTTTCTGCTTCGGATTTGCAGTGTTCTGATTTGTTTTCGAAAATCTTTCAATTGTACAAGGATTGGAAAGCTTCCCTGGGAAGTTTAAAGGAGATTATTCAGCTTTTGGGTTCGCAAATAGTGTCTCCGGAAAATAATCGGGTAAATATTGAAAGCGAGTTTGTTTATCAGGCTTACCTTTCAATCCAACGGCTGCAGGACATTCTTCTGGAATATCAAAGCGAAAAACTTTCGTTACAGTTGTTTTTTAGGATTTTGATGCAGCACCTTCAGCGTATTTCTGTTCCATTTGAGGGAGAGCCGCTCTCTGGCTTGCAGGTTATGGGTGTTTTGGAAACGAGAAACCTGGATTTTAAGAAGATCGTAATCTTTTCAGTAAATGAAGGCAAGCTGCCGTCTTCTTCCATGATCCAGTCATTTATTCCTTATCATTTACGTAAAGCTTTTGGGTTGCCAGCGTATGAAGAGCAAGATGCCATGTATGCATATTATTTCTATCGCTTGTTGCATCGGGCAGAGGAGGTGGTTTTAGTCTATGATTCATCCACTGATGGGCTGAATACTGGAGAGGTAAGCAGGTATTTGATGCAATTGCAATACGATTCAGAATGTAAACTCGAAGAATATAGTTTAGGTTTTGATTTTAAGGCAATTAATCAGGCTCCGATTGCAATAAAAGGAACCCCGCAGCACCATCAGAAGTTGATTGAACGGTATTCTGAAAAAAGGCTCAGCCCAAGTGCCTTGAACACTTATTTGGATTGCAAACTAAAATTTTATTTTCAAAATATTGCCGGGCTTCGTGAAAAGGATGAGCTGGTTGAAGATGTCGATCCGCGCTTGTTTGGAAATCTTTTTCATCTGGCTGCTGAGGAGATTTACGGACAATTCATTGGAAAGACCGTTCAAAAACAAGAGATAGAAGCACTTCTTGTTAATAAAGATTTTCTAGGGAAAGCTATATTGAAAGCATTCAGAAAAGAATACTATAAAGACAAAGAGCTTGAAGATGTTGTTTTGTCCGGGAACAATATCTTGATTGCTGAGCATTTGAAGATGTATCTTGGGCAGATGATTAAAAATGATCTGGCCTTGGCACCGTTTCGGCTGATTGATTTGGAAAAGAATTATGAACAAACATTTGAGTTGAAGTTAAATGGTGGATTTGTTTCCGTAAAAATGGGTGGAATTGTTGACCGCATTGATGAAACAGATGAAGGGGTGCGTATAATTGATTACAAAACAGGTAGGAGTTTGAAGTTGGACTTTGGTACAATAGATGAGTTGTTTGACCGTGAGAAGAAGGATCGTAGAAAAGAAATCATGCAAACTTTGGTATATTCAGAGATATTAGCACGTCAAAACCATTCAGTTGAAATAATCCCATCAATTTACAAGATCGATAATTTCTTTGATGAAGAGTTTGCCCCCAAAATAAAGTTCCGGAAAAGTGATTTTTATTATCGCGAAATCGCTACTGAATTTGTTCAGTCGCTCGATGATTTGCTTTTGGAAATTTTTAGCGATTCAAATGAATATTCGCAAACCAAAGATGTTAGAAAATGTACCTTGTGCCCATTTAATAGGATTTGCCAACGGAGTTAGTCTTTTTTATCGAGCAGGTCAGGGCGTAGTTGTTTTGTTCGTTCGTAGGCTTGTTTTTCCCTCCAATCGTAAATTAGTTTGTCGTTACCACTTAACAGGATTTCCGGTACTTTCCATCCGTTGTAATCTGCCGGACGGGTATAAACTGGAGGGCTCAATAAATTGTCTTGAAAGGAGTCGGTCAGCGCTGAGGTTTCGTCAGATAAAACGCCAGGGATTAATCTTACAATGGCATCAACCATCACTGAGGCCGCAAGTTCCCCTCCGGTCAATACGAAATCCCCAATTGAAATTTCTTTGGTGATCAAGTGGTCGCGAACACGTTGATCTACCCCTTTGTAGTGCCCACATAAAATGATGATATTTTTTGCCATCGATAGCTTGTTGGCGGTTTTTTGCTCAAATAGCTCGCCGTCAGGACTGGTGTAAATAACTTCATCGTAATCGCGTTCTGATTTTAGTTTATTGATCACCGCTTCAATTGGCTGGATTGTCATTACCATTCCTGCACCCCCACTAAATGCATAATCGTCTGTGCGTTTGTGTTTGTCGGTTGAATAATCCCTGATGTTGTGTATATGTATTTCTGCCAGCCCTTTTTCTTTGCCTCGTTTTATGATGGAATGGTTAAATGGGCTATCAAGGATTTCCGGCAGCACTGTGAGAATATCGATCCGCATTTTTTTCTTGCAAAAGTAAAAACATTTAAAGAATCATGAACTAAATTAAGCGAAAGATACATCTAGATAATTGCATAAGATGACAATGTGGCGCATTAAAAATATAAAAACAGAAAATATGGCGTATGTGTTTGTTGTTTTTGCTTGTTTTTTGCAGTGGAACAGGATTTGAAAAAAAGCTAACCGGAAAGTATTTATTAACCATTTAAATGAAAACAATTATGAAATTAGTAAAAGTAAATCATCCGTTTTATACCAGCAGGGGAATCGATCGTTTAATGAATGAGTTTTTTAATGAGGATTGGGGACTTGATCGCTATGCGAAAAATGAGTTGACCTCAAGCCCATCAACCAATGTTTATGAAACCGAAGATGCATTCAAGGTTGAGGTGTCTGTTCCCGGATACGAAAAAGATCAGATAAATTTGGACGTAGAGAATGATGTGTTGACCATTAAGGCAGAACTGGCAAAGTCTGAGGATAAGGAATTTAAATATGTTCGCAGGGAATTCTCGGCATTAGGTTTTGAAAAATCATTTAAGCTTTCAAAAAATATCAATCAGGATAAGATTGAAGCTTCATTTAAAAACGGGGTGTTGTTGGTAGATCTGCCTAAAAAAGAAGAAGCGATATCGATAAAAAGGGAAATTAAGATTGCATAAAGAAGGTATCGTGAATTGTTAATGATGAAGAGCTGCATAATCAAAATGCGGCTCTTCTTTGTTTATGAAAATATGTTTTTCAGTTTTTATGTGCATTTATTTGAGATTATGTGTCGAATACCTTATTTTCGTAGCAAGTGAATCCTAATTCTCTGATAATTACATAGTAATTTTAATTTTTTGATATGGTACCTGAAGATCTAAAAAACTCAAATGAAGAGTTAGAAGCAACACCTGAAAAAGCTGGTGCTGCTAATGCGCCGAAGGATGATGAAGTAAAGGGTGAAAATAAACCCGAAAAACCCGAAGTTGAGCCTGTTGCAGAGACTGCAGAAGAGGTTGTGAAATCGACAGAAGAAGTGGTTGCTGAGCCTGAAGAAGCCGAAGAATCAGCGAGCGAAGAGAAGGTTGCTGAAGTTGAAAGTGAAGAAAAAACTGAAGAAACTTCCGAAGCAAAAGAGGCTGAAGTTGAAGAAAAAGTTGAAGAAAAGGCTTTAGAAAAAGAAGCAGTTGAGGCGAAAGAAAAAGTAGAGGAAAAACCAACTGAACCTGGTGAAACAGAAAAAGACGAGAAAGAAGAAACGGTTGAGAAAGTTGCGGCAGAAAAGCCTGAAGAAGAAAAGAAACAGCCAGAAGCTGTGCCAGAGCCAGAAAAGGAAGAAGTTGACTATTCTACTTTATCGTTGGTCGAGCTGATCAATGCCTTGAGGGAGTTGGTTTCAAACGCTCGTGAGCAAGATGTAAAAGACGACGTAGATAATATTAAAATAAACTTCTATAAAAAATACCGGGCATCGGTTGAAGAAGAGAAGAAGAAATTTATTGAAGGTGGCGGAGTAGAAGAGGATTTCAAATCTGAGAATACCCCTTACGAGGAAGACCTGAAAAATCTTTTGAAGGAATATCGCGATTTGCGCGGTGACATGATGAAGAAACAAGAAGGTGAAAAAGAAGAAAACCTGAGAATTAAGTATGAGATTATTGATGAGATCAAAAACCTGGTGAACAGGAAAGAGTCCATCAATAAAACATTCCAGGAATTCAGGGAACTTCAGCAAAAATGGAGGGACACAGGCTTGGTTCCTCAATCAAAACTGAAAGATTTGTGGGAAACCTACCACCATCATGTTGAGAACTTCTACGATTATATAAAAATCAATAAAGAACTCCGTGATCTCGATTTGAAGAAAAATATGGAGGTTAAGATTGGGTTGTGCGAAAAAGCAGAGGAACTGCTGGTTGAGCCTTCTGTAATCAAGGCTTTCAATATTTTACAAAAATACCACGAACAGTGGCGCGAGATTGGCCCGGTTCCACGCGAGAAAAAAGAAGAGTTGTGGGAACGCTTTAAATCAGCCACTTCAAAAATTAATAAAAAGCACCAGGAGTATTTTGAAAACCGCAAGGTAGAACAAAAGAAAAACCTGGAAGCCAAAACTGTCCTTTGCGAAAAAGCTGAGGAGATTGCTAACAGGGAACTCGATTCGAATAAAGATTGGGAGGTTCGGTCAAAAGAGCTCATTGAGTTGCAAAAAGTTTGGCGAACAATCGGTTTTGCTCCTAAGAAAGACAACAACCGGATTTATGAACGTTTCAGAAATGCCTGTGATAAATTCTTTGACCGTAAACGTGAGTTCTATGCTCAGAACAAAGAATTACAGATGAACAACCTTCAAATCAAAACTGATTTGTGTGTTCAGGCCGAGGCGTTGAAGGATAGTACGGATTGGAAAAAAACAACTGACGAGTTTATCCGCATACAGAAAAAATGGAAAGAAGTTGGTCCGGTTCCACGTAAACATTCAGACACCATTTGGAAAAGGTTTAGGGCTGCCTGCGATTTTTTCTTCGACCAAAAGTCAAATCATTTCTCGCATGTTGATGAGGAACAGGTTGAAAACCTAAAATTGAAAAAAGCACTCATTGATGAGGTGAAAAAGTATACACTTACCAAAAACGATGAAGTTGACCTGGATCAAATGAAAGAGTTCCAGCGCCGGTGGAATGAAATTGGACATGTTCCTTACAAAGAAAAAGATGTTGTGATGAATGATTTCCGTGAGGCAATCAACGTTCATTTTGATAATCTTAAGCTGGACGACCAGAAGCGCAATATGTTGAAGTTCCGAAATAAAATGGAAAATATTTCCGGTTCTGCAAAAGGTCACAACAAAATGCGTTTTGAACGCGATAAATATGTGACCAAGTTGAAGCAGTTAGAAAATGATCTTCAGCTTTTGAACAACAATATTGGTTTCTTTGCGAACACTAAAAATGCGGAGGCGCTTATTGGTGATGTGAATAAAAAGATCGCAGATACCCAGGAGAAGATCAAGATGCTTAAAGAAAAGATTCGAATAATTGATGGCATGGAGGATGACGAATAATCATCCCAAAAGATACAACCCGCTACTTACAGCGGGTTTTTTAATTATTTATTCACATAGATTCCTTAAAAACGAGGTCGGTCAATTATAATTATTGATTACCTTTGTGCGTTTTTAGGAACATTAAAATTATACGATTTTGTCATCAACTAAGTACATCTTTGTTACTGGAGGTGTGACCTCCTCATTGGGAAAAGGAATTTTAGCGTCATCATTGGCTAAGTTGTTGCAGGCCAGAGGATATTCAGTCACTATTCAAAAACTCGATCCATACATTAATGTTGATCCGGGGACTTTAAACCCGTACGAGCATGGAGAGTGTTTTGTAACCGAAGATGGTGCTGAGACCGACCTCGATCTCGGACACTACGAGCGTTTTTTGAACACACCAACATCGCAGGCCAATAATGTAACCACCGGGCGCATTTATCAGTCGGTTATCAATAAAGAACGCCGTGGCGATTACCTGGGTAAAACGGTGCAAATTATTCCGCACATTACCGATGAGATTAAGCGCAAAATAAAGTTTCTGGGGAATAAAAGAAACTACGATATTGTGATTACCGAAATTGGTGGTACAGTAGGCGATATTGAATCGTTGCCTTACATTGAATCGGTTCGACAATTGAAATGGGAACTTGGTTCAGATGCGTTGGTTATTCACCTTACTTTGGTTCCCTTCCTTGCTGCTTCCGGCGAGTTGAAAACAAAACCAACCCAGCACTCTGTGAAAGCATTGCTTGAAAATGGGGTGCAACCTGATGTGTTGGTTTTAAGAACTGAGCACGATTTAGGGATTGATATTCGTAAAAAAGTAGCACTTTTCTGTAATGTCGATATTGATTCTGTCGTTCAATCAATCGATGTTTCTACAATTTACGATGTTCCTAATAAAATGAGGGAAGAGAAACTGGACGTAACAGTTCTTAAGAAATTAAAGCTTCCTTTGAAAGAAGAACCGAAATTGGTAGAATGGAATAACTTCATTACCCGTCATAAAAATCCTGAAAATGAGATTAATGTTGCACTGGTTGGTAAATATGTTGAACTTCAGGATGCTTACAAATCCATTGCAGAATCGTTAATTCATGCCGGTGCAGCCAATCTTTGTAAGGTAAAACTACATTGGATTCATTCAGAAGAAATTACAAAAAAGAATGTGGAAGAGACTTTGAGCCAGTTCGATGGTGTCATAATTGCACCAGGGTTCGGTCATCGTGGCATTGCCGGAAAGATTCTGGCTACCAAATATGTCAGGGAAAACAATGTTCCTTTCCTTGGAATATGTCTTGGAATGCAAATTGCAGTTATCGAGTACGCCCGCAATGTGCTGGGACTTGAAAATGCTGATTCAACGGAAATGAATGAAAAAACTCCACATCCGGTTATTGATTTGATGGAAGAACAAAAGGGGATCACCGAAAAAGGTGGAACCATGAGACTTGGAGCTTACGCATGTAAAATTCAGGATGAAAATTCAAACATGTTTGGGGCTTACGGCAAATCCGACATTAAAGAACGTCACCGCCATCGTTATGAATTCAATAACCAATACCTGGAAGAATTTGAGAAAGCAGGGATGAAACCAGTTGGTATAAACCCGGATACAAACCTTGTTGAGGTGATGGAGCTTCCAGATCATAAGTGGTTTGTTGGGGTTCAGTATCACCCTGAATACAGTAGTACTGTGCTTAACCCGCACCCGTTGTTTGTAGCATTTATTAAAGCTGCATTAAACAAATAAGTAAAATAGAAACAAATGGATAGAAATACGATTATCGGGATTGTGCTGATTTTTGCCATCCTGATTGGATTTAGTTACCTAAATAAACCTTCAGAAGAAGAAATAGAAGCGGCGAAACGTCGCCAGGATTCCATAGAACAAGTTGAAGCCTTGCGTAAGCTGGAAGCTGAAAAGCAAGTTGAGTTAATGGAACAGCAAGTTAGCACTGCCCCTGTTCAGCAAGAAGTAGATTCGCTAGCCATTAACAACGAGGCAGTTGCAAGATATGGTGCCTTTGGTGCCGCTGCAAATGGAACACAGGAGTTCATTACGCTAGAAAACAATTTGATGAAAGTGACCATCTCGACAAAAGGTGGTAAAATTTATTCGGTTGAATTAAAAGATTATCAAACATACGACTCACTTCCGTTGAAACTATTTGAGGGAGATGGAAACATGTTTGGTTTAAACTTCTTCTCTCAAAACCGAAGTATTCTAACCGATGAACTTTTCTTTACTCCTTCTGTAGCCAAAAAGAACATAGTGGTTTCTGGTTCTGAAGTAAAAAAAGGAAAAGAAGGTAATGTAAAGTACAACGAGAAATTTGGTGGCGGAAACGAACGCATCACCATGCGTTTGGATGCTGGAAATGGCAGGTATTTAGAATATGAATATGGGTTGGAACACAACTCATACATGGTTGATTTCAATGTTAAGGGTGTAGGTCTTGAACAATTAGTCCCTCAAAATACCAATTACTTAAACTTTAAGTGGGCACATACCGGCCCACGTTTGGAGCGTAAATCCAAGTTTGGTGAAGATCGTTATACAACTGTTAGTTATAAATATCTTGGAGATGATGTTGATGAGTTGAGCAAATCAAAATCAAGCGAAGAAACCTTAAAAACCAAAACAAAGTGGATTAGCTTTAGGCAATTGTTTTTTAGCTCTACACTTATTGCTGATGAATCGTTTCCAACAGCCGATATTCGATATGACTTTTTAGACGAAGACCCTGATTATGTGGGTGGTTTCTATGCGGATATTGCTTTGCCTTACGAAGGGAAGCCAACCGAGAACTACGGGATGCAGTTTTATTTCGGGCCAAACCATTACAATACGCTCAAGCAGTACGACCTTTCTATGGAAGAGGTAATTGACCTGGGATATATTCGATTTGTAAATACCTGGTTGGTCATTCCGGTTTTCAACTTTTTAAGAAACCATATTAACAGCTTTGGTATCATCATTCTGTTGTTGACTATTTTTATCAAATTAATCCTTCTACCATTTACCTATAAGTCGTATATATCTCAGGCTAAAATGCGGGCATTAAAACCAGAGATTGATGAGCTTACTGCTAAGTATGGCAAGGATAAGGCAATGGAGAAGCAGCAAGCTACTATGGCGCTGTATAAAAAAGCCGGGGTAAATCCGATGGGGGGATGTTTGCCCATGTTGTTACAGTTCCCGATTTTGATCTCAATGTTCTTTTTCTTTCCAACATCATTTGAGTTACGTCAGCAAAGTTTCCTTTGGGCGCAAGACCTTTCAACTTTTGACTCAATATTGAGTCTACCTTTCAATATACCGTTTTATGGTGATCATGTAAGTTTATTCTGTTTGTTAATGACTGTTACAACAATCATTTCAACAAAGATGAACTCGCAGGCAGCTAGTAGCCAGCAAATGCCAGGCATGCAAACCATGATGTATATGATGCCGGTTATGTTCCTCTTCATTTTGAATAGTTACTCATCAGGATTAAGCTATTATTATTTCCTTGCCAACCTGATTACCATTGGGCAAATGTATTTGTTCCGCAATGTAATTGATGAGGAAAAAATACGTGCTCAGTTACAAGCCAAGCAGAAGAAAGCCGGACCAGCAAAAAAATCAAAGTTCCAGCAACGTGTTGAGAAAATGGCCAAAGATCGAGGCATGCAACTTCCGAAAAAATAAACAACATACTCTATATCATTAAATGCTGTCATTTGACAGCATTTTTTGTAACTTATCGTTTGTAATTTTAAGCCTCGAAAGAATGTACCAATATCAAGCTCAAATACAAAAAGTGGTTGATGGCGATACCTATGTGATCGACATTGATCTTGGACTGACGGTTTGGGTCAGGGAAGAAAAGATCCGCCTCTATGGAGTAGATACTCCTGAAGTTTATGGTGTGAAAAAAGATTCTGACGAATATAAAAAGGGGAAAGCAGCATCTGACTTTGCCAAATCACTTATTAAAAAAGGACAACAAGCGATTGTTGAAACCATGAAAGATGCAAAGGGAAAATATGGGCGTTACCTGGCCATACTTTACATCCAGGTTCCGGAAGAGGTACTGGAAGGAACTGAAAACATTCGGAGTATTGCCGATTATTATTGCTTAAATGATTTACTGGTTGCAAAAGGGCACGCCAAAACGTATTTCTTATGATTGCAAAAACTCCTGAACCTCCTTATTATGCTGTAATATTTACTTCAGTCAGAACACCAATTGACGAAGGCTATGCTGAAATGGCTGTAAAAATGGAAGAGCTAGCCAAACAGCAGGATGGGTTCTATGGTTTTGAACATGCCAGAAATGAAATAGGAATTTCCATTTGTTACTGGAGCAATCTTGACGCGATTAAACGTTGGAAAGCAAATTTAGATCATGCTATGGCTCAAAAAATGGGAAAAGAAAAGTGGTATCAGGCATACAAGGTCAGGATATCCATCGTTGAGCGCGATTACGAATTTGAACTGAAAAATAGATAATTACTGAAAACTTACTGAAATGAAGAAAATCTTTTATGTATTGGCTGCTGTTGTGCTTTTTTCTGCTTACGCTAACCAGCCAAAACAAACCGAACCAATGAAAAGCGAAATCGACAAAAAAGCAGATGAATTTGCGATGTTTAAGTTGACCACAGATTTATCGGTGCTTACTGAAAAAGAGAAGCAAATGTTGCCGTACCTGTTTAAGGCTGCTGATCTAATGGAGGAAATCTATTGGACACAAGCTTATGGCGACAAAGAAGAAGTTTTAGCAAAAGCCAAAACAGAAGGGGAGAAGAAATTCATAAAATTGAATTATGGCCCTTGGGAACGATTAGCAGGAAATGCACCATTTGTAGAAGGTTACGGTGAAAAACCAGCCGGGGCGATGTTCTATCCAACCGATATGACCAAGGAGGAATTTAAGGCTTGGGATGAGCCAACAAAAACTGGATTGTACACAATGATTCAACGTGATGAAGAAGGAAAACTGGTATCCGTTCCTTATCACGAAGTTTACATAGAGCAGGTTGAAAAAGCAGCCGGGTATATTCGTCAGGCTGCTGAACTAGCAGAAGATAAAGGCTTGAAAAAGTACCTTGAATTAAGAGCTGAAGCATTGTTGACCGATGAGTACTATGACAGCGATGTTGCCTGGCTGGATATGAAAAACAATAGCATCGATTTTGTGGTTGGGCCAATTGAAAACTACGAAGACCAGCTTTACGGTTACAAAACGGCTTATGAATCATTCATCCTGATTAAGGATAAAGAATGGAGCAAAAGACTGGAGAAATATGCAGCCCTTCTTCCCGGCTTGCAAAAAGCACTTCCTTGCGAACCAGCTTATAAAAATGAAACTCCAGGCACAGATTCGGATATGAACGCTTACGATGCGATTTATTACGCGGGTGATTGTAATGCCGGAAGTAAAACCATTGCGATCAACCTTCCGAATGATGAAAAAGTACGTGAAAACAAAGGAAGCCGTAAGTTGCAATTGAAAAATTCAATGCAGGCCAAATTCGATAAAATCCTGGTTCCTATTTCTGAATTGCTAATTGCTGAAGATCAGCGTAAGCATGTAAAATTTGATGCATTTTTTGAGAACACCATGTTCCATGAAGTAGCACACGGGCTTGGTATGGGCAAAACCATTGCCGGGGATTTGACTGTTCGTGAATCGTTAAAAGATACCTATACTTCTTTGGAAGAAAGTAAAGCCGATATTCTTGGGTTGTGGTGTGTATATCAGTTGAATGAAATGGGCGAATTTACGGACAAAGACATGATGGACAACTTTGTGACCTTTATGGCTGGTATTTTCCGCTCGGTTCGTTTTGGTATTGCCAGTGCTCATGGTAAAGCAAACATGATCCGTTTTTATTATTTTGAAGAAAAAGGTGCGTTTACCCGCGATGAAGCTACTGGCACTTACAGGGTTGATTTTGAGAAAATGAAGCAGGCGATGTTCGATCTTTCAGAATTGGTGCTTACCGTTCAGGGAGATGGGGATTATGAAAAAGCAAAATCAATGCTGGAAGAAAAAGGATTTATCCGTGATGCCTTACAAAGTGATCTGGATCGTATTGGCGAAGCGGGAATCCCAAGGGATATTGTTTTTGAGCAAGGCCCTGAAGTTGTAGGATTGTAAGATTTAGAAATAAAGGGTTTTCCGAAAAGAAAAATATAGCCGTCATTCTGAATTTATTTCAGAATCTCATGAGCTGAGAACCAACTTTTGAAAGATCCTGAAACAAGTTCAGGATGACAATGATACTTTTCGGAAAACCTTTTTTAACATCATTTCAGGAGATGTTCTTTAATATTTGATACAAACATTTCTTTTGTTTCCTCATTCGTTCGTCCAATTCCGGCAATCATAACAGGCTTTCCTTCCATGGGAATATACAAAAAGGCTGGTATGCTTTTAATCCCAAATACTTTTGCCAGCTCACGTTCGTGCTGTGTGTCAATTTTATAAACATCAATTTTTTCGGAATATTCTGCGGCAACTTCTTCCAGTATTGGAGCTGCTATCCTGCAAGGTCCACACCAGTCGGCATAAAAATCAATTAGTGCAGGTTTATCACCTAAAAATTTCCATTCGTCAGGCGATTCGTTATAATTCCAAACGGTTTTAATAAACTCTTTTTTCGTTAGCTGATGGGTGTTGCCTTCAGAAGATACTGTCTCTGATACAGCTTCACTGTTATTTTTTTTAGTTGCTGCAATGCAACCAAATAATAGGAAAAACCCAAGACCAATAAATATGAATATTCTTTTCATGACTTATCTAAAAATTTAAAATACAAATATATATAAATGTAAATATCAATAACTGTTCCAACAATTCTTAGCTGATTAAAGTTTTATAAATAGGAAAAGCATGTGCAAAATATAATCATTAAACGCAACCATTTTAGGCAAGTTTTAATCTATTAGTAAATGGAGTGACAATTAATTGAGTGAAAAATGAAGACGAAAGTTATTTTAATGTATTGCCTTATTGCTTTTTTTGCAATAGGCTTTATCGGTTGTGATTTAAACGATGATGAAGATGCTTACTCTTTGGGTAAGTTCTGGGTAGGATTTGGATTGCTTGAAGCAGATGAACCCGATGGTTCTGGCTTCACAATTACGATGGATGATGGTTCAGTTCTTTATCCGGCTACATCATATTACTCCTGGCATGATATTGAAGACTATGATCGCGTATTGGTTAATTATACAATATTAGGCGATAAGCGTGTAAATGAAGATCATGAGGAGTATTATGTGCGGATTAATTCCTTGAAAGATATTCTGTTTAAGGATATTTTTGATATTACGGCAGAAACCGAGGATAGTATTGGCAGCGATCCGATTCATGTAGATGAGGTCTGGCTCTCCAATAGCTTATTGACATTTGAACTGGACTACTATGGTTACAACAAAGTACACTACATCAATTTGGTGAAACCGCCAGGGGATTTAAGTGCGGAGGATGAACCAATTGAACTGGAATTGCGACACAATAATCGCGAAGATGAACCGGTTTACAATCTTTCTGCATTAGTTACGTTTGATTTGACTGCTATTCAAATAGCGGGTCAGGACTCGGTTCAGTTTAGGGTTACGGGAGACGATTTTGAAGGAGAAGGTTTCTCTTACACCGGAGTTTACCGATATTGATGTGCAATCATCAATTGGTTGAGATAGCACCCGTCAGTTTTGACGGGTGTTTTTTTTCGAAATAGTACTCACCTGCAAGCATTAATTCTTTGCTATCATTTCATTTTCAATAGACTACTTTTTGTATTTCATTTAAAAATTAAAGAGTTTTGTTTTAGTCTCCTGCTTTTGAAAAACAAATTTGGGAAACTGTTGTCTTTAAATTACATCGTAAATTTCAACCATTTTTAAAAAAGTTAAAATGCAATCAGATAGTAACTTCATAAAAAAAATAGGTTTGGCAGTTGAAAAACTATCAAATGAGGAAAGTTATGACTTGGTTTGTCATGAACATCGTTTAGGTGAACCACTTCCTTCCATTGAAAAACTGGGGAATATGGTAAATCTGATACGTGAGATTTTATTTCCTGGGTATTTTGGGAATACCAGTCTGCGCCCAAACACCATGAAACATTACATGGGGGTATACGTGGATGAGTTGTATGAATCGCTTTCTGAGCAGATTTTGGCTGGGCTTTGCTTTGCTTGTGAAAATCCTGATGAGGTAGATTTGGATGAACGTAGGCATTATGCACAAAAACTTGCATCTGATTTTATAGAAGCACTTCCCGATATAAGAAAAAAACTGGTGGGAGATGTGGATGTAGCATTTATTGGTGATCCGGCTGCCAAAAGTAAAGGAGAGGTCATTTTCTGCTATCCGGCTATCCGCGCAATTTCCAGTTATCGAATTGCACACCAACTATTATTGTTGCAAGTTCCGCTTATTCCAAGGATTATTTCCGAGATGGCACATTCCGAAACTGGCATTGATATACACCCAAGGGCGCAAATTGGAGATCGCTTTACCATTGATCATGGCACAGGTGTTGTGATTGGATCCACTTGTATAATTGGTGAAAATGTAAAACTATACCAAGGGGTTACCCTTGGTGCAAAAAGTTTTCCATTGGACAAAGATGGTAACCCAATTAAGGGTATTCCACGTCATCCGATTGTTGAAGATAACGTGATAATTTATGCACAGGCAACAATTTTAGGGCGGATTACTGTAGGAAGTAACTCAGTTATAGGCGGTAACGTTTGGGTTACCCAGGATGTTATGCCAAACTCAAAAATTGTACAAGGCAAAACCCGCGAAACCTCATTCGCGGATGGGGGGGGGATATAGAACTAGATACTGGTTGCTTGATTTTTGTTTCTTGATTGTTTTTTGAAAAATCCTTTTTTTATATAGGGATGACATCCATTATCTTAAGGATGCCATCCTTATATAAACATGTAATGTGCGGAATTTGTAAGCTGAATTTTGAAGTTTGTTTCAGCTAGTAATGCTAATTTCTAAAAAACTTCCTGCTCTCAACTATCAGCTTCAAGCTAAAAGTTTACTTTTGCAGCATGAAACAGTATTCACAATTGGTGGCAACCACATATGCAGGTTTAGAAGATGTTCTTGCAGAGGAATTAATTTCGTTAGGAGCGGATGATGTACAACCAGCCCGTCGTTCAGTTTATTTTTCTGGTAACGACGAAATGATTTACCGTGCAAACTACAGTTTGCGTACTGCTTTAAAAATTCTAGTCCCCATTAGGAATTTTAAAATCTTTAAAGTTGATGATTTGTATTATCAGGCAGGGAAAATTAAGTGGGAAGAAATTTTTGATGTAACCCAGTCGTTTGCTGTTCAGAGCAAAGTTTTTAGTGATTTGTTTCGCAATTCCATGTTTGCGTCTTTGAAAGTTAAAGATGCAATTGTTGATCGTTTTAGGCATGTTGGTGGCAAACGACCTTCGGTAAATCCTAACTCCCCGGATATTCAGATCAACTTGCATGTTTCTAATAATCAGTGTATTATTTCTTTGGATAGTAGTGGTGATTCGTTGCACAAACGAGGATATCGTTCTGGAAAACATGAAGCGCCAATTAGTGAAGTGCTTGCTGCTGGTATGATAAAATTGTCTGGTTGGAGTAGGGAAGAACCATTGTGGGATCCAATGTGTGGTTCGGGCACTATTGCTATTGAAGCTGCAATGATTGCAAAAAATGTATTGCCTGGTGAGATAAGAAAAAAATATGCTTTTCAGAAATGGAAAGATTTTAATGCTGAAGTATTCGACCGTATAAAAAAAGAAAAAGACCACAACGATGTGAACTTCTTTATTTATGGATCAGATATTTCCCGCGGTAATATTGATTTGGCGTTTAAAAATGCCGAAAATGCTTTAGTTGATGATGTTGTTCAGCTTAAAATTGCTGATTTCAGTTTAGCTGAAAGAAAACCCAATGTTTCTTTTTTGCTATTTAATCCTCCCTATGGTGAAAGGATTTTGTCTGGTGACCAAGCTTTTTACTCCATGATTGGTGAGCGTTTGAAACATCATTTTGATGGTTCAGAGGCCTGGATTATTTCTACGAACGCTTGTTTAAAATCGATAGGGTTAAAACCCGCTTTTAAAATTCCGCTTTTTAACGGTTCGCTACAATGTAGCTTCAGAAAGTTTGAGCTTTATAAAGGCTCTAAAAAATCAGTCTAATTAATTTCGTAATTATTATCTTAACTATTGTTCTGTTGTTTTTCTGCTCTGCAAGATCATTTCACAAGAACGCTGCTCAAAGAACGATTTGAAAATGATAAACTACACAGTGGACTCATTAATTCTTATCCTACAGTAGCTTAGTCAACAAATATTAGAACGTTTTTTAGTTTTGATAATTTACGTGATGATTAGTCCCAATCTTCGATTAGTGTATCCATGTCACGGCGACCACCACCTTTTACTTCACTTAATTCTTCTTTTGTTAAAATTTCGAATGAATCAAAAATGTTGTTTTCGTTGTTAGCAAATAAAGTTTTCATTACTTTTAAATCTTAATGGTTAATACTTTTAAATTCCTTAATTATCCTTTGTTCGCTTCTTTATCCCAATTAAGGAAAAAAGGTAACCCCAGAAGGTTCCTGAAAAAGTTAAAAAAAAACATTGAAGTACTTGTAAAAAATTGAAAATGAGAATATTAGTAGGCGTTATATTTTTTACTTTTTTTATAAATATTTTTTTAATTGCCAATAATACTAAACAAAACTCATCCATAGAAGAGGATAGTTCCCAACTCGTAAGACAGTTAAATCTAAGTGGAAGTGAAGCCTATGACTCTGGAGAATTTGAATCTGCGATTGAATATTTCACTAAATCTTTAAGTATATCAAAAAAACTTTATGGAGAAGGTGGTATACGTACAATTGTACCACTATTGAACTTGGGGGTTATTTCAAAGACGCTTGGAGAATACGAAAAAGCTATTGATAATTATCTATCAGTTGAAAAATTGATTATTGATCATTATCAAACAGATAACCACCCTAGGTTGGGATTTGTATATACTAATTTGGGAAATGTATATAAGTTACAAGGTGATTATATAAAAAGCTTTGAATTCCAAAAAGCAGCATTAAGGGCTTATATGAATGATTCAGTAAGATATAAGAGCCAGATTGACAATGTTGTATATACCGTTGCTGAAGCACATTTCCTTTTGAATGAATATGATAAAGCTATAGAGATTAGTTATAATAATATTCCGAAGGTTGATGATGAAGATAAATCATATTATTATGGCTTATTAGCAGGCATTTACAACAAACAAAAGAAATTTGACCTAGCTGATAGATACTTCCTAAAAACATTGGAAATTATCAGAAGTGCCTATGGAACAGATGATTATGGGTTAGGTATGGAATATAACAACTATTCATCATTTTTGCTGGAGACAGGTGAATTTGCAGAAGCATTAAACTACAATCATGAAGCGGAGCGCATCATTAAAAAATACTTTACTGACAAAAGTATCGAGTATAGCAAGGTAATGACCAACTATGCTGATTATTATTTTTTGAGAAGCTCGGAAGCCTCTGGTATTCAGGATTTTCACTTTAAAAGAATGCAGGATTTAGAAAAGGCGCAAAGTTATTATAAGCGGGCAATTCTTTCTGCAACTGAAGGCTTTACATCTGATGATATTTACACTCTTCCTACCGTTCAACAATCGATTTCAGAAACCCAGCTGCTGGAGATTACCAAGAAAAAAGCGCAGTGCTTTGAATCATTGGCAGATTTAAATATGTCGGTATTTAATCAGACTGAAGCATTAAAAAATTACCATGCTGCATTGGCTTCCGTAGAGTTGGCAACCGATTTAATCCACCAAATCCGCACGGGGTTTGTCTCCGAGGATAGCCGCTTCTTTCTAGCTGAAAATCAGGATGAAACATTTATTGAAGCGGTTAATATCTGCTATAAACTTTATACATTGACTGGAGATCAGAAGTATGCTGAGAAAGGTTTTGAATTGACAGAAAAAAGTAAATCAGCTAGTTTCTTAACTGCCGTGAAAGACTCTAAAGCCAAGGAGTTTGGGGGTGTTCCGGATAGTTTGCTAAACCGTGAGGATGTATTGAAGTTTCAGATTTCTTCGTTTAGGGAAGATTTGTTTGAAGAGAACAGAAAAGATAAGCCTGATTCTGCAAAACTGGCCAGGTTTAACGCCAAAATTTTCCAGTTGAACGAAGATTATCAACAGCTAATTCAACACCTGGAAGATTCATTCCCCAATTATTATTCATTTAAGTATGAAAATAAGGTCGTTGATATAGAGGAGGTTAGGAGAAATATTTCTGACAGGGAAGCAGTGGTGGAATATTTGGTACAGGAGCCAACCAACGAGAAGCCTTCGGGCAAGTTGTTTAAGTTTATTATTACGCAGGATGAGCTTCATTTTGTTCAGGATCAGCTTGAAATGAGCTATGTGCAGGACATTGAATATTTGTATGGATTTTTATCAAGCCCTAATTATTTGTCAACTGGTTTGGAAGAATATAAAGGCTATGTAAAATCAGCACATAATCTTTATTCTACTTTGTTAGGTTCTGATAATGAAGTTATTGAAGGTAAGAAGTTGATTGTGGTTCCGGATGATAAATTATCCTACATTCCATTTGATGCAATGCTTTCTCAAGAGTCAGATACTACCAGGTTAAACTTCAGGAAGCTTCCATATTTGGTGAAAGATTACCCAATTAGCTATACATATTCAGCAACACTGCTATTTAATTACTTTGAGAACGAAAAGGAAGCAAAAAAAGACGTGTTGGCGTTTGCCCCTATTTATAACAATGGCAATATGTTAGGTTCTGAAACTGAGAATGAGCGCGATCAGTTAATGCCTATTCCTGCTGTTGATCAGGAGGTTAAGTCGATTGAAGACTTTGTTTCGGCCGATGTTTTTAAAGACAGTATGGCGCAGGAAAAAGTATTTAAAAATTTAGCGTCCGAATACGACATTCTTCACCTGGCAATGCATACAATTATCAACGATACATTGCCGATGTTTTCAAAATTAGCGTTTTCAAGCCCAAATAAAGGCGATTTTGAGGATGGATGGCTAAATACCAACGAAATCTACACAATGGATTTAAAAGCCCGTATGGCTGTTTTAAGCGCATGTAACACCGGAAGTGGTAAATTACAGAAGGGAGAAGGGGTAATGAGCCTCGCTCGTGGGTTTCTATATGCAGGCTGCCCGTCTATTGTAATGACACTCTGGGAGGTAGAAGATGAATCAGGTGCAACTATAATGGGGAACTTTTATAGGCTACTTTCAAAAGGTAAAAGTAAAAATGAAGCACTACGACTTGCAAAGCTTGAACATATTGAGAGTGCAGATCCTCTTAAAGCACATCCTCACTATTGGCTTGGTTATGTGGCAGTTGGAAACCCTGATCCGCTATATTTCAGCAAGGATATTTATTTTATCCTGGTTATTTTTGGCTTGATTATTTTACTTATTGCTGATCAGTTATACCGCAAAAAAAAATCAAGAAGTTAATTTCTTTTTAAGCTTAAGGATACGATGTTTTAGAAAAGATGTGATCCTAAAGAGACCAACCAAATGTTTCTAAAAAAACAAAGCCCGGGGTTACCCGGGCTTGCTATTAACCATCTATATTTTAAAACTTTATTTGCGAAAGAAAGGTACCCGAAATTACTATTCAGTTTGAACGTTTGGATAATTGGAATTTCAAATCAGATACCGTAATGAAAAATGAACGTTTGAACAATGATAAATTATAAAGAACGTAAGGATTTTTGAACTAAGGATTTCCGTAAAGTATTAACCGTTCATTTTTGCTAACAATCTTTGTATATCTTTTTCTTAATCAGAATCTTATAGAACTTATTCGATGTATTTTATTTTCCTGATCACCGCATTTGCCTTTTCCTGGTAGTAGCTGTCGCTGCTTGCTATGCGCTTGAACTGCTTGTACGCTTTCTTGCGGTTCTCGGTTTGCAGGTAGCAAAGCCCGATGTACCATTCTGCCTGTTCGGTGAAAAGGTTGTTTTTGTCCTTCACCACAGCCTGGTACGATGATACTGCTTTGTCGAACTGCCCTGTTTCCTGGTATGCCACGCCCGAGTAGAAGTTGCAAGCTGCATTGCCTTTGTTTTGCTCCAGTACCTGGTTGAACATGCCCAGTGCTTCAGTGTATTCTTTGCTGTTGAACAGGTGCATGGCCTTTGATAGCTTTGCGTCCGTGTCCGCATCGTTTGAACGGAACACGCCTGTTGCCTGGTAAGTTTCGTAGTATTGGCTGTAAAGTTCGCCCTCGTCTGCAGCT
This sequence comes from Sunxiuqinia sp., assembly GCA_965230765.1. Lineage (GTDB taxonomy): Bacteria > Bacteroidota > Bacteroidia > Bacteroidales > Prolixibacteraceae > Sunxiuqinia. The sequence goes on from CBDDLR010000001.1 coordinate 2,520,212, forward strand.
TTGTTGCTGCGGCTGATCACGCCTGCGATGCTAAGGATAAGCATAAGCGATGCCGCGATGGTTGCAATGGCCACCCTTGAAGATGGTATTGCTGCGAACGAGCGCTCTTTGCGTTTTTGTTTGACCACATCTTTGCTGATGCCTTCCAACCTGGCCCTTAAGCCCATGATATCGTCTTCCTGTACGGCCTTGTCAATTTCCTTGTGCAGTTCCAGTTCTGCTGCCAAATCAAGGTTATTGGTCAATTCTGTTTCGAATGAAGCCACTTCAGCTTCGGAAAGCTCTTCGTTCAGGTATTGGTCTATTTCCTCAGCTTTACGGGTGGTGGAGGATTCTGTTTTGCTGATATCCAGTAAGTTGGCACGCAAGTCCATGATGTCGTTCTCCGCCGAGGCCTGGTCTATATCGCTGTAAAGCTCGATATCCCTGGCCAACCCGGCATTCATTTCCAGTTCGTCCTCAAAGCTTACAAGTTCCATGCCTTCAAGCTCGTCGTTGATGTACTGGTCTATTTCTTCTGTTGAACGTTCGTGTGCAGGGATGTTTGCTGCTACTTGTTGTAAGTTTGCCCTTAGCTCCAGGATGTCTTTTTCTTCCAATGCATTTTGAACATCGTTGAACAATGCCTCGTCTTGTGGGGTAAGCTCGAATTCTTCCTCAGGGGCTTGGTTTTCGGCATTTTGTTCTTTATAGAAGTGGTGGATGTTCTCTTTGTCGGCAATGTTGTGCTGTGCCAGGTGTATTTTTGGCAAGCTTTCGCTGATATTGATAAGATCGTTTAAGTTGACCGGTGAAGTGAATTCTTTGAAAGATGATAGTTCTTCAGAAAGATCGAAGTTGAAGTATTGGTCTTCTACGTATTCAAATTCTTGGTTTTCAACCAACTCTTGGTCTTGTTGCATTACTTCTTGCAAGTTGTTGCGAAGAGCAGTAATGTCTTGTTCCTGAATGGCTTCCTCGATTTCCTGGTGAAGGGTGATCTCCTCCTCAAGGTCGGCGTTGATGGCCATTTCCACATTGAATTCCCTCAAGTCGTCGCCGGTCAGTTCGCCGCTCAGGTACTTGTCAATGTATTCGGTATAATTTGATTTACGTATCATCTTCCAATATCTTTTTGTATTCAATATCTTGTTTAATGCTTTTAACGAGGTACTCTTTACATTTATATTTTCTCTTTTTAGCGTACTTCTCGCTTTGGTAGCCCATTATCTGAGCAATTTGTTTTAGTGGCACTTTATCAAAAAACAGTTGTAGTATTTTCTGACAATCCTTGCCAAGGTTTTTGAAATGCTTCTGGTACAGTTTGTACTTTTCATTCATGTCAGCTGTTTCTTCAAGGCTGGTATCATAAATGTCGTCGTTAAATTCGTGGTTGTCTTGGATCTTTTCTCTTTCGTTTTTGCGCTTTTCAAGCTGCTTTAACCACAAAAACCGACAGACAGAATATAAATAAGTCTCGAAGGAGCAGTCAAGAACAAGATCATTTGCTTTAAGTTTGCGGTACATAATGATGATTGCTTCCTGAAACACATCATTCGAATCATCGTCATCCCCACTGTTCTTTTTAATAAAGAAATTAATCTTGTAAAAGAAGTTCTTGTATATGTACTGGAGAATTAAATTGTCGTTTCTCAGAATTCCACTAAGGAGTTCTTCGTTCGTATAATTTATCATTTTCACCTCTTAATTCTTTAGATATTTAAAAGGTAACCCCTCCTCACGATAAAAAAGTTACCAAAATTCAGCTTAGTTCAACTCATGCAGATAAATTCAGCTTAAATATGTTTATAATAGTTCTAATATGCAAATCCACTGTTTGACGCATATTGCGGTTGCTAAATGATAAATTTTGATGGACTCACAAATCGCTACCTACAAATTTAGCGAAAAAGAGTTTGTGAGCAATTATTATGTGTAATGAATTTTGTGAAAATATGGTTATTCAAAATACGGAAGTGCGAAAAATGAGATTTTTAGGTGGATGAAAGTAAGGTTCAATTTAGTTATTAGGTGAAAAAATAAAAGGTAGACCCTCTGGCCTACCTTTTCTCACTAAACTAACTAACCTAACTAAACCTAAACTTATGAAAAAAAACGTACTACAAAGATATGTTCTAGAACAGTGAAATTGGTTAAAAATTTGTTAATTGTTGTTAAGTTAACGTTTTTTTATTATGGGTAGCTATTGGGGAACGAAGGTGTAGGTGATTGTGCCTTTTTGAAGTTCAGGTGCTTTGGCATCTCTATTAAAAAAAGTTTTTCTTGCAGCTTGAAGTGCATAAGCAGCCAACATTGGATCGTTTGTATTTTTTGTTTTGGCAACTTCAGTCTTTTTTACCCGTCCCGATCGATCTACATATATATTAATAGTAATTGTACCTCCTCCTTGGGTAAGGTAGACAGGTATAGGTAATTTTGTGTGATAGCGGTTCTCCAAAAAATATTCAATATTGCTTTCACCTGAGAAAATCACATTTTTGATGGAATCTGGATCCATGCCCTCCGTAGTTTCTTCAGGCATAGCGATATCTTCTAATTCAGGAATTTCTTTTGAAAGTTGTTCGTTTACGTCAGAAACAAGTTTTTGGGCATTTTCAATTTCCTGTTTGTAGGCTTCATCAAAAAATGGATCTTTAATGGCCCTGTTTATTGCCTGGTTGCTCCTGTTTTGAAATTCTTGCGGATTGCCACCGGAAGGTGTAATCTCATCCGCTTGTGATTCTTGTTGTTCAAGTTGCTCAATTATTTCTTCTATGTTTGAAAAGTCGATGATGATTGGCTCCTCAACTGCTTCACGTTTTAAATTTATTTCAGCCAAAAGGAAGCTGCCAAACAAAAGTATGTGGAAAATGAGTGTCCCCATAATTCCATAAATGTATTGTTTGTATAGCCTGCTGAATTTTGACATAATTGCACAAAGTTAAAAACAAGGCATAATAATCATGAATAAATATTGGTTTAAAATTTGATGGAACTACCTTTATTCAAATAATAATAAGAATTTCTTATTTTGGTTTTTAATTATTAAAATTCAATTTGTGAAGAACCCAGTGTTTAAGATATATATGACTTGTTGGTTGGTATGGGTTCCAATATTAGCAATTTCTCAGACTCCCGATTATGAAATCAGAGAAGTGACAGCACCTGAGACTAGTCATTTTTATGATAGTTTGAAAACAAAGGCTTATCGTAGTGGACTAACTCGTTTCATATACAAAAACCTAATAAAAGAAATTAAGGAAAAACCAGAAGACCTGCAAAAACAATATGAATACCTTAAAGGCTTCAATGGTAAAACTATAGTATCTCTTGAAGTTCAGTCGTTGGAAGTATTTGGCCCATCATTTACTGATCCAACCAGAAGAAGTGACTCCAGATTGGCCAGGTGGTCAAACCGATTGCATACGAAAACAAATCTTAATATTATCAGAAAGAATGTTCTACTTAAAGTTGGAGATGTGTTTGACGTAGATAAAATGTTAGAGAACGAACGGATTATCCGTATTCTGCCCTATATTAAGGATGTTCGTTTCATAATTCTACAAAATTCTCAAAATGAAAATCAGGTTCATGTACTGGTTCTTACCAAGGATGTTTTTTCTTTTGGTTTTAGCGGACGTTTTAATGGCCCTGAATCTGCAGAGCTGGAAATGTACAATCAAAATATTTGGGGTATTGGCCATCAAATATCTGGAAGGATGGTTGGTCATGTTGAGAAGGAACCATACATTGGTTTTGAAGGATTCTATACTATTAATAATATAGGGGGTAATTTTATAGATCTTTCTTTGGGGTATGCAAACACTTACAGAAGGGAAGGGGTTGGGTTTTTTGTTGACAAGCAATTTTTAAGGACGTCTACCAGGTTTGGAGGCGGTTTATACATTTCCAGGCTAAAAAGGTCAGACAGGCTTTTCGAAGAAAATGATCCAATCAGGGTTGAAGACGATTCCTTAGATTACCGTTATTTTGATATGTGGGCAGGGTATGCTTTTCAGTTAAAAAAGAATACACCCGATCAAATGCAGTTAGTCTTTTCTTCCAGAATGAGAAAATATGACTTTTTTAAGCGTCCGGTCCCTGATCCCCAGAATAACCAATATTTTGCAAACTCAGATTTGTATTTTGCCAGCCTAAGTTTATCTAAACGCTCTTTTATTCGCGACCACCTGGTTTATGGATATGGTATTACTGAAGATATTCCTCGTGGATTTTTGCATGAATGGGTAGTTGGTTTCGACGATAATGAATTTACGAACCGCTGGTACACTCATTTTTATTTTTCTTCCGGGAATTTTATTCGGTACAAACCCAGTTACTTACAAGCTTCGTTTGGTATAGGTGGATTTTTTAACTCCATGCGCTATGAGCAAGGGCAGGCAGAGGTGAATGCAAATTATATTTCCAGGCTTTTTCGGGTTGGAAATCAAAGGGCGCGTCAATTTATAAAACTGAATTACGTATTAGGAATACGAAGGTTTGAGTTGGAGGATTTGTATTTAAGATACCGAGACGGAATTAGAGGGTTTTATAGCAATGCCGCCAATGGGAAACAGCGATTAAACTTAAAACTAGAAACCGTTTTGTTTCAAAATAAAGAATTTCTAAGGTTCAATGTTTCTTTCTATGGATTTGCTGATTTAGGAATTATAGGGTCTAACAATAAAATCATTTTCAACCAAAATTACTACGCCGGAATTGGAGGCGGTATTCGATTGAAAAATGAAAGTTTGGTGTTCAGAACGTTGCAACTTCGCTTAGCCTACTACCCCAATCACCCGGCTGATATTGGAGGATTCGGAATTGAGTTTACAGAACGAAGCAAAACCAACTTTATGAGCTTTCAGCCAAGAAGACCGGAAACCCTTCGCTTTGACTAATGCAAAAGCTGGAAGCTAGGTGATGGAAGCAGGAAGTTTATTCTTGAACTTCAATCTCCATTTCATACTTACAAGTAATCCAAAAAATACTGACTCACTTTTTCCATTAGATGAATTCGGTCAATACCACGTACATTATGAGGATGGGTTGGGTAGGCATAAAAATCCACAGGCTTGTTTTGTTTCACACACTCACGAAGGAATTTCATGCTGTGTTGCATAACCACTGTTTTATCCTGCACACCATGGATAAGCATCAACTTACCTTTTAACTTATCGACATGATTTGTCATAGTATTCTGTTCGTAGCCTTTAGGATTATCTACAGGGTGATCCATGTAGCGTTCGCCGTACATAATTTCATACATGTGCCAGTCAACCACAGGGCCGCCTGCAACACCTACTTTAAAATCATCTGCATGGTGGAGCATTAAGTTTAAGGTCATAAAACCACCGTAACTCCAGCCATGTACTCCAATTCTTTCAGAGTCAACGTATGGTAGACTTTTTAAATACTTTAATCCTTGCATTTGGTCTTCCGTTTCCTGCACACCAAGCTGTCGATGGATAATATTTTCAAATTCTGCTCCTCGGTTTGCTGTTCCCTGGTTATCTAATGTAAAAGCGATATACCCTTTTTGAGCCATGTAATACTGCCACCAACGGGCATCGTTGTGCCAATTATTGCTGACTAACTGAGAATGTGGACCGCCATATACATATATAATAACAGGGTATTTTTTTGAAGGATCAAAATCCACGGGTAGGATCATTCGACAATAAAGGTCTGTTTCTCCATCAGTTGCTTTAATGGGAAAAAGTTTGTTTTCACCAAACTTGAAATCTGAAGCATTGTCTTTTGATGTATGTATATTTTTTATTTGTTTTCCTTCTGCACTTAACAAATCAATTGTAGAAGGCACCTCAGTAGCTGACCATTTATCGATCAAATATTTATTGTTGGACGAAAAAGCTGCTCCATGCGTTCCTGGTTCTTTCGTCAACTTGGTTGCTTTTCCATTTTTAATATTGATTTTATAAATGTGCCTTTCAATAGGCGATTCTTTTGTGGCTTGAACAAATATGTTTTTTTCATTGTCATCAAAACCATAAAAATTTGTTACTTCCCAATCCCCGTTTGTTACTTGCTTTATTTTTTTGCCGTATACATTATATATATATACATGCAACCAGCCATTAATTCGTGTTTGGTAATAAAATTGCTCCGGATTTTTCTTCGAGAAGATGATGGGGTGCTGAGGCTCCACATACGTTTTGCTTTTTTCTTCCAGAATTGTTTTCACTTTTTCACCATCAGAAATCCGATACTGATTTAACTGCATGTGGTTTTGGTCACGGTTTAGTTCAGCAATGTAAATGTATTCTTCATTTGGTCCCCAACTGATATTGGTCAGGTAGTGTTCTTTGGGCTCTCCGGTTTTTAGGAAAATGGTTTTACCTGTTTGTAGATCATAAACGCCCAAGGTAACATGATGACTTTTCATCCCTGCCATCGGGTATTTCACCGGAGTGTGTTTTGCCTGACGAGCCATAAAATCAACCAATGGGTAATCTTCAACCATGCTTTCATCTTTTCGGTAAAAAGCCAGGAAATTTCCGTTTGGCGACCAATAGGTTCCTTTTGAAATCCCGAATTCGTTACGGTGAACAGTCTGGCCATTTATTATTCCCGGTTCTTTATCGAAAGTTATTTGAGTTTCGCTTTCAGTATTTTTAATGAAAAGGTTTTGATCAACAGTATAAGCTAAAGTAGAATTGGATTTGCAATAATCGTAGTTTTCTGCCTTTTCCGGCTTTTCAATTTGTTGATTGAACTTTTTGTTTTGAATGTCGAAAAGAAGGTGATTTTTGGGAGAAGATATTTCTAAGGTGTTTTCATCAAAAAAATTAATACGGGGAAATCTGTTCAAATCAAATCCAGTTTCAGTTGCTGCATCTTTTAATTCGTCAAAAGTTAGAATCACTTCTTTTTCATCATTCTCTACAGATTGCTGAACCAACTCATAATTTTCAAGGTAAACATAGTGCTTAGTATCCCTCCATTGTAAATTGTATAATCGGTCAGGAGCCAGATAAGTGTACCTGCCAAGAAGAGCATCACGCATTGTGAGTTCTTTGGATTGTGCAAAAACTGTTTGAACAAGAGTAATAAAAGCTAAGAAAAGGATTGATCGTATCATTGGTTAAATATTTAAACTGCGAAACTAGTAATAAATTTGAACTGATAAATGAGTTTTCTTTTGGTTTATTTTGTTACAAAAAGGCTGAGGAGATTTACGATAAACAAAATTTTCTAATAAGGTTTAGGTTTATTATAACGCTAATTATTCTACTTAGGTTAAAAACCGAATATAAGGTTTTAGATTGCTGAAACAAACCTTATTTAAATAAAGGAACCTTAGTAGAAAATATGATCCAGAAACAACAAACCTTATTTACCTTATTCATTTTTATTTCTTTGTATATATGCATCTTGTTATAAAGAAAATCATTTATCCAATTATGTTACGAATCGGACATTCACATAGTATTTTTTGGGAACTAAGGGTTAGGATATTTAGATGTCAATCAGCCCTGAAATCCACTGCACTTAACTTAATAAGCCAATTATCTCCTCTTTAGTTACTGCTTTAAAAGGATTGTTTGAATTAATGAATTTTTCTGCCAGTGATGATTTTCGGCTTTGGAGCAATTGTATCTTTTCTTCAATAGAACCTTCCGTGATGAAGCGGTAAACAAACACGTGTTTGTCCTGTCCAATGCGGTGTGCGCGGTTGATGGCCTGGTTTTCAGAAGCCGGGTTCCACCAGGGATCGATAATGAACACATAGTCAGCAGAGGTCAGGTTTAGTCCTACTCCTCCGGCTTTTAATGAAATAAGGAAAATCCGGTTGTCAGGATCGTTTTGAAATTGTTCGATCACCTTTTTTCGGTTTGTGGTTTGTCCGGTAAGCAATGAATACTTCCAATCTTCAGCCTCAATTTTTTCTTTCAGTAACTCAAGGTGCTTTACAAACGAAGAAAAAATAAGCACCTTATGGTTTTCAGCCATCAGGTTTTTCAGGCAGCGGAATATTTCATTGAATTTTCCCGATTCGTTTTCCCCTCCGTTTTTTAACATGGAAGGATGGTTTGCCAGTTGCCGGAGTTTTGTTAATCCTTGCAAAACCACAAAAGCCGATTTTTCAACACCATCTTTTTCAATGTCTTTTAGAATGCTGTTCCGTATCAATGATTTTTCACGCTCGTAAAACGACTTTTGGTTTTCGGCCATTTCGCACAATCGGGTTTGCTCCATTAATGGCGGAAGGTCTTTGGCCACCTGTTCCTTGGTTCGCCTCAATACAAATGGGCGGATAAGCGTTTGCAGTTTTTCTTGTTTCTCCTGATCGTTTTTCTTTTCAATTGGAGTTATAAATTCCCGCTTGAAATAGGCCAGGTTTCCCAGCAAGCCCTTATTCAGAAAATTAATTTGTGCCCACAGGTCTGATAACGAATTTTCAATAGGTGTACCCGTCAGCACAAGCTTAAAACGAGATCGCAATTCTGTAATTGACTTATAGGTTTTTGAAGCCGGGTTTTTTATATTCTGGCTTTCATCAAGTATCAGGTAGAAAAATTCATGTTCTTTCAATAAGTCTGCATCGTTGCGAATTGTACCGTAGGTAGTCAGGATGATGTCGTAATAACTAACAATGCCTTTGAAATTGGCTGCTTTTTTTCGTTGAACACCTACATGTTTATACACTTTCAACGAAGGGGTGAATTTTTTAATCTCGTTTTCCCAATTGTGAACCAGTGACGTTGGCATAACGATCAACGATGCTGCCTGTCCAATGTCCGAATCATTTTCCGATTCAAAAAATGGAAGTTGTCCATCGGGATTTTCTGAAGGAATTGAAATTGATGATTTTAAGCGTTTCAATTTTAACAGCAGTGTCAATGTTTGCAGGGTTTTTCCTAACCCCATATCATCAGCCAGGCACCCACCAAATTGATGTTCATTCAAATGGAACAACCAATTAAAACCTTCCTCTTGATATGATCTAAGCTTTGCTTGCAGGTTGGCAGGTAGGTTTACTTTTTTACCATCATGCTCACCCATTTTCGACAGTCGCTGATAAAAACTTTTATCAATCCCTTTTATTCGCTTTTTTAGAATCTGGAAGTGGTGTTTCTTCAGTTTCAGCGTGTTTCCTTCCAGCTTGGTAAATGAGAGGATATCCTCGTAATCGGTGAACCATTCTTTTGGTAAAATGGCAATTTGCCCATTCGGAAGTTCAAATTCCCTTATGCCATTTAGAATATGACGTTTCAGTTTTATAAAAGGAAACTCAAAATCACCAATTCGAACCTTCGCATAAATATCAAACCAGTCATCGCTGCTTTTTATCTCAATGTCCAGCTTTTGTTTGCCAATGTTATAATATTTTTCTGCCTGTTCCTGATCAATCCGAAAACCAGCTTCCTTTAATTTTTCTGAATGTTCATTCAGCCATAATACGGTTTCATAAAAAAGATCTTCAGTGTCTAGTAGCTCAGTATTCACAGGAAACAACGCACCTTCTTTTTCTTTTAGTTGAAATTGGGTTAACCTGTCCAGCATTTCTTTTTCCCAATCGTCATCACGCCTGATTTTTAAAAAATGATAATTGCCATTTTCTACTGTTAGGTTTACCGACACTTTTTCAACGCTATCGGGTAAAAAATCGTTTTCGCCGTAAAAAAAACGTGGAACCAAGATAGCTTCCATTTTTAAGTTACGTTCCAGCGAAAGTATGGCCTCTTTTTTACATGCTGCTTCTTCAACCTGAAAACCATCCGCCACTACCAGGTGATCTTTAATCGTATTGAGCACAAAGCCTTTGTAATATTTTTCTTCCACCTGCTTCGATATGAAAATATGCTCTTTCTCAAAAAAGGGCAACAGCCGCTTGGCATTGATTTTCTCAAAAAGGTACAATTTATTTTGCCAGTAAAGTGCACAGGGCAAATTGGTAATTACCGAAACGTTTTTGTGTAGAAAGCTTATCGATTGGCTATTGTGTAGAATCTCAACTGAATATTTTGTTCCCAACTCATTTCTGTCAAAATGAAAAATGCAGTGTGAGTAGTTCTCTGGTACAAGGATCAGGTCTTCATCGTACAAATTGGTGTATTTTGCTTGTTTAAAAAACAACTGTGTCTGTTGCTTCATCAACAGCTCAGATACTTGAGCCATGTACCTGTCTATATACGGACTAATGTGTTCCTGAAAAAATTCGTTGCCCAGTTGCTGAAAAAACTTTGTCGATTCTTTTTTCCTGGAGAACTTCTTAACTATTTTATCATCACTGTATTGATCAATTAACTTGACCATTTTAATTTCATCATCGGTTAATTGCAGGTTTGGAAGATCGTGCGGCTTTACGTTACGGATGATGCTATAGAACGACAACCGTTTCTCAATCAGATAAGCCTGGAAAATAAATCCAAACGTTCGATGTTCTGTTAATCCGATGATAAATTCCTGTGTCATTGTTAAGAAGCCTACTCAAAAATTATTCGCCCCAATTGAAGGCGTTCAAAAAAATCTAAACTTCAAATATATATGAAAATGGATTTGGCCTGCATTTTGAAAGATCAAATCTATATTAAGAAATGAAGTAAGTGAATATATGAATTCAAAATCATGTTGCTGATTTCCCAGACCCCCATCTCTTTCTTCTCCCTCAGGGGGAGGATGTCAGTCCGACTATTGGAGGTTGATAGAAGGGGGTCAAAAATAAAACGGCTTAAAATTGACTTTGCATTGTACCTGATTATTAATTATTGTGCATCGAGTATGATTGTGTATTTACTTAAATATTTGTTTTCTAAAAGGTATTACAATGAATCTTTTTTTTGCTCGTTATCTAAAAACCGGATCAAGATTTATACTTTTACGGGAAATTTATTCAGAACAAAAATCATGAAGTATTCATTTCTTCTTGTTTGCTTACTGGTATTTCTGCAATTTTCATCAGTTGCGCAGGAAAATAAAATCGTTGAAAATGGTAAAACCTATATACTTCATCTGGTTAAAAAAGGTGAAACCATTTATTCTTTATCCAAGGTTTACGAAGTTGAACAACGAGATTTGCTGAATGCCAATCCCGATTTGATTTTTGGATTGAAAACAGGGCAGGAATTAAAAATTCCGGTAGGTGATGTAAAAAAAGAACTTGCAGAACAAAAACCTATTGAACAGGAAAGAGTACCTAAGTTTTATTCGTATAAAGTAAAAAGAAAAAATACGCTGCACTATATTTCCAGGCGATACAATGTTAGCATTGAAGATATTATAAAATACAACCCACAGGTTCGAAGAGGATTGAAAAAGGGTATGGTATTATTGATTCCTGATGCAGCAGAACTGGCTGAAATTAAAAATGAGCAGGAACATCAAAAAGAAAGGGATAGGGAACTTGTACACCATTTGGTGGGAGATGAAACCTTGTATTCGCTTTCAAAAAAATACGATCGCTCCATTTCTTCCATTCTTGAGCTGAACCCTGACTTGCAAGATGGTCTGAAAGCTGGACTGGAAATTCGCATCCCGAAAGAAAAAGCTAGCGTTGAGCAGCGTGAAGAAATAGTACAAACCGATGGTTTTTTCCTTCATTTGGTTGAAACAGGTGAAACGTTTTGGCAGTTGGAAAGACGTTACGGCACCAGTCGGGATGAGCTGGAGCGCTACAACCCGGTTTTAAGAAGGGGGTTAAATGCTGGGCTGAAAATTAAAATTCCGGTAGAGCATATTCCTGCTGTACAAACTGCCCAATTGGATGAAACCCAATTTGACAGGCACTTAGTTAAACCCAAAGAAACCCTTTACAGCCTGGCAACTTTGTATCAAACTAAAATTAGCGAACTGAAAAAACACAATCCTGTGTTGCAATACCGAGGGTTAATGGCTGGTGAGACCATTTATATTCCGAAAGATTTTGTTGATACTGAATTGCTTGTGCATGAAAAACCAGAGAATGCTAATCTCATTCAGTCCAAAGGGTGCAGGCCTAATGAGGATGCATTCTACAAAAATTATCAGGTGGCCCTGATGTTGCCTTTGTATCTTGAAGCTAACGATACCGTTAATCATGTTCCGGTTTCATATTCTGAAATCAGAAAAGACACATTATTGCAGGCCAGGTTCCCTGAAGCTTATGAGATGGAGCGAGATACTTTTGAAGTTCGTGAAGAAAAAATTATTTACCCTCGCTCGTCCAATTTTATGCATTTTTATGAAGGTGTTTTGCTGGCGGTCGACAGCCTTCAGCGAGCCGGGATGAACATTGAGCTGCACGTGTTCGATACCAACAAGGATCAGCAGGTGATCGATTCGTTGATTTATCTGGATGTTTTTCGTGAGCTGGATTTGATCGTTGGACCGGTTTACCCGAACTTGCAAAAACGGGTGGCAGATTATGCCAGCAAAAACAGGATTCCAATGGTTTCGCCATTATCGTCCGGTGGAAATTTTGAAATAAATAATTCGTATTATTTTAAGGTAAACCCAACCCGTGATTTGTTGGTGCGTGAAACAGCCCGGTTTCTTAACGAGGAGTACTTTGACCAGAACCTCATGGTCATGCAGATGGGGGAGTACAAGCATTTGCCCGAAGCCGATTTGGTGAACCTAAGCCGTGAAAAGTTTTTTGCTACAGGTTTCAATAACCAGGATCGTGAGGTGATGTTCCGTGAATACAATTTCCCAAACGAAGGGTTCTGGGGATTGACACGGATTGCATCCAAAGATCGGGAGAATGTATTTATTATTCCTTCACGAACCGAAGGACAGGTGAGTGTTGCCGTGAGTAACCTGAATTCACTTGCTGAAGACTATCCGGTTACCTTGGTGGGCATGTCTAATTTTCAAAATTATGAAAGCATACAGCCAGAGTATTACCACCATCTAAAACTGAAACTGTTAAGCCCGTATTTTGTTGATTACCAGGCTTCCATTACTAATAGGTTTATCAAGAATTTCAGGGAGCAGTTTTTTGCAGAGCCCAATCGGTTTAGTTTTCAGGGGTATGATGTTGCTTTCTATTTTCTGTCGGCGCTGCACCGCTACGGAAAAGATTTTAAAGATTGCCTGCCTGCACATAAGGTTGAGCTCACGCAGTGCGATTTTGATTTTCAAAAACAATCACGTTTTGGCGGTTATATGAACCACGGACTGTTTGTTATCTCATACGATTCGGATTATACCATCCGCTCAAAAAATAGCTCGGGAAAATCTAGGATAATGTTGGTTGGGGAGTAAGGAAAGTAATGTAGTGGGTTACACTAACAAAAAACTTAATGGCTAAAGCCATTCTCTTTTCCTCTTTTACCCTGAGCTTAAGCTCAGGGTAAAAGACATACCAGGCCCTTCCGGGCTATAGTCATTAACGTGAAGTTCAATGTTGGGCTTGACCTTCTTTTTTACCCGACACTTAAGTGCCGGGTGAAAAGCTACAGTTAGTCTTCCGGGCTTTAGCCATTTGCGTGAGGTTTAGTGTATAATTAGCTGTTCTTCTGGATTGTATGTTGTTTAGCAAGCTACAAATTGTTGATAGTTGTGACACGCACAATTCTACATTTATTGCAGTTTAGCTTTTTTAGTCGTATTTGTTTGAAATTGAAAATTTATAAGACTGTATGGATTTCAAGATATTAATAGCTAAAGCCGTTTTCTTTTCCTGTTTTACCCTGAGCTTAAGCTCAGGGTAAAAGACATACCAGGCCCTTCCGGGCTATAGTCATTAACGTGAAGTTCAATGTTGGGCTTGACCTTCTTTTTTACCCGACACTTAAGTGCCGGGTGAAAAGCTACAGTTAGTCTTCCGGGCTTTAGCCATTTGCGTGAGGTTTAGTGTATAATTAGCTGTTCTTCTGGATTGTATGTTGTTTAGCAAGCTACAAATTGTTGATAGTTGTGACACGCACAATTCTACATTTATTGCAGTTTAGCTTTTTTAGTCGTATTTGTTTGAAATTGAAAATTTATAAGACTGTATGGATTTCAAGATATTAATAGCTAAAGCCGTTTTCTTTTCCTGTTTTACCCTGAGCTTAAGCTCAGGGTAAAAGACATGCCAGGTCCTTCTGGGCTATAGTCATTAACGTGAAGTTCAATGTTGGGCTTGACCTTCTTTTTTACCCGACACTTAAGTGCCGGGTGAAAAGCTACAGTTAGTCTTCCGGGCTTTAGCCCTTTACGTGAGGTTTTGTGTATAATTAGCTGTTCTTCTCGATCGTATGTTGTTTAGCAAGCTACAAATTGTTGATAGTTGTGACACGCACAATTCTACATTTATTGCAGTTTAGCTTTTTTAGTCGTATTTGTTTGAAATTGAAAATTTATAAGACTGTATGGATTTCAAGATATTATAATGGCTTAAGCCGTTTTCTTTTCCTGTTTTACCCTGAGCTTAAGCTCAGGGTAAAAGACATGCCAGGTCCTTCCGGGCTATAGTCATTAACGTGAAGTTCAATGTTGGGCTTGACCTTCTTTTTTACCCGACACTTAAGTGCCGGGTGAAAAGCTACAGTTAGTCTTCCGGGCTTTAGCCCTTTGCGTGAGGTTTTGTGTATAATTAGCTGTTCTTCTGGATCGTATGTTGTTTAGCAAGCTACAAATTGTTGATAGTTGTGACACGCACAATTCTACATTTATTGCAGTTTAGCTTTTTTAGTCGTATTTGTTTGAAATTGAAAATTTATAAGACTGTATGGATTTCAAGATATTAATAGCTAAAGCCGTTCTCTATTCCTGTTTTACCCTGAGCTTAAGCTCAGGGTAAAAGACATACCAGGCCCTTCTGGGCTTTAGCCCTTAATGTTGGATCTAACGTGTAAATGCCTATTTGAAAAAAATGAACATTGTAATATTACTTTCCTGAAAAGATGTGTTAATTTTATATACGCAAATTAATTTCACCCTAAAAACAATGCTATGCCGTATGTGAAAATCTGGATTCATGCTGTTTGGACAGTTAAAAACCGATTACCAATTATCAAAACCGAAGAGCTAAGAAAAAAGCTTTTTGAGCACATACACCAGAATGCACTGTCCAAGAATATTCTGATGGAGATTGTGGATGGGCACTGTGACCATGTACATTGCTTGTTTCGGATAAGAAGTGATCAATCGATTGAAAATGTGATGCAATTAATAAAAGGTGAGTCGTCGTTTTGGTTTAACAAGAATAATTTTAGTACACAAAAGCTTAACTGGCAAAGTGAGTATTACGCCGTTAGTGTAAGCGAATCGAAGGTGGGTGTTGTGAAAAAGTATATCAGTAATCAGGAAAAGCATCACAAAAGGAAAACCTGGGAGGATGAGTATAGGGAATTTATTTTGAGGTACGGTTTTAAAGTTGTTAACGGCTAAAGCCGTTTCCCATTCTTGTTTTACCCGGCACTTAAGTACCGGGTAAAAGATTATAAGCTTGCAACATCCACTTTCAACAGCTCTTCATAGGGATTTCCAGATAAACCCAGTAGTTCTGCAAACGCTGGTTCAGTTTTAAGTCCGTTAGTTTTTAATTCAATAATTTTTGCTTTAAAGTCTAATTTTCGTTGCAGGATTTGATGTTCGATGATCATGTGCTTGTAGGCGTTTTGCTGTTCGGCAGGGATATTCTGTCCAAATATTTCAATTGGAAAGTGTTTAGTTTTAAATCTCCCAATGGTCGTTTTTGTCCCCTTAATCTCGCGTGAATGGATTGAGAAACCATTTTCTTCTCCAAATAGTTTAGTAAGTTTTTTCGAAAACTCATTGTGGTCTTTGCACTGGCAAATAATATCCAGATCACTGTCGGGTAAATCAATTTCAATAGGTATAGTTCCCGTTAAAATAGGATTGTAGTTTTTTAGCTTTTCAAATGTATTCAGCTCCATCAAATCAGCATATGCCAACCTTTGTCTTTGATTGCCTGTTTGTAAATAGCTTATGTTTTTGAAATCGATCATGCGAAAGAATTACCAATTTCTATTGACAAAGATTTGTCTATCACGAACTCCTCGTAATGACGTACGTACTAACACAAGAACTTACTCATTCCAGTCTGTACTTTTAATCCAGTCCACCACAAACTTAGCATTTTCGTATGGGATATCAGGTAGAAAACCGTGTCCCAGATTGAAAATCCATTTGTTGTTTTTTTGGAAGAAGGGTTTGTATTTATCCAACTCGAGAGCAATCTCTTCTTGAGGTGCATAAAGCATTCGTGGATCAAGATTCCCTTGCAACCCAACATCTGCATGAACCAGTTTACGAGCATCTTGTATGGGCATTTGCCAGTCGATGCTCACAAAATCAGCTATTTCCGGAGTAATGTATTTTAAGCCAGTGCCAATACCTTTTGGAAAGAAAATGAAAGGCGTTCCGGTTTCACGAACAGCCTGGCTGATTTTTTTCACTGCAGGCATAAATAATTCATTATATAGTTCCACCGGAATTAAATTAGCATGCGTTTCAAACAGCTGAAAAGCATCAATTTTATGCTCAATTTGCTTTTTAGCATAAACAATTGACAGATCGGCAATGGCATCAATTAATCGTTTTGCTTCATTCCTGTGCTGAAACAAAAACTTAATGGCATCCGGGAAATTCGGGTTGGAGCTAATGCCCTGGATCATATAGCAGAGCGTGGTCAGCGGAGCTCCACAAAAGCCAATCAACGGAATATTTTCTGGTCGCTGTGCAATGATTTCATCAATCACATCATAAATGTATTCCAGCTTTGAAGGATCAGGGGTCAGATGATTCACTGGATTACTTATACCTTTCAGCGGCTTGTTAAACACTGGGCCATGATCGGTAAACTCTAGTTCCATGCCCATGGCGTTTGGAATGACCAAGATATCGGAAAACAAAATCGCTGCATCCACACCTAGATCATCAATGGGCATCAGTGTTACTTTGGCAGCAAGCTGGGGATCGTCCATCAGCTCCCTAAACGTATATTGTTCTTTTAATTTGTTGTAGTTAGGCAACACCCGTCCAGCCTGTCGCATAAACCAAACAGGTGGTCGGCTAGTCTTTTTCCCCTGTAGCGTATCAATAAATATGGATTGCATTTTCGATTTAAATTAAGATATAGGTTCCAATTAATAAACCCCCTTCTGTCATCCTCTTATTGTCGATGGGGGTGGTACCATTTAAAAGTTCATTCTCACTCACAAACTCCTTAAAGCATTACCGTTTGCTTCAATAATGGCTTGAATATCATTATCGGTATGTGCATCGGAAACAAACAGGCACTCGAATTGAGATGGGGCAATGTAAATACCACTCTCCAATGACTTTATGAAATAAGAAGCGTAGCGAGCAGTATCTGATTTCATTGATTGATCAAAACTCGTAACATCTTTTTCTTCGGTGAAGAACATGGTCATCATCGAACCAATCCGGTTGATTACCCCTTGTACACCTGTTTTTTCTAGGTTCGCTTTTATTCCATTTTCCAACATTGAAGTTTTGCGCTCCAACTCGTTGTATATGGCTGGGGTTTCTTTCAATGTTTTCAACATAAGAGTACCTGCCGCCATGGCCAATGGGTTTCCTGAAAGTGTTCCGGCCTGGTAAACCGGGCCTTCGGGTGCAAGTTTCTCCATGATGTCTTTTCGTCCTCCATATGCACCAACAGGTAAACCTCCGCCAATAATTTTACCAAGTGTAGTCAGATCCGGTTCAACTCCAAAATGTGCTTGAGCACCTCCTGGACCTAGTCTGAACCCTGTGATAACCTCATCAAAAATTAATAATGCGCCATTTTTTTCGGTAAGCTTTTTCAACCCATTCAGAAAGCCTTCTTCTGGCAAAACAACGCCCATGTTTCCAGCTACGGGCTCTATAATTACCGCAGCAATCTCATTGCCATGTTCGGCAAATAGCTTCTCAACTGATTCCAGGTTGTTGTATTCAGCGGTCAATGTGTCTTTTGCAGAAGCTTTGGTTACGCCTGGGCTATCTGGTAATCCCAAGGTAATTGCCCCCGATCCGGCTTTAATCAAAAAGCTGTCGGCATGGCCGTGATAACAGCCTGCAAATTTTACTACGAGGTCACGACCTGTGAACCCACGCGCTAGGCGCAAGGCACTCATGGTCGCTTCTGTGCCGGAGTTTACCATCCTGACCTTTTCAACTGAAGGGATCATTTCAGTGATGAGGCTTGCCATCTCATTTTCGATGAGGGTAGGGGCGCCATAGCTTGTTCCTAGTTCTGCTGCTTTTTGCACGGCCTCTACAATTTCATCTTTGGCGTGACCAAGGATCATCGGACCCCAGGAAGCCACAAAGTCGATGTATTCGTTACCATCAATATCCCAAATACGTGAGCCTTTGGCTTTTTCAATAAATACGGGATCAGTTCCCACACTTTTAAAAGCTCGTACAGGCGAGTTTACCCCACCAGGAATGAGGTTTTGTGCGTGTTTTAATGCGTCTATGCTATTGTTGTGTTTCATATTTTGATGTCAGCTTTAAGCTACAAGAATTAAATTAATTCGTTGTCTGTTATCAGTTATCGGTCTCCTTTTTTCCTTTTCCTTTCGCCCTTGTTATACCCTGTTCCCTTTTTCGATTTCGTTTAAAACAAATTCTTTGGCGTGATAGGTAATAATCACATCTGCGCCTGCTCGTTTTATCGAGGTTAAGATTTCTTTGATCAGGCGATGTTCATCAATCCAACCATTCGCCGCTGCCGCTTTCACCATTGAAAACTCTCCGCTCACGTTGTAGGCTACTACAGGAATATTGTAATTGGTTTTTACCCGGTTGATGATATCCAGGTAGCTCAAAGCTGGTTTTACCATCACCATGTCAGCACCTTCATCGATATCGGTTTCTACTTCACGGAGAGCTTCATCGCTATTTGCCGGATCCATTTGGTAGGTGCTGCGATCGCCAAACTGAGGGGCACTCTCAGCTGCATCGCGAAATGGCCCGTAAAAGCCCGAAGCAAACTTAGCTGAATAAGCCATAATTGGCGTATTTTGAAAACCATTCTCATCTAAAGCTTCACGAATAGCAGCCACTCGTCCATCCATCATATCGCTTGGGGCGATGATGTCTGCACCAGCTTTTGCCAATGTTACCGATTGCGCAGCCAAGGTTTTTAGTGTACTGTCGTTTTCAACATCGCCATCAACGATTGTTCCGCAGTGACCATGTGTGGTGTATTCGCAGTTGCACACATCGGCAACGATCATTACTTCTGGAACTTCAGCTTTAATTGCCCGGATTGCCTGGGGAACAATTGCATCGTGCTCGCAGGCCACTGCACCTGTTTCGTCTTTTTGGGCAGGAATGCCAAAAAGAAGGATTTTGTCAATTCCAGTTCGAGTGTAAAGGTCTTTTACTTCTTCAACCAACAACTCAACGGAAAACTGGTAGTTGCCCGGCATGGACGCAATCGGATTTTTGATATTCTCGCCAGCAATGACAAAATACCCTATGATTAGGTCATCGCGATTAACTTCAGTCTCGCGAACCATGTTGCGGATTGTTGCTGTTTTTCTTAGTCGTCTTAGTCGTGTAATTGGAAAGCTCATAATATTCGTATTTTATATTTTTTTATAATAATCAATAATTGTGTTTGCTAGCCCGCAGTAGGTTGATTCTTTTGCGGTTGCCAGCGGTTTATGTTGGTTCTCAAGCATCGCAGAGGTAGTTGTTTGCCCAATGCTGAACGCTTTTAAAAGTTGTTCTTCAAAATCAATGTTTTTGATTAGCTGTGTGTATGCTGATGGACTAGTGAAGATAATCGCATCGTATTGGTTTGTTCTTATTTTGTTTGAAATCCTTTTGTCTATCTGCCCAGCGCCTTCAGTTTTATAGATATTTATACGTTCAATTTGCGCATGGTTTGCCAGAGCTTCTTCAAGCGTATCAGGAGCAAGATTTCCAAGAATTAAAAGTATATGTTCTTCTGATTTGACAACACCAAGAAGTTCACTGGCAAATTCTTTTGAAGATTTTCCACTTCCGGTAAAAACAGGTTCGAGTTGATGCTGTCGAAGCTTTTTAGCGGTTTGCTGGCCAATTGCAGCAATCTTGTTTTTTATTGGTTGAATTTGTGAACAAAAAGATTCTACTGCATTTTTACTGGTGAAGATTAGCCAATCGTAAGATTCAAGCTTTTTCTCCATTTTAACGGATAGGGCAGAGGTTTTTATCATGGGCATGGAAATCACTTCAGCACCTTGACTAACAAGCATTGACGTTAATTCATCATCCTCGCTTTGCTGGTGAGTGGTAATGAAAACCTTTCCTGACAATATGTTGAATGATTGTGAGATAGGCGATGTTTTACTGGGTTCGAATTTTATCCAAAATTTCTTTCCCGCCTTCGGTGAGGATTGCTTCAGCCAATTCGATTGCTGCTTCCGCTCCGGCTTCCAAATCAGAAGAAATTGTTTTTCTAATTACCTTTTGACCATCAAGGCTGCAAACCATTCCCGTAATATCAATTTGTTTTCCTGTCACTCGTGTGAAGCAACCTACAGGAACCTGGCACCCGCCTTCCAAATGCCTCAATAGAGCGCGTTCAGCAAAGGTTGAAAGCATGGTTGTTTCATCGTTGATTTTATCCAAGAGGTTTTGCGTTTGATCATCATCTTCCCTTATTTCAATGGCAATTGCACCTTGTCCAACCGCAGGAAGCATTAAATCCGTATCAAGTATTTCTGTAATGACATGATCCAGTCCCAGCCTCATCACTCCGGCAGCAGCCATCACCATTCCGTCGCAAAGCCCGCCATTCATTTTTTTTATGCGGGTGTCCACATTTCCACGGATGTCAACAATGTTCAAATTCGGATTGTAATTAAGCAACTGTGCTTTTCTTCGCAGGCTTGATGTGGCAATTTTATCGGTAGAAGTGAATTCGCCTAATTTACGTCCATCTTTTGAAATAAATACATCGCGGACTTCTGCACGTGGCAACATACTACCAATAATCAGCCCCTCGGGAAGTTCTGTGGGAAGATCTTTTAAACTGTGCACTGCCACATCTACATCTTTATCGTATAGTGCCTGTTCAATTTCTTTGGTGAACAATCCTTTATCCCCAATCTTCGATAACGAAACATCCAGGATTTTGTCACCTTTCGTTTTGATGATTTTTATTTCAACATCAATTTCAGGATGAGCCAGTTCAAGTTCTGTTTTTACTTTTTCTGATTGCCAAAGGGCCAGTTTGCTACCACGTGAACCAATGATTATTTTTTGTTTACTCATTTGCAGGGGAGAATAATTCGTTGATGACTTTTATATACTCAGTTTTGCGGCCATTATCGCTAACCGACTTCAAATTTTTAATCATTGAATTTACAATTTTTTCAGCGATGTGTTTTCCATACTTTTCCATCTGAGTGTATTCATCATTGTTGTGGAACTTTTTGAAAACGGCCAGTTCATTTTGATTAATCTCACTGATACCCAAAATCATGTTTTGAATAACTGGCGACAAGTTTTGGGCACTTAACCAAGTGGTGAACTCTGAAGATTTGATTGAAATAATCTCTTCTGCAACTTTTACGTAGCCTTGTTTTTTATGAAGGTTGTCGTTAACTACTTCTTCCAAATCATCCACATTAAATAGGTTGATGTTTGGCTTGTCTGCAATTTCAGGATCAATGTTCCGAGGTACGCCCAGATCAATTAAAACCAGCGGTTTTTCGGGTGTGGAGTATTGAATCATCGAAGCATTGATAATTGGTTTTTTGCTGGAGACAGAACTAACAACAATGTCTGCTTCTGATATACCCTTTCCCAAATCATTCAATTCCAGCACAGTTCCTGAAAACTGTTCTGCAAGTTCCAGGGCTTTGGAAATGGTACGGTTGGCTACCTGTATATTTTCACATCCTTTTTTGTGCAGGTTTTTAATTACCAATTGCCCGGTTTCACCAGCACCAATTAGTAGTATTTTTTTGTTGTCTAGTTGTTCAAAAATATGGCTACACTTTTGAACAGCAGCATAGCTTACAGAAAATGCCCCGTTGCTGATACCCGTTTTTGTTCTCACTTCTTTCCCCGTTTCCAGTGCTTTGTGAAAAAGCCGTTTGAGGATTTTTCCGGCAGAACCAATTTGCTCTGCGTGGTGAATGGCCTGTTTTACCTGGGAAACAATCTGATATTCACCAAGAACCATTGAGTCAAGCCCGGAAACTACATTGAAAAGATGAATGACTGCCTCCTTTGTTTCGTACTGAAAGAAGTGTGATTCTATGCCACTTTCTTCCTGAACATGTGACCGAAGATAATGAAACAGCGTGTTAAACGCCCCTGAATAGTACATTTCATGTGCGGAAAAGTAAATTTCAGTGCGGTTGCAAGTTGAGATAACCACCAGTTCGTCAATGTGTTTATCCTTCAAAATATTTTTACTTAAGTCGGTGTATTCCTCCTTGTTAAAGGCAAATTTTTCGCGAATATTTACGGGCGCAGATTTATGACTTAAGCCTACTACTCCAATCATAGTGGTAAAATAAAAAGTTGGTAAATGATTTCTTTTTTTGAGTTTTTTATAAAATCATTAGTGGAGGGGACAAACCAGAATATGCGAATCTAAATCCTGAGTTTGTTGGCAAAATATGGCCATCTTTTGACATCATTTTGCATGGCTCAATAACCATACATTCGATTATTCCTGGTGGGAATACTTGTATTTGATGTTCGTTGTTGGATTGTTTTTCCGGTTCCTGAAAAAAGTGGTAATCACCTACCGTTTCAAAGTTTGGAATCGCAAAAGGTGTTTCAGTTATTGTTTTATCATCCAGTTTAGCTAGTTCAATAGCTTTATCGGTGTTTGTCCCTATTGTAAGGAAAAACAAGGTACCCAACAAAATCAGGTATGGAGCAAATGAACCAGCTATTCCTAGAAAAAACATAAATCAGTATTTACACAAACAAAAATAGAAATGCTTGGCAAAAAAATAGTAACAATTGATAAAAACATGTCGATTTTTTTATTTTTTTGCCTGACATGCCTTACAACAAAACAATGGGGCATATGTTTCAGGAATTTTGGCAAGAAGCAAAAAAAATCCGATCGATTGACCGGATTTTATATCTTGATTAGCGTAAAGTCTACATATTTGCGTCTTTCAGTATCACGTCGTGAGCCCCACCTTCAACAATACTCGTTGCTGAAACCAACGTAATTTTGCCTTCTTCTTTCAGTTGTTTTATTGAAGTTACCCCACAACTGCACATGGTTGATTTCATCTTGCCCAGCGTAATTTCCAGGTTATCTTTTAATTTACCTGCGTAAGGAACGTAGCTGTCAACACCTTCTTCAAATTTTAAAGAATCACTACCGCCCATGTCGTAACGTTGCCAGTTACGTGCACGGTTAGAACCTTCGCCCCAGTATTCTTTCACATAGCGGTTGTTTACCATTAGTTTGCGGGAGGGGCTTTCATCGAAACGGGCAAAATAGCGGCCCATCATCAAGAAATCAGCACCCATAGAAAGGGCAAGTACCATATGATAATCCTGCACGATTCCACCGTCAGAACAGATTGGAATGTAAGTTCCGGTTTTTTCAAAGTATTCATCACGCGCAGCAGCCACATCAATAATAGAAGTTGCCTGTCCACGGCCGATACCTTTTTGTTCGCGGGTGATGCATATTGAACCACCGCCAATTCCTACTTTGATAAAGTCTGCGCCTGCTTCAGCAAGGTAAAGGAAGCCTTCTTTGTCAACCACATTGCCAGCGCCGATTTTTACGTCGCCGTTGTATTCTTTTTTCACCCATTCCAGGGTTTCTTTTTGCCATTCAGAGTAACCATCCGATGAATCAATACAAAGTACATCAGCGCCAGCTTCAACCAATGCAGGAACACGCTCTTTGTAATCACGGCTGTTGATTCCAGCACCAACAATTAGTTTTTTGTCGGAGTCAGAAAGCTCATTTGGATGTTCTTTATGGCTTTCGTAATCTTTTCTGAATACAAAGAAATGAAGCTTTTGGTTTTCATCAATGATTGGGAGGTTGTTCAACTTATTCTCCCAAATAATATCATTGGCCTCATTCAACGTAATTCCCAGCTTGCCATAAACAAGCTTGTTGAACGGGGTCATAAATTCTTTAATTTTTTTATCTCTTGGATCCCTGCTTG
Organism: Sunxiuqinia sp.; assembly: GCA_965230765.1. Lineage (GTDB taxonomy): Bacteria > Bacteroidota > Bacteroidia > Bacteroidales > Prolixibacteraceae > Sunxiuqinia. The sequence continues at coordinate 2,544,256 of CBDDLR010000001.1, forward strand.
GGCGGAAGTCACGTCCGGTTACTATACCTAGTAACTTTCCATTTGCTGTTCCATCATCAGTAATACCAACAGTTGAATGGCCTGTTTCTTCAATCAGGGCCATTACATCGGCCAAAGTATGATCGGGCGTAAGGTTTGAATCACTTTCAACAAAGCCGGCTTTAAATTTCTTAACCTTTGTCACCATCTCTGCCTGGGTCTCGATTGATTGTGACCCGAAAATGAAAGAAAGTCCACCGTTTCGTGCCAGGGCAATACCCATTTCACTACCAGACACAGACTGCATGATTGCTGAAACAAACGGAATGTTTAATTCCAGTTCACAATCTTCGTCTTTGTTGAATTTAACTAAAGGGGTTTTTAATGTGACATTACTCGGGAAACAGTTCTTATCTGTCAGGCCGGGAATAAGCAGGTATTCACTAAAGGTTCTGGAAACTTCGTTTGTGTATTTTGCCATGATTTGCCAGCTTTAAATTAAAAAATTGCGCAAAGCTACTATTTTATTTACCAAGTTGCGACAAATTTCTTGCGAAAAATCAACTATTCCAAATCTCCCAGGCACGAATAGCCTGAAGGTGCAACATTTCCAATCCATTTTTTACTGAAGCTCCCTGTTTTAGCCCTTTTTTCATAAAAAGCGTTTCTTCCGGATTGTATACCAAATCGAACAAAACATGTTCGTTTGTGAGGTATTCATACGGAATATCCGGGCAGGCATCAACAGTTGGATGTGTACCAAGCGGGGTTGCATTTATCACCACAAAATATTCTTTTAATAAGGCTTCATCGATCTCACTGTATCGAATTTCTTTTTCATATAACTCTTCCTCAATAGAAGCTGAGATGAAATCAATATTTAATTTTCGAAGAACGTGCTTGATGGCTTTTGAAGCACCACCAGTTCCTAAAATCAATGCTTTTTTGTGCTTGTCATTCAGCATAGGTGTCAACGAATGTTCAAACCCGTACACATCGGTGTTGTAGCCTTTGTATTTTCCTTCTCCAATAATTTTGACTGTGTTTATCGCGCCAACTTCAGCTGCTTCTTCGTCAATCTCATCCATGTATGGCATGAGCTGCTGCTTGTAGGGAATGGTACAGTTCAACCCACATATATTTTTATTTTTATCGAAGATGGATGGAAATTCTTCAATACTATCAAGTTCAAAATTTACATATTCGTGTTCAGTAAGTCCTTCCTTTTTGAATTTCTCTGTGAAGAACCCTTTTGAAAAAGAATAACCTAACCGATAACCTATTAATCCAAATGTTTTCATCTAATTACTTTTTTAAGCGCTTCGATAATCCTTCCAAAACAAATATGATTGCAAAACCAAAAGCTGCCAGCAACAATGCATATACAAGTTGTGGATCTGTACCAGTGATTTCTCCAAACCGACCCGGCATCACATTTTGTTCTACCAATGGCCTGATCTCACCATGACGATCAGTAAACGTTTCCAGTACTTCTTTCCAAGGCCATACTTTATTTAACGATCCGATCATAAATCCAGCCAACAGGGCTATGGTCAGTTCATAAAACCTTTTAAGAAGCCACGATAAGATATTTGAAAAAACAACGATTCCAATAGCTGCACCAACCAAAAATACGGCAATCACTGGAAGATTAAAATCAGAAATTGCACCAAGGATAAATTTGTACATGCCCAGCAGAACCAGGATAAAACTTCCAGATATTCCGGGTAAAATCATTGCGCAAATGGCGATTGACCCTGAAAGAAAAATAAAGCCATAGCTGGTGTTTGCTTCAGCGGGTGTAACCACTGTTATGAAATACGCAATGACCACACCAGCAAGCAGCGAGATTATTTTGCCAATATTCCATTGTTTAATATCACGGGCAACATAAATTGCAGATGCGATAATTAACCCAAAGAAAAAAGACCAAATTAGAATGGGTTGGTGTTCAAGCAAGTACTTCAATCCTTTAGCAAGTGAAAGTACGCTGATACCAATTCCAATAATCAAGGCCAATAAAAAGTTACCATTCACTGAACCCCAAAAATCTTTCAACTTAAAAGAAAAAAGTTGTTTTATCGAGCTGAAATTTACAGACTTGATTGAATTAATAAGCTCTTGGTAAATTCCTGTAATAAAGGCGATTGTGCCTCCGGATACGCCCGGGACAACATCGGCAGCCCCCATGCCCATTCCTTTTAAACTGATAATGAGATAGTCCTTTAGATTTCGCTTCATCAATTATTTTTTTGATTTCACACAAAAATAGAGAGCTTTTGAGAAAATAAAAGTTTTAGTTCGCCTTTTTGTTAAAAAGATAACCAACTATTTAATCGGAAGTGGTAATTAAAAAAGCTCAATGATTTTTTCTGCATTCTTGTGGTTGGAAAATTGGGTCTCAAGCACTCTCTTCCGTTCAATTATTTCTTCAAATGTAAACTCTTCCTCCATTTTTTCCTGAATAAGCTTTAACATATCGTCAGCATTGTTAGCGATATTGCAAAGGCTTTGCAGTCCAGTGTTTTCAACCATTGGTGAATTTGTAATGCAGTGTCTTCCAATAAATAATGAGGCCAATAACTTCAATTTAAGCCCGGTTGGTTGAAAGGTGGGGATGAGGCATATTTGTGCATCACGGATCAATTCATCCATTAATTCTTTGTCCGGATCAGCTATCAGGTTTATGTGTGGTGTGTCAATACTTTTTTGGGTAAGCCATTCGGGTGGGTTTTTACCCGCAATGTAAAACGGAATAGTAACTTCAGTAAAAATTTTATCAATCAGGTATTTTATTGCACGCTGATTTTCAGCTACACCAAGGTTACCATGAAATAAGATATACTCTCCAATCCCTTCTTTTATTGTCACTTTTTCGAAGGGATGAAAAGCAGGTATAAATGTGGATTTTCCGTATCTATTGTTGAAATAGCGATAATCTTCCGGTGAAATAGGTAGGATGTTGTCTGCAACTTTTAAACGCTTTTCAAAACACTGCAATTTAGATGCTTCTCTGTTGAAATATATTCGCTTAAACCTTTTAGGTTCTGATTTTGCAAGATACCTGTAATATTGATGTTCTATGTTGTGGGCGCGCACTATTTTGTGGTAAGCGCCCAGCAATGGAGAATCAAGATAGTAGCAAGTGTGCAGACCTTCGAAAAGTATGGGAGCTACATCCTCCAGTAGATTGCTGAGAAGCTTTTTGTTTTTTCTGGTGTTGACAATAAAAGGTTGGGTAGAAAGCAGGTTAATGAAATTTCTGCTTCGGGAGTAATAATGCACTTTAGTACAAAATTTTTCCAGTGTTTTGGCTTCATCGCGTCCATACTGAAAGCAATGTAAAATGATGTCAATTCCTGATTCAGATAAAGATTTTAGCTTGTAATAAACGTCAATGATGCCACCATAATCGGGTGGATAAGGAACATTGAAACTAATGATGTGCAATTTTCTCCCCATACTTGGAGGATAAAAATATAAAAAAACCGCAAGTTGGTATACCTGCGGTTTCATTTTCAAAACATATGTTGTTTAATATGCTAATTTTACGCCTCCGTAACGGCTTCTTATATTTACTTTACTCGTTGCTGAGCCACCGTTTACTGTTCCTTCCAGTGTTAGATGTTGATTATCTTTTTTGCGGGTTCCTGAAAAACTTCCTTCTGATAATTTAACTGAACAGTAATCGCAGTTGGCATTTAGGTTATAAGGTAAATCATCCAATCCAACTGAAATGCCACCGTAGCTGTTGGTAATGTCAATTAAATCAAAACCTTCACGAACCTCACCAACTCTCACAGAACCATATTCTGTGTCCAGGACCAATTTTTTCCCAAGTTCACTAATTTTGTAGTTAGTGTATTTAGAGTTTGCCCTAAGTTCATCTAATTCTTCAACTTTTACGCCATCGTATTTTGAGTCCAACTTCAAGCTGGATATTTCTTCAATATTGATGCTTGAATACCTGGATTCAGAAATAAGGGCATCAGCTTCTCCAACAAACAACTTTGAATACTTAATTTCACAAACCATGCTATTGAAAGACTCAATGTCGGCCTTACTGTATGCAAGTTCCAGCTGAATAGAATTGCTCTCAGGTGCCATTAGCTCGCCAGTGTTTATATTCCCATAGGCTATTTCAAAATTTCCATTAGCATCCAGACTGTTCACAAAAACATTTCCATATTTATTTTTGACCCATAAATCCCGGTCATTTGGAATATTAATCCTGTAATCGATGGCAAAGTTTTGTTTGGTTTTAAACGATTGCCTGAAATCAGTTTCCAATATAAGTTGTGAGCCTTGTTTCTGAATTTCAATTTCAATTTGTTCGAACAGGTACTCTGCTTTTTTCTCGGAAGAAGTCTCAACAGTAATCAGTACATCAACTGTTATTGAGTCTCCGCCCCAATCATTTATCTTCACTTCTCCATACTTGTTAGATACTTTCAATGATTGAATTGCATCTTTGTCAAATCCCTGGTGGATTTCTTTGGTAAAGTCCTCTGCATTAACACTAAGAACGGTTAAGGCAAGGGCAATAGTCAATAATTTAAACTTCAGTTTCATATTTGGTCAATTTTTGTTGTTTCACATCTTCTAATTTTTCAATAATTAATGTAATCACACTTAGCTTGGCTTGGTAATATTCAAGCATGGCATTGATTAAGCGTTCATCATTAGGGTTTGCTTTCAGGTCTACTTCGAGTTCTGCTTTCATTTTATCAAACTCTTCCATTTCTGCCACCATCATTTTTTGCTCTTCTTTGCTTATATGCCCTTCTTCAAAAAGTCTGTTCCATTGAGCCAATCCTTTATCGATTGAACTGGTGAAATAAAACTCTGCTTCTGCATATTCAGGAGCTATTTGGGCAAGATTTACAGGTTCTGTGTCATTGTTTGATAAATACATTCTGCCTTGGTTGACCAGCAGAACGGCTAACAATAATCCAGCTGCAATTTGTAGGTATGTTTTCCATCCTGGTTTCTTTTTGCCGTGCATTTTATCCAACCTGGATTCAAAGCGGTCGAAATGCCCATCCAATGGTTCTTCATCAAATGCACTTTTGTTTTCCCGTATTGTTTTTTCTAAATAATCAGTCATAACCTTCAACTTTAATTGATTGAAAAAACTTCATCTTTTACGATTAAATCTTTCAATTTGATTTTAGCCCTTAACAATTGCGATCTGGATGATGAATTACTTATGCCAAGTATTTCAGATATTTCATCGTGATCATACCCTTCAAGCAAATACAAGCTTAAAACAACCCTGTAGCCTTCTGGGAGCTGTGAAATTGCCTTTTTTAACTTCGGAATATCAACATCACGTGTTTCCATCATCGGGCTTTCTTCATTCACAACCCGTTCGTTAATTTCTTCAAATACTACCTTGCGTTTCTTTAAATAATCCAATGAACGATTCACCACGATTTTCTTCAGCCAAGCACCAAAACTTACCTTGCCTTCGTATGTGCTTATCTTTTTAAAAGCACTTAAAAAAGCTTCCTGCATTACATCCTCGGCATCTTCGGCATTGTTTACGATCCGTACACTTGTGCTGTACATCGACTTGTAATACAATTTATACAGTTGGTATTGTGCTTCCCGTTCGCCGGCTTTGCAACGGTCAATCACGTCCTGGTGAATATTTTTATAAACTGCTTCCAATCGTTGGTGTATTTCTGTATGAAAGACGAAGGTTGGAAGAAAGATGTTGCATTCAGCTTAATTTTTCTTCTCCAAATACTTATTTGTAATGGAATGAAAAAGGTGAATATCGCTTTCTTTTAATTGGTTTAAGCGTTCAATTATTCGTGGTAGAATGGCCGATTCTTCTTTGAAACCTAGTTCTAGAAGGATATCTTTTGATTTTTCTTTCAATCGGTGAAAACTGTCAATGTTGATAGGGGTTTCCTTAATTTCATTTTTATCTTTCTTCAATACAGATAGTTCGTAAGCATATAACATGATTGATTGGGCAAGATTAAGGGAAGGGTATGTTGTTTGAAGCGGAACAGTACTGACAAGATCACAAGCTTTAAGTTCTTCATTTCGTAACCCGGTATCTTCACGACCAAAAACAATCGCAACTTTTTTTATTGTGTTTCCCTTTTCATGAATGAGTTTTGGCAGGTCCCTGATGGAAAGATAATCTTCTTTAACGCCCCTTTTTTTTGCAGTTGTTCCAACGATAAAATCGCAATCAGAAATGGCTTCTGGAAGGTTTGTGAATGTTTTTGCATTTTCCAAAATATCGTTAGAAGCATGGGCCAGCCAGCGTGCCGGATCAGAAAGGTAATCACACGGATTTATTAATCGCATTTCCTGGAACCCCATCGTTTTTATTGCACGAGCTGCTGCACCAACATTTTCGGGGGTAGATGGTTCCACTAAAACGAATAATAAATCCATTTCCTGATTATTTTTTATCCTCATATTTAAGAAGTGCAAACGTAGCAAAGGTTGCCAGCCAATGCGCACCAGCATATTCCCCAGTGTCCATTTTGGAATAGCTGAACTGAAAGTGTTCTATCCCTAATTTAATCATTTCTGAATTCTCTAGCGCATATCCCAGTTCAAAAAGACACCAAGCCCTGCTAAAGTTTAATCCGTCAAGATGTGCAAGTTTACCATCGCTTCTGTCGGTAACAATAGCCGGAGTGAGGAAATAAGATGGATTTTCGTCGAATCCGGGTAAGAAACAGTCTAACCACTTTTCGAATTCATCCGCACCCAGAACCTTTTGCATCAATGAGATTTCCTGTAACACTGGTGATAGGAAATCATAACCGCCTGGCTCCCATTTGATTGGGGCTTCGGTGTCATTGATATAATACTCTTTGGCTTTTTCTTCAATTTTGCTGGCAAGCTCCAGATTGTGTTTAATTGCATAATCATAGGCAAAAGACATACCGAAAGCCGTATTTGGGTGTTCCCCCACGCGGATCGGGTATTTTAGTTTGTCAAGGAACTCAATAAATTTTTGGGCAATTAGATCAACCAATGGTTTTAGGTCTACATGCATTTGTTCGGCATCTGGATGTTCCCATTCCAAAAGAGCTTCATCCAGTTTTAATAACCATGCCCACCCATAGGTTCGTTCAAAATTTTTATTGTGCTTGTCGTTGAAATATTCAACCTCTTGCAGTATTTTATCTTTAGTGATATTCGTTTTAAGTTTCTTCAGGATCTCATCTCCATATTCGAACTCCGGGAATTTTGAAAGAAGCGTAACCAATGTCCAATGACCATGGACAGATGAGTGCCAATCGAAACAACCATAAAATGCAGGGTGCAATTCCTTTGGAGTGGCCAGGTAAGTACTGTCACCAAAAACGTGACCTGGTTTATTCGGATACTCTCTGTCAACACAATCGAAGGCAAATTCGTACAAGTAATGTGCTTTGTCAATATCTAGCTTGATGTTTGATTCAGAATCAAGAACCTGAGAGAACCCAACGCTTACAAAAGATAAACTCAATATGAAAATGAATGATGATTTAAACAATAGTTTTTTCATTACAGGAAGATTTTAATAACTCAATAGCTGCAAATATAAAAATAGAAAGCCCAAATGCATGGACATTTAGGCTTAAATTACAAAGATTAAATTTCGCTATAATGTGTTGTAATATTCAATGAGTTTTTTCAGGTCTTCTTCCTTTTTCACTTTAAGTTTTTCTGATTTAATGTATTTGGCTAATTTGTTTTTTTGATCTTGCAGAATGGCCAGGCATTCTTTTTCATTTTTTACTTTTTCAATATTCTTTTGGTTTATTAAAATATAAAACTCATCTGTTTTAGTATAGAATTTTGCTGGTTTTGGATCTTGAAATGGTTTTGCTGGCTCAGCTTTTTTTAATCCACACAATTGTTTCTTTAACAAAGACACTTTCCCTACTTCAAGTAGGACATAATAACCTTTGACCTTTTTATTCTCCTTTAGGAACTCACCGTATATGTATTGTTGATCATCAATTATTATAAATTTATAATCAGAAGGATTATCAATGTATAAGTCTTTACCATTGACATCCTCAAATTCAATCCGATCTTCATATTTATTGTACCTTAAAGGAATGTTCTGGTATATGTCGCCATTGTTTCTAATAACCGTTCCTTTAACATATTCTGACCGAGCAAATGGCGATCCCTCAACTGGTTTTTGTGCTGATGTTGCCCTTGTTATTGGCGCATGATTTCCTCCTAGGCCAGTATAGAAGTCACGCAGATCGTACATGCGTTGTGCATTGGTGTTGGTAGAAAATAAAACCAATACCAATACAACAATTGATTTAATCCAAACTATTTTTTTCATTTTACTTATTATTTTAAAAGTAAAACTTTAAACTAAAATATAAAACAACTAGATGGTTCAAAGTGTATTGTAATAAGATATAATCTGTCTGAGATTTTTCTCTTTTTTTGTTTTAATCTTTTCTTTTTTAATATAAGCTGATAATTCACTCTGGTGATCATTAAGTATTATGGGGATACTCTTTACATTTTTTACTTCCTCGATCCTCTTTTCGTTGGTTAAGATATAAAATTCATCTGGTTTAGCATAATATCTTGCGGGTTTTGGTGCCTGAAACGGTTTTGCTGATTCTGATTCTTTAATCCCGCATTTTAGTTTTTTCAGAAGAGATAGCTTCCCAATCTCTAGTAGTTGAAAGTACCCGCGTTTTATCCTATTGTTTTCAAAAAACTGGCCGTATATGTAATGTTGATCCCCAATTTTTATGTTTCGGTAATGATCCGGGTTATCGATATAAAATGGAAGTCCACTTTTATGTTTGAATTCCATTCTGTCTTCGTACTTATTGTATCTCAACGGAATGTTTTTATAAATGTCACCATTGTTTTTGATTACTGTCCCAGGGATAAATTCAGTTTGGGCAAAAGGTGATCCAGAAATTGTAACCTTTTTCTCTTGAGGGCTTAAATGTACATTTATTCCTCCAACAGCTTGATAAAAATCATTTAAATCAAATACTAATTGAGCATATGATTGATACGTAAAAAGAGTAAGTATAGCTATAAGACTCACTGAAAATAGTTTTTTCATGGTGTATGATTTTTGTTTTCTTTTAATGTACATATTTTTCCACTAGATGCCTTTGATTATGATAAGCGTAATCAATAAAAGAATAATAAAAAATACGAACTGCATGTTTGAGTCAGTGTACTGCAATTATTGGTCGATTAACTACATGTGAATAGGTAGGGCAAGTAACAAAAAAATTACAGTCTTTTTGGCCTACCAATTAAAAAATATAGAATAGAGCCTAGAAATGGCAGAAATAGTACTACTAGTACCCAGATAATCTTATCATTTCCTTTGAAGTCATTTTTCAAGATGCTGATTAAAGCAAAAACAACCAATAAGAAAGCAAAAAATATTAATGCTAGTGGTAAAAAAACGAGTAATCCAGATGCCATAACAAAATAATTATAGGGTGAAAAATTAAGAGATTCTTTTTGGTCTGCCAATTAGGAAATATAGAATTGAGCCCAGAAATGGCAGAAATAGTACTACTAGTACCCAGATAATTTTATCATTGTCCTTAAACTCATTTCTTATTATACTGATTATTGCGAGTAAAGGCAGTAAAAGAATAAACAGTACGATTAACATCCAAAAAATCAAGAATTCTGCAGCACCAACTAAAGCTAAAATAATCATGTTTATTGTTTTATGGGTGAACGTCAATAAAAGTAGCTATACTATTTGGGATATTCAATACGGATGTGATAAATATTTACCAGTTTCTCCAAAAGGGTTTCTTTTAGTACCCGGATTTCGTTTAAGGTTAAATCAGCATTGTTAAGTTGTCCTTCATCAATTTTTTGATTCACCATATTTTCAATCAATTCTTTTAGATTGTCGTAGGTTTTTTCTTTTAACGCACGGGATGCAGCTTCAATTCCATCAGTAAGCATAACCACTGAAGTTTCTTTGCTTTTTGGTGGAGGGCCAGGGTACGTAAAATCCCTGGAATCAACTTCGTCATTTGGATTTTCCTTCTTATGAAGCGTGTAGAAATATTTAGCCTGGGTAGTGCCATGATGACTATGGATAAAATCAATCAAAATTTCAGGAAGGTTGTTTTTCCGAGCTAGTTTTATCCCGTGTGTAACATGATCGATAATTATTTTAGCACTTTCTTTATGTCCAAGTTCACTGTGTGGATTCATGCCTGCCGACTGGTTTTCAATAAAATAAACCGGGTCGTTTGTTTTTCCAATGTCATGGTACAGTGCACCTGCACGCACTAAAAACGGATTTCCCCCGATTCGATGAACAACCTCTTCTGCAAGGTTGGCTACCTGTAGGGAATGTTGAAAAGTTCCCGGTGCGTCCTGAGAAAGTTTTCGTAATAACGGTTGATTGGTATCTGCCAATTCGATTAGGGTTACATCAGAAACAAAACCAAATATTTTTTCGAAAATATATATGAGCGGGTAGGCTAACAATACAAGGATCGCATTACCTCCAAACCATTGCAATTCTTTCCAGGGGATGGTATCAATATTTCCTTCCTGAACCATCGACAACGATAAAAATACCGCAGAATAACTCAGAAAAACCCAAAAAGCAGTTAAAACAAGATGCGACCTTCTGTGAAGTTTATCGAGACTAAATACTGCAATTACCCCAGTGATCATATTCAAAAAGATAAACTCGTAGTTGTTAGGAGCAAAGTAACCAACAAGGAGTGATGTTACCAGCAGTGAAAAAATAGCTGTTCTGGAATCAAAAAATATTCTTAGCAGAATTGGAAGAATAGCTATTGGCACAACATACAGGTTGATCAATTCCTGCTCGTTTACAAACCTGGAGATGAAAACCATAAAAATGATCATCAGGAAAATGAAGGTTAGCCTCCTTTTTTGAAAAAAGATGTCCTTTCGGTAATAAGCTAAATAAAGCGCGATAATGAGCATGCAGGAAATGATCAGGATTACTTTACCGAGCATGACCAGGTAGTTGTCAATGTCTTGTCCTCTTCTGGTTTCGTAGGTATTTTTTAGCGATTCCAGGATTATCAGCTTGTCAGGAGTAACAATATCACCTTTAAATATGATGCGTTCGCCAGCTTGTACCATCCCTTTGGTGAGCGATATAGTTGAAAGCAGGTTCTCCCGCTCAAGCTCATTTAAGTCGGTATCAAACGATAAATTTGCCTGTAGGTAATCATTTAAATTGATTGACTCGCTGAACCTGAGATAATCGTCACCTAAATAAGTTTTTGCAGAATCCACCATCGCAGAATATGCACTCTTCAGCGAGTGCAATTGCTTGGTACTAACCCGTTCGGCAGTTTTGCCACGAACAAGGAACACTTCATCTTTCCCATTTACTTCAGGAAAATTCTCAATTGATTTTGAGAGAAGCCCGGAATCGTATATTGAGATGATTTGATTTCTGGTAAAATGTGCTTCTGGAAAAGAGTCGCTCAGTGCTTTTATATCTTCATCGAAGCTAGCTAGTTGTTGCTGGGCAACCAGGCTGTCAACCAGTAAGTAAGGGGCAAATCGTTTAGATAAAGAGTCTTTTTCCAACTCAATTTCTTCTGTAGATTTTAAGATGGCAAAATTGAATGGTGCAACCAGTGTTTCGTGACGCCAAGGTGCATTTTTTTGAAATTCGTATTTGAAACGACTTTCGCCCGGAATAGATAAAAATAGCAACACTGTAGCAGCCAGGAACACAAATCCAATGTATGCCAGCTGATAATATTTTTTCAGTTGAGTTAATAACTTTTTCATAAATACCTTTTTAAACAAGTGCCAAGAACTGGTTATCTCAATTTGATGTGTTTATATTTGAAAATTAAAATTAATAATTTCTTTGATGAATTACGGGATTTCCGCTTTAAGTATCATTCCTGTTCGTAAAGAACCATCCGAAAAAAGTGAAATGACTACTCAAATACTATTTGGTGAACATTTCACAGTTCATGAGCAAATTGTTGGTTGGACACGTATTAAAATGTGTTATGATGGTTATGAAGGGTGGATTGATCAGAAAATGATAACACCTTTGGCAGAAAGGACTTATCAGAAAATTGAGCATGCTCCAACTGCTGTTTGTACCGATATTTTTAACATCATTCGGATTAATGATGAACAAACAACCATGATTGTTGCAGGAAGTTCCTTGCCCTGTTGGAGACCATACAAAAAAGAATTTTCCATCAATAAAGAAGTTTTTCCAATGGAAGGAAAATTCATGTACAACCAGCCAGACGATGTGCGAAAATCCATTATTCAGCAGTCTCTTTTGTATTTTAATGCACCATATTTGTGGGGAGGGCGTTCACCATTTGGAATTGATTGCTCTGGCTTAACACAAGTAATTTACAAACAAGCCGGAATATTTCTTCCAAGGGATGCAACTGAGCAGGTTCATTTAGGTGTTGCCTTTTCGTTTGTTGAAGAAGCTAAACCCGGTGATCTTGCTTTTTTTGATGATGAAGAAGGAAACATTATTCATGTGGGCATTATTTGGGAGAAAGGAAAAATCATTCATGCATCCGGAAAAGTGCGGATTGATAATGTTGATCAGTTTGGGATTTTCAATGTAGACACCAAACGATATTCCCATAAAATGAGGGTGATGAAACGAATAATTGCTGAATAATTTTATCAAGAATCAAGAATCAAGACTATGTATTCATATAACTATCCACGACCAGCACTAACTGTTGATGCATTAATTCTTAAAAAAGAAACAGCTGAAGTTTTGCTTATTCAAAGAGGGCAGGAGCCTTTTAAAGATCAGTGGGCATTACCCGGTGGATTTGTAGATATGGATGAGCTTTTGGAAACAGCATGTTTACGTGAGTTGGAAGAAGAAACCGGGTTGAAACTTAATAAACTATCTCAATTTAAAACCTACGATGCCATTGATCGAGACCCACGTGGTAGGACAGTTTCAGTAGTATTTTGTGGTTTTGCTGAAAAGGATGCACATGTAAAAGGTGGTGATGATGCTTCTGAAGCAGCTTGGTTCAAAATTGATAAATTGCCTCAGATTGCCTTTGATCATGCTTCAATAATTGCTGAATTTTTTGCTGTTATTGGCCAATCAAAGTGATAGGTAATTGTCTTTTTGTTTTGTCGTTGTGAGCAGTATTTGCTGTCCATCAAAAAAATAATTAATCAACAAATAAATCTAATACGATGAAACCAACACTGTTAAGTATTTTATCCTTACTGGTTTTATTCATTTCCTGCCAGCAACCAGAAGTTAAGGAAGTCAAGATTGATCCTGAAATCGAAAACAGTTTTAGAAACTATACCTTGCCAATTGAAGAACGGGTTCAAATGCTTATTGCAGAGCTTACCCTTGAGGAAAAAATCTCTTTGATGACTCATGACTCAAAAGCAATTGACCGTCTGGAAATTCCAGCTTACAACTGGTGGAATGAAGGCCTGCACGGCGTTGCACGTTCAGCGCCTGCAACGGTTTTCCCACAAGCGATTGGAATGGCGGCTACCTTCAACCCGGAATTGATTCATGAAGTAGCCACAGCTATTTCTGATGAAGGTAGGGCATTGTACAATGCGGCAATTGAAAAAGGTATTCACAAACAATACCTTGGTCTAACTTATTGGTCACCAAACGTAAATATTTTTCGCGATCCAAGATGGGGAAGAGGTCATGAAACTTATGGCGAAGACCCATTTCTTTCAGGAAAATTAGGTGCAGCGTTTGTTAAAGGCCTGCAAGGAGATGATGAAAAGTATATTAAAGTAGCTGCTTGTGCCAAGCACTTTGCTGTTCACAATGGACCTGAAGCTTTGAGGCATCATTTTGATGCATTATCAAGCCCAAAAGATTTGTATGAAACTTACCTTCCTGCCTTTCAGCAGTTGATTAATGCTGATGTAGCTGGTGTAATGTGTGCCTATAATCGATTAAACAGTGAAACTTGTTGCGGAAGTTCTGCACTGTTATCAAACCTTCTTCGTGATGAAATGGGATTTGATGGTTATATCGTGTCAGACTGTGGTGCACTTCATGACATTCATGCCAATCATAAAACGGCAAAAAATGTTGAAGAAGCTGCTGCCAAAGCCATCAAGTCAGATGTTAATGTAAACTGTGGGGCAGTCTATAAAAAATTGAAATCAGCGATTGATAAAGGACTGATTCCTGAAAAAGAACTGGATAAAACTTTGGAAAAAAACCTTACAATGAGGTTTAGGTTGGGGATGTTTGATCCAGTTGAGATTGATCCTTATTCATCCATCCCATTGTCTGTGATAAACAGCAAAAAGCATGTTGAACTTTCCCGGAAAGTAGCTCGTGAATCCATCGTGCTTCTAAAAAACAAGAATAACACATTACCATTGAAAAAAGATTTGACACAGATTTATATGACTGGTAATAATGTTACTGATGTGAATGTGTTAATGGCCAACTACTATGGTGTTTCAAGGAACTATGTGACAATACTGGAAGGTGTTGCAAAAGCTGTTTCACCAACAACGATTGTGCAATACAATCAATCGATTCTTTTAGACCAGGAAATGGATGAGTTAAAGACTGGTCAGGTTTGGAATGCGCAATTTGCTGATGCTGTGATTGCAGTAGTCGGAATATCTCCATTATTTGAAGGTGAAAATGGCGATACACCTTTTTCCAAAACTGGTGGCGACAGGGATAAGATCGAGCTTCCCGCAAGTCAGCTTAAGTTTTTGAAGGATTTGCGTAAAGCTTGTAAGGATAAACCTTTAGTGGTTGTTGTATGCTCTGGAAGTGCAATTGCAATGCCAGAAGTTGAAGAATTGGCCGATGCCATTGTATGGGTTTGGTATCCCGGTGAACAAGGAGGGAATGCTGTTGCAGATGTAATCTTCGGGGATTATTCACCATCAGGTAAACTTCCAATTACGATTTATGATTCAACTGATCAGTTAGGGGATTTTGAGGATTATAGCATTTCTAAAAATAATTGGACATACAAGTACTTCGAAGGAAAACCCTTGTATCCTTTCGGATATGGACTTTCGTACAATCACGTTGAATATGCAGCTAGTGGCGATACCCAACTGAGTTTCGGCAATAGCGAGAAGCATTCAGTTTCAATAAATGTTTCCAATAAAGGAACATCTGAGCAGAATGAGACGGTTCAGCTGTATGTTAGCTCTCCCAGGGTAGGATTTAAGACACCGATTCATGCACTAAAAGCCATTAAAAATATTAAGCTCGCAGCTGGAGAACAAAAAGTAGTAACATTTGAGATTACCCAAGAAATGCTTCAGCAAATTGATATGAATGGTGAAAAGGCATTACCCAAAGGCAAATACATAATAACAATTGGGGCTTCAAGTCCGAGTTCAGTTTCTGTAGAAAAAGGATTGACTGAGCCTGTGGTATTTTCGATTAAACTCGATTAAAAATTCACGATAGAAAAGAATAGGGACACAACCTAAATTGTGCCCCTATTTTTATAATGGAAATACTAATTAAACTCTTCTCGGACAATGTGGAAGTTTTACCATTTCGTACACATCGTGGTAATTCCCTTCAATGCAATCTTCGGCATCACAACAAGTATGACATACCCTTTTTATAGCCTTGAATTTACACAAATCAACTTCTGGTGCCATAAAGCCTTCTTTAATGGGTTCTTCTTTCATTAAATCTGTGCTTAAGTATTTTTTATTATCATCGGCAAATACAGTTACTACTACTGAATCAGGTCCCAGTTCTTCCTGAATTTTTAATGCCCCCAGAAAGTTAGCACCAGATGAAATGCCAACTCCAAGCCCTAAAATTGAAGATAGCTTTTGAGCCATGATAATGGAATCGCCGTCATCAACTGCCACAATTTCATCCAATTTATCCAATTCAACAATTGCAGGGATAAATTCATCGGAGATACCTTGAACACGGTGTTTCCCAACCTTATATCCTGTTGACATTGTTGGGGAATTAGACGGCTCAAGTGGGTGGATTTTAACGTTCGGATTTTTTTCCCGTAAGAATTTACCAACACCCATAACAGTACCTCCAGTTCCAACACCGGCTACAAAAGCATCAGGAATAAGGTTTCGATATCTTAACTGCCAATACATTTCTCGTGCAGTTGTTTGATAATGCGCTTCGCAATTGTCGTTATTTGAAAACTGTAGGGGAGTAAAAGTGTTTTCATTTTCTTTGGCAAGCGTATTGGCCATTTCAATACTCCCGAGGAAACCACCTTGCTCTTTGCTAACTAATCGAATGTCGGCACCATAACTTTTCATCAGGTTAATGCGTTCCTGGCTCATCCAGTCGGGCATAAAAATGGTTACTTGGTGACCCATTGCACGACCAATACCAGAGAATGCAATTCCTGTATTTCCACTTGTCGCTTCAATAATCTGATCTCCTTCTTTTAGAACACCACTCTTGTAAGCTTTTTGAATGATATGAAAAGCCATCCGGTCTTTTGTGCTACCGGTCATGTTTAAGTATTCGGCTTTCGCATAAATTGTTCTTCTACTTCCCTTGTAAGTAAATTCAATAGCTAGTAACGGAGTGTTACCAATTAAACTGGAAATATTACTAATTCGGTTACATAAATTCTCTTCCACGATAGTTTGATTTAGATATAAAGTAGTATTACAAAATTTTTCCAGGCAACGTAAAATGGTTTGTTTAAGGCTTCTAATTTTATTTTAATTGTTTGAAAAAGAAAAGGCCGGTCGGCAAAGATCACCTTCCGGCCTAATGCTAAACTCAAACAGACTAATGATTATTTTTCAGATTCTTTTGGTTTCATCACCACATTTACAGAATCGTAATTTTTAAATAGTTTTTTTGCAAATTTCTTAACGCTGTCAGCGTCAATGTTATTTACTATTTCGTTATATCCTTCACGGTCTGTAATTGGCTCATCGTACATTAATGAAGATTGAATTACACTTGCCCAGAAACCATTCTGCTCTTCTGATTCTTCACGGCTCTTGATGTAATTCTTTTTAATTTCTTCAAGGTCAACGAGATTTGGGCCATTTTCAACCATATTGTCAATTTCCTGGAAAACGATTTCCGTTAAACGTTCCTGTTTTGCAGGGTCGGTATCAAAATCAATGTTAATTGTGCAGTGTTCGTAAGGTAGTTTGCGAACTGATGGCCTAACGCCAACACCGTAGCTTCCACCTTCTTCTTCGCGAATAGTTTCCATGTAACGTTTGCTAAGCAATTCAGCAATAACACGTACATACATTCTTGTTTCCAGGTTGTAATCAATATCTTGAAAGATTCCCAGGTGAACAGTTGATTTTGCCACTTCCATTTCCCTTTCAAAAATGTTTTTTGAGGCACCTTTGGCGGGGCGAACTTTATGGTCTACCCAGCTTTCTTCCCTGTTTATTGAAGGAATGTTGCCAATGTATTTGCTGATTAAAGGAAGGTCTTTTTCTTTATCAATGTTCCCAACAAAAATGAATGTGAAATCACTTGCATCCTGAAAACGATCTTTGTAAATCTTAGATGCCTTTTCAAAGCTAATGTTATTGATGTATTCTTCATTGAACATCAAAGCACGTGGATGGTGATTGGTGTTCATTTGCCCAATAGTATCTTTAAATGCAGTGCCGTTATCGGCTTTTAAATTAATCAATTGATTTCTCATCATACCAATCTGTGCGTTTAAAGGTTCTTCGTCGAAACGAGGCTTTTCAAACCTTAAATAAAGCAACTGAAGTAAGGTCTCAAAATCTTTTGGGGATGCAGAACCGCTGAAGCCTTCTGTCAGTCCACCCAGGAAAGGTTGTAATTTTACAATTTTACCTGCTAACTTCTTTTGAAGTTTAATCATATCCAGGTCTGAAACGCCTGACATCATAGCCAGTCCAGCAGCCATATTCGCTGATTCCAAATCTTCTTTAGAAACCAGTGAGCTACCACCAAAACTAAATGCATTGAATAGAATCTGATCTTTGCTGAGCTCTGTAGGGTAAAGCACTATTTTAGCGCCGTTGTCCAACTCATAAATTTCAGCATCGTGCCCTTCAACTTTTCCAACTGATTTATATTGCTTTTCAGTAAGTTCTGCTTTTACAAGCGGACTGTCATCTACATCATCTGCGTATGGTTCAATATCTGAAGTCACTACTTTTTGTAGAGATGCCAATAATTGTTCTTTTGTTGGGTAGTTGATATCATCTTTTTCTGGACCAGAAATTGAGAAAAGGCTGTTGTTCATGTTTTGGTATACAGCAAGGTTAGCATAGATTTCTGGTAATGTTACTGTAGGAATGTATTTTTTTGCAAATTCTACTTCCCATTCAATTGAAGGTAGTGGCTCCGCTTTCAGGTGATAATCCCTAAGTTGTTCAGCCCACTTTTCGTTCGATATCTTTTCACGTTCTTCGTAATACGATTCGTACTGGCGCAAGAAGTTGGTTTTAGTTCTTTCCAACTCAGATTCGTTGAACCCAAACCGTTGAACACGTGCTATTTCTGTCATTAGTGTTTCAAATGCTTCCAATTCTTTTCCTTCTTTAGGTGAAACTGCAAGATATGCCCCATCTTTAGTACGTGCCATGTTGAAAGTTCCCAGTCCCATATTTACTGCAGGGCATTCTGGCTTTTGAAGTAGTTCACTAAAACGAGTGTTGAACATCGATCCCAACATCGATTTGGTAATCGAACGTTTTAAATAATTTTCATCTTTTACTTTAATAGGGTCATTTCTGAAAATCCAGTTAATAGAAACAGCCTGAGCTTCTTTGTCAGTAGCCAAAACATAATCCAATTCTGTACCATCTTCAACAGGGTAATAAACACGTTCTGCTGCATTTTCTCTGGCTGGGATTTTTGAGAAAAGGTTTTTTACCTTCGTTTCAAACTGGTCAACATCAATATCACCAACAATTATTACTGTCTGAAGGTCAGGACGATACCATTTTTTGTAATAGTCACGAAGTTCCTGGTGCTCAAAGTTATCAATAACATCCAACGAGCCAATGACATCCCTTTTAGCGTACTTTGAATGATTATACATGGTTGGCATGCTTTGTTTCATCAATCTGAAACGTGCATTCCTACGGGTTCTCCATTCTTCGTGTATTACTCCGCGTTCTGCTTCAATTTCATCTCCTTCGAGCAATAGACCTTCAGACCAATCATGCAATACAAGTAATGCTGAATCCAAAAGGTTTTCATTGTAAACAGGTAAGCTGCTAATGTTGTAAACTGTTTCATCCTGAGCGGTGTATGCGTTTACTTCGCGGCCAAATTTAATTCCATTTTTCTCCAGGTAGTTCAACATGTCTTTACCAGGGAAATTTTCAAGTCCATTAAAGGCCATGTGCTCAAGGAAGTGGGCTAAACCGTCTTGTGAATCTTCTTCAAGGATTGCTCCAACGTTTTGCACAAAATAATAACTAACCCTTTCTTTGGGTTCTTCATTGTGCATAATATAGTAATTCATTCCATTTTCAAGTACTCCATGCCTTACAGCCGGATTTAATGGAATTGTAGTTTTATTCTGTGCGTTTGTCGAATAACTAATAAATAATATCAAACCCACTGTAAGTAAGGAAAATAATTTATTCAATTTCATAATTAATATTTTTTTAAAGCTTTTTTTGATGTTTAATTTTATAATGGCTCAATTATAAGTTTTGTGAAGTGATAAGATTTCAATTAAAGAATTAAGATGGTAGGGTGGAGGCCCTACCATCTCTGCTGTCCTTAAAATTACGTTTTCAATCATTTCTATGAAAACTATCCTGCTTGCAGCCCCATCCAGCTCAACAACCAGATGAGAACTATCTTTAATTCAAAAACAAAAAAGAACGTGGTGTCAGCTTTATTAAAGCTGAGCTGTATTCTTGTTTTGAAAATTTGTCTTACCCATTTCAAGAAATTCAACGAATTTCTCAACATTTAAATCGTATGCTCTTGGTGTAACCAAGTCATTACCTTCTGTATCTAACAGACAATAGTATGGTTGTGCATTTACCTGATATCTGCTAATTTGAAAATCAGCATTTTGCTTTCCTAAAGTCTTTTTGGTTTTTCCATCATAATCAGATACAAACCATTCTTCTTCAGGTAGCTTCTTCTTGTCATCAACATAAAGTGCAATGACCACATAGTCTTCCTGAAGTATTTTTAATACCTCTGGTGCTGACCACACATTGGCTTCCATTTCACGGCAATTCACACAACCATGACCTGTAAAATCAATAAACACGGGTTTATTTAATTTTTTAGCTGCAGCTAATCCTTCTTCATAATCAAAGTAACCATTCAATCCATGAGGTAAATGAAGAAAATCAGAATATTTAGCTGTATGTGTTTCGTGACTATCAACAGTTGCTGTAGCTCCGGCATTATTTCTAATTATTTGATTAAGATCAAAGTCATGCGTAGCCTGTGGGGGAATATAACCTGAAAGTGCTTTAAGCGGTGCGCCAAACATGCCAGGAACCATGTAAACCACAAACGAGAAAGTAACAATGGCCATCATAAGTCTTGGAACGCTGATGTGCTTCAATTCACTATCGTGTGGGAATTTTAGTTTACCCAATAGGTAGAAACCGAGCAACACAAAAATTACGATCCAAATAGCCAGGTAAATTTCCCTGTCCAGGATTCCCCAGTGGTATGTTTGATCTGCAATACTTAAAAATTTCAATCCCAAAGCCAATTCAAGGAAACCAAGCACAACTTTTACCGAGTTCAACCATCCCCCTGACTTTGGCAAGTTACTTAGCCATGACGGGAAAATTGCAAACAAGGTAAATGGTAATGCAAATGCCAGTGAAAAGCCAAGCATTCCAATAATTGGCATAAGTACTTCGCCACCTGCTGATGCAACCAGGATTGCACCTACAATTGGGCCAGTACATGAAAATGATACCAGTACAAGTGTGAAGGCCATAAAGAATGAACCTGTAAGCCCGCCTTTGTCTTCGTTAGCAGCACTCTTGTTTACCAGCCAGTTAGGCATGGTAATTTCAAACATTCCAAAGAATGAAGCTGCAAAAATTACAAAGATTAGGAAGAACAGGATGTTTGGCACCCAGTGTGTACTCAGGAAGTTAGCAAAGTTAGCTCCGAGAGTAACAGCCACAACTGTACCAATAACTGTATAAATTGCAATTATAGAAAAACCATAAAAGAAAGCATTTACTTTGGCCTTAGCCTTATTCTCATCACTGTGCATGAAAAAACTAACCGTCATGGGTATCATTGGAAATACACAAGGCGTGAATATAGCAGCAAGTCCACCAAGAAATGCCAGGAAAAAAATGCTCCACAGGGATTCCTGATTGGTGTTATTTGCTTTTTCGGCAGGTAACACCTTCGCTGTTTGTATTTCTTCAGCCTTAACTGCTGGTTCTTGTTTCTCTTCAACTGGTTTTGTCTTCTCAGCTTCTACTACCTCTTGTTTTGGTTCTTCAGCTTTAACTTTTGTTGTCGCGGCAGGTTCTTTTTTAACTTGTGTTGGTGCTTGTTTTTTTGTCTCAACAACAGTCGGTTTTTCCTCTTTAACAACCGGCTTGGCTATTCTCAGGTCAAACTCGTCATCGCCCATCACACATTGTCCGCTTACGTCTGAACAAGTTTGAAATTCAAACGTACCAGCAACTTTTAAGGGCAAAGATTTAATTTTGATTGTTTGGCGCATTTCGCCAGTCTTCTCAAAGTAACTTACTTCACCTTCCCAAATTTCGTCATAATGCTTATGAGAGTTTATTGGTTTTACCTCACCAATTCTTTCATAGCTTGCATCTTCTTCAAATTCAAAAGTAATAACGATTGGACCCAGATCCGGATCAAAGTCATTTGAGTAAACGTGCCAGTCTTTTTCAATTTCAGCTTTAAATACAATATCTATTTGCTCACCAACTTTAGCTTCTTTATTCGATAACTCAACTTTCCACTTAGCTGGTTCCAATATTTGAGCAAACGAACTAGTCGTGAACAATGCCAATAGAATGGCTATAATAATAAGCTTGATTTTCATTAAAGAGTAATTTGATTTCATCCCACTGTACATTTAGTTTGATCTACCTAAATGTTATAATTTCTTCGTTTTAATTAAACCTTTCAAACACAAGACAACCAAAATTCAAAATTGGGTGAAAAGTAATGGAAAAAAAACCTAAAGAAATGTTAATAACATACAAATTTGTCGGTTTTTCATCCATTGCTTCTCAGAACCTTATCGTGTTTATATATTGATTGATTTTGTTCTAATCTTCAGGTAATGAATTTTTCGTAGATTAAATGTTTTGCCAAAAATTATAATTCACCGTTTACTAATTTCAACGACCACAAATCTTTTTTCTGATTTTCTGGAGCCAGTTCAACTGATTTTGCAGCATATTCTTTTGCTTTGTCAATTTGTTCAAGCTTGTAAAGAGCGTATGCATAGGTGTCTGTGTTGGCAAAATTTGCATCTAACTCTACAGAACGTTTTGCCATTTTTGCCGCTTTTTCTAAAATCTCTTTATTCACTTCTTCTTTTGCGTCAACAATCATCCAGGCTGCTTGGTTTAAGGCTTGAGAATTTTCAGATTCATATTTCAACGTGAAGTCAGCAAAGGCATCAAAGAATTTGTTTTTGTCTGGGTTGCGATATAACATCTGCATTTCTATCCCCTCGATAATTTTATTTCCGATTGTTTCGTCAAGTTCAATCAATTCTTTCTTTTTATTCTCAATGGTTGTTGGGTTTCCTGAGCGCATTGCCATTCCTAGTTCCATTCCCATAGTTTGTTCAAGGAATTGATTCACCATTGCCTTATCGGCTACAGCGTAAAATTTCTCTTTGTTTTCAAGTACCAATTTAAATTTATCGTTGGAAGTAGATTTTGCTGTCCCAGCAATTATGTCCATGTCTGTTTTATTGAACAGTTCTTCTGTTGTTCGTTTTGAATAATATTCCTCAGCAGCTTTTTTTGTGTCGAAGCCACATTGTGAAGCAGTCAATAAATAAGTCTGAAGAAACTCGATACTTTTTTCACCAGCTTTATATTTTGTATCTACCGCAGCCCAGTTTTTTTCAGGGTTGTTAGCTGTGTTGGCCACATCAATAAGCTTTTGGGGACTTCCGCCTCCGATCATTTTATGCACGACTTCACCTTCGCCATTTAACCAAAGAAGAGTAGGGTAAGCTCTAACTTCATATTTTTTTGCCAGGTCTATGCCCTCGCCCTTTTCCATGTCCATTTTTACATTTACGAAATTAGGATTGAAATAATCACCAACTTCTTTTTGGGTAAATACTTGTTTCGCCAGCATTTTACAAGGGCCGCACCAGGTAGTGTAGCAATCCATGAATACCAGTTTGTTTTCACTCTTTGCCTTTTCCAATGCTTCCGTGAATGTTCCGTTCTCAAAAGTTATTCCTTGAGAAAAAAGGTTAAAACCGGTTGCTTGCGAAAAAACATTGACTGTCATTAACAATGCAAAAAATGCAATAACTAATTTTTTCATGTTTTAATTTTTATTTGCCAATTTGTTATGGCTGATTATTATTTTAAATTTCATTCCTTCAGTATACAAAAGACAATTTGAATTACAGTTAGGGCGAACCCTAAAATCGAATTCTAACATTTATTAACAAAAAACGATCATGTCTTAATTAAATGTGTTTTCTGTATTGTTCTTATAGGCAATGAATTATCAAATTAAATTGAAATCATTGAACTTGAAAGTTAATCGAATGAAAATCAAGGTTAATTAAGGTTAATGCGCTTTTTGTGCCTAGTGTAAACCTCCTATATTTGCACTATGAAATTCAATTTTTTTAAAGGAAAGAAGACAAAAATTATAGCACCCATGGTATTGAGTATGGCATTACTATGCTCATTTGTGGGTTATTGGCTGGATACACAATACAAGGAAGAAAAAAGGATTTTCAGGGGATTGGTTTATGATTTATACCATAATACACATGCTGAGCTTCAGTTCCGGAGTTACTATAAGATTTACATAAAACCAGCATTGGAATTAAAAGAAAGGGAAGTTTATTCGAACAGTAGAATGGACAGTTTAGGGGTTCCTCCAGAAATCAGGGAGGGTTTTTTCCGGAAAATGATGAATGTAATTCAACAAAATCAGCAAAAGTATGATGATATATTCTATTTTTTGGAACGAGGGATTATGATACCGGATAGCATTAAAGATTTTACAGAACGTTATTATGATCTGCGAAATGTGCGATTTGATATAATAAATGGTTACAGAATAGGTCGGTATGATTTTCTGAGTTACCGGCAAAATAATGAAAGTAATGAGTTTAGGTCTTTGTTTGAAGAAAAGTGTGCCAGCAGATATGGGCGCATGAAGTTGCGTTGGAATGAGAATAAAGATATGCCCCTCAATGAAGATATATTATGCATAGATGATTACTCGGAAGAAACTCAAAACCGATTCCCCCTGGTAATATTTGAGAATTATCGATTTTATGTATTAAAAGCCATTCTTCAACAAATTATTTTTGTATTGGTTTTAATTGGCTTATCTGCTTTTGCCCTGCTTTTTACTTATCGTAGCTATATTGCCCAAAACAGGCTAAACCGAATCCGCACTGATTTTGTAAACAACATTACCCACGAGTTGAAAATTCCGGTTTCCACAGCAAAAGCCGCTTTGGAAGCCATTGGTAATTACGGCATCATCGATGATCCGGATAAGCTGACAAATTACCTGGATATGATGAAGGCTGAAATGAGCCGTCTTGATATGCTGACCAGTCGGGTGCTGGAACATTCAAAACTAGAATCAAATCATCAATTATTAGTTAAACAAACAACTAACCTTAACACATTGCTTAATGAAGTTGTGCGTGCGATGAAGATTTTGTATAAATCTTCTGGTACAATATTTTACAACCAGCCTATTGATATGATTTATGTTAATGGAGACCCGGTTTATTTGGAAGGTGTTATCAGGAACTTAATAGAAAATAGCGTTAAATATGGAGGTGACGATGTTGGGATAGTTGTTGATCTCAGGGTTGAAAACAAAGTGGCCATAGTCCTTGTACGGGATAATGGACCAGGCATACCCAAAGAATATCTTTCAAAAGTATTTGATAAATTTTTCAGGGTGCCTACCGGTGATAAACATACCGTAAAAGGTTTTGGATTGGGCTTGAGTTTTGCTTATTTGGTTATGAAACAGCACGGCGGAAACATAACCGTTGAAAACCTACCCAATGATGGTGGATGCGAAATAAAACTGACGATACCCACGCTGGCTGTTTAATGTGAACAAATAATCTCAACCTAATATATCAAGATTGGTTTTTTGCTCGTTAGTTTAGGCGTAAATTATTATCTTGCAGCTTAACTTACTTCAAAACAAACCGTGAAAACAAAGATTCTTTACGTTGAGGATGAACCTAACCTCGGACAAATCGTCTACGATACATTAAACCTAAAAGGATTTGAAGTAATATGGGAAACTGATGGTGCATTGGTGATGTCTCATTTTAACCATTTTTCACCTGACCTGTGCTTGCTGGATATCATGTTGCCTAATGTAGATGGATTTGAATTATGTCAGCATATCAGAAGTAAGTTTTCTTCATTACCAATTATATTCTTAACTGCCCGAACTGAAACCCATGATTTGGTAAAAGGTTTTGAATCAGGGGGTACGGACTACCTTAAAAAACCCTTTAGTATAGAAGAACTGCTTGTGCGTGTTGAAAATCAACTTCGGTTACATCAGTCTCTTGAAACAGGTCATTATTCGGGAAACGAACTACTTTCGGATGAGATAAAGCTTGGGAGGTTCAAGTATTTCCCAAAACGGTATGAACTTCAAACACCTTCCGAAACAATCAATTTATCAAGCCGGGAGGGTGACTTGCTAAAACTTTTAACAGCTAAGGGAAGCAAAATAATTGACAGGAAAGAGATATTGATGACCGTATGGGGTGATGACTCTTTTTTCAATTCCCGAAACCTGGATGTTTATATCCGTAAACTAAGAAATTACTTTGACGAAGATCCAAACATTGAGATTCAAACCCTTAGGGGAAAGGGATACTTGTTTTTAATTAGGCAGTAATTTGCAGTATGCATTCGAAAATTTCTTTATTCAGAATTGATTAACCATTATTAACCTAAATTAACCGGGAAATAATAAGCCGCTTCGTAGTTTCGTATATCTGAGAAGCCTTATTATTTTATGAAAACAGTTATTGCAATCATCTCAATTTGTTTTTTTTCAGCAAGTTCAATTTTTGCCCAAAAAGAACAACTGCTAAAAGGGAAAGTACAGGACATTAAAGATGAATCGTCATTACCAGGGGCAACAATCTTAATAATTAACCATGCCGACACATTAAAAAGAACCGGAACAATTACGAATGAGAAAGGTGATTTTTCCATGAAATTAAAACCCGGTAATTATGATGTCCGGATATCATTTATTGGCTATGATGGGGTATTGAAATCCATAAATTTGAATAAATCCACAATTGACCTGGGAGTGGTAAAGCTTTTTGAAAGTAGTGAAAACATAGAAGAAATAAAAGTTACAGCAACGTTGCCACCAACAATTCAAAAAGGGGACACAACATTATATAATCCCAATGCTTTTAAAGTTAATCCTGATGCAACAGCAGGGGAGCTTATGGCCAAAATGCCTGGTTTTTATCAGGTCGATGGTAGGTTAATGGCTCATGGGCAGGAAGTTGCAGAAGTACTTGTGGACGGTAAAAAATACTTTGGTAATAATGTGCAGGAAGCACTTAATGTATTGCCGAACGATGTTGTAAAGAATATTGAGGTGTATAAACACCAAAGTGATGAAGCTAAGTTCTCAGGGTTTGAGGATAAGGAAGAAAAGAAGACTGTTAATATTGTTACAAAACGAAGCAGGAATAAGCTATTGTTTGGTAATGTGGCTTCAGGTATTGGAAAAGACAACAGGTATGGTATCGATGGTAGGGTGAACCAGTTTGATGGAAAGAAACGTATTATGGCATCGGGTAGTACGAAAAATGTTGATGCACCACTTGGTTTACGTAGCAGGAATTTTGGTGGGGACAAAATTAGTGGTGATGATATGCAGTCGAATATGTTTAATTTGAATTTGAGCTCTGGTAAACGTCCGGATAATTTGTCATTTCGATATGGAATTGATGATCAAGAAAATAATTCGACAAGCAGAAGTATCAGGGCATATACCTCAATGCCGCTTCAAGGACAAAAACATAACAATGAAAGTAAGTCGCAAAATATTTCTACAGGTAACAATTTAAACTTTAGGTGGAATTATAATTCGAATCCCAAACACCAGATTTTATTGAGTTCAAATTTCAGTAACACCAAAAGTAGTTCACGATCAATATCCAATTCGGAAACTTATCAGGATAATGAATTGATAAATGCAAATACGAATACAAATTCTTCAGAAGGAACAAGCTATCGGTTTGGTCAACGCATTAACTATGCTTATAAATTTAAAAAGAAAGGAAGGACATTGTCGGTTAATTCATCATTCAATTTTAAAAAAAATGATCGGGATGGTACTCAAACTTCGCAAACACTTAATGGCTTAAATGAACTTGTTCAAGGTATTGATCGGGTTTCAACTAACAACAATGAGGGAAAAAACATTGGGTTAGGCTTATCCTATTCTGATGCGATAGGGGAAAAAGGACAGCTTGTTTTGGGGTACAATTATTCGACAAATATTCAGAAATCTGATAAGGAAAGTTTTGATTTTGATGAACAAACTAGTGAGTACAACAAACTGGATAGCTTAACCAGTAATCAATTTAAAAATACCGATACAAACCATGACTTAAGGATGTCTTATACCTACCAAACAGAAAAACATGAACTATCTATAAGTGGGGACCTTAAGCAGGTATATTTAAAAAACGAAGAGACATTTCCAGATGTAGAGACAATGGATGTGGATTATTTCTCTTTTTCACCATCTGTCCGCTATAAATATTTTATGAAAGATAGGAGTTGGTTGAATATC
Source organism: Sunxiuqinia sp. (assembly GCA_965230765.1). GTDB lineage: Bacteria > Bacteroidota > Bacteroidia > Bacteroidales > Prolixibacteraceae > Sunxiuqinia. Next base: position 2,572,217 of record CBDDLR010000001.1, read on the forward strand.
TATTATAACAGAAGAACACAAAACCCCAGTTTGCGGAACCTGCAGGAGGTGGTTGATGTATCCAATCCGTTGTTTATCTCAACGGGTAATTCTGATCTTGAGCGGTCAAGCTCAAATAGCCTTACAGCTTCATTAAGCTCGTCAAACCAAGAAAAAGGAACATTTTTTTCTGCCAATCTGAATTTTTCAAAAACGAATAATGTTGTTGGGCGGAAAACCATTGTGGCACTTTCCGACACGTTGATTGATGGTACTTATTTTCTTCCGGCAGGGGGACAGTTTTCACAACCAGAAAACCTGGATGGGCAATACATTGTTGGTACGAGCTTGAGTTATAGCACTCCTTTTGAGAAGATTAAGTCAAAACTGAACATCAATTCTTCTGCAAACTTTTCTCATCGCCCAACGTTTGTGAATGAAAATAAAGCTTTTACGGAGTCTTGGTCGTTTAGGCACGGAATGGTGTTAAGTTCAAACATCAATGAGAAAATAGACTTCACACTTTCTTCTACAAGCAGTTTTTCTTCATCAAAAAATAACAATTCGGGCAATCAGGAATACATTTATCAGTCTACTTCGCTTAATCTGTATTGGAATTTCTTTAAAGATTTTATTTTCAGAACAAATGCCAGTAACAGTTATGAGAATAATTTCTCTACCAACAATGAAGAGGTGAGGTGGAGTATGAACCTTGGTCTATCCTCAAGGATATTCAAAAATAAAAGAGGAAAGATATCATTTAGTGCTTATGACCTGCTTGGTAATGATGATGACAGATCTCACATTGTTTCCGAACTATACACCCAGGATAGTTACAATAACAAACTGATTAAATTTTACATACTTACATTTAGTTACAAACTAAGAAACACAGGCTGATAAAATTTTATGTTCGTTTCCCAAAAAGAAATGCATACTTTCGAAAAAAAGAATTCTGGAATTATGAAGACCTTTTCATTTGTTGTTATGGCTCTAGCCCTATGTTCTTGTTTTGAAACAAACAAAAAAGTGGAAGTAAAAGAAGATGATTCCTATTACATCGTTCAGCGCAAGCAGGGAACAGAAGAGGAAGCGGAAAACTCAGCAGACGAAAATTTCAGTTATCAGCAATTTCGGGATATCACTGGTTTGGTGGAGCCCGGTGAGTTTTATAAGCTCATTTTAGAATGTGATTCAGTACTGATTTTTGATGCCAGGCCTTCAGAAGTTTATCTTAAAGAGCCACGAATAAACGATGCCCAGTTAATTTCCAACTATCGAAAATTTAGGGAAAACGTCGGCAAGTTGGATCGGGATCATTTGATCATGGTTTATTGTGGTTTGGAGATCCGAAGTCCGGGAGTAATTAAGATATTGGTAAATATGGGTTTTAACAATGTGTATGAACTAAAAGGTGGCCTGCAGAAATGGAAAAAGTTGAAACTTCCGATGGTTACTGCTGAAGGAAAACCTTACGAGTATAAAACTGAATTGAAAAAGTAACCCTTATTCTTTAGCTGTAGAAAAGGGCAGCTGTTAAGCTACCCTTTAAACCAATGATAAAAATTACCTGATCTTTGTATGAAAAAAAAGTATTATTAAATTCTTGTGTTACCTTAAACTGTGACGGCTTTTTTCCCTTCAATAATATCCAAAATACCCTCGTTTTCAATAATGATCATCCCGTGGCGGTCATCGGTAATGCCATCGGCTAATTTATAAGGATAGGTTGGTACTGCTCCTTTCATCACTGTGGGCAGGTATTTGAAAAATAAGCGGTCGTTACTTTTTTGCAAGGTTTGTCCGGCTTCCATAATATGGGTTGAGATGATGAACGTACCCAATCGTTTTGAGAATGCATCAACGATTGAAACAGTGCCATCGTAGGCATCTTTTACATTTGTTCCTTTAAACAATTCATCGAAAATAATAACCAATTGTTTATCGGAAGCAACTTCTTCGGCCACATGTTTAACACGCAAAACTTCAGCATAGAAGTGACTTAAACCCATTGCCAGGTTATCTGGAACGTTTATGGACGTATAAATCCCATCGTGAACCGAGAATGTCATCTCTTTTGCCGGAACAGGAAATCCCATGTGTGCCAGGTAAACTGCCACTGAAAACGATTTCATAAACGTGGATTTGCCTGCCATGTTTGCCCCGGTTAGGAAAAATACATTCTTAACCCCGTCAATTTTAATATCATTATCAACAGCACCTGGGATCGCTGGGTGATAGACCCCTTTTAGGTCAATTATTTTTTCAGCTTTTTCAAGTGCAGTGGCATAGCAAAAACCCCTTTCCCTTGATACTTTGGAAACTGCTGTAAAAACATCCAGACGGTAAATTTCGTTGAGCATGTCTTCCATTTCTTCGTTTAGAAGACCGCGGTAGATATAGTCGAACCGAAATACATACCGATAGGGTAGTGGGCTTATCACATCGTAGTCATACGCCTGGGCAACTTCATTCCTATTAAGCAATTCTTTTAGCTTTAGGGCTTTTTCGTGAAATGGTGTCCCTTCTGATTTTGAGGCAATTAAATCGACTGTTTCTCGTAGTTTTTTGAAAAGTGTAATGGTTTTTTCCAAACCATCGCGGATAATCTCGTATTCTTTTTCCCTGGCTATAAAGTTCATGAACTTAACCCTGGAAATGTTTAGTGCTGCCAGTACCCTGTTTTTCGACTCTGTGTTTCTTAGGTAATTTTCTACTTCATCAAACTCGTTCTCAGTAAAAGGTAGGCTGATATTCAGCTCTTCAAAAAAAGAAATATTCTCTTTTCTTCTGGTTATTCGTTCAAGCTCGTTGTATGGATTGTTGAACATGCGTTCCAGTAACCTTCCGCCACCACTGGTAATGGTGTGGTTAAACAGGCTAAATATTGAGTTGTTTTTGTAACGCCCAAGAATATTCAGGTCTTGTAGCGTTTGTTTATCTGTTACAAATTCCATTGTTGTTGATTTTTTTTAGCTGTTGGCTATTTGCTGTTAGCTTTTAGTTTGCTAATTAAGCTATTAATCATTTTTTGTTCTTTATTCACCTTATCTATTATGAAATCTATTTCTTTTTTAGAGATAAGTGAAAGCTCTTGTATAATTACCAACTGAGTTTCTAATTCATAAGATGATCCTATCGCAATTTCTAAGAATCGTTTAAACTCTAATTGGCTAGTTCTGCTAGAACCTTCAGCTATATTTGATGGGATTGAAACCGCCGATCGGCAAATTTGGCTTTTTAAACCAAATTTTTCAGCATCAGGCAGTAATTCAGCTATTTCGTAAACAAGTTTAACGATGATTATTCCTTCCTGCCAAATGTTCAATTGTCTAAAGTTTCTCATTTGTATCTAGTTTTTACCAATACCTAATACCCAATTGCCAATAGCTAATCATTTGTCCCTTATCAGTTTTTTGCTTCCAGGATATCCAGGATCTTTTCGTTTCGGATAATGATCATCCCATGGCGGTCTTCCGTAATTCCTTCCGTAATTTTGTAGGTATATTCAGGTACTTTCCCATTCATTACTGTGGGCAGGTACATGAACTTGATATTATCCCTCATCTTTTTCAGGTCTTCCCCGGCTTCAATGATGTGCGTAGAAATAACAAAAGTGCATTTTCTTTTTGTGGCAAAGGAGTTCATAACAGCTACCGTCGCATCATAAGCATCTTTCACATTGGTTCCCCTGAACAATTCATCGAACAACACGATTAGCCGTTCATTTTGGTTAACGCTCTCAGCAACCTTTCTTACACGGTTTACTTCTGAATAGAAGTGGCTAAAACCAAGGTTCAGGTTATCTGCCAGGTTAATGGTCGTGAACATGCCGTTTTGAATACTGAAGTGCATACTGTCGGCTGGTAGCGGAAAACCCATGTGTGCCAAATAAATAGCAATACTGAAGGTTTTCATAAAGGTCGACTTACCCGCCATGTTTGCCCCGGTTAGGAACACCATGTTACTGTCTTCAGTAATTAATACATCGTTGCCCACCGCATTGGGAACCAATGGATGGTACACATTTTTCATTTCAAGAAGATTGTCTTCCCCCTTGTAGATTTCGGCATAGCAAAAGTTTCTTTCGGTGGCAACCTGTGCTACCGCTACAAATACATCAATGTCGTAGGCATGGTACAGCAGTTTTTGAATTTTGCCACGTAATTCCGTAAATCGGAAGATCTGGTCATACTCAGCAGTTTTGCCATAACCAGGCTTCAGCGAAAGCTTTTCTTCGTTCAGGAATGCAAGTTCAGGCAAATCAAGGATAGTGGTAATGGATTTGATGTCTTTGCTAAATTCTGCAGTAGGGCCGTTTGTATCCAGACTTATGATGAATTTTTTCAAATCGGTCAGGAAAATAAGTGTACTCACAACCCCTTTATGCAACAATTGATAATCGGTGTCAGCACCAATGGCATTGTTGAATTTACGTTTCAGGTTGTCTGAATGTGCCATCAGCCGTGTACGTTCATCCGTGTTTTTAAGGTAGTGTTCCATGATGTCGAACACACTGGCGTCAAATGGAAATTCAAGCTTGCTTTTCTGAAAATATTTAATTGTATTGACACGTTGCATGATTTCATCCTCGCGCGAACGGGGATACATAAACATGTCTTTTAATATGCGTGCCCCACCGCGGGTGCGTGTTTTATTGTACAAACCAAAAATATCCTGTTCCCTGCTCCCGCCAATTATCTTCAGGTCATTAATGGTTTGATTATCTACTTTAAATGCCATTGTACATCTTTTCTTTCAGGCTTTCAGCCTGGATTTAAACTCATAATTTATTCAGTATTCACCGGGTAAACAAATAGTCACCCGGTGAATATCCAATAACTTAATTATCTTCCTCTACGTCGTAACCAGATCATTAGCAAGCTTGCAAGCAATAATGCCGGAATTACGAAACGGTATAAGATTTTGTATGGGCCAGCTTCATTTTTAACAATTTTCAATGCATTGTCCGGAGGAGTAGGACGGCGCATATCAACTGGTGATTCGTCGTTGGTTAGCCAGAAGAACAAACCTCCCACAAAGTTAAAGTTCCCGGCCTGAATATTGGCGCGCTGTCTTGATATCTCTCCATTTGAAATACAATCGGCATCTCCTAAAATCATAATACGTTGTTCTTTACCGCTTACTTTACGGGTAAGGGCTAAAGCTGTCGTAACCGGTCCGCCAATTTCACCTTCTTCAGGATTATATAATGGCACATCATCAACAAAATCAGTGGTTACCAATTCGTTCCAAGAACCTTTATATTTACCTGCATCTTTAGGTTTGTCTTCACGCCCGCGTAACATCATCATCAGGCGTTTGTCCTCGTCGCTCATTCCTTCATATTTAATTTCCTGCTCCGCAATAGATTGCTTAATCTCTGATAAATCAGAAGCTTTTGGCAGGTTACCAAGCGAATCAGCTCTAAGAACGGTAGTGTATTTAAATTCGCCTTTATCTTCGTATCTTAATGCCAAAGCTCCCGGCATGGTTACACATTGTTCCCTTGCTACGATGGTTTCTTCAAACGGATAAGACAATTTCATTCCTTCTTCAGTAAAGACGGTGGTTACAAGATCCATTGTATATCCCTTGTTATATTCCACCACTTGTCCTGGTTCAAATGTTACTCCAAAACGTTCAACCAATGGGTTCATGGCGTCTTGACGTTTACGATCAGCAGCAATCACCAGGTTACCACCACGGTCGATAAAATCATTCAGGTTTTTCATCTCTGTTTCCGTGTACTGCGTTTTTGCTTCAGCAATCACCAGGGCATCAATAAAGGATTCAACCGGTTGGTTTAGGTTTACGGTTACAAAATCAATCCCGTTGTTTCGTAAGGCATATCTGAATGTTTTTTCTTTGGCTACGGTATAGAAACCTCTTTCACTAATGTTATTTACATTTCTTTCCTGGTGCCCATCAACAAAACCGATCATTGGAAGTGTTTCAACAAGCCCTTTTAGGGCAGCTGTTTTTTGTGATTCAAACGGAACCCTGTACATGTCATTGAAAAAGTGTACGTAAGTAAATTTACCATCTGCGGTCTCAATTTTCCGCACACAACGGTTCATCTCGGCCTCCAGGTTAATTTCATCTTTATAAAAATCAGCAGGTTTTACTTTCTCTGGCTTCATATCCCAGGTATTACAAACTTTATCCAATGCCTGTTCCATGGTCATGTCAGCATATCTTCTGTTATGGCTTTTTAAAGCCTGTTCTTCAGTTGGAAGTGCATAATAATATTTGTATTCCAATTCCAGGTTGGGGAAAAAACGGGAATATTGCCCCCATGTATAGTCGGCATCACGAACCTGCGATCGTGGACTCAATCCATAGAAATTATCGCCAAATACATTGGCATAGGCCGTAATTTTCACCTTCCCATCCAGTTTTGAAACCACTTCCTGGCTACTTACGGTTAAAGTATTGGTTTTGGTAGCGGTTGCATCGTAGTACTTCATTAATGATGGAATGGTTGAAATATAACCAATAAGGGCAACCAATAGAAATGCAGAAAGATACCTTCCTGCTGACACCAGCTTGTGGCTTTTTTCCCTGATACTTTTAAGACGGAAGATGGTAAAAGCAATAAACATTGCAGAAACAAGGATAAAATACAAAACATCTTCGGTACAGATTAATCCCCGAACAAAGGTATTGGAACGGCCTCCAATGGATAACCAATAGGTAATTTCCCTTACCATTTCAACGGTTTGCCAGAGGTCGCCAATTTTCTGAAAAACAAACAGGGTTAGGAAAGTCCCGATGGCTGCTACAATCTGATACGAAGTTAAAGACGATATAAAAAGTCCAACCGCCGCATAGGTTGCCATCATCAGGAACATACCTAAAACTGCTGTCAGAATATGTGGGAAGTCAACATTTTCAATCGTAAAAAATCCCAATACTCCTGCTAATAATAGTAACACAGACATGCAGGCTACAAAGAACAAGCCTGCCAGGAATTTCCCCAGTACGATCTGAATATTTGAAATAGGTGATGAATACAAAAGCTTTATAGAGCCAGAGCTATACTCCTTGCTCATTAAAGCCATGGTGACCAAAGGAACATAAATAAACAACCATTGCGGTATTCTTACGAAGAAACCGTTATTGCCGGCATACATAGATCCTGTAACCCCTGGCCTTGCGTATCCCAATTCAAACATACGTACCTGCCCTGTAAGGTCGGATATAATTTCAAAACCGCACTGGATACCAAAAATGATTAAAACCAACCAGGCGATGGGAGAAAAGAACATCTTCTGAAGTTCCATTCGTGCTATTGTGAATGTATTTTTCATTATTATTTAGAATTTTAGATTCAAGAATAAAGACACAAGACTTTTTCCTGAGAATTTGAATTAATTATTAGATAATGCTGAGAATACTTCGTTTAGTGAATTCTTTTCGGCACGGATTTCATCAAGGCGCCAACCGTTTTTTACACTTACCTGAACTACACGCTCTGAAGCTCCATTCAAGTCGCTAAATTTAAGTCGGTATTCAGGTCCGCCAAGTTCTTCAACGTTTTCAACACCATCAATTCGCAATAGGTCGGCAACTGCTGGCATTTCCAATAAGCGAACAAAGATTGAGTTCGGCTGAAGGTAATTATCAAATTCTTCTGTTTTTCCTGAAAATACAAGCTTCCCATTTTCAATCATGTAGATGTAATCACAAATGGCATGTACCTCGGTTAAAATATGTGTAGAAAGTAATACTGCACGCTCTTCAGCAATTTCTCTAATCAAACCACGGATCTCAATAATTTGATTTGGATCTAATCCATTGGTTGGTTCATCAAGGATAATAAATGCAGGTTTATGGATAATGGCTTGTGCGATACCAACACGCTGTTGGTAACCTCCGGAAAGGTTTTTTAACAGGCGTTTTCTGAAATGGGTAATGGCACATTTCTCTAATACCTCATCTACAGCCTTGCTTATTTCATTGGCAGGTATTTGACGTAAACGGGCACAGTTTGTCAGGTATTCTTCAACGGTTGTATCGGTGTATAAAGGTGGTTTTTGAGGTAAAAAACCGATTTGCTTTTTTGCACTAATCGGGTCTTTTTCAATGCTGATCCCATTGATGTACACGTGACCTTTAGTTTGTTTAAGCACTCCACTCATAATATTCATGGTGGTTGATTTACCGGCACCATTTGAGCCCAGTAAGCCATAAATTCCATTTTCAGGAATTTCAAAACTTACATCCTTCACCGCCCATTGAATGGTGTATCGGTGGGATAAGTTCTCTACTCTTACCAATGATTCTTTCATAAAAATAAGATTTTATTATGTTTGCGAATTAATTCTATCTAATTGGAATACAAGTAAGTTAAAAATCAAAACCGAATGGGTTAATGGTAAGTGAAACAAGGTTAATTAAGGTTAATCGAGAGCAGTTGTTCGGAATTTTAATATGAATAAATCCCGACTCTTGTTAGAATCGGGATTTATTTAGTGAATTTAAAAGTTATGCCTAAGGATTATACATCCTCCTTGTATGTCAATTTAACTACTTTAGAGTCTGTTGTATATGTATCTGTGATTGTATTTCCGTTATTTACATCGTAGAAAATAACTTTAGAACCATCTCCTTCGTCCAATACAATTCCTAATATACTACCATCGCGGCTAACAGCCATCTCTTTGATATCTCCTTCAACTGCCAAATGATCATACTCAACAGCTTCAGTTATTGTGTTAAATCGATGAATACTGTTTCCTTTTGACAAATACACAAATGGAAATGAAGGATTACATACAAAAACAGAATTATCATCGAGTTTACCATCTTCAACTGCTACTTCAGCATTGGCTGTAAATCCAGTATTGCTGAATGTAAACTTGTGTATAAAGAATGCCCCTGCATCATCTTTTAATACCGAAAAGTTTTGTTTTAGATACATACTACTGTATGCATTATTACCAATCCAGATACAATCTTTTTGCAGATTTGCAGGGTCAAATGGAGCATCAGGAGATGCTGTAACTTTTGCGATTGAATATACATCAGTGCTATAGCCCATTATTCCATAAGTGATATACCTGCGGTTTTTCGAATCGAAAAATACAATGTCATTGTATTTTGATGCAGCAGCAGGACCAGAAGCATAATAATCGCCTGCAGCAGGTGTTTCCCACCATGCTTCATTGTCGATTCGAAACCCACCTTTCCCATAAATTTTACCACCTGCAATAAATGTTGGGGAGTAATGACTCAAAATATTGATCAAGCTATTTATAAACGGCAATTCTACCTGATCCAAACCGCGAAACCTATCCTGAACCGAAGCATTCATTTTCATGGAAAATGCATCAAAAAATCCGCCTCCATTTTCTGTTAAAACAAACATGTTACTAAAGCCATAAAATGTGCTCCAGTAGAATCCAATATTTACCGGTTTCCCATCAAAACTGATCTCTGAGATATTTGAAAAAATATCGGTGAAATAGGTATCGGTTATTTTGGAAATGAAATCCAGTTCTGTTTTCCCGTTTTTCTCTTTTAACAATGCCCATCCTGTTGAAAATGGTGTGTCAATTTGGAGTTTAACCAGTTTGTCAGACTTAACTCCATTTTTTTTATCGAAAACAGTAAAAAACAAATCTTGCTCCCCGGGTAGGAAATTGATGAGTACATCCAGGTCACGACTGGTGCTAATCGTATCCATATACGAAACATTATTCTCACTCAATCTTATTCCCCAGGCATAGGACATATCTGCATCAGTTAAGTTGGAAATGATATTCCCAGGAATTACCAAACGTTGGCCAATAATACCCTGAGCTTTTTCAGGTATTTGAGAAAGGTCTATTTCCGGAAGATCAACATAGTCATAGTTGCCTTCGTCTTCCAAGCATGACGAAAGGGCTACCATAACCAGCACTGTGTATATAAGATATTTTAAAGTCTTCATAGTTTTCAATTAATAATTAAAGGTTTCAAAAATTAAATCACCATTCTCATCGTAGTACGGACCTCCCGAATCGGTTTCTAACCAATATTTAAATCCATTAATATGTGCCCATACCACTTCAGTAGGAAAGTAGTTGTAACCACCAATCCATTCGTTATAGTTATCTGACTTGTATTCAATAAGCGGATTTGAACCATCGGTTACACCCCTGTACTGCAGCCACAAAATGGCTTTTGCCTGAGTAAATGGACCAAGATGTGCATAACTATCAGAAAGCTGATATAACCACCAATCTGGTTCAGCAAAAAAGTCGCTGTATGTTATTTTAAGAACTGTACTTACACCAACTGCAAAATTATCACTTGAAATCAGCTCTAAACCAAGCTGATAATCAGTATCCTTCATGTCTGCGGTTTTTATCAAGTTGACTTTTATTGAACCTTCTGTAGAATTAGCTTGAATTATCTGTGAAGAAGCATCAATGCTAAAATGTGTCCCTTCAACCGCCGTCGTTAATGAATCGACCACATTAATTGAGAATAAACGATCGGTGGAACTCATTTTACCAAGTACCATAACGGGTATCTCAAATATTTTTTCAGTGACCGATTCGTCCTCGAATAAGAAAGTAAATGAAGTTTGTAACACTTCTCCAGGCTCTCTTGTTTCCCATCCTTGAAGATAAATGTAATCTTGTTCTCCGTAGGTCATAATGTCATTTTCAGTACATGAAATGGCACCAACGATGAACAGCATCAGGAATAATATATTTTTTGTTTTCATTGTAATTAGGTTTTAGTTAGGTATATTTCCAAATTCCAATTCATTATCTGGCAGAGGAAAGATAAAACTCTCAACTGTTGTTGTAACAGAATTATCATTGTTCATTGCTGGAATTGTTGTATATCCAAGGCGTTTGTACAAGTACATAAGTTGTCCTTCCATATAAGTCTCTTTACGGAATTCCTTTACAATGATATCAAGTATCTCACCTTCAGACATACTATTCAAATCATCTAATATTACCTGACGTTCTCTCCTTATATCGTCAATATATCTGATTGCTTTTGCCTTGTCAGTTGAAAGTGAAGCCTCGGCAGCAATGAGCATCATTTCTGTGATTCGAATCAGTGGTACTGTTTTATAATTCATAAAGAAAATAGGATGTGGATTCTCTGCTGGTTGTTCATATTTTGTAGATATTGTTAATTCTCCATTCTCATTTTCTTCAAACAGGTATAAGTACCTTAAGTCATTGATCCCTGGTCCTGGGGTTGGTTGTTGCCACCACCAGGCAGGAGGAATTGAAACTTCAAATGCATATGCAGCATAATTTGTTGTACTATTACCTGCATGGTACTGAGAAATGTTATTTCCAAACCAGGTATCGTGAAGGCTTTCCAATTTTGTTACATTCAGGGCTGAAACTACTTCATCAAAAAATAGCATGTCCTTGTACCTAATGTCTGTTTCAATTAAGTTTTCAATATCAACCCATTTCCAATCGTACTCATTAATTACCTTTTCCGCATAGTTAAGTGCATTGGCACGATCACCTTTATTTATGTATACCCTTGCTTTTAATGCCAGTACTGCATAATAATTCATTCGGTATCTCCTGTCGTCGTTTCGCAGAAGGTTTCCATCGTAAGTATGCCCCACAATAGGATCAACCTCAGCTAAAATTGTTTCAGCTTCGTCCAGGTCGGCGAAAATATTTTCGTAAACCTCGTCAGCGGTTAAATGCTGATATCTTACGCGTTCGAATGTTTTTACATAAGGAATTTGAGGCTCTTCTCCAGCATTTTGGTAGGCATTGCCAAACATACGTAATAAGTCAAAATGCAAATATGCACGTATGGCCAATGCTTCTGCTTTAATTATTTTATAGTCAGTATCTGCCAGCAGGTTGGCTTTGTCATCAATATTGTCTAAAATAATATTGTTGTTTGCAATTACATTATACATGCCTTTCCAGATGTTTGCAATGATTTGTTTTGACTGCGGATTATCATACGCAAAATTTGGAAACCCCCAAGTCCATGTATTATTTATGTTCTGCGCGACTTGTTCAACAGCACCAAACATAAGATGATGCCCATATAGATTATTATCAGTCATATTAAGATATACACCGTTCAGGGTTTCATTAAAACCATCGGCGCTGGATATTTGGTCAACAAGGTCAATTTCTGTGACCGGTTGTACATCTAACCATTCGTCGCACGCAACGAATGCTTGAGATAGAAGTAGTAATGTTAAAATTAATATCTTGTTTTTCATGTGTATGTATATTTTATTATAATTCTTATTCAGAACAACTATCCTAAATAGTCTTTTAGCATGAGCGTAAGAAATATCATGGATCGTATTCATCATTCGAATGATTAAAAGTTAGCACGTAACGAAACAGTAAATGAACGAGCATAAGGATAGTCAAATCCACGCTCCCTGCGTACTGTCGACCAATAGAACAGGTCACCCATATTGGCAGTCAACCTCATAGACTCCATTCCAAGCCCTTCAAAATACTTCTTCGGAACATTGTAATTGATATTTACAGAGCGAAGAGTTAGCAAATTAAAATCTTCCACAAAACGTGAACTAGCCGGTGTTGTTTCATTTCTGAATCCTTGATTATTGTTATAATTTGTTTTATACTTCACAACATCTCCTGGTTGTTTCCAGGTTTCTTCAAGTACCCTACGGTCTACATTCCACCTTTTATTAGAGTTTTCAATTTTGTTTATTAATGTTAGGTTGTATCGTTGTGCACCAAACTCATACCCAAAACGAACATCGATATCAAAATTTTTATATGCGAAGGTTGTTCCGAAGGTTCCTCTTAAGTCAGGTTCGGTGTTACCTACAATTACTTTATCTGTTGCATCCCAAACAAATGTAGTATTCCCATCTTTGTCAAGAAATGCTTCCTGTCCTGTCATCGGATCTATTCCTAAGGAACGTACTGCCCAGATTGCCGTGTTTGATTGTCCTTCCTGATACCTTACCCGGAATTGGTGAGAAAGTTCTTTTTGCTCGTCCCCGTCTTCCCAATAGTCATCATAATTGGCATCGTCAACAGATAGCCCGCTTCTATCGCTAATTTGGTTATATGCTTCCAGTGAGTTACTAATGGCTAAAATTTTAGATCGGTTTTGTGCCCCATTGGCATGGATTGTCCACAAGATGCCGTTTTTATTAATAAGGTTAGCACGAAGTGATAATTCAAAACCTTTATTCTCCATCTCCCCTAAATTTTCAGCGAAAAAATCAAACCCTAATGATGGAGGTGTAGTAAGAGGAATTACCATATCGATGGTTTTCTTAACATAGTAGTTGGTTGTTGCGCTGAACCTGTTTTTGAACAATTTAATTTCAAATCCTAAATCAGTAGATTCGGTGGTTTGCCATTTCAAATTCTCATTTCCAAGTGCAATCAGGTGCGATCCTAATCCCCCTAAGTACCTTTTGCCGGTATAATAAGTTACCACATCTTTTGCCTGATAGGAACTGAAATTAGTAGATCCAGTCTCACCATACGTTGCTTTAAGCCTTAAATGGCTAATCACGTCACTTCCTTTAAGGAACTTTTCGTTATGAATATTCCAACCGATACCAGTACTGAAGAATCCTGCTGTTTTATCGGTGGACCCAAATTGTGACGAACCGTCCATACGGTAGGTGAAGTCGGCGATATATCGTTCTTTAAATGAATAGCCAAATAAACCTAAAATACCCGCTAACCGATTTCTTCCTTGCAATGATATTGGAAGGTTTCCATCACCATGCCCCGCCGCATAAGCCGGATCGGCATAGTTTTTTGCGGCAAAACCCTGTGCCTTGAAACCTAAAGTACGATAGGTGTCTTCAGAGGCATTAAAAGCAATTGAGGCATTTACAAAATGACCATTATAATCCTTCATAAAGCTTAATGATGCACTTCCATAATATCGTTCGGTGGTTGAATGAGTGTATTCGTATTCGCCTTGTTCATCGATATCATATCCTTCCCAATACTCGTGTGAGTCTGGGGATATAAACCATTCCCTTTTTCTTGTATTATAGGTATAGGACAAGTTAGACCTTAAGGTGAATGATGGACTTATCCTCCATTCCAAGCCAAAGTTATTGTTGATGTCGGTATACTTTGTTTCATCGGTATTCCCAACACCTGCCTCAAATACAGGATTGTGGTCGAACCTGAAGTTTCGGTATCTATAATTATACCCATCATAGTATGTATACCTTTCAATGATATTTCCATTTTCATCATGAACAGGGAAAAATGGTTGCATTCTTGAAAAATCCTCGAAACTTCCGTATGGTGATTCTTCCCGAACGTTTTTATCGACCGCCAACCTATTCCTAAAAACAAGTTTATCGCTGGCATTATAGGCTAATGTTAAGGCGATACCATGGTTTTTACGAAATGATTCTTTCATTACTCCCGGACGATCCTGATAATTTACATCCAACATATAACGCATGCGTTCATCGCCCCCCATCAGGTTCAATGAATGTTTTTGACCAACTGCATTTCTTAGTGGTTGGGAAATCCAATCGGTGTCCACACCTTTTTGAACCAAATTATTGATTTCGTTAGACTTCCATCTATCTCCATCTGTAAAGTTCCAGATGCCTAATTCTTTTTGTAGTTCAAAAAGTTCTTCAGCCTTTAAAAGGTTGTATGTCCTTAGGTCAGGAAAATTAAAGTCGGTACTTACATTGTAGCTTACCTTTAACTGTCCGGCTTCAGGTTGTTTTGTTTTTATAACAACCACACCATTTGACGCACGTGAACCATAGATTGCCGTAGCTGCAGCATCTTTGAGGAAAGTTACCGATTCAACCCTGTTAATATCCAAGTCAAAAACTTTTTCCAGGGTTGTTTGAAAATCATCAAGGATAAAAATAGGTAGGTTTGGGTCACCAGCAAGATTTGTTCTTCCGATACCTTCTACTCCAGGAGTTGAGAAAACAGCCTCACCACGAAGTCGAATTTCTGGCAAAGCATTAGGATTCGATCCCAGTTCATTGTTTTCTGTAATGTTGAATGATGGATCCAATACACTCAAGCTTTCTACTATGTTATCAGTTCCTACTGATATGATTTCTTCAGCTTTGTAAGTTGAGGTCGTTCCGGTAAAACTTTCTGCTCTCCTTTGTACAATACCGGTTACAATTACCTCGTCAACAGCTTCTGTGGAAGACTCCATTGTTACGTTGAGTATCAACTGACCAGTATATGCAATCTCCTGGGTTTTCATACCAATAAAAGAAACAACAACTGTTGCTGATTCAATATTAGAATCAATTCTTAAATTAAACTCACCATTATTGTTGGTGATAACACCAGTTGATGAATCTTTTAAATAAACCGTTGCGCCTGGGAGCGGTTCTCCATTTTTGTCAACTACTTTTCCTTTAATCGTTTTCTTCTGTTGTTTTAATAGATTTCGATTCGGTTCAGCTTTCTCCTTATTTGCCGGAGAAATCACAACAACGTCATTCACTACGTTGTATTTCAGGTGGCTGTTTTTCAGTGCTTTTTTGAGAATTTGTTCCACGGTCGCATTTTCAATCTTGATGTTAAGATTTTCCAGGTCTTTAACTTCTTCATGATTGAAAAGAACCCTAAAATCTCCCTGATTCTTAATCTCAGAGATTAATTCAATTAGCGTAGCATCCTCCAGATCAATCGACATTTTTGTAGCTTGTGAGTACACTGAAGCCGAGACCTGAAATGAGAGGATCAATGTAAAAATCATCGTCAGTCTCATAATTAGTAATAATTTTTTTACGTACCGTAGTTCATTACGGAACCAGCAAATTCCACTTTTTTTCATACATTTGAATGGTTAAAATTTGTATTAGAGTATCTAATGCAATTATTGGCGGGATTAGTTGGCGCTTGTCCCGCCATGCATTATTTCATTTTTTCGTTTTTACTTCCACCACATTTTCATTAATAATAAATTCAACATTAGTTGTTAGAGATATCATCTCCAGGTGAGTATTAATGGCTTCATACCTTTTTAAATCACCTGTAAAATGCAATTCCTTTAATTCTGGGCTGGAATAGGTAGTTTCTACGTCATACCATCTTTCCAGCGTTCTCATAATTTCTTCCAGTTCTTTTTCCCTAAATATGAATTCTCCATCCTTCCACGAAGTATAATCTTGAGTTTGAACATTCTTCACAGTAATATTTAAGTCATCTTTTGCAGTTATGCCCTGTTGGCCCGGATAAAGTTTTACTTCTTGGTTATTTTGATTGGAAAGCCGAACACTACCTTCTACCAACGTTGTCTCATTAATATTTTCATCGTGATAGGCTTTAATGTTAAACGATGTGCCCAGCACTTCTATTTTTGTATCATTGGTTCTAACAATAAAAGGACGGCTTGCATCTTTGGTAACTTCAAAATATGCTTCTCCGCTTATGGCAACCTCTCGTGTAGCACCAAGAAAAACAGTTGGAAATTTTATTGAAGACAAGGAATTCAACCATACTTTTGTTCCATCGGATAGTTTCAGTTCGTATTCACCACCAACAGGAATAATTAGTTCATGGTATTTTTCCTTTAATCTTTCAGCAAGCTTGTTTGAAGCAAGCTCATAGGCAAGTAGGTTTTCTTTATTTAGCCCAATTCCTTCAAACAATGTGTCTTTTTTTTCTTTTAGGTTTACAACTTCACCATTTGATAGCACCAGCGAAGCTTTTTGTGTACCCGATGGAATAATGGTTGCTGTTAACTCTTCAGATGGTGTTCCAAGCTGGAATAATAAATAAGTTCCAATAACTATAGGTAATAAAATTGCTGCAGCATATTTGATCCAGTTTCTTCCTAGATAAATCTTTTTTGTGTTCTTTTCATTTAGTCTGTTCTCAAGTTTTTCCCAGGCTTTTTCAATATTTACCTGTTGATATTCTTCTTGCTTTACTTCAATATCCAATTCAGTTTTAAAACCTTCATAGATACTTTTATGCTTTTTTGAAGCGTTAATCCAGTCTTCAAGAACCTGAAGTTCATCAGTGGTAATAGAGCCAGTAAGCTCTTTATAAATCAGTTTGGCTATCCTAAAATACACTTTGGATCTTTTCATTTTTATGTTTTTGTATTTACAAGACAACCCATAAGATAAAAAGGACAGTGCAGGGAGAGTTTTTTTTAAAAAAAATGTGGTTTTGTCAGCTTTTAGAATTTTTAACAATTCAATAAAACTAATTTGGAAATTATATAGATAAATTTTAATGCAATTAAAATTCAAGTAAATCGATAATAAGTGGTAATAAGTATAGATGATCTTTTAAACGCTCACGAAGATACTTAAATGCTTGTTTTTTATGGTATTTAATTGTGCTGGTAGTAAGTTGAAGTTCTTCTGCTATTTCTGCATTTTGTAATCCCTGCATGGTCATTACGCAAACTTTTTTTGTTTGCCCCGAAAGTTCGTCAATTGCTTGTAAGAGTAACCTGTATGTTTCCTCCCTGATCAGGTGTTTCATAAAAAAGGTAGTTTGTGATTTTGTTTGAATTACCTCTTTTTGATGTTGAGCGATTACTTTTTGATGTTTGATGTGATTCAAAGCTTTATTGCGCACACTCACATACAGAAAAGCTTTAATGGTTGTATAATCTTCAATAGTGCTACGTTTCTCCCATAAGGTCACAAATACCTCCTGTACAAAGTCTTCAGCAAGGTCGTTTTCTGAGACGTACTGTTGGGCAAACAGGAATAATCCCCTGTAGAAAGTATCAAAGATTTTTCTAAAGGATTCTTTGCTGCCTCTTTTAAAGCCTTCAAAGTCCTGCACCGCAACCATAAAACAGTTTCTCGTGAATTTAAGTGTTCCAAAGATATTTTTTTTAAAGAGAAATAAAAAACTGCTGGAAAAACAACAAGTTTTTCCAGGATGCAGGACAAACCAACCCAGAAGAGCAATATCTTATATAACCACGTTGTAGAAAATTGATTTAAAATCATAGAATCACATTGATAGGATTATACACCTCTGATTAATTTTTGTCAAAATCTCACCTGTACACCTTCGTCGTAACAATTATATCAGGTATTCAAATAAGTCTTTGTTTTTGTTTACGTATTCACCAAAGAAGTTTTTTTCTTTCATTCTATTTACCAGTGGTTCAAATCCAGACTTGTCTTTTAGTTCAATGCCAACCAGTGCGGGGCCTTTTTCCCGGTTTATTTTTTTTGAATATTCAAAAAACACAATGTTGTCATCAGGTCCTAAAATTGTATTCACAAATTCTTTCAGGGCTCCCGGGCGTTGGGGAAAGCGAACAATGAAATAGTGTTTCAGCCCACCTAAAGACTTTATCTTCATCTTCTTTACTCAAATAAAAGAATTCTGGTTCTAGAATTACGACCCATTTGTTTCTATTAAAAGGAAGAATCGATACAAAATCTAATCCTAGCGAAACAGAAGGTGCATTTGTCTTATAATCATTTATACCATTATAGTAGACTTTAGTATTATAGTTAAAGCCTGGTCTTACATTTAATTTGAAAGTGTTCTTCTTCCTTTTCTCTTTCGATTCTTTTTGTGTTTTTAGCTTTTCTTCACCATTATATACCAAAAGAAGTTTAATTAAATCTTTTGCACCATATTTCGTATTGCTTATTCTGGTTGCAGATATAGAAGGATGTTTTAGGTCAATACTTAACTGCTGCTTATAGGTTTCATTAGTGGCAATATCGATATTCTTGTGAAGGAATTTTTTATAGATAAGTGGTTTTACTTCTTCATTATTGATGCGGTAGAAAACCTGATAATTTTGCCATTTACATATTTATACAAACAAGCATTGCCCTCGGCTAATACTTTAAGAAATACAGTTTTATTTTCATTAACAGGAGCTTGATGATTGCTTAACTAATCTGGAATAGGACTCGACATATCCACTTCTACTGTATGACGTTTATGTTTTACTCCATCATTAAAACCAAACTCCTGAATTTCGTTTATAGACAATCTGCTGTTGGCACCTTCAATCTTTGCAATAAAAGAGCTTGGATTGTCATGCCAGTCTTAATTTTTAATCAGGCAATCGGTTTTTTCTCCAGTATTATCAATATAGTAGGCGGGTTCAAAAATTTATTTGGGTGATGGCTTGTTGGATGGTTAATAAAAGGATAAGTGTGTTTAAAAGTTTCATTATTTAAATATCATTTATTGAATTAATATCTTAGAGTAGTTGTAACTGTCAACTTTATTATTGCTATAGCAAAGGAAATAAATAAAAACAGGAAAAGGCTATATGGACGATTCCTGCTTCTTTTTCTAGCTAAGATAAAAAGTGCAATCAACTTCTGTAGTTAATCTCTATTTAATGTTGCTCCAAAGAGTACAACCTAACACTATCGCAAATGAATTGAATTTATCTTTGTATTGCTCATCATGAATGAAAATCTTCCTATTGCTCCTATATCTAAATTCCCCAAAAAACCAATCTTTTCTAAAGCCTAATCCTGCTGCAAGGTTTGTTCCTGAATCAAATTCTCCTGTCCTATGGACAAATCCAAATTTACGTTCTCCTCGAACATTTAATGGAAGAGAATAGCTCGCATTTAGATACACCGATGTTTTGTTGTTAATAAACATATAATATCTAAATCCTAAATTAAAATTTACTGATTTATAATCAACTTGTACTGTTCGATTAAAGGAGGAATAGTCTGTTACATTTTCATCCAATTTAAAAGCAAAGTACTCAGGTTCTACAATCAATGCCCATTTATTTTTGTTAAAAGGCAGAAAAACCTCAACCTCAACGCCTAACGATACAGACGGAGCATTAAACTTAAAGGCCTCTGTCACTAGTAAATCACCTCGCATAATGTCCTTCGAGTGGTTATAAATCAAATCAATAGTTGAAAAATTATATCCCGGGCGTGCATTTACACCGAGTTTTACAGGTTTCTCTTCCTTTAAACTAAATTTTAACTCATCATCTCCATTATATATCGAAAATAATTGACTTAAATCTTTAGCTGCATATTTTGTATTATTTATTCGGGTAATAGATACAGCAGGATTCTTTAGGTAAATACTCAACTGCTGCTTGTAGGTATTATTAGTTGCAACATTGTATTCTTCATTTAGGAATTTTTTATAAATAAGCGGCTTTACTTTTCCATTATTTATACTATAAAAAAACCTGATAATGCTACCATCCTCATATTCGTACAAACTGGCATTACCTTCAGTTATTACTCTAAGAAATATGGTTTTATTTTCATATTCCGGTGCTCGTTGTTGGCTCAAATTGTTAAAATCAGGACTCGATTTATCAACATCTACAGTGTGACGTTGGTATTTCACTCCATCATTAAAACCAAACTCTTGAATTTCTTTTATAAACAATTTGCAGTTGGTGCCATTAATGTTAGCAATAAAGGAGCTTGGATTGTCTCGCCAGTCTACATTTTTAATCAAACACTCGGTTTTTTCTCCAGTATTATCAATATAGTAGGCGGGCTCAAATTCTATTTGGGCAAAGGAAAGTTGAATGGTGAATAATAGGATTAGCGTGTTTAAAAGCTTCATTTGATTATTTGTTTAGGTAAAAATTTATTCCTCTAAAATAGGAAAGTTTAGTTTTATATTGCATTCAGCTAAATACATTTACATCATCAAGTATACCCTCATTTCTAAGTATGAACATTCCTTGTCGGTCGTCGCTTAATCCATCCTGCAGTCTATAAGTGTAAGTGGGCACTCCTCCGTCCATAAAACTTGGTTGCTTTTTAAAAAGCAGTTTACTATTCGTAGTTAAGGCTTTGCCGGCACCTTTTAAAACCAGCAAACCATAAATTCTCCGGGTGGGAATTTCAAAACTTACATCCTTCACCGCCCATTGAATGGTGTATCGGTGGGATAAGTTCTCTACTCTTACCAATGATTCTTTCATAAAAATAAGATTTTATTATGTTTGCGAATTGATTCTATCTAATAGGAATACAAGTAAGTTAAAAATCAAAACCGAATGGGTTAATGGTAAGTGAAACAAGGTTAAAAAGCGGAGAATAATCATTGCAGATTTCCCCAATAATGTTACTGGATGTGTGTTGTAGAGGTTAGTATTAATGGGGTTTAGATTCGGTTGTTTAAGGTCTAAAGTCCATGCTTTAGTGGCTATTTATTTACCCGGAGCTTAAGCACCGGGTGAAGTTCTGACTATTACAAATTATATCAGGTATTCAAATAAGTCTTTGTTTTTGTTTACGTATTCACCAAAGAAGTTTTTTTCTTTCATTCTATTTACCAGTGGTTCAAATCCAGACTTGTCTTTTAGTTCAATGCCAACCAGTGCTGGGCCTTTTTCCCGGTTTATTTTTTTTGAATATTCAAAAAACACGATGTTGTCATCAGGTCCTAAAATTGTATTTACAAATTCTTTCAGGGCTCCCGGGCGTTGGGGAAAGCGAACAATGAAATAGTGTTTCAGCCCTTCGTAAAGAAGTGAGCGTTCCTTAATTTCCTCTGTACGGACAATATCATTGTTTCCTCCACTAATCAGGCAAACCACATTTTTACCCTTTATTTGGTCTTTGTAATTGTCTAGTGCTGCAACCGATAAAGCACCTGCTGGTTCAGCAACTATGGCTTCGTAGTTATACAGTTCCAGTATGGTTGTGCATACTTTTCCTTCGGGAACTAAATGAATATCCTGGAGTAGCTTTTTACAGGTTGGGAATGTATGATCGCCTACCCGTTGAACTGCAGCCCCATCAACAAATTTCTCTATGGTTTCCAATGTAATTACCTTTCCCTGTTTAATTGATTCATGCATAGCGGGGGCCCCAAGTGGTTCTACACCAATGAGTTTGGTTTTTGGGCTTTTGGCATTCATCCAGCTGCATGCCCCTGCTGCCAGTCCGCCTCCGCCAACCGGGATAAAAAAGTAGTCAATATCATTCAGCTCTTCAAGGATTTCAATGGCAACTGTCCCTTGTCCTTCAATGACTTTTGGGTCGTCAAAAGGGGGGATGAAAGGTAGCTTATTCTCAGAGCAGTATGATAAGGCTTTCGAGTTTGCATCGTCAAAGGTATCTCCGGTAAGTACAACATCAACCCATTCTTTTCCTAAGGTTTTCACCCGGTTAATCTTTTGTGCTGGAGTAGTTGCAGGCATAAAAATAGTACCTTTTACTTTTAGTAAATAGCACGATAGTGCAACCCCTTGCCCATGGTTTCCGGCACTAGCACAAACCACTCCATTGGTCAAGTCCTGTCTGGGGAGCGAGGCCATTTTGTTGTAAGCGCCACGTATTTTATACGATCGTACATTTTGTTGGTCTTCACGCTTAAAATAGACATTGGCCTGATACCTTTCCGAAAAAGTGTGGTTGTATTCCAATGGGGTTTTTCTAATAATTCCGTTTAAACGTTGTGTTGCTTCTTCAATGGATTTTATTTCGGGGGAATAGTTCATTTTTTCTTCTCTTGTTCTTTTCAATTTTTAAACCAATATTTTTTGAGGTTCTTGCTGTATGCTTTTATTACTATTGTCTACTTCAACCTGACTAAATGAAGTACTTAATATGCCTACCTGTTTCGAAATAAGACGACATGTTTTTTCAACTTTTTCGCTCGTGCCCAGTAGCCAAAAGCTCATGCCGTAAATTTTTCCGGGAAGCTCATTGAGTTTCATTTGCTTTACGTGTATTTGGCTCCGATTGAACATTAAAAGAAATTTAGCAGCTAATGTGGTCGCCTGTTCTGTTTGAAGGTCTAGTTTGAATAATTTTTCCATGCTTTTTTATTTTTCACATTTTAATTCAAAAAAAAACCTTTCTCATATTTGTGAGAAAGGTATTCATCTATTGCATTATCTACCCATCTCACCTTGTGGTCAGAATAATAATAATTGCAATAATTTGGATATTCAATATGTTCATTTTAGCTATAAAAAAACCTCCCCGTTTATTCGGGAAGGTCTTGTTAATATTTTAATATTACCCATTCAATTCCCGATCATCACCTGATGGTGATAATAATGGAAATAATAATAATGGATATTGTTTTACTCATTGATTGTTCTTAAAGTTGCTGCTAAAGTATTAATTTATTTCTAATCAGGAAATATATCTTTCTTTTTTTATTTAATTAATCGCTTCTTTTTTACAACTGTCATTACACTTATTGCATTGTACACAGTCGTAGTTGGATATGTATGAATACTTTGTTTTACGGTCGATAGTAATGGCTTGTGTAGGACATACCTTTTGACATAATCCGCAATGTACACAACTTTCGTTTTTGATCATTCTTGGTTTAAATGAGAAGAATGACATCACTCCAAGGAGTACTCCATATGGACACATGAAGCGACAAAATGGACGTGGTACCCAATAGCCCAGTGCAAGAACACCAATTACATAAACCCAGGTCCAAATGCCAAATGCGATGAGCAGTTTAGATTCCATTGGTCGTCCCATTAAGAATGCTAGCCCCTGTTCGAACCAAATTTGACCGGTAAAGAATATTGCTTTGTATGGCTCTATTTCACAGGCGAAGAAACGTAGGTTCTGGATTGAAAAGTATATGGTGAGAATTAACAATACAATTGGGGCAATGGTCAGTATTCTGTTCAGTACCTTGGGTAATTTAAGTGTCTTCTTATTTTTTTGTACGATTTGTTGCACTGCGCCCAAAGGACAACCTGCCGAGCAAAAAACCCTACCAGCAATCAATGCAATTAACAATGGAACAAAGAAAATGATAAAACTAGCCAGTCCTACTTGATCCGGGCTAATAATGCCCATGGTTGTGTTTGAAATAGCCCCAATGGGACAGACACATCCGCCACGAATAAAACCCAGGTATGCAAAAGTTAATATGGCCAGCGTGAAAATTGCCTTTCTACTTTTTTTAGCTAAAACCAAGTATAAACCAACCAATAGGATTAGTATTAATACGCCTAAATCCACAAATACCATAAACTCGGGTAGGGGATGGTACTCTTTTGGAATATAGTTATCCCTGAACTCCTTTATGTTACCCCTGTTTAGATCATCAATGTCATGGCAGTCATGTTCTTTGGCTTCTTCCTGGTTCATAGTTACAGGGTTTGCCAGAACTGAATTGTAATTACCCGCAAATAAAAAAGAAATGCATAGGAATGCCAGAATTGTATATACCTTTAATTTAACTTTCATAACCTCCCATCATTTCATTTCCGTACTCTAGTTCATAAATACCCTTAAAATTATCTTCAGGGCCAATATATAACCGTTCAATTGCGTTGTCAGGGCATTTTAAGGCGATATTGCAGGAATTGCAATTCAGGCAAAGGTCAGGTCGAATGATGAGGAACATTGATTGTGTCCCTTTATCATTGCATGCTTTGGCACATTTTCCACAGCCCGTGCAAAGGTCATGATCAATATCGTAAATAAAATATCCGTCTTTCCCGCCAGAATAGTTTTTTCGGGTAACAGCATCGTATTCACAAATCCGGATGCCTTCACTCATAATTTTATCAGAAGCAATGGATTTGTCAGAAATATGTCCGTAGCAAACCACGCAATAGGAGCATTTTTTTTGGTCGTTAACCGCTTTTACCGCTGATGGCTTGCGTACACATAAAAATTCACATTCGCCACAATTGGTGCATTTCTGAGGATCGATCTGCCATACCCATCTCGATTTTGGACCAGCAGTTTCTTCATTGGCATGTCCACCAAGTACCCTGTATGCAATTCCTCCCAAGGCTGCAGCACAGGTGGCTTGCCCGGCTTTCCTAAGAAAACTCCGTCTATTCCAGTTCTTTTTTTCGGTCATTTTAGTTTGATGCAAGTGGTTTTTCGTATGGTGTTGGTATCCAGCTGGCAGGTTTTACAAATCCCTTGCTTAGCATTCCTTCAGGTGATTTTTCGCCTGAAAGTGCCAATAAGGCATTCTGTAAGCGCATGGCATCAGCTTTCGATACTTTTTTCATGTCAAGGATTACTGAGCAAAGCGGCATCTTTTCAGTTTGTCCGATTATTCTGAAATCATCTTCAGAAGCAACATCTACCGCACAGCTGGCAAACATGACGTAATCTGAAACTAGTGCAACTTCCGCTTTTTCATCCAGAAGTTCGTTAATACATTCAAGGCAGCTTGCTTTCTGGTATGTTCTCCCTGGATTTATATTCAGACTATCAAGCATGTGGAATGGTGCATGATATTTTTCATAGGCGTCTTCCTGCCCAGAAACCAATACTTTTCCATTAATATCTTTAAGTGTTTGTATAGGGGAATCTTTCCGAACTAAATACACACCGGTAAGCCATTGGTTATTGTCAACATCAAGAATGTCAACAATACGTTTGTAGTTAATCCTGTGCTGTTTGCTCAGCATAAATGCATTCCATGGTTTGCTTATCACACCATCATGTGTTTTAGCTCTCAACTGATCTTCCATGTGGTAAGGTTCCATGTAGTAAGTAAGCTGTAAGTCTATATTGAATTGATCTTTTAGTTCTTTTTGCAATACTCCATATTCCCTGGCCGCTATATCATGAATACATACACAGGCTGTTTGTTTACAGTAAGTATCGTTAACTGCAAGGTTAATTGTCAATGTATTTTCATTTGTTGATGGTTCACCACAACATGGCATAAAAGCTGTTTCATCAAACCCGGTTTCTTGATTAGCTTTCCTCTTATTATCCTGTACGCAGGCAACAGAAATGCCCAATACAAGCAGCATGGCAATGGTAATTTTAGTAAATGTCCTCATATCTTCATTTTTTAATCTTTTACATTGTAATGACAAGCCAAAGATGGAATTGGGTGAACCCTTAGGTCTTTAGCTTTTTATTTATATTAGCTTTAAATAATAAGAGCCTGTCTGTAAAGACGGGCTCTCTATGTTTTTTAAAAATCGGCTAATTTGCTGCGATACATTTGACCAACCCTTTTTTTGCTGAAGCAAGATAAAGGTTATCTTGTGCGTCAACAATCATAGGAATGTAGCTACAGCCTTTTACAAGTTCTTCTACTCCTTCAATTTGTTTTGCACCTTCTTTGCTATATACTTTAATACGTGTTGGGTCTTTCTCAACGGTTACAATAGCACCATTCGATAAGTATGCAACACTTACAGGATTGCAGCATCCCTGGAATTCGTTTAATTCTTTTCCTCTTGATCCAAATTGAACAAGCTTCTTTCCTGTGAAGTCAAATCCCTGTACCCTAAATGCCCCAAGGTTGGCAACCAGAATTTCTTTTTTATCGTTTACACTAAAATCAAGGATTCCACAGCAAGGGCGCATTTCCTTAATTTTAGAAGCAGGTTCACCGTTTGATTTATCAAACATGGCAATAACTGCATTTCTACAATCGGAAACAATCAGCTGGTTATCGACAACCCTTGCGCCAGTAGCTGTAATCAGTCCTTCTAAATTAAATTTAGTCACTGGTTCTCCTTTTCTGGTGAAAACATTGCAGCATACACCTGCAGGCATATTCATTTTGCGTTCTTTACCACGTACTTTTTTGATAACCTCTTCGTATTCGGTACACATTAAGTAAATATTATCATCGGCATCAACAGCAATTGAAGAAGGGCTTGCTTCAAGTTTCGGTTTAAAGTTGCTAACCTCTTTACCATCAGTGGTAAGTGTTTGAACTGTTCCATCTTTCTTGAGGGCACACAAGTTATTATTTTTGAAAACACTTAAATAAATGACCTCGGTCAATTCTTTGCCATTAAATTTTTCATCCACTTTATAGCTTACGTTGCTCGCATTCGCCATGATTTTATCCAGGCCAACCTCAAATTCTTTCATTTCTTCAGTGTGTTTCCTCAACTGAATAACCATTGGGTTGTTTTGCATTTCTGCTGGAAGCTCACTTAATAGCTTTTCTGTCTGCAAAGCACTTTTGCCACGGATGTCTGAAGTAGCTAAGACCGCAGCATGGTAGGTGCCAGGATTTTCTTTTATGTACACCTTATTGTATTCGTTTACTTCTGTTCTGTGATTATCGAAAATTTCCCTTAATTCTTTACGTCGTTCATCGGTGGTTTCCTTTTTGTTGTACTCTTCATTGTACTTTACGTATTTTTTTGAGATTGCTGCTACTCCTTTGTTGTATTCATGAAATTCTTCTTGTGCCTTACCGGCTTTAATAAGCAAGTTTTGAAGTGAATCCATTTTCCCGGTGATGGTTATCTCTCCACTTTCGCCATAAAATTGTTGGAAGAACCGATTGGGTTCATCTGCTTGTAAATAAACCCTGCAGATTTCGCTCATGTCGCCCTTAAACACAAATTTACCTTCGGAAATCTTTGCGGTATCACGTACTCCTTCTCCTTCATTGGAGTAGTACATGTAAATATTTCCGTCTTGCAGTCCTTCAACTGTGCCGGTTAATACAAAAGCGGTTTCTTTTTCTGTTTTCTTTTCTTTTTGGGAATTACAAGCACTAAAAATGGTCAATGCGAGTGTAATTACAACGATCAGGTTAATTGTTGTTTTCATTTTTTGGTTTTTGTTTAATTTATTAGACGCATGAATATAGCTATTATTAGGCCTAAAATTAATGATGTCTAAAGTTTTTTAAAGTTAATTTAGGTTAATACGTAAAACCATTTCCAATTTAAAGGTGTCCTTCTGTTGAAATTTAACTTTTATTGAACAATATTATAACCTATATTAAAGGTGGAAGGTGAATGATGAATTGAATGCTTAACAGATTTTATTAAAGGGGTAATATGGTTAAATGGGTAATGTTGATTTAATACAAAGTAGTACCATTTAAAGACTTTTTAACAATTAATAACATATAGTCTTTCACCCTTTTTGAATATTTGAATGTCTTTGAAGAGTAAATACAAAGTCAAATAATTTAGTTTATTACTTAACAAAATTTAGATGAGAAAAGAGAATGGAAACTATTTGAGCAATTTATTGGTTATTGGCAATAATTTTGTTCAGAAACGCCGCTTTTTTATGGCAAATGTCAGAGCAATTGTTGTGCTGGCTGTCTTCTTGGTTTTTGCCTTTCCTGGGAAAAATCAACTGTTCGCAAATCAAGGTATTGAACCGGGTAAGAAAAAGGCTACTTTGGTCTTATCAGACGGGAGTATCATTGAGCTGGACGCAGCGAAAGATACTACTTTTAACGCCCACAGGTCAGGGGTGAGTATCACCATTGATTCTACGGGAATACGTTATATTTCCCAAAAGGATATAAAGGATGTCAACATTAAAGATCAGAAATCATCCATAGAGATGAATTAAAAAGAAAAAGGCAACCAGTACACTGGTTGCCTTTTTTCTTAAACATCTGGTGATATCCACCAGGCGCTCATTGTTACACGGCCACCCGGTTACGATCCAACTATTTCCGCAATTATCTGTTAAAGAGGTATGAAGACAGTTCAGAAAATAGGACTAATGGCTTGCTGTGTGCTTTTTTTTCAGTTTGGATTGGCACAACTAAGTACTCCTGATCCGGTTCGGTTTTTGGCTTTGGGTGATTCATATACGATTGGGCAAAGTGTTCCCCAGGAAGAATCCTGGCCCTACCAATTTCGTGATTTGTTGATTGAAAAAGGGTATCGGGTTCAATCGTTAAAAGTGATTGCTAAAACCGGATGGCGAACCACTGATCTTCAAATTGCTGTTGATAATGAGAATATTGCCAATGGTAGTTATAACCTGGTCTCATTGCTTATTGGTGTTAACAACCAGTTTCAAGGTGTTTCGATTGATAAATACAAACCTGAGTTTGAGGCCTTATTGGATAGGGCAATTGAAATTGTCCGTGGTGATAAGAGCAAAGTATTTGTGATTTCTATCCCAGATTATTCATATACGCCATATGGGGAATTATTTCAATCGTCAATATCAACAGAAATAAACAATTACAACCGCATCAACAAAAATATTTGTACCAATTATCAGGTAAAGTATTTCGATATTACTTCAATAAGCCGAAGAGGTTTGGATGAACCTGAATTGGTGGCAAACGATGGCCTTCATCCAAGCGGGGAGATGTACAAATTGTGGGTAAACCTTATCGGTGCAGAAATTTCGGGCCTTAATTTACCAACGAGTAGCCAGCCCGAAAGTGAATTAAAAAAACAGTGGGTTTATCCAACGGTTTTTTCCAAATCGATAAACTATGAATTAGATGATCGTGCTGAGTCCTTAAAACTTTTGAACTCACAAGGTTCAGTAGTTGCAACCCTTGATATTGATAGCAGTTCGGGAGCAGTTGATCTTGGACATTTACCAGCAGGTAGTTATTATTATTCTTTTTCGATAGCCGGTAGACCTTTACTTCGAGGGAAGCTATTCAAAATAAATTAGTCAGGAAACTTGTCGCATTTTTCGATATCGAATAATGGTGGTGACAATATCATAGATCGCAAATGCCAACAGAAAATATCCCAGATAGTTTTTCCAGGTTCCAATGTCTTCTGGTTTTATAAAAAGTGTGTTAAATACCCCAACAATTATAAAAGTCAGTATTCTGATGATGCTCCAGATAAGCATTGTGTTTTTCATGGTACTGTTTTATTTCATTTGTACACAAAGGAAAGAGGAATTACAACTCGCATCATGATAAAGCGATTCGTTAGGCACATGGTTTGCTCTTTCATGTATGAGACTGTTTTTACAGTGTTTTACTACAATTAGGTAGGAATTGATGTGAATTCCTACAAAAATGTACATTTAAATGGTATAAGGAATGGCAATATCTGATGCAAAAAAATTTATTCGAATTTCGCAAAGAGATAGAGAGTTTCGGGGAATGATCAATTTAATTAAAACAGAAGAGCTTTTTTCAGCACTTTCAGAGTTAGGGTATCGGTTTACGATTGAAGAGTTTGAAGAAGCAGTGAATATGATGCATGTTCAATGTCAGTTTGAATCGGAAGCTGATGCCTTGATGCAAACATCGATGTGGTTTAGGATGCTTAATTTAAAAGGATGATTCATTGATATACGGTTGAATAATTTCCCAGTTGATCCCATCATCAATGAATATTGATTCTACGCCCATGCTGCTTACTGATTGAATGTTCCGGTATTCATCATCAAAAAAGACAACTTGCCTTTCTGGCACAGAGGTTTGCTTAATGATTTTAGATAGGTGACGTTGTTTGTCTCCGGGATATATTTCCATAGCATCAAAATAGTGGTCTATTTTCAATAAACTCAAAAGCTCCAGTGCAATTTCTGGGGCGTTGGTCCTGGATGCCGCAGCAATAATCTTGTTAGAATTTTTTAATGATTGAAGGATTTCGATAACATCATTGTACAAACGTATCCAACTTCCGGAATGGTCAAGCAATTTGTCATTGCTCCATTTGTATGGTGGGAGAGTACAGTCGCACCAAGTGTCCCCTGCATTCCAAAGGGTAAAATCCAGATCAAAAACAAAAAGCTTTTTCATAAGTGTTCAGATGCAAATTTGATACAAGCGCTTTCCACTTCTTTTTGTGTTTTTGAAAACATCTCGCAGCCAATAACATGTGTTTCGGCGTTAAAAGCTTGTTTGTTTTTTAGTTTATCGGGCGTTCCCAACTGTTCAAACATTTTTAGCATGGCATCCACACGAACCACATCATCCTGGTGTTCTTCATCCTGATAATAATAGCCAAGAAAAACTGGCTGTTCCACCTTTTCAAATAGTTCTTTTTGCATGGTTGCATCAATCAGTTGCTGCAGATAAACTGTTGCTTCCAGCCTGTAAATGCAGTTCCAGTATTTGCAGTCTTCGGCATCAAGGTTTTCATTGGTTTGTCGGTAATTGCTACCAAAAAATTGTCGGGCTATTTGTAAACCCCAGGGTTTTGAGAGCATAAATGCAGCCGGATCATTAATTCGGATATTTGGAGAAAGCAAAAATAACGAATGAACTTTTTCAGGAAATTCAACTGCCAGTTTTAGGGCCAGTGTCCCTCCGGTTGATGTCCCCATAATAATGACATTTTCTCCTAGCAACTGAGCTATTTGCAGGGCTTCTTTTGCCGAATTGTATAAACGGTCTGGGGTCATGTCCCGCAATGGTTCATCAACATCCAGCCCATGGGAGGCCAGCCTTGGAACATACAGGTTTGCGTTCATGAACCTGGCAAAGTTTCGATGGGTTGGATGTCCTTCATATCCGGAAGCCGATAAACCATGTAGGTATAAGACGCAATACTCTGTTTGTTGTTTTACGCTATCATTATTCCAGGCAATGAACGATTTATTCCCGGGTTTTACAGGCAGCGGTTTTTCTTTTTCAATCAAGAATGAATCAAGTTCATTCAAGCCCAATTTTATTGTTGGCAGATCGCTGCTCAAAATTGGGTTTTCGGGCTTTGGTCCCATTCGGTAGACCAAAATTATGACTAGCAAAATGATAAAGAGGATACGGATTGACTTTTTCATTCGATATGGTTTTAGACTGTTGCGTTTGTAAATTTAATGGATGAATTGAAAGAATCAATCAATACGTTAGTAAACATTTAGTCAATATTTTTTACAAGTACAGCTTTATAAACAAAGGATAAAAGCCCATTTATTATTAAACATTCGTATTAACAGTTTGTTAAAAGAATCATAATATAAAAACACGATTAACCAACCATACACGATGGATAAATTTTCACAAGTAGGCAACCAGGAAATTGCTGCGATTGAAGAACTTTATCAAGATTATTTAAAAGACCCGGAAAGCGTTGATGAAAGTTGGCAGCATTTTTTTAAAGGATTTGAATTAGCCCGCCTTAATTACAAATCTTCAGGGACAGCTTTTAGCCCTGAAAATATTGACAAGGAATTTGCCATTTTAAACCTGATTCACGGGTATCGGCAACGAGGGCACTTGTTTACGCAAACAAACCCCGTTCGTACCAGGCGGTCTTATACCCCAACCTTAGAGATTGAAAATTTTGGGCTTGAAGAAAGTGATCTGGACAAAGTGTTTCAGGCAGGGAGCAAAATCGGTATTGGACCAGCAAAATTAAAAGACATCATTGAGCACCTTGAAGCCACCTATTGTGATTCAATAGGGGTTGAGTATGTGTTTATGCGTAAGCCTGAAGTGGTGAATTGGCTTCAGGATAAAATGGAAAGTAGCCGAAATTCCGGGGATTTTACTTCAGAAAATAGAAAGCATATTTTTTACCACTTGAAACTGGCTGTTGGATTTGAAAATTACATCCATAAAAAATTTGTAGGACAAAAGCGTTTTTCGCTGGAAGGTGTCGAAACATTAATCCCGGCGCTGGATGCTGTGATTGAGCAGGGAGCAGAACTGGGAATAGAAGAGTTTGTGATGGGAATGGCACACCGCGGTCGTTTGAACGTGTTGGCCAATATCATGCAAAAACCCTACGAGCATATTTTCAAAGAGTTTTATGGTTCAGAGTACGAAGAGGACATTACACTGGGCGATGTAAAGTATCACCTGGGGTATGAAAGCGAGGTTGTTTCAGACACTGGCAAAAAAATAAAGCTAAACCTGATGCCCAATCCTTCGCACCTGGAAGCGGTTGCTACCCTGGTGCAGGGAATGTCGCGCTCTAAAATTGAATCAACCTACAATCGGGATTACAATAAGCTGGCTCCAATCGTTATTCATGGCGATGCGGCAATTGCGTCGCAGGGCGTTGTGTATGAAGTCATCCAAATGTCCCAGCTAAATGGTTACAAAACTGGGGGTACTATTCATCTGGTTATCAATAACCAGGTTGGGTTTACAACGAACTACCTGGATGGACGTTCAAGTACGTACTGTACCGACATAGCAAAAGTTACCCGATCGCCCGTATTTCATGTGAATGGAGATGATGTGGAAGCAATGATTTACACCATCAAACTCGCCATGGAGTTCAGGCAGAAGTTTAATACTGATGTTTTTATTGACATTCTTTGTTACCGAAAATATGGGCATAACGAAGGAGATGAACCTCGTTTTACACAGCCTTTGTTGTACAAAGCCATTTCTGCACATAAAAACCCACGCGATATTTATGTTGAGAAATTGGTTGAAAAAGGGATAATTGATACCCAGGAAGCGAAGGGTGAAATAAAAGCTTTTGATGAATTTTTAGATTCAAAATATAAGGAATCCGAAAAAATCGAAAAGCTTCAAATCCGCAATTTTCTATTAAGCGATTACGACGCGTTTAATCTTGCATCAAAATCTGATCTGAAAGGGCAGGTGAATACCGGGGTATCGAAAGAACGATTACAGGAAATAGGCGAAAAGATTATTAGTTTGCCGAAAGATAAAGTCTTCTTTAAAAAGGTGAACAGGATTATCTCTGACCGAAGAATGATGTTGCTCGATAATAAGTTGGATTGGGCAATGGCAGAACTGTTGGCCTACGGAACATTATTGGATGAAGGTCATCCGGTTCGTGTTAGTGGACAAGATAGTGAACGTGGTACTTTTGCGCACAGGCATGCTTCGTTTGTCGTTGAAGATGCAGCAGAAAAGTTCTTCCCTTTGAAACATGTCTCTGAACAACAAGCACCTTTTTACATTTACAACTCACCATTGTCTGAATATGGTGTAATGGGCTACGAGTATGGTTACGCATTGGCTCAACCAAATGCACTTACTGTTTGGGAAGCTCAATTTGGCGACTTCCATAATGTGGCGCAGGTAATTATTGACCAGTTTATTTCTTCTGCCGAAGAAAAATGGGGACTAATGAACAACCTGGTACTTTATCTTCCGCATGGGTATGAGGGGCAGGGACCTGAGCATTCCAGTGCACGGATTGAGAGATTCTTAACGCTGGCAGCAAATAATAATATGCAGGTGGTTGTGCCAACAACCCCCGATAATATGTTTCACCTTCTCAGAAGGCATTTAAAATGGAATTATAGGTTGCCGTTAATCGTTTTTACACCCAAAAGTTTATTGCGTCACCCAATGGTGAGTTGCACGCTTGAGGAACTTGCAAACGGCAAATTTCAAGAGGTGATCGATGATAACCGGGTGAAGCCAGCTTCTGCAAAACAAGTGGTGTTTACCACCGGAAAACTGTATTATGATTTAATAAAGAAACGGGTAGATTTAGGTGATCAGTCCACGGCAATTATTCGTGTAGAACAATTATACCCATTGCCAGAAGAACAGATAAGGGCGGTGTTGACAAAGTACAAAAAAGCAACTCGTATTATTTGGGCGCAAGATGAACCAGAGAACATGGGTGCATGGCCATTTATATCACGGAAATTAACGGATATTCAGTTTGAGTTAGTTGCCCGTAAAGAAAGTGGAAGCCCTGCTGGTGGACTGATGAAACAACACAATTTGAGGTTGGACAAAATTCTTGGTTCAATCTTTAAAGAAAAAGTATTAGCTTAAACAAAAAAACCAAATATGATCATCGAGATTAAAATACCAACACCTGGTGAATCTATTACGGAAGTTGAAATAGGTAAATGGCTGGTTGAAAATGGCAGTGTTGTTGACAAAGATGAGGAGATTGCCGAAATAGAATCAGATAAAGCTACGCTTACGTTAATTGCAGACGAAGGTGGTGAAATTGTTTTCAAAGCGGAAGAAGGGGATACCGTGGAAGTTGGATCTGTAGCATGTACCATTGATACTTCAAAAACTAACGGGCAATCGCAAAAAAAGCCAGTTGATGCTGAAGTTAAAAGCACAAAAGAAGAAGTTGTTGAGAATAACAAACCCGAAGCAAAATCGGAATCTACTGAGCTGGATAAGGTGAAGGTGACGGCTGTTGCACAGAAAATGATGGAGGAAAATGAGCTTTCCATTGAAGATGTGATTAATGGTTTAAAACGGATTACTAAAAAAGAAGTGAAATCTGTTTTGGACAGTGGCTCTGCAGTAGTTGAAACTCCTCAGACAGATACGAATTCCTTCTCACGGGAAGAAAAGCGTGAGAAAATGAGCATGCTCAGAAGAAAGCTGAGTAAGCGATTGGTTGCCGTTAAAAATGAAACGGCCATGCTGACAACCTTCAATGAAATTGATATGAGTGCTGTGATGGAAATTCGCAAAACCAATCAGTCGCAATTCATCGAAAAACATGGGTTTAAGTTGGGATTCATGTCGTTTTTCACCAAGGCTGTTGCTACTGCAATGAGTTATCACCCAGCCATTAACTCCATGATTGATGGGGAAGAAATTATTCAACCTGAATTTGTTGATGTAGGCATTGCCGTGCAAACTCCAAAAGGATTAATGGTGCCGATTGTACGAAATACAGAAAGCAAGTCAGTTCCTGCAATTGAAGCAGAAATAAAAGAGCTGGCGGAAAAAGCCAGGGCAAAGAAAATTTCAGTTGAGGAACTAACTGGTGGTACTTTCACCATCACCAATGGTGGAACTTTTGGATCGTTGCTTTCAACTCCAATTATTAATCCGCCCCAATCGGCTATTTTGGGTATGCACAATATTGTTGAGCGTCCTGTTGCGGTAAATGGAAAGGTGGAAATTAGACCAATGATGTATGTGGCCTTGTCTTACGATCATCGCATTATTGATGGAAAAGATTCTGTTGGCTTTCTGGTTAAGCTCAAAGAGTTTATTGAAAATCCAGAGCGAATGATTACAGGAGGAAAAAGACCAGAGACCATTTTGTTAGACATTTAATATCGGAGCTACTCATTTTGGGTAGCTTTTTTGTTTATTTTCACGCATTAATTTTCAAAAGAACCAACATGCAAATAGTAGTTTTAGATGGTTACACGCTAAATTCGGGTGATTTAAGCTGGAATCCGGTAACAGACTTGGGTGATTGCACTATTTATGATCGCACAAAACCAGAAGAAACAATCAGCCGGATTGGTACCGCAGAAGCAGTTTTTACGAATAAGGTAGTCATTGACAAGCAGGTTATTGAAAATTGCCCAAATTTGAAATATATCGGCGTGTTGGCCACTGGTTATAATGTCATTGATCTTGAAGCAGCAAAAGAAGCAGGTATCATCGTTACAAATATTCCTGCTTACAGTACTGATTCGGTTGCTCAAATGGTATTTGCATTAATCCTAAACATAACCAATCAAGTGAGTTTGCACGCTCAAAAAGTTTCAGAAGGTGATTGGGCAAAGTCAATTGATTTTTCGTTTTGTTTAAGCCCTCAAGTTGAACTGGCTGGAAAAACAATGGGCATTATTGGTTTTGGGAAAATTGGAAGAAGGGTAGCGGAATTAGCGCATGCTTTTGGCATGAAAGTCATATTTCAAAATCGCTCAATCAAGGAAGATGTACCTGCACACTATAAACAATGCAAATTGGAGGATCTTTTAACGAAATCCGACATTATAAGTGTAAACTGTCCACTGACTGATGAAAACAAAGGCTTCATCAACAAAAATACATTATCAATGATGAAACCATCTGCAATACTAATTAACACGGGTCGTGGCCCATTGATCAACGAGCTTGACCTGGCAGATGCATTGAATCTGGGAACCATAGCTGCTGCTGGTTTGGATGTATTGGCACAAGAGCCCCCACAAGAGAATAATCCCTTGTTTAAAGCACGGAATTGTTACATAACGCCACACATTGCCTGGGCTACAAAAGAAGCACGTGCCCGTTTGATGCAAATAGCCGCTTCAAACCTTGAAGCCTTTGTAAAAGGTACAGCAGAAAATGTTGTGAATTAATCGTTATTCATCCATAGGGTCATCGTACAAATTAAAATCTGTTTCCAACATTTCATCATCAAACTCATCATAAATTGAAAGTTTGCGCTTTGAACCTCTGTCCTTTTTTACTGATTTTCCTTGAATGCTTTGGGAGTCGTTTTTTTCGAAATCTGAATGTTTAAAATTCTTTTTTGAGCTTTTCTTGTTCATCTTATGTAATCCTAAAAACTTAAAATAAAACTTAAAAACAAAATTGACCGTTGTAATTGGTCATTGATAAATGTTATGATCTGGTTTTTAAAATACTTTTACTGCATTTTTATTAAAAAGGTTTTACTAATCGTCTAATTTACTGACTGTTTGTTTGCCTTTTAAAACAGGGCGCAAGAAAAAACAAGTTTCCAATTCACTTGTTATGTAAATGTAAAATAAATATAAAATTATGGCATTTACTTTAGAAATTGGACAAAAAGCAATCGATTTTAAGCTGCCTGCAACTGATGGCAAAACCTATCAATTGGCTAGTTTTACCGATTCAAAATACCTGGTGATCTTCTTTACCTGCAATCATTGCCCTTACGTAACTGGTAGCGATGAAGTTACGCGTGCAACTGCCGACAAATTCAAACAGAAAGGGGTGAGTTTTGTGGGAATTAATTCAAACAGTAAACACACCTATCAGGTAGATGATTTTGAGCACATGGTTACCCGAATGGATGAAAATAAATTCCCCTGGGTTTACCTTTACGATGAGAGCCAGGAAGTGGCATTGGCTTATGGTGCATTGCGTACACCTCATTTCTATGTGTTTAACGAAGAAAGAGAACTGGTTTACACGGGCAGGGGAGTTAATAATCCAAAGGATTCTTCACTGGTTACGGTAAATGATTTAGACAGGGTTCTTGATGAGTTGACCAACGGCACGGAGATATCTGTACCAGTAACGAACCCCATCGGTTGCAATGTCAAGTGGGAGGGAAAAGATAAGCATTGGATGCCTCCTGAGGCGTGCGATCTGATCCTCTAAAAGTTGTGCATTGCTTTAGTTGACGCTAAATAGTTAAAATTCAGTATAGGGATTTAATGAATAATTTTCTTACTTTGATTACGTTATACCATTAACCAAAAAACAAAGTCATGAAAAAGATTGCTTTATTCCTTTGCTTTTTTCTAGCCTTCATTATTGTTAAAGCTGAAAATCCATTAAAATTGGGTTTGAAAGTTGGTTATAACAGCTCCAAAATTTCGATTGACTCTGATCAATTTCGAGAAGGAGGAAATGTTAATAATTACCATGCAGGGGCTTTTTTGCGCCTGAATATGAATAAAATATACCTTCAGCCTGAGGCATACTTCAATTCAAAAGGAGGTGTGTTGAATGAGATAAGTCAAAATCCAATTTCAGCAGCTAAAAACGATTTTGATTTGAAAACAGTAGATGTGCCTGTTTTGATTGGTGTAAAAATCTTTGAAAGAAGATCGCTAAATCTAAGGGCTTGTGCCGGGCCATTAATGTCATTTGTTATTGATAAAGACATTTCGGGAGTTGAATTTGATTCTGATAGTTTAGAAGACAACTTCTTTGGCTGGCAGTATGGTTTAGGCGTTGATTTTTTAATGTTTACACTTGATGCCCGCATGGAAAGCAGTACTGGTGATATTTACTCTGGTCCGAATCTGGATAAGTCAAAAAGCAGGATGTTTGTTGTGAGCTTAGGGATTGATCTGCTTTAAATATGTTGAAGTCAATAATCAGCGGTTGCTTATTCATACTCAGTTCATTCTTGTATGCTCAGGAGGATACAATTTCGGTAACTCCTTCCAACCCAGAGTATGATTTTTTATACCGTGAGCTGTTTAACTTTCATTCAAGCTCGTTGTTTGGTTCTTTGAATTTTGAGCAAACACCTAAGTTATATAAGCAACTAAATTTTGATCAACCGCTGGTTGTTGATTACAATTATTCCGAATTGAATTATCCACTGCAGTTATCGAATAGCCTGCCAGTTTTTAATCCGTTTATCAGTTCACTTACCATTACAAACCAGGCGCACTACAAGCTTAATAATCGTTTGACGTTTGGGGGCAATAGCTTTTCTGCAAGTAGTATATTTGACCCGGTGCCACTTAACCCCTCCATTCAGGAAATGGGTATTCGGGGAGCATCCATGTTTTTGCAATACAAAATTTCCGACAAAGTAAAAATTGGAGGCAGTATTAGTATTAGCAACAAACAATCTCCTTACTTCCCATAGTTCCCTATTTGAAATTGATTTTTTGCATTGGCTAGAGTCCGAATGTTGATTACATTTGACAAAAAACAGATAAATCAATGACTGCTTCACGAATGCATGAAATTTCTCCATTTATTGTTATGGAGGTGTTAGAACGAGCTGCTGAGATAGAAAAATCCGGGAATAAAGTTATACACCTTGAGGTAGGTGAGCCGGATTTTGATGTTCCCTCATGCATTCATGGCGCAACAGTTAAAGCTTTAAATGAAGGAAGAACACATTACACCCACAGCCTTGGCGATCCTGAATTGCGCAGTAAAATAGCTGAAAAGTATCAGAAAGAATACAACGTCGAGCTTAATCCAGATCGTATTATCATTACATCGGGCAGTTCTCCGGCAATTTTGTTGGCACTTTCAGTATTGTGTTCAGCCGATGATGAGGTGATTATTTCTGATCCTGCGTACGCCTGTTATCCGAATTTTATCAGATATATTGGGGCAAAGATTGTCAGGGTGTCTGTTTCTCCCGAAGATGGTTTTCAAATTCATCCGGAAGCCATATTGAATCGAATTTCAACCAAAACTAAAGCCTTGATTATAAACAGTCCAATGAACCCGAGCGGCAATTTGTTGACAAAAGAAACTTTGGAGCATTTGGCAAAATTACCTGTGCAGCTTATTTCTGATGAAATTTACCATGGCCTGATTTATGAAAATAAGGCGCATTCAATTCTTGAGTTTAATGATCAGGCTTTTGTCCTGAATGGTTTCTCAAAGCTTTATGCAATGACTGGTTTAAGGTTGGGTTATGTAATTGCTCCTGAGAAGTATGTTCGCCCCATGCAAAAACTGCAACAGAACCTGTTTATTTGCGCCAGTTCTTTGGCTCAGCGGGCAGGAATTGCAGCACTTGATGAAGCCGGACCGGATATAGAAAGAATGAGAGGGATTTATAACGAGAGACGGATATACATGATCCAGCGTTTAAAACAGTTGGGTTTTAAAATTCCGAAAGAACCTTCTGGTGCATTCTATATTTTTGTTGATGCATCTCATATCTCTACAGATTCTTACAAGCTCGCTTTTGATATTCTTGAAAAGGTACATGTTGGTGTTACTCCCGGTATTGACTTTGGACCAGGGGGAGAAGGTTTCCTTCGTTTTTCTTATGCCAACTCAATCGAAAATATCAAAGAAGGACTTGACCGCCTGGAGAACTATCTATCTGATTTCAGTAGCTTGAATAGTTAAAAAAATCTTCATTTTTTACAGTCTTTTTCACGGCGTTTACCCGCTGGAAAATGTTGTTTGTCGATAACCAAAAGAATTTAAGACCTTAAGGTGTAATATGTCTGATAAAGTGTCGTCTATTGGGTAAAGCAAGGTTCTTTACGAGGTATTAAAATTCAGAACAAACAGAAACAAAAAACATTTTAACTATTAAAATTCAAAGTCATGAAAAAGAGAATTTTCCAAACAATTGCAGTCGTTGCCTTAGCACTTGTAACTTTTGCAGCTAATGCAGCATCAGATGATCGCGTTTTTAACGAGTACGACATTAGCCCGGTTGATGAAGTTTTTGAAGTAGATGCAAAAGCTGAAAAAGCGTGGGTGTTGAACTATTCAGAAGAAGCTCCGATAGTAATTACAATGCATGAATCCAAAAAAGGAACTACCTATTTGGTGAGAGCAGATCATTTTGAAGTAGCATATGTGTCTACAAAAAAAGGATTTGGTGCACGTAACGTAAGTTTTGCTAAAAGTACAGTGCCATATGAGCTTACTAGCAGCGTAATTAATACAAATGAACTTTCAAAACAACGTATTATTAGTCCAAATAAAGTTAGTAGTGAGAAAGCCTTGGGATTGATTGCCTCTTATTTGCCTGACCTTGTTAACCCAAGCTACAAGCACTTACTTCGCTAATAATTAAACAGTATCAATTTATAGGAGGGAACTGATGCAGATGCATCAGTTCCCTTTTTTTATGTGCCAACTTATTAAAAAATATTCATTAGCCAGAATGACCATGTTAAAAATAAAGCTCGAATGTAAAATCGAACTAATGTTTGATATCCGGTCTTCATTCCCTTTCATATTATAGAAACAAGCTTACAAATCTTGGTATTTAGATAGCTATATATCTGTTCTACAACAATATATCATGACTAAACAGTTTCGCCGAATTGGACTATTTTCGACAGAACCAAAAAAACAATCTAACTTTTAAAATTATCGATTTGAAAAAACCAATTGAAGATTACAAGATTAGTTTCTTTAATCCAACCACAAAGCACGCCCGCATTGACAGAAATTTGACAATCTTATTAGTAAGTGTTTGGGCAGTAGCTGTATTTGG
This sequence comes from Sunxiuqinia sp., assembly GCA_965230765.1. GTDB lineage: Bacteria > Bacteroidota > Bacteroidia > Bacteroidales > Prolixibacteraceae > Sunxiuqinia. Next base: position 2,613,338 of record CBDDLR010000001.1, read on the forward strand.
TTTTCAAATAGCACTAAGAGTGCTTGAAAAACCGACCCCCGAGCAATCATTGGTAGATTTTGAGTTGGTGTGGAATGATGTAAGGGAAGGAAAAGCCAATTTAGAACAGAACCAATTGTTTTGTTATTCTTGTCTCTCTGTAATAGGCAAGCAGTCAGTCAAACCTGACCATATGTCTATACTGAAAAACGCCTTTGGGACGATCACTTTTGATCTTGTTCCTGATGATCAAAAAATGTCTTTGCAGACTGATCTTGATCAGCTTACTAAGTACATTGAAAGCGAAGTGACAGTAACTGAGCCTGCTTATGTGAAGCTGAAAAATGAGATCGCTGAAAGAGTTGCTCCAGTTATTGCAATTGACCAGTCAAAAATTCAGTATGAATTAATTCATCTGGGATTAACAGGAGATAACCAATCTTTAAACGCCAAAACAAAATCAAATCTTCATCAGGTTATGAAGTTGTACCTAACCCATAACCAGTCTGTTTTGACTGATATCAAGTTTTTGGGTTTTCCATTTCATTATTTCTACACAGCAGTTTTTTTGCTGATCATTTTTGTGGGAATATGCTGGTTTTACTGTGTTAGGGTTGACAAACTAAATGTTAAACTAGGATTGGAAGAAAAGTAGCCTTCAATCTGTAAATCTGATGAGAATGAGAAAAATTATACTTTCACTTTTTTTAGTAATCCCGTTATTTTCGAAAGCAGCAACAACTGCTACTGCTTTAGAGGGTGGTTTTAAGTTTGGACCTGCCGTTATTCTAATTACCATTTTGGCCTTATTTGTAATGGTAGGGATATTTTTCAGGGCAAAAGATACAACTGATTTTTACGCAGCAGGACGGGGTATTTCCCGCATTGGCTCAGGTATGGCCATTGCTTCAAACTGGATGAGTGCCGCATCTTTCCTTGGTATGGCCGCACTGATGTACGGATATGGTTATCACGGTCTGGCTTATGTTGTTGGCTGGACTGGCGGATATGTTTTATTGTTGATACTGATGGCCAGTCAGATTCGCAGGTATGGGAAATATACCGCTGCCGATTTTATTGGTGATCGCTATTATTCACAAACATTACGTGCAGTAGGTGCAATTGTGGCTATCTTAATTTCCATATCCTATTGTGTTGGGCAGTTTGGTGGAATTGGGCTGATGTTTAAATGGGTTCTAGGGCTCGATTATTCCTGGTCTGTAATCATTGGAGGGACAGTCGTTCTAACTTACACCTTAATATCAGGTATGCTGGGTGTTACCAAAAACATGCAAATTCAATATTGTATTATTATTATTTCATTTCTGATCCCATTGTTTATCATGACGGTTAAGTTTGATTATTTCTGGCTATTGCCCCAAATTGGTTATGGCGCAGCAGTAAATGATATAGCCGAAGGTGTGAAGCTTACAGGGTTGTCAAATTCATTTGGGCATAGTTATGGAATTGTTCCAAGCCCGGAGCTGGTTATGCCCTGGGACGCTGCAACTGGTCAGACATTTTTTCAATGGATGGCCATATCATTTTCTTTAATGATTGGTACTGCCGGCTTACCACACGTTATCCAGCGTTTTTACGTTGTGCCAAAAGCTCGTGATGCCCGCTGGTCCGTTGTTTGGGGATTGTTCTTTATTTGTGTGTTGTACTGGAGTGCACCAGCTTATTCAGCAATGGGAACAATTTTGTCATCGAATCCTGAAGTTGGGAAACTGGCAAAAGATGCGATAGTGGTTTATACCGCTCAGTTGGGTAACGTTCATCCGCTTATTGTTGGCTTCCTTGCAGCTGGAGGAGTATCTGCCGCTTTTTCAACGGTTTCCGGATTGTTGGTAGCAGGGGCATCAGCTTTTTCACACGATTTATATGTGAAAGTGTTTAACCCAGATGCCAGCCCAAAAAAGCAATTGCAAATGGCACGTTGGGGAACAATCCTCATGGCAGCTATTGTAACCATTATTGCATTGGCCAACCTTGCACTTATTGGACAGTTGGTAGCTGTTGCATTCTCTTTGGCGGGATGCACGATATTCCCACTTTTCCTACTTGGAATTTGGTGGAGTGGTTCTAATCGCCCCGGAGCTATTGCTGGTTTGCTAACAGGAGGGTTAGTTTCCATTATTGCCTTAAGTTATTTTATTTCCGGGAAATATGGAGTCCAACTTCCAGCTCATGATTTTGTGAGTTATTGGCTGGGTGCCTGGTATTTTGCATGGATTGGAGCTCCACTTGCAATACTTGTTCATATTATTGTTGCAAGAATAACCAAGGAAACTCCTGTAGAGATTCGGAAATTCCTGGTTGAAAAAGTACACGGATAAAATGAGTATAATTCGGAAAGAGACGAGGAGGGTCATAATTTCAATGATCGTCCTCGTTTTAATTGGAATAACTGTAGCATGGTTTTATTATAGGGATGTTAACCGTTCTGAAGATCCTCGTGTTGTAGGGGCAAAAATCAAGTTTCAAACGTATCAGCAATTTGCTGATCAGGAGCGTTATGAAGAAGCACTCTTGATATTGGATTCAATTGAAAGTATTTATAATTCGGTGGAACACTACAGAAGATCGTTTGAACTTGGGGTGTTGTACAATAATCGGTCTGCGATCTATTTAACCTGGGCGCTACATTTCAGTACCGATTCTGTTATGAAAGCAAAAAATTTTAATTTTGCCGCCGATTTTGCGGAACAAGCTATTCGAGTATATCAGGATTGGCTTGATGAGTATGGGCAACTGTCGGAAGAACAGATACTTTTTGGACTGGGAGGTGACTTTGAACGTGGAATGAATGTGTCGGAAAAGAGATTGGCGAAAATCAAAAGAAAACGAGTTGAAGAATTGGTTGATGCCCAATACGAAACAAAACGTAGGCTTTCGGTGAGCTATACAAATCATGGAATTGTGAAACGGCATCAGGGGCAGGTTGTAGATGCAGCAGAATGTTATAAAAAGGCCTTGGAGCTTTGGGATAGGAATTTATCTGCCAGGAATAATCTAAATATTATTTTAGATAGGCCTTTGGAAAAGCAAAATTTTATTGATAAAATGTTTCCTCCAGAAAAGGAAAAAAAATAAAAAACCATCATCTAACAATTTGAAAATGAAAAAGAATTTATTCATTTTATTTATCACTCTTTTACCCCTTCTGTCGATTTCCCAAGAATCAAAAAAACAATTTGGGATCAAATTCTCTGGTTTTGTGAAAACAGATTTTATGCTGGATTCAAGGCAAACAGTTACAGCCCGGGAAGGACATTTTTTGTTATGGCCTGCTGCAAAAAGTTATGACTTAATGGGGGAGGATATCAACGCACATGCAAAAACAACATTCTTGGCCGTTCAAAGTCGTTTGTCTGGGAAAATTACGGGACCAGATGCATTTGGTGCAAAAACTTCCGGACTAATTGAAGGTGACTTTTTTGGTCAAGCAAATGACAATATCAACTTGTTAAGGTTGCGACATGCTTTTATTAAGCTAAATTGGGAAAATACCGAGTTGCTTTTTGGGCAATACTGGAATCCATTGTTTATAACTTCGTGTTTTCCTTCAACTGTATCGTTTAATACTGGAACTCCAATTCAGCCTTTTGCAAGGAATCCTCAAATTAGGTTAACCCAAAAAATGGGAAAATTTAGCTTTATTCTAGCTGCAACAGAACAAAGGGACTATTCATCTAGAGGAATAGCGGGTGTGAATAATGATTATCTCAAAAATTCAGTTGTGCCAGATATGCATGCTCAATTGCATTATTCATCAAAAAGTGAAAATGGGAATTCTTTAACAACTGGTATAGGTTTGGAAGCAAAAAGTATTAAACCACGCCTTTCTTCTCCGGAAGGTTACAAAGTTGATGAATCAGTTTTTAGTAAATCAATCTTAGGATTTTTAAAAGCTACAGGCAAAAAATTAACGTTTAAGGTTGAGGCTGCTTATACCGAAAATACTGCCGATGTGCTTTCAATCAGTGGGTTTGCAATTAAATCTGTTAAAAATTCCACAACAGGAGAATTAGAATATACCCCACTGAGCAATGTGCTGGTTTGGACCGATATTCATACGAATGGCAAAAAATGGCAGGTTGGACTATTTGCCGGGTTTAATAATAATCTGGGAACAAAAGATAAAATGTCATCAACTACCAATTCTGTATATGGTCTAGGAACTGATATAAAAACACTTTGTCGCATTTCTCCACGGATTGTTCACAATGTTGGCAAAGTTCGTTTTGCATTGGAAATGGAATATACCAATGCCGATATTGGTGTAAAATCGAATGGAGTGTTGGAGAGGGATTTGAATGCTCTGCCAGTTGATACTGAATCTGTAGGCAATTTAAGAACTTTATTCTCAGCTTTTTACTTCTTTTAGGAATGAATTAGGGTTCCATCTTGGCTGTGAGATGGAATCCTAAATTTACTTCAACATCTGGCATTTTTTTACTTTCGATTCATCCTTAATTGTTGAGGAGGGAATTATTCTATCATCCTTTAGTGTTTTTTTGATTTTGTTTAATAACAAATGGCTTGGTTATTTGTATTAATATATTCAAACATTATCAAATATAATTTAACATGAGAAGGACGACTGTAATTTTATTGATTAGTTTATTACCATTGCTAACTTTTGCAGAGGAGGGATTAGAAAACTTTGGAATTAAATTTTCAGGGTATGTTAAAACAGATTTTATGTTCGACACACGCCAAACTGTGTCAGCTAGAGAGGGGCAAACACTGTTTTGGCCAGCTGCACCGGATTATGATTTGCTGGGTAATGATATTAATGCGAAATCAAAAACAACTTTTTTAGCGGTTCAAACACGATTGGCTGGAAAAATTAGTGGACCAGATGCTTTTGGTGCAAAAACTTCTGCCTTGATAGAAACAGATTTTTTTGGACAAGCTAACCAGAACATCAATCTTTTACGTATTCGACATGCATATATTTTGCTTAACTGGAAAAACTCCAGTTTGTTATTTGGGCAGTATTGGACACCGATGTTTATCGCATCGTCTTATCCCGGAACTGTCTCATTCAATACGGGCTTACCAATCCAGCCATTTGGCCGGAACCCACAAATAAGATATACGCAGCACATGGGTAATTTTAGTATGATTATTACAGCAATGGAACAGCGTGATCATGCGAGCAGGGGCGTTAATGGTATGACTGGTGAATACCTGAGAAATGCTGTTGTACCAGATATGCACTTTCAAATTACATACAATAAAAAATATGATTCAGGTAAATCAGTAGCTACGGGCTTGGGTGTTCAAGCGAAAACAATTAAGCCCAGGTTGTCTTCTCCAGAAAATTACCAAGTCGATGAATCTCTTTTTAGTAAATCATTCAACGGCTTTTTAAAAGTGAAATCTCCTAAAATGACTTATAAGTTCCAGGGCGTATATGCTGAAAACATACCAGAGGCATTAACCTTTAGTGGTTTTGCAGTAAAACATGTGAAGAACCCTGTTACAGGAGAGCAAGAATATACCCCATTGAAAAATGTTATGGTATGGACTGATATTCATACGAATGGAGACAAATGGAACGTTGGATTATTTGCCGGGATTAATAGTAACCTCGGGACAAAAGATAAAATTTCATCGCCTACTAATGAGGTTTATGGTTTTGGCACAGATATCAAACGGTTATACCGGGTTTCGCCAAGGGTGACCCATCAGGTTGGAAAAGTACGATTAGCGTTGGAGTTTGAATATACCAATGCTGAATTTGGTGTAAAAGAGGGAGGCATTGTTCAACGCGATTTAAATGCACTTCCTTTAAATACTGAATCAGTAGCTAATTTGCGAAGTTTGTTTGCGGTATTTTACTTCTTCTAGAAAAAAATAAGGATTCCATCTATCATGTAGTTAGAATCCTTTATCTCTAAAACATTGTAATTGTCTGTATCTTTTTGAGATTATGCTTTTTTTGTTTATAAAAAGATGTGATTCTTACAGATATAAATAATACAAAACAGACCAGGCAAATAGCAGTAAATAAATTGCCCATTTTTGAATATATAGTATTTGTCGTATTTAAGGGCAAGTCTGCATAAAGTACTTGTTCTTTACTTTTTATAGAATTCAATTTAGAAACAACATCCCCATAGCTATTAATTACCGCACTCACGCCTTTTTTCCCGTTTGCTCGAACTAGCGACCATCTATTTTGTAGGGTTTCAAGCTGTGCCATTTTTGAATGCATATCTGCAAAACCTGCCCAGTCGTAGGATGGGACAAGCATGATATCAACATTGTTTTTATTTGCTTCTTGTAGCAATGATGGGAAGTCATAATCGTAGCAAATTACGTTTGCAATTCTTCCGTATTCCGTATCGAAAGTTGGGATGATCGAATTTCCAGGATTTATTAACGGAATTTCAGCTGGAGTTAGATGCGATTTTTTATACTCCCAACCAATTGTTCTGTCTTTAGTTATTAGGATACTTTTATTGTTTAACGGTTTAGTATCTGAAGAGCTGTTTTCTTCAAAGAAAGCAATCAGGATATAAACACTAAAGGCTTTTGAGATATTTTTAGTTTCTGTAATCACGGAATCTAATTGCTCTTGATTCAAGAATAATGCAGCTTCATTCCAAACAATTATTTTTGCTCCAGATTCTGCTGCTTTTCGCGTATTCTCTAGTTGAACGGAAATATCTTTTTGGTTTGAAAAAAACGAAGTAGGTATTTTCATGTTTGGGGTTTTTACCAATTGTAAAAGAGCATCTTTTTCTGTTTTCGCTAACTGATGCAAATCAAATGGTCCACTTACGGTTGCCACTTTAACTTGTTGCTGGTTTTCTGACTTTGAGGCTATTCGTATAAAACCAAAACTAAAAATAATAATGAAAACTAATGCAAAGTATGTTGCCCCTTTTCTAATAAAACCAGATCTAAAGTCGTTCTCAGATAGCCAATACACAATTGAAGCGAACCAGCAAATTAAGAATGAAACTCCATGCATGCCTGTAATAGTGGTAAGTTGTGCCAATGCTTTAAATGAAAACTGTGTGTGTGCCAAGACACCGGAGGTTCCAAGCTTCGTAGTAAGAACCGCTTCTATTGTTATATATGTTGTTGGAAATATAAGTGTATATAAAAAGCTTTTCCCTTTTTGATACAATGCACGATCAATTAAATAAACTCCCATAAAAACGATTGCATAAGCAATACCATTTATAACTAAAAATACAGGGTCGTTAAAAAGATTATGGGTGTTTTGAGTAATGCAACCAGCAACAACAAACAAAAAAAACATGATTAGAAACTGTAAAGGCTTGGCTCTACGTGAAGATTGCAGTAGAAATATTGGAGCTAGCCATGCGAATATCCCGTATTGTTTTTCTTGTCCGATAAACAACAACGAAATAGTTCCAATAAGTAATGCGATATAAAAGTATGCCCTGCTTTTTAAAAAAATTCTGAATTTTTCCATAACTAACTTTGCTATAACTTTGCATACAAAAATATTGTGTGCTATTTCAAAATAAAATAGTGAATTATAACTATATAAATGGAAAAAAGACTTGAGAAACTGTATGCAATTCGTTTAAACAATCAAAAGTTTCATAAGTGTGTTGTTGCTGAAGAGGATTACAAGCGAATTGAGCCAAAAATTGAAATGATAAAACGCTTGGCAGAGATTGAAAGTTCTATTTATGCTGTTTTTGACTTGCATAAACACAATTACCTGTTACAAAGCAAAGAACAAATAGAAATTTTTGGTTTCGACAAACTAGAAGGGCAAGCCATTAGTATGGAGATGCACTACGAGCGAATTCACCCTGATGATTTACCGTTTGTTTTAGAAACTGATAATATGATGTACCAATTCTTTTCTAATATGTCATTTGAAGAGAAGAAAAAATATAAACTGGTTTATGATTTTCGAACCAGAAATACAGATGGGTTTTACTTAAAGCATGTACACCAAAGTATCCCATTAGAACCGGATAAGAACGGCAGAACTTGGCTGAACCTCGTTATTTCACATTCCGTTTCGGGACATGTGAAAAACGACAAACCCCAACGCAGGTTAATAAATATGCAAACAGGAAAACTACACTTGTTTAATGAAGTAGACCGAAAAAAATCAGGGGTTGTGCTCACCAAAAGAGAGCAAGAAGTTTTAATCCTAGTTAGTAGGGGATATGATAGTTTCAATATTGCCGAGAAAATGAAAATTAGCATCAATACAGTTAATAATCACAGGCAAAATATCCTACGGAAAACAAAGACCGAGAATGCAACACAGTCGGTATTGTATTGTAAAAGATTGGGGATAATTTAATTTTTGCCTAAAGTGGGCATACAAATAAGTCGAGTTAAAAAGAAAATTTTAAAAAATAAAGGATTCCATCTTTCACGTAGATGGAATCCATATTTTTAGTAAAACTACTTTTCGTTTGAAAAAGAGTAGGGGAATGCACTTTCTCCAGTGCCTCTCTGTTTATTTGGCTTGCTGTCCATTTCAAAATCAATAACAGCTCCCTCCATTAATTTTGAATATTTGAAATAGTTCTTGTCATAGTCTTCTTCGTTGAATTTAATCGATTTTACGAAGCGGTTATCCGAACCATTTTCTGGCGCATTAATTTCAATCTTTTTACCGTTTTCAAGCTCAATTGTAATCTTTTTGAAAAGAGGTGCTCCAATAACGTATTCATCAGTTGCAGGTGCAACAGGGTAGAAACCCATCGCACTGTAAACATACCAGGCCGAAGTTTGTCCATTGTCTTCATCGCCGCAATAGCCGTCTGCCTGTGGCGTATACATGTTGTTCATTACCTCACGAACCCAATGTTGCGATTTCCAGGGTTGTCCTGCATAATTATACAGGTATATCATGTGCTGGATAGGCTGGTTGCCGTGGGCGTAATTTCCCATGTTCATAATCTGCATCTCACGGATTTCATGAATAACCTGTCCGTAGTACGATTCATCAAAAATTGGAGGAACAACAAATACGGAATCCAGCATGCCGACAAACTCTTCTTTTCCACCCATCAAGTCAATCAAACCTTGCACATCATGAAACACAGACCAGGTGTAGTGCCAGCTATTTCCTTCAGTAAAGGCATCGCCCCATTTGTAAGGGCTGAAAGGCTTTTGGAATGTACCATCTTCATTTTTACCCCGCATGAGATTGTGTTCCGGGTCAAATACTTTTTTGTAGTTCTGCGAGCGTTCTGCAAATAGTTTCATCTCTTTTTTTGGTTTGCCCAATGCTTGCCCAAGTTTATAAATACAGAAATCGGCAAAAGCATACTCCAATGTGCGGGCAACGTTTTCGTTAACACCTACATCGTAGGGTACATAGCCTAGTTTGTTGTAGTAGTCAACACCATATCGGCCAACCGAGTGCAGAGGACCTTCGTTTTCAGAGTTTTTCAATACTGCTTCCCATAAAGTTTCGATATCGTAACCGCGGCAGCCTTTTAAATAAGCATCTGCAATTAGTGTTGCAGAGTTTGAACCAATCATGCAATTGCGATGTCCCGGACTAGCCCATTCCGGTAGAAAGCCACTTTCTTTATAGGCATTAACTAAACCTTCCTGGATTTTTTCATTCAACGAAGGGTACATCATGTTGAAGAAAGGAAAAACAGCCCTGAACGTGTCCCAAAAACCATTGTCGGTAAACATGTAACCAGGCAGAACTTCTCCATTGTATGGACTGTAATGAACGATGTCGCCATTTGTATCATATTCGTAAAACTTTCTTGGGAAAAGGAGTACACGGTATAGGCAAGAATAAAATGTTTCTATTTGGTCATCCGTTCCACCTTCAACTTTTATGCGTGATAATTCTTTGTTCCACGCTTTTTTGCCTTTGGCTTTAATTTCATTAAATGAATCCGTTCCCAGTTCCTCTAGGTTTCTTTCGGCTTGTTCAAAACTAATGAACGAAGAAGCGACCCGTGCATGGATTTTTTCTCCCTTTTTTGTTTTGAATTGAATGGCAGCTCCCACATGGTCGTCCTCAAGTTCTGAAACATTTTTAACCAATTTATCCTTGCTCCAAACAGAACTTGTGGTAAAAGGTTTGTCGAAAACAACAACAAAATAGTTTTTAAAATTATCTGGCACACCGCCACTGTTTCGGGTAGTGTACCCAATTATTTTATTTTCTTCTGGTAGAAGTTTAATGTATGATCCACGATCAAAAGCATCTACCAAAACAAATGATTTTTCATTTTCTGGAAATGTAAAACGAAACATCGCTGCCCGCTCTGTTGGTGTAATTTCAGTTACAACATCATAATCTGCCAGGTATACTTTGTAGTAATGAGGTTTAGCAATTTCAGCTTTGTGCGAAAACCAACTCCCACGTTCTTCTCCGGCTATCTTTAAATCTCCGGTGGAGGGGAATAAGGAAAATTGTCCATAGTCATTAATCCACGGACTGGGCTGATGGGTTTGCTTAAATCCGCGAATTTTATTGTGGTCGTATCCGTACACCCATCCATCGCCCATTTTATTGGTCTGTGGGGTCCAGAAGTTCATTCCCCATGGCAGGGCAATTGCCGGGTACGTATTCCCATTTGATAATTTAAACTCCGAGTCGGTGCCCATTAGCGTATTCACATAATCGACGGGTGAAAATTCTTGAGCTTGGAGTGTTGAAAACCCAATTATACAGATCAATATTAATAAGTTCTTTCTTAATAGATTCATTGTTCCCTGGTTTTAATTCTTAATCGATTTCGGTCTGTTTATCATTGCTTTACCAAATTCTTCGTTTGGTTTAGGACCCATGAAAAACTTCAGGTTCCCGCCTGCCATAATATCGGAATGTTTGATGAAAGACTTATTGTAAACCTCTCCATTTAGTTCAACAGACTGAATGTAAATATTTTCCTTGCTGTTATCAATTGCTTCAATCGTAAATGTTTTACCATCAGTAAGTTTAATGTTGGCTTTATGAAGCTGAGGGCTTCCAAATACATAAATACCGTTAGCAGGGTTAACCGGGTAAATTCCCATTGCAGAAAATACATGCCAGGCTGACATTTGTCCGCAATCCTCGTTGCCAATAATCCCATCGGGTTGATCAGTATAAAAGTCGTCCATAATGAATCGAACTTTTTCAGCGGTTTTCCATTGTTGACCTGCGAAAGCGTATAAATAAGCTGTGTGGTGACTCGGTTCATTTCCATGTGCATATTGCCCAATTAAGCCAGTAATGTCAACTGAAGCACCTTCAACCAGTATTGATTCAATTGAAAAAAGGCTGTCAAGTTTTGAAACGAACTGTTCTTCGCTATCAAAAAGCGAGATCAAACCTTCCGGATCATGTGGAACGAGCCAGGTATATTGCCAGGCATTTCCTTCGCAATAATCATCAGCCCGGTGTTGCGATGAAATTGGGTTGAAGGGCGAACGCCATGTCCCATCAGAAAGTTTTCCACGCATGAATTGGGTTTCTTTGTCGAAATAGTGTTTGTAATAGCCAGCCCGTTTTGAGAAATACTCATAATCATCGATTTTTCCCATGGCTTTTGCCATTTGTGCAATGCACCAGTCATCAATGGCGTATTCAAGAGCTTTGGCAACCGATTCAATTTCTTTTTCTGCAGGGATGTATTCCATTTCCTTGATATATTCCATGCCTTCTTCATCAAGCATTGCAGAAGCTTTCATTGCTTCAAATGCTTTTTCAGCATCGAATCCAGTGAACCCTTTTAAGTAAGCATCAGCAATTACTGGTACGGCATGGTAACCAACCATCGTGTTCGTTTCACTACCCATCAAATGCCAGATTGGTAGTTTCCCTTGTTGTTCATAGATGGCTATCATCGAATTCACAAAATCGTCAACCCTGTCAGGGTGCATGATTGTAAATAGTGGATGTGCTGCACGGTAAGTGTCCCACAACGAAAAAGTAGTATAAGTGTCAAATCCAGGATTTGAATGCACTTCTTTATCCGTTCCACGATAGCTGCCATCGACATCGTTGAATAACGATGGGGCGATCATGGTGTGGTACATGGCTGTATAAAATACTTTTTTGTCTGTCTCGTTTAAGGCATCAACCTCAATTTTTGCAAGTTCGTTATTCCATTTTTTGTTGGCCGTTTCATAAGCCAGTGCAAAATCCCAATGGCCAATTTCTGTCTCCAAATTGTTTTTAGCACCTTCAACGCTAACAGGTGAAATAGCTGTTTTGGCAAGTAATTCACCATTGCCTTCAAATTCCAAAATGACAGTCATTGTTCCTAGTTCTTCTGACGATTGCAGAACTTCAAAACCAATAATCTTCTTAGAAAATTCAGAGTTGAAATAAATTCGCTGGTCTTTTGACCATCCCTTTGATAATCGGTAGCCTTCAATACTGTTATCGTCAATTTGCTTGACACCAGACTTCACAAGTGCATCCCATCCAGTTCCGTATTCAAGATCAACAATAAGCCTGGAATTACCTTTCTCTTTGAAATTATATTTGTGAAACCCAACCCGCTCCGATGCGGTGAGCTCCGCCAATATGTTGTATCGTTCTACAAAAAGGCTGTAATAGCCAGCTTTTGCAATTTCTTTATCGTGTGAGTACAATGATTTCCAATCGTATTTTACGCTGTCGCTTAATGGCTTGTAACTTTCAGAAACTGGCATGAAAAGAATATCGCCTAAATCACCAATACCTGTTCCGCTTAGTTGAGTATGGGCAAATCCGATCAATATTGAATCTGAATAATGATATCCCGAACACCAGTCCCATGCCTCCATTTCATTGTTGGGACCTGTTTGTACTGCACCAAAAGGAACGTTTGCCCCAACGAAAACGTGTCCATGTCCACCGGAGCCGATAAACGGATCAACATAGCTCGAAAGTTCTTTTGTTTGTGGGGATTGGGTTTGGTTGCATGAAGCCAATATAAAAAAGCCTAAAACGAAGAATAACGTAGTTGGTTTTGTGAAAATCATAGTTGGTTATTTTAATAAAGTTAGAATCAAAAATGAGAAAAAATAACGAGGTGCGGGGAAAATAACTAAATAGTACACTAAATGCAGCCACAGACAAACCCATCAGCCATTCCGTCAAGTAATTCAGTTTCTTTTAGGTGTTCTTCCTCGGTACCTTCGCATTGCTTGCATACGGGTAAATTAACCTTTGGGTTTTTGTTCACAGTTGAAGGATCGATTTCAGAACCACAAACAAAACAACTTGAATATAAACCAGGTTTCATGGAATGATTTTAATAGCAAAGATAGTTGTATTTAATTTTTTGGATGAGCAGGCATGCATATTTGTCATTAAAAATGATGAAAAGTGAAAATCTGTCTGTAAAATGATCCCATAAAATACTGGCATGATTATTATTGAAAAAAAAACCTGCACGTTTACACTTACTACTACATAATAATTACTTTTGTGTGCGTGCTGAAAAATTATTACGATAAACTTTAAGAAATGGCATTTATTAATAAAGTATTGGGAAAATTTCTTGGGAACAAGTCCGAAAGGGACATAAAAGAAGTTGCCCCAACGGTAGAAAAGATTAAAGAAGAATATACCCGCATTTCACAATTTACAAATGATGAACTTCGTGCAGAGTCACAGCGATTGAAAAATGTAATACAGGAGCGTATAAAGCCAGAAGAGGATGAAATTGCTGCTTTAAAAGAAAAGGTTGAAGAGGTTGAAATTCAGGAAAGTGAGAAGATATACCAGGAAGTTGACAAATTAGAAGAACGCATTGACGAGAAAGTAGAAGAAGTTCTGAATGAGATTTTGCCAACAGCTTTTTCTATCGTAAAAGAAACTGCAAAACGGTTTACAGATAACGAAAAGGTCGTTGTAAACGCCACTGATTTTGATCGCGACCTGGCTGCTAGTCGTGATAGCATTCAGATTGAAGGAGACAAAGCAATTTGGTTCAATAAATGGATTGCAGGTGGAAATGAAATTACCTGGGAAATGGTTCATTACGATGTTCAGTTGATTGGTGGTATTGTACTTCATTCAGGTAAAATTGCCGAGATGGCGACTGGTGAAGGTAAAACCCTGGTTGCAACCTTGCCCGTTTTCCTAAATGCCCTTTCAGGGCGTGGCGTTCATGTGGTTACCGTTAACGATTACCTGTCGAAACGTGACTCGGAGTGGATGGGGCCAATTTTTGAATTCCATGGATTAAGTGTTGATTGCATTGATAAGCACCAGCCAAACTCTGATGCTCGACGTAATGCGTACAATTCTGACATTACTTACGGAACAAACAACGAGTTTGGCTTTGATTACCTGCGTGATAATATGGCCATCAATCCAAAAGATTTGGTGCAACGCAAACACAACTATGCCATTGTCGATGAGGTTGACTCGGTTTTAGTTGATGATGCCCGTACACCGCTGATTATATCGGGACCTGTCCCAAAAGGTGATAACCAAAAATTTGAGGAGTTGAAGCCGAAGGTGGAAAAATTGGTTTCTGCCCAACGACAATATGTTACCCAGTGCCTGAGTGATGCAAAACGACTACTTAGCAAAGAAAACCCTACCAAAGAAGAAAAGGAAGAAGGCTCCATGCAATTGCTTCGTGCCCACAAAGGGATGCCAAAAACGAAGGCGCTGATCAAATTCCTGAGTGAAGAGGGTATCAAAGCAGCCATGTTGAAGACAGAAAACTTCTACATGCAGGACAACAATAAGCACATGCACAAGGTTACCGATCCGCTGTTTTTCATTATTGAAGAAAAACAAAACTCGGTAGAACTCACAGATAAAGGTATTGATTTGATTTCTGGTGATGTTGACGATCCTAATTTCTTTGTGTTACCGGATATCGGTTCAGAAGTTGCTGAACTTGAAAATGACAAAAGCCTGAAGCCGCAGCAAATGGTTGAAAAGAAAGATGAGCTTTTGCAAAGTTATGCGGTAAAGTCTGAGCGTGTGCATACCATCAATCAGTTGCTAAAAGCCTACGCCATGTTTGAAAAGGATGTGGAGTATGTAGTAATTGACAACAAGGTGAAAATTGTTGATGAGCAGACAGGACGTATTATGGAGGGGCGTCGTTATTCCGATGGTTTACACCAGGCCATTGAAGCCAAAGAACGTGTTAAAGTTGAAGCAGCTACGCAGACATTTGCTACTATCACCCTGCAAAACTACTTCCGTATGTATCACAAGCTTTCCGGTATGACAGGTACTGCTGAAACGGAAGCAGGGGAATTGTGGGACATCTACAAATTGGAGGTTGTTGTAATTCCTACCAACAGGCCAATTATCCGCGATGACCGTGATGATTTAGTTTACAAAACCAAACGCGAAAAATACAATGCGGTAATTCAGGAAATTGTTGAGCTTAACAAGGCAGGAAGACCTGTGCTGGTGGGTACAACTTCTGTTGAAATATCTGAATTGCTTGGACGGATGTTGAAAATCCGGGGCATCAAACACAATGTGTTGAATGCAAAATTACACGCCAAGGAGGCAGATATTGTTGCTGACGCAGGTGTTGCCGGAATGGTAACCATTGCAACCAATATGGCTGGTCGTGGTACAGATATTAAATTGACTCCTCAAGTAAAAGAAGCTGGTGGTTTGGCTATTATTGCTACTGAACGTCATGATTCCCGTCGTGTTGACCGTCAGTTACGTGGTCGTGCGGGACGTCAGGGAGACCCGGGTAGTTCGCAGTTTTTTGTGTCGCTGGAAGATGATTTGATGCGTCTTTTCAATTCGGATCGCATTACTGGTGTAATGGACCGTTTGGGGCTGAAAGAAGGTGAAGTGATTCAGCATTCAATGATCTCCAAATCGATTGAACGTGCACAGAAAAAAGTAGAGGAAAACAATTTTGGTATTCGTAAGCGTTTGCTGGAATACGATGATGTGATGAACTCTCAGCGTGAGGTGATTTACAAAAAACGTCGCCATGCCTTGTTCGGAGAACGCCTGGAAGTTGACGTACTGAACATGATGTACGATACCTTGGAGAGTTTGGTTAATGAATATTATGGCAGCGATATGTTCGAGGAATTCAACCTTGAACTAATGCGACTGATGTCCATTGAATCACCTGTTTCACAGGAAGAGTTTATGAAATTAAGCCCTGAAGAAATCGTTGAGAAAATTTTCCAGGTAATGATTGATTCATACACGCGAAAAGTTGAAACAATTTCGAAACAGGCATTCCCTGTGATTAAAGATGTTTTTGAGAATAAATCGCACCAATATCAAAATATTGTAGTTCCTATTTCTGATGGGAAACGTGTTTATCAGATTGTAACCAATCTTGAAAAGGCATACAACAATAAAGGGAAAGAATTGGTTAAATCATACCAAAAACAAACTGTTCTGGCCAATATTGATGAATCATGGAAAGAACAGCTTCGTGAAATGGACGATTTGAAACAGTCGGTACAGGCCGCAACTTATGAGCAAAAAGATCCATTGTTGATTTACAAATTTGAATCGTTCAACCTGTTTAAAGTGATGGTTCAGAAAGTAAATAAAGATGTGGTTTCTACGTTGATGAAAGGGCACATTCCAATTTCCGATCCAAGTCAGGTTCGGGAAGCTGAGGCCAGCAGGCGAACTGATATGAGTAAATATTCTACTCAAAAATCTGATATGCCTGAAATGTCTGGCGGGCAAGATGGTTCGCCACAAAGCAAAGAGCCTCAAAGGGCTCAGCCTGTAAGAGTAGAGAAAAAAGTCGGTCGTAATGATCCTTGCCCTTGTGGAAGTGGGAAAAAATACAAGAATTGTCACGGAAAAGGAACTGTATAAACAAAAACTATGGACTTATTAGCCTTTATTCACTGGAACGTCAACCCGGAAATATTTAGTCTCGGACCATTATCGATACGTTGGTATGGTTTGTTATTTGCCTCAGGTTTTTTGTTTGGATATTACCAGGGGGAACGCATGTTCAAGTTTGAAAACATCGATATTAAATGGCTTGAAAGCTTATTTATCTACCTGATTGTTGCAACTGTTATTGGAGCAAGGTTAGGTCATGTGTTTTTTTACGGTTGGGATTACTATTCCCAAAACCTGGGCGAAATCATTATGGTTTGGAAAGGTGGATTGGCCAGCCACGGTGGTGCGCTAGGAATAATGATTGCATTGATTTTGTGGAGCCGGAAAATCTCCAAACGCCCCGTGATTTGGATTCTTGACAGGGTTGTTGTACCAACTGCATTGGTTGCTGCCTTAATAAGAACAGGGAACTTAATGAATTCAGAAATATATGGTATTCAAACCGAACTACCTTGGGGGTTTATTTTTGAACGTAACGGCGAAACGGTTGCCAAACATCCAACCCAAATTTATGAGGCACTTTCTTATCTGGCTACATTTGGGGTTATGGTATTTACCTACTGGAAAACCACCTACAGAAATCGACAAGGATTTTTGCTTGGGGTATTCTTCATTATGGTATTCACTTCTCGCTTTTTTATCGAATTTATTAAAGAAGACCAGGAAGCTTTTGAAGCTGGCATGGCATTAAATATGGGGCAATGGTTAAGTATCCCATTTGTGCTTGCTGGGATAATTTTAGTCGTCAGGGCAACAAAAAAAGCACCTATACTATATAAGAATTAATCATTTAGTAATAATTTTTCATTCCTTTAACTAAGTCTTAATAGTAACAGTTCGTTATTATTTCATTTTTTCTGCTTTCTTGCAGCTTTTCTTAATGGATTACTTTGGTTATATTTAGATGATATAAAACTGTATGATTGGCGTTGCATTAATGGAAGAATCAAAAAAAGTGAATACAAACTTTTCAGCTAATGGGGTTCCCTCTTTCGAATCACTTTTTCGCTTGTATTACCCAAGGATGATCAGCTATGCCAGGCATTTTATCAAAAATGAAAAGGAAGTAGAAGACCTGGTTCAGGATGTTTTTTCTCAATTATGGGAAACAAAAGATCGTCTGGAAAAAGAAAAGAATATATCGGCATACATTTTTGTACTGCTAAAAAATAAGTGCTTGAACCGTATTAAGCACAAGCTTGTAGAAGAAAAATACATATCACATTTTAAATTTTCTGAAGCTGAGGAACTATATCATATTAGTATGAATGATTCAGGGGAGTTTGTTAGCATGAAGGAGCTCCTCAACCAGCAGCTTGAAAAAGTGATAAAAGATATGCCTGAAAAATGCGCAGAAGTTTTTCGTTTGCGTTGGGTTGATGGAAAGAAAAACAAGGAAATAGCTGAAGAGTTAAAAATCTCTTCCACAATGGTTGACAAACATTTAGCGAAAGGTATGAAGATTGCCAGAAAGGGTATGTCGCATGAACTTTATTTGTTTATGATCCTGTATTCATCGTAGTCATTTAACTTTTTTTCAATCTTTTTTAAAAAAAATTAGTTCTTAGGGTTGGTGTTTTTATATCTCTGGTTGTACTTATTATAAACAGGCAAAGAATTTCAATGAAAGAACTTAGACTAAATGCGTTAATTGAAGGATTCCTAAGCGGATCATTACGCGAAGAGGAGGAGATGCAACTTCTTGCCTGGGTAAAAGAAAGTGAGGAAAACAAAGCTTCATTCCTTGAAAAACAAGAAATACTTAGTAAAGAATTATCATCTCATCCAGACACCACTACACAATCTAAATGGAATAAATTTCATTCTGAAATAATTTCCAAAGACAAAATCAGAAAATTACCTGCAAGCAAAAAGCCAGTAAGAAATATTCTTGCGATTGCCGCGTCATTTGTATTAGGTATTGTTATCGCTACTGCACTACTGACATCAAACCCAGTTGATTCTGGAATTGGTGGCAATATCCAGGAAGTATCAACGCCAAATGGGGCTCGCACGAGTTTTGAATTACCCGATGGTTCAAAAGTCTGGCTAAATTCAGGGTCGTCTTTGTCGTTTCCTATGAGCTTTAGAAATAAAAGACCAGTTACACTTGTAGGCGAAGCTTTTTTCGATGTAAAGAAAAATTCAACCCCTTTTATTGTCTCAACTCAATATGGCAAAGTAAGTGTAAAGGGAACTTCTTTTGATGTTAAGGCGTATAACGATGAAAGCTTTGAAACTACACTTTTAACTGGTTCGGTTGAGATTACAGGGAAAAATAAGGATAAAGTTGATTTGATACCTGGCTTCCAGGCTAAATCTGCAAATGGAAAACTTAGTGTATCAAAAGTTGAAACTGAAGTTTATACATCGTGGAAAGATGGGAAATTGATTTTTCAGAATGAACCTCTCCTAACAGTCGCTAAACGGTTGGAGAGATGGTACAATGTGAATATCGAATTAGATAATGATCCCAATCTATATAAAATCAAGTATAATGGTACAATTGAAATGGAATCGGTTACAGAGGTTTTGAGCCTTTTGAAAATTACCGCATCAATTGACTATACCTATGATAAAAATAAAAGGTTGATCAAGATTTTTTACAATGGAAAAAATGAATCCTAAATATTAAACTCTAAAAAATATGGAGGCGAACTGGCCCTTCAACCTCCATATGCAAAATGATTTAACAAGTGTATTAAACCAAAAAGTAAAATTATGAAAAAAATGTGGTTATATCACGACCAACGGTCAGTGGTATCAGAAATTTTTAGAAAAATGAAACTAACAATTCTAATCTTATGTGTTTCGGTATTTACAAGTTTGGCTGTTGGGTCTTACTCACAAACAACTAAACTGACAGTGAAAATGGATGATACTTCCATTAAAGAAATACTGAATGAAATCGAAGATCAAAGTGAGTATCGTTTTTTTTACAGCGGTGATGTTAACGTTAACGGAAAAACAGATGTTGCTGTAGAAAACAAAACAGTTGACAAAATTCTTGAAGAAGTATTTGACGGTACTGCTGTAAAATACCGTATTCAAGGTCGTCAGGTTGCGCTTTACGTTGATGAAGTTGCTGATGCATTAAACAACGCACAGCAAGCTTTAACTGTTAAAGGTAAAGTAACTGACAACACTGGATTTGCCCTTCCGGGAGTAACTGTTGTTGTAAAAGGAACTACTCAAGGAACTATCACGAATGTTGATGGTACTTACGAGATTACAAACGTACCTTCTGATGCAGTTTTAGTATTCTCTTTCGTAGGGATGAAAGCTCAGGAAGTTACAGTAGCTGGTCAGGCATCTATTGATGTAGTACTGGAAGAAGAAACTATTGGCTTAGGTGAGGTTGTTGCAATTGGATATGGTACTGCTAAAAAGAGCGATCTAACTGGATCCGTAACATCGCTGAATGCAGAGTCATTGACTGCAATGAAAAAAGCTGATGTCAGTCAGGCTATCCAAGGACGAATGGCTGGGGTTGATGTTCGAAGAACAAATTCAAAACCAGGTGCTCCTATGTCAATTCGCATACGTGGTAATACCTCAATCCAAAATGATATTGTAGGAAAAGATGGTGTAAGTGATGACCCCTTCAAAGATAGATCAAGTCCATTGTATGTTGTTGATGGTATTTTTATGGAGAATATCAATAACATAAATCCTGCTGATATCGAGAATATGGATATTTTGAAAGATGCGTCAGCTACAGCTATATATGGGTCGCGTGGAGCTAATGGTGTTGTTATTGTTACAACTAAGAATGGTGTTGAAGGAAAAATTCAGGTAACCTATGATGGTACATTTGGTGTAAATACTGCTGCAAACGTACCAAATATGATGACTGGTGACAGGTATTTGGACTTCATTGATGATGTTCTTAGGGCTAGACAATGGGAAGGTGAAGCAAGAAGTGGCAATGCAACTGAGAGTGTTTGGAATGGCTTTTCTATTGATCGTTCATCAGAGATAAATGGAGATATTGAAAATAGGAATGTTCAGAATAGAAGCTATTACGATTGGTTGGACGGATTTCAAGAAACAGGAATTCAGACTAGTCATAACATTGGGTTCCAAGGTGGACACGATGGTTTAGTTTATAATGCTTCTGTTGGGTATCTTCATGATGAAGGTGTAATTGGAGTTGAAAAGTTCGATAGGTATACTGCATCTTTAAGTCTTGAGAAAAAATTCAATGATTTTATTTCAGCAGGTATAAAAAACTATTTTTCCTACAGCGACCGGGAAGAAGGAAGTTTAGAGCTATTTAGAAGTACATTTAGATTGGCTCCTACTGTTCAGCCATATGACGATGAAGGTAAAATTTTAGATATTCCAGATTCCCAAGACAGTAGGTTCTATAATCCTATTTATGAGAAAAATGGATCGTGGACTACTCAAACAAAAAGTTACAATTATAATGCAAGCTTGTATCTTGAGTTGAGACCATTTTCTTGGTTAACTTACCGTACTTCATTTAATCCAGAATTAAGATCTTCTAGATATGGTCAACATAGAGGATTACTTACTAAGGCTGCAAGGAATGATCAAAAAAGAACAAGAGCGTATTATAATACCACTTTTTCTGATTCATATACATGGGATAATGTTGTTAATATGACATTTGATGTAATGGAAGGTCATGTTCTCAAGGCTACCTTGATATCTTCAATGTACCGTCAACAACAAGAAGGCTCAAGAATACAAACTCGAAACTTAGATTCTGATTCATACAAGTTTTACAATACCGAAGGTGGAAATGAAATTAGAGATTATGAGTCTTGGTATACCAAAGAAACTATGTCTTCTTTTGCTGCGAGATTTAATTATGATATTAACGGTAAATACCTTTTCACATTTACTGGTAGGTATGATGGATCATCTATGTTAGCCGAAGGAAATAAATGGGACTTTTTCCCATCTGCAGCTTTTGCCTGGAGGGTTTCAGAAGAGCCATTTATGTCAGAATATGATTGGTTGAGTAACCTGAAATTGAGATTGAGTTATGGTGAGGCAGGAAACGTAAGTGGCTTAGATCCTTACATCTCTCAATCATTGTTAGAGCGAAATTCTTATATCGATGATCAAGGTAAGTTTATTGAAGATTTAGCGAATAGGGAATTAACCTGGGAAGTTTCAAAAGAAACCAATATCGGTATTGACTTTGGAATTTACAATAACAAAATTAGGTTAGAGGCTGATTATTATAATAAAGAAACAGATGGGGCTATCTTTACCAGAGATCTTATGAATATTACTGGTCTACAAGGCGCTATCGGAAATTATGGTTCTGTTCGAAATCGTGGTGTTGAAATCGTTTTGAATACTGTAAATATTGACAGAGGCGATTTTAAATGGACAAGCAGTATCAATTTTGCGAAGAATAATAACGAGATCCTTAAACTTCAAGGAGACCAAGACATAATCCTTCCAAGTGATAACAGAAGACACGATGCTTTAATAGTAGGTGAAGCTATTACTGCTATGTATGCGTTGGACACAGATGGTATCTGGCAAATGGATGAAGTTGCAGAAGCTGCTGTATATAACGCAATACCAGGACAAAGAAAATACGTTGATCAACAGGCCCCTGGAGAAGACGGTTATGGAGTAATTGACGAAAATGATTATGTAGTAGTTGGTTCTCATGAACCAGATTGGATTGGTGGTATGACCAATACATTTAATTACAAAGATTTTGATTTTTCTGTAATGATGTATACACGTCAGGGAGTAATGGGGCACTCCGAATTCTATGCTAACTTTACTACACACCAGGGCGATGATGCAAAATTCAATAAAATTGATTTAGATTATTGGACTCCTAACAATCCCGGAGGTAAATATCCAATGCCAGTAATTGGTGATTCTGATGGTCAAAAAGAATGGTATTTTGAAGATATGTCATTTGTGAGAATTGGCAATATTGGATTAGGATATTCAGTGCCAAGTTCATTTCTTAATAAATTTAATTTGAAAGGCGTTAGATTGTCACTAGACATCCAGAATCCATTTACGTTTACAGACTATGAAGGACCAGATCCTGAAACTGGTTTGCAAAACTCTTATGGTATGGCCTACAGTGTTAGAACAGTATTGTTTGGGATTAATGTAAAACTATAACCTAAGATTCAAAAATTTAGAAATATGAGATCAATAATAAAATATACTTACAGTTTGGTTTTAGCCAGTACAATGATCTGGCTGACTTCATGTGAGAGTTATCTTGAAGAAGAAAACTTTTCAAATGTAACAGCTGAGAGCTATTTTTCAGAAAGAACTGCAGATGAGCTTGTTGCTGCAACTTACCAGCAATTAAGGGATGTTTATAAAGAGTATAATGCTGCTTTTATGGGAACAGACCTGTATACCTCAACTAATGAGATTAAATCGTTTAATAGTTTAAACGACTATGTTAACATTACTGCAAATCTGGGTGAGTCTAGTTCTGTATGGGAAGATAATTATAAGGTAATTAGTAGGGCAAATACCGCTATAAATAGATATCAAAATCAAATATCGTGGAGTGAAACGAATATTGAAACCAGAGATAATGGTATCGCACAAGCAAAATGCCTGAGAGCATTGGCCTATTATAATTTGGTTCAAAATTTCGGTGGAGTACCTATTCTGCTTGAGGAGGTAAGTGAAATTAGATACGACTATGTTAGGACAACAGAAGAACAGGTATTTACACAAATAATCGCTGATTTGGAAGATGCCCTTCAACACCTTGAAGCAGAACCAAAATTTGGTAGGTTCTCAATTCGTGCAGCACAGCACTTGTTAGCCGATGTATACGTATCAAAAGCTTATAAATCATATGGTTCACAATTGGATTTTACAACAGCTGCTCAGTATGCAGAAAGTGCAATTGGTGGTTACGACATCCTTTCTCAAACATATGAGAATCTGTTTGAATATACAAATCAAGAGAATGATGAAATTCTTTTATCAGTGCTTTATGGAGATGGTATAGACTATGATGATAGGAATAATGACAAACATTCTATTTGCTCTAACTCCGTGAACGATTATAATGGAATTGGTAGGGTAAATGATTATGGTAGAGCAAGTACTGGGTTTATGCCAACTCAATTTTTCTTTTCTTTATATGCAGATAACGATGTGCGTGAAGCCGTTACCTTTCACAGGGTTCTATATGCCAACGAAGTTAGTTCATACAGTTCTGATAATGGTTCTGAGGAAATTAACCCAGGAGATACCGTAATGTACTACCCAAAACATGCCTTAAGTGCCGAAGAGTTAGCTGATAAATTAAACCGCTACTGGGTGTATCAGCCTGATCAATACTATTATGGGGTACCTCAAAACATTGCAGGAACTCTTTACCAGTATTCATCCAATGCCAACGAAACAAATTTCCCAATATTTAAGAAGTTTGACGACGTTGATTTTGATGAGTCAAATGGTGGTAGAAGAGATACTTACCTATTCCGGGTTGGTGGTACACACCTGATTGCAGCTGAGGCTTACCTTGGAGCAGGAGATGAGAGCAATGCTTTAAATCATATTAATAAAGTAAGGCAAAGAGCTACAGGAGAAACAAGCTACTATTCATCTGGTTTATCAATTGATGATATTTTAAATGAACGTGCGCTTGAATTAGCTGGAGAAGAGAACAGATGGGTAATACTAAAACGTACTGGAAAGTTAGAAGAAAGAGTGAATGCATATAATCCACATGTTCAAGATCATGGTGCTTTTGATGCATCAGTTCATTATTTGAGACCAATTCCAGCGAACGAAAGAATTCTATCTGATGGTTCATTGGAACAAAATCCTGGATACTAGACGTTCAATTACATTGAACTTGGTTCATAAAGGTTAATTTACACTTTTATTCCCGGGGTTGAAGAGTCAATCCCGGGATATTTTTTAAAACAGATCAGCATGAAACTAAACTACAGCAAATCAATCGTTTATTTATTAATTTCAGCATTTGTATTGCTTGTGTCCTGTCAGAATAGTCAGCAGCAGGAAAAAATAAATAATGCTGATTACATTGATCCTTTTATCTGTACCGCAGATGATCGTGGTCAGACAGATGTAACCGCCGGAGTACCTTTCGGTATGGTTAAGCCTTGTCCGGATACTGATCCTGTAGCTCACTCCGGATACGATTATTCAGCCCCAGAAATAACAGGATTTTCGCACACACGATTCTCAGGTGTTGGTTGCCGAGGTGTAGGTGGAAACATTCGTGTGTTACCGTTTGCCTTAAACGGAGTTGATTCAATTCCAACGAAGACAGGATATATTAAAGATACAGAAATTGCAAAAGCAGGTTATTATTCCGTAACCTTAGAAAACAATATTAAAACAGAACTTACAGGAACAGGTCAGGTTGCTTTTCACCGATACACTTTCCCTCAATCAACCAAATCTGGTTTCTCAATTGACCTGGCTAGTTCATTTGCAGGTCATATATCAGAAGAACATCAGCTAGACAACCAAAACATGTTAACTGGAAAGATTACTTCGGTGAATGTATGTAGGCTTGGTGTTTACTCATTTTATTATGCGTTAAGCATTGATAAAGAAGATTTTAATCTCATTCAAGATGGTTCTAAGCTATATTTTGTTTTTGAAACAGATGAAAATGAGCTCGTTAAAATGAATTGTGCTTTGTCTGCAGTTGATACTGAGTCAGCGGTTAAAAAACTCAAACAAGCAAAAAAAGAATCATTTGATACCGTTGTGAAAACGGCTTATAATAAATGGAATGAGCTGGTAAATGTTGTTGATGTTCAAACAGACGATGAATCATTAAAAAGATTGTTCTATACCCATTTATACCATGCAACACAGTCGCCATTTGTGATTAGTGAAAATGATGGACGATACCGCGGCAGTGATGATAAAATATATGAAAATAAAACTAGTCCATATTATCATGGTTGGTCAATTTGGGATACGTTCAGAAGTAAGTTACCACTCCTTTCTTTTTTATATCCTGAAGAGTATTCAATCATGTTAAACTCAATTGGTGAACTTTACAAACAAGGAAAACCAGATTGGGCGACTGAAACAGAGCCCTTTATTACAATCCGCACGGAACATTCAATGACGGTTCTGCTGGAAGCACATAGAAAAGGATTGTTGAACTATTCTTTGGATGATGTTTATACTTTCCTGCAGCAGGAAGCAGACAGCTTACCATTTAAATCGCCTGACAATGTTTTGGAGTCCAGTTTCGACTTGTGGGCTTTGTCAGAAATTGCGGGCGACCTTGGGTATGAAGAAGATCAAAAGAAATACCTGGAAATGGCTTACGATTACAAAGATACCTGGAAAGACAAATTTATGATCATGGATGAAAATTCAGACATCATGCATGGTGATGGTTTGTATGAAGGTACGCTTTGGCAATACCGATGGTTTGTTCCATTCGATATAGCAGGCATACAGGAACTACTTGGTGGAAAAGAAATATTTGAAGAGCAGCTGGATTATTTCTTTGATAATGAATTGTTCAATATTGGAAACCAGCCAGATATACAAGTGCCTTATTTGTACGCATACACAAACTCACCCTGGAAGACCCAACGACTCGTACATAAATTATTGACAAAACCCACTGCCAATTGGTATGGTACACATGAAAAAAGGGAAATGCCAGAAGTTCGAAAAATCTTCATGGATTCCCCTAAAGGTTATATCAAGGAAATGGACGATGATGCAGGTACCATGTCGGCCTGGTATGTTTGGTCTTCAATGGGCTTATATCCTGTGTTTCCTGGAAGTACTGATTTGGTCATAACAACTCCTTTGTTTGATAAAACAACGATATCACTGCCAAATTCGCAATTGATTATTGAAACTAAAAATTTGTCGGAAACGAATATATATATCCAGAATGTCCATTTTAATGGAGAAGAAATCAAATCATGTATAATTGACTTTAATAAGTTGGTTAAAGGAGGCCATTTGGAAATTGAGCTTGGTGACACTCCCAATAAAAAATGGGGAGTAATTAACTGATAATTTATATAATACTGATTTTTTAATCTTTACATATGAAGCTAAAACAACTTTTAATTTTTGTCATCCTTTTAGCTGGATGTCAAACCACAAAAGAAAAAATCAACCTGGTGGACTATGTTGATCCACTGATTGGTACTGCACCTTCAACAACGATTAGTGCATTGGATCATGGTCATGGCAAGGAAAACAACGCCCAAGTTGTACCATCGGTTACGGTACCGTTTGGAATGACCAACTGGACACCGCAAACCAAGGCTACTGAAACAAAGTGTCACGCTCCATATTATTATACCGATAGCATCATTCAGGGCTTTAGGGGAAGCCATTGGTTGAGTGGTTCCTGTGTTCAGGAGTATGGTAGCATGACCATTATGCCAATCTCCGGTTCTTTGAAATGCCTTCCAGCTTTGCGTGGCTCGGCCTATTCACACGAGAACGAAGTAACAACCCCATATTATTATAAAGTTCTTCTGGAAGATTATTCAATTGTAGCTGAAATGACTGCAACAAAACGTTCCGGGCTTTTCAAATTTACTTTTGAACAGGAAGGGGAATCACATATTGTAGTAAACCCTAACAGTGACGAAGCGCAAGGGTTTGTGCAAATCATTCCTGAGAAGAATGAAATTGTTGGTTACAATCCAGTACACCGAATTTACCAGGGGTGGGGAGAAGAAGCTGGTTTTAGTGGATATTTTGTGGCTCGCTTTAGTCATGATTTTGAAAAGTATGGCGTTTATCAGGACAGTTCTATTATTGAGATGAATACTGAGATAGAAAAGCTTGCAGACCTGGGTGCCTACGTTTCTTTTAACTTGAAAAAAGGAGAAAATGTAACTGTATCAGTTGGTACTTCATTTACAAGTATTTATCAAGCCAGAAAGAACCTGGATGCCGAGTCCCTGAACCTGGATTTTGATGTTGCAGTGGAGCAGTTAAGAAATACCTGGGAAGAATTGTTGGCAAAAGTGAAGGTGGAAGGAACGAATGAAGAGGATAAAGTGAAGTTTTATACAGCGCTTTACCACAGCTTTTTGCAGCCACGTACATTCAATGATGTTGATGGTTCGTATGTGAGCTTTGCAGGTGGAGAAGAAGTGCTTAACTCAGGCGATAAAGATTATTTTGTTGATTTTTCGATGTGGGATACATATAGGGCTTCTCATCCGCTGTTTAATTTGTTGATGCCAAAAGCTAATGCAGACATGATGAACAGCTTGTTTTTAAAAGCTGAACAAGGTGGCTGGCTGCCGATCTTTCCATGTTGGAATAGTTATACTTCTGCGATGATCGGCGATCATGTTATTGCAACCATTGCAGATGCGTATATGAAAGGTGTTATCGATCTAACGAAAGAACAGTATGCTTATTTGGTAAAAAATGCTTTCGAATCACCTGAAAGTTTTGAAGAATACCTGGAAGGCAAGGGACGACGTGCGTTAAAATCATACCTTGAGTATGGCTACATTCCTTTGGAGGACAGCGTGAAAGAATCATTCCATTTTCAAGAGCAGGTATCCCGAACGTTGGAATATTCCTTTGATGATTTTGCATTGGCACAGGCTGCACAAAAAATGGGTGATACGGTGGTTGCTGACAAACTGTACAGTCGGGCAAAAAATTATAAAAATGTATACAGCCCCCAGGACTCATGCATGAGAGGACGTTACGCTGATGGTAGTTTTACAGATGACTTCGATAAATACATTCGTAAACCTTACATTACCGAAGGAACACCTTTTCAGTACACCTGGTATGTGCCACAAGATGTAACAGGTTTAATGGATTTAATGGGCGGTGAAGAAGGTTTTAATTCCAACCTCGATCATTTTCATGCATCTGGCCAATACTGGCATGGAAATGAACCCGGGCATCAAATTCCATTTATGTACAATTTTTCCGGGCAGCCATGGAAAACGCAGGAGTTGGTTTCAAAAGTTATGAAAACTGAATATGGCGTTGGTCCTGGTGGATTGAGTGGCAATGATGATGCTGGTCAAATGTCTGCCTGGTATGTTTTTGCAGCCATAGGTTTTTACCCGGTTTGTCCTTCCATTCCTGAGTATGTTATTTCTGGTCCTCATTTTGATAAAATTATCATTCAACTTGAAAATGGCAACGAATTGGAGATTGTTGCAGATGGTGCGTCATCTGGGAAGAATTACATCCAATCAGCCAGTATAAATGGGGAAACAATCGATAAAAACTACCTGGATCATTTTGATATGATGACTGGTGGGACCATCGAATTTATTATGGGTGAAGAACCCAATAAAGAATGGGGAACGAAACCAGAATCTCGCCCTTATTCGCTTTCAAATGAATAAATTAAATAATAAAAAAATGAAAAATAACCGTATAAATATTGGAATATACCTGATTGTACTATTGATCGCTCAATCATTGATGTCCAATTGTGCAGTTTCTATAAAAGATAACACGTATTTGGTGACAGATCATGGTGCAGTTGGAGACGGAAAGACACTCAACACGGAGGTTTTGCAAAGTATTATTGACAAAGCTTCAGAAAATGGAGGTGGAACTGTTGTTTTCCCTGAAGGGAAATTTTTAACAGGAAGCCTTGAGATGAAATCAGACGTTGAATTGTACATTGGTGAAGGTTCAGTGTTGCTGGGAAGTACTAATCCATATCATTATAAAAATATGATTATGGAAGGTCGACCTGATGCACCCAAAAAGGACGATAATTCACAAATGGCTTTATTGGTAGCCTTTAAAGCAGATAATTTTACAATTAATGGTGAGGGAATGATTGATGGTCAAGGTCTTGCATTGGCATTGAACGTTGATAGCCTACATCACATTGGAGAAGTGATTGATCCAAACTACAACACAAGAAGAATGCGTCCAAACGAACGCATGCGCCCTAAAATGTTCCGATTTTCTACTTGTGACGGTGTAACAATTAAAGATTTGCACATTCGAAACAGTGCCTGCTGGGGCCTTTCGATCGAACTGTGTAAAAACCTGGTTATTGACGGAATTACTTTGCTAAACCGTGCCTATTGGAATAATGATGGAATGGATATCACTGATTGTCGTAATGTGAAAATTGTGAATTGCGATGTTGATGCAGCAGACGATGGAATTTGCTTAAAATCTTACTATCCGGGACACTATAACGATAGTATATATATTGCAAACTGTGTTGTGCGAAGCAGTGCAAGTGCCATCAAGTTTGGTACAGCATCATGGGGCGGTTTTAAAAATGTGACGATCGACAATATTAAGGTATTTGATACTTTCCGATCAGCTATTGCCATCGAATCAGTAGATGGAGGCGATATTGAAAATATTAAGGTGTCCAATATTGTGGCAAAAAATACAGGGAATGCAATCTTTGTAAGATTGGGGCACCGGGCAGGTGAAAAACCAGGAATAGTTAAAAACATTCATATAAAAGATATAAATGTACAGGTTCCATTTGGACGCCCTGATATCGATTATGATTTACGTGGTCCAGAAGTTAACTTTTTCCACAATCCATTTCCATCTTCAATTGTTGGAATTCCTGGGCACAAAGTTGAGAATGTTGTTCTTGAGAATATTGAAATTTCATATCCGGGACGAGCTACAAAAGGAATGGCATATATTCCAATAAGTGACTTAGACAGGGTTCCGGAAAAGATTAGGAATTACCCCGAGTTTTCTATGTTTGGGGAGTTGCCAGCCTGGGGCTTGTATGTAAGGCATGCTAGTGGAATTAAACTGAATAATGTTCGGTTTACGCTGGAAGACAAAGATTATCGCCCCGCTTTTGTATTTGATCAGGTTGATGGAATTGATATGAAGCATATTTCTTTGCCTGAAAACAGAACTGAACAGTTAGTTCTAAAAGAAGTATCTGAATTATCTTTTGATGAAGTGATGATAAAACAGAAAATGGTTGTTGAGTAAAATGAAGAAGAGAATTACATATTGTCTTCTTTTATTATGTTGCATTTTTATTTTCAATTTGTGTAACAAGCCTGTTGGTTCTGATTACAATGTTGAAGATTTCGGTGCTATTGCTGATGGAAAAACAGTCAATACAGAAGCCATTCAAAATGCAATTGATGCTGCCTTTGAGAATGGAGGTGGAAAGGTTGTTGTCCCTCCAGGAACTTTTGTCTCAGGTACCATTTTCTTAAAGAGTAATGTGAACTTTCATGTTGAACTGGGTGCAACATTACTGGGATCCCCGAATTTGGATGATTATACTGAATTAAGCTGGGGGCATAATAAGGATCGCCAGCCCTGGCATTTAATTTATGCTGATTCGGTTTCAAATGTTGCTATCACTGGCGAAGGCACAATTGATGGCAATGGAGAATACTTTTGGGAAGAATATGAGAAAGATGAAAAGGGCAATATGGTTGTTCCACGATGGATTAAAGCCAAGGAACATAAAATCAGTCCACTAATCGATATCAATAATTCTGAAAACATTACCATCAAAGATGTCACTGTTAAGACCGGAGGAGGTTGGAATATTCACCTTTTCAATTCTAATGTAGCCAAAATAACAGGGGTTCGTGTAATCAATAATATTTACAGCCCAAACTCCGATGGGATTGATTTAACTGGTTGCAGCGATGTGGTGATTTCCGATTGTTTTATCAAAACCTGCGACGATGCTATTGTTGTAAAAACGGTTGCAGACAGTAATGAATCTGAACGTATTTCGGTGGCCAATTGTGTGATGGAAACCCTTTGCGTAGGCATAAAATTAGGGGCAGGGGAGTCCTACAAAGACATGCGTGATATCAATTTCTCCAACTGTATTTTTAATGGTACATCACGCTTTTTCGGCTTGTACTCAAAAAATGGGGCTGTAATTGAAAATGTGGTTGTCAATAACCTAACAGGAAATACCAATGCAAAACTGGTTTATAACCGTCCGATTCAATTAATGGTTGAAAAAAACAGAAATGGTGTTGTTGGAGGAATTCGAAATGTGATTATTAGCAATGTCGCCATCCATACCGAAGGAAGAATAATGATGACTTGTGATCCCGAAGGATTTATGGAAGATATTTACTTCCGTGATGTGATCATGACCTATCCCTGGATTGAAGATCCGGCAGCCATGATTGATGGCGCAATGAGCAATCAGTTCCCACGGGTAAGCGAGTTTAAGGAGGCAGGTGCTGCAAGGGCTGTTTTTGTTGCTGAAAACCTGGATAACCTGGTGATTGATAATTTAAAGATAAGGTGGCCTGGTGAGGATGTCCCCGTCGCTTGGCAACATGAAGAACGTATAGAAAATGGGACAAAAAGAATTCATAAACATGATTATTCAAATCCACGTCAATGTGAATTTTCAGTGCTTTGGGGAAAGAACCTGCAAGGAGGATATATTGATGCGCCTTTGGCAAAAGCCTCTTCAATTGGAACAAAAAAGTTTAAATTGCATAAATCCAATATTCAACTATATAAATAAAACTAAAATATTATGACAACAAGAAGAACTTTTATTAAAAATAGCCTAATTGCTGGTGCCGGAGCATCGGTATTAGCTGCGAGTTCATCATGCTGGGCAACAGCTGGGGTCGATTTTACATCATGCAGACCTGCAATAGCTGATCGTACTTTTACCAGCGAAGCAGTAGAGAAAACTATTCAGAAGGTAAAAACCGGAATTTCAAATCCTGAATTGGCATGGATGTTTGAAAACTGTTTCCCAAATACCCTGGATACGACTGTTGATTTTGAATACATTGATGGAAAACCTGATGCATATATTATTACCGGTGATATTGATGCCATGTGGTTACGCGATTCAACCGCTCAAATCTGGCCTTACTTGCCGTTAATTAAAGAGGAGAAAAAATTAGCAGATTTGTTTAAAGGATTGATTAATCGACAAACGAAATGTATCAATCTCGATCCGTATGCAAATGCATTTTTTAAGGATTTTAACAAAGAAACACATTGGAAAAACGACAAACCAACACCTAAGCCAGGGGTACACGAACGCAAGTGGGAAATTGACTCATTGTGTTACGCCGTTCGTTTGGCATATGGTTACTGGAAAGAAACCGGGGATACTTCAGTTTTTGACAATGATTGGGATAAAGCAGCACGATTGATTGTAAATACATTTCGTACGGAACAGCGAATGGATGGCTCCACTCCATACTATTTTGAACGTAAACGAAATAACAGTACTGTGACTGCACCTTTTAGAGGAAAAGGTCGTCCGATAAACCCCGTTGGTTTAATCTGTTCTGCTTTCCGCCCTTCAGATGATGGCTGTATGTATCCATTCCTAATTCCTTCAAACCTCTTTGCAGTCGAATCTTTGGCTCAGCTGGGTGATATTTACAGGGATGTGATGAATGATCCTGCATTTGCTGACAAATGTGATTCATTCTCCAAAGAAGTGTTGGATGCAATTAACAAATACGCCATTGCAGACCACTTAAACTATGGAAAAATATATGCCTATGAAGTGGATGGTTTTGGCAACAAGGTATTCGTTGACGACCCAAATATTCCTTCCCTGATTGCTATGAAATACTTGTTGGAGAAAGAGTATTATCAGTCAGATATTTACCTCAATACACGGAATTATCTTTTAAGTTCTGATAATCCATATTATTTTAAAGGTAAAGCTGGAGAAGGACAAGGTGGTCCACATGCAGGTATGGACACGATTTGGCCAATGGGTATAATACTGCGTGCTATGACCTCAGAGGACGATAAGGAGATTGTTTGGTGCATCAAACAATTAATGAATACCCACAACGATATGGGATTTATGCATGAGACATTTCATAAAGACGATGCTTCAAAATTTTCACGTTCCTGGTTTGCCTGGGCAAATACATTGTTCGGGGAGTTAATCATTAAGCTTTATAATGAAAAGCCAGGATTATTGAAATCAATATAGATTGGTGAAAAAAATAAATATCAGGGGAAATGAATAGCAATTCCCCCTGATTATTTTTGTTATTCTTGCATTTTTAGCGTTGGTTATTCGTGTTTTACCAGGGTGTCGTCGTGGTTGCAGGAATAATTTTTCGATAGTTTTGAATAATATTTTAATGGAGTATTAAATAGTTATTATGATATTTGGGGTCGTACGAATTTATTATAATACCATGTTGAAAAAAACTATCATTTATTGTATTGGGCTTTTATCAATTGTCGCTGTATCCGTTTTGATCAAGCCAGATCTTTTTACAAGTGTGTTTTCGGTTGATCCTGAAGAGAGACCGCAGTATGAAATTTCAGAAGAGGAGAAACTTGTAAACCAAAGGCACATTGCTCGATATCAGAATAGACATGGGGCTAACATGCTAAAGTCAGGTTTGACTGGAGAAACATATTCTTATGCAAATGGAAAGTTAAGAGGCACCTGGTTGCACCGTGAATTTGCAGTAACTGGTGATTTTGGAAAAGGTTATCGGGTTGATGGTTCTGTATATGACCAATACAATGATCAAATTTATGCGGTTTCATATGCTGGGCATATTTATAAGATTCATCGAGATGAAAGTTGGGAGTTAATCAACCATAAAGCGAAGTATCTTAATTATATCGAAGGTTTTAACTTACAGGATAATTCTTTTCGAATGGTTTGTTCACAGGGGAAAAGTATTTATTATTCTGATGATGAAGGAAGAAACTGGGTTGAATCAACTGGGGTTAGCCTTGCAGCATCAACAAAGTTGGGAGGAATTGTTGATAGGACAGAAGGGAAACGGATTTTTATTATTGGAAAAAGCGGTAGTAATTTTCGTGCATATTACTCAGATGATCACGGGATTTCTTTCGAACAAACAAATTTTTCTGCCGCTTCTGCTACTTATGAACCCAAGTTTTGTGTCCCGCATTATTCAGATGAAGCATATATCTTTTTAAGAAACAAAACGAATTCAAACATCACCATTTATAAATTTGATTCTGCTGAAAAAGAATTCAAGGAATTATCGAAACCAACACAATTATTTGACGGATCTCTCAAAAGGGTAATGGGAACGTACAAAGACGATAAATTTCACTTTTATGTCATAGCATCCCAAAAGAACATTTATTATTCAAGTGACGAAGGAAAAAACTGGGAGCAAACTAACTCTGGCAATACCGATGTTCCTTTCACTATTCACCCCGATCAACCAAATATTATATTTAAGGGATATACTGACCTTCGCTTTTCAAGTGATTATGGAGCAAGTTTTACCAGTTTTAGTCATAAGCTTGGTTGGGATTTGAGGCATGCTAAAATGTATCAAAAGAAAGATAGTACCTATTTCCATTTCGTGGGTAAAGATTTTGGCTGCTTTATTTCCAGCAGCCCTGAAGATAAGATGACTTATCGATCGTTGAATTATGGCACACAAATTCAAATGTGTTATGATGGTACTTCCAGCGAAAATTACGATGATGTATTTACTGCATTGCAAGACCGTGGATGCCGTGGATTTAAAGATGAAAACCTGGTGGCTACAAATGAAGTGCGATCAACAGATGCCCTGCGGGTAACATTGGCTAAGAATGAACAATCCGTTTGGGCATGGATGTACTTTGGCTCACTGGTACATAAATCTAATTTTAGGGCAAAAAGTGGTTCCAGGACACAAAAAAGTGCTTTTTCAAATTGGTGGGCTTCTACCATGGTCGAATCACCAGATCCTGGAGAAGATGCAGTTATAATTGCGACAGGTTCAAAACTTAAGAAATTTACTTGGGATGAAAACTCAGATAAAATTCAGGCAAGTGACTTATCGTTTGACTTTTCCTCGCTTACTTCAAGCAAACTGACAAGTTTTGGTTATTCAAAAGTAAACCGGGATTTGTGGTATGCTGCCGATAAAGCAGGAAATTTTTTCTATTCGACCGACGGTGGTTCAACTTATGAAAAAACAACATATTCCGGATCGAAGCCAAAAGCAAACGATCAGAGTTATAATTACCATAGAAACCAGCAAACCATAAAGGCTTCTGATGTTGATGAGAACAAGGTTTATTACGCTGGGGTAGGTAAGTATTTCCTGATTTCAAAAGATGGAGGGAAAACATTTACGAATCATACTAACGGATTAGATGTTTACCGGGTACGTGACTTTTGCTTTACACCTGATGAGAAATTTATTTTTGCATCCTGTGCCGGATCAGGTATTTGGGTATTTGACGTTGATGCCAACAAGTGGTTTGAAATTAATGATGAGAACGTGCCGAATGTGAATTTTAATGCATGCGATTTTATCAAAAAGAAGAGTACGGTTCGTTTTTACTCATATGGAAGCGGTGTGCTTGACTTAAAGCTTGAAGGTTATGACAAAGAAATTTCCTTCCCAGGAAATCTTGAAGTGGGTGGTAGCAACGGTAGTTCAATTATGCTTCAGTGGTTGGATAATGCAGACAACGAAACTGCATATGTAATTGAACGAACATCTGATGGTTATTTTGAAGAGCTCGCAACCATTGCGGCCAATTCAACTTCCTATCAAGATGAATCTGCCGCTGGAAATGTAGAATATACCTATCGGGTAAAGGCAAAATCGGCCGATAAAGAATCGTATTATTCCAATTACGTACTAGCCTCTTATGTTGAGCTTGACGAAAATGAGGTGGATAAATCAAAATGGACATTGGTATCTGTTTCCAGTGAAGAAAGAAATGCGTCAACAAAGGGTTATGCTACCTACGCATTCGACAATGATAACAACTCTAAATGGCATTCCCAATGGTACAATGTCGATCCAAAGCCAGGTTTTCCGCATGAATTGGTTATCGATATGAATGATACGATTACAATCAACTCTTTTTCGTATTTACCACGTCAAGATGGGAATGAAAATGGTCGAATTTCAGAATTTGAATTTTATTGCACTCTAGATACACTTAACTGGGGAGTTTCTGTGACATCAGGGACATGGGCAAATACCGGAGATGAAAAAATCGAAAACTTCACTGCCCGGACAGTTCGCTTCATAAAACTCATTGCAAAGTCAGAAGTTAATGGGAAAGATATAGCCAATGTTGCAGAAATAAACGTATTTAAAGATTTGGCAACTTCTTTGGAGGATAATAGATATGAAGTTTCGTTGAAAGTTTATCCAAATCCATTTAGTCACTACGTTAACGTTGCTTGTGAGCCTGGAATTTTTTACTTTGCTCAAATCAGGGATATAAGTGGAAAAATAATATTGCAAGAGAAATTAGATGTTCATGATTCAAATCACCGTATAGATATTGCAGGCAACTTAAACAAGGGAATGTACATCTTAGAGTTACTGAAAAATGATGGAACCGGCTCTGTGTCGAAAAAAATTCTTAAAGAATAATTGCAGAATATTGAAAAAATAATGACCATGAGAATAGGTATTTGTCTGATAATGGTTCTTGCATGCTTTGTTTATTCTTGTCAAAATAGCAAAGATTCATGCCGATTAAATGAAATTCAGGTTATTGGTAGCCATAATTCATATAAGATTGCTATTGAGCCGGCATTGTGGGAATACCTATTCGAACTAGATTCTTCAAAGGCAAAATCCCTTCAGTACGATCACGTATCCATTAAAGAACAGTTAGAACTGGGGTTGCGAAACTTGGAGATTGATGTTTTTCATGATCCCAATGGTGGGCATTTCTCCAATCCTAAAGGGTTGGAAATTGTAAAGTCAAAAGGAGTAGAACCCATTCCTTTTGATGTGGAAGGAAAACTGAATCAAGCTGGCTTAAAAACGTTTCATATTCAGGACATAGATTTTAGAAGCCACCATTTGTTATTTAAAGATTGTTTGAAGGCGATGAAATCTTGGTCTGAACAAAACCCAACACATACGCCTGTTTTTGTGCTCATTAATGCTAAAGACAAAAAAGTAGATGGCACAACAGAGCCTCTTAAATTTTCAAAAGCAGCTTTAGACAGTATTGATATTGAAATTCGAAGCATTTTTAACGAATCTGATTTAATAACACCGGATCTAATAAGGTGGGAAAATGAAACGCTTGAAAAGGCAGTGCTGAATAAAGCTTGGCCAAAGATTGATGATGTTAGGGGGCGTTTCCTCTTTGTCCTGGATGAAAAGAAAGAAAAAATAGATCGCTATATCGATGGTCACCCCTCATTAAAGAATCGGGTAATGTTTGTGAACATTCCTGAAGGTAAACCTGAAGCAGCGTTTCGGATCATTAATAACCCGATAAAAGATTTTGGTTACATTAAAGAACTTGTTGATAAAGGTTACATGGTGCGTACCAGGGCTGATGCAGGAACAAAAGAAGCACGTATGAATGACTACACCAGGTTCGAAAAAGCAAAAGCTTCAGGTGCACAAGTTATTTCCACAGACTATTATATAAAAACGTCGCTGTTTCCTTCAGATTTTATTGTTCATTTTGAGCGATGCAAGTACGAGAAACAGTGTTATTGATCATAATGTTTAATTAAGAAATTGTTTCGAAAACGTTTTCGGTATTTCGGGAACGTTTTCGAAAATGATTTTTTTTACAAACCTCAAATAACAACCAAAATCATTCTAGATTTGCTGTCAGCCATTTAAACAATTTACAAAGTTAAACAGAAGGGAACGTGTAGTTATATATACACATTATCGCTAATTGGATGTAAACGAAGAGAATAACTATTGATAAATTGAAGTAATAACTAATCTGCTAAAAATGAAACATGTGAAATCACTATGTATTTTATTGCTTATGTTGGCTGTTTTGGGGGTAAATGCTCAAGACACAACAGGTAAGTTGATTCGTGGTTATGTGTACAATACACAAGAACCACCTGAATCATTGCCCGGAGCAACAGTTGTTGTACAGGAAACAGGTGCCGGTACAATTACTGATGCAATGGGGTACTACGAAATTAATGCTGATGTAGGTCAAACATTGGTATTTTCATTCATCGGACATCAAAACTACGAAACGAAATTGTCTGCCAATAACTTTAACAAACAATTGGTAGTATCTCTCGTTGAAGATGTACAAGCGGTTGAAGAAGTAATTGTTATCGGTGAAAATGCCGTACAGCGTCAGCACGTTGCATCATCTGTAGAGACAGTTGATGTCACGCAACAATTAGAAGGAAGGGCTGTAACTAACATTACACAATCTTTGCAAGGAGGTGTTACGGGGTTAACAGTTCAACAATCTTCAGGTAAGCCTGGATCAGATGCAGCGACAATTAATATTCGCGGATTAACAACTTTCACCTCAACCGGTCCATATGTTCTTGTAGACGGGATACCAATGGATATGAACGACATTAATCCGGATATTATTGAGAATATTACCGTGTTAAAAGATGCTGCCGCCGCAGCAATTTATGGTGCAAGAGCTGCAAGGGGGGTAATTCTTATTGAAACCAAGCGTGGTGTAGCCGGGCAAATTCGTGCCAATTACAACACCTATACAGGTATTCAGACCCCAACACGATTACCAGAGTTTGTTGATGCTGTAACGTACATGGAGATGTATAACGAAGCGATTCAAAATGATGGTGGTTCACCAATATTTAGTAACTACGATATTGAAATGACTAAAACAGGATTGTATCCTATTTCATATCCAAATACCGACTGGGTAAATGAAGTGGTTGATAAAACATCGATTATCACAAATCATTCTTTCAATATATCGGGTGGTAACAGTCTTGCGCGTATATCATTATCAGGTAGATATATGAGGCAAGATGGTATGATTGATCGTGTGAAAGCCGAAAAAATGAATTTGAGGATTAACACGACTATCACAATGGCCAAAGGTTTGGTTGCTTTTCTTGATGCATCGATCAACAGAGATGTAACAATTGAGCCAAGCAACTACAGTTTTATACTTCAAACGATGTATCAGGCTCCTCCAACGATGATAGCAAAATACCCAATGAAAGAAGGAAATGAAACACATTATTATGGTATTTATTCAGGAGATTTTGTTTATAACCCACTTTTATACACAGAGCAAGGGGGTGACAACCAAAAGTGGAAAGATAGAAGTTTGATTAATACCCGATTAAAATATAATCCATTTGGTGATTTATTTGTTAATGCACAATTCAATTTTAAATTGAACTCTAATCACGGTAATGAAGCAAGAAAACCATTTGCGATTTACGATTACTGGGGTGATGAATTAATTAAGGAGTGGGATTATAGGTTTTCGTCAAGTAAAGACAAAAACTACCAGTGGAATGCTAAAATTGATGCTAAATACAACACAAATTTTGGAGACCATAAGATTTATTCAATTATTGGTACATGGTATGAAACTTTTGCGAACAACCCAGTTGATCAAGTTAGAATGGCCTCGGTATACGGAAAAGTGAATTATTCGTACAACAATAAATACCTACTAGAGGCAACAGCAAGGTATGATGGTTCTTCCCGTTTTGGAGAAAATCATAAATGGGGTTTCTTTCCATCGTTTGCGGTGGGTTGGAACATGCATAATGAAGGCTTTTTAAATGCAAGTAATATAGTTTCACACCTAAAGCTTAGAGCTTCATGGGGTCAATTAGGCAATGACAATATTGGGTTGTATAAGTATAATTCAACGATTGACCCCAAAAATGGAAATGAGAGTGTTATTGGTAACCCAGAAATTCAATGGGAAACCGTTACCATGACTAACCTGGGTTTTGACCTTGGACTTTTCTCAAAACAGCAGTTGGAGATAAAAGCGGAGGTTTATCGCAAAATTACAGATGATATGATATTGACTCCGCCAATTAGCCGCATTGCAGGTATTGGATCTGCCCCTTCAAATGTTGGTAAAGCGAAGAATGAGGGTATAGAAGTGGAAGTTAACTTCAATCACAAATTTTCTAAAGACCTTCGTATCTCAACACGTTTGGGTGGTTCTTACAATAAAAACGAAATATTGGAGCTAGTTGGAGGTCCATACATTGATGGTTGGTCAATTAAACAAGTTGGTGGAGCTGTAAATGAATATTATGGGTACAAAACAGATGGATTGCTTCAGCAAAGTGATATTGACAATGGAACACCAATTTTCCCAGGGCAACAAGCAGGTGATATTAAGTATGTAGATTCCAAGCCTGATGGTGTCCTGGATGATAATGATAAAATGCCACTAGGGGATTCAAAACCACGATCGAGCTATTTTGGTAGTCTTTCAATCGATTATAAGCAATTCGATTTTCATTGTCAGTTTACAGGAATTAGCAAGGTCGATGTGAGGTTATCGGGTAGGGTTGCATATCCTTTTTATGACGGTGGTAAACCACAAGACCTGCATGTTGGAAACTATTGGACTCCTGAAAACACCGATGCTGAATACCCAAGATTATCTCTTCAGTCGAAACAAATGGAGAGATCATCAGATTTTTTTATGACCAGTGGGCGTTATACTCGTTTAAGGAATGTTCAACTTGGATATACTTTGAAGAAGTCTGCGGTTGAAAAGCTGCCGATTCGAGGTCTTAGAGTATATGTGAATGCTCAAAATCCATATGTGTGGAGTCCTCTGAGGACGCTTGACCCTGAAAGTCGTGGTGATCAAAAAACCCACCCGGTTATGGCTACCTATTCATTAGGTTTAAAAGTTCAATTTTAAAAATTGTTTAAGATGAAAAAATATATTCTATTGATATTCATTGT
Organism: Sunxiuqinia sp.; assembly: GCA_965230765.1. Lineage (GTDB taxonomy): Bacteria > Bacteroidota > Bacteroidia > Bacteroidales > Prolixibacteraceae > Sunxiuqinia. The sequence goes on from CBDDLR010000001.1 coordinate 2,654,711, forward strand.
AGGAATTCTTACTTCGTGTGATGAGTTTCTGACATTTGACGACCCACAGTCTGTTACTGACGCCGACTGGTGGAATTCTGAACAAGATGCAAGATCCGCACTCGGAGAGGTTTATAAATATGTTCCGGGAGGAGTTAATGGAAGGATGCGTTATTCCTATGCTACTGACGAAGCTTTTTCCAGCACATCCTTTGATTTTAGGTCGATGGGCAATGGTTCGTTGTCCGCACAAAATTCTACTGTTTTGAGTGCATGGTCTGGTGCATATACGCATATTCGAAGGGCAAATCGTTTTTTAGAAAAGGTAGATAATTGTAGTATGGATTTGGCTTTGAAGGAACGATTTAAGTATGAGGCAAGGGTTATTCGCGCATGGATTTATTTGGACTTGGTTCGTTGGTTTGGTGATATCCCTCTTGTTGAGGATATCGTAGCTCCTAACCCTGATAACTCTTCCAGAGAACGTAATGCAAAGAATGATGTGATAAACTTTGTTATTTCTGAATTGCAGGAATGTGAGCAAAATCTTCCGACTGTATATCCTGTTGTTGACCAGCATAGAATGACTAAAGGGGCTGCACTGGCTTTTAAAGCGCAAGCTCACATGCTTTTAGGTCAATGGGATGAGGCAGCAGTTGAAGCAAAAAAAGTGGTTGATACTGAAGCATATATTCTTTACTATAACCAGAGAGATAGTGCCAATAGTTATCGTGACCTATTTAAATATGAAGGTGAATTAAATTTTGAATGGATAATTCGTAAGAATAATGGCTCAAGTAGTGGTTGGGGTTGTGCCCCTCCATCAATGGGAGGCGAATCAAAGTTGACCCCTTTAGCTGAACTTGTAAATCAATATGAAAACTTGCAGGGTATTGCTTTAACTGATATGCAACCCGATAGTGCAGCATATTACAAGCGGAACCCTTTATTCAATAGGGATCCACGACTAGCTGCTTCCATACTAACTCCTGGAGCAACCTTTAATAACCAAACAATTGAGCCATTTAATACCGATCCGCAAAATCAAAATTCATTGGGAAGTACTAGTTCTTCTCTAACCGGTTTTTGGAATCTTAAGTATGTTGATACTCAGGATCAACATCGTGGTGGTTCGCTGGATTATATGGTTTTAAGACTTCCTGATGTGATGCTATTGTATGCAGAGGCTAAAGTGGAAGCAGGAGAATACAATGATGCTACTGCCATCGAATATATTAATCAAATTCGTGAAAGAGCTGGAATGCCGGCTGTAGATACAGACAGGTATAATTCCCAGGAAACAATGCGTGAGCTGGTTCGCCGTGAGCGTAGAGTGGAACTTGCAATGGAAGGAAGACGTATATTTGATTTAAGAAGATGGGAGCAAGGGAATTTATTGCAAGGTGAAGCCTTTGGTGCAACCGATCCATTAACAAATGTTCCGGTTGTTGCTGAAACCAGGGAATTTCGTACACCTCAGAATTATGTGTTCCCAATTCCGGAGAAGGAACTCTTAGTGAATAAATTAATTCAACAAAATGAAGGATATTAAACCACAAAAAAAACAGTACAGAATGTTACGATCAAAACTATATATATTTGTCATTGCATTACTAGCATTGTGGTCATGTGATGATTTTGAACTGAAAGAGTGGTATTATGATGAGCCACCACTTCCTCCATATGCCAATTTTTTTGGTAGTGAATCATTAAATGTTGGTATTGATACCACTTCAATGTTTTTTGTAAAACTGAAAGGTGAGAAACCACTTACCCTGGAATATACCAATGGCATTGATAATTTTGTGCTTGATGATATTCAGCATGACTTATGTACAATCTATGTTAACCCTGCTTTTACCACGAATTATGCTCCTATTTCAATTTCGAATGAATTGAGTAGCGAAGGATTTATTGAAGGTGAAGCCACCGTTTGGGTGTTTTCTGAGAAGCAGACAATTAGCACAACTGCTGAAGGTTATCTGCATAAAAATAATAATGAATTTAAAGCGGCAAACGGTTCAGGGCAAATTGAACTAAAAGACAAAGCTGATAGCTATATTCGAAGGGCATTCTTTGGATTTTCATTTCCGGGAGATGCTGATTTTGATGAAACAGATCAGGTTTTCTTAAATTTCTCATTTGTTAGGACCTATCACACTGATAAAGCACTTTCTGGTGGTTTGAAAATTGAGTTGATGCAAGGAAATCTTGATACTGAAATGACTTGGGATAATCAGCCAGATGCTGGATTTCAACAAATTGAGATTGTACCTTTTGACGTTTCAGGAGGATTGCCTTATTTAGTATCAGTAAATGTTACTGATAAAGTTAGGGAAGCTCTGGATGCCGGGGAAAATAATTTCTTTTTCAGGGTACAGGAAACCAATGTGGTAAACAACGTCTTTTATATAGGAGGATCAGGCGACAGCAATCTCGACAATCGTCCTTCATTAAAAATTAAAGGACCTATTTACGAACAGTAGTTATATTCCTATAAATAGTAAAAGGCTCCATGGTGTAATAGCTATGGAGCTTTTTTTTAATTATCTGTATTATTGTTTTATTCTGGAGTTCATCTTAGACTTCTTAAATATGTTAAGTGTATGAATTGGTATTTGAGACTTTTGAAGGGGATTGTGTTTGTGCTTTTTTCGTTAGGTTTTGTCGTACAGGTGTTTAGTCAAGGTTTTGTTGATAGTAACACCCCTGAAAACACATTGCCAGACAACCAGAATGTAGGAACTGAGTGGAAATTAGACTTTAGTGATGAATTTAATGGGTCTGAAGTAGATTTGACCAAATGGACAATCAATGAAAGTTCTAAAAGCCGGAATAAACGACCTAAAATTGGGGTAGATGACTGGTTTTGGAAACCAGAGAATGTTTGGTTGGAAGATGGTAAGTTGGTTTTGCAGGTAAAGAAGCATGACCACAATACCATGTATTGCGGCAGTGTTTTTTCCAAAGATAAGTATGAAACAACCTATGGTTATTTTGAGGCCAGGATACAGGTTGCAGATGCTTCTAAAGGTACTCATACTGCTTTTTGGCTTCAGGGGCAAGGCATGTCAAATGTAGATGGCACCGCAAACGATGGTGCTGAAATTGACGTTTTTGAGTCGGCCTGGTTAGGTGATTATACAAAATGTGTTGTACACATTGATGGATATGGGGCAAACCATAAAGCAAATACCAAACAATATAATACACCGGGAATTCACGATGGTTATCATACCTGGGGGTTGTACTGGACAGATAAGTTTATGAAGATATACTACGATGGGGTGCATAAAGCTACATACAGTGACTCAAAATGGGTAGTAAAGGCTGATGAATACTTGTGGCTTTCTGATGGGGCAAGCTTTGGTATTGAAGGTGATTATTTTACAAGCCAACCGAATGGTGTACTTACCAAAGCTTACGTGGATTACATCAGGGTGTGGAAATCTACTGGCAGCACGGATCCGTCAACCGGAAATTTAATTGAAAATGGCAATTTTGAATCTTCAAGCACTGGCTTTTGGAGCGAAAGCAATTCCGATATCATTATTTCTGAGTCGGTTTATCCTGTTGTTGAAGGTTCAAAATATTGCCGCATGCCAGGTATACCAAACAGCAGAAACATAAAGCAGACAGTTTCTGTTGAAGCTGGTGAAAAATATACGTTCAAACTATCAGGCCGAATTCAAAATTCACATGCCCAGTCGGCAGAAAACAATCATTCAACCAAAGGTGTAGCAACATTAAAAGGTGAGCTGCTGAATGGCTCAGAAGCACTTTTAACACTCTCTACCCAGTCAAATACCAATACCGATTTGGAGGGCGAACTAACCATCCCTGATGGGCTAACTTCGTTAACGGTAAAAATTAGTAAGGATTGGAATGTAGCCTATGTAGATAATGTGAAATTCGAAAAGCAAATTACGACTGATGTTTTATCTGCGAAGCTTCAAAATTCAACAATTTCTGCTTATCCAAACCCAGCACGGAATATCCTGTTTGTTGAGAGCAGCGAACCATTAAAATCATGCATGCTTATCAATGTTGTGGGTAGTATTGCTTTGGTCTCAAATAATATTAATTCGAAAAAAGTGACACTTAACCTAAATAAGTGCAAAAAAGGGGTATATGTTTTAAAGACAACCTCAAAGAATGGAACAATCAAATCCCAAAAGGTTATTATAAACGGGTAGGTGAATTCTCAAAAATCTTCAAGGATAAAATTGGGTTGAAGCATTTTACCAGATTGGTTATAATTTTTACTTTTGCATTAGTGTGTAAGAATGTCTGTGAAAGTTTAACTAACCAACTAGCAAATGACTTCTAAATATAAATTCAAGTTTTTTTTTACTTCTCTCTTTTTAGTATTGAACGTTTCTTTTGTTAATGTTCTAATTGCTCAATCTCAGTTTAAGCTTGTAAGTGAAGAGAGTAAAACGATCATCACAATTGATAAAAGGGATGCTAAAGTAGTTCAAATAGCTGCAAATTTCTTAGCAAGCGATATTTTCAATGTTACTGGAGAGAAAATTGCACAGACTAATAAGTTAGCCAACAAACTAATTCTGGCTGGAACCATTGGGCAAAATAAATATGTCGATCAATTAATTTCTGAAGGGAAAATTGATGCTTCTATCATTAAAGGCAAATGGGAAACCTATTCCATTCAAGTTTTGGAGGATCCATTTAAAGATGTTGAAAAAGCGTTAGTAATTGTTGGTTCCGATCGACGTGGAACTGCCTATGGTTTATTGGAAATATCCCGTATGATAGGGGTTTCACCCTGGGAGTGGTGGGCTGATGTAACACCAAACAAGAAGGAAAAACTTGTTTTAAACATTGAGAACAAAGTTTACGGATCACCTTCCGTAAAGTACCGTGGTATTTTTATTAACGATGAAGATTGGGGCTTGCAACGCTGGGCAGCTTTGAATTTTGAACCTGAGGTTGGCGATATTGGCCCAAAAACCTATGCCAAAGTATTCGAGCTTTTATTGAGATTAAGGGCTAACACCATTTGGCCAGCCATGCATTCTTGCACTAAGCCTTTTTATTATTATCCTGAAAATAAAAAGGTTGCTGATGAGTATGCTATTGTTGTGGGTACATCGCACTGTGAGCCTATGCTTTGTAATATCAATGCTGAGTGGGACAGCAAAACCATGGGGGAGTGGCGTTACGACAACAATGCAGAAACGATAAAAAACCTGTTTGAAGACCGCACTTCCGAAGCAGCTGAATACGAAAGTATTTATACCATGGGCATGCGCGGAGAGCACGATTCGCCAATGATTGTTGGTGAAGATGATACCGAGTCACAAGTAAAACTATTGGAACAAGTAGTGCTCGACCAGCGTGGTATTTTGAAAAAAGAAACTGGTAAAGACGGACTGCCTCAGATTTTTATTCCTTACAAAGAAGTACTGACCTACTACCAAAACGGCATGCAGCTACCTGAGGATATCAGCTTGGTATGGACCGATGATAACTATGGATATATTCGTCAACTGAGTACCCCTGAAGAACAAAAACGCCCTGGCGGGGCCGGCATTTATTACCATACTTCATATTGGGGACGCCCGCATGACTATTTGTGGTTGAATTCTACCAATCCGGTTCTCATGTGGGAAGAAATGGCCAAAGCCTATGAATTTGGCGCAAAAAACTTGTGGGTGTTGAACTGTGGCGATATCAAACCACATGAATATAACATTGAATTATTCCTGGACATGGGCTGGGATATGAAGCAGTTTGAAGAGAGTGAAGGGGTGAATAAGCACATGAACGCATGGGCTGCACGTGAGTTTGGGAAGGAATTGGCTCCTGAAGTTACCGAATTGTTGTATGAGAATAATCGTTTGGCATTTCAACGCCGTCCTGAATTTATGGCCTGGAGTCAGGTAGAGCCGGTAACAAAAGCTGGAAAAACCGAATTGAACCAAATTCATTATGGCGATGAAGTAACGAATCGAATTGAGGCATACCAGCAACTAATGGATAAAAGTGAGGAACTAAAATCGAAGGTGTCAGATAACCGACAGGATGCGTTTTATCAATTGGTTCACTACCCGATTGTGGGAGCTGCCAGCATGAACCATAAATGGCTTTATTCAGCAAAAAACAAATTTGCAGCCAAGCAGGGCAGAAGTAGTGCAAAGTATTTGGGAAACAAATCTATTGCAGGATTTGAAAGGATTTATAAAGAAACAGAATACTACAACAAACAACTGAAGGGTGGAAAGTGGGATCACATAATGAGCATGTCACCCAGGCATTTACCTGTTTTCTCGCAACCAACGGTTTCAATACCAGTTTCAAATGATAAGGCTAGCTTGGGCCTGGCATTGGAGAGTTATGAGATGGAAGTGAACTTCGATATCATAAATTCTTACGCAGAGGTGCTTCCGGTGTTTAATGCTTATACTGAAAGTAAATACTTTGTAGATGTTTTTCTTAAAGGGAATGGTGAAGTTTCTTGGAAAGCTGTACCTAAAGATTCATGGATTAAAATTTCCAAAATGGATGGTGAATTATCTACGATTAATCCAGAAGAGAGGCTTTGGGTCAGCATTGACTGGGCAAATGTGCCAGTAGGTGAGAACAAAAAAGAACCGCCATTGGGACACGATTATCAGCTTATTCCTCCAAGCTATAAGGTAAATTCGCACATTGATTTTGTTTCAAAAGACACAACCATAAGTATTGGTGTGTCTGTTTTCAACCCAAAATTCAAAGAGCTTGAAGGTTTTACGGGTTTTGTTGAAGACAAAGGCTTTATTTCTATAAATGCTGAAAACTTTTCAAACAAACGAGAAGGAAAAGAAGCATCCTGGAAAATTGTTGACGGTATTGGTTATAGTGGAAAGGTGATTGCAGCCTTACCTAGAACCGTAAACTCACAAACCAGCAAAGAAGCAATCATTCAGAACAGTCCAATGCTTGAGTACGATTTTTATACTTTCAATTTTGGTAAAGCCGATGTTCATGTGCAGGCTGTTCCAACACATGCATTTCATGAGGGAAGAGGTGTGCGTTGCGCTATTGCAATTGACGATACGGAACCAGTTATTGTTGACTTTCAGACTGTTGGTAGAAGCAGTGAGTGGAAGCAAAACGTACTCAAAAATGCATCTGTGAAGTCAGCCAGTCAGATTATAAACAAAGCAGGTAAACATACGTTAAAAGTATGGATGGTTGATCCGGGTGTAATGATTGACCAAATCCTGATTGACCTTGGAGGGTGGAAAAAATCGTATGCGTTTCCTCCTGAATCAAAAAAGTAAATGATGAAACATTTCAAGTCCTTATTTCTTTTCAGTCTCCTGATTTGGGTAACTGCATGTACCCCCAAAAGTGAAACGGTCAGTCAGCCTGTAAAGGTTGCTTTTATGGCCGATGTGCACTTGCAGGATGTTTACGGTGAATTGACTGATTCAGAGTATAAAGGTGTATTAAATCCTTCAACAGGTGATTATGTATTTGCCCGTACCATGCAATCTCAACTCAATTCAACACGCTTGTTTAATGAGAACTATTTTGCATTTCTGGCAGCGCTTGACGATATTGTTGCGCGAGGTATTCGTTATGTTGTTATGCCCGGTGACTTTAGCGATGATGGCCAGCCCATGAATGTAAGAGGTTTGAGGGAAATATTGGAAGAATACGAAAACAAGCACGGGATAACTTTTATTTTGACTACCGGAAACCACGATCCTGTTCGGCCTTTTACAATTGAAGCAGGGAAAAAGGATTTTTTAGGTGAAGGTGGAAAAGATCAAGCCATTATGAGTAAGGTGGGAATGTATCAGGTCAAAAGCGAGCATGATCTTCCTGTTGTGGTTACGAAAGATATTTGCAAGTTGGGCTACGAGGAAATTATTGCTCAGTTAGGAGAGTTTGGGTTTTTTCCAGAAGAAACTGACGTTTACTGGGAAACCCCTTTTACGACTTACGCTTATGAAGATTACAACTTTGAAACGGCTCGGAGCAAATCTGGCTTTGCCGAAAGGCAATACCAAATTCCACCGTTTCAGTCTGAAGTGCCAGATGTAAGTTATCTGGTAGAACCAATTGAAGGCCTTTGGTTTTTGGCTGTTGATGCAAATGTTTATGTCCCAAAAGAAAAAGCAGGTAAAAATCCGGAGAATCCTTCAAATTACAACAGCGCAAGTATTGGTTACAACAATGTACTCACGCATAAAGACCACTTAATTGAATGGGTGAAAAAAGTGACTAAAGATGCTGAAAGGCTAGGGAAAACTTTGATTGTATTTAGCCATTACCCAATGATTGACTTTAACGATGATGCTTCGGATCACATTAAAAAACTGATGGGTGATGGGAAGATGCAATTGCACAGAGTGCCTATTGAAAATGTGGCAAAGCTTTTTTCTGATGCCGGGGTGAAAGTCCATTTTGGCGGGCACATGCACATTAATGATACCGGATTTCGCAAATATGATGAAGGCGTCGGCCTGGTAAACATTCAAATTCCATCGTTGGCAGCCTATATTCCGGCATATAAAGTCCTGACAATCAGTGATTTCAAAATATTTGAAATCGAAACAATTGTAATTGACTCAGTTCCGAGGTTCAAAGAATTGTTCCCCTTGTATGAGCAAGAACATGCCTACCTTCGGTCAATTAATTCCGCTACCATTTGGGATATGAAAATATTGGAAGCAGGTTCTTATCATGAATTTACAAGCTGGCATTTAAGGGAATTGGTGCGTTTGCGATTTTTGAAAAAAGATTGGCCTGCTGATTTCCGTGATTTTCTTTTAAATGCGACTGGAAAAGACCTGTTGGATTATTGTCAGGCTGATCAAACTGGAATTGATGTTAAATCGTTTGAAGATTGGACAGGCTTTGACATGATTTACGATTTCTATCGACTGAGAAGTGCCGACAAGCTGGCAATCCCTGATATTGGTTTGGGACGGATCAAACAATACGAAAAAATCCTGGATTCGTTAATTCAACAATCAGAAATCCAGTTTATTGAAAGCGAGCAGATAAAAAAAGATCTTTTGGAATTTGCTCATATATTTCATCATTTTCTACATGGTGTACCAGCTAACCATTTTCAGATTGATTTAGAAGAAATGGAAATAACTAATCTGGAATAGTTCATAATAAACTAAGTTGCCAAAATTTCACTGCGCTTTTCTTTCCTCGAAAGTATATGATAAATTCATTTTACTTATTAGTTTTGTTATGTTTTGGCTCAAATGGATATTACAATAACACCAAATCTTGTATCAAGGCTTAAGTCTTCAGACGAAAAAACCTACCAGCGGATTTATTCGATGTATTTCCCCAGGCTATTTTATTTTTCTGAACAGTATGTTATAGAAAAAGAAGAAGCTAAGAGTATTGTACAGGATGTTTTTACTGAATTGTGGGCAAATCGCAAAAAATTATCTGATAATACGAATATCCAGTCATGGCTGTTTACAGTGACAAAGAATAAGTCTTTGAAATACATTTCTAAAGTAAACTCACAGAAAAACTATTCAGACCATATAAGAAGACGACAGCTGGAACTTAACTTCCGGGCGTTAAATCAATTGGAAACCAATAATCTTGTTTTTGATGAACTCAAGCATCAAATTGAAGAAGCTTTAGGCAAACTTTCACCTGCTTGCCGTAAGGTATTTGAGAAAAGCCGGTTCGAGGAATTGAAAAACAAAGAAATTGCTGATCAACTCAATTTAAGTATAAAAACGGTAGAAGCACATATTTCCAAAGCATTGAAAATACTACGAACAGAATTGAGAGATTATTTACCTCTTTTAAATACATTATTTTTTCTAAATATTTAAAAATCTTTAGAGTATGGTAAACATTTCCTTTTAATGAAGTATAAGGGATTATTGTCTGTTAGTAACTGGTAATGAGTTTTTCAATATAAACGGCTAAAGCATTTCCTTTGCTCCTATAACCCCCTGCTTAAGCCGGGGGCATGAACTCAGATTACAAAAGGGGCTTTAGCCATTAACAGGTTTTATACGTACTTTGGAGAAAAAAATCAAAATCTCGCTAAGGGTAAACTCAGGTAATTAGGTTATACTATTATCTAACTACTGAAAACTCATGAAGAGATCGAAGATTTTAGCCTACGTAAAAGGGGAGATAAATAACAAAACAGAAATCTCAGAAATTCTGGATTGGATTTATTCTTCCGAAAATAATCAAAAGGAATATAGTGAGTTAAAAAACTTATGGGTCTTGTCCGGACTTGAAAATTTCGATTCAACACAGTATTTATTACAGGATAAGAAAGAACGGTCTGGTTATGGTAAAGTTATTCAGATTGTACGGTCTGTAAGCAAATACGCAGCAGTGTTTGTGCTGGCATTCTTACTGGGTGGGTTATTGATTTATTTGTCTGGAAGAGGATTGGATTCATTTTATTCTGCTCAATTCAACGAGATCGTTGTACCGAAAGGTGAACGCTCAATGATAACACTGTATGATGGAACCAAAGTTTGGTTAAACTCGGGGACCACTTTTAAATATCCGGTTGCATTTAGCCGAAAAGAACGCAAAGTGCATGTTAATGGGGAAGCATATTTTGATGTTGCAAAAAGTGATGGGCAAAAATTCATCGTACATGCAGGTAAACTCAATGTTGAGGTGTTGGGAACAAGTTTTGATGTTTGTGCATATCGTGGTGATGATAATTATTATGTGACCCTGGAAGAAGGTTCAGTAATGACCAGTTGCTCCAAAGCAAAGGGCTTTATGAAATTAAAGCCTGGATATCAAGCCATCTACAACTGTAAATCAAATCAGTTTGAAAAACGCAAAGTAAATACCGAACTATTTTCATCTTGGAAAGAGGACAAGCTAAAGTTTGACAACGCCATGCTTGACGAAGTATTTACAAAAATGGAGCGGTGGTATGGTGTAAATATCACTATAGGGAAAAGAATTGATACATCTCAAAGGTACACGTTTACAGTTACCTCGGAAAGCCTACGTGAAATGTTGACTTTATTAACTAAAACCTTAAATATTAACTATGAAATAAATGAAGACCAGGTATTGATTACAAAACCATGATAAAAAAGGAAAGTGCGGCAACACTTCCCTTTCAAATATTCATGCACAAACATGAACATGGTTAATTGAAACCCCTTTACTGGGATTATTAATAACCTTACACAATTACAAATTTATGAAAAAAAAATGGTTTAACTGCGAGGGCACATTTGTCCTCCCTAAATGGTTGCTAGCTATGAAACTAACCTTAATGGTTTTTCTAATTGCTCTGTTGCAGGTTAATGCAAGTGTTTATTCTCAGCAAACTAAGCTGAGTCTGGATATTGAAAATTCGACTGTTAAAGAAGTCTTAAAAAGTATTGAAGACCAGAGCGAATTTTTATTCATGTATAATAATGAAGATGTTGATGTTTCGAGAAATGTTAGCATTAATGTTGAAAATAATTCGGTTGAAGATATTTTAAATGATTTATTCAAAAGTACAGATGTCAGTTTTGAAATCATCAACCGTCAAATTGTACTTAAAACCCAGAATAATTTATTTGGAACAACACAGCAAGTAGTATCTGTTAGTGGTATTGTTTCTAATGAAGAAGGTGAGCCAATTCCTGGAGTTACGGTGTTTGTTAAAGGGACAACAAAAGGTACAATTACAGATATGGATGGAAAGTACGTTATTTCAAACATAGCGGTAGACAGTAAGTTGGTATTTTCTTTTATTGGTATGACAACACAAGAAGTTGATATTGCCGGACAATCTGAGATTGACGTTACGATGCTGGCTGATGTAATTGGAATTGAAGAAGTTGTTGCTATCGGTTACGGAGTATCCAAAAAAAGTGATTTGACAGGTTCTGTCGCATCTGTAAGTGGTGAAGATTTCGAGAATGTTCCGGTTTCCCGTGTGGATCAAATTCTTCAGGGGAAAGCAGCAGGTGTACAGGTTACACAGACTAATGGTGCTCCGGGGTCGGGAAGTTCTATTCGCATCAGGGGAGGAAATTCAATTCAGGGAAATAACGAACCTTTATATGTTATCGATGGATTTATTGTAGGAACAGATTTTAACCTGAATAATATCAATGTAAACGATATTGAATCATTAGAAATACTAAAAGATGCAACAGCTATTTCAATCTACGGTACAAGGGGTGCAAACGGGGTTATCCTTATTTCAACAAAGAGCGGTCTGGATGTTCAGCCCGGAAAACCAATTGTTAGATTTAATACTTATGCTGGTATACAAGAACTTACCAGCACAATTGATTTGGCAAGTGGCCCTGATTTAGCACGGCTGGCCAACCTGGATGCTGAAAAAAGGAATGCAGCATTACCATTTCCTGACCTTAGTATTGTTCCAGATGTTGACTGGATTGATCAGGTGACCCAAACAGCACCGATGTACAATGTTGATTTATCAATAAGTGGAAGATCCGAAAAAGGAAATGTGAATTATTATATTTCTGGGAATTACTTTAATCAGGAAGGGATTGTAAGGGCTTCAGGTATTGAAAAATATACATTCAGGACCAATATTGATGTGAAGCTTAGCGAGAAGCTTTCAATGGGAGTTCGTTTAAATGTTTCTCATAATTACAGGGAACGCAATAAAGTAAACTTATCGTCATTATGGAATGATGGGCTAACTGCAAAGGCCATTTATAACGAGGATGGATCGTTTACCGATAAGAACCCGGTGACCGATGGAACTCAACGAAACGCTGAGGCAGATATCCAGCTAAGGGTTGATCATCAGTACCAGACCAATATTTTAGGGAATGCCTATCTTCAGTTTGAACCTATTAAAGATTTGATATTCAAAACAACCATAGGACCAAAAGTAAATTACCTGAAAAGGAATCGCTATAATCCCGGTATTTTACCAGAAAGGTTGATAGATAATAGTGGTGGATATGCACGAATTAATACCGCTCAGGACATTGACGTGTTAAATGAAAATACGGTTTCATACGCAAAACAAATTAATGATGATCATAAGTTTGATGTGTTGGCTGGTTTTACCTGGCAAACATCAACTCTTGAAACGACTAACGCTGAAGCTGAAGGGTTTACTAATGATGTACTTGAATACAATAATTTAGAAATTGGAAGTGATCCTACCAGAAATGTTGTCGAATCTGGATTTACTAAATTCCAGTTGGTGTCCTGGCTTGGACGGGTTAATTATAATTTCAAGGAGAGATACTTACTAACTTTTGTTGGCCGGGTAGATGGTGCTTCACGCTTTGCCGGATCAAATAACGAGTATGCCTTTTTCCCTTCCGGAGCTATTGCTTGGAGAATGATAGAAGAACCCTGGGTTCAGGATTTGGGTGTATTCGATAATTTAAAGTTACGCGCCAGTTTTGGACGTTCAGGAAGTCAGGCGATTGCTCCCTATCGGACATTAGCTGTTTTAGATGCACGTAGTATGTTTTTTAATGGGTTGGAACAGGTCGGAGTAAGAAATGGACGTCCTAGAAGTCCTGATTTAATGTGGGAAACAACAGAACAGTTGGATATTGGTTTGGAATCAGCTTTCCTTGGAGGACGATTAGCCGTAGAAATAGATTATTATCAGAAAAAGACAAGTGATCTTTTGTTAAATGTTCGGATACCTCCACAAACCGGTTTTAACGATAAGCTTCAAAACTTAGGCGAAGTTGAGAATAAAGGGTTGGAATTATTGATTAATACGGTGAATGTTAAAACCCGTGACTTCTCCTGGGAAACTAGTTTAACTATTGCAGCAAACCGCAGTAACGTATTGGATATTGGTGATGCTGAATACATTGATATTGCATCGCCAACGAACCAAGGTGGTCCCGGTGGAAGGTTGATTGTTGGGGAAACGGCTCCTGCATTTGTTGGTGTTCAGTACCTCGGTGTCTGGAACAGTCAGGAGGAGATTGATGAGTCCGGCATCCTGAATCAGATGGTTGGCGGGCCACGATTCAAAGATACGGATGGGGATAAAGTGATATCCATTAACGATTTTGAAGTAATTGGTAGTCCGGAAGCAGATTTCTTTGGTGGTATTCAGAATACCTTCAAATGGAAAGACTTGACTTTGGATGTTTACTTTAACGGATCTTACGGGAATGATCTTTACAACAGTCTTTCTCATCAGGCATATTTCTTTAGGGAAGGTTCAAACGCATATGCTGATTTAGTGAACCATTGGAGTGAAACCAACAAGGATTCGGACATACCCATGCCAGGAACATCGCAGTCACTGGCAAATATTAAAAGTAACACCCGTTTGATTGAAGATGGATCCTATTTGAGGCTGAAGAATGTTCGTCTAACTTATGATGTTCCAACGCATAAGTTGGCGGCTATTAATTGGATCAATAAATTGAATGTTTATGTATCTGGAACCAACTTGGCCTTATTCTCTAAAAATAAACTGTTTGATCCTGAGGTGAGTAGATATGCCAATGGTGGTAGCGAAAATGAGAGTGTTCAAACTGGTTTTACCCGAGGTGAGTATCCTTACGCCAGAACAATTACATTTGGTTTGAAGGCTGAGTTTTAATAAAGTGAACAATTAAAAATTCAAAACAATGAAAAATATACGATATAAATTTCTTATTGTACTGTTGCTTGGCTTAACAGTAGTGAGCTGTGAAAGCTTTTTAGAAGAGGAACCAAGGGACATTCTATCTCCCAATAATTTCTTTAATTCTGATGACGAGGCTAAAGCTGCTGCCAATGGTATTTATGGCTCCTTTATGTTTGATCAAAAATTATACAATACTGTCGGATTATCCAAATTCTATATGTTTGGTACTGATTTAATTAATCCTAACCGTTATGGTGGCGAAGCGAAGGATTTCGCTTTATTTACAATTACCGAAGGAAATAATCCAACAGGGGGTACATGGCAATCACTTTACCGTGTTGTTCAGGATTGTAACAATGTTCTTGAACGGATTGAAGGAAACGAGAAAATTTCACAAGATGGATATGAACAGACGAGAGGCGAAGTATTATTTCTGCGATCGTTGGCGTATTATCATTTGACCAATATTTGGGGCGATGTACCATATTATACCGATGCGCTTCCAATAGACGAAGTTGCAGTTTTAGGGCGTTTTGATAGAGCTCAAATTCAGCTGGATATGATTAATGACTTGAAGGAAGCTCAAAACTTATTGCCTGACAGGTATAGTGCTGCGGAGCTTGGGCGAGCCACAAAATGGGCTGCTGCTACTTTAGAGGCTAAATTCCATATGGTACGTAACGATTGGCAAAATATGCGTGATAAATCTGTTGATATCATCAACAATTCTTGGCATGTTCTTTTAGATAATTATGGAGATGTGTTCAATGATTATCCATTGGATGAGCATAATGATGAAATTATCTGGCAATTTGACTATGTGAAAGACTTGGCTCAGCAACGACGAACAGATTTCTTTACTCCACGAATACGTGATGAACCCAAGGCTTCTTCTGAAAAAAATACTTTGCGATCAGCACTTTCAGCTAATGGCCATGTAATGACTGGGTATGGACTGGCGATTCCAACACCTACGATAATTAACAAATTCCAGGATGATGACCTAAGAAAGGCTTGGAACATCACCAATGATTATGAGGGGATTGAATTAAAATGGCATTACATCCCTAAAAATTGGGATTTGAGGTCTGAAGAATCCCCACGTGAAAATCATGGTAACAATACCATCGTTTTTCGCTTAGCAGATATTTACCTTATGGCAGCTGAAGCAGAAAATGAGTTGAATGGGCCATCCAATGCCTATCAGTACATAAACGCAGTGAGGGAACGTGCTTTTGAACCAGATCAGCCTTTGTCTGGATTGAGCCAGGAAGAATTTAGGTTAGCCATTCGTGATGAGCGTGCCTTTGAGTTGATGGGGGAAGATCATCGCCGTTTAGACTTAATTCGCTGGGGGATATTGGTTGAAACAGTACAAAATACAGAATATGTTCCAGCTTTTAGGGAGGCCCCAAATAATGTGAAAGCACATCATGCGCTATTTCCAATTACATTGGAAAGTTTTGAGTTGAACCCGGCGCTACTTGAATCAGATCCTACAAACAATGGATACAGATAGTATTTAATTTATCAATTAGTGAAGAAAATCAGCTCTTGTTCTTCAGGGGCTGATTTTTATTGTTATTTTTCCAGTCTAATGAATTCAACAATAAAATGAAAAGATCAAAGAACCTATCTCATTTAGCGATTAGTTGCTTTGTTGCATCCGTGTTCCTTATTACTTCATGTAACCCAATTAAGAAAGAAAATGGGCAAAAAACTAAACCCAATATTATTCTTATAAACATTGATGATATGGGCTGGCGTGATGTTGGTTTTATGGGATCGGAATATTACGAAACGCCAAATATTGATGAACTTGCTGAAGGTGGGATGATATTTACACAAGCCTACGCCGCTGCAGCTAATTGCGCGCCAAGCCGGGCTTGCTTAATGAGTGGGCAATGGACACCTCGGCATGGGGTTTACACAGTAGATAACTCGGACAGAGGAAAGAGTAAAAATCGCAAACTAATTCCTACAACAAATAATCCGTATATGTCTGAAAGCAATCTGCTGTTGCCTGAGGTATTGAAAGGTGCTGGTTACACAACCTGCCACGCAGGAAAATGGCATTTAACGGATGATCCTTTAAAAGATGGGTTTGACGTAAATATTGGTGGAAGTCATTCTGGTAACCCCGGAAGTTATTACCCACCTTACTCTCGGGTTGCATTAGATGCCCCATCTGATGACTATTACCTGACAACTCTAATCATGGACAAAACCCTGGAGTTTGTGAAATCTGTGCAGGATGAACCTTTCTTTTTATATTATTCGCCTTATGCAGTACACACGCCTATTAACCCGGTTAATGAATTGCTTCCAAAGTATGAAAACAAAGCTGAATGGAACGGACAGAATAATGCTAAATATGCAACAATGGTGGAAAACCTGGATAGGCAGATTGGACGGTTAATCGATCTTTTGAAAGACGAGGGAAAACTTGACAATACATTTATTCTTTTCTCATCCGATAATGGCGGGCATTACAGAATAACAAAACAGTGGCCATTGCGATCTGGAAAAGGTGCTTATTACGAGGGGGGTATTCGTGAGCCGATGTTTGCTTTTTGGCCAGGGAAAATAAACGCTTCTGCAAAATCTGATGTTCCTGTAACCAACTTAGATTTTTATCCTACAATTTTGGAAGTAGCAGGTATTGACAAACCCATTGACAAAGTTTTAGATGGTGAAAGCATTTTGCCAATCTTCTCTAATACGGGTTCAATTAATGATCGTCCGCTATTTTGGCATTTCCCAATTTACTTGCAGGCGTACATAAAAAATGATTCAACCACTCAAGATCCGCTGTTTAGGACCCGCCCCGGATCTGCTGTCAGACAAGGGGATTGGAAACTTATTCAGTACTTTGAAAACAATGACATAGAACTTTATAACCTGAAAGAAGATATTGGAGAAATAAATAATTTGGCAGAATCGGAACCTGAGAAACGGGAAGGGCTATTAGAGCTTTTGGAAAACTGGAGGAAAGAAACTGGAGCTCCGGTTCCTACTGAATTAAATCCGGAATATCAGCACTAAAACAAAAAACCTTGTAACTAAAATGCTACAAGGTTTTTTTTAGTGAACCTGAAGGGACTCGAACCCCTAACCTCCTGATCCGTAGTCAGGTGCTCTATCCAATTAAGCTACAGGTCCTTCTTTTATATTTTTTAAGAACTCTTTTCCGATACCGGATTTGAGATATTTCTCTCTTTTTCTTGCTTCAACTCTACCAATACACTCTTCAAAATAGATCAATTTCCAGGGTTTAAATCCTTTCGTCGATTTTGTTTTTCCAGAGTTATGTTCCTGTAGTCTTCTGTCAATATCTGATGTAAATCCGACATAAATTCGACCATCTAATTGACTCTTTATTGCATAAACAAAAAACTTCATTTGTCAGGTGCTCCCTGCCTGCCGGCAGGCAGGTATCCAATTAAGCTACAGGTCCATGATTGCGTTAAAGCGCTGCAAATATAATACTTTTCTTAAAGAATGGTCAATAAAATAAAGTTTTTTTAGTCTTCGTATTTTCCCATTTTATCGGCAATTGTCACATCTTGCTGAAAGACAGTTTGTATCTTAATGTAAGTCATCATTTTTTCTGTTCCATTTTCTTCAAGTATTTCATGGATCCGTTTTACCAAAGCCATTATTTCATCATATTCCCCTTCAATAACTGTTTCAAATGGACACACTTTAAAAGGCAATCCTGATTTTTGAATTTCTTCTATGGCAGAATCAACCAACTCATAACTGTTTTTGTTTTTTGCTTGTGGTAAAACCTGAAGGGCGAGGTTTATCTTATTCTTCATTCGTTTGTTTCTTATTGTTTTTAAGGAAGTTTCTTATTTCATCGGCAGACAGTGCCTTAACGTTTGTGATAATAATATCGTCTTTCAGGAAATTTCCAAACTGGTTACATTCTTTAATGAAAGAACTTAAAACCTGATGTAAGTTTTGTTTAAGGGGAAATAAGAAAAGGGCGAGCGCAAATCCAGTATCAAAGTCAACTTCCTCAAGTTCTCCTTCACTTTCTTTCAAAAAATAAGCTAGTTCACTTTTTACAAGCTTCTTTTGGGTTTCGTTAAAATCTTCGTCAATGTCGTGTTTCATTACAGAGACGAAATACCTGATCTTCTGTTCCCTGCCACCCAGTCCGGTAGAGATAAAAACTTGTTGTTCTTCCAATAATGAGCTTTGCAGTACCATCCTGCTTTCTTGTAGGGCCAAAACTGCCCATGATTTTAATTCTTCGCTCGATTCTTTATGGAACTTTTCAATTATACGAAATGCTTCAACATCATCGATTCCGGCAAGACCAACCAGTGTCTTCTTTTTTAGCTCAAAAGTACATTCTTCGCTGTATAATAAGTCTGGTGCAGTTTTTATCAATCCCTCAATCTCATCTTCTTCCCTTGTGGAGCGGGCTAGCTCAAAATACTCCATTTGCAGGTCAACATCAATTTGCTCTTCCAGAATGCTAAAATTTTCGGGCAATGAATCTATCGCTTCTTGAATCTTTTTTAAATCGTTTTCGTCCATCTCATATCATTATTTATGCAAAGTTAAACGAATGACGAAAGTATGCACCGCTTTTGCTGAATTTTTGAAAGTTTTTTTAAAAACTTAAATATCTTTGCATGGTTATTTTTATTTGATTCAAATTAGCATAAATATAGAATTGGGGAGTGAGATTATCAGAGGTTGCAAATAATGAAACCGTAATTATTACAAAGGTTCTTGGACACGGATCGTTTAGAAAGAGAATAACTGAGATGGGATTCGTGAAGGGAAAAGAAGTGAAGGTTATCAAAAATACCCCATTTAAAGGCCCCATTGAATTCAAAATCCTGGAATACAATATTACCCTTCGAAGATCGGAAGCGCATTTGATTGAGGTTGTTTCGGTAAATGAGACCCAGCTCGATTCGCAATCCAGTTATGAAGGAGTGATTGATTTGGAAGAACTAAAAAAATCTGCCAACGAAAAGGGTCGTGAAATTAATATCGCTCTTGTAGGTAATCCCAATTGTGGTAAAACTACCTTGTTTAATTATCTCTCTGGTTCGAAGGAACATGTTGGAAACTACAGCGGTGTTACAATTGATGCCAAAAAAGCTCATTTTAAGAAAAAAGGATATCGTTTCAATTTAATTGATCTTCCAGGAACTTATTCACTGACAGCCTATTCGCCGGAAGAAATATATGTTCGGAAATATATCTGGAAACAAACTCCCGATATTGTTATAAATGTTATCGATTCGTCAAACCTTGAGCGGAATTTATTTCTAACAACCCAGCTGATTGACATGGATATTAAGGTGATTTGTGCTTTGAACATGTATGATGAGCTGTTGAAGAATAACGACAAATTTGATTTCGATAAATTGGGCAAAATGATTGGAATCCCAATCATCCCAACGGTAAGCTCAAAAGGTAAAGGGATTGATGAATTGCTTGAAAAGTCCATTGAGGTTTATGAAGACCAGGATCCAATTGTTAGGCATATTCACATAAATTATGGGCAGGAGATTGAAAAGTCCATCAATAAGATTCGGCCAATTATTAGAGAGAACAGGCCAATTACGGATAAAATCTCTTCCCGTTTTATGGCAATAAAGTTGCTGGAAAAGGACAATGAAACACTTTTTAGATTGTCACGGTATCCAAATTTTGATGAAATTAAACAGGCTACGGTACAGGAGTGTAGCCGGATTGAAAAAATATACAACGAAGACAGCGAAACAGTAATTACCGATGCAAAATATGGCTTTATTGCCGGTGCCTTGAAAGATACTTACAAGCACAAAGTAAAGACATCAATATCCCGATCAGAGCGCATTGACCAATTGTTAACCCATCCAATTCTTGGATTACCAGTATTTGCAATTTTGATATTGACAGCCTTTTATGGAACTTTTAAGCTTGGAAGTTATCCAATGACATGGATCGAGAACTTTGTTGGGTTTTTAAGTGATTTGGTTACCCAAATTATGCCAGCAGGAATGCTCCGGGATTTAATTACCAATGGTATAATTGATGGTACTGGTAGTGTGCTGGTGTTTCTCCCCAATATTTTAATCCTGTTCTTTTTTATTTCGCTGATGGAAGATACGGGCTACATGGCGAGGGCAGCGTTTATAATGGATAAGATCATGCACTCGTTTGGATTGCACGGTCGATCCTTTATTCCAATGGTGATGGGCTTTGGTTGCAATGTGCCTGCAATTATGGCCACGCGCACTCTTCGCAGCCCAGGGGACAGGCTGTTAACCATGCTGATTGTTCCTTTTATGTCGTGCAGTGCAAGGTTGCCTGTGTACGTTTTGTTCATTTCGGCATTTTTCCCCAATCGGCCTGGCTTAGTGCTTGCCGGAATTTATTTCACTGGAATTTTATTGGCATTTTTAACCGCTCAGATTTTTAACAAAACCTTGTTTAGAAACAAGGAAACGCCTTTCGTAATGGAGCTCCCGCCATACCGTGTTCCAACCATGAAGAATATTTTGGTTCACATGTGGGACAAATCATACCAGTATTTGAAGAAAATTGCAGGAGTTATTTTGATAGGGGTAATAATTATATGGGCTTTAGGATATTTCCCCAGGGAAAGTGAAGATACAATTCAGTTACAATCACAAATTGAACTGCTTCAAAATGATTCATCAGAAGAAAGTAACTCAACGATAAAAGAATTGGAATTGGCTCAAGAATCAATACGGCTCAGAAACTCTTATTTGGGAAGGGTAGGAGAGTTTATGGAGCCTGTTATGCGACCGTTGGGTTTTGACTGGAAAATGAGTGTGAGCTTGCTTGCAGGATTGCCAGCTAAAGAGATTATTGTGAGTACCATGGGCGTTTTGTACCAGGTGGAAGACGAAGAAGATGCGGTTGGTTTATCCCAAAAGCTTAAAAATGAAAAATATACTTCAGGAGAGAAAAAAGGCAAACAGGTTATTTCTATACCTGTAGCAATGGCATTCCTTGTTTTTGTATTGATTTATTTCCCATGTATTGGTGTTATTGCAACCATTCGAAATGAATCAGGAAAGCTAAAATGGGCACTTTTTGCCATGTTCTATACAACTGGGCTGGCATGGTTGCTTTCATATGCAACCTTTCATCTCTTTAGTTTGTTCTTTTAATGAAGTTTATAATTTGATTGATGCAGGAAATAATCACATATCTAATCGTTTCAGCTGCGGTAGTTACAGCCATATATAAGATATATCTGGCACTTCCTTTAAAACCTAAAACTACCAGTAATGGGAAATGTGGGAATTGTGCTTCTGACTGTTCATTAAAAGATTTGCACCAAGGGCAAAAATCAAAGTCATTCTTAGTTCAATAACACCCGCACCTTACATAATATATTAAAAATTCATTGAATAACCATTGCTTTTTTGTTTCAGTTATTAACAACTTATAAACTAGGGGATTTCACCTATATAAAGTACATGATAATCTAGTATAAACACTCATTGTAGGGCTTGCTCTGTCTGAGTAATTTTGATGTAGTATTTAAATGTAGTTATAAAATACTTATACAATGAGAAGACTGCAATTAATATTTATTTCTCTATTTGTTGTTTTGGTGTTTTTGCTCCAGAAAAGCTATACATCAGTGGTGTCTGCTGTACAGGCAGCAACTGAAGAATCAGTTGTATTGCAAAAAGATACCATTATCAATGAGATGAGCCTTAAAGTTGATTCAACGCTTCAAGAACAAAATACGACAGATGCAGATAGTCGTAAGAAGAAAAAATCGAAATCATTGACTAAGAACGATAGTAAGACAGAACCCGGTAAAGTAGCCCAAAAAATTAGAAGATGGGAATCTGATGTGCGAAATTGATTATTTTATTGCTGAAAATATATTGCCATACAAACAGGAGTTAAAAACAAAAGGCTTGCATTTGCAAGCCTTTGTTGTTGAAACTCCCCGGGTGATGCTCTAAACCACATTTTATTTGAAGAATCGGAATTCGCCAGACCTAACTTCCCTTCGTTCGTTCGATATAAGGGATGCCATCTCTATAAAAAGAGATGGAACCCCTATATTGCTCTGGCAAAATTCCAAGATCCAATAAAAAAGGAAACAGTTGCAAACCACACCATCCCCAATAAATGTACTTTTTTTAAACACACAATATGACGGTAGGAGAATAAGGTTAGGGGTGGGTTTTTTTGAATTTTCTAATAAGGTGTTTGACCGTGGATAAGGTTTAAGTGGGCCTTAAAACCTTATTTCTTGTTCCAACCTTAGTAGGCTGGTGCTAAATACCTAAAACAAACCTTATTGGTTGGTCCGTCATCAGTCCCCCAGGGTGGAACGAAATTCTTCGAGCCAGATATTTCAAAAACATAATCCACAACTTTTGAAACTGATCCCATGAAATCTGGAAATAAAAGGGGCTTAAGCCATTAATCTATTCTCAACCGAACACTAGTGGATCAAAAACTTAAACAATTAACAATGGTATATAAATAACTTTAGCTTTTTAAGCTTACACCTAAAACACTCAATCGTTCTTCCTTCTTTGTAAACAACCGGGAGTGGGGAAAGAAACTATTCAATAGGTATTTTCACTAATTATTTTTTTAAAAAGAATGTGGTTTTTACTTATAGGATTGAACTGAACAAATGTCAATCTTTATACTGCGATTTTGGAAAAGCTTTAACCCCGGCTTTTGGATTTATTAAGATATACAGATTGAAGGAATTGCAGTTGAACGATTATTCTTGATTGTAGAGATGTAGTTTTCCTTTTTCAAAATCACCCTTAAACTGGTTTACATACTTTGATGGATGATGAGATGTAAGAGTGCTTATATGAACAGCTAAGTAATTATTGGCAATGTTATGAATACCATATTGAAATCATGTAAATCTCGATGCTTATTGTGTGTAGATTTTAAAAAAATTTATAAAAACAAGCGTATAATTGGAGAATTATTAGAAACAGGGATTCTTTTTGCAGCAAGGATAACGGCCATACCGTTTGATTTATTTTTGAGAATAGTTGCAAAAAAAGAAAACCAAACTAACTAAGGGGGGAAATCTCCACCCCCTGCACCGAACAGAAGATAAAAACCAACGTGAACAATGCAGGAGAATGGAGACATAGCAGTCCAAATATAACAAATAATCTCAAACACTGGTTCTTTAGGACGGAGGACTTGATCAATCCGATGTTTTATTGAAAATCAAAACCTGTTCGCAAAAGTTTTATGGTCTGTTTGGTGCAAAAATGGAGCAACATTAAAATCAAAATTATGAAAAAACTAAGTTTATTATTTTTAATGATGTTGGCTGTAACATTTGTGATGGCACAAAACACTGCAACAACAAATCAAACTGGTAGTGCTAATGTTGCTACTCAGGATCAAAATGGAGTAACTAACGATGCTCAAATTGACCAGGTTGGTGATGGTAATGAAGCTACTCAGGATCAGGATGGTACTTTGAATACTGCAACCATTATTCAAGTGGGTGCTGGTTCTACTGGTGACAAAACATTTGACAATGTTGCTGCACAAACTCAGAATGGTACAGCAAATATTGCATCAATTGATCAAAGGGAAAAAGGAAGTAGTGTTGCTACTCAAACACAAGAAGGGGAAGGTAATGACGCATCTATTATGCAGCGTAACCCTTGGGGCACATTGCCTCCCGGAAGTAATCATACTCAGGATCAAAGTGGACTTGAAAATGTTGCAAAAGCGAACTCCTGGAATGGGGGCAATGAAGGGACTCAAACACAAGATGGAGAAAGAAACTATTCATTATTAAACCAGGCTCAAAGTGGAAATGTTGCAACTCATATGCAGACCGGTGATGACAACTATGCCGTTTCAAATCAAGGTCTAGGAGGAAGTAGTGCTATTGTAACGCAAGAAGGTGAATTTAATATTGCCACAACCAAACAATCAGGAAATGGGAATTCTTTGGAAATGTCACAAAATGGTAATGGTAACAATTCAGGAAGCCTTCCTTACTGGACAGGTGATAGAGGGGTTTCACAAATTGGTGATAATAATGCAGTTCTTTTTGAACAAATCGGAGATGATAATAACCATTATATACAGCAGGAAGGTGGTGGTAATGATGCCGATGTATCGGTTGATGGTGATCTAAATGTAGGAACTATTACTCAAATTGGAGATGATAATGATGCTGAACTAACTCAGATAGGACTTGAGAATGGAGCGTATATTTATCAAAATGGTAATTCTAACTCTGGTATCGTTGACCAAGACGGTTCTGATAACTATGGATCAGTTGAGCAACTGGACGGAAGTAACAACGATGGGAAAATAAAGCAAGATGGTTTATCAAATGAAGCTTATATTGCGCAAGGAATGATTGAGAATTATTATGGTCCATCAACATCAACAGCTATGGATGCCAATAGTAATGACGCTGGTATTGCACAAGAAGGTGATCTTAATTATGCTGATATTATACAAGTTGGAGATGATAACAATAGTTCAATTGAACAAGTTGGAAATAATAATACCAGTTATATTTATCAGGGTTGGCCATTTGGGTTCTGGGGTGAAACAGCAATTACCTCTGCGCTTGAAACAAATAATAGTATTGCTGAAATTATTACTGAAGGAGACGGTAACAGGGGGTATGTATGGCAATATGGTGGAGAAACCAATGAAGCTTACATTGGCCAGCTAGGTAATAATAATGTTGCTTCTGCTGTTCAGGGTTTTATCTATGAAGATGCAAACTATGACTTCACCACTCCGGTATACAACACAGCCGGAAATCTTATTCAAATAGATCAAAATGGAGATAACAATCAAGCTAAATTGTTTCAGTTAGGTGACGATAACTCATTTGAATTGTTTCAGAATGGTAACAATAACTCTGTTGGGTACAGTCCTCTAGCATCAGGACTTGAAGCTGTAAGAAATGCATATTTCGCTCAAGATGGCGATGGTAATATATTTGTTGGAACTCAAACTGATGGTGCTACATTGGATGTAGCAAGTTTCCAATTTGGAAATGATAATACCATCGATTTAGTGCAGGGCGAGAATGACCTTGGATTGATTCAACAAACCGGGAATTTAAATATTGCAGACCTTAGCCAATATGGAGGAGGCCAAAATGGCAGCATTATACAAATGGGTGATGGAAATAGTTCTTCTATTACTCAGCAATAGGAGATTAATGATTTTGATCAATGTAAGTAAAAGTAGCTTACATTGATCTTTTAAATATCTAAAGTATGAAAAAGATAATATTTTTATTAATAATTGTGTTTGCCGTAGGGTCAGCAATGGCACAAAATATGGCAGCTACAACGCAAACTGGTGATAACCAGACAGCAACTGTAACTCAGACAGGCACTAACGATGCAACAGTAACGCAAACTACGGACGATGATTTTGCACAGACAGCAACTGTGACACAAACTGGAGGATCAAGTGGTAAAAATGTTGCAACAGTTGAGCAAACTGAATCAGGGTCTAATGGAGGATCAAATGCTAATATCCCCAATACAGCAATTGTTGATCAGGATGGTTCAGGCAACCAGGCAGCTATTTCTCAATCTGAAACAGGTGGCGGAAATAAAGGTGCATTAAATACAACCATTACGCAAACTGGAACGAGCAACACTTCAAGCCAGTCTTCTGTAGCTCCTGGCTACAATAGTGGCCATACTCTCATTGGAATACAGGATGGAACATCGAATAGCCTGAATCAATCAACCAGTGGAGGATACACAATTAATTTAAGAATTGAACAACATGGAACTTCCAATGATGCAATACAAAGAAGTCATGGTGCTACTCATGCTGATGTAGATGCATATCAAGATGGTACTGGTAATAAATCTACCCAGGATGTTACAGGTTCAAATAATGGATACTCTAGTGCATCCATATTAGTGGATCAGGACGGTAATAATAATGAAGCTGTACAAGACTTTACCGGACATGGTTTTTCACATAAGAACAATGCAGTAATTTATCAGGACAACACATTATCTTCTGGAGTTGGAAACTATGCCAGGCAGATTGGGAATGGTAGGGACTTAAATGCTGCAACCACACAGACTGGTGATGATAACTTTGCAGAAACTGAACAATGGGGAGAACAAAACAGTGTAGAGATTATACAAATCGGTGATGAAAATACAGTTGGGAAAAGAAACGAGCCTTCTTCAATGGGAGTATTGCAGGATGGAAATGAAAATACCGTAACGATATCTCAAATTGGTAATAGAAACAAAGTAAGCCAGTTTCGTCCTGAAAAATCTGTTTATGCATCTGTCAAACAATATGGCAACAAGAACACAATGTCAATCCTCCAATCTGGAGACGATCATGTCGTTGGTGAAGGTTCTTTTCCATACGATGGTATTGATCAGATTGGTAATGATAATAATGCTTTGATTAATCAAAATGGTGGTAATGGTAATAAAGTGGGCAGATTTTATCAAAAAGGCGATGTGAATAGCGCTGAAATAAACCAGTCTGGAAATAACAATAAAATTGATGCCGCTACACAAGTTAAATTAGGTGGGATTGTTACAAACAACTCTTTGGTAATTAATCAAATTGGTGATAATAACCGCATTCTAAATGCTGGAGAAGAAGGTCTTGATATTATTGGGACAATTGATCAGACAGGAAATTCAAATACTGCTTACATGCAGTTAAGCCGCACAAACGCTTTTGGCGATATTGATCAGATCGGGAATGATAATGATGCAAGGCTCACTATTAATAAAAGCTTTATTGGTGACAATAATTCAGGTACAATTTATCAGGACGGTGATGGAAACGATGCTGATGCTTACGTAGGTCAGACTAACTCAGCAACAACTTCTTCCGATAATACAATGGTTATTAATCAGAATGGAAATCTGAATGATGCTGATATTTGGCTTGAAGGATCATTCAATCAAGCAACAATTCTGCAAACAGGAAATTCATCGGAAGGTTTTATCACTCAAACCGGGGATTCAAATTTTGGCTCAATTATTCAAACCGGGGATTCAAATTTTGGCTCAATTATTTCAAATGGAAATGGACACTACGGAAGCATTGTTCAAAGCGGAGGTATGAACGAGGCTTTAATAACTCAAAATTAAGATTAACTTTTAAACTTATTCCTCCTTGGTAAAACAGAGAGGGATAAGTTTGAATTCTTTTTACTTATACATAATAATGTTCATTGAATTGTATAAATAAATCATTACTTAGTACACATAAGTTCGATTTTGATCGTACTTCATAAAAAAACATTTAATATGCTATCTAAGGCTTGTTTATTATTTTTTATGGTCATTAGTGTTTTATTCTTGAAGGCTCAAGATAAAGATGATTTAGAAATTAGATGTTGGGAGCTTGAGCAATTTGATATAATCGAACAAGAAATATCGATAAATAATAATCGAAGTTCAATTAACCAGATTGGTTATAACCAAAGCATGATCGTAGTCCAAGAGCATGAAAAACAATTTTCAAATTCAGTTATTTCTGCACAATTTGATTCTGGTAATTCAGGTTATATTGAACAAATAGGTTCTGGACATTATACAATATTGGTTCAAAATGGAAGAGGTAATGAGGCTAATGCATGGTCTAATGGTGATTTAGCTTTGACTAAAATTTATCAAAAAGGAGTTTCTAATAAAATTGATTCCTACATCGATAATCAAGGAATACTACCTAAAGCAAACATCCTTGTTCAAAATGGTGTTGGAAACGAAATGCAAATTGCATTATTGGGAAATGGTAATTGCTGGTATCAAAGGTTGCCAAAGGTTGTAGATGCCAGACAATATGGTGAGAATAATAATTTGCAGTTAATTCTTGATCACTCCATACTGCCAGGAATTAAGGTTACTCAAACTGGGGGGCAGTCTGTTTCGATAACCCAAACTGCATTTAATTTTCCTATGAAAAAGTATTAGTATGTTAAGATATTCTTTTTTATTTGTTCTATTGACTTTTGCATTGATTTGTAATTCTCAAACAACTAATTTGGATAGTACTAACAGAATAAAAGAAGCCCCAGAAAATTTAAAGAAAATCATAGAAAACATTAAAGAAAAATATAAGAGTGAAAACGAAGATTATTTGGAAATTGATGGGCTTGTGATTGACAATACAAAAACAAAAAGTGGGAGGGATTTTTACAACCACTTTTTCAATAATTGGGAATCACCTGCAAAGGCAAAAAATTTTTCAATTTATATATCAGAGAAACCATATCGTTTATCGACAACAAAAATTGAAGTTAAGTTAAATGAAACTATGGTGTTTCAATCTTTTTTGCAACCTCGTATATCATTTATTGAGAATGTAGCAGAATCAGCTGTTGAAAGAACTCGTCTGTACCTTATTAATTATGAGGAGATAGAGAGGCAGTTGGAAAGTGACGATCAAACAGGGACAGGAATTTATTGAAAATA
Organism: Sunxiuqinia sp.; assembly: GCA_965230765.1. Taxonomy (GTDB): domain Bacteria; phylum Bacteroidota; class Bacteroidia; order Bacteroidales; family Prolixibacteraceae; genus Sunxiuqinia. The sequence goes on from CBDDLR010000001.1 coordinate 2,683,718, forward strand.
ACTAGATATGAAAAAAGTATTTTTTATTTTAGCTCTATTGCTTTTAGTTGCTACTTATAGTTTAAGAGCACAAGATTTTGTTTATACTCCCAAAAACCCAGCTTTTGGTGGAAATCCGTACAACTATAGTTGGCTATTGAGTTCAGCACAGTCTCAGGATACTTATGAATCGCCAGACAGTGATAGTGATTCATATAGTCGATATAGTACGAATACACTTGAAGATTTTCAGGAAAGTCTTAACCGTCAGATACTAAGTCAGTTGTCAAGGCAAATCGTATCTAACCAATTTGGTGAAGATGCCCTTGAGAACGGAACTTATGTGTTGGGTGATTATCAGATTGATATTGGAGATGATGCTTCAGGAATAAATATTACAATTCTAGATACCCAAACAGGAGCCACTACTACAGTCACTGTTCCTAACTTTTAAGTTATATTTTTATGCAGAATTTTATTATTCGGGCAATTGTTTTTTTTATCACTGTTCTAGTAATGACAGCATGTGGCGCATATTTTAACCAACAGATGTCACCCAAACCAGCGACTTTGGGCCATGAGACTCCAGCAAAAAAAGATTTGTTATTGTTGCCAAAACCTCAGGAGAAAATTGTTGCAGCTGTTTACAAATTTAGAGATCAAACAGGACAGTATAAGCCTTCATCTACTGGAGCAAGTTGGTCAACGGCAGTTACTCAAGGGGCAACAACGATCCTTATTCGAGCACTTGAAGAATCTGGCTGGTTTGTTCCTATTGAAAGAGAAAACATGAGCAACTTATTGAATGAGAGAAAGATTATACGTTCCAGCAGACAACAGTATGAAGGAAATTCAAATGTTTTATTGCCACCTTTACTTTTTGCAGGAGTTATCTTGGAAGGAGGCATTATTTCTTATGAGACTAACGTAATGACAGGTGGAGCTGGACTTCGATATTTTGGCTCTGGTGTTTCAAGTCAATATCGAGAAGATCGTGTAACAATCTATCTGAGAGCAGTTTCTACAAGCAATGGGAAAATCCTAAAAACAGTTTACACTACTAAATCGATTTTGTCTCAAGAAATTGATGTCGGTGTTTTTAGATATGTAAAATTTAAACGTCTTTTAGAAGCCGAAACTGGCTTCACATATAATGAACCAACCGAGCTAGCGGTAACTGAAGCTATTGAAAAAGCCGTGGAATCTCTGGTTATTGAGGGAGTTGAGGATAAGCTTTGGGTGTTGGAAAACCCTCAGGATACTTTAAGTAACTCCTTTATTAAATACAAGAATGATAAACAGCTTAGTTTAAGCACAGATCATATTGGGCGAAAATTTGAGAAAGTTTCAAAAAGAGGAAAATTCTCTTTGGGAATTGAAAGTGGAATTCAGTTTTATAATGGCGATTTTGAGACAGGTGGAATTCGTCCAGTTGGAACCTTTAATGTCAATAAGTCGATTAATAATTACTTTGGTTTAGAATTGGAGAATTCAGTTGGCTTGTTAAACTCTCCCAATCATTTTAACTCGCAGGTTACTGTATCTCAGTTAAATCTTAGTTACACCTTTGTGCCTTTTCAGAAAATTTCACCGTATACTTTTAGTGGTATTGGGATTATTCATGACTGGAAGAAAGATGTAGTATTATCAAATAGCAAATATGTTCCTTTGGTTAGTTTTGGCGGTGGACTTGAGTATGTATTCTCAAATCATTTTGCTGTTAACACTGAAGCATATTACAACTATTTCTTTAAAGATAAATTTGATAGTTCAATAGCTGGGTCATACAATGATTCAATGTATGGATTTAAACTTGGGTTAAAGGTATATTTTTAATTGAAAACAGATAATCTCATGAAAAGGATAAAAATTATAGCAATTTTAGCATTGATTGTATTTGTCGAATCTTCTTGTGAAGAAGAAAAAGTTGACTTTGATAGATATGGTAGTTTGTCAGGAACCGTTGTCGATGGAGAATCTTATCTGCCGTTGAAAGGAGTTTTAGTTTCTACCAATCCGGCAAGTTCGTCAGTAATCACTTCTGATGATGGAACTTTTGAATTTTCCAAAGTATTAACGGGGGAAGTCACAATTACAGCAAGAAAGAATGATTACCTTACTCAGAATGTTTTGGTTTCAGTTTATGAAGATGAGCAAACGAGTTTAAATATGTATCTTGTCGAAGATGAAGATGACTATGGTTCAGTTACAATATATGATCCTGTACCTGGCAATGGAGCGGTTGATCAGCTTAGCTCCTTTACAATGAAGTGGAATGTTGACCAAAGTAAATCCAGTATTGATTTAACTTATGATGTGTATTTATTTAGGTCGAATTCTACAACACAAATCTTGGTGGGAGAAGGGGTTGATGTTGAGGAAGTTATTGTTGATGATTTGGTTGACAATACAACCTATTATTGGTATGTTGTTGCAAAATATAATGGAGATGTTGTTGCGAATGGGCCGACTTGGAGTTTTAAAACTGGAGATAATTCTTCAAGTTAATCCAGCCATGTTAGTTCCAGAATGGTATAAACAAAGGCTTGCATTTGCAAGCCTTTGTTGTATCTAGTGTAGTGGAAATATTTTGTTTTCCCGACAATATTCGATAATCTTTTCAGGATTGTTGCCATTTTCTTTCGGGTCGAATGAAAGTGCTGCATCTTCCGGGACATCAAAATTTATATCAACACCTGGCAGATATTCTACTGAGTTATCTTCATAAAGATCTGGCTTGTTTGTCTTACAGTACTCCAAATCTGCATCCATATAAAACATATGGAAACGTTCTTTGCCAATTATATCGGCAACCTGATCACGGATATTTTTATCCGGGGAAATAAATGAGCAGATGGTAATAATCCCCTGATCATTTAAAAGCCTGCACACCTCTGCAACCCTGCGTAAATGTTCTGCGCGGTCGGTAGGAGAGTAATCCAGTTCTTTCGAAAGCCCTGAACGTACTGAGCTTCCATCTAAAAGTACAACGGTTGCTCCCATGTCAAATAGCTGCTTCTCAAGGCTGAACGCCAATTCATTTTTGCCAGAACCATGCAAACCTGTAATCCAAAGTGTAGCTCCAGATTGGTTGTATTTCTTTTGGTATTCCTCCGTTTTAACCAGTCCTTTTCCAGCCCTGATTTGCTTGCGGTCTGTTTCAGTAATTTTTGAAGGAAGATCATCAGAACTTAGCTTGTCGATAATCATCCCAACTGCAACCGTATTGTGGGAAACCGGGTCGATTAATACAAAAGAACCGGTATTTTTATTCTTTTTGTAAGGATCGAAAAAGAGCGGTTTGTTGGTCGTTAAAACCGTGCGTCCTATCTCGTTCAGCTCGAAATGGTCAATCTCTGATTTCTGAAGTGTATTCACATCCACTTTGTAACGTATCTGATCGATCCGTGCTTTAGTGGTATTGTTGGCATGCTTGATGAAGAAATGTGTATTTGGATCCATTGGTTTCTCATCCATCCAAACCAACATCGATTCAAAGTGGCGATCAACTTTTGGCTTGTTGTCAGAGTAGACAATCATATCGCCACGTGAAATGTCAATCTCGTCTTCCAATGTGATGGTAACTGATTGCGGTGGAAATGCCTCTTCCAGATCACCATCATATGTTGTAATGCTTTTAATTTTTGAAGTTTTCTTTGAAGGTAGAACCAAAACTTCTTCACCTTTCTTAACGATTCCGGAGGCTACTTTTGTAGAGAACCCACGAAAGTCCCTGTCTGGCCTTAGCACATATTGAACAGGGAAACGCATGTCATCAAAATTCCGGTCTGAACTAATGTGTACATTTTCGAGAAATTCCAACATCGATGGGCCTTTATACCAAGGCATCCTGTCTGATGAGTCAACAACATTATCACCTTTCAATGCTGAAAGTGGTATGAAGTTGATATCTGGGATATCCAGTTGTGCAACAAAGTTTTTATAATCTTCACAGATTTGATCAAACACAGTTTGGTCAAAATCAACCAAGTCCATTTTATTCACTGCTAAAACAACGTGTTTTATTCCTAGCATCGAAACAAGGAATGTATGACGCCTGGTTTGCGTGATCACACCTTTTGTGGCATCGATTAGAATAATGGCAAGGTTTGCAGTTGAAGCCCCAGTTACCATGTTCCGGGTATACTGCTCATGCCCGGGAGTATCGGCAATAATAAATTTGCGTTTGTTGGTGGAAAAATAGCGGTATGCCACATCAATCGTAATTCCTTGCTCCCTTTCGGCTTTTAATCCGTCAAGCAATAGGGCATAGTCAATGTCATCTCCGGCATGTCCAACTCTCTTGCTGTCTCTTTCCAATGCTGCAAGTTGATCTTCATAAAGTCGTTTACTGTCAAAAAGCAATCGGCCAATCAATGTAGACTTTCCATCATCTACCGAACCTGCAGTTAATAAGCGAAGCAAATCTTTCTTTTCGTCCTGGTCAAGAAATGCTTTTATATCCATTTTTTGTGTTGCTGTCATTCTCTTTTCAATTTACTTACGTTTTTTCGAATAGTCAAAGCTTTTATGAGCTACTTCGTTTTCAGGTTCTCAGGTTTTCGTGTTTTCCAATTGTTCTCAACATATTGAATGAAGTTGTATATTTTTATTCCTAATAAGTTCAGTTCTTCTGCAATCTTTTCCCATCCAGAGTTTGGGTGGATTGTCATTATAAACTCTGCTTGGGAGGTTGCCTCTAAGCATGATGCATGACTGAAAACTAGAAACTTTAAAAAATCTGCTTTGTACTTTCTTCTCCCGTAGCCTTCAACAATATTATCTTTTATTGATTGGCTGGATCTTCTTATCTGACTTCCTGTTTCAAATTTATCGGGATTTGAAAGAACCATGCTTAACTTGTAAATTTCAGTCGCTAGCTGAAAAGAAAGTTGGTATATTTCTAAATCCTTATAGCTCTTCATAATGTTGGCGAGATAATTTTAATCTATTGTGATTGATAACCTGATAACAAAGAAAACCTGATAACTCTTAAAAATAACCCTCACGTTTTTTCTGTTCCATACTGGCTTCCTGGTCAAAATCAATAACCCGGGTTGTTCTTTCCGAAACAGTCACTGTCATCATTTCTTCAACGATTTTTTCAATGGTATCTGCTTCTGAATCAATTGCACCAGTTAGTGGGTAGCAGCCTAAGGTTCTAAAACGAACTTTTCTCATTTCTGCTTTGGCAGCCAGTTCTTTTGGCATTCTTTCGTCATCAACTAAAATAAGGTTACCATCCAGGTCAACGATTGGGCGTTCTTTTGCGTAATATAAAGGAACGATTGGAATATTTTCTAGGCGGATGTATTGCCAAATGTCAAGCTCGGTCCAGTTTGAAATAGGGAAAACCCTGATTGATTCCCCTTTATGGACTTTTGCATTGAAGATATCCCAAAGTTCAGGGCGTTGGTTTTTGGGGTCCCACTGGTGGAACTTATCCCTGAAAGAAAAGATTCTTTCTTTTGCCCTTGATTTTTCTTCATCACGGCGAGCGCCACCAAAGGCAGCATCGAACTTGTATTTGTTTAGCCCTTCAAGAAGAGCCTGGGTTTTCATTACATCAGTATGCACCTTGCTACCGTGGGTAAAAGGGCCTACTCCGGATTCAAATCCTTCTTTATTATAGTGTACGATTAGGTCCCAGCCCTTTTCTTTTGCATAATTGTCGCGGAATTCGACCATTTCTTTAAATTTCCACTTCGAGTCGATATGCATAAGAGGGAAAGGAACTTTTCCTGGATAAAATGCTTTTTCAGCCAATCTCACCATTACTGATGAGTCCTTTCCAATTGAATAAAGCATTACGGGGTTCTCAAATTCAGCGGCAACTTCTCTAATAATCTGGATAGCTTCTGCTTCTAATTCCCGCAAGTGCGTCAAGTTGTATTGGTTCATGTCAAAATAAAAAATTCAAACTAACGAGTTGCATTTATGAGTGCAACAAATATTCGCATGCAAAAATAGTTTATTCTGGCAATTTCCTGTATTATTTAGTCTGAATCTTATTTAAAAAGGCCAGATGATTGGTATTAATATAATGGAGATAATGAATGCGAGAATGTTTAAAGGTAATCCGGTTTTTGTATAATCGCTGAATTTGTAATTGCCAAGACCTTGTACCAGTAGGTTGGTTTGATAGCCAATGGGCGTTGCAAAGCTTGCAGAAGCAGCAATGCATATGGTAATAAAAAATGGCTTTGGATCAACTCCTAATTGTGTTGCTGCTGAATATGCAATGGGAAACACGAGTGCTGCTGCCGCATTGTTGGTAATTAACTCAGTAAAAATCGTAGTAATTAAATAGATTGTTATCAGCACTCCCAGTGGTCCAAACGATTTTGAAAAATTAATGGCAGTCATTGCAATGCTGTCGGCTGCTCCTGAATTTTGCAGGGCTTTGCTCAGACCAAAGGCGCAGGCAATGGTGATGAGCACATCCCAAGAGATCGCTTTGGTGTATTTCCTATTCGGAAGAACATTGATCCAGGCCATTAAAACAGCTACAATAGCAGCAAAATAAAACATGTCCAATTGGTTCCCCCCAACTTCAGGGAAATACCTTCCAAAGGTAGCGCCAATAATCATCAATAATACCAATAACAATGCGAAGAGGCGTTGGCCTTTGTAGCGTGGTGGCGGAATTTCACCAATAAAAGAAGTAAGGTAAAAAACTTTTGATTCGCCCCAGTTTTTTATGAAATTTTCATTGGTAAGCAATACCAAACTATCGCCATCTTTCATCCTAACCGATCCAACATTGGTTGAAATTGTTTCACCATTCCGGTGCACTGCCAGTACTTCTGCCTGGTAGTGGTTTAGAAAATCAAACTCGTCAATGGTCTGGTTAATACCGGGAAAACGTGGTGCAAGAACTGCTTCAATTTGTTTGATGTCAGTGCTTTTGTAAAACCGACCAAAGCCTTTTAAAGCTTTAAATTCAAGCTTTCGTTGGTTGATTAGGGTTTCAAGTATTTCATTTTTAACAGAAATAACCAAGGTGTCGTCTTGTTCCAGGGTGAACCTACCTTTACTGGTATCAATAGTTTCTCCTTCTCTTTCTATTGTTCGTATGATTACACCCTTTAACTGATGGGTGCGCCCGTTGTTAATCTCTTCACCAACCAGCGAACTGTTGTTTGGGATATTGGCGTCCAGGTAATATTCTTTATAATCGAGTCGGTTGCGCTTGTTTTTATGTTTTTTCCCCGGAAGAATTTTATGACCGATAAAAGAAAGGTACAAAAATCCGGCAAGGGCAATCCAGATACCCACTTTACCAAGTTCAAACATATGAAGACCGGAAAGGTCATTTTCCAACATTAGACCATGTACTACCAAATTAGTAGAAGTGCCGATTAATGTGCAGATACCTCCTAGAATTGTAGCATACGAAAGAGGGATTAAAAACTTTTGAGGGGACAGGTTCATTTTTTCGGCCCATTTCCGCACCATTGGCGCGAATATAATTACTACGGGTGTGTTGTTTAGAAAAGCCGACAAGGCTGAAACCGGTATCAATATTTTTGCCAGGGTTATTGGCATTCTTCCCCTGCGTCTTGGTAAAAATGCCCTGGCTAGTATGTTCAGAGCCCCGGTTTGCCTAACACCTTCACTAACCAAAAAAAGGACGGCAACCGTAAGCATCCCCTTGTTTGAAAAACCTGCAAGACTCTCATTTGTATTGATTACTCCCGTAGCCATTAATACAACAAGGGTTGAAAACAATAGCATCCCTGGACGCATCCAGTCGTTAACAAGGGCAACTATCATTATGAGAATTACACCAAGAACAAAGTAGCCTTCAAAAGTCATTTAAATGGAATTTGAAAAACAAAAATAAGCTATATTAATTAAATGTTAATGGATCGATATGCAAAATTATTAATTTCATGACTGTTGGATGTGTAAGGTTTTCATAATGAGCTTGTAGATTGTTTTTTAAATCTGGGTTTATTTAAAAAATAAGACGATAGAATTTGTTCCTGGAATAAAAAAAAGGAATTTGTTAATTTTTGTTTTGTCTTTTAATTTGAATAAACTATTTTTGCACCGCCTTTAACCAAAAAGGCTACATAAGGATGACTCAGTAGCTCAGTTGGTAGAGCACATCCCTTTTAAGGATGGGGTCCTGAGTTCGAACCTCAGCTGAGTCACCAGGTTGAAAAGAGCAGTTCGCAAGAGCTGCTCTTTTTTGTTTTGAATTGAAATATTGAAAATACAGTTATTGGGGTCTGAGTTCTCCCGATAGCTATCGGGATCAGCTGAGTCACCAGGTTGAAAGAGCAGTTCGCAAGAGCTGCTCTTTTTTGTTATAACATTGGAATAATAGAAATAAAGTTGATGAGTCTGGTAAACTGCTGCCGCAATGCCAGCCATATTGCAATTTTGGATTTGTGCGTAAGTTTTATTGAGTGACTCAGATATGTGTTTGGATATGAGGGAATTGTTGGTTATTTTGTTTGTCCATTTAATGTTTCCATAATCTCCTTAAAACTATTCAATCCCGATTCAATATTTTCTATAATCTCGCTTGCTAAAATATCAGGGTCAGGCAGATTGTCTAAATCAGTCAGGCTTTTATCTTTAAGCCAGAAAATATCCAGGTTGGTTTTATCTCTTGCCAGTATTTCTTCGTATGTGAATTTTCTCCATCTACCTTCTTGTTTTTCTTCGTTCCAAATTTCAGTGCGTTTATGTCTGTTTGTTGGATTATAGCATTCTACAAATTCTTTTAAATCTACCGATGTCATCGGCTTCTTTTTTAACGTATGGTGAATGTTCGTTCTGTAATCGTAAATCCAGACTTCTTTGGTTTGGACCTCTTTGCTAGCTGCTTTATTATCAAAGAATAAAACATTTGCCTTTACCCCATGAGCATAAAAAACACCTGTTGGTAATCTCAAGATAGTATGTAAATCAGTGGTAAGCATCAGTTGTTTCCTCACTTCTTCGCCAGCACCTCCTTCAAATAAAACATTATCGGGTAAAACAACTGCTGCCTGACCCGTTACTTTCAACATGGTTTTAATGTGTTGCAAAAAGTTCAATTGTTTGTTGGAAGTAGTTTCCCAAAAATCCTGACGGTTGTAACTAAGGTCTTCTTTTACTGATTCTCCCTCTTCGTTAGTAATGGTCATGCTACTTTTTTTGCCAAAAGGGGGATTTGCTATTACATAATCATAACGTTCACCACTATCAGCAACCAAAGCATCGTTTGTTGAGATACTACTGTCCCCGTCAATTTCACCAATATTATGCAAAAACATATTCATTAGGCATAAACGGCGGGTGTTGGCAACAATTTCGTTTCCATGAAAAGTACTGTTTTTTAGAAATTCTTTTTCTTCTTGGTCTAGTTCATGGTTATCTTTAATCCAGTCGTATGCAGCTAAAAAGAACCCGCCTGTGCCACAGGCTGGGTCGGCAATAGACTTCAAAGGTTTTGGCTGAACACAGGCAACCATGGTTTTAATTAGGGCACGAGGGGTAAAATATTGCCCAGCACCCGATTTTGTATCTTCAGCATTTCTTTCCAGTAACCCTTCATAAATTTTCCCTTTTACGTCAGTGCCCATCATGGTCCAGTTTTCCTGGTCTATCATCATGATAACACGGGAAAGTTTAGCCGGATCCTGTATCTTATTTTGACTTTTGGTAAAAATGTGCCCTAAAATCCCCTTTTCTGTACTAAGGCTTCTAAGTAGTTGGGAGTAAAATGCTTCAAGATCGGCACCACGTTTACCTGTTAAGGTTTCCCAGTTGCAGAATTCTCCGAAGGCAATTTCTCTCCCCTCCACATCTTTTATCCTCGGAAATTTTAATCCTTTGTTATGAGGTGGCTTATTCAATTCATTTGCCATTTTCAAAAACAACAAATAGGTAATTTGTTCCAGGTAATCGCCATAGCTTACACCATCATCACGAAGAACGCCTGCAAGGTTCCATATTTTTGATATAATTGCTGAGTCAGTCATTGCTTTTTCTATTAAGTCCGAAGGACTGTAATGATTATAGATTATTTTAGTTATTTGTGGTTAAACCCTAAAAGGGTGATATTATTCCATCACCCAGTCGAAAAGGTATTTTTTGTCATGTTCGATTTCGTATTTTTTCAAAAAGTCAAGATATTCCTCTTTAAACGTTTTTTTGTGGTGATGTTTTTTCTGGTTAAGGATATAATGATAAACCTGATCAATTTGTGAATGGGCATATGAAAATGCTCCGTAACCTTCCTGCCAGGAGAACTTACCTTTTACCCATTTGTTTTTATTAATGAAATTGGAAGAATTGTTTTTTATGTCTCTTGCTAAATCAGAAATTGCCATTGATGGCTTTAATCCTAAAAAAACATGGACGTGGTCTGCAGCACCGTTTACGATAATTGATTTCTGACCTTTATGTGTAATGATCCCTGAAATATATTTAAACAGTTCTTCGCGCCATGTTTTGGAGAGGAGGTTTTCGCGCCCCTTTACGGCAAATACAATTTGAATGTATATTTGTGAATATGTTCCTGGCATGTTTTAAAAATATCATCCCTTCGGGATTGTTTTGCTAACTTGTTTTTTTGTTATAATCTTTTCATCCCTTCGGGATTGTTTTAGTTTCTCCAACAGCACACTTGCAGGCTCATAATCGGCTTCCTGTTTGCATTGTGCAATTTCGGCTGCGCTTAACAGTTTACCCTCAAAGGCTTTTTTAAGGATGCTTTGGCGCAGGGCTTCTGATTTGTTTAAGGCTTCGGTAATGTTTTGCTCTACCTTATCGCAAACGGATAGGCGCGATTCAATTTCTCGAACGATTTGGTGTTGTTCTTCTTTTGAGCAGAGAGGAATTTGAATATTCCTCAAGGTACTAAGTGCAACTGTTTTCTGTGCTGTCCCTGTTGCTTTCTCACTTGCTTGTCTATAAACTAATTGTGTTTGTAATAAGTGGTAAAGCCATTTTTGATTTATATATGATTTTGGTCTTATCAAACCAATATGTCGTTGAAAACAAAAGTCTTTTTCAAAATCAATCATTACAGGAATACCAAAAGAACCAGTAACTGTAAATAGAATATCTCCTATTTGCGGAACACGTTTTAAATTTAAGTTTCTAAAGTATTCTTCCAAAACAAAAAATGTATTCGAAAAATCTATTTTGTTATTTGATTTGTCAATATTAGAGATAGTTATAAATGGAATTCCTACATCTGATTTTGGTGGTGCTTGATGGTCACCATCGGTAATATGTTCACAAATTTCATTAAGCTTTACCTGTTGCCATTTTTCCAATATCGAAGATTCTTGTTTTTCTCTCCATTCTTTGGTTAACTCCCTCTCAAACGCCTTTTTAAGCACAGCCTGACGGTAAATTTTCAGTTGCTCTTGTGCTTTTTTAAGGTCGGCAATGCCATTGTCTAAATCGGAAAACAGGTTTTCTATTTTGGAAACAATGGCGCGTTGTTCTGGCAATGAAAATATTGAGAATTCAATGTCTTCTATTTTCTTGGTGCTAGTATTCAATTGTGCTACACCTTTAGAAGATTTAATCACTTGATTAACAAAGCTTCTTGAATTTAAATAATAAAATAGAAAATCTTTTAATACCAAATTACTTAAAAAAGTAAATTTACCCACCCGCTGATTTAAGAGGGCTGGAAGTAACTCTTTATTAATTCTACCAACTCTACCAACATTTCCAGTAAGTGATATTAAAAAGTCATCATCTTCAATTAAATACTCATCGAATTCATCTTTCCTATCAATTGGATAAAACTTAGGGTCTCTGTCAATAATTTCACCTGTTTGAACATTAGCAATTCTTATAACTCTAAGACCACTTTCAACATATTCTTTACTTTTAAAAGCATAGCCATTTTGGATTTTTGCAATTTCACCTATTCTGACATTAAATAATTCCCTCATCATTATGCAGCTAATACCTCGTTCAATTCGTTAATAATTTCGTTCATCTCGTTACCAAATAATTGGTGCATTCTGCCTCGTCCGCCTTGTGCATCAAATGGCGTATAATCCAAATCGTCTATTTCAATATGATAGCTGCTTACTACGTGGTCTTTTATCATGCGTAGCCATTCCATTTGTTCGGTGGAGAAGCGGTTGTGTTGCCCTGCGTTTTGTTTGAAAATCCAGTTTTGGAAATTCTCGTTTATGGTTTTATCAAAGGGTTTTAATTCATCGTCGATACCACACACACGGCGAATTAAAGACACCAAAGCGGTTAATTCGTCTTTGGGTTGCTGGCTTTTTACATTTTCAACCGCACTGTACGCGTTCCACACATAATCGGGAGCCAGTAATGGTTTTTCCAGCTTTAGCTTTTCCATTACTTCCTTAATCATTTTAAAAGTAATGTCTCGGCGCAAGTATGGCTGGTTGTAGAAAATGCTTAATGCTTTTATCTCGTCCTTGTGCAATTCCAAATATTCAGTAAAGTCATTAATAGTTTCCTCTGCTTTCTCCGTAGTAAAGCTATCCCATTCCGATTTTGTAACCGTGTCGATATTTATATGGTCGATAATCTGTTCGTGTTCTTTACGCACATTTTCCAGATACTCGTTTAACTCTCCGTTAAAAGTACTTGCCGCTTGTCGGATTAATTCCTGTTGTGCATTTTTCTTGGCTTCCTCGGCTTGTGCAGGCGTTCTGTCTTCAACTGGAACTTTTTCAATTTCTGTCTGTACTTTCTTGTCAATTTCATCTTGGTCGAAAGCATTAATTAGTTCCTTGGTAATTTGTTTCAGGTTTTTACCACCTGTATATTCCAACAGTTTTTCTTTTTCCTTTTCTGTAATTTGTTTTTCTAAACGAATCAAACGGTTCGATAAAGACAAAAATAAATCTTCATCTTCAACGCCCATTGTAATTGCTCCCAATAAATCTTTAAAAGCTACGGTTGGCTTGCGTTCCAATGGTCGGCTATCTGTTTTCTTACTTTTGGTTGCACCCACAGCATCCACAATTACAAAGTGGGTTTTACTGTTGGCGGTACGTGTAACCTGCATCAATTTATCGCCGTCGATGGTTCGTGTTCCCCGCCCCTTCATCTGCTCAAAGTAGTTGATGCTTTTTACATCGCGCATAAAAAGCAATACTTCAAGCGGTTTAACATCCGTTCCCGTTGCAATCATATCTACCGTAACCGCAATACGTGGAAAATACGAATTTCGGAATCGGTTTAGTACCGATTTTGGGTCTTCGTCAATTTTGTAAGTTACCTTTTTACAAAAGTCGTTGCCCTCGTCGAATTCCTCACGAACGATTTTTATAATGTCATCGGCATGACTGTCGGTTTTGGCAAAGATGAGCGTTTTAGGAACTTCGTATTCTCCGTTTTCATCAATACGATTCGGGAATATTTCAGCTTGTAATGCTCGTTTATATTCCTTTATAATATTTCGGATTTGGCTTGGGTTAACAACTTTTCTATCCAAATCGTTTCTTGAATATTCGGTGTCTTCGTCTTCCTGTTGCCAACGTTTTTTACGAGTCAGTTTATCGCGGCGGTCAACATACCAACCCGCTTTTATAACATCGCCCTTTTGTGATATTTCGGTTTCAATGGAATACACATCATAAGGCACGTTTACACCATCGGTAACCGATTGTTCATAGGTGTACTGACTCACCACGTTTTCGTTAAAAAATCCGAAAGTTCGTTTGTCGGGTGTAGCGGTTAAGCCAATTAGGAAGGCATCGAAATAATCTAACACCTGTTTCCAAAGGTTGTAAATAGAACGGTGGCATTCGTCAATGACAATAAAATCGAATTGCTCAATAGGTACTTTAGCCGAATATTCAACCGGAATCACTTTCTTTTTTTTGGCTTGTTGTTGAAGCCAGGTATTGCTTTCGCTTGCTGTTTCCTCTGCACTATCGTCCAGTTCTTCTCCTTTTAGAATAGAATACAAACGTTGTATCGTGGAGATACAGACCTGACTATCATTCGCTATGTAGCTTGATGAAAGTCGTTGCACATTATAAAGTTCCGTGAATTTTCGGTTATCATCAGTTGGCTTAAAGGTCATGAATTCTTGTTCAGCCTGTTCGCCTAGGTTTTTGGTATCTACCAAAAACAAAATCCGCTTGGCGTCAGCGAATTTCAATAAACGATATATGAATGTGGCTGCCGTGAACGTTTTTCCTGCACCAGTTGCCATTTGGATCAATGCTTTCGGACGATTGTTTTTAAAGGATATCTCTAAATTTTCAATAGCAATAATCTGAGCAGGACGAAGCCCGATAGGGTCAAGTATTGGTATATTTTGAAGTCTTTCCCGTAGGCTTCTATCTTTTTTTATCCATTCTGCAATCGCGCCAGGTTTATGAAAACTAAAAACATTTCTTCCTCTTGGTTTCGGGTCTCGATAATCAGTGAATCGGGTTATAACTCCTGTGCTTTCATACACAAAAGGGAGCGGGTCGTTATTCAGATATTTTAGTTTTGCATTCGCATATTCGGAAGATTGTTCCTCGACAACTGTTAAACGGTGTCCTTCCTCTTCGCGTTTAGCTTCAATGATTCCAACAGGTTTTCGGTCAACAAATAATACGTAATCAGCAGGACCAACATCTGTTTGATATTCTCTTACTGCAACACCATGGTTTGCCGATAAATCAACCCTGCTTTTCGATTGCACAAGCCACTGAGCATCCACCAACATTTGGTCGATTCGGTCTCTTGCAATCTGCTCAGGATTCTGGTTGATGTTATCAGTCATATTTTATTATAAAATCATTTTTTAATTAAACCTCGAAAGATACTATTTTCAATCCTGTATCTCGCTGTGGGTTGGCAAAAATTGCACTCTTGGGTAAATTTTGGTTTGTGCATCGGCTCGTGAAACTTGCTAGTGTATGCCTTGTACGTAAAACAATCAGTTTTTTACATAGGGGCATTCTTGTTTTAGTTTGGACAAGTTAATAAAATACCACTTAAGTGCAAAGGGGTATGTGCTAAGCGAAAAGTTTATCTATAACCCGAACCCCGCAACTAGTATCACTTCTTTTTCATCACTTTTTATATCTTTGTTTTATGCCCGAATACCTTGATCAGGAAATAACCTATTTGGCTGGGGTTGGCCCCAAACGCGCAGAACTATTGGCAAAGGAGTTGCGCATTTTTACATTTAGGGATTTACTTTATTATTTTCCATACAAATACATCGACCGCACAAAATTTCATAAAATTTCTGAAGTGAATGCCAATCAGGCCTATATTCAGGTAAAAGGAAAAATACGCACATTTGAAGTGCATGGTGAGCGCAACAAACAACGCTTGTCTGCCGTGTTTTATGATGAAACAGGTTCAATGGATTTGGTTTGGTTTAAGGGCGTAAAATACATTCGGGAAAGCCTTTCGCTGGAGAAAACCTTTGTTGCTTTTGGCAAGCCTTCGGTTTTTAACGGGCGGGTGAATATAATTCATCCCGAAATGGAGAACGAACACAGCGAGCAGTTTAAAACGGGTGTGTTGCAGGCTTTTTACAACACAACAGAGCTGCTGAAAAAACGGTTCCTGAATTCAAGGGCAATCAACAAGCTACAGTTTGCATTGGCCAATTCAATTCAGGGGAAAATTTATGAAACACTTCCAAAGCATGTGAGGGAGCCACTGAAACTGATGGATCTGCCCCAGGCTTTGCAACAAATCCATTTCCCTGAAAACACACGATTGCTGCAAAAGGCAAACTTCCGTCTAAAATTTGATGAACTATTCTACATACAACTGAAAATACTTAGCTTAAAGCATAAACGATATGGTGCTTTTAAGGGATTTGTGTTTTCAGAAGTGGGCTACAACTTTAATAAGTTTTACACGGACAACTTACCCTTTGAGCTTACCAATGCACAGAAAAAAGTGATTAGGGAAATACGAAAGGATTTAGGTTCTGCCAAACAAATGAACCGGTTGTTGCAAGGCGATGTGGGCAGTGGCAAAACAATGGTGGCACTAATGGTTGCGCTGATTGCTTTTGACAATGGCTATCAGGTAAGCCTGATGGCACCTACTGAGATTTTGGCCATTCAACATTTTAATACCATCCGGAAAATGGCTCAGGGGCTGGGATTAAAGATGGCCTTATTGACAGGCTCTACTAAAGCCAGTGAGCGGAAAGTTATCCACGAGCAATTGCAGAACGGCGATTTGCAGCTACTGGTGGGCACTCATGCACTAATAGAAGATACGGTTGGTTTCAAAAAGTTGGGGCTGGTGGTTATTGATGAGCAGCACCGTTTTGGGGTGGCACAGCGTGCAAAGCTTTGGAAGAAAAATGTAGGTGTACCACCGCATGTGTTGGTCATGACGGCCACACCAATTCCCCGCACACTGGCAATGACGCTTTATGGCGACCTGGATGTTTCCGTGATTGATGAATTGCCGCCAGGAAGAAAACCCATTGAAACGAAACACTTCTACGAGAACCGTCGCAAGCAGGTTTATGAGTTTATCCGGAAACAGGTAGATAGTGGCAGGCAGGTTTACATGGTTTATCCATTGATTAGCGAATCGGAAAAGCTTGACTTGAAAAACCTTGAGGATGGCTATGAATTGATGAAAGAAGTTTTTCCACGATATAAAATTAGCATGGTTCATGGCCGGATGAAACCTGCAGAGAAAGAAGCAGAGATGCAGCTTTTTAAGGAAGGGAAAACTCAAATTATGGTTGCCACAACTGTGATAGAGGTAGGTGTTGACGTACCCAATGCTTCGGTGATGGTGATTGAGAGTGCCGAACGTTTTGGTTTATCGCAACTACACCAGCTTCGTGGACGGGTTGGTCGGGGGGCAGAGCAGTCCTACTGCCTGCTGATGTCTTCGTATAAAATTAGCAACGAAAGCAGAAAGCGTTTGGAGACCATGGTACGCACCAACGATGGCTTTGAAATAGCGGAAGTAGACTTGCAACTGCGTGGCCCGGGTGATATTGAAGGTACACAGCAAAGTGGCTTGGGCGTTGAACTAAAAATTGCGAACCTTGGAAAAGACGGCGAAATACTTCGAATAGCACGTGATATTGCCAACGATATTCTCAATGATGATCCGCGACTTGAAAAAGAAGAGAATAAACTATTGATCTATCATCTTTCAAAAATGAAAAATACGGAGTTTAATTGGAGCGTAATTAGCTAACTTTGTTACCAATAACCTAAAACCAACTTAACATGAAAAAGTTAACTTTTCTCTTATTATTTTCTATTGTGCTTAGCACATCTGTTTTTGCTAAGAAGTACAGACTTTTTTATTTGGGAGGTCAGTCGAATATGGACGGTTATGGCTATGTAAAAGAACTACCTGATTCGTTGAAAGCAGGATTTGAAAATGTCATGATTTTCCATGTTCAGATAACCAATGATGGAGAAGAGGTTAATGACAAAGGAATCTGGGCAAAATTAAAACCAGGTCATGGTGTTGACTTTAAGTGTGATGGCTCGAAAAATATTTACGGTAAGCGATTTGGGCTTGAATTGAGTTTTGCAGATCGTATACAAAAGCTATTTCCCGGCGAAGCAATTGCTCTGGTAAAATATTCAAGAGGTGGTAGCTCAATTGATCTGAATGCATATAATTACGGAACATGGGATCCAGATTATTCCAAAAAGAACGGTGTAAATCAGTATGATCATTTTCTGGCTACGATTAATGCAGCATTCAGCGTAGGGGATATTGATGGTGATGGGGAAGAAGATGAGCTAATTCCAACCGGGATATTGTGGATGCAGGGCGAGAGTGATGCAACCAAATATGAAACTTCAATGAAATACGGGTATAACCTGAAGCGATTAATGGATTTAATACGTGCCAGCCTGCGAAAAGATGATTTACCACTGGTAATCGGTCGGATTTCGGATAGCCAGAGTCACCATGCAGATAGCTTGATTTGGGAATATGGGAATGTTGTTCGTGCAGCTCAGCATAGTTTTGTTGAAAATGACCCGGCTGCTGCTATTGTTACTTCAACCGATAATTATGGCTATTCGGACAAATGGCACTACGATTCCGCAGGGTATATTGATCTGGGATTTCAGTTTGCTGAAAAAATGGCAAAGCTCGTCAATAAGAAAGAGTAAGAAACTGAATGTCTTACTCGGAGTGAGACCCTCAATTTTTGCATCAATATTATTCTACTTTCACCAAAAGTGTCCCACCCAGGTTTTCATTGCCGGTGTGCTCAATGATTATCCAAGCCTGCTTCTTCAATTGCCTGCGGAGCATATGGTTTAAATAGCCGTGTGCAACCAGCAAAACCTTCCCATTTTCTGAGGCTTTTTTCTCAAGGAATTGAGCTGCAGATATTGCCCGTCGATGGGCCATGGCGCGGTTCTCTGTGGTTGATTTGGGTTTCGATCCCATCATCCAGAAAACCCGGTTTAAACCACTCCAAATTGGCTTTGGAAGATAGAGTAAGGGAATGTTTACAGTTCCTGGTTTTGTTTCATTAAAGATCGGATTTGCCTGGTAAACAAAACCGTCTCCAAGCAAGTTGCGGGCAGTTGTTTTTGCACGATGGAGCTTACTGGTGAAAACCGTGTCAATTCCTTCTGCATTCAATACAAACTTTTGTGTAACCGGGTAAACATTGTTCGTGTCGTAATCCGATTTGTACTTTTCAAGCTTCTTGTAGTTGTAAAAGAATTTCTTTTCAATATCAACCTTTTGGTGCCTGACCAGCATGATTTGCTTTATCTGGCCAGTGTTGCTTAAATAAGGTGCAGAATCATTTAAAAAATGAAGTTGAAAATGATTTCCCGTTTTGATATTGCTTTCTTGCTGATAAACCTTAATCAGAAAGTCCTTCAGCTCAGCGGGTTGAGCTAAACAAATAACCGGACAAAAGAGTATGGCGATAAGCAGCTGTTTCAAAATAAGAAATTAAAATTAAGCGTGATTAAATCTTCTTCTTTTGAATGCTCATATTGCAGCGAAAGGTTCGTGAAGTAAAATGGTGCAAACCAAATACCGCCACCATAACCCTGGTGCCAGCTGTCAGAATCGTCGCCATCGAACCAAACGCGGCCAACATCGTGAAATGCCAAAAGCCCTAAGCTACCATTGAAAATATAGGAGCGAACACTGGTTACCCGAAGCCTTAGGTCGGTATTTTGATATACTGACGATTCTCCTGCAAACCGGGATGCCCGGTATCCGCGTAAGTTTGTTTTTTGTCCCAGTCGGGCAGCTTCAAATAATGGAAAATCACCAAAGTTTTTCTGGCCGCCAGCTTGCAATGCCAGCACCATCCTCGGATCTTTTCTGAAACTGAGGTAGGTAGCAATATGTCCTTTTATTTGAGTGAAGTCTTCAAAATCATTTACACCAAAAAAATGACCTGCTTCTGCACTTATGGTATAGCCCCGTGTTGGGTAGAGTTTATTGTCCAGTTTTTTGTAATCAAGCGATGCGTTTGCTGAAACATATTGGCGTCGGTCAAACAAGTCGCCGGGTACAGCTGGAGTAGGATTGTTTTGGATCGTCTCAAACAATTTATGATCCTTGGTTTCTTCCAGGTCTGTATGTAAAAAACGGACACCTGTTTTTAGCAATGCTTCTTTGTTGTGTATCCATGCAATGGATGGATTAATATCAAGAACCTTGTAGCGAATCCTGTAGTCTTTTTTATCCTCCAACAGGTTCTCGGTGTTGTTCCCATACCCAAAAAAGTTGTCGGTGGTAAATGGCATGCTGATATTTACATCCATGAACAGATCAAAATTTCGCCAAAACGAAGTGGTGAACATTTTATAGTTTGCCTGGAAAGCACCAGTTAAAAACGATGTTTTTCCGGTAAACTGGTGCATGGTTGAATCACGGAAATGATACCTGCTGTTCAAAAAACCACCACCCAGCAATACACCATCATCAACATTGTAGCCAAAAGCTACAAGAGGCATCGTGGTGTTGTATTTAAAAAGCTTGCGGTTGTATGCGTAAACATCTTTACTTTCCCTTAAACGAAGCGCAGTTTCTTTCCCCCTGGTGATTTCACTTTTTCCAAAGCGATCATAAATCAGTGTTTTCTTGCCACCGCTTTTTACGTTGGAATTATCCACATATTTATCTTTTCCTTTACCACCAACCAAGCGTAATTTGAGTCCTTTATTTGCGTTTCCTTCAAGCTTGAATTGGTCACCGTCGCCAAGGCCATAAAGCCTTATTTCACCTGTCTCGTTATTCACAAACGTTCTTCCATATAAATGATTTTTTACCTTTTCCTTTTTTGGCGACCAGCTGAATACATCGATTCTGGTTGAGTCGTTAAATCGCTTAATTTGAAATAGGTCTTCATCTTCTGTGCCGACAATATCAACTCCATTATTCAGGAATAAGTGGTAATCATTTGCAAAATCAACCAGGTGTGCACGGCGGCTTTTCAATACATCCTTTATTCTGCCACCAGACAATTCATTAATTTCCTTCGGAAGAGATGTGTTTACTGTATTATCAATTACATCATCCGTTAATCGTTCTTGAAGGTCTTTAGCAACCGATATCCAGTCTTCTTTAGTCAGTTCATTCAGAAATGTCCTGTCAAAATAACGGCCATTAAAATTAAAGCCTTCTATGTTTTTTGTGGCAGGTTCAAAGCCTTGAAACTTAGGCTGGACCCAGCTCAGTTCAACAATTTTATAAATAGCACCATCCGAGTTGAAGAAAGCATTGTCACGGTCTCTCGGTATTGGCCGATAAATGGTTTTGCCGTCTTTTTTAAAGCTTGCCCATCGCCACTGGTCGTCGTGCCTGTCCCAATCGGCAATCCACATGTCAAAAAGCCTGTTCCGAAGTACAAATTTTTGATCGATCACTGCTTCATCATCCTCCACAATAGCTTCTAAAACATCGGGCGTAGAAACAACCTTTTTCGAAAAACCGAAGCTGGCTACATCGTCCCTGTTTTTTGCAGGGCGTTCTTCAAACAAAAACAGTTTGTTTTTCATTTCCTGCCTGTAAATTCCCAGCGCTGGGTCATCGGGGACGTAAAATATTTTTGGGTTGGTATGGTAAATTCTGGCAGCCTCGGCCAGTTCAGGAACAACAATTGCCCCGTAAGGGTGGGAAGCAGAAATCCCGTCCTGGATAATATCTACTGCAAACGTTCCACGCAATGCTGCAGGTAAGGCACCTTCCGCATTTTTATCAACCGAGCGAAGAACGTATTGCTTTTTGTTATCATTTTGAAGTCGGTACGATTGGGTTTGTTGCCCACCTCCGCGCTTTAAAATTTTAAGCCCACCTTTTTCTTTTTCAATATCAAAAACAGGGAAGGTACTTTCGGTTGCCCATACCTGGCGATAATTATCGCCCATGAGGAAGCGGGTAAACTTACCTTTTAGGTATTGCTCACTTATATCAGTATGAACAATGCTGTCGCTGTAATTTTCTTCGTTATCTTTTTCTGCCAGAAAGTGGGAAGGCTTCAGGTTTATTGTTTTATTGTATGCCGAACTCAAATGGTTGTTTTCAAGCGAGAAATAATCTACCTCAACAATATTGCCCTCATTTAATTTTAACCGGGTAAATCCGGGGAGAGCAACATCGACCTTGTTATTTTTAAAAGGTTTAGCAACAGCTCCAGCAATAACCTGGTTGGACATGCCCATCTGGTTTAGCTGAAAGTTTTTTTCATGCCCGGATACGTACAGTACATTTTTATATACCGAAAGCATGTTTTTTAGTCCATAAGACATCTCTTTGTACTGTGGATGGTTGATATCCTGCACGCCACCTAGCATTTTTCTTGGTGTGTAGTAAAGAAACCCGGGAAGTGGCAGGTAAAAACCAGAGTTGCCAGCTAGTGGAAAGAAATTATTCTTAAAGTTAAAATTTCCTCCATGAAAACCTTCATTTACCGCGGGGTGATGCCCAAAAAGGAGTACATTTTTGTCCTGGTATTTTTTTAAAAGATCGGAGAAATAGACATATGCATTTCGTTGCAGGTCTCTTATGCTAACAGCATCATCAAAGTCGTGATTAATCCTTGTAACATCAATATTCTGTTGTAACCAAAACTGTGTGTTAACGAAAATCAAGACGGTATTGTCATTCAACTCTTCCACGATGGGACCAGGCTGTGCATCATCGGGTATATATTTCACGTGTTTTTTAAATCGTTTCTTGAATACCTTCTCAATCTCGTTTACCACATCCTGCCCAGTTTGCCTTCCGTTGTCCCATTCATGGTTTCCTGGCAAAAAATAGGTTTGAACTTCCTTATTTGCAATGAAATCGAGAAAAAACTCAGGGATATGGGTTTGGTAGTTTAACTCATCTGTTTCGAGATTGTAATCAATTTTACCTGAATAATTTCCAAGAAAAATCAATGAAGCATTTTCAGATTCAACCTTTTTTTGAAGTTCTTGAAAAATCTGGTCGGTAAATTGTGTTTTTTCTACGTTTCCAACCACATAAAAAACTGAACTATTTTGAGCGATAATAGAGGGGAGGTATAAAAACTGTAAAATCAGTAAAAGGTAGATTTGCTTCATAATAAATTGGTAAGTTGAACAACAATAATGCTAATGACAAAAGTGATCAATCCAAACATAAACGTATTGTAGGCAGTACGAATACGGTTGTATTTTGTTGCCAGCACTACGCCCAGGCTATATTGATCCCTGATCATGGTGTTGTAGAGCCCGTCGTAATCTTTCATTACTTCCTTTAGTGCCCATTCGTATTCTTCGTATTTCATTCCATAAAAATTGCCAAAAAACATCAGGTTCACTTTTTTATTCCTGATGTCTTCTTTCGTGAATTTTCCTTTTGATAGTTTTGGACGGGTTGCCAGTATGGCAAAAATAATGGTTACAAGTGAAGTTGATAAAATGATTAACATGGGCACAAGCATGCTCGGATTTTGGGCAATAATTCGTTGCACAAATGAAGCAAGAACTGAAATGATAATTGAATTAACAGTGATAAGGATGTTTGCTTTGTTATCTGCAATTGAACTCAGGTTGATCTGGCTTCTGGCGGTATTCCTAAACATGGATTCAATGCCTCGCTCGGGCGAGTGCTGCTTAGCAAGCTTTTGCTCCAGTTTCGCAATCTTTTTTTGTTGCGTTTCAATAATCTTCTTGCTGTTGTCTTTCGTATTGGCCATGCTTTTTATTGCCTCGTAGTTTTGGCTTTTGCCAGGGGTGAATTCATTTTTTGCATAATCAGTAAAATAATCTTGATCTTCCATAAACGATAGGGTTTTTTTACAAAAGAATTTCTTCTTGACATCGACCTTATTAATTGCTGATATCTCCTGGCGTAGGTTTTCGCTTTTTACTAAAAAATCATTATTGCGCATATGCGCCATGTCAGCATCACACAAAACTTTCGAAAGTTCATCGGTCGGTTTTTGTGGGAACCGGGTGGCTTCAATACAGTTTTCAACCTTTTTTATTTTTTCTTCCGGATAGGAATGCTTTTCCAGAAATTCACGGGCTAATTTTTGGCTGTGAGCTTCATGATCGGTGTAATTTAACGAGTAACCAGCATCATGGAACCAGGCTGCAATCAACACAATTTCTATATCTTCTTCCGATAATTGCAAGTTTGATGCGATTTCCCTGCTTATTTCAACAACTTCTGAAGTGTGGTTAAGGTTGTGGTATTTATATACTTCTGGATCGATTTTCGTTAAGATTCCTTCAACCTCTGCTTTCGCTTGCTCTATTATAGACATGTACCTGATTTTATAATGACACTAAATTAGTAAAATTTGACAATGCAAGTAACGTTACAGCACCTTATTTGATTATTCAACAAACGGATTTTTCACATAAATTAACTGTTCTGTACATCAAATAACAGTTTTATAAAAAAAATGATCGATTTGTTCGAATATTTCTGGTTTTTATGCGGCTTTATGATTGGGTAGAAACAATGATAAATGTCACAAAGGGTTGTAACATTCAGAAAATCAATGGAAAGAAGTAGGTAAAAAAAGCAACACTATTTGTAATCAGTATAAATAAGATAAGATGTTCTATAAATGATGTGCTTAGGCAATTGATTTTTCAAAACATATTTAGTTTTGCAGCAAAACAAAGCTTTTTAGGAATAAAATGCCTGAAGATATTTCACACAAAGGAGTTATTAAGGAGCTTTCAGACAATAAGATAATAGTAGGCATTATTAATGAATCTGCATGTGCCTCTTGTCATGCCAAAGGGGTTTGTACGGTAGCAGATATGAAGGATAAAGAAGTAGAAATTAGACATTTCGAGGGTGATTTCCGCATAGGGCAGCAAGTCCTTGTAGTCGGGAAAACATCACAAGGTTTTAAGGCCTTATTTTACGGCTACCTACTACCTTTCTTATTGCTTATGGCTGTTTTGATCGTTTCATTATCTGTTACAGAAAATGAAGGGTTGAGCGGTTTGTTGGCTTTGGGTGTAACCATACCTTATTACTTCACCATTTATTTATTCCGAGATAGACTCAAAAAGCATTTTGAATTTGAAATTAAGGCGATTCAATCATGAGTATGACCATTGTTTACACGATGATTGCTTTGAGCGCAATAGGGGCACTGGCTGCAGTGATCCTTTATTTTGTTGCTCAGAAGTTTAAAGTATATGAAGATCCAAGGATCGATGAAGTAGAAAGTGCCCTGCCGGGAGCAAACTGTGGTGGCTGTGGCTATGCCGGATGTCGAGCATTTGCTGAAGCTTGCGTTAAAGAAAATGACTTGACTGCATTGTTCTGCCCGGTGGGTGGTAATGATTGTATGACAGATGTCGCAGGTGTCTTGGGACTGGAAGCAGTAGCCCAGGATCCACGTGTTGCTATTGTGCGGTGCAACGGTTCGTGCGATCACCGTCCAAAAACCAATCAGTTTGATGGTGCATCATCCTGTGCTGTAGCTTCTTCGTTGTACAGTGGCGATACCGGTTGCCAATATGGCTGTTTAAGTCATGGGGACTGTGTTGCAGCATGTGATTTCGATGCCATTCACATGAATCCTGAAACTGGTCTTCCGGAAGTGGTTGACGACAAGTGTGTAGCTTGTGGTGCATGTGTGGATGCTTGTCCAAAAGGATTGATTGAGCTTCGGAAGAAAGCAAAAAAAGACCGAAAAATTTATGTTTCGTGCCGAAATGAAGATAAAGGTGGAATAGCGAAAAAAGCTTGCTCCGTTGCATGTATCGGTTGCAGCAAGTGTTTCAAGGTATGTCCATTCGATGCAATTTCCATGAACAACAATCTGGCATTTATTGATTCAGATAAGTGTAAGTTGTGCAGGAAATGTGTTGTTGAATGCCCGACGAATGCTATTGTTGAACTGAACTTTCCACCACGAAAGGTAAAAGTTGAGGAAGCAGCAAAAGCAAAAAGCGCAAAGCCAGATGCTTCTACAATTAAAGCAGCTCAAGCGAAAGAATCTGATAATTCAGTTAATAAATAAAGGAGGCCAGTCGTGTTAAAAACGTTTAAACTTGGAGGGGTTCATCCACCAGAAAATAAGCTTTCAGCTGATAAGGCAATTGAAACGCTGGAATTACCTGAACGTGTTTTTATCCCAGTAGCCCAACATATTGGAGCACCAGCACAAGCCCTGGTTAAAAAAGGCGATTCTGTAAAAGCAGGACAACTGATTGCAAAGTCTGGAGGTTTTGTTTCAGCCAACATTCATTCATCTGTATCCGGGAAAGTAACCAAAGTAGATTTGTCGCCAGACAGCTCTGGTTATCCAAAGCAAGGGATTTTTATTGCTGTTGAGGGTGATGATTGGGTAGAAGGAATTGATTTAAGTCCTGAGTTAAAAACAGAATTTGAAGCGGATAGCAAAAAAATTATTGACAAAATTAACGAAGCCGGTATCGTGGGGCTTGGGGGCGCAACTTTCCCAACACATGTAAAATTAATTCCACCACAGGGGTTAACGGCTGAAATGCTTATCATTAATGGCGTTGAGTGTGAACCTTATTTAACTTCAGATCATAGGGTAATGCTTGAAAAAGCCGATGAAATATTGGTAGGCGTGAAATTGTTGATGACTGCCCTGAAGGTTGATCAAGCTTATATTGGAATTGAAAACAATAAAAAAGACGCGATACAGCATTTGTCCCAGTTGGTAAATGGAAATGAAAAGATATCTGTAGTCCCATTGAAAGTTAAGTATCCTCAAGGAGGGGAGAAACAACTTATTAAGGCAGTAACAGGCCGAGAAGTTGCATCCGGTGCGTTACCAATATCTGTTGGGGCAGTGGTAAGCAATGTTGGAACAGCATTGGCTGTATATGAAGCGGTTCAAAAGAATAAACCCTTGGTTGAACGGGTGGTAACACTTACCGGAAAATCGGTTGAGAAGCCATCAAACTTTATGGTTCGTGTTGGAACACCCGTAAAAAATCTTGTTGAAGCTGCGGGAGGTTTGCCTGAAGATACCGGGAAGATAATTAGCGGTGGCCCGATGATGGGAAAAGCCGTTGCTACCATGGAAGTACCTGTAACTAAAGGTACATCGGGTGTTTTAATTATGCCTGAAAAAGAAGCCTCACGTGAGAAGTTGCAGAACTGTATTCGTTGCTCACGTTGTGTAAGTGTTTGCCCAATGGGATTGGAACCTTATTTCCTGATGACAGTATCTGATAAACAGATTTGGGAAAAAGCTGAACACAACCATATAATGGATTGCATCGAGTGTGGTTCATGCAGTTATACTTGTCCGGCTGACAGGCCATTGCTTGACTATATACGACTTGGGAAAGGCAAAGTTGGTCAAATAATGCGTTCCAGAAAGAAATAAAAAGCTGGGAGAGGGGAGTCAGAAGCTTGAAGAATCAAAATAATTTCCAGCTTCTAACTTCCAGCTTCCAACCAAAATATTAAAAGATATTTTATAAAATGAGTAAACTTCTAACCATATCCCCTTCACCGCATGTGCATACCAGCGATTCGGTGAATAAAATAATGTACAGGGTTATATTTGCCCTTGTTCCGGCCTTGGTGTGGTCGGTTTTTATGTTTGGGCTGGAGGCTGTTCGTGTTACGCTCATTGCAGTTGCGGCGTGCATGGCTTTTGAGTACCTGATTCAAAAATTCATTTTAAAAGAAATTCCAAAGATTACCGATGGTTCAGCTGCCCTGACAGGTATTTTGCTTGCATTTAATGTACCTGCATCTTTGCCAACATGGATGATTGTTGCAGGAGCACTGGTTGCCATTGGGGTTGGAAAATTGTCATTCGGTGGGCTCGGGAACAATCCGTTCAACCCTGCTTTGGTGGGACGTGTATTCCTGTTGATTTCTTTTCCGGTTGACATGACTTTATGGCCTGCTACACGCCATGTAGTTGATGCAACAACTTCTGCAACACCCTTAGCATTGTTAAAAGAAGGGGTGAAGAATGGAAAACCAATCGTGGATTTAATGCCTGAGCTACCAACAAATATGGATTTGTTTTTTGGAAACATGTCCGGCTCATTGGGAGAAATATCAGCTGTATTTCTTCTGCTTGGATTTGGGTACATGCTATGGAAAAAGGTGATTACCTGGCACATCCCGGTGTTTGTTCTTGGAACCATATTCCTTTTCCAGGGTGGACTTTGGTTAATCAATCCAGAAAAATACATTGAACCTGTTTTTCACCTGCTAACTGGTGGGGCAATGCTGGGTGCTATTTTTATGGCTACCGATATGGTAACTTCACCAATGACCCATAAAGGTCAATTTTACTATGCAACAGGAATTGGGGTCATCACAGTATTAATTCGGAACTTTGGAGCATACCCAGAGGGAATCTCTTTTGCAATACTGATTATGAATGGTTTTACTCCATTATTCAATGCATATATAAAACCTAAACGATTTGGAGGGAATAACTAATGGCTCAAAAAGAATCTTCATTTCTGAATATGGTTTTAACCCTGACTGTGGTTACGCTGGTTGCAGCAACGGTTTTGGGTTTTGTACACGACGTAACTAAAGCAGATATCCAACTGGCAAAAGATATGGCACAGAAAAGTGCTATTGAGAGCGTATTGCCACCCTTTGAAACACTGGGCGAATCATGGAAATCACTTCCTGTAGATGGTGCTGACAGCCTGGAGTTTTTTCCGGCTTATGATGCTGACCAAAAGTTGATTGGAATTGCAATAAAAACTTACACAAAGAATGGCTTTAGCGGTTTAATTACTGTAATGGCTGGTATTGCTGCCGATGGAACGATTTCCGGCTATGAAGTGTTGGAACATAAAGAAACTCCGGGACTTGGTTCAAAAATGGATACCTGGTTCAACAATAAAGAAAAACCTACTCAAAATATTATTGGCAAAAGTCCTGAGAAATCAAATCTTCAGGTTACAAAAGATGGTGGAGAAGTTGATGCAATAACTGCTTCAACAATTACTTCAAGGGCTTTTCTTGAGGCGATCAACCGAGCTTATAACACTTACAAAGAAGCGAAGCAGCATATGGATGGTGCTTCTGCAATGAAAAGCGAAAAAATGGAAGGAGGCGAATCATGAAACAATGGGCTAATTTTTCAAAAGGATTTGTAAAGGAAAACCCTGTATTTGTGCTGTTGTTAGGTTTGTGCCCCACGCTGGGGGTTACTACATCAGCTATTAATGGTCTAGGGATGGGCTTAGCTACAACCTTTGTGTTGGTGATGTCAAACCTGGTAGTTTCATTAATAAAAAGCCAGATTCCAAGTAAGGTGCGTATTCCGAGTTTTATTGTAATTATTGCTGCGTTTGTTACCGTTGTTGAATTAACCATGCAGGCTTATCTGCCATCCCTGTTTAAAAGCCTGGGCTTGTTTATTCCATTGATTGTGGTAAACTGCCTTGTGCTTGGACGTGCTGAAGCTTTTGCATCAAAAAATAATCTAATTTCATCGTTAATAGATGGTGCTGGTATGGGACTGGGTTTCTCTTTTGCTCTTACATTGCTGGGAGCTG
Source organism: Sunxiuqinia sp. (assembly GCA_965230765.1). Lineage (GTDB taxonomy): Bacteria > Bacteroidota > Bacteroidia > Bacteroidales > Prolixibacteraceae > Sunxiuqinia. Next base: position 2,712,607 of record CBDDLR010000001.1, read on the forward strand.
CAAGGGAATTTTTAGGTGCTGGTAAAATATTCGATATGGTGATATTCCCGGAAGATTATGGCATGTTGTTGTTTGTATTGCCTCCAGGTGCCTTTATTGTGCTAGGCTACTTAATTGTGTTAATTAACCGAATGAACAAAGCTTAAACGAATTACTATGGAATATTTTGTAATTATAATAGCCGCCATATTTGTTAACAACATTGTACTGAACCAATTTTTGGGTATTTGTCCATTCCTTGGTGTTTCCAAAAAAATATCTACCGCAGTTGGGATGACAGGAGCTGTTACTTTTGTGATGGTCATTGCAACCATCGTGACTTACCTTATTCAGATGTTTATTCTGAACCCTTATGGGTTGGGATTTTTGCAAACCATCTTTTTTATTCTGGTAATTGCTTCGCTGGTTCAGTTGGTTGAAATTATATTGAAAAAAGTCAGTCCGGCGCTTTATCAGGCGTTGGGAGTGTTTCTTCCATTGATTACAACTAACTGTGCTATATTGGGTGTAGCCATCTTAACCATTCAAAAGGAGTACAGCTTGTTAGAGGGTGTGGTTTATGCAATTGCTAATGCGATTGGTTTTGGCCTGGCTTTAGTGCTGTTTGCTGGTTTGCGCGAACACTTAGACCTGGTTGAGGTACCTAAAGGATTAAAAGGAACACCAATTGCATTGATTGTTGCCGGTATTTTGGCAATGGCCTTTATGGGATTCTCCGGATTAGTATAGTTTCGAACAATATATTGCAAAAAAGCTTCCCAGTTAGGGAAGCTTTTTTTATACGCACTCGTGATGGATTGACTTTCCAGATTTAACTGGATTTTGGTAATACAAAACTAATCGAACTCTTCTCTGTCAAATATCTATGGGTTTTGGTTCTCCTCAATAATAAATTGTTCGCTTGTTTCATCAAAGCTATACTTCAAAGCAAGCGGTTCGCAAAGCATTTTAAGCGCTTCTTTGCAATCTGATGCATAGATATGACCAGAAAAATGCTTTTGCAAGGTTGTGTCTTTCAGTTCTATTTTAATGTTAAAAAAATACTCAATTTCTTCTGCTACAACTTTAATATTAACCTGTGAAAAATGTTGGTTAAACATGGCTATGTCCGGGTAATCTTCAGTTGTTTGTTTCTTTACTTCAATTTTCTCCCCTTTTAGTACTATTGCACTTCCGGCATCAATGTGCTGTTCATTACTTTTTGTTTTAAACTTGATTTTACCTTCAAAACATTCAATCAGTAACCCATCGTTGGTTTCTTCAATGTTAAAGCGTGTACCTAAAACTTTAACTTTCCCGTATTTTGTTTTTACTGTAAAGTTTTCACCTTTTTCAACTTCAAAATATGCATTCCCATTTAATGAAACTTCATGCTTCCACCAATAACGCGGGTATGAGAAACTACTTTCAAAATCAAGTACTATACGGCTATTGTCTGGTAGTGTGTATGAGCTGGAGATAAGATCTTTGCTGGAAATTTTTATAGTAGACATAAAAAAATGAAGAAGGAAAAGAAGCAAGAGAGAAGCTGCGGTTGATATTGCGATTCGATAAACAGGACTTAAAAAAAATATTTTGCTCTGCTCTTGCCCTTTGGTATTTCCTTCTTCAATTTTAGTTAAGATCTTTTCAAGAATTTCTTTTTTGTCAGAACCGGCAGGAACTTCATAACCTCTCATCGTTTCCCTAATCTTTCTATCAAATTCTTGGACAACGGATTCTGCCGGTTTCTTCAATTTATTCATAATTCTTGTTGAACTTCTCTTCAATATCCATTTTCTACATGATATATCCATACCAATAGAAATACCCTACCAGAACATAAGAAAATATTGTGAAAATTTTAAAGTCGCCTGTCAAGCGATTCCTGAAGCATTCGAATCGCTTTGGTCATTTGCTTTTCAATAGCTTTTACCGAAACATCGAGTTCATCAGCTATTTGTCTATAGCTCTTGTCATCCAGACGGTTCATCAGAAAAATAACTCGAGTGCGTTCTGGAAGGCTGGAAATGGCAGTCTGAACTTTCTTATCGTATTCTTTAACTTCAATCAGATAGTCGGGAGATTTATAATCGCTGTTGTCACTTCCAATTAAAGAGTTATTGAATTTTAAATCGACTGACTTTCGGCGGTGGTGTTTGAAATAACGATTGCGGGCAATTGTGAGGAGGTATGCCCTTAATGTGTTCTCACGCAGTTTATCCTTGTTTTCCCACAATGATAAAAAAACATCCTGCCCAAGGTCTTCTGATAGTTTCATGTCCCCCGACAGATAAAAAAGATAGTTTCTAACCGCATCAAAATGTTGGTCAAAAATACCTTCGAACCAATTTTTATCTTTTAAGTCCGTCATCCAGCACCAAAAATAATTGATATTTACCTATTTCAAACAGAAATATCGAAGTAATTCCACTTTTCTGTATAATTAAACCAATTCTCTACATACTAATCCGCCAAATCGCCAAAAGGTTCCTGGTTTTAGCTCAGTTTATATTCAACAAATGTTTACAGAAAAGGTTAGATGTTTATAAGTTACTGTTTGATAAGTATTATGTCTTCATTTAACTTTTTGACAATTTTATCAAAGTAAGATTTTATTTTTGTGTATGTTTCAGGAGGGTAGGTGGATTTCTTGAATACAATGCGTGAAGACGCTGATATGATATTGTTAAAAGCATTATAAGTTACTTCAATGTTTGCCAGCGAGTTATCCATTTTGTAGTTTTCAGGCTTTTCAAATAACTTAAATCCATTAGGGATTTTAATTGACGATTGGATTGTTTCAATATATGGATATATCAGATCAACCGGATAACTTCTTGTTTTTTGTTTAAGTAAGTTTTCCTGAAGAGGAAAGTGTAGAAAAGGTCGAATGATAATTTTGTTTTCAAACTGGTCAAGTGAAGATTTCCCAGCAAATTTTATATCATAGTGTTTTTCTGTGTCATTCTGATTTGTAAATTCAATTTTTACTGCATCCCGGATTCCTCTTTTTTCTAGTTCGTCTTTAACCTTGGTTGTATCCCCATTAAATTCTTTTCTCTGTTCAAGTGCTTCATATCCGCTTGTTTTAATAGAGCCTTTTGTGTTGATGATATATTCAGTGGTGTCAATTTCAAAATTCAAAAATAATTTTTTAGTTGAATTGCTATTAGCTCCTAATTTTACCCAGTTTACATTATCTTTTTGAATAAGTAATCCTTTGCCATTGATACATCTTGGAGGAATATTTTTATGCGAAAGGAAACTTTCTGTACCATCAGTTAAATAACTCTGCTTCTCTGTTTTAATAAAAGGAAGCGTATAATTAAAAAAGTGATCAAAGGGATAATCGGTCAGTACTTTACCATGATCTCTCGTACTCAGGATTATTGGCGTAGCCTCAATTCCTGCGGCCTCCATCAAGCCTATTAAAAAGAGGTTTATATCGGCAGAAGTCCCATTTTTTTGCTCATAAAACTCTTTTGCGTTCTTTGATGCGTATTTTGACATGTACCCATTCCAGGAAAAATTGGATTTCATATAGTTAATGATTGCTTCGGCCTTTTCCTCTTCGTTGAGGGAGTTTATTGATAACTCCGATTCAAAAATAGATTTACTTAGCTTGCTGGCACGATTAATATATTTTCCAAATTTATCGTGTTTCAATAATGACTCTGACATTTTTTCCCATGTTGTTACAATATCCTGTGTCGATCCATTAAGGTAGTGGATACAGGATAACTGAAAATCAATTTTCATGATATAATCTTCAATTGTTGAGATAAATGCTTCGTCTTTAAATGCAGGTATATCTTCCATTCGGAATATATATTCAACATCATAGAACTCAGTGCCACCGAATTTGCGTGAGATTCCTTTTTTTACCTGCGAATCGAAAAAAGTAAATTTAGATATGCCCTGAGCAATGTATTGGTATTCATAAAATGGTATCTGGCTTAATGTATATTCGCTATAAAAAGTAGGTATCCGATCTTGAAATTTCCAGTCTGGAAGGTTGAAATGGAATGGGGATTCCAGGACGTACTTGTATTCAATTATAGATCCTTCTTTTACATCGGGGAATACAAATTTTTTGGACATCCATCTCTTATTGATTTTTTCTTCATAAACAGACTTCTTGTCAAGTGCTTTTTTTATAATTTGACCATTTTCATAATTATATGTAAAGGCCTCAATTTCTCTTATGACTTCTGTTCTGCCAAATCCGTCAACATAAAAAGGAATGGATATTTCTGCATAGTCTATGCCTTCCTTATCTAGTATTTTAATACGTTTTGAACGAGTAAACCTGATAATAAATCCGTTATCGTCATTTGCAAAATAAGACTCACCTTTATCAAATAGGATTACGGCTTCAGCTTCAGGGTCATTATCTACTTCTTTTAAATCAAACTCACTCTTTCCAACAACCATAAATCGTGTTGAATATTTCTGACAAAAAGCAACGTTGGAGGTGAAGAAAAATAGAAGAGTGTAAACAAAAATCGTTTTCATTTAGTGGGGTTTTAATATTATCGTGTTTTTATTGTTAACTTCTTTTATCTGTTCAAAAAATGAATAGAAATCCTCATATTCACTCTTTGGGTATTGACCTGCAAAAAGTTTAAATTGCTTTGACACCCTAAGTGTATCTTTATGTAGCTTATAGTACTCACTAAATTCTCCATATTTGGTTTTAATGGTTTTATTTTCAGGAAGCCTCGCCGTGTATTTGTCAAAAGGAAAATGATATAAATATGAATCTTGATTATTTATTGGAATTGAAACTTTTATCGGATATTCCCTTTTCTCAGGTGGTGTAAGTTTGATTAGATTTGATGATTGTTTGATCAGAATTGCATTGCCAATTCGTTTTATTTGGTCTTTTGCTAAAACTTCGCACGAAAGGGAAATTGTGGGGGTGTCGCTGTTGGCTTTATAATAATTCCATGATTGTATTTCGAAGTTTTTCAAGCTAAGATTTTTTCTTATCAAGTCTTTTTGGTCTTCTTTTTTTGATAGTGAGTGATTCCGTAAATGTTTCTCAAATCTCCAACCCTTAAATTCATGAGATGTCTTAACATTGCAGTTACCATCTTCGTTCAATTTAAGCTCATAAATATTTTTATTGAGTACATCTTGCAGGGAAAATTTAGGGATATTGACCAATTTGCTTTCACTTTCATTTACCAGCAACCCTTTCCTTCCCTGGCTGAATGTACCTAAATAGTTATACGGTTTTAGTTTTGACGTATTCTCCAGCCATAAGGTATCATTATTTAAGGGAACACATAAAATGACGTGGTTAAATTGATGACTTGGAAAATCTGTTTTTATTTTTTCAGGGTTTATACCTGCATTAACTATTGTGTAATACGAATTAATACCAGCATATTTGAGCAATGCTTTCATGTAAATGGTAAGGGCTTTGCAGTCACCATATTTTTTTTCGCATACATAGCTTGCAGGGTAAGGTTTTAACCCTCCAATATCCAAAGAGATGTTAACGTATCGGGTATTTTCTTGCAAATATTTGAAAAGGGTGTTAATGATTTCTATTTCATTTTCCAGACCATGAATTAATCTGTCAACTTTTGCTTTTTCATTATCCGTTAATATGTCCAAGCCATGATTGATTAGGCTAAGCCATTCACCGTAACTTTGCCAGCTGTCAAAACATCCATCATGGCCATAGGTGAAATGCATTGGGATCACCTTGATATATGGTGTAAGTTCTTTTGATGGTGGGGAAAAATATTCGTTATTTATAGCAGGGATATTTTCGATCTCCCAATTATACATCATTCGCTCATCAACCTTATTTACTCTTTCTTTATATTCGCCTGAAATACTTGTTTTAAATGCTTTATCGATAGGTAGGTCGATTGTTAGACTTGCATTTAGCGTAGGAACATTTTTATAAACGAGTGGAAACCAGTTTGCAATTGATAGAAACTCATCGAAAGTTTTTTTGTACTGGTACTTGATAATATACGGATATTGATGCCAATTAAGCTGAAACTCTTTGACGTAATAGTCATCATGAAATGTATCTTGTGAACGATAGTTACGTGTAACAATTTCTTTTTTCTTTAGTTTTCTCAAGACTTTATTGTCAAGGCTCCTAATCGATGCCTCGATGATTTCAATTTTCTGATTGTTTTGGAATGGGATTTCAATTTCAGAGATCCAGTTTTCCTGCTTGCAGGATACTAATATTTCGTAAGTGTTTTCTTCAATCAGTTTATCTTTTTCTACTCTAACGTTTGCAGTGAAGTTTAAAATTTTATTTGCTGATTCATTAGCTTGGATGCAGTAAAAGCCAAAAATCAGAATAAGGAATAGTGATATTTTTTTAAAGTTTCTGAATGCTTTTCTGATTGGGGTATTCATCGAGTATGTAAAAGGTTTCTATATTTTGGGTGACTCTTGTGCTTGTAGGCGAAAGATAATAAAAACAGAATAAATAATGTGTGGTCAATTACTTTTTATTGAAAATTTTAATCCATCGTATGCCATAAATACATTTTCAGGAAGTTCTTTTGAAACTTCATCATGAAAACCCATTAAGTGGGAAATATGCGTGAGGTATGCTGTTTTTGGTTTTACTTCTTCAATTAATTGTAATGCTTCTTCCAGGTTGTAATGCGAAATGTGCTTCTCTTTGCGTAGGGCATTGACAATCAGAACATCCAGTCCCTGTAGTTTTTCTTTTTCTGGCTCGTCAATGAAATTTACATCGGTAATGTATGCCATGTTGCCAATCCGGTATCCAAAAACAGGCAGTTTATAATGCAACCCACGAATTGGTATAACTTCTAAATCATGTATGCAAAACGGTTTGTTTTCAACCTGGTGCAAGTTCATTTGTGGAATACCCGGGTATTTATAACGAGCAAATACATAATTAAAAACCCGCTTTATGGCTTCCTGTACCCTGGCTTCTGCATAAATATCGGTTGGGTGTTTTTGTACCCAGTTAAACGAGCGGATGTCATCGAGCCCAAACAGGTGGTCAACATGTTCATGGGTAAGCAAAATAGCATTGAGCTGCCTTAATTTTGTACGAAGCATTTGTTGCCTGAAATCAGGGCCGGCATCAATAACCAGCTTCAATCCATTTACTTCAATCAACAATGATGAACGCAAGCGTTTGTCCTTTGGGTTCTCGGAAACACACACCTCACAGTCGCATGCAACTACGGGTACACCTTGTGATGTACCTGTACCCAAAAATTCAATATTTATGCTTGTGTTCATGAATAAGATAAAACTACAAAAAAATGAAATCATGCCAAGGAAAGTAATTTTTTTATTTTTGAAGAAAAATTCAATAATGGGCAAGCTTTTTCTTATTCCGGTTACTTTGGGCGATAGCGCAATTAGCTCAGTTATTCCATCCGATCATCAGGGAACAATAACTGGCATCAAGCATTTTATTGTCGAAAATGTTCGTACAGCAAGACGTTTCCTAAAAAAAGTTGATAGGAATATCGATATTGATTCGTTGCAATTTTACGAGCTGAACAAGCACACCGACAAAAATCAGATTTCAGGCTACTTAAACCCGATTAAAGCAGGTGAACATGTTGGACTGATGTCGGAGGCAGGTTGTCCGGGTGTGGCTGATCCGGGGGCTGATGTTGTGCGCATTGCCCATCAACAAAACATTGAGGTGGTTCCATTGGTTGGCCCATCATCCATCTTACTGGCCATGATGGCTTCTGGCATGAACGGCCAAAACTTTGCATTTAATGGTTATTTGCCAATAAAAAAAGGCGAAAAACAGAAAGAAATCCGTAGGCTTGAAAGTAGGGTGTATTCCGAAAACCAAAGCCAGGTTTTTATTGAGGCCCCATACCGAAACATAGCTTTGCTGGAAGATTTTTTGTCGACTTGCAACAGCCAAACTTTGTTGTGTATTGCCTGTGATATTACCTTGGATACTGAATTTATTCAAACAAAAACCATTGCAACCTGGAAGAAGACTTTACCTGATATTCAGAAACGGCCGACAATATTTATTTTGGGGAAGTAGAAACTATTGGACAAAAAAATAGCAGGAAAAAATCCTGCTACCATATTTGTTTTGCCTACAATTTAATATTCATCCTCGTTGAAGAAAAAATCATCTTTGCTGGGGTAATCTGGCCAGATGTCTTCAATACTCTCGTAAATTTCCCCCACATCTTCAATTTCCTGTAGGTTTTCAATAACCTCGAGTGGCGCCCCAGAGCGAATTGCGTAATCAATAAGCTCATCCTTACTTGCCGGCCAGGGTGCATCCTCAAGTTTTGAAGCTAGTTCTAATGTCCAGTACATATTCGAAGGAATTTATGTTATACCTAATTTTTGATTTTGCGAATATATAAAAAAATACTTCAAATCAAACAAAAAAAACTAAGGCTTATTTTCCTCCGGAATCCAAGGGTTTTCAGGGGCATCCTGATCGGCTGCAATTTTGCGGCCTAACACAAATAAATAGTCAGAAAGTCGATTAATATATTTTATTAACTTTTCATCAACAACAATGTTTTCACTTAACTCAATAATGCGCCTTTCAGCTCTTCTGCAAACGGTTCGTGCAATCTGTATTTGTGCAGAAGCCTGACTTCCACCTGGCAAAATAAAGTAATCCAGTTTTGGCAATGTTTCAAACATCTTGTCCATTTCGTTTTCCAGCAACTGAATATCTTCATCTTTGCAGGGATATCTTTTTATATACTCCTGGGCAGATTCGTCGGCTGCTAAAATGGATCCAATAGCAAACAGTTTTTTCTGAATGGTTAACAATGTTTTCTCCGAATGTTCGTCAAGTTTGTTCGTTATCACCAGCCCAATGTGGCTGTTAAGCTCGTCGACAGTTCCATAGGCTTCCAGCCGGTCGTCGTATTTTTTCACCCTGCTACCACCTAGCAAGCCAGTGGTTCCGTCATCTCCTGTCTTCGTGTAAACGCGTGTTATTTTTGTCATTAAACTAATGGATTTGGATTGATTTCATCCGATTCAACTTCGCCGTCTTTCAACCGGATAATGCGGTGTGCATGACGGGCTATATCTTCTTCATGGGTTACAACAATTAAGGTGTTACCTTGTTGATGAATGTCTGCAAACAACTGCATAATCTCTTCTGAAATTTTTGAGTCCAGGTTTCCAGTTGGCTCATCAGCCAGGAGGATTGATGGATTGTTCACCAGTGCCCTGGCAACAGCAACACGCTGGCGTTGACCACCAGACAATTCATTGGGTTTGTGTTCAACCCGGTCGGCAAGGCCAACATCTGTGAGTATTTTATTGGCCTGTTCAATGCGTTTTTGTTTTTTTATTCCTGCATAAATTAGTGGCAACATCACATTGTCAAGGGCAGTATTCCTGGGCAGCAAATTAAAGGTCTGAAAAACAAAGCCAATTTCAGAGTTCCTGATTTCAGCCAATTCATCATCGGAAAGGTCGCTCACTTTTTTATCATTCAAAATATACTCTCCACTTGTGGGTGTGTCCAAACAACCAATAATGTTCATTAAGGTTGATTTACCCGAACCGGAGGCACCCATAATGGCCACATATTCGCCCTCTTTAATTTCAAGTGTTACCGAACGTAATGCACGAACGATTTGAGTTCCGACTTTATAATTTTTTACGATGTTTTTAAGGTGGATGATTTGTTTCATGTTTTCAGTATCTGTTGTTTTAATGGTTGTCGGTTTGTGATCATCTTTTTAAAATACAGTGAGCTTGAACAAAAACTAAGCCACAAGTTATCAAAATATTCTTAAAAATATTTGGTGGCAACTTGTATATTTATACCTGCTATTTTCAAACTTCAATATTCAGATATCATGAAGAGAACATTGTTTTATTTGCTTATTGTATTCATCGTTTCCTGTTCGCATAAACAAGAACCACTGGTAAAAGTAATTAATTATAAAGGATGGGAACAGTCTGTAGCGTTAAAAAATGCTAAGGTGAAGGTGGTCGTAGTTCCGCAAATAGGACGCATTATGAACCTGTCTTTTATTGGTGATGAAAATATTTTGTTTGAAGATGAAAAGCTTATTGGGAAAAAGCTGGCTGATTTTTATGCTGAAGGAGAAGAAATTGTTCCCAAAGGATTTGGTGGCGACCGGATTTGGCCTTGCTCGCAGGATTTGTTTGAGGGGATTTACGGAAACCGTTTTGTCGCTGATCGCTGGATTGATGGGGGAGAGTGGTCGTACGAATTGATTAAAAACGGGGTGAAAATTGAAAGTCCTGTAAGTGAAAAACTAGGGGTAAAAGTGACCCGTGAAATTATTCTGGATGAACAGGAAGCAAAAATAACGATCAACCAAAAGATGGAGAAGGTGCAGCTTGCTGAAAATACAGCTCTTGAGCCTGTGCCGCTAACCATATGGAACCTGACACAGCTAAAAGCTACCAGCCAGGGCTTGATTCAGTTAAATGACAACAGCTTGTTTGAAAATAGGATTTTTATTCCCGAATGGCCAGATGCCATAAACTATGCGCAGCACAATTATTTCAGGGAAGATAAGGTTGGTGTGCTGCTCCCGCCTGATTCTGTGCAGTCGCAAAAAATTGGTGCCGATTCCCCGGGCTGGGTTGCCGGAATTGTTGGTAATACCTTATTGGTTGAAGAATTTATTATGGAGCAAGGCCAGAATTACCCCGATGGTGGAACCAGTGCGACAATCTATAGCTCTGCTAGCATGACAGAGCTCGAATGCCTCAGCCCTGAAATTAAATTAAATATCGGTGAATCGATCAAACATTCAATGACCTGGCAGTTGTATAAAATCCCTAAAGAAATTACTGGATTAGAGGCGCAGCGGGAGAAGGCTTTGGAGATGATATTCGAGAAAAGTTAATTAATGCCAAGTTTAAGCTGTATTTGTGACATATTGTATCATACACGTTGGTTTGTTGTGCCGTTTTACTTTTCTATTTCCCTTTATTCTTATATGTTACCCAATTTTTCTCCATCATAAAATTCAAAAAATATTCTTCGCCTTTTTCCTTTATCATTTCAATTCCTTTTCTGCGGTTTGTTCCTGTTACAAACTGACCAAATCTTATCATGAATGGATTATACTTTTTACACTCCCTGACTGATTGAAATTCATTACATTCTGCACAAGAGTTTATCCCTTTTTCTATACAACAAGGTCTCACTTGACATTTAGGATAACCAACTGCACATTTTGGGTTATCTCCTTTGCAGCCTTCACATTCTTCTTTCTTATATTTTGGGCATGCTGCACAGTAAAAACCGCAATAAGAAATTATACTTTTTTTTTCTTCTATCATCGTATTTCGTTGTTTAAGAATTCAATGATTTTATCAATTGCCTTATTATTTTGCCTTAGTAACTCATTGCTGTGACCATTTTCAACAATGTACAGCTCCGTCTTGATATTCATTCCTTTCAATAAGTTATAAAAATCCTCTACTTGTTTTAAACTAACAGCAGGGTCATTTTTTGAATGAACAATCAATGTTGGGGGATAATCAGGTTTTATATTGTCAACTAACGTATATTTTTTTAGTTTTTCAGGCTCTTTGCCTGGGTCAAAACCAAAAGTCTGATATATTCCTAAATTGTTTCTAGTAAGGAATCTCCACAATTTCATTCTTGTATCATAGTCGCCGTATGAAACTATTGAGTCTTTGACAATTTCATATGGTCCTGGCTGTTTCAATATTGACAAATCTCCAACTTCAATGACTTTTGAAGAAAACCCTGTAGGTGCAGATATATCAATTATTGCATTAGGGGCTGATTTCTTGTTAAATCCAGTTGTAAGTGCCAAATATCCTCCTGCTGAACCACCTGCAACGGCAATCTGATTGGTATTAATATTGAACTTTTCTAATCCGTTTTCCCTTACCCAATTTACAATATCTAACGCATCGGTCATTATCTGGTCAAGTTTTGTCTCAGGAACTAAGCGGTAATCAGCAGAAATTGCCGCATAACCCGAATCAAGCAGTTTATTTTTTAGCCTTTCATTTAATCCACTGTCCCTGTTTCCAAAAATAAATCCGCCCCCATGAAAATAAATCAGAACAGGATGTAGTCCTTTTGACTTTGGTAAAAAGATATTTGCCTTTATCTCATGTCCTTCAACTGTCTTGTAAACAAATTCAATTTTCTCTGAAGGATGATTCCATGAGAAAGATTTAAGGAAGGGATTTTCTTGTGAGAATGATTGTAGTGAAAAAAACAATAACAATCCAATCACCATTTTTTTAATTTTCATATTATCTAATTTTCAAACTTTAATATTTACCACTACGCCTGCCATTATTTATACAAAATTTAAGCAATAGGTTTTCTTTTACAATTTATATAATTGTAAACCATTATTTTTTCATCGTTAATTCGTTTTTCAGTTTTCAGGCTTATACCTAAATGTTGCCTTTACAATTCCGTGATCAGAAGAACCAACCTCTTTGTGCTCTTCCGTATTTAAATGATCGTTTATCAATTCCATACCTGAAAAAGCCCAAATGCGTTTTTTGCTATTATCATAAAACTCTTGGGACACTAAAATGTGATCCAATGATTCTTTGATATTCTTGTGTATGTGTGTGTAATAAACATCACGTAAACTTCTATATTCTTGCAGAGTCGCAACAGAATATAAGTCAGAATCACTACCTCCTTTGGATAACACGGAAAGATAAGTGGGTTGTCCAGTTATTACATTTAAGGTATTACTTAACTGCGAATCGTTTAAGTCACCTAATACCACCATTGGTTTATCCGTATCTTTCAATTCATCCACAAGTGTCATACGTAGTGCAGCTGCTTCAGCCGTGCGTCGTATTGTTGATAGGGCAGAACCAATACCTTCTGAGTGAGGAGAATAAAAATCTTTATCGTCTTTGTACCATTGATTCTTCCATATTTGTGTGGGTGCTTTTGACTTAAAATGACAGACGCAAAAATATATTTTATGATTATTTCGAGGTTCAATTGCGAAACGCAATACAGGGCGAGAATAACTATCAATGTTCACTTGTATGTCTGGTGTCTGAGGATCATCTCCCTTACTTTCTAGTTTAAATTTATCGGGAAAGTCTGTAATCCATTCTGGAGCACTTGGAGATAAGCTCTTTCGCACCGCTGCTGCACAAATGATCTTTGATCCATTAGCAGGACTTGCCATTAAGGTATAATCATCCAAAAGCCTTGATTTTTCAAACACTTCCACTAGTGCATCTGCATGCCACAGTTCTTGAAAGCCAATAATATCAGCACCTATTGATTGAATAATGGTGCTCGTCCATTCAATTTTTTTATCGTATTGTTCTTGAGTCCATTTGCTCCCTCGATACATCGGTTTATTTGGAAGCTGTAAGTTGTAAAGGTTACAATTTGCGAATGTGATTTCTTTGAGATTTGCCATAGTTTAACTTTTTAGTTTATTAATAGTATCTTTCCTATATTATATCATAGTTCCCAAAAATCTTTCTTACCTAATTGCTGAACGGTTTAGTGCATGTTACTGTGTCGGATTTGGGAGCGAGTTACTGTCCGCGAGGACATGAACTGCGATGCGAGAATCCGGCGAACGACGATGCACTGCACCCGCTCGGAAATATGTACTTTGTTACCTTCTGGTGTTTATTCATTAAGCAATCCAAGCACTTTATTTTCCAATTCTTTTCCACGTAGATTTTTTGCTACGATTATTCCATCAGGATTTACAAGAAAAGTAGTTGGGTATCCATGAACCCCAAATGTTTCCTTGATTTTATTGGAATCGGTCGAAAGTATTTGAGTCCAGTTAATAGAGTCTTTTTCTATCATCTCTTTAAGAGCTTTTGATGGGCTATCTCCAACTATTCCCACAATTTCAAATTTGTCTCTATCAGTTTTTTCATAGAGTTCTTTCAAGTTTGGGATTTCTTGTCGACATGGTCCACACCAAACCGCCCAAAAATCGAGCAAGATATATTTACCTTTCAATTGTTCAGATGATATTTGAGATTCTGTAATAAAATCGCTACCGTTAAAAGAAAATGATTTAAATCCAATCTGTGTTGAATACAATTTACTCTTTGGTATTGTCATTTCTTCTAATTCCAAAGTATTGCTATTTAAATTTACACCGACATTCTTATATAGCTTTCCATTGATTTCAATGAATTCATTTTTTGCTATTAACTGTTCATGACTGATTTTATCACCTTTGTTTAGGCTATCTGTCAACAAAACAATATTTGGGTTTTTAAATGATAAATTGGTAAAACCATTAGAACAAACTGCAATTTTTTTTCCTTCAAAATCAGCTACTGAATGTTGTGGAAAATTACACATAAACATATTGTATTGACTCATATGCACGATAAAGAGAGGGACTGTGAGTAACTGTTTTTTGTTGTCAATCAATCTCTCAAATGAAACTTTGATTGAATTACTTGATGCAATTGAATCTTTATTGATTTTTTCCCTTGGGGAATAATTAAATGGAATGAAACTTTTATCATCACTAAAATCAAGATTGTTATTTGCATCAACTATCATGTTTGTTATTCTTGCTGAGTCTTTACCAAAAGCAAATGCTATCTTCGTTTTCAACGGTTCTTTTGATAGTTCAAGGGTATCAGGTTTCCAATCCCAAGATTTTTGTAATTCTTCATATCTCTCTTGTGTTATGTTTCCAACTAAATAGTTTTGATAAACTGATTGGTAAATATTTGTCTCAATGTCACCAAATTTAATGTCAGTCCAATTCTCTGGAGCTCCTGTTACTGACAAATATGTTTTTTTCCATGGATTATTTTCGTCTTCGGAGTATGGAGAAATTCCACCAAGTGCAGAGTTAAAATAACCATATCCTTGCTGATGAGTTAATGGAAGTTTAATTGTTTTTTCCGTTGAGCAACTATTTAAGATTGTAATACAAATTGCTAATAAGGTCAATGTTTTTAAATTCATTTTATTGGGTTTAAATAATAATTTTCTCATTCTGTTTATTATTTGGCAGTGTCGTTTTTACACTTGAAGGGTTTGTACATGTTGTCGGGGCGGATTTTCAATAGAAATCCAGTCAGACCCGCAGGGGAGTAGCCGGAAGGTTTGACTTGTCAAACCGATAAATGCCCCGCCTGCCATATTGCAATTTGTTACAGTGCGTTTTTTCATTTTTAGTTAGCGTATACTACATTTATCCCATGCCTTTTACTCAAGCTTGCTTGGTCTCCATTACTGCTAAACAAATAAATATTCAAATCATATTTATTGAAATGTTCTTTTGATAATTCAAAAATTGTACGAAAGCTGATGTCCATGGAATAGAGAAAAGATAAACTATGCTTGTCTGGCTCCCAGTGCCTGTCAATTGTTTTCCCTGTTTCATCCACATTTAAATTGAATGGGGGATTTGAGACGATAGTATCCTTTAGTCCAATTGCTTTTAATTTTTCGAAAAACTCATTAGCAAACTCCGTTTTTTCTTCTCCATTAAAAATTACACTACCGTATAATAAATCTGTTGGTGTAGGAAATACGTCTTTAATTGAACATGAAAAATATTGGTTTTCTGGAATCTCCAATGAAACTTTATTTTCACTAATCAAGAAATTTGATTGAATCGAAAAATCAAAAGTTCTAACCGTAAAAGTATAATCTCCCGATTTAAGAGAATTCTCAGGTATAAAAAAATCTCCGTCTGAAATGCATAGATTATCTGTTTTATTTGGACTTGGAAATACAGGACATTTTCCTTCGTCAATTTTGTCAATTAAATAAATATCGATACTTCTCTGTTTATTATCAATTTTGTATTCAAAGATTAATTCATAGAAATTCTCAAAACGTTGGGCTTCATAAAACTCAAATACAAATCCTCTTCCTTCTTCTCCAAAGATTTTATGATTCCACCACAAATTTAGTCCTTCAGAGCTTAAAAGTGAGTTTCTATCAAATTCATCTTTCTGACAACCAAATATCAAAACTCCAATTAGGATTAAGCAAATCAATTTTTCGTTCATAGTTTTTATTTTTTTGATAGATGCTTCATTGCTTTTTTGGTTGCTTATTCCCTCAGCATTGAAGCACATTTCTTTTGGATGATAGGGAACGTAAGTTTCCCAGACAAAAGTCAGCTTTAGCTGAATTTGCCATAACGGTCACTTGTAAGTTGTCGGGGCGGATTTCGAAGAGCGTTCCAGTCCGCCAGGACGGAACGATGATGCGAGAGCAGCAGTTGCAGTGCCGCACCAGCCCCGCTCTGAAATATGTACTTTGTTATAGCCAGTAATTTTATCAATTTGGTTTACATCCTATGTTGTTTACTTTCTTAAGTTGATGCAATTTATCTAAATTCAATCCTGTCTTTACCAAAGAAAAATTATCCAGATTAAATTCATAGATATTATCAGATTCTTTGTTCTCAACCCATTCTGCAGCGTAGTATTTCCCTGCATTCTCATACCATTTTGAAAGATAAACTGGTAGCTCTTTTGAATAAATAATTTTACTTGTTTCGAAATCGAAAATTGTTATTCCTGACAAATCAGAATACCAGTCTGAGATTATAAACCTGTTGTTGTCCGAGATGAAATAATCGCCTCCTGATTCCTTTATTATTTTTCCTTTATTGTCAATTATTATTAATTGTCCTGAATAGTCACCATATTTTGAACCTATTAAAAAATTGTCATTTGGTTGTCTTTTGTTAAAGCAGATTCCATATGAACTCCCAACAGGTTCAATATTTTCAAAATACAATTCATCAATTATTTTATTTTTTCTTGTCGTTTGGATTATTGATTTGCAGTTAAAATCATCACCATTAAATTCTTTCCTAAAAACTTGAGCGATGGTAATTGTCACTGAACCTAAAGCGAAAGTGTGAAATTCTATATTGTATTCTTTGTCAGAATATTGTTTCCCTTTTATTGAAACTCCATTTTTAAGTTTATCAAGACTTTGTCCGTTTAGTAAAAGTCCGACAAATAGAAAGCTAATTAATAGTGATAGTCTCATCTTTTGCTTGTTTTTTTATTGGCTATAACGGTAAATTGTATGAGTAGTGGCAGATTGCGTGACACTTTCCTGTCAAACCGCTACGTAGTTTGAGCGGGCTACAAACCATGATATTTAGCACCTTACCTGCCATTACTTATACAAAATGTTGCCAACAGTTAATTCATTTATTCCACCGCTAATTTTTACAACTCGTTCAATCGGAATTTCATTATTTTCAAGAATAATTGTTCCTTTTATAGCATAAATCCCTTGATCTAAATTGGTGATCACCTTACTTTCCTGCATTTGTTTAAGTTCAAAGGAGTTGTTGTTAATAGTAAATTTTCCTGCCTTTATGTTTTTATAGTTGAAAGTTATTTGAAGAATTCCTTTTTCGGAAGAAACTTTATTTTCAGCCTCCTCCTCTTTTTTTGCCTTTTCTTCTTCTTTCTTTTTAGTTTCCAACTTGATGCGTTCCTGAGCAAGATTTTGTCTTGCACTTGTCAATTCTGAATCAACTTTGTTTGTTAATGCAGTGATCTGATTGCGAAGATTAGTACTCCAATTACTCGTTTCATCAATTATTATAGTTCTTAAAGATTTATCTAAATTGAGAATAGTATCAATTTGCAGTTTCATTAAATCTTCATTTGTTCCATCTAATTGATTAATTGAAATAAATTGCGCTTGATATTCAGATATGACTTTTTCAATTTCAAATTGCGCTTGAATATACCTCATCCACCCTTCGGATAGTCCAAATTGACGATCAATTAGCAATAGTAGACTTGCAAGTACTAATGACCCAACATTCATTGTCAAGATCCTATACTCCTCTTTGTCTGGTGTGAAATTAATTGTAAGGGCTAAAATCAATGCTAATGCAAAGAGTGCTACAGACCCTATCCTCAAAGTGATTGACCAAATTCTTTTCCATATAACATGATCAAAGTAAAACTTATGCATTTCATCTGCATAAGCTAAAACACGGTTCAAATAATCGGCTGTGAGTTCATTTGAGATTTCTCCCCACTTCCGATCTACAGCAATGCTCTTCCATTCTTTTTTTTTCATATCTATTCGAATTGTTGCAAACAGTTATTTCAAAAGAATTGGAATACCTACATAGAAATTTATCGAAAAAATATCATCAATGTCTTTTTTTCCTGTTGAGTCATTAAAATCAATGAAGGCGAACTGGAGAGAAGAAATAATATTTGATGAAGACCATTTAGGATGAATGGATGGTCCTATTGAGAAGTTCCAAGACATCACATCTTCATTGAAATTATATTTTGTTGATAACGATCCAAGAAGTCCAATTCTTGGTCCAATTTCATTCCCATTACTATCTTTCTGTAAAAATGGTGTCCATGCGAAATCTAATTTAGGAAGTATAGAAAAATAATCATCCTGAAATTTTGGATATGCTTTCTCAGTTTTTTGAATCATACCATTGCTTACTGTTGAATCAATGATAACGAAATCCTTTGTTTTCATATCCGATATAGGGTTAATACTATACTGAATTGCCATTGACAAAGCAATTATTAAGTTATCAGAATTATTATTAGTTGAAAGAACCCAGTTAAAACCAGGAGTAATATTAAAGATATGAGATACTTTTTTCTCAATTGTAATTGAGTCAGTTGTACTTATGCTTCCGAATTTATTTTGTTGCAACCCATAACCAAGTCTAAGAAAGCTATATCTACTTTCTGTCTGAAACTCATCACGGTTATTAATCATCTCATAAGATAGTCCTAATCCCGGATTATATTTGCCTCCGCTATAAATCGCATTGGCACCATCAGTTACAGGAACTATAAATTTAAAATTTCTCCCCTTAAAAGGATTTACATACAATGTATCCGTAATCTTAGTTTTATCTATTTTTGATTCATCAAAGTCTTTCGTAATTTCAATTTTACTGCCATCCTTCATTACAAGATAACTAATCATTTTACTATGCGTTTTACCATAAGTAAAACGAGCTTCCGACTTGGAAAAATCATATCCGATGTTCATTCCATTTTCTTGTGAAAAAACAATTCCATTCTCTGTTTTCGCACTCTTCATGTTAACCTGAGCATAAGATAAATTCACACAAAATATGGCTATAATTGGTAATATCCTTTTCATGGCTTATAAGTTAAATGATGAAATTTTGAATGAACGTGTTATTCTATTTATTCCGCTCTTTTTTAGCTTACCTTTAATTTCTTTTTTAACGGAATTAAGAGTCATAGACAATTCATATTCTTGTCCTAATTGTCCTCTAATTACAATGGTTACATCTACAGAGTTATCCATATAAGTTACATTTTCCTCTGCTTTCCATTTATCACCATGTGAGTAAATATTAAAAGATGTTGTCTCTACCATTAAACCTAGAGGTCCAGGTCTTTTTGAAATTTCAAACTTCGTTACATTTGTTGTTGGCATATTTTTATGGTTTTAGTTTCGTTTAGATTTAATTATAACCTATCTGTCTAATTGTTGGCAACGGTCACTTGTATGTGGTCGGGCGGGCTTTCGTGCAGAAATCCAGTCAGACCCGCAGGAAAGTGGGCGAAAGGTCTGACTTGTCAAACCGATAAAAGCCCCGCCTGCCATATACAATTTGTTGTACACCGTATTTATTTTAGTTTTTTTCTCATCACATAATAATTATCATACTCCTTGTGCATTAGAAATTCGTTTCTTTTATATAATTCCATAGGACCTTTGAAATTATTTTCACCCGATTTTCCTTTTCTCGGATATGCTTCAAGATAATCATAGTCTGTATTCGAATAATCCTCAATGACTTTTTCAAGAAGCTTTTGAGAAATCCCCTTTCTTCTGTAATCAGGGTGGATTAAAAAACAAACAACTGAGCAAACTTTATCATTTGGATTATCGATCAAATCAAAATCTCTTAATAATCGTTGATAATTTAATCTATTGTTTGCATTACACCATCCAATCGGTTTACCATTCTCAAAAACCAAATAACCTTGTAGCTCGTTCTCATCTATGCGATTAATTATCAATGAGCGACTCATATCACGTGTACAAGTTTCGACATCTCCGAGGAAATGATAGTCATTACAATAACATTTTGACCATTCAGGGTTTTCTTTATGAATCATATTATCAAAAAGAGACAAGTAATCGTCTTTTAAATCTTTGGTCAATGGTCTAATTTCAACATTCATTTTTTTCGTCTTTTTTATGTGGTAACGGTAAATTGTATGTGGCGTAGCGGATTACGTGATTCTTTTCTGTCAAGATAGCATTGAAGTACGGGCGAGTGACAAACCTTAAAATACCCGCAAAACCCGCTATGACATATACAAAATGTTACCTGCTGGGTTTAGTCTTTCCATTCATAGGACTTCATAATTTTCAATTTTAGCACTATCCCGATTTTGTTTTTCGGGTCGGCAAAAAAGCGATGGAAGACAGGCAAGCTCTTTTGCAATTTTTGGTTTGTGCGTCTGCTTGTGCGAATTGCAAATGTGCTTGGCTGTGTGGGCTGGCTTAATTTATTAATGTGCAATATGTGCAATTATTGTGCAATCAACTATTTTTAATAACGTAATAAGCTCCAGCTCCCTTTTGTCCACTACTTTCCAATAATTCTTTATTCACTAACTCAGTAAGGTCATTACTTGCAGTGTTTCTTGAGCAATCATTTATACTCTGATATTCACTATTCGTAATCTTACCTTTTTCTTTGACGTATTTCAAAGCTTCAATTTGCCTCGGGTTTAATCCAAGAGATTCAAAATACTCAACGTTGAAATTATCTTTCCTAAACTCCACCCAAAAACCCGACATGTCGTAATAATATTTGGGCTGGGGAATGCCAAACTGAATACATTCGTTAATAATTTTAATCGTTCCTCTTCCCCAGGATTCGATATACCCACTTCTAAAAAGAGCATTTGCAATGTCCGGATTGTAGGGTTTTGATGGATGTTTAGTCAACAATTTCTCAATTGTCCAGTTTTCAGGTAACTGTCCCTCATTCCAGAAAATCAACTTGTCGTTATAAACGCTGATTTGGATTGGTACACCACCAGAATAATCTTTATGGCAAACAGCATTTAATAGTGCTTCACGAACAGCATTTTTTGGATATTCAAACTTTTCAATCCTGTTTAAGCCTTCATAGCTAATTGATGATTTGATGTATTTGGAGAAAAGTAAATCCATAGTTTTCTCAACCTGTTCAAAAATATTTCCCGTAATTTCATCCTGAAATTTCAATTCATCATCGGTCTCGAAATATCCAATTTTAATAAATGCACCAGTAATGTATTTTGTTGGTTTGGGATGAAACAATAGAATTGCAGCTCGTTTCAGGTAATCATTTTCAATCAACTGCAAATTGTCCGCCAAATCTTCGTCCGTATCTGTTAAAACATCATCTTCAATTCGCTGCGCTTTAACCGCTTTTTTTCTGAAAAAATCAAAAGTTTCATTCTTTAAATCGGCAATTGAAATATTTGGAACAGGAACACCATCCCACTTTTTTCCTTTGCGCTCCAACATAAATTTATCGAGAGATGCTCCTTTTAATTCTTGTTTTGTGCTACCACTCCGATAATGATATTGTCCTTTGTAGTTTACTGGGTTTGGATAAGGTTCTACAATTATTTCAATAAACTGCTTTTCATTTTCGCCCAATAAATTTATGTCGCAAACAACACCTAAGTTGGTAACAATTTTATTGGGTAGGTTATCCATCAATCTTTTAGCATTGTCAATGCCAACAACTTCACCTTTGTCGTTTTTGCCGATGTAGATTTTGCCTCCTTGTGCATTTGCAAAACCGCAAATCCATTTAAGGTATTCATCGCGCCAGCTTTCTTTCCACTCTATGTTTTGACTTTCTGCCATTAATTAACAAACATTAAAAATTTTGGCTCTTTCGTATTCCTTAATATTTGAAATCGCCTGCCTGTTTTGAATTTTCTCCATTGAGCGAGCTACTTTAGTACTTTCCTTATCGCTAAAACCAAGGAATTTGTTTATTACTTTCAATTCATTCTTGCTTTTAATATTCATCAAGAAAGCAGTTTCACACATGCTTGAAAAATCGAATGAAGGTTGATTAAACTCTTCAATACCTTGAGATAATAATACTACAGATACTCCTTTTGAACGGATTTCGCGCAAAATCTTTTCAAGTATTTCTTTTGATTTTTTGTCTTTGAAAACGTTATGAGCTTCATCTATTATTAAAACATACCTCATTCCTTTCATATCATTTTCAACAACAGAATTTTCCATATTCATGAAAGTGTTGTAAATGTAATTTATAATTAGGAATGCGGCTGTAAACCGAACATTTCGACTCAAATCGCCGGATAAACTTAAATAATAGTTTTGATTTAAAAATGAACCATCAGAGTTCGTGTCGAACAAATTAATTTCGCTTAAACCAATTAATATTTCGGTTAGAGTGCTGGGCTTGTCTCCAGCAATCTCATAAACGTTATTGAGAATTTCTTTTAAAGTTGGGTATTTTCCACTATGATGATTGTCAAAAGCTTGTTTTGTTGCTTCTTTTAAATGTTGAACCTGAACCTTTCCCAACCCCGCATAATCCGTAATAATATCGACAAATTTATTTATGCCCAATATCTTATTGTTAGCATTGATATTATCTATAAACGACAGTGGATTAACAGGGAATGGCTTATGCGGCGTATCAATCAAATTTGCTTGTGTATTTCTAAAGAAATTTTTGAATTCATTGCTTTCTTTTTCCGATTCGCTAATTCCTTTAAAATCGAGGAAAATGAAGTTTGTTCGGAAATTACTTGCTTCAACGATTCGTTCTAAAAGTCTTTGGGCAAAATAGGTTTTACCAGAACCGGATTGTCCAGCAACTGCTATGTGAGCATTGCTATACAAGATTGTGTCATTTGGCGTGAAGTAAATATCTTTTCCTTCATCGTCCTTGCCAACCAGTAATTTCCAAGGATTACAAGACAATGTTTTTTCGATATTTTGACTGTAATTATCAACATGTTCTAATCCGACAATGGCGTTTTCAAGCTCGGAAATACCACTATCAATACTGTCAATTAGAAAGTCGAATCCTGAATAATTTGCATTGTCCTCAAACAGTTTATTAATGTGTTCCAAGCCGTGGTCAACATGCATTTTTACGAACTTTCCAATATCTGTATTTGATTTGTGAAAACTATAATGCTGGCAAATTAATGCAATGTAGTAATCTTTGTATTTCCCAAAAAAAGTATCATCCTTGTAAGATTTCCCTTTTGAATCTTTCAGGTTTTGAGTGATGGAAAAGCTGCTCAAATGAGTATTTATATGTTGGCTGCGCAGATTCATCCTTTAAAAATATTAAAGTTATGCCAACGGATATTTTCTACAGAAGGATAAAACTTTTCTTCGGCAGGCAATTGAATTTGTTTTCCTCGAAACTGAGTTAGTGAATAATCAGTTTTGTTTTCGCTAAATTTTGTTGAAATAAGTACATTAAAATTTTCATCTATTGATAATAAACCTCTGTCAAAAGCTCTGTGGAGATTGGGACAAAGTGCTAATCCATTTGATATTGTGTCGTTATTACTTTCAGAAAATGGAACAATATGACAAGCATCAATCATTGAAATATTAACTACACTGTCAATTCTTAATTCTGAAATACAACATGTGTAATTATATATTTTAGGAATCTCGCGTTTAAAAACATTGCTCCGAATAAATATTTCTTCCTGGTATGATTCTTCTTTTAATTCTTTTCTAAGTTCTAAAAGTCTTTTTGAATAAACTTCTGAATCTTCGTTTGCAATTTGATTTTCAATATCATTCAAATATGAATTATGTCCGTAATTACCTTTTGTTTCATGAAAGTAAGAATCTAAAACAAATTGTTTTGCAATCTGGTTGTTTTCAGGAATAAGAAGTAATTCAAATAATTCGTTGTCAATCAATGCATATTTTACGGCTGTTGTGATATTTTGCAGACTTCTCATCGAACTTTTTGATTTTACCCAAATCTCACAACCTTTATTTGGAACAAGTTTCCAAAACGGTTCTGAATTCATATGATAATAAGGTAAAGCAAAGAGGCATTGATGGTTTGATGTTACCAAACTATTCCAGTTTGATTTGAAAAGTCCTACAAATTCAGGAGAAATGGAAATCTTATTGTTTGAGAACAGACCGTTTCTAATTCCTTGAAAAAGGCTCAATAACAAAATCGGTTTATGAGGAGCACCTCCATTTTTATAGTCTCGCCTGAGTTTCTCAAAACGGTTCAAATAATATTTTAAATTTTTATTCTTCAATTTTGTTATTTAAGCTGCTTTCAACATTACATCTTCTTTATCCTGACGTTCAGTTTTATTCTTCATATCAAGTTCGATGTTAAACACTTCGTTATATATTTGGGATACTTTTTTGTCAAAAAATAAATCTCTTGTCCAAATTACCTGAATTGCAATAAGTTCTTGATTGGTAATTAATTCAACGTGAGGTTTGTCTTCTTGAATAATTTTTTGTGTTTCAAGCACTCGCTTCAAAATATTGGCTCTGTACGTTGGTTTGTACGTGCCCATTTCATTGATTGCTTTGGTGCCATCACGCCGAGTAGGCATTCTAATTTCAATATTATTTCTTTCCGATTCCAAATCATCTCGTAATTTCAACAATGGTTTAAGCCAATCAAAACCATTGTTAATTAGTGCAGCCATCGACTTATCAACTTTAACAACAGTACAAGTCCAGCAACCAAATCGGCTCTGTCCGCACGATGAATGTTCTTTATTTGTAACTAAAGTTGGACATTCATAATCGTCTGAACTTGCATCTGCATAAATTTGAAAAAGCTCAGAATTGTCAGCCCCCCAAGGAGAAGGGTGAGAATTTATGATTCCCCAAATTTCTTCAAGCATCAAATGTTTAATTGGAGAATAAACAAAAGTGTTTGCTTGTAACGAATGTTTTGTAAGCCGTTTCCCACGAATTTCGTGCTTTTTAATAGACTTAGCTCTTGAAGCACTTTCCGCAGAACGTGTCCCAATTAAAATGATTGCTTCTCCATTTTCAGCAACTTGCTCATTAATGTATCGTGATGTTGGTTTAATTTTTAATTTGTCGGTACACCAACGGAAAGCATTATTCGGAACCGGGTAACCTTTTCCAATAATGTTTACCCAAAATGAATCTTCTAACCTTGGAATCGTTTTTCTGACAAATATTGGCAAATCATTTTCCCTTGCTGCTTTGCTAATTTTATTTAGAACTCGTTCGGTATATTCTACGATTATTGGATTTTCAACTAAAGTGTCGTTGCATACTACATAAACTGGTCTTTTGAGTTGAAAAGGATTTGGCATTTTTCTGATTTTTAAAAGTGCCTCCCAAACCAGAGTTAATAATACTGTCGAATCTTTTCCTCCACTAAAACCTATTATCCAAGGTTTTTCTGTGTCGTCAGCATAACAGTATTGGTCGATTATTTCGTTTATTATATGTTCAATTCTTTTATTTCTCATTTATTTCATCTTGAAAACCCAAAAATAACAAATTATGCCATGGAGCGATGGCAAAATTGCAGCTCTTTTGCAAAGCTTTGGATTGTGTGCCGGCTTGTGCGGCTTTGCAAATGTGCTGCAATGTAGGCGGGATTTCCCAAACTGCCCCATAGGGCAGAAGCGCGTGGGCAAAACAAAATCTTCATCGAAGCTGTCAATTTTCTTTTTTTATTGGTTTAGTTAGTCTCTTATTTCTGGTTCTTTTTCTTCAATTTAACCTTGCAGGTAACGTTCAGTTGTATGTGGTCTGGCGGGATTTCGTGCAGAAATCCTGTCAGACCGGTAGGAGAGTAGCCGGAAGGTTTGACGTGTCAAACCGATAAGTACCCCGCCTGCCATATTACAATTTGTTATGTGCTGTATTTATTCTTTTTTTGATTCAATTTTTATAGGAATATTGTATTCTGGTATATAGTCACATTTAATATCCGTTTTAACTATTTCTATCGGTCCAATGTTTTTGATTATTTCAGTCATGTTATTTTCAAGGAATTTAAAATTTCCTAGTTTATTCTCTAATCGTATTTCAATACTGTCTCCTTCATCTATGTTTGAGTAAAGTTTGGCAAATTTTATTCTAAAATCTCTCAAATTTAATCTTACAGTATCACAACTAGCTGGAATTAACATTTTGCCGTAATAGTTTCCTCTAAGCGTTATTGGATTGATTTTATTTGCATTTTTTAAGTTATAGCAAGGGATTAATGGGGTTATAATCTCTTCGTTAACCTGGCAAAATGCATTTAAGTTTGAAAAAACTATTGATATTATTATAACAAATTTTATCATATCGTTCTATATTGCACATAACGGCCGCGGATATGTTGCGGCGGGGTTTTATTTGCACTAAAGTTTCATATATTTTTTAAAATTATGTATTGTATTGTTAAAATCAAATAGCACCAAACACCCCGCTGAAATATAAAATGTTAGGCAAAGTAGTTTATGTATTTATCTTATTTTCAAAATCTTCAATAACTTTATCCAGTTTTTCACCAAATATTAATTTCGCATTATCATAAGTCTGATTGCCAAAAAAATCTATAAACTTTTCTCGTCCAAAATTATCAATCAACTCTTTTATAAATAATCCTGAAAGTGGGTAAGTTAATGCGTCAGGATAATCTCTAAAATTTGTCCAAAGCTCATTAATCGTAATTTCTTTGTCATTTGTTTTTAACCAATCTTTTACAATTTGTTCTTTGTCCTGATTTGTCTGGTCAAAACAAACGGCTGTGCCTTCATTAATTAAACCAGTTTTCATAACCATCTTAGTCGAGTAGTTTGAAATCACATGTGTCATTTCATGTCCAACAGTCTGTTGAAAATGCGAGTGAACAATACACATATTTGGTCTTGCAAATCCTAAATTCGCCCTTAAAATTCTTTTCGCATCTTCTCTGGAATCCCAAACGAAAAAGTCAATTTTCTTGGGTAATTCACTTGCAAAAAACTCATTAATATTTTTAAAAGCTTTTTCTCTAGATGAAATATATCTTTCAATATCCGAATCGCTCATGTTTTGAAAATGAAATCTGAAATTATCTGATTCTACAATTTTCCAATCTTTGTAAAAATCATCGAAACCAAACATTAAAATTCTTTTGTATGCGTATCGGGTTGCATTTTTAGTGGCATTTAAATCAAAACATTCTTTTGTCGATATTCTTGAGTTTTCATAATCCTGGAGTATGAAATGACAAGTGCCCAAATATCCAAGAGCCCATGCTTTTCTCCATGAATTATTCTGGTCATTGTTTGCAGTAAAATCGAGATATGGAATTGCCGATTTAAAATCTCCTTTGTCAGCATAGGTGCGACCTAACAACAAATTCAAATCTACTTTTAATGAATCAGTATCAAGATGTGGTTTTGCTTCTTTAATCACTTTTTCATAATCTCGAGATTGGTAAAGTTTCCACAAATCATCTAAAACTGGATTTTGTCCAAATGTTATCAGACTTGAAAGAATAAAAATTGAAGTAATAATTTTTTTCATAATATGTTGGTTTGTATTTAGTATGCTGGTTCTTTCTCTATTTTGCCTAACGTTCAGTTGTATGTGGTCGGGCGGGATTTCGGACTGCGTCTGTATCCCCCGTTACCGAAATTGAAGCGGGAGACTATGCTTCGCATACCACTGAAACCCTTATGAATTATACACATTGTTGTGCGTAGATTATTTTTCATCACTGTCTTAAATTTTGCATCTTCTCATACCAGTGAAAATGCATTCCTAAAAACGCAATCAAGTTACTAAATCCATGTGCGATTATCACAGGCCAAAGTTTTTTATGTTTATAATAATAGTATCCAAATACCAATCCAGTTGGAAGAATCATAATCAAGCTTAACCAACCTTGATAAGTATGATAAAGTTGTCGAATCAGCATGCTTAATCCAATAATTATAACTGGATTATATTTTTCAAGTCGTTTAAACAAGTATCCAATTAATATAAATTCCTCAAAAATCGAATTGATTATAATAATCAATGAAATGCTAATCCAATTTGCTTCTAATCCATATTGCACATGTTTTACAGTCGTGTCATCAACAACTTGAAATGCCTCAAGTATCTTAAATCCAACATTCCCAATTACGTTTCGAATAAACATTATCAACAGAGCAATCCAAATCAAACGAAATGTAAAAGTCAAGTTAAAATCCGACATTTTCCATTCTCTGACTTTCAAGATGTAGAAAATTATCAGAAGTGCAACAATCTCATAAATCACAATCGAGAAGTGAGATTGGCTTGTAATTTTATAAGTCCAGGAATGAGTATAGTCTGAGTTTACAACAAAAAATGAACAAGTCGAAGAATAAATAAACAATCCGAATCCGATTATCAATATTGTAATCAGTTCAGTTGTCGGTGAGAGTTTTTTAATCAGTTTATTCATATGCAGTATGGGTCTTTTAATTTACGCACAACGGCCGCGGATATGTTGCGGCGGGGTTTTATTTGCACTAAAGTTTCATATATTTTTTAAAATTATGTATTGTATTGTTAAAATCAAATAGCACCAAACACCCCGCTGAAATATAAACGATGTTATGGTTAGGCAGGGCAATACGGGCGTGCTCAGTCATTGTAACAAAACCAGCCTGGCAGTTTGTTTGCCCCTCCCAAGTGATGTGCCAAGTTTGCAAAACCAGTAGTTGCTTACCGCTGTCCCTGTTTGGTGTTGTTTGCCTTTCCTTAATTTACATATCTTTAAGCAACAATACCTGTCCCAGGTTACCCGTTCAGGTAGGGGCAAACATGGCGCAGGAGTTGATTAACCGCAAACAAGGTGACAGGCTGTAGATGCTTTTGGGCGTGATTTTATGAAAATTGCTTCCCAATGACCACTAGTCAGGTAGATGTATTACCTGAAACTATGTTCCACTTTCACAAGTGCCATTTACAAAAACCAAGCTTTTAAAGAACGCTTTTTTTAATAAACTGAAATGCTGAATTTTGCAGCTTGTGATTTTCCGGTCAGAAAACACGGACACGTACCAACTTGTCAGGTAACCTTTCCTCTGCGAATCCCTCTCAATCAAACTCTGGTGGGTTGGGGTGTCAATTTGAACACTTGGTTTTAAAAATAATTATTTCAAAGAAGAATTGGAAGTGTCCAATTTAGAGAATCGTTCTAAATAATCAGTTTTTTAGAAATAAACCATAACGTTCAGTTGTATGTGGTCGGGCGGGATTTCGAAGAGAAATCCAGTCAGACCGGTAGGGGAGTAGCCGGAAGGTTTGACCAGTCAAACCGATAAATGCCCCGCCTGCCATATTACAATTTGTTATGGTTTGTTTTTTTGTTATCATCTTTTTCAAGTACCGATGAAAAGGAAACGTTCCTTTCAAACGGTGAGCAGTTTTCTGGTTTTTACAAACCTTTCAAAAAACTGCTTAAACTACACTTTGTTTCAAACTTCGTTTCTTCACTCCCGTCAAAAAGAATGGGGTGCGAAGGGTGTTTATAATGCAGTGTCAAGTTTTTGCGTTCTTGTCAGATAAGGAAAACAAGCGGACTTGTCAAACAGCAAGACTTTATCAACTTGTAACATTCTGGTCAATAAGCACGGACACGTACCAACTTGTCAGGTAACCTTTCCTCTGCGAATCCCTCTCAATCAAACTCTGGTGGGTTGGGGTGTCAATTTGAACACTTGGTTTTAAAAATAATTATTTCAAAGAAGAATCGGAAGTGTCCAATTTAGAGAATCGTTCTAAATAATCAGTTTTTTATAAATAAACCATAACGGTTTGTGCATGTTGTCGTAGCGGATTTCGGAGCGCGTTCCAGTCCGGTAGGACTGAACGATGATGCGAGAGCCGCAGTTGGCACACCACCAAATCCCGCTATGCAATATGGCACGTTGTTATAACACGTTTTTTTCATTTAAACCATGCACAGATTTCTAATATTATTGTTTTCAATTTTATTCACTAAGTGATAATAAGAATTATAAATTTGAAACTAGGTTGACTTTTCATCGAATAATCTTTTTTGACCAAATAAATCTACCTTTTTTTTCAATCGTCAAAATATTCAAACTTGGAGTTTTACTTATACTTGTAATCCATAATAACTCGTTATTAATGCTCTGTTTTAAAGACTTAACCTTACTACCTTTTGTATCCCATAAAGTGATGGTATATATTTCAAACGATGTAGAATTATTCTTCAGATAAATGTTTTTTTCTGACTGGATCAAACTAAATTTTTTTTCATCTTTTAAACTGACAGAATTTAAACCTGTATTAATATCCTGATATTCACATGCACCAATGTCTATCACATTGTTAGAAATTCTTGGATTTCCCACAATATCTAGTCTGGGAAATTCAACATCATCGATGAACATATCCCCAGCATCGATACAGGGAGAACTACTTAAAATATCAAAATCATCAGTTTCATAGCTGAAAAAATGGGGATCATTAAGATAATTATTTGAAAAGATATATTCAGATTGGGATCCAGAATATTTTTTGAATTCTTGATAGTCGTTTGGTTGGTTGTTGAAAATGATGTTATTTTTTGTAACTACTTTATCTGAAAGGCTAAGATAAATACCGCCGCCGCCTTCAACAGCAAAATTATTAGTAATTGTATTATTTACAATGTAACATATTGGCGAATTAGATATAAACATGCCTCCTCCCCATTGAGATATCCCTGTACCTTGTTTATTGTTGTTTATAACATTATTAACGATAATCAAGGAGTCATTTTCGGAAAAGATACCAGCGCTACCATATTTAGAACTATTGTTAGATATGTAATTTGAACTAATGGTTAAGTTTGATCCTCTGCTGCTAATTCCGCCTTCACGTTTATTATAGTTATTGTTAATAATATTCCCTAGAATCTTGCCTTTAGAAGAACGTACAGCGATGGTTCCAGTGGAAGCCACGTTAATAGGTTTAATTGAGAAATAATTATTTTTAGTAACAAAATTATTCATAAAAGAAAAGTCACACTGTTCTAAAAATATTGAAGTTCCATATAGTGCACCGTTTTGTAAAAAGCTGCAACTGTCGATTAACATTTCTGAATTAGTAGCGCAAATTGCTCCCCCATATTCGGATTTGCAGTTTTTAAAATGACAATTTTTGATTGTCACATTCTTTGAATCAATACATGTAATACCCCCAGCATATCTATCGTCATAGTAAGTTCTATTTGTCGTTAAACAATTAGTTATGTTTGAATATTCTATTTTTATACCATTATGATTCTTGATCATAATAGCAGAGTAATAATTATTAGCCCAAGTAGCATTATAATTTTTTGTATACTGTATATCTGTATAACTTAAAGTTGACGCGGTCGCCTGATCATAATTTTCGCCAAAAACAAGTCCTTTCCATCCCAGCCAATTTAGTTTCTCTGGCTTTAAATCCCAATAGTGGTCAGTACTAATAAAACTGATTCTTTCCGTTGGTGTTCCATTACATAAAAGTTGACCGTTAATATTCATTTTCACATCCTTCCCAAAGATTGCTCTTACGCTTGGTTCAACTATCAACTGATTATTTTCCAGAATCTCAATATTATTCTTTATGAGATATGGCGATTTTTCTTTTGTCCAAATCCCATTTACTGTTTCATCATTGATTTCGGTAACAACTGAAATATAATTTTCATAAATCAACGTATTTTGATTACCGTTGGAGTTTGTAATTTGTAAGCTAACATCAAATGATCCATTCTGCTGATATGTATGTGATGGATTTTCGTCGGATGAAGTATTGCCATCCCCAAAGTTCCATAAACATGTGTATTGATCGTTTAAGAAAAAAGAACGATTGCTAAAGGTAACTGTCTCTCCAATTGCTATGTAATTTGTGTCAGCGGAGAAATAAGCCATTGGAATTTTTTCAAAATCTTCCTGAAAAAAACTGAGAGCACCAATATCAGGAACTGAACCGTCATAATCCTCACCTGAAAATGGATCACCTGCATCTATACATTTGGACTTTGAATTATCGTCAATAGGATAACCAGACCAACTCAAATGATAGTCTCCGTTTTCAGGGTCAACGAATAAGGGATCTTCATCGATATTCCCTTCTCCTTCCCATCCTCCTTCAATATTTGAATATCTAACATTAACCAGGTCATGAACAGTATTTTGTATTATTGATCCTCTATTATTCCTCATAATTGAATTACATATTTCTACTTCTCCAAATGAATATTCAATATATATAGCATTACTTTTATTATCAACAATAGTATTGTTCTTTAATGAAAATTTATAATCATTAATAGCATTTATTACGATTACTCCATCACGGGAATGAGTATTTTCATTACTATAAAACAAACAATTGTTTACATTGCTCATCCCTTTCAGACTTAAAGGAACTTGGTTATCATGAAACACAGAGTTATTAACTTGAAGTGTTGCTCCATCTATTGAAAAACCCAATTGACAATTTGTAAAAACACAACTATCAATTACAACATCATGTCTTGCATAAATTGAGGCGATGCTATCTACTTTGCAATATTTAAACGAACTAGCAAGTTTCTCATTCTTATATTGAGGATAAGACAAGTAAATTGGTTGATAATTCCATTTGCCTCCTCCTTTAAATTCAATGTGTTGTGATTGCGTGCCTTCAGCACTAATTCTTCCATCGACCAATAAGTAAGCTTTATCTTGAAAAATGATTTTACAACCAGCTTCAATTATTAAGACCGAATCTTTTGGAACAGTAATAAATTTATTAATAATGTATGGCGAAGACTCTTTCGTTAAATTACCGTATAAAATATCATTCTCAATAATAGTTTGACATTGAATAGGGTTGAAAGAGATATTAAATAATAATAACGCAATAGTGCACAAGGTATAATTTTTATTAGTCATAGTCTCATTGATATTTTAAAATGTGTTATAACGGTCAGTTGTATGTGGTCGGGCGGGATTTCGTGCAGAAATCCTGTCAGACCGGTAGGAGAGTAGCCAGAAGGTTTGACTTGTCAAACCGCTAAAACCCCCGCCTGCCATATACAATTTGTTGTGCAACGTAATTATTTAATCTCTTTTGTATATGAATCAATCACCTCAAATACTTTATGGTCTGATTCGTAAACTTTTTTAAATATCTCCCGTGACTTCTCAAAGTTGTCTTTAGAGTTTTTAAAAGCCTCTTTGTCATATTGAATCACAGCTGTATAAAAATATATGTTACCATCTACTTTATTGTCAGTTTGGTATTTATCATGTTGTGATGCCAAGAAAGTTAGTAATTCATCAATCTTTTCATTATTCCAATACATTTTCATTAAATCCTGATATATCGTTGGATTTCCTGGTGCAATTGAAAAAAACTGATTTGTCCTATCAAGATAGTTTTCCTTGTCTAAAGAAATCTCCAAATCAAGTAGAGGTTTTAATGTATAATAATCATTAGGTTGAATTTTATCTGCTTGTTTATAAAAGTCAATTGAGTTATCGAAATCCTCAAGTTCTCGATACATAACTGCAATCATTCTAGCAGCATCCGCTTTATACTGAGGATAATCATACAAATTCATTGCTACTTTAGCACTCTCAATCCCTTTTTCTCGCTGGTCGTCATACAAATATGCATATGCAAGGTTATAATAACTTGATGGGTAATCTTTTTTTAATTCTGTCGATTTTTCCAAATAAGGTATCGCGGACTTATAATCTTGTTGCATTAAATATGCATATCCTAATCCATATGCCGACCAGTAATCATAAATCCCGTTGTCATAAGCAATCTTGTAATTATCAAAGAATCGCTTTATCACAATTGAATCAGGCTCTAACCAGTTCTGCTGATATTTTAAATGTACCTCATGATAATAATAGCCAAGTGATTTTCTCAAATTGTAGTTGTCAGGGTATTTGTAAATTAGAGGATTTAAAATAGAATCGGGCGCAAAAGTAAACATTGCAAAACTTCCATTACTTCCACGAATATCCATAACATCTTGGTCTTGCTCTAAATCTGTTAATGCGAACATTTTATGCATTATACTAGTAACAAAGTATTTTAAATACAAGTCCGTTTTGGCAATGACAATATCTGGATTTTCATTTCTCGGGTCTGCATCATTTAATACTTTAATTGCAGATTCATACTTTTTATTCTCAATCAGCTTATTCGCATCTACAATTGCATCATTCTGAGCAAATGTTATCCCGAAGGTGAAAATTAAAATCAGTGTAAATGTTTGTTTCATGTTATTTCGATTCTGTTTATGTTGCACAACGGTGGCGGTATGAAATGTTGCGCATTTCGAAGCACAAACTTATCAGCCCACTAAGTCGTTGATTAAATGTTATTTCGTTTAAATTTAGCACAATCTGCGCAATGTTTTATGACCGCGTGTTAGGCATAGTACTTATTTTAGAATTTTCAGAAATGGGAAAAAGATATTTAAAGCAAGACCTCCAATTATAATTATTAAGAATACACTGATAATTCCTGATTTAAGACCAAACCGTGGTAAAAGATTTTTTAATGAAAAACTTCTCACTTTAGGTTCTGGAGGATTCCATTCTGGTAATATATTTTTAGGTATTGTAACTTCTAAATCACCAATTACTAATAGGGGTACTAAAAATTCAAATTCAAGCTGGTCATTTTGTTGTTCTAGACCAAGTAATTTCCGTCTTGACCCTAAATTATCAGTCCAAAGTCGAAAATAATATTTTCTATCCCAAATATTTAATCTGTTAAATTCATTGTATTTGCGGAGAATTGCAGTCTTTTCTGTACTAAGGTTTTTTGATGATATGCTGTCAGAAAGTTCAAATGTGCTAAAATATAACGGTTCTGCAGAACCAGCAAAAGTATTTATATTTATTTCCTTTTTTCTGGGCACTTTAGGGTTATAGTGCTTACAAAAAATACCTCCTACAGCAATCATTGGTTTTGGTGACTTAATATTTTCGTGTTTTATATACCATGGAGATGCGTTTGGATTAATCTCAAAAGAAATGGTCAAATCTCGATAAAATTGGTCATCATTCTCATCGAGATGTGGAAATTCATTGATACTAACCAGTCCTCTCCCTGCACCATACCAAGCAGCGGGAAAAAGCTTCATATTTCTCTCTTCTTCTGTTGGCTTAATAATATCTTTGTTAGATGTTGGAGAAATCTTAACTAAAACGTTAAATGTTGTTAACCATAAATCAATTAAAAGTGTTTTAGAAACTGCATTTCCTGTCAAAGTATCAATTTCGATTATTTGCTTTTGGTATGTCTTATATGGCTTATTTTCTTTGTCCTTACTTTTTGAGAAAAGTCTCTTAAAACTACTTTCTTCCGGAGTGTAATATTCTACGGGACCAACTGTAACATTAACGTTTGGTAGTCCATAATATTCATGATCAGGGTCAAATCCTATTTCATTACAATCATATCTGTAAACATTGCAATTTTCAAAACCTTTCTCACCTCTATGAGATTTATTAAAAAATTTTCTATTAAAATACTTAATACCAGCTATCTTCACTTCGGCTCCTTCAAAGTTTGTTATCTTGCAAACATCAAAGTCTCCCATTTCTCCAGTAAATTCAAGTTGAAATTCTTGAGATAATTCTTTCGTTACCTTATTATATTCCCTTTTTACCGAATCCTGATATTCGGAAAGGTATAATATATAGTTTGGATTATCTTTCTTCTTTGAAAGGTTGTCAAAGTCTCGAAACATACCAATTAACCAAATAATTGATAATGGGATAATAATAAAATAACTTTTTTTCATTTTGATTAGGTTTAGTTTATCTTAAAATCTTAGATTAATCTTCTCACTCCAAGAATTCTGTTTTTATCATAAGGGCTTATATTTACTTCATCAGATTGGTTACCCCCTAAAATATAAACATAATTTTCATCTAAGCCAGCAAATAACCCAACATGTCCAGGTGCATCAATAATTTCAGGTCCTGGCTGTTCACCTTGCCCTCGCTTAAGAATGACGACATCATTTTCTGGTTTTGCTGAATCAAGTTTAATTACTTGACCTACTTTGAGCCAAGAACGAGCTCTCAAAGATTTTGAACGAGGCAATCTTAATTGCCAAGCAATATAATTAATAAACGCTGAACACCATGGAACATGGTCTCCCTCTGGCCAAGAACTATCTAATTTCAGCATTTTTAATATTGTCTCATTTGAAGCTATTCCTTCAACTTCTTCTAATCCAATATATCGGCTTGCAAGTTCATATAGTTTCATATTTTTTTGAATTAAAATTATTAAACCTTAACTAAATTTTCACCTTTTCTATTTGTAGTTTCATCTCGGCGTGTATTATGCCTAACGGTTGGTGTAAGTTTTTGTAGCGGATTCAGAGCGATCGTCAGCGTCTGTTAGGACGGGACGTTCGAAAAAGAATTCGCTGCCAGGGCTGCACCAACCCCGCTATAAAATTTACACTTTGTTACCGCCAGTATTTTCATTATAGTCGTTAGTCTTTTATCGTTTACAATCAGTTTTAGTAATTAAAATATAAAAATCTAATAAGTTCTCCTGTTTGAGTGTCAATACAAACGAGAACATCGTCAAATCTGGATAGGACTTCCCAGCATTCTCTTAATTCTAATTTATTCTCGAGTTTATAGGGAACAAGAATTTTATTGAATTTATCTGAATCATCAATGTTTATGTCTAGCGGCATTAATTCATTGTAATTTTCGACAATATAATTGATTGCAATTTCAAAAGCTTTCTTAGCGTTTATTATTTCATTCTTTGGGACAAAAGCTTCTCTAAACCAGTTTCCTGATATTTCAAGAACTGATTCCTTCTGATTAAAATGAAAAATAATAGGAGCATTTATAATACGGTAGTTTCCTAATTGTTCCTGTTCCAAATAAAACTCTAATTTATTTGCCCATAATTCATGGTCAAAATAATCATCCAATGAAGAGTAATATCCACTTGATAGACGTATGTAAATTTGCTCATTAAATAAAATGTCTTTAGATTTCTCAATACCTAAATAATCTTTGTAATAGGAAACAAAATCAGAGATGTTTTTTATAATAAAATCTTTATCTATTTCATTTATAAAATCAATCGGGATTTTCCCATGAACAAATCCAAATTGGTTTATCACTAGATTCTCATGTTGATTGATTAAATTAAATTGTTCTATTTTTTCTTTTATTTCTGTTTTATTTAAACTATAAATCGTAAATGGATAATTAATATCAGGAAGAGGAATTTCGTCTTTGTTTTTTCTGCATGCTTGTCCTAAAATCAATAAAATTGAAAGTATTGGAATAAGATATTTTTTTATAATTGTCATCATTTTATCTTCATTCAATTGGCGGTAACGGTTGGTGTAAGTTTTTGTAGCGGATTCAAGGCGATCGTCAGCGTCCGGTAGGACGGG
This sequence comes from Sunxiuqinia sp., assembly GCA_965230765.1. GTDB lineage: Bacteria > Bacteroidota > Bacteroidia > Bacteroidales > Prolixibacteraceae > Sunxiuqinia. Next base: position 2,750,028 of record CBDDLR010000001.1, read on the forward strand.
ACGGTCAATAGAGAATCCGCCGCCAGCGATGCCACCAAAACCGCTATTAAATTTACACTGTGTTGTGTTTAGTTTTTTATTTAAATCTATTCAAAGTCAGTTAATTATTTATCAAATCCATGCTGTTCCATTTGCTACTAAATATATCAATCCCCACCATAGCCCATGATAAATTATTCCAATGATAGCTGATTTTATCAAATCGAGTTTAAATAATCTATAAAATCCAAGTATCTCAATTGCCAACCCTACAATAATCCCAATATTTGAAAGGCTTGGAACAGCCGAAACTATTAATCCAATCGTTGCAAAAGTCTCAATCTGTTTAGCCTTTAACACATTATCAAGTTCAGTTTTTAAAATCGGTGTGGCAATATATCGTAGGTACAAATGAAGTATCGCTCCTTTAAAATGAACAATTAGTAATCCAAAAAGCGGCGTAATCAATAATCCAATTGCGATATATAACAAGTACATCCAAGGTTCATAGAAATTGTTAGTCTGGTTTAATGTTCTAACAATCACAGTAAATCCTGATAATACTGATGCCACAAAAACTAAACTTTTGTCATTGTCAAGATTGTCAATTGGCTTGTAAAATGGATTTCTTATAAAATCGTAAATTATTATCAGCGAATCGTTTACCCTCTCTTTAAAATTGTTCATTAATCAATTTTTTTGTTTAATAAATCTTTAATCATATATCTTTATTTAAATCATGTTTGCTCGTTTTCCAAAATTAAACACAACGTTCAGTTGTATGTGGTCGGGCGGGATTTCGTGCAGAAATCCAGTCAGACCCGCAGGAAAGTGGGCGCTAGGTCTGACTTGTCAGACCGCCAAGCACCCCGCCTGCCATATACAATTTGTTAACGCCTGGTTTTTTCTTTTTTATCATTGTATCATTACTAAAAATCCATTTTTTCTAAATTTTGATAGTTTAAATTTTGATGGTTTATTTCTTTCAAAAATATAGTCATTGTCGTTTAAAGAGTAATACTTTACTTTGTCTGGTTCATATTTGTTTGGAACGATTTTTATGAATTTCCCTAATTGAATATCAGAACAAAAATGTATTACATAATTGTCCAAAAACACAATAAAATTATTGACAATACCCTTAATTTGTTTAATCTGCTTCAAAAATATTGTGAATTCTAAATCTCCATCTTTAATTGTCAATTTCGATTTTTCTTGGAAATAGATTTTTTTGAATGGTAGTAAATATTCGTTTATGGTCTGAATACTGTTTTCGCTATCCAGAACTTTTATTTTACGATAAAATTTTGAAAAGAAAATAATTAACTCCAAGGCGATGCTTTGTGCATCTTCATTCTGGTAGTTAAAAGAATAAACTTTTTTGTTGAAGTCATTTTCGTGATTTTTTTTCTTGGCTTCAAATATTTCTGTAATTACTAAAACAGAATAACTAAAATCAAATCCGGGATTAGAGATTTGCTTTAAAACAGATTTCTCAGTTTTGTCATACTTTTTATATTCTCGCAGAAACTCTGCACGAGAAACAACAAAGGAGATATTCTTATGTACTATTATTGGCATTAAATTATTTTAGTGTTTTCGTTGTTTTAGTTGACTTCCCACTCATTATATTTTTTCAACTCTTCAATGAATTCCTTGCCAGTAATTTTTAAATGGTTTTCAATGAATTTTTTTCTTTTGTCCATTGGAATAGTGACGAGGAGATTATAAATACCTTCACATATTTCATCATACCTTTCCTGCATTTGAGAAACACTATTGTTAATATCGGCTTGTAAAACTTCTCTAATGTATGGCTCGGCATTTTCCGCAAATTCTTTTTTGTTTTTTTCAATGTAGTTTTCCAAGTTTAACTGCATTGTTTCAGTACGGACATCAACAAATTTTTTTAATTCGTCAATGCTGAATATTTCCATAAATGACTTCATCTTTTCATTAATGTTGTCTTGGGATTTTAGGCGTTGTTTTATTACAGTATTTGACCAAACTACAAAAGTTATTAAAATCAAGTACAGTATAATTTGGGCAATTGCGATTATGATTTGGTTATCAGTCATTTTGTATCTGTTTATTCGTCTTTAAACTTGGCGTTAACGTTCAGTTGTATGTGGTCGGGCGGGATTTCGTGCAGAAATCCAGTCAGACCGGTAGGAGAGTAGCCGGAAGGTTTGACTTGTTAAACCGATAAATGCCCCGCCTGCCATATACAATTTGTTAGCGCGTCGTTATTTTTCTTTTTTATTAATTCTCAATAGTCGTAAAATAAAGTTTATGTTGGTAATCATTAAGTATCCAAGTAAAATATTTAATCCATTTACAATCCAATTCCAATTGAAATTTGAAGTCATATTTTGTGAATTTATATCCGAATAAAATGCACTAAAGGTTTGATTTATAAAAATTGGAATGTTGTCAATAATTAAAAAGCCTCCAATTATGAAGATTGCAATTTTTACAATCTCAGTTGTGGACAAATTTCCCAATTCAATTTTGTCATTGTCAAAACCTTTTTCGAGTTTTAGTATCCTAACAACATGATGAGATTTAAAAATCAAAAAAATAAAAAGTGCAATGAGTATTCCTAAAATCATCACCAAATAAATAATGGATATAAGCCCAATTTCCATAAAAACAAAGGAAAAATTACTTGGCAATGTGACAAATAATGCAGTGATTATCGAGTAAAGTCCAAAGAGTTTTATTATCAGAATAAAGAAGTCCTTTTTAGTCATAAATCTGGTTTTATTGTTTGTAATTCTGACTAACGTTAAAGTTAGTCTTTGATTATCAGTGTTTTATATTTTGCTCAAAATTGTCATTTTCTTTACATTTTTGCTACCCACTTTACGTTAGCAACCGGATTTAATATGCTCTGGAAAAATAGATAATTTACTTTTAAATCTATTTCGGAAGTGCTTATGTGGGGAATGCGCGCTAACGGTCACTTGTATGTGGTCGGGCGGGATTTCGAAGAGAAATCCTGTCAGACCCGCAGGAAAGTGGGTGAAAGATCTGACTTGTCAGACCGCCAAGCACCCCGCCTGCCATATACAATTTGTTACCAGTAGTTATTTATTTTTTAAACACTTTATAATTTCTTTATTTTCTTTTTCGCTAAACTGAAAATCTTCGATTTGAAATTCGCTTAAAACTGGATAAGTTTTGTTCAATTTGGCAAAAGACATGCTGTAATAAGCAATTACCAAGTCATTTCCTTTTTCAGATTCGACTGTTTTTATTGCATCGTTAAGCTTGCTTTCTGTCCATCCATTGTCCAGGTAAAGCTTTTTCTTGAGATTAAATTCAGATTTTGTTTTATTTATTTTTTTCTTGTCCTGCGAAAGTGTGTAAGTTGTTTTTGATGGCATCCCACATTCAATATCTGCATTTTCTTTCCCGTCGGAATCCAAGAAATATGCAACAATTGTTGTGTCATTAGGGTATTCAAATTTAATCCATACACTCAAATAGCACAAATGGCTATATTTTAAACTCCCATCTTTATAAAATTTGAGTTCAGTCACTCTCCCATTATTATCTATAGTTTCCTCTACGTATTTTTTTGGTAAATTATTCTTGTCAACATTCCATTCTTTTACATGTATATCTGATGCGGTATTGTAGTACTCATGAAATATTATTTTTTGTCCATAACAATTAATATTTAAGAAGAGTAGGATGAATAAGATTAGTCTAAGTTTCATGTCTTTTTATAATTACTGGTAACGTTCAGTTGTATGTGGTCGGGCGGGATTTCGTGCAGAAATCCTGTCAGACCGGTAGGAGAGTAGCTGGAAGGTTTGACATGTCAAACCGATAAATGCCCCGCCTGCCATATTACAATTTGTTATGGTTTGTTTTTTCGTTATCATCTTTTTCAAGTACCGATGAAATGGGAACGTACCTTTCAAACGGTGAGCAGCTTTCTGGTTTTTAAATATTTTTCAAAAAGCTGCTTAAACTACACTTTGTTTCAAACTTCGTTCCTTCACTCCCGTCAAAAAAGATTGGGGTGCGAAGGATGTTTATAATGCAGTGTCAAGTTTTTGCTTTCTTGTCAGACCAGGAAAACAAGCGGACTGGTCAAAAAGCAAAACTTTATCAACTTGTAACATTCCAGTCAGAAAAGCACGGACACGTACCAACTTGTCAGGTAACCTTTCCTCTGCGAATCCCTCTCAATCAAACTCTGGTGGGTTGGGGTGTCAATTTGAACACTTGGTTTTAAAAATAATTATTTCAAAGAAGAATCGGAAGTGTCCAATTTAGAGAATCGTTCTAAATAATCAGTTTTTTAGAAATAAACCATAACGGTCACTTGTAAGTTGTCGTTGCGGATTATGGTGAGCGTCAGCGTCCGGTAGGACCTGACTGCGATACGAGAATCCGGCGAACAACGCTGCACTACACCCGCAATGCAATTTACAATTTGTTATGTAGCGATTTTTTATGTTTCTATTCCATATATCCATTTAAATATAAAACTGTTACAGTAATAAGTGGTATTATAAATGTCAAAATCCATACGAAAAGGAACAAAACTTTTCCTCCTATTTTTATGTCTTTAGTCGGTTGTCTTTGAACCACTTGTTTCATTACATCAATTATGCGATTCTCAGCAGGAATTGGGCGATATCGTTTAGGTTCCACCATATTTGAAATAACTTTAATATTTACCGCTATTTCATCTCGAAGTGTCCAATATTCCTCATTTGATAACTCGTTAAAGTCTCTGTCAATGTTAAATCCTTTATTTTTGATATAAGTTTTGAAATTCCTCATTTCTGTCTGGTTTTTTATTTGCATGAAAAGAAAAAATGGAATTACCAATAAAATGTAAGATTCCAGTTTTAATGCAATCAGACTTATGATGATTATCGAAATCCAGACGAATACAATATTTATCTTATCGTTGTTTTGGAAAAACATGTTTTTTATAATTTGTCCTCCGTCTAAAGGCAATACTGGCAAAAGATTAAATAAATTTAGAAATATAAATATTGCCCCAGTTTTCCATAAAAAATCGTTTTCGTTTACCAAGCTTAGGGCTATTAAACCAGAGCCTATTAATACTCCTGGCAATGGTCCTGCAAGTGAGTTTATTGTTTTTTGTTTTTGAGAAATTTCATCTTTTTGTCCAGATGCAAGTGCTCCGATTAATGGTATGAAAAAAATACTCAAGTCTTTGTATTTGTAAAATCTCATTGCCAAGAAATGACCGAGTTCATGAATTAAAATGACTCCTGTAAGTATGAGTATATATTGTAAGTCCCATTTAAAAATGAAGTAAAAGGCTGCGATAAATAATACAAAACTGATTAAGGATTTTTTTGTCGATTGTTTCCTTTCGTCTGGAATTGGTTTTTCTGGGAACTCAGGTTCAACATTAAAAGATTGATTTTTCTTTCTTTTCTTTATTTCGTTTTCGGCTTCCAATAATGCATCACTTTCCAAACTGTCAGGATTTTCTTTCAGAATTTCCTCCAGTTGAGCATCTGTTTTCATGTCCATTATTTTCTCCCAATTATATGCTGCCATGTTCTTCTTTTAAATTGCTACATAACGGCCGCGGATATGTTGCGGCGGGGTTTTATTTGCACTAAAGTTTCATATATTTTTTAAAATTATGTATTGTATTGTTAAAATCAAATAGCACCAAACACCCCGCTGAAATATAAACGATGTTATGGTTAGGCAGGGCAATACGGGCGTGCTCAGTCATTGTAACAAAACCAGCCTGGCAGTTTGTTTGCCCCTCCCAAGTGATGTGCCAAGTTTGCAAAACCAGTTGTTGCTTACCGCTGTCCCTGTTTGGTGTTGTTTGCCTTTCCTTAATTTACATATCTTTAAGCAACAATACCTGTCCCAGGTTACCCGTTCAGGTAGGGGCAAACATGGCGCAGGAGTTGATTAACCGCAAACAAGGTGACAGGCTGTAGATGCTTTTGGGCGTGATTTTATGAAAATTGCTTTCCAATGACCACTAGTCAGGTAGATGTATTACCTGAAACTATGTTCCACTTTCACAAGTGCCATTTACAAAAACCAAGCTTTTAAAGAACGCTTTTTTTAATAAACTGAAATGCTTAACCATAACGGTCACTTGTATGTGGTCGGGCGGGATTTCGTGCAGAAATCCAGTCAGACCGGTAGGAGAGTAGCCGGAAGGTTTGACTTGTCAAACCGATAAAAGCCCCGCCTGCCATATACAATTTGTTAACCACTGATTTTTAATATTTTTCTTTTCTTTCAAATTTGTCGTTTTGTGTCAAGTAATGAATTGCAATTATTAGCCTGACTTTTGGGTCTTTGATGTTATAATTTTTATAATTCTTAATTAAGTCTCCTACCATTGTAGGTGAAATATCTCCTGCGATTTCGAGAGAGTTGTAATAATTGTTAATTACACTGTCTTGTTGCCCTAATGACTTTAAAAACTCCACGTATTTGCCTTGCCGATTTAATTGAATGTATTTCAATGAGTCATTCGAGTCAGGTTTAGTCAACCAGCTAATTGTCCAAATATTATCAAATGTCTTTTTGTCGAGTTGATTATACATTCCCTTTTGGTCGTTGAAATTAATCGATAGTTTAAAGTCTGACATTTTTTCAATGTCGGAGTTTTGCAGAAAAAAGTCTGTGTACACTTTTTCCAAATTATCTTGTTTATCACTCTCCGTCAAACCAATACTTTTGTCAAAGAAACTTTGGATTTTTGTTAAGTCATTAATTTCAGTTGTATTAAACGACTCTTTGATTGTTAGGTCATTTGATAAGTCGTTTTGTCTTTGAGTAGTGCAACTGAGTGCAATAATCATGGTTGAAATCAGAAATAAATTTTTCATTTGGCGTCAATTTTAAATTTGTGGTTAACGGTCACTTGTAAGTTGTCGTTGCGGATTTCGGTGAGCGTCAGCGTCCGGTAGGACCTGACTGCGATGCGAGAATCCGGCGAACAACACACCACGAACCCCGCAATGCAATTTACAATTTGTTAGCAATTGTTTTTATTTAATTTGTTGTCCACCTATATATTTTACGGAATCGAGTTTTATAAACTCAAATATCCCATTGTTGTATATTTGAATTTTTGCAAATAATGTGTCAATCTCAAAACTGGTTGAATCATCGTTTAAACTTTCGTCATTGAATTGAGCCTTGTTAATTTTGAAAATACTATCATTTTCCCAGTAACCTGTGTCATTTTCACTCCAACCACCGTCACCTCCGGTAAGCCCAAAAACAGCTATGTTTATTGGTGTTAAATTCTCTTTACTCAATGAAACACCATAAACAGTATTGCAACAATATTCATTTGCATGTATGAATGAAAAGAAATGAAAGTTTGAAAATTCCTTATGTTGATAAAACCTGAATTCTTCTGGGTATTTTACTCCTAGTTTATCTGTCCAGCCAAATTTTATATCTTGCTCTTTTACATACTTCTCAAGGAACTCAACAGGAATTTTTTGGAGATCGTAAATATTTAAGTTCTCAATATTAAATGAATCACTCATTAGTATCGTTGAGTTTTTTATATAGTTCCAGTCGTATGTTTTACTTGAATTATTTGGCTTTTTTTTCACAACAATCTCAAATCCATCTTCAACGGGAATAATTTCTCCTGTTCTTATCGTTTCGCCATTTAGTTTAATCGATTTATTCTGAGTATAACCAATAAGAAAAGAACCTAATAATAGTAATGTCAAAATAATTTTCATACTTCTGTTTTTAAAATAATTGCTAACGGTTGGTACATGTTGCGGAGCGGATTTCGGAGTGATTTTCCGTCCGATAGGATGGAAAATTGATGCGAGAGCCGCAGTTACAAACCGCACCACCCCCGCTCTGAAAATGTTGTGTGCCCGTGCTTTGTCTTCGTAGTCAGTCTGTGCGAGGGACTAGCCATACTCTTTGGCAAGTTTTGGATTGCGTGATGGCTTGTGCGACTTGCCAATGTGTATGGATGTGCGGCTCGGCTAGAATCCATAAACACTTTTAATCAATTCATTATTTCTTTTTTCAAGTTCTGAATCGTAATCTTCTCCATTTTTTAGTTGATTCATAATTTGAGAAATATTGTCTGATATCTGAATCCTAATATTTTCATTTGGTTTTATAAATGGAATTTTCTTAATGTAATTCGATGAATTGTTTGTTGATGGGTTAATTGTCCTAATTAAAGTATTACAAGTTGGAGAATTAAAAAAAGCTAATAGATATTCTAATAGCTCTATTTTTTTTGGGAAAATCCCAACTATCGATTGGTCAAATAATCTTTTATCAATTAAAGCTCCGGTAATTGAACTTGAACTAACCATTGGAACAGCAATTCCCTTTTTAAAATAAAATGAAGAGTTCTGATATCGTGCTTTTTTATCCTTTTTAAAAAAACTAACCAAATCAGATGACCAGTTCATAAACCAATTGTCAGGTTTGTAATATTTTGTATTGCCTCCTTTTACGATTGGTACAAATGCTTTTTCTGTTTGTATTCCGTTTAATAGAGTTTCATTACATTGAAAAGTAATTTTATCTTTCGGTACTACATCGTATCTTTTTGAGTTTCTAATTTTCTTGCTTATAACTTTTAAGTATTCTTTGTCATTTCCTGAATAAAATCCAGTAACACAATCACAGATTTCGCCAATAATCATTTCTGTTTCTTTAATGCAAGAAGAAATTTGAGGATTTGAATTATTTATAAAAGCATGGTCATTATTAGAAATAACATCTTTCTGCTTTAGTTTAATTACCTCCAAATTTTCCGAGTCATTAGTTCCGAGTTCATCAACATTGTTGTAACCTTTTATAATTTTAAACTCATTGCCTGCGCAGGCTTTGTAGTCCGAGCATTTTTCTAAAGCTATAATTGAAAGATTTGCATAACCAAAATTAACACCTGGAAAATATGAAGATGGGAAAAGGGCAATCTCTTTTAATTTTGTTTTTGAAAGTATAAACTTTCTGATATCCTTATGCATATGAAGATTTAGATATGTATCGGGAATGATAAATACCAAACGACCTCCCTCTTTTAATGATTCTATGCTTCTATAAAGGAAAAGCGAATAGCTTTCTTTTGCATAGAAACCATTAAACCTCTTTTTTAACAGTTTTCTGTCTTCTGTGTTTCTCCACGCTCCATATGGCGGATTTGCAATTACCGCATCATATTTACCACCCATTGAACATAGAAACTCCAATTCACTGTCGGTTAAAGTATCTGTTTGTTTAATGGAAATATTTTTAAAGTTAGAATACTTTACTGCTAAGTTTTTTATTGAGTCTTCATTTAGCTCATAAGCTTCAATGCTTACCTCTCTATGTTTATTTACTATTGGGTCAATAAAGACGCCATCTCCAGCGCAAGGTTCAAATATTGTCTCATTACCTTTAAGGTTTAAAAGGTTTACCATGTAATCTACAATGGGAGTTGATTTTGTATAGTAAGCCTGATATATTCTATTTTCACTAATCATAGCTACCAAGTTAAATATTGAATTAAATCGTTTTCCTTAAGGTGTTTAATGAAGTCAGCATTCAAATCTTCAGTCCACTTAATGTGTGTGTCAATCCATGCTCTAATATCATACCCCGAATACTTTTTTAACTGTTCATATGTGTCAGTTCCTGAATAAGCACTCCAAATTCCAGAGTTTTTTAAAGTATTAAAATAATTATTATTCTCGTCAGAACGAACGAAAATCAATGGTTCATAATTCTCTTCCAAGTTGTGATATATACTTGCAACAAGTAATAGTCTATTAGTGTTTCCTTTTTCATTTGAACCGAAACCACTTTTAAAATCAACAACATATTTTCTGCCATCGTAAATGAAATGAAGGTCAAGTTCTAGCTGAATTTCTCCAGATGTAACAAGTCCCCAAACTTTGTTATAATACTTCAATAATTGTTCTTTCTGCTTGTCTGTAATGTTTAAACTGTCTATATATTCTTCGATTTCACTTGCAAGTTGTTTTTTAACGTCAGAAAAGAGGGGTGGAATAAATAACTCTAAATCGTTAATTGGATATTCAAAAGCAAGTTTGCAAAAAGGTTCCCAAAGTTCTCCAATTCGACGAGAAAATGCCATGTATTCATATGACCAAACAGAATGGCGTACCTCAAGCATTACAACATAATTGCAATAGGTTACCATCAATACACTTTCAAGAATTTCGGCATTTGTCCAATCGTCTTTCTTCGCTTTCTGTTCAATTATTTCAATAACCGTTGAACGTGCTTTAACAAGTAAGGTGTTTAATTTCTTTGCCTTTTTCTTGTATTCAGTATTGCCATATTCGTCATTAACTTCTGCGATAAATTCAGTTGACCTATCCCTGAAATATTTAAGAAGTTTTTCCTTTTCGTTTCTTATTTCTTTTGAAATATCCATAATTATTTTTTCTGCTTTAAATAATTTACTTTTTGCTCCGCAACTTTCAGGGCATCAATTCCATATTCATCATCCTCAATGTCATATATTATTTTATCACTGAGCCATTCAACAATAAGTTCTTTTGGTGGAATGTTGAAGTACTTCGATAATTTTTCAACTTGAAGCCTTGAAGCTTTTCTTTTACCGTTTTCAATTTTACTCAAAATTGCTTGGTCAATTCCCAAATGAAAAGCGACTATTCTTAAAGGCTCTCCTTTTTCCTCTCTGATTTCGCGTATTTTTATTCCAAAACTATTCATTGTATTTTGACTAAAACCATTTTGACAAAAGTAGTCAACATTTTTCGCAACTCAATATATTATTTGACAAAAGTTGTCAACATGTGGGTGGGGAAAATTTGGCTCTTTTGCAAGCTGAAGCATCGGCTTGTGTGTCGGAGCTTGCAAATGTGCCAAATGTGCGTTGGCTTTTTCTGTTTGCTATTTCGTTCAATTTATGTACGGTCTGTCTTTTTTTAGCATGGCACACAACGGTCACTTGTATGTGGTCGGGCGGGATTTCGTGCAGAAATCCAGTCAGACCGGTAGGAGAGTAGCCGGAAGGTTTGACCAGTCAAACCGATAAGTACCCCGCCTGCCATATACAATTTGTTATACCTCGTATTTTTTCATTTATTAATTCTAATGGAATAAACCCTGTCGTTTACAAACTCAATGGAAAAAGGATAAGGTTCGTAACTCCACCTGTATCCATTTATTTCTTTTACTTCATCCTGACTACTTCCAATGCCAAGTTTTTGCTCAACATAATTGTAATAGTCTCCTAGTTTAATCGAAGAAAAACTATAATCACGTTCTGTAGAAAAGCCTGTTAGTTGAACTCCGAAAAGCGTATCGTTCCTTTCCGAAAGTACCATATAATTAATATTTTCTCCAATTGTATCTAATAGGAAAATATGATTTTTGATTCCGTTATTTCCGTCTAAGGATTTATAAATTTCATTTCCTAATTTTTTTGAAGCAGAATCGAAATTCTCGTTTAAATTAATCTGACCAATTTTAAGCCCGCTTTTCAAATAGTCAGGTGTTGTGTTAGATATAAATGCAATTGCATTTCCAAGAAGCAGAAACTCATTGTTTTTAAGTTTATTAATCACAGGTGGTGAATTACAGATTCTCTCATATTTATATATTTTGTTGTCTGGAATATCTCGAATTTGCAGTAAATCATTTGAAACATCCTCGATTACATATGAAAAGATTATTGTGTCAAAATTCTCCGAATAATTAAGATAGTTTATGGTATCATTTGAAATCTTATAATAAAAGTAGTCTTCAGATAATCTTGCACTACCACCTTTTTCATAGGCAGTCATTTGACATTTATTGTTTTCATATATTATCTCAAAATCAAAGTCCTCAGAGCCTGTCAATAACCAACAACCAGTCAGATTCTTATTTTGTGAGAAGGAATTTAAAGAGCTTAAAATTAGTAATATTAGTATCGTTTGTTTCATCTTCTTTAATATGAGGTATAACGGTCACTTGTATGTGGTCGGGCGGGATTTCGTGCAGAAATCCTGTCAGACCGGTAGGAGAGTAGCCGGAAGGTTTGACTTGTCAAACCGATAAATGCCCCGCCTGCCATATACAATTTGTTAGCGCATCGTTATTTAAATATTTTGTTTACTTGATTATTCATATTTTTTAAACTATCAGCTTTTTCGTACAGTTGTAAATTCATAAAACAGTGGTACATAGAGTTTGTGATATAATCTTTGGTTTTACAAGTGGTAATTTTTAATCTGATACTCTCATATTCATTTAAAGCATCATTAAACTTTCTATCTCGATATAATTTATCGGCATTTAACACTTCTATTTTTATTTCTTTGTTTTCACCTCGCAATTTCTTTTGTATTGTTTTATGAAGTTCTTTATCAGTTTTTTGAGAGGTAAATTGTCTCTCGTTAAATAATCTCTTTAACTCTGACCTTATTTCATTTTTGCTATCAATATTGTTGATTGAATCCAGATATTCATAAACGATGCTATTATAATCCTGCTCTGCACGCTCCAAGTGTTTTCTTGGATATTTAAGAAAATCATAAATAAAGTAGAATCCGAATCTTTGTTCGATTAAACTTATTTCCTCATTATTAAATGCAGGAGAACCACCAGGAGATAATTGAATGATTTGTATAATATTATTTTGAATGTCTAGAATCGCTTTTTCCTTTGAATATGGGATTTGACTTAATACTATGGAGTCAACTTTTACCTTATCGATTGAATCAAGCTCTAAATAAGTTCTTGTCTGTTTTTTCTGAGCAACGAGATTTATAGAAATCAGAATAATCAATATGGTGGTCAGTACTTTCATATTACTTCATAATGTGCGCTAACGGTTGGCGGTATGAAACGTTGCGCATTTTGAAACACCAGATTATCAGCCCGCTAAGTCGTTGATTAAATGTTATTTCGTCCAAATATAGCACTATCCGCGCAATGTTTTATGACCGCTTGTTAGCAACTGGGTTTTCATCTGATTTTTATATTTACCACCATGTAAATCTATTTTGGCTATTTAGTTTTTCAATATCAATACTATCCTTTATTATATTCTCACTTGGCTTATAAATAGTCGGTTTTTCTTTAAAAATCCGTTTATACTTTAAGAAGGGTAGAATGTCACTTAACAGAAATGAACTCCTCGAGTTATTATACAACAAGCTATAAGGTAATGAATCAATATTTGAGGTGTTGAACTTGTAGTCGAACTCAAAAACACGAGCGTTTAAGAATGAATTAAAATTATTAGAAATAGAAGAACCTAATTCTTCTCTAGAATCTTCATCTGTATCTTTTTCATATAAGGACTTATTTATTATCATTTCTAAAATTAAACGGGAGGATTTATTTTCTAACATTAAATTTTGAACGTCATAATCATTTAGTTTAGGTAATTCTTTTATACGATTGCTTTCATTTAAACCGATTTCAGATGCCCTTATTATCATTGCATTAAGAGCAGACGCTTTGTCAGACGTAATGTAATTTAGGTATAGATTAATTTTGGCATTTCTAAACTTTAAAACTTCTGATATTGCATTTTCAGCTAAAAGTATAGTGTTCTCTTTAATAATAATATTTTCTAATATGATTAGCGGATTGTAACATAATTCAATATCATCAATTGGTTGACTTGCTCTTTGTATTCCTTCTATTGTGTCAATTGACAGGTAACCGTACAAAAGATTTTCTAACGCAAAATATTCCTTTTTTCTATTTAGGATAGAAAGGCATATTTGTAATACGTTTTCATGAAAAAGGTCTTTAATAGTTTCATTCTTTAAAAATAATCTGCGTATAATTAAACTGGTAATACCTTCATGGTAGTTTAATGATGATGCACGATAAAGTGGTTCAAGAATATGTGAAAATGGTAAATGCCCAACATCATGCAGCAAAGCAGACAAAACGAAAGCGTTCATCACGTTTTCTTCAAAATTGTGTTTTTTCGAGAGATAATAAGCATATTCTGCTACTTTTATGGAATGCTCAAACCTGCTTGAAAATAAATTGTTCGTTTTGTGAATTGATAAAGTACCATGAAAGCGGATTTTAGCTAAACGCTTAAGTTCATCAATGTTTAATACATCTTCAAAATAATATGGCAATTTGTCCAATAGCATATTTTAAATATTCCTAGTTAATCTTGGTTCATTCCAAAGGTCATTAAAGTGGTTTATGAAACTATTATACAATGGATGTTGCGATTTAATTTTTATCGTTGGAGACTTAATATGGTCAGTGTTTATTATATAAGGTCCAAAGTACAAAACATCATCAATGAAGAAAAGCATTGTAACAATTGGAGAACAATGAAATTTAACTTCTATTGAACCTGGATAATGTAGCCTATCCTTTTCATCTTTTATTTTTTGAATAAATTCAATAGTTCTGTTTAACGATTCTTCCCATGTATCTTGTGATTTCCCATCCCCAGAAAAAATAGATAAAATCTCTCCAGTTTTAGTTACCGGATATTCCGATTTAACCAATTCCAAAAATGGGTCAAATAATAAGAACTTAATACTTGCTCCATTTTTTAGAGAGTTTAAAATTCTTTTTCCATCATCTGTCTTATGGTCTTCAATAAATCCCCTTGTCCTTAATGACAATATCCAAATTTTATCTGAAGAAGAAGCAACTTCATCAGAATATGAATCAAGATTTCTAAAATTATAATAGTGCATGGATTCGTTGAAATACGTATTCCTGCGAATTTCTTCAATCGTTTCTCTTATTTTGTTTACTGCCGGACCAATGGCACTTATAAGAGGCTTCTTTACATCATAAGTTGCAATGGTTAAACCAGAAATATCTGTCGGCAAATCGATGTCAATCCCCCTCGGGGCAACCACAAAACATCTCTTTCGACCAATAAAACCCATAAAAAAGCCAAGTTCTAGAACAACATTGTCACGTGCTGACCACTGAAGGTTATCCCTCTTAAGTTGAAGGTCATCAGCGGATAAAATGAATATTCCAAAATGGTAGTTGCTTTTAATTTCTTCTAATCTTTCCAAAGTTTGTGTTGACAGGTTGTATACATCTTCCCATATCCAAACAGAATATCCATCATAATCGAGTTTCTCTTGAATTTTTCTGGCAACTTCTAATCCTTCAACAGAAGAACCAATAAATACATTTATATTATGATTCATATCTTGAAAGTTTTATTAATATATTCATTAAGCTTAAGATAACACAAATTAATTTCATTGTAATCCTCTACGGAACCAAACCAGTGAGTAGAATTCTTATAAATTGAATATTCTTCCCAACTTCTTTTTAGGACTTTTGAAGAGTTATAAATAGCAGAACCCGGTAATGGTGAAAACCGATACAAAGCTATTCTTCCAATATTCTCTCGATTCCTTTCGAGGAAATCTATAGTTTCTATGGTTGTTGACATATTTTCTCCCGGATAGCCATGCATTAAATATAGCTTCACATTTAAACTGTTTAATTTACAGCACTTTAAAATGTTAGCAGCATGTGGCAAAGAATTTTTTTTGTTCATTCTTTTTAGTAACCAAGAAGAACCTGATTCAAGACCAACCCTAATTTCTTTACAATCATTTTGAGCTAGTATTTTAATCTTTTCAATATTTAATGTATCGAACCTAGAATTACATTCCCAAGGGAGTTTATATTTCTTTAATAGGCTAGAAATATTAACCATATGTTCCTTGTCTGTTGTAAAATTCTCATCAAGGAGAACAACACCAGAAATTTTAGGGTATGCGCTTCTTAAATATTTTAATTCTTTTTCAAAATCTTGTCTTGACCTATATCTTATTGACTTCTTATTATAAACAGCACAAAATGTACAATTATGTAAACAGCCTCTTGACGATATCATGCTGATAGCATTGTTAAGTTTTCCTCCTACACGATTATTTAAATAAATAAGGGAATCGGGTAGCAAATGTCTCGAAGGAAATGGAATGTTATTTAAGTCAACCTTGTCTCCAATGATTTTTTCTTTCGTATGGTTGGGATTCTTTAAGAAACTAACAATTGTTTTTTCTGATTCCCCAATAAAAACCTTGTCTAATTCCAGTTCACTAAGGACTGTATCTGGAAAAATGTTTGTGTGGCAATTACCTGAAATATAAAATTCGGCTTTCCCTTCAAGTTTTTTCCTAAGTGATTTAAAAAGTGGATATGTCACACTTGAAGTAATAGCAAATCCAATTGTATCTACGTTTTTTACTCTTTCTAAATTGTCATTTATATTCTCAACAGGAATAACATTCACAATATTTCCTGTACTTTCAATTGAACTTGCAAGGTATAATAGACCTAAAGGCGGGAATTCAACCCTTTTTTTAGTTCTTATTCTATCTGTGTAGTATGGATAAATTAACGTAATTTCCACTTATTTAAACTTGTTATTTTATATTAGTGTACGTTCTTCAACCTTGTTGCTAGCGGTGGTGGTATGAGGTCGTGGCGGTCAGACGAGAGTCTGACCAGTCCGACCGATGGTGAAGCTGGCACGAGATTCGACTGTGTCGAATCGAGCCAAACCCAGCCATGCCTTATACCACGTGTTAGCTGCTGTTATTTATTTTTACAATTTTTCAATATTAATTCATCAACATTCATTTTCCCAGAAGCCTTCACTTTTTCTAAACTCTCACATGCTGCTTCTTTATTCCCGAGATTTATTTCACAAATTGCTTTTTGGTAAATAATCTCAGTATTGTCTGGAGATTTTTCTAAAGCCAACTCAAAATATCTAAGTGCTTTTAAAAATTCCTTGTTGTCAAGTGCCGTTTTTCCCTTTTTGGAAAAATCATACATTGGAAGGAATTTATTTGAAGAAATAAACTTAAACTCCATGCTCATCTGAACATCCACTTTTTCTCCGTTCAATTCCGCTGGAATCCATCGTTTTTTTGATTTATCCAATGCTTTTAAAAATTGTTTTTCAAATCTATTGTTAATATTCTCAAGAATTTGGATATCGCTTATTTCTCCATCTTTTGTTACTATAAAAGTTGAAACAAAGAGGCTATTTGTAGACATTACCGCACTTCTCTCAGGAATTTTTTCCGAACAAAAGTCATAGAAGGATTTGTCCCCTGAAAACTTAGGATGAATCTTCTCTGATGCCTTGTAAACTGTGTTATTTTCGTTAATACATAAAATGTCAGAATGAGTTAAAGGAAGTTGATTCTGATAAGTTTTTTCGTTTACGAAATTGTATTTTAAGCAATTTTCTTCATCAAATCCATTATTCCCTTTTTGTATAAGTACTAACTCGTCATTTGATATTCTCTCAATTTGAAAACTATTAATAATAAAACCATAAGAATTTTTTATTTGAAGAATATTTGAACTTCTCTCATAAGTCAATACAGTTCCTTTGTCATCAAATTTGACACTCATGAAAAGTCTATTTTGTTTCTCAAAGGAATATCTAAGAAACTGATATTTTATGGCATTATCGTCTGGAAGTTCGGTGTTATTTGAATACGTTACACTGGTTTTTATCCAATCTCCATATATCTCTTGTGCTTCTAATTTTGTACAAGTGAAGATAAAAATAATGAAAGTAGTGAGTAAGATATTTTTCATGTATTTATGTCAGATTATTTGATTTGAGTTCATAATAGCAGCTAACGGCCGCGGATATGTTGCGGCGGGGTTTTATTTGCACTAAAGTTTCATATATTTTTTAAAATTATGTATTGTATTGTTAAAATCAAATAGCACCAAACACCCCGCTGAAATATAAACGATGTTATGGTTAGGCAGGGCAATACGGGCGTGCTCAGTCATTGTAACAAAACCAGCCTGGCAGTTTGTTTGCCCCTCCCAAGTGATGTGCCAAGTTTGCAAAACCAGTTGTTGCTTACCGCTGTCCCTGTTTGGTGTTGTTTGCCTTTCCTTAATTTACATATCTTTAAGCAACAATACCTGTCCCAGGTTACCCGTTCAGGTAGGGGCAAACATGGCGCAGGAGTTGATTAACCGCAAACAAGGTGACAGGCTGTAGATGCTTTTGGGCGTGATTTTATGAAAATTGCTTCCCAATGACCACTAGTCAGGTAGATGTATTACCTGAAACTATGTTCCACTTTCACAAGTGCCATTTACAAAAACCAAGCTTTTAAAGAACGCTTTTTTTAATAAACTGAAATGCTTAACCATAACGGTTTGGCTATGTGGAGTGCCGAATTTCGAAGCTCTTTCCTTTCAATTTAATGATGAAGCTGATACGAGAGCCTATGCTCAAATCACCTACCTCACTCGGCATTACATATAGCTTTTGTTAGCGTTTCGTACTTTTTCTTCCCGTCGTCTGTGTGATGGGCAGGCAAGCTCTTTGGCTGGTTTTGGTTGTGCGTAAGCCTGTGCGACCAGACAATGTGCTTGAATGCGAAGGGTGTGCAATCGGAAAAACTCATGTTTGAGTCCATATTGAATCATTTATGAGCCAATTGAGCCAATTATGAGCCAATTAATTTATACGATGTACCTGCTCCAACTTCTCCTGACCTTTCTAGTAGCTTGAATTTTTCAATTAATTCTGTCAAGTCCCGTGTTGCTGTTGCTTTAGAGACTTCGCAAATTTCCTGGTAAATTTTATTAGTTATGCTTTTATTTTCTTTTAGATATTCTACAGCTTTTATTTGCCTTGCACTTAATCCAATTTCAATTAAACTTTTTTCGTTAAATTGATTCTTTAAAATTGTCACACTAATTCCGCCTGACGAATATTCAATTATTGGTTCTGGCAATCCAGCTTTTTTACATTCATTAATAATCTTGATTGTTCCACGTCCCCATGCTTCAATTAGTCCACCTTTAAAGAATGCACTTGCAAGAATTGGGTTATGAGGTCGAGATGAATGTTTCTTTTTCAAGTCCTCTAATGTCAAGTCTTCCGGCAGTGAACCCTCATTCCAAACAATAAGTTTATCGTCGTAAACACTTATTTGAATCGGCGCTCCCATATAATCTCGATGCACGATAGCATTCAAAATAACCTCACGAATCGCTTCATAAGGATATTCCCAACTTTCTACACGCTGTAAACCTTTGTAAGAAATTGGAGAAACAAAAAACTTTCGGTCAAGAACTTCAAGAACTTTATCTGCCAATTGAAAAGTATTCCCTTCAATAATTTCCTGAAAACGTAGGTCATCATCGGTATGTCCAAACCTGCCAATTTTTACAAAAGCGTTTATAAAAAATCTACATGGATTCTTGCCAAACAAAAGTATTGCCGAACGTTTAAGGTTACCATCTTCTAGCAATAAAAGGTTGTCAAGTAATTGCTCAAGGTTTTCTTCCTCGGCAATAAAAGGCAATCTTTTACTTACCGTAGCTCCTTTCTTAAAGGCTTCAATTGCCGAAAGGTCAATGTCTGCAATGTTAGCACGCGGTTCAACAACATCGTCCCACGTTTTTCCTGCTTTCTTAAGCAGAAGGTTATTTAGGGCATTTCCTTTAAGTTCTTGCTTGGTGCTTCCACTTCGGTAATGATATTTACCTTGATAAGAAATAAGAACGTCATAAGGCTTTACATCAATTTCAATGTAATCCTTTCCATCTTCCTCTCTTAAATCGACATCACATATAATTCCAAGTTGTGTTTGAATTTTGTTAGGAATATCTTCCATTAATCGCTTTGCCTTTGCAACACCGATAATTTCTCCACTGTCATTTTTGCCAATGATAATTTTTCCACCTTTGGCGTTGGCAAAACCACAAATCCATTTGAGGTATTCATCGCGCCAACTTTCTTTCCATTCTATATTTTGACTCTCTGGCATCTATTTTAGTAGTTTGTTATAATATCGTTTTCGTTGTTTGAACATCTTTTCAAAGTAATCAATTTTTGAGTCACGATAATCAAAAATTACAGGTGGATTCTTTGAGCGTTGAATTCGACCAATGTATTGAATTAATTTTCCTTCAAATGCAAATGGGTAAACAATAAATAAGCACTCCAAGTTACTAATATCAATACCTTCTCCAAAGAATTGACCTGTAGAAATTACAATTTTGAAATGCCCCTGTTTTATTTGTTCGATTTTACTTTTTCTCGCACTTTCCGCATCATCTCCATGAATTGTAATTGTTTCATACTTGTCTTTTAAGTATAGATTGAGAATGTCAACATGTGCTTTTCGTTCAGATAAAATCAAAATCGTTTTGAATCTTTTTGCATTGTTTTCAATGTCATGAAGAATTAACGAATTTCGTTGGGTGTCATAAACTAGGATTCTCGAAATAGTTTCGTATTTGTCAATCTTGTAATCGAAAGGAGCAAACAGTTCGGTTTCCTTGATGTTAATTTCTGTTTGGATATTTCGTTCATCCAGAAATTGCTTTTGGTTAACCTGATGTAGAATATTTCCAATAAAGACAAAAATAAGTTTTTGGTCGTTGTTCTTTCTTTTTGGGGTGGCTGTTAAACCGTACAAGTAGAACGCATTAAAATTAATAATTGCTTCACGAAAGGATTTAGCAGGGATATGATGGCATTCATCAATAATAATTGTTCCAAAGGCATTCGATATCTCGTTGCAGTCATCTAATCGCGATAAAGATTGAATCATGGCAATGGTAATTTGTTTGCCAATCTTTTTCTTTTGATTTCCAAATTGTCCTATTTCTTTTTTCGGAATTTTCAGAAAATCCTGAATGCGTTCAATCCATTGGTCCAACAGCTGTTTTCTATGAACGATAATTAGAGCAGGTTGTCGTTTTTCTGCAATTATCTCAAGTCCGATTACTGTTTTGCCTGAACCAGGTGGAGAAACAATTACTCCAAAATCTTTTTCACGTATTTTTTCAAGTGCAATTTCCTGATGGTCTTGTAATGTTATCTCCGATTCAAAGTCGATGGAATTTTTCTTCTCTCGTTTATCAATTATTTTGAAAGGAATTTTTTCCTTAGTACAGAACTGCACCAATGATGCCGAAAAACCTCGTGGAATCATTACCTCATTTTCTACTTCTTCTATTAGCTTGAAGAATTTTTCGGTATTGAAAACGCTCTTCCCAAGGTTCTTTTTCGCAAGATAATCTGAGTTATAAAAATTCAATTGTTCTCGTAGAAAAACTATTAGCTTTTTATTTAACTGTGTCCGTTTAAGATAAATCTGATTACTTATAACTATTTCCAGTTCATACGGTTTATTAAGCTCAGGAGAAGATACCAAAACTTCATTCGGTTGAACATCGAATAATTTTTCGTACAGGTTTTTAAGTTCTGAAATAGAGACCTTCTTAATTAATTCTAAAAACTCCCATTGATTTTCAACTGGTTCAAAGCTTTTGGGATTAATGAAACACGAGTTGCCGTTTGTTAATGAGTTCCCTTGGAACGGAAGTGCTATTAAATTTCCCATTCCTTTGCCCGAATGATAATCCTGATTTGGAAATAACCTATCAAAACTTGGTTCTTTTTCAAAATGCGAAATAATATTTGCGTATCGCAGCAATTCAAACATTATTTTTCGGCTTTGTTGTGCTGGGAAAGCATTTTCGAAGAACACCCATAAATGACCACCATTTCCAGAACGGGAACGTTCTATATAAGATGGGATATTAAATGCGGAACAAGTATTTTGTAGTTTTAGAATTGTTTCTTGCCAATTTTGCTTGTCAAAATCAACTGCAATGAAAAACGATGTATTGTCTTCAAGTAACGGATAAATTCCACACGTTTCTTTGCCCGAAAAATGTGCTTCTATTGCAGAATTATCAAAGGGCAAATACTCTTTGTTTTTATAATTTTTAAAAGTTCCTCCCTGAGCTTTGTGTTTGTTGTAGTCTGTCCAATCAACTTTGTATGCTGGCATATATCCACTCCGTCCATCCTTTTCCCAACGAACTGCATATATGTCTGTCCTCCCTCGGAATAAAGATATATATAAGTCGATATTTTGGATTGAATTAGTCACGTTACAAAGTTAAAATATCTGTCTCAAAGGATATTTCTATTTTTCCCATATCACACTGATTATGGTTTCATATTGTTTTGTAGGAATACAATACTCATAAAATTCTGTATCCTCATCATACTTGCCTAGCTCACACCATGTCGATTTGGTTATTTGTTGTGCTTTTTCTTCACCAATATAAATAAATTCATAGTCAGCATTTATGTATTCCTTTGCCACAGAATCATCAGGTGGAGGTATCTTGGTGCATTCTTTAATCCAATATTTCCAACTAGAAGATTTATCCCAATTTCTTACTATGCCATTATTTATAAAGACAATCATTACTGGGTGAATATCCAAATGCATACAACGTATTACAGCAGAAGAAATACTGGTTTTAAATCTCTCTGATAAATACTTTACTAAATCAGGTGAAAATGGTTTCCCATAAACTTCGGAGATAAATATCTTCTCTGGCATTAAAAGCTCTGAAGCAAAATCATTTGCCTCCCATTCTTGTAATCCTTTTTTTAGTTGGTCTTCTGTACTCTTAAACCAGTTAAGCGTATTAGAATTTTCATTATGCACTTCGATTTTATCATGCATGAGAAAATGTCCAGCTTCGTGAGCTATAGTGAATCGTTTTTTAGATTCGTATGGGATTTCTGAATTAACTTTAATTAAAGTTTTAGATTTTCCTCGAACAATCTTTCCATCTGAATTATCTAGTTTTTCTTCAACTAATGTAGCTCCTATACCTGAAATAAATATTTTCATTGATAGGTCTGTAATTTCATCAAATCCAATCTCA
Source organism: Sunxiuqinia sp. (assembly GCA_965230765.1). Taxonomy (GTDB): domain Bacteria; phylum Bacteroidota; class Bacteroidia; order Bacteroidales; family Prolixibacteraceae; genus Sunxiuqinia. Next base: position 2,772,720 of record CBDDLR010000001.1, read on the forward strand.
TTCAATAATCTTTTTGCTCTTAAACTACCTTTACAATTCTTCATCTTTTTCTAGGTTCTCAAGAATTTCAAGAAGGTTATGGTCTTTGATGATACTTTTAATTTCATCATGAGATAATTTATCTAAATTCCTATGTTGAAATGCAAGCTGATTAGATGCAACCAAATTACGTAGATAGTTTATTGGTTTTTCTATGTTTCTATTAATAGCATCCTGAAAGTAATTAGCAGCTTTTTCTAAAAGAATTTCATCTTTTTGTGAATTCATTTGCCCCTTCATTGAGAATGATATTTGCTTATAACTCTTATCTGCAATTGTTTCAATATCATTCAAGTCATAGCCGCTTGCTTCCAAAAAAGAATCTAGTGCAGAACTATCACCGTCCTTAAGAGAGGCAAGAATGAATTCGTCCATTTTATTTATTAATTCCTTTTTCATCGTTCGATATTTTTAATTGCTTCCCGTAGTGCAGGAATTTTCCGTTCTAGTCTTTTCTTAATATTCGTTGCTTCCTGTTCAGATATTCCATTTTCTTTTGCAATATCGGCTCTTCTCATTTTATGAACTACGTATGGTTCAAAAAGAAGCAATTCATCGTCCGAGGCTCCTTGTTCTTCAAGTATTTTCAAGGATAAATCAAGTAATTCATCATATCCACTATTGTCCTCTTCATGTAAGTTGCAATCTTCAATGCTTGTATTTGATTGAGCTGTTTTTCCAACTCTTTGTCAATGATGTTAAAGATATGACTATCTAAAGAACTTATTACTTGCTCAATAAAATTAGGAAACTTGGCTTTGTTCCAGTTCCTACCTCCATCCATTCTCACAAAAGATAACATTAGTTCACTAATTATATCTTCAACCATAATTCCTCTGAATCCACGATTTAAATCGTACTTAATATCGAACTTGGTGTTTATCCGAAATATCGCGTACTTTATTAATCGTTTATTGAATTCAGGAGTAAACACTTCTTTAACTGCATCTTGCAGCTCAGTGTTCGACGCTAATATTTTGTCCTGAACCTCCATCTATTTAATAATGCTAGTTATTTTATTTTTTTTTCCATGTCGTGGAAAATTCTTGGTTTTATTCAGCATAACCTAATGTAAACTTTTAATAACAGTTATAATGTCGTATCAACAAAAGAAAGACGAGGTCTGGAATAAAGGACAAAAGATTCGAGGGAAGAATCCCGACTTGTACAGAAAGGATAAGCTAGGTAATACAATTTACAAACCATCTTATGGGAAAAGTTCTGAAATGGGTTGGGAAATTGACCACAGCAAACCTCAGTCAAAAGGAGGAACTGACCACTTGAATAATTTACAGCCTTTAAAAACTCAGGCAAATCGTCAAAAAGGTAACAAATCAATATAGGGTAAGCTTTCAATCCTTTATGCTGAAAGCATTTTATTAATTGGTAAATACTTTTAAAATGAGTAAAACGTCCACAAGAGTTAGGGATGCAAGAACGGGACAATTTGTTCCTTCTAGAGAAGCTACAAGACGACCAGCAACAACCGTCACTGAGAAAGTGAAAGTTGGTCCGACTAAAAAGCGTAGCTAGAAATGTTTTAATATCGATTTTTGGTATTAAACGAGTTATTAATTTTCTAAAATTTAATTTATGTACACAACTGGAGAAAAGCCTGGTAAAGGTCGCTACAAATGCGTAAAATGCGGAGAAGTGATTAGACTTGATGATGATTCTGATACACTTCCTCCATGTCCAAGCTGTCATGGCACTAAATGGACTAAAGTTGGTTAGTTGAAAGGGCTGTTTCTTGATTGGGGCAGTCCTTTTGTTTTTCGTTCCGAGTGCAAGGCAAAGAATAGCTCTTTTGCAAGCTGAAGCATCGGCTTGTGTGTTAGAGCTTGCAAATGTGCTATTTGTGCGTTGGCTTTTCATAGTTTAATTCTTGTCGTAGTTGTCTCATATTCAGTATGAACGCTAACGGCCGCGGATATGTTGCGGCGGGGTTTTATTTGCACTAAAGTTTCATATATTTTTTAAAATTATGTATTGTATTGTTAAAATCAAATAGCACCAAACACCCCGCTGAAATATAAACGATGTTATGGTTAGGCAGGGCAATCCGGGCGTGCCCAGTCATTGTAACAAAACCAGCCTGGCAGTTTGTTTGCCCCTCCCAAGTGATGTGCCAAGTTTGCAAAACCAGTTGTTGCTTACCGCTGTCCCTGTTTGGTGTTGTTTGCCTTTCCTTAATTTACATATCTTTAAGCAACAATACCTGTCCCAGGTTACCCGTTCAGGTAGGGGCAAACATGGCGCAGGAGTTGATTAACCGCAAACAAGGTGACAGGCTGTAGATGCTTTTGGGCGTGATTTTATGAAAATTGCTTTCCAATGACCACTAGTCAGGTAGATGTATTACCTGAAACTATGTTCCACTTTCACAAGTGCCATTTACAAAAACCAAGCTTTTAAAGAACGCTTTTTTTAATAAACTGAAATGCTTAACCATAACGTTCAGTTGTATGTGGTCGGGCGGGATTTCGTGCAGAAATCCTGTCAGACCGGTAGGAGAGTAGCCGGAAGGTTTGACCAGTCAAACCGATAATTGCCCCGCCTGCCATATTACAATTTGTTATGGGCTGGTTTTATCATTTTTTAAATCAAATTATTGTCAACCAATGTATTTGCAACTAGGTTTCTGTTTTTTTGGTAAAAAGTCTTGTAATTGAGAATTGTCCCAAAATGTGGAATACTTAATACTTTGAAGCCGTTATTATAATCTTCTCCTGTCTTAACCGACCAAGTGTTTTTGCCAAATTTCAAAGGATAAGATTTTGTCTCCTTAAAATTTAGAATCTTTTTCAACTCTTTAAAAACTCCGTTGCCCTGAGTAATTATTACTTTGGGTTTAATAATATCAATTTCTTTTGTCAAATAATGAGAGGCAACTTTAAATCTAATTTTGTCCCAATCTTTGACATCATTAATCGCTTTTGCTTTGTCTTGTGGTGCAAAATGACACAAGTCTACAATATAAAACTTATCTAGAAAGTCAAACATTATTTGTTCGTTTCCTTTTTTGAGCAACTCATTTTGTTGATTGAAGCTCGCCATTATTTTAAATAAATTTGACCAGATTAGGCTGCTATCGTCATTACATTTGATTTCAAACTCATTATTTAAATCAAGTTCAAAACGTTGTGATCCTTGTGGTGTTTTGTCTGATAATCCATATGTGACCTGAAAGTCATATCTCTCAACGTGCGGCTCAAGACCAACGATCATGTATTTTTTTAATTGGTCGTTTCCATTACGAAGTTTACCTGTCCAACCGGAAAAATCAAATGCCCAATTTGTATTATGAATGTCAAGATTAAGGTCAAGTCGATTATTAATTATCGCTAAATGATTTTTAACTTTCAATTGGTCGATTTCGTTTTTTTCTCGAATATTCTGAGCTATTATTTGAAAATCATTTACTAGCTCTGAGTATATCTCCTCTCCATACTTTTCTTTAAATAATCTATCAATCATGTTTTTAAGTTTTTAATCAGTTAATTATACATGAGTCGAGTGTTTTTATTCATGTTTTTCGAAGAAATTTAACTTGCCCATAACGTGTTGCAAGTATGGCACGTAGCCGTTTCTCACTCTGATCTATATTGATTTGTATTTCTTTCAATTTTACAATTCTTTGTCTTGATAACCTTAACGCAGCTATGTGATATACTTGCTGTTATAGGCTGCCGTTTTTTCTTAATTTAATTAAAATTATAAAAGCATTGAGGTCCAATCGCTCCTCCAGCATATTCTAAAACCAATTTCCTATCAAAAAAAATGTATGTACAACTGTCATTATATAAATTAATCAAGCTGTCAGGCATTGGTTGTTTGAAAACATTAAAACTATACATTCCCATTCCACTACGTTGGAAACCAATTTTTGTTGGTTCTCCACTTTCAATTTGAATGCAATTTGCATCTTCAAGTTTATTTTTTATTTCCAATATAGTCGATTCAGTCCAATTCAATGTTTTGAATAAACTATCTGCTTTTTCCGAGTCAATTTTTACATCCCAGTCAAGATAGATAGATTTTTTTGGTCTCCCGGTAATAGAGTCTGTTATACTTATTCCAAACCTTCTCAATGTATTTTTGTCTTCAAATTCAATTTCTACAAATCTATTGTTAGGTACAATTGAGTTATAGTATTCTTTTAGTTCAAAAATTTCATTTCGTCGACTATTATAATTCTCTTTAAGTTCTGTTACAGAATAGTCCCTGTCAAAAAAACCAAATGCTGACCAAATCAAAATCATCCAGCCTATATAAATTGCTATTCCAATTCCTGCAATTATTAATATGGTTATGATAATTTTCTTTATCATGAATGCTTTCTTTACGGTTGCCTATAACGTTTAGTATATGCAAAGTAGGCGATTGCGGGCTTCAAACTTATCAAACCGTTACAAAGCTGAAGCGGGCTACAACCGTTGAATTTACTAGTGTCACGCCTATTTTGTATATACATTGTTGTGCTTAGTTATTACTCTGGTTTTGACTTAGTTCTATATTCTCTCAAGTCAGGATTCCAAAATACAAAATCCTTAATCTCAAATTTTCCATTAAGACCTTTTTCCTTTAAAATTTCTTCTAATTGCTCATCTGTCTCATTTCCATGGAACTCTATCTTAACCACTCTTTTAATAATGTCGCCATAACTATTTGGTGTCGTTTGTTCAGCAACTTTTATCCCCTCACTTTTACTATCAACTTTAAAACTATGAACATGGACATCCAAATCTTTTGAGAAAGTCTTAACCCTATATGCTGATGAATCTGTAATCCAAAATTCAATTACATCGAAATAATTGTCATCAGGCAACTCAACATTATCAGAATATGAGCTTGTAATTGATAATATGTAAATTATTAATACTCCTTTCATTTATTATGAATTTTAATCATTACTCCATTTCTCCTCCATAGAATAATAAGTCAATATCTTTATCAGCAGACCTTTCTAAGAAATCATGGAATTTTATCAAATCATTTATTAATCTATGATGTCTCGACATTCTTACAAATAGTTTCAAGTCTTTTCCTTGATACTTAGTCTCTATAAAGCTTAATCCTGATGGTACGTTTGGGTCGAAGTCTTTTAAGAGTTTGTCTATTCTATAACCAACACCTTTAATCAAATATTTAATCTGTGAATCTGTCAACACGAACTCAGATGATAGATGTCCTAATGTCTGATTGAATTTGAAATCAAAATCGATGAAAAGCTGTCCTAGATATAAATAATTGTCACTAGAAATCGACCAATAGATTTTTGATTTGTTTACTCCCATATATTCCCAATTTACTCCTGGCATGGTCTTTTGTTAATTAAGCACAACGGTCACTTGTAAGTTGTCGTTGCGGATTTCGGTGAGCGTCAGCGTCCGGTAGGACCTGACTGCGATGCGAGAATCCGGCGAACGACGCTGCACTGCACCCGCAATGCAATTTACAATTTGTTACCAACTGTTTTTTCAAATTTTTTATAGTTGCTTGTCCAATAATCATTTATAAATCCCCATTTGTAATTTTCATATTTGTCTATTGTGTCGATCGGAAACGTTTCGATTAAGGATTTTGTGTCATTGGAAAAAATATAAATATTTATCGACTTTTTCTCATTTTCATCATCACATCCCTTTCCAGATATATTCCCAATTTTCTTTGCTCTGAAATTTTCGATGAAAAAAAGATCACTATCCCAATTCATGTCAGCGCAACCGCTACGATGATACGAATAGAAATACTTTGTGCCTTTGATAGGTTTATGATCTGGGAATTTCGAAAAATTCTGAACTGGGACGAATATTTGATTTTTTTTATCGAAAAGTAGCAAATCTTGTACACCAGGAACATTTGTCATATGACTGATGACTAAATCTTTATTTCCATCACTGTCAATATCTTTGAACTCAAAATTTGGATGGAAATCCTTTTGTTTAAATATGATATTTCCTGTCGAGTCGATAATATATAGGTAATTGTCAGATTTATATAGAGCAGTATATTGCATATTCCCAATCGCTGCGGACGAAACATTTAAGATTGTCGAATCAATTTTGCTCTCTTGTCCATTAGCTACTGAGCAGAATGAAATAATAATAGTCAATATTAAAGTTGCACTTCGCATTTTTTTAAATAGTTGGTAACGGTCACTTGTAAGTTGTCGTTGCGGATTTCGGTGAGCGTCAGCGTCCGGTAGGACCTGACCGCGATGCGAGAATCCGGCGAACGACGCTGCACTGCACCCGCAATGCAATTTACAATTTGTTAAGGGCTGGGGTTATTCTTCATCGTCACTATATTTTTCAAGTAACATTTTCATTTCTTCTGCAGGAATGATTTTCATAGCTTGTCTTACTTCTGAAGAGATTGTCCTTAGTTCAATTTTTGACTGGTTATTGTTTTCATCTTCATCAGTCTCCCCAGTAGGTAGTGATAGTAATTTGAAATCATTACCTTTTAGAATATGAGAGGCTACAAGATTTGTAACTTGCTCGATTTTTTTTGATCCATTTTTGTCAATTTCTTTGTCAGCTTTAGCTGCAGCGGAATGTTGTTCTTCAATTTTATTTTTGACAGCTTCGCCAATATTGTTTATTAATTCTTTCTCTCTTTCTTTTTCTCCTTCGATTAGTTTTTTATTACCAAAATATGAGTCAATTAAAGGTTGTGCCATTTTCTTATACGATAGATAAGCCATAAAGCATTTAAATCCAATCTTAAATACCTCTGTCAGATTAATTGCAACGTCAAAGTCAATGTTTACCAAAAAGTCAATTGAGCCATTTTGGACATTTACTATTTCGATATCTTCTGGAGATGAACTTTTCAATAGTTGATGATAAAGTGGCAGTGTCCTATCCCAGGAGTTAATATTTTTAGTGAATTCTTTAAAGTATCTGGTGGTTTTATTGTCTTTGAAAAGAATTGAAATAACAGCCTTTTGAGCTTCTGATTGGATTTCTTTTTGATCTGTCAAGTACGGCTCTATAAAAGTTTTTATTCTTGTGTTTTCTTTTATATTCTGCTGTAACTGTGAATTAAGAGTTGATAGAAATTGGGTTAACTTTTGGAAAAAATTAGCTTGATCTATTTCCTTGTCAGTGATCAGCTCATTCAATAAACTATGATGCTCAGTTGAAGTGAATGGTTTAATCTTAGCTGTATATAATCTGGCAAGCAATTCTGGCAGATCTCCTGAGAATATCCTATTTAGCCGCTCAAATACTTTATCTGCAATATCTCTCATTGCAACAATATTGCTCTGATTGTTAGGTAGACTATTGATATAATCTTGAATGTCTCTTTGAAAGCCTGTTTCAACTATTTCTTCGTTGAATAAGTCAATAATTTCTGATAATGTGTTAGTATTCATTTTGGTTTATTTAGTGTTTTTTTCCCTTGCCCTTAACGTTGAGTATATGCAAAGTAGGCGATTGCGGGCTTCAAACTTATCAAACCGCTGATAAGTTGAAGCGGGCTACACCTCTTGAATTTACTACTATTTCGCCTATTTTGTATATACATTGTTATGGGCTGGGTTTTAATTTATTATTTTGTTTATTTCATTTTTAAGTTCTTGATAATCATGTTTCGAAAGAATTTTTACTTGTTGCTCAAATGCAAATTTTATTGATTCTTTTATTTCATCCGAACAATCTTTCTCCTTGTAAATATCCAATCCCGAATTACCTATGATTGAGATGATATTTATTTTTAATGTTTTGTCAATATCTAGGTCGTCGACCATTTGAATTGTAAAAAGAAATTCTCGAATATCAAATGTCGACAATTTACCTTTTTCATTTAGTCTACTTAATAAGTATGCATGCATCCTTATATGATAAATTACATTTTTCTTTTTCTCAAGCCATTCTTTTAATTGGTAATCCTTAAAGAAATCAACCTTGTAAACATCATAATTAATAGCTTTTAAGGAAGTTGAATATGCTTTTTCTATGTATTTTTCGAAAGCATAATCCTGTTGTCTCTCTGTTAAGTTTTTAGAATTGTAAATTATAGATAATGAAGAGGATATGTCCAGCGAGTAGTAATCATAAACATCTTTATTTCCCAATTCAATCGATTTCTCTAAAATTTCAAAATATAAATCAGGTAAGTCATTTATCACATAAGTCCAATATTGACCTACTTCATCAAATTTAAATTCTTTGTATTCAGCTCTTTTGAGTATATAACTTCGTGGATTTGTTGGTAACTCATCATCCGAATAACTGATAGACTCAATGTGTTTATTAAATAACAAGTTAAGTTCTTTTAGAATATCTTTTTGAACATTGAAGAAACGATTGTTTTCTATTATCAGTCTGAATAAACTTTGTAATGATTTATCAACAGGGTTATTCCTAAGGTGCAATATTTTTTTATCTGCGAGGTGGTCATGAGTTCTAAACAATAATGCTATTAATACTTTGACAGTTATGTAATCTAACATATCAACTGAGCGTTCTTTGAAATTGTCGCAGATATAAGTGAACGCAAACAAATTTGAATTGAGTTTTTTTAAATTATGTGATTTTTCTAGTGGAGATATGAGATTATTATAAGCACCATTTATTATTATTTGAGGTAAACTCCAATCATTTTCTTTAATAGCATTAACACCTATTTCTTTGAGCATTATTATTTTATTCTTGTCCATTAACTCGTAGAAATCCATATGGTCATCAGTTTCTGGCGGCTCATATAAATTAAGGATGTCATCTTCAGAAATAGCTTCTAACAAATTGGTAATTCTGCTATTTGAATTAGTATACTCTAATGATAAAATAAGAAGTGGAAACTGAGCAATGATAAATATAAAAGTAACTATGCTGGCTATGTATATAACCGTTAAACCTTGATTTGGAGCTAATGATTTATAAGAAAAAATTGATAATGATAAGAAAAGAAAAGCACCGCCGAACAGTGAGAAGATATTTTTAATCCATGGATTACTTAATATAAAATCAAATGAGTTTCGTTTAATCGATTTTAGAGTTGAACTATAAACAACAAGTAATATTGTTAGAATAATGCTAGACGAACCTATTATTGAAGACCATAGTACAAAAAGATAGCTGTCTGGATTTTTAACTGATTGAAGATTAAGATAGTCAGGAATTAGACTAATGTCAAATATTGAAATTAGTAGAAATATGACTAAGAATCCTGCTAGAATCTTATAGTCAAACAGTTTTCGTATTGTAATAATAAGTTCTTTCATAGCAGCTCATTTAACCTTGCCCATAACGTTCAGTTGTAAGTTGTCGTTGCGGATTTCGGTGAGCGTCAGCGTCCGGTAGGACCTGACTGCGATGCGAGAATCCGGCGAACGATATCGCACGAACCCCGCAATGCAATTTACAATTTGTTAGTTGCAGTAATTTAGTCATCTGTCCCGTTAAATATAAAATTTAGCCCGTGAATGTAATTCGTTAAAATACTGGAAATAAAAATAGAGTCATTGTTCTCCACATAATTCCACTTAAAATTTCTCATTTGCAAACTTTTTAGTTTATTCAAAAATGTCAGAGAAGTACCATCTTTCCCTACTGTCATGTTTCCTGTCAAGTAGTAAGATATTTTAGTTTCTCCGATTTTTTCAAGCGTATTCTCTGCATTTATTTTTTTCTCCATCAATTCAAGGTTTGGTGTATCAGAAATGTAGCAATCAAAAAGGTCTGGTTTTGATAACATTACAAAAGTTGAAAACATGCCCGAAAATCCTTTGCCCCACAAAATTTTCTTTGATATTTTATATTCTGATTGAAGAAATGGAAAGAGTTCCTTCTCATAGAATGAAATAGTTTTCCCTCCATTTATTTTTTCTGAATCATTGTCAATAGTTGGAGAATACTCATTTGGAACATTCGTTGTCATTGGGCAGACCACTATGCACCATGGGATTGTTTGGTTATACGCCAGTACTTCGGTCGCACTTGAAAGGGGTTTGAAAGCCATAAAGTCTGTGATTATTATCAATGGGTACTCTTTGTTTTTGTCAAATTTGAACGGAAGGTGAATAAATAAGGTCTTAGCCTGATTTAAATATTCAGATTTAATTTTTGTAGAATATCCCAGTGTGGTGAAAAGAGAATCTCGGCTTTGTTGTCCGAGTGATATTTGAGAAATCACACTCAGGATCACGAAAAGTACTTTTATTTTTTTCATAGTTTTTGATTTTAGTTGGTACTGTCGGTATGCCGATTTTATTATTGCAACTAACGTAAGAGTGTATGACCCGTTTTAATGGGTTATGACATTGTTGCCTGCATGTGCTTTTTTTTTACAGTTATTGTTATGTTTTATATTATTTTTCGGTTTATATTGATTTAAAATATTGTGCAATATTAACCCTGATATTACAGAGCAAATTACAGGAGATATAATTATAGTAATTAAACTTTTGAAGTTAATCAATGTATTGATATAACTTTCTGCAAAATCAAGAAAGACACCAGAAAGAACAAGAAAACAGTAAAGACAAGTACAAACCATTGTAGCCTTTCTTAATCTACCTGAATAATATTCTTGCTTGTCTTTAAGTATTATTGAATATATTCCTAGTGTTGAAATCCCTATAAACCAATTCGTCTCAGTTAGGAATTTAAGATAAGAGCCATTAAGGTAATTTTCATAGCGAAAAAGATATATTGAAATAAAGAAATAAGTGCAAAATAGAAGAATTATAAGGAGTAATTCTTTAAGAGCTATTTTATTCTTGCTAATGTACTTTCTTCTTACAGAATAAAATATCAGAGCTAATGCCATCAGGTAGCAAACTTTGAAAATTGAAAAAGATTTATTTATTACTGATAATTTCTCCCAAGAAGGATTTGTATTTCCAATAATAAGCTTTAAAAGAATAAAAAAACCTAGGTAAACTGCAATATATGGAAGAGTGTATGTAATAGTCTCAATTAACTCATCAAGGCCTTTAAGCCTAGTCTCATACCAATCATACAAAACTACACTGAGATTTAAAACAAGCGGAATTGAAAAAGACAGATAATAATTATCATAAGTCAAGTCATGGTATGTAAGACTAAATGGAAAAATAGCTAGAATTAAACCTAGGATGTAAGACAAATTAATTATACCAACTATCTTTTTATGATAAATGAATTTAATTAATAAATAGGTAATTGGAACAAAAGACGAGACTGTCAAAATAACATATCTTACAAAGTCAATCTTCTCGATAATCGGAGTAAGGAACCAGCCCAGTATCAATAACAAAATTATTGACAATTTGCCATTCAGCAATATCTTATTCAGTTTCATAGTATCATATTTCAATTAGGTGTTAGATTCTGCATTGCAGGCAACGGTTGGTACATGTTGCGGAGCGGATTTCGGAGCTTCGTTCCTGTCTGGCAAGACGGAACGATGATGCGATAGCCGCAGTTACAAACCGCACTTACCCCGCGCTGAAATATGTACTTTGTTACCAACTGTATTTTAATCATTTAATATTCTTATTTTCTCTTTTGCCGATTGATTTAAAGTTTTCCAGTCAGCAGTTTTGATAAACTCTTCAATTTTAGGAAATTCTCTCTTGTATTTATTTTCGACAACTTTAATTTCTTTATCAAATATGGACAACAGCTCAATTTCAATTGAATTAAAAATTTCTCTCAAAACTTCGCTGTCGGTAATAGTGTAATCACACCAATAGTCAAATAACTCGGATGTCACTTCTTCACTATTATATATCTCCCTTAATTTTAATTGCTCAGATTCTGAAGCCCAAAGTTTAATTACTCCAACTAGATTTGCTCTAGTCAATTCATTAAATTCTTTTTCACTGACAGTGTAATCTTCCTTATTTTTTTCTCGTGGTCTGTTTATCTTATTTCTTAAAGGTCTTTTCTTAATTTTTACTCGATAGTAGTAAATCGGAGCATACAAAGCATTGAAAAAGAACAACGGAAATATTGATTTTGAATACCTGTCATATTTAAATAAAAACCAGATGCAATACCCCCAGAAAAAGAAGATTATTAAATTTAATGGTGTTGCTACGATATTGAACATTGTTCTATCATCGTTGAAAAAGACTTTATCAAAAGTCTCAGGAAAAAATATTGCAAAAAATGGCATTAGAATTATTGAAATCAGAAATATCAGATTTACAATAAATGAGGCAAATGCTATTCTATGAATTAGTTTCATTTTGGTTTTTAATATTGTTGGTAACGGTTGGTGTAAGTTTTTGTAGCGGATTCACAGCGATCGTCAGCGTCCGGTAGGACGGGACGGTCGGAAAAGAATCCGCCGCCAGTGACTGCGCCAAAACCGCTATAAAATTTACACTTTGTTGGCAATAGTACTTTATGCGATCACTTTTTCTAAAATTTCTAATTCACTTTTCAGTTTCTTGGATATTTGCTCAGCATTTGTTTCATTTTCGCTAAACCCGAAAATATCTCTTTTACATGATGAACAATAGGTCCTTTCTTTGTCGTTTTCTTTGCTGCATTCACAAATCCAAATTTCTTTTTCTTTGGATGATAAAGCTTTTTTCTTGCTAGTTTTTTTACCTCTTTCGGTAAAGGTGGTTGAAACTAGACTTATTATATTTTTAATTTGTTGAATGTCTGGTTTTTCATAGCTCATTTTATCGGTTTTTAAAACCTGAAGGCTACATTTTTGAGTACTGAAGTCAGGTGCTTTAATAAGTTGAAGTACTCTCTCAAAATCGATAAGTTGAAGTTCGTTGATTTTTTTAATGATCTGGTTTTTTAAATCTAATTCTTGCTCCTCAATTAACCTCTTGTATAAACAGCTCATTGCTACCTCTGGATCTAAAACAGAAAGATACTCACTTAGATGATTGGAAAACTTTTTAAAATTTTCTTGGACTTCGTAGAACTTCGCAAACTCAAGAAAACTATCAAGTAAATATTCTGCAAGTTCATTTACCTTATTGGATTTAACAAATTCCCATAATTCATCATTTATTTTTAGTGAATCATTCTCACTTTCAACGATGTATTTCTTCTTTTGCTTATAAAAATTAAGCAGATCATTACTCAACCTGTCTGCCTTAATCTCTTTTTTATGATTAATTGTTTTTTCAGAGAAATTAGCTTTTGCTGCTGTACCTAATGCTGTGACCATCATCATTGATTTTCCTTGTGCCGAAACTTCATCATTGTCAATTTTAAGTCCAAGGACACAGTTGGCGCCAATTGAATATGCTCTTTCTCTTAGTTCATTAATTACATCATCGTTTATAGATGTCAAAGTGTTTTGATAAGTTCTTGATTTTCCACCAAATAAATCCGAAAAACCAGATAATAAATCTTTGAATAAGTTCATTCCGACTACTACATGAGCAGTAATCGGTTCTAGATACTCTTCAATTTCAACACCATCAAATCCAGATGTTGTAGTAACTTTTACGTTTTGCTTGTTCATTTTGCTTTAGGTTTGTTTGTATTATTGCCAACGTTCAGTTGTATGTGGTCGGGCGGGATTTCGTGCAGAAATCCAGTCAGACCGGTAGGAGAGTAGCTGGAAGGTTTGACCAGTCAAACCGATAAATGCCCCGCCTGCCATATTACAATTTGTTATGGTTTGTTTTTTTGTTATCATCTTTTTCAAGTACCGATTAAATGGGAACGTACCTTTCAAACGGTGAGCAGCTTTCTGGTTTTTAAATACTATTCAAAAAGCTGCTTAAACTACACTTTGTTTCAAACTTCGTTCCTTCACTCCCGTCAAAAAAGATTGGGGTGCGAAGGATGTTTATAATGCAGTGTCAAGTTTTTGCGTTCTTGTCAGACCTGGAAAACAAGCGGACTGGTCAAACAGCAAGACTTTATCAACTTGTAACATTCTGGTCAATAAGCACGGACACGTACCAACTTGTCAGGTAACCTTTCCTCTGCGAATCCCTCTCAATCAAACTCTGGTGGGTTGGGGTGTCAATTTGAACACTTGGTTTTAAAAATAATTATTTCAAAGAAGAATCGGAAGTGTCCAGTTTAGAGAATCGTTCTAAATAATCAGTATTTTATAAATAAACCATAACGTTCAGTTGTATGTGGTCGGGCGGGATTTCGTGCAGAAATCCAGTCAGACCGATAGGAGAGTAGCCGGAAGGTTTGACGTGTCAAACCGATAAATGCCCCGCCTGCCATATTACAATTTGTTATGGTTTGTTTTTTTGTTATCATCATTTTCAAGTACCGATGAAATGGAAACGTTCCTTTCAAACGGTGAGCAGTTTCCTGGTTTTTAAATACTTTCCAAAAAGCTGCTTAAACTACACTTTGTTTCAAACTTCGTTCCTTCACTCCCGTCAAAAAGAATGGGGTGCGAAGGATGTTTATAATGCAGTGTCAAGTTTTTTCGTTCTTGTCAGACCAGGAAAACAAGCGGACTTTTCAAACTACTGAATTTTGCAGCTTGTAACATTCCAGTCAGAAAAGCACGGACACGTACCAACTTGTCAGGTAACCTTTCCTCTGCGAATCCCTCTCAATCAAACTCTGGTGGGTTGGGGTGTCAATTTGAACACTTGGTTTTAAAAATAATTATTTCAAAGAAGAATCGGAAGTGTCCAGTTTAGAGAATCGTTCTAAATAATCAGTTTTTTAGAAATAAACCATAACGGCCGCGGATATGTTGCGGCGGGGTTTTATTTGCACTAAAGTTTCATATATTTTTTAAAATTATGTATTGTATTGTTAAAATAAAATAGCACCAAACACCCCGCTGAAATATAAACGATGTTATGGTTAGGCAGGGCAATCCGGGCGTGCCCAGTCATTGTAACAAAACCAGCCTGGCAGTTTGTTTGCCCCTCCCAAGTGATGTGCCAAGTTTGCAAAACCAGTTGTTGCTTACCGCTGTCCCTGTTTGGTGTTGTTTGCCTTTCCTTAATTTACATATCTTTAAGCAACAATACCTGTCCCAGGTTACCCGTTCAGGTAGGGGCAAACATGGCACAGGAGTTGATTAACCGCAAACAAGGTGACAGGCTGTAGATGCTTTTGGGCGTGATTTTATGAAAATTGCTTTCCAATAACCACTAGTCAGGTAGATGTATTACCTGAAACTATGTTCCACTTTCATAAGTGCCATTTACAAAAACCAAGCTTTTAAAGAACGCTTTTTTTAATAAACTGAAATGCTTAACCATAACGGTTACCTGTATGTGGCGTAGCCGACTGCGGGATGCTTTCCTGTCAAACCAAGATGAAGGAAATGCGGGAT
The DNA here is from genome assembly GCA_965230765.1 of Sunxiuqinia sp. Classification (GTDB taxonomy): domain Bacteria; phylum Bacteroidota; class Bacteroidia; order Bacteroidales; family Prolixibacteraceae; genus Sunxiuqinia. The sequence continues at coordinate 2,787,996 of CBDDLR010000001.1, forward strand.
ACGAACCGACAATTACCCACAAAACCGGCTATGACATATACAGATTGTTGGCTGTAGTTCATTTCTTTTCATCAGAAATATGAGGTTTAAAGTATTCTGTTAATAATTTGAGTTTATCCTGGTCATCAATCATTTTTAAAATATGAAGAAAAGTTCCTTTTTTTATATCTGGTCGTGTTATTAGTTGTTCAACTTTGTACATTAAATTTTCAATAGGTTCTTTACGAATACTTAAAAGAACAAGGCTATATCTTAAATAGGGAAATACTGAATGCTGTATCTTAGATTTTTTAATGCCTAAGTAACAATTTGAGATAGCTTTATGTAGCATTGTATTAAGGTTTTTGTCGTAAACAAGTTGCCCATAATTAGCATAACACATTGCAATTTGTCTTTGATTAGTTGTATTCTTTGCAGCTTCTTCAAAAAGGTCTAATGCTTGTAAAGGCTGTTCATCTTTTATGCAATTGGCTTTTTCATTACAATAGAAAAACCTATCCTCGGAAAAATATGTTTCTAAAAAAGATATTGCTACTTCTTTTTGTTTCAGCATAGAACATAATCTGATAAATGTTTTAAACAGATTCGTTTCAAGTAAATGTGCTTTCCCTATATAAGGTTCCACATATTTTTTATAATCATCCGTTGTTTTGCAACACTTCATGCAAATCTGTATGAAAACATGGTTTCCATAAATGTGGTCTTGAGGATATTTATTAAAAAGAAATTCTAAGCTTACTTGAGGCTTTTCACTAGCTAGCTTTATTAATTTATCTGAGACATTTGTTCTAAATTTCAAATGAGTTTTATTTGATTTATGAATTGCTTCAAGCAGTTCTTTAAAATCATTAATCCTACCAAAGTAAATTGAGTTAGGCGCATTTCGCGAGTCAAGCCGACGAAGTCTTAGTTCATTATATAGTAAATCAAGTTTTTCTCTGTCACTTGTCTTTTTCATTAACAGAATGAAAGAGAACTTATTCGGTTTTATTCCTTTGGGTAAATGTTTTAAGATATTGTAAGCAGATTCAAAATCTTCTTCTTTTTTAATTATATTATTCCAGTCATGAATTGTCATAGGAAAGCCCCAATTTTTCTTTTCAATAGGGTCTCTATATAACTCTTTAAGAATTCTGTTAATTTTATAAATATCGAATGACTCATCAATAACATCACGAGAAGAATTTAAATTAAAGTCTAAGTATGTCTCTTCAATTATTATGTTTTCTCTTTCATCTATAAAATTTAGCTCCGTATCTGTTGACCGAATTATTCGTTTGGCTTTTTCCCATTCAATATTCGATAGTTCATCGTTCAAATATTTATTGCAAAAGAAACGAATTTTATCTTCGTCGTAGTGAGATTTTTTTGATTCATAATTGTAAAGATGATAATGAAATTTTAATCCTCTCAGAATCGCTACAGAATGGTCTTGTTCATCTTCAATAAGTGTTTGAAACCTTTTTCGCATATCTTCTAATGGCAAAATAAGTGAACCAATATTACCATCAAAATTTGATAAACTCTTTGTTTTTAGTGCATGGAGATTTACAAAATCAAGAAAAGAAGAATCATTTTTAGAAAATCTTGGAATTAATAATCGATTGCTAATCAATTCAGTCCAGCATTGGTGATTTAAAGATTTCTTGACTAATTTCAATTCTGGACCTGTCCTGCAAGTTAGCACACATTTAAAATTTCGTTGGAAGGCGTAATAAATTAGTTTATTTATCGCTTCTGGACATTTTGTGCAAAAGGTATCAAGTTCGTCAATAAATAAAATAATGTCTTTGCGATTTGGAATTACATATTCTGGTAATTTATAAATTGCTTGCGGAAAAATGACCAATCCTTCAGATAGCTCATTCAAAGTGTCAAAAACAATTCTTGTTTTACCTGCTAATGGATTTCCAATTATGAATGTGATGTTTTCATTGATAATTTTCGAACGAATTGTATTATATATTGGATGATTATAAAAAACATCATTTTTATAATGCTTTGCTCTAACTCCTAAAATGATTTCAGAACTTAGTTTTGATTGACTTAAGTCAAAAGAATCATAGGATGATTCTTTACGTGTCCTTATTAGTTCAAAATCCCTTTTTGTCATTTTAATATTGAGTTTTGTAATTTTCTGATTAGTTCAGACCTATGTTTGTCATATCTTTCACACATGACAAGAAACTCATTATATTCATCTGTTTCTGAGCTGAAAAGTAGATTTCCCTTTACAAATTCAGATTCAGAAATTGCTATTAGTGAATTGTCAATTTCTTCTGTAAGTAACTCAATATTTTCAATATTGAACAGATGTTGCATTGTTGAAACAAAGGAAATTATGTCATTTCTTAATAAAGTTAGGTCTCTTAACTTATGGTCGGAACTCTGAATAATGACAGTAAATGAAAACAATTTATTTGAAATATCAACATATGCTCTTTGTCTCATATCATTTCTTAGGTTTTTTTCATTGTAATTTGCAACCTCATATGTCAATTTAATGAGCAAGAGAATGTTAATACACATTAGAATAGGATTTATTATATTACTAAAGTAAATTGAAAAATTTGCCCACTCATCTGGTTTATTTGAAAATGGTAATGAGCTAAACTTTAGAATAAAGATAATAATTGGAGTAGTTAAAATTAAGATACTGACAATTATCCAAATTTTTAATATTTTATTTGTGTTAGTCATTGTAGTGTCTTTTATGAATTACAGCCAACGGTCACTTGTATGTGGTCGGGTGGGATTTCGTGCAGAAATCCAGTCAGACCCGCAGGAAAGTGGGCGAAAGGTCTGATTTGTCAGACCGCCAAGCACCCCGCCAAGCACCCCGCCTGACATATACAATTTGTTATGCAACGTAATTTATTCAATTCCGATTAATTCAAGTCTTTTTGTATCAAAATCACTCAATCTAAAATTTACTGAAATCTCATCGTTCGTTAGTATTTTAGAGATCATGTCATTCATATATTTTGAGTAGTAGAGATCGAAATCTTCACCATCAATTATTAGTTTTATTTTAAAGTCATCCGAAAATTGTGGATCAGTGTCAATTGCATATTTATAATGTGTTTCTCCGGTTTTATTTGAGTACTCTATTTTAAAAATCTTACCGCTGTCAGATTCAGACAGTTTTTTAACTTTATATGGCGTCCAATCAATATCGGTCACTTTTTTATCTATAAAATCGACAGCTTTATTAACTCCATTGTAAAATTCTCCTTTTTTAAAATAGGGTATCATCTGGTCAACAATCTGTTGTGTCTGACTATTTGTAAGAATCCACTCAAGTCCACTTCCAACTAATATTTGGAGTTTTCTGTCATTTTTTGAAAGAAGAATAATTATCCCATTGTTAATCCCTTTAATTCCTGCAGGGTATTGACGTGATAAGTCCATTCCATAATCAACTGGTGATTTACCGCCCAAATCCATCGTTGTATAGATCAATGTCTGGACGGTGCTCTTAGTCTCTATGTTTTGCAAACTTTCTATTAATTCCGTTTTTTCCGTATCAGAAAAGAAATTACCATTATCAATTATAAATTGACTTTTAGCTGTCAAACCGAAAAAAAACAGAATTATCAATGGTGTAATGTGTCTCATTGTGTTCTTTCTTATGTTGCATAACGGATGGCGGTATAAAATCGTTGGGGTTTCGGAGCTGTTTCACTATCAAAGTACACCGAACTTAGATGCGAGTACCGAGGCTCGAATAACCACTTCGCCCCCAATGTTTTATGACCGATTGTTAGGTGCTGCCATTTTCTGATTCTTTATTCTTCCTCAAGTCCTTCCAAACCGTATACAAGAAATTTAATACCAACGGAATCAGAACTACAAGGATTAAATTAGTTGCTTTGTTAGAAGTTTCTTTTTCTCTTAAAATATAATCTCTGAATTCATTTTGTTTTGTGTCAATATTTAATTTTAATGAATTGAAGTCATCTCTTATATCTTTAACTTCATCGCTAAGCCTAGCAATTGTTAAAACTTCTTCGGGATTAATTGGATTTATCGCCTGTCTCAAAGCTAAATTTTGATTTTCAAACTTAGAAATTTGATTAGTAATAGAATGTATGTCTTTCTCAAGCTTTAAATACTTTTCTTCAACTCTCAAGTTTGGAGTTCCATCTGAAGAAGCACTACTTACGATACTGTTTAGTCTTAGATTCAATTGCCTATTATATTCTTGAAGCGAATCAAGTTTCATTGTATATTCAATTATTTGTCTATCAAGCAAATAAGATTGTTTTTTCAATAAATCACTTTCTCTTTCTTTTTTGAAAATATTATAATAGACGAATAAAATTGTCGCAATAATTGTTATCAAAGATAAAAACACTTGAATCCAATTATAATAGTTTGATTTTCTCATAATTAAATTTTTTAGCAGTTAATCCCTTTTTTATGGTTGCACCTAACGTTGAGTGTATGATTTTGTAAGGGATTGCGGGCTGCGTCTGTATCCTCCGTTACCGAAATTGAAGCGGGAGACTATGCTTCGCATACCACTGAAACCCTTATGAATTATACACATTGTTGTGGCGTCGTTATTCTTCATCATCTTTTGTCAAATCAAATGTTAAAGATACTGTACCGTCCTCGTTTTCTTTAACTTCATTCGCTTCTTGTTCCATTACTTTCCAAGCTTTATTATTAAACTCAATGAACTTGTCTTTTTCGTCAATCCAAGATGGCGAGTTTAAAACAATCTCTCTTGATTCATCAAGTCCTATTTTAAATTTTCTACTAATCATTCCCATGGTTTGAATAATACTAAAATCAAACCTTTTCAAGTCGGCGATAAATTTATTAATCTCTGTCGAGTTAATATTTACCTTTGAGCTAAGTAACTTTTTAAGTCTATATTTTTTAAATAGTTTACTCACTTTTATTACTTAATCGAGAGAGCTAATATCCAAATTCGTTGAAATACAAATCCCAAATCTTTTGCTCATATTTTTCGGCGTATTCCTCTGCATAATTTTCACCGCGAGCGATTACATTCTTATTCTTGGTATTAATCCTATCGTGATGATGTCCTATTTCATGTAATAGAATATGAAGCAATTGATAGGCTTTAATCTGTAATTCAGTGAAATGACATACTACACCTTCTCTTTTTATTTCATAATCTAATCCAAGTCTTTTGAATAATTCAAGATGAGCATTGAAGTACTCCTTATCTAAGGAACAGGTTTTGTTTTTATCCCATGCACAAATTCCAATCACTCCATTATTGTACCAACCATCTGGACCTCCACCTTGTGCAAGTACAATTGCATCTAATTCGATGTCAATCTCTTTCCAGTTTGGAAGTATCTCAAGAAATCTAATAATATCCCGTTTCTTTAGAAAATGTTTGTATCCTTTTCCTGGACTCTCAATATCAATTTGTAATGAATCTTGTCGAAAATCCCAATAGTTAGGTGTTATTTCGTGTCGGTTCTTTTTTTGAACTCTACCATCTTTTACTTTTGGTGTTGTCTTTCTATTCATGTGATATTGAGAATCTTTTTACTATATGTTTTAATTTTCCAGGTCTGCCATAATGCGCCACAACGGTGGTGGTATGAGGTCGTGGCGGTCAGACGAGAGTCTGAGTGTCCGACCGAAACGAAGGTTGGGACGAGATTCGACAAGTCGAATCCGCACGAACCCAGCCATGCCTTATACCACGTGTTAGCACCAGTTTTTTATATTTTTCCGTCTTTTGCAAGTTTGTAAAATATTGTAATAAAATGTAAAGTATCCAGAATTATCCAAATAAAAAGAAGGATGTAAATGCTTGCAAACCACTCTTTTGATTCTAATAAAATTATCTTGTCAAATAGTGATAAATACAGCAACGAATAGAATCCAAGTGTTATAGACAAATACACGATTCTTTTATTATAGTCAATAAGTCTCGAATACAGATTTCTATCTTTTATTTCTTTTGTCGATTGAATAATTAATGCCAAAACCGTTAATAGGAAACCGAATAAAATAAATGAAATGTCAACACTTTTAGAAATAATTAAAGTTGGGTCTTTGCACGATAATAAATTTGGGAATACCAGATTTAATACTCCCGCCAAAAGAGCTATAAAAGGGGCGTGAAGAATTTCCAGATAGTATTTATCAGTTTTCATTGGATTGGAGCTAAAATTCTAAAATCATCACGACAACCAACATAAACTTCAAATAGGGAAGTGGATTTTTCCCTAATTTGTGGGTCACTCAGTACATTAGGTTCATCAACACTAAATGTTTTGTGATACCTGTCTAGAAGTAAATCGATTTCGTCTCTTTTCGTGACATCTTCTTCGATGTCCTGATAATAACCAGAAATAGTGAATTTTTCGACAATTCTTTCATCGTAGTTATTTGCTAACCTTTGAATGCGTCTGATTAAATTACTTATTATTTGATTAGGCATTCCCTCCAAAGGACGACCTTTTATGTCAAACTTTAAATCAACTGTATCTGAATTTAGCAATTGACAAGTATTTATTGCTGAAGAAATAGCGTCATTTTCATCTAAAAAGTCTTGGATTTGAACAGTTGGGTTAGCTATTTTTACTGCAACACTCTTATAAATATCAAGATTAAGCATCCTTTGATATGCCTCAATTCTCAATAAAGGAGCAAATGAAATGTCTAATAATTCGTCCTCATTTTCGTTAAATAGGTTTATTAGATATCGTCTTAATGATGAAAGGTAGCATCCATTTTTATTGAATTCATACATTAAAACCCCGAATTGTTTATTGTAAATAAAAACGTTGGCATAACCCAATCCTTCTCCATCTCCTTCGTTGATTTGGATTTGTTCAAATGTATTTTGAGTTGGATTGTGCTTTGGGGGAATACCTGTTTGCTTTGTCGTGTTTACATACCCTTGAAAGTAGTCGTCGGTTTCTCTTATTCTATGCAGAGAAATTAGTTTGCCATTTCCTTCATCGTAATTCATATCAAGGACTGAATTTAGGATTTGGGGAAACGATATTCTATTCTCGGAGAGATTTACTCTCATCGTTTCAATTTTTTTTCTTCGTACTGTCATAGTTCAGGTTTTTTTAAATTGGTGCTAACGTTGAGTGTATGATTTCGTAAGGGATTTCGGACTGCGTCTGTATCCCCCGTTACCGAAATTGAAGCGGGAGACTATGCTTCGCATACCACTGAAACCCTTATGAATTATACACATTGTTGTGCGTAGATTATTTTTCATCACTGTCTTAAATTTTGCATCTTCTCATACCAGTGAAAATGCATTCCTAAAAACGCAATCAAGTTACTAAATCCATGTGCGATTATCACAGGCCAAAGTTTTTTATGTTTATAATAATAGTATCCAAATACCAATCCAGTTGGAAGAATCATAATCAAGCTTAACCAACCTTGATAAGTATGATAAAGTTGTCGAATCAGCATGCTTAATCCAATAATTATAACTGGATTATATTTTTCAAGTCGTTTAAACAAGTATCCAATTAATATAAATTCCTCAAAAATCGAATTGATTATAATAATCAATGAAATGCTAATCCAATTTGCTTCTAATCCATATTGCACATGTTTTACAGTCGTGTCATCAACAACTTGAAATGCCTCAAGTATCTTAAATCCAACATTCCCAATTACGTTTCGAATAAACATTATCAACAGAGCAATCCAAATCAAACGAAATGTAAAAGTCAAGTTAAAATCCGACATTTTCCATTCTCTGACTTTCAAGATGTAGAAAATTATCAGAAGTGCAACAATCTCATAAATCACAATCGAGAAGTGAGATTGGCTTGTAATTTTATAAGTCCAGGAATGAGTATAGTCTGAGTTTACAACAAAAAATGAACAAGTCGAAGAATAAATAAACAATCCGAATCCGATTATCAATATTGTAATCAGTTCAGTTGTCGGTGAGAGTTTTTTAATCAGTTTATTCATATGCAGTATGGGTCTTTTAATTTACGCACAACGGTTGGTACATGTTGCGGAGCGGATTTCGGAGCTTCGTTCCTGTCCGGCAGGACAGAACGGTGATGCGAGAGCCGCAGTTGCTAACCGCACCAACCCCGCTCTGAAATATGTACTTTGTTATAGCCAGTTTGTGTGTCCTGCGATGAATCAGGGCACTTTCAAATATAATCAACTTTCTGTAGAGCAGGAAGTAAGTTCATTGAAATTGATTCATCATAACTTTAAATGAGATGAGAGGAATCTATCGTGCTGTCAATATTGTCCTAATGCAATTTTGACACGGCTGGCATGATATTTTGGTCTCTCGGAAACGCTTTACTGGAAGTGTTTTCAATCTACCCTGCGGTGCTTCCCTTTCAAGGGGTTGGTACTGAACAGCACGGGAAAAGGCTGAAAACTCACTTTTGTGAGAAATCTGTCAGGAATGGGTATAGGAGCTGAACGAAAGTGAACCGCTCGAAGAGGCTTCGATAATAACGTATGCGATACTGAAAACCAATGGTCGGACGGTACATTGGGATAAGTGCAGAGATTACCAGTTTATTGGCTGCACCGGTATCCGGAGTAAAGAGGGCAGGAACTATACCTTGGCTCATTTAAGGAACAGGAGAACCTATCTGCTGGTGTTAAGAGAGAATGGCGAAAACCTTCGGGCAAGCCAGAGAGTATCAATACAGTGGAATAGGGGCGGATTAACCCGTAGTAGCGACTTGTGCCAGGTAACGGCTTTGGAAACTTAGTCATAGCGAAGGGGTTAACGGAGTCAGGCATTTTTGCCAACTTGAAAGAGGATGAGCTTTTTTACATGCCGAAACCTGAGATGGTTTCACGACTTCGAGGAGCCGTGTGACGGGAGACTGTCACGCACGGTTCTGTGAGAGGTTTAGGGGTGAAATTCCCCTTTACCTACTCGACTTATTCCTTTAAAATTCTCGAGGTGTAATTAATTACAAAACTTCGAAGGAATGAATCAATAAATTCTTGGTCTCCATAACCTTCATTTTTAAGTCCTTCTACAATTTTCTCGTATTCACTTGTAGTTTTAAATATTTCAAATTGTTTTGATTTGAACCTCTCATATTCTCTTTTTTTGAATCTCAATTCTTGTACAAATTTTCCTTTATTTATTTCAAGTAATAAATATTTACTGTAAGTTGAACCGTAGCCCATGTGAATGTAATTTTTTAATCTTCCATATGGTAAAACTATAAGACCAGTTACCCAATCTGCATAAACTCTTCCATTCTGACACTTATCTCTAAACATTTTTTGAAGATTAGCATTTACATCACCTTCTCTTTTGTGACAACTCTGAATCTTCTCTAAAAACATACTATCATTTTCAACTCTCCAAACCGCTTGGTATCCTCTCCAACATGCTGTAGAACCACCTCCTTTAAATTCAGGAAAGTCTCTATTTCCGATTGAGTCTAGATAAATTTCAAGAGGATTTGTGTGCATTAAGAATGTATCTTTTCCTATTACCAACAAGTCAGGAACTTGAGCTGTTGCAAATACTGTCAGGTTAGAAGTTATTAAGAAAATTAGAACTGTTATTATTTTAATTTCTTTCATTGTTTTTTTATTTATTTTCTCCATGTAACCATTTAATATCTACTGGAAATATGTATTTGTATCTGACACTCTCTTCCTTAATATTGGCAGGAATCCATGCAGGCATTTTATTCACAAAGTCTTTCACAGATTCATCCAGGCTTTTATCAATTCCTTTTTTGATTTCTACATTAGACAGGTGTCCGCTTTTCTCCACAATACAACTCACATAAATTTTTCCAAAAAATCCATTGTCTGTCAATATTTGTGGCATATGATAGTTTTGTCTAAAGTATTTCTCTAGGGATTCAATTGTATTATCCAATTTGGCATATTTGAATTCGGGATAACTATCAACCGTACTGTAAATCAGAGTGTCAGTTTGACTATTTAGAATCATCAAAGCTTTATCGACAAACTGTTTTTTTGGGTAAATCAATATAGTTCCATTTTTATCGCTATAAATATTTTTTTCATTCTCATTTTTAAATAGTTCAATCTTTTCAATCCAACTAGGGTCTATTTTTGCCATTTTAATTTTATCTAGGGGATACCAAGTGGTGTCGATAACCAGCTTCGACTTTGGTAAATTGTCCTCTTTGGAAGTATTAGTTTGACTGAAAACTAAAGTCGAACAGATTAAAAATATGGAAGTAATAATTAGTTTCATCTTTTTCAAAATTGGCTATAACGGTCTAGGCTATGAGTAGTTGCGTGGAGTAGCACGTAACTTTGCAAGTACACACCAAACTGAAAATCCGTGCGGATTTTCAGAAGTAGGCGAGAACAAGCAATTACTTATAGCCATTGTTGTGTAGAGTTTTTTATTCCTTACTTACATTTTTAATTGCATCTGAAATAAATTCATTTGGCAAATAATGTCCAGATTCATAGAATTTCAACGATTTATCTTTTATGGTTATTTTATCAAAAAAATCTTGAGCTTCTTCTTTAGTGTACCAACCATCTTTTGTTCCCATAAGCAAAGTAATAGGTGCTTTTTGCAGTTTTGCATAGTTTTTCGGTGATATTACTTCCATATTTTTTGCGTTATCTTCATTCATCCCTATCCTTATAGAAGCTTTTTGTCCATCCAAAGGCGCTACACAAACAACAACTCGATTTAATCTATCATCAACCGAATTTAGAAGAATGGTTACCATTCCGCCCATACTATATCCAATAACATTAAAAGTAGTTGATGTATTACCTGAATTAGATTGTATATAATCCATTATAATCCTAATATCCTTGACTGTGGTGGAAAATAAATTATGTGTTTTTTGAGAATCCTGTGACGAAAAAAATGTCAAGGGTGAAGCAAAGTTCGCTTCATAACTTCTTTCTCCGTGATATTTTGCATCAGGAATTATTATAGAATATTCTAATGTTAACAGAGAGTCTTTGAGTTTTACATATTTTTCTGATAGACTGGTTGTAGGATTAACCCAATTGTCTTTATTTCCAGTTATGCCGTGTAGAAGGATAACATATTTGTCCTCCTTTCTTTCTTTTGGTCTAATCCTATAAAATGGAATTTTGGAATCGAATCCATCTATCACTATTTTTTCAAAAATATTACCATTATCAGCAGTATTACTTTCAACAATTTTATCGTTGAATTCTATTTTTGGAAAATAACTTAAATCAGCCGTTATTTCTTGCGCTGAAATAATAGTACTAATGAGAATTAGAACAAATGGTAATAGTATCAGTCTAAATTTTCTCATAATTATTATTGATTTCTGGTTAGTTTTTCAAATTCTACACAACGGTCACTTGTATGTGGTCGGGCGGGATTTCGTGCAGAAATCCTGTCAGACCCGCAGGAAAGTGGGCACGAGGTCTGACTTGTCAGACCGCTAAAACCCCCGCCTGCCATATACAATTTGTTGTGCGTTCGTGTTTTATTTTTGTTTAATTTCTGATTCAATATATTGTAATAATTTGTTTACGTATTCTCCTTTCTCTATTATCGAAACACCAGCCCTAGTTTTCGCAACTAATGGTTGTTTTGTTGAATTATTTAATACTGGTTTCCCGTTTAAGAAAACTGAATTATATTCAGAATAGCCTCCTACTAAAATTCCTACCAATTCAACATGTTTTGTAAATATTGTGAATACTGGTCCTCCACTATTTCCGAAAGTAGCATTTGATTCAACTATGGTTATATGGTCCAAATCTTTATTATTAAGGTTTTCACTAGGTCTCCAAGTGATATGCCCAGGCTTAAAGGTTAAAATGCTGTACAAAAATTTGTTTTGAAATTCCGATTCTAAATGACCCGGATAACCACAAATCCAAACTTCACTTCCCACATACGGTGGTTTTATACTTTGTATTGGAAACATTCTGTTGCTATGCTCTCTTGCCACTCTAATAAATTCTTCATTAAAGAAATTAGGTAAGATGATTATACTTCCTAAATCAATGTGGTTTTCAGGATACAAGAATGTGTTTGGAGTTTTATCTGTATTCAATACTGGAATACTTATACCATAGTATTCCGTAATTTTCATAGTATCTGCCCAGCTTGGTCGTATATAAATACTATCTAGTTTATTGTCTTTAAAATATTTAATGACATGTCCGGCAGTTACAACACAATTAATAATTGATTCATCCTTTTTTACATATGTCATAAGACCAGAACCAATTGAATTATATCTTTTTATGGTGATATATTTATTATTTTCTAAAACAGAATCAGTGGTTATCGTACCAATTGATACAACCCAACTTCTAATATTGTTGAAAATACCTTCAATATCATCTGGTGATTGACAACTACCCGTTTTATTGAATAGAAATATTATTGCTAAAATTATTATCTTAATTTTCATAGCATATGGTTTCATTAGTCTTTTCAACATGACGCACAACGGTAAATTGTATGAGTAGTGGCAGATTGCGTGGTAGTTTCCTGTCAAACTGTTACGCAGTTTGAGTGGGCTACAAACCTTGATATTTACCACATCGCCTGCCATTACTTATACAAAATGTTACCAACTGGGCTTTGCTATTCATATATCATATCTTTAGAATTTGTTTCATAATTTTCAATAAGGTTTATCATCCTTTGTCCTCCAACTATATCATTCAAATTCACTCTATCTGTTCCAAATTTGTCAGTTAGAAGTTTGTTTTTAGTAAATAGAATATACTTAGAAGTAGTTTTTAGTTCTTTTGAAATTTCCTCATAATATGAAATTTTCCATCGGGCTATTACTTGATAATTTAAAATTTCACTAATCTCAATTGCATTTGACAGGACAGTTGAACTATTATCAAAAGCAATTCCACTGTTTTCGTCTTTGATGTCAATTTTGTAAATATTCTTTTCTTTTGCGGGTTCAAGCTTATCTTTAATTGACAACTCTCGAAATTCATTCAAGTCAATTTTTAGTTGCTGGCGATTTATATATTTGTTACTTTTTGATTGTATTTTTGCAAATTCACTTTTACTTAATGTTTTATACAGGATAGAAGCTAAGTGAACGGTATCTTGTTTTGAAATAAAGTAGTACTCAATATCGGCTTCTACATCAAGCAACGTAGAATATCCAATATTTACTAAATAGGCTCTTTTTTTATCACGTTCGATACTTTCATCATATTTTAGAATAAATTGTGATGGAAGATTTTTTCGTTCCTGAACGAGTTGCAATTGAAATTGTTCTTTCTGTGAATTTATAGCTTGCTTTGTCGTTGAAACCGAAACCCAATATGCAATTAATGCTGAAGGTATAAATCCAATTAGTGTAAATGCAAGTTTGTTTTTTTCAAAACTAGCTTCAATTTTACCATATCCTTTTTTAATAACTGCACCTATACTTTTCCGATGGTACTGTAATTTTGCAGTTGTAACTTTTTTTAATAAAATATTTTGGTCAAAAAAACTATCTTTTGCTGTATCCAGGTCACTATTACTTACTTCTTTTGTTGTTTTGTATAGAGGGAGGATTAGGTTGTTTGCTATTTTTTCTGATAAGGATAAGTACTTTTTAATAGCAATTCTAATTGAATTTCCTATTTCTTGAGAAGATTGAATTTTTTTTATTGCTTTATCTAAAGCATTTGAAACTGATTTTACAATTTGAGGATTTTCCTCGACATATGATTTCAAGGCAATAAAGCTACCGTAATATAATTGTTTTCGGTCTAGAATATCAGGGATTATAGCATTATCATCTTGTAGAAGATTTACAGCTACGTTTTGACCTATTATTTTTGTTGCTGTTGGGTCATTTGTAAGTAAAAAATCAATCTCTCCGTTTTTTAGGAAATCAAGTTGTTTTGTGGTATTTACCTCGATTAAATTCTCTTCGACATAGGTAACATATTTGCTTTTTAAGATTGTATTTAGCCATATTTTATAAGCATTTGTTGGAAAATATCCAATTCTCTTATTTTCTAATTCTCTGAAAGTTTTGATTTTATTCTTTCCTAGTAAAAAACTAAGAGGATGACTTGTATCTTCAAAAACCCCAGTAATAAAGCTCATACTTTTTGTCGGGTTTTCTGCCATCGCTTCCAATACTGCGGGTAATGCACAGTACCCACCTAAATGAATTTCGTCATTTATTAAAGCTTTAACAAGTTCTTGCGCAGTTTCAAATTCAATAAATTCAATATCTTTTAATCCATAAAATTCAAAATATTCTAGGTCTTTTGCAGTGAAAATTGGCAAACTAATTTTTAGCTTAGTATATCCAATCTTTATTTTTTTTGATATGTTCTTATTAAACAGAATCATTGCCACGAAATAGTTTTATGTTCCAAAAATCTTAGAATTTTATTTAGGAGTATACCTATAAACCCTAATATTATTGCATAACCATAGACATAACTTATTTCATAAGCAGTCTGGTAGCTATCTATTGACTGCCCTATTCCATATGTTGGTGAAATAATCATTTCGCTTACTATTACAATTATAATAGCAAAGGATATTGTAGTACGAGTTGTACTGAATACTGTAGGTAATATTTCAAATACAATAATATTTTTAAGAATAAATAATGAACTCGGTTTAGCTGAATTAAAAGCTTCAAATCTTTTTTTTGAGATGTTAATAATAGCATCAGCTATTTGCATTATCATAATTGGTAATGCACCAAACATAACAAGCCATATTCTCCATTTGTAGTCCGTGTTGCTGTCTAAATTAATTAGGATAAAAATTATAACTATCGGAGGAATGGAACGCCAAAAATCCAATAACCAGTTTAAACTATTATAAATCCTATTGTAAAAACCAACAACTAAACCTAGTCCAATCCCTAAGCTAATAGTAATAAGACTTGCTATTGTTATAAGCTTAAATGTTGAAGTAACTTCTTTGAAGTTATTACCAAAAATATGAATTATTGAATTTATAACTTCGTCTATTCCAGCAAACCAAAGGTTATTCATTTCTACGAAGTATGTTATACTTGTCCATACTGCCAAAACGAATATGACTGAAATAAGACTTAATATTTGCTTGTTTATTTTAATCACAACACAAGTTTTAGATTGTATTTTTTATTTAAGTGGTCAACAAATTTTTGGTATTCTTCCTTATTGAGCTTAATATCTTCTTTACCCTGAAATACTTTATTCTGTTTGTCATAATTGAATATATAAAGATAATCCGTTAGGTTTAAAATCTCTTCTAAATCGTGTGATACAATAATTGTGGTAATTTTTTTTCTTTTTAAATAATCAATTATATCATTTCTAAACTTTAGACCTTTATTGAATATATCAATTGCAGAAAATGGTTCATCTAATGCAATTAGGTTTGGTGAAACTATAACAGACCTTAGTATTGTTAATATTTGCTTTTGACCACCACTTAACTCATTGATTTTTTTGGGAATTAGATTATTTTCTTTATCGTATTTTAGAAAACCATAATCCATAAAAAATGACTGTTCATTTTCAAAGCCCATTTCATCAAGAAAGACATTGAGGTTTCTTTCAATTTCCTTATCCTTAAAGCCATATGCTTTTGATAAAGTCGTTATATTCTTTTTAATAGAATACCAAGGTAAAAGAGATGAATTATAATCTTGTGGTTGATAAACAGTTATTAGTTCTGACTCTTTTACATCAAATTGTATTCCATCTCCCTTCCATAATATATCCTTTGAAGATTTAGAAATTAATTTTAATAAAGTTGATTTCCCTACTCTATTGGGTCCAAAAAAACCAACAATATTACCTCCTTCAATCTTTATTTCAGGAATTTTCAGCAGTTCTTGTTCTCCTTTATAGAAGACAGAAATATTATTTATATGTACAGAAGTCATCTAGTTTGAGTATTGCAAACCAATTAATGATATGTTTTTGGGAAGAATACCTTTTTTTAAATAATATTCTTTCAGTTCTATTAGTTCGCTCTCTGAAGTTTCGTTAGTCTTATGAAAATTAGAGTTAGGGAATTTGTCAACTATATCGTGAAAGGATTCAGGAAGATATGGTATCCCCGTTTTCTTATCTGTTTTTGCCATTATGGATTTTGCTTCACGCTGATTGTTATTTATATAGTCAATTGCCAAATTAATAGCATTAGAAACTTTTGTAACTGTAGCTTGATTGTTGCTGGCAAAATCTTTTCTGATATTGAAACTACCAAAATAGAAAGGTGATATATTTGTTGTAGAGGGGACTAAGCCATTCTCAATTTTAAATCCAATTCCTTTTGCCTTAACAATAGTTGCTGCTGGGTCATTTGTAAATAAAGCATCAACAGTTCCATTGTTTAGCGCATTAGCTTGCATATTTGGTTTTACATAACTAATGATTACTTCATCAAGGCTTACATCGTTTTTAGTAAGAATATCTTGAATCCAAACTTCATAAGCTCTCGTTGGTAGTATACCAATTCTTTTACCTTCTAAATTCACAACGGATTTTATGTTTGCAGTGTCTTTCACTATTAGCTCACTAATGGGGTAATCATTATTTTCATACATACCTCCTAAGAATAATAACTCTTGATTACTTCTTGCCATCGCTCCAAAAGTTATTGGCAGAGCACAAAAGCCACCCATATTAATCTTTCCAGTAACAATAGCGTCCATCATAGGCTGTGCAGTTACGTATGACCTTAGCGTTACGTCAAGACCTTCATCTTCAAAATAACCTTTGTCATAAGCGACTATTACTGGAAGGGAAATTCTTAAGTGAGGATAACCAATTATTACTTTTTCTGAATCAGTCTTAGTCGTTTTCTTGTTGCTGTTTCTAGAATTGCAAGCACTAAAAATTAATGTGAATGCAATTAACACATAAATTAAAAGATTTGTTTTTTTCATTATTCTATAATTTTAATTGATTTATATTTTGAAGTACGCTGTCTTTTAGCCTTGTTGGTAACGTTCAGTTGTATGTGGTCGGGCGGGATTTCGTGCAGAAATCCAGTCAGAACCGCAGGGGAGTAGCCGGAAGGTTTGACTTGTCAAACCGATAAGTACCCCGCCTGCCATATTACAATTTGTTATGGTTTGTTTTTTTGTTATCATCTTTTTCAAGTACCGATGAAAAGGAAACGTTCCTTTCAAACGGTGAACAGTTTTCTGGTTTTTAAATACTTTTCAAAAAGCTGCTTAAACTACACTTTGTTTCAAACTTCGTTTCTTCACTCCCGTCAAAAAGAATGGGGTGCGAAGGGTGTTTATAATGCAGTGTCAAGTTTTTGCGTTCTTGTCAGACCAGGAAAACAAGCGGACTTGTCAAACTGCAAGGCTTTTTCAACTTGTAACATTCCGGTCAATAAGCACGGACACGTACCAACTTGTCAGGTAACCTTTCCTCTGCGAATCCCTCTCAAACAAACTCTGGTGGGTTGGGGTGTCAATTTGAACACTTGGTTTTAAAAATAATTATTTCAAAGAAGAATCGGAAGTGTCCAATTTAGAGAATCGTTCTAAATAATCAGTTTTTTAGAAATAAACCATAACGGCCGCGGATATGTTGCGGCGGGGTTTTATTTGCACTAAAGTTTCATATATTTTTTAAAATTATGTATTGTATTGTTAAAATCAAATAGCACCAAACACCCCGCTGAAATATAAACGATGTTATGGTTAGGCAGGGCAATACGGGCGTGCTCAGTCATTGTAACAAAACCAGCCTGGCAGTTTGTTTGCCCCTCCCAAGTGATGTGCCAAGTTTGCAAAACCAGTTGTTGCTTACCGCTGTCCCTGTTTGGTGTTGTTTGCCTTTCCTTAATTTACATATCTTTAAGCAACAATACCTGTCCCAGGTTACCCGTTCAGGTAGGGGCAAACATGGCGCAGGAGTTGATTAACCGCAAACAAGGTGACAGGCTGTAGATGCTTTTGGGCGTGATTTTATGAAAATTGCTTTCCAATGACCACTAGTCAGGTAGATGTATTACCTGAAACTATGTTCCACTTTCACAAGTGCCATTTACAAAAACCAAGCTTTTAAAGAACGCTTTTTTTAATAAACTGAAATGCTTAACCATAACGGCCGCGGATATGTTGCGGCGGGGTTTTATTTGCACTAAAGTTTCATATATTTTTTAAAATTATGTATTGTATTGTTAAAATCAAATAGCACCAAACACCCCGCTGAAATATAAACGATGTTATGGTTAGGCAGGGCAATCCGGGCGTGCTCAGTCATTGTAACAAAACCAGTCTGGCAGTTTGTTTGCCCCTCCCAAGTGATGTGCCAAGTTTGCAAAACCAGTTGTTGCTTACCGCTGTCCCTGTTTGGTGTTGTTTGCCTTTCCTTAATTTACATATCTTTAAGCAACAATACCTGTCCCAGGTTACCCGTTCAGGTAGGGGCAAACATGGCGCAGGAGTTGATTAACCGCAAACAAGGTGACAGGCTGTAGATGCTTTTGGGCGTGATTTTATGAAAATTGCTTTCCAATGACCACTAGTCAGGTAGATGTATTACCTGAAACTATGTTCCACTTTCACAAGTGCCATTTACAAAAACCAAGCTTTTAAAGAACGCTTTTTTTAATAAACTGAAATGCTTAACCATAACGGTCACTTGTAAGTTGTCGTTGCGGATTTCGGTGAGCGTCAGTGTCCGGTAGGACCTGACTGCGATGCGAGAATCCGGCTAACGACGCAGCACTGCACCCGCAATGCAATTTACAATTTGTTATGCACCGTATTTTAAATGTCATTATATTTTATAAATCTACTTTTCGCAAAATTTTTAAAGACTCTTTTTATCCTGTCAAATACGTTGTTTGGAGTTGTTTTGCTTGCATTGTATCCACAAAGTCGACAGCGATACGAGTCTATTGCTATCTCTGCAGAAGTGAATTCCGCTATAGGAATTTCCTTGTAATCTGACTCAATATACAACCTGTCAGAACCACATCTAAAGCATTTTATTTTTTCGTCAGTCGAGTGAGTTGTTAGTTTTTTGTCTTCGAATGATTTAAGTTGTTCAGTAGTTAAATTTCTTTTTTTGACTTCATTTGCAATTTTCTGCTTTGAACTGCCTAAAAATCCATGAAATCTATACCTACAAAATATAGCTAATTCGTGGTCTGAAAGATTTGTAAGAAAACTATCAAGTGCTTTCATCGATTATATCTTTTAGGTTATTTAGTTACGTTTTTCAATATGGTGCATAACGGTAAATTGTATGAGTAGTGGCAGATTGCGTGGTACTTTCCTGTCAAACCGCTACGCAGTTTGAGTGGGCTACAAACCTTGATATTTAGCACTTTCCCTGCCATTACTTATACAAAATGTTGTGCTTAGTATTTCTATTGCAGTGTTTTAAATCAATCCTATTATCAAATATATCAAACAACCAATCGACAATAAAAAAGAACCTAATGATAAAAAAGTCTGAGTACTTATTTTTTTACCATATTGCTCTCTCTCAATCGAAGTCCATTCCATTTCTCGTGCAGCAAATCGATGAATTTCCATTTGTCTTATGTCTATCAAAACCATGTAGATTAGGTTTATTATTGGAAAAATAACAGTCCACAATTTTAGTTTTGGTGAGTCACTCGGAAATGTCCCAAGAGCTATAAATGCCGCAATTAAAATGTTATTGAAATTAAAAACCTTATCATGTATTCTATCAAAAGTACTTTGAATCTGATTTGTGGCATGTTCAATTCTGCTTTCAGCTTTTCCAATTAATCTATCAGACTCGGAGAATACTTCACTTGTATCTTGTCTATTATTTATATGATTAAGAGTATCTCTTATCTCAGATAATAGTTCTGTTGTATTTTTTTCATCCATAAGTTATTCGCCTAATACTAAAACAATATTCCAAATTGATTTTCTATTCGGAAGTAAAAAATCTAAATAAACTGTCCCCATTAATCCATTTACCCTTTTTATAAGCATCTTACCCTTAACAATCTTGCCTGTTTCTTTATCTATAATCATTGCTTTATTATCATGCAATAAATCAGGGCACACGTAGTACAATTCATCAATGTATTTTTTGTCTTTATTTTTATAATCTGCGACACCAAATTTTCTCTTTCTATCTTCGTCTGTGTAATCATACCACCAATCTGTTAATCGAATCTGTTCATTTGAATTAAAAAAATTAATCAAATCATCATAAACGACGGTTGGCAAACTAAATTTAGGGTCTCGTGAATCAGGATTATTTATTAATTCTCTAATGTCTGTTTTTTTAAAATAAATTATAGCGTGTTTTTTCTCCAGTCTTAAAATCGTTGATGATGTTGAGTCAAGCTGTGCTGAGTAAAACTTCTTTCTTCGAATCTTGTCATAATCAATCTGAGCAAATGATTCAATTGAAAACATTAGCAATATTACTATCAATATCTGTTTTATCATTTTGCAGTATCGTTCTTTAATATTAAGCACAACGTTCAGTTGTATGTGGTCGGGCGGGATTTCGTGCAGAAATCCTGTCAGACCGGTAGGAGAGTAGCCGGAAGGTTTGACTGGTCAAACCGATAAGTACCCCGCCTGCCATATACAATTTGTTACCTGCTGGGCTTTAATATTTCAACTATTTCGTTTGTAATCTCTCCAAGAGTATTTCTAATTGTCAATATAATTTTAGGTTCATTAGGGATTATAGTTAGTTTAATGATTTCTCCCGTCTTATATTGTTTGTAATCAATCAAATTTTCACTAACTCTGGAATTGAAAATATCAAACTTATCTTTACTTGCTTTAAAATATGAGTCTTTGATTTTTAAAATGCCTAATCCCTCAATTTTGTGAGCAATAAAGGCTCTATCACCAACTATCATAAAGTCATTAAAATTTCTACTCTGCTTAACTTCGATTGAAATGGCAAAACTTTTTATTAAATCGAGGTCTGAATAAATAGTGATATGTTCATAAACACTACCGTGATTCAAGGTTTCTGATATTAATCCAAGATATTTTGATGTAATTCGACCTTGATGAATACTTTCATAGCTACTATTAGATTTAAGACTCTTAAAATGTGATAAATCAAGTTTTTCCTTAGATTTTAAGTCATAGTACAAGATGTATTTTGGCAATATTATATTGTCAATCGCAATTAAAAGGCTATCATTAATTACCAAGTCATCTACTGCTTTTCCCCACATCTGTATTTCTTCAGGAACCTCTAGTTTTTCCCATTGATTCTTCCCTATCTGATATTGAATTAGAATCTCTTTACCCATTTCACCTCCAATAAACAGGTTATTTGCAAATAACAAGAGGGTCTTTGGTTTCAAATCAAATGGAATTGTCAACTTTGATTCCTTAGATAACAGAAAGTCATAAAGAACAATACTATTTTTGGCAGTGTCTAGAATTGCTACTCTTGATTTTTTGTCAGTGGTGAAGATTGATTTTTGAGTAATATCAAAGGTCTTATGCTCTACTATTTCTGAATTTTCAAATGTATTCAGAGAAATTGCACTCTCGCTATTTAAGAGTAGAAAATAGTCTCCTTTCACTCCATTTTGCCCAAGAGCAGCCAGAGAATAGAATAATATCAATATTGTTATTAGTTTCTTCATTGTACTATCGTTTTTTTAGCCTTGCAGGTAACGTTGAGTGTATGATTTCGTAAGGGATTGCGGACTGCGTCTGTATCCCCCGTTACAAAAATTGAAGCGAGAGACTCTGCTACGCATACCACTGAAACCCTTATGAATTATACACATTGTTGTGCCCAGTTATTTTTTCTTACTATATGCAATCTCAACACTTTTAGTTATATCCAACCAGTTCAAAATATACAATTCTGTCCATTCATCTCCTTGACCATCACTTACAGTTGATGATGCAAATGAAAGCCCCAAAAGCTCATTAGAATCATTTAAAATTGGTGCTGCTAAATGTGATTTTGCCTTATTACTATCCACTATTTTTACAGAGGATAAGTCTTCGAAAATATAATTGTCAACAATGACATTTGACCAATAAATCCCTGATAAACTAAGTTCAACTTTATTTCCAAATTTATCGAATGTATAATACTGAGAATCAAAATCTGGAATTTTAAAATTAGCCATATAAGCAGGTACAATACCATTCGTTTTTGAATTAATTTTCAGTATATGCAAAAATGGGCCATTCCATAAATATTCTTGTATTTCAAATATTTCATTAGTGCTAAATGATTCAATTTGCGTGAAATTTTCTTTATATCCAATGCTTAATATTAATCCTGTATTATTTATTGCAATACCTAAAGCACTTTCAGACTTGTTTTTACATTTATAAAAACTTGTTATTATAGTATCTGTCGGTTTCAATGCATTTTCAATTGAGAAATCTTTTAAATCAACATTAGTTGTCAATAATGACTCTAATCTTTGTATATCACTTTTCAAATCAGTAAAAATATGAAAAGTTGTCACTTGAAACAGTTTAGCATTTTCGATACACGTTTTTTCAAGTTCTCTTGAAAGCTCAAGTAAATGAGAATCTGCAATACTTGCATTAAGTTTAAAGAAATTATTTGCTACATCTCCAAGATTTGCTTTTTTCTTAGTCCACATGAATTTTATAGCGTCAAACCACGTTTGATAGTTTGGAATTTTGCCTTCTTTTATTGTGGTGACTAATTTTTCAAATTCAATAGAAACTGGCTCATCTGTTTCAATTAAATCTCTATCTAATATTGATTGTGGTGGGGTATATATCTCATCAGGCAGTTCGGAACTCCATTTTGAAATTGTTTTATTTAATTCATTTATTAAACTTTCTGGAAACAAATGTTTCCATACCGTTAATCCAGCTCTTGTAAACAAAAATCCAATAAACCAGCTAAAAGGGTCAAATGCCATAGTCTATTACAGTTTTATAATTGTGTAGTACATTTGTTTTAATTGGGCACAACGGTCACTTGTAAGTTGTCGTTGCGGATTTCGGTGAGCGTCAGTGTCCGGTAGGACCTGACTGCGATGCGAGAATCCGACGAACGACGCTGCACTGCACCCGCAATGCAATTTACAATTTGTTACCAAACGTATTTTCAACTCAGTTCTATTTTTAAATGTTTTTCTATCTTTTTTGCAAGTTCAATAATTTCAGAAGATACGCTTTCAATAAATTCTATTTTTTGCTCCTTTGATAGCAATTTTGTGAAATGATTATCATTGCCGAAATTAAAAATAGGACGATAAAAGAACCAAGCCTTTGATTTCTTAGGATAATCTGTCTTAATTTTCTTTATTTCACTTCTATTTGAAGATAATTCTAGTTTTTTTCTAATTTCAGTTTTTTCGCTTGATGGCAAACCAAGTATTGTTAAGTCTTTCCAAAATTGTGATTGTCCTTGTAATGTTATTGCTGATTTAGGCGACCAATTCTTATGAGATACTTTAATGCCGCTCCATTTCTTTTTTATATCATCTTTTTCAACAATCCAGTTATCTCCTAGGTTATTCTTCAGTATATTCTTTAAATCAATGAGAAAATCATCCACTAAAGTAATTTTTGCCTTCTCAATATTGTTTGCTACAATTTTTGCACTTTTATAATTCTCAATAATAAGTTTATTTATATCCTCACTCATTTTTTGATTTGTTAATTGATTTGTTAGTCTTTTTATTGTAATAATGTATTGTTTAATTGTTTCTCTAATTATTGGAAAATCGGAAGCTTCCTTTTGGCATTTGTCTAGCCAATCTAAAATTGTTTCTGAATAAGAAATGCAATAGAAATCTGGATTTTTTATCCTTTCATCTTTGTCACTTTTATATTTTCCTTTGCTATAATCCCCATCAGGTTCGGTACCAATCAAATTTAAATAGAAGACAGTATTTGATTCTTTTTGGTAGTTACAATATCTTACAATTTGTTTTTCTTGGTCTCCTGCATTGATTTTATTTTCAATAGAAATACTTTTTTTACTATCCCAAATGAAAATATCAATTCTACCTCCTGAGGAATTCATTCCATCTATTTTTACTTCTCCAATAGAATGCTCAACTTTTGTATTTACTACATCAATGTTTTCAAAGTACAAGGGAATATTTAATGTATTTAAAAATAGGTTTAGAAAAACTGCTCCTCTTCCGTGACATCCATTTGGATTGATAAGTGTATTTATAAAACGAGAGTGCATTTGGTTTTCATCACTCTCCAACTTAAATATTTGGAACACATTAAAGTTTTCTCCTTTTAATGCGGAAAGTTCTTCGCTTTGTTTTGCAATATTTTCAATTTTGTATAGTAGTTGTTTTATTTCCATTATTCAGAATTCATTAGTTTGATTCATTGAGAAAATTATTTTCACTAAAGATGCACTCTTTTTAATATGTTTGGTAACGGTAAATTGTATGAGTAGTGGCAGATTGCGTGGCTTTTTCCTGTCAAACCGCTACGCAGTTTGAGCGGGCTACGAACCTTTAAATTAAGCACCTCTCCTGCCATTACTTATACAAAATGTTAGCCACTGGCATTCTATATTTTTTCAGTCAACTTACCCAATATTTGAGATAACAGTTTATTGTTTTCCTTTTCACTTCTTAATTGTTCAACTTCAACCGTTGATTCTCCTTTCCCTAATTTGAAGTTTCTTTCAGTCTTAACTAATTCACTTATTGTCAATTTTATTAATTCCTTATCATTATTATGCACAGCTGTTTTTAATGATAGAATTTTGAAGTCAACATTAGTCTTTTCGTTGTTAAAATATTTTATATCAAACAAGTTAGCTTTATAAAGCTTAAGGAAAAAGAACGCAAAAATCTCTATAAAAATTATTAATGACAATCTTGGAAGATAATGAGACAGCAATTTAACTGTATTTGTAAATTCTAATTCATTTCTAAACACTTCATAACTTAAAGCAGAAATTGCAATCCCAGTTGTCAGTGTACCAATAACCAAGTTTAGATTAGCACTCTTTCTTAGTCGCACTAATTCACTTTGAATTCTATATGATAGATTTTCGAAGTCTTCATATATTGCTTTTATTTTTGAATTTTCAATTGCTTTTTCTGAATAAACCGAATCTATCTTAGTTTGAATGAATTCTTCAGTTAAAGTATTCTCAATTATACTATTGATTGTATTATTTAAATTTTCGGTATTGTCTGAAGTACCTGTTTTCTTCCTAAGTCTGATTAGCTCTAACTTAACTTCCTCAAGCTCTCTTCTATAAATATTTTGATTTGAATTATCTGAATAATTAATCGTCCGAATAGGAGTAGATTGAAGATACCTGTATATTAATAACCCTATTCCAAAAGTTACCATTGCAATACTAATAAAAGCAATATATGAACCAACAGACTCATTATAAATCCAAAAGTACCTTATAATAAATGAGATTATACCACTTACAAATAATCCTATTCCTATTTGAATAAATCTGCGATTCCTCTGGAATAATTGATATTCATAACGTTTTTGTTCTTCAAACCTTAATCTATCTTCATTGTATCTATTTTCCATATAATCTTATTTAATAATTGATGACTGTCCGTCTTTTTTGCTTGTGGCTAACGGTCACTTGTATGTGGTCGGGCGGGATTTCGTGCAGAAATCCTGTCAGACCGGTAGGAGAGTAGCCGGAAGGTCTGACTTGTCAAACCGATAAAAGCCCCGCCTGCCATATACAATTTGTTGTACACCGTATTTATTTTAGTTTTTTTCTCATCACATAATAATTATCATACTCCTTGTGCATTAGAAATTCGTTTCTTTTATATAATTCCATAGGACCTTTGAAATTATTTTCACCCGATTTTCCTTTTCTCGGATATGCTTCAAGATAATCATAGTCTGTATTCGAATAATCCTCAATGACTTTTTCAAGAAGCTTTTGAGAAATCCCCTTTCTTCTGTAATCAGGGTGGATTAAAAAACAAACAACTGAGCAAACTTTATCATTTGGATTATCGATCAAATCAAAATCTCTTAATAATCGTTGATAATTTAATCTATTGTTTGCATTACACCATCCAATCGGTTTACCATTCTCAAAAACCAAATAACCTTGTAGCTCGTTCTCATCTATGCGATTAATTATCAATGAGCGACTCATATCACGTGTACAAGTTTCGACATCTCCGAGGAAATGATAGTCATTACAATAACATTTTGACCATTCAGGGTTTTCTTTATGAATCATATTATCAAAAAGAGACAAGTAATCGTCTTTTAAATCTTTGGTCAATGGTCTAATTTCAACATTCATTTTTTTCGTCTTTTTTATGGTGTACAACGGCCGCGGATATGTTGCGGCGGGGTTTTATTTGCACTAAAGTTTCATATATTTTTTAAAATTATGTATTGTATTGTTAAAATCAAATAGCACCAAACACCCCGCTGAAATATAAACGATGTTATGGTTAGGCAGGGCAATCCGGGCGTGCTCAGTCATTGTAACAAAACCAGCCTGGCAGTTTGTTTGCCCCTCCCAAGTGATGTGCCAAGTTTGCAAAACCAGTTGTTGCTTACCGCTGTCCCTGTTTGGTGTTGTTTGCCTTTCCTTAATTTACATATCTTTAAGCAACAATACCTGTCCCAGGTTACCCGTTCAGGTAGGGGCAAACATGGCACAGGAGTTGATTAACCGCAAACAAGGTGACAGGCTGTAGATGCTTTTGGGCGTGATTTTATGAAAATTGCTTTCCAATGACCACAAGTCAGGTAGATGTATTACCTGAAACTATGTTCCACTTTCACAAGTGCCATTTACAAAAACCAAGCTTTTAAAGAACGCTTTTTTTAATAAACTGAAATGCTTAACCATAACGGTAAATTGTAAGTGGCGTAGCCGATTGCGGGCTACTTTCCTGTCAAACCGAGATAATACTGATGCGGGTTACATGCCTTCAAATACGCAGTGTCTCGGCTATGACATTTACAAAATGTTAGGCACTGGCTTTTTGCCCAATATTGATAGAATTAAATCTGTAAAAAATAGCAAATACAATATGAATAGAATAACTATTGAAATCAAAACTCCCAACATTACATTTTTTGATGATGTGCTTTTGAGAAAACCTATATATTTTGATATAAGTAATTTACATTTTGTAAAAACTTTAGCCCGATTTAAAAAGATATGACTTTTACGATTCGATATTGTAGTGTTGTCTTTTAAATTTTCTTTTTCTTTTAGTTCTTGAATTAGAACTTCTTTAATTTCTTTTTCAGATTTGTCAAATTCTTCTTTAATATTAGCTAACTCCTTTTCATATTTTCTTTTTAAATTTTCTAATGATTTATTTAATTCATTATCAAAGTCATCCATGAGTTAAGGTTTAATATTATCAATGAAATCTTTAAAAATGCTATGCATCTTTTTAAGCGTATGATGAAATTGATTTTCCATCCTTTCTTGTACCTCATGAAGAATTGTCTTTATTCTTTCACTATCATGTCCTTTAAAACCCTTTATAATTTTATCGATTCTAGAGAAAGAAATTAATCTAAGATTTTCAATTACAGAATAGAATTTTTCATGAACAGTTTTTATATATTCCAATTCTTCAATTTTTGTTTCATATTTTGCTATTTTATCAGCTTTAATGGTATAATATTTAGCAAATGCAATTGCATCAGCTTGAAACCTAATTTTTGAGTTTTCTTCAATCGATTCTTTTAATTCCTCGTAGCTTCCTCTTTTAACTAATAGTTTTATTACGATGGGAGCAATGTCAATAAATAGAATCAAAATTATTAATAACCACCTTACAAAAATTACTTTCTTTGCGATTTCCTTTTCTCCGATTTCTGCGTTAGGGTCGTTATTCCACCTTTCAAGATAACCAACAGCAATTAAATTATTAATTAAATTGTTTTCTACTAAAACATTCGAAGTCTTTTTGTTGATTGCTGTTTCAATTCCAGCTTGCAGTTCTGTAGTATCTTTTTTTGTTTTAAGCTTATTAATAGTTTCTATTTTTTGGTTTGAAACTATGTTGTTTAATGAATCAATATGGTTTACACGTAAATTAATATCGACTTGTTTTAAGGAGATATCCTTTTGCAATTGTTTTAGTTCAGAATTTCTTTTCCCTTTCTCATTTCTTTCATAGTTTCTAGTGGCAATAAACGGATTCATAGAATTTCTCAGAGAACTGATTTGCTCTTGTTCTTGAATCGAAAGGGAATCCTGTGGTTTATCACCTTTTATAAGGTTTATATCATATTGAATTGAATTTATTGAACTTTGCGCTTTTTCAATTTTTAAGTCAGAGCTGCTGTTAAGCCTATTATACCTCTCAGATAAACCGTCATAATTATTTGATAAATCTAATTTTTCTTGATTTAATCGAATTAGAATCGGGTCTGTTGAATATGTTTCATTTTTTTCTAAATTCCATTGTTCTAAATCACTTTCTTCAGCATCTAGTTCTTTTTGAACAGCTTCAACTTTTAAATCCTCTCTTGCGTCTAGCTTTTCCCTATAGTCTTTTTGCATTTCTCTCTTAGCCACAGGAAGGTGGTCTTTAAAAACTAAAACTTCAAGAGGGCGTGAGACGGTAAATGAAATAATCGCAGCTACCAAAAGACGAAATATCGTTGTCAGAACTAGTATAAAGCCTGATTTTAGGTTATATTTCTTTTTTTTATGAATTGTGGATATAAGACCCCAATCTATTCCAAAAATTATGAACCCCCAAAAAATAGAAAAAAACAATATGAGTAAATATGTGAGAATAGATTTGTCCTCGTCATTTAATACTGCATTTATGGCATATCCCATTGTGAACATTGATAAGGCTGCTGTATTAAATACTCCTATACCTACTGCGATAAATTTATTTCTATCTTTGGGGCATTCTTTTAATATACTAATATCTGCACCGCCAATAAAACAGACGGTTTTAACAAACTTATTCATGTGGGGGGAAATATTAAGATTTCGCAAGTCTATTTTTCAAAGCATCCTTAAACCCGATTAAAAGGTCTTCAATTGTATTAAAGAATACTTCAGCTTCTGTATTTAAATTTTGTTTTAATCTGTTGTAGTAAAACTCATCATCTTTATATTTATCTGCATCTTTTAATTGTCTGGCACGTCTTTCTCCAAAAGGTATACGACTTTTCTCGAATGTATCAGACATGTCATTTATTTTTAATTGAGCGAATTCAGTTAAATCTGCTTTGATTTGCATTCCTTGTTTACTAAGTTCCCCGTCATATTGAAGTATTTTTGATTCAATCATTTTATCACCAGCAAGTCTAGCTAGTTCAATTTGTGTGTTTGTATAAACCGACAACATGTTTTCTCTTGTTTCAAACAAACTTTTCATTTTTTGTATCGTAAGTTTATCAAACTCCTTTTTTACTTTGCTTGGAAAGATTGTCCCTATGATGCCTGGACGTTCATTGAGTTTCTTCCTAATCGCTTCTAAAACCGCTTCATTTTCAGTACTGATGTACTCTTTCATTTTGTTTGACACAACTTGTAAATCTTCTTCAGAACTTCCTGGTAATTGAGATAATTTTTTTTCAGTTTCCATTTTTTAAAATTTCTAGGTTAATTATTCTTATTTATGATACTTGATACAGCAATCCTTAAAATTATTGAGATTGCTATAAAATTTGTTCCTATTTTGAGTTTGGTAACGATGATATTTGAGTCTAATTTATAGTTAATTAGCAAAAGGGCAACTATAAATACATCAATCATACTCCATTTATCAATTTTATTTAAAATTGGTGGTAATTTTTTACGGATTATTCTGAATGATAATTCTATGTATTTTGCAAATGGAATAATTATAGTAAAAATAAATATTATCCCTGCAAGCAAATATTCTTTGCTTTTATAGAATATTTTAATCGTATCTATGAGTTTTATTTCTTTGTACTCTACCGCAATACCCAGTATCTGGTACTTTGTTGCCAAAATCGGGAATGCTAACCCTAAAACAAAGAAAACCAAAGAAACTATTAATAGGATTATTTGAAAATATTTATTTTGCATCTCTAGAATTACTAATATTTAGCTTTACGCTATATCCAATTTTGTATTCTACTTCCAATTCGATTAAAATTTTCTCTAACATTTCTACCGCTTCTCCTCCAATTTCATTGGCTTTTTCAATTAGGAAATCAATATCGTCACCCATATCATTTTCTGCATAATATTTAATTTGTTTTTTTAATTCATTGTAGTTATCCTTGAAATATTTTTCAAAAAAAACTTTTGAGTTTTTCTTTGCTTTATAGTAGTTATATTGTACTTCATATTTTGTTAATAGCAAGTGTTCTTTCCAGATTAATTCTTCTTTGTATTTGGAATACCATATATCACTAAATTTATCAAACTTTTTGTCTACTTTATTCCAGTCATTTTCGGAATATTCATCGCTACTAGTGGCAACTTTTTCCATAAATTCTTTATATCTCTCTAAGTATGATTCTTTTGATATTGGAGAACATGCGAATAAAAAGATTAGGCAAATTAAGATTATTAATTTTTGGTAGAATGTTTTCATTTTGTATGTTTTTATAGTTGTATTCAATTTTAAGCTTGTGCCTAACGGTCACTTGTAAGTTGTCGTTGCGGATTTCGGTGAGCGTCAGCGTCCGGTAGGACCTGACTGCGATGCGAGAATCTGGCGAACGACGCTGCACTGCACCCGCAATGCAATTTACA
Source organism: Sunxiuqinia sp. (assembly GCA_965230765.1). Lineage (GTDB taxonomy): Bacteria > Bacteroidota > Bacteroidia > Bacteroidales > Prolixibacteraceae > Sunxiuqinia. Next base: position 2,818,584 of record CBDDLR010000001.1, read on the forward strand.
ATTTGTTATGGTTTGTTTTTTCGTTATCATCTTTTTCAAGTACCGATGAAATGGGAACGTACCTTTCAAACGGTGGGCAGTTTTCTGGTTTTTACAAACCTTTCAGAAAGCTGCTTAAACTACACTTTGTTTCAAACTTCGTACCCTCACTCCCGTCAAAAAGATTGAGGTGCGAAGGGTATTTATAATGCAGTGTCAAGTTTTTGCGTTCTTGTCAGACCAGGAAAGCAAGCGGACTTGTCAAAAAGCAAGACTTTATCAACTTGAAACATACTGGTCAAAAAGCACGGACACGTACCAACTTGTCAGGTAACCTTTCCTCTGCGAATCCCTCTCAAACAAACTCTGGTGGCTTGGGGTGTCAATTTGAACACTTGGTTTTAAAAATAATTATTTCAAAGAAGAATCGGAAGCGTCAATTTCGAGAATCGTTCTAAATAATCAGTTTTTTAGAAATAAACCATAACGTTCACTTGTATGTGGTCGGGCGGGATTTCGAAGAGAAATCCTGTCAGACCCGCAGGAAAGTGGGCGCAAGGTCTGACTTGTCAGACCGCTAAAAGCCCCGCCTGCCATATACAATTTGTTATGCAACGTATTTTTATTTATTCTTTTATCCTTGTCGGATATATTTCATTAATTTTCTTTTGTTCGTCAACTGTCAGATTTGAGTAGGATTTATCAAAAATCTCCTTTGCTTTCTCGTCTCTCAGCGATGAATAAATTTCGAATATTGCATTTTGCACTTTTATATAAAAGCCGTAAGACGTTTCTTTGTCTGACGAAAAATCAATCAGATGTTTTGATTGATTTTTTCTAATAAACGCTGTTAATTCTGTCTCGAATTTATTTTTATTAACCGTTTCTCCATTTACTATTATTGCGTTTTTGTCAGATGCTTTAATTGCAATAATTGGAAAATCTGAATAATCAATTGTTCTCGGTTCGGTTAATTCTGTTTTTCCGGTTTCTGGATTACTTGTCCATGCAATTGCTAATAGTCCAGATGCACGATAATATGGTTTTTCAAAGTCTGACGGAGAAAGAACAGATAAAATAGCACCAGAAATTTTCGAAGGACTAATATTCTCTTGTTGTGAAACTTCTTGAATTTTTTGATTGAGAAGATAATACTTTGAAGTTGCAATTTCTGAAGAATCGAGTCGTGTCAGTTCGCGCAAACAATCATTTGAATAATACTCATTTGGATTAAGTTTATAAATAGTTTCGAATCTGTCATAATTTAAAGTCGTTGGAATATCATTTAATGAAACTACTTTTTTATAAAAGTCATAAAATGCTTGTCCTGATTTTGACTTTAAATCACCATTTTCAATTAAATGTTTCTCAAGCTTTGACAATTCTGTCTCTATGTCAACTCCTTTTGCTTGATAACTCTTGATTAGGCAATTCATAAGTATATTCTCAATTTTCGATTCATTTTTTTGTCCAAATGAATTAAAAGCTGAAAGGAAAATCAATATTGTAAAAATAAGCTTCATCGTCTTTTCAATATGTGGCATAACGTTGAGTATATGCAAAGTAGGCGATTGCGGGCTTCAAAACTATCAAACCGTTAAGAAGTTGAAGCGGACTACAACCCTTGAACTTACTACTGTCCCGCCTATTTTGTATATACATTGTTACCACACGTTTTTCTTTACCATTTATCAATCAGTTCTATTCTATCATTCAATAATTCAAAAACGAAATCTAATACTTTTTTGCCACCAAATGAAAGAGTCCCTTCGTGAGAACCATAAATAATCCATGTAAAGTTTTTGTCACAGTAAATTGTTTCATAGCAATCCGTATCAAGTTCCAATTTTTCAATCTCATAATCAATCTGGTCTTCCGAAATCTCGTAAATCCGACTTGAATTCTCCTGGTTTATAAAATCAGAAATTGCTGAGTAATCATTGGTAGTTAAATGCTCTTTGTTGATGAATATTGCTTTCTTATCTATCTTTAAATCAATCAACGGATACCAGTAACAATCAACGCCCCATTTGTCTTTAAGCTCTTTGTCGATTTTTGATTGTTCGTTTTTCTTTAATCTTCGTCTATAAGGCATAGGGTCAACTGTCAACAAGAAATCGGTATCTACATTGTCAATGAATTTGTTGAATTTATCTCTCTCTTCTTGTATTGCGTTGGCTTCAATTTTATTCTTTTCTCCTTTTGTAAACAGGCTTTGACTTTCTTGTCCAACCATTTTAATCATCTGTCTACATTCTGCAATATCAGCAAAATCATCTCCAGTGTAAAATTGCAGTTCTTGTAAAATCGCAGTCGATACATTATACCTCGTAAATAGGTCATAATCATTATCTGAATATGAGTAAGGATAATCCGAACCAGTCTTTTTATCAGAATATTGCTTTGACCAATAATTAAAATTATCGATACAATATCTTTTTGCTGCTGTTAATATTGCTTCTGTCTCTGTCATTTAAGTGTGTGGTAACGGTTGGTACATGTTGCGGAGCGGATTTCGGAGCTTCGTTCGTGTCCGCGAGGACGGAACGATGATGCGAGAGCCGCAGTTACAATACCGCACCAACCCCGCTCTGAAATATGTACTTTGTTATGGGCTGGGTTTTATTAAGGATATTCAAATCCAAATTTAAACATAATTAGTTTTTGATTTTTAAATTCATATTCTGCATAATACTCAGGCATGTTATATTCACATAAAAACTCTGAGGTTTCAAAGTCATTTATTTTGTAAATCAATGACTCCTTTTCATTATCTTTTTTTATCTCAAAATCATTCCCAATATTTTTAATTAAAGTTTGTTGGTCAATACCGAGCATTATGCCGCTATTTGTTTTAAATGACTTAATTGTATCAATAATTGGAAGTAAAAAATTTTTCGTCTCAGTTAATTCTATTTTAAATTCAGCTACTTCATTTCTGTTTCCTCCAGCATGAAATATTAGTGTAATTTTCTCAGTACTATTATTGTTTAGAAAAATAGCTTTTGCTCCAGGACCAGCATGATTTATGTATTTTGAAACGTCTGGTATTACTTTAAGTAAAGTGGTTGAATCATATAGACATATTTCATTCACAGATGTATCAGGCGTGAAATATTTATCTTGAGCCTTAACCTGAGACACAAATAATATAAATCCTAAAAGAAGTATTAATTTAGATTTCATAATATTGACGTTTGTTCGCACTTAACCTTGCCCATAACGTTCAGTTGTATGTGGTCGGGCGGGATTTCGTGCAGAAATCCTGTCAGACCGGTAGGAGAGTAGCCGGAAGGTTTGACTTGTCAAACCGATAAATGCCCCGCCTGCCATATTACAATTTGTTATGGTTTGTTTTTTTGTTATCATCTTTTTCAAGTACCGATGAAAAGGAAACGTTCCTTTCAAACGGTGGGCAGTTTTCTGGTTTTTACAAACCTTTCAAAAAGCTGCTTAAACTACACTTTGTTTCAAACTTCGTTCCTTCACTCCCGTCAAAAAAGATTGGGGTGCGAAGGATGTTTATAATGCAGTGTCAAGTTTTTGCGTCCTTGTCAGATAAGTAAAGCAAGCGGACTTGTCAAACAGCAAGACTTTATCAACTTGTAACATTCTGGTCAATAAGCACAGACACGTACCAACTTGTCAGGTAACCTTTCCTCTGCGAATCCCTCTCAATCAAACTCTGGTGGGTTGGGGTGTCAATTTGAACACTTGGTTTTAAAAATAATTATTTCAAAGAAGAATCGGAAGTGTCCAATTTAGAGAATCGTTCTAAATAATCAGTTTTTTAGAAATAAACCATAACGTTGAGTATATGCAAAGTAGGCGATTGCGGGCTTCAAACCTGTCAAACCGTTACGATTTTGAAGCGGGCTACAGCCGTTGAACTTACTACTACTTCGCCTATTTTGTATATACATTGTTACCTGTAGTTGTTATTATTTTTTCAGTAAAATCGGAATAATCAATTCAGACGTAATTGGCTCATTTGCTTCAAAACCAACTTTCCATTCTCCCATATTTCTTAATCTTTCTACAATTTGATTTTCTATTTCAATCAATTCAGTTGTCTTATTTAATCCATATGTGCCGTTAAAATGAAACTTTCCTTGCTTATCAATTATTACTCTGATATGAATTAAGTAAGAATCTCCACGATGCATGAAATCTGATGGTATAACAACACTCTCATTTACCTTTTTATTTAAAGTCTTAAAATCTAATGTGTTTTGTGGAAGCTTGTCGCAATATGATACATATTCAATTCCATCTTTTGATTTTCTCATGACTTTTTTCGGTCTCTGTAATGGATAGTCCAAAGGATTTAACACAAGACTTTTAATAAAGTCATAATCGTATTCTTTTTCTTCTTGGTCATAATCCCAGCTAAATATTCTCCCTTTAACTCTCTTATTATTCACAGGAAGATAAAATTCACCACAAATTGAAATTTCATATTCTGATTTTCCGTTATTCTCAAGTTTATCCAGCGATAGAATCCAGTTGGTATTTGGTTTGAATTCATTAATGTAAGGTCTGCAATCCGCACCATAGTCTCCCCATACTATTATCGTATCTCGATTTTCAATTCCTCTTAACTTTTCCTTAATTAAGAATTTAATTGAATATGGATTTTCAGGAGCATCATATGTGCCAATTGAATCATATTCAATCACTGTCCCATAAACAACAATATCAGCGGCTTGATTTGAATAAACAAATCCGCCTAAATATCCACAATCGCATGCTAGAATATTTATACTTCCTATCAGGAATATCAGTGTCAATATGTACGTTTGCATCTTCATTCAATTACAGGTAACGGCCGCGGATATGTTGCGGCGGGGTTTTATTTGCACTAAAGTTTCATATATTTTTTAAAATTATTTATTGTATTGTTAAAATCAAATAGCACCAAACACCCCGCTGAAATATAAACGATGTTATGGTTAGGCAGGGCAATCCGGGCGTGCTCAGTCATTGTAACAAAACCAGCCTGGCAGTTTGTTTGCCCCTCCCAAGTGATGTGCCAAGTTTGCAAAACCAGTTGTTGCTTACCGCTGTCCCTGTTTGGTGTTGTTTGCCTTTCCTTAATTTACATATCTTTAAGCAACAATACCTGTCCCAGGTTACCCGTTCAGGTAGGGGCAAACATGGCACAGGAGTTGATTAACCGCAAACAAGGTGACAGGCTGTAGATGCTTTTGGGCGTGATTTTATGAAAATTGCTTTCCAATGACCACAAGTCAGGTAGATGTATTACCTGAAACTATGTTCCACTTTCACAAGTGCCATTTACAAAAACCAAGCTTTTAAAGAACGCTTTTTTTAATAAACTGAAATGCTTAACCATAACGTTCAGTTGTATGTGGTCGGGCGGGATTTCGTGCAGAAATCCTGTCAGACCGGTAGGAGAGTAGCCGGAAGGTTTGACTTGTCAAACCGCTAAATGCCCCGCCTGCCATATTACAATTTGTTATGGTTTGTTTTTTCGTTATCATCTTTTTCAAGTACCGATGAAATGGGAACGTTCCTTTCAAACGGTGAACAGTTTTCTGGTTTTTAGATACTTTTCAAAACGCTGCTTAAATTATACTTTGTTTCAAACTTCGTTCCTTCACTCCCGTCAAAAAGATTGGGGTGCGAAGGGTGTTTATAATGCAGTGTCAAGTTTTTGCGTTCTTGTCAGACCAGGAAAATAAGCGGACTTGTCAAACAGCAAGACTTTATCAACTTGTAACATTCCAGTCAGAAAACACGGACACGTACCAACTTGTCAGGTAACCTTTCCTCTGCGAATCCCTCTCAATCAAACTCTGGTGGGTTGGGGTGTCAATTTGAACACTTGGTTTTAAAAATAATTATTTCAAAGAAGAATCGGAAGTGTCCAATTTAGAGAATCGTTCTAAATAATCAGTTTATTAGAAATAAACCATAACGGTCACTTGTATGTTGTCGTTGCGGATTTCGGTGAGCGTCAGCGTCCGGTAGGACCTGACTGCGATGCGAGAATCCGGCGAACAACGCTGCACTGCCCCCGCAATGCAATTTACAATTTGTTATGGTTTGTTTTTTTGTTATCATCTTTTTCAAGTACCGATGAAAAGGAAACGTTCCTTTCAAACGGTGAGCAGTTTTCTGGTCTTTAAATACTTTTCAAAAAGCTGCTTAAACTACACTTTGTTTCAAACTTCGTACCCTCACTCCCGTCATAAAGATTGGGGTGCGAAGGGTATTTATAATGCAGTGTCAAGTTTTTGCGTTCTTGTCAGACCAGGAAAGCAAGCGGACTTGTCAAAAAGCAATGCTTTTTCAACTTGTAACATTCCAGTCAGAAAAATACGGACACGTACCAACTTGTCAGGTAACCTTTCCACTGCGAATCCCTCTCAAACAAACTCTGGTGGGTTGGGGTGTCAATTTGAACACTTGGTTTTAAAAATAATTATTTCAAAGAAGAATCGGAAGCGTCCAATTTCGAGAATCGTTCTAAATAATCGGTTTTTTAGAAATAAACCATAACGGTTTGGCTATGTGTAGTGCGGGACTTTGAAATGCTTCACTGTCAGGCTGCCACTGAGCCAATTCGTTTATTCATATTTTTGTTTTTATAGCTAAATCGTCAAAGACGAATTGGCGTTGTTTTAACAATGAACTGCGGTTGAATTACCCACCGAACCCCGCATTACATATAGCTTTTGTTGTGTGCAGTTTTTTTTATTCCAAACAATTTATTCTCAAAGTCTATCAAAATTACATTATTTAAAAACAAAATATTTCCAGTCAATGCAAAAAAGTTATTTTCCTCATAAAAACCATCAAATTTATTACTCTTATCAAAGTAAACAGTTTGGGGTAGGAGAGTTTCCCCTTTAAATATTATTGGGACATTTGTTTCTTTTCCAATCATCGTTAAGGATTTACCCCAAGACCTTACAACGATTGAATCAGAAATTTCCTTTTTACAAATCTGACTAGCATTCTTTTCTGATGTAGCAAAAGGGAAAATACTTGCTCCCGTATCGAACATTATATTTTTTCTTTCTTTACCAAAGATAATTGGAATCAAAATTCGGTTATCAGTATTTTCTTTAACAAACTCAAAAGGTTGATTTTGAAAGTTTAAATTGGAGGGGATTGAATCACCAATAAATATTTGTTGGTTCGGATAATCAATAATCAGGACTTTATTAGAAAAAATATCTGAACCAATTGTCCCGATTAGTATTTCAGATTTTGAATTAATTATATCCACAGAAAGATGATTTCCGTAGTCTTCGATTAATCCAATATCTTTATTTATTACTTCACAATTTCCTATACCTATTTTTACGTCGTTAAGAGAAACAACTCTCCCCGCTTGTGTCGTAATGTGCTTGCTTGTATCTATCCTGGAATTTAGTGATGGATATTTCTCTAAAAGCAGTTCAAATGTATTTCCTCTAATTACTGTACTTGCTGCTCCCAAATCAAGCTGCATTAAAAAGTTATTTGGTAAATTATCAATCTTGACAGGAACCAAAATTGCAGTTTTATCAATTTTTTTACCTGAAAGTTCTTCATTAACCCATTGAAAAGAGCTCCAGCCTTTTTCTTGGGCTTGAAGGTTAAAAAGCAATGAAACCTGTAAAAGAAATAGTAAAAATGATCTAATCATATTTATTCTGTTAATTTGAGTAAAGTGCTTTAATTATGTAGGTTGATAGGTTATCATTTTCTCGGTTTTAAATTGCACACAACGGTAAATTGTATGAGTAGTGGCAGATTGCGTGGTAGTTCCCTGTCAAACCGCTACGCAGTTTGAGCGGGCTACAAACCTTGATATTTACCACATCGCCTGCCATTACTTATACAAAATGTTGTGCTTAGTTGTTAATACTCAACATATTTCCATAGTCCATTTTCTTTCTTAACCAAAAGAGCCATGTTGTAACCACTCATAGTACCATTGCTAAATCCTTTATCAAAGTCAATTACAACAACAGCATTTTGCTTATCAGAATCGAAACAAACTCTCGAAAAACTAAAAATCGTATATTCTTCGAGTAATCTTGTCTCATTTGGTCGTTTGTCAAATTGAGAATATGGTTTTTCTAACTTTATTAAACTCTTTTTAAATTCCCTATATTCTAATCGATTAAATGTTTGAGAATTAATTATTTCTTGGAATATAACAGAATCTCCTGTTGTTAAATCATTGTCATCAAACATCCACTCGTTATCTTCTTTAATCTGAGAGATAGGTAATAAAGCATCAGAGATATAAACCTTCAAATCAAGAGTATCAATATTTGGTTTTTCAACAGTATCTGCATCAAGAAATCTAATCGGGTTTAGAATACGAGAAAGATGGTTTCTTTTCAAATAATCATTGGTCAAATCTTCTATCAGAGTTTCTTCTTCTGTTTTATAAGAATTGTTGCAGCTTGAAAAAGCAATTATAATTAAGATGAATACAATTAATTTAATTTTCATAGTTTGAAATATTTCAATATCAATGTTTGCGACTTACTCACACAATCACCTAAACCTATCTCAACAGCACAAAAGGGTAATTTTCCGTTTTCTTGCTCGAAAAAACAAACTCCATATCCAATTTTCCCAGGTTCAGCAAAAAGTTTATATTTCTCAGAATTCGAAGAATAACTTTTAAGCTTACGTACAGTATTCCGATAATCTTTTTTTAATGTCTTAGCATTTTTATTTCCATAGTCAAAACGCAATGAAATAATATCGATACTATCTAATTCTTGTACCCAAAGAGTATAATATTTACTGCGAAATATCTCAATCTGCCCTGAAAAATCAACTGAATCAGAATTCAGATAATGTACATAACCACTAAAATAAGGTCTGTTAAATTGGTCATTGTCCTTATATGCCTCAATCATTGAACAGTTTTTCGCAGAGTCTATAATAAAGTCAATTTCCTTATCAATCGGCAAATTGAAAAAGTACTGTTTCATTTCTTGTTCGACAGTCACTTTTTGACCCAAACAAGATATTGAAATCAAGATTGTTAATATGGTTACTACGGTCTTCATTCAATTAAGCACAACGTTCAGTTGTATGTGGTCGGGCGGGATTTCGTGCAGAAATCCAGTCAGACCGGTAGGAGAGTAGCTGGAAGGTTTGACCAGTCAAACCGATAAATGCCCCGCCTGCCATATTACAATTTGTTATGGTTTGTTTTTTTGTTATCATCTTTTTCAAGTACCGATTAAATGGGAACGTACCTTTCAAACGGTGAGCAGCTTTCTGGTTTTTAAATACTATTCAAAAAGCTGCTTAAACTACACTTTGTTTCAAACTTCGTTCCTTCACTCCCGTCAAAAAAGATTGGGGTGCGAAGGATGTTTATAATGCAGTGTCAAGTTTTTGCGTTCTTGTCAGACCTGGAAAACAAGCGGACTGGTCAAACAGCAAGACTTTATCAACTTGTAACATTCTGGTCAATAAGCACGGACACGTACCAACTTGTCAGGTAACCTTTCCTCTGCGAATCCCTCTCAATCAAACTCTGGTGGGTTGGGGTGTCAATTTGAACACTTGGTTTTAAAAATAATTATTTCAAAGAAGAATCGGAAGTGTCCAGTTTAGAGAATCGTTCTAAATAATCAGTATTTTATAAATAAACCATAACGGCCGCGGATATGTTGCGGCGGGGTTTTATTTGCACTAAAGTTTCATATATTTTTTAAAATTATGTATTGTATTGTTAAAATCAAATAGCACCAAACACCCCGCTGAAATATAAACGATGTTATGGTTAGGCAGGGCAATCCGGGCGTGCTCAGTCATTGTAACAAAACCAGCCTGGCAGTTTGTTTGCCCCTCCCAAGTGATGTGCCAAGTTTGCAAAACCAGTTGTTGCTTACCGCTGTCCCTGTTTGGTGTTGTTTGCCTTTCCTTAATTTACATATCTTTAAGCAACAATACCTGTCCCAGGTTACCCGTTCAGGTAGGGGCAAACATGGCGCAGGAGTTGATTAACCGCAAACAAGGTGACAGGCTGTAGATGCTTTTGGGCGTGATTTTATGAAAATTGCTTCCCAATGACCACTAGTCAGGTAGATGTATTACCTGAAACTATGTTCCACTTTCACAAGTGCCATTTACAAAAACCAAGCTTTTAAAGAACGCTTTTTTTAATAAACTGAAATGCTTAACCATAACGGCCGCGGATATGTTGCGGCGGGGTTTTATTTGCACTAAAGTTTCATATATTTTTTAAAATTATGTATTGTATTGTTAAAATCAAATAGCACCAAACACCCCGCTGAAATATAAACGATGTTATGGTTAGGCAGGGCAATCCGGGCGTGCTCAGTCATTGTAACAAAACCAGCCTGGCAGTTTGTTTGCCCCTCCCAAGTGATGTGCCAAGTTTGCAAAACCAGTTGTTGCTTACCGCTGTCCCTGTTTGGTGTTGTTTGCCTTTCCTTAATTTACATATCTTTAAGCAACAATACCTGTCCCAGGTTACCCGTTCAGGTAGGGGCAAACATGGCACAGGAGTTGATTAACCGCAAACAAGGTGACAGGCTGTAGATGCTTTTGGGCGTGATTTTATGAAAATTGCTTTCCAATGACCACAAGTCAGGTAGATGTATTACCTGAAACTATGTTCCACTTTCACAAGTGCCATTTACAAAAACCAAGCTTTTAAAGAACGCTTTTTTTAATAAACTGAAATGCTTAACCATAACGGTCTCGTATAACCGTCAGTTACGGGTTTTAAGTTAGTGTTTTTTCGGTTTGGCACAGAACTCTCAATTACGAGTGGATTCGGACGCAGTCGAATCCGCCGTAATTGCGGTTATACATTGTTGTAAAACGTTTTTTCATTTCCAATAATAGTATAATCGGATTCGATATGTTGAAGCTCCGAAAATCATATTTAGTTTCATAAATCTTTCGTCCGATTTCCAAATAGTGTTTCTCGATAGGTAATCCGGTCCGCCATAATCTGATTTTATTTCTTGCGGTTGATTATCTTGTTCGATTGGTTGTCCGAACTCCGAAATCAACTGTTTTTTAATCCGTTCATATTCCGCATTATAATCGGTCAGTTTTTTGCTTTGGGTTTCCCAATCTTTTTTCTTGTCAAAGTAATTTCCATAACGATTATTTTCCCAGTCGTAACTTACGTATCTTAAAATCGAATCAGGCTTTGAATAGAAATATTCGGCATAAACTGGCAATAAACCTTTCTTTTCTCTTTTGATTATTAAAGGATTCGCCATTTCAAATTCCTTTACTTTTGGATAAATGCTTTCCGAAAGACTAACGTTTTGATTTAAAAAATCAGAATTAGGGTTTAACCGAGATTCAAAATTCTTCACTTCTTCGATTTTTGATTGCTTTGTCCACAGGTTCAATTTTTTTGAACTCGAACAGCTTGTGGCAATTATTCCAACTAAAATCAGAAGTTTAAATTTTCTTGTCATATGCGTTCTGCGAAATGTTTTACAACGGTAAATTGTATGAGTAGTGGCAGATTGCGTGGCACTTTCCTGTCAAACCGCTAGGTAGTTTGAGCGGGCTATAAGCCTTGATATTTAGCACTTTACCTGCCATTACTTATACAAAATGTTAGGCAAAGTAGTTTATGTATTTATCTTATTTTCAAAATCTTCAATAACTTTATCCAGTTTTTCACCAAATATTAATTTCGCATTATCATAAGTCTGATTGCCAAAAAAATCTATAAACTTTTCTCGTCCAAAATTATCAATCAACTCTTTTATAAATAATCCTGAAAGTGGGTAAGTTAATGCGTCAGGATAATCTCTAAAATTTGTCCAAAGCTCATTAATCGTAATTTCTTTGTCATTTGTTTTTAACCAATCTTTTACAATTTGTTCTTTGTCCTGATTTGTCTGGTCAAAACAAACGGCTGTGCCTTCATTAATTAAACCAGTTTTCATAACCATCTTAGTCGAGTAGTTTGAAATCACATGTGTCATTTCATGTCCAACAGTCTGTTGAAAATGCGAGTGAACAATACACATATTTGGTCTTGCAAATCCTAAATTCGCCCTTAAAATTCTTTTCGCATCTTCTCTGGAATCCCAAACGAAAAAGTCAATTTTCTTGGGTAATTCACTTGCAAAAAACTCATTAATATTTTTAAAAGCTTTTTCTCTAGATGAAATATATCTTTCAATATCCGAATCGCTCATGTTTTGAAAATGAAATCTGAAATTATCTGATTCTACAATTTTCCAATCTTTGTAAAAATCATCGAAACCAAACATTAAAATTCTTTTGTATGCGTATCGGGTTGCATTTTTAGTGGCATTTAAATCAAAACATTCTTTTGTCGATATTCTTGAGTTTTCATAATCCTGGAGTATGAAATGACAAGTGCCCAAATATCCAAGAGCCCATGCTTTTCTCCATGAATTATTCTGGTCATTGTTTGCAGTAAAATCGAGATATGGAATTGCCGATTTAAAATCTCCTTTGTCAGCATAGGTGCGACCTAACAACAAATTCAAATCTACTTTTAATGAATCAGTATCAAGATGTGGTTTTGCTTCTTTAATCACTTTTTCATAATCTCGAGATTGGTAAAGTTTCCACAAATCATCTAAAACTGGATTTTGTCCAAATGTTATCAGACTTGAAAGAATAAAAATTGAAGTAATAATTTTTTTCATAATATGTTGGTTTGTATTTAGTATGCTGGTTCTTTCTCTATTTTGCCTAACGTTCAGTTGTATGTGGTCGGGCGGGATTTCGTGCAGAAATCCTGTCAGACCCGCAGGAAAGTGGGCGAAAGGTCTGACTTGTCAGACCGCCAAGCACCCCGCCTGCCATATACAATTTGTTAACGCCATGTATTTTGTAATTTATTAATTTCACTTTTCAACTAAATTTCCTTTTTTTAGTTTCTTGCCTTTATAGCCTTCAATGAATTTTGTTGGGATAGATTTAAAACCAAATTCAGAATCATCAGGTTTTAATATCGCAAAATGCAAATGAGGTCCTGTCGAATATCCTGTATTTCCTGCTAAACCAATGGCTTGTCCTTGTAAAACAGTATCTCCTAATTGAACTAAACTTCCATTTGTATTTAAATGATGGTATTCGGAAAAAGTATTTGATTTGTAGTGGAATAGGGTAATTCTGTTTCCATAATCCAACAATTCTCTATCATTTCCTCCTAAAACATATTTGTCTATCACTCCAACTACAATTCCGTTGGCAGTTGCACATATTGTATCATTCATGTGCATTATAAAATCAAGAGCATATTTGTTTACTTGATTTGTATAATGAGAGAACGAACCATTATATCCTTGTTCTACTATTCTTTTAGTTTTTTTAGGAAATGGCAAAGAATATTTTTCCCGTTTAATTTTACTTTTTAAATCACCAAGTTTAGTCGTAATCTTAAATTTTGGTTTTTCATTACATGGTATAGAGTCATTGCAGAGAATAACGTATTTAATGGGTTCACCTGATTTCAATGTGACGGAATTTTTCTTCTTAATTTGTTTTTGTTTTTGAATTAGGGGATTTTTAAAATCAATTTCAAAACGGATTGGACAAGCTAAAGGATTATATGAATCTATTATAATACTGTCATCATTAAGTACGCATTTCCCGTATAATTTGAAAGCTTTTAGTTTTTGCGACGGAATCTGAGCAAGAAGTCCTGTGCTTATTAAGAATAAAGCTACTACGATTGTAATTTTAAGTTTTAGAATCATTTTGTTTTAAATGCTCAGTTCAATATTGGCGTTAACGGTGGTTGCATGGCGTCGTAAGGGGATTTATCCTCACAGACTTTCTTAATTGCGCTAAGCCAAAGCGCATATTTGTTTTACATTTCATTATTAAAGCCAAATCTGCGATTTGGCGGTGGTAGCTTTTGTAGAGCCTTACCAAATTACTACGTTCCCCCTTATGCGCTATTGCAACGTGTTATGGGCTGGCATTTTTTAGATTTCTACTTTGTACAATTCTTTTTCTATGAGTTTTCTTAATTCTAGAATAGTAATTCCACCTCTAACACTTTCGTCATTCTCCAAATGATAAAAATCTACATAGCCTACCTTTGTTATTGTATTATATTCTCCTAAAATGTGGTCAAGATATAACCAGGCAAGCGATTGATACTTTTTCTTGTCCGAGTTCATGTTTCGAATACAAACTTTAATATTGACCTTTTCTCTTTCATTATCCAGTTCTGGAAGGATTTCGATATCTGAGGAAGGATACTCAATTCCGTTAAAATTCAAGTCAATTTTATCTTTTGACTGTCTAAATTTTTTGATTATCCAATTTTGTAATTTGGGTCTAGCCTCATACAATTTCTGAGTTGGAATAACACCTTCTGACAATCCATCTGGTGTTATTATTAGAACAATTTCATCATTTTTCGTCGATGTCATTTCCGGATAAAGAACTTTATTATATTTTTTAATTTCTTTTGTTAGTTCCTTATATATTCCGTAGTCCTTATGGTCAGAGTTTATAAAGTTTTCTAATTCAACTTTATTCTTAGAAACCCAATTCCAAAATTTCTGCTCCTTTGATTGTTTTTTAAACAGTGTAAGTAACATTACTAGAATTATAATTGATATTAAAACTAAGGCTTTTTTACGTATTCTCATTTGCTTGCCCATAACGGTCACTTGTATGTTGTCGTTGCGGATTTCGGTGAGCGTCAGCGTCCGGTAGGACCTGACTGCGATGCGAGAATCCGGCGAACAACGCTGCACTGCCCCCGCAATGCAATTTACAATTTGTTATGGTTTGTTTTTTTGTTATCATCTTTTTCAAGTACCGATGAAAAGGAAACGTTCCTTTCAAACGGTGAGCAGTTTTCTGGTCTTTAAATACTTTTCAAAAAGCTGCTTAAACTACACTTTGTTTCAAACTTCGTACCCTCACTCCCGTCAAAAAGATTGGGGTGCGAAGGGTATTTATAATGCAGTGTCAAGTTTTTGCGTTCTTGTCAGACCAGGAAAACAAGCGGACTTTTCAAACAGCAATGCTTTTTCAACTTGAATCATTCCGGTCAAAAACACGGACACGTACCAACTTGTCAGGTAACCTTTCCTCTGCGAATCCCTCTCAAACAAACTCTGGTGGGTTGGGGTGTCAATTTGAACACTTGGTTTTAAAAGTAATTATTTCAAAGAAGAATTGGAAGTGTCCAATCTAGAAAATCGTTCTAAATAATCAGTTTTTAAAAAATAAACCATAACGTTCAGTTGTATGTGGTCGGGCGGGATTTCGTGCAGAAATCCTGTCAGACCGGTAGGAGAGTAGCCGGAAGGTTTGACTTGTCAAACCGATAATTGCCCCGCCTGCCATATACAATTTGTTAGCAACCGTTATTTTCTAATTTTCATTTTGTTTTTAAATCTATTTTCTAGATCTCTAAAATCATTTTCGTCCATTTCTCCAATAGTTATAACTTGATTCGGATTATTATCGAAGTTCACAATAGAAGCAGAGTATTCATGGTTATTTGATTTAATTATCAATGAATATATATTTTTGCTGAGAGTTTCTCTGAGTCCTCTATTAAGTTTTATATCAATCCAAGCACTTCCCTTGATTTTGTCTGTTAATCCTAAAACTCCTTTTATTCCTGCTGGTGTCACAAAAATTGAGTCGATATCTGCTAGTGTAAGTGGAAATGCAACTTTGTTATTTTTTAATGCATGGAGACATTTTACGTTGCCATGGAGATTACCGGTTACTCTCCATGCTAGGTTTGTAGGGAATATAGAATCAACATCTTCTAAGTATTTTTTCAATTTAATGGTGTCTTTTGCCATTCCGATTATTGATGTAGAACCGATAAATGATTGCCCATTTTTATCTGTCTGAACATTGGGATATAAAATTTGGAAAAGAGGATAATTCTCTAATGAATTATCGTTGGCTGAATCTGCTCCTTGCAATTCATCAATTAATGATATTCCAGTCTTTTGACTTTTTATGGAATCCAGTTGTTGCTGTCTTATTAAATTATTGGCTTTTAGA
Source organism: Sunxiuqinia sp. (assembly GCA_965230765.1). GTDB lineage: Bacteria > Bacteroidota > Bacteroidia > Bacteroidales > Prolixibacteraceae > Sunxiuqinia. The sequence goes on from CBDDLR010000001.1 coordinate 2,834,577, forward strand.
ATAATTGGATACAATTCCGTTAAGTCAAATGATTCTTGAACTGTCATTTTCCAGTTTATTGTTTTATTGTCTTTTTGAGAGCAACTAAAAGTGACGAATAGAATTATAGGGATCAAAATATACTTTATCATTTGCGTTATTTTTTAATGGTTGCTAACGGTCACTTGTATGTGGTCGGGCGGGATTTCTAAAAGAAATCCAGTCAGACCCGCAGGAAAGTGGGCGAAAGGTCTGACTTGTCAGACCGCCAAGCACCCCGCCTGCCATATACAATTTGTTGTACACCGTATTTATTTTAGTTTTTTTCTCATCACATAATAATTATCATACTCCTTGTGCATTTGAAATTCGTTTCTTTTATATAATTCCATAGGACCTTTGAAATTATTTTCACCCGATTTTCCTTTTCTCGGATATGCTTCAAGATAATCATAGTCTGTATTCGAATAATCCTCAATGACTTTTTCAAGAAGCTTTTGAGAAATCCCCTTTCTTCTGTAATCAGGGTGGATTAAAAAACAAACAACTGAGCAAACTTTATCATTTGGATTATCGATCAAATCAAAATCTCTTAATAATCGTTGATAATTTAATCTATTGTTTGCATTACACCATCCAATCGGTTTACCATTCTCAAAAACCAAATAACCTTGTAGCTCGTTCTCATCTATGCGATTAATTATCAATGAGCGACTCATATCACGTGTACAAGTTTCGACATCTCCGAGGAAATGATAGTCATTACAATAACATTTTGACCATTCAGGGTTTTCTTTATGAATCATATTATCAAAAAGAGACAAGTAATCGTCTTTTAAATCTTTGGTCAATGGTCTGATTTCAACATTCATTTTTTTCGTCTTTTTTTATATGGTGTACAACGGTCACTTGTAAGTTGTCGTTGCGGATTTCGGTGAGCGTCAGTGTCCGGTAGGACCTGACTGCGATGCGAGAATCCGGCTAACGACGCAGCACTGCACCCGCAATGCAATTTACAATTTGTTATGCACCGTATTTTAAATGTCATTATATTTTATAAATCTACTTTTCGCAAAATTTTTAAAGACTCTTTTTATCCTGTCAAATACGTTGTTTGGAGTTGTTTTGCTTGCATTGTATCCACAAAGTCGACAGCGATACGAGTCTATTGCTATCTCTGCAGAAGTGAATTCCGCTATAGGAATTTCCTTGTAATCTGACTCAATATACAACCTGTCAGAACCACATCTAAAGCATTTTATTTTTTCGTCAGTCGAGTGAGTTGTTAGTTTTTTGTCTTCGAATGATTTAAGTTGTTCAGTAGTTAAATTTCTTTTTTTGACTTCATTTGCAATTTTCTGCTTTGAACTGCCTAAAAATCCATGAAATCTATACCTACAAAATATAGCTAATTCGTGGTCTGAAAGATTTGTAAGAAAACTATCAAGTGCTTTCATCGATTATATCTTTTAGGTTATTTAGTTACGTTTTTCAATATGGTGCATAACGGTTTGTGCATGTTGCTGTAGCGGATTTCGGAGCGCGTTCATGTCCGGCAGGACTGAACGATGATGCGAGAGTCGCAGTTGGCGCACCACCAAACCCCGCTATGCAATATGGCACTGTGTTATGTGCTGGTTGTGTGTCCTGCGATGAATCAGGGCACTTTCAAATATAATCAACTTTCTGTAGAGCAGGAAGTAAGTTCATTGAAATTGATTCATCATAACTTTAAATGAGATGAGAGGAATCTATCGTGCTGTCAATATTGTCCTAATGCAATTTTGACACGGCTGGCATGATATTTTGGTCTCTCGGAAACGCTTTACTGGAAGTGTTTTCAATCTACCCTGCGGTGCTTCCCTTTCAAGGGGTTGGTACTGAACAGCACGGGAAAAGGCTGAAAACTCACTTTTGTGAGAAATCTGTCAGGAATGGGTATAGGAGCTGAACGAAAGTGAACCGCTCGAAGAGGCTTCGATAATAACGTATGCGATACTGAAAACCAATGGTCGGACGGTACATTGGGATAAGTGCAGAGATTACCAGTTTATTGGCTGCACCGGTATCCGGAGTAAAGAGGGCAGGAACTATACCTTGGCTCATTTAAGGAACAGGAGAACCTATCTGCTGGTGTTAAGAGAGAATGGCGAAAACCTTCGGGCAAGCCAGAGAGTATCAATACAGTGGAATAGGGGCGGATTAACCCGTAGTAGCGACTTGTGCCAGGTAACGGCTTTGGAAACTTAGTCATAGCGAAGGGGTTAACGGAGTCAGGCATTTTTGCCAACTTGAAAGAGGATGAGCTTTTTTACATGCCGAAACCTGAGATGGTTTCACGACTTCGAGGAGCCGTGTGACGGGAGACTGTCACGCACGGTTCTGTGAGAGGTTTAGGGGTGAAATTCCCCTTTACCTACTCGACTTTATTCTAATCTATTACTTCGGCTTCTTCTATTTTATTTTTTAATTGTTTCTTGACTATGTTTTTTGCAACAATTACTGCACTACTCATAGTGTCCCAATTAATTTTTTTGAAAAATATCTTTTTCGAAAATCTTTTTTCCAAGACTTTTATAAATGAGTCAACCCATTCAAAGTATTCCCAACCGTTCCTCGTTAAATAACCTTTTAGTTTAAAATTTACAGAAACATTAATTTTGATTTCAAATTCATGGAAATCCCTTCTATTATCAAGATTCAAATAGTATTCATTGAACGAAAATGGAAGAACTTCCCCCATGCCGTCAAAATCAATAGAAATCTTTATTTTCAAGCGAGATGTTTCAATGAGTAATTCATTTTCTTTTGGTTTAAGAATTTTCGTTTTTTTAGGTAATACAAGGTCAAAGTGTTCAAATTTATATCCTTCCCGATAGGATGCAACAATAGTTCCCTCAGAATCATCAGGGGTTAGTGTATCATCAACAAACGCATCCCTTTGTTCCATTGGTTTTGAGAAAAGCTCAAGGAATTGATTCTCCAGAAGCACAGATGGTATGTCCTTGCGTGATATTTCTTGAAGTTTCTTTTCATCGTGTCTATTCCTATTGAAATAAGAACTCAGGTGCATCGAAAGTTCCTTAATTATAAAATATTCGGTTGCTTGAATTATTAGGCTAAAACTTTTGGGCTTCTCTGACTTGATATTTCCTTTTTTGTCTCTTTTAAATCGACTATCAAGTGGCTCAGCATTCCATAATTTTTTTAAAGCTTTATTTTCGTTGAATGCACACGAAATATCTTCCGATAACTCCTTCGAGTAATTATAGCGTGGGATATGGAGTATATTATTTTTCTTCGGGTCAAAAATTATGAATCCTTTAAATGAACGTTTTGACGATTTTAATTTAATTATCTTGAAAATGAAATAAGAAAAACCAATTAAAAGTAAAACTGCACCATACAATATTCCTTTCCAATTTTCTGAGTCCAATATTGAGTTTAATCCATTAGAGATAAGTTCAATGCTTAAACCTATTATTATCGCAATTACAATTAATTCGAATAGTCCAATTCTCTCTTTTAATAGTTTCTTTATTATCATATCGGTCTACATTTAAACTTGCACATAACGTTGAGTATAAGAGTAGTAGCGGATTTCAAAGCGGTTTCGTATCAAGTTACTAAGTAGCCAAAGCTACACAATATTAAATAGTCACATCGGTAGATTTGGCGGGTTGATTAGAACCACCACCGCTCGAACACCCACAGAAACCGCTATTACTTTTATACATTGTTAGCATGCGTTATTGTTTGTCAATCAGTCCCTTTGTTAATTTTGGGAACTTAATGAGGATTTCTTTTTTAGTCATATTTTTGAAATAAGAATCCGGTAAAATTAATGTTTCTAATTCTTTTAATCCGAATACTGGATTTATATCTACGCCTTTGCTTTTTATGTCAAGTACTAATGTTTTTAAGTTAACTAAATTCGATATCGCATCAATATTCTCAATCTGTAATCTTTTTCCATCAAGGCTACCATAAAGTTCTAACTTCTCGAGTTTGGTCAGTTCTGACAGCTCTGAAATATTTTTTAGTGCAAAAAAACTGCTTAATTCTAAACTTTTTAAATCAGTCAAACGCTCTAATCCGTATAAAGTCAGAATTTTAGCTGAACCACCAACTATTAAGTAATTCAAAGTTTTTAAATCACTAATTTTTGAGAAGTCATTAAGTTGACTCCACTTAATCCACAGTCCTTTAAGGTTAGGCATTGAACAAATAGAATCAAAAAATCCTTGTGTTATTTTATGACCAAAAAATGCAAATTCTACATTGTCAAGTTTCGGTAAAATCTTAATCCACTCATTTCTTAACTTTTTCAATTGCACACTTGACAATCCTTTTTCTTGGCTATAATCAATCATAAAGGATTTTGTCTTGAAAATCTGCGAGTCTTCAATCAAAAATGCTTTATCAAATTTTGTCCAATTATTTGCCTCGTTGTTGAGTGTCATTGATGTTGTTGTTTTTTATGCATGCTAACGGTCACTTGTATGTGGTCGGGCGGGATTTCGTGCAGAAATCCTGTCAGACCGGTAGGAGAGTAGCCGGAAGGTTTGACATGTCAAACCGATAATTGCCCCGCCTGCCATATTACAATTTGTTATGGTTTGTTTTTTCGTTATCATCTTTTTCAAGTACCGATGAAATGGGAACGTACCTTTCAAACGGTGAGCAGCTTTCTGGTTTTTAAATATTATTCAAAAAACTGCTTAAACTACACTTTGTTTCAAACTTCGTTCCTTCACTCCCCTCAAAAAAGATTGGGGTGCGAAGGGGATTTATAATGCAGTGTCAATTTTTTGCGTTCTTGTCAGACCAGGAAAACAAGCGGACTTGTCAAACTGCAAGGCTTTTTCAACTTGTAACATTCCTGTCAGAAAACACGGACACGTACCAACTTGTCAGGTAACCTTTCCTCTGCGAATCCCTCTCAATCAAACTCTGGTGGGTTGGGGTGTCAATTGAACACTTGGTTTTAAAAATAATTATTTCAAAGAAGAATCGGAAGTGTCCAATCTAGAGAATCGTTCTAAATAATCAGTTTTTTAGTAATAAACCATAACGGTTTGGCTATGTGGAGTGCGGGACTTTGAAACACTTCACTGTCAGGCTGCCACTGAGCCAATTCGTTTATTCATATTTAGTTTTTATAGCCAAATCGTCAAAGACGAATTGGCGTTGTTGATGCGAAGAACTGCCGTTGATTTACCCGCTGAACCCCGCATTACATATAGCTTTTGTTAGCGGTTCGGTTTTTATTCAATATTATTTATTTTAAACTTTTCAATTATCTCGATTCTCTGATTATCGTTTTTATTTACTCTTGATATTTTCACTGTCGTTAGTTTTAATCCATCATAAAAATATTCTCTCTGAATATGGAAATTTTCAAAGTAGAAATTGTCATTGTGCAGTAAACCTTTTTGTGAAATTGAATAGCTACAAGAATCTAACAACTCATTGTAAGGAATGCCATAATTTGTTAAAATCGATGGTATAAAATTGGTTTTTAAAGTCTTGCTGAGACTTTCCTCCATTATGCTCATGTCCGTTAAATCATACACTGTTTCAAAAGCCTTAATATAAATAGTACTTAATTGATATTTGTCTTTTAGCAACTTACTAAATGGCTTTACAGGATTTAAATTTTGGTCAATTGGTTTTTCCTCTTTATTATAATTTTTAATTTTCCGAGTATCTCCATAATCAGGAATATACACAATCGTCTTAGCCTCACCATAAACAATTGAGTCTAAAATTTGCCAGCCATTGTATGAATAGTTTTTCTCCCAAATCTTTTCTTCTCCTCTCAGATGAAATTCTTGGATTTTAACCTCTAAATTATCATAAGTACGTAGTCTTGATACAAGAACATTCTCATGCTTTGTTTTTGTGGCACAAGAACAAATAGAAACTACTATGACAATTATAATAAGGTGATATTTCATTTTTCTTTTTTCAAACTGACCGCTAACGGTCACTTGTAAGTTGTCGTTGCGGATTTCGGTGAGCGTCAGCGTCCGGTAGGACCTGACTGCGATGCGAGAATCCAGCGAACGACGCTGCACTGCACCCGCAATGCAATTTACAATTTGTTAGCAAAAGTTTTTCTTTTTTCCGAATCTGCAAATGCAATCGGTTCATACTCATCCTTATTTGATGAATTAACTAGCAGAGAATAATCAATATTCTTTAGAAAGGAATATTTTTCAATTAAGGGTTTGAACTTCTTCTTCCCATAATCACCTAGACAGTTATAAAAAATTATAATTAATTCATAACTCGAAAGTAATGCTCTCAATAAGCTTGAATATTTATACTTTTCTTTTTCTTCAATTTCCTCGGAACAGTCAATATACTTTAGAATATGATAGATATTTCTAAAATAGTGACCTAAGTCTGCCTGATGGTTAGTATACATTTCTAAGTATTTTTTTATTATATCTTTTATGTCTGATTGTTCGTGAACATTTCTTTCAAATCTTTGATAGAATGATTTAAAACAATCTCTACCTTCAGATATAACATTACCTCCTGAACGCCTAATATCAATGCCTTGGACAATATCTTGATGATTTCTCAAAAGCTGGAAAAAAGTGTTTTCGAATCTTTGTTTTCGCATTGTCAAATTCTGAACCATGAGTTCCTTTTTTTGACCTTCCAACTCAAATCTAGTATATTTCACTTCTAGTTGACTAATCATAATTTCTAACTGTTGATTTAGTAGTTGTTGCTTTTGTCCAAGAAAAGCAACATAAATTAGAAATAGCCCAGCTAAAGCCCAAAGTGATGCAACGGTTCCAGCATAAAAATCACCTAGTAGATTTAATGCAAAACCTTTATCATCATTATTACAATAGAAATAAATTATTGCAAAGGCTGCAATTATTACTCCAAGCCAAACAAAAGTCCAAGCCCAGAAAGTATATCTACCAATACTTTTTTCAAGTTTTGCAACGTTAGTTTCAATCTCTGTTGTTTTGCTTTCGATTCGTAAAGAGTTTTGTTTTATTTCTTCCTCAATATTCATTGGTTGTTATTTCTTTTAAAATTTTTGCTAACGGTTTGAATATGGGGCGTTTGGCATTTTTAAGCACCAACCTATCAAACCGCTATATGTTTTATTAAATGTTACTATGCTCAAAATTAGCACTATTCGCCAAATGACCTATATTTTTTGTTACCCACAGTTATTTGTTCGTTCTTGGATTACTCTTCAAATCAAGAATTTCAATCACTTCACAATCCGCTGATATTGTAGCTCCTTCTCTAAAAAATCCTTTAAAGCCAACTTGAATTCTATCATAATGTTTTGGTCGCATTTCATTGTTAATAATCCACATTCTTGCTGTACCCGATTTTGGGACTGGTTTATCATTTTCGAGGATTACATTACCTTCAGAATCCTCAAATTCTGGCCAAATCATATACACTTTGTTGTTATCCTCTCCTTCAAACGAAAAGTCAGAACGAATCCCTTGATAGGGTTCACCAGTTTTTCGACCTCCCTCACTAGGACTTTTGAATTGATATTTAACTCGGAAGTCTGCTCTGTGTTTTAATCTATTTTCATAAGGCTCGTGCATATGTTTATCTTTCTTTATCCTGTAGTCTAACTATCTATAACAAATCAATCTTACGCTATCACTATCAACGTCCAGAGCAAATTGTCCAACACTTTCAATTAAATCCACTATCTCATTCAAATCTTGCTTGTCACCAGTTTCATTATCTACAATCCTCGGAAAGGTTAAATACTCAATCTCTTTAAATCCCAATATTCCTCCAAGAGAATTATGTCCCTCAAATCCGTTTTGCCAGTAATCAAAACCATAGGTAGTATCCTCTTCTAAATACAACTTGCCTATCTTGTCATTCTGGACTTTTTTGAATTTAATCTTTTTAACTTTTTCAGAATTATCAGCAAGCTTATCTATCAGCTTAACCCATTTAGAATTTGACATAAGGTGTTCAGAGAATCTTGAAACTGCTTTTTCAATTTCTCTCTCAATTTGCTCATCGTATCTTTTAGCTTTGTTCGTTCTCATTTTAATTGTGGGTAACGGTCACTTGTAAGTTGTCGTTGCGGATTTCGGTGAGCGTCAGCGTCCGGTAGGACCTGACTGCGATGCGAGAATCCGGCGACCGATGCTGCACTGCACCCGCAATGCAATTTACAATTTGTTGTGCTTATGTTGCTTATTAGTCATCTTCTTCAAATATAATAATATCGGGTGGGTCAGGAAAAACTGTCAATCCGTAATGAACGGTGTCAAGAAATGAAATCCTGTACTTATCTTCAATTATTTTAAGTTTAGTTTTATTGTTTATTATAAAATCATCAGTCGAAACAGTACCTGCAAATTCATTGGAATAATAAATCGTGTCTCGACCGTGAATCTTTAATCGCATTTTTGTTTTTATATCACCGAATTTATTATTTAATCCAATCTGAATCGAGTTTTTGGGTGGTAGAATTAAATCCATATAACTATTTCCACACCAACTAAACCACCAATACTGTATCGGTCTCCAATCACCTTTATTGTCAATCGCCTCAATCAATCCAATTAAACTACCATCTTGATTTGGAAAAAGAATCGTATCATTTGTGTTATTCTGAATCCAAACCGCCATATCCATTGAATTTGAAAATCGGTTCTCTGCATCTGCCAACGAATCCCAATATTGTGAAGTCTGTTTTTTGTCAATTAGATAATCTTCATAACTATTAAATTCAGTCTGTTTGTAATCATTGTAAAAATCCTCCGACCAGGGTTCATCTTTCGAAAGTCGACGATAGGAATTTTCCTCACTTGAAATAAAATCAGTCGGTTTGTTATTATTATCAGCTATTATAAATACAGGCTGGTCTATAAACCTGATGCTATCAACAATCTGAAATGGATACCATGCTCTTTCCATCGAGTCAATTTTCGTATCAACACGATTACAATAAAAATCAGTCTGGGCTAATCCAGAAAGACTAATTGTCAAGAAGGTTAATATGTGTAGTATGTCTCTCATGCAATTAAGCACAACGGTAAATTGTATGAGTAGTGGTAGATTGCGTGGTACTTTCCTGTCAAACCGCTATGCAGTTTGAGCGTGCTACAAACCTCGATATTTAGCACATTGCCTGCCATTACTTATACAAAATGTTGGCACCCGTAATTTATTCATTAATACCAATAAAGGTTCCAAGTCCTTGAAAGGTATTTCCTTTAAATTCACTTTGCCCAACTTTAAGATATTCACTTGTCCCGAAAACATTTAGACCTAAGGGACGTAAGTCTATCTGGTCAATATGACAATCTGAATTTTGCTGTATAGCCTTTAGAATAGTTATTTCCTTTATTTTTATTATTGTCGTAGAAGTATCTCCTTCATTAGTAATTTTAATCTGGGGATTGAGGCTAACACTTCTTTCAACAACTGAAATCCAATTATTCTTATTTGCTCTTGCTTTAAGCCAAATAGCAGGGAATTTAAGTCCTTTTCCAATTAATATCGGTTCAACTTCTCCAATCTTTACAATTGCACCTGCTCCAATTAATACATTTGAACAAATTGTTAATCTGTCAAATGCTTGATATTCTGATGGTATATTAAATTTCATTATTTCTATCTATTTGTTGGATTAGACTTAAAGTGGTCACAAATCTTTTTAATAATCTCTTTTCGTTCGTTAGGTACTAAATAGTCTATCCCAAAGAACAGTCCCATTAGAATTAAAGTCAAGATAAAAGAATAAACTTCCCAATTGTCAAACTTTACTGATGGGTCAATTTTATTACCAATAAATTTTGCAACCATATTAATAAATAAGCCAATTGTTGCCCCAATTAAAGTAGTTGCAATTCCATTTAATATGCCTTTAGAATTAACAATCTTATCAAAGTCATATCTTTCAAGCAAATATGGAGGTCTGGCTATTGCTATCTGTGGGTCTGACGAAATCTCACCATTTATATAAACAGCTTGATTATTAAATGTCTGACCTGTGTAATTTTGATTATTATCTGCCATTTTGTTTAATTATCATCAGGTTCTTATTTTTTATGGGTGCCAACGGTAAATTGTATGAGTAGTGGCAGAGTGCGTGGTACTTACCTGTCAAACCGCTGTGCAGTTTGGGCGGGCTACAAACCTTGATATTTAGCACTTTGCCTGCCATTACTTATACAAAATGTTGGCAGCAGTATTTATTCCTTACCAAATATCAAACGCCCCATTAACAGACCAGCTATTCCGAGAATTAGCCCAGCAATTCCAACGTCAAATCCCCAAATAGATATATTCGTAAATTTGATTACGATTACTGAAATAATACCAAAACTAATTGCAAACCAACCTGCTATTTTATTTGTAATACCAAACATAGGTCCAAGTAAACAAGGAAGTAATGCAGTCAAACCTGCAAGTTGAATTTGAGCCAAACTAACAATAAACATAGGAGGTTGTGAAGAAAACAATAAACCTCCAACCAATAAGAAAACTGCAAATATTTTTAGATAAAGTCTTAAATTTTTAGTCTCATTGTCTTTATAAAAGTTGTCTTTTACAATACCAGAAATTGCTAAAAGAAGTGAGTCTATTGTTGAAATAGCTGCTGATAAAACCGCAGCCATAAATAGAATTGCTACGATAAAGAATATTACGGAATAGAATCCAGATAAATTTGATGCTAAATGTCTAATGACATCACCGGCTACAAAATCAGGACTTGAAATATTTAAGTTGGCAGCGGCATACAATCCAATGAAGCCAGCTAACAGAACAACAACACTTCCAATTAGTGGGTATAACCACCAACTTTTAAGAGGCTTAAATTTATCCCAGTCGTCAATACTCATAAGTTTTTGCGAAACTTGAGGAGTTGAAATTGAAATAAGTGTAAAAATAATGCCAAATGAAATTAATACTGGAAGAGAGAAATAGCCCTTTGGACCTGGTATTGTGAGCAATTCTTTATCAGAAAGAATCCTTATGTTTTCAATAAACTGCGAATTTACTAAGATATACATTGCAATCCCTAATGCTATAGTTCCAGCAATTAATAATATTCCTTGAATTTTGTCTGTGACCGCATCGGCTTTTGCTCCACCTAAGATTGTATATAATCCAACCAAAACAGAACAAAATAGTGTGCCAAATACATAACTAAGTTTCCCATCACTCACACTAATCACAAATTTACCAATGCCGGCAATTTGTAATGTTAGATATGGAAACAAAACGACTATAGTCAACAATGATAATGTCATTGTTAAAAGTTGAGATTTATATCCTGCTGTAAGCAAACCAATCGGAGAAGTAAATTTGCCATCGCTTGCCATTGACATTTTTACAATTTTTTTGCCAATAAATCTCATTGTCCATGGTGTTAGAGCAATCCCTATCCACATAAACCAAAATGTACCAATCCCATGAGCATAAAACATCGCTGGTAAACCGACAACTGTAAAAGCACTAAATGTTGTTGCGAATATTGTGAAGAAAGTACTGCTTTTATCAAGCATTCCAAATCCAGTAAGAAACTGATGTATTGTACTATTTTTGTTTCTCGCTACAAAAATTGCCCAAATTGCAATTAATGTAGAAATTCCTAATGCAGAATAAATTCCTATTGTGCTTATATTCATGATTTTAAAAATTAATTTCTTTTAATTGATTATTAGTAGCAAAATTGCTTAGTATTTTATCTTCAAGATTTTCACTATCTGACCAGTCTCCATTAATTGTGTTGTAAATTTCTTTCCATGTATCGTAATCTTTATTTACTAACTTTTCATAAACTGTAGAAACTAAACAAACTCGATTTGAGGATTCATTGCTTGATAATGGAACGCTTGGTCTCAACCAATTAGGTATTATCAAAAATGCATAATCATTTTGAGTCGTTTCATCTAAAAATTTAGTAAAACCTTCACATGAACCCAAAAAGATTGTTAACGATTTTGGTTCGAGCAAACTATTAATTGAATTTGGATTGTACAAAGCTGAATTTATTGTCAAGCCTGAAATGTTTTCTCCTAATGTATTTCGTAATCTTCTTTCTGCAGGTTCATATCCATATTCATAAAAAACTCGAACTTCACTAAATCTTATTTTATTTTGCTGAATTTTGTTTGCAATGTCAAAATCAAAATCAGAGAAAGAAATATCAATAAAACCAGCCGATGATTCATCGATTATCTCTTGCAAAGTCAATAAGGGAGACTCAATTTCTGAATCACTTGGCAGAACTTGTTTCCATTTCATTACTGGTCTTTCGACTGTTGAAATTATTACTGATTTATCATTAAAGTGATAAGAATCTTCTAATTTATCAAGTTCTTCTAATTTATGAGTTTCTACATAATCATATACCTGAGCGTGATATGGAATTGTGTACTTATCATATACAACAAGAATCCTATTAAATTCATGTTTTTGTTGGACAGCAATTAATCCACCACATAGAACAGCTATCAGGAAAAAAATAAGAGCAATATTGGGTGCTGGCGTTTTTTTCTTCATATAAATTATTGCCACAATCACACCAGCAAAAGCAATCACACCAAGAATTATTAAAATTAGATTTGACAGATGTACGATATCAATTTCCCTTAAAAAATCAACTAATTTTTTGTAATTGGAAATTGCGCCAATAATTCCACTAATTCCCAAGACGTATACATACCAAAATTTCGATAGATTCTTTTGAAAATCAGATTTACCATCTTCAGTTTCTGGTTTTTTATTTTCTTCACTCATAATGTAGTATCTAAAAATTCAATATCATATTTCTTTGAAATCTTTGCAACAACCTCAAAATCTGGTGGAAATTCTTTTAATTCTGATAATTCAATAAATAAATTTTCAATTTGTGAGGGTGTTATAATCAATAATGATTTATGCTTTTGATTTCCAACTACTTTCCATGAATGAGCAATGCCTCTTGGACAAAATCCCATATCACCAGATTTGAGTATGGTCTTATTTTTACCAACAATTACTTCCATTTCACCTTCCAAGATATAAAATATTTCATCTTCGTTTTTATGAACATGTAATGGGATGCCAACACCTGGCATATCATTTTGCTCAATTATGAGTAATTGATTGTCAGAATCATGTCCTGAAAGTTTGGTTGTTTGGTTGTCTCCACAAACAACTTTTTTAATTCCTTCACTACTTCGTACAAATTTTGGTTTCATATATTTTACTTTTAAAAGGTGCTGTCTTTTTTTCAATATTGCTGCCAACGGTCACTTGTAAGTTGTCGTTGCGGATTTCGGTGAGCGTCAGCGTCCGGTAGGACCTGACTGCGATGCGAGGATCCGGCGAACGACACTGCACCGCACCCGCAATGCAATTTACAATTTGTTATGGGCTGGCATTATTTAAACATCCAATTCATTTCTAATTTTCCTGTGAATTACACCAAAAGTGAATGGCATGAAAAAGAATAATATCATTGACATACTCCTTTCTTTTCCTTTTTTCTCATAAACATCATTTAAAGTCTTTGAGATTATCCAAAATCCATATATCCATGCGTAGAAAAGATAAAATTGCACAATTATCAATCCGTATGAAGCATACATTACAATCTGTTCTATTGTTTCTGGATATTCAATCAATCCCGGTATAACAGAGTTGATTATTATTCCTGAAATTAGAACAAAAAAAATCACTTTTGAAAATCTAATTACCTTGCTGTATTTATCAATTGATTTTGTATCAATCTGGTTATACTCTCCTAATCTCTTAACCGCATACCACATCCAATATATCCAAATCACAAGTTGAAGATATGGATAAAACATACCTGCTAATGGAAAATTTAATTTCTCAGGTATCCCAAGTGATTGATTATTTGTAATAATCAATATTGAAATAATCAGCGGAGAAAAAAGTATAAGGAAAGCAATCAGCGTTTTTGATTCTACAATCTTTTTTAATAGTTGTTCCATTTTTAACCTAAGTAAAAATTTAAATAGTCTTATTCATTTTTGTCAATGTATCAATTTATCGTAGGGACTCTCATTTGCTTGCCCATAACGGCCGCGGATATGTTGCGGCGGGGTTTTATTTGCACTAAAGTTTCATATATTTTTTAAAATTATGTATTGTATTGTTAAAATAAAATAGCACCAAACACCCCGCTGAAATATAAACGATGTTATGGTTAGGCAGGGCAATCCGGGCGTGCCCAGTCATTGTAACAAAACCAGCCTGGCAGTTTGTTTGCCCCTCCCAAGTGATGTGCCAAGTTTGCAAAACCAGTTGTTGCTTACCGCTGTCCCTGTTTGGTGTTGTTTGCCTTTCCTTAATTTACATATCTTTAAGCAACAATACCTGTCCCAGGTTACCCGTTCAGGTAGGGGCAAACATGGCACAGGAGTTGATTAACCGCAAACAAGGTGACAGGCTGTAGATGCTTTTGGGCGTGATTTTATGAAAATTGCTTTCCAATAACCACTAGTCAGGTAGATGTATTACCTGAAACTATGTTCCACTTTCATAAGTGCCATTTACAAAAACCAAGCTTTTAAAGAACGCTTTTTTTAATAAACTGAAATGCTTAACCATAACGGTCACTTGTATGTGGTCGGGTGGGATTTCGTGCAGAAATCCAGTCAGACTCGCAGGAAAGTGGGCGAAAGGTCTGATTTGTCAGACCGCCAAGCACCCCGCCAAGCACCCCGCCTGACATATACAATTTGTTATGCAACGTAATTTATTCAATTCCGATTAATTCAAGTCTTTTTGTATCAAAATCACTCAATCTAAAATTTACTGAAATCTCATCGTTCGTTAGTATTTTAGAGATCATGTCATTCATATATTTTGAGTAGTAGAGATCGAAATCTTCACCATCAATTATTAGTTTTATTTTAAAGTCATCCGAAAATTGTGGATCAGTGTCAATTGCATATTTATAATGTGTTTCTCCGGTTTTATTTGAGTACTCTATTTTAAAAATCTTACCGCTGTCAGATTCAGACAGTTTTTTAACTTTATATGGCGTCCAATCAATATCGGTCACTTTTTTATCTATAAAATCGACAGCTTTATTAACTCCATTGTAAAATTCTCCTTTTTTAAAATAGGGTATCATCTGGTCAACAATCTGTTGTGTCTGACTATTTGTAAGAATCCACTCAAGTCCACTTCCAACTAATATTTGGAGTTTTCTGTCATTTTTTGAAAGAAGAATAATTATCC
Source organism: Sunxiuqinia sp. (assembly GCA_965230765.1). Classification (GTDB taxonomy): domain Bacteria; phylum Bacteroidota; class Bacteroidia; order Bacteroidales; family Prolixibacteraceae; genus Sunxiuqinia. Next base: position 2,849,784 of record CBDDLR010000001.1, read on the forward strand.
CATTGTTAATCCCTTTAATTCCTGCAGGGTATTGACGTGATAAGTCCATTCCATAATCAACTGGTGATTTACCGCCCAAATCCATCGTTGTATAGATCAATGTCTGGACGGTGCTCTTAGTCTCTATGTTTTGCAAACTTTCTATTAATTCCGTTTTTTCCGTATCAGAAAAGAAATTACCATTATCAATTATAAATTGACTTTTAGCTGTCAAACCGAAAAAAAACAGAATTATCAATGGTGTAATGTGTCTCATTGTGTTCTTTCTTATGTTGCATAACGTTCAGTTGTATGTGGTCGGGCGGGATTTCGTGCAGAAATCCAGTCAGACCGGTAGGAGAGTAGCTGGAAGGTTTGACCAGTCAAACCGATAAATGCCCCGCCTGCCATATTACAATTTGTTATGGTTTGTTTTTTTGTTATCATCTTTTTCAAGTACCGATTAAATGGGAACGTACCTTTCAAACGGTGAGCAGCTTTCTGGTTTTTAAATACTATTCAAAAAGCTGCTTAAACTACACTTTGTTTCAAACTTCGTTCCTTCACTCCCGTCAAAAAAGATTGGGGTGCGAAGGATGTTTATAATGCAGTGTCAAGTTTTTGCGTTCTTGTCAGACCTGGAAAACAAGCGGACTGGTCAAACAGCAAGACTTTATCAACTTGTAACATTCTGGTCAATAAGCACGGACACGTACCAACTTGTCAGGTAACCTTTCCTCTGCGAATCCCTCTCAATCAAACTCTGGTGGGTTGGGGTGTCAATTTGAACACTTGGTTTTAAAAATAATTATTTCAAAGAAGAATCGGAAGTGTCCAGTTTAGAGAATCGTTCTAAATAATCAGTATTTTATAAATAAACCATAACGGATGGCGGTATAAAATCGTTGGGGTTTCGGAGCTGTTTCACTATCAAAGTACACCGAACTTAGATGCGAGTACCGAGGCTCGAATAACCACTTCGCCCCCAATGTTTTATGACCGATTGTTAGGTGCTGCCATTTTCTGATTCTTTATTCTTCCTCAAGTCCTTCCAAACCGTATACAAGAAATTTAATACCAACGGAATCAGAACTACAAGGATTAAATTAGTTGCTTTGTTAGAAGTTTCTTTTTCTCTTAAAATATAATCTCTGAATTCATTTTGTTTTGTGTCAATATTTAATTTTAATGAATTGAAGTCATCTCTTATATCTTTAACTTCATCGCTAAGCCTAGCAATTGTTAAAACTTCTTCGGGATTAATTGGATTTATCGCCTGTCTCAAAGCTAAATTTTGATTTTCAAACTTAGAAATTTGATTAGTAATAGAATGTATGTCTTTCTCAAGCTTTAAATACTTTTCTTCAACTCTCAAGTTTGGAGTTCCATCTGAAGAAGCACTACTTACGATACTGTTTAGTCTTAGATTCAATTGCCTATTATATTCTTGAAGCGAATCAAGTTTCATTGTATATTCAATTATTTGTCTATCAAGCAAATAAGATTGTTTTTTCAATAAATCACTTTCTCTTTCTTTTTTGAAAATATTATAATAGACGAATAAAATTGTCGCAATAATTGTTATCAAAGATAAAAACACTTGAATCCAATTATAATAGTTTGATTTTCTCATAATTAAATTTTTTAGCAGTTAATCCCTTTTTTATGGTTGCACCTAACGTTCAGTTGTATGTGGTCGGGCGGGATTTCGTGCAGAAATCCAGTCAGACCGGTAGGAGAGTAGCTGGAAGGTTTGACCAGTCAAACCGATAAATGCCCCGCCTGCCATATTACAATTTGTTATGGTTTGTTTTTTTGTTATCATCTTTTTCAAGTACCGATTAAATGGGAACGTACCTTTCAAACGGTGAGCAGCTTTCTGGTTTTTAAATACTATTCAAAAAGCTGCTTAAACTACACTTTGTTTCAAACTTCGTTCCTTCACTCCCGTCAAAAAAGATTGGGGTGCGAAGGATGTTTATAATGCAGTGTCAAGTTTTTGCGTTCTTGTCAGACCTGGAAAACAAGCGGACTGGTCAAACAGCAAGACTTTATCAACTTGTAACATTCTGGTCAATAAGCACGGACACGTACCAACTTGTCAGGTAACCTTTCCTCTGCGAATCCCTCTCAATCAAACTCTGGTGGGTTGGGGTGTCAATTTGAACACTTGGTTTTAAAAATAATTATTTCAAAGAAGAATCGGAAGTGTCCAGTTTAGAGAATCGTTCTAAATAATCAGTATTTTATAAATAAACCATAACGTTCAGTTGTATGTTGTCGTTGCGGATTTCGGTGAGCGTCAGCGTCCGGTAGGACCTGACTGCGATGCGAGAATCCGGCGAACAACGCTGCACTGCACCCGCAATGCAATTTACAATTTGTTATGGTTTGTTTTTCGTTATCATCTTTTTCAAGTACCGATGAAATGGGAACGTTCCTTTCAAACGGTGAACAGTTTTCTGGTTTTTAAATACTCTTCAAAAAGCTGCTTAAACTACATTTTGTTTCAAACTTCGTTCCTTCACTCCCGTCAAAAAGATTGGGGTGCGAAGGGTGTTTATAATGCAGTGTCAAGTTTTTTCGTTCTTGTCAGACCTGGAAAACAAGCGGACTTTTCAAACAGCAAGACTTTTTCAACTTGAAACTTTCCAGTCAGAAAACACGGACACGTACCAACTTGTCAGCTAACCTTTCCACTGCGAAACCCTCTCAAACAAACTCTGGTGGGTTGGGGTGTCAATTTGAACACTTGGTTTTAAAAATAATTATTTCAAAGAAGAATCGGAAGCGTCCAATTTCGAGAATCGTTCTAAATAATCAGTATTTTAGAAATAAACCATAACGGTAAATTGTATGAGTAGTGGCAGATTGCGTGGTACTTTCCTGTCAAACCGCTACGCAGTTTGAGTGGGCTACAAACCTTGATATTTAGCACTTTCCCTGCCATTACTTATACAAAATGTTGTGCTTAGTATTTCTATTGCAGTGTTTTAAATCAATCCTATTATCAAATATATCAAACAACCAATCGACAATAAAAAAGAACCTAATGATAAAAAAGTCTGAGTACTTATTTTTTTACCATATTGCTCTCTCTCAATCGAAGTCCATTCCATTTCTCGTGCAGCAAATCGATGAATTTCCATTTGTCTTATGTCTATCAAAACCATGTAGATTAGGTTTATTATTGGAAAAATAACAGTCCACAATTTTAGTTTTGGTGAGTCACTCGGAAATGTCCCAAGAGCTATAAATGCCGCAATTAAAATGTTATTGAAATTAAAAACCTTATCATGTATTCTATCAAAAGTACTTTGAATCTGATTTGTGGCATGTTCAATTCTGCTTTCAGCTTTTCCAATTAATCTATCAGACTCGGAGAATACTTCACTTGTATCTTGTCTATTATTTATATGATTAAGAGTATCTCTTATCTCAGATAATAGTTCTGTTGTATTTTTTTCATCCATAAGTTATTCGCCTAATACTAAAACAATATTCCAAATTGATTTTCTATTCGGAAGTAAAAAATCTAAATAAACTGTCCCCATTAATCCATTTACCCTTTTTATAAGCATCTTACCCTTAACAATCTTGCCTGTTTCTTTATCTATAATCATTGCTTTATTATCATGCAATAAATCAGGGCACACGTAGTACAATTCATCAATGTATTTTTTGTCTTTATTTTTATAATCTGCGACACCAAATTTTCTCTTTCTATCTTCGTCTGTGTAATCATACCACCAATCTGTTAATCGAATCTGTTCATTTGAATTAAAAAAATTAATCAAATCATCATAAACGACGGTTGGCAAACTAAATTTAGGGTCTCGTGAATCAGGATTATTTATTAATTCTCTAATGTCTGTTTTTTTAAAATAAATTATAGCGTGTTTTTTCTCCAGTCTTAAAATCGTTGATGATGTTGAGTCAAGCTGTGCTGAGTAAAACTTCTTTCTTCGAATCTTGTCATAATCAATCTGAGCAAATGATTCAATTGAAAACATTAGCAATATTACTATCAATATCTGTTTTATCATTTTGCAGTATCGTTCTTTAATATTAAGCACAACGGCCCCGGCTATGATTTCGGCGTGTTGGAAATCGGCAGATTTTCAGCCGTTGAAATCAGCCAGTTTAAAGTTACTATTTCTTTTTCTTTGTTCATTCGGCACGCTGAATTATAGCCATTGTTGTACACCGTTTTTTTAATTTTTCATTATCCCTGCTCGGTCAAAATATTCTCCAATCGAATATCTTGGAAGTCCTTTCTCATAACCCAATCGGTAAAATCCGATTCCATCACTTTTTTGTCCGTTTATAGATTCTTGGATTCCTTTTGCTTTTTGAATGATGTCAAATTCAGTCCATTCCGATTTGCTTTCAAGGATTTCGCCTTTTTTTAGTCCACCCTTTGGACCATAAGGAACTACTACAATTTTTGGTGCATTAAATTTTCGATTCCCAAATTCAGATTCCAGCTTTTCAATTCCGTTTGAGTCAAAAGAATTCCAATTAACATTTTTAGTTCTCCCAAATCTCATCGGTAAATCAGGTCGAAAATATTGTAATTCCTTTTCTGTTAAGGGTCGACTTTCAATCAATTCCGATTTATTTTTGAAAATTTCGGATGACATTCTATAGAAAATTGTTTTGACACGAAAATTGTCCGAAAACGTCCAATTATTGTCTGACCAAAGACAATCATAGAATACTTCATAATCGTCAAATCCGATTATTCGAAATGGTCTTTCATCAAATTCTGTTTTATAGATATCTCCTAATTTCACTTTTGCGCAAATGGTGTACAACGGATGGCGGTATGAAATCGTTGGGGATTGCGTGCTACTTACCTGTCCAGTTACACTGAACTTAATGCGTGGCAGAAAGTTTGAATAACCACTTAAACCCCAATGTTTTATACCGCGTGTTGTATGCTGGTGTTTATTCATTTCTGACTATTAATCAATTAATTAGCTCTAAAGTAATCACTTTTTCAAAACCCACCAAATTATCCACGTAGCACAAATTTATTTTGTTTTTTGTGCGTTGGCAAACCCTAATGCACTGTGGGCAAATCGGGACGGCTTTGTAAGCTCTTTGACAAAGCTTTGATTTGAGCTTTGGCTCGTGGGGCTTTGGCAATGTGCTTGCAAATAGGGCTGGTTTTAGTTGATAAATAGCTATTGCTTTTGTTGATGATTATAAGTATCTTTGCTTTGTTGATGATTATTAAAATATGAAAAAAGAAATTGACCATATTAAGCAGACTGGAGCAACCTTTACACCAAAAGAATTAGCTCTCTTTTTAGCTCAGAAGCTTTATTATTACCAAAGTGGAGACAATCTAAAAGTCCTTGACCCTGCTTGTGGAGATGGAGTTTTATTAATGGCAATGGCTGAAGTTTTGCAAAAAAATAATCGGAGTTTTGAATTACATGGATTTGATTCCAATAATGAATATCTATCAATAGGCAAAGAAAACTTATTAATTAATAATCATATAAAAAATGCTAATCTAACTTTAGCTGATTTTCTTGAAGTTGTTGATTTAAAGAAAAAACAACTATCATTATTTGATAATGATTCTAGTTCTGTTAACGAATTTGCCGATTTAATAATCGCTAATCCTCCTTATGTGCGTACACAAATATTAGGAGCAGACCAATCTCAATTACTTTCAAAAAAATTTGGTTTAAAAGGTCGAGTTGATTTATACCATCCTTTTCTTATTGCCATGACACATGCTTTAAAAGAGAATGGTTTAATCGGTGTAATAACGTCAAATCGTTATTTATCAACAAAAAGTGGTGAAAGTGTCCGTAAATTTTTAACTGACAATTATGAAGTATTAGAAGTTATTGACCTTGGTGACACAAAACTCTTCGATGCGGCTGTTTTGCCAGCAATTTTTATTGGACGTAAAAAATCTAATGTAACTAATAAGACATCAAAGTTTTATAAGATATATGAAGAATTGAATGGATATGAAGGAGAATTAATTCCAGAAAATTCTGTTTTTGATGTATTAAATTCTGAAAATGATGGTTTTTTTAGTGTCGGTGAAAAACGGTTAAAAAAATCATCTGGTATTTTGAAGTTCAGTAAAACAAAAGAAAATACATGGACAATGCTTTCAAAGAAAGAAGGCTTGTGGATTTCTGAGATTGAAAGCAATTCTAAAACTTTTGTTAAAGACCATTTTAAAGTCCGTGTTGGCATAAAAACAACTGCTGACAAAGTATTTATAAGTGACAAATGGGCTGATTTAAACGGAACCAAACCCGAAGATGAATTATTAAAAGAATTAATTTCTCAAGAAAATATAAAGCCTTGGGGTTCATGTGATAAGAAAAAACTAAAAGTGCTTTATCCTCATTATTCAAAAGCTGGAAAGAAATGCACAATCAACCTTGAAAAGTACCCAAAAGCTAAAGCTTATTTTCATAGTCACGAAGAAAAACTTAAAAGTCGAAAATATTTAATTGATGCAGGTAGAAACTGGTTTGAAATTTGGGTGCCTCAGAATCCATCCTTTTGGAATTTACCAAAAATAGTTTTTCCTGACATTAGTACTGGTCCGAGATTTTATTACGACAATACTGGTAAAATTGTAAATGGTAATTGTTATTGGATTGTTGCAGAAAAAGAAGCGGATAACAATATGCTATTACTAATCCAAGGAATAGCAAATTCGAAGCTAATGACAAAGTATCACGACTTAGTTTTTAATAATAAACTTTATTCTGGACGCAGACGCTATTTTTCACAATATGTTGAAAATTATCCACTTCCTGACATTGACACAATTGAATCCAGAGAGATTATTAATACCGTTAAGCAAATTAATGGAACGGATGATGAAAATATAATTTCCAAGTTGACAAAAGTTTTAGAAAATCAAGTAGCAAAAGCTTATAATGTTTCGACAGTTATTAATCTGGATTAACAACTACTTTTCCCTTATACTTATCGAAAAAATCCATAGGAATAGACCTTTGGCACTTATAACTTTGGTCTGACACGTATGAAAAAACTTCACCCAATTTTTCTCCTGGACTTAGAATGATTCCCTCAATTATTTCAGTTTTAGGATTTGTCAAGGCAATCAGGTATCTTATATCGAAAGTCGTGATATTTAATTCTTCATTAATAATTTCCTCTTTTTCAGGGGAAAACTTACCTAAATCAACTGTTTGGGTATCTTGAACTTTGACTTCCAGTAACTGATTAGGAATGTCTGGAAAAGCACCATAGAGTAAATCAGAATTTGTTGGCTCGTAACCAAGTAGTTCCAGTACCTTTCTTTCTAATGATTGACCTCTGTTTTTTGTTGAATCCGCAGCAAGTTTATACCCTATTAATTTTTCGGCAACCATTGTTTTAATTAATTCAATTGCCAAAACTTCGTTTGACTTTGCTTCTTCAACCATGTTATCTTTGGGAGGTTCAAAATCGTGTCTGATTAAATAGGATAGCTTTTTAGAATCTTTGAAGAACATAATTTTACTTTCACTATCGTAAATATTTTTTCTGATTTTGGATGAGATTAATAGTTGATGTTTGATTGTAGGTTTCCCAAATTTCCCAAACTTTTTAACTATGTACTCTGGAGTTGCAATTACAACACATGATACTTTCTTAGTTTCAACATCCACCTTAGTCATAACGAAACGTACATCGTTACATTTTAAACTATCTCCAGATTCATATTTTATCAGAAGAGTTTTACTAGCTGGTATTCGATTCCAAACTTGAAGATTATAAGCTGAACCGCTTGTAACAATATATGTATCAATAAATTCACGAACTATTTTTGGGATACCTTTCTTTTTGGGAGGCACAATTTCATAACCATCATCAAAAGCGGGCTCAGGGAAAGGATATTCTTCTAAAGTTTTTGCAATAAGTTTTCGATTATTGGAACCATCAGTTCTTGATTTACCAGTTAAAATAAACTCTCGACCAATCATAGAGCTTAACCTCTTTTGTAGTTCGTCCAGAGATGTTAGTGCTAGAGGAGATTTAGCAGGGATTTTAAATAAATTATTCATATTTCTATTTCTAATAATTCTGAAATAGAAACATTGAGAGCTTTAGCTAATTTATTTAAGTTAATTAATGCAATATTCCGTTCTCCTCTTTCTACTGAACCAATATATGTTCTGTCAAGATTACATTCAAACGAAAGCTTTTCTTGAGACAATCCAGCTTCAATTCTAAAGTGCCTAATTCGCTCACCAACTTTTTGTAATAACTCTTTATCCTCAATCGTGTAAGATGTTTCCATTTCACATTAAATTTTGAACAAAGATTGCTAAAAGATGATTATAATACCACGGACTATAAGTATCAATCAGATTGTGGTATTGCAAAATTGCACTCTTTTGTAAATTTTGGTTTGCGGGTCAGCCCGAGCGATTTGCAAATGTGTGCAATGTGGGTTTGCTTTTATTTTTGAGGGGTGGAGAAAAAACAAAATAAATTCTCACATGTTTGCATCTACTTATCTACGAGGCACTTTTTTACACTTGCATACAACGGTCACTTGTAAGTTGTCGTTGCGGATTTCGGTGAGCGTCAGCGTCCGGTAGGACCTGACTGCGATGCGAGAATCCGGCGAACGACGCTGCACTGCACCCGCAATGCAATTTACAATTTGTTACCAACTGTTTTTTCAAATTTTTTATAGTTGCTTGTCCAATAATCATTTATAAATCCCCATTTGTAATTTTCATATTTGCCTATTGTGTCGATCGGAAACGTTTCGATTAAGGATTTTGTGTCATTGGAAAAAATATAAATATTTATCGACTTTTTCTCATTTTCATCATCACATCCCTTTCCAGATATATTCCCAATTTTCTTTGCTCTGAAATTTTCGATGAAAAAAAGATCACTATCCCAATTCATGTCAGCGCAACCGCTACGATGATACGAATAGAAATACTTTGTGCCTTTGATAGGTTTATGATCTGGGAATTTCGAAAAATTCTGAACTGGGACGAATATTTGATTTTTTTTATCGAAAAGTAGCAAATCTTGTACACCAGGAACATTTGTCATATGACTGATGACTAAATCTTTATTTCCATCACTGTCAATATCTTTGAACTCAAAATTTGGATGGAAATCCTTTTGTTTAAATATGATATTTCCTGTCGAGTCGATAATATATAGGTAATTGTCAGATTTATATAGAGCAGTATATTGCATATTCCCAATCGCTGCGGACGAAACATTTAAGATTGTCGAATCAATTTTGCTCTCTTGTCCATTAGCTACTGAGCAGAATGAAATAATAATAGTCAATATTAAAGTTGCACTTCGCATTTTTTTAAATAGTTGGTAACGGCCGCGGATATGTTGCGGCGGGGTTTTATTTGCACTAAAGTTTCATATATTTTTTAAAATTATGTATTGTATTGTTAAAATCAAATAGCACCAAACACCCCGCTGAAATATAAACGATGTTATGGTTAGGCAGGGCAATCCGGGCGTGCCCAGTCATTGTAACAAAACCAGCCTGGCAGTTTGTTTGCCCCTCCCAAGTGATGTGCCAAGTTTGCAAAACCAGTTGTTGCTTACCGCTGTCCCTGTTTGGTGTTGTTTGCCTTTCCTTAATTTACATATCTTTAAGCAACAATACCTGTCCCAGGTTACCCGTTCAGGTAGGGGCAAACATGGCACAGGAGTTGATTAACCGCAAACAAGGTGACAGGCTGTAGATGCTTTTGGGCGTGATTTTATGAAAATTGCTTTCCAATAACCACTAGTCAGGTAGATGTATTACCTGAAACTATGTTCCACTTTCATAAGTGCCATTTACAAAAACCAAGCTTTTAAAGAACGCTTTTTTTAATAAACTGAAATGCTTAACCATAACGGTCACTTGTAAGTTGTCGTTGCGGATTTCGGTGAGCGTCAGCGTCCGGTAGGACCTGACTGCGATGCGAGAATCCGGCGAACGACGCAGCACTGCACCCGCAATGCAATTTACAATTTGTTATGGTTTGTTTTTTTGTTATCATCTTTTTCAAGTACCGATGAAAAGGAAACGTTCCTTTCAAACGGTGGGCAGTTTTCTGGTTTTTACAAACCTTTCAAAAAGCTGCTTAAACTACACTTTGTTTCAAACTTCGTTCCTTCACTCCCGTCAAAAAAGATTGGGGTGCGAAGGGTGTTTATAATGCAGTGTCAAGTTTTTGCGTCCTTGTCAGACCAGGAAAACAAGCGGACTGGTCAAACTGCTGAATTTTGCAGCTTGTGATTTTCCGGTCAATAAGCACGGACACGTACCAACTTGTCAGGTAACCTTTCCACTGCGAATCCCTCTCAAACTAACTCTGGTGGGTTGGGGTGTCAATTTGAACACTTGGTTTTAAAAATAATTATTTCAAAGAAGAATCGGAAGTGTCCAGTTTAGAGAATCGTTCTAAATAATCAGTTTTTAGAAATAAACCATAACGGCCGCGGATATGTTGCGGCGGGGTTTTATTTGCACTAAAGTTTCATATATTTTTTAAAATTATGTATTGTATTGTTAAAATCAAATAGCACCAAACACCCCGCTGAAATATAAACGATGTTATGGTTAGGCAGGGCAATACGGGCGTGCTCAGTCATTGTAACAAAACCAGCCTGGCAGTTTGTTTGCCCCTCCCAAGTGATGTGCCAAGTTTGCAAAACCAGTTGTTGCTTACCGCTGTCCCTGTTTGGTGTTGTTTGCCTTTCCTTAATTTACATATCTTTAAGCAACAATACCTGTCCCAGGTTACCCGTTCAGGTAGGGGCAAACATGGCGCAGGAGTTGATTAACCGCAAACAAGGTGACAGGCTGTAGATGCTTTTGGGCGTGATTTTATGAAAATTGCTTTCCAATGACCACTAGTCAGGTAGATGTATTACCTGAAACTATGTTCCACTTTCACAAGTGCCATTTACAAAAACCAAGCTTTTAAAGAACGCTTTTTTTAATAAACTGAAATGCTTAACCATAACGTTCAGTTGTATGTGGTCGGGCGGGATTTCGTTCAGAAATCCAGTCAGACCGGTAGGAGAGTAGCCGGAAGGTTTGACCAGTCAAACCGCTAAGACCCCCGCCTGCCATATACAATTTGTTAGGTTTAGTTTTTTATATTTTCGATGTATTCATATTTTAGTTTTAACTCACTTGTTATAATTTTTCCGATTCTTTTAACATCAGATTTTGGTATATTACATTTTAATGTCGTTTGTTTATTATCTTTCTCAATTATAGTTAGTTCATATCGTCTGTCATAGAAAAAACCTCCTGATAATAACGCGAAAACAAAGAATAAATATTCGTAAATTATTAAATCTGTCACTGTAATAGAAGCACCCTTGTCTTTTATAACTACTTTCTCAATATTTTTTGTTTTAAAAGTCTCTTTTTTCTTCTTAATGAATAAAAACAAATTTTCCCGATAATTTAAAGAAATCAAGTCAAGAGAGGCATAAGTAGTTTTGTTTAAAAGTAGAGAGCTAAAAAGCAAGAAAATTATTATACCAATTACTTTTGGATTCTCCTTAAATACAAAAGAAAGAAGTAAAATAAGTGTTAGAATCATTATCCAATGGAAAATGATTTTAGGATTTGGTCCAAGTTTTATCTTTTTTCGCATGTTTAGATTTAAAATTTACTATTTGTGTGAAAATCATCAAAGTCACTAAATTCATTTGTAACTATAGCTTTACCTAGAAATAGTATTTCGAATTCATCTTCACTATGAAAATTTCCCTCCCAATATTTTCTGGCTCTTTCTTCAAAATCTTCAATTTTATAACTATCTGAATCAATTAGTCTTCCGTCAGCTTTGTGGATTTTCCCCTCAAGTTTGAGTTCCAAAATTTTACGTTTATGTTTAACAAATCTATTGTCTTTTGAACAGAATAAATTCCACCATTTTTCTAAATGTTCTCTGTCACAAACCCAAATACAACTTTTCCTTGTTGGAAGGTCAGGATATTCCGACTTTCTTATATTTTCAAAAACCTCTTCCTGTATCCATTTCAAATTTTGCTTTAGGGAATTTTTAAGAATCTCAACAGTCGTTTGAAGAAATGAATACTTATAGTTCATTTCATTTTCGGAATATTTGTTTTCGATGTCTTTGTATAGCTGAGAGTCAATGTACTTTACTAATCCTATTTCTTTATTTTCTTCTGTATATTTTTTGTCACCTAAGCCATTAATTAATAGTTTATAAAACCAATTATGATTGTTTTCCAATATTTCATATTGCTCACCTGTTTTCCATTCAGGTTTTCCATTTGATAATTCTTGTATGTGATAATAAATCATCTGTTATTTAGTATTGGATTGTCGCTTTTCAAAATTAAACCTAACGGCCGCGGATATGTTGCGGCGGGGTTTTATTTGCACTAAAGTTTCATATATTTTTTAAAATTATGTATTGTATTGTTAAAATCAAATAGCACCAAACACCCCGCTGAAATATAAACGATGTTATGGTTAGGCAGGGCAATACGGGCGTGCTCAGTCATTGTAACAAAACCAGCCTGGCAGTTTGTTTGCCCCTCCCAAGTGATGTGCCAAGTTTGCAAAACCAGTTGTTGCTTACCGCTGTCCCTGTTTGGTGTTGTTTGCCTTTCCTTAATTTACATATCTTTAAGCAACAATACCTGTCCCAGGTTACCCGTTCAGGTAGGGGCAAACATGGCGCAGGAGTTGATTAACCGCAAACAAGGTGACAGGCTGTAGATGCTTTTGGGCGTGATTTTATGAAAATTGCTTTCCAATGACCACTAGTCAGGTAGATGTATTACCTGAAACTATGTTCCACTTTCACAAGTGCCATTTACAAAAACCAAGCTTTTAAAGAACGCTTTTTTTAATAAACTGAAATGCTTAACCATAACGGCCGCGGATATGTTGCGGCGGGGTTTTATTTGCACTAAAGTTTCATATATTTTTTAAAATTATGTATTGTATTGTTAAAATCAAATAGCACCAAACACCCCGCTGAAATATAAACGATGTTATGGTTAGGCAGGGCAATACGGGCGTGCTCAGTCATTGTAACAAAACCAGCCTGGCAGTTTGTTTGCCCCTCCCAAGTGATGTGCCAAGTTTGCAAAACCAGTTGTTGCTTACCGCTGTCCCTGTTTGGTGTTGTTTGCCTTTCCTTAATTTACATATCTTTAAGCAACAATACCTGTCCCAGGTTACCCGTTCAGGTAGGGGCAAACATGGCGCAGGAGTTGATTAACCGCAAACAAGGTGACAGGCTGTAGATGCTTTTGGGCGTGATTTTATGAAAATTGCTTCCCAATGACCACTAGTCAGGTAGATGTATTACCTGAAACTATGTTCCACTTTCACAAGTGCCATTTACAAAAACCAAGCTTTTAAAGAACGCTTTTTTTAATAAACTGAAATGCTTAACCATAACGGTAAATTGTATGAGTAGTGGCAGATTGCGTCGTAATTCCCTGTCAAACCGCTACGCAGTTTGAGCGGGCTACAAACCTTGACATTTAGCACTTTCCCTGCCATTACTTATACAAAATGTTGTGTTTAGTTATTCTTTCTTTTTATTTGTCAAGTTGTATGAAAAACTAATAAACCATCCAACTCGTGTTGTTTTTTCAGTTAATGTTTCACTCAAATTGCTTGTTAGTACTTCTTCACCCACTTTATAATCAGATTTTAGATAATCAACTTGAGCCATTGCTGCACCTAAAGAAACTATAAATCTTTCTTGAGTTCCAAACATTCCGCTTAATCCCAAAAAAACACTTGCATCACTAATATCTGTAGAATTTAATCCGAGTCCCAGAGAACCTCCAAGTTTAAAATTATTTGTTGTCCTTTTTGAAATATGCATTAATGCACCAAGAGATAAATTACCAAGACTGTAGTTCGAGTTTTCTGAAATAATAGATTTTGTGGAGTCATTTGGCGATATTGAAGTTTTATAGCTCATATCATTCAATGCACCTGTAATAAAAATACCTGTACTAAAATCTATTTTCACACCTCCTTCAATTGGAACTTCAGTTACAAAATTTCGACTCTCCATTGAAGTCAATGATTCAATACCTTTTCTAGGTGTAATCTTAATATTGTAAGTGATAATGTCCTTCTTTGCTTGAACTGGGTCTGATGCAATAAAATAGTTATTTTCATTTTTCAACTCAGCGAATAGCTTGCTGATATTTTGAAACAATTGATTATAATCATAATCTTCTACTTTCTTATTTATACTTTCAATTTCTTGTTTTAAATTATTTGTACTCTCTTCTACTTTTTTAAAATCATCATCAAATTTATCCAAAACAACTTGACTCAATGAATACAGTCGTAGGTTCGTTTTAAAGTTTCTATAATTTGAATTAAATGCAGTTAACAGTTTTTCTGGTTTCTGAATGAATGGATACTCCTTTTGTAGAGCATTTAAAGTCATAATAGCCTCTTTATGAGTCAACCCATCAGTTAATGAAAGTTGAATTAATTTATTCTTTATTGTCTTAGCTTCTTCTAATTTTTCAAAAGACTCATTAACAAATTTTGCATTAGAATAAAGTTCTGAGGTTTTCTTTAAATAAGCATCTTCTATTTTACTATTAAGCTCCTCAATAGTACTCTTTTGATTTTCTATTTCTTCTTTTAAGGACGTTATTTTATCATTTAGTTCTGACAATATATTCTGGTCTTGCAATGTATCAGGAAGTAGTTTGTACTCTAATAGATCTTCACTGAATGAAGCAAGTTTAAGTTTATTCCATTCTAAAGAGGATTTTTCCATGGCTAATGTAAAGGCTGATTCTTTTTCCCCTAATTCTGCATCTGTTTGTTCTATTACTTGTTTAGCTTCTTGTGTAATTGAACTCTCTTCTTTTTTCTCCATTTGAAAAACATTCGAAAAAACAGCTGGGGGCTCTGAATTAAACTCAGATTGACTAGATTCAATTTTCACCTCATATAAAAATTTATTGATGTTTATGATTTTATAGACACTATTCTCACCGAGTTTTGCAATTGGTACCTTCGGTGGGTCTTTTGACTCAAAGTCATACGTCACAATATTCTGAGAATACATGAAGTTAGTTGCAAGGGTTAATAGTAAAGACAATAGGTAACTCTTTTTCATAATTTATAGTTTTTGGGTTTATTTAAATACTACATGATTTCTAGGTCTAATTAAACACAACGTTGAGTGTATGATTTCGTAAGGGATTTCGGACTGCGTCTGTATCCCCCGTTACCGAAATTGAAGCGGGAGACTATGCTTCGCATACCACTGAAACCCTTATGAATTATACACATTGTTGTGCGTAGATTATTTTTCATCACTGTCTTAAATTTTGCATCTTCTCATACCAGTGAAAATGCATTCCTAAAAACGCAATCAAGTTACTAAATCCATGTGCGATTATCACAGGCCAAAGTTTTTTATGTTTATAATAATAGTATCCAAATACCAATCCAGTTGGAAGAATCATAATCAAGCTTAACCAACCTTGATAAGTATGATAAAGTTGTCGAATCAGCATGCTTAATCCAATAATTATAACTGGATTATATTTTTCAAGTCGTTTAAACAAGTATCCAATTAATATAAATTCCTCAAAAATCGAATTGATTATAATAATCAATGAAATGCTAATCCAATTTGCTTCTAATCCATATTGCACATGTTTTACAGTCGTGTCATCAACAACTTGAAATGCCTCAAGTATCTTAAATCCAACATTCCCAATTACGTTTCGAATAAACATTATCAACAGAGCAATCCAAATCAAACGAAATGTAAAAGTCAAGTTAAAATCCGACATTTTCCATTCTCTGACTTTCAAGATGTAGAAAATTATCAGAAGTGCAACAATCTCATAAATCACAATCGAGAAGTGAGATTGGCTTGTAATTTTATAAGTCCAGGAATGAGTATAGTCTGAGTTTACAACAAAAAATGAACAAGTCGAAGAATAAATAAACAATCCGAATCCGATTATCAATATTGTAATCAGTTCAGTTGTCGGTGAGAGTTTTTTAATCAGTTTATTCATATGCAGTATGGGTCTTTTAATTTACGCACAACGGTCACTTGTAAGTTGTCGTTGCGGATTTCGGTGAGCGTCAGCGTCCGGTAGGACCTGACTGCGATGCGAGGATCCGGCGAACGACGCAGCACTGCACCCGCAATGCAATTTACAATTTGTTATGGTTTGTTTTTTTGTTATCATCTTTTTCAAGTACCGATGAAAAGGAAACGTTCCTTTCAAACGGTGGGCAGTTTTCTGGTTTTTACAAACCTTTCAAAAAGCTGCTTAAACTACACTTTGTTTCAAACTTCGTTCCTTCACTCCCGTCAAAAAAGATTGGGGTGCGAAGGGTGTTTATAATGCAGTGTCAAGTTTTTGCGTCCTTGTCAGACCAGGAAAACAAGCGGACTGGTCAAACTGCTGAATTTTGCAGCTTGTGATTTTCCGGTCAATAAGCACGGACACGTACCAACTTGTCAGGTAACCTTTCCACTGCGAATCCCTCTCAAACAAACTCTGGTGGGTTGGGGTGTCAATTTGAACACTTGGTTTTAAAAATAATTATTTCAAAGAAGAATCGGAAGTGTCCAGTTTAGAGAATCGTTCTAAATAATCAGTTTTTAGAAATAAACCATAACGGCCGCGGATATGTTGCGGCGGGGTTTTATTTGCACTAAAGTTTCATATATTTTTTAAAATTATGTATTGTATTGTTAAAATCAAATAGCACCAAACACCCCGCTGAAATATAAACGATGTTATGGTTAGGCAGGGCAATACGGGCGTGCTCAGTCATTGTAACAAAACCAGCCTGGCAGTTTGTTTGCCCCTCCCAAGTGATGTGCCAAGTTTGCAAAACCAGTAGTTGCTTACCGCTGTCCCTGTTTGGTGTTGTTTGCCTTTCCTTAATTTACATATCTTTAAGCAACAATACCTGTCCCAGGTTACCCGTTCAGGTAGGGGCAAACATGGCGCAGGAGTTGATTAACCGCAAACAAGGTGACAGGCTGTAGATGCTTTTGGGCGTGATTTTATGAAAATTGCTTTCCAATGACCACTAGTCAGGTAGATGTATTACCTGAAACTATGTTCCACTTTCACAAGTGCCATTTACAAAAACCAAGCTTTTAAAGAACGCTTTTTTTAATAAACTGAAATGCTTAACCATAACGGTCACTTGTAAGTTGTCGTTGCGGATTTCGGTGAGCGTCAGCGTCCGGTAGGACGGGACGGTCAAGCGAGAATCCAGCGTACGACACCGCGCGAACCCCGCAATGCAATTTACAATTTGTTATGCGTTCGATTTTTTAATTTTTTTCATAATCCATTTAATCATTTCTATGAAAAGTTTTATTGTCACTCGAACAATAAATACTCCTAAAAAACCAGCAATCACGATTGCTACTTTTTCTAAAAATTTGTCTATTCCAAATCTTGTCCATAAGTCAAAGACCGACATTATTACAACCAAGCATATTAAAGCAATTGAAAGAATAAGTCCCGTATTACTGAGTTTGGATTTCATTTGGTGTTAATTCAATTAGTCTCTGTCAAAAAGTTAAACTCGGATTCGTTAGCGTCTTTTGTATATTGTCTTTGTTTACCTGATTTGTCCGCAAAACCAACAACAACAAAATCTTTAAAAATTAAAAGTCTAAAATCATTACTTGTCAATAAAATGTCGGGGGTTGCCCAAGATGCAATTGAACTTTCCCAATTGTCAGGATTATTTTTAAACCAGTTTTTTAATTTGTCAATTATTTCTGAGTCGGCATTTATTTTTGTTGTCAATGAACTGTCCAAACTTAGATTCCCATTTGGATTGATTTTTAACTCAAATTGTTTCTCGCTTTTAAGTATCTCTTCAAAATCAAGATTTTGTCCGCATGAGATTGTGAAAATCAAGAGTATAAATCCAATATTTTTAATCATTTTATCCATGCAGATTCGGTTCTTTTAAATTGACGCATAACGGTTGGTACATGTTGTCGGGGCGGATTTCGGCGAGCGTTCCTGTCTGAAGGACACGGAACTGCGATGCGAGAATCCGCAGTTGGCGTACCACCGAACCCCGCCCTGCAATATGTACTGTGTTATGCGCTGACCTTTTTCTTATTTAAATGTTTTAATCATAATGTCTCCATTTTTTATAACGACAGTGTCATTTGAATTGGCAAGTCCTTTATAAACTCCGTTTAAAAATATTTTTCTGTCCAATTCTCGAATGTGATAATTACCAATATTAAAATTCTCTGCACCGTCTTGAATTGAGAGGTTTTTTACTTTTAAGTTTTTGGGAAATTGATAAACAATGTCATTTCCATTTGTTGAAGTAACTGTCCCGAATGACTTTTCAAAAATTAATTTTCCATTGTCAAGAATGATAGTGTCACCAATATTTGCTTGTCCAACATATTTTCTATTTAAGAACAAGTTTCTTTGATATTCTTGTACCAAAAACTCCCCAATTTGATAGTTAGCAGTGTCTCTCGTATTTGAAATTTGAAGTTTCACTTCTTTAGGAAACAAGTAAATAATTCCTCGACCATTTGAAGAAGTGTATTTACTTTCAGTTTTTTGAGCGTTACTGTCTGTGCTAAGCATGAATATGCCAAGGCTTGTCAAAATAAATGTCGCAGATAAAATTGATAATTTTGTCATGGTATTAGTTTTTAAGTTAAACAATTGAATTATCTGTAAAATGAGGTTGTTTATCCCTTTGAAAAGAGAACTCATTTTTTTGCTTTTTTTCTCTGAATTATAAAAGTCGTACCCAATTTTTTCCCCAATTAATTTAAGGGAGTAACTTCTTGGATTAACCAAACCAGATTCGATTCTTTGAATAGTACGCAAACTCAGACTGCACTTCTGGGACAACTCATCTTGAGTCATTCCGACTGCATTTCTAATTTCTGCTACTTTTCTACCTAGTTCTGGTTGTTCCATTTTTCAAAGCTTAAAGCAAGATTATTGATAACTTAAAAACATTAAAAAAAAATTCATTGACTTTAATACGTCATTCTTGCGACAGATATTTTATTTTACTGATAATTAATTTGTTATTGTTCCGTAATTCGTCATTGTACTGCTTATTTCAGGTTTGCGCATAACGGTCACTTGTAAGTTGTCGTTGCGGATTTCGGTGAGCGTCAGCGTCCGGTAGGACCTGACTGCGATGCGAGAATCTGGCGAACGACGCTGCACTGCACCCGCAATGCAATTTACAATTTGTTATGGTTTGTTTTTTCGTTATCATCTTTTTCAAGTACCGATGAAATGGGAACGTACCTTTCAAACGGTGGGCAGTTTTCTGGTTTTTACAAACCTTTCAGAAAGCTGCTTAAACTACACTTTGTTTCAAACTTCGTACCCTCACTCCCGTCAAAAAGATTGAGGTGCGAAGGGTATTTATAATGCAGTGTCAAGTTTTTGCGTTCTTGTCAGACCAGGAAAGCAAGCGGACTTGTCAAAAAGCAAGACTTTATCAACTTGAAACATACTGGTCAAAAAGCACGGACACGTACCAACTTGTCAGGTAACCTTTCCTCTGCGAATCCCTCTCAAACAAACTCTGGTGGCTTGGGGTGTCAATTTGAACACTTGGTTTTAAAAATAATTATTTCAAAGAAGAATCGGAAGCGTCAATTTCGAGAATCGTTCTAAATAATCAGTTTTTTAGAAATAAACCATAACGTTCAGTTGTATGTGGTCGGGCGGGATTTCGTGCAGAAATCCTGTCAGACCGGTAGGAGAGTAGCCGGAAGGTTTGACTGGTCAAACCGATAAGTACCCCGCCTGCCATATACAATTTGTTACCTGCTGGGCTTTAATATTTCAACTATTTCGTTTGTAATCTCTCCAAGAGTATTTCTAATTGTCAATATAATTTTAGGTTCATTAGGGATTATAGTTAGTTTAATGATTTCTCCCGTCTTATATTGTTTGTAATCAATCAAATTTTCACTAACTCTGGAATTGAAAATATCAAACTTATCTTTACTTGCTTTAAAATATGAGTCTTTGATTTTTAAAATGCCTAATCCCTCAATTTTGTGAGCAATAAAGGCTCTATCACCAACTATCATAAAGTCATTAAAATTTCTACTCTGCTTAACTTCGATTGAAATGGCAAAACTTTTTATTAAATCGAGGTCTGAATAAATAGTGATATGTTCATAAACACTACCGTGATTCAAGGTTTCTGATATTAATCCAAGATATTTTGATGTAATTCGACCTT
This sequence comes from Sunxiuqinia sp., assembly GCA_965230765.1. Lineage (GTDB taxonomy): Bacteria > Bacteroidota > Bacteroidia > Bacteroidales > Prolixibacteraceae > Sunxiuqinia. The sequence goes on from CBDDLR010000001.1 coordinate 2,870,038, forward strand.
GATGAATACTTTCATAGCTACTATTAGATTTAAGACTCTTAAAATGTGATAAATCAAGTTTTTCCTTAGATTTTAAGTCATAGTACAAGATGTATTTTGGCAATATTATATTGTCAATCGCAATTAAAAGGCTATCATTAATTACCAAGTCATCTACTGCTTTTCCCCACATCTGTATTTCTTCAGGAACCTCTAGTTTTTCCCATTGATTCTTCCCTATCTGATATTGAATTAGAATCTCTTTACCCATTTCACCTCCAATAAACAGGTTATTTGCAAATAACAAGAGGGTCTTTGGTTTCAAATCAAATGGAATTGTCAACTTTGATTCCTTAGATAACAGAAAGTCATAAAGAACAATACTATTTTTGGCAGTGTCTAGAATTGCTACTCTTGATTTTTTGTCAGTGGTGAAGATTGATTTTTGAGTAATATCAAAGGTCTTATGCTCTACTATTTCTGAATTTTCAAATGTATTCAGAGAAATTGCACTCTCGCTATTTAAGAGTAGAAAATAGTCTCCTTTCACTCCATTTTGCCCAAGAGCAGCCAGAGAATAGAATAATATCAATATTGTTATTAGTTTCTTCATTGTACTATCGTTTTTTTAGCCTTGCAGGTAACGTTCAGTTGTATGTGGTCGGGCGGGATTTCGTGCAGAAATCCTGTCAGACCGGTAGGAGAGTAGCCGGAAGGTTTGACTTGTCAAACCGATAATTGCCCCGCCTGCCATATACAATTTGTTAGCAACCGTTATTTTCTAATTTTCATTTTGTTTTTAAATCTATTTTCTAGATCTCTAAAATCATTTTCGTCCATTTCTCCAATAGTTATAACTTGATTCGGATTATTATCGAAGTTCACAATAGAAGCAGAGTATTCATGGTTATTTGATTTAATTATCAATGAATATATATTTTTGCTGAGAGTTTCTCTGAGTCCTCTATTAAGTTTTATATCAATCCAAGCACTTCCCTTGATTTTGTCTGTTAATCCTAAAACTCCTTTTATTCCTGCTGGTGTCACAAAAATTGAGTCGATATCTGCTAGTGTAAGTGGAAATGCAACTTTGTTATTTTTTAATGCATGGAGACATTTTACGTTGCCATGGAGATTACCGGTTACTCTCCATGCTAGGTTTGTAGGGAATATAGAATCAACATCTTCTAAGTATTTTTTCAATTTAATGGTGTCTTTTGCCATTCCGATTATTGATGTAGAACCGATAAATGATTGCCCATTTTTATCTGTCTGAACATTGGGATATAAAATTTGGAAAAGAGGATAATTCTCTAATGAATTATCGTTGGCTGAATCTGCTCCTTGCAATTCATCAATTAATGATATTCCAGTCTTTTGACTTTTTATGGAATCCAGTTGTTGCTGTCTTATTAAATTATTGGCTTTTAGAATAATTGGATACAATTCCGTTAAGTCAAATGATTCTTGAACTGTCATTTTCCAGTTTATTGTTTTATTGTCTTTTTGAGAGCAACTAAAAGTGACGAATAGAATTATAGGGATCAAAATATACTTTATCATTTGCGTTATTTTTTAATGGTTGCTAACGGCCGCGGATATGTTGCGGCGGGGTTTTATTTGCACTAAAGTTTCATATATTTTTTAAAATTATGTATTGTATTGTTAAAATAAAATAGCACCAAACACCCCGCTGAAATATAAACGATGTTATGGTTAGGCAGGGCAATCCGGGCGTGCCCAGTCATTGTAACAAAACCAGCCTGGCAGTTTGTTTGCCCCTCCCAAGTGATGTGCCAAGTTTGCAAAACCAGTTGTTGCTTACCGCTGTCCCTGTTTGGTGTTGTTTGCCTTTCCTTAATTTACATATCTTTAAGCAACAATACCTGTCCCAGGTTACCCGTTCAGGTAGGGGCAAACATGGCACAGGAGTTGATTAACCGCAAACAAGGTGACAGGCTGTAGATGCTTTTGGGCGTGATTTTATGAAAATTGCTTTCCAATAACCACTAGTCAGGTAGATGTATTACCTGAAACTATGTTCCACTTTCATAAGTGCCATTTACAAAAACCAAGCTTTTAAAGAACGCTTTTTTTAATAAACTGAAATGCTTAACCATAACGGTCACTTGTATGTGGTCGGGCGGGATTTCGTGCAGAAATCCTGTCAGACCGGTAGGAGAGTAGCCGGAAGGTTTGACTAGTCAAACCGATAAATGCCCCGCCTGCCATATTACAATTTGTTATGGTTTGTTTTTTTGTTATCATCTTTTTCAAGTGCCGATGAAATGGAAACGTACCTTTCAAACGGTGAGCAGTTTTCTGGTTTTTACAAACCTTTCAGAAAGCTGCTTAAACTACACTTTGTTTCAAACTTCGTTCCTCCACTCCCGTCAAAAAAGATTGGGGTGCGAAGGATGTTTATAATGCAGTGTCAAGTTTTTGCGTTCTTGTCAGACCTGGAAAACAAGCGGACTTTTCAAACAGCAAGACTTTTTCAACTTGAAACATTCTGGTCAATAAGCACGGACACGTACCAACTTGTCAGGTAACCTTTCCTCTGCGAATCCCTCTCAAACAAACTCTGGTGGGTTGGGGTGTCAATTTGAACACTTGGTTTTAAAAATAATTATTTCAAAGAAGAATCGGAAGTGTCCAATTTTAAGAATAATTCTAAATAATCAGTTTTTTAGAAATAAACCATAACGTTGAGTATAAGAATAGTAGCCGATTGCGTGGCACTTTCCTGTCAATTTACAAGGAAGTTGAAGCGGGCTACAACCCTTGAAAAACCTACTATCCCGGCTATTATTTTTATACATTGTTGGCAGTAGTACTTATTGTTTTGCTCCCTCTTTTAATGCCCATTCAAGAAACCCTTCAGGAGCATTCTTTATTCCTGTAATTTTAGCATTCTTAATACTTTCAATTTGATCCCAGTTTTGTATATAAGAAAGATTACAATTAGATAAGTTAGCATTTTCAAGATCAGCCCCTTCAACATTTGCTGATGTTAAACTTGCATCTGTTAAATCACAGTTCTTTAAAGAACTCCAGTTCAGTTCTGAACTACCAAAATTAGCCTGAGTTAGATCACTTCCATCTAATTTTGCATAATGCAATCTTGTTCCACCTAACTTTGCATTTGTTAAATTTGCATTTGTCAGTGAGATATGGGTTAGATCAATACTATTTAGATCTGCATTACTGAGATCTGCCTCATTAAAAATTATTGGAGAGTGATTCATTTCCTCCATATCAATTCCTGAATTTACAAGGAACAGTAAAAGCTGTCCTCTCTCTGGACTATAAGGAATTTCGTTTATTACTCCATTATCGTTAAGATATCTATATGGCTTTAAGGATCTACTTAATGCAGTAATCCTTCCTGTCAGTCTATCCGACAGTCTATATAGTGGAGGGTTTTCAATATCTCGCCTTCTTGGTCTAGTATCTTGTCCGACCATTACTCCTGCTTCTTGATCTGAATTTCGTGTCACCAAAGCATCTTTTTGAACACCAGCCTCATCCATTTCTTCATCGATCTCATTCATAATACTAGTTAACTCGAAAATTAAAGCAGATCTACGGCTAGCTTCTTGTAATAATTTTTGATCTGAAAGAATACTATTAGAATCTTTTAAAAGTGTATTAGCTTGAATTGCTACTAAAAGTGTGATAATGGAAACAATCGTGATTCCAGCTCCAACAACTGTCGCAGGTCCAAAAAGCTTCCACACCAATGCTGTCAATGCTGCTTTAGGTCTCGGATCAGAAGACTCAAACATTTTTCTTTTCAAGTAAAAATTCACAAAATTTAGAATTACAGAAACCATTCTGTGTTCTTGCCTTATAAATTTTGCCTCAGTTTCTATTTTAAATACATCGTCATTCATATCTCACTTGTATTACTGCCAACGGTTTGGCTATGTGGAGTGCGGGACTTTGAAACGCTTCACAGTCAGGCTGCCACTGAGCCAATTCGTTTATTTATATTTTAGTTTTTATAGCCAAATCGTCAAAGACGAATTGGCGTTGTTACTACGAAGAACTGCGGTTGAATTACCCGCTGTACCCCGCATTACATATAGCTTTTGTTAGCAATAGTATTTTATTTAATTTTTTCAGCATCTAAAATTTTTCTCAAGAACTTATCATTTCTATATTTCTTCAAATGGTATACAGTCAAGTAAATTATATAGAAGAATAGGTTTCCTAAAAGTAAATCCCATACAATTGGATTCAATTCTCCTGAAATCCTTGAATAAATAAAGATTCCAGTTATTAGTCCCAAGTTGAAAAGTGAAATAATTAAAAACAGAATCCAAGAAGTATAATTTAATATTACGACTGTTGTAACATTTGTCTTCTCTTTTTCCGATTTTAATTGTCCTTTTATTCTAAGCGTCCAAATGTCTTTGCCAATCTGTTTTTCAATTATTTTAAAGTCATTACCACTAATTTCTCCTTTATATCTACTAAACAGATTTTTATTAATGATAGAATTGTCATTGCCCGTATTGATACCTGCATTCTCGACAAGCAAATCTTTAATTGCATCTATTGAGTGATTTGTTCTGTAGGAGGTTTTACTATATGGTATCAGTATCATCTGGTCAGTTTAATATTATTGCTAACGTTCAGTTGTATGTGGTCGGGCGGGATTTCGTGCAGAAATCCAGTCAGACCGGTAGGAGAGTAGCTGGAAGGTTTGACCAGTCAAACCGATAAATGCCCCGCCTGCCATATTACAATTTGTTATGGTTTGTTTTTTTGTTATCATCTTTTTCAAGTACCGATTAAATGGGAACGTACCTTTCAAACGGTGAGCAGCTTTCTGGTTTTTAAATACTATTCAAAAAGCTGCTTAAACTACACTTTGTTTCAAACTTCGTTCCTTCACTCCCGTCAAAAAAGATTGGGGTGCGAAGGATGTTTATAATGCAGTGTCAAGTTTTTGCGTTCTTGTCAGACCTGGAAAACAAGCGGACTGGTCAAACAGCAAGACTTTATCAACTTGTAACATTCTGGTCAATAAGCACGGACACGTACCAACTTGTCAGGTAACCTTTCCTCTGCGAATCCCTCTCAATCAAACTCTGGTGGGTTGGGGTGTCAATTTGAACACTTGGTTTTAAAAATAATTATTTCAAAGAAGAATCGGAAGTGTCCAGTTTAGAGAATCGTTCTAAATAATCAGTATTTTATAAATAAACCATAACGTTCAGTTGTATGTGGTCGGGCGGGATTTCGTGCAGAAATCCAGTCAGACCGGTAGGAGAGTAGCCGGAAGGTTTGACTTGTTAAACCGATAAATGCCCCGCCTGCCATATACAATTTGTTAGCGCGTCGTTATTTTTCTTTTTTATTAATTCTCAATAGTCGTAAAATAAAGTTTATGTTGGTAATCATTAAGTATCCAAGTAAAATATTTAATCCATTTACAATCCAATTCCAATTGAAATTTGAAGTCATATTTTGTGAATTTATATCCGAATAAAATGCACTAAAGGTTTGATTTATAAAAATTGGAATGTTGTCAATAATTAAAAAGCCTCCAATTATGAAGATTGCAATTTTTACAATCTCAGTTGTGGACAAATTTCCCAATTCAATTTTGTCATTGTCAAAACCTTTTTCGAGTTTTAGTATCCTAACAACATGATGAGATTTAAAAATCAAAAAAATAAAAAGTGCAATGAGTATTCCTAAAATCATCACCAAATAAATAATGGATATAAGCCCAATTTCCATAAAAACAAAGGAAAAATTACTTGGCAATGTGACAAATAATGCAGTGATTATCGAGTAAAGTCCAAAGAGTTTTATTATCAGAATAAAGAAGTCCTTTTTAGTCATAAATCTGGTTTTATTGTTTGTAATTCTGACTAACGTTAAAGTTAGTCTTTGATTATCAGTGTTTTATATTTTGCTCAAAATTGTCATTTTCTTTACATTTTTGCTACCCACTTTACGTTAGCAACCGGATTTAATATGCTCTGGAAAAATAGATAATTTACTTTTAAATCTATTTCGGAAGTGCTTATGTGGGGAATGCGCGCTAACGTTCAGTTGTATGTGGTCGGGCGGGATTTCGTGCAGAAATCCTGTCAGACCGGTAGGAGAGTAGCTGGAAGGTTTGACATGTCAAACCGATAAATGCCCCGCCTGCCATATTACAATTTGTTATGGTTTGTTTTTTCGTTATCATCTTTTTCAAGTACCGATGAAATGGGAACGTACCTTTCAAACGGTGAGCAGCTTTCTGGTTTTTAAATATTTTTCAAAAAGCTGCTTAAACTACACTTTGTTTCAAACTTCGTTCCTTCACTCCCGTCAAAAAAGATTGGGGTGCGAAGGATGTTTATAATGCAGTGTCAAGTTTTTGCTTTCTTGTCAGACCAGGAAAACAAGCGGACTGGTCAAAAAGCAAAACTTTATCAACTTGTAACATTCCAGTCAGAAAAGCACGGACACGTACCAACTTGTCAGGTAACCTTTCCTCTGCGAATCCCTCTCAATCAAACTCTGGTGGGTTGGGGTGTCAATTTGAACACTTGGTTTTAAAAATAATTATTTCAAAGAAGAATCGGAAGTGTCCAATTTAGAGAATCGTTCTAAATAATCAGTTTTTTAGAAATAAACCATAACGGCCGCGGATATGTTGCGGCGGGGTTTTATTTGCACTAAAGTTTCATATATTTTTTAAAATTATGTATTGTATTGTTAAAATCAAATAGCACCAAACACCCCGCTGAAATATAAACGATGTTATGGTTAGGCAGGGCAATACGGGCGTGCTCAGTCATTGTAACAAAACCAGCCTGGCAGTTTGTTTGCCCCTCCCAAGTGATGTGCCAAGTTTGCAAAACCAGTTGTTGCTTACCGCTGTCCCTGTTTGGTGTTGTTTGCCTTTCCTTAATTTACATATCTTTAAGCAACAATACCTGTCCCAGGTTACCCGTTCAGGTAGGGGCAAACATGGCGCAGGAGTTGATTAACCGCAAACAAGGTGACAGGCTGTAGATGCTTTTGGGCGTGATTTTATGAAAATTGCTTCCCAATGACCACTAGTCAGGTAGATGTATTACCTGAAACTATGTTCCACTTTCACAAGTGCCATTTACAAAAACCAAGCTTTTAAAGAACGCTTTTTTTAATAAACTGAAATGCTTAACCATAACGGCCGCGGATATGTTGCGGCGGGGTTTTATTTGCACTAAAGTTTCATATATTTTTTAAAATTATGTATTGTATTGTTAAAATCAAATAGCACCAAACACCCCGCTGAAATATAAACGATGTTATGGTTAGGCAGGGCAATCCGGGCGTGCTCAGTCATTGTAACAAAACCAGCCTGGCAGTTTGTTTGCCCCTCCCAAGTGATGTGCCAAGTTTGCAAAACCAGTTGTTGCTTACCGCTGTCCCTGTTTGGTGTTGTTTGCCTTTCCTTAATTTACATATCTTTAAGCAACAATACCTGTCCCAGGTTACCCGTTCAGGTAGGGGCAAACATGGCACAGGAGTTGATTAACCGCAAACAAGGTGACAGGCTGTAGATGCTTTTGGGCGTGATTTTATGAAAATTGCTTTCCAATGACCACAAGTCAGGTAGATGTATTACCTGAAACTATGTTCCACTTTCACAAGTGCCATTTACAAAAACCAAGCTTTTAAAGAACGCTTTTTTTAATAAACTGAAATGCTTAACCATAACGGTAAATTGTATGAGTAGTGGCAGATTGCGTGACACTTTCCTGTCAAACCGCTACGTAGTTTGAGCGGGCTACAAACCATGATATTTAGCACCTTACCTGCCATTACTTATACAAAATGTTGCCAACAGTTAATTCATTTATTCCACCGCTAATTTTTACAACTCGTTCAATCGGAATTTCATTATTTTCAAGAATAATTGTTCCTTTTATAGCATAAATCCCTTGATCTAAATTGGTGATCACCTTACTTTCCTGCATTTGTTTAAGTTCAAAGGAGTTGTTGTTAATAGTAAATTTTCCTGCCTTTATGTTTTTATAGTTGAAAGTTATTTGAAGAATTCCTTTTTCGGAAGAAACTTTATTTTCAGCCTCCTCCTCTTTTTTTGCCTTTTCTTCTTCTTTCTTTTTAGTTTCCAACTTGATGCGTTCCTGAGCAAGATTTTGTCTTGCACTTGTCAATTCTGAATCAACTTTGTTTGTTAATGCAGTGATCTGATTGCGAAGATTAGTACTCCAATTACTCGTTTCATCAATTATTATAGTTCTTAAAGATTTATCTAAATTGAGAATAGTATCAATTTGCAGTTTCATTAAATCTTCATTTGTTCCATCTAATTGATTAATTGAAATAAATTGCGCTTGATATTCAGATATGACTTTTTCAATTTCAAATTGCGCTTGAATATACCTCATCCACCCTTCGGATAGTCCAAATTGACGATCAATTAGCAATAGTAGACTTGCAAGTACTAATGACCCAACATTCATTGTCAAGATCCTATACTCCTCTTTGTCTGGTGTGAAATTAATTGTAAGGGCTAAAATCAATGCTAATGCAAAGAGTGCTACAGACCCTATCCTCAAAGTGATTGACCAAATTCTTTTCCATATAACATGATCAAAGTAAAACTTATGCATTTCATCTGCATAAGCTAAAACACGGTTCAAATAATCGGCTGTGAGTTCATTTGAGATTTCTCCCCACTTCCGATCTACAGCAATGCTCTTCCATTCTTTTTTTTTCATATCTATTCGAATTGTTGCAAACAGTTATTTCAAAAGAATTGGAATACCTACATAGAAATTTATCGAAAAAATATCATCAATGTCTTTTTTTCCTGTTGAGTCATTAAAATCAATGAAGGCGAACTGGAGAGAAGAAATAATATTTGATGAAGACCATTTAGGATGAATGGATGGTCCTATTGAGAAGTTCCAAGACATCACATCTTCATTGAAATTATATTTTGTTGATAACGATCCAAGAAGTCCAATTCTTGGTCCAATTTCATTCCCATTACTATCTTTCTGTAAAAATGGTGTCCATGCGAAATCTAATTTAGGAAGTATAGAAAAATAATCATCCTGAAATTTTGGATATGCTTTCTCAGTTTTTTGAATCATACCATTGCTTACTGTTGAATCAATGATAACGAAATCCTTTGTTTTCATATCCGATATAGGGTTAATACTATACTGAATTGCCATTGACAAAGCAATTATTAAGTTATCAGAATTATTATTAGTTGAAAGAACCCAGTTAAAACCAGGAGTAATATTAAAGATATGAGATACTTTTTTCTCAATTGTAATTGAGTCAGTTGTACTTATGCTTCCGAATTTATTTTGTTGCAACCCATAACCAAGTCTAAGAAAGCTATATCTACTTTCTGTCTGAAACTCATCACGGTTATTAATCATCTCATAAGATAGTCCTAATCCCGGATTATATTTGCCTCCGCTATAAATCGCATTGGCACCATCAGTTACAGGAACTATAAATTTAAAATTTCTCCCCTTAAAAGGATTTACATACAATGTATCCGTAATCTTAGTTTTATCTATTTTTGATTCATCAAAGTCTTTCGTAATTTCAATTTTACTGCCATCCTTCATTACAAGATAACTAATCATTTTACTATGCGTTTTACCATAAGTAAAACGAGCTTCCGACTTGGAAAAATCATATCCGATGTTCATTCCATTTTCTTGTGAAAAAACAATTCCATTCTCTGTTTTCGCACTCTTCATGTTAACCTGAGCATAAGATAAATTCACACAAAATATGGCTATAATTGGTAATATCCTTTTCATGGCTTATAAGTTAAATGATGAAATTTTGAATGAACGTGTTATTCTATTTATTCCGCTCTTTTTTAGCTTACCTTTAATTTCTTTTTTAACGGAATTAAGAGTCATAGACAATTCATATTCTTGTCCTAATTGTCCTCTAATTACAATGGTTACATCTACAGAGTTATCCATATAAGTTACATTTTCCTCTGCTTTCCATTTATCACCATGTGAGTAAATATTAAAAGATGTTGTCTCTACCATTAAACCTAGAGGTCCAGGTCTTTTTGAAATTTCAAACTTCGTTACATTTGTTGTTGGCATATTTTTATGGTTTTAGTTTCGTTTAGATTTAATTATAACCTATCTGTCTAATTGTTGGCAACGGTCACTTGTATGTGGTCGGGCGGGATTTCGTGCAGAAATCCAGTCAGACCGGTAGGAGAGTAGCCGGAAGGTTTGACTTGTCAAACCGATAAAAGCCCCGCCTGCCATATACAATTTGTTAACCACTGATTTTTAATATTTTTCTTTTCTTTCAAATTTGTCGTTTTGTGTCAAGTAATGAATTGCAATTATTAGCCTGACTTTTGGGTCTTTGATGTTATAATTTTTATAATTCTTAATTAAGTCTCCTACCATTGTAGGTGAAATATCTCCTGCGATTTCGAGAGAGTTGTAATAATTGTTAATTACACTGTCTTGTTGCCCTAATGACTTTAAAAACTCCACGTATTTGCCTTGCCGATTTAATTGAATGTATTTCAATGAGTCATTCGAGTCAGGTTTAGTCAACCAGCTAATTGTCCAAATATTATCAAATGTCTTTTTGTCGAGTTGATTATACATTCCCTTTTGGTCGTTGAAATTAATCGATAGTTTAAAGTCTGACATTTTTTCAATGTCGGAGTTTTGCAGAAAAAAGTCTGTGTACACTTTTTCCAAATTATCTTGTTTATCACTCTCCGTCAAACCAATACTTTTGTCAAAGAAACTTTGGATTTTTGTTAAGTCATTAATTTCAGTTGTATTAAACGACTCTTTGATTGTTAGGTCATTTGATAAGTCGTTTTGTCTTTGAGTAGTGCAACTGAGTGCAATAATCATGGTTGAAATCAGAAATAAATTTTTCATTTGGCGTCAATTTTAAATTTGTGGTTAACGGCCGCGGATATGTTGCGGCGGGGTTTTATTTGCACTAAAGTTTCATATATTTTTTAAAATTATGTATTGTATTGTTAAAATCAAATAGCACCAAACACCCCGCTGAAATATAAACGATGTTATGGTTAGGCAGGGCAATACGGGCGTGCTCAGTCATTGTAACAAAACCAGCCTGGCAGTTTGTTTGCCCCTCCCAAGTGATGTGCCAAGTTTGCAAAACCAGTTGTTGCTTACCGCTGTCCCTGTTTGGTGTTGTTTGCCTTTCCTTAATTTACATATCTTTAAGCAACAATACCTGTCCCAGGTTACCCGTTCAGGTAGGGGCAAACATGGCGCAGGAGTTGATTAACCGCAAACAAGGTGACAGGCTGTAGATGCTTTTGGGCGTGATTTTATGAAAATTGCTTTCCAATGACCACTAGTCAGGTAGATGTATTACCTGAAACTATGTTCCACTTTCACAAGTGCCATTTACAAAAACCAAGCTTTTAAAGAACGCTTTTTTTAATAAACTGAAATGCTTAACCATAACGGTAAATTGTATGAGTAGTGGCAGATTGCGTGGCACTTTCCTGTCAAACCGCTAGGTAGTTTGAGCGGGCTATAAGCCTTGATATTTAGCACTTTACCTGCCATTACTTATACAAAATGTTAGGCAAAGTAGTTTATGTATTTATCTTATTTTCAAAATCTTCAATAACTTTATCCAGTTTTTCACCAAATATTAATTTCGCATTATCATAAGTCTGATTGCCAAAAAAATCTATAAACTTTTCTCGTCCAAAATTATCAATCAACTCTTTTATAAATAATCCTGAAAGTGGGTAAGTTAATGCGTCAGGATAATCTCTAAAATTTGTCCAAAGCTCATTAATCGTAATTTCTTTGTCATTTGTTTTTAACCAATCTTTTACAATTTGTTCTTTGTCCTGATTTGTCTGGTCAAAACAAACGGCTGTGCCTTCATTAATTAAACCAGTTTTCATAACCATCTTAGTCGAGTAGTTTGAAATCACATGTGTCATTTCATGTCCAACAGTCTGTTGAAAATGCGAGTGAACAATACACATATTTGGTCTTGCAAATCCTAAATTCGCCCTTAAAATTCTTTTCGCATCTTCTCTGGAATCCCAAACGAAAAAGTCAATTTTCTTGGGTAATTCACTTGCAAAAAACTCATTAATATTTTTAAAAGCTTTTTCTCTAGATGAAATATATCTTTCAATATCCGAATCGCTCATGTTTTGAAAATGAAATCTGAAATTATCTGATTCTACAATTTTCCAATCTTTGTAAAAATCATCGAAACCAAACATTAAAATTCTTTTGTATGCGTATCGGGTTGCATTTTTAGTGGCATTTAAATCAAAACATTCTTTTGTCGATATTCTTGAGTTTTCATAATCCTGGAGTATGAAATGACAAGTGCCCAAATATCCAAGAGCCCATGCTTTTCTCCATGAATTATTCTGGTCATTGTTTGCAGTAAAATCGAGATATGGAATTGCCGATTTAAAATCTCCTTTGTCAGCATAGGTGCGACCTAACAACAAATTCAAATCTACTTTTAATGAATCAGTATCAAGATGTGGTTTTGCTTCTTTAATCACTTTTTCATAATCTCGAGATTGGTAAAGTTTCCACAAATCATCTAAAACTGGATTTTGTCCAAATGTTATCAGACTTGAAAGAATAAAAATTGAAGTAATAATTTTTTTCATAATATGTTGGTTTGTATTTAGTATGCTGGTTCTTTCTCTATTTTGCCTAACGGTAAAATGTATGAGTAGTGGCAGATTGCTAAAATCAGCAAGCATTTTATTTTTACTTTTAAGGATTTTCTTCATTAGAATATAAAGAAAATTAGAAATGTCATGCCCATTCACTAGTGATATAGGTCTAAATCTTGATTACTTATTTCATCAAATTTCTCATTAATGGCTCCTATGTCAAGTCCATTTTGGGCTCTGTTTCTAGAATAATTAACAGCTGTCTCAATTAGTTTATCTTTCCCAAGAAAATTAAATGTAGAATCACAAACAAAATTACCATACTTAATTTGTTTTCCTTCCGGTTTTTCAGGTTTAAAAACAAGACCAAGATTGTATACTTTATTAGCAAGCTTTAAATAACCAACTTCTTTACCTAACGCTAAAACTGTTTCTCTAATACTCTTTCCTGATTTCTTTTCAAAGTCATTAATTTTCGTTTTCGAGCAAAAAACGTTTAAAACATCTTCAAGAGCTTTTGTTTTAATAATCATTACTTCAATATCATGTTCATCTGTAATGAATAAGCCATCAAGAGTTTCGTTAATATTCAATAATTTCTTGAAATCTGAATCGATTATCCCAAAGCGTTTTGAAAACCCTCTTTCATCTAAGATTTCTAATACTTTCTTAACTTTTTCATTTCCAAATGCAGGCTTAATTTGTACTTCTTTGTTATTAAGAAATTTCCGATATAATTTCACATCTTTTTTGCCTTCAACTAATAAATAGTACCCATTAAAACTTGAATCCTGCATTATGCATTTGCAGTTCTTTCAGGTGTGATATATTGTTCCATTACTCTAACCCTTTTAAATCAGTTTTTAAATCCCAGTTGTCTGATATAATGTCAGGCGAATGAGTGGCAATCAAAACATCGAGATTATTTAATTTGGTAATCTCTTTCAAGTCATTTATAAATGAATTTTGCCATGAAATATGTAATGAAACTTCGGGTTCATCAATGAGAATTAATGAGTTGGGTTCAGTTTTAAATAATAATAAATAGAATAGAACCAATTCATTTTGTTCCCCTGAAGAAAGTTTTGTTACTGGAATATCTTGATACTTTCCTTCTGAATCCTTAATTATTGTAGACTTCAATAAAAATCCTTCTTCCTTATCAATATAAAGTCTTTTATGCTTGAATCGTTTATTAATAATTTCAAGCAAAATCCCAATTTTCCGTGAAAGGTTATCAAAGATTTTAATTTTTTCAAAGCTATCCTCTACGTATAGTTTAAGCACATCTATAACAACATCTTGAGGATTATCAATTTCGAGAATGCTTGAATCTTTTTCAATTTCAATAAGTCCAACTGCATCAAGCATTTCCCTTTTAGCTTCAAGTGCTTTCAATTCATTATTTAAGTCTTCTTTTGTTAGGTTCGATGATTCTTTTAGTCGATTAATCAATCTATTAGGATATGTCCTATCAAGTTTTGATGACAACTCTGTTGATTCTGTCAAATAGCTTCTAATTGTTCTACTTATTTCTGCGGAGTATTTTTCCACTGTCTTTTCATGTACTTGGTCATCCCTTTCTCTTCTTTCTATAGAGATTAACCTTTGCGTTTCAATTAAGCTAACCTTGATAAGACTATTTTTCTCTAGAAACCATTTAGGCTTCTCATTGTCATTGAAGAATAAATCTCTTTGATACGACATCTCATATCTATAAGGTATTTCCTCTGTGCGAAATCGCTCTCTAGTCCTTCTGTCTTCCCATAATCGAGGCCCAATACGTCTTAAATCTGGATTTGAGCGAGCAATTCTATGAGCCATCATATCTAGCTGTTCTTTATCGTATTCAACTAATTTAATAGGCTTATATTCAGAACCATTTTTATTCTTTTGAGTTAGGTTTAATGCAGGAAGTTCACCTTTATGCACTTCTTTATTTAAAATCCATTTAGTCCCATCATCAAAGTCATAAATCATTTCATCAAACTCAACATTGTTGAAATATAAATAATTGCCTTTAAAGAAAGCCTCTATCATCTCAAGCAATACAGTCTTTCCTAATCCGTTCTCACCAATTACAATTGTAATACCTACTTCATTATTTATCGATACTTCATGCTTAAATACACCAAATAGGTTTTCGACAGTTATTTTGTTTATTTTCATAATAATATATTTCTATTTGTCAATTGGTTGTGTCGTTGTTTTTTAATGCCAGCTAACGGTTGGTACATGTTGCGGAGCGGATTTCGGAGCTTCGTTCCTGTCCGCGAGGACGGAACGATGATGCGAGAGCCGCAGTTACAATACCGCACCAACCCCGCTCTGAAATATGTACTTTGTTATGCCCTGTGTTTTATTCATTTCATTAATCGAACTTCCCAAGAAGAAATAAGATTCCAAAAATCAACTCGGCAGTTCCCCAAAATAAATTCCAGAAAATATTACTTCCTTTTTCTCCTAAAATTTTTCTACTTAAATATGTATCTCCTGGAGCCATTACTCCTCTCAAAGATTTTCCTCTAAATCCTCCATAGATGGAATAAAGACCATATGCCACCAGAAAAATCCCCAAGAATATTTTATGCGTACTACTCATTTAATAACTCATAGTCTTTTAACTCGTTGTATACATTTGATAATTCCGAATTTAATTGAGTAATATATTCCTTGCTAATGTGAAAATATAAGTCCTCCGTTGAGTCTTCTAATTCGAAATTAAACACTCCATTTTTCAACTGTTGCAATAATCTGTTGAAAACTGTTTTTACATTATTTGGATTATCCTCTGTAAGAATAATATCATGTCTATTATCACCTACATGTAGTGCCAATATTGTGTTTTGGTCACCTCTAATAATTGAAGCTTTAAACATTTCCATATATTTTTCTTCTTTCTCCGAAGGCATCTCTACCGCCTTCTAATGTTTTCATACTTATATTTTTCCAGTCTAAATCTGCTTTTTCTCTTGTATTACAAATCAGGTTATTTGTAAAAGGATTGCCAGTGAAAGTGTAGTAATTGTTTAAATCGTGTTGCCTATAGATAGAACTATAAGGTAATGTTCTTACTGCAATATTTGCATCATGAGTTGCGATTACCACTTTCTTGCCTTGTTGGGCTCTTTGTTTTAATAATGGAACTATAACATCATTTATATAATCGTTTCCAAGGCTTTTCTCAGGTTCGTCTATTAGATAGATGTCCTTATTCTTTTTAAGCTCATTATGTAGAAGAATCATTGAAGATTCTCCATTTGATGGTTGGTAATTTTGTCCATTTACAACAAAATGCCGATTAAATAAGAGTAAATCATTTATGCTCTCAATAGTTTCCGAGCTTTCAACGGCAATTAAATCAGCTATTTTTACAAATAATTCATTTGAATAAATATGTCTAGAAATTAAATCAAAATGTCTTGCTACCTCCTTTTGAGGTGTTTTGTTTACCCTTTCAATTGGTGAGAAATTTCGATTTATTACACTGCCGTCTTGGATTAGTATATTTGTTTGGCAATATAAATCTCCTTTATCACCTAAGTTTCCCACATAATCCAGTTGAGGTGTTAATCCTTTTCTAATATTATTTAGAATTTTATTAACTGTTCTTTCTATCTTAATTCTGTTACTTGCATATTTAAAGAATCCAGTTTCTACTGGCTTTTCTGGTTGCCCTGTTTTCTTGGATATTTCGGAAACAAAAACTCTAATCAGTGAATTAAACATCATTATGCTTTTAGCATCCAGTAATCTTTTCTCAGATTCAGTTTTTAGCCTGCTTAGTATTCTTTCTAGGATGTCAAGTAGTTCATTTAATAAATCCAAGCCAATTATTTCTTCAATATTTTCATTCGCCCCAATGTCATTGTTAAACTTTCTAAAATCAATTAAGATTTCTTTTATTTCTTCAAATTTTCTTGTTGATTGAGAATCATCAAGACTAGTGAAATCTTTAACTTTTATTTTTCTTGATATTTTGTTTGTTTCTTGATTTGAGTAGTGAAGTAGATATTTTGTAAGACTTGTTATCTCTTGCTCCGTCGCTCCTTTAATCAGCTTAAACTCAGCTGTACAATCATCAATTTCAAAATCATTGAGGTTTACTGTGAATTCTGAACCTTTCAGGTTATAGACATCGTTCAAGTGTTTTGAGTTGGACTCATATACGCTAGTTTTGTATCCTTTGTCGTTGTAATGTTTGGATAATGCTTTAAGAATTTCAGTTTTACCTGTTCCTTTAGAACCAAAAATTATATTAATATCATTGTAAATATCAAGTTTTATCTGTTCCGCCACTGTAAATGGTGTTAGTTCTATATTCTCTTTTGTTTTCTTGTCTAACAAGGTTTGAATTGTGGTATCATCCTTTTCTAAGAGGAGACAGAATTGTTCAAAGCTTTCTACTGGTAATCTTAGGTCAGGCAAATCCTTATAAATATTAATGTAATCATTCCAATTATGTACGTCAGAACCATAAATTGAGTCATGACCATGACTTATATAAATTCCAGCTGAGATTGAGTTTGTAGCTTCTTTTAAAACTCTTTTTTTATTTGAAACCAAACTCAATAATATTTCAACTTCGTCATTCCCTAAGCTAGGTTTTTTGACAAAATAATGAGGAATATAGATTGCATCTAAAGAGTCAAAGTTATCGACTGTTTCTCTTAAGGAAATAGTGAAATTGTCTGCTGTCTTTCCTTCTAATAATTTTTGTACACGATTATTAAACTCGTTTGAATTGGAAGGATTAACAATTACTATAAGATGGGCTCTTTTTCCATTTTCAACTATATCCAATTCGATTCCAGCCCATACTTGACACGCTCCATCGACTTCCTCCTTGAATTGTTGATATTGAGCAAGGTCAAAATGATTATGGTTGGTAATGGCTAATATTTTTACATCAGTAGACCGAATAATATCACCAAATTTTTCGACGTCAATGTTTCTTAACTCTGAGTCACCTGATTTGGTTTTTTTTGTGTGAACATGAATGTCAATTTTCATTTAATATCGTGTTTATTGGTACGCAGTTTTAACATTGGGCATAACGGTCACTTGTAAGTTGTCGTTGCGGATTTCGGTGAGCGTAAGTGTCCGACAGGACATGACGTTCATGCGAGAATCCGACGAACGACACACCACGAACCCCGCAATGCAATTTACAATTTGTTAAGGCACGTTTTTTTTAATTCCATTTTCAATCTGATTATATAGTTTTTCTTTTTGACTTGGTCTGAACGCATTCTTTTCAACAACTTCTCCATTAGAATCAACTATCATATAAGCTGGCAGGCTACCACTGAATCCAATTTTTGCCAAGTCACTACTGAATGAGTTATTTAATCTAAGATGATAACCTTTCAGTTCATGTTTTTTTATTGTATTAAGCCATTTAGATTCGTCTATTGACTGGTCGAAATTGAAATAAACAATCTCCATGTTTTTTGATTTTAGAAAAGTCTTTAGTTCTTTATTATGCTTGAATTCTTCTAAACAAGGGCTGCACCATGTTGCCCAACAATCAATTAAAAATGGTTTACCTGATAGTTTTTGAACCAATTCATCAAACGAATTAACAGCTTCCTTCTTATCGAGAATGTAAGTTTCCTCGGGCAAATTCCATTTATTGTCAATATACTTTTGATATTCCTCAGGTTCAAACTTTTGCATCATAATCTCATTTAATGCATCTGAAGATAAGTTTGTTGCAATTATTTCACCATTTTGGTCAACAAGATAGTTGGGGTTTATCAAGCCTTTAAACAACATACTAGAAAACCTTTTACCGCATTTAGCAACGTCATCTTCTAATTCGATAAGGTTAATCCATGGAAAATTTTCTTTGTTTATCCATTTTTCCCACCTGTCAAGTTTCAATTCTGGAACAATTGTAATTATCTCAAATCCGTTTTCATTATATTTTTCATAAATAGGCTTTAATTCTCTTGATATTCTTGTGCTGTTACCGCACCAGCTACCTGACCTTTCAACAAAGGTCAATTTATTTTTTGCAACGGAATTAAAACTAATCATCTCTTTATCAATGTTTGGTAATCTAAAGTTTGTTGCTTTTTTTCCAACATTGTTTAAACTATCTTTTTTAGAAAGCCATATTGAATAAAGTTGAATGTATTCTCTTGATTTTTTTAATTTTTTGTCCTTGATGCCTTTCATTAACTCTCCAAGCACATCCAAAGGCAAGAAATCTTCAAAGCTTTCCCAACTGCTCAACAAGTTAATTGTCATGTAATTTTCGTTGTTAACTTTTAGCCAGTCAATTATCTTTTCTTTAGTTTCTTGTGATTTAAAATCTGCCCCTGAGAAAAGAGTCGTAAATTCTTGCTGAGCTTTTTGATTTGCAATATTATAAGTGCCTTTTAGGACTTTTGATTTTTGAGCAATCGAATCAACATCCAATTCCAGAATAATTTCTCCTGGTTCTATAACTATTGGTAGAACTCCTTTTTGAAAATTGCGGTCGAGCAAAACAAGCGAAAGGTACATATGAGAAGATGTCCCTTTATATTCGAATTTATGGTTTTCAAATGGAATGCTTATTTCGTCGCCGGCTCTATTGCTCTCTGTAAAAAACAATTGCCCTGATTCTTGTCCTACTATTTTACCACTAATTGTGAATTCGAATGTGTCAGGTTGTGGTTTGCAACCTAAAGCAATTGCCAGAATGATTAAAAAAAGAATTGATTTGTTCATTTGTATAGTTTTTTTTTAATGTGCCTTAACGGTCACTTGTATGTGGTCGGGCGGGATTTCGTGCAGAAATCCAGTCAGACCCGCAGGAAAGTGGGCGAAAGGTTTGACTTGTCAAACCGCTAAATGCCCCGCCTGCCATATTACAATTTGTTATGGTTTGTTTTTTTGTTATCATCTTTTTCAAGTACCGATTAAATGGGAACGTACCTTTCAAACGGTGGGCAGCTTTCTGGTTTTTAATACTATTCAAAAAGCTGCTTAAACTACACTTTGTTTCAAACTTCGTTCCTTCACTCCCGTCAAAAAAGATTGGGGTGCGAAGGGTGTTTATAATGCAGTGTCAAGTTTTTGCGTTCTTGTCAGACCTGGGAAACAAGCGGACTTGTCAAACTACAAGGCTTTTTCAACTTGTAACATTCCAGTCAGAAAACACGGACACGTACCAACTTGTCAGGTAACCTTTCCACTGCGAATCCCTCTCAATCAAACTCTGGTGGGTTGGGGTGTCAATTTGAACACTTGGTTTTAAAAATAATTATTTCAAAGAAGAATCGGAAGTGTCCAATTTAGAGAATCGTTCTAAATAATCAGTTTCTTAGAAATAAACCATAACGGTCACTTGTAAGTTGTCGTTGCGGATTTCGGTGAGCGTCAGCGTCCGGTAGGACCTGACTGCGATGCGAGAATCCGGCGAACAACGCTGCACTACACCCGCAATGCAATTTACAATTTGTTATGCGCTGATTTTAATATTTTTCTTTTCGTTTATAGTTGTCATTAATTGTCAAGTAATGTACTGCGATCAATAATCTTATTTTGGGATCTGAAATATCAAATTCTTTGAATCTCTTTATTGTTCCAGCAAACATTGAAGGAGAAATATCCCCAGCAATTTGAAGTGAGCTATGGTATTCATGTACAAATGAATTTACAAGTCCGAACTCTTTGAGAAATTCCACATATTTACCTTTAGTTTTTAAACCATAAAATTTTAATCTCACATCGTTATTATTTCGAATCTTCCATCCTTGTTCCCAGATTTCATCAAATGTTTTTTTTGATATTTGGTCATACACTATTTTCTGTTCGGCAAATGAGATATTTAAAATTATTTCTCCTGCCTTTTCGCTTTGATTCATTTTTTTAAAGAACCTTTCGTAACACTCTTGTATGTTTATTTTGTTTGTTTTTTGTCCTGAACATATTTGAGTTTCGAAGAAATTAACTAATCTATCCAAGTCTTTAATCTCTCTCTTATTAAAGATTTTGATGATTGTTTCATCAGATTTTAAGTCCTTTTTTACAGCAAAACAATTTGATGTAAAAATCAATAACGTCAATATTTGGATTGTAAGTCTCATCCTAATTCAATTAGCGCATAATGCTGAGCTAAACGCAGTTCCTGTATGAGAACGAAGGAATATAAAAAGGGATTTCATATATCCTGGGTCCAACCACCCCTAACCGGGATATATGAAAGGTTAGCAATGGGTTTACCCATTTAGCGCACTCCCTTTTTATATTCTGGGAGTTAGAGGACAGGTACCAAATTGCTTTTAGCGTTTTGTTGTGGCACGTTTTGGCTCGATGCCCAGTTAAAGCTGTATTTTTAATGTATCGTAT